>OZ244581.1:1712500-4688742 GCA_965217935.1 Acetobacteraceae bacterium | reverse complement strand
TGTCGCGACCTGGGCGGGCTTGGTCTACGTGGCGTTCGTTATCGATGTCTTCGCCCGCCGCATCGTCGGCTGGCGGGTGTCCCGAACTGCTCATGCCGGCTCTCGGCTTCGCCGAACCGCCGTGCTCGACGCGCTGGAGCAGGCGCTGCACGAACGTCGGCCCATCCAAGGCGGCGGCCTCGTGCATCATAGCGACAGGGGATCGCAATATCTCGCGCTGCGCTACACCGAGCGTCTGGCCGCGGCGGGCATCGAGCCCTTTGTGGGCAGCGTCGGCGACAGCTGCGATAACGCTCTCGCCGAAACGGTGAACGGCTTATTCAAAGCCGAGGTGATCCACCGATGCGGACCCTGGCGATCCTTTGAGGCCGTCGAATACGCCACCCTCGAATGGGTGGACTGGTACAGCAACCGGCGGCTGCTTGAGCCGATCGGCAATCTCCCGCCCGCCGAAGCTGAGGCGGCCTACTACGCCGAGCTTGAGGCTAGGCCAATGGCAGCGTAGGACTCACATAAACCAGCCTCCGGCAAACCCAGGGCGGTTCAGGTGCCGAACCCGTCGAGCTGTTGATGAAGAATGCCATTAACGTGAAGGGCGTGGACCGGCTCATCGAGGCCATCGTCTCGGCCGACAAGGACGTGGTAGTGGACAACGGCGCTGCCTCGTTCCTGCCGCTCTCGCGCTATCTGGTTGAGAACGACATCCTGGTTGAGAACGACATCGCCGGAGTGCTCGCGCAGCATGGTGTCGGCGTGATGGTCCACACCATCGTCACGGGCGGCGGCAACGGCATGGATACGGTGAAGGGCCTTAACGCCCTGCTGTTGCATTTCGCGCCGGGCGCGCAAATCGTGGTTTGGGTCAATGAGTTCTTCGGGCCAGCGCGGTTCAAGGGAACCGATTTCGAGCACACGGCGGTCTATGCCGACAATCACGCGAAGCTGCGCGGGACCATTTACCTGCGCCAGCTTGACGCGGAGCTGTTCGCGCCGAACTTCGCCGAGATGCTGGATTGCAAGCTGACCTTCGCCGAAGCCGCTGCCTCGGACGATTTCATGCTCATGGAGAAAAGCCGCTTGTTCCGCATCAAGAGCGGAATTTGGGAACAGCTCGGGTTGGTGCTCTGATGCAGCGAGATCAGCTCATCGCCCTGGTCCGCAAGGAGACCGGGATCAAGCTGAGTGCGGCTGATCCCGTCCTTGCCGCCGCTGTCATCAACGAGGTCCTCCTGGAGAACGCATTGGCGAAGCTCGGCGTTTCCCTCAAGGATGCGGCGGACCGCCAAGCCGCCGTGACCACTCAGCAGAACGAGGCGTCCAAGCAGCAAATTGAGGATGCGAAGAAGGCGGCGGCGGTTCTGGTCAACAGCTCGGCCGCATGGGTTACGGAGCAGCTCAAGGAGGCAGGCAATGCCGTCACGGCGTCAATGCTGACTGAGCTGCGCGAGGAGACGGCCAAAGCCGAGAGTGCGTCCAAGGTGGCGATCAAAATGGCCTGGGTCGCAGGCGGTGCTGCGGTGCTCACCGCTGCCGGCCTGACCGGGTTCTTTGTGGCGGCATCATAGCCTTGAAACTTGGCGAGCCAGTGACGCTTTGTGTTCATTATGAACACAAAGCCCGGATTTCCGCCATCGAGTGTCATGCAGGTGGCGAAGAACCTACCGCAGCATCGGCACCGATGTCATCTTATCGCTTGTTGGTTTGCCTCGCGACCTTGTGCTGTTCTGAGCGCGAACTGGCCCGGCGCACGGGTCACCACCAGACAGAGATACGGCGCTGGATCGCTGACAGCTCGCGCGTGCCGGACTACGTAGCAATATGGCTGGAGGTGCTCGTCGCCTTTCACCTCGCCCACCCAGCACCGCGGCCCGTCTGGCGGCGAGCGGCGCACCCGCCCTCATAGGCCCTGAGACAACACCCTTGTCACTATAGGCCACCTCGGCTCAGGCGAGAGCGGCAGCGCAGGCGTCCAGGACGCGCGGTTAACTGTACCACCCTGGCTAGTCGTCGTTTCACGAAATGTTACACCTGTTTAAGCAGTTGATTGGTGTCCCGAAGGCGACACCCGCACGATTACATGTTACGTCTCCGGTATGACAGCTAAACACTCCCGCCACATCGCCCTGACCGGCCCGCTCGCGGCATACGTCGAAACCCAGGTGTCAGCGGGCGAGTATGCGTCCGCGAGCGAGATGGTCCGTGCGGCCCTTCGCTTGCTGATGGAGCGCGACCAAGCCAGGGCAAAGCCGGCCGGCGATTTTCCGGAGGCCGGGGCACGCCCATGATGCCGCCGGACGCCGCTTCCATGGCCAGGCCGCCCCTTACGGCGAACGACGCCAGCCACGTGGCGCTGGGTCAGTACGACATCCTGGACACGCCAGCGGAACAGAGCTTCGACGACATCGTCCTGTCGGCGTCCAGAGCGTGCGGAACTCCCGTGGCCCTGGTGAGCTTCGTCGCGAGCGACCGGCAGTGGTTCAAGGCCCGGATCGGCTTTCCGGCTTGCCAAACCCCCTTGAACCAATCGGTTTGCGCCTTGGCCTTGCAGCAGGCCGAGACGTTCGTGATCCCGGATCTCACGCTGGATGAGCGCACCAAGGGCAGTGCCCTTGTCACCCACGCACCCTTCATCCGGTTCTACGCAGGCGCCCTGCTTCGCTCCCCCGAGGGCACCCCGATCGGCACGCTTTGCGTCATCGACACCAAACCCCGTCCCGAAGGCTTGACCGAGGTGCAGCGGACCAGCCTGGAAGCGCTGGCCCGGCAGGTCATGGCACAGTTGGAGCTGCGCCGGCTGCTCGCGCAGCAGGACCAGAAGGTCCAAGAGCGGACCCGCGAGCGGGACCGCACCTGGCGGCTGTCGCAGGACCTGCTCGTCGTGGCCGACACGGACGGCACGCTCAAGGCCGTCAATGGCACCTGGACGGACGTGCTCGGCTGGCAGGAGCACGAGCTGGTGGGCAGGCATTTCGCCGAGTTCACCCATCCCGAGGACCTCCTTGCGACCCTGGCCGTGTTTGCCGGCATCCTCCAGGCTCCGCTGACCCGCTCCTACGAGTACCGGCTGCGCCACAAAGATGGCACGTTCCGCTACCTCGCTTGGACCGGGGCGTTCGAGGACGGAAAGGTCTATGCGAACGGTCGGCACACGACAGCGAGGCGCGAGCAGGCGCAGGCCCTCGCACGGGCCGAAGAGCAGCTCCGGCAGTCGCAGAAGATGGAGGCCGTGGGCCAACTCACGGGCGGCCTCGCGCACGACTTCAACAACCTGCTCGCCGGCATCAGCGGCAGCCTAGAGCTAATGCAGGCCCGCGTGATGCAGGGCCGGGTCAATGACCTGGAGCGTTACTTGGTCGCGGCCCAGGGCGCGGCCAAGCGGGCGGCGGCGCTGACCCATCGGCTGCTGGCCTTCTCGCGCCGGCAAACGCTTGATCCCAAGCCGACCGACGTGAACCGGCTGGTGAGGGGGATGCAGGAGCTGATCGAGCGCACGGCCGGGCCGGGGGTGGCGGTGGAACCGGCGACGGGCGTGGGTCTGTGGACGACGCTGGTGGACCCGGGCCAGTTGGAGAGCGCGCTGCTGAACCTGTGCATCAACGCGCGCGACGCGATGCCCGGTGGCGGCAAGATCACCATTGAGACGGCAAACCGTTGGCTGGACGAGCGCGCGGCGCGCGAGCAGGACATGCTGCCAGGGCAGTACGTGTCCTTGTGCCTATCCGATAACGGCACAGGCATGACGCCGGAGGTGATCGCCCGCGCCTTCGACCCGTTCTTCACCACCAAGCCCATTGGCCTCGGCACCGGCCTGGGCCTGTCCATGGTCTATGGCTTCGCCCGGCAGTCCGGCGGCCAAGTCCGCATCTACTCGGAGCTTGGGCAGGGCACGATGGTTTGCCTTTACCTGCCCCGTCATGCCGGCGAGGCAGACGCCCCCGAAGGCACGGCCGAACTGTCCAGCGCTCCCCGCGCTGGCCATGGCGAAACGGTGCTGGTGGTGGACGACGAGCCCACGGTGCGGATGCTGGTGGCGGAAGTGTTGGCGGACCTCGGATACATGGCCATCGAGGCAGCAGATGGCGCGGCGGGGCTGCGGGTGCTGCAATCCGACGCGCGCATAGACCTGCTGGTGACGGACGTGGGCCTACCCGGCGGCATGAACGGTCGGCAGGTGGCCGATGCGGCGCGAATAGCACGGCCGGAGCTGCGGGTGCTGTTCATCACCGGCTATGCCGAGAACGCTGTGTTGAGCCATGGGCACCTTGAGCCGGGGATGCACATCATGACGAAGCCGTTTGCGATGGAAGCGCTGGCCAGCCGGATCAAGGAGCTGATCGTCGGAGGATAGATGAGGGACGCGAACCGATATGAGAGCGGCTGTCCGCCAAACCAAGGGTGACCCGCTCCTGCTGCCGGCGCCGATCACCCGTTTTACGGATCAAGCCAAGAGTTCGTGCATCACCTTGATTAGGTCGGACTTGCCCTCGAACCCGATGCCGGGAAGCTCCGGCATGGTGACGCGCCCATTCTCGACCCGCACGCCGTCCGGGAAGCCGCCATAGGGCTGGAACAGGTCCGGGTAGCTTTCGTTGCCACCCAGCCCTAGCCCGGCCGCGATCATCAGCGACATCTGGTGCCCGCCATGCGGGATGCAGCGCGACGGCGACCAGCCGAACTGGCGCAGCACCTCCAGTGTCCGCAGGTACTCGACCAGCCCGTAGGACAGGGCGCAGTCGAATTGCAGCCAATCGCGGTCCGGCCGCATCCCGCCATAGCGCAGCAGGTTGCGCGCGTCCTGGTGGGAGAACAGGTTCTCGCCGGTTGCCATCGCGCCGGGATAGAACTCCGAGAGCGCCGCCTGAAGGGCGTAGTCCAGCGGGTCGCCCACCTCCTCGTACCAGAACAGCGGATAATCCCGCAGCATCTTGGCATAGGCGATGCCGGTCTCCAGGTCGAAGCGGCCGTTGGCGTCCACGGCGAGCTGCGCCTGGCTGCCGATCTCCTCCAGCACCGCCTCGATGCGGGCGCGGTCCTCCTCAATGCAGGCGCCGCCGATCTTCATCTTGACGACGTTGTAGCCGCGGTCGAGGTAGCCGCGCATCTCGGCCCGCAGCGCGGAGTTGTCCTTGCCCGGGTAGTAGTAGCCGCCGGCGGCATAGACGAACACGCTGGGGTCGGCCTCGCGGCCATGGCGCTCGGCCAGCAGGCGGAACAGCGGCTTGCCCTCGATCTTCGCCGCGGCGTCCCACACCGCCATGTCCAGCGTGCCGACCGCGACCGAGCGCTCGCCGTGCCCGCCCGGCTTCTCGTTCATCATCATGGCCGCCCAGACCTTGGCCGGGTCGATGTTGTCGCGGGCGTCGTCCATCAGGCTCCGGGCGTCCGCGTCGAGGATGCGGCCGGCGAAGCGCTCGCGGATCAGGCCGCCCTGACCGTAACGACCGTTGGAATTAAAGCCATAGCCGACGACCGGCTTGCCGTCCCGCACCACGTCCGTGACGACGGCCACCAGGCTCGTGGTCATCTTGGTGAAGTCGATGTAGGCGTTGCGGATAGGCGACGAGATCGGCTGGGTGATTTCCCGGACATCAACGATGCGCATGGTTGGTTCTCCTTTAGGTCCTTGCTCTTTATTGGAAGGGACAAGGCTTTTAGCCCTGGGTGGCCACGGCATCGGCAGTGTGCGCCGCGGCCGTAATGGCGGGCGCGATCTCGCCGCGCTGCTCGCGGATCACCTGCCGCACCCGGTCCAGGTCCAGAGCGTTGTCCCAGCGGGCGATGGCGACGGTGGCGACGCCGTTGCCGATCAGGTTCACGACGGCCCGCGCCTCGTTCATGAAGCGGTCCACGCCCAGCAGCAGGACCAGTCCCGCCACCGGCACCGTGCCGATGGACGACAGCGTCGCCGCGAGCGTCACGAAGCCCGCCCCCGCCACCCCGGCCGACCCCTTCGAGGTCAGCAGCAGCACGCCGAGGATGACCAACTGGTTGCCGAGGTCGAGCGGCGTGTTGGTGGCCTGGGCGATGAACACCGCCGCCATGGTCAGGTAGATGGAGGTGCCGTCCGCGTTGAACGTGTAGCCCGTCGGCAGCACCAGCCCGACCACGGGCCGGGAGCATCCGAGCTGCTCCAGCTTCACCATCATGCGCGGCAGCACGGCCTCGGTCGAACAGGTCGCCAGCATTACCAGCAGCTCATCCTTGAAGAACCGCAGGAAGTGCAGCAGGGGGAACCCCGACCAGCGCGCCACGGCGCCCAGCACCACGGCCACGAACAGGATGGAGGTCACGTAAACCGAAACCATCAGCAGGCCGAGGGACCAAAGGGTGCCGATGCCGTAGCGGCCAATGGTGTAGGCGACGCCTGCGCCGGCGCCCAGCGGCGCCAGCTTCATCACCATGCCGACGATGCGGAACAAGGCGGCCAGGCTCGCGTCCAGCACGTCAACCACCGGCTTGGCCTTCGCCCCGAGCTGCACGAGTGCCGTGCCGAGCAACAGCGCGACCAGGATGATCTGCAGCATGGCGCCGTTGGTGAAGGCGCCGACCAGGGTGTCCGGGATGATGTCGAGCAAGAACTTGACAGTGCCGCCCTGGGAGGCCGCGGTGCGCGTGTAGCCGCTGATCGCCCTGGCATCTATGCGCCCCGCGTCGATGTTCATGCCGACGCCGGGCTTGACCACGTTGACGACCACCAGCCCGATGACCAGCGCCAGCGTGGACGCGACCTCGAAATAGAGGATGGCGCGGACGCCGATGCGCCCGACCTCCTTTATATCGCCCATCTTGGCGATGCCGAGCACGACGGTGGCGAAGATCACCGGCGCGAGCAGCATCTTGATCAGCTTGATGAAGCCGTCCGCAAGCGGCTGCAGCGTGACCGCGAAGCTGGGCCAGACGAAGCCGAGGGCGGCACCGAGAACGATGCCGATGATGACTTGGATGTAGAGCTGGCGAAGCCACGAAGCGCGCATGACGCTCTCCTCCGTTTCCTGGTTCACGGCCATTTTTGCGGTAGCCTTGGCCTCAGTTACGCTGGCGGCGGAGCGGCTGCCCAATGCTAAGATTCGCAATCATTATGCAGGATCGGCATCGCCCTTGGACCTGAACTGGCTTGAGGACTTCCTGGCCCTGGCCGAGCACCGGAATTTCTCGCGGGCCGCCGAGGCGCGGCACGTGACCCAGCCGGCGTTCAGCCGGCGCATCCAGGCCCTCGAAGCCTGGATCGGGACGCCGCTCGTCCGGAGGTCGCCACAGAGTGTCACCCTGAATGCGGCCGGCGAGTACCTGCAGCACCGGGCTGCGGACATCACGCGCGACCTACACGAAATGCGGCGCGGCGCGTTGAAGGTGGCGGGGCGCGAGCGCGCGGCGTTGACGATTGCCGCCACGCACGCGCTGTCCTTCACCTTCTTCCCGGGCTGGGTCCGGGCCAGTACGCCGATGGAAGCGCTCGGCACGCTGAACCTGGTGTCCGACACCATGGCCGCCTGTGAGCGGATACTGCTGGCCGGCGAAGCCGATTTCCTCCTGTGCCATCACCACAGGCGCGTGCCGGCGCGCTTCGAGGCGGACCGCTTCCGCTCCATCGTGGTCGGCACGGATCGTCTGGTGCCGATGGCAGCGCCGGACGCCGCCGGTGCGGCCCTGTTCAAGCTGCCGGAGGCCGGCGCGGAGCCGGTTCGGTTCCTGGCCTACAGCGCCCCGTCCGGGCTGGGTCGCATCCTTGCGGCGGTTGGGCATTTCCCCGGTAAGGATTTGCCGCTCTACACGGTGTTCACCTCGCCACTGGCGGCAGCCCTGCAAACGATGGCTCGGCAGGGGCACGGGATCGTCTGGCTGCCGCAATCATTGGCAGCGAACGACATAGCGGCTGGGCGGCTGGTCAGTGCGGGGGATAAAAGGTTTTCGGTTCCCGTCGAGATACGCCTGTTCCGTGCCAACGACCGGAAGCCTGCCCTGGCAGAAGCGTTCTGGCAGGCTGTCTTGCGTCACTCTCCGGTCGGGTGAACACCCGCTTCGATCCTACGCACTCCCTGCCGAACGTTTGCGTTTTCTCACACGCGGCCCGATTTGGGAGCAGAAGCTATGCGATCCCGTGACGCCCCGGGCCGCACTTGGCTGTCCGGCAAACCAACGGACACTGGTGGCGAATTCCTCGGCTATGCGGCGAGGGCGGCAAAGCGCGATGTGCGTGTGGGCGCGATGGGCCGGCCTCCGAACCAGGCGGCGATGCGATCCAGGTCGATGGCCGCGGCAGTGGCCAGGTGCTGCAAGGTCGTTCTGGCCAGACCGCGGTAGCGCGTCCGGCGCAAGCCGAAGGCGCGCACGGCTTGCGACAGGGTGCTTTCTATCCCCTGGCGCTGCGCGTAGAGGCGCCGGCCCTCTGCCGTGCCCTGCCGCGCCCTGGCCGCAGCCAGTGCATCGTGTTCCTGCCGGGGCAGGACCGCGACCACCCGGCCTTGGTTGGGCGTCTGCGTCCGCGTGCAGCGGCTGCGGGACGCGCATCCCCTGCAATCGGCAGCCCTGAACTGGGCGCGGACCATGGCGCGCTGTCCCGGGCGCTTCACGTCCCTATACCAGCCGGCGCTTTCCTTGTCCTCGGGGCAGCGCACCTTCTGCTGGTCCCAGTCCACCGTGAAGTCGGCCGCGCTGAACGCTCCCTCGACGTGGCTTTGCCAACTCAGGTTCGGCCGGCTGGGGCCGACCAAATCTATGCCGTGCTGCTCGCGGGCGGTGATAAGGTGGTCCGCGCTGACATAGGCCGAGTCCACCAGGTGCTCGGACGGCGCCAGGTTCCTGGCAGCAAGGGCCGCATGGATCGGCGCCGTGCGGAGCGCATCATGGACGTTGGCCGGCGTGGTGTCGGCATGGATCACCAGGCGCGGCGCCCCTGGGTCGCAGGTTTCGGTGAAGTGGACCATGTAGCCGGTCCAGGTCGTGCTGGCCTTGGTGCGGAACCGGGCCTCGGTATCGTAGGGCGAATCCAGCCGGTCGCCGGGACCACGGCCCTGCACCGGCCGCAGCCGGGCGCCGCCGTCCTGCCCACCCCCATCCTGCCCGCCCTCGGCCCGCTCGAAGTGCCGTGTCCACACGCGGCGCAGCGTTCCGATGGCCGGCAACGTCGCGGCGTCCGGGGGCGCGTCCGACCTGGCCAGCGCGTCAAGGAGCCGGAAGCCGTCGGCGCCGACCGTTGCTGCGTAGGCGTCGCGCTTGGGGCCGGTCTCGGGTATCCGCCGCTCCTCGATCCGCTTGTCGTAGCGCTGGTGCCAATCGGCCGGCGCGAACGCGCGCAGCCACTCCGGCGCGATGGCGGCGATGTCGTTCAGCGCCGCACGCAGCGTCTCGGCCACGAGTTCCAAGCGGTTGAGGCTGCGGACGGCGGCGAGCACGTGCGTGCTGTCGGTGCGTTGCCGCCCGCGCGCCTTGAGCAGCCCGTCCTCGCGCGCCGCGTCCACCACCCGCGCAAGCAGCCGGTCCACCACTTTGTTGTCCAGCAGCCTGCCGCGGAACTCGCACAGCACGCTGCGGTCAAAGCCTGGATCGGCGAGGTCGAGCGCGAGCAGGTACTTCCAGTCGATCCGGCCTCGGACGGCTTCTGCCGCCTGCCGGTCGCTCAGCCCCTCGCGGAACTGCATGAGCGTGACCAGCGCAAGCCGCCACGGCGCGTAGGCCGGCTGGCCGCGCTTGGGAAAGAGGTCGGCGAAGTCGGCGTCCGTGAACAGGGCACCGAGCCGGTCGCGCAGGATCAGGTAGGGATTGCGGGTCCCGAACGCCGCGCGGGCAATGCGGGCGGTGTCCTCGGGCACGGACGGGATCGGCTGCTGCGGGCGAAGCGACATGGCCACACTCCAGGCTCAAAACCACCCAACGCCGCCAGCCTCGCCAGGCTCCCGAATTCGCCACCAGTGTCCCAACGATTGGCGGACAATTGACCGCCCGCCTCCTTTGTTGAATTCCGCATTCAGCGCATTCAGACACAACCCTTTGCGGTCCTACGATTACATTCCAATGGCCATCCGCCCCAACCTCTAGCCAACGAGCGTTGTTTGAAGTTTGACACCCTACAACGGACGTTAATGAACCGCAATGGACGACAATAGAACACATATAGTTTCATCAAATATTTTGGTTATAGCAGAATAACGTAAGCATAACTTGCACTACTAATTAATGGCGCAGAAGCGTCTGGCTATGGCTGCACTAAACACCAAAACAAGGCGAAGGCGGAGCCGAGGTTACGACGGACGCACCTGGCAAGCCCGTCTGGCTCGGGACGTGCGCCGCGATTTGGTCGAGCACGTCGGCGGTGCCCCGTCGCCAGTCGAAGCGGCACTGATCGGCCGGGCGGCGCAACTGGCCGTGCACCTGGCCGAGATTGACGCCCGCATAGTCTCCGGCGCGGACGGCCCCAGCGATCGCGCCGAGTATGCCGGCCTGTCGCACAGCCTTGTCGACGCGCTGGGCAGGCTCGGGGCGAAGCCCAGCCCCCGCACCATGACCGCCGCCGCCGGGCCTGCCGCTTGACCGCGGCCCATCTCGTAACCCCTCCCGTGCGCGTCCGCCCAGCCGAGTTCGTGGCCGCCCGTTTGCGGCGACGAAAGCCGGATTACGGCGGCGGTGTCCCCGGTCGCCGCCTGGGTGCCGCAATGATGCCGGCCAGCCCTTCCGCAACACTAATGGAGGATCAACGATGACGACCACTTCCCGATCTGCCGCCCGGCGCCCGGCGCTGCCCGAGCTGCGCCCCGGCGAGGCCGTCATCGCCCCGCTGCCAGCCGGGCGGGTCTATAGGTTGGCAGCCACGGAGAGCGGCCATACGGTGCTGGTCGCCGGGGTTCCGACGAGGGACAGCGCGGCACCGCTTGCCGTCCTTCGCCGCCTCGCCACGGCACGGCTGACGCGATGAGCGCGGCTTACTTGTCCGCCCCTGAACTTGCCGCCACGCCCATGCAGCCCGCATACCACCCCGGCTGCACCGGCAAGCTGCGGGCGAGCAGGCTTGAGGCGGCCCGGGCTGCCGTCCGGCGCGGCCGTGGCAGCATCTATCAATGCAGCGCGTGCGGCTTTTGGCACACATCATCCTTCGCCGGCCCCGTAATCCCCCGTTGGGTGACTGCCAACCCCACGAAAGGCAAACGATGACCCGCTTAAAAACCGTCTGTATCCGAAACGTTCGGGATGCCCCGTTGCCACTGGCGCTGCCCCCCAACACCGGGGGCAGCGTGGTCACGACCCTGCCGGCAGGGCAATATGAAATGCGTCCTCAACTTGACGGCCGGGTGCAGGTGGTCCGCATGGACACTGACCAAACGGCAGACGACACCGCCGCGATCCTGCGCGAGGTCAACCGCCTCAACCGTCAGCGTTGGAACCAGCCGGATGCGGCCTCGTGAGCACGTTCCGGCTCATTAACGACCGGCTGAGGGTTCCGCGACTTGTGGTCCGCGAGGCCGCCCCGCAGTCCGCCAAGGCCACGCCGGCGAGCGTCGCAACCGAACCCGCTGCCGGTGATAAACGGACGAGCTTATTGGCCCCGGTGAAAACGTCCGAAAATCAAATCGACGTTCCGCCCCGCGAAGCCCTCCGGCGGGCGATTCAGGCTGCAACCGAGACCGCGGTCGTCGCGGAGCAAGCCGCCGCTGCTGCGGCACGGGGGCAATCCGCCGTGAATGCCGCCCGCACGGCGCTGGTGCCTTTCGACGGCCTGGATGCCGCGGTTGCCCGGTTCCACGCCGGCATTGCCAGGGCGGGCGAGGCACCCGCACCTGGGCTGCCGCCCGACCTCCTCGAAGGCCGCCGCGCTCGTGCTGCTGCCCTGGAAGGTCTGACCGATGCTGTCGCCGCGGCCGAGCTGCTCGCGTCCGAAGCTTCAGCCGCGGCGAGCGAGGCCGAGGCGGCGCAGGCGGCCGTCCGGGCTGCAATTCACAGCGTCGCGGACGCGGAGGCCGCCGAGCTTGCAACCCGCCTGCAGACCCTCGAACGGCAGGCAGCCGAGTTGCGCGAGGCTCTTGGCGGATATGGTCGGACCCGCGCGATGGATGCGCCCCGCCCCGTGCCGCCCGCAGTCGTCGCTACGGTGCAGGCCCCGTGGGCCGACCTCATGCTGTCGGCCCATGCACGCGGGATGCTGTCGAGCGTGCCGGCCTGGCAGGCGTTCCGGGCGGCGCTGACTTCCGACCCCGACGCGGCGCTTGAGGTCGCGGGATGAGCGCCGCCGGACCAGGCCCGCGCCCGCCGTCCGACCGGGGACAGGGCCGCAAGCGGTTTACCCCAACCGAGCAGCAAAAGCGCCTTGTCGTCCTGCTGCGAGCGGCTGGCGCTCCACCAGCAACGATTGCCCGCGAGATCGGCATTTCAAACAGCAAGCTGCATTTGCACTTTGCAGATGAACTACAAAATGGGAAAGCCACCGTTGTAAACCGGATTACTGGCAAGTTGATACAACGGGCATTACGGGGACACTTTCAAAGCCAAGATTTTTACTTGTCCAGTTTTGGCGGCAGTGAGTGGCGGCAGACCAGTCGGCACGAGCTGACCGGCCTCGATGGCGTGCCGCTCAAGCCGCCCGACCTGATCGTCAACTTCGTTGACCCAATAGGTGTCGATGGGCCGGGCCAGCCGGAGCTGCCGGCGCTGGTGCTGCACCCCGGCGGCCGGGCGGATGCGTGACCGGCCGTCAGCCCAAGCCACCCGCCCCGCTGGGCCGGCGGCCCGAGACCGAAATGCTAATTCGGAAATGGGAGGTGCCGCTAATAGTTGCGGTCTGGTGGTTCACGGCGGCCGTCACCTGGTTAGCCGTCTTCATCCTCCCGTAGCGTAATTTCAGCCTGCGACGATTGCTTGCCGGCGGCGGGCTGCTCCGGCCCCGGCTGCGCGGTCCAACCCGGCGGCGTTTGCAGCACGATGACGACCGGAGATTGCGCCTCCCGCACGGCTTTGCCGAAAGTGAAAGCAACGGGCGCGGTCAGGACAGCAACGGCTGCTAGCAGGATCGCGAGACTCCGGGGCCTCTCCCAAAATGCGGCGCGGCCTACAGCGGCGATGTTGAACACAGGGATGCGCCGCGGCCGATCCTCAGTCATGGGGCGGCGTGCCCGAACACCCGGGCGAGGACCGGCAGGGCCGCGGTTACGGCGCCGATCGCGGCGATGATGGCCGCAGTGGGCGTGATGAACCGGGCGATGCGCAGGTTAGCCGCCTCTGCGGCCAGCTTGTTCTGTTCGGCCGAGAATTTGCGCGCCTCGGCGATCAGCTTCTCGGTTTCGGCTTGGTTGCGGTCAATGCGAACAATCTGCTCGCGAAGATCAAAGGATTGGTCGCTCATGGTGCATCACCCATCATACCGCTTCCCGCGTCGGTTCCGCCCGTAGAACCTTCTTCACGCCCACATGAGAGAGGGTGAACCCGGCAGCCTCCATGTGATCCGATATACGCCGTAAGCTCATTCCCTGTGCCCGCAGTGTTCGCATCTGCTGCAATGCAGCCTGTTGCTCGGGCATAGGCAGGAGTTGGCCGTTTTCCCCGACACACCAGCCGAACGGCGGAGTGCCGCCCAAGTAGCGCCCTCGCTCCCGTTGGTCGCGTTTGACCTCCGCGATCCGCTCGCGGGTTCGGTCCCGTTCCGCCTCGGCCACGGCAGACAGGATGGTAAAAACTAGCTTTGAGATCCCGTTAGTCGCCACGTCCCCGCCAAGATCAACCATGTGGAGCGCGGTGCCGCGGTCACGAAGGCGACCGAGGACGGCCAGGGCATCCAAGGCGGAACGGAACATCCGATCCAGTTTCGGAGTGATAATCGCATCGCCTGGCTGGGCTTGCGCCAACAGCGCGGCCCCTTGCGGCCGCTCGCCTAGTGGCACCGAACCGGACACTGCCCGCTCAACGAACACCTGGTCGACCGCAAGACCCCGCATGAGGGCATACCCGGCAATCTGGCGCTGCTGGACTTCCAGGCTTTCCCCTTCGGACGCCTGTTGAACCGTCGAAACCCGCACATACCCGAAAACTGCCATTGCGCTCTCTCGTTAACCTGTAAACCCGCAACTGAATATCACATCGGCGGCGATGAATGTAAACGACCATTTGGGCGTTTACACGTTTGCCACGATTTGCGTTTTGCCTCCATTCATGTTCACGCTTGTTCATGGATGACCGCCCGGGACAGGTTAGCGACCTTTGGCCGACGCTGACAGAAGCGGCGAGCCGAACCGGGCACACCCGCGAGGCGCTGCGGCAGCGCGTCCGGCGAGACAAGTTGCGCGCGGTGAAAGGCAACGACGGCATCGTCCGGCTCGATGCCCGCGACCTGGCCGATCTGCCGACCTTGGACGCGACCATGGACGACCAGGCGGCCGAAAGCGGATCGTCCCTGGATGTCCTGGTAACAACCCTGGCCGACCTGCGGACGGACCTGGACCGAACCCGGTCAGCCTTGGACGAGGCGCTTGCTAACCGCCTGGTTGACCGTGGACGGGCCGAAAAAGCGGAGGCGGAACGGGCAGCAGCGACCGCCCGGACATCCGTGGTCGAGACCGAGCTGATCGCCACCCGGCACGAACTTGAGCGGGAGCGGCAAGCATTGCTGACAGAGCTTCGCCGCCCGGCCTGGCGTCGACTACTCGGATTGTAGGAGGGCAGGCGGCACGAGCCGCAGCGTTAGCCTATAGGGGCACTATTCCGGCCATAGAAACGGGCTGACGAAGTCTACATTTCAGGCAGTTTCTTTAGGCGAATCTTCGTCATGTGCGGAATGCACGCGCGATTATTCTGGAATAACAGGCGGGATGCTTCGCAGCCGGCCAGGTCTTTGCAAAATGCACAGCGTTCATGTCAAAGAAATACGGGCCATCAACCATTTACATAGCATCGGTGAGGCGGCTAGCGTGTCGCTGCCGCAATCCTGCGGCGCGGAGGCATCAATGCCGCCATAAACGACGACGGCCGCTCCCGGGAAAGGGAACGACCGACAGAAGCGCCCCAAGGGGCTAAATGACGGAGCCTGAAGAACCCCATCATTTAGCACCTGCCGCTCGCTGATAAGCCCTGATTTGAGGCCTGGGGAATTGCGCTTTGTCGCCTGGCCCTGAACCACCCGGGAACGGCCCTCGTCGGGAGTTCCCAATGCGCTCATACCACCACGACTCGATATTCGGACCCGGCCCACGTATCCCGCTAGATCGCGAGCAACGCGCCGTCTGGCGTGCTCGCATAAAACTGCACCGGCGACCCGGCGGGCTAACGTTAGGTGCTGCGGCCGCGGCTGGCGTGCTGCTCGATATGATTGGGGCGGATGGCCGGCTTGATCCGTCGATCCAGCATATCGCGACCCTGGCGCGTGTCGCTAAATCCACGGTCCAGGCCGGCTTGGCCTTGTCGTAACCTAGCTGCCAAAAGTGCCGATCTGGAAAGCACGTTATTTCAATCGCGTGCGCTTCACGCAATATGGCAACACATTGATATGTTTAAATACCCAGCTTTTCATTTCGGCCATGTTGATCCGCAACCGGTCGATTTTGGAACAGGAAATTGGATTGAGCCGTATCAAAGGGTTAGACGTTCCATAAAGGCGTTCCACAAGACGAGGGCACTTCACGTTGGCTGCTCGGTGCTGTCCGGAGGCAATCAACCGGGTTTCCCTCACGCAAATGAGTGCGCAGGGCCTCCACCATCAAGAACAGTCGCATACCGAAACTGAAAGCTGAGTTTTCAGTTTCATCAATGCATTGCCACGTAATAAGCAGTGTGAAACATTGAAATTACAGGCTTTTCAGATTGGCACTTTTGGCAGAGAGCTTACGACAAGGCCAAATAGGTCGGCTTTCCACATCTATCCTCCAGTGCCCGGCGCAACGAGGCTGCATCACCTCCGGCCAGGAACTGCTGCGCGGCACTCTGGCCCGCGCGGTCGCCATAGGGTCCGTTGCTGGCGGCCACACGAGCGAAGCCGTAGCCGATGCAATCGCGGGCCGTGGCGATCCGCGACGAGAAGGCCGCCCGCTGCTTCGTGGGCGCGCCCTGCATGGCGGCAACCATGGGCTGTCTTGAACGATAGGCGAACGAGATCAGGAGTTAACAGGGCCTAGTCTACGATCGTAAGTTGTGGTGCATTGCTGCTCTACCCGGAGGACATGAGCACGTGCGTATTGCTATGATCGGAGGAGGCTACGTTGGGCTCGTCTCTGCTGCCTGCTTTGCGGATTTAGGCGTCGAAGTATCCGTTGTTGAAACGGATTCGGCCAAACTCAAAGCTTTGCGGGAAAATCGGATTCCAATCTACGAGCCCGGCTTGGACCGGCTGGTGACCGAGAACAGCGCCGCAAACCGCCTCACGTTCAGTGATGATCTCCCCGCTAGTTGCGCTGGCGCCGAGGCGGTCTTCATCGCGGTCGGAACTCCAACCCGGCGCGGCGATGGCCACGCGGACGTCTCCTACGTGACTGCGGCCGCGGAGCAGGTTGCGAACGCGCTGACCGATTATGCGGTCATCGTGACGAAATCCACGGTTCCGGTCGGGACTGGCCGGCGCATTCGCGACGTCATGCGCGCAGCCAGGCCGGAGCTTGAATTCGATGTCGCGAGCAATCCGGAATTCCTCAGGGAAGGGAGCGCGATAGGGGATTTCATGCGCCCCGACCGCATCGTGATCGGGACCGATAGCGAACGCGCACGCGAGGTGTTGCGGCGTCTTTATCGCCCGCTTTACCTCATTGAAGCTCCGATCCTGTTCACCAGTCTCGAGACTGCGGAACTGACCAAATACGCCGCGAACGCTTTCCTTGCCATGAAGATCACCTTCATCAACGAGATGGCCGACCTATGCGAACGAATCGGCGCGGACGTCCATGACGTCGCTCGAGGCATTGGGCTCGATGGTCGCATTGGCCGCAAGTTTCTGCATCCCGGCCCCGGTTTTGGCGGAAGCTGTTTTCCGAAAGACACCTTGGCGCTCATGCGCATCGCTCAGGACTGGGGCGCTCCGTCCCGTCTTGTCGAGGCGACTGTCCAGGTCAACGACGCCCGAAAATCCGGGATGGCAATGCGCATTCTCAAGGCATGCGGCGGCAGCGTCCAGGGCAAGACGATCGCGGTCCTCGGCCTTACCTTCAAGCCTGAGACCGATGACATGCGGGATGCGCCCAGCGTTCCCATCGTGCATCGACTGGCTGAGCAAGGCGCGTCAATTCATGCGTTCGATCCGGTTGGCATGGGCCAAGCTCGTTCCCTGCTGCCATCCGAGGTCGTTTTCTGCGACAGCGCCTACGAAGCCGCAGCGGCTGCCGACGCTCTCGTCATCGTCACGGAATGGAACGAGTTCCGTGCTCTAGCCCCGTCACGTCTCGCGCAGACGATGCGCGGCAAACTCGTCATCGACTTACGGAACGTGTTCGATCCGGCGGCCATGGCCGCGGCTGGTTTCGACTATCAGAGCATCGGCAGGCCGAACAAGGAGGCTCCGCTTGCATAAAATCCGGTCCGGCGGACCTTCGTTCGCGGTTCCTATCTTGCCTCCTGTAGTCGGGTGACCGAAACACCAGTCATGAGTCTCGCACTGCATTCCGCCCGTTTACTGCCAAGCGTGGTTCAGCCGCCGACCATCTCCTTCTGTCCGCCCGGCCAGGCCGCGCCTTACCACCTGATCAACATGGCTTGCCCAAACTGCGGCAGTCCGGCTCCCAAAGCTCTGGTGCTCGGCGTTGACGTCCAGCTTCCCGATCATCCATCGAAACATCTTCTCGTGCTTCGTTGCCCATCCTGCACTGCTCATTTCTACGACGGCCAGACCCCGCCCGACTACGCCGAGCCGGCCCTGAACGACCGGGGCCGGGTTCCGTTCTACGTGCAGCAGGGCGCGGGCGTCTCATTGATCACCCGTCCGCTTGCGCGGCTTCGCGGACGGCATGCCGCCCGCTATATGGAAGTCGGATGCGGATACGGCTTCGGCCTTGATTTCGCCATTCATACGCTGGGCTGGCACGGTGTTGGCATCGATCCGGCGCCGTTGGCGGCGCTTGGGCGCGACGCCCTCGGCCTGCCGATCGAGTTGCGCTATCTTCGCGACGACGATGAAGCGCGTGGCAGCATCGACGTCGTCATGGGCTCGGAGGTCATCGAGCACGTCACGTCGCCAACCGCGTTCATTCGAACGCTCAAAGCGATGCTGAAGCCGGGCGGGGTGCTGATCCTGACGACGCCGAACGGGGATGATATCGACCAAGCGACACCGCCTGGAATTATCATTCCTCTGCTTTCACCGAGCTTGCACCTCGTCATACAAAATCGGAACAGTCTTCACAAACTGCTTAACGACGCGCAATTCGACCATATAAAAATTGAAGTCGACAGCCACTCTCTTGTCGCTTTCGCCAGCGATGCCCCATTAGACCTTGAGCATGACGCCAACGTTCTCAGGCACTCGCTCCGAAACCATCTGCAGCGCCGTGCGGCAGCGGCTGATCCTGCTAGCGACCTGCTGCTGGCATTTGCCGGCCGGGCATTCTGCGAGAGCATCAATGATGGCGATATGGAAGCAGCGGACCGGGCTTGGGCCCTGCTTGTTCCTGCTTGCAGCAAGCGATTTGGCATAGCGCTCGATTCATTGACGACGCTTCCGGCCGAGCTTGCCCATTGCTCTCTTGAACGGATGGCAGAGCTCGTCCCGCTCAATCTTGGAGGCCTGCTGCTCGCACGAGCCATACGCCGCCTGAGCGCGGGAACCCCTCGGTCCGCGCTTGAGGCTCAATTCAACCTGGCCGCTGAAGCGGCTGATGCGATGCGCCGCGCGTTGGGTGAATTGGCGATGGAGGATGGCCAAACCGAAGACATCGGCTGGACCGCGCGAGCCGAAGCGTTGCTTTGCGCTGCAGTAACGGGCGATCCCGCCATCTGCTCTCGCTTCGCCGCATTGCCGCCGGCGCCGACGGGCGGCGAGACACGGCGAAGAGCGTTGGCTCTGCGGGCCATGATGAGCCTCGTCAATTCTGGTCACTACATCCATGCTCGCGCGTTCGTGCATGACTTCGATATCGATGGCGACCCGTTCACGCGCGATCACGCCGATCTGTCGGAGATTGAGCGCGACGCCCTTTTTTGCCTCGCCGTCCTCGGGACGCAGGATGGTTCGGACGATCTTTCCTTTGCGTCTCCAGCACGGACCCGCAATTGGTTCAGTCGCGTTCGGTCCCTGACCGAAGCAGGTCATGACCTCTGGTGGGCATCCCTCAGAGGGGAGGCTAAATCGCTGCAACAGCTCGGCGACGCAAATGCTTTGGCTGAGCTGACAGCGTCAGCGATCAAGGAAGAACCTGGTGCTGCTCAATGGGCGGTAACGGTTTTGGTAAACGCCGGATATTATGATCAGGCTAGAGCGGTGACGCGAAATCCCAGTTTTGCAAGCGCCCGGATCAGTCATCTCGATAGCAATCAACCTTTGACCGTCGAGCAGCGCGATGCAGTCTTTTGCCTTGGGGTGCTCGACGTTCAAGCGACACCGGATGGCCAACCTGCCGGCGAGCCGGCAATAGCTCGCGACCGTTTCGCCCGCGTGCGACGGCTTTGCCCAGCCGGCTCTGATCTATGGATCGCGTCGCTTCGAGGCGAGTTGCAGGCGCTGGATATGCTGGGTGCGATCGATGAGGGCGCAGCGCTTACGGCCGATGTTCAAGCAACCAACCCAGAGCTGCCATTGCCGGCGGACATTCTCGTTCGCATAGGACAGGCCTAGCAAGTTGCTTCGACGTACGATTGATGCTGCCGCCCGAAAAGCGTGGTTGGTCACCCGGTATCATCTCCTTCCGCGGCTCGGGCACGAGATTGTCCGGCGCCGAAGCCCCCAGCAAGTCGTTGAACGCTGGCCCGAGGGCGAAATCCCGCTTGGACCAAACGTTTGCGTGTTTGTTCATTGGGATGGCGCCGGCGATGTGCGGCCTCATGTGATTCATTACGTGCGGAGCCTTGCCGCCGCCGGGCTTTCGGTGATGTTCGTGACGAATGCTGGCTTCCTGCGCCCGACCGCGCTGGAGCAACTCAAGTTGGTCTGCGCTGGGGTGCTGATACGGCGAAATGTGGGCTACGACTTCGGCGCCTGGCGGGAGGGCTTCGAGAACCTTTCCCTTCCACGGCCCAACACCCGGTTGGTCGTCATGGCCAATGACAGCGTCTATGGCCCCATCCGGTCGCTTACAGACCTTCTCGAGAGCATTGATTTCGACAAGTCCGATTTTTGGGGCTGCACGGAAAGCTGGCAGAGCCGATATCATCTGCAGTCATATTTAATGGCTTTCAGCCCTCGCGTTGTTGCAAGCGATGCCTGGAAGAGTTTCTGGACAAGCGTACGCCCGACATGGTCAAAGGGCTGGCTTGTCCGGCTCTATGAAATAGGGCTAACACAGGCATTGGTGAAAGCGGGTTTTTCCTGCCGGGCCGTTTGGCCCTACAAAGATCTTATTCAGAATATTGACATTGATTACTTGAAGGATGACAAAGAAACCAATGAAGGCCCGAACCTGGCTGATCCAATCGTGCAGGCCCGGAGGCGACATATCCTGCGGCTGCGAGAGGCGGTAACAGACCGAACGCCACTCAATCCAACCAGTGATTTGTGGCGTCAATTGCTTGCTGCTCGTTTCCCATTCATCAAACGTGAATTGCTGCGCGACAATCCAACCCGAATTGCTGATGTGGTTGAATGGCGTGAGATTGCGAGTGAAATATCGCAGTGGGGTCTCGAACCAATTGAGCGTGATCTGCAACGAACGTTGAAGAACCGCACGCCTTGATAGCGCCGACTTGTAGCATCGCAATTATATTTGCGTTTCAGACATACGCCGCGCGAGACAACCTGGTATGCGCGTCGCCAAGGTGATCAAGGCGGCAACGTGTGCAGGGTTGATGCATCGTTGCGCAAGGCGCACGGCGACATGTCGGGTCTGCCGGGCGCGTCGAGGTTGAGGGGATCTACACTGGGCCACGCACGGCGCGGATGCTCAGGCCGCGGCCCGCGAGCGGAACGAGAAAGGTTTCCGGCCGCGTGCCGTTGTGCTGGCGCATCAAGGCCGCGTTCGGCACGCTGGCCAATTGCTGGCACCGCCTAGCCCGCAACCTCGAGCAGAGCCCGGCCGCCGTAGGAAACGCAGTCAACATGAGCGCACAGTGTCGAGTGTCATGCAGACAACGCTAAGCTGGAACCAACGTGAACATTAATGATTTTGCTTGGCCGTCCAGCAACTGTCCACTCTCTGGACGGCACCCAAGACGCTGGTGATTCGATACATTCAGGCCGTGCAGCACGAGTCGAAGCACCAGCCTTGTTTAGTGGGCTGATTCAGCCAACAGGCTGAAGCACCCGTTTGCATCAGACCACTAGCAATGATCTGAACTGGCAATTGACGCGCCTTGCTTTCCAGTCAGGGGGACTGCAGCCTAGACCCGCTGCGCCGCGATCAGGAACTCCACATTCCCCTCCGGCCCGGTAATCGGGCTCCGCTCCACGCCGAGCACGGCCCATCCGGGCAATCCGCCCCACCATGCCTCGATCCGTCGGCAAACGCTGCGATGCACGGCGGCGTCGCGCACCACACCGCCCTTGCCAACCTGTCCCGGCCCGGCCTCGAATTGCGGCTTGATCAGGGCCACCGCCCATGCCCCGGCGCAACACAGCGCCAGGCCCGCCGGAAGCACAGTTTGCAACCCGATGAAGCTTGCGTCGCATGCCAGCGCCCCCATCGGCTCCGGCAGCAGCTCCGCCGTCAAGTGCCGGGCATTCACCCGTTCGTGCACCGAAACCCGCGCATCGGTCCGAAGCGCCCAAGCAAGCTGGCCATGACCGACATCGACCGCATGAACCCGCGCCGCGCCGTGGTGCAGCAGAACGTTGGTGAAGCCGCCGGTGCTCGCGCCGATGTCCAGGCAAACCAGCCCGGCCGGGGAAAGCCCGAAATGGCCCAGCGCATGATCCAGCTTCAATCCGCCGCGCGAGACCCAGGGATGATCCTGGCCGCGGACCTGCAGCGGCGCCGCCTCCGGCAAGGCCTGCCCCGCCTTCTCGACCCGGCGGTCGCCGCTGAACACCTTGCCCGCCAGGATCAGCGCCTGCGCCCGGGCTCGGCTTTCGACCAATCCGCGGTCGACCAGCGCCTGGTCGGCACGAGGTTTCTTCATCAAGCCTGGTCCGGCGTCCCAGCCGGGCGTCTAATTCGGACGCGACACGACGAAGGCCGCCAGCGCGCGCAACCGGTCCGCCGCCGGGCCGAAATGATCCAGATGCCGCACCGCCTGCTCCGCCAAGGCTTCGGCATGGAGGCGCGCACGGTCCACGCCGAGCAATGCCACCAGCGTCGCCTTGCCGGCAGCCTGATCCTTGCCCGCCGTCTTGCCGATGCCTTCCGTGGTGCCGACGGCGTCCAGCACGTCGTCGGCGATCTGGAACGCGGCTCCGAGGTCGCGCCCATAGGCCGCCGCCTGCGTCCGCAACGGCCCGGGCGCGCGGCCCAGGATCGCTCCGGCCTCGGCGCTGTACTGGATGAGCCGTCCCGTCTTCAGGGCCTGCAGGCGGCCCACATCCGCCGCCGACAGCGCCTGCCCCTCCGTCGCCATGTCGATCATCTGCCCGCCCACCATGCCGCGCGCGCCGGCGGCAAGACCGAGCGCGGCCACGAGCTCGCAGCGCGCCAGCGGATCGCCGTGAGTGTCCGGCTCCGCCAGCAGCTCGAACGCGCGCGTCTGCAACGCATCGCCGGCCAGGATGGCGGTCGCCTCGCCGAACTTGCGGTGCGTGCTCGGCTGCCCCCGCCGCACGTCGTCGTCGTCCATCGACGGCAGATCGTCGTGCACCAGCGAATAGGCGTGCAGCATTTCCACCGATGCGGCGACCCGGGCCGCGCACGCGCGGTTAACGCCGAACAGCCCGGCGACTTCCATCACCAGGAACCCGCGCAGCCGCTTGCCGCCGCCCAGCGTGGCATAGCGCATCGCCTCGAGCAGCCGCAGCTCGTGGCCCTCCGGCGCCGGCAGCAGGGAGTCGATCGCCTGCTCCACGAGGTGGCCCTGCTCGGCCAACGCCGCCGGGATGTCGACCCGCTCGATCGCCGCCGCCTTCATTCCATCGCCTTCCCAGCGCTTCATTCCATCGCCTTCACGAAGCTTCATTCCATCGCCTTCACGGCGATCGAGCCGTCCGCGCGTTCCACGATCGCCTGCACCCGCGCTTCCGCCTCGGCCAGCTTGGCCTCGCAATGACGCCGCAGCGCCGCGCCGCGCTCGTATGCGGCGATCGCATCCTCCAGTTTCTGCTGCCCGCCTTCAAGGCCGCGCACGATCTTCTCCAGCTCGCCCAGCGCGTCCTCGAACGACAGGCCGGCAATCTCGTCGGCCATTCCGTCCCCGTT
Organism: Acetobacteraceae bacterium; assembly: GCA_965217935.1. Classification (GTDB taxonomy): domain Bacteria; phylum Pseudomonadota; class Alphaproteobacteria; order Acetobacterales; family Acetobacteraceae; genus JBBROS01. Next base: position 4,665,358 of record OZ244581.1, on the reverse strand, counting down.
CGTTGTGTCCGCCCCTATTGCCGCATCAACCGCCGCACGTGCAAGGCGGCGGAGGCGGCGAGCGCGTCCAGATCGTAGCCGCCCTCCAGGATCGACACGACCCGCGCGTCGCAGCAGCGGTCGGCGATGGCCAGCAGCTTGTCGGTGATCCAGCCGAAATCCTCGGTGGCAAGCCGCAGCTGCGCCAGCGGATCGGCCCGGTGCGCGTCGAAGCCCGCGGAGATGATCAGCAGCTCGGGCGCGAACCGCTCGACCGCCGGCAGGCCCGTCCGCTCCCAGGCGGCCCGGAACGCCTGCCCGTCGGCGCCGGGGCTCAGCGGCATGTTCACCACGTTGTCGGCCACGCCGCGCTCGGAAGCGGCGCCCGTGCCGGGGTAGCAGGGCATTTGGTGGCTGCTGACGTAGAGCAGGTCCGGGTCGCGCTCGAAGATGTCCTGGGTGCCGTTGCCGTGGTGCACGTCGAAATCGACCACCGCGATCCGCTTCAGCCCCCATCGCTCGCGCGCGTGCAAGGCCGCGACCGCCGCGCCGTTGAACAGGCAGAACCCCATCGCCCGGGCGCGCTCGGCATGATGCCCGGGCGGGCGCACGGCGACGAAGGCCGCCCGCGCCCAACCATCCATTACCGCATCGACCGCGGCCACGGCCCCGCCCGCCACGCGGCGGATCGCCTCTGGGCTGCCGTGGCTCATCAGCGTGTCGCCGTCGAGCTGGACGGTTTCGCCCGGGCCGGGCTGGATGGCGAGAACGGCGTCCACGTAGGCTTTCGGGTGGGCCCGCGTCAGTTGCTCCGGCGTCGCCTCCGGCGCTTCTTCCCGCAGCAGGGGCACGAAGTCCGGGTGCTCGAGCGCGCGCAGCACGTAGCGCAGCCGCTCCGGGCATTCGGGGTGGTAGGCGCCGGTGTCGTGCTCGAGGCAGGCGGGATGCGTGAACATCGCCACGCCTTTGGCCAGGCCGCTCATTCGCTGTCCTTCGTTTCGGCAGGGTCCGCGCGCTTGCGGATGGTGAAGCTGAACACGCCCGCCTCCTCGCCCTGCGCCACCAAGTCATGGCCGGTCTCGCGGCAGAACGCCTGGAAGTCGGCCACCGCGGCGCGGTCGGTCGCGAGCACGCGCAACCGCTCGCCCGGGGCCAGCGCGCGCAGCGCCTTGTTGGCGCGAAGCACAGGCAGTGGGCAAGCCATGCCTTTGACGTCGAGGAGCGTGTCAGCCATCGGGGCCAGTGTCTCCGAACCGGCGGGCTTGAGCAAGCCGGGCCAGCCCGACGCCCGGACTTTCGCGCCGAAAGTTGTGTCCTGCGGGGGGGGGGTGACAAGCTGCTGCGCCCGGCATGTTCGGGCGATCGCGGTTTCCGCGTCGCGACGGCGCGCCGTCCGGCGACATGATGCTGAGCCGCGGCGTTTCGCCGGGGGGCGTGCGGGTTTTCAGGGCATCGGGGTATACCGTCAGTCGTCATCATCGCCACCCGATCCACGTGAAGCCCCCATGCCTCGGCCGACACCCTCTGATCAAGACCGGAAAGCCGAAGCGGATCGCGCTACCCGCAGCTTGGCCGGCCTGGTCGTCGCTTTGCTGCTTGTCGTCGTCTGCCTCGTCCTGATCGAGCGCCTGACCAGCACGTCCCATCTGGAAGACTGCTTGCTCGCCGGCCGCTCGAACTGCGGGGCGTTGCTGCCGGAACGATGAGAGCAGTGCCGGCAGTGATTACGGCAGCACGCCGACAAAGCTGTCCGGTAAAACAAAACCTTGAAGCGCCAGTTTGACAAATCAAACCGCAGCGGTTGCTTTTGAGCAAATCCGAAGTGAATGACGCATGCTTACCGACGTGAGAGCACGCTGGCGCGTGTCAGCAAAGCCTTGCCTGCCGCCGCCTTCAGGTCGGCCTGGCCAAGCCTCAGATTGCGCTTGAGGCTCGCGATCCGGCGGCGTTGCTTCAGCAGCAGCTCGCCCGACATCACCGAAGCGATGGTCTCCGCCGCGGCAATGCGTTCGCGCTGCGCCGCTCTCCAAGCATCGCCGGCGCCGTTGCTCGCGCCCTGGTCGCCCGTCTTTTGATCGGCCCCGTCCGCTACCTGCCCGCCCGCGCCACTCCGCTCCACCGCAGCCCGTGCGAAGGTCAAGTAAAGCTCCTCTCCCCACTGCCCCAGGCCAAAGTTCACCGCAATGCAGACAAACCGGACATTATCGGCTGCATACCCAGCTCGCGAAGAAATCCGGTCAAGGCTCGGTGCAAATGGGTGCTTTACCAGCACGCCGGGGAACATCGTCAACGAGAACGCCAGCCCAGAAACAGCGCACCGTCCCTCTTGCTGCTGAAACAACCGCTTACCCATGTCGTCCGCGAGGTCATGCTTGAGTCCCGCCCGTCCGGCGCGCTGACGGCTGCGCGGGACAATCCCGCGCAGCCACCGGGCCATCGCCGGCTCGCAAGGCGCCTCCATCACATCGCCCCGACCCGCTTCCGCCGCTCCTTCCGCGTCGGAGCCGAGGGCAGGGCAGGGGCCTTTGCCCCGCCACGCCCGCCCCACCGCCGAGCCATCGCCACGTGCTCCACGCCCACCGCCCGGAACCGGTCCGCCTGCGCGTCCCCCGCCCGGGCCTCCGCCTCGGCCACCAGCCGCCCGAACACCGCCGCCGCGTCCTCGGTCCGGCCTTCGCCTACCAGCCGCAGCACGCCCAGCGTGAACAGCGCGTAGTACATCCCGACCGGATCATGCGCGGTCGCCCGCACCAGCAGGTCCAGGTCCCGCAGCCAAGGCTCCACCCGCCGCGCCTCGTCGAACCGGTTCGCCTGCACCATCCGCGTCAGGTATGGCGCGATCCGCGCGGCCAGCATCTCGGGCGCCGGGTCGATCCGCTCGCGCAGCCCGCCCGGCGACGGCTGCGCCAGCCCGGCCAGCAACTCCCCCTCCATCTCCGGCGCCAGCTCCGCCAGGCAATCCACGATCATCAGCCGCGCCCGCCACGCCGTCATGCGCAGGTCGAGGTCGATCATCGTCCCGCCCATCAGCACCCGCGCCGTGTGCACCGCGTGGACATACGCCGGACGCGCCCAGCGCAGCACGTCCTCGGGCAGCCGCCCCGGCCGCCGGGTCTCCAGCAGCGCACGGCAGAACAGCACCGTCGCCAGGTTCATCGGCTGCCGCGCGCCGAGCGGCCACATGAACGCCTTGCCCGCGCCCGACCGCTCCGCATCCACGATCGCCTGCTCGGGCGACGTCTCCGGCAAACGCAACCGCAACAGATCGATCCCGAACCGCTCCTGCCAAGCCGCCGCGATCCGCGCGAACAGGCCATGCAAATGCTCAAGCGGCATCGATCCGGCCTGCAGCGCGAACAGCCGCCCCGCCGCCCCGTTCCACAGTGCCGTGCCGGGTTCGGCCGTGTCCAATAACTGCGTCAGATAGGTTTGATACGCCTGGACATGCCGCGCCTCGGCATCCGCCCGCCGGCGGATCGGCCGGTCGCACGCCAGCGCCAGCAGGTTGTTGTGCCGCGCCTCCACTTCGACGTGCGCGAACCCGGCCCGGCGCAGCGCCAACTCCAACGACCGCGCCGAGAACAGCGTCAGGTGCGTCCCCACCGCCAGGATGGACACCAGCTCCGCCTCGCCGGCGCCGGGCGCGATCGCGTCGGCGTCCGGCGTCGTCATCACCAGCGTCGCCCCTGGCCGCAGCCAACGCCGCAGCGTCCGTAGGAAGCCGTCCGGGTCCGGGACGTGCTCGATCACCTCGGATGCGACCACCAGGCCGAAGGGCGCCCCCAACTCGGTATCGGCGCTCAGGTAGTCCTTGCGAATGTCCGCGCCGAGCAGGGCCGCGCCCTCGCGCGCGTAGTGCGACGGGTCGATCCCCACCGCGCGCCAGCCCAGCGCCCGCCTTGCCATATCCACGCCGAAGCCGAAGCCGCAGCCGACATCCAGCACGCTGTCGATCGCCTCGTCGTCCACCACGAACAGGAAGCGCGTGACGTGATGGATGCTGCCGTTCTGCTCCAGGTAAAGCTGCTGGTAGAAGCCGGTCTCCTCCTCCAGCTCGTAGTCCGGCATGGTGCGGTCGGCGTAGAAGCAGGCGCGGCAGGCCGGGCAGCGGTGCAGCACGTGGCCGCTATCCACCAGCAAGGCGGCGATCGGCCCGCGCGCATGGCAGACCGGGCATGACGGCGCGGCAGGTTCCGCCGGCCCCCAGATGCGGCTCACGGCGCGGCCAACGCCCGGCGCAGCGCGATGCGGCGCTCCAGCGTCCCGATCCGCTCGTCCCGCCGCGCGGCGGCGGCCTCCATCTGCCCGATCTCGTGCAGCAACCCGGCCCACCACGCCTCGCCCAGCGAGTCCGGCGTGCGCCGCTTGCGGGCATACCGCCCCTCGCTTCGCCCGGCCTTCTCGTAATGCGCGAACCCTGAGCCGACGATCCCGTCCGCCACGGCCAAGCGGATATCCTCGTAGTTGGCCAGGTAATAGGCCTCGTCGAACGCCTCCTCGGTCAAGCGCTGGCTCTCCTGCGCCGCGACCGCCTTGACGGCTGCACGCAACTCCTCGGCAGGCAACCGCGCCGGCAGCCGTGCGCGCTCCAGCGCCGCTGCCCACGGGGCCAGTCCGAAACCCTCGCTGTCGCGGTCTTCCGGCCAGGCCGGCGCCGGCCCGGGCGCGAGGCACGCCGCCCGCGCAGCCTCCAGCCCGGCAAGCCAGCCGTCATACGTGTTGTCGCACAGGATCGCTCCCGGCAGGTCGCTGTCCAGATAGGGCCGCGCCCGGCTGAACACGCCCACCAAGCCGTAGGACAACGCCTCGATCGCCTTGATGTCGCTCTTGCCGTCGATGAAATCCTGCGTCTCCGTATCCGCCCCGGTCTGCAGCGGGCACACCAGGATCGCCGGCGACAATCCGCGCAAGTGCTCGCGATACGCCGCATGGGGCAGCATCCCGATCGCCTCGGCCTCCACGCCGCTCTCGGCCAGCTCGTCCGGCGGCGGCGCCCCGATGCAGACGAGCCGGGTCCGGTGCGCCAGGCAGTGGTCGCGGACCGCGCGCACGACCGCGGCCCGCGCGTCCGTCAGCGCCGGGCGGTCGCTGCTGGCCCAGATCAAGGCCCGCGGCGGCCCCGCCTCCCGCACTGGCGGCGGCTCCTGCCCGAGGTTCGGCGTGATGACCAGCCGGTCCGCCAGCCGGACGTCCGCGCGCGCGCTCAGCAGGCCGGCCAGCCGCGGCGTCGCGCACGAGACCACGCGAGCGCCCTGCAACAGATCCCGCGCCGTCTCGCGCGCGCTCAGGTAGAATGCGTCCCGGTAGCGCGGCGCCGCGAGCAGGTTGTCGTCAATGTCGTAGGCATAGGGCCGCCCCAGCAGCTGCAACAGCAGCCGGTGCCCCGGGTCCATGCTTCGATGCACCCAGACCGCGTCGAAGCCGTCCGCCCCGCCGCCTCGCGGATCGGCCGGGCGGGTGTCGAAAACGATCTCGCCCCCGCGCAGCACCGCGTAGCCGCCGATGGCGCCCCGGCGGTGCAGCGCGCCGAACGGCAGTTGCACCCGCACTGACCCGAGATTGGGCGATTCTTCCGACAGCACTAGCACCCGGCCGCGCGGTCCGAGCGGCTGCGGCGGCCTTGACCCGCCCCGGCGCCATGCTGCGCGCGCCAGGCTGCGCCGATCCTGCGCTTGCCCAATCGCCGTCCGCAGCAACCCGGCCGCCGCCTCATGCCCGATCCGCGCCTGGGCGAAGGACGCCGCCTTCGCGGAGGCGGCTGCCAGGTCCGGCATCGCGGCGAACGCGCCGTGGGCCACCCAGCCGCCGCCCGCCGCGGCAAATGCTTGGCTCAGCGCGCCATCGACCGTGGAGACGACCGGCGTTCCGGCGGCCAGCGCCTCGATGACGGCGGGTGGGGTTGCGGCACGCTCCCCCGGCGTGTCCTCGCGCAGATCGAGCAGCAGCGCGGCATTGCCCGGTTTCGGAAAACGCGCCCGCGCCGCCAGTTGCTCCGCCGCGTCAGCGCCCGGCATCGGCGCCACGGCCAGCCCGGCCGCCCGCGCCCAGGCAACCGCTTCGTCGAGCCGCGGGCGCAGCGCCGGGTTCAAGACGCTGCCGGCGATCTGCAGCGCTGCCGGGCCGTCCCGGCGTTGGGGCGCCCGCGCCTCTGCCGCGAATGGCACGGCCGCGAGCGGCGCGCCGATGCCGGCTTCCGACAGAAGCGCCGACCAAAAGCCTAGCTCCGCCTCGCTGCCCACCAGCAGCAGCGACGCGCCCCGGCATTGCCGGGCGACCTGGCCGCACCAAGCCCGTTGCATCGCGGCCCCCCAGCCGGGGCAAGCGGCCAAGGCGCCGTGCAGGTCCAGCACATGCGCCGCCCGTCCAGCCACGGGCAACGGCGTGGTTCGGGTCCACGGCGCCGCCCAGACGGTGGCGGCGCTCCCATCCGCCGGACTGGCCACGACCGGGCATTCCAGTGCGGCCTGGAGCTGGCGCACGCGGGGATGCTCGCCCCCGGGTGCGATCAGGACGGTGTCCGCCACGGTCAAACCAGGCCTTCGAGCAACGATTGCAGCCGGGCGATGTGACCTTCCTGCTCTCGCGCGAGCCGCGTGAGCCGGGCCACGGCCGCGGCCATCTCCGCCTCCGCCGGCGGGGTTATGCGCCCATCCGCCGCCGCGGGCACCGCCTCCCGCGCGGCGTAGGCGCGCAGCAACGCCGCCGCGAGCTGGATCGGGATGTTGCCAGCGGCCCCGGCGGCGTCGAGCGAGGGCAGCACCGCGGCGGCCGCGAGACCAAGCTCGCCCTGAGCCAGATTGGCTGCCGCCGCCATTTCAGGCAAATCGTTTGCAGGCTCGCTTGCTTGTGAAGTTCGGACTGCAGCCAGCCGCAACGCGGGTTTGCGCGCCATCAGGCGCCGCAGGTCCGGCCGGGAAGCCGGCCGTCGAGCGCGCCGCCGGGGGGGATCATCGCGAACCGGACCATTAAGCCGGCCTCGGCCGGTGAGACGTCGCCAAGCGGCCCGCTTTCCATCATTTGGCGCGAACTACGATCCGTCATCACACTTTATAAGTAGCAGAGAGCCATGACATGCCCTGAAATGAAGAAATTCCGGCGGCGGGTCAACCTGCACGGCATGAGCCTGATGGAACGATCGTCGCGTCGCATCTTCACAACCTTGAAGACAACTCGGCGTTCAACGCATCACCGCATACCGGAATAATGGAGGCAGGAGGGCCGCTCAGGAGCCTGATGCAAGCGCAACCCGATCGGCTTGATCAAATCGGCACGGAATTGCTCAATTCCGCCTTGGCTCACGCCGGCGAGGCCACAATCTCTGCGAAAAGTTAAAGCGTCGTAAACCGCTGATCGGGTAAAGGATCAAAAACTTGGCTGTGATCCGATTATTGGCTGCATCCAGCGGGCGCAGCGCCCCGTATAGGAAAGGCCTGCAATGACCTATATCGGCACGCCGACAAAACTGCGGGTTCATGCAAGAACTTGGGGCGTGTTCGCCGCCGCATCCCTTAGCGGTCGTTGCCTAACACGTCCCATGTGCGGTCTGACTGGAGACACCGATGCCTGATGGGCTCTCATATTCGGCAGCAGGTCCGGCCGGCGAGCGTCACGAAGCGGACGCCGGACGCCCGCGTGCGCCGGATGCAAAGGTTGAAGCGCATTTCACCCCGGTCTCGCGCCAATTCGCGGCATGCCCGCCCATCAGCCTGACGGCCTTGCGGGCGACGTGCAGCGACCTCCTGAACGCCTTCGCATCGGGGGCCAAGCGGATCGCCTTGGTTGGCCCCCCTGGTTCCGGCAAGACTTACGCGCTCGACGTCTTCTCCCGAGCCGCCCCGTCCTCGGACCGGGCCAAGGTCCGGACCGCATCGCAGCCGCGCGCCGACGGCGCCGTCCTCGACCTAGTGGACGCCGTGGACGACGCCGGCCTGCGCGCGATCGCTTCCCAGTCGTCGCCCAGCAAGCAGACAATCAAGCAGATCATCGCGATTCGGCCCCAGACCGTTCCCCTGCTCAGGAGCTTGATGCCTGACGTCGCGGTTGTGGCGATGCGGCCTATCGGCGCGCGCGATATCCGTGCCATGATTGAGGAACGGCGCAAGCATCTCCGGCTCGCGAGCGGGGTGCTGACCCTCAAGGCCCTGGCGTCGCTGGAGCGGCTTTGCGAGGGCAATCCGGGCAAGCTTGATGCGCTGGCGGGCCGCTCGATCCGCATCGCCCGCACGGCGGGCGCAGGCCGCGTCACCGCGCAGCACGTCGACGCCGCGGCCGCGGAGCTGACCGCCGAATTCCAGGCTGGCGCGGCGGCGGCGGCACCGCTTGAGCCGCCCGCCTCGCCGTCACGGCCCGGGCCTGACCCGGATCGCGCGCCGGGCAACGTCATCGCGTTCCGCCGCGCGGTTGCAGACCCCGGCGCGGACGGCGCCCAGGGCAATGCCGCGCCGCCCAATCCGGGGGAGGTTGACCCGTCGACGCACCCGGAGGCGGCGCCCGCGCCTGGGCGGCTGCTCTCGGTTCCCTCGCCGCCCGCGGCAACGCCCGCCGACCCGCGTCCCGCTTTGGCCGCCTCGGCCGCGTCGGCGTGGGACCGCCTGCGGCAGCCGCTGCTGCCGCAGGCGCCGGAAGACGTCGCCGTCAAGCGTTTTGACAGCCAGGCGTTGAGGCGGAACGCGGTCCTGATCGGCCTGCCCTTCTTCGCCGCGGTTGCCATCTGCGCCGCCTATGCCGTGACATGGACCGAGACCAGCGCCACGGGGCCGGCGAAACCCGCCGCCGGGCAGGTCGCTGCCGCAGCCCTGACGCCGGCCGCGCCAAGCCTGCCCGCAAGCAAGCCGGATGAAATCGACCTGCAGTTCGAGACTGCACAGCACCCCGCTGCCCCGGCCTCGTCCGCGGCAGGTTCCCCTGCGCCCGCTCCGGCCAGCCCGCCGCCGCCGGCAAAACCGGCCGAAGCGCCGCCTGCGCCGCCCAACCAGGATACGGCAAGCGCGGCGGAGGCGCTGCCGACCCGGCTCGCCTCGAAAACGGTCCTGCCCTTGAGCTATCTTGCGCCGAACGCCGGGCCTGAGACGGCCCCGGCGGATCCTGACGACCAGGCAAAGGCCGCCCGTTTCCTCGACCTCGCGAAAGCGATGTTGTCCATCGGTCAAACAGCCGATGCCCGGGCGATGCTCGCCGCCGCCGCCGAGCTTGGCAGCGCCGAGGCCGCAGGCCTCATCGCCGCCCGGTTTCCAGCCGACCGCGACGACTCGGCCAGGTAAGGGTCTTGCGCTAATCTGGATTGGCGATTGATGCCGTACCTTGTCCCGTCAGGGCGATTGCAGTCCGAGACCAGCCGCCTAGTCGAGCGAGCGGTCTCAGAGTCGCTTGTCGCGCGCCGCCGCCCGCCAACCCGGCGTGCATATCCGCTGGCCCAAAGCGCTTTTGGCGATAGTGCGGCAGGACGCCGGCGGGGCTGCCTCGCAAAACGAAGGGTTGGGACCGGTTCGCCCGATCAATGCACGGCAGTCGTTTCCGAACGAGCCCCAAGTGCTGCAACCGGCACGACAACGGCGGCTGTGCGGCTTAGGGCAGGCTTTCGAGCAACATGGTCCGCGCCGCTTCGTGTTGCTTGGCCGTCATGTCCTTGCTGACCTCGGAGGCGCCCTTCAGCGCCGCGTCGTGAATGGCCGCAACGCCCGAAACCGCCGCGCGGAGATAGAAGACGTAGGCTTTGGCCGGGTCCGTCTGGACGCCGAGCCCATATTGATAGGCCCATCCCATATCGTACTGCGCCACGTAGTTGCCGTTGGCGGCAAGCTCCTTGAAGGTCGCGATGTTATCCACGAATGCCTCGCCGGCTGAGGGCGGGACGTCGGACCGCTCCAGCGCAGCTTGCTGAAACGTCGCGATTCCGGCGCCTCCGGCTTCCGCGCGGTCCGGGCCGGGTTTCGGCGCCCGGGGCGGCACTTGCGGGGGCGCTGGCGGCGGCGTCAGTGGAGGCAAGGGGGCGCCGAGCGCTGCCAGGTTTCTCCTTGCCGCGGCCACGCCGCGCTTGTCGGCCAAGCGGAAATATTGGATCGCGGCGCCGATATCCTGCGGCACGCCGTCCCCATCGCGATAGACCAATCCCAGGTTGTATGCGGCGCGGCCGAACCCGTTGCTGGCGGCAGAGCAATACCATCTCACGGCTTCGGCGCGGTTCACCGGCGTGCCGCGCCCGATGTCGTACATGACGCCGACGTTGAAGGCGCCGCTCACGCTTCCGGCCTCGGCGGCCATGCGATAATAGTCGAGCGCGGCGGGGAAGTTCTGCGGCACGCCGTGGCCGGTATCATACAGCGTGCCGATCCCGAGCATGGCCGAGGCTTCGCCCTTGGCGGCCAGCCCTCGCCATTCCCTGAGCGCGGTTTCATAATCGCCCCTGACGAAGGCGGCGTCGCCCGCCATCTCGTCGGCGCTCGCATCGAATGCGGCAAAGGCGAGCAGCACCAAGGATAACGCGGCGGATTTCATCATTATCGGTTCGTGAACCTTGCTGCGGTCACGACAAATATAACGCAGCGGATAAAAAATTCGAGACCGCAACCAAATTTATGTATAAGCGTTCAGGAATATTTTTGGGAGTCCGTTGCATGAAGCTAAGCCCTACCGTTTCGCTCCTCTGCGTCGCCGCCCTGGCAGCCTGCGCCTCGCAAGAACCTCCTCCGCCCGCGCAGGCCGCGGCGCCGCCCCCGCCGCCTCCGGCCGCCCAAGCGGCGGCGAAGCCGTCCGCGGAATCCCTGACGATCGAATTTGCGGAAGGGGCGGCCACTTTGACGCCAACCGCGCAATCTCAGCTCGACGACGCAGCGCGGCTTTACCGCGATGCCAAGCCTGAGATCATGACCGTCACCGGGCACGCCGACAAAACCGGCCAGGAATACCCGAACCTGATCCTCTCCGCGCAGCGCGCCCGCTCCGTCCAGCAGGGTTTGGTCGACCGGGGCCTGCCCGTGAACCGGCTCCAGATCGTCGCCGACGGCGAGTCTGAGCGCACGGCGGGCGAACAGCCGGGCAAAACGGCGATCGTGACTTGGCGCTGAAGCCGTTCGAGGACGAAACCGCCATCGAGGCGACGTTCGGTTCCTGATCCTGTAATTGACGTGCGTCGCGCCGCGGCGTCCGACAAAAATCGCCCGCCACATTCCATCAATGGAGGTTCAACCGATGATCAAGACGCTGCTCTGCACCGTCGCCGCTGCCGCCGTGCTCGCGCCCTTCGCCACGCCTGCCTCGGCGGCCGATCCTGCCTCGTGCAAAACGGTGCGCTTCTCGGACGTTGGCTGGACCGACATCACCGCGACCACCGCCGTCACGAGCGCGATGCTCAAGTCGATCGGCTACACGCCCAAAACAACTATCCTCTCCGTGCCGGTCACCTTTCTGTCGCTGAAGAACAACAATATCGATGTCTTCCTCGGCAACTGGATGCCGGCGCAGAAGGAACTCCGCAAGCCGCTGGTCGAGGACAAGTCGATCAACGTCGTCGGCGTGAATTTGGAAGGCGCGAAGTATACCTTGGCCGTCCCCGCCTATGCCTATGACGCCGGGCTCAAGTCCTTCGCCGACATTCACAAGTTCGCCAAGCCGCTGCACGATAAAATCTACGGCATCGAGCCCGGCAACGAGGGCAACCAGCACGTGCTCGACCTCATCAAGGAGAACAAGGACGATCTCGGCAAGTTCAACCTGGTCGCTTCGAGCGAGCAGGGGATGCTGGCCGAGGTCAGTCGCGCGGTTCGCAACAAGCAGCCGGTCGTGTTCCTGGCCTGGGAACCTCACCCGATGAACACTGAATTCTCCATCAAGTACCTGACCGGCGGAGACGACAGCTTCGGGCCGAACTACGGCGGCGCGACCGTCTACACCCTGACCCGCGCCGGCTATGAGAACGACTGCCCGAACGTCTATAAGCTGCTGCAGAATCTCAAATTCGATCTCGAGAAGGAAAATGCCTGGATGGGCGGTATTCTGGTCAAGCACGAGGACCCGGAAAAAGTGGCGATGCAGTGGATCAAGCAAAACCCCGCTCCGGTCGCGACATGGCTGGAGGGCATCACCACGTTCGACGGCAAGCCCGCCGATGCGGCGCTGAAGCAGAATATCGCCAAGCAGTAGTCTCTCCATTGACGCGTCAATTCCGGCCCTGAGTTGAGCCTGATCTCGCGTGAAAAGAACGCCTGCAACGCTTCCTGAGCAGACAACCGTGGCATGGGCGGTGATTGTCTGCTCAGGGCGGCGTCGGCGGGACGTGCGGCAGGTCCCATGCGGGCGGCGGTCAAGCGGCGAACGGCTCCGGCCGTCGCGACCGAGGCTCGGGGCGCCGAACGCGACGCCGGTTCCGGCTTCCGCGCCCGACAGCCCGCAGATGCGCCAATGAGCATTCCCGCCAGCGTGCGTATCGTCGAAGTCGGCCCGCGCGATGGGCTGCAGAACGAGCCAGCCATCGTCCCGCTCGAAGCCAAGGTCGCGCTGATCGAGGCGCTCGCCGACGCCGGGTTGCGCAGCATCGAGGCCGGCAGCTTCGTCTCGCCCAAATGGGCGCCGCAGATGGCCGACAGCCGCGAGGTAATCGCCCGGCTCAAGCCGCGCCAGGGCGTCCGCTATCCCGTGCTCGTCCCCAACCTGCAGGGCCTCGACCGCGCGCTGGCCAGCGGCGTGCAGGAGATCGCCGTTTTCGCCGCCGCCTCGGAGAGCTTCTCGCGCAAGAACATCAACTGCTCTATCGAGGACAGCTTCGCCCGGTTCGCCCCGGTGCTGGAGCGCGCGCTCGCCGCCGGGCTGCAGGTGCGCGGCTATGTTTCCTGCGTCTTGGGCTGCCCCTATGAAGGCCCGGTCGCGCCCGCGGCGGTGGCGGACGTCGCCGGGCGGCTCGCATCGATGGGCTGCCATGAAATCTCGCTCGGGGATACGATCGGCGCCGGCACCCCGCTCCAGGCCCGGCGTATGATCGAGCGCGTGGCCGGGACGGTTCCCGTCAATAAGCTGGCGGCGCATTTCCACGATACACGCGGCCAGGCGCTTGCCAACATCTTTGCCTGCCTTGAGCTGGGCGTCTCGGTCGTGGACAGCTCCGTGGCCGGGCTGGGCGGCTGCCCCTACGCACGGGGCGCCACCGGCAACGTCGCGACCGAGGATGTCGTCTACATGCTGGACGGCATGGGGGTCCAGACCGGCGTCGACCTTGGCCGGTTGTGCGAGGCGGGCGCCGGGATCTGCGCGGCGCTCGGCCGCGCGCCGGCCTCCCGCAACGGCCAGGCGTGGGCCGCTGCCCGGCAAGGCTCGTAGCCCGCCGGTGCGCTAAGGGCAGTATCGGCAATAAGTGCGGCATCATACCGGCAAAGCTGCCCGGCATAATAAGGCCTTAAGGCTCGTTCGCCCGATCGATTCGTAGCGGTTATTTCCGAACGAGCCATAAGGAACAACCGTTTACGCCACGCGCTGGCCCCGCAATCTCAGCGCCAAGACGAGCAGGGCACCGCCGAAGAGCAGTGCGTAGCCGCCCAGCCACCACGTCAGCACGATCGCTCCGACAGCGGGCGCCACGAACAGGGCGCCGCCCCAGATGACCGACACCACGCCGGCAAGCCACAGCCACGTCTTGCCATAAGGACGGTGCAGCCGGAGGGCGGCGAAGATCGCAAGCGCGCCGGATATGACGCCCCAGACGCTCAATAGCGTAATGAAGATCACGACCGTCAGGCCCGGCAACAGGAACACGACCGCGCCGGCAACGAGGTTGACCACGCCTTCGATGATCAGGGCTCCCCAGCGCTCATCGTTCGAGGCGGCCCTGATCCCGGCCACGATCGCGAACGCGCCGTCCGCGGCAATGTAGACCGCGAACAGCAAGACCAATGCTTGCAGGGTGGTCAGCGGCAACGCGAACGCCGCCAAGCCGAACAGGATGGCCAGCACGCCCCGGATCGCGAGTGCCCACCAGTTCTGCGCCAGGCCGCGGCTCCTGGCATCGAAGCCAAAGGGCGGCAACGAGGCATTATGCGCCGGCGGTCGTGCAACGGCCATCAAGTCGTCTCCAACAGTGGTCTCCCATCGCAGACGCGACGGACCGGTCAGGGTTGCATCGCCCTATATGACCGCCGACCCACGGAGTTGTTACGGGGAATAACGATTCATAGCCTCCTTCCCACGCTCGCCTATGGCTAAGGTGTCTGACATGGCGAGCAGTGGAGGGCCGTCTGGCCGATCGGTCGTATATAATTCTTCTGGTTGACGATGACGACGACGTGCGTGGGACCTCCGCCGACATGCTTGAAGAACTCGGTTACGAGGTCGTCCAGGCGCCGAGCGGTCAAGAAGCCCTGGCGATCATCGAGGCGTGGCCGAACGTCGACTTGATGGTGACGGACATCCGTATGCCGGGCATGTCCGGCTTGGAGCTGGCAGACCTCGCGAGACGCAAGCGCGGCGATTTGAAGATCATCCTCGTGTCGGGATACTTCCTGCCGCAGCCGCTGCAGCGCCGCTTCCTGCAGAAACCGTTTCGCACGCACGAACTCGACCGGGCTATTCAGGAGGAGATGCTGTCGGGCTAAATCCTTATCCCCCTGTCCGTGCCGGGGCGATTGCGATCCAACCTCAAGGCATCGTCTCGTGCATCAACTCGGCGCCAATGCCGCCTCCGCCATCGGCTTCAACGTCGGTCAGCATTCGCCAGGTCCCGCCGGTCAGCACTTCGCAGGGCCGGAAGCGTGCTTTGTAGGCCATCTTGCGGCTCTCCGGCACCCAGTATCCCAGGTAGACGTAGGGCAGCCCGTCCGCTTTGGCGCGCTCGATCATCCACAGAATCGCGAACGTTCCCAGCGATTGGCGCACCAGGTCCGGTGCGTAGAAACTGTATACGGCGGAGAAGCCGTCGCCCAAGCGGTCGGTCAGGCAACCGCCGATCAGCCTGCCATCGGCGCGGAACTCGGTGATGATGGTCTCGATCGGCGTGTCCTCGACCATGGCGCGAAAATCGTAGAAGCTCATCGTCGCCATGTCGCCGTCGCCGTGCCGGGCTTGCTGGTAGCGCTGGAAAAGCTGGAACTGCTCGGCCGTCGCGCGGGCAGGGACCTCGTAGCCTTCGACGCCGGCATTGGCCCGGATGATGCGACGCAGGCCCCGGTCAGGCTCGAACCCGGCGACCGGTATGCGGATCGGCACGCACGCCTGGCACGACGGGCAGACAGGAGCATACGCGATATTGTGGCTTCGGCGGAAGCCGGCGCGGGAGAGGCGGTCATGCAGTTGGTCCGACTCGGGGCCGGTGATCTCGGTCACGACCTTGCGCTCCGTCCGGCCCGGCACATACGGGCAGGGCAGGGGCGCAGTCGTGTAGAAAAACTGCGGACGGCGCGGCGGCTTGTAGCTCATGTGGGCGGCATCTCTAACCGCATGTTCGCCAATGCCGGCCCGCGGGTCAACGTCTCCTCGCGGACGACCACCAGCCCGGCGACGATGTCGTGCAAGGCACGGTGACGCTCCGTGAACAAAGCAATCAAAAGCAGGGGCATGAACACGGCGAACGTCGCCCATAGGCCGAGCGTGAACAGCGTCGCCTCGAACAGGCCAGGGCGCGCGGCGTCTGCGTCCCTCACGACCGCCAGCCCTAGCAGCGATTGCCCCGGCGTGGCGGCCCGGGCGCTGGCGACGAACAGGATATGATAAGCGAGCGGCACGGCCGGGAGCAGCGACATCAGCCCGAACCCGAGGCCAAAGGTTATGATCCCCAGTAGGACCATGCCGACGTAAAGCGCCGTCGCGATCACGGCGATCAGGAGCGCGTCGATGATCCATGCCCATACCCTGCGCCACACGACTCCCTTGGTCATATTTTGTTCAAGCCTGACGTCGCTCATGGATGCAGCTCGACCATCGCTGCCGGCTCTACGGTTGCGGCAAGCCGAATGGTCTTGTCGTCGCGCCACCGGTGCAGCCAGTTGCCGGCCAAGCCGCTGAACGGGTTGCCGGATTGTCCGGGCGCGATGGCGAAGGCGCTCCGGTCCAGATCGGCCAGATCGTAAACGCCGCGGTAGGACGGGCCATGCACCGCGGCCCAGGACCTCCCCCGCATGTCGCCGCGGAACAAGGTGGTCCCGTCTCCCGGCTGTTCGATGCTCCAGACGAAGAACCGGCCCACGAGCGGCAACTGAGAGAGCAGCGGATGCGGGAACTCGGCCTGATGCACGGCGCCCCACTGGCGGCCGCGGTCATACGCCCCGGCCGCGGCGGACAGCGTCTTGGCCAGCAGCGCATCGCAATCCCCGGCGCACCACTGGCCGCCATCCGGGCCGAGCGCGCGGCCGATCTGATCCGGCGCCATGCCCCCGAGCCCCGGCGGGATATCGTCGCGTTGCTTCAAGGCGGTCACGAACCGGCGCATCCAATCGTTGAACAGCAGTGGCTGCGGCCATTCCAGCCGCATCGTCCCGTCCCAGCGTCGAAGAGACGTCAAAGCGACGCGAGACTTGGCGTCGGCCGGCTTGGTTTGCAACAACCAAGGCAGCACCGACTGCGCGAATGCGCTCGTGACGTCGCCCTGGATCATGGAGAAACTGTTGACGCTGTGGGTGGAGCGGGTGTCGAGCAACTCCCGGATGCGCCGGGCACGCCAGTCGCCGAACCAATCCGCTCCCATGAACACCGGAAAATCCGGTCCGGCCACCCGCTCGTTGCCGTTGACCAGCCGGCCCGAGGCGGGGTTGGTCTCGTGCGGGAGCGCGTCGCCCGAAGCGAACCCTGCCCAATCGAATGCGCCGCTCGCACCAGGCTCCGGGAGCGCGCCGTCGCCCGCCCGGCGCAGCGGGACCCGCCCAGTGGTGAACAGGCCGATGCCGGCGCTGTCGGCAACCAACATGTTCTGCACCGGCGCGCTAATCCGGCCAGCCGCCACGCCGGCTTCGGCAACGCTCGCCGCCCGGTTGAGCGCGAGCAGCCCATCCGCCGCCGTGTCCCCCGCCGCAAGGCCGGCCATCGACATCGCCAGGATCGGTCCGCCCGGGCCGTCCAGGTCGCTCAGCACCGGGCCGTGACGGGTCTCCCGCACTTGGATCACCTCGTCCGCCTGGCCGCGGACCTTGATCCGCTCCTCATGGCTCTCGAACGCGCGCGGCCCGTCCGGCGTCTGATACCGCCCGTCGGGAAGCCCCGTCTCTATGAACACGTCCTGCGTGTCCGCGCCGGCCGTGGTGAAGGTCCAGGCGATCTTGCGGTTGCGCCCGAGCACCAGGAACGGGAGGCCCGGCGCCGTCGCGCCCGCCAGCGTGGATGTCGGCGTATCGATCCGCGCGAGGTACCAGATGCCGGGCATGCTGTAGCCGAGATGCGGGTCCCCGGCCAGGAGCGGCGAGCCGGTCACGCTGTTCGCGCCATCCACGGCCCATTCGTCGCTCGCTGTCCTAGGCTGGGTGAACGGGGCAGGGAAGGCGGGGATGATTGCCGCCAGGCGCGTGGCGGCTGGGCCGAGGCGGGCGTCCGAGGGCAGCGTCCGGCCCTGCCTGGGCCAAAGCGCGCGGACCCGCTCGGGCGACATGCTCTGCAAGGCGCCAAGGCGGGCAAGCTCGTCGCGGTAGTTGCCGGACAGATACAAGGCCATTGTCTTGCCCCAGAGCAGGCTGTCCACGGGGGTCCAAGGCTCCGGCGCGCCGAGCGGGATGAACTCGGGCGCCGAGAACCGCCCGCGGCGCGCGATCCACGCGTTCACCCCGGCCGCGTAGGCGTCCAGCCTGGCGCGGGTTGCCGGGTCGAGCGCGGCAAGCTCGGTCTCGGCTCGGCGGCGTAGCCCGATGGTGCGCATGTAGCGGTCCTGCCGCAAGGCGGAGCCGCCCACGAGTTCCGACAGCCGCCCGGACGCGTTGCGCCGCATCAGCTCCATCTGGAACATGCGGTCGCGCGCATGGACGAAGCCGAGCGCCGCCACGGCGTCGGTGTCGTTGGCGGCCTTGATCCTCGGGATGCCGTCGCCGTCGAGGGCGATATGCACCGGGGCGGAGAGGGCAGGGACCGCCGCCTCGATGCGGGTTGCGGGAAGGCTCCACCAGACCGCCCCGCCAACCGCCGCGCCCGCCAAAATGACGAGGGCGAGGACGCCGAAGAAAAGGATCCGCAGGGCGCGGCGCAACGGTTCAGCCGCCGCCGGCCTTGTCCTGCGTCTTGGTCGCGAAATCTCCGGCGTCATGGCGTTCGTGCAACTGCGACGACGGCTCCCCGGAGACCCGGTTCACCATGCGCCCGCGCTGCACGGCCGGGCGCGATCCGACCCGTTCGACCCAACGCTGCAGGTTCTTATACTCCTGAACTTGCAGGAACTTGGCCGACTCGCCGTAGAGCTGGCCGGCCGCCAGTGCGCCGTACCAGGGCCAGACCGCCATGTCGGCGATGGTGTAGTCCGGCCCCGCCAAGAATTGACTCTCCGCCAGGCGCCGGTCCAGCACGTCGAGCTGGCGCTTCACCTCCATCGAGAACCGGTCGATCGCGTACTCGATCTTGGTGGGCGCATAGGCGTAGAAATGGCCGAAGCCGCCGCCCAAATAAGGCCCGGCCCCCATCTGCCAGAACAGCCACGACAGGCACTCGGCCCGCGGCGCCGCTTCTTTCGGCAGGAAGGCCCCGAATTTCTCGGCCAGGTAGACCAGGATCGAGCCTGATTCGAACACCCTGATCGGCGCCGGCCCACTGCGGTCCATCAGCGCCGGGATTTTGGAGTTCGGGTTGACCGCCACGAAGCCGGTGCCGAACTGGTCGCCCTCGCCGATGCGGATCAGCCAGGCGTCATACTCCGCGCCCGCATGGCCCTGCTCCAGCAGCTCCTCCAGCATCACCGTCACTTTCACGCCGTTCGGGGTGGCCAGCGAGTAGAGCTGCAGCGGGTGGCGCCCGACCGGCAGGTCCTTTTCGTGCGTCGCGCCAGCCACCGGGCGGTTGATGTTCGCGAACTTGCCGCCGTTGCCCTGGTTCCAGGTCCAGATCTCAGGCGGGGTATACTCGGTCGTGTCAGGCATGGTTCAGCTCCGGATAGGGTGTTGGGCGTCAGTTCGAACGCGCCGTTGCCACGGCCCGCCGCAGGTCGGCGATGTCGGCGGCGCCGGGGATGAGCTGCTCGCCGACGACGAAGGCGGGGGTGCCCTCGATGCCGATCTGTTTTGCGAGCGCCAGGTTTGCCTTCAGCCGCGCCGTGATCGCCGGGTCATTCATGTCGCGCAGCATCCGCGCGCCATCAAGCCCTGCCTGGTCCGCCAAGTCGCGCAATGAGTTTGTGGTGGGCGTGCCGCCCGCCTGCATGACCAGGCGCTGCAGCTTGAAATAGCCTCCCTGCTGCTGCGCGGCCAGCAAGGCGCGGCTCTCAAGCTGGCTCGCCGGACCGAGGATCGGCAGGTCCTTCTTCACGAACCTGATCTGCGGATCGGATTGCAACAGCTCGGCGATCACCGGTTCCACGTGCCGGCAATACGGGCAGCGCGTGTCGTAGAACTCGACGATGGTGACGTCGCCGGCCGGATTGCCCTCGACCGGGTCTGCCGGCAGCGCCAGTTGCGGCCCGAGTTGCGCCAGCTTGTCCTTCGCCGCCTGGTCCTGCCGCTTCTGCTCATCGGCCTGCAGCGCCGCCAGCGCGTCCCTCAGGATCGACGGGTCGTGCACCAGCGCCTCGCGAAGCGTCTGCACCACGGCGTCGCGCTGGGCCGGGGTGAGCGGGTCGGCGAGCGCCGGGGTCGCGAGCAGACAGAGCGAAAGCAGGGCAGCGAACGGGCGCATGATCAATCCTCGGCTCGGAATGCATGATCCTACCACCGGTTGCCGCTGCGGGCGAACGCCGCTATGGCACGCCCTAAGCAGACGTGCGCGGCTTATGCCGTGAAGGTCTGCTTGGGAGTCTTTGAACACTCATCATCTTTCGCGTCGTGACGGCGAGCCGTCCCGCGAAATGATGCTCAGGTCGCGCGCGGGAGGATGGCGGGTTGCAGAGTAGGAGGTTCGCCAGGACGGCTATCGCGGCCGCGGCGCTGTTCTCAATCAGCGCGTGCTCCTCGCTCACGTCGCTCAAGGACCAGTTCATCGGCGGCAGCGCCCCGGCTGCGGGTCCTGAGCGCCTGGCCGGGTTCATCGGCGCCGCCGTCGCGGACGAACCGCGCGCCGCGCTCCAGGCTCGCGAGATCCTGGCTCGCGGCGGCTCGGCGGCCGATGCCGCGGTGGCGCTCGGCTTCACGCTGGCGGTGACCTATCCGTCTCGCGCGGGGCTTGGATCGGGCGGGGCCTGCCTCGCCTACAGCCCCGCCAAGATTGGCCCGGCGGGCGGGCGGCCGGAGGCGATCATGTTCATGCCGACGGCGCCCGCGCAGGCGCCGCCCGGCGCGGACCGCCCCGCCGCGGCGCCGATGCTGGCCCGCGGCCTCTACCTGCTCTACGCCCGCTATGGCCGGTTGCCGTTCGAGAGCCTGCTCGCCGGCCCGGAACAACTGGCGAAGTTCGGTGTCCCCGTCTCCCGCGCCCTGGCCGCCGACCTCGGCGTTGTCGCCGGCCCGCTCGCCGCCGACCCGAACGCGCGCGCCATCTTCGCCCCCAACGGCAAGCCCCTGGCCGAAGGCGACCGGCTCATGCAGCCCGATCTCGGCGCCACGCTGTCGCAACTGCGCACCGCAGGCGTGGGCGACCTGTATCAAGGAGCGCTGGCTCGCCGTCTCGCGGCGGCGTCCCGCTTGGCCGGAGGCCCGCTCACGCTCGACGCGATGCGCGCGAGCGTGCCGAGCGCCGCAGCGCCGCTCAGCGTTGCGGCCGGCAACGACGTCATGGCTTTTTTGCCGCCGCCGGCGGATGGCGGGCTTGCGGCCGCTGCCGCCTTCAAGGCCCTTTACGGCAATCCGCGCAACGAGGCCGCCGCTCAGGCGAGGGCGGTCGGCGCCGCCGTGCGTTGGCGCCAGGGCGGGGCGGATCCGGGCGCAGTGCTCGCATCGGCCCCGGCCGGCGGCAGTTTGCCCCCGTTGCCGGCCAGCACCGGCTTCGTGGTGCTCGACCGGGACGGCAACAGCGTCGCGTGCGACCTCACGATGGGCAACCTGTTCGGCACCGGACGGGTCGCGCCCGGGACCGGCATCGTCCTGGGCGCGTCGCCCGCCGCCTACGCGCCGCCGCTGCTCGCCGCCGCGATCGCCTGGAACGAGCCGCTCGAGGCGTTCCGCGCCGCGGTCGCCGGGTCCGGGCAGGAGGGCGCCGCTCTGGCCGTCGCGGCAGGCATGGCGAACGCCCTTCGCACGAACGCCGCGATGGCCGCGCCTGTGCCCGAGCCGGGGCGGGCGGACGTCATCGCCTGCTCGCGCTATCTGCCCGGCAACGAGAGCGCCTGCGGCTGGGCCGCCGACCCGCGCGGGCACGGCTTGGCGGCGGCGAGCAACTAGCCATGATCAAGGTCGGCCGAGGCGCCTTCGCGCCGCCGTTCATGGTGATGGACGTGATCTCGGCCGCCAACGCCCGGGCCGCAAGCCTGCCGCCCGGGGTGCCGCGGGTGCTGCGCATGGAGGTGGGGCAGCCGGGAACCGGCGCTCCGCACGGCGCACGCCTCGCCGCAGCGAAAGCGCTCGGCGGAGCCGATCCGATGGGCTACACCGAGGCCCTTGGCCGTCCCTCGCTCAGAGCCCGGCTCAGGCAGCATTACGCTGACTGGTATGGCGTCGTCGTGCCGGAACACCGCATCGCCGTAACGCTCGGCGCCAGCGGCGCCTTTCCGCTGGCGTTCCTCGCGGCGTTCAACCCGGGCGACCGGGTCGCCTTGGCCTCCCCGTTCTACCCCCCCTATGTCAACATCCTGATGGCGCTGGGCCTGGAGCCAGTCATCGTCGAGACCGGGCCTGAAAACCGCTATCAACCGACCCCCGCGCTCCTGGACCAGATCGACCCGCCGCCGGACGGCCTCATCGTCGCCAGCCCCTGCAACCCGGCCGGCACGGTGCTCGACGCGGACGAACTGCACGCCCTGGCACGCTGGTGCGACGCCCGGGGCGTCCGCCTCGTGTCCGACGAAATCTATCACGGCCTGCGCTACGCCCGCCCGATCCCGGCCGCCGCCGGGTCCGGCGGCGCGGTCGACGGCGTCTCGACGGCGTCTGTTCATCGCGCCCCGACGATGGCGACGGCTGCGCAGTTCAGCCCGAGCGCCATCGTCATCGGCAGCTTCAGCAAGTATTTCGGAATGACCGGCTGGCGGGTCGGCTGGATGGCGCTCCCCGATGATCTTCGGCGCCCTGTCGAGGGCTTGGCGCAGAACCTGTTCATCTCGGCGCCGCACATCTCGCAGATCGCGGCGGAAGCCGCCCTCGACTGCGATGAGGAACTGCAAGCCAACGTCGCCCGGTACGCGCGTTCGCGCGAACTGCTGATGAACGGGTTGCCCGGCGCCGGGTTCCCGGCGCTGTCGTCGGCGGAAGGCGCGTTCTATCTTTGGGCCGATGTCAGCCATCGCACCAACGACAGCGAGGAATTCTGCGCCCGGATGTTGCGCGAGACCGGCGTCGCCGCCGCGCCGGGCATCGACTTCGACCGGACGCGCGGCTCTCATTACGTTCGCTTCAGCTATTGCGGGCCTGAGGCCGACATGGCGCAGGCTGTCGAGCGCTTGACGTCGTGGAGATGAGGTCCGTCGCCGAGATCGCGGCCGATGGTGCCGGCAACGCCCGGCGCCGCCTTGATCCGGCACGTCAACTCGCCCCTCCTGTCGACGGTTTGGCGGGAAGGCGTTGGCAGGGATCGCGTAAGCTGCTGATCGTGGCTGCGGAACTGGCGTCACGGCCGTTCGGCCATGCCGCCGAGGCGCGCGCCCGGATCGCCGCCCGCAAAGCCGGGGCCACGGCGCTGATGGCGTCCGAAGGTCTCGACGGACTGCCCGACCTTGCCGACCGCATCGCCGTCATGCGCGACGGCCGGATCGCGCAGGGCGCCGCCGACCCCGGCGCCACCGCGCGGGAGATCGGCGCACGGATGATCGGACCCGGCTGATGCCCGAGGTCAAGGGCGCGCGCCCGTCCCCCTTCGCCTTCCCGCTCGACGCGACCGCGCTGCTGCTGATCGACATGCAGCGCGATTTCCTGGAGACGGGCGGCTTCGGCGCGGCGCTCGGCAACGACGTGTCGCTGCTCCGGCCAGCGATAGAACCCGCCCGGGCGCTTCTGGACGGGGCGCGGGCGGCAAAGGTCTCGGTCGTGCACACGCGGGAGTGCCACAAGCCGGACCTGTCCGACTGCCCGCCCAACAAGCGGCGGCGCGGCCCGCCTGGCCTGCGCATCGGCGACGAGGGGCCGTTGGGCCGCCTGCTGGTCGCGGGCGAGCCGGGCGCGGACATCATCCCCGAGCTTCGCCCGGCGCCGCTCGAACTCGTCGTCGACAAGCCCGGCAAGGGCGCGTTCCACGCATCCAATCTTGGAGCGTTGCTGCACATCCGCGGCATCACCCACCTGCTGATCGCGGGCGTGACCACGGAGGTCTGCGTGCAATCCACGATGCGCGAGGCGAACGACCGCGGCTATGAATGCCTGCTGGTCGAGGATGCGACGGCCAGCTACGTCCCGGCGTTCAAGCAAGCCGTGCTGGAGATGGTGCGCGCCCAGGGCGGCATCATCGGCTGGACCGCGAGCGCCGGCGACGTGCTGGCGGCGCTGTCGCAATGATTGGCGCCCCGCTTGAGAGCGCACATCTGGCGCTCGCGGCTGACCGGGCCTATGGCGACCCGGCGCTCTGGATCACCCGTCTGCCGGACGAGCGAATCATCGCCCGCGCCGAAACGCTGGAGGCCGAGGGGCCGCGAGAGCGCCCGCTCTGGGGCCAGCCCTTCGCCGTCAAGGACAATCTCGATGTCGCGGGCCTGCCGACGACGGCGGGCTGCCCCGGATATGCCTATATGCCGGAGGCGACCGCCCCCGCCGTGCAGCGGCTGCTCGACGCCGGGGCCATGCTGGTCGGCAAGACCAACATGGACCAGTTCGCCACCGGCCTCGTCGGCACGCGCAGCCCCTACGGCACGCCGCGCAACCCGTTCGACCGCGCGCGCATCCCGGGCGGCTCGTCGTCCGGCTCGGCGGTCGCGGTGGCGGCGGGCGTGGCGCGGTTCGCGCTGGGGACCGACACCGCCGGGTCAGGCCGGGCGCCGGCGGCGTTCTGCAACGTGGTGGGGCTGAAGCCGACGCTTGGCAGCGTCTCGACGAGGGGGCTGGTGCCGGCTTGCCGGTCGGTGGACGCTATTTCGGTGTTTGCCCGCAGCGTCGACGACGCGCTGGCGGCGCTGCGCGTCATCGCCGGGTTCGACGAGGCGGACCCCTATGCCCGCCGCGCCCCGTTCCCGCACCTCCGGCGTGGGGAGGCGCCCGCGGCAAGCAAGGTCGCGGGCATCGCCGCCGAGGGCATGATCGCCGCCCCCTACGCCCGCGCGGCCTCGCTGCTCGGGGCGGCGCCGGTCGATATCGGCGAGTTCCTGTCCGTCGCCCGGCTGCTCTATGACGGCCCCTGGGTCGCCGAGCGGACGGCGGCGTTGCGCGACGTGGTGGAGCGCCGACCCGATATCCTGCATCCCGTCACCCGCACGATCCTGGAGGGCGGGCTTGCGCGCCGGACCGTCGATGCGTTCGATGCCTTCCACGCCGTCGCCCGCGCCCGCCGCCTGGCCGAGCGGCTTTTCGCCACGTATGACGCGCTGCTGCTGCCGACGACGCTGCCATGCCCAACCCTCGCCGACGTCGAGGCCGACCCGATCGGGGCCAACGCGCGGCTTGGGACCTGGACCAATTTCGCCAACCTGTGCGACCTTGCGGCCATCGCGACGCCGGCCGGGCTGGGGGAGGACGGGTTGCCGTTCGGCGTGACGCTGCTTGGCCCGGCTTGGTCGGAGGGACGGCTCGCGCCGCTCGCGGACATGCTGCACCGCGCGCTTTCAAGCACGTGGGGCGCGTCCGGCCAGCCGCTCCCTCCCGCGGCGGCGCCTGACGGCCTTCAAGCCGACGAGATCCTGCTGTTCTGCATCGGCGCGCACATGAGCGGCCTGGCGCTGAACGGGCAACTTAGCGCCTCGGGCGGGCGGTTCGTAGCCGCGGCGCGCACGGTTCCCGGTTACAGGCTGCACGCGCTCGGCCCGCGGCCCGGCATGTATCGCGCCGCGGAGGGCGGGCGCGTTGAAGGCGAGGTCTGGGCGCTGCCGCGCGCCGCGGTCGGGCCGTTGCTCGCGCACGTGCCGTCCCCGCTCGGCTTCGGCACGGTCGAACTGGAGAGCGGCCCTTGCCTCGGGTTCCTTGCCGAGCCGGCCGGCTGCGCGGGGGCTGTCGAGATCACCCGTCTTGGCGGCTGGCGCGCCTGGCTGGCGCGTGGGCCCGAATGAGGCTCGATGCAGGCGGCCAGCCGCGCCGCGCTGCGACCGGGTTTGTGCGTGGCGCCTGCCTGGAGGCGGCGAGGCATGGTGACGGCGGTTGACGCGCGCGGCCGGGCCTGCGGGTTCGGACGGCGCGGCGGAGAGGATCGCGCCGCGGTTCGGGCGCACTGGGCCGCGCAGGCGTGCGGGGACCTTCTTGCGTCGCCTGCTTGCGAATGTTGATGGCAAGAACGGCTGGCAGGCGGCCAAAGCAGCCGGCGGCGGGACGTGGGACAGGGCGCAGGAGGTCCTGTCGCGGGCGGGCTGGGGCGCGGATGCGGCCAGGGACGGCGCGGGGCTTACGTGGCCGGGCGCCTGATGGGCTCGACCCGTGTTGTCCTGACTGCGTAAGGGCGAAAAAATTTCTCGCCGATCTGGACTGGCAACAGCGCGCTTCGCTTTTTCAGCCGGGGTGATTTCAGTCAAGTGTCCTGGTTCAGAAGTTCGTCGTGTTGCAAGCGCGTGCCTCGGGACATCAGCCTTTTGTTTTCATGGCCTGCTTATCCCAGAAATTCAAAAGCGAACGTCCGGGGTAGGACATTAATGTGGCCGGGCTGACGCGCATTGCGGGCATGCGCGGGCGCATCGAAAGCCTGTTCGAGCAGGCGGACGGCGAAATGGGCCTGGACCATGGCGAGGCGCGCTCCCGGATCGGGCGGCGCTGCGGCGGCAGGCCGTTGCGGCATTACGCGGCGACGGCTGCACTTGCCCGAGGCGAAACCGCGTCTCAATGAGGCAGGCGGGCTGTCGCCTGGTCCCGCTGGGTAGCCGGACATGACCTCAAATGAAGGGAAAGAGCAGTGCCGTCCGCCGCTTCAGACGCAAACAGCCCTCTCTGTCTCCAGATCGGCATGTTCTGGGGCGGAAGCGGATCAGGCGGCCTGGACCAGGTCAACAACGACCTCGTGCGGTATCTTCCGGCCGCGGGCATGCGTGTCATCGGCGTGGTCGAGGGCCCGCCAGGCGCGGACGCCGAGTCGGGGGGTCTGGTGCGGCTGTTCGGACCGGAGCGGGGCGGCTTCGGCCGCCGGCCCCGCGCCGTCCGGCATACGGTCGCGGCCGTGCTGCGGGAGCAGCCGGTCGACCTCGCGGCGCTCCATTTGGCGATGTATGGCGTGTTCGTCATCGACAAGCTGCGCCGCCAGCCGCTCGCGATGCGCTTCCACGGCCCCTGGTCGACTGAGTCCCGCACCGAGGGAGGCCCGGCCGCAGACGCCGCGGCCAAGCGAGCTATCGAGATGCTGGTGCTCCGCTTGGCGGGCCGGGTGATCGTCCTGTCGCAAGCCGTCGCCGCCTTGGCCCGGCAGGAGTTCGGCGTTTCCGGGGACCGCATCAGGGTCGTCCCCGGCTATGTGGACCTCGATTGGTTCGCGTGCGGCGAGAGCCGGGCCGAGGCTAGGGACCGCCTCGGACTGCCCAATGACCGGGCGAACCTTGTCACGATCCGGCGCCTGAAGCAGCGAATGGGGTTGGAACGCCTGCTGAAGGCAGTGGTCCCGGTCGCCTCCGCTATTCCTGGCGTGCTGCTCTGCATCGGCGGGATCGGTCCGTTGCGGAGCGCGCACGAACAGCGCGCGACGGATCTCGGACTGGCCAGCCAGGTGCGTTTCCTGGGCCGCGTGCCCGAAGACGGCCTGCCGTTGCTCTTTCGCGCCGCCGACCTCAATGTCGTGCCGACTCTGGCGCTCGAGGGCTTCGGCCTCGTTGCCGCCGAGGCGCTGGCCGCCGGCAAGCCCTCGATGGTGACGCCGGTCGGCGGCCTGCCGGACGTGGCGTCCCCGCTGTCCGAGGCGCTGGCGTTCGCCTCCAGCGAGCCGGCGGACATGGCCGACCGGCTGATCGCAGCCCTGCGCGGCCGGCTTCGTCTTCCGGATGCCGGCGCTTGCCAGGCGTATGCCAGCCGAGCCTTTCCCGTCTCGCTTGCCGGCGCGCGGACCGCCGACGTCTACCGGGGCCTGCTCGCCTGACGCTCATCCCGCCAGATTGGCGCCGACGACGAGCGACGAGACCGAGAATGATCTTGTTGTCTGGGTGAGCGAATAATCTCGCGAACAGCGGCCCAAATCCGCGGCTATGCTTTTATGTCGTGAACGATTATAACGTCTGGTAAACAATTTCGTTATCTAATAGCCGCGAAGCCGTGCACAGGGTCAGAGGTAAGCTTGATTTCGGAAGGTGGCACTTCATCGGTCTGACGGACTGTCAAATTGGTAAGATAGGGGATCGAATGCGGCTGTTATCCGGCGTCCCGGGAGGCTTATCCAATCAGCTTCTCGCAACGCTTACGCAAAGAGACTGGGACATCATGCGTCCGCACTTGACGCGCGTTTGGCTTGTTGCTGGCCAGATCTTGATCGAGCGTGGACAGATTACCGAGCATGTGTTTTTTATAGAGGAGGGTTTGGTGTCTCTCATTGCCGAACTTGATGGCGGCGGTTCCGGGGTGCAGGTTGCAATGATCGGGCGGGAAGGGCTGGTTGGAGAGTTTGCGCTGCTTGACGAAAGCTCTGCTTCCTGCGCTTCGGCAATCATGCAGATCGCTGGGCCAGCCTTGCGCATAACGGTTGCCTCTCTTCAGGATTTGATGAATCAAAGCTTGTTGCTTCGCCGCAACTGCATGCGTCACGTGCAGTCCATGGCCCGGCAGGTCATGCAAACTGCCGCATCGAACGCTCTTGATGCGCTTCTTGACCGGTATGTCCGTTGGCTCCTGATGGCCCACGACAGAGCTGGCTGCAACGAACTACGGGTGACCCATGAGGCGCTCGCCTTGATGCTGGGCGTTCGACGATCCGGCATCACCGTTGCGACAGCGACGCTGCAAGACGAGGGTTTGATCCGGACCAGCCGGGGACGAATTACCATTCTGGATCGCGGCGGTCTCGAAACTATGTTGCGCGGCGGACGCCGCAGGTCTAACGCTTCGGGCCATAGGTGTTCCGCGCCGTCGGCGCACGAAGCTCGTACTCTTGCCTGATTTGTATAAACTGATGGAATGATGATGCGAATTCGACGTGTGATGCAGATTTTCCCTCGTGCAGTGGTTGCGCTGGCCCTGCTTTCGAGTTGCGCTCCTGGGTCTGGCTTGGCGCCCCTGCCAAATTACGGCGCTCGCAGCTACACGTTGGGCGGCGGCGACCAAGTGAGGATCATCGTGTTCGGCGAGGACCAGTTGACAGGCGAATTCCGGGTCGATGACCGCGGTCAAATTGCGGTTCCCCTTCTCGGCAGCGTGGAGGCTGCAGGTCTTACGCCCGAACAGTTGGACAAGCGCATTGAAAGCGGCTTGCGCGAGAAGAACTTGCTGCGCAACCCGAGCGTGAGCGTTGAGGTGCTCGCATATCGACCGGTCTTCGTGCTCGGTGAAGTGGCCAAGCCAGGGGAGTACCCGTATCAACCTGGCATGACCATGCTCACCGCCGTGGCAATCGCCGGCGGCTTTACCTACCGGGGCGTGAAAGATTATGCCGGGGTGGTCCGGACAACGAGCGGAAAGGCTGTCGAAGGCAAGGTGATGCCAAGTTCGTTTATCGCCCCCGGCGACGTCGTTCAGGTTTACGAGCGACGGTTTTGATCGGTCCTTAACGGAAAGACCGGCGGTGTGATTCGGCGTGGTAAGGCTCACTGCAACATGAGTTGGATACCTGGAAATTTTGTTTGTGACCTATCCTGAGACTTTGCGATTGCCTTCCAGGTTGCGGACCCGCTTTTCAACAAGGCACAGTTGGATAAACGTTTTGAATGCGTAGCCGGCGGCGACATTCTGGGCCTGATGGCGCAATAGGATTAGGTCAAGAGTGGTTTTGCCGCTTGTAGCGTTCGGAAGTCCGGTCACGATCCTGGAGCAGCGCTATCCATGCAAACCGTGATTTGAAGGCTGTCGTGGCGCCTCTCAAAATTTGGTCGTTAACGTCTTCAGCTATGCAGACAATTTACGGGTAAAATCCAATTCTGGATGTCACTTTGATCAAGGCGTTGTCACTACGGCCAGTCTTCGACCAGTCTGGACATTCACGGCATCTGGCTGGTTAGAACGCCAACGCTGCACAGCAAGATTGCAAGGCGAGACGAATGGATGAGAAATCCGCGGCGTGGATCGGGACCAGCTGGAAGATGCACAAAGGTCTCGCTGAGGCGAGAGAGTTCATTGATGGCCTCCGGGCCTGCCGGGCCGGCATCCAGCGTTTCATAATCCCTCCATTTACCGTTTTGCGCGAGGTGAAAGCGTCGCTGAAACATACCGACGTCAAGGTTGGCGCACAAACGATGCACTGGTCCGACCAGGGAGCTTGGACAGGAGAAATTTCCCCGACAATGCTGACCGATTGCGGACTCGATCTGGTGGAACTAGGGCATTCCGAGCGGCGTACCCATTTCGGAGAGACGGACGAAACTGTGGGGCGGAAAACCCAGGCTGCGGTTCGGCACGGATTGATCCCGTTGATCTGCGTCGGTGAAGCGCTAGAGGATAAGGCGACCGGACGGGCCGACAGTCTGCTTCGCACTCAGGTTGAAGCTGCGTTGGGAGCGTTGTCGGACGAGGAGAAGTCGGCGCAGATCCTGTTTGCCTACGAACCTGTCTGGGCAATCGGGGAAGGGGGAACCCCCGCTGCTCCGCAGTATGCGGACGAACGGCAAGCGACGATCAAACGCGTTGCATCGGAGCTGACCGGGCGAAGCGTGCGGTGCCTCTATGGCGGAAGCGTCAATGCAGGCAATTGTCAGGACCTCATCCGTTGTCCTCATATCGACGGCTTGTTCATCGGGCGCGCTGCATGGGACGTTGACGGATACAATGCCATTATCGACAAGTGCGCGGCGGTGATCTAACCGATCAGGCAAAGGAGAATGACATTGAAGCTCGCTATCGCCGGCGACAGCGCCGGAGCGCCCTTGGCAAAAATTCTCGCCGAGCACCTCCAAGGCAAGAACGGCCTCGACGTTGCCGAGGTGAGCACGCCGAAGGAGGGCGCCGAACCGTTTTACGCAAACCTGTCTGACCGGGTCGCTCACGGCGTCCTTAATGGAACCTACGACCGGGCGATCCTTTGCTGCGGAACGGGCATCGGGGTCGCCATATCAGCAAACAAGGTGCCTGGGATCAGGGCCGCTCAGACGCACGACACGTATTCGGCCGAGCGCGCGGCATTATCAAACAACGCCCAGATCATCACGATGGGATCGCGGGTGGTCGGTCCCGAATTGGCCAAGTCGATCGCCGAGGCGTTTCTAGCCTGTGCGTTCGATCCGAATGGCCGATCGGCAGGCAATGTCGACGCAATCGACGCCTTGGATATGAAATACCACAAGGGTGAATGACAGGCGGATGGTCCCGGGGCAATTGAGGGCGCCGGATATCGACGTTTACCGTGGATGGCGGGAGCCATTGCTTAAGCTGAGAGGTGGCCGGGAGAATACGGGCATGCCCTTGAGTGGATTGCCTGCCTGATCGTGGCGAGCATGCCGCGGATCAGAAGCAGGAACGTCCAAGTGAGCACGACGGGCCCATGCCCCGGCTTTTAAGGCGAAGGCGGCACAGTCGGTCGTTGAGGGCAAGGAGCCGCTAGCTGAACTCGCGCAATTGCGTGACGTTCGCCCGAATTAAGTTACGGTTTGCAAGGCGCGCCTGCTTGAAGGGGCGGCCCCTGTCAGCTTCGCTGACATCAGGCGGTGGGATCGCTTCGCATCGGTTTTCGGGTCTGGCTCTGCGGCCAAGACCGTTTCGTCGGCCGTCGACGTGAGGATGCCGTATGCGAGGCTCGGCGAGCCGACGCTGGAGAGCGGGTTGCTTGCCCGGCGGGCTTGGCAATTCCGGCAGGCGACCGGAAGACGCTTATTTTTTCCCGTCTGTTCTGCCTTGAAAGCCTTGCGGGCCGTCGTCGTCGAAACGGCCAACGCGACAACTCAGGCAGTACAGTGACCCGCTCCCGTGCCGCCGCGCTCCTGTATGCTAGGGGTTTTTACCAAATTGCCCTGGCAAAACCGGCCTGCTGAGGACCGCGCTAAGACTGGCCGTAGCGCCCTGCGCCTCAACCCCCCGCTCACGAGCGGCCGGATGATACGTGGCCTGCTGCGTGCCCATCATTGCCCCAAATACTTGGCCGCGGAATTAATCAGTCTTTCAGACATTGCACAATAGCCCATAAATCATTTGTTCAGCAATCAAACATTGAGTTCCGTTCCATAGCCTGAGTTCTATGACTTGTTTCATCTCTTAACATTTATCACGCTTACGCGAGCGGTTCGTCCTGGGGCATAGACGTCTCAAGCAAAAGGGACGCGATCATGGCCAGCAGCGGCAGTCTTGACCTGACCGGTTACAAACTTACTTTCGATGACGAGTTCAATAGCTTCAGTTCAAATGGTCCGTCCAACTATCAAATTCAGGGTGGAACTGGAACCTGGGATACGACATATTCATACGGAGAGCGAAAGCTCAATGATGAAGTGCAGATGTATTCAGACCAGACTGTCGGCATCAATCCGTTCTCCGTGTCCGGCGGCGTCCTTGACATACGCGCCGCCCCGTCGGCTGATCCCTCCAAAACGATGGGACAAGCCTATACCTCGGGCGCCATCACCACCAATCATTCGTTCTCGCAACAATACGGCTATTTCGAGATGCGCGCCCAGTTGCCGGCTGCCTCCGGCATGTGGCCCGCGTTCTGGATGCTCTCGCAGGAGCATGTCTGGCCGCCCGAGATCGACGCGCTCGAGGCGTTCGGCGCAGTCAGCCCGGGCGGCGACGGCGGCGCCTATTCGTTCCACAACGGCGCGGTGGTGACCGGCAGCGGCGGCCGGGGCGACTGGCACGACACCAGCGGCGCCAACCTCTACACCCAATACAACACCTTCGGCGTGGACTGGCAGGCGGACAAGATCACCTTCTACTTCAACGGCCAGGCCACCGGGTCGATGGCCACGCCGTCCGACTTTCATCGCCCGATGTATCTCCTCGCCAACCTCGCCGTCGGCGGCAACTGGGCTGGCGCGCCACGCGGCGAGTCTGCGGACATGAAGATCGACTACATCCGCGGCTTCTCAAAGGACGGCGCCAACCCGGCCATCGCGCAGCAGAGCGCCTCTTCGCCGGACGGGCGGGGCTTCAGTTTCTACGGCGCCACCGACGCCAACGGCAACGGCGGCCTCGGCGGCGCCGACGCCCCGGTCCCGGCGTCCACCAGCGCGGCGCCGGTCCCGCCCGCGCCGAAAGGCGACCAGACGGTCGGCGCCGGGCTCGATGACCTCACCATCGTCATCAGCGAGGACTATTACCAAGGCGACGCCCAGTTCGTCGTGACCGTCGACGGAAAGCAGATCGGCGGCACGCTCTCCACCTCCGCGATCCACTGGAACGGCGAGCGGCAGGCCTTCCATATCAAGGGCAACTTCGGCGCCGGCCAGCATACCGCCGGCGTCAACTTCCTCAACAACGCCGGCGGCGGGCCGGACGGCGACCGCAACTTGTACGTCGACGGCGCGAGCATTAACGGCGCCGCGATCCCGGGCGTCAGCATCGCCGAGTACATCGGCGGCGAGCGGACATTCTCATTTGCCGGCACGGCGCCCGCGCCGATCCCGACGACCGCCGCGCCCGCCCCTTCTACGCCCAAGGCGGGCGGCCCCGCGAGCACGCCCGCGCCGTCCACGGGCGGCTCTGACACCGTCGTCGTGAACGTGTCCGAGGACGCCTACCAAGGCGACGCCCAGTTCACCATCGCGGTCAACGGCAAGGCTGTCGGCGGCGTCCGCACCGCCACCGCGTCGCACGGCGCCGGGAAAACCGAGGCCATCACGTTCAACGGCGATTTCGGCGCGAGCCCTACCATCACGGTGAGCTTTCTCAACGACAAATGGAACGGAACGGCCGCGACCGACCGCAACCTCTACGTCGATGGCCTGACCTATAACGGCGTAGCGACGAAAGAGGCCTCGGCCCCGCTGTTCTCGAACGGCTCGGCCGACTTCCACGCCCGCGCCGCCAGCGTCTCCGACACGGTTGTCGTGAAAGTGTCCGAGGACGCCTACCAGGGCGACGCCCAGTTCACCATCGCGGTCAACGGCAACACGATCGGCGGCGTCCGCATGGCGTCCGCGTCCCATGCCGCGGGGGCGCGCGAGGACATCACGCTCAAGGGCAATTTCGGTCCGGGCTCCACCGTCACGGTGAGCTTCCTCAACGACAAGTGGAACGGGACGGCCGCGACCGACCGCAACCTCTACGTCGATGGCGTGACGTATAACGGCTGGGCAACGCAAGAGGCCTCGGCCACGCTGCTTTCGAACGGCTCGACCGACTTCCATGCCCGCGCCGCCACCAGCACCGCCGGCAACACCGTGCTGCAACTGTGCGAGGACGCCTACCAGGGCGACGCGAAATTCTCGATCGCGGTCGACGGCAAGGCGGTCGGCCAAACCGGCGTGGTCACGGCCCTACGCGCCGCCGGGCAGTCCCAGGCGGTCACCATTCCCGGCATCCTGGCAGCCGGCGCGCATGACGTCGCGGTGACGTTCCTGAACGATGCCTACGGCGGATCGGCCGCGACCGACCGCAACCTGTTCGTCACCGGCGCCACGGTCAACGGCGTGCAAGCAGCAGGCGTCTCGGCGGACATGTATGGCGCCTTCACGCAGCATTTGAGCATTGTCGTGCCGAACGCTTGAGCGCAGGCGCACAGACGGCTGGAGCGGCCAGGATTCGAGCAGGATTTTGGCCGCTCCAGCCGTGATCTTCGCGCCGCTTTGCTTCCGCGTCAGTCCGGGCCGATGATCGCGTCCTGAAAAGACGCGACGTGGAGAAACCCGCTGCCCTCGACCCGCCGCCCATGACCTTGCCGCCGCTCAACCCGCTGGCGTTGCTCGTCGCGGGCGCGTTCTTCATGGAGTTCCTGGATGGAACCATCATCGTCACCGCACTGCCGCGCATGGCCCTGTCGCTGCAATCGGACCCGGTCAGCCTCCACGTCGGCATCTCCGCCTACCTGCTGACCGTCGCGATCTTCATTCTCCCCGGCGGCTGGGCCGCCGACCGGTTCGGCGCGCGCAGGGTGTTCACGGCCGCCATCGTGCTGTTCACCATAAGCTCCGCCCTTTGCGGCCTTGCTCAAAGTCTGCCGCAGTTCGTCGCGGCACGGGTGCTGCAAGGCATCGGCGGCGCCATGATGGTGCCCGTGGGCCGCCTCGTCGTGCTGCGAACCACGGCCAAGCCCGACCTGATGAACGCCATCGCCACCCTGACCTGGCCCGGCCTCTCCGCGCCGCTGCTCGGTCCCCCGCTCGGCGGCTTCATCGCCGAACACCTGAGCTGGCGGCTCATCTTCTTCGTCAACCTGCCGCTCGGCGCGGCCGCGACGCTGCTGGCCTTGCGTTTGACGCCGCGCATCCCGGCCCAGCCGCGAACGTTCGACGGCCTCGGCTTCGCGCTCGCCGCTGCCGCCTTGCTTTGCCTCAGCCGTGCGCTCGACCTGCTGGGCCAGCCCGATCCGTCGATGCCGCTCGCAGGGTTGCTGCTGTTGGCCTCGACTGCCGCGGGCGCCGGCTTCGCCCGCCGCCTGCGCCGCCATCCCCACCCGCTGCTCGACCCGGCGCCCTGGGCGGTCCCGACCTTCAGGCTGGTGATGACGGCCGGCACGGCCACGCGGACCATGATCGCCGCCTTGCCGTTCCTGTTGCCGCTGCTGTTCCAGCTCGGGTTCGGGATGGACCCGTTCCACGCCGGGCTGCTGGTTCTGGTCCTGTTCGCGGGTAATCTCGGGATCAAGCCGCTGACCTCGGCCATCCTCCGGCGATGGGGCTTCCGCACCGTCCTGAGCGCCAACGCGGGCCTGCAAGCCGCCTGCATGGCGTGCTGCGCCGCGATCGGCGGCACGACTCCGCTGTGGTTCATCCTGCCGCTTCTGCTGCTGGCCGGGGCGTCGCGCTCGACGCAGTTCACCGGGCTCAACACGCTCGCCTTCGCCGACGTGCCGCAAACGCAGATGGGGCCGGCCAACACCTGGTTCAGCGTCGCCTTCCAGCTCAGCAACGGCTTCGGCGTGGCGATCGGCGCGCTGCTGCTGCGCGTCGCCGGCGCGGCGCTCGGCCCGGCGGCCCCGTTGCCGGCATTCCACGGCGCCTTCGCCGCGCTCGCGATCATCACGGCCGGGTTGGCGGCCGCGTGCCTCGCGCTGCCGGCGGACGCAGGAACCGCCGTGTCCGGCCACTCGTCCCGCCGATAACCGCCGATGGCGGAGCGCGCTACGTCCTGCCCGCTGCGAACGCGTTGAACGTGATGAGCGTGTAGGTGTCGGCCACGCCGGGGATCGTTTGCAGGCGCTCGGTCACGAACAGCCCGGTATCCTGATCAGGGTCAAGGTAGAACTTGCCGATCAAATCATACTGGCCCGATGTGGAGTAGATCTCCGACAACTGCTCGACCGTGTCCACCGCGGTTTGCGCGACGTGGTAGGCCTGGCCCATCTGGCATTTGATCTGGACGAAGATAGCCCGCATGACACGCCAGACGGTGCCCGGCGGCACGGTTCCCGTCAATCGCCGAACCGCCTATCGTGACGCTATACCCTTGTCGTCCTGAACGTGTCAGGACGACAAGGGTATAGCACTGATCTGGACTGGCAATTGACGCCCTGCCTTTGCCAGTCAGGGCGATTGCAGTCGAATGCGGGAGGAGCAAGCCATGACCGATGATGCGCCCATGATGCGGCCCGGCGGGCGCGTGCTCGCCGACGCCCTGTTGTCGCAAGGGATCGACCGCGTGTTCGCCGTCCCCGGCGAGAGCTATCTCGACGTGCTCGACGGCCTCTACGCGGTGCGCGAGCGGGTCCGCCTGGTGACCTGCCGGTTCGAGGCCGGGGCGGTGAACATGGCCGAAGCCTATGCCAAGCTGACGGGACGTCCTGCCGCCGCGATGGTCACGAGAGGCCCGGGCGCGTGTCACGGCGCCATTGGCGTTCACGTGGCGATGCAGGACAGCACCCCTTTGCTGCTGTTCGTAGGACAGATCCCATTCGGCGAGACGGATCGCGACAGCTTCCAGGAAGTCGATTACCGCCGGATGTTCGGCCCGCTCGCCAAGTGGGTCACGCAGATCGACGACGCCCGCCGTATCCCCGAACTCGTCGCCAGGGCCGTCGACATCGCCACTGCCGGGCGGCCGGGTCCGGTCGTCATCGCGCTCTCGGAGGAGATGCAGAAGCGCCAGGTCGCGGTGCGGGACATCAACCGCATCACGACGGCCCCGGCCTATCCGGACCCTGCCGCCATGCGCCGCTTGGCCGGCCTGCTGGCCGAAAGCCGACGGCCGCTCGTCGTGCTCGGGGGCAGCGGGTGGAGCCCGGCTGGCCGGGGCGCGATCCGCGATTTC
Organism: Acetobacteraceae bacterium; assembly: GCA_965217935.1. Classification (GTDB taxonomy): domain Bacteria; phylum Pseudomonadota; class Alphaproteobacteria; order Acetobacterales; family Acetobacteraceae; genus JBBROS01. The sequence continues at coordinate 4,628,618 of OZ244581.1, read as the reverse complement.
ATCGTCCGCCAGGGCTTGCCGGCCGCGGTCGGCTTCCGGCGTCAGGCGCTGTTCGACGGCCGCCTAGAGAACTTCGTCGGCGACCTCGGCGTCGGGTCCGACCCGGCGCTGGTCGCCAAGGCGAAACAGGCCGACTTGGTGCTCGCCATCGGTTCGCGCCTGGGCGAGGCGACGAGCCAGGGCTATGCCTTGTTCGAACCGGCCGGCGGCGTGCCGATCATCCAGGTCCATCCCGACCAGTCCGAGATCGGGCGGGTGTTCCGTCCCGTGCTGGGGATCACCGCTGACCTCAACGCCTTCGCGCAGGCGGCGGCTGCCTTGCCTCCCGCGGCCGGCCAGGCTTGGCGCGGATGGGCGGCCGATCTCCGGTCGCTTCGCCAGGCAGGCCGCACGGCGCCGGAGTATAAGGGACCGCTGAACTTGGCCCAGGCGATGCGCGACCTGGAGGACCTGGCTGCCCCGGACGCCGTTTTCACCTCCGACGCGGGCAACTTCGCGACCTGGCCATCCCGCTTCATCAATTTCGGTGAGGAGCAGCGCTTTATCGGTCCGACCAACGGGGCGATGGGTTACGGCGTGCCGGCCGGCGTCGGGGCAGCGGTCGCCTATCCGGGCCGGCAAGTGATCGTCTTCGTCGGCGACGGAGGCATGTTGATGACCGGCCAGGAGATCGCCACCGCCTTCCAGGAAGGCGTGAGCCCCATCCTCCTCGTATTCAACAACGGCATGTACGGGACGATTCGGATGTATCAGGAACGGACCTATCCGGGCCGGGTTTCGGGCACGCGGCTGACCAACCCGGATTTCGTCAAGTGGATCGAGGCGTTCGGCGGCCACGGCGAGCTGGTTGAAACCACCGGCGCGTTCCGCCCGGCCTTTCAGCGGGCCGCGGCAAGCGGCAAGCCGGCGCTGATCGAACTGCGGACCGATCCCGAACAGATCACGTCACGGGCGACGATCGCCGACCTGCGGGCGGCAGCCGCGCGCTAACCACGCCCGATGGTGCACTCGATCTGCCCATGCGGCTCGTCGGTCGGCGTGAACACCATGTTGTCGCCCGACATGCCGAACGGGGCAAGATTGATCGGCAGGTAGTGCTTGTTCGGGCAAGCCATCGTGATGGTCGCGAGGTCCGGGATAGCGGCGAGCGCCGCCTCGCCCATGCGGTAGAGGCTGTCCTGGACGCCCTTGCTGTAGGTGGCGGCGAACACGGGCAGCATGGCCTCCAGCACGCGGGCATTGGCGCGCTCGTAATCGGCAGGCTCGGATCGCCAGGTCCAGCGCGCATCCATGGCGGTCGCGGCGATGCGGTCGGTTGTGGGCGGCAGGGTGGTGTAGTCGTCCATGACATAGCCCACCCAGCCGGATTCGGTGGTTTTCATGAAGGTGTAGCCGCTGATGCCGGAAGTCACGTCGATATGCTCGCGCGTGCTGCTGACTTCGGCGAAAGGCTTTCCGTTCGCGTCCAGCACGAAGCTGTGCGGGTGAGGCTTGCCGTCGATCTCGGTCCGGCTCCAGCGGGTCTCGTGCATGGTGACGGTGGCGCGCCCGACCTGCGGGTAGCGTTCGAGGAACCGCGCGGCCAGAAGCCCGCCATACTGCTCGGCCGAGGCGGCAAGGTTCTCCCGGGCGACGATGTTGGTGATGTTCTTGATCGTGTCGGTGGCAATCACCTGGCGGTTGTCGCCGTCTGTGAACGCCCGGCCGAAATCGCCGTCCAGGCTCGTGCTAACCGAGAGTTCGCGCACCTCGTGGCGCTCGGCCCCGCGATGGACCCGTAAGACACGGACGCGGCCTTTGCCGTAGCTGTTGGCGATCAGGGGCATGGCTCTCTCCTTCAGGCGTGGTCGGCGACGACGGTCGGCAGTTCCCCGGCCGGGGCGCGGAGCTGGTGCGGGTTGAAGAACGCGTTCAGGACGACCGAGGCGACGGCGGCCAGCAGGATGCCGCTGTCGAGCGGGGTGCGGAGGATCTCGGGCGCCGCCTTGAACAGGCCGGGGGCCACAAGCGGGATCATGCCGAAGCCGATCGAGATGGCGACGACGAAGACGTTGCCGCGGTTGCGCTCGTAATCGACGGTGGCGAGGATGCGGATGCCGGTCGCCGCCACCATGCCGAACATCACCAGCCCGGCGCCGCCCAGCACGCATTGCGGGATCGACGCGGCAATGAAGGCGATCTTGGGCAGCAGGCCGAGCAGCAGCATGATCGCGCCGCCGGCGACGCAGACCATGGGGTTGGTCACGCCTGTGACGCCGACCAGCCCGACGTTCTGCGAGAACGAGGTGTAGGGGAACGTGTTGAAGATGCCGCCGATCAGCGTCCCGAGCCCGTCGGCGCGCAGGCCGCGGGACAGATCCTGCGGCGTGACCGGCTTGCCGACCATCACCCCGAGCGCCAGGAACATGCCGGTGCTCTCGATCATCACCACGATCATGACCAGGCACATCGAGGCTGCGGCGCCGAAGTTGAATGCGGGCAGGCCGAACTGGAACGGGTAGATCACCGCGACCCAGGGCTGCCGCTCCAGGCCGTCGAACTGGCCCCAGCCCAGGGCGAGGGTGAGCAGGTAGCCGACCACGATGCCGATCAGCACTGCGGTGTTGCGCACGAAGCCGGTCCCGAACCGCAGCAGCAGCAGGATGACGGCGAGGACGAGGGCGGCGACGCCGATATAGCCCGGCGCGCCGAAGTCAGGCGCCGTCGGACGTCCGCCGCCGATCCAATTGATGCCAACGCGCATGAGCGTGATGCCGATGACGGTGATGATGGAGCCGGTGACGACGGAGGGGAAGAAGCGCAGCAGGCGGCTGATGAAGGGGGCGATGATGATGCCGAAGATGCCGGCGACGATGACGGAGCCGAAGATGGCGCGGATGCCGAGGTCCGGCTGGGCGGCCATCGCCAGCATCGGCGAGAGGGAGGCGAAGGTGACGCCCATCATCACCGGCAGGCGGATGCCGGCCGGGCCGATGCCGTAGGCTTGGATAAAGGTGGCGATGCCGCAGGCGAACAGGTCTGCGTTGATCAGGAGCGCTACCTGATCGCGCGGAAGTTTGAGTGCGCTGCCAAGGATGAGCGGGACGGCGACGGCGCCGGCATACATGACCAGCACGTGCTGGAGGGCGAGCAGCAGCAAGCGGATGGGGTTGGATGCGGGTTTCTGCGCTGCGTTGGTCACCTGCATGAGACGGTCCTTGGTCTGAAACCCAACGAAAAGCGGGCCGTAAATCCTGCATGGCCAAGCATGATCTGTGCCAATAACCGGGTTCAGCCGGGCGATGCGGCATCGCACTGGACGGCCCGGGCGAGATGGCGGCAGAATAGCGCCTGTCGCTGCGTGATTGCCGCGGTTTTCGCCGAACGTCTTGTCCGCATGTCAGAATTGATTGGGTTTTGTTCATGTCGCTCCGTCTTTTTGCCGCTTTCGCAACCATGATGGCAGGTCTTGCGCTAGGGGCATGCAGCCACGAGGCTCCGACGCCTGACGCCAAGCCCAACCTCGATCCGATGGGGGCCGGGCCGCAGCCGGCGAAGAGGGCTGTGACGCCGGTGTTGACGCGGTAACTTCCGGCATCGGAGCGCCCGCCGGCGGCGCTCAGAAATGCACCCGGGTCGCAATGAAGGGCGCGGTCTCGATCGAACCCGGAACCTTGGTGTGGTCGTTGCCGAACTTGTTGAACCAGTACTGGAAGCCGACGCTGAGATCGAGGAAGGCGGCTTTGTTGAACGCGACCTTGCCGAGATCGAGGGTGAGGCGGGTCTGCGAGAGAATCTCGACCTTGGTCTCGCGGTTGAACAGGTCCTTGCCCTTGGGGGTGACAAGGTTGGTGAAGCCTTCGATGCGGAGCGGCAGGCCGGTGAACGCGAGCGGGAACAGGTAGACGGCTTCCAACTCAAACGTTGGATTGAAGGTCTGGTATCGGCCGACAACGCCGTTGTGGTTCCATTCCTGCGCGTAGTGCAGGCCGACGTTGAGGAAGCCGGGCACCTTGAACTGGATGTTGGGCCCGGCGACGGCCAGCCATTTGTAAGCCCCGAAGTTCGTGTTCTTGGTGCTGTGGTCGAACCCGGCCTCGAAAGTGACGTCGCGGATGGAGCCGGCCGGGAAGGCGTTCAGCTTGAACATCTTGTTGGGGCTGAGTTGGCCGCGGTAGATGAAATACAGCTCCTGGGCGCCGTCGCCGGACTTATTCGCCGGGTCGGCGTTGCTGCTTTTCAGGTAATCGAGGTTGAGGAAGTTGCTGCCGTATGTCCAGCGGTCGACGTGGCTCAGGTTGACGATGTTCTTGCTGATGTTTTTGCCGTTGGGGCTGGCGCGGTCGCGCACGCCCGGTTCCTGGAAGATCGGGCCGTAGCGGTAGCCGACGCTGTTGTCCTGGAACTCGAACAGGTCGGCGTGGGCGGCGACAGGGCAGACGAGGGCGCCAAAGGCCAGAAGGCGGGACAGGAGCGAGGACAGCGGCATCGATATATCCAGGTCCAGATGCCGTTTCGCGGCATCAGCAGGTGGCACATGCAGCCGGATAACGGTTGCTTGAACGGCCCTGCAACATTCATGCCCGCCAAGCCGCAGTCGGGCGGCGGCCCTTATGTCCCTCGGCCGCTCAGCATTCTGTCGCGGTGAACAGAACCGGGCGGCGCGTCCGTCGTTAACCGAGCAGGAAAGCCAAGAGGAGTTCAATTATGGGCCTGTTCTCAAAGCCGATCAAAAGCCTTGATGACCTGTTCGTTCACACCTTGCAGGACATCTATTACGCCGAGCAGCAGATTACCAAGAACCTGCCGACGATGATCGAGAAGGCGTCCAATCCCGAGCTCAAGAACGCCTTCCAGAAGCATCTGGTCGAGACGCAGGGCCAAGTGAAACGGCTGGAGCGGGTGTTCGAGATGCATGGCCAGCCGATCAAAGGCGTCACCTGCGCCGCGATGGACGGGATCATCTCTGAAACCAAGGAGATCATCTCCGATTGCTCCGACGCCGAGGTTTGCGATGCGGCAATGGTCTCGGCCGCGCAGGCGATCGAGCATTACGAGATGACCCGCTACGGCTCATTGATCGCCTATGCCAAGCAACTCGGGCGGAACGACTGCGCCTCCGTGCTGGCCGAAACGCTGGAGGAGGAAAAGGCGGCGGACCGTGCCTTGACGGACTTGGCGGAGAGCCGGGTCAACAAGATGGCGGCATAGCCTGCCCGCATCCTCAGCGAGCAAGCCGGCCGTCGCGTAACGGCCGGCTTTGTCGTATCCGGACGCATCGGGTTCGGTTGCATGGCAAGCTGATCCGCGCATCTTGCTCTGGCAAAGCGGCAGCGTCGAACCTCTTTGCATCACATCCAACACTAGCCACTCACCTCCGGCTCGACTAAATCCTCATTTATGCGCGCGGAGGCTTTGAGTCAGTGTTCACCGGCATCATAACGGGGGTCGGCGTCGTGCGGTGCCTCGTGCCGTTGGGGAATGGCAGGGACATGCGGATCGAAATCGCGTCGCCCTGGCCCGATACTGGCGCCATCGCCATCGGCGCCAGCATCGCCTGCGCCGGTTGCTGCCTTACGGCGGTCGAGCGCGGGGCAGACTGGTTCGCGGTGGATGCGTCGGCGGAAACGTTGTCCAAGACCCGGCTCGGACACTGGTCCGAAGGGTCGAAGATAAACTTGGAACGATCGTTGCAACTCGGCGATGAGCTCGGTGGCCATCTCGTCTCGGGCCACGTGGATGGTCTCGGCACGATCCTCGACGTACGCTCCGAGAACGCCTCCTGGCGCCTGCAAGTCAAGGCCCCCCTTGAGTTGGCCCGCTTCATCGCCGCCAAGGGAAGCGTGGCGCTCGATGGCGTCTCGCTCACCGTGAACGAGGTCGCGGGCGCCCGGTTCGGGGTCAACATCATCCCGCATACCTGGCAGGCCACCACCCTTGGACAAAGCAAGCCCGGCCAGGCCGTCCACATCGAGATCGACATGCTGGCCCGCTACGTGGCCCGCCTCGCAGAGACGACGAACCTCGCGGAGATGCCATGAAGACCGCCACCCTGTCGGACTACCTGTCGAGCGCAGCCGAGCTGATCGAGGAGGCGCGGGCCGGGCGCATGTTCATCCTGGTCGACGACGAGGACCGGGAGAACGAAGGCGACCTGGTCATCCCGGCGCAGTTCGCCACGCCCGACGCCGTAAACTTCATGGCCCGGCACGCGCGCGGGCTGATCTGCTTGGCCATGACGCCGCAGCGCGTCGAGCAACTCGGCCTGCCGCTGATGAGCCAATCGAACGGCACGCGCCATTCCACCGCGTTCACCGTTTCGATCGAGGCGCGCGAGGGGGTGACGACGGGCATCTCGGCCGCCGACCGGGCGCGCACCATCGCCGTCGCGATCAACGCCGACAGCGGGCGCGACGCGATCACCACCCCCGGCCACGTGTTCCCCTTGGTTGCCCGCGACGGCGGAACCCTCGTCAGGGCCGGGCATACCGAGGCGGCGGTCGACCTCGCCCGGCTGGCGGGCCTGACCCCGTCCGGCGTCATCTGCGAGATCATGAACGACGACGGCACCATGGCCCGGTTGCCGGAACTCGCCGCCTTCGCTCAGCACCACAACCTGAAGCTCGGCACCATAGCCGACCTGATCGCGCATCGCCGCCGCACGGAGCGGCTGGTCAAGCGCGTGCAGGACGGCAAGCTGCAGCATGCCGCAGGCGGCGAGTGGACCCTGCACGTCTATGCCACGACCCTGGACCACGCCGAGCACCTCGTGCTGACCAAAGGCGACCTTGCCGCGGAAGGCCCGGTCATGGTTCGGATGCACGCGGTCGACATCGTCAACGACGCCCTCGGCACGCATGAATGGTCCACCCTGCACGGCGCGATGCGGATGATCGCCGCCGAAGGCCGCGGCGTCGTCGTCCTGATCCGGGATACCCGTCCCGATGCGCTGAGCGCCCGCGTGCGGCTGCTGGAGGGCAGCCCGCGACCGCTGCATTTCCTCCGGGATTACGGCATCGGCGCGCAGATCCTGGTCGATCTGGGCGTCCGGCACATGATCCTGCTGTCCAACACCCATCGCACGGTGGTCGGGCTGGAGGGCTACGGCCTCGACATCGTCGACCAGCGCCCGATCGAGGGCGTGCCGCTTGAATAGGGTTCCCACGGCATGAGCACCATCGACGCGGCCCTGCCGTCGGCCCCGGCCATCACGGGGCCCGCGCCCCACATGCTGCTGGTTCGGGCGCCCTACTATCGCGGCGTGGTGGAGGGCATGACCCGCGGCGCCAAGCGCATCCTGCGCGAGAGCGGAGCGACGTTCGATATTGTGGACGTCGCCGGGGCATTTGAATTGGCGCAAGCGATACGTCTTGCCCTGCGAGGCTCGAAACGCTTCGACGGCTTTATCGCCCTAGGCTGCGTCATCCGCGGCGAGACCGACCATTACGAGTTCATCTGCCGCACGAGCCTGGACGGCTTGATGCAGGTCGCGTTGCAATACGGCATCGCGATGGGAACCGGTTTGCTGACCGTGGACGTGATCGCCCAGGCCGAGGCCCGATCGGCCGACGACGGGCATAACAAGGGCGCGGAAGCCGCCGCTGCGGCGCTGCTGCAAATCGTGGCCCAGCGCCTATTCGAGGCCGCCTGATGGCAAGAGACCGCCCAGGCGACCGCAAACGTCCCCGCACCGCGTCCCGCGTCGCGGCGGTCCAGGCCCTGTTCCAGAGCGAGCAGGGCGGCGAATCCGCCGAGGCGGTGATCGAGCAGTTCGTCCGCCACAGGCTCGGCGAGATGCCCGGCCCGGAGCACTTGGGCGGCGGCGGCTTCGAGGAGGGGCGCGTGCCCGACGCCCACGTGCCGCTGTTCGGCCGCATCGTCCGCACCGCTGTTCTGCAACAGGACCGGCTGGACTCGCTCATCGTCGCCGCCCTTCCGGCCGAATGGCCCCTGGGCCGGCTCGATCCGGTGCTGAGGGCTCTCATGCGCGCCGGCGGCGCCGAACTGGCGATGGACGACGGGCCGCCATCTCGCGTCGTCATCAACGAATACCTGGACATCGCGCACGGGTTCTTTCAGGGAGAGGAGCCGCGGATGGTCAACGGCATGCTCGACCGGCTGGCACGAGACCTGCGCCCGCACGAGTTCCAACCCGCCGCATGACCGAGGCCCCGGCCGAATTCAGCCTGATCGCGCGCCATTTCGCGCCTCTGGCCGGTCCGGGCGGCCTGGGACTGCTGGATGACGCGGCCCTGCTGCAACCGCCGCCCGGACGATGCCTGGTGTTGACGGCGGACGCCCTGGTCGCGGGCGTGCATTTCCTTGCCGACGACCCGGCCGATCTGGTCGGGGCGAAGCTGCTTCGGGTGAATTTAAGCGATTTGGCGGCGAAGGGGGCGGCGCCGTTGGGCTACTTAACGACAATATCCGCGCCGCCTGAGACGCCGGACGAGTGGTTCGCCGGGTTCGCGGCGGGGTTGGGGCGGGATCAGGCCGAGTTCGGCCTCTCGCTGCTGGGCGGGGACACGACGCGGACGCCCGGGCCGCTGACGCTGAGCTTGACGTGCATTGGGCATGTCGGGGCGGAGGGAATGGTGCGGCGGGCCGGGGCTCGGGCGGGGGATGAGATCTGGGTCACGGGGACGATCGGGGATGGGGCGCTGGGGCTGGCGGCGTTGCAAGGCAAGATCGGCGATCCGGACGGGTTCCTGGCGGACCGGTATCGGCGGCCCCGGCCTCGGCTGGGGCTGGTAAAGCCGGGGCTGGCAGCGGCGGCGATGGATGTTTCGGATGGGCTGGTGCAGGACCTTGGACACCTGGCGCGGGCGGCGGGGCTGGGGGCGGAGGTGGAGTTGAGCGCGGTGCCGTTATCGGATGCGGCCCGAGCAGTGGGGGCAGGGTGTGTCGAGACGTGTCTGACGGGGGGGGATGACTACGAGGTGCTGATGGCGGTGCGGCCGGGGCAAGGAGACGCGTTGAGGGCGGCGGGGGCCCGGGTCGGGGTGGGCGTTTCGCGGATCGGGCGGTTCGGCGAGGGGGAGGGGGTGCGGGTGGTGGATGCGGGGGGGCGAGTGATGGGGTTCGGGCGGGGCGGGTGGAGTCATTTCTAGACCCGTGTCGCCCTGAATGCGTCAGGGCGACACGGGTTTAGTGTCCCGGTTCAGAAGTTCGTCGTGCTGAAAGCGCGTGCTTCGGGACTCTAATCTCTTGTTTTCATGGCTTGCACGTCCCAGAAATTCGAGAGCAAACGTCTTGAGCAGGACACCAGGCAGGCATTCGTGGCTTGTGCCACGAATGCCTGCCTAGGAAGCCTTGGAGACGCATCATGGTCCGCGTTGCGGCGGCAAGCCGTTCCGCGAAACGATGCTGAGGCGGGTCCAAGGCTGCCAGCCGGGCAACCTGGATTGACGGCGGAAACGGGGCCTTCAAGGCGGGGCAGGACAGCGCCCGGCGCGGGCGGCCCCGGCGCGTTCTGAAACACCAATGCCCTCGTCGTATCATGCCTGGTATCCCGCTCGTGCAAGCTGAACGTCGACCCTGTTAGGGTCCGTAACTACAAAGCGGGATTTGCTGATGCCCACAGTCCACAACTGGAACGGCGCTTCGGAGGTGTTCCTCTACGATCCGGCCCGCTACAGCGACCAGACCTCGTTCAGTGCGGGCGACACCCTCGTCGTCGGCAGCGGCCACCCGAGCGTCGCGAGCTCGACGGCCAACGTCGCCGTCCTGACGACAGGCGCCTACCAGTTCACCCCGGCAAGCGGCGCCGTCGCGGGGCTCGACATGGCCAACGTCGAGCTGGACCCGGCCAGCACCCTTTCCGTGATCGGTCCGGGCACGGTCGAATGGTTCCTGCTCAGCCAGTTCTACATGACGGCGTGGTCCAGGTCGGCTCGCCCACGGCCTCGGGCAGCGCCACGATCGAATTTGGTTCCCTGCATCCTGGCACGCTGACCAACCGCGGCTCGCTGTCGGTGCAGAACCGCAGCGCGCTGACCCTGCAGCCGGGCGCCAGCGCCGGCACGCTGGCGAACGCCATCGGCGGCGTCATCAACGTGGGCAGCGGCAGCCGCCTGTCGGCGACCAGCTACTACGGTTACAGCGCGTCCGGCATCGGCAACGTGAACACCACCAACAACAGCCTGATCAACGTGACGGGGAGCGCCGGGCTCAACACCTCGCTCGAGCTCCAGGGCAGCTACGGCGGCGCTGGCCTGCTCCCGGTGCGCGGCGTAGCGGGCGCTGACGCGTCGCAGGCGCGCGCTGAGATCGCGGGTGCGGCGAGCGGTACGTTCGACCTCGCGAGCGGCCAGTTGTATTTCCGTTCCACCCCGGTCGGCGGCGCCGTCAACTTCATGGACAACGACGGCGCGCTGATCATCGACCGCGGCGTCAGCACCTCCTACAGCGCGCCCGGCTTCTCGTTCGGCGCCAGCATCACCGGCTTCCAGGCGGGCGACGTGATCCATTTGGACGGCGGGGTTCCCGTCGCGACGTTCGGCTACGACGCTGCGTCGCACCTCCTCACGTTGAATGCGGCCGACGGCACGCAGCTGGGGCAGTTCAGTTTCGCCGGCGCCTATATGGAGAGCGACTTCAAGGTGACCGTGAACGGGTTGAGCAGCACTGATTTCACGACCACCTCGACGGCGCAGGCCGTGCAGCCGTTCTCCTACACGAACGGCGCGACCGGCGTTGCGGGCAGCGATCCCGGTTCGACCTATTCCGGGCCAGTCGACTACCTGCAGTCGCAGTTCATCTGGTCCAAGCCGGACAGCGTCGCCCTGCTGGCCGGCGTGCCCAACGCCTTCATCGCCACCGGCGCTGGGACCGACGCGATCACCGCGAGCGCCGGCAGCAACGTGCTGGACGGCGGCGCCGGCTCCAACTTCCTCACCGGCGCGACCGGAGCGGACGGAGGCCACGACACCTTTTTTCTCGACGCCACCGTCGGCACGACCTGGGATACCATCCGCAACTTCCACCCCGGCAACAGCGTGACGCTGTGGGGCTTCACGCCTGGCCAGAGCGCCATGCAGTGGGCCGCCGACGAAGGCGCCGCGGGCTCGCAGGGCGCGACGATCCATGCCGCGCTGGGCGGCGCCGGCACGCCGACCAACGGCTCGATCACCTTCGCCGGCATATCGTTGGCCGACGCGCCGAGCCGGTTCAGCATTGCGCCCGGCAACGTTGGCGGGCGCTCCTATCTGTATGTCCACTTCACGTGATCCGAACCGCCCTTGTCCTGTTTGCAAGCCATCGGCCCGCAGCGTCGTCGACTGCCGTTCGTGAGGCGATCCTGATCCGTGCATAGAGCCATGCAAGGCGACCTGGTGCGACTCTTGCGGTGGCTCTCCAAAACGCCGCGTCACCAGCGACGAGATGGCAAGCCTCAACATCAGGGAGACACATTCGAGCCGGAATGGAACGGCGCCATCGCTCGAGATACTGCTTTGAAGCGATCATCAGACGAGTGCGACGCCGAACGAGCCGGCCAGGTCAGCCGGCAGACCGGCCGTGCCGCCGCCGACGGCTTGGAATTTCAGCTCGGGAGATGTCTGGCCGTTGTTCAGCATCCTTGTTGCTTCGCCGCGCTGCGGGAGGCATAGGCGTCGGTTCCCCAGCTTGGGCATTCAAGCCGGTCGCGCGCTGGCGTTGGCCAGGGCGAGCGCGGCGCTCAGGTGGGCTTGGAACCATTCGTTGTCGGGCTCGATCGCGACCGAGGCTTGAGCGGCCGATACGGCGGTCCGGATGTCGTTTGCGCGCAGGAAGATGACCGAGGCGTTATGGAGGATGTGGGCGTTGCCGGGTGCGGCGTGCATGGCCTGGGCCGCGAATCCGGCAGCCTCGTTCCGGCGGCCGAGGCCGTCCAAGAGGAAGGCGAGCTGTTGCGGGATTTGGGGTTCGTCCGGGCAACGGGCCAGGGCGCGGCGAAGGATGTCTTCGGCAAGGGATGGCTGGGCGGCTTCCGCCACAACGCCGGCCAGGCGCAGCCATAGGCCGGGATCCTGGTCGAGCAGCATGTCGTAGGCGGCGTCGATGGCGCCGGCGGCGCGGGCTTGCCACTCGGTTCGCGCCAGCCAGGCGGCGAGGCAGGTTCGCAGCGGCTCCGGCGCGCCCGCGTCGATGCAGGCGGCAATCGTCCCGGCGCCGGTTTGGCAGTGCGTTCGGGCGGCCCTGGCGAAGGCTTCGCAAGCGATGCAGAAGCTGGTGACGAGCGGATAGGCGAGGCCGGGATTGCCTGGGTCGGGCAAGGCGGTCAGCGCGATGGCGGCGCAGAGAAGCCGAGTTCCAGGGCCGATCGCGTCGCCGGCGTTCATGGCAAGCCAGTGCAGCAGCCCCGCGTCCCGGGACGGCTCGAAACCGGACAGGCGGGCGGCGATGTCTGCGATGACCCCTGGCTCGGACAGCGAGGCCGTGCCGCGAGAGAGGCGTTCGGCCAGGCGCACGGAGCTGGCGGCGACCGGCGCGTGGGCGCGGATCGGGTCGTGGGCCGGGCGCGAGAGGTCGGCGGCGGCGTGGCCGATGGCCGTCAGCAGGTCCGAAACATCGAGCAGCCGGTCCAGCGCGAACGGGCCGAGCAGCTTGCAGCCGCGGAGCGTCAGATGTTTCTCGGTCAAGTATTCGTAAAGATCGGTGTGGATATACGTCCATTCGCCGGCCTCGGCCCGGCGCAGCGCCTCGTGAAAGAAATTGGCGTAGGCCCGCATCGCCTCGCCGCCGCCCAGAGCGAGCATGTCGCCGACATATCGGCGGCTCGGATAGAAGTCCTGGACCCAGAGCTCGCCGGGGCGGATCTGGCGGAGGAACTCGATGGAAAGCTGTTCGAGCGGACGGTCCGGGCGGGCGCGGATGATGAGGTCGAACGGGCGGGCGCGCTCGCGCTCGATGTTGCGGCGCATCATGTCGGCCTGCCAGATTTTATAGAGCATCTGCAGCGAATAGGGGTCGCTGTTGCGCGGGTCCGGGGAGGCGAGGCGGTCCTGCTCGAACCAGGCGAAGCGGAACTCGGGTTCGATATGGATAGCGGCGGAGGGCAGCACGGCGCGGATCATCGCTTCGGTGACGACGTTGCCGTCCGCCCTCTGTTGCGCGGCGTGGCGCAGGCCGGGGAGTTGCTCGAGCAAATCGGCGTCGAGCCAAGAGGGAGGCAGCGCGTCGGTGACGGCGTGGGGGAGGATGCTGCGGAGGCGCTCGGGCTTCTGGTCGCCGTGCAGCTTGCCGCCGCGCTTGCTCCAGGTGGCGACGACGACGGTGAGCTGGATGCTATCGGGAAGGGCTGCGATCCAGGCGAAGTTCTCCTCGAAGGAGCGCATCTGGCCGGATAGGCAGAGGCAGACGGAGAGCGGCCCCGTTGTGTCTCTCATGCGCGAGCCTGCCGGCTGTCCACGATCAGCATTTGGACCACGCTCGAAGATTGGCCTGATCCCGTCAAGCGCAGTCCGACCCCGCATAACGGTGAAATAACGGGTAAGCGCTCATTAACTGTTAAGTTTTATTATGTTGTGACACAAATTAGTCTGTCTTATTGACGTTCCCAGCAACGCGCGAACGCAAGCGAACAATCAAGCTGCTGCGCCGTGGCATTTGGGAGACCGGGAATGGCGGTTCAATCATTGTATCCATACAGTGCGATCGTTGCGATCGATCTGAAGTTCAATGGCAAAAGCTATATCGCGTCGGGGGTGATGCTGTCGTCGACCGAGGTGCTGACAGCGTCGCACGCGGTCTGGACGGCGGGCATCGGCGCCGCGACGGACATCGTCGTCTATCCTGGATACGACAACGACGTGTCGCAGTTCGGGTATGCCGAGGGAACGGCCACGCATTACAACGCGATCAACGATGCTGGAGACCTGATCGATCCGTCGGACATTCACAACGACTTTGCGCTGATCCATCTCAAGACGCCGCTTGATGCCGGCTTCATGACCGTCGGGCCGACGTTCTCCGGCGGGAGCGCCTTCGTGTCGGGCTATCCCTATCCGGGCGTGACCCAGGTCAATACGCAGCAGACGCTGGCCTTGGATTCCTATGGCATCCTGGAGGGACAGCCGCTCGGACCTGGGTCGAGCGGCGGGCCTGTGTGGACCGGCGATTCAAGCGGGGCGAGCGTTGTCGGCGTGATTTCAGGCGAGGCGAATGGCGCCGGGTATTTCGCTCAGCTCAACTCCTTTTCGCAAACCACGATCCAGACGTGGCTGGCGCAAGACGCGGCGATGTCCGCAATCGTCGCCTACAGCGACACCACGGACGGCACGCATGGCATGGCCGCGCTGGACCCGGCGTCCGGTGGGCCAGCATATCTCGATCATCAGTATATCTGGGCAGAAGCCGACGACGTGGCGATGTCGACCACGATGCCCAACGTCTTCCTGCATGGCGGATCGGGGTCCGACGCCATTCAGGTTTCGTCGGGCCAGAACGTGCTGGACGGCGGCGCCGGGTCTAATTTCCTGATGGGCGGATTGGGCAACGACACGTTCTTCACGGATGCGCGCGGGTCTTCGGCGGTTTGGAACACGGTGGGCAATTTCCACGCGGGCGACGAGGCGACGCTTTGGGGGTTCACGCCTGGGGTCTCGAGCTATTGTTGGGACGAGCAGGTCAGCGGAGCGCCTGGTTATGCCGGTGCGACGTTGCGGGCCAACATCGTCGGCGGCGCCGGGCGTGCCGGAGACGGAATCGATGCGAGCATTACGTTTGCCGGGCTGAGCGTCGCCGAGGCGAAGGCAATGCAGATCACGACGGGCACTGCGTCTGCCGGGTCATTCCTGCACTTCTCCAACATCACGGGGTGATCCGCTGCGGAGTGCTGGACCAAGCAGGGCTGCGAGACCTGATTGAAGCGGCGCGCGACGGTTCGGCCGCCCATTGCCTGGCCCGGCGCGCTGGCGCGGCTGGGCGACGGCATGGGCCACGAAGCCATCGCCGGATGCTGTGCGTGGACGGCAACGTCATCCGCGCCTGGAATCGCTTCCGCGAGGAGGGCGGCATCGAGGGCCTGGCGAGCTTTGGTTATGAGGGCAGCGTCTGCCGCCCGGCCGGGGAGCAGAAAACCAAACCGGCCGCCTGGATCATTGAGGGGCTGGCGCGCCGGGTTCAGCGTGCGCGATGCCTCGCAGAGCTTGCGATGCTCGGCGCCGAGGATCAGGCAAGACCACCGCGATCAGGTCACCGAAACCGTCCGCGTCATCGACCCAGAAGATTTTCGGGTTTTCGCTTGAGCGGGGTATTGCCTGTTGCGGGCACGGTCTCGATCGCTGCTTGCATACCTGGCATTTGCTGGCTTTCGCTCGGGCCGGACTATCGGCTTTTGGCGAGCGGGCCGCCGGGTCCATTCGCATGGATCAATTCAGGGCCTGCGATTGACGTGACGCGCCTCGCCCTCGGGGTTGGCGAGGCTGGTGCGCGATGGGTTGACCGGCTGGCGCAGTCGGATTGGTTTGCCGGCGAGAGCGGAGCGCAACCAGCCGTTCCTGCGCTCAACCGGCGTCAGCAGCCCGCGCAGGTCGGCCGCGGCACGACGCCGCCTGCCCGAACCGCGGCGCAATGCGGTCCAGCGCAT
This sequence comes from Acetobacteraceae bacterium, assembly GCA_965217935.1. Classification (GTDB taxonomy): domain Bacteria; phylum Pseudomonadota; class Alphaproteobacteria; order Acetobacterales; family Acetobacteraceae; genus JBBROS01. Next base: position 4,613,071 of record OZ244581.1, on the reverse strand, counting down.
CGTCCAGACCGCACGCCCAGCCTTGCGCGTCCGATTGCGTCGCCATGCCATGCCGCCTTCAGACAGGGGCAGCGTGCACAATCGGCTGTCGCGCTAAGCATCAGCCACGAATGTCTGCGTCGGCCGAAAGCGGACCACCGGTGCTGAACCTCCGTAAGCTCCGAACCCGATGGGGAACGATCATCGTGTGCGGCCCATAAAGGGAAATCCTAGCCAATTGCCCGTCGTCGGGGTTGCCATCTTCGCCCTCAAGCCGCTCATATCCCGGCTGGCGCTCCGGCGCTGGCACGAAAGCGCCCTCCTTCGCGAGACCTGAGCCGAGCCGGAGACCCATGTGACCGCCACCCTCCCCACCGACGGCAACCTGCTCCTCGCCAACGTCCGCCTGCCCCTGTCCGATACCCACGATGCCGATATCGCCGTGGCCAACGGGGTCATCTCGTCCATCACGCCCGCGGGCACGGCGCCGAACCCGTCCAACGCGCACGACTGCGATGGCGGCCTCGTCCTGCCGGCCTTCGTCGACGTTCACGCCCATCTCGACAAAGGCCACATCTGGCCGCGTCAACCCAACCCCGACGGCAGCTCCCAGGGCGCGCTCCTAGCCGTCAAAGCCGACCGGGAGGCCCGCTGGTCCGCGCACGACGTCGGGCGCCGCATGGATTTCGCCCTCCGCTGCGCCTACGCGCACGGCGCCGCCGCCATCCGCACCCACCTCGATTCCGCCCCGCCGCAGCACCGCGTCACCTGGCCCGCGTTCGAGGCCGCGCGGGACCGCTGGCAGGGCCGCATCGAGTTGCAAGCCGTGGCCCTGATCGGGCCTGAGCAACTGCTCGACCAGGCGCTGCTCGACGAGATCGCCGCCACGGTCAAATCCGCCGGCGGCATCCTCGGCGGCTCGGTCGGCGCATTCGGCCGCGCGAAAGAGGCCATCGCCAGCGTCGTCGCCGCCGCCGCCCGCCACGGCCTGGATCTCGACCTGCACATCGACGAAAGCCAGGACCCGGCCGCCCGTTCCCTCCGCATCCTCGCCGACGCCGTCATCGAGACCGGCTACCGGGGCCGGGTGCTTGCCGGCCACTGCTGCTCGCTCGCCATCCACGGCGACGCCGAAGCGCGTGAAACCATCGCCCGCGTGGCGGAGGCCGGCATCGCCGTCGTCTCCCTGCCGATGTGCAACCTCTTTCTGCAGGACCGACAGGCCCACCGCACCCCGCGCTGGCGTGGCGTGACCCTGATCCAGGAGCTCCAGGCCGCCGGCGTTCCCGTCTGCCTCGCCTCCGACAACACGCGCGACCCGTTCTACGCCTACGGCGACCTCGACGCCCTCGAAGTCCTGCGCGAAAGCGCCCGCATCGCCCACCTTGACCACCCCTCCGACGACGCCTTCGCCTGGACCCGCGCCATCGGCGCCCGCCCCGCGCGCATCGCCGGCTTCGCCTACGGCGCCGAGCTCAGGCCGGGCGCCCCCGCCGACCTCGTCATCCTCCGCGCCCGCAACTGGACCGAACTCATGGCCCGCCCGCAATCCGACCGCATCGTGCTGCGCCGAGGCCGCCCGATCGACACGACGCCGCCAGACTACCGCGAACTTGACGACCTCATGGCCGCCCGATGAGCCGCCTCGCCAGCGTCGTCCTCGCCGGCGAGTCGCTCACCCGCCTCTCCCCCATCCTAGAGGCCGACCGCGCCCAAGCCGTCGCCGACCTCGAAGCCGAGAACAGCTTTACACTCCTGCCCACCCCCGAGCGCGACGCGCCGCCCGGCCCCTATATCCTCCATCTCTCCATCCAGGAGGGCCGCCTCGTCTTCGACATCCGCGACCAGGCCGACAGCCCGGTCACGGCCCTCGGCCTCGCCCTCGGCCCATTCCGCGGGTTGATCAAAGACTACCAGCTCCTGGTCGACAGCCACATGAAGGCCGTCGAGGACGGCCGTCCCGAGCGCATCCAGGCCATCGACATGGGCCGCCGCGGCCTGCACAACGAAGGCGCCGCCCTCCTGCAAACCCGGCTCGCCAGGAAAGCCGCCATCGACCAGGAGACCGCGCGGCGCCTGTTCACCCTCGTCTGCGTCCTGCACACGAGGGCGTAGCGGCGCCTCACGCAGTCAGCGTCTTCCAGTCCACCCCGCCCTCGAACGCCGCCGCCGCGCGGTAGATCGTCTCCTCGTCATACATCTTGCCCACCAGCATCATGCCGACCGGCAGCCCATCCACCGTCCCGCACGGCACGCTCATCGCCGGGTGGTGCGTGCAGTCGAACGGCGCGGTGTTGGGCAGGATCTCGAACGCCCGCTCGACAACCTCGTCCACCGGCGCGTCCCCGGCCGGCAGCATCGAGGCCGTCATCGGCAAGGTCGGCATCAGCAGCAGGTCGTACTGGTCCAGCGCCGCGTCGTAAGCCGCCCGCAGCCGCCGCACCAGGTTCTGCGCCTTGGCGTAATAGTGCCCGCGATACCGCGTCGTCATGTAATGCCCCAGCAGCATCGTGTTCTTCAGCGAATCCGACAGCTCGTCCGCCCGCGTCCGCCAACTGCTGTGCCGGTCGAGCAGGCTGGTCACGTACAGCCCCTGCCAGTTGAAGCCGAACCCGTTGCCGTGCATCATCTGCACCGTCGCCCCCTCGGCGGCGATCGGCAGCCAGATCGCCGCCCCCATCCGGTGCAGCGGGACCCCGGCCTCCTCCACCGACGCGCCCATGCCCCGGAACCGGTCCGCCGCCTCGCGCACTACCCGGTCCGACGCCTCCATGCTCTGCGGCCAGCCGAACCCTTCGCTCACGATCCCGATCCGCAGCCCGTTCGCGCCCCGGCCCAACGCCTCGCGATACGGCTTCGACGCCCCGCCATATTGCCGCGGGTCCAGCCCATCCGGCCCGGCCAGCACCTCAAGCAACAGCGCGTTGTCCTCCACCGTGCCCGTCATCGGCCCGGTGTGATCGATCGTCGTCTCGATCGGCATGATGCCTGAATACGGCACCAGCCCATGCGTCGGCTTCATTCCGTAGATGCCGCAGAACGCGGCCGGCATCCGGATCGACCCGCCTTGGTCGCCCCCCAGCGCCATCGGGACCTCGCCCGCCGCCACCACCGCGGCACTCCCCGACGACGATCCCCCCGCCGAGTATCCCTGCCGATGCGGGTTGTGCACCGGCCCGCTGCTGCTGGTATGGCTGCCGCCTGAGAAGCAGAAATACTCGCACACCGTCTTGCCGACGATCGTCCCGCCCGCCTCCAGGATCCGCGTCACCACCGTGGCATCGACGTCCGGGACATAGCCCTCCAGCGTCGACGCCCCATTCATCATCGGCACCCCGGCGATGCAGACGTTGTCCTTGATCGCCACCTGCTTGCCCTTGAGCGGCCCGCTGCCAGCTCCCTCGATCGTCGTCTTCACGTACCAGGCGCCGTAACGGTTCTCCTCGCCCACAGGCCGGCGCCCCGGCGTCCGCGCGAACCGCGCCTCAGGCAGCTCGTCCGGCATCTGGTCCACGGCGTTATAGGCCTGGAACCCGCTCTCCAGCATCTTCAGGTGCAGGCGCAGGTCCTCGTCGCCCATGTTGGTGAACCCGAGCTCCAGCGCCACGTCGCGCATTTCGTCCAACGTCGGCGTCTTGACTGTAAACGTTGTCATGGCAGCGTCTCCGTCGTTTTCGTGGCCTGCTGGTCCTGAGCGTCGAAACCGAACCTAAGCAGACATTCGTGGCCTGTGCCACGAATGTCTGCTTAGGACGCCTTTGAAGGTGCGTCATGTTTCGCGTCGTGACGGCGAGTCGTCCCGCGAAATGACGCTTAGGGGCAGGGCACTTGGGTTATGCGCCGATAAACTCCTGTTCCAGCGCCGGGTCATCGAATTGGGCGGCGAGCATCTCGCGCACGATTCGCCCGCGTTGCATCAGCAGCACCCGGTCCGACAACGAGCGGATGAAATCCAGGTTCTGCTCCACCAGCAGCACAGCAAGCCCCCGGCTCTCGCGCAAGCCGCGAATCCGTGCCGCCATGGAATGGATGATGCTCGGCTGGATGCCCTCCGTCGGCTCATCCAGCAGCAGCAGCCGGGGCCGCGCCACCAAGGCCCGCGCCAGGGCAAGCAACTGCTGCTCCCCGCCCGAGAGCGCCCCGCCCGGGCGCTCCAGCAGGCGCTGCAGCTCCGGGATCTCCTCCAACGCCTCGTCCACCGCCGATGGCCTCAACCCGGCGGCGGCTTGCGCGAACCGCAGGTTGTCCAGCACCGAGAGCGCCGGGAAAATCCGCCGCCCCTGCGGCACGTATCCCAGCCCCGCCCGCGCCCGGACATGCGGCAGCGCCCGCTCCAGCGCCTGGCCATCGAGCCGGACGCTCCCGCGCCATGCCGGCAGCAACCCCATCAGCGCCTTCAGCAGCGTCGTCTTGCCGGCGCCGTTATGCCCCAGGACGCCGACGCACGCCCCCGCCCCCACGGCGAGCGAAACCCCGTCCAGCACGCCGATCCGCCCATAGCCGGCCACGAGGCCTTCCGCCTCCATCATGCCGCCCGCCCCAGGTAGACGTCCCGCACCCGCGCATCGTCCAGCACCACCCCGGCGTCGTCCTGCATCAGCACCCGCCCCTGGTGCAGCACCGTCACCGTCCGCGCGATCGCCCGGATGAACGCCATGTCGTGCTCCACCACGATCACCGCGTGATCGCGGTTGAGATCTCGGACCAGCGCCGCCGTCCGGGCGGTTTCCTCCACGCCCATCCCCGCGGTCGGCTCATCCAAGATCACCAGGTCCGGCCCCGGCGCCACCACCGTCGCCAGCTCGGCCAACTGCCGCTGGCCGTGCGCCAGCAGCCCGGCCAGGCGGCCCGCCAAATGCGGGATGCCCAGCCGCTCCAGCGCCGCGTCCGCGAGCCGCCTGGCCGCCCGCTCGCCATGCAGCCGCCGGGCGGCCAGCCGCACGCCCTCGACCACCGGCAAGCCGTCGAACAAGGCCGGAACCTGCATCTTGATGCCGATGCCCAGCCGCGCCATGCGGAACGGATCGAACCCCGTCACATCCCGCCCACGGAACAGCACCCGTCCCGAGGTCGGGCGATACTGCCCGGTCAGGCAGCGGAACAGCGTGCTTTTGCCCGCCCCGTTCGGCCCGATCAGGCACCGCAGCTCACCCTCCGCGATGCTCATGTCCACCCGGTCGACGGCCAGCACGCCGCCGAACCGCATCGTCAGCGCCTCGGTGGCGAGCAGCGCCGTCATTCCGCCGGGGCCTCCGCCACCGGCGCCCGGCCGGGCCGCAAGCGCGCCAGCAAGCCTTCGGCCGCCGGCTGCACGCCGCCGGGCATGCCCAGCACCGCCGCCAGCAGAACGCCGCCCAGCAGCACGTTCGGGTCCAGCCCCTCGATCGTTCCCGCCCAACTCGCCAGCACCTGCAGCGCCACGCACGCCGCCATCGGCCCCACGAACGTCCCCACGCCGCCCACCAGCACCCAGATCACCACCTGCCCGGCATAGCTCAGCGAGAACATCGTCGGGCTGACGAACACGCAATTGGCGAACAGCGCGCCCGCCAGACCCGCCATCGCGCCGCCGATGGCGAACACCCCCAGCCGGTGCGCCCGCACGTCGTAGCCCAGCAGCTCCGCCCGCAGCGCGTTTTCCCGGATTGCCATCGCCACCCGCCCGAACCGCGTGAGCAGCAGGCATTTGACCATCGCGTAGCAGCCGAACAGGCAGACGACGGCGACTTGGAAGATCGTCTCAGGCATCAGCGGCGAATCCGGATCGCCGGGCCAATTCAACGGCGGCGTCTGCGGGATGCCGTTGAACCCGCCCAATGCCGCCTCGCCGATCCGCCACTGGTCCCCCGCCGTGGAGTTGGCGAACTTGAACAGGATCAGCGTTACCGTAAGCGTGATGACGCCCATGTAGACGTCGCCCACCCGCCCGTAGAACATCAGCCAGCCGAGCGCCGCCGCCGCCAAGGCCGCCACCCCCACCGCGACCGGCAATGCGAGCGTTCCCTGCCCGAAATTGAGTCCCGCCACCGCATAGGCATACCCGCCCAGGCCGAAGAAGGCGGTCTGCCCGAAGCACAGGATGCCGCCCGCGCCCCAGGCGAAGGCCAGCGACAACGCCAGCAATGCCAGCGCCGCCCAGACCGTCGCCGTGATCAGGTGGAACAGCCCGATGCTCGGCGGCAGCGCCAGCACCGCCGCCAAGGCCAGCACGCCGGCCAGCCCCACCTCCGCCCCGGCGCGCACGCCCCCGCTCACAGCGACCGCCGCATCACCCGCCCCGTGATCCCCGTCGGCAGCAGCCGCAGCAGCGCCACCGCCACCACCAGCAGCGCGGCCTCGCCCAGCACGGGCGTGGTCAGGAACGTCCCCACCGTGCTCACCGTGCCGAGCAGGGCCGAGGCCGACAGCGTGCCGGTCAAGATGGACGCCCCGCCCGTCACCACGGTGATGAACGCCCGGGCGATGTAGGCCGCGCCCATCGTCGGCACGACGCCCGAGAGCGGCGCGACCAGCGCCCCCGCCAGCCCGGCCAGCGCCGCCCCGGCCGCGAAGGTCGCCGCGTAGACCCGGTCCGGCGCCACCCCCAGCGCCGACGCCACCTCCGCGTCCTGCATCGTCCCGCGCGCGATCAGCCCCCAGCGCGTGAACCGCAGCGCCGCGAACATCGCCAGCGACAGCGCGCAAGCCGCCCCGATCAGGAACAGCTCATAGCCGGACGAGCGGAACCCGCCGATCTCGATGCTGCCCAGCGGCGCCGAGACGCCCGCGACGGTGTTGCCCGCCAGCATCGTCATCCCGCCCACGAGCAGCAGCGACAGCCCCCAGGTCGCCAGCATCGTGTCCACCATGCGCCCATAAAGCCGCCGGATCACCAGCCGCTCGACCACCAGGCCGAACGCCCCCACCGAGAGCGGCGCCACCACCAGCATCGCCACGAACAGGTTCACCCCCGCCCCGTGCGACAGCACCGCCGCGAACGCGCCCAGCATCATGAACTCGCCGTGCGCCAGGTTGATCACCCGCATCATCCCGAACACGACCGAGAGCCCCAGGCAGACGATCACCAGCACCGACACCCCGGTCAGCGCCTGCAGCCCGACGGCGAGGGCCAGGTCCAACGGCTCAGCCCTGCACGTCCACCACGAACTGCTTGGCCGTATTCGGGTGCGCCGCGAGGTCGCACACCGAGGCGGTATCGCTCGGCGGCTGCTGCGGGAACTCGCTCAGGATGTGGAACGCCTTGTCCTTGAGCTGCGCCAGATAGACGTCGAGCGTCACATGATGGGTTTTCGGGTCGATCACCGTCTTTCCCGCCGGGCCGTCGTTGACGATCCCCGTCTCCAGCGCCTCGATCACCTTCATCCGATCCGGCGTCCCCGCGCGGCGCACGCCCTCCGCCCAAAGCTGCATCCCCACATACGTCCGCATCGCCAGCTCGGCGCCCAGATACGGCGCGTTCGCCCCCATCTTGGCGTGAAAGCGTTCAAGGAATGCCTTGTTCGCAGGCGTGTCGATTTCCTGGAAGTAGCTGAACGCGCTGACGATGCCGTCGCCTTCCTCCGCCGTCAGCAGCAGGTTCTCGTTGCCGCCGCCGAACGTCGTCGAGGCGATCGGGATCTCCTTCTTCAGTCCCGCCGCCGCCCACTGCCGGTAGAACCCGACATGGTTGCCCCCCACCAGCGCCGACACCACCGCATCCGGCTTGGCGGCCTGGATCTTCTTGATCGCCGCCCCGAAATCGGTCACGTCGAGCGGGAAGAAATCCACCGAGGCGATCTCGCCCCCGCCCTCCCGGGCATATTTCGTCACCCACTTGCTGGTGATCTGGCCGTAGTTGTAGTCGGCCGCGACCACGTAGATCTTCTTGCCCCAGTTGGACAGCACGTAAGGCACGAGCTTGTTGACGTTCTGCGCCGGCGTGGAGCCGGTGCAGAAGATGTTCCGGTCGCAGACGCCCCCTTCATACTGCGTGTTGTAGAAGTAGAGCGTCTTGTAGCGGTCGAAGACCGGGCGGATCGCCTCGCGCGACGCGGACGTGATGCCGCCATGCACGACCGCCGCCCGGTCCTGCGTCGCCGCCTTGGTCGCGAACTGCACGTAGAGCTGGATGTTGCTCTGCGGGTCGTAGTTGACGTGCTGGATCGGGCGCCCCGCCAGGCCGCCCGCCGCATTGATCTCGTCCACCGCGAAATCGAGGCAGGCCACCATCGGCACGCCGTAGATGTCGAGCCCGCCCGAGAGGTCGTGGATGCCCACCACCTTGATCGGATCGGCCCCCAATGCCGCATGACGCATCACCAACGGCGCGGCCAAGGCCCCGCCCGTGGTCGCAAGCAGTCGGCGTCGGCTGATCATCGGGAACCCCACTCAATTGCACGAGAAACGCGTCAGAGCACAGGCAATTCCCATGCCATGATCCATCCTTACAACGGCTTTCCGCCCTGGACCACTCCGCGCACCGTGCCAATCTCCGGCTCATGACAATCACCCTGCCCAAGCCCCCGCTTCCGACCCGGCTCCGCACCCAGCTCGAATCCTTCCTCGTGCTGCGCCGCAACGCGCTGGAACTTTGGGGCCCGCCCGCCTACAACGAGATGATCCTTCCGGGACGGTTCCTCGGGCGCGAGCAGATCATGCTCAACGACCCGGACGCCATCCGCCACGTGCTCGTCGACAACCACGAGAACTACCGCCGCAACAGCGGCACGGAGCGCGTGCTCCAGCCCGTTCTCGGGCGCGGCCTGTTCCTCGCCGAAGGCAAGGCCTGGCGTCACCAGCGCCGCACCATCGCCCCCTCCTTCACCCCCCGCAGCATGACGATGCTGGCCGGCCACGTCGTCGCCGCCAGCCAAGCCAAGGAGGCCGAGCTCGGCCGCCTGGCCGGCAAGTCCCTGGAGCTGCTCCCCCATCTGCAGAGCCTCGCGCTGACCATCGCCGGGCAATCCATGTTCTCGCTCGAGATGGCCCAGTTCGGCGCCGAGCTCCGCGCCATGATCCTCCGCTACGCCCTCAACTACGCCCAGCCGGGCGCGCTCGACCTCCTGCTCCCCGCCGCCATGCGCAGCCCGCTCGACATGGGCCGCGCCCGCTTCCGCCGCGACTGGCTCCGCCTCATCGACCGCATCCTCGACGCCCGCGAGCGCCAGCCCCAGCCCGAGGGCGCGCCGCGGGACCTGTTCGACCTGCTCGCGGCCGCCCGGGACCCCGAGACCGGCGAAGGCTTCGACCGCGCGCAACTGCGCGACGAGGTCGCCACCATGATCCTGGCCGGACACGAGACGACGGCGGTCAGCCTGTTCTGGTCCCTCTACATTGCCGCCCGCCTGCCGCACGAAGCCGCCCGGATCGCCGCCGAAGCGGCGGGCCTTGATCTCTCGCCCGCCAACGCCGCGGGCGCCCTGAAATCCCTTCCCCGCACCCGCGCTTTCGTCGACGAGGCGCTGCGCCTCTACCCCCCCGCCTTCCTCATCACCCGCGAAGCGCGCGCCCCCGACCGCGTCGCCGGCCATCGTATCGCCCCCGGCGCCGTCGTCAGCATCGCGCCCTGGGTGCTGCACCGCCACGCCGCCTTCTGGCCGCGGGCCGACGAATTCGACCCTGACCGCTTTTTCGCAGGCCGCCCGCCTCCGCCCCGCTACGCCTACATGCCGTTCGGCGCCGGGCCGCGCGTCTGCGTCGGTGCCCAGTTCGCGTTGACCGAAAGCGTCCTCGTCCTGGCCCGCTTGTTGCGCGAGTTTCGTTTCGACTTATTGGGGCGAGGCGCCGTATTTCCTCGCGGTTTCGTAACCACTCAACCAGATCGACCGGTTCGCTTTATTCTAAGCAAAAGATATTAATGCGCGACTTCAACTTGACACAAGCCAGAGTAAGAACGGCAAAACGACTATTAATACCGCAAAGTCCACACACTTTTGCCGCAATTGCCTCAATCTCAGCATAATCGCGAAAGGTTGACGACCGATTGTATCCCGAGTAGCTGTGGTAACAGAAGCGTGTGGAGATCATGATTATGCAGCAACGAAAACCTCGGTCCTAGAACAACAATCCAGACCTTCATCCCAGTTCGGTTGATGTAAGTTCGTCTGGACGATTGTTTGTTCCTGCGGTTCTGGTGCGATCCACCGGACATCGCTTCGTTTCGCGACATGACTGGCGCCTGAACCACAGGTTCGTCTGGCATTGACGCGCCCAGTCGGACTGATGGCGCTACGCACGGCCGTAGACGTTACGAATCAATAACGACATTTCGGAGACGGCGCTGCCGCTCCGATGCCGGCTGGCTTGCGGCCTTGTCTTGAAATCACTCTAGCAGGCAAGAACGGGCGCAAGCACTCCCATTAATAACCGGGAGCGACTGAAATGTAGCCTTGTAAAGAGCGGTTCCGCTCGATCTGACTATTCTCAATATAAATTAATACGATATCGAAACACTCACTGACGGTGCTTATGGCAAACACTCCATTCCCTCTCGGCATTTTCGCAGGCGGCGCGAACGGCAGCGACTCCAACGCCGAAGCCGGCGTCGACGCCCGCTTCGACAGCTTCACGAACCTGATGGGCGCCAAGCCCGCCTTCGTGAACGCCTTCATCAACCAATCGAAGCCGATCGATAACTGGCCCAGCGACGTAAGCTGGACCGCTTGGTCCTATGCCCAATCTCCCGCTTATCACAACCTGACCCCGGTGATCGGCCTGCCGATGGCAACCGAGGGCGACCGCGGCAACCCGGGCCAGGCCTTCCGCGAATTCGCCTCCGGCCGCTACGACAACGCCATCCGCGGCATGGTCAAGGCGTGGACTGACCAGGGATTCCACGACCTCTATGTCCGCCCAGGCTGGGAGATGAACGTCTCCGGCATGCCCTGGTATGTCGGCGACAACCCGCAAACCCAATCCGACTACGTGGCCGCCTTCAAGCACATCGCCGACGTGCTCCACTCCGCGCCCAATGCCAGCGTCAAGACCATTTGGAACCCCAACATCCAGAACTGGAACGGCAGCCTCGACGTCCGATCCCTTTATCCCGGCAATCAGTACGTCGACCAGATCGGCGGCGATATCTACAGCGACCTCTATCCCTATGACCTTTATAACTGGGGCAAGAATGACGGCAGCTTTTCCGGCAGCTTGCAGGAATGGGCCTCGGACCCGGCCAACCTGGACCACTACTGGAACTATCCCGATGCCACCAAGTACTCCCCCGCGGGCGACGGCGTCGGCCACAGCCTCAGCCTGCAGAACCTGATCGATTTCGCCAAGTCCCAGGGCAAGCCCTTCGCCATCCCCGAGACCGGCGCCGGCGGCAACGGCGCCCACGGCCCGCGCGACAACGGCGCTTTCCCGACCTGGCTCGCGGGCAAGCTCGCCAGCACCGGCGTCAACGTCTCTATGGTCAACGTCTGGAATCTTGACGCCGGCGATGGCGACTGGACCTTCGCCGGACCCGGCGCCAACCGTCCGCAAGAAGCCGGGGCCTGGGCGAAAGGCTTCGGCGCCAACGGCGGCAACGGCGGCGGGTCGGTTCCGAACCAAGCCATCCAACCGGACACTTCCCTGGTCGTCCCGGCCACGGACAACACGGTGACGCCCTCCGGCGACACGCAAACCCTCGTGGTCCATCTCTCCGAGGATATGTTCCAGGGCGACGCGCAGTTCAGCCTGACGTTCGACGGCAAGTCACTCGGAGGCGCCCAGACCGTGACCGCCATTCACGGCAACGGCGAGAGCCAGGCTTTCAGCTTCACCGGCCAGGCTGGCGCCGGGCCGCACGACTTGGGCATCACGTTCCTGAACGACGCCTGGGGCGGCACGCCGGATACCGACCGCAATCTCTACGTCGACAAGGTCGAGCTCGGCGGCAACCAGCTCGGCTCGGCGCAGGTCACCCTCTACTCAGAGGGCACGAAGCACCTGCAACTGCCGTCTAGCTAACCACCACGCGGCGGCCAACCGCTCCCGGGCGCGAGTCTGCTCCCGGGAGCGGCGGCGCCGTCCGCCCCGTTCCGCACAGCGCGCCGATCAGCTCCGCATCATCGCACACGCCCGCGAACCGGCCATCCTCCTCGATCACCACCGGATGCCCGCTCGCCTGCCGGACTTGCATGACCTGCCGCAACGGCGTGCTTCCGGCCGCCACGGGTAGGCCGGGCGGCAGGCCGCCGAGGTCTCCCGACGCATCCTTGATCGCCGTGATCGGCAGCGTTTGCCCATCCAGCCACGCCTCCGACGCCCGTCCATCGCCATCGACGCGCACGCGGTAGCGCATTGCGTCGTCGAGCCAATAGCCCTGCCCATCGCGCTGCAGGCGCTCCGCCCGCCGCATCACCGCGCCGCCGCGCAGCACCGTCATCGGGTTCATGTGGCCGACGAACTCCGCCACGTAGTCGTCCGCCGGGCGCAGCACGATGTCCTCCGGGGTGCCCGCCTGCACGATCCGTCCGCCTTCCATGATGGCGATCTGGTTGCCGAGCTTCAGCGCCTCGTCGAGGTCGTGGCTGACGAACAGGATCGTCTTCCTGATCCGCGCCTGCAACGCCAGCAGCTCATCCTGCAGCTTGGTGCGGATCAGCGGATCGAGCGCGGAGAACGGCTCGTCCATCAGCAGGATGTCGGCATCGGTCGCGAACGCCCGCGCCAGCCCCACCCGCTGCTGCATCCCGCCCGAGAGCTCGGCGGCATACCGGTCCCCCCACTCGTCGAGGCTGACCAGCTTCAGCTTCTCGTCCACCACCGCCCGGCGCTCCGCGGCCGGCACGCCCCGCAGCTCGAGGCCGAGCCCCACGTTCTCCCGCACCGTTCGCCAAGGCAGCAGCGCGAACTGCTGGAACACCATCGCCACCCGCTGCATCCGCATCCGGCGCAGCGTTTTGCGGTCGCAGCTCGCGACATCGACCGTCCCGCGCTCGCCGTCCTGCAGCAGCACCTGCCCGCGCGTGACCTTGTTCAGCCCGTTCGCCGCGCGCATCAGCGTCGACTTGCCCGATCCCGAAAGCCCCATCAGCACGCACATCTCGCCTGCCGGCACCGTGAGGCTCGCCCCCGATACCCCCAGCACGGCCCCGGTCTCGGCCTGGATCTCGCTGCGCGTGCGCCCCTCGTCCATCATCTGCAACGCGCGCGCCCGGGTCTGCCCGGACGCCCCGAACAGGATGTCGACGCCCCGGAACTCGACCGCGGCGCTCATCGTGCGGCCCTCCGCGCGGCGCTCATCGTGCGGCCCTCCGCGCGGCGCTCATCGTGCGGCCCTCCGCGCGGCGCTCATCGTGCGGCCCCCCGCGCGGCGCTCATCGCGCGGCTCCTCGCTCGGACGGGCGGCAGACCCGGTCCAGGATGATCGCCAGCAGCACGATCGCGAGCCCGGCCTCGAACCCGGTATCGACCCGCACAGTGTTCAGCGCCCGCACCACCGGCACGCCCAGGCCGCCCGCGCCCACCAAAGCGGCAATCACCACCATCGACAGGCTCAGCATGATGCATTGCGTGATACCCGCCAGGATCATCGGCTTGGCGGCCGGCAGCTCCACCTTCCACAAAAGCTGCGAGCGCGTCGCCCCGAACGCCTCCCCGGCCTCGATCAACGGACGCGGCACCGAGGTGATCCCCAGGTGCGTCAGCCGGATCGGGGCAGGCAGCGCGAAGATCACCGTCGAGACCAGGCCCGGCACCACGCCCAGCCCGAACAGCACCAGGGTCGGGATGAGATAGACGAAGGTCGGCAGCGTCTGCATCAGGTCGAGCGCCGGGCGCATCAACTGGAACAGCCAGGGCCGGTGCGCCGACGCGATGCCGAGCGGCACCCCGATGATGGTCGACACGATCGCCGAGAACACCACCAGCGACAGCGTCTGCATGGTCTCCTCCCAATAGCCCTGGTTCATGATGAACAGCAGCGCCAGCAGCACGAACAAAGCGAGCTTCCACGACCGCCGGATGGCATAGGTGAGCGCGGCCAGCAGCAGCAGCAGCAACGGCGCCGGCACCCAGAGCAGCGCGTTGGTGAAGCTGTCGATCACCGTCTGGATCACGCCCGAGATCAGGTCGAACGCCCCGGTGCTGTTGCTCTTGATCGCCTCGATCCAAGCCGCAATCCAGCTTCCCAGCGGGATCTTATGGTCGCCGACCCAATCCGTGAACCACTCCATGCCTGCCTCCAGATCGCCGCTTCGGATCAAATTCTAACAATCTCGTCAGCAACCCTGCCTGCACTAACGATGCCGAATCAAGCAAATGCTTGGGCCGGCCTTTGAACAGACGTTCAAAAATGTTAAGAAGCAAGCATTCCCGGCACGATTAACTTGACATTCCCGCCCGTTCCGTTGAATGACCGTTCAATGGCCGACAGCCTTACCCTCCAGCGTCTCCCCGAGCCCGAAGACGGCCGCCGCCAGCAGCTCATCGACATCACTATCGATGTTCTCGCCGAGTTCGGTTACGCCGGCGCCACCCTGGGCCGCATCGCAGGCGTGGCCGGCGTCTCCCCCGGCCTGGTGGCGCACTATTTCAACGACAAGGACGGCTTGCTCGAAGCCGCTTTCCGCGCCCTCGTCCGCGGCGTCCAGATCGACGTGCTGCGCCGCCTCGGCCAGGCCGGCGATCCCCGCGCCCGCGTCCTGGCCATCATCGACGCCAACCTGGCGCCCGACGCCTTCGACCGCCGCAGCGGCGCCACCTGGCTCGCCTTCTGGGGCCAGGTGGCCCACTTGCCCCATCTCAAGCGCATCCAGGCCGCCTATCAGCGCCGGGTGCTTTCCAACCTCCGCCACGCCCTGCGCCCCCTCATGCCCGGCTCACGCGCCGAAGCCCACCGTGTCGCCGCCACGATCGCGGCCCTCATCGACGGCGTCTGGCTCCGCGCCGCCCTCTCCGGCTGGCAGGAAACCGACAGCGAATCCGCCCGCGCCCTCGTCGCCGCCTTCCTCGACAGCAACCTGGCGCGGCAATCTCCCGCCCCGGACCCGCTTCCCCGCCCCGCCGTCGGCGCCGAGCCGAAAACCCGCTACGGCATCCGCCGCAATTGGATCGGCGGCGCCTACGCGGCCTCCGCCGCGCCCCTGTTCCAGACCCACGACCCGGCCAATGGCGAAATCCTCGCGTTGGTCCAGCAAGCGGACGAAGCGGCGGTCAACCAAGCCGTCGAGGCCGCCGCAGCTGCCCAGCCCGCCTGGGCCGCCCTCACCGGCGCCGAGCGCGGGCGCATCCTGCACCGCGCCGCCGCCCTGCTGCGCGCCCGCAACGACGAGCTGGCCGAGATCGAGACCCGCGACACCGGCAAGCCCATCGCTGAAACCTCCGTCGTGGACGTGCTCTCCGGGGCCGACTGCCTGGAATACTTCGCCAACGCCGCCGCCGGCCTCGCCGGGCAGCACATCGACCTCGGCCCTAGCGCCTTCGGCTACACCCGCCGCGAGCCGCTCGGGGTCGTCGCCGGCATCGGCGCCTGGAACTATCCCTTGCAGATCGCCTGCTGGAAGTCCGCCCCGGCGCTGGCCTGCGGCAACGCCATGCTGTTCAAGCCCGCCGAACTCACCCCGCTGACCGCCCTGCTGCTTGCGGAGGTCTTCGCCGAAGCCGGCCTGCCTCCCGGCCTGTTCAACGTCGTCCAGGGCGCCGCCGAAACCGGGCGCCTCCTGACCCGGCACCCGGACATCCGCAAAATCTCCCTCACCGGCGAGGCCGGCACCGGCAAGCTCGTCATGGCCGATGCCGCTTGCACGCTGAAGCACGTCACCCTGGAGCTCGGCGGCAAATCCCCCCTGATCGTGTTCGAGGACGCCGACCTCGACAACGCCGTCTCCGGGGCCCAGCTCGCCAACTTCTACTCCGCCGGCGAGGTCTGCTCCAACGGAACCCGCGTCTTCGTCCACCGCAAAGTCCTCAAGCCCTTCCTGCAGCGCCTCCAGGCCCGCACCGAAACCATTCGCGTCGGCCAACCGCTCGACCCGGCCACCCAAATCGGCGCCCTCATCTCCGAGCCGCACATGCGAAAGGTCCTCGCCTACGTCGCCCGCGGCCAGCAGGGCGGCGCCGCCCTGCTCACCGGCGGGCATCGCGTCACCGGCGGCGACCTCGCCCGCGGCGCCTTCGTCGCCCCCGCCATCTTCGCCGGCTGCACCGACGACATGGCCATCGTCCGCGAGGAAATCTTCGGTCCCGTCCTCTGCGTCCTCCCGTTCGATACCGAAGAGGAGGTCGTCGCCCGCGCCAACGCGACCGAATACGGCCTCGCTGCCGGGGTCTTCACCAAGGACCTCGCCCGCGCCCACCGCGTCATCGCCCGCCTGCAAGCCGGAGCCTGCTGGATCAACGCCTACAACGTCACGCCAATCGAACTGCCCTTCGGCGGCGTCAAAGGCTCGGGACTCGGCCGCGAGAACGGCCAGGCCGCCATCGAGCACTACACGCAACTCAAGAGCGTCTACGTGGCGCTGACCACTATGGACGCGCCGTATTAACGATGAGTGACCATCCCGACATCAAAGAGGATTTCGACTACGTCATCGTCGGCGCCGGCTCGGCGGGATGCGTGCTGGCCAATCGGCTGTCAGAGGACGGCAAGGCCACCGTCCTGCTGCTGGAATACGGCGGGTCCGACAACTCCGTCGTCATCCAGATGCCCAGCGCCCTCGCCATCCCGATGAACCGCAAGAAATACAACTGGTTCTACGAAACCGAGCCCGAGCCCCACCTCAACGGCCGCCGCCTCCATACTCCTCGCGGCAAGGTCCTGGGCGGCTCCTCCTCCATCAACGGCCTCGTCTACGTCCGCGGCAACCCCCGCGATTTCGACAAGTGGGAGGACGACGGCGCCCGGGGCTGGGCCTACCGCCACGTCCTGCCCTACTTCCGCCGCGCCGAGACCAACGCCGAAGGCGGCGACGAGTACCGCGGCAGCGACGGCCCGCTGCACACCCGCTACGGCACCCTGAAGAACCCGCTTCATCACGCCTGGCTGAAAGCCGGCAAGCAGGCCGGCTACCCGGCCACGCCGGACTACAACGGCCACCAGCAGGAAGGCTTCGGCCGCATGGCCATGACCGTCCGCGACGGCCGCCGCTGGAGCGCGGCCAACGCCTATTTGAAACCGGTCCTCTCGCGCAAGAACCTGAACGTCATCACCCATGCGCTGGCTACGAAGGTCATCATCGAGGCGGGACGCGCCACGGGCGTCCAATACCGCCAAGGCCACGCCGAGCATACCGCCCGCGCCTGGCGCGAAGTCATCCTCTGCGGCGGCCCGATCAACTCCCCCCAGCTCCTGAAGCTCTCCGGCATCGGGCCGGCCGAAGAGCTCCAGTCCCACGGCATCAAGCCCCGCCGTCACCTCGCCGGCGTCGGCGAGAACCTGCAGGATCACCTGGAGTTCTATTTCCAGGTCGAGTGCAAGCAGCCCATCACGCTGTATTCCGCGATGAACCCCGTTGCCAAGACCGCCATCGGCGCCCGCTGGCTCCTCCGCCACGACGGCCTGGGCGCCACCAACCACTTCGAAAGCTGCGGCTTCATCCGCAGCCGGGCCGGCATCGAGTACCCCGATATTCAATACCACTTCTTGCCGCTGGCGGTCACGTACGACGGCCGCTCGCTGGCCGACGGCCACGGTTTCCAAGCCCACGTCGGCCCTATGCGCTCCAAGAGCCGGGGCTGGGTCCGCCTCCGCTCAGCCGACCCGGCCGAGAAACCCGCCATCCAATTCAACTACATGAGCCACGCAGACGATTGGTCCGACATGCGCGCCTGCCTGCGCCTCACCCGCGAGATCTTCGCTCAAGCAGCCTTCGACCCCTACCGGGGCCGGGAAATCCAGCCCGGCGACCACGTCCAAACAGACCGGCAGATCGACGCCTTCGTCCGCGATCACGTCGAGAGCGCCTACCATCCCTCCTGCACCTGCAAGATGGGCCGCCGCGACGACCCGATGGCCGTCGTCGACTCCGAACTCCGCGTCATCGGCATCGACGGCCTGCGCGTCATCGACTCCTCCGTGATGCCCTCGATCACCACCGGCAACCTGAACGCCCCCACGATCATGATCGGCGAGAAGGGCGCGGACCACATCCGCGGCCGGGCGCTGGCCGCCGCCAACACCCCCGTTTACGCATCCCCCAACTGGCAGGTGGCGCAACGGTGAGCGCCAGCGAACCCAACATCCTCATCCTCATGGCCGACCAACTCACGGCGGGCGCGCTGCCTGCCTACGGCAACGCCGTCGCCAAAACCCCCCACCTCGACCGCCTGGCCCGCCAATCCGTCGTCTTCCAGAACGCCTACTGCAACAGCCCGCTCTGCGCCCCCTCGCGTTACGCCTTCATGTCCGGCCGCCTCCCGTCCGCCACCGGCGGCTACGACAACGCCGCCGAGTTCCCCTCCCAGCTCCCCACCTTCGCCCACTACCTCCGCCTTGCCGGCATGAGGACCATCCTGGCCGGCAAGATGCATTTCTGCGGCCCCGACCAGATGCACGGCTTCGAGGAACGCCTCACCACCGACATCTACCCCTCCGACTACGGCTGGACCCCCGATTGGGAACGCCCGGACATCCGCCCCGAATGGTACCACAACATGGAGTCCGTCACCCAGGCCGGGCCCTGCGTCCGCACCAACCAGATGGACTTCGACGAGGAAGTCGCCTTCGCCGCCCGGCAGAAACTCTACGACATCGTCCGCGGCGCCGACCGCCGCTCCTTCTGCATGGTCGTGTCCCTGTCCCACCCGCACGATCCCTTCACCATCCCCGAACCTTACTGGAACCGCTACAAGGACGAGGAGATCGACCTTCCTGCCGTCCGCGAAGCGCCGCAGGACCCGCACACGCTCCGCCTCCGCCACGTCAGCAACATGGACGCAGAGCCCGTCACCGAGGCGCAAATCCGGGCCGCCCGGCACGCCTATTACGGCGCCGTCTCCTTCTTCGACGACCATGTCGGCGCCATGCTCCAGACCCTGCGGGACACCGGCCAGGCCGATAACACCATCACCATCGTCCTCGCCGACCACGGCGAGATGCTCGGCGAGCGCGGCCTGTGGTATAAAATGAGCTTCTTCGAACCGGCCTGCCGCATCCCCCTCATCATCCATGCCCCGGGCCGGTTCGCATCCCGACAGGTAACGGACGCCGTCTCCCTCATCGACCTCCTGCCCACGCTCGCCGCCCTGTCGCGCAACGGACGCGAGCCCGCCTACGCCACGCCCATCGACGGCAGGAGCCTGCTTCCCCACCTGCACGGCGAGGCCGGGCACGACGAGGCGCTCGGCGAATATTTCGGCGAAGGCGTGGTCGCGCCCTTGGTGATGATCCGGCGCGGTCCTTACAAATTCGTTCACGCCGAGGGCGACCCCGACCAGCTCTACGACCTGAAGGCCGATCCCCGCGAGCTGAGCAACCTCGCGTACGGCCCTGAAACCCCGCTTGCCGAACACTTCCGGGCCGAGGTCGCCGCGCGCTGGAATCTGCCCCAGCTCCACGCCGACGTCCTCGCCAGCCAGCGCCGCCGCCGCCTGGTCGCCAGCGCCCTCCGACAAGGCGCGCTGTCGCCCTGGGACTACCAGCCCGTGCGGGATGCCCGCCAGCAATACGTCCGTCCGCACATGAAGCTCGACGACATCGAGGCCATGTCGCGCTTTCCCCGGGTCACGCCGCGGCAGGCCTGATACGCCTCGCGCCGGTTGCGGCAACTGCGGACGGGCCGCGCGGACCAGGAAACGCCGTTGCGTGCTGCCGGCAGCATGGCGTCCGCAACGATGAAATTGAGCGGACGACCTGAGCGCGGCCGCGTTCGCCGCGTCGAAAAAATCAGTCGCGCCGCGGTTGATATGGGATCGGAAGGGCATGTAAGAGGAGAGGCCTGAACCAAGCTGATGAATGAACGTTGCAAGATCATCGACGGGGAGCTTGGGCCTGTCGGAACAGCAAGCGAGGAATTGTTACGTGAACAACATCATTTACATCGTAGGCCTAGTGGTCGTCGTTATCGCGGTCCTGTCCTTTTTTGGTCTACGCTGATCCAGGGGGGCCGGGTAAACCGGCCCCGCTCAGGCGCCCATGAAAACGTCAACCGGCCTCAAGCGTCCGCAACGCCGCGGCACGTCCGAACAAACGTAGTAGCAAATCAATTGCGCCCTGGCGCAGGCCCAACAGTTCGCAGTCGCGTTCAAGCATCGCCATAGCGTCCTTGCGGGCGATCCGTAACAGCCTCTCATCACGCTCCAGATTGGCAACCCGATAGGCAGGCGACCCGGATTGCCGCTTGCCCAGAAGATCGCCGCCGCCGCGAAGGCGGAAATCCTCGTCGGCAATCGTGAACCCGTCATCCGTGTCCCGCAGCAGCGAGAGACGCTGCCGCATGGTGTCGCTCAGGCCGTCGTCGTGAAGCAGCAGGCAATAGCTTCGCGCCCTGCCGCGCCCGACGCGGCCGCGCAATTGGTGCAATTGGGCCAGGCCAAAGCGCTCGGCGTGCTCGATCACCATGATGCTGGCTTCCGGCACGTCGACGCCGACCTCGATGACGGTCGTTGCGACCAATAGACGAATTGAGCCGGCGGCAAATCCGGCGAGCGCGGCATCCCGCACGGATGGCTCAAGCTGGCCGTGGGCAAGACCGACGATGCCCCCGAACCTCTTGGCCAGGAAGGCGTAGCGCGCCTCGGCGGCGGCAATATCCGTAAGCTCGCTTTCGCTGACCATAGGGCAAACCCAGTAGACGCGCTCGTCGCGGCCGAGCGCACGGGCGATGCCGTCAACCACGCCGTTCAGCGTGGCGAGCGAGTGGATGGTGGTCTGGATCGGCTGCCGTCCAGCGGGCTTGTCGGTCAGGCGGCTGACATCCATCTCGCCCCATTGGGCCAGCAATAAGGACCGCGGGATCGGCGTCGCGGTCATCACCAGCGTATCCGTGTGCGCCCCCTTGCCGCCCAGCGTCAGGCGTTGCTCAACGCCGAAACGGTGCTGCTCGTCGATCACGGCCAAAGCGAGGTCCCGGTAATCGACGGCATCCTGGAACAAGGCATGGGTTCCGACCACGAGCGGAAGCCGGCCGTTGGCCAGGCCGAGCAGGACCGGGCGGCGCTCCAGGCCCTTGACCGAGCCGGTCAGCAGGCCGACCGGCACGGGCGAGAGGGCCGAGAGCGTGCGGTGGTGCTGCTTGGCCAGGACTTCGGTCGGCGCCATCAGAGCCGCCTGCCGCCCGGATTCCGCGGCCCGGAGCATGGCCATCAAGGCGACGAACGTCTTGCCGGACCCGACGTCGCCTTGCAGCAGGCGAAGCATCCGGTGCGGCGCGGCCAGGTCGCGGTCGATCTCGTCCAGGGCGCGGACTTGCGAGGGGGTCGGCGTATGGCCGAAACGCTGGAGAGCCTCGGCGCGGAGCCGCCCGTCGCCCTCGGTCGAGCGGCCCGGCCGGCCACGCTTGAGCGTGCGCGCCACCGCCATCGCGAGCTGATGGGCAAGGAGTTCGTCGTAGGCGAGGCGGGCCCGGCAGGCGTTGCCGGGCAGTTCGTCCGGGAGTTGCACTTGTCGCAAGGCATCACGGAAACCCGGCCAGCCCTCCCGCCTCACGAGCGCCGGGTCATGCCACTCCGGCAAATCTGGAATGAGGCCGATGGCCTGGCGCAGGGCGGACCGGACCTGACTGGGAAACAGGCCGGCCGTCAGCGGCCAAACCGGGTCTATCGCCGGCAAAAGCCCGGCTTTGTCGGCCGGGAGCACGTGATCGGGCTTCGGCATGGTCGAGCGATCGTTGAACCGGTCCACCTTGCCGGATACGATAAGGTTCTGCCCCGGCGCGAAAATCTGCGGCGGACGCGCGAAGTAAACCAGGTTGATGAAACCGCTCGGGTCCCGGCAACTGATCCGCCACGGCCGTCCCTTCGCGCTCGGGGCGTCGATGCGGACGACCTCGACGGCGAGGGTGGCAACCTGGCCAGGCTGGGCATCGGCGACGCGCGGGCGATTGCGGCGGTCGACGTAGGCGTCCGGGAGATGGAACAGCAGGTCGAGCACGCGCTCTCCGCCGGCAACGCGGGCCAGCTTTTCGCCCAGCGACGCGCCCACGCCACTTAGCGTGACGATCGGTTGGAAAAGCGGGAGGAGCAGGTCGTCCAAGTTGCGTCGGGGCCGGGCTGACAGGTTCGGAGCTGCGGCCTATATGACAGACCCAATCCAGGGACCAGAGCGTGCTTGAGCCAAACCGAGACGACCAGGCGGTGCGCCGCCGCCGCATCCTGTTCCGCGCCACGCATCGCGGCACATACGAGAACGATATTCTGATCGGCGGCTTTGTCCGCGCCCGGCTGGAGCGCTTCAGCGCAGCGGAGCTCGATGCGATCGAGGCGGTGATGGAGCTGCCGGACGCGCTGCTCGCCGACTGGCTGACAGGGCGGGCGCCAATCCCTGAAGCGCACGATCAGCCGATGCTGCGGGCGATCCGGGCCGCGGCCGAGTCTGGCGAAGGGCATATGCGATGACGGCCACGGTTTACGGCGCGCCGGAAGGGTTCGACGCGCTTCTCCTGGCCCGGCGGCGCTCGGAGCACAAAGGGCCTGTGCTGCACGTCACGCGGGACGACGCGCGGATGCAGCGGCTATCTGAGGCCCTGACGTTCTTCGCCCCGCAGATCGAGATCCTGCGCTTCCCGGCCTGGGACTGCCTTCCCTACGACCGGGTCAGCCCCAATCCGGAACTGGTTTCGGAGCGGATCGCGACGTTGGCCAAGCTGCTGGACAAGAGCGCCAAGCCGCGCCTCGTGCTGACGACAGTCAACGCGCTGCTGCAACGGGCGCCGCCGCGCAGCGCCTTCGACGGGCGGGCGTTGAGCTTGCAGGCCGGCGGCACGGCTGATCCGCAAGACATCGCGGCCTTTCTGGAGGCGAACGGATACAGCCGGGCGGGCACGGTGATGGAACCCGGCGAATATGCCGCCCGCGGCGGCATCATCGACATCTACCCGGCCGGCGAAGCGGAGCCGGTCCGGCTCGACCTGTTCGGGGACACGATCGAGAGCTTGCGGCACTTCGACACCACGTCGCAGCGCAGCACGAAAAAAGTTGAGCAACTGATCCTGCGTCCCGTGTCGGAAGTGCCGTTGGACAAGGAGAGCGTCGGCCGGTTCCGCGAGGGCTGGCGCGAGTTGTTCGGTCAGGAGGCGACCGACGACCCGACGTATCAGGCGGTGTCGGACGGGCGCCGCTACCCGGGCATCGAGCACTGGGTGCCTCTGTTCCATCAACGCATGGAGACCTTGACCGATTACTTGCCGGGCGTCGCCATCAGCCTGGACAATCAAGCCCAGGAATCGCTCGAAGCGCGGCTGGAGATGATTGCGGACCACGCCGAAGCCCGGCGGATGCCCTCGCGGGAAGGCGAGGTGCCATACCGCCCGCTGCCGCCGGAGCGGCTCTACCTCGGTCGCGACGAGTGGGACGCCATGCTGGAGGCCGGCCCGACGCTCGTGTTCAGCCCCTATGGCAAGCCGGACGGGGCAGGGGGCGCCGAGGCCGGCGGGCGTCCGGGCGCCCTGTTCACCAAGGCGGGCGCGGGCGCGAGCGGCACGGCGTTTCAGCAACTGAAAGAGCAGTCGGCCAACTGGGCGCGGCAGAAGCGGCGCACCGTCGTGGCTGCCTGGAGCCGGGGCGCAAGGGAGCGGCTGCTGCATGTGCTGCGCGAGAACGGGGTGAAGGCGGAGCCGGCGGAGAGTTGGAAAGCGGTCCAGGACCTGCCGCTGAACGTGGCGGCGATCGTGGCCCTCGGGCTGGAGCGAGGCTTCGTCGCCGGCGGCTTCGGCATTGTGGCCGAGCAGGACCTGCTGGGCGAGCGGATCAGCCGCCCGCCCCGGCGGCAGAAGCGGGCGGACCAGTTCATCGCCGAGGCGACGGAGATCGCTGAGGGGGACCTGGTCGTGCATCAGGATTACGGCATCGGCCGCTACGCCGGGCTTGAAACCTTGCGGGTTGGCCCGGCGCCGCATGACTGCCTGCAACTGATCTACGACGGCAACGAGAAACTATACCTTCCGGTTGAGAACATCGAACTGCTGTCGCGGTTCGGAAGCGAAACCGGAGGCGTTGCGCTCGACAAGCTCGGCGGGGCGGGGTGGCAAAGCCGCAAGGCGCGCATGAAGCAGCGCATCCGCGACATGGCGGGCGAGCTGATCAGGACCGCCGCGGCCCGGCGGGTGCGCGATGCAGCGACCCTGGCGCCGCCCGAAGGAGCGTGGGACGAGTTCTGTGACCGGTTCCCCTTCGCGGAGACGGACGACCAGGTGCGGGCGATCGGCGACGTGCTGGAGGACATGGCGGCCGGGCGACCCATGGACCGGCTGATCTGCGGCGACGTCGGGTTCGGCAAGACGGAGGTGGCGCTCAGGGCCGCATTCGTGGCGGCGATGTCCGGCGGGCAGGTCGCCGTCGTGGTGCCGACAACCCTGCTGGCGCGGCAGCATACGCGCACGTTCACGGCGCGATTCCAGGGCTTCCCGCTCCGGGTGGCGCAACTCAGCCGGATGGTCACGGCCAAGGACGCGGCGGAGGTGAAGCGCGGGCTGGCGGACGGCAGCGTGAACGTGATCATCGGGACCCATGCCTTGCTGGCGAAGGGCATAGCGTTCGACAATCTCGAACTGCTGATCGTGGATGAGGAGCAGCACTTCGGCGTGTCGCACAAGGAGAAGCTGAAGGCGCTGAAAGCCGATGTACACGTGCTGACGCTGACGGCGACGCCGATCCCGCGGACGCTGCAACTGGCGCTGACGGGCGTGCGGGAGATGAGCCTGATCGCGACGCCGCCGGTGGACCGCCTCGCGGTGCGGACATTCATATCCCCGTTCGACAGCGTAGTGGTGCGCGAGGCGATCCAGCGGGAACGGTTCCGCGGCGGCCAGGTGTTCTGCGTGGTGCCGCGGATCGAGGACATGGGCAAGATGTCCGAGCGGTTGCGGACGATCGTGCCCGAGGCGCGGATCGTCGAGGCGCACGGCCGCCTGGCGCCGACCGAGCTCGAACGGGTCATGACCGAATTCGGCGACGGCAAATACGACATCCTGCTGTCGACCAACATCGTCGAGAGCGGTCTCGACATGCCGGCGGTCAACACGCTGCTGATCCACCGCGCGGACATGTTCGGTCTCGGCGCGCTGTATCAGCTTCGCGGCCGGGTCGGGCGGGGCAAGCAGCGGGGATACGCCTACCTGACCTGGCCGCCGAACCACCGGCTTTCAGCCGCCGCCGAGAAGCGGCTGGGCGTGATGCAAACGCTGGACACGCTCGGCGCCGGGTTCACGCTCGCCTCGCATGACCTTGACATCCGCGGCGCCGGGAACCTGCTCGGCGATGAGCAGTCGGGGCATATCCGCGAGGTCGGGATCGAGCTGTATCAGCAGATGCTCGAGGACGCGGTCGCCGAGTTGCAGGCGGAGCGGGGCCGCAAGGCGCCGTCGGACCGGGAATGGACACCGAACATACAGCTTGGGTTGCCGGTGCTGATACCGGATACGTACGTCGCGGATTTACCCGTAAGGCTCGGGCTTTACCGGCGGATCGGGTCCTTGGCGTCCGATCAGGAAACCGACGCGATGGCGGCCGAGCTGGTGGATCGGTTCGGGCCGTTGCCGTCCGAGGTCGAGAACCTGCTCCAGGTCGTGTCCTTGAAGCGGATGTGCAGGGAGGCCGGGGTTGAGAAGCTCGAAGCCGGGCCGAAAGGGATGGTCATCGGTTTTCGCGGCAACCAGTTCCGAAATCCCGCCGGGCTTGTTGGCTGGTTGAACACGCGCAGGGATGCGATCCGGCTAAGGCCCGACCATAAGTTATCTGTCGTGCGCGACATGCCGGTCGCGGAGCGAATAAAGATAGGCCACGACGTGTTGCTGCACCTGAACCGGCTCGCGGGCGAGGGGGCAAAGGCCGCGTAGGGGGCGATCCTGATTGCCTCTCCTTGTTGTCTCAAAATGACTGCCCCCTATGGTCGCAGCCCGCGGCTCCGTATGGCTCCAGTCCCCCCGGCGCTCAACCCGCCCCGTCCCCATTCACTATCCCCGACACGAACCGCCCGATCGCCATCGACGACGTCAACCCCGGGCTCTCGATCCCGAACAGGTTCACCAAGCCCGCCACCCCATGCTCATCCGGCCCGGACACGACGAAATCGGCCGCCGGGTCCAAAGGCCCGCTGATCTTCGGCCGTATCCCGGCATATCCCGGCGCCAATTGCCCGTCCGCCAGCCCCGGCCAATACCGCCGGATCGCCGCGTAGAACCCATCCGCCCGGCGGATATCGACGTCGTAGCTCTCCTCCTCCACCCACTCCACGTCCGGCCCGAACCGTGCCTGCCCGCCGAGATCAATCGTCAGGTGAACCCCAAGCCCCGCTTTCTCCGGCACCGGATAGATCAGCCGCGAGAACGGCGCCCGGCCTATCAGCGAGTAATACGACCCCTTGCAATAGTGTCTCGGCGGCACGCTCTCCCCGGGCACCCCCTCGATGGACCGCGCCAGGTCCGGCGCATGAAGCCCCACCGCGTTTACCAGAACCTCGCACTCCAGCTCCATCGCCTCCGCGCCGCCCAGCCGCAGCAGCACCGTCCCGTCCTGCGCCCGCCCGCCCAGCACTCTGGCATGGGCCACCACCGCCCCACCGGCGTTCTCGATGTCGCCCTGGAAGGCCAGCATCAGCGCGTGGCTGTCCACGATCCCCGTGCTCGGCGACAGCAACGCCCCCGCCGCGCGCAACGCCGGCTCCAGCGCCCGCGCCGCCTCGCCGCTCAGCATCTCCAGGTCATTCACCCCGTTCGCCGCCGCGCGCGCCCGGATCGTCTGCAGCATCGGCACTTCCGCCTCGTCGGCCGCCACGATCAGCTTGCCCAAGCGCCGGTGCGCCACCCCCCGCTCGGCGCAGTAATCGTAGAGCAACGCCTTGCCTTCGACGCAGAACCGCGCCTTCAAGCTCCCCGCCGGGTAATAGATCCCCGCATGGACCACCTCGGAATTGCGCGACGAGATCCCCGTCCCGACCCCCTCCGCCCCATCCAGCACCCACACCTCGCGCCCGGACAGCGCCAGCGCCCGCCCGACCGCCAGGCCCACCACCCCGGCTCCCGCCACCACGCACTCGACCCGCTCGACCATGCCGACCTCCTCCTTGCACAACAGCGCGGGCGCCGTCCCGAGGTCAACCGGCCTTGTGCGCCGCTCGGATGGACGGCATCAGCCCTGAAACCTCCTTGACCGACCCGCTCGGGCGCCTCGCCGTCCATTCCATCCGGCGGATTGGCGCCCTGCTGCCCTGGCATTCGACACGGCAGCCGAACGTCGCGGATTGCTGCACGGCAGCGCGGACGGCGCCGGGGCTTTGGGTGGGCGCGGGCCTTCAGCCGTGGATCATGGCCTGGATCTTGGCGGCAAGCGCGTCTATGGCGAATGGCTTGGTCATGACCTCCATGCCGGGCTCCATCGTGCCGTTGCCGACCGCGGCGGTTTCGGCGAAGCCGGTGATGAACAAGGTTTTGAGGTCGGGGCGGGATCGCCTGACCGCGTCGGCAAGCTGGCGGCCGTTCATGCCGCCAGGAAGGCCGACGTCGGTGACCAAAAGGGCGATTTCGCCGCCGTCCTGCAAGGCGCGCAAGGCGGCGGGGCCGTCGCCTGCTTCGAGAGCGGCGTAGCCGAGTTCCTGCAAGACTTCGGCGACCAGCATGCGCACGACCGGCTCGTCATCGACCACCATGACGGTTTTGCCCGGCGATGCGCGGGGGATGCTTTGCGCGGTTTCCTTTTGCCGCGCGGTCTCGGCGACGCCGGGGATGCGGGGGAGATAGAGGCGGACCGTGGCGCCGAGGCCCGGCTCGGAGTGGATGCGGACCTGGCCGCCGGATTGCTTGGCGAAGCCGTAGATCATGGAGAGGCCCAGGCCGGTGCCCATGCCGATCGGCTTGGTGGTGAAGAAGGGGTCGAAGGCGCGGGCGGCGACGTCGGGGGCCATGCCGGCGCCGGTGTCGGTGACGGAAATGGCGACGTAGCGCCCGGGGGGCATGTCCCTCGCGGCGGCGAAGGCGGGTTCGAGGTCGACATTGGCGGTCTCGATGGTGAGCTGGCCGCCGTTCGGCATCGCGTCGCGCGCGTTGATGGCGAGATTCAGCAGCGCGTTCTCGAGCTGGTTCGGGTCGCACAGGGTGAGGCCCACGTCGGCGGCGGGACTGGTCTTGAGGGCGATGGCCGGACCGATGGTGCGGAGCAGCAGCTCCTCCATGCCGGCGAGCAGGCGGTTGGGCTCGACCAGTTTCGGGTCGAGCGTCTGGCGGCGTGAGAAGGCCAGCAGGCGGTGGGTGAGCGCCGCGGCGCGGTCCGACGAGGACAAGGCGGCGGCGATGTAGCGGTCAAGGCCCGCGGTGCGGCCCTGGGCCATGCGGGCGCGCATCAGCTGCAGGCTGCCGGCGATGCCGGTGAGGAGGTTGTTGAAATCGTGGGCGAGGCCGCCGGTGAGTTGGCCGACGGCCTCCATTTTCTGGCTTTGGCGCAGGGCGTCCTCGGCGGCGGCGCGCTGGGCGCTTTCGGCGACCAGGCGGGCGTTGGCTTCGGACAGCTCCTGAAGGTGCAGGCGTTGCTGGGTGAGGTCGGCCAGGAGGCCGCAGAACAGGGGGGGGTCGCGCTCGCGCTGCAACAGGCTCAGCGACAAGCACACCGGCATGTGCGCGCCGTCGGCGGCGCGGAGGGTGAGTTCGGCGCGGGCGGCGCCTTGGTTGGCGTCCTGAAGCAGGCGCTCGAAGGCGGCTTGGTCATCGGGGCAGATGAAGCGCGACAAAGGCTGTCCGGTCACGCGCTCCTGCGGGGCGCGGAGCATTTCGGCCAGGCGGCGGTTGCAGTAGAAAATGGCGCCGTCCGGGCCGAGGGTGACGGCGCCCTCCTGGATCTGCTCGATCAGCACGCGGTAGGGATGGTCGGCATTCTCCAGCGTGTAGATGCGGTGGGAAGCGGAGACGGCGTCGTTGACCACGACGGCGTCGATGTCGCCGCGGCGGATGGCGTCGAGGGTTTCCTCGCTTTCCTCGAGCTGGCGCTCGAGTTCGCGGATGCGTTCGAGATAGGCTTCGCCGGTTTGCCGCAGGGACGCGGGCAAGGGCTGCCCGGTCATCGCGCGCGCAGCGGCCTGAGCCGGAGCCGCCCGTCTCCGTGCGGCTCTGGATTGCCGCGCCTCCGGCTCGCGGTCGCGGCGGCGATTGATCGCGCGGGGTCAGGTCTCATCGTTGCTCCGTGGCGTTGGCTGCAGCTCCAGGCCGCGCAAGGCCCGGCGTTCGTCGGAGAGGTCGCCGATGATGCGGCGGACTGGCGGGGGGGCAAGCTTCACCAAGGTCGGGGCCGCGACCACCTGGTCCTGCTCGGCCAGATGGGGCTGCTGGTAGATGTCGACGACTTCGAGATCGAAGCGGCCTTCGAGGCGCGCGGCGCAGAGCCGGCGCAGGTTGGCGATGGTCCGCAGCGAGCGCGGGCTGTTGCCGGCCACGAACAGGCGGAGGCGGTAGCGGGGGCGGTCCTGCGCGCCGCCGTTGCTCACGTGGCGGCGCCTTTGGGGCGGATATCGAGGCCGACCAGGACTTTGTCGGTGTTGGAGAGGTCGCCGATGATGCGCTTGAGCGGGGCAGGCAGGGTGCGGACCAGGGTTGGGATGGCGAGGATCTGGTCGCCCGCCGCGAGCTTCGGGTTCTGGAGCAGGTCGATGACCTCGATATCGTAGCGGCCGGCCAGGTGCTGCTCGCAGACGCGCTTGAGGTTGGCCACGGCGGCGAGCGACTTGGCGGTTTGGCCGGCGACATAGAGGCGCAGGTGGTAGCGTTCGGGAGCGGCTGCCGGAGCGGCTGCCGGGGCGGCATCGTCGCTCACTCGGCGGCGCTCCGGCGGGAGGCGACGGCGGATTGGCTCTCCTCCAGGACGGCTTCGCGGAGATCGTCTTGGCGGGCGAGGGCGCCGGCCTCTTGTTCCTCGGCTTCGAGGGCGGCGCGAAGCTCGGCGATCTGGCGTTCGAGGGCTTCGCGACGGCGGGCCAGGTCGCGGCGGCGGCGTTCGGCCTCCTGCTGGCGGCGGAGCTTGGCGGCGTCTTCCCGGGCGGCCTGGACCAGGCGGGCGGTGCCGGTCAGCACGCCTTCGGGGCCGATATAGGGGGCGATAAGCTCGATGCCGGAGGCGGACATGCGGTATTCGCGGACCTGGTTGGAGTGGCTCATGCCGCGGGCCTTGATGACATAGAGGACGCGGTTCATCTCGCCGTTGGCTTCGACGTCCTCCAGCTTGACCCAGCAGTCCATGAGGG
This sequence comes from Acetobacteraceae bacterium, assembly GCA_965217935.1. Classification (GTDB taxonomy): domain Bacteria; phylum Pseudomonadota; class Alphaproteobacteria; order Acetobacterales; family Acetobacteraceae; genus JBBROS01. The sequence goes on along the minus strand of OZ244581.1, from coordinate 4,582,812 downwards.
AGGAGAGGCCGCGGTCGCGCTCGTCGAGCACGCCGTCGTCGTTGCGCAGGCTGGTGAAGACGGTGGTGATGCCGCGGTTCTTGAGCAGGTCGACCATTCGGAGCAGGGTGGAGTGGACCTCGGAGTTGGGGCCGCGCAGGGCGGAGATCGGGTCGACCACGACGACTTCGGGCCGGTAGCGGTCGATGTTGCGGTGCATGCGGGCGAGGTGCATTTCCAGGCCATAGAGGCTGGGGCGGGCGGCCTCGAAGCTGAGGCGCCCGGCTTCGACGTGGGCCTGGAGGTCGAGGCCGACGGAGCGGGCGTTGCGGCAGATCTGTTCGGCGGATTCCTCGAAAACGAAGACGAGGCAGCGTTCGCCGCGGGCACAGGCGGCCTCGGCGAAGATGGCGCCGACGGTGGTCTTGCCGCTGCCGGCGACGCCCGAGACGAGGACGCTGGAGCCGCGATAGAGGCCGCCCGGCGCAAGCATGGCATCGAGTCCTGGAATGCCGGTGGAGACGATTTCGCTGGAGACGCCGTGGTCGAGGCCGGCGCCGGTGACGGGCAGGACGCTGATGCCGGCGTCGTCGATCAGGAAGGGGTATTCGTTGGCGCCGTGGCCGGAGCCGCGGTATTTCACGATGCGCAGGCGGCGGGTGCTCACCTGGTCCTGCACGCGGTTGTCGAGCAGGATGACGCAGTCGGAGACGTATTCCTCGAGGCCTTGCCGGGTGAACTGGCCGTCGCCGCGCTCGCCGGTGACGACGGCGGTGAGGCCGCGGTCCTTGATCCAGCCGAACAGGCGGCGGAGCTCGGCGCGGAGGATGGCGGGGTCGGACAGGCCGGAGAACAGGGTTTCGATGGTGTCGAGCACGACGCGCTTGGCGCCGATTGCCTCGACGGCGTGGGCGAGGCGGACGAAGAGGCCTTCGAGGTCGTACTCGCCGCTTTCCTCGATCTCGCTGCGCTCGACGCGGACATGGTCGATGGCGAGCTTTTGCTCGGAGACGAGGCGGGCAAGGTCGTAGCCGAGGGAGGCGACGTTAGCGGCAAGGTCTTCTGCGCGTTCCTCGAAGCTCATGAAGACGCCGGGCTCGTTGAAGCGGACGGCGCCGTTGACGAGGAAGGTGGCGGCGAACAGGGTCTTGCCGCTGCCGGCTGCGCCGCAGACGAGGGAGGGGCGGCCGGCGGGAAGGCCGCCGTGGGTGATGTCGTCGAAGCCCGAGATGCCGGTGGGGGCCTTCTGGAGCGCGGCCGGAGAATGGGGATCAGTCGGCATCAATCATCTCGGGGTTGAGTTTACCTGATGGCGTTTGCCTTGGGACGGCATCGCCGGGGCCGCTGGGCGCGAGCCGGATCGGGCTGGATTTGGGACGGTAAATGTTAACCTATGCTATTGCTGCAAGAGTATGTATGCGGGGAGTGAGGGGGCGTGGGAAGACGAGGAGACAAAATCAAACCATTTCGCTGGCTGCATCCCATATCATGCCACGGAGATCGGTAGTTTCGCGCATCCCTGGTCCCGCCTCTTTGCCCGCAGCGCTTGATCCTGGAGCGGCCGGGCGTAAGTGAGGCGTATGCCCGACACGCAGACCGCCGAGCAACCCGGCATTCCCACGGTTGATGACCCGCTAAAGCTGTTCGATCAATGGCTGGCGGAAGCCTCGGAGCACGAGCCGAATGACCCGAATGCGATGGCCCTGGCGACGGCCTCCGCGGACGGGCGGCCTTCGATGAGGATGGTGCTGCTGAAGGGGCATGATGAGCGAGGGTTCGTGTTCTATACGAACTACGAGAGCCGGAAGGGGGGAGAGCTGCAGGCGAACGGGCGGGCGGCGCTGCTGTTCCATTGGAAGAGCTTGCGGCGGCAGGTGCGGGTGGAGGGGGAGGTGTCGGCGGTGAGCGGGGCGGAGGCGGACGCTTATTTCGCGAGCCGGGCGCGGGTGTCGCGGCTGGGGGCGGCGGCTTCGGACCAGTCGCGGGCGTTGCCGGAGCGGGGGGAGCTGGAGCGGCGGGTTTCGGCGCTGGACGCGCGGTATCCGGGGGACAGCATTCCGCGGCCTTCGCATTGGTCGGGGTTCCGGGTGGCGGCGGAGGTGATCGAGTTCTGGCAGGACATGCCGTTCCGGCTGCATGACCGGCGGGTTTACCGGCGGGAGGGGGCCGGCTGGTCGATGGGCTCGCTTTATCCCTGACCGGCGTCGGGACAGGTTTATTTCGGGCGAGCGCGGCCGGGCGGCAAGGTGATATAACCGGGTGAGTTGAAGCGCGAACGAGGACTGCGATGCCGATCCGCCGCATTTTGCTGCCGTTGACCGGGACTGCCGCCGGGGAGTCTGCGCTGACGACGGCGCTGATGGCGGCGCGAATCTGGTCGTCGCACGTCACGGCGCTGCATGTGCGGGTGGATAGCCGGGACGTGGCGCCGCTGGCCGGCGAGGGGCTTTCGGGGGCGATGATCGAGGAGATGATGTCGGCCACCGAGAAGGAGAGCAACGAGCGGAGCAACGCGGTGCGGGCGATGTTCGACCGGTTCGTGGCGCAGCACGAGGTTACGGTGGCGGAGCCGGCGCGGGGGGAGAAGGCGACGGCGAATTACGCCAGCGTCACCGGGCGGGAGGAGGACCTGGTGGCGCAGTTGGCGCGGCTCAGCGATCTGACGGTGGTGCCGCATCCGGAGGCGGGCGACGACGTGAGCAGCAGCGACGCGCTTCATGCCGTGCTGTTTGATAGCGGGCGGCCGGTGCTGATCGCGCCGCAGCGGCCGGCGGCGGCAATCGGGCGGCGGGTCTGCGTGGCTTGGAACGGGACGGCGGAGAGTGCGGCTGCGGTGCAGGCGGCGATCCCTTGGATGCAGCGGGCGGAGTCGGTGCAGATCATCTGGGCGGAGGAGTATCAGCGGCGGGGACCCGGCATCGTGGAGTTGGCCGGGTATCTGGCGCTGCATGGCATCCAGGCGGAGGCGTCGCAGTTCCGGCCGATGGAGAAAGACGTGGGCCGGGGACTGCTTGACGCGGCGCAGCGGTTCGGGGCGGATTTCTTGGCGATGGGGGCTTATTCCCATTCCCGGCTGCGGCAGTTGATCCTGGGCGGGGTGACGCGGCATGTGCTGGAGAAGGCCGGGTTGCCGGTGCTGATGAACAGATGAGCGGACGGGCGGGGCAGACGTTCATGGTGGGTGAACTGATTGCCGGGTCCGCGCGTTCTGCAGCGAACGGCGGGATGGAGGCTGGAATGCGGATCGTGGCTGCGGCGGCGTTTGGTCTGGCTGCGCTGGCAACAGGGCCGGCAGGGGCGCAGAGCCTGAACGACATCGGAAACATGCTCAAGGATCGGGTGCTGAACCAGGGGCAGCCCAATGCTCAGGGGCAGTCCGATCAGGAGCGCGAGCGCAGGGCGTATGAGCAGGGGCGGCGGGATCAGGCGCGGCAGGGGGACGGACGGCGGGAGGCGGATCAGCAGCAGGAGCGTTACCGGGGTGATCAGGACCGGCGTGAGCGGGATTACAACGCCCAGAATTCGCATGGGCGCCGGCGTTCGGATGACGAGTCGCGCTATGACGGCCCCCGTTCGCGGCGTGAACGGGATCCTGAGCCTGGCCGGTACTGAACCGCAAGATTAACGGGTGTATCACGCGGTTGGGCTTGCGTATAATGGGGCATGGATGACGCCCTCGTTTCCGCCCGCGCGCTCCCAGCCAATGACTGGGTGGCGCCTTTGTCCGCCCCGGCGCTCGATCCCTTATTCTGGCCGGCTTCGCGCATTGGGATAGAGAGCGCCTGGGCGGCGCACGTGCCGTTCGCGCATTGGCTCGTGGCGGCGGAGCGGCCCCAGTGCATCGCCGAGCTTGGGACGCATAACGGGGTCTCCTACGCGGCGTTCTGCGAGGCGGTGCAGCGGGAGCGGCTGGACTGCCGGTGCCTTGCGGTGGATACGTGGCAAGGGGACGAGCAAGCCGGGTTCTACGGGACGGAGGTGCTGACGGAGCTGCGGCGGTTCCATGACGCGCGGTATGCCGGGTTCTCGGAATTGCTGCAGATGCGGTTCGACGAGGCGTTGGCCACGGTGGCGGACGGGTCGGTGGACCTGCTGCACATCGACGGTCTGCACACGTACGGGGCGGTGCGGCACGACTTCGAGGCGTGGCGGGGAAAGCTGTCGGGCCGGGGGGTGGTTTTGCTGCATGACACGAATGTGCGGCAAGGGGATTTCGGCGTCTGGCGGCTGTTTGCAGAATTGGCGCGGGAGTATCCGGCATTCGAGTTCCTGCACGGGCATGGGCTCGGGGTGGTGGCGGTCGGGCCGGGGTGCGGAGAGGCGGTGCTGGGGCTGACCCGGCTTTCGGGGGCGGAGGCGGGAACGGTCCGCGAGCGGTTCTCCTTTCTGGGCGAGCGGTGGCATGCCGAGGTCCTGGCCTCGAATATGCGGGCCGGGATTGGCGAGATCGCGCGGCAGCATGCGGAGGCTTTGCAGGGGCAGGTGTCCGGGTTGCGGGCTTGCGAGGCGCGATGCGACGGGCTGGTAGGGGAGATTGAGGCGGCGCGGGACAAGGCCGCGGCTCTGGAGCGGGCCTCGGCGGAGCGGGCGCAGGCCGCGCTGGACGAGGTTTCGAGGCGGGATGCGGCGGCGCGGCAGGAAACGGCACGGCTGCGGGCGGAGGCGAGCGGGGCGGGACGACGGCATCAGGCGACGCTGGGGGAGTTGGCCTCGACGCTGCGGATCGTGGGGGAGCTGAAGCAGGCCGTCGGCGCGCTGGAGCTGGAACGGCATGGCTTGAGCGCGCTGCTGGCTGAGCGGGAGCGGTTGGCGAACCAGGCGATCGCGACGGCAGAGACGCGGGCGATCGAAGCGGAGCGGTCGGTGCAGGGGGAGTTGGCGTACCTGCGGCGGGAGGCATGGCGGGCGGAGGCGGAGCGGAGTGCCGTGATGCGGGCGGCGACGTGGCGGGCGATGGCGCCGGTTCGCGGCATGGCGGGATTGGTCCCCGGCCCGTTGCGGCGAGGGGTTCGGCAAGGGGCCGGGCTGGCGGCGGCGGCGGTCAGGGGCCGGTTGCGGTCGGCGTTGCGGGCGCGGTCGGCATTGCTGCGGGATGCCGAGGCGGTGGCGCGGTCGGCGCTGTTCGATCCGGAGTGGTATCGGGCGGAAAATCCGGATGTGGCGATCAGCGGGGTGCGCCCGGCGTTGCATTATGCCCAGAGGGGCGAGGCGGAGGGGCGGGACCCGGGGCCGCGATTCTCGGTACGGCGATATGCGGAGCGGCATTCCGAGGCGGCGGGGCTGCTGCTGCTGGATGCGGTTCGGCGGGGGTTGGAGGCGGATGGGATGATGCCGGCGCTGACGGCGCCTGCGGGGGCGGATTTGCAGCCGACCGTGGAGGCGCCGTTGCTGATGCCGGTCCCGCAGGCGCCGGCGCAAGCCGAGCCGCCGGATGTGGATGCGTTGCTGCATGAGCGGTTCCGGGAGTTGCGCCCGCTGCGGGTTTATGCGGCGCCGCAGTCGCGGCCGAGGCTTACGGTAGTGACCGACAGCATCAATGCGGGCAGTCTCTACGGAGGGGTAGGAACGGCGTTGATCGTGGCCACGTTGGCGGCGCGGCGCTTGGGCGCCGGCTTGCGGCTGGCGACGCGGATCGAGGCGGCGGAAGCGGGGAACATCGGGCCGGTGCTGGCGGCGCATGGGGTGGATTGGGACGGCAACATCGAATTCGTTCACGCGCCTTGGGAGGGGGCGGGGAACGCTGTGCCGATGGGGCCTGAGGACCTGGTGCTGACGACGTCGTGGTGGACGACGTGGGCGGTGCGGCAATCGGTGCCGCGGGCGCGGATCGCCTACCTGCTGCAGGAGGATGAGCGGATGTTCTATCCGTTCGGGGACGAGCATCTGCGGGCAAGCGAGACGTTGCGGGATGCGGAGCTGACCTACGTGGTGAACTCGCGGCTGCTGTTGCAGCACCTGCAGGGAGAGGGGCTGGCGCCGGGGGCGGTGGCGTTCGAGCCGTCGTTCCCGCGGGCGACCTATCACGCGCGGGAGGATGATAGCGGCGGCAAGCGGCAGTTCTTCTTCTATGCCCGGCCGGCGATCAACGCGCGGAACCTGTATTGGCGCGGGCTGGAGGCTTTGGCGGCGGCGATCGAGCAGGGCGTGCTGGACCCGCAGGAGTGGGATTTCAACTTCGTCGGCAAGGCGGCGGCGGACCTGCGGCTGCCTCGCGGCGCGCGGCCGCGGCTGATCCAAGGGCTGCCTTGGGCGGAGTACGCGGCGATGGTGCGGCGGATGGATCTGGGATTGTCGCTGATGTACACGCCGCATCCGAGTTATCCGCCGCTGGACCTGGCGGCGAGCGGGGCGGTGGTGGTGACGAACCGGTTCGGGGTGAAGACGTCGCTTGCGGCGTATTCGCCGAACATCCTGTGCGCCGACCTGGATGTCGGGTCGTTGGTGGCGGCGTTGCGGGACGGGGTGCTGCTGGCGGGGGACCGGGCGCGGCGGACGGCGAACTTCGAGGCATCGGGGCTGCAGCGGGATTGGGCGGTGTCGGCGGGCCCGGCGGTGGAGCGGCTGGCGGCTTGGGCCGACGGCGTGCTGGGTTAGAGGGGGTGTTCACGGCGGAGATTGAGCCGGCCGCGTATCAGCCGCCTTGGGCGCTCGGTTTCGACGAGCGGTTCGCGCGGCTGGTCGAGGGGTCGCCGCGGGCGGCTTATTTCTACACGTGGCCGGATACGAGCACGTTCCGGTATCGGGCCTATAACGTGAGCCAGGCGTTGGCAGGTCGCGGGGGGCCTTCGGCCTGCTGGTTCGGGGCGGCGGATTGGGACCGGATGGGGCGGGTGGTGGACGCATGCGACGTGCTCGTGCTGTGCCGAAACTCGCTGTATCGGGACCGGCTGGCGCAGGTGGCGGCGATGGCGCGGGCACGGGGGCGGCTCGTGCTGTTCGACTGCGACGACCTGGTGTTTGATCCGGCCTACGTCCACCTGATCATGGATACCTTGGCGCAGGATGCCGACGATGCGGCGCTGCTGGACCATTGGTTCGCCTACATCGGGCGGATCGGGGCGACGTACGGGCTTTGCGACGGCGCGCTGGTGACCAACGCGTTCCTGGCGGAGCGTGCGAAGGCTTGGAGCGGCAAGCCTGTGCGGGTGCTGCGGAATGCGCTGAACCGGGAGCAGGAGGAGGTCTCGCGGGCGGTCTGGGAGGCGAAGGCGCAATCGGGGTGGGCGCAGGACGGGCGGCGGCATCTGGGATATTTCAGCGGGTCGCCGTCGCATAACCGGGATTTCGGGCTGATTGCCGGGGCAATCGGGCGGGTGATGGATGACTACCCGGATGTATGGCTGCGGGTGGTGGGCTATCTCGACGACGTGCCCGCCTTGGCCCGGCATCGCGCGCGGATCGAGGCGCTGCCGATGCAGGACTTCGTGAACCTGCAACGCGAGATCGGGGCGGTGGAGGTAAACCTGGTGCCGCTGCAGGACAATGATTTCACCAATTGCAAGTCCGAGCTGAAGTGGTTCGAGGCGGCCATGGTGGGGACACTGACCGTGGCGACGCCGACCTTTGCCTACCGGGGGGCGATCCGGCATGGGGAGACGGGATGGCTAGCCGGGGCGCACGAATGGGAAGAGGTGCTGCGGTCGGTGCTGGATGGGCAGGCCGGGCATCAAGCCGTGCTTGAGGCGGCGCGGGCGGAGGCGCTGTCCCGGTTCGGATGGGAGCGGCAGGCCGAGAGCATCGCGGCGGCGCTATTCGGACGTTAGATGCTGGTCACGAGAGTTTGTCCCTCGGGCATTGCGCGGGTGCGAAGGATGCGCGTGTGAATCAAGCGTTATTGTGGTATGTTCCATGCCTATCGTGATCGGACGTGGTGGGTGGTTTGACGACGACGGAACTAGCGGAGCGGAAGCAGGACGAGTTGGAACGCTTGTTGAACGACCCGGAGGTGCCGATGCAGGCGTGGCGGGTTTGGGTTCTGGCGGCGGAGCTTGCGGCGCTGTCGTCCGAATCAGACGGTTATAAACCATACCGTTGAACGGCAAGAATAGTACAACTTAACATGCAACGAGCTGCAGTTCCCTTGACGCAGTCAGGATGATGAGGGTTTAGCAAAATTACGGAAGGTCCGCTGGGCTGACGGGCCGCGTAAACACTATTTTTCCGGCGTTTTCTTTAGAACGCCGCAAGCGATCCGTCCGTCAGCGTCGCCCGAGGGCTGGCTCTTGTAGTCGTCCGCCTTCGCATGGACGATGACCGACGAGCCGTCGGAACCGAAAATGGCCGTCATCGGCAAATTTGGCGCGAAATACTCGACCATGACCGCGCCGCTCGACGGTACATGAAGGTTCGGCAAGTCCCCGGGGTGCGGACCGTCCTTGCTCTGGATCCCATGTTCCTTGCCCAGCGCCAAATGGCCACCCGCCGACGTGAACTCCGGCGCCGCGCACGCGCCTTTCTCATGCACGTGAATCGCGTGAACGCCCGGCTGCAGATCCTTCAGCGATACCAGCACGTGGCCGAGGCCGGATGGCGTGGCATGGATCTCGACGTTGCCAATATCGTGTCCGGCCTTGTCGCGCATCTCCGCCACGGCGTCCTGCGCCTGTGCCGAGAAGGCACTTGCGAGACCCATCGCGGCGGCGGTTACGAGCAGCTTAGTCGGGCGCATCCGCAACCCATGGTTCCCTTGCATCCAGGCCGAACGGTTCGGCTGTCATTTGGTTCCACGCTTGGCACTGGCCGCAGAAGTCGTCTTGCATGCTTAGGGCCGGTGTGGCGATCATGTGACGCTGTTTGGCCTTGCAGTGTTGCACTTCAGCATCGGCCTCATGCCGGTCTGGACAGCGGGCCGGTCTCGCCACGCGGGACTTGTTCCGCAACCCCTGTCTTTGTGGCACGTTGGTTGCGGTCATTGGGCGCGTTCGAGGGTGGGCGCGCGAAGAAGGCCGTCTTTGGGAGATCAATCTATGAGATTCGTCACGTTTACGCTCGCTGCCGGCGCTCTTGCCGCACTTGCCGCCTGCAGCCAGACCAATCCGCCGCCGCCGCCGACAAGCTCCGGCCAGATGGCGTTCCCGCAGCCTTTGCCGCAAGGCGACATTACGACCAGCACGACGGGGACCGCTGCGACACCGCGCGACACAGGCAATATGGCTTTCCCGCAGCCGTTGCCGCAAGGCAAGTTTACAACCAGTAGGACGCGAAACGCCCCAATACCGCGTGACACAGGCAATATGGCTTTCCCGGAGCCTCTGCCGCAGGGCCAATTAAGGTCGACCAGACCGGTCCAATAACGGCAGCGGCTTGATCCGGCGACCAGGGCGCGGCCGGATCGGCCGTGCCCTTCGTGCTTTTAGAAGCCGGCAGATCATGCCTTCGGGCCATCAGGTTGCACGCCGTCCCGCCGACCTCACGGGCGACAGCGTCAAGCCTTTGACGCGCATGATCGCCGACCAGCTCTTCTCCAGGACGGCCGGCGCGGAACAGGTGCATGGCAACGCGCTGCGCCTGCTTCGAGACGGTGCCGAGAACTATCCCGCTTGGCTCGACGCAATCTCAGGCGCGAAACGCTTCGTGCATTTCGAGAACTACATCATCGAGAACGACGCCGTCGGCCGCCAATTCGCCGCGGCGCTGACCGCTAAGGCGCGGCAGGGCGTGCCGGTGCGGGTCCTGTATGACTGGCTCGGTTGCCTGACCACCTGGCCCGGGTTTTGGCGCGCCCTGCGCCAAGCCGGCATCGAGGTGCGCTGTTTCAACCGTCCCCGGCTCGATAGCCCCTTTGGCTGGCTCAGCCGCAACCACCGCAAATCGGTCAACGTCGACGGCACAGTGGGCTTCGTCGCCGGGCTTTGCGTCGCCGAGGCTTGGGCCGGCAATGAGGCAAGGGGCAAAATCTCCTGGCGCGATACCGGCGTCGAGGTGCGCGGGCCCGCCGTCGCCGACCTCGATGCCGCGTTCGCGCAAAGCTGGGCCTATGCCGGGGCGCCGTTGCCGGCGGAGGACGCCGGTTCGCAGCCAGAGGACGCCGGCGCCATCTCTGTCCGGGTCGTCGGCAGCAAGCCGAACACGATGGGCATCTACCGGCTTGACCAGATGATCGCCGGCATCGCCCGTGAGTCGCTGTGGCTGACCGACGCCTACTACGCCGGCACGACCGCCTACACCCGCGCGCTGTGCGATGCCGCGAACGACGGCGTCGACGTGCGCCTGCTGGTGCCGGGCGCGTCCGACCTTGTGATCGCCAAGGCGATCTCGCGCGCCGGCTACCGTCCGCTGCTCGAGGCGGGGGTCAAGGTCTATGAATGGAACGGCCCGATGCTGCACGCCAAGACCGCCGTCGCCGACGGACGCTGGGCGCGCATCGGCTCCAGCAACCTCAATATCGCAAGCTGGATGGGCAACTGGGAGCTGGACGTCGCCGTCGAGGACGCCGGGTTCGCCAAGCTGATGCAAGAGATGTATCTGCAGGACCTGGACAATGCGACGGAGATCGTCCTGCAGGAAAAGAAGGTCAAGGCCACGGCGCCGAAGCCCCCGCGCGCGGGTGGCCGAGGCAGCCCCGGCCGGCTCAGCATGGGCGCGGTCGGCGTCGGCAGCACCGTCACCGCGGCTATCACCAACCGGCGCCCGCTCGGCCCGGCTGAAGCGACCGTGATGGCCGGGGGAGGCCTGCTCCTCCTCGTCGTCGCCGTCCTGGCCGTCGTCCTGCCGCGGTTCGTGACCGTTCCGATCGCCGTGCTCGCCGCCTGGATGGCGACGACCCTGCTCGTTCGTGCCGGACGCCTCGGGTTGGGCCGCAAAGCGCCGGCAGACGGGCGATGACAGCCGGGCCATGATCAAGATCGTCAGTTGGAACCTGCTTCGCCTGGTGGGCGCGACCCTCGATGACGTGGTCCGCCTCGTGCGCCAGGAACAGCCGCGCTTGCTGCTGATGCAGGAAGCGACCAAGCGCATCGACGACCTGCCGAAGCACCTGGGCGGCAGTTACGGCCGGGTGCTGCAGCCGGGCCGCATTCATGGCCTGGCGTATTGGAGCCCGGACCCGCTGCCCGATGCCGTGGTGATCGATCTGCAGCCGGGGGCCATGTTCCAGCGCGTCTGCCAGGTGGTGAACGTCGGCCCGTTCTCGGCCGCCAACGTCCACCTTTCTCATGGCCAGCTTCTCAACCGGCGGCAACTGCGCCGTATTGCCACCGCCATGCCGCACAGCGCCGCGGTGCTGGGCGATTATAACCTGGTCGGCCCGGCGATGCTGCCCGGCTTCCGCGACGTTGGTCCCCGCGAATACACCCACCGGGCCGCCGACATGGTGCCGCTGCGCATCGACCGCTGCCTGATCCGCGGCCTAGTGTGCGGCAGCGTGCAGGCGCTGCATCGCAGCAGTTCCGACCACCGCCCGATCGCCGTGCAGCTCGGCACGCCCGAGATGCGGCTTTCGAGCAGGCCGGAGGCGGTTACGCGCCGCCCCAGTGCATCGTCAGCCCGCCATCCATCACGAATACCTGGCCGGTGACGTAGTCCGCCTGATCCGACGCCAGGAACACCGCCAGCCCGGCGATCTCCTCCGGCTGCCCCACCCGGCCCCACGGGATCGACGTCAAGCTGCTCTCCAGCTTCTCCTTATCGTCCACCCGCTGCTGGGTCATCGGCGTCTCAATCAGGCCGGGGGCGATGGCGTTGACGTTGATCCTGTCCCCGGCGACCTCCCGCGAAAGGCTGCGCACGAGCGAGTTCACCGCCGCCTTCGACATGCCGTAGGGCGAGCTGCCCGGCGTCGGCAAGTGCCCGGCGACGGAGCCGGTGAAGACGATCCGACCCTTGCCGCCGGCCTGCTTGCGCATGTTGACGAATTCCCTGGCGCACAGCACCGGGCCGACCACGTTGGTATTAAGGATCAGCATCAGCTTGTCCTCCTCCATCTCGGCCACCGGCATTCCGCCCATGCCCTTGCCGGCATTGGCGATCAGCAGGTCGGGCGTGCCCAGCTCCGCCGCTGTCCGGTCGAAGGCGGCTTTCACGCTGGCCGCGTCGCTAACGTCGCATTGCATCACCACGGCCTTGCGCCCGGCCGATTCGACCTGGCGCTTGGTGTCCTGCGCGCCCTCCTCGTCGGTATGGTAGGTGATGGCGACATCAGCGCCTTGTCGGGCGAACGCCGCCGCCGTCGCCTGGCCGATACCGGAGTCGGCGCCGGTGATGAGCGCGATTTTACCCTCGAGTTGCATTGACGTGCTCCTTGCCTGAAGCGCCGCCAACGCCCGGGGACACGGCTGGGTTTGTTACGCGGGCAGGGCGTTGCGCAGATCGTCAACCGTCCAGTCCCGCCGCTCGCGCAGCAGGTTGATCGCAGCCGCCGCTTGGGCGTTGCGCGACCAGCCTGCCAGGGCGGTGACCCGGCCGGATTTGACGTAGAAGGCGAGGAACTCCGGCTTCTGCAGGTCGCCGTCGATGACGATCTCGTCCCACGCCTCCGCGTGGCCCACGTAGTCGAGCCGCTTCTTGAAATGGCTGGTCCAGAAATACGGCACCGCGTCATAGACGGCCTCACGCCCGAGCATGTTCATCGCCGCGACCCGGCCTTGCTGCTCCGCCACCCGCCAATGCTCGACCCGCACCGCCTCGCCGTCGCCCTGGAGCGGGAAGGCGGCGATGTCGCCCGCCGCGTACAGGCCCTCGGCGGCGCGGAGACGCCGGTCGACCGTCACGCCCTTGTCCTGGCGCAATTCGACTCCCGCCAGCGGCTCCGTCGCCGGGGTGACGCCGAGGCCGACGAGGACCAGATCGGCCTCCAGCACGCCGCCGCCTTCGAGGCGGACGCGCTCGACGCGGCCATCGCCTTCGACGGCGGACACCTTATCGCTCATGCGGAACGTTACGCCCTTTTCCTCGTGCACGCGCTGGAACGCGCCGCCGACCTCTGCGCCCAGCTTGTCCTCGAACGGGACGCCCTGGGGGGCCACGACGGTCACCTCCAAGCCGCGCTCGCGCAGGCTGGCCGCCGCTTCCATGCCGATGAACCCGGCGCCGGCGACCACGGCCCGCTTCGCGCCCTCCGCCGCCGCCACGATGGCCTCCGCGTCCGCCTGGGTGCGCAGGGTGAAGACGCCTTGCATGTCGCCGCCGGGGATGCCGAGGCCGCGCGGCGTGCCGCCCGTGGCCACCAGCGCGGCGGCGTAGGCGATCGGGGGATGGCCGAAGACAGTGACGGAGCGGGCCTCGGCGTCGATGCGTTCGACCTCGCCCGCGATCCGCTCGATCCGGCGCCGCTCGTAAAAGGCGGCGTCTTGCAGCGGCGTCTTTTCCTTCCCCTCGGTGCCGCCGAGCGTATACTTGCTCAACACGGTGCGGTCATACGGCAGGCGGTCCTCGCGCCCGATCATCACGACCCGGCCGGCGAAGCCCTCTTCGCGCAACGTCTGCGCGGCCAATGCGCCCGCGGCCCCTGCGCCGACGATGACCATGCAGCGGTCGTCGGCCGCGGCCGTGGGCTGAGCCCGCTCGACGGTCTCGCCCTCGGCGCCGGCGGAGACGAAGATGCGTCCGTCCGAGACCCGCACGCCGAAACGCGGCAGGTCGTCCACAGCCGGCGGCTCCGTGCAGCGCCCGGTCGCAACGTGGAAGGCGGCCTTATGCCAAGGGCAGGTGACGACGCCGTCGTGCAGCACGCCCTTTGCCAGCGGGCCGCCGGCATGAGGACAGACGGCGCCTGTCGCATGAACCTCGCCGCCGATGCGCGCCAGCAGCACCTTGCGCCCGCCCGCTTCCACGCCTTGCATCGCGCCTTCGGCCAAGTCCGCGTCGGCGAGAACGTCGTGATCCTGAGGCATGGGCGGCTCCTTTGAACGGTGCGAGCCAAGGCAACGCCTCACTCCGCCGGATGTTTCTGCCGTGGCCGGCTAAACCATCCCTTCACCCGCTCCCAGGACGGCGCCTCGGCCTCCGCCACCAGCGGATACATCGACGGCAGCACCAGCAACGTCAGCATCGTCGCGGTGATCAGGCCGCCGATCACCACCGTCGCCAAGGGCCGCTGCACCTCCGATCCCTCGCTGGTCGAGAGCGCCATCGGGATGAAGCCGATCGTCGCCACCAGCGCCGTCGTCAGCACCGGGCGCAGCCGCTGCTCCGCCGAGTCCCGCGCCGCGTCCCGCGCGTTCTTGCCTTCGTCGCGCGCTTCCTGGATGTAGCTGGCCAGCACCACGCCATCCAGGATCGCCACCCCGAAGGTGGCGATGAACCCGATCAGCGCGGTCACGCTCAGCGGCATGCCGCGCAATGCCAGCGCCGCGATCCCGCCCGTCGCCGCCATCGGCACATTAAGGAAGATCAGAGCCGCGAGCCGCAAGCTGCTGAAATTCAAGTAAAGCAGCAGGAAGATCAGCGCCAGCACCCCCGGCACCACGATGGCCAGCCGCTTCGAGGCGCTCTGCAGGTTCTTGAATTTCCCGCTCCATTCCAGCGTGTAGCCGTGCGGCAGCTTGAGCTTGTCCTGCACCGCCTTCTGCGCCGCGGCCACGAAGCTCTGCGTATCCCGCCCGCGCACGTTGATGTCGACCATCACCCGCCGCTCCAGCCCCTCGCGCTTGACCTGCGACGGCCCGTCGGCCACGCTGATCTCCGCCACTTCGCCCAACGGCACGGCACGCCCGCCGGACATGCCCACCGTCACCTGGCGCAGCCGCGCCGCGCCGGTGCGCATGTCGGGCGGCAGGCGCACCACGATCGGGGTCTGCGTGTCGTCGTGGCCGTAGACCGTGCCGACTACGCGCCCGCCCACCGTTTCCACCACCGCCAGCACCTGCATGGCGTCGAGCCCGTAGCGGGCGATCTTTTCCCGGTCCACCTGCACCGTCAGCGCCGGCAGCCCACCGACCTTCTCCGCCCGCACGTCGCCCGCGCCCTTGATGTCCTTGATCGTCGAGACCGCCTGCCCGGCCAACGTTTGCAGCTCGTCCAGGTCCGGCCCGGAGATCGCCAGCGCGACCTCGGTGCGAACGCCCTGCAACAGGTCGTCCATGCGCATCTCGATCGGCTGCGAGTAGGAGAACTCGACGCCGGGCACCGCCGCCTCGACCTTGTTGCGGATCGTGGTCAGGATCTTCTGCTGCGTCATCCCCGACGGCCATTGCCCGGGCGGCTGCAGGATTACGTAGCTGTCCGTACTCTTGATTTCCATCGGGTCGGTCGGCACCGCCGCGGCGCCGGTCTGCGACACGACGGTTTTCACCTCCGGGACGGTCTTGATCACCCGCTCGATCTCGGTCGCGGTGCGCAGCGAGGCGTCCAGGTTGATGCTCGGCAGCTTGTTGGAGGTGACGACGATCGCCCCTTCCTGCAGGCGGGGGATGAACTCGCCGCCCAGGGTTGTGGACCAGTACAGCGCCCCTCCGAACAGCCCGGCCGCTGCCAGCAGGGTGATCCACGGGTGCGCCGTCGTCCGCTTCAGCACCGGCGTGTAGCCGCGCCGCGCCCAGCGCACGACGAAGGTGTCGCCTTCCTTGGGCGTTTTCGACAGGAACGTCCCGGCCAGCGCCGGGATGACGAGCATCGTCACCAGCAACGCCCCGCACAGCGCCATCATCACCGTCGCCGCCATCGGCCGGAACGTCTTGCCCTCGATGCTCTGCAGCGTCAGCACCGGCAGGTAGACCGCGGTGATGATCACCACCGAGAAGATCACCGGCTTGGCCACCTGCGCCGCCGCCTGCGGCACCACCGCCAGCGGGTCCCGCGCGCCGTCCTGCTGCCGGGCCTGCCGCCGCAGCACGTTCTCCACCAGCACTACCGCGCCGTCCACCACCAGCCCGAAATCGATCGCCCCCAGGCTCATCAGGTTGGCGGGGATGCCGAACAGCCTCATGCCGGCGAAGGCGAACATCATCGACAGCGGGATCACCGCCGCCACGATCAGCCCGGCGCGGAAGCTGCCCAGCATCAGCAGCAGCACGCCGACGACCAGCAGCGCGCCCTCGATCAGGTTGTGCTCGACGGTGCCGATCGCCCGCTGGATCAGGTCGGAGCGGTCGTAGAAAACGTGCATCCCGACGCCCGGGGGCAGCTTCTTCTGCACCTCCGCCATCTTGGCCTTCACCGGCCCCAGCACGTTGCTGGCGTTCAGCCCATACTGCATCTTGACGACGCCCACCACCGTCTCGCCCTCGCCGTCGTGCGTCACCGCGCCCAGCCGCACCTTGGGCCGCATCACCACGTCGGCCACGTCGCCGACCAGGACCGGCACGCCGCCTTGCGCCGTTGTCTTGAGCGGGATGCTGGCGATGTCCTGCTTGCTCTGCGCCAACGCCAGCCCGCGCACGATCTGCATCTCGGACCCGCTCTCGATGTAGGCCCCGCCCCGGCTCGCGTTGTTCGCCTCAAGCGCGGAGAACAGGTCCTGCAGCGTCAACCCCCGCGCCCGCAGCCGGTCCGGCGAGGCCTGCACCTCGTAGGTCGGCAGCTTGCCGCCGTAGATGTCGACGCCGACGATCCCCGGCGCCAACTGGAGCTGCGGCGCTACCTGCCATTCCAGCATCTGGTACAGCTGCATCTGGGTGTAGCCCGGCCCGCGCAGCTCGAACTCGATGATCTCGCCCAGGCCGGTCGCGAACGGCCCCTCGGTCGGCGTGCCGACGCCGGGCGGCATCATCTGCTCGGCCTGCTTCAGCCGCTCGAACACCTCCGCACGCGCCGTTTGCACGTCGGCCGAGTTGTCGAACGTCACGTAGACCGCCGACAGCCCGGCGCGCGAGGTCGAGCGGATGCCCTGCATCTTCGGCAAGCCGGTCATCTGCGTCTCGATCGGGAACGTCACCAGCCGCTCCACCTCGAGCGGCCCCAGCCCCTTGGCCACGGTCAGGATCATCACCTGCTTGGGCGAGATGTCGGGCACCGCGCCGATCGCCAGCTCGCGCAGGTTGAAGTAGCCGCCCGCCAGCGCCGCCAGCGCCAGCACGATGACCAGCCAGCGCCGGGCGACGAGGGCCTCGAAGAACCGCCGCGCCATGTCTAGTGGTCCGATGATGACGGACGCTTCTGTCCGTCATCCGAATCGGCCCACGAAATCAAGCAAGTCCCCTGATTCATGCTGCACCTTCCGAATGTGTCAGAGGATTAGCCGCCGTCCAGCATGGATTTCTGCAACAACGCCTTCAGTTCGAAGCTGCCGTCCGTCACCACCTGCTCCCCGGCCTTGAGGCCCTTTTTCACCCCGACGAAATCCTGCCGCTGCACGCCCAGCGTCAGGTCGCGGCGCTCGAACATGTCCTGGCCCAAGGGCACGAACGCCACCCGCTGGTCTCCGACCATCTGCACCGCGGAGGAGGGCACGACCACCTCGTCCCGTCCTTCGCCGCTGGCGAGGGTCACGCTCACGAACATGCCGCCGCGCAGCGCCCCGTCCGGGTTGGCCAGCTTGATCCGCACCGGCAAGCTGCGCGTTTGCGCGTCGACGGCGGCGCCGATGCCGGACACGGCGCCGCTCCAGCTTCGCCCGCCGCCGGAAGCAAGGCTGACCTGCGCCGGGTCGCTGACGGAGACCAGCCCGGCGCTCGCCTCCGGAACCTGCGCCCGCACCAGGACGACGGACAGGTCGGCGACCGTGAAGGCAGCCGAGGTCGTGTCGATGAATTCTCCCGGGGTAACGCTCACGCTGGCCACGATGCCGCTCAGCGGCGTCGTGAGCCGGGCCTGTCCCGGGCGCCCGGACGGGTTCAGGCGTTTCACTTGCGCTTCATACACCGACACGCGGCTGCGGGCCGCTTCCAGGTTCGCCTTCGCCTGCGCCAGCATCAGCTTGCGCCGGTCCGCCTCCGCCCAGGCCAAGGACCCATCCCTTGCCAGGATCACCCCCCGCCGCAGCGCGGCGCGCGCGACCGCCACGCCCGCCTCGCTTTCCTTCGCCGCCGCCCGCGCCGAGGCCAGGCCTTCCTGCGCCGACACCAGGCTCGGGATCGACAGATCGGCCAGCGCCTGCCCGGCCTGCACCCGGTCGCCGGGTTGGACCAGCAGCCGCTCGACCCGCGCCGGCGCCAGGGGGCGCAGCATCGCCACATGGCCTTCATCGAACGCGACGACGCCCGGCGCCCGCACCGGCTGGGAGATCGGCCGCTCCGCCGCGCGCGCCACTTGCAGCTTGACCGTTTGCTGCTGCTGCTTGCTCATTCGCACGACGCCCGGCGGGTCTTTTTGCGTCTTGCCCTGGTCCGGCGACGCCCCGAGCAGCAGCATCGCGGCGAGCGCCGCGAACGCCCGCCTCATGGAACCGCGCCTTGGGCGAGGAGCAGACGGATGCGCGCCGCGTCCAGCCCGGTTTGCGCCTTTGCCCGCGCCAGTTCGGCGTCGTAGGCCAGCGCGTTGGCCCGCACGAGCTCGATCAGCGCCATCTCGCCCAGCCGCCAAGCCCGCTCGATCTGCCCCTGCCGCCGGGTCCACTGGCCGGCCGCCTGCTCCGCCGCCGCGAATGCCTGCCTGGCCGCTGCCTGCTCCGCCTCCGCTTGACGCAGCCGGGCCAGCACCTGCCGCCGGGCCAGTTCCAACTGCACCTGCGCCTGCGTCAGTTGCTGCTCCGCCTGCGCCCGCAGCGGGGCGTTGCGCGCCTCGGTGGCGAACGGCAGGCGGAAGGTCACGCCGAAGCGCGTGTCCCAGCGCGTGCCGGGCTGCTTCTCGTTGATGCCTTCGACGCCGATCTCCGGGCTGTTGCGGTTGCTGATCCGTACCAGCCGGGCGTTGGCCTGGGCCGCCTGCACCGCGCGCTCGGCCGCAGCGACCTGTGGATGCACGCCCCCGGCCCGGCGCGACGCCTGCGCCGCGGGGGGAAGCGCGAGCCGCGGGATCGCGTCCCGGCCCGTGAGGGAGGCCAGCGAGGCCCGCGCCACCTCGATCTGCGCCTCCGCCCCGCTCAGCGCGATCCGCACCGCCGCCGCTTCCGCCGCCGCCGCCAGCGCATCGCTCTCCGAGCCTTCGCCGACCTTGAACCGCTTGGCCGCGCTCGCCGCCAGGGCCTGCGCCGTGCCGAGCCGGCGCGCCTCGACGTCGCGCGTGTTGACCGAGGCCGTCGCCTGCGCCGTGAGGTTCAGCAGCTCCAGCGCGAGGGCGTGACGCGCCGCCGCCTCCGCCGCCGTGGCCGCCACGGCGTCGGCCTGCGCCGTCGCCTGCGTCGCCGTGCCTTGGCCCGGCAGCCAGAGCGGGGTGCTGAACTGGCCTTGGGCCGTTTCGTAGTTGTAGTTGCTGCCGGCGATCTTGTCGTTGATGTAGGTCCCGGTCGCATAGGGCGCGTTCGGGAACCAGGCGCTGCCGGACTCGTAGCGCGCCGCCGCCAGGTTGCGCCGGGCCGCGAAATTCTGCCGTTGCGGCAACAACGCCCACGCCTGCGCCAACGCCTCGCCAAAGCTCGGGGCGGCTTTGATGCGCGGCAGGGCAGGGGGCTTCGGCGCGTGCGCGGCCCGTGCCCGCGACGGGGCCGGATGGGCGCGCGGTTTGCTTCGCGCCAAAGCCTGCGCGTTGATCAGCATCAGGACCGCGACGGCCGAGGCCGCAAATCGTGTGGCAACCATGAACATCCCTGGCCCGAACAGCGCCCGCGTGAACGTGGCGTGCAATCGAGGCCCGTCGAGGCCCTTCACTATCGGCAATGCCGGCCTCGACACGTTCACGAAGTGGAGATCGGCTGAATTACTTCGCCCGCGCCAAGACGAGGCCGGCACCCGCGCCCATCAGCAACGCCCCCGAGACCCGGTTGCGCAGCCGCGCGTGCCTCGCCAAAGCCGTCCGCGCCCGTGCCGCGGCAAGCGCCCAGAAACTGTCGATCGCGGCCGTGATCAACACGAACGTTGCGCACAATACCGCCACTTGCGGCCCGATAGCCCGTTCCGGCGCAATGAACTGCGGAAAAAACGCGCCGTAGAACAGCAATGTTTTCGGATTGGCGAACGACACTAGCATGGCCCGGCGCAGCACGATCCGCACCGACTTCCGCTGCGCCCTGACCGCCGTCAGATCAACCTGCGGCGCCCGCCATTGCTGTAGCCCCAGATACAGCAGGTACGCCGCCCCGGCCCATCGCACCCACTCGAACAAGGTCCCGAGGGCATCCAGCGCCTGCCCCAGTCCGACGCCGATGAGCAGCATATGGACCAGCACTGCCGCGGTTGTCCCCGCGACCGTCAGCAGCCCGTAACGCGCGCCGTTGGTCACGCTGTTGGCCACGATCAGCGCCACGTTCGGCCCCGGCGTCAGGGCCAGCAGCGACACCGCGAGCACGAACAGCCCGTAATGGCCGGGCATCTGCGCCATCCCCTACCGCGTCGCCTCGGCCAGCGCCCGCCTGATCCAATCCTCGTTGACCGGCATCAGTCCACGATCGCCGCATAGGTCAGCACCCGCAGCTCGCGCCGGACCGGGTAGGTGCTGCTCGGGGTCAACTGCGTGAACATCACGACGGCCATGTCCTCCGCCGGGTCAACCCAGAAGGCGGTGCTTGCCGCGCCGCCCCAGGCGCATTCGCCGGGCGTGCCGACGATCTGCGCGCGGGCCGGGTCGAGCATCACGGAGAAGCCGAGGCCGAAGCCGATGCCCTCGTAGTTGCTTTCGCTGAACCGGGCCTGGCCCATCGAGGCCATGTCTCCGCCCAGGTGGTTCGACATCATCAGCTCGACCGTTTTTCGGCCCAGCAGCCGGGTGCCGTCCAGCTCGCCGCGGTTCAGCAGGAAGCGGCAGAAACGCATGTAGTCGCCGATGGTGGAGACCAGGCCGCCGCCGCCCGAGGCGAGCCGCGGCTGGAGGAAGCGGCTGGTGGCCGGGTCGTCGATCAGCGCCGCCTGCCCATCCTGGCCCGGCACGTAGTTGGCTGCGAAGCGTGCCCGCTGCCGGTCCGTGACCTGGAACCCTGTCTCATCCATGCCCAACGGGCGCAGCACCCGCTCGGACAGGAACTCGGCGAAGCCCTGGCCGGAATGAACCGCGACCAGGTGGCCCAGCACGTCGGTGGCGATGCTGTAGTTCCAGGCCGAGCCGGGATGGGCCAGCAGCGGCAGCCGGGCCGCGCGTTCGACCACTTGCTCCAGCGTCGCATCCGCGGTCTGGAAATCGACGCCCGTGTCCCGGTACATGGCATCGACCGGGGTCGCCTCCATGAAGCCGTAGGTGAGGCCGGACGTGTGGGTCAGCAGGTCGCGGTAGGTGATCCCCCGCTCGGCCGGGATCGGCTCCTGCATCTCGCCGGCGTAGACGCGCATGTCGGCGAAGCACGGCAAGGCGTTGGCGATCGGATCGTCGAGCTGGAACAGGCCTTGCTCGTACAGCATCATGACGGCGACGCTCGTGAGCGGCTTGGTCATGGAGTAGATCCGCACGACCGTGTCCTCGTCCATCGCCAGCCCGCGCTCGCGGTCCGCGAAGCCGGCGCAGCCGGAATAAGCCGCGCGCCCGCGCCGGTGGACCATGACCGAGAGGCCGGTGAGCCGCCCGCTGTCGATCCAGCGCCGCATCCAGGGGCCGATGCGGCCGAGGCGGTCCGGGTCAAGCCCGGCGGACACTGGATCAAGCATGGGCGTCTCCTTGCCGTCATCGCCCGCAATGGGCCATCGTGACGCGAGCCGGCAACCTACGTGCCGGTTGCGCTCTCCCGCAATCCATCTTTCACCGAGGCCCGCATGATCCACGTCCTTGCCATCATCACCGCCAAGCCCGGCCAGCGCGACGCGGTGCTCGACGCCTTCCGCGGCAACATGGCGGCCGTCCATGCCGAGGACGGGTGCATCGAGTATGCCCCGGCCGTCGACGCCGGGAACGCCGGCGCGTCGCAAACGGCGCTCGGCCCGGACACGTTCGTCGTGATCGAGAAATGGGCGAGCCTGGACGCCCTGGCGGCGCACGCGGCGTCGGCGCACATGGCCGCATACGGGGCAAAGACCAATGACATGCTGGCCAGCCGCGTCATCCATGTGCTGCAGCCCGCTTGATGGCCGGGGCGCGGCGCCGGACCCATTCAATGCAGTCTACCAAGCAGCACTTGCAATTCTCGCAAAAAACGGACAGATGCTGAGTGCGATTAGTATTTGCTCGCATCCGAGTCGCACCGGACGCATGTTGAAGAAACGAGAATTGATGGCCGACAAAGGCAATCGCGCCCCAGTGGCGCCAAACGATACGCAAGCCGCCGAATTGAAAATGCGCCAGGCCCTGGGCCTGAATGCCCGTGGTCCGCTGAACAAGCCGCAGCAGCGCCCGGAACAGGCGCGGCAGCGGCACCGCTTCGTCCAGGACGGCGGCGTGCCGGTGACGGTGCTCAACCCGCGGCAGGACGTGGAGACCGCCGGGCTGCGCGAGCGGATCGAGGAGCTGCAATCCTCGCTCGAGCACGAGCGGGCGGCGCACGCCTCGGCCCGACGCGCGTTGCAGGAGCAGCAGGCCGCAACCCAGGCGCTGCAAACCAGGCTGGCCCATGCGGAGCTGGCGCATAACGAGGCCTTGTCGGTCGAGCGCCAGGCGCGTGCCGCGGCCCAGGAGGCGCTGGCGAATGCGTCGTCTCACGCGCGGCGGGCGCCCAAGGCGGCCGAGCCGGAGAGCGGGCCGGAACAGCCCACGACGGTCAATGGGAGCCCCAAAACCAAACGCGGACGGCCGCGGACCGCCCCGGAGAAGGAGCCGAAACCGGTTCGCTGGTGGACCCCAAGCTTCCGCGCCAAGACCAAGGCCTGACCAACCCGAGCATGGCCGTCATCCAGGTCAAGCGCCTGCCGCACGGCAAAGGGCTGCCATTGCCGGCCTACGCCACGGCCGGGGCTGCCGGGATGGATTTGCTCGCCGCCAACTCAGACCCAGTGGTGCTCGCCCCGGGTGAGCGGGACCTGATCCCGACCGGGCTTGCCGTCGCCATTCCTGCCGGCCACGAGCTACAGATCCGGCCCCGCTCCGGCCTCGCGCTTCGCCACGGCATTACCTTGCCCAACAGCCCGGCCACGATCGACGAGGATTATCGCGGCGAGCTGCAAGTCATCCTCGCCAACGCCGGCGCCGAACCATTCACAATCGAGCGCGGCATGCGCATCGCCCAGGCCGTTCTCGCGCCCGTAACCCGGGCGACCTGGCAAGAGGTCACGACGCTCGGCGCGACGGCCCGCGGCGATGGCGGATTCGGCAGCACGGGGACGGCGCGCCCTTGATCGAGAGCGCCGCCGCCCTGCGCCTTGTTGGTCAGGCCGTGCGAGCTTCGTCGATCACGATTGTCTCGGATATCGACGAGTCCTCGAACAGGCGCCGGGCAAAGAAGCCAGCAATCAGCGCGCCAGCGATCGGGGCGAGCCAGAATAGCCAAAGCTGCGCGATGTATGCGCCGCCGGCGAACAGCGCAGGGCCGGTGCTGCGGGCCGGGTTGACCGACGTGTTGGTCAGGGGAATGGAGATCAGGTGGATCAGGGTGAGCGCCAGCCCGATCGGGAGGCCGGCAAAGCCGGTCGCCGCGCCTTTCGACGTTGTGCCAATAATGATGATGAGGAAAAAGAACGTGAGCAGTAGTTCGGCGAGAAAACCGGAGGCCATTGAGTAATGACCAGGGCTGAGTGCGCCATAGCCGTTGGACGCGAAGCCGTTCGCAACCCAATCCGGCTTGCCGGACGCGATGATCCACAACGCGCCCGAAGCAACGATTGCCGCGACGACCTGGACGGCGATATAGGGTAGCACGTGCTTGTTGGCGCAGCGCCCCGCCGCCCAGAGGCCAAGGGTGACGGCCGGATTGAAATGGCCGCCGGAGATATGCCCGACGGCGTAGGCCATGCTGAGCACGGTCAAGCCGAACGCGAACGCGACACCCGTGAAGCCGATGCCGAGTTGCGGGAAGGCGGCTGAAAAAACGGCGGCGCCGCAACCGCCGAACACGAGCCAGAATGTGCCGATGAACTCCGCGGCGAGACGCCGCTCCATGTCTCTGTGCATGTTTCACTCCCGATCTATGAATTGGCGGCCGGGGTTGAGCGCCAGCAGCCATTGACACGCGTAGCAGGTATTATCACGGAGTGTCATAGCAGTTTTAGAGAATGTCTCCTTTTGTTAAACGTTCTCTCGGTCCCCATCAGGCGAGCAGCTCTTGCTTTAAGCATTGTTTCGAGGGACGGTTCACCACCACGACGCGAAAAATGATGCGCCTTCAAAGACTCCTGAGCAGACATTCGTGGCATAGGTCAAGAATGTCTGCTCAAGACCGCCAACGGTCCCACCACCCCTGAACGGTTGCCAGCCCGCGCATCGTCGGCCGCCTCAGGAACGGCACGTCTTCCGAGAGCAGCAACAGGCCGAGCGGCAGCATCCAGAGCCCAAGGATCGGTAAAAAGGCAAACACCCCGCCGCAGATCAGCAACACTCCCAGCGGAACGCGCACCCAGACCAAGCCCGGCCGCCGCAACCGTTCGTAGCCGCGCCGAACCGAATCAGGCAGCGCGGCCAACAGCCGTTCCAGCGGCGCGTCCTCCCCGTTCGCCCCGCGCCGGCCATCTTTGTTCAAACAATCGTTCGGCACTGCATCGTCCCCATCTGATCGCGACCGGACACTACCCGGATCAGCCCGTGGCTGACAGCGCCGCGGCAACAGGCTAACAGCGCCCGCACGAGCCCCAGCCCCAAGGCGCCGCCCCATGTCCGAGACCGCTCCCGCCTTCCTGTCGGCGCGACGACTGCCGAACCTGTTCGATCTGGTCGCCGGGGCGTTCATCCTCGCAGCCCTGATCTACGTCGTCAGCATCGCCCGAGGCACGCTCGCCCCGCTCAATGCCCCGGCTGCCGCGACCGTCAGCCTCGATCCTGCCAACCTTCCCGGCTATGCTGTCCGCACCACGCTGCGGATGTTCGCGGCTCTCGCCCTGTCGTTCCTGTTCACGCTCACCTACGCGACCTGGGCCGCGAAAAGCCGGCGCGCCGGGCTGATCCTGGCGCCGATGCTCGACATCCTGCAGTCCGTCCCGATCCTCGGCTTTCTCTCCTTCACCGCCGTTTTCTTCCTCAGCCTGTTCCCCGGCCGCGTCCTCGGGGCCGAGCTCGCCGCAATCTTCGCCATCTTCACCAGCCAGGCCTGGAACATGGCCTTCAGCCTCTACCAATCCCTCAAAACCGTCCCCCGCGATCTCGACGAAGCAGCCAGCAGTCTCAAGCTGTCCAATTGGCAACGCTTCTGGCGGCTGGAATTGCCGTTCGCCATGCCGGGCCTGGTTTGGAATACGATGATGAGCATGTCCGGCGGCTGGTTCTTCGTCGTCGCCGCCGAGGCCGTCACCGTCGGCAACACGACCTGGATGCTGCCCGGCATCGGCAGCTACGTCGCCGTCGCCATCAACCAGCGTGACATCGCCGCCGTGCTCTACGCCATCCTCGCCATGCTCGCCGTCATCCTGGCCTACGACCAACTCCTGTTCCGCCCGCTCGTCGCCTGGTCCGCCAAGTTCCGCTTCGAGATGACCGCGAGCGAAGGCGCCGAAGATCCTTGGCTGCTGAAGCTGCTGCGCCAGACCCGCCTGCTGCGCCGGCTCTCGGAGACTGCCGCCCTGGCCTTCAACGCATTCGGCGGCCTGCGCCTCTCCCCCAGGCGCCGGCGCCCCGTCGTCGCCCCGGCGCCGTCCCGCGCCGGTGACGCCGCCTATCTCGCGATCCTGATCGGCGCCGTCGGCCTGGCCGGGTGGAAAATCGTCGATTTCGTCTCCGCCTCCCTCGCCTGGTCCGACCTCGCCGCCGCCGCCAGCCTCGGCTGCATTACGCTGCTTCGCGTCACGATGCTGATGCTTCTGGCGACGGCGATCTGGGTGCCGGTCGGCGTCTGGCTCGGGCTGCGGCCGAAATGGGGCCGCCGGGCGCAACCGCTGGCGCAATTCCTCGCCGCCTTCCCCGCCAACCTGTTCTTCCCGATCTTTGTCGTCCTGATCGTCCGCTTCTCCGGCAACCCGGATATCTGGCTCACGCCGCTGATGGTCCTCGGCGCGCAGTGGTATATCCTGTTCAACGTCATCGCAGGCGCCAGCGCCTTCCCGGGCGACCTGAAGGAAGCCGCCCGCAACTTCCGCCTCGGCGGCTGGCTCTGGTGGCGCCGGGTCATCCTGCCCGGCATTTTCCCCTACTACGTCACCGGCGCCATCACCGCATCCGGCGGCGCCTGGAACGCCGCCATCGTCTCGGAGGTGGTGAAATGGGGCGACACCAGCCTGGTCGCCCACGGCCTCGGCGCCTACATTGCCGAGGCGACCGCCCGCGGCAATACGCCGCGTGTCGTTCTCGGCGTGGCCGTCATGGCCTGCTTCGTCGTTGCCCTCAACCGCCTGATCTGGCGGCCGATGTATGCCTACGCCGCCCGCCGCCTCACCCTAGGATAGATGCTCCGCGATGGACCAGCACGCCGCCATCGACCTCCTGCAAGTCCAGGGCGTCCGCCAATCATACCACAAGGACAGCAACGCCGACCTCGTCGTGCTCGACGACGTGGACGTGAGCCTGCGCGCCGGCGAGATCGTTGGCCTGCTCGGCCGCTCCGGCTCGGGCAAATCCACCTTGCTGCGGATCATCGCCGGGCTGCTGCCGCCCACCTCCGGCCAAGTCACCTGGCGCGGCGCCGCACTCCGCGGCCCGGCGGATGGGGTGGCGATGGTTTTCCAGAGCTTCGCCCTGTTCCCCTGGCTCACCGTGCAGGAGAACGTCGAGCTCGGCCTAGAGGCCCAGGGCATCCGCCGCAACGAGCGCGAGAGCCGGGCCGAGGCCGCGATCGACCTGATCGGCCTCGGCGGCTACGAGAGCGCCTATCCGAAGGAGCTTTCTGGGGGGATGCGCCAGCGCGTCGGCCTTGCCCGTGCCCTGGTGGTCCACCCTGACCTGCTGCTGATGGACGAGCCGTTCAGCGCGCTCGACGTGCTGACCGCCGAGACGCTGCGCACCGACCTGATCGACCTTTGGAGCGACGGGCGGCTGCCGGTGAAGTCCGTGCTGATGGTGACGCACAACATCGAGGAAGCCGTGCTGATGTGCGACCGCATCCTGGTGTTCAGCAGCAATCCGGGCCGGGTGGCGAGCGAGTTGCGCGTGCCGCTCCCGCACCCGCGCAACCGCCACGAGCCGGCGTTCCGGGAGATGGTGGACGACATCTACGCGCTGATGACCCGCCGCCCGCCCGCGCCGCGCGCCGCAGCCCCGCCCGCGCCGCCCGCGGCGCAGCGGCTGCAGCCCGTCTCCACCAACCTGCTGGCGGGCCTCGCCGAGACGCTGCACGCGCCGCCCTATTCCGGGCGTGCCGACCTTCCCGCCCTTGCCGAGGCGCTGCAGCTTGAGCTCGATGATTTGCTGCCGATGGGCGAGGCGCTGCAACTCCTCGGCCTCGGCGTGCTGGAAGAAGGCGACGTGCGCCTGACCGACCGGGGGCGCCAGTTCGTGGAGGGCGACACCGACGCCCGCAAAGCCATCTTCGGCGCGGCGCTGAATGCCAGCGTCCCGCTGGTTGCCGAAATCCGCCGGGTGCTGAACGAGCGTCCCGCCCATCGCGCCTCGGCCGTCCGCTTCCGCGACGAGCTGGAGGATTTCATGTCGCCCGACTATGCCCACGACACGCTCGGCGTCGTCATCAACTGGGGCCGCTACGCCGAATTCTACAGCTATGACGAGGAGGCCGACCAGTTTTACCTGGATGAGGAAGAATAGCTTATTCTTTCACCGCGCCAGTGAGGCTGGACACGTAATACTCGACGAAAAACGAGTAGAAGACCGCCACTGGCAGCGATCCGAGCAGCGCGCCGGCCATCAGCTCGCCCCATTGATACACGTCGCCCTGCACCAGCTCGGTCAGGATTGCCACCGGCACCGTCTTGTTCTCCGAGCTGTAGATAAAGGCCAGCGCGTAGATGAACTCGTTCCAAGAGAGGGTGAAGGCGAAGATGCCGGCCGAGATCAGGCCGGGGACCGCGAGCGGCAAGGTGATGCGGCGCAGGATCTGCAGGCGGGAGGCGCCGTCGATCAGGGCGCATTCCTCCAGTTCGTAGGGAATCGATTTAAAGTAGCCGATCAGCAGCCAGGTGCAGAACGGGATCAGGAAGGTCGGGTAGGTCAGGATCAGCGCCATCGGCGTGTCGAACAGGCCGAACTGGAACACGAGTTCGGCCAGCGGGAGGAACAGCACGGTCGGCGGCACGAGATAGGCCAGGTAGATCGCGAGGCCCACGTAGGTGGAGCCGCGGAACCGCAGCCGCTGGATGGCGTAGGCGGCGAGCACGCTGGCAAAGATGGAGATGATGGTGGCCGCGATCGACACCCCCATCGTGATCGCGAGCCAGCGCGGGTAGTCGGTGTTGAACAGCAGGTTGTAGATGTGCTCGAACGTCGGATGCACGACCCAGAACGGGTTGGTGTTGCTGTAGTCCAGCAGCTCGTTGTCCGGTTTGATCGACGTGACCGTCATCCAGTAGAACGGGAACAGCAGGATGAACAGGAAGCAGGCGAGCGGGACGTAGATCATCACGACCCGGCGCGCCCGGCTGTCCCAGGACATCACGCCGTCGTCGGCGGCGGCCTCACTCATTGTCGTCGCCCTGCTGCCACTTGCGCCGCGAGAGGGCGAAGTAGCTGAACATCGTCGACGCCACCAGGAACGGGATCATCGCCACCGCGATCGCCGAGCCTTCGCCGAGATGGCCGCCCGGGATGCCGCGCTGGAACGCGAGCGTCGCCATGAGCTGCGTCGTGTCGAACGGGCCGCCGCGGGTGATGGCGTAAACGAGCTGGAAGTCGCTGAACGTGAACAGCACCGAGAAGGTCAGCACCACCGAGAGGATCGGCATCAGCATCGGCGCCGTGACGTGGCGGAACCGCTGCCACGACGACGCCCCGTCCAGCATCGCCGCCTCATACAGCGACGGCGAGATCGTCTGCAGGCCGGCCAGCAGGCTGATGGCCACGAACGGGATGCCGCGCCAGATGTTGGCCGCGATCAGCGAGAACCGCGCGTGCCACGGCGTGCCGAGGAAGTCGATGTTGCGCGGGATCAGACCCAACTGATCCTTAAGGACGTAAGAGATGATCGAGTACTGCGGGTCGTAGATCCACCAGAACGCGATCGCCGAAAGCACCGTCGGCACGATCCAGGGCAGCAGGATGATGGCGCGCAGCAGCGAGGCGAACCGCAGATTGTTGTTCAGCAGCAGCGCCAGCCACAGCCCGAGCGCGAACTTCCCGGCGGTCGCGACTACGGTGTAGAAGATGGTCTGGAATACCGTCATCCAGAAGATCGAGTCATTGGCCAACGAGATGAAGTTGCCGAGGCCGATGAACTGTCCCCCGCCGCCGATCTGCGTGTCGGTGAAGGCGAGCCAGACGCCGAGGCCGAGCGGGTAGGCCAGGAACACGACCAGCAATCCCACCGCCGGGGTCAGGCAGGCGACGATGAGGAACGTCTTGTTGTCGAGCAGACGTGCCACGCGCCCCGGCTCAGAGCGCGGGCGAATGAGAGCCGGGGCGGCGGCGTCCATCGCTAGTGGTCCGATGATGACGGACGCTTCAGTCCGTCATCTAAATCGGCCCACAAAATCAAGCAAGTGCTCTGACTCATGTTGCACCTTCCGTATGTGTCAGAGCACTAGCTCTTGTAGTAGCGCTGCGCCCGCGAGGCCGCGTCCTTGGCCGCCTCCTCCGGCGAGGTCGAGCCGCTGGCGGCTGCGGCGAACATGTGCACCACGACATAGTCCGCCGTGACCGCGCTCGATGCGGCGTTGATCGGGCCTGCGTAGCCGTTCCAGAACCCGTTGCCGCAGCTATCCCGGTATACCGCGATCTTCGGGTCGGAATTCCACACCGGCGCATTGGCGTAGGCCTTCAACGGCTGCGACCAGTAGCCGACGCAGCCGGTCAGCCAGGGCACGTATTGCTCCTCCTCCATCATGAAGCGGAGGAAGTTCTGCGCCGCGTTCGGGTATTTCGTGTGCTTGAACACCATCGCGTTCAGCATCAGCACCGCCTCCGCCGGCTTGCCCGGCGCGCCGAACGGCATGTGCGCGTGGTTGGTGTCGGCGGCCTGCTCCGCCTTCGACGGATCGTTCTTCAGCGCGAAGTAAACCGACACGCCGTTCTGCGTCATGGAGATGTCGCCGGAGACGAACGCCTTGTTGTTGCTGGAATCGTTCCAGCCTAGCGTGCCGTTGATCAAGCTCGGATACATCTCCTTGGCGTATTTTAACGCGTCGACGGTCTGCTTCGAATCGAGCGCCACCCGCCCGTCCTCATCGACCACCTTGCCGCCATGCGACCACAGCAGCCAGTTGCAGAAAGCGTTCCCGTCGCCGACCGCATTGCCCAGCGCGAAGCCGGCCGGGTGATCGTTCTTCTTCAGGTTGCGGCACAAGGTCAGATACTGGTCAAGGTCGGTCGGGACCTTGTCGAACCCCGCCTCCTTGATCCAGGACTCGCGATAGACGCACGGCGCGCCCGAGCCGCCCATGGGAATGGAAATCCAGTCCTTGCTGCCATGCTTCTGTCCGTATTTCTCGGCCAGGAAATACCAGCCGCCGTATTTTTTGCCGAGATACGTCGCGAGTTCCGTCATCGGGATCAGCTTGTCGGCGTAAAGGTGCGGGTCATCCGGCCAGCCGACCACGACGTCCGGTCCCGCGCCCGTCCGCGCGCTCACCGCCGTCTGCGGACGCAGGTCCTCCCAGCCGACGTAATCGGTGCGGACCTTCACGCCGGTTTCCTTGGTGAAGCGCTCCGTGTTCTGGTCCCAGATCACCTGGTCAGGACCGACGAATTTCGCCGGGCGCAGTACCCGCAAGCTCGCGCCCTTCTCGACCGGCATCTTCGGCTGCTCCACGTTCGCGTCGCCGAGCGCCGCCCGGGCGGGGCGGGGCATCGCGGAGAGCGCCAGCGCGCTGGCGCCAAGAGCTAAACCATGCCGGCGTGTGATAATGGCCATGAGGGTCTCCCTTTGTTTCTAGTGGCCCGATAATGATGGACGCCTCAGTCCATCATCTGAAGCGGCCCGCAAAATCAACCTAGCGCTCCGCTTCATACCGCATGTTCCGAATGTGTCAGAGCGCTAGTTCAATCGTTCGCCGGTCTGTTCGTCGAACAGGTGCGCCATCGCCGGGTTCGGCAGCACGCTGATGGTCTCGCCGGGGCGCGCGCCCACGCGCTCGCGGAAGGCGCAGACGATGGAGGCCTCGCCCACGCGGGCGATGATGTGCGTCTCCGACCCGGTCGGCTCGATCACCTGGATGGTCGCCGGAATGCCGCCCGGCGACAACAGCATGTGCTCGGGCCGGATGCCATAGACCACCGGCGCCCCGTTCGCCCGCCCTGCGTCGTTCGGCAGCGGCCAAGCGGCGTCCCCGGCCTGGAACGCGCCATCCTGGATGCGCCCCGGCAGGAAATTCATCGCCGGCGAGCCGATGAACCCGGCCACGAACCGGTTGACCGGACGGTCGTACAAATCAAGCGGCGCGCCCATTTGCTCGATCCGCCCGGCGTTCATCACCACGATCTTGTCGGCCATCGTCATCGCCTCGATCTGGTCGTGGGTGACGTAAACCGTCGTCGTCGCCAGCCGCTGGTGCAGCTCCTTGATCTCGGCGCGCATCTGCACCCGCAGCTTGGCATCGAGGTTGGACAGCGGCTCGTCGAACAGGAACACCTGCGGGTCCCGCACGATGGCGCGCCCCATCGCCACGCGCTGCCTCTGGCCGCCGGAGAGCTGCCGCGGGTAGCGGTCCAGCAACGGCTCCAGGCCCAGGATACGCGCGGCCCGTCCGACGTGCTCGTCGATATCGCCTTGCGCCGATTTCGCCAGCTTCAACGAGAACGCCATGTTCTCCCGCACCGTCATGTGCGGATAAAGCGCGTAGTTCTGGAACACCATGGCGATGTCGCGCTGCTTGGGCGCCACGTTGTTCACCACCCGCCCGCCGATCGCGATCTCGCCGCCGGAGATGTTCTCCAGCCCGGCGATCATCCGCAGCAGCGTGGATTTGCCGCACCCGGACGGCCCGACCAGGATCACGAACTCGCCGTCCTCGACCTCCGCCGACACGCCGTGCAATACGCGCGTCGAGCCGAAGGTTTTCAGGACATTGCGGATACTGACGCTTGCCACGATCAGTCCCTCATGCCTGGGTCCGCTTGGCCATGGCCCAGAGCGAACGCCTTCCCTCAGTCATCGCGGGTTTCACCCTTTTCTTGCCGGGTGCGACCTTACGCACGGATCGCCGTCACCGCAACATCATGCGCCGCGAGACTGGCGGCTTCTGCTCTAAGCATCATTTCGCGGGACGGCTCGCCGTCACAACGCGAAGAATGATGCGTCTTCAAAGGCGCCTAAGCAGACATTCGTGGCACAACCCACGAATGTCTGCTTAGGTCTAGGTTGCAAACCGGCGTAGAGAATAAGGCATGATCAAGAAACGAACCCTTCTCACAGCCACGGCAACCCTCGCCATTCCCGGCCTCCTGCGCCACGCCCGCGCCGCCGCGCCCGAGGTCACGCTGAAACTGCACCACTTCCTCGGCCCGACCTCCTCGGCGCAGGCCAACATGCTGGAACCCTGGGCGAGATCGGTCGAGCAAGGATCGAACGGCCGGGTCAAAATCGAGATCTATCCCTCCATGACCCTCGGCGGCTCGCCCCCGCAACTGTTCCGCCAGGTCGCGGACGGCGTCGTCGATATCGTCTGGACGGCCAATGGCTACACGCCGGGCCTGTTCCCCCGCAGCGAGGCGTTCGAGTTGCCGACGGTGTTCACCAACGACATCGCCGCCACGAACCTCGCCATGCGGGCGCTGTTCGACGAGTATCTCGCGCCGGAATACGCGCCCGTCCACCTGCTGTTCGGCTTCGTCCACGCCGGCAACGCGATCCACATGGCGAGCCAGCCGGTCCACACCGTAGCCGACACCAAGGGCCGGAAATTGCGCTCGCCCGGCCCGGCCGCCAACGCCGTCGTTGCCGCCATGGGCGCCACCCCCGTGACCACCCCGGTTCCGGACCTGCCGCAAATGCTGTCCACCCACGCCGTCGACGGCGCGCTGATCCCGTTCGAGATCATCCCGGCGCTGAAGCTGCAGGACGTGACCAAGTATCAGGTCGAAGGCCCGGACAGCGCGCGGTTCGGCACCACCGCGTTTCAGGTGTCGATGAACAAGGACCGCTGGGCCGCGCTGCCGCCCGACCTGAAGCAGGTGTTCAACGACGCCTGCGACGACCGCTGGCTCAGGCAAGTGGCGCAGATCTGGCGCGACGCCGATGACCGCGGCATCAAGGTCGCCGTCGAGCACGGCAACGAGCGCATCGTCCTCACCGCCGATCAGATGCAGACCTTCACCGACGCGTTCGCGCCGGTCGTCGGCCAGTGGGAGCGCGACCATGCCGGCTTCAAAGCGGCGGCCCTGGTGAAGGCGGCCAGGGAGTCGATCGCCAAGTATCGCTCCTGATGCAGGAACGGCTGGCGCCAGCCGCCAGGGTCATCGCCACGCTCGTCCGGTTATGGGCCCTCGGCGGCGGCCTGCTGATGAGCGCGCTTGCCGTGATGACCGCCGCGAGCGCCGTCTCCAACCTCGTCTTGCAAGCCCCGTTTGCCGCCGATTTCGAGCTGGTGAAGCACCTCACCGCCGTCGCGGTCTTCATGTTCCTGCCCTATTGCCAGCTCTCTGGCGCCAACATCACCGTCGACATCTTCACCGACCGCGCGAGCGAGGCAAGCAAGGCCGCCATGACGCTGCTCTCGGCCCTGCTCGCCGGCGCCTTCGCCCTGCTGCTGCTCCGGCAGATGTCGCTCGGCCTGCAGAGCTACCTGCGCTACCCGGAAGTGACCCCGGTGCTGCACCTCCCGCTCTGGACCGCTTTCCCGCCGATCCTGGTCTCGCTCCTGCTGCTCT
Source organism: Acetobacteraceae bacterium (assembly GCA_965217935.1). GTDB lineage: Bacteria > Pseudomonadota > Alphaproteobacteria > Acetobacterales > Acetobacteraceae > JBBROS01. The sequence goes on along the minus strand of OZ244581.1, from coordinate 4,548,963 downwards.
TGCTCGCGGCGACGATCACTGCCGCCAACGCCATCGCCGCCGTGCGCGGCCGCCCGGCCCTGATTGAAACGACGCACCCGGCCCCGGTCGAATGACCGATCCCTTCGTCCTCGGCATCGCCGGCATCCTGCTGCTGTTCGGCCTGATCGTCGTTCGGGCGCCGGTCGCCTATGCCATGATCCTGGTCGGCATCGTCGGCGCCAGCGTCATCTCCGGCCCGGCCATCCTGCTTAACCAGCTCAAGGACCTCGCCTACGCCCAATTCTCCAACTACGACCTCTCGGTCCTGCCGATGTTCATCCTCATGGGCGCACTCGCCTCGCGCTGCGGCCTGTCGCGGGACCTGTTCCGGGCCGCGAACGCCTGGCTCGGGCGGTTCCGCGGCGGGGTCGCGATGGCCGCCATCGCCGCCTGCGCCGGGTTCGGGGCGCTATGCGGCTCGTCCACCGCCACCGCGTCGACCATGGGCCAGGTCGCGTTGCCGGAACTGCGCCGCTACCGCTTCTCCCCCGCGCTGGCCACCGGCACGATTGCGGCGGGGGGCACGCTGGGCATCCTGATCCCGCCCTCGGTGGTGCTGATCGTCTACGCCATCATCGTCGAGACCAACATCGTCACCATGTTCGCCGCCGCCCTCATCCCCGGCGTGCTCGCGATGCTGTTGTTCATGCTGACGGTCGCGATCTACGTCCGCGCCGTGCCGGGCTCCGGCCCGGAGGGGACGGCCGTGGCGCGCGGCGAACTGGCCGGCGCCAGCCTCGCGGTCATCCCGGTGGCCGTCATCTTCGGCGCCGTCATCGGCGGCATCTATGCCGGCATCTACAGCCCGACGGCGGCGGCCTCCATCGGCGTCGTCTTCGTCGGCGTCTACGGCTTCGCGCTCGGGCGGCTGACGTGGCCTCAGTTGCTTGACGCCTTGCTTGAAACCGCCCGCACCAGCGGCATGATCTTCCTGATCCTGCTCGGCGCGGAACTGCTGAAGATTTTCATGGCCAGGGCCGGGCTGCCGCAATCCGCGGCCCGCGCCCTCCAGGGCAGCGGCCTCTCCCCCTATGAAATCCTCGGGCTGATCATCCTAATCTTCCTGGTCTTCGGCTGCCTGATGGACAGTCTCTCGATGGTGATCCTCGCCATCCCGTTCTTCTGGCCGGTCGTGGCCGGGCTGGATTTCGGGCTTGGCGCGGACGAGACGAAAATCTGGTTCGGCATCATCATCCTCGTCACCGTGGAACTGGGCCTGATCACGCCCCCGGTCGGCCTCAACGTCTTCATTATCAACGCGCTGGCGCCCGACATCCCGATGCGCGAGACGTTCAAGGGCGTGCTTCCCTTCCTCGCCTCCGAACTCGTCCGTATCGCGCTGCTGGTCGCGTTCCCTGCAATCTCACTGCTGCTGCCGCGCCTGCTGAAATGAGCCGCTATTCTTCCGGCTCGGTGGTGAACAGCAGGGGGTAGCCTTTCTTGCGCCCGGCGTCGGTCGCGTTCGTCGCCTTGGTTTCGGCCACCTCCTTGGTGAACACCGCGACCACGCAAACGCCTCGGCGGTGCGCCGTCATCATCACCTGGTTGGCTTGCTCCTCGCCCAGGCGGAATTCGGCTTTCAGCACCCGGGTCACGAACTCGCGCGGGGTGAAGTCGTCGTTGACCAGGATCACCTTGTGCAGCTTTGGCCGCTCGGTCTTGATCTCGACCTGGACGCGCGGCGGCGTCGTGGTGTTCTGCATCCGGGCGCCTTTGCCAGTTCTCACGGCCATAGATGCGTCCCGCCGGGGCCGGTGCAAGCCTCGGCGCGGGCGCTAACTGTCCGTCGCGATCTCGGCCTCGAACGCTTCCAGCTCGGCGTTGAGCCGGGTCAGGGAGCCTTCGCTGACCCCGGCCTCCTCCAGCGACTTGCGCAGGGCAGGGCGGCAGGCGGAGAACTCGGCCCCGAGGGTGTCCGACGGCGCGCCCGGCTGCTTTCGCCGGGCCAGGCAGTCCAGGTAGTCCCGTTTGGCCGCGATCACCGCCGCATCGCCCGGCACTCCGCGGAACGCCTCGTCGAGCCGCTGCTCGGCCCATCCCGGGGTTGCTGCGATCTCCTCCGTCATTCCAGCAGCCCGAGCGACCAGGCCAGGACGCCCTTCTGGGCGTGGAGCCGGTTTTCCGCGCCGTCGAACACCACCGATTGCGGCCCGTCGATCACGTCGGCCGTGACCTCCTCGCCGCGGTGCGCCGGCAGGCAATGCATGAACAAAGCGTCCGGCGCCGCCTGAGCCATCAGGGCCGCATCCACGCGATAGGGCGCCAACAGGTTATGCCGGTTCGCGTTGGGGTCATCGGCCATGCTGACCCAGGCATCGGTGACGACGCAGCGGGCACCGGCCACTGCCGCCCCTGGATCGTCTGTCAATTCGATCCGCGCGCCCTGCGAACGGGCCCAGTCCAACAGCTTCTGCGGCGGGCGGCATAGCTCGGGCGTGGCGATGCGCAAGGTAAAGCCGAAACGCGCCGCCGCTTCGATCCAACTGCAGGCGACGTTGTTGCCGTCGCCGACCCAGGCGACCACCTGGCCCGCGATCGGGCCGCGCTGCTCCTCGAAGGTCATCACGTCGGCCATGAGCTGGCAGGGATGGCTCATGTTGGTCAGGCCGTTGATGACGGGGACCGTCGCCGCCTCGGCCATCTCGCGCAGCCGGGCCACGTTGTCGGTGCGCAGCATAATGGCGTCGACGTAGCGGGACAGCACGCGGGCGGTGTCGGCCACCGTCTCGCCGCGCCCGAGCTGCAGGTCGGCGGCGGTCATGGTCAGCGCCTCGCCGCCGAGCTGGCGCATGGCCAATTCGAAGCTGACGCGGGTGCGGGTGCTCGGCTTCTCGAAGATGAGGGCGAGGGTCTTGCCTTCGAGCGGGCGGTCCTGCGCCTGGCCCTGGCGCTTGCGCTCGACGGCGAAGGCCAGCATCCGCCGCAGGGCGCTCTGGTCGAAGTCCCGCAGGTCGAGGAAGTCGCGCGGCGGCTCCTCGTGCGAGTCGGCCCGGCGCAACGCCTCGCTCATTTTGCCGCGGCCAGCATGGCGCCCGGGCGGCAACGGCGCGCGCCGCGGCCGATCATCTCCAGCGCCGCGTCGATATCGGCATCGGTCAGCACGAGCGGCGGGACGAGCCGGACCACGTTGTCGCCGGCCGCGACCGTGAGCAGGCCCTCCGCCATGAACGCGTCCTGCAGCTCGGTGTTCGGCACGATCGACTTCAGGCCCAGGATCAACCCGGCGCCGCGGGCCTCCGCCAAAACCTCGGCGTTCCCGGCCACGGCCGATACGAGGCCGTGCCATAGGCGGCGGGCCTTGCGGTCGACCTCCTGCAGGAAGCCCGGCGCCAGCACCACGTCGAGCACGGCATTGCCCGCGGCGCAGGCGAGCGGGTTGCCCCCGAACGTCGTGCCGTGGCTGCCGGCGGTCAGGTGCTTGGCCACGCTCTCTCGCGCCAGGACGGCGCCCATCGGGAAGCCGCCGGCGATCCCCTTGGCAATCGACATCACGTCCGGCGTGACGCCGGCCCATTCGTGGGCGAACAGCTTGCCGGTGCGCCCCATGCCGCACTGGATCTCATCCATCCCGAGCAGGATGCCGAACTCGTCGCAGGCGGCCCGCAGGTCGCGCAGGAAGGCGAGGTCGGCCGGGCGGATGCCGCCTTCGCCCTGCACCGGCTCGATCAGGACGCCGGCGGTGTGCGGACCGATGGCGTCGCGCACCGCGTTCATGTTGTTGAACGGCACGTGGTCGAAGCCGTCGACGGCGGGGCCGAAGCCTTTCAGGTACTTCTCGTTGCCGGTCGCGGACAGCATCGCCAGCGTGCGGCCGTGGAAGGCGCCGTTGAAGCAGATGATGCGGTGACGCTCCTCGTGGCCGGCGCCGGCCATCGCCTTGCGCATCATCTTGACCAGACCCTCGTTCGCCTCAGCGCCCGAGTTGCAGAAGAACACGCTGTCGGCGAAGGTCGCCTCGACGTAGCGCGCGGCCAGGCGCTCGGCCTCTGGCACGCGATACAGGTTGCTCACGTGCATGACCCGGCCGGCCTGCTCGGCGATGGCCTGCACCAGATGCGGATGGCCGTGGCCGAGCGAGGAGGTCGCGATCCCGGCGCCGAAATCGAGGAAGCGTCGCCCGTCGGCGCTGAACAGCCAGCACCCTTCGCCGTGATCGAACGCGATGTCCTGCCGGTTATAGGTCGGCATCAGGGCGGTAATGGACAAACTCTTTGCTCCGGCTAGGGAATGACGGCGCCGCGCCGGTCAGTATTCGAACGTCGGCATGGCATTTAGCTCATCCCGGCTCACGCCGGTCAACACGAGCTTGCCGGAACCCTGCTTCAATTGGCTATACGGCACCGCGACCAGCTTGCTGCCGATCCCCAGCACGCCGCCGACGCCGATCACGGCCACCGTCACCTTATTGCCGTCGGTCAGGATCAGGTCGTCGACGCTGCCCGCCTTCTCGTTCATGTTGGACGTGAGATAGACGTCGGACCCGATGATCTTGCTGGCCCGCTCGCCGTTGTCGAGCTTCACGGTCGAGACCGACAGGTTCGGGTTGTTCGTGGTTGCCTTCAGGCCTGGGGACGGCCCTGGGGGCGGCGACGCGGGCTGCTGCGCCATCGCGGGCGAACCCGCAAGAGCCAAGATGCCGAGCGCCGCGACGCCAAAGCGGAAATTACGCAATCTCTGTCTCCTTGATAATAAGTGGCCGGACAATGACGCCGGCTGACTGGACTAACACGCGACCGAGGCAAAGGATCAATGCACGGCACAGGAAGGGTCGTTGTATCAAGATGGCGCAGACGATCAAACCTGACGGCAAACCCGCCAGTCCGGCGCCCACGCGCGCGCAGTTGCGCGAGGCGGCGCTGCGGCACCTCGCGCGCTTCTCGGCGACCGAGGCCGGCCTTGTCCGGGTGCTGGACCGGCGCATTCAACGCTGGCGCCGGCGGGCGGAGGCCGAGGGGGCGGAGACGGCGGAGGCGGGCCTTGCGGCACAGGCGGAGGCGCGGCAGGTGGCCCGCGCCTTGGTCGAGGCCGGGGTGATCGACGATGCCGCCTATGCGCGGCAACGCTCCTCCCGCCTGGCCCGGTCCGGCCGGTCCCGCCGCTCGGTGTCGGCGGATCTGGCAGCGCGCGGGATCTCGGCCGAGATTGCCGCGACCGTGCTGCCCGCCTCGCGGGACGAGTTGCCGGCGGCGCTCGAATTTGCCCGGCGGCGGCGGATTGGGCCATTCCGGCAATCGCCCGGGGATGGGACACGGCTCAAAGACCTGGGCGCCTTCGCGCGTGCCGGGTACTCGCGCGGGGTCGCCGAACAGGCCCTGAGCATGGAGCTTGAGCGGGCTATCGAGCTGATTGAGGCGCTGAAACGCACGGCCGCCGGGTAATGCTTGCATGAGCCGCTAAAGAGCGCCATGTCACCGCGGACGGCGCTGCAATAGTCTAAGCTAATCTGAAGTAGGCGGGGGCCTAGGAGGAGGAAAGATGGGAACGTTAAGCATCTGGCACTGGCTGATCGTGCTTCTGGTCGTTCTGGTGCTGTTCGGCGGCCGCGGCAAAGTGAGCGGCCTAATGGGCGACTTCGCCAGCGGCATCAAGGCGTTCAAGAAGAACATGGCCGACGACAACGACGCCTCGATGGAGACGAGCGAGCTTGATCGTCCCACGACGCCGATTTCCGGCCCGGCGGCCAAGCCGAATGCTTCACGTGAAACAGTTGCGTCGCGTGAGACAGCCGCCGCCCGGCACGAATAGCAAGAGTTCAGGACCCGGCTGCCGAGGCGCCAGCCCCGACAGCCGGAGTTTCACATAAAGTCAGGCGGCTACTTGCCGCCTTTCAACGTCTGCGTCTTTGCCTCTTCGTTCATCTGCTTGACCTTCGGGCTTTGATCGGTCGCGCCGGTGCTGTCGGTCGGCGCGGCAGGCGCGGGTTGGCTTGATGACACGCTCTCGCTCTGCGGCTCGCTGCGAGGCACCTGCGCCCGCGCAGGCGTTTGGCTCAGTCCGGCGAGTTGCTGACCGATCGGCATCCGCCGCAGGCGCTGTCCGGCCGCCGCGAAAATCGCGTTGACCAGGGCTGGCGCGACCGGCGGGACGCCTGGCTCCCCGGCGCCGCTCGGAGGCGTGTCGGCGCCGGGCGGCATGATGTGGACGTTGGTCACAAGCGGGGCCTCGTCGACGCGCAAGACTGGGAAGTCGTCGTAGTTGCCCTGTTGCACCTGGCCGTCCTTGAAGGTGATCTCGCCGTATTTGGCGAGGCTCATGCCCATGATGACGGCGCCCTCCATCTGCGAGCGGACTCGCTCCGGGTTCACGTAGGTGCCGCAGTCGATCACCGTGTCCACCCGGGGCACCGTCATGCCGCCCTTGTCGTCGATCGCGACCTCGACGACGGTGGCAATGTAGCTGACGAAGCTGCGGTGGGCGGCGATGCCGAGGCCGTGGCCGGGGGGCAGCTTGCGGCCCCATTCGGCTTTCTCCGCCACCAATTCGACGGCGCGGCGCAGGCGGCCGGCGTCGATCGGGTAGCTCTCGGTCGGCTCGCCGTAGTTCCAGAAGTCCTTGGCCGACGCGGCGATGTCGACGATGCGGGCCGGGCCGATCAGCTCCAGCAGCATGTCCTTCGGATCCCGCCCTGTGGCGTGGGCGATCTCGGCCACCATGGACTGGATGGCGAAGGCGTGCGGGATGTTGGAGACGGAGCGGAACCAGCCGATGCGGGTGTGGGCGGCGGCTTCCGGGTTTTCGCAGCGGATATTGGCGATGTCGAACGGGAGGTCTACCAGGCCCATGCCGAGTTCGAAGGCGGCCTCGTGCTTGGCGCCCGCCTTGAACGTGGAAGCGATGGTGGGCGCGGCGCTGCGGTGACGCCAGGCTATGACCTTGCCCGACTTGTCGAGCCCGGCCTCGATGCGTTCGGCCGAGACGGTGTGGTAGAAGTCGTGGCGGATGTCGTCCTCGCGGGTCCATTGCACGCGGACGGGGGCGCCGAGCTTCTGCGACAGCCAGACGGCTTCGAGGGCGTAGTCGCACTTGGACTTGCGGCCGAAGCCGCCGCCCAGGAGCGTGACGTGGACGGTGACGTCCTGTTCCGGGATGCCGAGGAGCTTGGCCACGTCCTCGCGGGTGCCGCCGGGGCTTTGCACGGGCGCCCAGACTTCGGCTTTGCCGTCCTTGACGTTCGCGGTCGCGACTGGCGGCTCCATCTGGGCGTGGGCCAGATGGGGGAGGTAGTACTCGCCGACGATCACCTTGTCGGCGGCTTTCAGGGCGGCGTCGGCGTCGCCCTGGTCGCGGACGACGAGGCCGGGCTTGCGGGCGGCGGCTTCCAGCTCGGCGCGGTAGGCGGCGGACTCGTAGCCGGCGTTGGCGCCGTGGTCCCAGACGACTTTCAGGGCGTCGCGGCCCTTGATCGCCATGCCGGTGTTGCGGGCGACGACGGCGACGCCGCCCACGGGCATGAACTTGGATGGCCAGGGCCAGCCTTTGACTTCGAGCGCCTGCTCGACGCCGGGCACGGCCAGGGCGTCCTTCGCCTCGAACGAGACGAGCTTGCCGCCGACCACGGGCGGGCGGGCGATGACGGCGTATTTCATGCCGGGGAGGCGGACGTCGCCACCGTAGGTCGCGTGCCCGGTGGTGATGTCGTGCAGGTCGACGAGGCCGACCTGGCCTTTGCCGATCAGGCGGAACTCGCTCGGGTCCTTTAATTGCAGGCTGGCGGTTTCCGGCACGGGGAGCTTGGCGGCGGCGTCGGCCAGGGCGCCGAAGCCGAGGCGGCGGTTGCTGGCCGCGTGGATGACTTCGTGGACGCCGGCCTTGCACTCGCCGGCCGGGACGCCCCATTGCTGGGCCGCGGCGCTCACCAGCATGGTGCGGGCGGCCGCGCCCACCTGGCGCATCGGGATCAGGAAGTGGCGCGTGCTGCGCGAGCCGTCGGTGTCCTGGTTGCCGTACTTCTCCTCGTTGCCCGGCGCTTGCACGACGTGGACCCGCGCCCAGTCCGCGCCCATCTCGTCGGCGACGATCATGGGCAGGCTGGTGCGGACGCCGGTGCCCATCTCGGCGCGGGACGCAACGATGGTGACGAGGCCGTCGGGGGCGATGGAGACGAACACGCGCGGGTCGTTGACCGTGCCGTGCGGCATCTTGCCGGCGCCCGTTTGATAGTTGGTCGGGAAGGCGGCGTGGGCGCGGGCGCCGGGCAGCAGTTGGGCGGCGAGCACGAGGCCGCCGAGGGTCGCGCCGCCGCGCAGCAGGTTGCGGCGGCTGACGTTTTCGATTGGCATGGATTTGGGGGCGAAATAGGTCATGGCTCAGGCTCCGGTCGCGGCGATGCGGATGGCGGCCTCGATGCGGTTGTAGCAGCCGCAGCGGCAGATGTTGCCGCTCATCTGGCTGCGGATTTCCTCGTCGCTCGGGTGCGGCGTGGTGTCCAGCAGGGATGCGGCCTGCATGATCTGCCCGGCCTGGCAGTAGCCGCATTGCGGCACGACCAGCTCTCGCCAGGCTTTCTGCACGGGATGGTCGCCGGTGGGGTGCAGACCCTCGATAGTGGTGATCTCCTGATCGCTCACGTCGCTCATGGCGGTGATGCAGGAGCGGGCGGCCTGGCCGCCGATGTGGACGGTGCAGGCGCCGCACAGGGCCTGGCCGCAGCCGAACTTGGTGCCGGTCAGCCCGGCCTCGTCGCGCAGGAACCAGAGCAGGGGCAGGGAGGGGTCGCCGTCGTAGGTTTGGGTTTGGCCGTTGACCTTCAGGGTGATCATCAGGGCGTCTCCTTTTTGAGCAGTCATTCCGGGCCGCGGATTTCAAGCCGGGTCTGGCTGATGAAGTCTTTCAGTGGGTCGCCGGGGCGGCGATACAGCGCCCGGTCGAGCGTCAGGCGCCGCTCCGGGGTGGATTTCTCGCAGTGCTCATCGATGAATACGCCTCCGACCGGCTCCTTGTCATTGGCTGAATCGGCGGACTGGCAGGCCCAGCCGGCCTCGCCGTAGCGGGATTTGACCTGTGCGCCAAGCAGGAAGGCTTTCTTGCGCAGGTAGAGGCGGGCTTTCGGGTCGGTCTCGATGATGAGGCCGTGGACCTCGGAGTCGCCGCCGATCAGCAGCGTCAGCAGCACTGGGTGGCCGCCGACCTTGGTGCCTTCGTAGAGGTCGTTGACCTTGGAGAGCGGGTTGGCGGCTTCGTCGTATTTGAAGCGGACGGCGTGGAGGCCGTCGGGGCCGGCCGGGCATTGGGCGAAGGCTTGCCAACCCTCTAGGCGACGGCTCGGGTCGCTGGGGCAGGAGAAGGCGGCGTAGCCGTGCTGCGGCAGGGCGCTGACGGTCATGCCGATGCGGAACTCGCGGAGATCGTTGTCGGCGGCCCTGGATGGGGCGAGCGGGGCGGCGGCGAGCAGCAGGGCGATGAGGGCCAGGCGCATGGTCAGCCTCCTGTTTTCGCGGGCGGCGCGGCTTGCGCGTTCTTGTAGACGTTGCAGACGCGGGAGCCGTCGCCGAAGAAGGCGAGGCACTCGGCGTAGCTGGGTTCGCCGTGGCCCTTGATGTCGGCCAGGACGTAATCGGCGACCGCGGCCACCTCGTTCGGGCGCAGGAAGACGGTCGCCTCGACGGGGATGTCCTTGCCCAAGTCCTGCCGGGACAGGCCGTAGCAGGGGTGGTCGGCGCCGTCGTAGGCGCCGCGCTTGAAGTAGGGCATGCCGGCGCCGGGGCGGCCGCAGGTGACGGTTTCCATGATCTGCGCCCGGTCGAGCGAGGTCGCGCGGAGCGAGAGGGCGTCGCCGCCGTAGCCGCCGCCGCCGCCGCCGTGCCATTTGTGGCAGCCGACGCAGTTGGCTTTCCGGTAGACCCGCTTGCCCTCGGCCTCGCTGCCGCCGTGCGGCAAGGGCTGGGCGCGGGCGGGGGCTTGCAGGAGCAGGAGGCCGCCGAGGATGGCGGCGGTGAGATTGGCGAGCATGGGAATCCTCCCGCGCCCGCGGACATGGCCCGGCGTGAACCACGTCGGCGGGCGCGCCGTCACGTCAGAGGGCGAAGACGTAGAGGGTGGAGCTTGGGGGGATTTTCTTCAGCTCCGGCGTGGACTCGATGAACCACTTGTCCCAGGCGCCGCCGAGGCCGACGAGGATGGCGAGGTACTGCTTGCCATCGACGGTGAAGGTCATGGGCGGGGCGTTCACGCCGGCGCCCGTGTCGAACGACCAGAGCTGGTCGAGCGACTTGGCGTCCAGCGCGATGATCTCGCCGGAGGGCTCGCCGGCGAAGACGAGGTCCGGCGTCGCGAGCAGGCCGCCGAGCATGGGGAACTTGGTCTCGTGCTTCTCGACCACCTTGCCGGTCTTGACGTCGATGGCGGTGACGCTGCCGGTGATCCGCTGGTGCTGGCTGGGGCCGCCGCCGGTGTAGAATTCGCGCGGCTTGAACGCGTTCTCCTTGGTAGGTTCGACGGTGATGGTGTTGCAGCTCTCGATCACCGGAATATACCAGCGTTGCAGCGTCGGGTTGTAGGCGGTGGGGGGCCAGTTCTTGCCGCCCATGTTGCCGGGGCAGATGTCGGTCGGGGTGTTGCTGCGGGACGGGGTGACGGCGGCGTTATAGCGCTGGACCGGCTGGGACGGGTCGTATTCGACGGGCTTGCCGGTTTCGGGGTTGAGGCCGCGGGTCCAGGTCGCTTTCTTGACGAACTGCGCGCCCCAGACAAATTCGCCGTCCTTGCGGTTGTTGGCGTAGGCGAAGCCGTTGCGGTCCGCGGTCAGCGCCAGCTTCTCCATGCGGCCGTTGACCGGCACGTCGACCAGGACGTTCTCCGAGACGCTGTCGTAGTCGAACGGGTCGTTGGGGGTGTGCTGGTAGTGCCACTTGATCTTGCCGGTGTCCGGGTCGAGGGCGAGGGCGCTGTCGGTGTAGAGGTTGTCGCCGGGGCGGTGCTCGTTGTCCCAGTCGGGGCCCGGGTTGCCGACGCCCCAGATGAGGGTGTTGCTTTCGGGATCGTAGCTGCCGGTGACCCAGGTGGAGCCGCCGCCGTTGGCCGCGGCGCCCTCGTTGCGCCAGGTCTCGCTGCCGGGTTCGCCCTTGGCAGGGATGGTGTAGGTGCGCCAGACTTCTTTCTGGGTCTTGAGGTCGGTGGCGGCGATCCAGCCGCGGATGCCGTACTCGGCGCCGGCGACCCCGGTGATCGCCATGCCGTGCACGATCAACGGCGCGCCGGTGACGGCCTCGCCCTTGTCGGGGTCGGCGACCTGGCGTTGCCAGGCGACCTCGCCGGTGTCCTTGTTGGTGGCGATCAGGCGGCCGTCGAGCGTGTGGGAGATGACCATGCCGTCCCAGAGCGCGACGCCGCGGTTGTCGACGCCGCAGCAGGCGACGGCGCCGGCCCAGTCGTGGTCGGTTTTCGGGTCCATCTTCCACAGCAGCTTGCCTTGGCCGCCGTGGGCGTCGATCTTGTAGACGGAGCCCCAGCCGTCGGTGACGTACATCATGCCGTCCTCGACGATCGGGGTGGCTTCGAGGCCGCCATGGGTCCAGATGCCGCCGCCCTCGACGCCGCCGAGGGCCATGGTCCAGGCAACCTTCAGATTCTTGACGGTGTCCTTGTTGATCTGGCTGAGCGGGGAGAAGCGTTGGGCGTTGTAGGTGCGGTGGTGCTGAATCCAGTTGCCTTGTTCCTTGTCGGCGTTGAGCAGGCGGTCCTGCGTCACATCGGCTGCCCGGACGGGGGCTGCTTGCAGCGCGGCAGCGGCGCAGCAGGCCAGAAGCAAAGCGCGCAAGGACGACTGGCATTTAACCATTGATGGACCCTCCCTATTCGCCGCGTGACCTCGGCGTTATTGATGCCTTATTGAAACGCTTTCAGTGTGGTCTTAAACAAGCAAAGCATGGACCGGCGCGGACTGCGAGGAAAAACGTACATACGTTTGTTCATGGCCGGCGTTTCGGGGCTTGCCGAGGGCGGCCGTCGACTGACAAGCTAGTTGGGGCGGCTGGAGCATACCAGCTGGGCAACCGTGGGAGACGCAAGCGATGTCCATTACGATCGAACGGCCTGGGGCCGAGGCGTCCGGCGATCAGGCGAGTGAGAGCGTGCGGGACTGGCTTGCCCGGTTCGGCGCGGCGCTTGCGTCCGGCGATGCGGCGGCAGCGTCCGGTCTGTTCGCTGCGGACTGCTTCTGGCGCGACCTGATCGCGTTCACCTGGAACATCACGACCTCGGAGGGGCGGGAGCGGATCGAGGCCATGCTCGGCGCCACGCTTGCGGGGACGCGGCCGCGGGGCTGGGTCCTGGCCGAGCCGGCGGCCGAGGCGGACGGGGTGGTGTCCGGCTGGATCGGGTTCGAGACCGCGGCGGGGCGGGGCCGGGGCTTCGTGCGGCTGCGTGACGGGCTGTGCTGGACCTTGCTGACCAGCCTGGAGGAGCTGAAAGGCTACGAGGAGCGTTCGGGGACGCGGCGGGAGATGGGGGCGGCGCACGGCGTCGAGCAGGGCCGGCGGACTTGGCTGGAGCGGCGGCAGGCGGAAGCGGCCGAGCTCGGGGTGACGCGGCAGCCCTACGTGCTGATCGTGGGAGCGGGGCAGGGGGGGCTGGGGCTGGGCGCGCGGCTGCGGCGGCTCGACGTGCCGACGCTGATCATCGACAAGCATCCGCGGCCTGGAGACCAGTGGCGCAGCCGGTATAAGTCGTTGTGCCTGCATGACCCGGTTTGGTACGACCACATGCCTTACCTGCCGTTTCCCGAGCATTGGCCGGTGTTCGCGCCGAAGGACAAGATCGGCGACTGGCTGGAGATGTATGCCAAGGTGATGGAGCTGAACTGCTGGAACAGCACGGCTTGCGAGCGGGCGAGCTATGACGAGGAGCGAAAGGAGTGGACGGTGGAGGTGTCGCGCGACGGCGAGCGCGTGACCCTGCGACCGACGCATCTGGTGCTGGCGACTGGGATGTCGGGGGTGGCCAACGTGCCATCCTATCCTGGGGCGGAGACGTTCGAGGGCGAGCAGCACCATTCCAGCCAGCATCCCGGGGGCGAGGCGTATCGCGGGCAGCGGTGCGTGGTGATCGGGTCGAACAACTCGGCGCACGACATCTGCGCCGACCTTTGGGAGCATGGGGCGGAGGTTACGATGGTGCAGCGGTCGTCGACGCACGTGTCGCGGTCGGATTCGCTGATGGAGCTTGGGCTGGGGCCGCTCTATTCGGAGCAGGCGGTGGCGGCGGGGATCACGACCGACAAGGCGGACATGCTGTCGGCGTCGATCCCTTACCGGCTGATGCACCAGTTCCAGATGCCGGTGGCCCACGCCATCCGCGAGCGGGATGCCGAGTTCTACCGCAGGCTGGAGCAGGCCGGGTTCATGCTCGACTTCGGCGACGACGGGTCGGGGCTGACGATGAAATACCTGCGGCGGGGCTCGGGGTATTACATCGACGTTGGCGCTTCGGAGCTGATCGCGGATAGGCGGATCAAGCTGAAGGGCGGCGTCGACGTGGAGCGGATCGGGCCTCGCGCGGTAATGCTGAGCGACGGGACCGAGCTGGCGGCGGATTTGATCGTGTATGCCACGGGCTACGGCTCGATGAACGGGTGGGCGGCGCGGCTGATCTCGCAGGAGGTGGCGGATACGGTGGGCAAGTGCTGGGGGCTTGGCTCGGACACGACCAAGGACCCGGGGCCTTGGGAGGGCGAGCTGCGCAACATGTGGAAGCCGACCCGGCAGGAGGGGCTCTGGTTCCACGGCGGCAACCTGCACCAGTCGCGGCACTATTCATTGTATTTGGCGCTGCAGTTGAAAGCGCGGCTGGAAGGGATCGCGACGCCGGTTTACGGGATGGCCCCGGTGCATCACGCCGCTTGAGGAGCGCGGACCCGGCCGGGCCGGGTCCGCTGGCGGCCTACTGCATCCGCTGGAGCTGGCCGCGGATCTCGCCGTTCTTATTGTCGGCCGTATGGATGTTGACGTACATCTTTCCGGACTCGAGCGCGTCCTCTTCCTTGTCCGTCATGACATGGCCGCCCTTGATCGGCGATGGCTTGACATCCATCGGGATCATCACGGGCGCATTCGCTCCGGGCGCGGCTGGGCCATGGAAGTGCGCGGCGGCGGCCGGGCCAGTTAGGTCCTTGTAAGTGACTTCATATGTCATCGCCTTGCTTGACGGGTAGTACGTGACCGTGGCCGCCCCAGTGCCGGGCGAATTGTTCGGCGGAACCTCTTGGGCGCTGCTCAACTGCGCCTTGAACGTTTGTGGATAGCTGCAGGCCGAGACCGCCAGCGTGGCGAGGATGGTTAGAACGAGACTTGGACGCGACATCGAAGCTCCTATTCCCAACGTTTCAATCTTTCGACTATGGCGGTTAAAAATCAGGATGTCTGTACCAGAAATGATGTTCGTTTTCGGCGGGGAGACGACTGATCGCCGGGCGTGATCCGTGTTAATGCGGTCAGTATGAACGATCGCCCGCTTGGACCCCCTGTCGATGCCGTGCCGCGTCCGTTGCCGGCGCGGGTTCCGGTGCGGGGCCGGTTCGCCGTCCTTGAGCCGCTGCACCGGCGTCATGCGACCGAGCTTTGGCAGGCGGCGCAGGCGGCGGGCGGGGAGGAGAGCTGGGATTACCTGGGCTATGGCCCGTTCGGCGCCGAGGCGGCGATGGCGGCGCACGTGGCGGCGATGGCCTCCGAGCACGATCCGATGGCCTGGGCGGTGCGGCCGGTCAGCACGGGGGCAGCGAGCGGGTGGCTGACGTTGATGGATATTCAGCCGCGGAACGCCGCGATCGAGATCGGGCATATCTGGTTCGGGCCGCGGATGCAGCGGACGCGGGCGGCAACGGAGGCGATGTTCCTGATGATGCGGCTGGCGATGGACGATCTGGGCTACCGGCGGCTGGTTTGGAAGTGCAACGCGCTGAACGCGCCGTCGCGGCGGGCAGCGGAGCGGCTCGGGTTCACGTATGAGGGCACGCTGCGGGCGCACCTGGTCGTGCGCGGGCGGCGGCGCGACACCGCCTATTTCAGCATTCTGGCCGACGAGTGGCCGCTGCGCCGGGATGCCCTGCTGGCTTGGCTCGGCGACGCCAATGCGGCGGCGGACGGCAGCACGCGGCGGGGGCTGGCGGAGATCCGCGCGGCGCTGCCCGGCGCCGCTTGAATTGGGGCCTCACTCCGCCGGGTGCATGGCCGCGGCGGGGAGCGGGTGCGAGGCTTTGCGCCGGCCGCGGATCATGGAGGCGGCGTAGAGGGCCGGGACGAAACAGAGGGTGAGCACCGTGGCGCTGACCAGCCCGCCCATGATGGCGATCGCCATCGGCCCCCAGAACACCGAGAAGCACAGCGGCAGCAGGGCGAAGATCGCCGCCGCCGCCGTCAGGATGATGGGCCTCGACCGTCGCACCGTGGCGCCGATGATGGCCTGCTCCACGGCGGCCCCGGCGCGGAGGTCCTGCTCGATCTGGTCGACCAGGATCACCGAGTTGCGCATGATGATGCCGGCGAGGGCGATGAAGCCGAGGGTGGCGACGAAGCCGAATGGCGCGCCCGTTGCCAGCAACGCGGCAGTGACGCCGATCAGGCCGAGCGGGGCGGTCGCGACCACCATCAGCATCCGCCCGAACGACTGCAGCTGGATCATGAGCAAGGTCAGCATGACCAGCAGCATCAGCGGCATGATCTTGTTGATGCTGGCCGAGCCTTTGGCGCTTTCCTCGACGGCGCCGGCGGTCTCGATGCGGTAGCCTGGGGGGAGGACGGCCTTGATGCCTTCGAGCTTGGGCAGGATGGCGGCGGTGGCGTCCGGGGCCTGCACGCCGGGCATGGTGTCGGCGCGCACCACCAGCATGGGCGTGCGGTTACGGCGCCAGACGAGCGGCTGCTCCATGCCCCAGGCGATGGTCGCCACCTGGGAAAGCGGGACGGCGCGGCCGTTGGCGCCGGCCACGACCACGTCGCCGATCGCGCGCAGGTTCTGGCGCTCGGAGGCGACGGCGCGGGCGACGACGGGGATCCGCTCGGTGCCCTCGCGATAGGTCGTGATTACAGCGCCTTGCTGCAGCGTTTGCAGGGTGGTGGCGATGTCCTCGCTGGTGATGCCGAGCCGCCGGGCCTTGTCCTGGTCGAGCGTGACCGTGACCTGCTTGGCGAGCTGGCCCCAGTTGTCGTTGACGTTACGCACGTCCGGGCTGTCGCGCATGGCCCGGCGGACCGCGGCTCCGATCTCGCGCAGCATGAAGGGGTCGGGGCCGACGATGCGGAACTGCACCGGGTAGCCGACCGGGGGGCCGAGTTCGAGGCGGGAGGGGCGGAGGCGGACATCGGGGAAGTTGCCGCGGCCGATCTCGGCGATCAATGTTTGCAGCAGCGCCTCGCGGTCGGCGATGGACTTGGCGTTAATGACGAACTGAGCGTAGTTCGGCTGGTCGAGCTCGGGGGAGAAGGCGAGAAAGAAGCGGGGCGTGCCGGCGCCGGTGTAGGCGGCGTAGGAGGCGATGCCGGGCTGCTTGTTCAGGATGGCTTCGAGCTTGGCGACCTCGGCCGCGGTAGCCTCAAAGCTGGCGCCTTCGGGCAGGCGGACGTCGATCAGGACTTCGAGGCGGTCGCTGTTGGGGAAGAACTGCTGCGGCACGCGGGTGAAGCCCACGACGGAGAGGGCGAAGGCGGCGACGGTGAGGGCGATGACCCACCAGCGGCGGCGGACGCACCAGGCGACCAGGCGGGCGAAGCGGCGGTAGGCGGCGGTGTCGTAGACGTCGTGCCGGGTCTCGTGCAGCTTCGGCTCCGGCAGCAGGGCTGCGCCGAGGAAGGGGACGAACAGGACGGCGACGAACCAGGAGAGGATCAGCGCCATGCCGACGACGCGGAAGATGTCCTGGGTGTATTCGCCGGTGCTGGAGTTGGCGAGGCCCACGGGGAGGTAGCCGGCGGCGGTGACGAGCGTGCCGGTGAGCATGGGGAAGGCGGTGGAGGTGTAGGCGAAGCTGCCGGCGCGGATGCGGTCCCAGCCTTGCTCCAGCTTCACCGTCATGGTCTCGACGGCGATGATGGCGTCGTCGACCAGGAGGCCGAGGGCGATGACCATGGCGCCCAGGGAGATGCGTTGCAGGTCGATGCCGAGCAGCTTCATGCCGACGAACACGCCGGCGAGGACGAGGGGGACGCTGATCGCGACCACGATGCCGGTGCGCCAGCCGAGGCTGATGAAGCTGACCAGGAGGACGATGGCCAGGGCCTCAAGGAAGCTCTCCTGGAAATCGTGCACGTCGATGGCGACCACGGCGGATTGGTCGTTTAGCTTGCCGATTTGGACGCCGAGGGGGAGGGTGGGCTTGATCTGGGCGATGCGGTCCGCGACCTGCTGGCCGAGGGCGAGCATGTTGCCGCCTTCGGCCATGCTGATGCCCAGGCCGAGCGCGGGCTTGCCGTTGTAGCGCATGGTGGAGACGGGCGGATCGACCGTGCCGCGGGTGATGACGGCGAAGTCGCCGAGGCGGAGCATGTGGCCGCCGGCGTTGACCGGGAGGGCGGCGAGGGCGGCCGCGCCGTCGAGCGCCGGGCGGGTGCGGACGCGGATGCGGTCGTGCGGAGTGTCGACGAAGCCGCTGGAAACGATGCTGTTCTCTTTTCGGACGGCGTTGAACACCTCGGGGAGGGTGAGGCCGAGCTGGGCCAGCTTGCGGTAGGAGACGTCGATGTTGATGCGCTCGTCCTGCTGGCCGACGAGGACGACCTTGCCGACGCCGGGGACGGTGAGGAGCTGCTCGCGCACGTCCTCGGCGACGTGCTTCAGCTCCGGGAGGGTGAAGCTGTCGGAGGTGAGGGCGTAGAGCAGGCTGTAGGTGTCGCCGAACTCGTCGTTGAAAGAGGGGCCGCTGATGCCTGCGGGGAGGGCGCCGCGGATGTCGCCGATTTTCTTGCGGACCTGGTAGAACAGGCCGGCCACCTGCTTTGCCGGGGTGTCGTCGCGCAAGGTGACCTCGATGACGGCGTGGCCGGGTTGGGTCTGGCTCTGGGTGTGGTCGAGGTGGGGGAGGTCTTCAAGCTTGCGCTCGATGGGATCGACGACTTGCCGGGACATCTCCTCGGCGGATGCGCTGGGCCAATCGACGATGACGACCATGTCCTTGATGGTGAAGGCCGGGTCTTCGGCGCGTCCGAGCTGGAGATAGGAGATGGCGCCGCCGATGCCGAGGGCGAGCATGGCGAACAGGGTCAGGGCGCGGTGGCGCAAGGCCCAGGCGGAAAGGTTCATCGGGCGGCTCCGGGCCAGGCGACAAGGGCGGCGTCGGGCTCGATCTGGCCGACGCCGGCGGTGATGACGTCTTCGCCGTCTTGCAGGCCGCCTTGGATCAGTAAGCTTCCATTGCCGGCGTAGCCCGCGATCTGGACCGGGCGGAGGGCGGCGCGCTGGGTCTCGGGGTCCAGGACCCAGACGGCCGGCTGGCCATTCTTGTCGGTGAGCGCCGTTGCCGGAAGTTCGGCGACCGGCGGCCCTGCGATGCCGAAGCTGACGGTCGCGGTCATGCCGAGGGCCAGGAGGCCGGGCGGGGCGTCGTCGATGGCGACCTTGACGGCGAAGGTCCGGCTGGCCGGATCGGCGAGGGCGCCGATCTCGCGGACGTGGCCGTGCAGCTGCTGGCCGGGCGCGGCCCAGAGCCTGACGTCCACCTCCCGGGCGGCGCGGATCTCGGCCAGGCGGTTCTCCGGCACGTCGGCTTCGACCTCGATCTCGTCAGTGTAGGCGACGGTCGCGACCGTTTGCCCGGCGGCAACCACCTGGCCCACCTGCACGGGGAGCGCCGTGATGACGCCGTCCGCGTCTGCGGTGAGCTGGCCGTAGGCGCGCTGGCTACGGGCCAGGGCGAGCTGGCGGGCGGCTTGGACCAGGCGTGCGTCGGCCACGCGGCTGGCGGCGCCGCGCTTGTCGAACTCGGAGGGCAGGTAGGCGGGGGATCTGCGTCCGAGCTGCTGGTAACGGGCGAGTTCGGCGCGGGCGTTGACGGCGTCGGCCTGGGCGGCCTGGAACGCGGCGGCGGCGACCTGCTCGGAGAGTTCCAGGTCGGCATCGTCGAGCCGGGCCAGGACTTGGCCGGCATGGACGTGGTCGCCGATGTCGGCCGGGCGGGCGATGACCTTGCCGCCGACGCGAAAGCCGAGATCGGCCTGGGTGCGGGCCTGGATGGCACCGGAGAACACCATGGACGAGGGCACGGGTTTCATTGAGATGGCGACGACGCGGACGGGCCTGGGCGGCTCGCCCGCGGCTGCGGCAAGCAGGAGGGTGATGGCGAGAAACGCGGACCGCACGTGCATGGAAGCCCTCCTGCTCAGGCTGGCGCTGGCGACGCTGCCCGCAGAGGTGAGCGCCGATGCCAAGTCACCCATAACAGAACGTTGTTCAGTTATCAATGATAACTTTAACCCGGACGTGACTGCATGGGCAAGCCTGGCCGAAAGCGGCTCTTCCATCCTGCGTGAATCGACAACGAAGCCTCGACCTTGAGCCCGTCGAGATTATGGGAGAAGTCGTTCACGTCAACATAAAAAAGCAAAGTAAACTAACGTGCGAATTTGATCTTCGTTTGATCAGAATGCTCAATCAGCACGGATTTGTTATTGAACTTGCAGAGGTAATTTGGCTGAAGTGGCAATATTTAATTCATATACGGCTCCAATTTTGGTTAGCTGTTTCGCAATGTTTGTTCCGGACTAGCAGTGTTCATGCCTGACACGAATGCGTCGCTCCCTATCTTCGAGTCCGATCAAGTCAACGATGCGTCTGCGGCAGCCAGCGCGGTCGTGGAGGCTGTTGTCCGTTGGGACGAATGCGTCAGCTTAATCGGCCAGCCGGGCTTCGATGCGGCCCAGGCGCTGAACCAGGCGGCGCAAGAGCTTCGCAAGCAGGCCGTTCGGTGCGTGCGCGTGGCGGGATCGGTGAACGGCGGGCTGGCGCTGCGGCCGTTAATCGCGCAGATCCTGGGGCGGACCGGGCTGGACACGCTGACGGACGCGGATCTGCAGGCCGGTTTCGAAGCGTTGGTTGAGCCTGGCCCCGGCAACCAGCGTGTGGCGTTGCTGATCGGCGATGCGCAGACGCTGCATCCGGCATCGCTGCGCTATATCCAGCTCGCGTGCCGGACAAGCCCCAAGCTGCGCGTCGTGCTGGCGGGGCAGGCGGGCCTGAGCCGGCATCTCGCCGCCGATGAGTTCAGCGAACTGCGGCGGCGGATTACCCGCAGGCTCGTGATGCCCGGGGCCGCCTCTGCGTCGTCGGCGAACGCCTTGCCGCCGGCGCCGCCCCCACCGCCGGCGCCCGGCCGCGGCCCGCGCGCGCCGTCCTGGCAGGTCGGGCGCCTGGGCTTGATCGCGTTGCTCGCGCTACTGATCGGGACGATGGTCTGGCGCCACTTGCCGAAGCCGCCGGAGGCCGGCACGCGAGCGCCCGAGCCGATGGCAGAAGCTCCGGCCGAACCAGCCGTCCAGCCTGCGGCCAGTGCCGTCCCGGTCGCCGAACCCGGGCCGCCGGATGCAGGACCTCCGCCGGAACAAAAGCCGCCGCAAGCGGAAGCCGGTTCGCTCGCCAGCGCTCCTGCCCCCGACGCGGCTGCATCCGCCAGCTCCGTTCCGCCGCCCGAGCCAAGCGCGGCCGACGCGCCCGGCCTCGCTGCCTTGCAAGAGGAGCCAGTCGGGGTTGACCTGCTCTCGTTACAGGAAGCCGATCTGCTTGAAGCGGTCGCCAACGCCTCGCCGACGTCGATCCCTGACGAGGCGCCGGCGCCGGAACGGCCGCCGAGCGTTGGCAATGCGGCGGACCGGCCGGCGGTGGCGGCGGCCGACGCCGCTCGATCGGAGCGCGCCCGTCCGCCGCACGACCGCCGTCCATCGGGCCGGGCGGAGAGGGCTGCCGCGGCGAAGACCACGCCTTCGCCGCCGCCGCGCGACGTGACGGCGAAAACCCCCGCATCGTTCCCCACGGCCGATCAACGGCGCTGCCGCGAGATCACCATGCGAAGCCAGCTCGGAAGGACGCCGACCGGGTCCGAGATTGAATTCCTGCGCACCGGCTGCCGCTCCAATTAGACTGTAGGTCAGGCGTAGCGATGACCGGCGGCTGGGGTCAGTGCTGGAGGCGCGGGCCGGGGCGCCCGGCTGGAACCGCGGCCTGGAATCCCTTGATCGCGGCCCCGAGCACCGTGTCGATCAGTTGCTGCGGCGGCGTTTCTATGTGCATCGGCTGGTTCAGCAGCAGCATGACGACGCCGTGGGCGCAGGCCAGCAAGGCTTCCGCCACGGCGAGCGGGTTGGCCGGGGCGAACTGGCCGTCGTCAACCAGCTCCGCCACGTCCCGTTGCAGCGTGTCGAACGACTTGTCGGCGGCTTCGCTCTCGCCGCACGCATTCTGGTCCTTGGCTTCAAAGATCAGCCGGTACTCATCGGGACGCGACAGGGCCAAGTCGATGTAGGCGCGAAGGCCGGCATGCAGGCGCGGCAGCGGCGCGTCCTCTCGCTCGCGGGACTTGGCGAGCGCCACGAGCAAGGCTTCGAACATGGCTTCGGCGATGGCGTCGAGGATGGCGAGCTTGTCGGGGAAGTAGACGTAAAGGGCCGTGCTGCTGACCCCAACATCGGCGGCGATGCGGCGCATCGTGGCGTGCTGGAGGCCCTGCTGCAGGAACAAGCGCTTGGCCGCGCCCAGGATTTCGGCCCGGCGGGACGGGCCTTGGCCGCGCGGCTTGCGCGTGCGGGCAGGGCGGTGATCGGCATTCATACGTGAACAATGTTTAGATAGGGGGGGGCGCCGTTGCAAGCCTTGGGGCCTGTCCGACATTTGCCGCTGCGTCTCGCTGGGTCGGACAAGCGCCTCAAGCCTTTGTTCAGGCTTGCAGCTTATCGGCGCGCTGCCGCACGAAGTGCCGGCGCCGCACTTGGCACGGGGCCGGTCAGGGCGCGGCCAGCTTGTCTCCCCGACTTCCCCCGGCCCCGTTCGGCGATCTGCCAGACGCCGCCCAGGGCGCGGCATAGAGTGACCCGGTTGGCGCCGCGATCTGGGCATCGCTGTCCGCGCGGTTGTTTTCCGGTTGCAGGAGGGAGGCCTGGGCGGTGATGAGGTTGAGGCAGTCGTCCACGCATCGGCGCAATGTTGGCGCGCCCCGGCCAGTGCGGCTTGGTTCTGGCGCACGGCCTCGGCGACATCGACCCGGCGGCGCCGGGCCTCTGCGTAGGCGGTCAGCGCGTTGCCCGCCTCCTGCCAGGCCTGCAGCATTGTGCGCTGGAAGCTGATCGCCGCCTCGCGCTGCTGCGGTTCGCGCAGGCGGAGCTGGCCGGTGAGGCGCCTGCCTCGGAAGGCCGGGATCGAGATTGCCGGGCCAACGTCGAAGGCGCGCGGCGGCAGGCTGAAGACGTTTCTCGGACGAAAGTCGTTCAGGTTGGACGATCCGGTCAGCGACACGTCGGGGTAGAAGCTCGCGACGGCTACCCCGGTCTGCGCCGTGGCGGCGTGCAGGCGGGCCTTGGCGTCCAGCACGTCGGGGCGGCGGCGCACCAGGGCGCCGGGGAGGCCGACCGGCGCCAATGGCGGAACCCCGGGCACGGCGGCGCGGGGCTGCAGCTCCTTTTCCGGCGCGCGCGGCGGCTCGGCCAGCAGCAAGCCGATGGCGTTGATCAGCGGCGCCTCGTCGGGGCCGCTCACCGCATTGGCCGACATCATCAGCAACGGCATGATGGCCATCGGCTGGCCAATGGCCCGCAAGGCCTGCCAAAGATAGAGCTGGCTGGGGAACGAGGCGGCCGTCAGATCGGACGAGCCGATGCATGACGCCAGGACCAAGCACGGTCCGGCCAGGCTCACCAGCCGCGCCTCGACGCCCGGATTGTTGAGCAGGACCGCCATTGCCGGCAGCGTGAAAAGCTGAAGGGCCGCGATCAGCGGCGTGACGGCATAGGTCTGCTCGGGGCGCGGACGCCTTGGACCTGGCGCAGGACATCGTCGGGCAGCGACGAGTTAGGCTGGCTGATCAGGATGAAGGCGGACAACGCAATGGCGCCGCAGGCGAGGTTGGGCCGCCCGAGCAGTTGCAGCCTGAACAACGGCAGCTTGCAATCCCACTCGTGCGCGACGAACAGCGGGATCGTCACGCGACTGACCAGCGCCAGCACGCAGATGGGCTGCGAGTTGAACCAGTCGAGCCGGTCGCCTTGCTGCAGCATCGTGCTGAAGCTGCTGAGGCCCGCCAGCGCGAGCAGGGCGCGCGGATCGTGCGGCCCAAGCCGTGGATGACATATCGCGACAGTTCCTGGCTCGCGCTTTGCCGGGCCGCGGCATAATCCGTTCGCACGCAAAACGCTGGACGTCGCCGACCTTGGACAGAGCCGTTGCATCCGCGGAGTTCGTCAGCACCGGGCCAAAAGGGCACCGGGGGCGAATGCGGACGCGGCTGCTGGCCGGGGAAACGGCGCTCGCGGATTACGAGATCCTGGAGATGCTGCTGTTCTTCGGGATCGAGCGGCGCGACACGAAGCCGTTGGCGAAGGGGCTGATCAACCGGTTCGGCAGCCTGGCCGAGGTGCTGTCGGCCGGGGCGGGCGCGCTGGCACGCGCCGGGCTGACCGATCGCGCGGCGGAGGCGTTGGCGCTCGTCGTCGAGGCGGCGGACTGCCTGGCCCGGCCCGAGCGGCAGGAGCGCGCGGTGCTGGGCACGTGGGACGCGCTGGTGCGGCACCTCAACCCGCCGGCCCGCGGCCTGCTGCCGGCGGGGTTGAGCGGGTTGCTGCTGAACAACCGCAACCAGTTGCTGTCCGAGCCGTCCTGGGCGGCCGATGCGGACGCGGACGCGTTCGGGCGGGAGCTGTTGCGGACAACGCTCGACCGCCACGCGAGCGCGGTCATCATCGTGCGCAGCAACGGGTCGGGCCCGGCGGAGATCGAGGCCCGGGACCGCTCGCTGCATGCGGCGGTGAAGCGGAACGCTGCGGCGTTGTCGGTGCAGGTGCATGACATGGTCGTCCTGGGCGGAGGCAAGTGGGCCAGCCTGCGCCATTCGGATGGCGGCTAGTGTCCCGGTTCAGACGTTCGTCGTGTTGAAATCGCGTGCCTCGGGACGCTAGCCCTATGATTTCGTGGCCTGCTTATCCCAGACGTTCGAACGCGAACGTCTGGGGCAGGACAGTAGCGCTCTGACACATACGAAAGGCGCGGCATGAGCCAGAGCACTCGCTTGGTTCCGTGGGCCGATTCAGATGACGGACTGAAGCGTCCGTCATCATCGGACCAATAGATGCGCTTCGCGTGGTTCAGGAGCGGCAGGGCGCCCGCCGAGGCTCCTGATCCGCCCCCGTTCGACGCGCTGATCGACATCGATCCGGGGCTGCTGGATCAGGCCGTGCCGCACCAGACCGCCTGCGCGATCGTGGCCCGGGCGGCGGCAACGCTCCCCGGCGCGGCATGGATCAATGTCGAGGTCCACCGGCAGGACGCGGCGGTCTCGGTGCGGGTGTTCCCGGCCGGGTCGGGGCTGGCGCAAGCGGGGCAGGCTTGGACGGACCTGGCCAAAGAGGTCGAACGGGCCGCATGGGCCGCGCTTGACCCGTTGAGGCCGCGGGGCGCTGCCGCGGGACCGGCGCTGATCTTGCCGGAGCTGCCGGTCTCGGGCGCCGGGATGGCGGAGGCGATGTCTCCGACGCAGCTCGATGCGTTGGCGGCGCTGACGGCCTTGGCGCACGGGCATGCGCCGCCAGCCGCCCGCGGCGCAGCGCCTGAGCGGACGCAGCCCAAAACCGGGCCGACCGCGCAGCAGCAGCAGGCCCTGGCGTCGCTCGCCTTGCTGGCGCAAACGGCCCGGCCGGCGAGGCCAGTCAAGCCCGCGCCGGAAACCACGGCGGACCATGCCGCCAGCGACATCGCGATCATGGCCAGGCTGCTCGGCTTCGTGCTGCCGGCCGACCCGCGGGCGACGGCCGTGGCTGCGGTGCGGCATTTCGGCAGTTTCGCGGCTGTGCTGGCGGCGCCAGAGACCGAGTTGCGGCAGGCGCCGGGGTTGGGGACGCACTGCGTGGCGGCGGTGAAGCTGGTTCATGCGGCGGCGGTGCGGCTGCAGCGCGCGCGGGCGAGCCGGCAGCCGGTGCTTGATCGGCCCGAGCAGTTGTCGGCCTATTTGGCCGCGGCCTTGGCGCGGGAGCGGATCGAGCAGTTCCGCATCCTGTTCCTGGACGGGCGCGGGATGCTGCGGGCCGACGAGGTGCAGGCGAGAGGGACGGTGAACCACACGCCGGTTTATCCGCGGGAGGTGGTGCGCCGGGCGCTGGAGCTTGGGGCGGCCTCGATCGTCCTGGTGCACAATCATCCGAGCGGCGACCCGGAGCCGTCGCCGGACGATCTCAGCATGACGCGGCAGGTGGAGGCGGCGGCGGCGGTGATGGGGATCAGCGTGCGGGACCACGTGATCGTGGGCAACGGGCGGTGGCTGAGCTTCCGGGAGCAAGGTTTTCTGGGGTGAGCGCGCAAAGCGCTCGATTGCCGGGCCTTGCTGGAGGATAGTGCGGGGAGAGCCGGAGACGAGACGTGGATAGCGCGATGCCTCAAGACACTGCCTTCGCCGCGCCGTACGCGGAGGACGACGCGGCGATTGCCGGGCGGCTGCTGGCCGGCGCCACGCTGTCGCCGGGGCGGGAGGCGCGGGTCGATGCCGAGGCGCGCGCGCTGATCGGCGCGATCCGGGCAGAGGCGGGCGGGTTCGGCGGCGTAGAGGAGATGCTGCGGGAGTATGCGCTGTCCACCAAGGAGGGGCTGGCGCTGATGACGCTGGCCGAGGCGCTGCTGCGGGTGCCGGACGCGGCGACGCAGGACCGGCTGATCGAGGACCGGCTGGGGCAGGGCGGGTTCCAGCATCATGCCAGCAGCAGCGGGGCGATGCTGGTGCAGGCGACGACGTGGGCGCTCGGGCTGTCGAGCCGCATCGTCGCGCCGGGGGAAACGCCGGAGGGGGTGCTTGCCGGGTTGTCGCGCCGGCTCGGGACGCCGGCGATCCGGGCGGCGGCGCGGCAGGCGATGCGGGTGATGGGCGGCCATTTCGTGCTGGGCGAGACGATCGGGGCGGCGTTGCGCCGGGCGGCGTCGGGCGATGGGCGGCTGTATCGGTATTCGTTCGACATGCTGGGGGAGGGGGCGCGGACCGAGGCGGACGCGGCGCGGTATGGGCGGAGCTACGCCGACGCCATCGAGGCGATCGGGCGGGCGGCGGGGAACCGGGCGTTGCCGGACCGTCCGGGCATTTCGGTCAAGTTGTCGGCGCTGCATCCGCGCTACGAGGCGATGAACGGGGCGCGGGTGATGGCCGAGCTGGTTCCGAGCGTGACCGGGCTGGCGCGGCAGGCGCGGCGGTATGACCTCAATTTCACGATCGATGCGGAGGAGGCGGACCGGCTTGAGCTGTCGCTGGACGTGATCGCGGCGGTGCTGGCGGATGCGGAGTTGGCGGGGTGGGGCGGTTTCGGGCTGGCGGTGCAGGCTTATCAGAAGCGCGCGCCGGCGGTGATCGACTGGGCGGCCGGGCTGGCTGAGCGGCTGGACCGGCAATTGATGGTGCGGCTGGTGAAGGGCGCCTACTGGGATACCGAGGTGAAGCGGGCGCAGGAGCGCGGGCTCGACGATTACCCGGTGTTCACCCGCAAGGCGATGACGGACCTGGCCTACGTCGCCTGCGCGGAGGCGTTGCTCCGGGCGCGGCCGCGGCTTTATCCGCAGTTCGCCACGCACAATGCGCTGACGGTGGCGGCGATCATCGAGCGGGCTGGCGGCGTGGACGGCTACGAGTTCCAGCGGCTGCACGGCATGGGCGACGCGCTTTACGCGCATCTGCTCAAGAGCCGGCCCGGGGCTGCTTGCCGCACCTACGCGCCGGTGGGCGGGCATCGGGACCTGCTGGCCTATCTGGTGCGGCGGCTGCTGGAGAACGGGGCGAATTCGAGCTTCGTCGCGGTTGCGGCCGATGCGTCCGTGCCGGCCGAGCGGCTTCTGGCCCGCCCGGCGGCGCTGGTCGGTGATGCGCGGCAGGCGCGGCAGGAAGGGCTGCCGCTGCCGCGGGATCTGTTCGGGCCGGGGCGGCGGAACTCGCGCGGGGTGGAGCTGGGGGACCGTGCGTCGCGGGATGCTTTGCTGGCGATGGTTCGGGGAAGCGGGGCGGGGCCGTTCCGGGCCGGGCCGGTGATCGACGGCGCGGACAGGGATGGGCCTTCGCGGGCGGTGCTGAGCCCGATCGACGGCTCCGTGGTGGGCGCCGTGATCGAGTCCGATCTGGTGGGCGAGGCGATGGCGGCGGCGCAAGCCGGGTTCGAGGGATGGCGGCGGACGCGCGCCGACGAGCGGGCCGCGGCGCTGGAGCGGGCGGCGGACCGGCTGGAGGCGGACCCCGGCCCGGCGCTGCACCTGCTGCAAGCGGAGGCGGGCAAGACGCTGGACGACGCGCTGGCGGAGGTGCGCGAGGCGGTGGATTTCTGCCGCTACTACGCCGTTGAGGGGCGCCGGCTGTTCGGGGCCGACGAGGTTCTGCCGGGGCCAACGGGCGAGCGGAACCTGTTGCGCCTGCGCGGGCGGGGCGCGTTCGTGGCGATCTCGCCGTGGAACTTCCCATTGGCGATCTTCATGGGGCAGGCGGCGGCGGCGCTGATGGCGGGCAATGCCGTCGTCGCCAAGCCGGCGGAGCAGACGCCGCTGATCGGCTGCTTCGCGGTGCGGCTGCTGCATTGGGCGGGCGTGCCGGGGTCGGCGCTGCACGTTGTCCCGGGGGATGGCGCGGCCGGGGCGGCGCTGGTCGCGCATGAGGCGGCGGCGGGGGTCGCGTTCACGGGGTCGGGCGCGGTGGCGCGGCGGATCAACCGGGCCTTGGCCGCGAAGGAAGGCCCGATCGTGCCGCTCATTGCCGAGACGGGCGGGATCAACGCCATGATCGTGGACGCGACGGCGCTTCCGGAGCAGGTGGCCGACGATGTGGTCGTCTCGGCCTTTCGCTCCGCGGGGCAGCGGTGCTCGGCCTTGCGGCTGCTTTGCGTGCAGGACAGCGTGGCGGACCGGGTGATCGAGACCATTGCCGGCGCGGCGGAGGCGTTGTCGGTCGGCGACCCGCGCGAGCTGGGGACGTCGGTCGGGCCGGTGATCGATGCGGAGGCGCACGCGGCGCTGCTGGCGCACATCGAGGCGATGAAGCGGACGGCGCGGGTGCATCTGGCGGCAGCGGCGCCGCCGGGCCAATATGTCGGGCCGCATATCTTCGAGCTGCCGTCCGTGGACGCGCTCGGGGCGGAGGTGTTCGGGCCGGTCTTGCACGTCGTCCGTTTCCGGGCTGGGGAGCTCTCGGCGTTGCTCCGCTCCATCGCGGGGACCGGGTATGGGCTGACCTTGGGAGTGCAATCGCGCATCGACGCGGTGGCGGCGTTCGTGGCGGAGGCGACGGCGACGGGGAACGTCTATGTCAACCGGAATATGATTGGGGCGGTGGTCGGCGTGCAGCCGTTCGGCGGCCACGGGCTTTCCGGGACCGGGCCGAAGGCGGGCGGGCCGCATTACCTGCCGCGGTTCGCGACGGAGCAGACTGTCACGACGAACACCGCGGCGGCCGGGGGCAATGCGGAGTTGTTGCTGCGGAGCGGCGGCTGA
Organism: Acetobacteraceae bacterium; assembly: GCA_965217935.1. Taxonomy (GTDB): domain Bacteria; phylum Pseudomonadota; class Alphaproteobacteria; order Acetobacterales; family Acetobacteraceae; genus JBBROS01. The sequence continues at coordinate 4,520,322 of OZ244581.1, read as the reverse complement.
CCGGCGCAGCCGGGGAATACGGTCGTCGGGTCGCCAATCATGATTGCATGATCGGCCTGAATTTTGTCAGATAATGTCAAGACAAACTTGAGGCACTGATTAAAGTGGTGTAATAAATCGGCATTATAGAAGTCGATAAATGTCAAAATCACTCTCCCTTTCCGAGCTGAATTTCGCGGCCGCATCGGCTCGCGACAAAAAGGCCGACCGGTTGCTCGAATTGGGGGCGGCGGTATGGGGCGAAATGAAACAGCTCGGCATCGTTCCGACGCCGCGGGCCTACGAGGTGTGGTTCGCCCATCGCAGCCTCGCCAACCACGCATTGTCCGCTTGCATCGAGCATCACGTTGAGCAGGGCGCATGCCTGACGCCCGCATTGCTCGACAACATCCACCGGCAATTCTTGTCGGGCGCCGAGATCGACGTCGAGGAAGTCAGCGCCGGGGCTGAAGCGATCCAAGCCGCGGCGGACAGCCTGATCCGCAGCGTCGCCGGCAACCAGGCCGCCGTTGCCGAGTATGGGGACAGCCTGTCGGGCTGGGCGTCGCGACTGGCCGGAACGCCCACGATCAGCAGCCTTGCGGCGGCGGTCGCGGCGCTGACCGCGGCGACGACGAACGCGGCGGAGCGGAACCGTGTCCTGGAGCAACAGCTTGCGGCGGCGATCACCCGGGTCTCGAAGCTCCGGCAGTCGCTCAACGTCGCCAAGACCGAGGCGACCACCGATGCGCTGACGGCCATCACCAACCGGAGGGCGTTCGACGCCAAGCTGAAGCGCGTTGCCGCCCAGGTCCGCGCCGACCCGTCGCTCGTGGTTTCGGTCATCTTGTTCGACGTCGACCACTTCAAGCGCTTCAACGACGTGCATGGCCACCGCATCGGCGACCTGGTGCTCCGCCTCGTTGCCCGGCTGCTCTCGGAGAGCGTCAAAGGGCGCGATACCGTCTCGCGTTACGGCGGCGAGGAGTTTGCCATTCTGCTGATCGGCGCGGATGCACGGGCGGCGGCGGTCGTGGCGACGCAGATCTGCGAGGCCATGGCCGGCAAGCGGCTGGCGAAAAGCACGTCGAAGCGATCGATCAACCCGGTCACGCTGTCCGCGGGCGTTGCGCAGTATCAGCCTGGTGAGGCTCTCTCATCCTGGATGGAGCGTGCCGACCTGGCGCTGTATCAAGCCAAGGAAAACGGACGCAACCGAGTGTGCAGCGAGACCGGCGGCGGTTTCTCCGGTGCTGGATGAATCAATGAGAAAAGCCTTTACTGCCAGTTAACTGACATAAAAAGGCGTGGACTCAATCCTGTCCGGCCTCGGACAAGCCCTCAGTTATGTTTCCGACCAGGTTTTCAAACATAGCCTTGGTCAGAACGCCCGTGTTCGTGTTGTAGCGGGACACGTGATAACAATCGGTCAGTGCCAACCCGGACGGCAGCGGGACGCTGGCGCCGTGCTTAAACGGCGTTCGGCTCGGGATCAGCCCGGCCGCGCGCAGGACGGCGTTATGGGACAGCACCCCCAACGCCAAGATGACGCGAAGTGACGGCATGGCCGAGATCTCTGAGGCGAGGAACGGATTGCAGGCGCGGATTTCCGCCGGCACCGGCAGGTTCTTCGGCGGGACGCAGCGCACCGCGTTCACCACCCTGCAGCGGCGCAGGATCAAGCCGTCATCCGGCCGGGCTTCGTAGCTGCCTTCGGCCAAGCCGTATTTCAGCAAGGTCTGGTAGAGCAGCAGCCCGGCGTGATCGCCGGTGAACGGCCGGCCCGTGCGGTTGGCGCCCTTGACCCCCGGGGCCATGCCGACGATCAGCAACGGGGCATCGGACGGGCCCCAACTCGGAACTGGAGCATTGAACCAGGCCGGATTCGCGGCCTGGTTCGCCCGGCGGTAGTCAACGAGCCGGGGGCAAAGCGGGCAGTCGTGAGGCGGGGCGGCCGGGCGAGGCGCGTCAGCCGGCATCGGCCGCGGTATCGACCGGGTCGTGCGGCTGCCGGTGATTGTTGCGGCGCGGGTCCGGTCCGCGGCGGGTGAACTCAGGGGCGATGTCGGCGAGTTCGAGGAATTGGTCGGCCTGGCGGCGCAACTCGTCCGCGGCCATGGGGGGCTGCGTCTTGACCGAGGACACGACGGACACCCGCACCCCTTGCCTCTGGACGGCTTCGATAAGCCGGCGGAAGTCGCTGTCGCCGCTGAACAGCACGGCGTGGTCGAGACGCGGCGCCATTTCCAGCATGTCGACGGCCAACTCGACGTCCATGTTGCCTTTGACCCGGCGCCGACCGGCGGCGTCGGTGAATTCGCGGGCGGTTTTGGTTACGAGCGTGTATCCGTTGTAGGCGAGCCAGTCGGTCAGGGGGCGAAGGGGGGAATACTCGTCCGTGTCGAGCAGGGCAGAGTAGTAGTATGCACGCACTACGTTGGTCTGCGTGCGGAAATACGACAGCAGGTTGCGGTAATCAATCTCGAAACCGAGGTGGCGCGACGATGAAAACAAATTTGCGCCATCAATGAACAGGGCCGTACGGTCGTTTATAGAGAAATGCATAATAATGTTCCTGAGTGCCTGGCCAAACCAAGCCTGCCATGTTCTATCCTACCCTGAAACGAGGAACGACTGAAAGAGTGGTTTACAACACAATTCTGATAGCCATTGGCGCGAATCTTGCGGGCGCGGACGGCAGGACGCCGATCGAGACTTGCACGTGGGCCGCGGATTGTCTGGCGCCCTGGCATGATTTGCGCATGGCGGCGCGCTCACGATGGTATCGGTCGCCCGCATGGCCGCCGTCCTCGCAACCGGACTACGTGAACGGGGTCGTGCGCCTGGAGGGGGAGGCGGACCCTTTGGCTCTGCTGCACGGGCTGCACCGGCTGGAAGCGGATGCCGGGCGGGTGAGGAGCGTTGCGAACGCGGCGCGGACGCTCGATTTGGATCTGCTCGCCATGGATAGCCTCGTGCTCGATGCTCTGGCGCTCGTCCTGCCGCATCCGCGCATGGCCGAGCGTGCCTTCGTCCTGGCGCCGCTCTGCGACGTGGCGCCGGATTGGCGGCATCCGGCGCTCAAGCGGACGGCCGCGCAACTGTTCGCGGCGCTGCCGGACCCGACGACCGCGACGCCCTTGCCCTGAACCGCTTCTGCGCCTATTTGCAGACGTCTATCCTTTTCATAGCCGCTGGAGGTTGAGCGCATGGCGCGCGTCACCGTCGAAGACTGCGTTGAGAAAGTCCCGAATCGATTTGAGCTGGTGTTGCTTGCCGCCCAGCGTGCCCGCAACCTCAGCCGGGGCGAGGAGTTGACGATCGACCGGGACGACGACAAGAACCCGGTCGTCGCGCTGCGCGAGATCGCGGAGGAGACGGTGGATCGCCCGGCGCTGGAGCAGGACCTGATCAAGTCGCTCTCGCGCGCGCCGGAGCCGGAGCCTGCCGACGAGGAGGTGCTCGACCTGATCCCGACCGACCAGAACATCTTCGGCTTGCAGGATGTGTCGGCGGAAGAGGAAGCGGCCAACATGCCGGTCGAGGACCTCTCGCCGGAGGACATCGAGGCCGCGATCGAGGCCGAGTTGGGTGGCCGCGCTCGGCGTTGAGCGCGTGAACGGGGTGGTCAATGATCGTTGACCGCTCCCAGCCCTGGCGCGGCGCCGTTCGGGCGCCAGATGGCTTGGCGACAGATGGCCAGGCCCGGCTCCGACAGCTAAATCCTTGTGAGCTCGCCGAGACGGTTCGCCGCTATGATCCGCGCGCGAACGTCGAGATAATTGATGCGGCCTACGCGCTGGCGGCGCAGGCGCATGGCAAGCAGTCGCGCGACAATGGCGACCCGTACATCACCCATCCGCTCGCCGTGGCCGCCATCCTGGCCGCCTACCGCCTGGATTCGGCCAGCATTGTCACGGCGTTGCTGCACGACGTGATCGAAGACACGGGGGTCACGCGCGCCGAGATCGACCGGCGCTTCGGGCAGACCGTGGGCGGACTGGTCGACGGCGTGACGAAACTGACCCGGCTGGAGCTGCAGTCGGACCGCACCAAACAGGCAGAGAACTTCCGCAAGCTCGTGCTGGCCATGAGCAAGGATATCCGCGTCTTGCTGGTGAAGCTGGCTGACCGGCTGCACAACATGCGGACCCTGCATTACGTGGCGAGCCGTGACCGGCGGCAGCGGATCGCGGGCGAGACGATGGAGATCTACGCCCCGCTCGCCGAGCGGATCGGCATGGACGGCCTGAAGACCGAGTTGCAGACGCTCGCCTTCGCGCAGTTGGAGCCTGAGGCGTACGACACGATCCAGGCGCGCCTCAATTTCCTGCGCGGCCAAGGCGCCGACGTGATCGACGAGGTGAAAGAGGAGCTGCGCCGGGTCTGCGCGGAGGGCGGGGCGCCGCCGGTCGAGATCACCGGGCGGGAGAAGTCGATCTTCTCGATCTGGGAGAAGATGCAGCGGCGCAACGTCACGTTCGAGCAGTTGTCGGACATCATGGCGTTCCGGGTGGTCATGCCGTCGCGCGATGCGTGCTACATGGCGCTCGGGTCGATCCATGCCGCGTATCCGGTGATCGCGGGGCGGTTCAAGGACTACATCAGCACGCCGAAGTCGAACGGCTACAGCAGCCTGCACACCGGTGTGACGCTGCGGGCGCCGCAGAACCAGAAGATCGAAGTGCAGATCAGAACGGCGGACATGCACGACGTGGCCGAGAACGGGGTCGCGGCGCATTGGCTGTATAAGCAGGCGGACGCCTCGGCGAGCGAGCTGCAGCGGTTCCGCTGGGTGCAGGACCTGCTTGAGATCCTGGACAACTCGCAGGCGGCGGACGATTTCCTGGAGAACACCAAGCTCGAACTGTATCAGGACCAGGTTTTCTGTTTCACGCCGAAAGGGCAACTGATCCAGTTGCCGCGCGGGGCGACCAGCGTCGATTTCGCTTACGCGGTGCATAGCGTCGTGGGCGACACCTGCGTCGGCGCCAAGGTGAACGGGCGGCTGATGCCGCTTCGCCATGAGCTGCAGAACGGCGACCAGGTCGAGGTGATGACCGCCCGCGGCGGCACGCCGAGCCCGGCATGGGAGCGGTTCGTCGTCACCGGCAAGGCGCGGGCGCGCGTCCGGCGCTACGTGGCGCAGCAGCAGCGGCAGACCTATTTCGACCAGGGGCGGGCTTCGTTGGCCAAGGCGTTCCGGCAGGAAGGGGTGGACGGCTCGGAGAAGGTGCTGGCCGGCGTGCTGAAGGCGCTCAAGGCGGCGGCGCTCGATGACCTCTACGTGGCGGTGGGCAACGGCAATACCGGGCCGAAGGACGTGGTGCACGCCGCTTATCCGGATCTGCGGCAAGCGCCCCGCGCGCCGCGGATGCTGCCGAACCTGCCGCCGCGCTCCGGGCGGCCGATGACGCGCACGGACGGCATGCCGATCAACGGCCTGGTGGCGGGCATGGTGATCCATTACGCCGGATGCTGCCATCCGCTTCCGGGGGACCGCATCGTCGGCATCGTCAGCACCGGAAAGGGGGTGACGATCCACACGCGCGAATGCCCGACGGCTGAGGCGTTTTCCGCCACGCCGGAGCGGTTCCTGGACGTGGACTGGGACGAGGCGGAGACGGCGCGGCTGAAGCAGGCGCATACCGGACGGATCAGCGCGATCGCGACCAATCAGGCCGGGGCGCTGGCGACGCTGACGAACGCGGTTGCCAAGCATGACGGGGCGATCACCAACCTCAAGGTAACGAACCGGCAGCAGGATTTCTTTGAGGTGCTGATGGATGTCGAGGTGCGGGACTTGAAGCACCTGGCCAACGTCATCGCCGGGCTGAGGGCCGCGGGCGGGGTGACGCAGGTGGAGCGGGCGAAAGGTTGATCCGCTCATGATCCGCTCATGATCCGCTCATGATCCGCTCATGATCCGCTCATGATTCTGGGGATCGGCGCCGACCTGTGCGACATCCGCAGGATCGAGCAGGTGATGCAGCGGCATGGGGAGCGGTTCCTGCAGCGGGTGTTCACCAAGGCGGAGCGGGCGCGGGCGATGCGCCGGGCCGAGGCGTTGCGGGCGCCGACGTTCGCCAAGCGGTTCGCGGCCAAGGAGGCCTGCGCCAAGGCGCTGGGGACGGGGTTCCGAGCGGGCGTGTTCCACTCCGACATGGGCGTGGTGAACCGGGCCGGAGGCCAGCCGACCATGATACTGACCGGCGGGGCGCTGGTCAGGCTGCGAGGGCTCGTGCCGGAGGGAATGGCGCCGGCGCTGCACGTGACGATCACGGACGAGTATCCCTATGCGTTCGCGCAGGTGCTGATCGAGGGGCGCTTGCTTGACAGGTAGGGCCACTTACGGTTGATCCCGCGGCGGAGCGTACAGCGGATGACCCCTCAAATTATGGCCAAGCCGAAGTCGGGCGCCCTGCTCGAGAACGTCAAGACACTCGTGTACGCCGGCATCATCGCGCTGACGGTGCGAACGGTGGGCTTCGAGCCGTTCAGCATCCCGTCCGGGTCGATGATCCCGACCCTGCTGGTGGGCGATTACCTGTTCGTGTCCAAGTTCGCCTATGGGTATTCGCACTTCTCGCTGCCGCTGTCGCCGGACCTGTTCAGCGGGCGCATCTTCGGCAGCCTGCCGAAGCGCGGCGACGTGGCGGTGTTCCGCTTTCCGCATGACACGACCGTGGACTACATCAAGCGGATCATCGGCTTGCCCGGCGACACGGTGCAGATGAAGCAGGGGCAGTTATATATCAACGGCGTGGTCTGCCCGCGGCAGCCCTTGGGCAAGTACATGGCGGAGGAGGACGGCGCCTCGACCTTGACCCGGCTGTATCGCGAGACGCTGCCGAACGGGGTGACGCACGAGCTCCTGAAGATGACCGACAGCGGGGATGCGAACAACACGATCGAATACAAGGTGCCGCCGGGCTACCTGTTCGCGATGGGCGACAACCGGGACAATTCGGCCGACAGCCGTTTCATGTCGGGCAACGGGGTGGGATACCTGCCGGTGGAGAACCTGATCGGGCGGGCGGAGATCATCTTCTTCTCGTTCGATTCGACGGCGCCGTGGTGGCAGGTCTGGGAATGGCCGTTCGAGATCCGCTGGACCCGGCTCCTGCACGGGATCGATTGACCGTCGATCCGGCCACGCAGCTTCGCGCCGCGGAGTCCATTCTCGGCCACGTCTTCGCCCGGCCGGGGCTGCTGACCGAGGCGCTGACGCATCGCTCGGCGGCGCAGGGCAACCGCCAACGGCGCCGGGGCGAGCGGCGGGGGATCGGGTCGAACGAGCGGCTGGAGTTCATCGGCGACCGGGTGTTGGGGCTGCTGGTGGCGGAGTGGCTGATCGAGCGGTTCCCGCAGGAGCAGGAGGGGGAGTTGGGGCCGCGCCACGCGCAGCTCGTCTCGCGGCAAGTGCTGGCGGAGATCGCGGAGGGCGCGCGGCTGTCGGATGCGTTGGCGATCGCGCCGAACGAGGCCCGGGCCGGGGTGGGGCAGTTGGCGAACGTGTTGGCCGACGCGATGGAAGCGGCGATCGGGGCGTTGTATCTGGATGCGGGGCTGGAGGCGGTGCGGCGGTTCGTGCGGGGGGCATGGGCCGGGGCGATGGAGCGGCAGGTGAAGCCGCCGAAAGACGCGAAGACGGCGTTGCAGGAGTGGATGATGGCGCGCGGGCTGGCCTTGCCGGAGTATGTGATGACGGAGCGGACCGGGCCTTCGCACGCGCCGGCGTTCGTCATCAGCGTGATGGGCGGCGGGCGCAGCGGGACGGGGACGGGAAGCAGCAAGCGGGAGGCGGAGCGGGCGGCGGCGGCGGATCTGCTGGGACAGCTCGGGCGATGACCTCGCGGTGCGGCTTCGTGGCGATCGTGGGGGCGCCGAACGCGGGGAAATCGACGCTGCTGAACCGGTTGACGGGGGCGAAGCTGTCGATCGTGAGCCCGAAGGCGCAGACGACGCGGTTCCGGGTGCTGGGGATATTGATGCGGGGCGAGAGCCAGGTGCTGCTGGTGGATACGCCGGGGATATTCCAGCCGAAGCGGCGGCTTGACCGGGCGATGGTGCGGGCGGCCTGGACGGGGGCGCAGGACGCGGATTTGACGCTGCTGCTGGTGGATGCGCGGGCCGGGGCGACGGAGCAGGTGCGGGGGATTGCCGCGACGCTGGGGGAGCAGCGGCGGCGGACTTGGCTGGTGCTGAACAAGCTCGACCTGATCACGCCGCAGCAGTTGCTGCCGCTGACGGCGGCGTTGAACGGCATCGTGGCGTTCGAGGAGACGTTCATGGTCAGCGCAGGAACGGGCGACGGACTGGACCGGCTGCTGGACGCGCTGGAGACGGGGGTGCCGGAGGGGCCGCATCTCTACCCGGACGACGACTTGACCGACCTGCCGGACCGGCTGCTGGCCGCCGAACTGGTGCGCGAGCAGATATTCCTGCAGGTGCACGAAGAGGTGCCTTACGGCACGACGGTCGAGACGGAGAACTGGACCGAGCGCAAGGATGGCTCGGTTCGGGTGGAGGCGACGGTTTACGTGAGCCGGGCCGGGCACAAGGCGATCCTGATTGGGGCCGGCGGGGCTAAGATCCGCGAGATCGGGCGCCGGGCACGGGAGCAGTTGGCGCAGTTGCTGGAGCGTCCGGTGCATCTGTTCCTGAACGTGAAGGAACGGGCGGGGTGGGACGAGGAGGGGGCGCGGCTGCGGGCGCTGGGGCTGGAGGACCTGGACTGAGTGGAATGGGAAGGCCCGGCCGTTGTGCTGGATGCGCGCCCGTATAACGAGGCGGATGCGCTGGTGACGGTGATGACGGAGGCGCACGGGGCGCACCGGGGCTTGGCGCGGGGAGGGGCTTCGCGGAAGCAGGCGTCGTTGTGGCAGCGGGGGAATTTGGTTCACGCGCGCTGGGTGGCGCGGCTTTCGGACCAGCTTGGCAGTCTTGGAGGGGAGCTGGTGCACCCGGGGGCGGCGCTGGCGATGGACGATGCCTTGGCGCTGGGGGTGGTGTCGTCGGCCTGCATGGTGGCGGAAGGGGCGCTGCCGGAGCGGGAAGCGCATCCGATCGTGTTCGGGGGGTTGGTCGGGCTGATCTCCGGGTTGGGGGCGGACCGGGCGCCGGTGGAGACGCTGGTGCGGTGGGAGGCGGCGTTGCTGGCGGAGTTGGGGTACGGGCTGGATCTGGCTTCGTGCGCGGTGACGGGGGAGACGGAGGGGTTGCGGTTCGTGTCGCCGCGGACGGGGCGGGCGGTTTCGGCGGGCGCGGCGGGGGAGTGGGAGCATCGGTTGCTGCCGTTGCCGGGGTTCCTGGCGGGGCGCGGGCCGGGGGATGCGGCGGAGTGGCGGGACGGGTTGCGGCTGACGGGGCATTTCCTGGCGCGGGATGCGTTCGGGTTGCAGCACCGGCCTTTGCCGGCGGCGCGGGTGATGCTTTATGACCGCGTGACGGCGCTCGCGGCATAGAGGATGCGCCGCAACCGGACGTTGGTTCGCGTGAGGAAGGGAATAAGCTGTTTCATGCGGCGCAAGCTGCTGGTCGTAACGGCGTACCGTAATTGTCGTTACACTCTGCTTGTGCAATGCGACGGAATGTCGTTATGAACCGCTTATGGCGGTTGACTGGAACCCAGACAAAAACGCAACAAATTTAGCCAAGTACGGCGTAGCGTTCGAGGCGGCGGACCGGTTCAATTGGAGCAAGGCATTGGTCGAGGCGGACACGCGCCAGCACTACGGCGAGGTGCGCCTACGGGCCTTGGGCCTGATCGGTACGCGGTTGCATGTGTTGATCTATACGATCCGGCTGACCAGTACGTGGATCATCAGCTTACGCAAAGCGAACTACAAGGAAATGGATCGCTATGAAAATGAAGTTTGAGCGGCATTCCGAGGAGGAGGAGAATGCAATCAACCGCGGCATCGCGCTCGACTCGGACAACCCGGAACTTGACGAAGACTTCTTTCGCAACGCCCGCCCGGCGCGCGAGATGATGCCGCCCGAGGTCTACGACGAACTCGTCGCAAGCTCCGAACGCGCGCGGCGCCGCGGACCTGGCCGCAAGCCCAGCAAGGTGCAAGTGACGGTGCGGCTCGACGCGGACGTGATTGCCGGCTTGCGCGGATCGGGGCCAGGCTGGCAGGCGCGCATGAACGCCGCCTTGCGCCGGTTGATCGACGCCAGACTTTTGTAAGAATAAGCTAAAGGCAGCATTGGTAGACTCTACGACAGGACAAAATGCCCGACGACCTGACCGGTTTCATCCAAGACACCCGCTTAGAGGACGCGCTCAGCGAGCGCTACCTCGCCTATGCGCTCAGCACCATCATGTCGCGCAGCCTGCCGGACGTGCGCGACGGGCTGAAGCCGGTGCATCGGCGGCTGATCTACGCTATGCACCAGTTGCGGCTCGACCCGGCCAGCGGGTTCAAGAAGTGCGCCCGCGTGGTCGGCGACGTGATCGGCAAGTATCACCCGCACGGCGACGTGGCGGTGTATGAGGCGCTGGTGCGGCTCGCGCAGAATTTCGCGGCGCGGTATCCGCTGGTGGAGGGGCAGGGCAACTTCGGCAACATCGACGGGGATAACGCGGCGGCGATGCGTTATACCGAGGCGCGGCTGACCGAGGTGGCGCAGACGTTGCTGGCGGGGATCGACGACGATGCGGTCGATTTCCGGGCGACGTATGACGGCGAGGAGCATGAGCCGCTGGTGCTGCCGGGCGGATTCCCGAACCTGCTGGCGAACGGGGCGGCGGGCATCGCGGTGGGCATGGCGACCAGCATTCCGCCGCACAATGCAGGCGAGGTTTGTGCGGCGGCGATCCAACTGATCCAGAACCCGGAGGCGACGACGGAGGAGTTGTTGCAGCACATGCCGGGACCGGACTTCCCGACGGGCGGCACGCTGATCGAGGAGCGGGCGTCGATCCTGCAGGCCTACGAGACCGGGCGGGGCGGGTTCCGGATGCGGGCGAAGTGGGAGGTGGAGCGCGGGCGGCTCGGCATGTGGCAGGTCGTCGTCACCGAGATCCCGTATCAGGTGCAGAAGGCGAAGCTGGTCGAGCAGATCGCGGCGTTGCTGGAGGAGCGCAAGCTGCCGTTCCTGGGCGACGTGCGCGACGAGAGCACGGAATTGGTGCGGCTGGTGCTGGAGCCGAAGTCGCGGGCGGTGGCGCCGGAGGTGCTGATGGAGACGCTGTTCCGGGCCACGTCGCTGGAGAGCCGGTTCCCGCTCAACATGAACGTGCTGACGGCGGACCGGACGCCGATGGTGCTGGGGTTGCATGCGGTGCTGCGGGCATGGCTCGGCCACCGGCAGGAGGTGCTGGTGCGGCGGTCGCGGCACCGGCTGGCGGCGACCCTACGGCGCTTAGAGGTGCTGGAGGGCTATCTGGCGGTGTTCCTCAACCTCGATGAGGTGATCCGGATCATCCGCGAGGAGGACGCGCCGAAGCCGGCCTTGATGGCGCGGTTCGAGATCAGCGACGTGCAGGCGGAGGCGATCCTGAACATGCGGCTGCGCAGCTTGCGGCGGCTGGAGGAGATCGAGATCAGGAAGGAGCACAAGGCGCTGACGCGCGAGGCGCGGGAGATTTCGGCGCTGCTGAAGGATGAGGGGCGGCGTTGGACGCGGATTGCCGAGGAATTGGCGCAGGTGCAGGCGAAGTTCGGAGCCGGGGCGTTGGGCGCGCGGCGGACGGTGCTTGGGGACGTGCCTCCGGCGGTGGAGGTCAACGCCGACCACCTGATCGAGCGGGAGCCGATCACGGTGATCCTCTCGGCAAAGGGGTGGATACGGGCGGCGCGGGGGCATTTGGCGGATGGGGGGGAGCTGAAATTCAAGGAGGGGGACAAGCTGGCGCTCCTCGTGCCTTGCCAGACGACGGACCGGCTTTGCTTGGTCGCGAGCGGCGGGCGGGCGCATACGCTGCGGGCCGGAGAGCTGCCGCGGGGCAGGGGAGATGGGCAGGCGATCCGGCTGGTCGCGGATTTAAAGCAGGACGAGGAGGTGGCGGCGCTGTTCGTCTGGCGCGAGGGGGTGCGGCATCTGATCGCGAGCAATGCCGGGCGGGGCTTCGTGGTCGGGGCGGGCGATCTGGTGGCGGAGAAGCGGACGGGCAAGCAGGTGATGAACTTGAAGCCCGGCGAGACGGTGCTGCTGTGCGTTCCAGCGGACGGGGACCATGTGGCGGTGGTGGGGACCAATCGGAAGCTGCTGGCGTTCCCGCTCGACCAGGTGCCTGAGATGGGGCGCGGGGCAGGGGTGCTGCTGCAGAAATACAAGGAGGGGAGGCTTGGAGACGCGAAGGTGTTCCGGTTGGCGGATGGGTTGACCTGGCGGCTGGGAGACAAGGTTCGGACCGAGACGGAGCTGGGTCCGTGGATCGGGACACGGGCGCAGGCGGGGCGGTTGCCGCCGAACGGGTTTCCTCGGTCGGGGCGGTTCAGCTAGAGGTTCCGAGCGCACCAGATAGGGTTTCCGAGGAAGCGATAGTATTTAGCCAGTCGCGCACGTGCAGATTATGATGCTTAGGTCCAAACCAAATAAAGTAGAACGATTCCAAATGGCCCAGAGTTTTAGCTGTAGGCTAATGGATACTTCCGCCTCAATTCGAGATGTTTGGCACGGATAGCGACACCAAAGCGTCTTTCCACAAAATACAAATGAAGGAAATGATAAATAAGACCCAGTATTAAACACAAAATTGGCAGATAAATAAATAAGGCAAATACTAATGTAAATATTTCAGAATTCCCTTGGTTTGTATAATGTAATATTTTGTGAAATAACCAAATAGATAACGGCCATAGTAATAGAAATAGACCCATTGGTGCAGCAATCATCGTTTCAATGCGGGCAGCACCAATTTGCTTTGAGAAAATACTAATTTCTTCATCACGTACCTGACGTGCGCGGGACTTACTAATCTCCGTCGCTATCTTCTCGATCTCAGCTATGACATCTCTGGCTGAAACACAAAAAAACTCCTGGCCTCCTCCACGAAATCTATTGGTCCGGTATCGGGTGTGAAGCTGTTTTTCGAACAGCCGCGCGTTTTCGACGTGAAGGCTATACAAGATTTCGAAACCAACCATAGAACCCGTTGTCAACTCACGGACCCGTTGAGCGACGGTTCGGGTCGTCATCCCAATTTTGACGACCTCCTGACCGTCAACCGATATAAGTGGTCTCAAGACGTAAATGAAACCATCAGTTGGTCTAGGTGACCGTATTCTTGCAGTCATTCAGCCATTGTAAACTCAGCTAAGCCTTTGTCGTTAGTTAGAAAAGGTTGGTTCGGGGTCCAATCCCTCAGCAAATTTAGTAATCAAGTTTCAGTAAGGAATCGGAGCATCCAAGAAGGCTCGTTTCAATCGAAATGGGCTTGCGCAAAAGGACGTTCATGACGGCAAATCTAGCATCCCGCCGCTCCAATCCAAGTAATCCCTGGCCGCCCGATCGAACGTGAAGCCCGGCTTGTAGCCCGCATCCCGCCCGATGGCGGCGATGTCGAGGCGGCCGCGGTCGAAGGCGACGTGGCTGACGACGTTGGGCGTCTCGCCCTCGCGCGCCAGGCGCCAGCGGAACCCCGGCGCGACGGCGGCGAGCGAGCGGCACCAATCCTCGGCCGTCAGCGCCGTGCCGCTGCCGAGGTTGTAGATGGTTTGGCTCAGGAACGGCGCTTCGGCCAGGGCGGCGAGGCCGGCGGCGATGTCGCGGGCGTAGCAGAAGTCGCCGCGTCCGGGCGGGCTCAGGATGGCCTCCTGTCCGGCGCGGGCCAGTTCGAGGGCGCCGAGCATCGGGGAGAGCGTGTCGCGGACGCCGGTCGGGTATTCCCAAGGCCCGTAGACGCTGGCGAGGCGGGCGGCGGCGAACTCGATGGTCTGCACGGAGGCGATGCGGGGAAGAAGGAGCTCGCAGGCGAGCTTCGTCTGGCCGTAGATCATCGCCGGCTGCGGGGCGAGGTCTTCGCGTACAGGGTCGATGTCGCGCGCGGCGGCGCCGTAGACGGCGACGGAGCTGGTATAGATGAAGCGCTTGACGCCGTGCCGGGCCGCGCACGCGAGGGCCGAGACGGCGCCCTGGACGTTGACGGCGACGATGCCCTCCGGGTCCCGCCGTTCCCGGTCGGACCCGGCGGTGACGACGGCGCAGTGGATCACGGTCTCGACGGTCGCGGCGGCGAAGGCCCGCTTGAGGTCGGCGCGCGACAGCACGCTGCCGGCGATAGGGATAAGTCGGCCGGGCAGGACAGCGAAAGTCTGCCGCGCCCTCAGAGGAGCGTCGAGTTGATCGAACGCGACGACATCCTGCCCGGCGCGGAGCAGGCGCTCGGTGACGTTGAGGCCGACGAAGCCGGCGGCGCCGGTGATGAGGGTTGCCATCGGGGCATCGAACGCCGGGGCGGCTTGGCGCGCAACCCGGGATCAGGTTCCGCGTTCGCGAATGCGGAGGGCAGAGACATGGCCAAGACTGCGAAGAAGACCGATCCGGAGCTTTGGGAGAAGGTGAAGGAAGAGGTGACGGAGGGCGACAAAGGGGGCAAGCCGGGTCAATGGTCGGCGCGGAAGGCGCAGTTGGCAGTGCACGAATACAAGGAGGAGGGGGGCGGCTACGAGGGCAAGAAGAGCGCGGACAATCACCTGGCGCAATGGAAGCGCGAGGACTGGGGCACGAAGTCGGGCAAGGAGAGCGGCAAGACTGGAGAGCGGTATTTGCCGAAGAAGGCGCGGGAGAAGTTGAGCGACGAGGAGTACAAAAGGACGTCGGACAAGAAGCGTGCCGATACGAAGAAGGGCAAGCAACACTCGTCGCAACCGAACGACGTGGCGGAGAAGACAGGCAAAGCCCGGCTGGAGGAGATGACGGTGAAGGAGTTGAAGAAGCGCGCGGCGGCGCAGGAGGTCAACGGGCGCTCGGGGATGCGCAAGGCGGAGCTGGTGGAGGCGCTGTCGTGAGCGACGAGCGGCGGGAGACAATCGAGGCGTTCCGGGAGGCAGTGAACATGGCGCGCTCGGAGCTGCGCAAATGGTTGGATAGCGACGACAGCAAGTCGGTGGGCATGACGCCGGACGGGGAGAAGGTGACCGACCCGGGGCAGCCGGAGGCGGTCGGGCATCATATGGGCGAGCGGATCGTTGAGATCAAAGGCGTGAAGCAGGCCGATCTGACGGACGCGGACGTGGCGGATATGCGCAAGGTGGTGGGATACGTGCATCGGCATTCGAAGCAGCGGCCGAAGGGAGATGTGACGGAGACGCGGTGGCGGAAATCGTTGATGAATTGGGGGCACGATCCGCTAAAACAATGATTGGCGCAGATCAGCGGAAAGACGCTTGAAAGAAAGTGAAGTTCGCGTGATCTGGCGGCGTTTCGAGCAAGTCTTATTGTGTCTCGTCGTTTTGTGTCTCACGCCGTAATTGAGGCCGCGGCTTTGAGAAGAGGCTTTGGTTTAAGGTCACGTTAACGCTCCTATAAGCGTGTTGCCAACGCGCGCGCTGCACGACATGCTCCCACCCGCTTTCCATGCCGATCGGAGCGTCGCCGTGACAGACAGTGAACGGGCGCCGGCCGGGAACGTCTCGGCGGCCTGCGGCAATGCGGCCGAGCGGACGCCCTCCGCCCGCTCGCTTCGCGGCCTCGACGGCATCAACTTCCTAATGGCGGACGTGCGGGACGGCATTGGTCCGTACCTCTCAATCTACCTGAGCGGCGCGCGGGATTGGCAGGCCGGGCCGATCGGCGTCGCCATGGCCATCAGCAACATCGCCGCCGCGGTCTGCCAGGTGCCGGCCGGGCTGCTGGTGGACAGTTCGCGCGCCAAGCGATTGCTGATCACCGCGTCGGCGCTGATCGTCGGCGCGGGGTGCCTTGCGATGGTGCTCTACCCTGGCTTCATCGTGGTATACGCCGCGCAGGCCGGGCTCGGGGCGGCTCTGGCGGTGATCCCGCCGGCGCTGGCGGCGATCTCGCTCGGCATCGTCGGACGCAGCCTGATGCCGGCGCGGATCGCCCGCAACGAGAGCTTCAACCATGCCGGCAACCTGACCGCCGCAGCGCTCGCAGGCGCGCTGGGCCACTATGTCGGCGTGCAATGGATCTTCTATCTCGTCGCCGTCTTCGCCGTCGCCAGCGCCGCGATCGTGCTGCTGATCAAGCCGTCTGAGATCGACCACGAGCTGGCCCGCGGCGGCGAGCAGGAGACGGAGGCGGGGACCTGCGAGCCGGCGCCGGTCCGCGCCGTCCTCACCAAGGAGCCGTTGCTCGTGTTCCTGGCCTCGGTGACGCTGTTCCATTTCGGCAACGCCGCGATGCTGCCGCTGGCCGGGCAGGTCCTGGCGCGCGAGCACCCCGGCGAGGACGCGATGGCGCTTTCGGCCTGCATCATCGCAGCCCAGCTCGTGATGATCGGCGTGGCCTGGACCGTCGGGCGCGCGATGGACCAGGGCATCGGGCGCAAGACGATCTTCCTGGTGGCGCTCGCCGTGCTGCCGGTGCGCGGATTGCTGTTCACCGTCACCAGCAATCCGTTCGGCGTCGTCGGCATCCAACTGCTCGACGGCGTGGGGGCCGGCATCTTCGGCGTGATCTCGGTCGTCATCGCCGCCGACCTGACCCGCGGCACGGGGCGGTTCAACCTGGCGCAAGGCCTGGTGGCGCTTTGCGCCGGGGCAGGGGCGGCGCTGAGCAACACGGTGGCCGGCTACGTCGTGCAGTTCTACGGATTCAGCACAGGGTTCCTGTTCCTCGCCGGCGTGGCTGGGACGGCGCTGGCGCTGTTCTGGGCGTTCATGCCGGAGACGAGCCAGGCCGAGGCCGCCGAGCCGGCAGCCGGCGCCGCGGCCCCGGCTGCCGCTGAATGAGCGGCGCATTCCGCCATGCCCCGGGCCACCGGGCCTCGTTGCCGCCGCGGGCGCCATTCAGCAGGGCCAAGTGCCTTAGGGCTCGTTCGGAAATAATCGCTACGAATCGATTGGGCGAACGAGCCCTAAGCCTTTGTTTTGCCGCGCAGCTTTGTCGGCGTGCTGCCGCACTTATTGCCGACGCTGCCCTTAGAGACCGAACATGCCGGACCGAACCAGCATCCTGAGCCGGCTGCGCGTCGGCCAATCGCCCATCGCCCGCGCCGGGGAAGAGAACCACCGGGTTTTCCTCCGTCAGCCCGGCCCAAACCGCAACGGGCGCGAGTGGTGATCGGCGCCCTGCTCGCCTCGCCCTGGAGCACCTGGGGCATCGCCGGGCTGGCGACCGCCGGCGTGATCACCCGCCCGTTCCACTGGCCGGAGTTCGTGTGGGCGCTTGCGGGCGCCGCTCTCCTGGTGCTGCTCGGCCTGTTGCCGCCGGCCGCGGCGTGGGCCGGCGTGGCCAAGGGAACCGATGTCTACCTGTTCCTGACCGGCATGATGCTGCTGTCCGAGCTGGCCCGGCAAGAGGGCTTGTTCGACTGGCTGGCAGCCCGCGCCGTCGGCCTGGCGAAAGGGTCCGCCACGCGGCTCTTCGCCTTGGTGTTCGCGATCGGCACGGTCGTCACCGTGTTCCTGTCCAACGACGCGACCGCGGTCGTGCTGACCCCGGCGGTCGCGGCGGTGGTGAAGGCGGCCGAGGCAGAGGAGCCACTGCCCTACCTGCTGATTTGCGCCTTCGTCGCCAACGCGGCCAGCTTCGTGCTGCCGATCTCCAACCCGGCGAACCTTGTGATCTACGGCAGCCAGATGCCCCCGTTGCTGGAATGGCTGCCCCGCTATGCGCTTCCGTCGGCGCTCTCCGTCGTCGCGACCTATCTGGCGCTGCGCTGGTCGCAACGGGCGCCGCTGCGGCAATCGGTCGGCTCGGACGTCGAGCGGACCAGGCTTTCGTCCGGCGGGCGGACGGCGGCGTGGGGCCTGGCCGGGACTGTTGCGGCCTTGCTGGCGGCCTCGGCGTTCGGCTCGCAACTGGGATGGCCGACGTGCCTGGCAGGCGCCGTCACCGCCCTCCTCGTGCTCAAAGGCTCCGGGTCCGGTTGGCGCGGCGTGCTGGGAGGCGTGTCCTGGGGCGTGCTGCCGTTGGTCGCCGGGCTGTTCGTGCTGGTGCAGGCGCTTGACCAGACCGGGGCGACCCGCGCGCTGTCCGGGCTGCTGCAGGCTTTGGCGCAGCGCTCGGCAGTGGACGCGGCGTGGGCTGCGGGCGCTGCGATCGCCTTCGCGTCCAACCTGGTCAACAACTTGCCGGCCGGGCTGGTGGCGGGCAGCGCGTTGGGTGCGGCCCATGTGCCGGAGACGGTGCGGGCGGCCGTGCTGGTCGGCGTGGACCTCGGGCCGAACCTGAGCGTGACCGGGTCGCTGGCCACCATTCTATGGCTGCAGGCGCTGCGCCGCGAGGGCCACGCCGTCAGTGCCTGGCGATTCCTCAAGCTCGGCGCGCTGGTGATGCCGCCGGCGCTCGCGCTGGCCCTCGCCGCCCTGGCGCTTGCGCCATGACCAGGCCGTGCCGGCCCCTGATCCCCTATCCGATGGAGAGACCAACATGAGCGCCGCCTACATTTACCCCTTTATCCTCGCCGCCGGCGCCATGCAGGCAATCGGCGTGCCGATGAACGGTCAGGTCTACAAGTCGTTGATCAATCCATGGCTCGCCAGCCTGGTCTCGTTCGGCCTGATCGTGGCGGTGCTGCTCGTGCTGTATGCCGTCATGCCGCGGCCATTGCCGACGGCCGAGGGATTGCGCGAGATGCCGTGGTGGGCGCCGCTCGGCGGCATCGTCGGCGCGGTCGCGGTGTTTGCCGGGCTGCTGTTCGTGGACAAGCTCGGGGCGGGGCCGACCAACGGGCTGATCATCACGGCCAACCTGATCGCCTCGCTCGCGGTGGACAATTTCGGGTGGCTCGGCGCCGAGGTGCACGCGGTCAATCTGTGGCGCGTGCTCGGCGGGCTGCTGATGATCGGCGGCGTGACGCTGATCGCGATTTTTTAACGCCGGGCCTGATCGGGGTTCCGGCCAGAGATCCCGACAGTAGTAAGCGCAAAGGACTTCCCGCAACCGAGCGCCGCCCAGCACAGGGCAGCCCAGCCGGTTCCCAACGCCCAGCCGGCCCCCACGTCCGTCGGCCAGTGCACGCCGAGGTAGACCCGGCTCAGGCCGATAATGATGACTAGGCAAACGGCAGACCACGCGGCGAGCAGCCTGAACCGCCGCTCTGGACGCGCTTCTGCCAAGATCATCGCCACGGCGAGGCCGGCCGCGGCCGAGACTGTGGCGTGGCTGCTGGGGAATGAGGTGGTGAACACGCGCGCGGCGTGCGGAACCAACTCTGGCCGAGGTCGCTCGAACAAGAGCTTCGCCGCGGACCCGGCAATGAGCGCGCCCCAGAATGATGCGAGCAGGAATAGGGCCGCGGTTCGCCGGCGCGCGAGGGACAGCAGGCCAGCCCCGGCAGCCGTCAGGGCGGTCAACACGCCGTTGCTGCCGAGTGCTGTGAAGTCGCGCGCCGTTTCCTGCAGCCAGGCCGGACCGAACGGGCGGGACGGATCAGCCGGGTCGCGCAACGCCAGCAGCGCCGCGGCGTCGAACCCGTGCGTCAGGCCAAGAGCGATCGCGACGGCGATGACGAGGAAGGTCGTGAAGGCCAAGGCGCCGACGGTGAGGCCCAGCGTCCTCTCCGGGACCGAAACGACGCCGCGCCGCCCTGGGGCGGACGTCACGGCCGCGTTCGGCGCGGCAAGGGCAGGCTGGCAGGCAAGCGGTCCAGGACCGCCTGATACAGGCGCTCGACCGGAGGCGCCAGCCATGCCCGCACCGGCGGCATCAACAGCCGCGCGGCATATCCGGCGACGAAGCCGATTGGCGCCGACGCCAGAACGTCGACAGGAAAGTGCACGCCCAGATACACCCGCGCCCACCCGGCGGCGATGCCGGCCAGACAGGCCACAACGCCCCAAATCCGGGAGACGCCGGTCAGCAGCAAGCCCCATCCCAGGCTCCAGGCGAGGGTGGCATGGTCGCTCGGGAACCCGTTATCGGCCACGTGAGCGAGCCAGGTATGGCCAACCCCGGCCATGAACGGGCGCGGCTCGTACCAGGCAAGCCCGAGCAGCACATTCAATGCTTGTCCGATGAACAGCCCGGCGGCGATGGCGAGCAACGCCGGGCGCCGATCCGGACGCCCCCATATCCACAGGCAGGTCAGCAGGACGGGCGCCAGCAGGACGGGACCGGACGCCAGAGTCTCGGCGGCGAACAGCATGGCCGGGCCAGGTTGGGCAGCCGCGTTTAAGAGCAAAAAGAGATGAGTGTTCCAGGGCATCGCGACGGGTCTCCGCCGCGTGCGGGGCGTGTGCGGCGGGCCTGGCAGTAATCCAAACGGAACGGTCCGTCACCGGCGCGCGGCAGACATTGCCGATCCGTATAGCAAGCTCAATCAAGCCCCAACCTTTGGCCAGCGCTGCAGACCCGGTCTGCCGACGAGCAAACCGCCGGAGATTGGGATTTCCCAATGCGGCAGCCAAAGTACGGCAACGTGGCCAGGAACAGAGTGGCGTTCGGAACCATAAAAGCGGAGCCAACGTCGATGCCCCTCATCCATCCGGCCGCCCCGGTGCGTCGTTCAGCGCCATTATTTCCCCACGAGATGCTGAACAAAGTTCCGGAGGCCACGCTGGTCTTCTGGATCATCAAGATCATGGCCACCACCGTCGGCGAAACCTTCGCCGACTTCCTCAACGTCAAGCTGAATTTCGGCCTGGTCGGCACGTCGATCGTCATGGCCGTGCTCTTGCTGGGCGCCCTCGCCGCACAGCTTGGCGCCAAGCGCTATATCCCTTGGCTCTACTGGCTGGTGGTCGTGTTCATCAGCGTGGTCGGCACGCTCATCACCGACAACCTGACCGACAACCTCGGCGTGAGCTTGTTCGTCAGCAGCGGCGTGTTCGCCGTCGCCTTGGCTGCCGCCTTGGCCGCCTGGTACGCGAGCGAGCGGACGCTGTCGATCCACTCGATCACCACGACGAAGCGGGAGCTGTTCTACTGGGCGGCCATCCTGTTCACCTTCGCCCTCGGCACCGCGGCGGGCGACCTTGCCGGCGAGCAGCTTGCCCTCGGCTACGCCGTGTCGGCCGTAATGTTCGGGGTCATGATCGCGGCCATCACGCTCGGCTACTACGCGTTCGGCTTGAACGCCGTGCTGGCGTTCTGGCTCGCCTACATCCTGACCCGGCCGCTCGGCGCGTCCCTGGGCGACCTGCTGTCGCAGCCGCTGGCCAATGGCGGCCTGGGCCTCGGCACGACGGGGACAAGCGCCCTGTTCCTGGTCGTCATCGTGGCCCTGGTGGCCTATCTGACCGTCGGAGGCCGCAAGCAGGCGGCGGCGCCGGCTTCGGGACCGGTCGCTGGGTGAGATGGCGGCGCGGCAGGTTGGCAAGTCGTATAGCGGCGTCCAAAGCCCGCCAACCTGCCGGCGCCTAGTGTCTGTTTCAGCGGACGGCATCCTGCCGCCGCGGATCGAACACCAAAGGATATGAAGACATGAACGCCAAATATGCCGCGCCACTCGCGCTCGTCGCCCTGATTGGCCTCGGCGCGACCGCTCAGATCGGCTACGCAAGCGAACGCAGCGAGCGCCAGAACGACGCCGCCGCACTGGCCAACGCCAAGGTGACGCTGCAGCAGGCGGTCGCGACGGCCGAGCAGCAAGCCGGCGGACGCGCTGCCAGCGCCGACTTGCAGCAGGACAAGGGCGTCCCGCAGTTCGAGGTCGAGGTTGTCGGCCAGCAGGGGGTCAAGACCGTGCTGGTGAACGCCCAGACCGGGACGGTCACGGCGATCCACGCCGGCGAGCAGCAGGACAACGACTGACCGCTGACACAAGCCGCGGCCGGCGCTGGCCGCGGCTTGCCTCTCATGAAGGACGCTTTCATGGTTTTCCGCTCCGTCCCTCGCCTTCATCTCTCATGCGGCCATGTGCCTGTCGTGGGTGATGCCCTGTTCGCAACGCACGGAGGCGAGGCCGCCGTTTTGCTGATCCTTCGGCGGCAGGGATGGAGGGTTTCGGCATGAAGGTGCTGGTGATCGAGGACGATGCCGAGACCGCCGCCTATGTCGCCCGCGGCCTGCACGAGCACGGCCACGTCGCCGACCATGCGCCGGACGGGCGGGACGGCCTGCTGATGGCCGGGGGCGGCGACTACGACGTCCTGATCGTGGACCGCATGTTGCCCGGCATCGACGGCATCGGCCTGGTCCGCACCCTGCGCGGCGCGGGCGTCAAATCGCCGGTGCTCTTCCTGACCGCGCTCCGCGGCGTGGGCGACCGGGTGCAGGGGCTGGAGGCGGGTGGCGACGACTACCTGGTCAAGCCCTTCGCCTTCGCCGAGCTGCTGGCCCGGCTGAACGCGCTCACCCGCCGCCCGCCGCTGTCCGATACGCCGACAACTCTCTCCGTCGCCGACCTGGAGCTCGACTTGCTGCGGCGCACCGCCACCCGCGGCGGCGAGCGCATCGAGCTGCAGCCGCGCGAGTTCCGCCTGCTGGAGTTCTTGCTGCGGCACGCGGGGAGGGTGGTGACGCGGACGATGCTGCTGGAAGGCGTGTGGGACTTCCACTTCGACCCCAAGACCAACATCGTCGAGACCCACATCAGCCGGCTGCGCGGCAAGCTGTCCCGCGGCGGGCGCGACCCAGAGCTGATCCATACCCTCCGCGGTTCCGGTTACGTCCTGCGTGCGCCCGGCGGTTAAAGCGCCCTCGGCCAGCGGCCGGCCCGCCGCGCGAACCGGTCGCCTGGATGTGTCCCATCCCGCGTGGGCCGGCTTCAGGCTGTTCCGCACGGCGAGCTTCCGGCTGGCCGCGCTCTACGTCGCCGTATTCGCCGCCTCGGCGCTGGTGCTGGGCGCTGCCGTGTTCCTCGCCGCCCGCTCGGAGCTGGAGCAGCAGATGACGGCGCGGATCGAGACCGAGATGGCATTCCTGCAGGACGAGTTTCGTGCCGGCGGCCTGGACCGGCTGCTCGCCGTGGTGCGCTCGCGCGGGCGCGGGGTCGGCGCGCTCGACTACCTGGTGCAAGGCGCGGGCGGCGCGCGCCTCGCGGGAGAGATGCCGGCCATTCCCGCGCTTCGCCCCGGCTGGCGCGCGATCGATGTGTCCGAGCCCGCCGATGAGGGCGGGCTGCCGGAGCGGGTGCGCGCATGGACCACGGAGCTCGGCGGCGGGCTGCTGCTCGTCGTCGGCGACGATCTCGGGCGCATCGCCGAAGTCGAGGAAGCGGTCGCCACCGCGCTGGTCTGGACCATCGGCCTCGCGGCCCTGCTCGGCATCGGCGGCGGCGCGCTGCTGAGCCGGGCGTTCCTGAACCGGGTGGACGCGATCTCGCGCACGGCGGAGGCGATCATCGGCGGCGACCTGTCGCGCCGGGTGCCGGTCCGCGGGGCCGGCGACGACCTGGACCGTCTGGCCGGCACGCTCAACCAGATGCTGGATCGCATCGGGAGCTTGATGGAGAGCCTGCGGCAGGTCAGCGCCGACGTGGCGCACGACCTGCGTACGCCGCTGTCGCGCCTGTATCAACGCCTGGAAGGCGCGCGGGCGCACGCGCGTTCGGTGCCGGAGTATGAGACGGCGGTCGAGGGCGCGGTGCGCGAGGCGGAGGGGCTGCTTGAGACGTTCTCCGCCCTGCTGCGGATCGCCCAGGTGGAAGGCGCCTCGCCGCGCGCCGGGTTCCGCGACGTGGATTTGAGCGCCGTCGCCGAATCTGTGGCCGACGCCTACCTGCTCGACGCCGAGGACGCGGGTCATCGCCTCGCGGCCGGGATCGAGCCCGGCGTCGTCGTCCGCGGCGACCAGGAGCTGCTGACGCAGGCGGTCGCCAACCTGGTGGAGAACGCGCTGCGGCATACGCCGCCGGGCACGAGGATCGGCGTGCGCCTGGCACGCGGCCAGGACGGCGTCGCGCGCCTGACCGTCGATGACGACGGGCCGGGCGTGGACGCGCAGGACCTTCCCCGCCTCGCCGACCGCTTCTACCGCGGCGAGCGCAGCCGCACGACGCCGGGCAACGGCCTGGGCCTCAGCCTCGTTGCTGCCGTTGCGGAGCTGCACGGGGCGGCGCTGCGGCTGGAGGACGCGGGGCCGGGGCTGCGGGTCAGCTTTGCCTTCGGCGCCCGCGACTGAGGACTTTCAGATGCAGCAAGCCTTCCTGTTCCTTTTGACGATCGTGTCCGGCGGGCTCAATCCGGTCCAGTCGGGGCTGACGGCAGGGCTGGTGAAGGCGCTCGGGCGGCCGTTCCTGGTGGCCGTCGTCAGCCTTGGCTTGAGCTTTGCCTGCGCGTTGCTGGCGGCATTGGCCACGGGTCAGCTCAGGCTGACGGCGGACAAGGCGGCGGGCGTGCCGTGGTGGGGCTGGCTCGCCGGGTTCGCGGGGTTCGCCATCTTCGTCGCCCGGCCCTACGCCGCCCCGGCGCTGGGCGCGGCGCTGTTTACCGGATTGACGGTCAGCACGTCGATCGCCTGCTCCGTCCTGCTTGATCATTACGGCTTGCTCGGCTTCCAGCAGCACGCCGCCGGGTGGGGGCGCCTGGCTGGGGCGGCGCTGATGATCGCGGGCGTCGTCCTGGTCTCGGTGTTTTGACCGCGTTTTCCCTCGGCCCCGGCGTGAAACCGCCAGAGGCCGCAAGCAGGAGCTGCAACCTGCCCCCCTCGTGACGCCGCAATGCCGGCTCGCGCCTCCCCAACTTGCCTCGAGAAGGATTGACTATGACTAGCATGACTAAAAGCCGGATCGCTGACGATGTTGTCAGCAAGGTCCCCGCGGTGACCCTTGGCTTCTGGATCATCAAGATCTTCGCCACGACCCTGGGCGAAACCGGCGGCGACGCGGTCACGATGACCTTGGGCTGGGGCTATCTCGCCGGCACCGCCTTGTTCGCCGTCATTCTCGTCGCCGCCGTCGGCGCGCAGATCAGCGCCAAGCGATTCCACCCGTTCATCTACTGGATCGCCATCGTCGCCACGACGACCGTCGGCACCACGATGGCCGATTTCTGCGACCGCTCGCTCGGCATCGGCTATCTCGGCGGCTCGACGCTGCTGTTCACCTTGCTGATGGCGACGCTGGGCATTTGGTATTGGGCGCTCGGTTCCGTCTCGGTGGAGACGGTGACGACTCCCAAGGTCGAGATGTTCTACTGGGCGACGATCATGTTCTCGCAGACGCTCGGCACCGCACTCGGTGACTGGATGGCCGACGACACCGGGCTCGGCTACGGCGGCGCGGCTCTCGTGTTCGGCGCCGGGCTGGCGGTCGTGGCCGGGCTGTATTTCTACACGCAAACCTCGCGGGTGCTGCTGTTCTGGGCGGCGTTCATCCTGACCCGGCCGCTCGGCGCCGCGGTCGGCGACTTCCTCGACAAGCCGCTCGCCAACGGCGGCCTCGCCCTGGGCCGGTTCGAGGCATCCGCCGTGCTCGTGGCGCTGATCGTCGGCTGCATCGTGTTCATCCCGCAACGGGCAGGGCGGCATCCCGGCGACGCGGACCGGGCGGCTTAACCGAGGCTGGCTCATGCTGGACAGCATTCTTGCGCCGGTTGCGGCCTGGATTGTCGGCGTGGTCTCGGCGGCGGGATATGCGGGGGTTGCCGGGCTGATGGCGATCGAGTCGGCCTGCATCCCGTTGCCGTCCGAGGTCATCATGCCGTTCGCCGGCTATCTCGCGTCCACCGGGCGGTTCAGCCTCGTGCTGGCCGCGACGGCCGGCGCGGTCGGCTGCAACATCGGCTCCACCGCGGCCTACGCCGCCGGCGCTTATGGCGGGCGTGGCCTGGTGGAACGGTGGGGGCACTACATCCTGCTCAGCCCGGGCGACCTGGACCGCGCCGACCGGTTCTTCCAACGCTTCGGCGGACCGGCTGTGCTGATCGCGCGGCTGTTGCCCGTCGTGCGCACCTTCATCGCACTGCCCGCCGGCATCGCCCGGATGCCGCAGGCGCCGTTCCAGATCTACACCTTCGTCGGCTCATGGCCTTGGTGCTACGCGCTCGCCTACGCCGGCTATCTGCTCGGCGAGCGGTGGGAGGGCGACCCGCGGCTGCGGGCATGGATGCGCCGGTTCGACGTCGTTGTCGTCGGATTGCTCGCGCTCGGCCTGGCCTGGTTCATCTGGCGGCATCGGCGCAGGCGGGCGGGTTGACCGGAAGAGCGGCCTTTAGCAAGAGGAAGCTGGGTCTCGCCTCCAGCGTCGCGGGGTTCGGCCGGAGCCGGCCGGGCAGGGGCCGGGTCCCGGCCGAACAGCCGTTGACCTTGGCCGAGATCGGGCTACTCGCGGTGCAGAATGACCCTAAACTGAAAGCGTTCCATGCCCGGCGCGGGGCAGCGCAGGCACAGGTGATCCGGGCCTTGCCGTGTGCTACCCGGCGATTGGCATAACGCCGTTGTCGTCGCGCTCCCGCCGGGCGCCGAGGTTGGGCTGCTTCGCCGCGGCTATGGGCCGGAGGCGGTGGTTGCCATGCCCGTTCCCACGATGGCGTCTCTCGCGGCAGCTTGCACCCGTCAGTCCGATAATGCATATTATGGAAACTAAGGTCAGGGCGCGACGTCCAGCGCCATCCCGTCGAACCCCGGCTCAAACCCGGGCGGCAACCGGTTCGCCAGCCACCCCCAATCTATATCATATCCCATGTGCGTCAGCACGACCCGGCGCGGCTTGATACGCTCCGCCCAAGCCAAGACCTGATCGACATTGGCGTGCGTCCTATGCTTCTGCCGTTGAAAGCAATCCACCATCCACGTGTCGACGCCTTCGAGAACGGCCAAAGCCGCATCGTCCAGGTTCACGACGTCCGTTGAATAACCGAACCCGCCGACTCGCAAGCCAGCCGTCGGCATGAACCCGTGGTCCTGCTCGAACACCTGCACCTCCATTCCAGCCATCTCGATCGTGGTCCCGAACGCGAGCGGCTTCGGCGCCATCGTCGGACGGAAGAAATGCGGCGGTTGCCAAGGCTTGAAGGCATAGTCGAACCGCTGCTGCAACTCCGCCAAGGTGCGCTCGGTCGCGAACGCATCCAACGGACGCCCGGTGATCCGGTTCAAGATGCGGATATCGTCGATACCGAGCACGTGGTCCGCGTGGGCGTGGGTGAAAACAATCGCATCGATCGATGGAATGCCGCAGGCCAGCAACTGCGCCCGCATGTCCGGCGACGCATCCACCAGCAAGCGGCGCCCGTTGCTCTCGATCACGATGCTGGAGCGGGTGCGCCGGTTGCGCGGTTCGGCCGGGTCGCAAGCGCCCCAGTCGCCGCACCCGTCGGCGCCGCCAATCTGCGGCACGCCCGCGGAACCGCCACAGCCGAGGACTGTCACGACCGGCATCAGCAAGCCTTGGAGAAAAGGCGCCGGAAGTTCCTGGTCGTGATCTCAGCCAGCGCGTCCGACGCCAGTCCGCGCACATCGGCCAGCACCCGCGCCGTATCGGCGACGAACGCGGGCTCGTTGCGCTTCCCCCGATGCGGCACAGGAGCAAGATACGGCGCATCGGTCTCGACCAGGATCCGGTCCTCCGGAGCATCGCGCGCGATCTCTCTGATATTGTTGCTCTTTTGGAATGTCAGGATGCCGGAGAAGCTCAGGCTGCCCCCGAGCGCCAGGGCCGCCTCAGCCAGGGCCCGGCCGGAGCTGAAACAATGCAGCACGAACTGGAACGGGCCGCCGCCCGCCCACTCCTGCCGCAGGATGGCGGCGATGTCCTCGTCCGCGTCGCGCGCATGGACCACGAGCGGAACGTCGGCAAGGCGCGCCCCTTGGATGTGAGCGCGAAACGACGCCTGCTGCGCGGCACGCGGGGCCTTGTCATAGAAATAGTCAAGCCCGCTCTCGCCGATGCCGACAACCTTCGGCCGCCGCGCCAGTGAGGCCAGCGTGTCAGGCGCCGCCGCCGGCTCTTCCCCGGCATTGTGCGGATGCACGCCGACCGTGCACCAGACGTTCGGCAGGCCGGCGACCAGGTCGACGAGATGCCGCGATTGCCCGAGCCGCGTGCCGATGCTGACCATTTCGCCGACGCCGGCCTGCGCCGCCCGTCTGAGCAAATCACCGCGCTCCTCTTCTGGAAACATATCAAGGTGGCAATGAGAATCAATTAATGTCAATGGACTATGACGCTGCTTCAACGTGACGCGGGAACACGCCCGAGGGCGCCGGCAGCATCTCGTCGCTTGGCAGGCGCTGCCCAAGGCTCGCAAGATCACGCCCAGCCTCCGGGACCCCGAGCTGATCGAGCAGCCGGTCCATGCTGCCCGGCATCACCGGCTGCAGCACGGTCGCGACCGGCCGCATCGTGTCGAGCAAGACCCGCAGCACCGCCGCCATGCGCCCCGGGTCCGTCTTGCGCAGCGCCCAGGGGGCTTGGCGGTCGATGTAGGCGTTGGCGGCGCGGATCACTTTCCAGACCTCCTCGATGGCGTCGCCGAACGCCTGCCGGTCCATCAACGGACGCAGCACGGACGGCAGCGCGTTGGCCGCCTCCAACAGCGCCGCGTCGTCCTCGGTATGGACCGCTTGGGCCGGGCGCCTGCCGTCAAGGTTGCGCGCGACCTGCGTCAAGGTTCGCTGCGCGAGGTTGCCGAGATCGTTGGCCAATTCGCCATTCAGCCGGCGCAGCAACGCGGCGTCGTTGAAGTCGCCGTCATTGCCGAACGGCACCTCGCGCAGAAGGAAGAAGCGCACCGGATCAAGCCCGTACTTCCTGACCAGGTCTCCGGGCGCCACGACGTTGCCGAGCGACTTGCTCATCTTCTGCCCGGCGACTGTCCACCAGCCCGTGGCATAGATGCTCCGGGGCGGCGCAAGCCCGGCCGCCATCAGGAAGGCCGGCCAGTAAACCGCATGGAAGCGGACGATGTCCTTGCCGACGAGATGCACGCTCGCCGGCCAGAAGCGCCACAGGTCGGCCGTCGTATCAGGATAGCCGAGGGCGGTGATGTAGTTCGTCAGCGCGTCCAGCCACACGTACATGACATGATCCGGATCGCCGGGCACCGGGATGCCCCAGCGGAAGCTGGTCCGGCTGACCGACAGATCGTTGAGCCCGCCGCGCACGAAGCTCGTCACCTCGCGCCGCCGCCCCGGCGGCATGATGGTTTCCGGCGCCGACTCATAGAACGCGAGCAACCGGTCCTGCCATTGCGACAGCTTGAAGAAATAGGACGGCTCCGTCACCCACTCCACCGCCGCGCCGGTCTCGGCGCTCACCCTGGCGCCGTCGTCGAGCAGCCTGGTTTCCTCCTCGCTGTAGAACGCCTCGTCGCGGACGGCATACCAGCCCTCATACTGCCCGAGATAGATTTCCCCCCGCTCCTGCAGCCGAGTCCATAGAGCCTGGCAGGCAACGCGGTGCCGGTCCTCTGTCGTGCGGAAAAAGACGTCGTTCGACAAACCCATCTCCGCGCTCATCGCCTGGAACTGCGCCGCGATCTGATCCACGTACGCTTTCGGCTCAAGCCCTGCCGCATGCGCCGATTGCTCGACCTTCTGCCCGTGCTCGTCGGTGCCGGTCAGGAACAGCACGTCGTGGCCGTCAAGCCGCTTCCAGCGCGCGAGCGTGTCCGCGGCGACTGCGGTGCTCGCGTGGCCGATGTGCGGCGCGCCGTTGACGTAGAAAATCGGCGTCGTGACGTAGAACGGCGGCTTCATGCTTGGCTCAACAACTCCAGCCCGGCAATGACGGCCGAGCGCTTATCGAGGTTGAAGCGCTCGGTCTCGTCCTGCAGACGGCCTAGCGCTTGCCACACTTCGCCCCATTCGGCTAGCGGGCGGCTTTGCGCGCCGGGCCAGGCCCCCTGCCCTCTCGCCGCCGCGCGCACGTGCTCGCCGAGCCCGGCTTGCAACAGCCCCATGAAGGTTGCGAAACCGCTCTCGGTCCTGGTCGCCTGCTCCGCCAAGGCGTGCATGCGCGTGATCGGCAGCCGCCCGGCTTCGAGCGCCTCTCGCGCCAGCGCCGCCAACGCGAGCGCGCCCTCCTCGGCGAGCGCCACGGCCCGGCCGGGAGCGCCGTTCGCGGTCTTGGTCAGCTCGCGCCGCGCCTCGCCGTCGATCTCCGGGAGCAAGTGGGCCAACGCGCCCTCCATCTCTGCGGCGGAAAGCGGGTCCAGTTTCAACCGCCTGCACCGGCTGCGGATCGTCGGCAGCAGGCGGCCCGGCGCGGCGGCGGTCAACAACAGGATCGCCTGGCGCGGCGGTTCCTCCAGCACCTTCAGCAGCGCGTTGGCGGCGTTGCGGTTCAGCGCCTCCACGCCATCGACCACGACCACGCGCCAGCCCGCTTCCGCCGACGTCAGGTGCAGGAAGCCTGTCACGTCGCGCACCTGGTCAACGCCGACTTCGCCTTTCATCCGTTTGCGTTTCTCGTCTATCTCGCGCTCGATCGTCAGCACGTCGGCATGGCTGCCGTGCGCCAAGCGGCGGAACACCGGGTTGCCCGGGTCGTTCGGGTCATCGGCCGGCGAGAGCAGGCGCCGGGCCAGACGGTAGGCCAAGGTGGCCTTGCCGACGCCGGCCGGACCGGTCAGCAGCCAGGCATGGTGCATCCGTCCGGTCTCGAGCGCGGCAACGAACTCCGCTTCCGCCGCCGAATGCCCGAACAGGACCGGGTTCTCGCGCGGCGCCAAGGTCACGCCCACGGTCATGCGCCCAGCCGCTCCCGCACGATCGCGACGATCGCGCCATGCACGTCAGGAGCCGGCCCGTCGGCGCCGATCACGCGGCACCGCCCGGGTTCGTCGGCGGCGATATCGGCGAAGCCCTGGGCCACGCGAGCATGGAAACCGGCGTCCATCGCCTCGTAACGGTCCAAAGTCTGGCCTCTCGCCGCGAGCCGCGCCGCCGCCTCGGCCGGCGAGACGCGCAGCATGAACGTGAGGTCCGGTTGTCTCGGCAGCAGCCGCGTCAGACGCCGGATCAGCTCCCGGTCCGCTCCCTGGCCGTAGCCCTGATACGCCAGCGTGCTGTCGGCGAACCGGTCGCAGACGATGATCGTCCCCGCATCCAGGGCCGGCAAAATGGTTCGAGCCAGGTGCTCGGCGCGTGCGGCGAAGTGGAGGTATGCCTCCGCGGCGGGCGACCATCGGTGCTCCCCGCCCAGCAACATCGCCCTCAACGCCTCCGCGCCGGGCGCGCCGCCGGGCTCCCTTGTGCATAACGCGGCGTGCCCGGCGTCGGCCAGCGCGTCGGCCAGAAGCCGCGCCTGGGTGCTCTTCCCTGCCCCCTCCCCGCCTTCCAGCGTGATGAACAATCCTGCCCTGCGCGTGCTCAAGACCCCGTCACGTAGCGCGCGACGACGGCCATGGCCCGGCCCGGCAACCCGAGGCGCGACACGTCGGCGCCGGCCAGAAGCGGCATCTCGGTCGGCGGCACGCCCTCGCCGGAAACCGTGAGCCGGCCGAGCACGTCGCCGCGGCTGACCGGCGCCGGGACCGGGCTTGGATACTCGACGGTGACGCGGGCCGTGCGCCGCCATTGCCGCGGCATGGTCATAACGAGGTCGCGTCCGCCGACCAGGGGGACGGTTTGCGCCGTGCCGAGCCACACCTTCGCGTCCTCGACCGTGTCGCCGGCCGTGAACAGCATGACATCCTCGAACTCCCGGAAGCTCCACTCCAGCAGCCGCTCGCTTTCCTCGGCGCGCTGATGCGACGTGGCGAGCCCGTTGATGACGACGATCACCCGCCGCCCCCCCCGCTGCGAGCTGGCAACGAGGCCATAGCCGCCCGCATCGGTATGCCCGGTCTTGAGCCCGTCGGCCAGGCCTTTCTGCACCAGAGGGTTTCGATTTTCTTGTGATATATTATTGTATTTGAAAGATTTTTCACTGTCGAACCGGTAATATTCAGGGAAGTCGGTGATCAGGCGCTTGGCGATCGTCGCGAGATCCCGGCACGAGACCCGCTGCTCGGGGTCCGGCCAGCCGGTGCTGTTGGCGAAGTGCGCCACGCGCAGCCCCATCTCCTTGGCCTTCTGGTTCATCAGATCGACGAAAGCGTCCTCCGAGCCGGCGATCCCTTCGGCCAGCACGATGCAGGCGTCATTGCCCGACTGGACGATGACCCCCCGGATCAAGTCCTCCACCTTCACCGACTCGTTCAACGGGACGAACATCTTCGAGCCCTGCATCCGCCACGCCTTCTCGCTGACCGGCAGCTCCTGATCGAGCCGCAACCGGCCCGACTTCAGCATCCCGTAAACGATGTAGGCCGTCATGAGCTTGGTCATCGACGAGGGCGGCATCGGGTCGTCGGCATTCTTGTTGAGCAGGACCGCGCCGGTGTTGAAGTCGGTGATGAACGCCCATCGAGCCGTCGTGTCGAGCGGGCCAAGCGGCGTCTCCGCCGGGCTTGCCTCGGAGGCGGCTGGCGGCGCGGGTTTCGCGCGCCGGGCGGCGTGAACGACCGGCGGCGCAGCGGCCGACAGTGCGGAGGCCAGAAGCAGCAGGCGACGTTTCAACATGGGGGTCCACTCCGCTCATTGCACGATGATCCGCGCGTCCGTGACGCCCGCTTGAAATGCTTGATCAAGGGCAGCGTCCGCTGCGGCAACGCTGCCGTAAGGACCGGCGCGCACGGCGTAGCGCTCGTCCCGGCCATCCCCGGAGCGGTCGATTCGGGCGCCCAGGCCAGCAAGCCTTGTCTGGGCCTGTCGCGCATAGACGGCTTGCCCGAACGATCCCGCTTCGATCATCAACCGGCCGGGCCGGGGCGCGACCGTCCGCGCCGTTTCGGGCAGCGAGTCCGGGGCGGCCGCCATATCCTTTGCCGCCCCGACCGTTGCAAGCGCCGGCCTGGCGCTCCGCTTCGGCATCGGCTGGACGACTCCGGCGGGCGGCGGCAGATCTTCGGCCGTCACCTTGTCCCGCGGGACGGCGGTCATGGCGAGCTGCGGGCCGCCATGGAGCGCCCCACGGAGCGCGAGGCTGCGGCCCTCATCCACCTGGACACGGACCCGTGCCGTCCCCTCGGCGCTGATCCCGAGCAGCCGCGCCGCGGGGGGCGAGAGGGCGATCAGGCGCGCGGCCGAGGCCGGGCCGCGGTCGTTGATGCGGACCAGCGCCTGCCGCCCTGTCTCAAGGTTTGTCACCCAAGCGAGCGCCGGCAGTTGCAGCGTCTGGTGCGCGGCCGTGAGCCTGGCGGCGTCGGCGGCTTCTCCATCCGCCGTGACGCCGTGCCGGGCTTGCATCACGGTTGCCAGTCCGGTCTGGTCATATTGAAAGTCTTCGCGCGGGTAGAACCAGATGCCGCCGGCCTGGTAGCCGGTTCCGACCACGTAACGGGCGCCGGTCCCGCTCGGGGCCGAAGCCGGACGGCCGCACCCGAGCAGGCAAGCGGCCACAAGCCCGGCTGACACCGGCAGCGGCAGCCTCAAGCGGCCGCATCGCCGAGCAGGCCCACGGCCAGGGCGTAGAAGTCGGAGGGGTTGTAACGGCGCAGGACGCCGAAATTGGCATAGACCATATATGCCTCGCCCGGCGGCGCGCCGCTTGGGACCACGACGGCGCCCATCGGGTCCGACCGGCTGAAGCGGCTTCCGTCCAAGCGCCTGACGCCTTCGTTCATCCAGGCGCCCAAGGACCTTCGGTCGTCGCGCCCAGCCCGGGACGCATCGAAACCGGCGGAAACTTGGATCGGCTGTCCCCACGGTTCCCCCCGTTTCCAGCCGTGACGCGCCAGGTAGTTCGCCATCGACCCGAACACGTCCGGCTTGCTGTCCCAGATGTCGCGCTTCCCATCGCCGTCGACGTCAACCGCATAGGACAGGTAGGAACTCGGCATGAATTGCGGCTGGCCCATCGCTCCGGCCCAACCTCCGGTCAGCCGAACGGGCGGCACATCGCCCGCGTTCAGGATCTGCAGCGCGTTCAGCAGCTCCTTGCGGAAATAAGCCGACCGGCGCCCGTCCCATGCCAGAGTCGAGAGCGCCTCGACCAGCCTGTAGCTCCCCTTGTTGGCGCCGAACCCAGACTCGATCCCCCAGATCCCGATCATCGCCAACGGGTCGACCCCGTAGCGCGCGTCGATCCGCTTGAGCAGGGATTGCTCCCGGGCATAGTTCTCGCGCGCCGCTTGCAGCCGGGAGGGCGGAAGCACGCGAGCTTTGTATTCCGGCCAGGTCAACTTGAACTCCGGCTGCTTGCGGTCAAGCTCGATGACGCGCGCATTCGGCTCGACGCCGGCAAAAGCGGCGCGAAGCGTCGCCTCGCTGACCCCGGCTCGGCGCGCCTCGGCTTTCACGCCCGTGACGAAGCTTGCGAAGCTGCCAGCCGCCTCTGCCCGCCCGGCCGACGCGGCGGCGACAAGACCGAGCAAAGATGAACGGCGCGTGATCATTCCCTGGATGTGCCACACTCAAAGCGCTCACGGCAACTTAACAAATCGCTCTGTCTGCCGTAGCAGGCAGCACAGATCGCCCGCCCACGCGGAGCTTGACGGTTCGGCGGCCCGCGACGCCATCGAGGAGCGCCCGCCCGGGCCGCTGCGCCCCCGCCTTCGATCCAGCCGCCCTCAATCCATGCGACGCGCCCACGCCAGCGCCTCGCCCGCGGCGGCGAACCCGCTGCTGAAACAGCCCTGCAGCAGATAACCCCCCGTCGGCGCCTCCCAATCCGCCATCTCCCCCGCCACGAACACGCCCGGACGCTCCGTCAGCATCCATCCCTCCAGCGCGTCGAACCGCACGCCTCCCGCCGTCGAGATCGCCCGCGCGATCGCCCGCGTCCCCACCAGCCGCAGCGGCAGAGCCTTCACCCGCTCGACCAGCGGCAATCCCTCCCCCAGCTCTCGCGCCAGCCCTGCCGCAGCCCCCGTCACCCCGGCCCGCCGCAGCCGGTTCGCCGTCGAGACCCCTGCCCCGCCCAGCCGCTTCGCCAACGCCTCCCGCTCCAGGTCCGGCCGCAAATCAAGCAGCAGCGTCGCCGCCCCCTCCGCTGCCACCGCCTCCCTGATCGCTGCCGACAAGGCATAGACGGCCCCGCCCTCGATCCCGTCGGAGGTGATCACCGCCTCCCCGCGGACGCGCACGCCCCGGAACGTCGCCGCCAACCGCTTCAACGGCTGGCCCTCGAACCGGTCCCTGAACCGCTCCGGCCAGGCGCACAGGAAACCGCAATTCGCCGGCCGCAAGGGCGCCATCGCCACGCCCGCCGCCTCCAGCGTTTGAACCCAATTGCCATCCGACCCGAGCCGCGGCCACGAGGCCCCGCCCAGCGCCAGCACGACCGCCCCGGCCCGCGCCGACACAACCTCGCCCCCGGCGTCGAACCGCAACGCCCCGTCCGCTTCCCACCCCAGCCATCGATGCCCGGTGCGAAAGGCAACGCCCATCCGCCGCAGCCGATCGACCCAGGCCCGCAGCAACGGCGTCGCCTTGAACGCCGCCGGGAACACCCGCCCGCTGCTGCCGACGAACGTCTCCTGCCCCAATCCGGCGCACCAGTCCCGCAGCGCCGCCGGCGGGAAGGCGTCAATGGCCGCGCCCAGCTCGCGCGAGGCTGCCCCATACCGCGTCACGAACCGCTCTTGCGGCTCCGAATGCGTGATGTTCAGCCCGCCGCGCCCCGCCAGCAGGAATTTGCGCCCCAGGCCCGGCATCCGCTCGTAAACCGTGACCCGAACGCCGGCGCCGGCCAGCCGCTCGGCCGCAGCCAGCCCCGCCGGCCCGCCGCCAACGACCGCGGCGCCGCTTATGTCCCACCCGGCAACGGCCGCGTCAGCCCCTGCGCCAAGCCGCCCGCCGCCGTCTCGGATCGCGCATCCGTCACGGCGCTCGGTCCGCGAACGGGTCCGCCGGCGATGGCGTCTGCCGCGAATAGCCGTGGGCCGGATAGCTCCCGCCCTGATACCGCTCCTGCACCGGGTCGCCGCTCGTCTTGCCCGACAACTGCCCGGCGAACGGATCGGCGCTGTCCTCCGGCGCCCAGCCGAGCCGGCCACGATGGTCCTGCCGCCACCACGTCATCCGGCTGTTGTCCGACGCGCCCCAGATGACGCAATGCCCCACCGCCTCGGCCTCGACGCACCGCGCCATCAGCCGGGCAAGGTCGGCATAGGAAAACCAGCTCGCCAGCATCCGCGCGTCCACGGGCTCCGGGAAGCACGACCCGATCCGCACGTTGACGTTCTCCACCCCGTGCTTGTCCCAATACAGCCGGCCCATCAGCTCGCCGTAGGCCTTCGACAGCCCGTAGAAACTGTCCGGCCGGAAGGCGCAATCCGCATCCAGCGCCGTCTCCCGCTCATGGAACCCGACGCTGTGGTTGGAGCTGGCGAACACCACCCGGGCCCGCTCGCGCCGCGCCGCCTCGTAGATGTGATAGAGGCCCCGCAGGTTCGGCCCCATCACCTCCTCGAACGGACGGTCGACCGAGACGCCGCCGAAATGCAGGATCGTTCCGCAGCCTTCCGCCAGCCGCAGCAGGGCAACGCCGTCGTTCAGGTCGGCCTGCGTGAACGTCGCGCCGTTCGGCAACGGGTCAGGGAACGGCTTGAGGTCGGTCAGCCGCAGCTCCCAGCCATGCGCCGCGAGCGCCGGGGTCAGTTGCCGCCCAAGAGCGCCGCTGGCGCCGGTGAGCAGGAGTGGCCGCTGTATCGTCATGCCGTTCCTTTCTTGGTTCGCGTCCCTATGGACCGGACTCATGGGCCGGGGCTTGCCCTCCGGTCAACCTAGCGGCACCTTCAGCGCCATGTCATCCCGGACCCAGACCATCGCCCAAGCCGCCGCCGAACTCGAATCCCGGCACGCGACCGCGCGCGACATGGTCGAGGCCTGCCTGCAGCGCATCGAGGCGCCCGGCGGCGAGGGCAGCCGCGCCTTCCTCAAGGTCTACGCCGAGCAGGCCCGCAGCAGCGCCGACGCCATGGACCTGCTGCGCCGGGCCGGCCGCGCGCCGTCGCGGTATGCCGGCATCCCGGTCAGCCTGAAGGACCTGGTCGACGTCGAGCGCGAGACCACCGCAGCGGGCAGCAAGGCCCTGCGCGAGGCCAAGCCCGCGGCCTCGCACGCCCCGGTCGTGCAGCGCCTGCTGGCCGCGGGATTCATCCCGGTGGGCCGGACCAACATGACCGAGTTCGCGTTTTCCGGCCTCGGCATCAACCCGCATTTCGGCACGCCGCGCAGCCCGTGGCAGCGGCCGAAGGACGGCGCGGACGGCGGGCACGTCCCCGGCGGCAGCAGCTCGGGCGCCGCCGTCTCGGTCTGCGACGGCATGGCCTACATGGGCCTCGGCACCGACACCGGCGGCTCCTGCCGCGTGCCTGCCGCCTTCTGCGGCATCGTCGGCTACAAGCCCACGGCCCGGCGCGTGCCGGCCGCGGGCGTGCTCCCCCTCAGCCCCACCCTGGACAGCGTCGGCCCGCTGGCCCGCAGCGTGCAATGCTGCGCCACGACCGACGCGATCATGGCCGGCGAGGCCCCGCGCGACATCCCGAAAATCGCGCTGCGCGGCCTCCGGCTCGCCGTTCCCAGCAACATCGTCATGGACGGCATGGACCCGGCCGTCACCGAGGCGTTCGGCCGCGCGCTCAACCGGCTCGACAACCTCGGCGTCCGCGTCACGCACCTGACCCTGCCGCAGTTCAAGCAGATCGACGACGCCAACGCCCGGGGCGGCTTCGCGGCGGCGGAGGCGCACGAGTGGCACCGCGCGCTCATGGCTGACCAGGGCGCCATCTACGACCCCCGCGTCCGCTCCCGCATCGAGCGCGGCCAAGCCATGACCGCCGCCGACCTGATCGCGCTGACCGCCGCCCGGGCCCGCATCATCGCCTCGATGAACGAGGCCACTGCCGCCTACGACGCCATCGCCCTTCCCACCGCCCCCATCGCGCCGCCCCGCATCGACGCGTTCGACGACGACGCCGACTACGCGCGCATCAACGCCCTTGTGCTGCGCAACCCGTCCTATGCCAACTTCCTCGACCGCTGCAGCATCAGCCTTCCCTGCCATCGGCCCGGCGACGCCCCGGCCGGGTTCATGCTGATCGGCGACACGATGGGCGACGCCCGCCTGTTCGCCATTGCCGCCGCCCTGGAACCCATCTTCAAGGAGTGATCCCGCCCATGCGCGCCGCCCTGCTGGCCCTGACGCTGTTCATCGCCGCCGTCCCCGCCCACGCCCAAGCCGTGCTCGACGCCATCCTTGCCCGCGGCACGTTGCGGGTCGGCCTCACCGGCGACTACCGCCCCTTCAGCATCAAGGACCAGGACGGCCAGTTCGAGGGCCTCGACGTAGACATGGCCGAGAGCCTGGCCAAGGCGCTCGGCGTCAAGCTCGAGATCGTGCCCACGGCCTGGCCCAAGCTGATGGCCGACCTGCAGGCAGGCCGCTACGACGTCGGCATGGGCGGCATCACCATCACGCTCGACCGGGCCAAGACCGCCCTGTTCTCCGACCCCGTGATGCGCAGCGGCAAAACCCCCATCGCCCGCTGCGCCGACCAGGACAAGTATCAGACGCTCGCCGAGATCGACAAACCCGGCGTCCGCGTCATCGTCAACCCCGGCGGCACCAACGAACGCTTCGCCAAGGCCCACGTCCACGCCGCGCAACTGGTCGTGTTCCCCAACAACGCGACCATCTTCGAGCAAATCGTCGCGGGCAAAGCCGATGTCATGATGACCGACGCGGTCGAGACCCGGCTGCAACAGAAGCTCCACCCCGAGCTCTGCGCTATTCATCCGGACAAGCCGTTCAACACCTCCGAACTGGGCTACATGATGCCGGTCGATTTCATGCTGCAGCAGTTCGTCAACCATTGGCTGCATATCGAGAACTACACGGGCGACCGGGCCAGGGCGGTAGCCAAGTGGCTGGAATAGCGGCACGCTAAACGCCATATTGCTCGGAGTAGAGAGAGCGAGCCACCCATGATGTTCGACCGGCTGCGCTACGTTGACCGTCTCGTCCAAGCCGGCGTCGAGGAAACCGTGGCCCGCGCGCAGGCCGAAGCCTTGCGCGACGCCTTGGAGGAAACGGTCGCGACAAAAGATGACATTGAGCGGCTCGAACGTAAGCTCGAACACAAAATTGAGCTGCTAGGCCGCGACTTGATCATCAAAGGCGCCAGCATGGGCGTCGTGCTCGCGGGCCTGCTCGTCGGACTGAAGGTGTTTGGATAAACCCAAATCGCGTAACAGGAGAGCTCCAATGACCCCATGCATCGTAGGCTGGGCCCACACCCCGTTCGGCAAGCATCCCGACCTCGACGTCGAGGGCCTGATCGGCCAGGTCGCGGGCGCCGCCATCGAGGACGCCGACGTCGCTGCCGCGGAAATCGACGGCGTGTTCGTCGGCCTGTTCAACAACGGCTTCAGCAAGCAGGACTTCCCCAGCTCCCTGCCCTTTCAAACCATCGAGGCCCTCCGCTTCAAGCCCAGCACCCGTTACGAGAACGCCTGCGCCTCGGGAAGCGCGGCCATCCACGGCGCGAAGGATTTCCTGGCCGCCGGGCGCGGCCGCTTCGCCCTGGTCGTCGGCGCCGAGAAGATGACCGCCACGCCCGGCCCCCAAGTCGGCGACAACCTCCTCGGCGCAGCCTACCGCCGCGAGGA
Source organism: Acetobacteraceae bacterium (assembly GCA_965217935.1). Taxonomy (GTDB): domain Bacteria; phylum Pseudomonadota; class Alphaproteobacteria; order Acetobacterales; family Acetobacteraceae; genus JBBROS01. The sequence continues at coordinate 4,480,782 of OZ244581.1, read as the reverse complement.
AGGCGACATCCCCGCGGGCTTCGCCGGCGTGTTCGGCCGCATCGCCGAGCGCTACTTCCAAGCCCACGGCGACCAATCCGACGCGCTCGCCGCCATCGCCGCCAAGAACCACAAGAACGGCGTCGACAACCCCTATGCCCAGATGCGCAAGGACCTCGGTTACGAGTTCTGCCGCGCCATGAGCGACAAGAATCCCTACGTCGCCCCGCCGCTCAAGCGCACCGACTGCTCGCTGGTCAGCGACGGCGCCGCCGCCCTGATCCTGACCGACGAGGACACTGCCCGCACGATGGGCAAGGCCGTACGCTTCCGGGCCGCCGCCCACGTCAACGACTACCTCCCGCTGTCCCGCCGCGATCCCACGCGATTCGAAGGCGCTGCCCGCGCCTGGCACATGGCATTTGATGAAGCGGGCTTAACGCTCGACGACCTCAGCTTCGCCGAAGTCCATGACTGCTTCACCATCGCCGAGCTCCTAGCCTACGAAGCGATGGGCCTCGCCCGGCACGGACAAGGCGCGCGCAGCGTCTTGGACGGCGTCACCGCGGCCGACGGGCACCTGCCAATCAACCGCAGCGGCGGCCTCAAGGCGAAGGGCCACCCGGTCGGCGCCACGGGCGTGTCGATGCACGTCATCGCCGCCATGCAGCTCACCGGCCAAGCTGGCGCGATGCAGCTCCCGAAAGCCGACATCGCCGGGGTCTTCAACATGGGCGGCGCCGCGGTTGCCAACTACGTCAGCATCCTGGAGCCGGTGCGCTGACAACGGACGTGGTGGGCCCGGTGGGACTCGAACCCACGACCACAAGATTAAAAGTCCCGTGCTCTACCAACTGAGCTACAGGCCCCACCGTCAGATCCGGACATAAAGCGTCCGGGTCAAAATTGAAACCGCCTCAGCCTAGCCGGCGTCTGCGGCAACCTGAACGCGGATGATCTTGTCCGGGTTCGACACCGTTCCGCCGCTGCCGCTGCCGCGCTTGATTTTGTCAATATGCTCCATGCCGGACACGACCTGGCCCCAAATGGTATATTGGCCGTCCAAATGCGGGGCTGCATCGAACATGATGTAGAACTGGCTGTTGGCGCTGTTCGGGTCGCCGGTCCTGGCCGCGCCCACTGTCCCGCGCACGAACTTGGCTGTTTTCGAGAACTCCGCCTTCAGGTTCGGCTTGTCGCTGCCGCCGGAGCCGGTCCCGGTCGGGTCTCCGCCCTGCGCCATGAACCCCTCGATCACCCGATGGAACACGATGCCGTCGTAGAACCCTTCGCGCGCCAGCTCCTTCACCCGCGCCACGTGCCCCGGCGCCAGGTCGGGGCGCAACTCGATGACGGCCTGGCCATCCTTCAAATCCATCAGCAACGTATTCTCGGGATCCTTAATCGCCTGTTGTGTGTCTGACATATGAGCTCCAATCCAAATTGAGGGCGTCGCGGCATCCGAGGACGCTACTTGGCATCCGCCGCAACCTGCATCTTGATGATCTTGTCCGGGTTCTGGACCTGCCCGTTCGGGCCAGCGCCGCGCTTGATCTGATCGACGTACTGCATCCCGGATACGACCTGGCCCCAGATGGTGTATTTGTCATCCAGCGACGGCGCCGGGCCGAACATGATGAAGAATTGGCTGTTCGCCGAATTTGGGTCGCTGGTCCGGGCAGCGCCCACCACGCCGCGCAGGAAATGCGCCTTGTTGGTGAACTCCCCCGGCACGTCGGGGTATTTGCTCCCGCCTGTCCCCGTCCCGGTCGGGTCGCCGCCCTGGGCCATGAAGCCCTCGATCACGCGGTGGAACACGGTCCCGTTGTAGAAGCCTTCCCGGGTCAGCATTTTCACCCGCGCCACCATCTTCGGTGCGAGATCCGGGCGCATCCGAATCACCACCCGCCCCTCCTTCAGATCCATGTACAAGGTGTTTTCCGGGTCCAACTGCTGCTGCGCTTGCAAGCCTTCCGGAACAATAAAAGCCGCCGCCGCAGCGATTGCGAGCAGGTCTCGGCGAAGCATGAAAATCTCCGTTATTGTGGGCGCACCCGAGCCAAGGTCCGTTGCAACGTCAAAGGCGGCACGAAGCTGGTTACGTCGCCGCCGAGCCTCGCGATCTCCTTGACGAAGCGGGACGATATGAACTGGTGATGCTCGCTCGCCATCAGGAACACCGTCTCGACGGCGCTGTCCAGGCGCGAGTTCATCCCGGCCATCTGGAATTCATAGTCGAAATCGGACACCGCGCGAAGCCCCCGGACGATCACGCCGGCATCGACCGAATGCGCGAAGTCGATCAGCAGCGAGGAAAAGCTCGTCACCTCGATCGCCGTCCCGGTGCGCTTGGCGATCGCCTCCGTCTCGGCCGCGACCAGTTCCACCCTCTCATCGAGCGGAAAAAGCGGTCCCTTGCCTGCATTCTCATGCACGCCGACCACCAGGCGGTCCACGAGACGGGCGGCGCGGGCGATGATATCGACGTGCCCGTTGGTGACCGGATCGAACGTGCCGGGGTAAATGCCGACATGCGCCCGCGGCTCAGCCATCGATCGGCTCCGCCACGGCCGCATCCCCGTTCTCCGCCGTGTCGATCACGGGGAACACGCTGGTCACGCGCTCGCCGTTCGCCACCCGCAGCACGGTCACGCCCATGCTGGCCCGTCCCGTCACCCGAACCTGGTCGGCCGGCACGCGGATGAGCTGCCCGGCGCTCGTCACCAGCATCACCCCGTCGCCCGGGCGGACCGGGAAACTGGCCACCACGGCGCTGCCCTTGCGCCCGCCGCCGAGTGTGGCGTTCGTGATCCCCTGCCCGCCGCGCCCGGTCGTCCGGTAATCGTAGGCGGACGAGCGCTTGCCGAATCCGCCGTCGGTCACGGTCAGCAGGATCTCTTCGCTCGCCTCCAGCTCGGCGATGCGTTCGGCGCTGAGCGTCGCCTCGGACACCGCCTCCTCCGGCACGGCGGACACATCGACCTCTTCCCCCGCGGACCGGCGCCGTGCCGCAGCGCCCTTCAGGTACGCCGCCCGCTCCTCGGCGCTGGCCTCGACATGGCGCAGCACCGACAGGCCGATCACCTCGTCTCCCGGCACGAGCCGTATGCCGCGCACGCCCGAGCTGTCCCGCCCGCTGAACACCCGCAGGGTATCGTCGGCGATCTGGAACCGGATGCAGCGCCCGAGCCGAGTGGCAAGGAACACGTCGTCCCCCTCGCGGCAGGTTGCGACCCCGATCATCCGGTCGCCCTCGTCGAGCTTCATCGCGATGATGCCGGACGAGCGTATCCGTCCGAAATCGGACAGCCGGTTGCGCCTCACCGCGCCGCTCGCCGTGGCGAACACGAGATGCAGGTTCTCCCACAGGCTCTCGTCCTGCGGCAGCGGCAGCACGGCGGTGATGCCGTCGCCGCCCAGCTCCGGCAGCAGGTTCACCAGCGCCCGCCCCTTCGCCGTCGGGCTCGCCTCCGGCAAGCGCCACACCTTCTCGCGGAACGCCTTGCCGCCGGTGCTGAAGAACAGCACCCATTGGTGGGTGTGGGCGTTGAAGCTGCGGGTCACCACGTCGTCGCCGCGCCGCCCGGCCGCGGTGCGCCCGCGCCCGCCGCGGTTCTGCTCGCGGAAGGTCTCGAGCGCGGTGCGCTTGATGAAGCCGTCGCGGGTGATGGTCACCACCATCTGGCCGGGCTCGATCAGGCTCTCGTCGTCCTGGTCGGCCAGCCCGTCGACGATCGCCGTCATGCGCGGGGACGCGATCTCCTTGCGCGCGGCCAGAAGTTCGTCGCGCATGACCTCCAAGCGCCGCGGGCGGCTTTCCAGGATGTGCAGCAACTCGGTGATCCGCTCGCCGACCTCGGTCAGCTCGGCCTGGATTTTCTCCCGCTCCAGCCCGGTCAGCCGGGCCAGGCGCAGTTCGAGGATGCCGCGCGCCTGCGCCTCCGTCAGCCTGACCCGGCCGTCCGCGATCTGGTTGCCGCTGTCGTCGATCAGGTCCAGCAACGGCTGGATGTCCGCCGCCGGCCAGTCCCGCTCCATCAGCGCCACGCGGGCCGCAGCGCTATCGGGGCTCTCGCGGATGACCCGGATCACCTCGTCAATGTTGGCGACCGCGATGGCCAGCCCGACCAGCAGGTGCGCCCGCTCCCGTGCGCGGCCAAGCTCGAACCGGCTGCGGCGAAGGATGACCTCCTCGCGGAACCGCATGAACACCTGCAGCGCGTCCTTCAGCCCCATCAGCCGCGGACGCCCGCCGTCCAGCGCCAGGAAGTTGACGCCGAAGCTCGATTGCAGCGCGGTGAAGCGGTAGAGGTGGTTGAGCACCACCTCCGGCGTCGCCTCCCGCTTCAGCTCGATGACGATCCGCATCCCGGAGCGGTCGCTCTCGTCGCGCATGTCGCTGATGCCGTCCACCTGCTTGGCCCGCACCAGCTCGGCGATCTTCTCCAGCAGCGTCGCCTTGTTCACCTGATACGGGATTTCAGTGACGACGATGGCGACGCGGTTGCCGCGCAGCTCCTCGAACCCGGCCTTGGCGCGCACGACCAGGCTGCCGCGCCCGGTCTCGAACGCGCTGCGGATGCCGGCGCGGCCAAGGATCAGCCCGCCGGTCGGGAAATCCGGCCCGGGGACGATCCGCATCAGCTCCTCGAGCGTCGCCTCGGGCTGCTCGATCAGGTGCAACGCAGCGTCGATGATCTCGCCCGGGTTGTGCGGCGGGATGTTGGTCGCCATGCCGACGGCGATGCCGTTGGCGCCGTTGACCAGCAGGTTCGGGTAGCGCGCCGGCAACACCTTCGGCTCGTTGAAGCTCTCGTCGTAGTTCGGGCTGAAATCAACGGTGTCCTTGTCGATATCCTCGAGCAGGAAGGTCGCGGACCGGGCAAGGCGGACCTCGGTGTAGCGCATCGCCGCCGGCGGGTCGCCGTCGACCGAGCCGAAGTTGCCCTGCCCGTCGACCAGCGGCACCCTCATGCTGAACGGCTGGGCCATCCGCACCATGGCGTCGTAGATCGCGGCGTCGCCGTGCGGGTGGTATTTGCCCATCACCTCGCCGACGATGCGGGCGGACTTGCGGTAGGGCTTGTCGGCGGTGTAGCCGCCCTCGTCCATGGCGAACAGGATGCGCCGGTGCACCGGCTTCAGCCCGTCCCGCGCATCGGGCAGCGCGCGGCTGACGATGACGGACATGGCGTAGTCGAGATAGGACCGGCGCATCTCGTCTTCGAGCGTCACGGGAGGTGACGCGGGGCCGGGCGTGTCTGGGGTGTCGCTCAATCAAAGGGTCCAGTTGGTCAGTCACTCGGCTCTGAGGCGGCGAGTGAGGGTGGTTCGCATCGGGGCACTGCGGGTTACCACATGCCCTGCCATTGATCCATCCTCGCCGCCTAGCAGCGCGCGCGGCAAATTCGGCTTACGCGCGGCAAACCGTCCCGCAAACAGCCGAACGCCTCGAAGCCCGACATGAACCCGCAAATCCGGCGCCGCGCCCTGCGGCGCGGCCACGGCGCCCTTGCTGCTGGCGCCGCGAAGGAGGTTTCATGACCAGGCAGCCATGCTTTGCCTGCCCAGGCAGCTTTGTCGGCGCGCTGTCGCGCTATCGCCGAAGCCGCCCTTGGCCGGTTCAGATGTAATGCTCTACGAGCGGGGCAAACCCGTTGAAGCTTTGGCTGGCGTAAGTGGTAACGTAAGCGCCTGTCGCGAGCAGGTTGACGCGGTCGCCGGAGCGCAGCGCCAGCGGCAGGCGGTAGTTGGATGTCTCATACAGCGTGTCGGCCCCGTCGCAGGTGGGGCCGGCGATGGCGACGGGGCCGCTCTCCGTGCCGTCGTGATCGGTCGTGAACCGGTATTTGATCGATTCCCCCTCGGTCTCGGCCAGCCCGCCGAAGCGCCCGATGTCGAGATAGACCCACCGGGTCGGGTCGGCGCGGTCACGCTGGCAGACGAGGACGATCTCGGACGCGATAACCCCGGCGTCGCCCACCATGAAGCGCCCGGGCTCGACGAGGATGTCCGGCAGGTCGTTGCCGAAGTGCTCGGTCATGGCGCGCATGATGGCGCAGGCGAAGCGGTCGATGCCGGGGACCTCATCGCGGTAGCGGACGGGGTAGCCGCCGCCGATGTTCACCATGCGCAGATCGATTCCGGCGCGGGCTAGGTCGGTGAACAACATGCCAGCCTTGGCGATGGCGGCCTCGTAGGCGCCGGTCGTGGTCTGCTGGCTGCCGACGTGGAAGGACAGGCCGTAAGGGTCCAGCCCCAGTTGCCCGGCCTCGGTCATCAGCTCGCGCGCGATCTCGACAGTGGTGCCGAACTTGCGGGACAGCGGCCATTCGGCGCCGGCGTTCTCGACCAGCAGGCGGCAGTAGACCTGGCTGCCGGGCGCGTGCTCGGCCAGCTTCAGCAGTTCCTCGCGGCTGTCGAAGGCGAACATGGTGATGCCCGCCTCGTGCGCGCGGCGGATGGCCGCGACCTTCTTGATCGTGTTGCCGTAGCTGACGCGCGCGGGCTCCGCCCCGGCCTGCAGGCAGAACTCGACCTCCTCGAAGCTCGCGGCATCGAACCTGCTGCCGAGGCCGACGAGTCGTTGCAGGATGGGCGCCGCCGGGTTGGCCTTCACGGCGTAGTAGATCTGCGCGAGCGGAAGCGCGCGGCCGAGCGCGCGGTAGTTCTGCTCAACGCGGTCGACATCGAGCACGAGGCAAGGAGTCACCAGGGTCCGGTCCCGGAGGAAGTCGGCAACTTTGGGGGTCATCGCAGGGAATCCTTGGTCAGACGCCCTTGGCGCCGCGCATCTCCTGGTGCGTAGCGGTTCGGGCGGGGTTGGACGGAACGGTCGAACGAACCAGCGGAAATCAGTGTGCCAGAACGCTTGACGTCGTTGCGTAACCCCCTCGGGCCAGAGGCACGTGCGTTGCTGCGTGGAGGGCGGAAATAGGGTCCGATGCCGGCGTGCGCAAGGGAAAATATGTTGGGTCTTGCAAAACGGCGGCAGGCGTCTTTGTTGCGGGCAGGCGTTATCGCAGCCTGAAGCCAACCCTGGAACGGACGCTTGAATGCCAGACCGCCCGAACGAGAAGGCCGAGGAGATCACGTCGCCCGCCTTGGCCGAGGCTTTGGCGGCGGAGGTGCTGCCCGTCGCCGCGACGGACGCCGAAACGGCACGGCTGCTGCGGGAGCCTGACGCGCACGCGTTGGGACGCCACGCCGACTCCCCGGCCGGGATCGCCTGGCCGGGTTGGAAGGCCGTCCTGCGCCGGACCTTCATCGAGATGCTCACCGACCGGGTGTCGCTGACCGCGGCCGGGTGCGCCTTCTACGGCACGCTGGCGCTGTTTCCCGCGATCTCGATGCTGATCTCGATTTACGGCCTGCTGTTCAACCCGCAGACGGTGCTGCCGCAATTGGAAGTGATGCAGGACCTGCTGCCGCCCGCTGCCTACGAGCTGATCTCGCAGCGGATCGAGCTGCTGGTAGGCCGGTCGTCCGGGACGCTGACCATCGGGCTCGCGTTCAGCACGCTGGTGGCGCTCTACCTCTCGGCGGCGGGGGCGAAGTCGATCATCGGGGCGTTGAACCTCGCCTATGAGGAGCACGAGCGGCGTAGTTTCCTGCGCTACCAAACGGTGGCGTTCGGGATCACGCTGTGCGTCATCCTGTGCACGGCGATAGGGATCGGCTTCCTGGTCGCGCTGCCGCCCGCGCTCACGTTCTTCGGGTTTGTGTCGCATCAGCGCACCCTGATCAGCGCCGCCGGGCTGCTGCTGCTGGTGGGCGCGGTGCTGACGGGGCTTTCGCTGCTGTACCGCTTCGGCCCGTGCCGGGAGTCAGCGCGGTGGACTTGGGTGACGCCCGGATCGCTGGTGGCAACGCTGCTCTGGGTCGCGGTTTCGGCGCTGTTCTCGGTCTACGTGGCGAAGTTCGCCCGCTACGACATGACCTACGGCCCGCTCGCCACCGTCGTCGTGGTGATGATGTGGTTCTACGTCACGGCCTACGTCGTCCTGCTCGGGGCGGAGCTGAACGCCGAGCTGGAACTGCAGACCTCACGCGATACCACCGACGGGACGCCGAAGCCAATCGGCCGCAGGGGGGCATACGTTGCCGACCACGTGGCGGCCGGGCGGCGGCGCTGACGCCGGGTTAGTTCGGCGCCTCGGCGACTTCCTCGGCGCCGGATGAGGTGACCGGCACGATCGTGACCGTGGCCAGGCCCTGGTTGACGATGCCGAGTCGGCGGGCAGCGCCCTTTGACAAGTCGATGATGCGGGACTTCTTGCGCGGCAGGCGGTCGTTGATCGTGACCACGACGCTCTTGCCGGTTTTCTTTCGGGTGACGCGGACCTTGGTGCCGAGCGGGAGCGTGGTATGGGCCGCGGTCATCGCGTTCTGGTTGAAGACCTGGCCGCTGGTGGTGCGCTTGCCTTGCAGCCCGGGGCCATACCAGCTTGCCTTGCCGCTTTGCTTCCAGTGCTTGTCGCCATGCCCGGCGGACGCGGCCCCGGCGCTGCCTGCAAATGCGGCGACGGCAGCGGCGAGAGCAATAAGGCGGATCACACGTGCGAGCATTCTGGCTCCATAATCGTTTCAATGAGAGAAGTGCCGTTCATGGCCGAGAAGATCAAGCTGCAAATAGAACAGCAATGATGGCGCGAATAAGAAGATCGGCCCCGACACTGCCTTGTTTCAGCCATAATCAACTTGGCTGTCGTGCAATAAACCATCGCGGGGCGGATGGGTTTCCTTGGGCCAGCGATGAGTTCGGCGCGCCGCTTATCTCGGTTTCAGCCAATCGTTGGCTGGCTCAGGGCGGTGAGCAACGGAGCGGGTTGGCGCGGGCGCCGCTATTCGGCGCCGCCCTGCCGGCGACTTGTTCCCGGTATCGGCCCGGCATCGGCCCGGCATTGGTAAGCACCAGACGCGCCGCATCGAAAGCGACATTGTCCGCCGGCGGCCCCGGTTCGCCCGCTTCCGCCGCCGCACTGGAACCGTGTGCAGGCCGGCGGCCATGACGGACGCCTCCGAAACCAGGGCGGTTCTAAGCGTCATTTCGCGGGACGCCTCGCCGCCGCAAGGCAAAGAATGATGCGTTTCAGAAGTTCCTGAGCAGGCGTCCGGGATGCGCCCGGCCAAATCCTGCGACGACCGCTTGCTCGCCAATCAACTCCGGGAAGCTGCTGGCCTGATCGGTAGCCGCGCCCCTACCAACCCACCAGCCGGGGCAGCCATAACGTCACTCCCGGAAATAAGTACACCAGCACCAATCCGGCCAACTGCACCCCGATGAACGGCAGCACGCCGCGATAGATGTCGCTCGTCCGCACCTCCGGGGGCGCAACCCCCTTCAGGAAGAACAGCGCCCACCCGAATGGCGGCGTCAGGAACGAGGTCTGCAAATTGACCGCCACCAGGATCGCCACCCAAGTCAAATCCACCCCGGACGCCTTCAGCACCGGCAGGAACAATGGCAGGGCGATGTAGGAAATCTCGATCCACTCGAGGAAAAACCCCAGCACGAACAGCAGCGCCATCAGGAACAGCAACTGCCCGTCGATCCCCCCCGGCACGAACGCGAACGCATCCTGCACCAGCCGCTCGCCTCCGAGGCCCCGGAACGCCAGCGAGAACACTTGCGCGAAGATCAGGATGAAGAACACCATGGCACTGGTGACAAACGCCCCCCGGACCGCGCCGGTCAGCGTCGCCCGGTCCAGCCGCCCGCTGAACAGCGCCAGCAGGATGCTGCCGAACGCCCCCATCGAGGCCGCCTCGGTCGGCGCCGCCACCCCCGCGATGATCGAGCCCAGCACCAGGAAGATCAGCAGCAGCGGCGGGAACACCACCCGAACCAGCCGCCGGCCCAGCTCCGCCCGCCCCACCGCCTGCCGCTCCCGGAGCGGGATCGCCGGCGCCCGGTCCGGCAGCAGGAACCCCAGCGCCACCACGTACAGCACGAACAACCCGGCCAGCAGCAGCCCCGGCACCAGCGCCGCCGCGAACAGCGTGCCCACCGAGATGCCCATGATGTCGCCGAGCAGGATCAGCACCAGGCTCGGCGGGATGATCTGCCCCAAGGTCCCCGAAGCGCAGATCACCCCGCACGCCAGCCCCTTGTCATACCCCCGGCGCACCAGCGGCTGCAGCGAGATCAGCCCCACCGTCACCACCGTCGCCCCCACCACGCCGGACGCCGCGCCCATCAGCACGCCGACTAGGATGATCGCCAGCGCCATGCCCCCGCGCAGCCCGCCCATCGCGAGCCCGATCACCTCCAGCAGGTCCTCGGCGATCCGCGACCGCTCCAGCATGATGCCCATGAAGATGAACAGCGGCAGCGCCATCAGCGTATAATTCGTCACCACGCCGAAAATCCGCACCGGCAGCAGCGTGAACAGCAGCGGCCCGAACCCCAGGTAGCCGAACGTGAACCCCGTCACCGCCAGCGACAGCGCCACCGGCAAGCCGCCCAGCAGCAGCAAGAAGAACGCGCCGATCATGCCGAGCGCCAGGATCTCGTTGTAAGGCACGGTTCAGCGCTCCGCCGGCCCGGCCCCGAACAGCCGACCAAACCGCAGCACGAACTGCGCCAGCGACTGCAGCGCCACCAGCAGGAACGCCGCCGGAATCAGCCCCTTCAGCAGCCATCGCCCTGGCAGCCCGCCCGGGTCGGCCGATCCCTCCCCCATCAGGTAGCTCCGCTCCACGAACCCGATCGAGAGCCAGACCACCGCCAGCGCCACCAGGGCCAGCAGCAGCGCCGCCGTCGTGTCCACTGCCAGCTTCGCCCGCGGGCTATACCCGGCATACAGCACGTCCACCCGAACCTCTTCCCCCTGGTTCAACCCGTAGGACATGCCGAACAGGGCGCCGACCGCCATCAGGTGCCACTCGCTCTCCTGCATCCCGACCGAGCCGAAATCGAGCGCGTACCGGGCGATCACGTCGAAGGCCACGACCAGCACCAGCGCCAGCCCCGACCACGCCATGATCTCCCCAATCCGGCGGACCAGCCACTCCGCCGCCTGGGCCAGAGCGATCAAGTGCCGTAAAGCACCGGCAGGATCGGCGCGTCCGCGATCTCCGCCCAGCCGCCATAGGTCGCCTTGAACGCCATGTAGGACTCGTGAACCTTCTGCGTCGTCTGGCTCTGCTTGGCGAACTGATCGAGCGTCTTGGCCGTCACCTCCCGCAGCTTCGAGATCACCTCATCCGGCAACGGGTTGGTGATAGTCCCGAAGTTCTCCTTGAGGTCTTTCATCGCGTCCGCGTTCACCGCATCGCACCAGGCGTTGCCCTCGATGCTGCAGGTCTTGGCCGCCGTCTGCACGATCGCCTGCAAATCAGCCGGCAAACCGTCCCAGGCCGCCTTGTTGATCAGCAGCTCCGTCGTCGTGTTCGGCTCATGCCACCCAGTCGTGTAGTAGTATTTCGCCGCTTTGTGCAGCCCGAGCCGCCGGTCCTGATACGGGCCGACGAACTCCGCCGCGTCGATCACCCCGCGCTCCAGGGCGGGGAAGATCTCGCCGCCGGGCAGCAATTGCACGTTCACCCCGAGCTGCGAATAGACCTTTCCCGCCAATCCCGGGATCCGCATCTTCAACCCGGCGAAATCCTTCACCCCTTCGATCGGCTTGCGGAACCACCCCGTCATCTGCACGCCGGTGTTGCCCATCGGGAACGCCGTCAGCCCCAGCGGCGCATAGACCTCGTGCCACAGCTTGACCCCGTCGCCCTGGTAATACCAGGCATTGGCGCCCCGCACGTCCATCCCGAACGGCACCGCCGAGAAATACTGCGCCGCCGGAACCTTTCCTGCCCAAAAATACGAGTTGGCGACGTTCATCTCGACCACGCCGTTCTGAACCGCGTCGAACCCGCCCAACGCCGGCACCAGCTCGCCCGCGGCAAAGAACTGGATTTTCAGCCGCCCGCCCGAAAGCGCATCGATCTTCTTGACCAGCTCCGTGGCACTGCCCGGCCCTTCCGAATAGAGCGGAAACCCGGGCCCGTAAGCGCAGGTCATCTTCCAGTTGAAGCTCTTCTGCGCCCGAGCGATCCCCGGCGCCGCCAATGTCGCCGCCGCAGCCGCAAGCCCCGTCGTGGTCAGAATTCTACGGCGTTGCATGGTGTCTCCTCCCGATCGCAGCGCCTCGCCAGCCCTGGATGGGTTGGCAAAAAGGTGCGCGCGCGTCACAAAATCTACGCAATCCACGTGCCAGACACGCGGCCCGGCAAAGCCGAGTGGTCTGATGCAAACGGGCGCCTCAGCCCGTTGGGCGTATCAGCCCACCAAACAAGGCGAGGGCTTCGACTCATGATGCACGCTTTGAATGTGTCGAAGCACTAAGCATCATTTCGCAGGACGGCTCGCCGTCACAACGCGAAAATTGATGCGTCTTCAAAGGCTCCTAAGCAGGCATTCGCGGCACAAGCTACGAATGCCTGCTTAGACGCTCATCCGCCCGATCGACCCACGGCGGTCGTGTCCAAACAAGCGCCTCAAGCGGACAGTCGCGGCCGTGCGATGCCCGACCGCGCGCCGAGTGCCAGGCCACGAACGCCCAAGCAACCGGCTTACCCGCCTTGCCCGAGATCGGCGCCGAGATCCCGCCCGATGACCTTTACGAAGGCATCACGCTAGCAACCCGGCAAGCCTCGCCCTAAACAGAAGCCCGAGCCTCACCGAGTCTGCCCCAGCCATGCTCCACGACCACGCACGCCACGATCACGCCCCCGCCGATTTCGGCCGCGCCTTCGCGATCGGCGTCGCCCTCAATACCGCCTACGTGGCGCTGGAAACCATCTTCGGCCTCCTCTCCGGCTCCCTGGCCCTCCTCGCGGACGCCGGGCACAACCTGTCCGACGTTTTGGGCCTGCTTCTCGCATGGGGCGCGGCCTGGCTCGCCAAGCGCCGTCCGACCGCGTCCCGCACCTACGGCTACAAGCGCGGCCCCATCCTTGCCTCGCTCGCCAACGCCGTGATCCTTCTCATCGCCATCGGCGCCATCGCCGTCGAGGCCATCCAGCGCCTCATCGCCCCCGAGCCGGTCGTCACCGGCGTCATCGTCTGGGTCGCCGCCGCCGGCGTGCTCGTCAACGGCGGCACCGCGTGGCTGTTCATGTCCGGGCGCCGCCACGACATCAACATCCGCGGCGCCTTCCTGCACATGGCGGCCGATGCCGGCGTCACCGTCGGCGTCATCGTCGCCGCGCTGGTCATCCAGGCGACCGGCTGGCAATGGCTTGATCCGGCAACCAGCCTCGCCATCGCCGCAGTCATCCTCGTCGGGACCTGGGGGTTGCTCCGGGACAGCGTCAACCTCGCCATGGACGCCGTGCCCCCCGGCATCGACCCGGCCGAGGTCGAGCGAACGCTGCGCGCCCTCCCCGGCGTCACCGAAGTCCACGACCTCCATATCTGGGCCATGAGCACCACCGAAACCGCCCTGACTGCACACCTCGTCCGCCCCGACCCGGCGCACGACCAAGACCTGCTGCAGCAAGCCGCCCACCAGATTCATCACAGGTTCGGTATCGCCCACCCCACCCTCCAGCTCGAGACCGCCGACTGCGCCCGGGCTTGCGAACTCCGCCCGGCGAGCGTCGTCTGATGCCCCGCCTCCTCGCAGTCCTCGCGTTCCTCCTCGCCCCCGCGCTCGCCCCCGCGCTCGCGAACGCCGCCGCCACGCCCTGGGCCGAGAACGCCAAGGGCTCGGCCCGCCTCGTCACCGCGACGGACGCCGCCGGCTCCGGCGCCCGCCTGGACGCCGCCCTGCAGCTCCGCCTCGCTCCCGGCTGGCACACCTATTGGCGCACCCCGGGCGACGCCGGGTTCCCCGCCACGATCGACTGGACCGGCTCAAGCAACCTGGCCTCCGCCGCGATCGCCTGGCCCGCCCCCCGCCGCCTGACGATCGAGGGGCTGGAAAACTACGTCTACGAAGACGCCGTAACCCTGCCCATCACTTTAACCCTCGAACGCCCCGGCCAGCCCCTGCACGTGCAAGCCGAGGTCGACTACGCCGCCTGCGAGAAAATCTGCATCCCCTACCACGCCGTCCTCAAACTCGACCTCCCCGCCGGCCTCGCCCTCCCCGGCCCCGAGGCGCCCCTGATCGCCGCCGCCTCGGCCGCCCTCCCCTCATCCCTGGCGGCGCAACGCCTGACCCTTGCCGCCGCGACCGTCTCCAGCGATGCCCTCCACGTCGTCATCGACGGCAACGCCGCTCTCAAATCCCCCGACCTGTTCGTCGAAGGCATCCCTCTCACCGCGCCCGCAGCCCCGCAGATCAGTCATCCAACCCCTCGCGCCACCGCCTTCGCCATCCCGCTCCCGGCCAAGGCCGCGGCCGCCATCGCCAACCAACCCTTGAGCTTCACCCTCACCGCCGGCTCCCAGGCCGCCCAGTTCACCGCGGCCCCCGCCGTGGGCCTTCCGCCCGTCGCGAGCGCCGCCGCCAGCCTGTTCGCCATCCTCGGCGCAGCCCTGCTTGGCGGCCTCATCCTCAACGCCATGCCGTGCGTGCTGCCCGTCCTCTCCTTTAAGCTGCTTTCGGTCGCCAATTACGCCGGGGCGCAACGGCGCGAGGTTCGGCGGGGCCTGCTCGCCACCGCCGCGGGAATCCTCGCCTCGTTTCTCCTTCTCGCCATCATCCTCGCCATCCTGAAGCTCGGCGGCGCCGCCATCGGCTGGGGCATCCAGTTCCAGCAGCCCTGGTTCCTCGCCGCCATGGCCGCCGCCATGACCCTGTTCGCCGCCAGCCTGCTCGGCCTGCTGTCCATCAACCTGCCCGGCTTCGCCCTGGCCGCCGGCGCTCTCCGCCCGCGCCACCCCTTGCTCGACTCGTTCACCGCCGGCGCGTTCGCCACCCTGCTGGCCACCTCCTGCTCCGCCCCCTTCGTCGGCGCCGCCGTCGGCTTCGCCCTCGCCCGCGGCCCGCTCGAAATCCTGCTCGTCTTCGCAGCACTCGGCCTTGGCATGGCCGCGCCGCTGCTCGCCGTCGCCGCCGCGCCCGGCCTCGTCCGCCTCCTCCCGCGCCCCGGCCCCTGGATGCTCGTCCTTCGCCGCCTGCTCGGCCTCGCCCTCGCCGGAACCGCGGTCTGGCTGCTGTGGGTCCTGGCCCAAGTCGCCGGCGCGACCACCGCCGCGGTCACCGGGCTTCTCCTCGCCGCCGTCCTCGCCGCCCTGATCCTCCGCCAACGGACGCCCGAAGCCCGCCGCCCGCTCGGGGCCGCCGTCTGCGCCTTCGTCCTGGCCGCCGTCCTCCTGCCAGCCTGGGCCACCCCCCCCAACGCCGTCCCCACCCCCGCCAGCCCTCTCTGGCGCCCCCTCGACCCCGCCGCCATCCAGCGCGAGGTCGCCGCCGGCCACACCGTCTTCGTCGACGTCACCGCCGCCTGGTGCCTCACCTGCAAGGTCAACGAAGCCGCCGTCATCGACCGGAACCCCGTCGCCGCCCGCCTGCGTCGGCCCGGCACCATCGCCATGCGCGCCGACTGGACCCGCCCGGAACCCGCCATCACCGCCTACCTGCAACGCTTCGGCCGCTACGGCGTCCCGCTCAACGTCGTGTTCGGCCCCGCAGCCCCCGACGGCCGGCCCCTGCCTGAACTCCTCACCGCGGCCGCCGTCCTGGCCGCGCTCGACCAGGCCGCAGCCCCCGGCAAGCAAGCGCTAAACGTTTGTTCTGCCGGGCAGCCTTGTCGGCGTGCTGCCGCTCGCATTGCCGACGCCGCCCTAATCAGCCCGTCGGGTTCCGGGCCACTGCAGATTGAAGACTGACGGCTGCAGACTGACCCGCCCCAGCCCGGGCAGCTTCAGAGCCGGCTTGCGCACGTCAACCCCCGCAACGGCCCCCAGGATGTTCAGCTCCACCCCCTCGACCCACGCCACCGTCACCCCCGCATACCCGGCCAGGCTCAGCCGAACCCCGGTCCGCGACGGCGTCCACCACAGCCATCGCCCCTCATAAGGGTAATCCTTGCCGATCGCCGTCGGCGGCAGCGCCGCCCGCATCTCCGGCACGGCGCCCATCACCGCGGCGACGAACGTGTTCGAGTTCGGCCCCGGCCAGGCCCGGTAATCGCCCCGGTTGCGGAACCGGTAGGTCTCGATCGCCGCCCGCATCCGCGGGATCAGCGCCTCCGCCGCCGCCCCGTCCGCCGCGTAAACCAGCGACGGCATCCGCCCGAACCACCGCCCGTCCGCCACGAACCCATCCACCCGGACCGGATCGCCCCAGGCCGTGTAGTCATACCTTGTGTAAGCCCCAGCCCCCGCCGGCTTCAGCACGATCCAGCAATGGGTCGCGAACACCCCGCGCCAGCGCACCGTCTGGGCCGAGAACACCCGCACCGCCGCCTCCGGATGGGCTGACGCCGGCGGCAGCAGCCCGGCGCTCGACCGGTCCGCCGTCTGCCACCCCACCCCCATGCCTTCCAGCCAGTACCGAAGCGCCGAAAGCCCGAGCGGCGCCAGATAAAGCAGCCCGAACAGCAGCAGGGAGGAGGTCAGGACATTCACCTGCCTGACATGCAGCGCGCCCTCCAAGCCTGCAACCCAATTGCCGCGCAACGTCGTGTCGAATGGTCGTCCAGCCCGCCTTAGGGCAGCGTCGGCAACAAGTGCGGCAACATGCCGCTAAAGCTGCCCGGCAAAATAGAAACTTGAGGCGCTCGTTCGCCCGGTCGATCAGTAGCGGTTATCTCCGAACGAGCCCTTAATTTCGGTTCGGCTGCAACGGCCGGCCAACCGGCCCCGGCACGGCCTCCGCTATCGAGGTGCATATGAGCGGCTGTCCGCTGAGGGGCAGCGTCGGCAATGACAGCGGCAGCACGCCGGCAAAACAAAGGCTTGAGGCGCTCGTTCGCCCGGTCGATTCACGGCGGTTGTCTCCGGACAAGCCCTCGAGCGTCCGGACATCCCGCATTCACTCAGCCTCCATCCTCGCCAGCGCCAGGCGGCAGGTGATCCGCCCATGACCTGCCCCGCGGTCGATCACCAACGCCTCCTTGCCCGATTTGGCCATCGCATAGATCAGCCGCATCCCCAGCCCCCGGCTGTCCGCCGGGTCGAAATCCGCCGCGAAGCCGTCCCCCTCGTCATCGACTGTCAGCTCCGCCCCGCCAGCCAGCGTCCGAAGCGAAACCTCGATCCTCCCCCGCCCATACTTGATCGCATTCGTCACCAGTTCCGTCATCACCAGTCCAAGCTGGGTCAACTGCTCGGCCGGCAGCAGCAATGCCGCCGCGTGCAGCGTCATCGGGCGCGTCTCCGCACCCGTGGGCACCGCCGACTGCAAATCCTCCAGCAGCCCCGCCAGGTAAGCAGCGGCATCCCCCTCCGTCACCGACCCGCCCTTATACAGCCGGTCATGCACCGCCCCCACCGTCACCACCCGGCTCGCCGCGTCCCGGAGTTGCGCCCTCACCTCCGGCTCGGCTGCCCCCCGCGCCTGCAAGTTCAGGAACGTCTGCACCAATTGCAGGCTGTTCTTCACCCGGTGGTGCACCTCCTGCATCAGCACGTCCTTGTCCGCCAGCGCCCGCTCCTGCCCCGCCACCGCCTCGCGCAACGCCGCCTCCGACTCGGTCCGGCTCGTGATGTCCCGCGCGATCGCCACGAACCGGCGTTCGCCGCCCGAACCGCCGCACCCCGAGATGACCGAGAGCGAGACGTCCCACCAGCTTGTCCCCCCATCCGGCGCCGGGCGGGACGCCTCGCAGCGAACCGCGGTCCCGGCCGCGGCCCGTTCCAGCCCCGCCTCGGCCATCAGCGACCTGATCCGCGCCGCTTCGCCTTCGGGCCACAGCGACAGCCACGCCCGCCCCGCCACCTTCGTGCCGCCCAGAAGCCGCAGCCCGGCCTCGTTCACGAACCCGACCCGCCCCTCGCGGTCCAGCACGCTGATCCAGTCGGGGCTGGCCTCAATCACGCTCTGCGCCAGCGCCTCGCTGCGGCGCTGCGCCGCCACCGCCTGGTCCCGCTCCGCCACCACCGCGACCGTGTTGGCCAGCGACTGCACGAACGATAAGTCGTGCGGGCCGAAATCGATCTCCCGCGCGCTATCCACCTCAAGCACGCCGTACGGCTCGCCCTTGTTCCGCACGATCACGTTGATCGACTTGATGATCTTGTGCGCGGACAGCAGCGCCGGCGTGTAGAACCGGTCCTCCAGCGTCAGTTCGTTCGAGATCACCGGCTGCCCGGTCTTGAACGCGTAGCCCGCCGCGCTGCCGAGGTCGGACGGTATCCGCGCCTGCCCGACGACGCCGGGCTTCCAGCCAACCCCGGCCACGACCAGGAAGTCGTTCCGCTCCCGGTCGTAGGCCATCAGTTTCGCGAACTGCGTCCCGAGCCCGCTGGCGGCGACCCGGCAAACCTCGGCGAACACGTGCTCGGCCTTGTCCTGAGCCAGGGCGAACAAGCCAAACTCCGCCACCAGGCTCTGCTGCCGCAATCGGACCTCATGGCGGTCGGTATCGGCTTGCGGCGTTCGGTCAGGCATCTGTCAGGTTACAATATGAAAGTCGCGGAGGGGCGCCTAGTGGTCCGAACCTGATGCTCGAGTCCCGGGCGTCAGGTTAATTTGGCCTGCCAGATCAGGCGAGTGGTGCGAACCTGACGAGTCTCGTCCGTCAGCTTCGCGCCACTAAGCATCATTTCGCGGGACGGCTTGCCGCCACAACGCGAAAAATGATGCGCCTTCAACGGCTCCTAAGCAGGCATTCGTGGCATAAGCCACGAATGCCTGCTTAGGGCATCAAGCCATGAGACCTTCTGACGATCGGCCCGGCACATCAAGCGCAAACTTGCCAGCCGCGCCAGCCCGCCTTGACACCCCGCCCGGCGCAAGGTCGAAACGCCCTATGCCCATCAGCCCGATCCAGCGCCCCGTCCCGCTCGCCCCCCTGCTCGCCCCCTTGCTCGCCCTGGCCGCCTGCGGCTACACGCCCCCGCCTCGCGCCGACGCCTCGTCCCCCGCCTATCAAACCGCGATCGACGCCTGCCAGGACACCGTCTCCTCCGCCGTCAACAAGCAGAACGCCAAAACCGGCCTCGCCTGGCTCGCCTCACCCGTCCGCCGCTGGTCCCAGATCGGCGACGGGGTCTCCGCCTGCATGGCGCAGAAAGGCTACGCCCGCGCCCGCGCCTGCACGCCCGCGGAGCTGCGCCAAGGCAACCGCAGCTCCAACCTGCTCGTCACCGCCGGCGGCATCCAGTGCTTCGACCCGGGAACCCGGCGAACCGCCCCGTAACTGGCCCGCCTGCCCCCCAAGCTTGCGTCCCGCCGCCGCAGCGCTCATATCGCGTTCATGGAGACGATCGACGCCATCGCCCTGACCGTGAATGGCGAGCCAACCCCGGCGCCGCCGCAGACCACCGTGGCCGCGTTGCTGGATCGCCTGAACCTCGACCAGCGCAAGGTCGCGGTCGAGCGCAACGAGGCCATCGTCCCGCGTTCGGCCTATCAGGCAACCCAGCTTGCGGCCGGCGACAAGATCGAGATCGTGCATTTCATCGGGGGAGGCTGACCATGGACGGCTTCGCAACGGCCGATGACGCCTGGAGCGTCGCGGGGCGCACCTTCCGCTCGCGCCTGATCGTCGGCACGGGCAAGTATAAGGACCTGGAGCAAACCGCGGCGGCTATCGAGGCGTCGGGCGCGGAGATCGTCACCGTCGCTGTGCGCCGGGTCAACCTGTCGGACGCGGGCGCGCCGATGCTGCAGGATTTCGTTGATCCGAACCGATACACCTACTTGCCCAACACCGCCGGCTGCTTCACCGCCAACGAAGCTGTCCGCACGCTGCGCCTGGCGCGCGAGGCCGGCGGCTGGAACCTCGTCAAGCTCGAAGTGCTCGGCCCGCCGCCGCACCTCTATCCCGACATGGCTGCCACCTTCGAAGCCGCCGCCGCCCTGCTGGCCGACGGCTTCGAGGTCATGGTCTACTGCGCCGATGACCCGGTCGCCGCCAAGCGCCTCGAAGAGATGGGCTGCGTCGCCATCATGCCCCTCGGCGCCCCGATCGGCTCGGGCCTCGGCCTGCAGAACCCGGCCATGATTTCCATGCTGATCGATCAGGCCAAGGTCCCGGTCCTGGTCGACGCCGGCGTCGGCACCGCCTCCGACGCCGCCATCGCGATGGAGATCGGCTGCGAGGGCGTGCTGCTCAATTCCGCAATTGCCAACGCGGCCGACCCGATCCGCATGGCGCGCGCCATGAAAGCCGCGGTCGAAGCCGGGCGTTTGGCCCGCCTTGCCGGACGCATGCCGCGTCGCATGGGCGCCGATCCGTCAAGCCCGCTGACGGGCCTGATCCGCTAATCCCGTATCGTCCTGAACTATGTCAGGGCGACGACATGCTAAATCCCCGCCCGCCCGCGCCGCAGTTCGATCGGCGGGAAGCCCACGATGTCGTAGGTCGCGGACGCGATGCCGATGCCGGCCTCGTCGAGTTCGGCGATGATGTGGCGGCTCATCGCGTCCTTCACCCCGCGGATGCTGTGCGTGCCGACGATGAAGCGGACCGTCAGCTCCAGCCAGTTGTCGGTAATGCGGAAGAACACCCGCGGATCGAGTTCAAGCGCCTCCACCCCGAATGACTCCAGCAAGCCCTGCTTGGCGTCCAACGCCATCCGCGCCGGATCGGCAGCGTGCCCCCGGGCGGCCTCGATCAGGATGCGCTCCACCCGGGCGCGGTCGGTTTGATAGGTGATGGGGATGGTCATCTCCTCCCAGATGAACGGGAACTCGCGCGTGTAGTTGAACACCGGCTCGGCGAAGATCTTCGAGTTCGTGACGGTGACGACGCGCCCGGTGAACTGCCGGCTGCGGACCCACATGGCCGGGTCCGCGCCCTGCACGCTGGGGGGCTGGCCCATTTCCATGATGGTGGTCTGGATGAAGCCGAGGCGCATGACGTCGCCCCTGACGCCGCCCATCGAGATGCGGTCGCCGACGGTGAAGGTCGAGCCGCGCAGGATGACGAAATACCCGGCAATCGACGTCACCACCTGTTGCAAGGCGAAGGCGAGGCCGGCGGAGATCAGGCCGAACGCGGTGGCGAGCCGGGTCGGGTCGTTGAACCAGATCGACAGCAGCCCGAGGATCATGACCACCGTCGTCAGCAGGCTGATGCCTTGCCGGGTCCAGAACCGGCTCTGGGTGCCGGCGCGATCGGTGCTGCTGAGGACCCGGCCCGAAAGGAACCGCAGGACCTTGCTCGTGGCCATGATGATGGCGATGAACGCGATCGAGAGCAGGAGCTTGCGCCCGTTCTCGGCATTGACGCCGACCCAGTCGATACCCAGGAAATTCATCGCCGTCCTCAATGGTTGATCGCGCGGCCCTCGATGGTCGGAGCGGGCCGTCCGGTCAAGCCGCCCAGGACGCGGGCGACGATCCAAGCGCGGTTGCAGGGCGGTCCCAGCGCATCGGCGCCCCCGCCAGCGCGCAGGGCGGACGCAGGCGGCGGGCCAGGCCCCAGGAGGTCCCTTCCAGCCAGTCCGCGCTGTCCGCCGGGGTCTCGGGCGCGAGCGGCGCCTCGTCCTCGGCTGGCAGGCCGGTCAGCAACGCCGCCGTCCGGGCCAGCGACGCACGCGCGACCGTGCCTGTGCCGGCCGAGAGGCGGCGGGTCAGGCCGCGCGCCGCGGCGGCGGCGATGACGTATCCGGTCGCATGGTCGAGCGCCTGCACCGGCAACGGCGCCGGGCGATCTCGCCCCAGCCGCGCCATCCCGGCCTCGGCGACGCCGCCGCTCATCTGCACCAGGCTGTCGAAGCCGCGCCGCCCGCGCCACGGCCCGGACCAGCCGTAGGCGTCGAGCGACACGTCGACCAGGCCCGGGCGCAACGCCTGCCGCCGTTCGTCGTCCAGCCCCAATCCGGCCAGGGCGCCGGGCCGGTAGCCGTGGACCAGAACGTCCGCGCCGCGCAGCAGCCGCTCCCATGCCGCCCGCCCGTCCGGCTGGCGGAGATCAAGCCGGGCGCAGCGCTTGCCAAGCACGACGTCCGGCACGACGCCCGGCTCGTCCCATCCGGGCGGGTCTATCCGCAGCACCTCGGCGCCGAACCCGGCCAGGAACCGGGTCGCGACCGGCCCGGCCAGGACGCGGGTCATGTCGAGCACGCGGATGCCTCGCAGCGGGCGGTCCCGCGGGATTGGCCAACCGGGCGCGGGACCAGGGCTGCCCGGTTCAACGGCCACGAGCGGTTCGCCGGCCACGGCCCGGCCTTGCGGGTGCGCCGCCCACGCCGCCATGCCGCGCATCGACGCGGCACAGCCGCCGCGCTCAAGCACGGCCGTCTCCAGCGCCTCCGCCTCCCAACGGCGGACGGCGCGGGCAACCTGGTCCCGCTCCTCCGGCGCACCGAGCGCCGCGAGGGCGGCCCGACGATGATGCGGCGCGTTGGCATGCAGCCTGATCCAGCCATCCGACGTGGGATAATCCCCGGTGACCGCGTTCCGAAGCGCGGGCATGGCCCAGCCGTCCGGGCGAATGGACGCGGCGAACCACATCGAGGCCAGGCGGCGGTCCACGGCCGCCTCGATGGCGCCGCCGTGCCGGGCCGCGGCCAGCTCCGCGACAGCAAGGCCCGCGGCAGCAACCGACGCGGCTGCCAGGTCGGTGACGGCGAACGCCGACGGCAGCCCGCCCTGTCCCGTCAACCGCAGGCGCCGCCGCCAGTCCTCCGCTCCGCCGAGCGCGCTCCAGATCAGGGCGAGCGCGGCGTCAACTCCGTCCGGCATGGGGCTTCCTCCCTGCCCGGCTTGTGTCAGGATCGCAGCGCATCGACAAGCAACTCTCTGCAATCGCCCTGACTGGAAACAGCCAGGGCGTCAATTGCCAGACCAGGAAAAGCGGGACCCGTATCGCCCTGACACAATCAGGGCGATACGAGTCTAAGCATCGTTCCGCGGGACGGCTTGCCGCCACGAGGCGAAAAATGGTGCGTCCTCAAAGGCGCCTAAGCAGGCAATCGTGGCATAAGCCACGGATGCCTGCGTAGGAGAACCGATCATGAGCACCGTGCGCCTATGGACCGACGAGGACGCCGCCGCCAACCCGGCCGTCAGCGCAGTCTTTGCCGACATCCGCGCCACGCGAAACTCCGATTTCATCAATAACATCTGGCGCGGCCTGGCCAACGACCCGGCCTTGCTGCGACGCACGTGGGACGGCGTCAAGCGCGTGATGGCGGCCGAAGGCGCGCTCGACCCGCTGATCAAGGAGATGATCTACATTGCAGTTTCAACGGCCAACGCATGCAGCTACTGCGTGCATTCCCACACCGCCGCGGCGCGGGCCAAGGGCATGACGGACGCGCAGCACGGCGAGCTCATGGCGGTCATCGGCCTGGCGGCGCAAACCAATCACCTGGTGACGGCGATGCAGCTCCCGGTCGACCCGGAATTCATGATCTAGCGCCGGCATACGCCTGCCGCATCGCCTCGATCGCGTCGAGCTTGGCGTAAAACGGCCCCCAATCGTCCCGCCCGGCGATCGGCGCCCACAGCGCCTCCACCTCGTCGATCAGCATCGTGCAAGCCTCGGCGCCCTGGAAATAGGGGTGGTCGAGGGTCACGCCCGGCGCCCTTGCGTAGGCGTCCAGCAAGTCCTGCACCGGGGCGAACGCCTCCGTCCTCGGCGGCCGCCCGGCATAGACGTCGAAGAACGCCTGCTCGAACGGCGCGCGCGAGGCATCGAGCCATCGCCACCACGCCTGCGCCAGGGCGCGATCCTGCTCGGCGCCGCCCGGCGCCAAGCCGAGGCGGCGGATGATGCCGGCGTCCAGCGCCGCGTGGAAAGCCGGCGGAAACGTCTCGAGCGCGGATTGCAGCGCCTCTTTGCCGGCATGCGGGAGCAGGCATTCGGCCAGCCGGGTCAGGTTCCACAGCACGGTGTCAGGCTGGCGGCCATAGGCGTAAAGCCCGCTATGATCGAAATAGGCCGCGGTGAAATCCGGGTCGTAGGCGGGCAGGAAGCGCCAGGGACCGTAATCGAAGCTCTCGCCGGTGATGTTGATGTTGTCGGTGTTGAGCACGCCGTGAACGAAACCCGCGACCATCCACTGCGCGGCAAGCTGGGCGCAGTTCCGTGCCACTTCGGACAGGAAGCCGCTCGCGCGGGCCGCCGGGCCCTCATTCCAGAGGTGGGGCATGTGGGTATGGATGGCGTGGTCCAGCAGCCGCAGCACGTTCTCAGGCTCGCCTCGGGCCGCGAAGCGCTGGAAGCTGCCGATGCGGATGTGCGAGTGGCTGAGCCGGACGAGCACCGCGGAGCGGGTGGGCGAAGGCTCGTCGTGGCGCGCCAGGTCCTCGCCGGTCTCGATCAGGCTGAGCGACTTGCTGGTATAGACGCCGAGCGCCTCCAGCATCGTCGTGGCCAGGACCTCGCGGACGCCGCCCTTGAGCGTCAGGCGCCCGTCGCCGGACCGGGACCAGGGTGTCTGCCCGCTGCCCTTGGTGCCGAGGTCGAGCAGGCGCCCGTCGTTCAGGTCGAACATCTGCGCATACAGAAACCCGCGCCCGTCGCCGAGATCGGGATTGTATTGGCGGAACTGATGGCCGTGGTAGCGCAGCGCGAGCGGCTGCGGCAGGCTGCCGGGCAAAGGCTGGAAGCGGCCGAGATGGTCGATCCATTCGGCGTCGGTCAGGGCGCCGAGCCCGATGCGGGCGGCCCAGCGCTGGTCCCGGTGGCGCAGGCGGTGGGACGGGAACCGGGCGGCCTCGACCGGATCGTAGAACGCCGGTCCGAGGCCGGCATGGGCTGCCGAAGGTTTGAAGCCGGGCGAAATGGGCATCGGCGGAAAGTGGCGCCGTGAGCGGACGATTGGGAGGGGTCTAATGGTCCAAACTTAACGCTCGACCCTCGATCGTCAGGGCAATTTGGCCAACCAGATCAGGCGAATGGCGCGAAGCTGACGGATCTCTTGCGTCAGATCCGCACCACCAGCAATCCAAGAGCAAAAATCGCCTTAGCCCATTGACCAGAACGGCGCATCAGGCAAGGCTGCCGCCTCGCTTCATGCCGCGCCCTCCGAACCCGTCGCGGCGCTACCCCATCTGCGGCGAGTCCAGCGTCGGCTTTACCCGCGTCCGCTGCGCCGTCTCGGCAACGCGCGACTGCCGGTTGCGCATCGCCACCGCCGCGGTCACGTCCAGCGCCGTCATGCCGATGCTGACCACCGTCGCCGCCAAGGCGGCCGGCCGGGTGCGCCGGTTGCCCAAGGCAAGCGCGCCGCCGAGCGCCAGCAGGTCGAGCGCGTTGCCGGCCACGCGCAGGCTGATGGGCCCAGGCTCGTCCGGGTGCGCCAGCACCACCAGCCCCGATGCCAGCCGGGCCGACCCGGCGGCGGCCACCAGCGCGGTCGGGATCGGCAACCCGAACGTCCGCCTGACCCGGCGTCCGGCAAAGAACTGCACCAGCCCGACGACGACGCCCGCCATGCCAAGCGCCTTGGTCAACTGCAAATCCTGGTTCATGGCTTGAGCACCACCTTGATGCACCCGTCCTGCTTGTCGCGGAAGGCTTGATACAGGTCGGGGCCGTCCTCCAGCTTGCCGGAATGGGTGATGCAGAAGGACGGGTCAATCTCGCCCTTCTCGATCCGCTGCATCAGCGGACCGAGGTATTTCTGCACCGGCGTCTGCGCCATCTTGAACGTGAGGCCCCGGTTGATGGCGCTGCCCATCGGCACCTTGTCGAGCAGCCCGCCGTAGACGCCGACGATGGAGACCGTGCCGCCGTTGCGGCAGTTCATGATGGCCTGGCGCAGCACGTGCGGACGGTCGGTGCCGATCCAGGCCGCCTGCTTGGCGCGGTCGAGCACGGAATCGATGCTGGCGGACGGCTCGGCCTCGGTGCCCACGGCATCGACGCAGGCGTCGGCGCCGCGCCGGTGCGTCATCTGGTTGATCCGCTCGTGCACGTCCTCAAGCTCGAAGTCGACCGTGTCGGCGCCAGCGACCCGGGCCAGCGCCAGCCGTTCCGGCACGGAATCGATCGCGATTACCCGCTCTGCGCCCAGCAGGAACGCGGAGCGGATGGCGAACTGGCCAACAGGGCCGCAGCCCCAGACCGCGATGGTGTCGCCGGGATGGATGTTGCATTGCTCGGCGCCCATGTAGCCGGTCGGGAAGATGTCGGACAGGAACAGCACCTGCTCGTCGCTCAGGTGGCTCGGAACCTTGATCGGTCCCACGTCGGCGTAGGGGACGCGCAGATACTCGGCCTGGCCGCCCGAATATCCGCCGAGCAGGTGGGTGTAGCCGAACAGCCCGGCCGGCGTATGCCCCCACAGCAGTTCCGCCTTGGACCGGCTCGGCTCCGGGTTGGTGCGCTCGCAGCCGGAATACAGGCCCTTTTGGCAGAAGAAGCACTCGCCGCAAGCGATGGTGAACGGCACGACCACGCGGTCGCCCGCCTTCAGGTTCGAGACCTCGGACCCGGTCTCGACCACTTCGCCCATCGTCTCGTGGCCCAGGATGTCGCCGCTCTGCATGCCGGGCATGAAGCCGTTGAACAGGTGCAGGTCGGAGCCGCAGATGGCGCAGGAGGTCACCTTGATAATGGCGTCGCGCGGATGCTGGATCGTCGGGTCGGGGACCGTGTCGCAGCGGATATCGTTCTTGCCATGCCAGCAGAGCGCCTTCATTCGCAAATTCCTCGTGGGTCGGGTCTGTCGGCAACGTCGGCTTGCCTGAACGGTTCCGGCGCGGCGCGCTGCTTACTGGCTGGCTCCGGATTGGTTGAACGCGAGGTTCATCGCCGGCGGGGAGCGGACCACGGGCGGCTCCGACTTGGACAGGGCATTGCGCGTCAGCGTCAACAGCGCGGCGCCGCCCACGATCGCCAGGACCGCGAGGGGAGCAGACTCGCGGGTCAGGCTTTCGACAGGCGGGATGATCTTGTTCGTCGCGGCGAGATAGGCGGCATACGCGAGCATGAGCGTCGTGCAGCCAAAGGTCGTCGCCAGGTCGCGCCATGAAAGCTGGGTCTGCACCCGCGCCGGCCGGCTGGTCAGGCGCTTGCGGAGCGCCAGCGTCGGCGCCTCGACGAAGCGCCAGGAGAGCATGGCGACGGCGATGGTGACCGGCAGCGCGATCAGGATGTTCCAGTACCACTCCCGGGTGGCGGGAAACAGGTAGGCGACGGCCTGCTGGATGCCGTAGCCGTACAGGTAGATGCCGTAGGAGTAGTCGCCCCTGGACAGGATCGGCACCTTGGGGATCGCTGTCATGCCGAGGAACACGGCGCAGTACGTGAAGGCGGCGAGGCCGATGTCCTCCAGCCTGACGATGTGGATGGCGCCCAGGGCAAGCGCGAGGCTGGCGAAGAACAGCGGCCAGCTATACGGAATGCGGTAGCGCCAGAGATAGGCCATGAGGCCGAGCACGAACGACACCAGCAAGGCCTGCGGGAACAGCGGCTGCCCGATCTGGTGATGCTCGCTGCCGAGCAGGTTGCGCAGGAAGCTCGCCAGCACGAAGCAGCACCCGGCGGCCGTCATGGCAAGGCGGTGGCGCACGATGCCGGAAATGATCAGCAATGCCATCATCACGTAGCAGAGCAGCTCCGGGCCGATGGTCCACAACGTCACGTTGACCAGGTTTGGCAGCGGGTTGTGCTCGAACACGCCCGGAAGCTCGACCCGGATGCGCCCGATGACGCTGCCGAAATAGGCGAAGAACCGGTGCGAGGTGAAATACTCGCTGAGCGGCAGGGTGGTCAGGGTCGCGCCGATGACCAGGGCGGAGAGGGTGATCTCCATCGAGAGCGCGGGAAACAGGCGCAGGCCGCGCAGGATCATGAACTTGCGCAAGGACTGGCTGCGGCTGGCGCTGCCCATGACGAGGAAGCCGCTGAGGGTGAAGAACATCGGCAGCAGGCCGGAGATGAACGTCCCGTAAGGGCTGCCCCAGATGGCGATCTCGGCGTCCCGGCCATAGCTGATAGCGATGCTATGCAGACCGAGGATCACGATGGCCAGGATGATGCGCATCGAGTCGAAGCCCGGACCGATGCCGTTGTGGTCGTCGAGCGCCGAGCCGATCGTCCTTTTGCCGAACAGCATGTCAAAGCCACCCTTCGATCTTGTCGCCGGCGCCGCGCCGGTACGGTTTGATGCAGTGCCCTCGGTCATCTTACGGCGCAGCGCCCGGGCGGATGCGTGGGCCATGCGTCTGCCAGCGATCATTGCCCGGCGCCAGATTCGTTGAACGCCAGGTTCAACGCCGGGCGCGCGCAGACCGCGGCCGGTTCGGCCTTCGACAGCACCGCCCGCATCCCTGTCAGCAGCAGCGACGCCGCGACGATGGCGCAGAGCAGCAGCGGCGCATGGCTGCTGCCAAGCCCGTAAGCCGGCGGGATGACCGAGCTGAGCGATGCGAGGTAGGCGCCATACGTCAGCAGCGCCGTCGCGGAGACGAAGGTCAGCGCCAGGTTGCGGCCCGAAAGCCGGGTCGGGACGGCGCCGGGCTGGCTGGTCAGGCGCTTGCGCAGCGACAGCGTCGGCTCCTCGACGAACCGCCACGAACACATGGCCAGCGCGATGACGATCGGCAGCGAGATCAGGATGTTCCAGTAGAACTCCCGCAAACCCGGCAGGAGATAGGCGACGGCCTGCTGGATCGCGTAGGCATACAGGTAGATGCCGTAGGAGTAGTCGCCGCCGGACAGGCCGGGGATCTTCTTGATCGGGGTGACGCCGAGGAACACCGTGCAATAGGTCAGCGCGACCAGGCCCAAGTCCTCCCAATGCACCAGATGAATGGTCCCGAGGCCGACGGCCAGGCAAGCGAGGAACAGCAGCCAATGGTACGGCAGCTTATGCCGCCAGAGGTAAGCCAGGTTGCCCAGGATGAAGCTCACGATCAGCGACCGCGGCAGCAGGGACTGGCCGATCTCGTGATGGAAGCTGCCGAACTGGTCGCGGAGGAAGTCGGCGCCGACGAACGCGCAGCCGAATACGGTCACGATCCAGCGGTGGCGCACCGCGCCCGAGACGATCATGACCGCGAGATAGACGTAGCAAAGCAGTTCGGGGCCGATCGTCCAGAGCGAGATGTTGACGAGATCGGGCGCCGGGTTGTGCGCGAACACGCCGGGAAGCGTCACGCGGATGCGCCCGAACAGGCTGCCGAAATAGGCGAAGAACCGGTGGTCGGAGAAATACTCGCTCAACGGCAGGACTGTCAGCGCCGTGCCGATCAGCAAGGCGGACAGCGTGATCTCGGTCGCGAGCGCGGGGACGATGCGCAGCCCGCGCAGCACGACGAACGTGCGCAGCGACTGCGCCCGGCTGGCGCTGCCCATGACGAGAAAGCCGCTGAGGGCGAAGAAGACGGGGAGCAGGCTCGACAGGATGGTCCCCCATCCGGTGCTCCAGGGCACGATCTCCGCTTCGCGCCCGTAGCTGATCGCGTAGCTGTGCCAGCACAGGATCGAGATCGAGAGCGTGACCCGCATCGTGTCGAAGCCCTGGCCGACGCCCTTGTTGGCGTCAAGAATTGATCCAAACGATCTCTTGCTCAGCAGCATATCAAGTCAGGGCCTTTCGGCAACAATAACTGTTTCCGCACAGAACTCTGCGCTAAATCGGCAAATAGAAAAGATCGAGCCAATGTTGTGCAGCAACGAGGTAAAGCAATCATCGGCTGCTGTCAGCCTCGTCGCGCACGAAAGTGAACGGTGCGACGGCCGAGCACCAAGTCATTACACAATTCGTACCAAGAACGTGCGTGTATTTAATTAACTGATGTTAAAAGCCGCGTCCGGTCTGCCTTGCGACGGCGAGCCGTCCCGAAAAATGATGGGTCTTCCGAGACTCCTCAACAGACGTCCGAGGCATAAGCCACGACCGTCCGCTCAGGCGCCTATCAGGCCGCCGGCTCGCTCGATGAACCCTGCCACGTCGGCCACCCCGTCCCCGGCGCGCACGTTCGCGAACACGAACGGGCGCTCGCCCCGCATCCGCCGGCTGTCGCGGTCCATCACGTCAAGGCTGGCGCCGACATAGGGCGCGAGGTCGGTCTTGTTGATCACCAGTAAATCGCTGCGGGTGATGCCGGGACCGCCCTTGCGCGGGATCTTGTCGCCGGCGGAGACGTCGATGACGTAGATGGTGAGGTCGGCCAGTTCGGGGCTGAAGGTCGCAGCCAGGTTGTCGCCCCCGCTCTCGATCAGGATCAGGTCCAGGCCCGGGAACCGCCGGCGCATCTCGGCCACGCCCGCCAAGTTGATGCTGGCGTCCTCCCGGATGGCGGTGTGGGGGCAGCCGCCGGTCTCGATCCCAAGGATGCGCTCGGGCGGCAGGCTGCCGGCCCGGGTGAGGAATTCCGCGTCCTCCTTGGTGTAGATGTCATTGGTGATGGCGGCCACGTCGTATCGCGCGGCGAAGCGCTTGCACAGCGCGTCCATCAGCGCCGTCTTGCCGGCGCCGACCGGCCCGCCAATGCCGACGCGCAGCGGTCCGTTGCTTAAGCTCATGTGCGGAACAGCCTCGTATACTGGGTTTCGTGGCGCATGGCCGCGATGTCGGCGCGAAACGCGGCCCCGCCGAGATCGTCGAGCGAGAGCCCGCGGCTGGCCCCGGCCACCTCGTGCAGCGTCGCTTCCAGCCCGGCCAGGACGCGCAAGCCGGCGGTCTGCCCAAGCGGGATGAGCCGCACGGCGGCGCCGACCAGGTTGGCCGCGAATGCGTGCAGCAGCGCGACCGTGGCGGCGTCTTCCGGCACATCGTGGGCGCGGGCGAGCGCCCCGACCGCAACGGGGTAGGCAACCGGCCCGTCCAGGCCCCGCAGCAGCGGCGCGCCCCAGACGTGGGCGGCGAGCGCGAAGGCGTCGCCCTGCGCCAAGGTTTCGGCGCGGCGCTCCAATGACGCGCCCGCCGCCCGGGCGATTTCGGCCACGTGGGCCAGCCCGGCGGCGTCCGTGGCCAGATAGGCGTGGCGGACCAGGATGGCGTCCGTCAGCCCGGCCCCGTGGCGCAGCACGTCCTGCAACCAGGGCAGCAAACCGCCCTCGCCGCTTACGTCGCCGGCCTCGACCGCCCATTCCAGCCCGTGACTGTAGGCGAAGGCGCCGGTCGGGAACGCGGGGGAGAGCCAGGTCAGCAGCCTGGCGAGCGAGACGTCAGTCGTCATCGTGGTGATGCTGATGCCCGCCGGCGTAGGCGCCCGGCTCCGGGTCAAACGGCGCCTCGATCGCCTCGGCATGGCCGCCGAGGGCGCGGACCATACCGGCGATGACGTGGTCGGCGCGGATGCGCAGCCGCTTGCCCAGAAGCTGGACCGGCAGATGCCGGTTGCCGAGGTGCCAGGCGATGCGGACCAGGTCCGCCGGGTCATGCGAATGAATGTCGAGCAGCGGTTCGGGCCGGGCCTGGACGCGGACGATGCGCCCGTCGTCGAGCCGCAGGCCGTCGCCGTCGCGCAGCCGCACGGCATGAGGCAGATCGAGCAGCAGCTCGGCGCCGGCCTCGGTGGTGAGCTGGATGCGGCGGCGGTGGCGGCGGTCGAAGTCGATCAGCACCGTATCGGCCGCATCGCCGGGCCAGGCGCCAGAACCGAGGACGGTGCAGGCGCGCATCATGCGGCGGCGATCCGGGGCGGCTCGGGCGCCGGGTCCGGCGGCGCGATTTGCGCCAGGGGCGGCCCAAGTGGCGGCCCAGATGGCGGCCCAGGCGTCACCGCGTCGATTCGGGTGAACAGCCGTTTCGCAATCTCGCCCGCCGCCCGGGTGCTGAGCACGTCGATGCCGCCGCCGATCACCCCGCCCATGATCGGCACGAACTTGGCAAACCCGGCAAACCCCTGCGACCCGGCCTTGGCCAGCAGCCGCGTGCCGACCGCCTGGTTGAGCCGCGCGAGCGCAGCGCCCGCGATCTGCCCAACGACGCGGCTCCCGAGCCGCACCCCGAACTGGATGCCGGCCTCTTTGAACACCTCCATCGCCGCGTTGCCGGCCAAGCAGGCAATAGCGGCGGCGCGGACCTCGGGGCTGTGCACGTCGTAGCCGCGGCAAACGGCGATGTCGGTCACGAGCCGGAGCTGCAACGCGGCGACGCTCAGCAGGTTGGCGGGCAGCGTGAACGGCAAGGCAATGGCGCCGCCAAGGTTCATCACGAACCCGGCCGACCCGGCGCTCGCGCAGTAGAACCGGATCTTGCGGTCGATCTCGGCGTCGGTGCAAAGGCCGGCCCCCTCCCCCGCGGCTGGGTCAGGCAGGCCCACGACCTTGTCATACACCCAGCCAAGCCCGCTCATCACCGAACTTGAAGTGAGCGACTTGCCTTCATGGGCAGACGATCCGGATGAATGAATCATCAGTAACGGATCGGTACGCTGCTCACAGAAACCGGCACCTTGCAGTTCTGATATTCCAGAAACAATCGAGTTGGCTCAATGTAAATATCGATCTCCTCACGAGGTCCGATCAAGATTTCGCTAACTCCTGTTCGATGATGATGGTATTTAGGATCTGGGCTGGGAACGATAGCCTCTAATACTACGAACGGGATCAAGGCATTGTTCGACACCTTGAATTGAATCCTATGGCCGTAATATGTGGCCATTCCCGGTATTGATGACCGACGGTAGACTTCAACGATACGCCATTCGGCTTCAGTGTCATATGCAGAGTGTTTGAATTTGAGCAAGCAATTTAACACGAGATCATCAGCAAGCTCCCCAAGCAGTTGTAACAAGTGTTTTTCATTCTGAATGCCGCGTGATCTAAGCCGGCGTAAGAAAGTGCATGAATTTTGCAGGAGCGATTTGACGCAAGGTATTTGCTTGTTTTGGAGATCGTATGAAACTTTTATCAGGTAAATTCTCCTTTCACCTGGATGAAAAGGTGGTCCCATTGTCAGATTATCTCGTTGCAGAGAACTTCTCGAAAAATCAAAAGCAAGCGAATAGCCGTTTCGTCCGCCACCGTATCCACGCCACTGAGAAAGCTTGTCCCGATCTTGAGAGAGGGAAGAGACAAAAAACTTCATCTGGCCAGATCCGCTAAGAAATCGCTCAACCAGCGCATTGGTGTAGCGATAAACCAGATCTCTGTCACTCTCATCAGCGTCGAACGCTTCTTCCTTTAGAAGCCTTTCCATAATGTTGATCGAGTGTTTAAGCTCATCGCGGTCATTCATAAACAA
The DNA here is from genome assembly GCA_965217935.1 of Acetobacteraceae bacterium. Lineage (GTDB taxonomy): Bacteria > Pseudomonadota > Alphaproteobacteria > Acetobacterales > Acetobacteraceae > JBBROS01. The sequence goes on along the minus strand of OZ244581.1, from coordinate 4,447,643 downwards.
GACGTCACTAAGGTGAAGCGCCTTACTCTCAATAACACCCTTAAATCCTTGCGCATTTGTATAGTGATACAATTTCGGGATTTCAGACGGTGTGGCAACAATGCTAAAATCTTTAGCTACTATGGCGTATGCTCGATCTTTCTCTTGTTCAATAATTGTTCTTTGATCGTCGATGACCACGTCAGTTTCCTTGAAAACTACTCGATCAAATAGATTCGCACTGAGAACCTAACCGACTCAAGCGTAAGGCCCGAGCATGCCCACGCCGGCCGCGAGGAAGCAGAAGGCCAGCACCTCCAGCGCCGCGAACGTGCCGACGAACACCTGCCGCACGATCACGCTGGCCCGGCTCGGCGCCTGCCCATCCGCGGGGATCGCGGGCCAGGCGCCCAGGCCGAGCAAAAAGGCCACCGCCGACAGCACGCCGGCGATGAGGCCGATGACCAACGCCAGGTCGAAGCCGCGGGCGATCGTCATCAGCAAGGTGGTGACGACGAACACGGCCGCGGCGAGCGTCGCGGCGGCGATCATGAGCTGCGGCAACGTCGGATCACCGGCGTGCTGGCTCTCCTGCCGGTATCGCAGCACGAAGGCGGCGAGCAGGCCGATCGCCGCGATGTGCAGGGTGGCGGAAAACAGCAGGATCGCGTGCATGGCCAGCCTCCGTCAGAACAGGAAATATCGTTGCGCCATCGGCAGTATTGCTGCCGGTTCGCAGGTGAGCAACACCCCGTCGGCGCGCACCTCGTAGGTCTCGGCATCGACCTCGATCACCGGCGTGGCGTCGTTCAGCGCCATGCTGCGCTTGCCGATGCCCCCTCGCGTGTTGCTGACGGCGGAAAGCGGGCGCTGCAAACCAAGCGCAGCGCCGATGCCGGCCTCGAGCGCCGCTTGGCTGACGAACGTCAGGCACGACGCCTGCATCGCCCGCCCGAACTGCGCGAACATCGGGCGGTAGTGCGCCGGCTGCGGCGTCGGGATGCTGGCGTTCGGGTCGCCCATCGGCGCCACCGCGATGCTGCCGCCCTTCAGCACCAGGTCGGGCTTCACGCCGAAGAACGCCGGCGACCACAGCACGAGGTCCGCCAGCTTGCCCGGCGCCAGGCTGCCCACCTCGTGGCTCAACCCCTGCGCGATGGCCGGGTTGATGGTGTACTTGGCGACATAGCGCTTGATCCGCGCGTTATCCGCCGCGCCGTCGCCGGGCAAAGGGCCCCGCTGCTGCTTCATCTTGTGCGCCGTCTGCCAGGTGCGGATAATGACCTCGCCCACCCGGCCCATCGCCTGGCTGTCCGACGAGATCATGCTGATCGCGCCCATGTCGTGCAGGATGTCCTCGGCGGCGATGGTCTCCCGCCTGATCCGGCTCTCGGCGAAGGCGACGTCCTCGGGGATGTTGCTGTCGAGGTGATGGCACACCATCAGCATGTCCAGGTGCTCGTCGAGCGTGTTGGACGTGTAGGGCCGCGTCGGATTGGTGCTGCTCGGCAGCACGTTCGCCAGCCCGGCGATCTTGATGATGTCCGGCGCGTGCCCGCCCCCCGCGCCCTCGGTGTGGTAGGCGTGGATCGTCCGGCCCTCGAACGCGGCAATGGTGCTCTCGACGAAGCCGCTCTCGTTCAGCGTGTCGGTATGGATCATCACCTGCACGTCGTACTGGTCGGCGACGGTGAGCGCGGTGCGGATGCTCGACGGCGTGGTCCCCCAGTCCTCGTGCAGCTTGAGGCAGGACGCCCCGGCCCGGATCATCTCCTCCAGCGCCTCCGGGCGCGACGCATTGCCCTTGCCGGCGAAGGAGAGGTTGACCGGCAATCCCTCCGCCGCCTGCAGCATCCGCCCGAGATGCCAAGGCCCCGGCGTGCAGGTGGTGGCCGCGGTGCCGGTGGCAGGCCCCGTGCCGCCGCCGACCAGCGTCGTGATGCCCGACGCCAGCGCCTCCTCGACCTGCTGCGGGCAGATGAAATGAATATGGCTGTCAATGCCGCCCGCGGTCAGGATCTTGCCTTCCCCGGCGATGATCTCCGTGCCCGGCCCGATCACGATATCGACCCCGGGCTGCACGTCCGGGTTGCCCGCCTTGCCGATGGCGTGGATGCGCCCGTTCAGCAGCGCCACGTCGGCCTTGATGATGCCGGAGTGGTCGATGATCAGCGCGTTGGTGATGACGGTATCGACCGCCCCCTCGGCCTGCGACGCCTGCGACTGCCCCATCCCGTCGCGGATCACCTTGCCGCCGCCGAACTTCACCTCCTCGCCGTAGATGGTGAGGTCGCGCTCCACCTCCGCGATCAGGTCGGTGTCGGCCAGCCGCACCCGGTCGCCGGTAGTGGGGCCATACATGTCGGCGTAGGCGCGGCGGTCGATCATAGCGCCCCCCTCACCTCGCCGCGGAACCCGTGCACGATCCGCCGGCCCCGGTACGGCACCAGCGTCACCTCCCGCGACTGCCCCGGCTCGAACCGCACCGCAGTCCCGGCCGCAATGTCGAGGCGCTGCCCCCGCGCCCGCGCCCGGTCGAAGTCGAGCGCCGGGTTGGTCTCGGCGAAATGGTAGTGGCTGCCGACCTGGATCGGCCGGTCGCCCGTGTTGGCCACCGTCAGCGCCGTGCGCGGCTGCCCGGCGTTGAGCTCGATGTCGCCAGGAGCCACGAACAGCTCCCCCGGGATCATCGCACCGGCTCGTGCACCGTGACGAGCTTGGTCCCGTCAGGAAACGTCGCCTCCACCTGCACGTCGTGGATCATCTCGGCGATCCCCTCCATCACCTGCTCGCGGGTAATCACCTGCGCGCCCTCCTGCATCAAATCCGCGACCGAACGCCCGTCCCGCGCCCCCTCGACCACGAAATCGGTAATCAGCGCCACCGCCTCCGGGTGGTTGAGCTTGACCCCGCGCTCCAGCCGCCGCCGTGCCACGTTGGCGGCCATGGCGATCAGCAGCTTGTCCTTCTCCCGCGGCGTCAAGTTCATCGCGTCCTCAGCACATCCAGACCCGAGGCAGGGTGCGGCCCCGGCGCAGGATGTTCAAGCCCGTAATGACAGCTTGACGCAACCGCGCGCCGTCCGGTGCGACGATGCGCGCCAGCAGCAGGCCGTCGAAGGCGGACGCGCCGGCCTCGAACGGGATGAGGGCGGCGCGCAGGGCATCGAGGTGGGCGCCGGCGTCGGGCGCCGCGTGGAGCAGGGTGGCGACGGCGCGGGCGCCCCCCGCGACGGCGGGGCGGCCGAGCGCGGAGGCGACCGGGCCTTCCAAGCGGACGGCGTCGTGCAGCACGAGCCGCCCGGCCCGGAGCAGGCTGATCCGGTCATGCAGCGCGGCGTGATGGACGTCCTCGCCCATCGCGGCGCGGCCGAACACCAGGCTCTCCAGGCCGAGGAACCAGGCCCCTTCGGCAAGATGGACGGTAAGCCGGCGGCGCAGGGCGCAGCGGTCGAATAGGATGGTCTCCTGCGGCAGCCACTCGAGCGCCGCGCCGTCCGCGACATGCAGGCTGGTGCAGACCTGGGCCGAGGCGCCCGGCAAGGCGCGGTAGACCCGTTCCGCCGCCTGGCTGGCGAGGGTGGCCTCCGTGCCCGGCCCGGCCTCGACGCGCGTGTCGAGACGGTCCCCGCCGGCGATGCCGCCCGCGGTGTTGAGCAGCACGGCGCCGGACCAGCCGGGCGGGCCGGCGCGGGGGAAGCGTGCCTTGAGGCATCCCTCCTGGCGCAGGTCGCCGAGCACGGTGGCCGGGCCGCGGCGCTTGAAGCAGAGGTGCAGGGCGCCGCGGGCCCGCTGATGCGCGGCGGGAAGAGCGACGGCGTTCAGGCGAGGGCGATCGTGTGCTCGACCACGTGCTTGAGGTCCGGCGCGTCCGGAGAGGTCAGCTCGACCCGCAGCCGAAGGCTGGTTTTCTCCGCGCCGCTCTCGCGGACGACGCGCTCGATCTCGCGTTGCGACGTTACGCCCACCTCTTTGAGGAATTTGCGAAGGGCCATATTGAAACGGTCTTCATCCATTGCCGGGTCTCCTGCGCTTGAGGCTTGTTCGAACAGCATGGTTGCGATCCGCAGTGCCGAACAAGCCTTGAGCCTTCGTTGAGTAGGACAGCTTCGTCGCCGTGCTTGCGCGCCGATTGCAGGCGGCGCCCTCAAGGCCACTTGCCTTGCAGCATTCACCGACCTTATCTCCCGGCATGTCAAGCGCAGCGCAGGCTTCGGGCCGGTTCGGGACGGACGACTCCCTCGGGTTGACCGGGATCGGTGCCGTGGTGCTGGCGGGCGGCCTGCTGTCCTGGACCACGGCCTATTTCCCGGCGCAGATGCCCGGCTGGGGGCCTTACGAGTTCTCCTGGGTCTCCTATCTCGGCGTTGCGCTCACGACGCTCTGGTACGTGACCGGGCTCGCGCGCGCGCCCAGGGCGGAGTGGCCAAGCATCCCGCGCATCGTGGCGTTCGGGCTGGGCATGGCGCTGATCTACACGGCCCTGCTGTCGCACTTCGTCTACCTGGCGCAGCACATGTTCTTCCTCAACCGGGTGCAGCACTCGGCGATGCACCATGTCGCGCCGTTCCTGCTGGCCTTGTCCTGGCCGGGGGCCATGATCCGCCGTGGAATGCCGGCTTGGGCGGCGCGGGGCTTCCGGGCGCGGTGGATCCACTGGCTGCTGGACTGGGCGCGGCAGCCGGTGATCGCGGGGGTGCTGTTCGCCGGGCTGGTGGCGCTGTGGCTGCAGCCGGACGTGCATTTCCGGGCCATGCTGTCGCCGCCGCTGTACGAGGTCATGAACTGGACGATGGTGGGCGACGGGCTGCTGTTCTGGTTCCTGGTGCTGGACCCCCGGCCGCGGGACGAGGCCGGCGTCTCCTACGCGACCCGGCTCGCGCTCGTGATCCTGGTCGAGTTCCCGCAGATCGTCATCGGCGCGAACCTGACCTTCACCCAGAATGTGCTGTATGAGTTCTACGACCTTTGCGGACGGCTGTTCCCGTCGATCCCGGCGCTGCTGGACCAGCATATCGGCGGCCTCGTGGTGTGGATCCCGCAAGGGATGATGGGGGCGATCGCGTTCCTGCTGATCATGAACAACATGCGTCGGCATGAGGACCGCAGCGAGACCGAAATCATTGTTGGAGGCAGGCGTGTTTCTTCGAGTGACTGGACGGGCCGTTAGCGTCGCGCTGGCATCGCTTTCGCTGATGGCCGCGGCGCCGGAGGCGACGCCCTCGCCCGGGCTGAAGCCGGTCTCCGACGTCGAGGTGCGGAACGGCAGGATCAGCGTGGTGATGTTTTCCCGCCCGGCCGCCGGCTATTTCGAGCTGGACAACCACGGTGCGGCGCCGCTGATGCTGACAGGCGCCAGCACCCCCGGCTGCGGGTCCTTGACCCTGCACCGGACGCTCAACGCTGGCGGGACCGCGCGGATGGAGGCCGTCAAGCAGGTTGCCGTGCCGGCGCAGGGTTCGGTGGCGTTCAAGCCGGGCGGCTATCACCTGATGTGCATGCAGCCGGCCCAGAGCCTCAAGCCCGGCGGCACGGCGCCGGTGACGCTGCGCTTCGCCGACGGCGGCAGCGAGACGGCGCAGTTCGCCGTGGTCGGCCCGCTTGACCGCTAAAGGAGCGATCCCGCGGCGTGGTTTGCTGCGCCTGGCCGCGCTGGGCGCCGCCGGATCGCTCGCGGGGTGCGACGACGCGAAGGCGTGGAACGGCGTCGACATCACCGGCACGTCGCCCGACCTGAAGTTCGCCCTGCAGCGCGCGCCGGACGGCAAGACGGTCACGGCGGCGGACTACCGCGGCGAGATCGTCATGGCGTATTTCGGCTATACGTTCTGCCCGGACGTTTGCCCGTTGACGCTGCAGAACCTGAACAGCGTGTTCGCAATGATGGGCGACGCGGCGAAGCCGGTGCGGGTGCTGTTCGTCACCATCGATCCGAAGCGGGACACGCTGGCCTCGCTCGGCCAGTACGTGAGCCTGTTCGGGCCGCAGTTCACCGGCTTGAGCGGGAGCGCCGACCAGCTTGCCCGCTTTGCCCGGCGCTACCGGGTCGCCTATTCGGTGGAGGCGGCGCCCGGCGGGGAGGAGACTGTGACGCATAGCTCGGCGCTGTTCGTGTTCGACCGGACCGGGGCAGCGCGGCTGCTCGTGCCTTCGCTGGCAACCTCGGCGGCCGACATCGGCGGGGTTGCGGCGGACTTGACGCGGCTGGCGCAGGAAAAAACGGGGCCGTCCTGGATCGAGCGGCTGGTCTGAGCGTCGGCTGGGCATTGGGTTGACTGTGGGGCAGTTCCGGCGAGCGGCGGGGTTGAGCGGGCACACAGCGCCACTTCTAATCGGCTCCACTTAAGCATTGTTAGAGCGATACTTCAAAGAAGATTTAATTGTTAAACATACCCCAAAGGTGCATTGCTAACGATTTTACAGAGGTTGGCAGGTGTCAATGTGCAATCTCAATTTCAATCTTATTAAGATGCCAATCGAAGACCTGAAGCGACAACGGAATACTGTCCTCTGGACAGAGATGGGTGAGTGACCTCAAATTAGCGTCAATGCCGACCATTCTTCGCGTCGACGGATTCCGGATCTAGTTCTGGAGTCATGAACCAGGCGAGCCGCCGCACGTCCACTTGGATCATGGGGGCGCTACGGCCAAAGTTTGACTCAATCCGGTCAGACTCGCCAGCAGCGTCGGGTTTGCTCCACGCGAACTAACCAATCTGCTATGGATGGTTCGAACCCACGAACCGAGACTTTTGGAGGCCTGGCATGTCTTCTTCGGCAAAAATTGAAGCCGCAGATACAAGAGTGCGAGACGTGTCCAGCACTGACAACGAGCTGTCAGTCGCATTGATGGATGGACGGACGATTACTGTTCCGCTTGCCTGGTATCCGCGGCTCGCGGACGCGTCGCCGAAGCAACGGGCCAATTGGGAGCTTGCCGGGGCCGGCTACGGCATTCACTGGCCAGACCTGGACGAGGACTTAAACACGGATGGCTTGTTGCAGGGGCGAGCGGCGCCAACCGGGTCAGCGAAGTGGAGGGCGGCAACGGACAAAGCCTGAATAGGCTCGGGCTTACACCGACAACCGCCGCCTCACCTCCCCCTCATCCAACCCCCCCGGCGCCCCCTCCAGCACCACGTCCCCCCGGTCCATGACGCAGAGCCAATCCGCCAGCTCCCGGGCGAAGTCGTAGTATTGCTCCACCAGCAGGATCGCCATCTCCCCCCGGCTCCGCAGCAGCGCGATGACCCGGCCGATGTCCTTGATGATGCTCGGCTGTATGCCCTCGGTCGGCTCGTCCAGCGCCAGCAGCCGGGGCTTCGTCACCAGGGCGCGGGCGATGGCCAGTTGCTGCTGCTGCCCGCCGGACAAATCCCCGCCCCGGCGGCGCAGCATCGTCCTCAGGATCGGGAACAGCTCGAAGATCTCGTCGTCGACCCGCCGCGCCCCCCTGGGCAGCACCGCGAAGCCGGTCTCCAGGTTCTCGCGCACCGTCAGCAGCGGGAAGATGTCGCGGCCCTGCGGGACCCAGGCGATGCCGCGGCGGGCGCGGGCGTCGATCGGCAGACGGGTGACGTCGGCGCCGTCCCAAACGATCCTGCCGCTCGTGATGGGGTGGGCCCCGGTGACGGCGCGGAGCAGGCTGGTCTTGCCGACGCCGTTGCGGCCCAGGATGCAGGTGACGCGGCCGGGCCGGGCTTGGATCGAGACGCGGCGCAGCGCGATCGCGGCGCCGTAGTGCAGGTCGACGCCCTGGACCTGCAGCGCGCCGTCAGCGGCCAAGATACACCTCGACCACCTTCGGGTCCTGGCTCACGTGGTCGATGCTGCCTTCGCTGAGCACGCTGCCCTCGTGCAGCACCGTGACCTTGACGCCGAGGGCGCGGACGAACGCCATGTCGTGCTCGACGACGACGACGCTGCGGGTCTGGTTGATCTCGCGCAGCAGGGCCGCGGTCTGCTCCGTCTCCGCGTCGGTCATGCCGGCCACCGGCTCGTCCACCAGCAGCAGGCGGGGGTCTTGCGCCAGCAGCATGCCGATCTCGAGCCATTGCTTCTGCCCGTGGCTGAGGTCCCCGGCAAGACGGCGGCGATGACCGGTCAGCCGGATGGTGGTCAGGATGGCTTCGATCCGGGCGCATTCGGCCGCGGTCTGCCGCGCGCCCAACGCGAACCAGGGCCGCCGGTCCCCGGACAGCGACAGCAGCAGGTTGTCCCAGACACTGTGAGGCTCGAACACCGTCGGCTTCTGGAACTTGCGCCCGATGCCGAGGCTGGCGATGCGCGGCTCGTCGAGCCGGGTGAGATCGGTGTCGGCGGCGAACACCACTTGCCCGGCGTCGGGCCGGGTCTTGCCGGTGATGACGTCCATCATCGTGGTCTTGCCCGCGCCGTTGGGGCCGATAACGGCGCGCATCTCGCCGGGCTGGAGCACAAGGGACAGGTTGTTCAACGCCTTGAACCCGTCGAAGCTGACGCTGACGCCGTCGAGATAGAGCAGCGTGTCGGAGACCGGGCCGATGCTCACGCCTTGGCCCGGCCTTGGTCCGGGGCGCCGGTGGTTTCGCTCAAGTCCGCCACCGGCGGCTCGGCCGGCCTCGGGGCACGCGCGAGGCCGATCAGGCCGCGGGGAAGGAACAGGGTGACGGCGATGAACAGGGCGCCCAGCGCGAACAGCCAGAGTTCCGGCAGTGCGCCGGTGAAGATGGTCTTGGCGAAGTTGACCAGGACGGCGCCGAGGATCGCGCCGTGCAACGTGCCGCGCCCGCCGACCGCGACCCACACGACGGCCTCGATCGAGTTCTGCGGCGAGAACTCGCTCGGGTTGATGATGCCGACCTGCGGCACGTAAAGCGCCCCGCCAACCGCGGCCATCACCGCGGAAAGCGTCCAAACGACGAGCTTGTAGGTCTCCGGGCGGTAGCCGAGGAAGCGGGTGCGGCTCTCGGCGTCCCGCACCGCGACCAGCACCTTGCCGAAGCGGGACCGGGTGAGCCACTGCGCCAGCAGGTAAAGCGCGCAGAGAAAGGCCGCGCTCACGACCAGCAAGCCGCAACGGGTGGAGGCGGCGGAGAGCGGCGCGCCCAACAGCTCCTTGAAGTCGGTCAGCCCGTTGTTGCCGCCGAACCCCATGTCGTTGCGAAAGAAGGCGAGCAGCAGCGCGTAGGTCAGCGCCTGGGTGATGATCGAGAGATACACGCCCGTGACCCGGCTGCGGAACGCGAGCCAGCCGAACACCGCGGCCAGCAAGCCAGGGACCAGCAGCGCCATCAGCATGGCATACGGGAACCAGTTGAAGCCCTGCCAGAACCAGGGCAGCTCGTGCCAGTTGAGGAACACCATGAAATCGGGCAGCACCGGGTTGGCGTATTGCCCGCGCGCGCCGATCTGCCGCATCAAGTACATGCCCATCGCGTAGCCGCCGAGCGCGAAGAACGCGGCATGGCCGAGGCTGAGGATGCCGGCGAAGCCCCAAACCAGGTCAACCGCCAGCGCCAGGATGGCGAAGCAGAGATATTTGCCGACCAGCGAGATGACGAAGATCGGCACGTGCACGGCGCTCGTCTCCGGCGCGGCCAAGTTGAGGGCGGCCAGCAGCAGCGCGCCGCCAAGCACCAGGACCAGCGTGACGGGAACGGCCAGCCTCATGTCTCCACCGCCCGGCCCTTGAGCGGGAACATGCCGCGCGGCCGGCGCTGGATGAACAGGATCACCAGCACCAGCACGACGACCTTGCCCAGCACCGCGCCCGCGACCGGCTCCAGGAACTTGTTCAGCACCCCCAGCGTCAGCGCCGCGAGCGCCGTGCCCCACAGATTGCCGACGCCGCCGAACACCACGACGAGGAAGCTGTCGATGATATAGCCCTGGCCGAGGTTGGGGCTCACGTTGTCGATCTGGCTCAGCGCCACGCCCGCCATTCCGGCCACCCCGGAGCCGAGGCCGAAGGTGAGCGCGTCGATCCAGGGCGTGCGGATGCCCATCGCCGCGGCCATGCGCCGGTTCTGCGTCACCGCGCGCATCCGCAACCCGAGCGCGGTGAAGCGCAGCACGGCCATCAGTGCCGCCAGCACGAGCACGGAAAACACGATGATCGCGACCCGGTTGTAGGTCAGCGTCAACTGCCCGATCTGCCCGAACCCGCGCATCCAATCCGGGGCGCCGACGTCCCGGTTGCTCGGGCCGAACACGCTGCGCACCGCCTGTTGCAGCACGAGCGAGAGGCCGAAGGTGGCAAGCAGGGTCTCAAGCGGACGCCCGTACAGGAAGCGGATCATGCAGCGCTCGATGGCGACGCCGATGCCGCCCGAGACGATGAAGGCGAGCGGGATGCTGATGAACAGGCTGGCCCCGAACAGGCCGGGCGCGTGGGCGCGGATCGCTTCCTGCACCACGAACGTCGTGTAGGCGCCGAGCATCACCATCTCGCCGTGCGCCATGTTGATCACCCCCATGACGCCGAAGGTGATGGCAAGCCCGGTCGCGGCCAGCAGCAGCACCGAGCCGAGGCTCGCGCCGTAGAACGCGCCCTGCGCCAAGTTCCACAGTTGCAGCGTGCGGTCGATCCCGGCCACGCCCGCCTTGGCCGCCGCGGCGACTTCGGGAGACTGGTTGCCGGGCAGCGAGGCGAGCATCGAGCGGCTGTCAAGGTCGCCGCGGTCGCGCAAGGTCGCGATGGCGGAGAGGCGGTCAGGCTCGCTCGCCTTCGGATTGCCGAGCATGGCGGCGGCGCGGGCCTGGCGCATGGTCTCGGCGACGCCCGGGTCTGTCTCGGCGGCGATGGCGCGGTTCAGGGCCGGGAGGGCGGCGGCGTCGCGGGATTTGAACACGGCCTGGGCGGCGGCGGCGCGGGTGGAGGGGTCGGGGGCGAACAGCTGCAGGGCGCCGAGGGCGGCATCGAGCGCGCGGCGGACGCCGTTGTTGAGCCGCACCGGCTTCAGCCCGGCGGCGCCCGCGATGGCCTCGCCGGTCTCGGCGTCGAGCACCGCGCCGGCGCCGGTCTTGATCACCGGGCCGCCGCCCGCGCGCGTGTAGAGGTCCCCGGCTTTCAGGGCTTGCAGCACCGGGGCGGCGCGCGGGCTGCCGGAGGCGGCCAGGGCTTCGACGGCCTCGCGGGTGCCATCGAAGCTGCGGCCGAATTGGGCGGCGCCCGGGAGATCGGCCCAAGCGGGGCCGGCGAGCAGCAGCAGCAGCGTGAGGATCAGCCGCATCGCGCGACGCGCGACGAGCGGGCAGCGTATCCACGTCGCCACGCGGGCGGGTAATTTGGCGGCAAGCAGAGACGGTCATCGCGAGCGACGGTCCGCGATGACGGCCTCCGCCGGTCGGGTCGCCGGTTCATGCCGCCGTTACGGGCTGGCGCCGCCGCACTTGCCGGTTTTCACGTTGAAGTTGCCGCACGACATCGGCGGACGCCAATCGGCGATCAGGTCGCGCGAGCCCGGCAGGTAAGGCGACCACTCGTCGGCCACGATCAGCCCCGGCGTCTGCGACACGATGCTGAACTGCCCGTCGTCCTGGATCTCGCCGATCAGCACCGGCTTCGTGACGTGGTGGTTCGGCATCAGCGCCGACACGCCACCCGAGAGGTTCGGCGCGGTGACGCCGATCAGCGCCGGGATCACCTTCGCCGGCTCGAAGCTCTGCGCCTTCTCGACTGCGCGCACCCACATGCGGAACCCGATGTAGTGCGCCTCCATCGGGTCGTTCGTGACGCGCTTCGCGTTCTTGGTGAACGCCTGCCACCGCTTGATGAACGCCTTGTTCTCCGGCGTATCGACGCTCATGAAGTAGTTCCAGGCGGCCAGGTTGCCCACCAGCGGCTTGGTGTCGATCCCGGCCAGCTCCTCCTCGCCGACGCTGAAGGCGATGACGGGAATGTCGGTCGCCTTGATGCCCTGGTTGCCCAGCTCCTTGTAGAACGGCACGTTGGCGTCGCCGTTGATGGTGCTGACCACCGCGGTCTTCTTGCCGGCGCTGCCGAATTTCTTGATGTCGGCGACGATGGTCTGCCAATCGCTCTGCCCGAACGGGGTGTAGTTGATCATGATGTCGCCCTGCGTCACCCCCTTCGTCTTGAGGTAGGCTTCCAGGATCTTGTTGGTGGTGCGGGGATAGACGTAGTCGGTGCCGGCCAGCACCCAGCGCTCCACCTTCTCCTCGTCCATCAGGTAGTTCACGGCCGGGATCGCCTGCTGGTTGGGGGCGGCGCCGGTGTAGATGATGTTCTTGCTGCTCTCCTCGCCCTCGTATTGCACCGGGTAGAACAGGAGGTTGTCCAGCTCCTCGAACACCGGCAGCACGGATTTGCGGCTGACCGAGGTCCAGCAGCCGAACACGGCGGCGACCTTGTCGATCGAGATGAGCTGGCGGGCTTTCTCCGCGAACAGCGGCCAGTTGCTGGCTGGGTCGACGACGACGGGCTCGAGCTTGCGGCCCATGACGCCGCCCTGCTTGTTCTGCTCGTCGATCAGCATGAGCATGACGTCTTTCAGCGTGGTCTCGCTGATGGCCATCGTGCCGGACAGGCTGTGCAGGATGCCGATCTTGACCGGGCCGCTGGATTGGGCGAGGGCCGGCAACGCCGCGCCCGACGTGGCGAGGGCGAGTGTCGCGAGGGCTGTGCCGCGCAGCCAGGTCCGCCTGGAAATCATGTGTGCTGGTCTCCCCGGTGTTGCGCCGTCCGTGCGGCTCCCGCCCGGCAACGCAACATTTGTGCCAGGACTTGTCGTTCGGGGCTGGCGATGCGGCGGGGCTGACGGGACGTTGGACGGCCGCGGTTTCTGGCGCGGTTTTGGGCAGATCAGCGGCCGACTGCCCGCCTGGCCAGCGCCGTGGCGCCGGGCCAGGAGAGGCGGCGTTGCCAGGTGAGCCAGTGCAGCGGGCGGGCGTCGTTGGCCAGGCTGCGCTTGTAGCGGGAGTCCCCGGCCAGGAAATCATATTCCGTCGCGCCGGCGAGCTGGGCCTGGCGCATGGCGGCGGCGTGGCAGGTGAGGCCGGGCTTCTCCTGCGGGCTGGCGCCGGCGTAGTCGAAGCCGCTCTGATAGGCCATGACCCGGCCCGCGCCGCGCAGGTTGAGCAGGTAGCCGATCTCGCGCGCGCCGGCGCGGACGCGCAGCAGGTCGACCGTGCCCTCCGGCACGCCGCGCCGGATCAGCGCCTGGTGGAAGCGCTGCACCGGCTCGGACGCGAAGCCGCTCGCCACCCCCCGCGCCGACCAGGTCATGACGTGCAGGGCGAGCAGGCGTTCGAGCCAGGCCAGCGCGTCCGCAACCATGGCGGCGCGTTCGACGATGACCGGGCCGGAGGCGGCGTAGGAGCGGTCGGACCGCCCGAGCTGGGCGCGGGTGTTGCGGCTGAAGCCCTGGTCCCGATCGAACCGGGCGAAGGGCGCGATGCGGGTTCGCAACGGCCCGATGATGCCGCCCGCCGCCTGCGCGCCGGCCAGCCCCGCGTCGTCCACGCCCGAGAGCACGACGCGGCCGGCGAGCCGCGAGGCCTCGCGCAGCGTGGCGGCGAGCACGGCGCGCGATTTCGCCGGCAGGCTCAGCATCCCGTTGTGCTCGATGAACACGGCGTCCTGCGCCTCCATGCCGGCCTCGTGCAGATAGAGCGCGGCGCCGAGGCCGACGCGGCGGCGGTTGAACAGCGCCATGCCGACCAGCGTCTCGCCCTCATGCGCCTCGGCGAGCACGGGGTCGGGATAGCGCTCGCGCGCGAGGCAGCCGACCCAGGTCCAGGAGCGGAACGGCCCGGCGTTCCAGGCGTCGGCCAGAGCCTCCCAGCGCGCATCGAGCACCGGGTCCTCGAGATTGGGACGAGAGAGCGTCACGCGCATCGCGGCGTTTGTAGACGGCATGGCGAAATGCGCCAGTGCAGTACAGGGCCGCCGCACAGGGTCGCCGCACAGGGCCGCGGCTGTCGGCCAGGCCTCGTCAGGAATTGTCGGCGCCCGTCATTTCGGCAGCGCGACGCTTCCCCGCCTGGCGCAAGGCTGTCAGAAACCCGTCCGTCAACCTCGTATGGGCCCGCCCTTGTCGTTCACGACGTTCCTGGTCGAACTGCTGCTCCCGCCGGCCAGTTTCGCCTATCTCGCGCTGTTCGCATTGCTGGTCTTGCGCCGCCGGCTCGGGCGGATCGTGGCGGCCGCGCTGCTCGCGCCGCTGGCGCTGATGTCGTTGCCGCCGGTGGCCGCGCTGGCGCTGCTGTCGCTGCAGCCTCCGCCCGCGGAGGGCGGGCCGGAGCCGGGGGCCATCGTCATCCTGTCGGGCGACGTCGAGCGGACCGGCGAAGTGGGGCACACCGAGGTGGGGGCGCTCACCTTGGAGCGGGAGCGGGCCGGGGCCGAGCTTTACCGGCGCACCGGCTTGCCGATCCTGGTCACGGGCGGCGTGGTGACGGCGCCGCCCCCGGTCGGAATCTTGATGTCGCACAGCCTGCCGGACGACTTCCGCGTGCCGGTCAAATGGGTGGAGTCGAAGTCGCGCACGACGTGGGAGAACGCGCGATTGAGCGCGCCCATGCTGCGCGAGGCGGGGATCAGCCGGGTGTATCTGGTGACCCACGCCTGGCACATGCGCCGGTCATTGCTGGCGTTCCGCCGGGCCGGGCTTGATCCGGTGCCCGTGGCGGTGCGGACCGAGCCCTGGCCCCGTTGGCGCATTTACGACGTGTTCCCGCGCGCGTCGGCGTGGCTGCGGTGCTACTACGCGGTGCACGAGTGGGTGGGCCTGGCTGCCTATTCGTTGCGGGGATGATCGAATGCGGCACGGCCGGGCATTGCCGCGCGCTGGGGGCGGAATGGGATGCGCTGTTCGAGGCGCAGGCCAACGCGCAGAGCCGGCGCGCCTGGTTCGAGGCGAGCGAGGCCGCGGCCCTGCCCGCGGGCGCCAGGGCCTGTTACCTGACAGCGCGCGACCGCGACGGGCGGTTGGGGCTGCTGCCGTTGCGGCTTGGTCCGGGGCAGGAGACGGGCAGCTTGACCTCGCCCTATACCGTGCTGTTCCAGCCGCTGCTGGCCGATGGGTGCGACGCTGGCGCATTCGGACGCGCCTGGGGGAGGCGCCTGCGCCGCCATGCCCTGACGGTGCTGGAGGCGATGGACCCGGCCTGGCCGGCGCTGCCCCGGCTGCTGTCCGGCTTCCGGCAAGCCGGGCTGGCCGCGGCGCGGTTCGACCATTTCGGCAACTGGCACGAGCGCGTGGCCGGGCTGACCTGGTCCGCCTACCTCGCGGCCCGGCCCGGGGCGCTGCGGGAGACGCTGCGGCGGAGATCGCGCTTGGCGGAACGGGACGGCTCGGTGCGGTTCACGGTCGCCCGAGGCGCTGCCGAGGCGTCCGAGGCGCTGGGCGGCTATGAGGCGGTGTATGGGCGGAGCTGGAAGGCGCCGGAGCCGTTCCCGCATTTCAACGCCGCGCTGGTGAGCCGGATGGCGGCGGCCGGCGCGCTGCGCCTGGGATTGATGTGGCAAGGAGACGTCCCGGTCGCGGCGCAGTACTGGACCGTCCTGGATGGTCACGCGACGGTGCTGAAGCTGGCGCACGACGACGCTTGCAAGGCGCTCTCGCCGGGGACGCTGCTGACGGCGCACATGATCCGCGGCCTGCTTGAGACGGAGCAGGCCCATACGCTCGATTTCGGGCGCGGCGACGACCCCTATAAACGTCAATGGGCGGCAACGCGCGGGCAGCGCATCGGCGTCATGCTCGCCAACCCGCTGCACCCGCGGGGCCTCGCCGCCCTGGCCCGGCACGCTGCCGGTCAAGCCCGCCGCCGGCTTGCCAACGGCCGCGTCGGGGCCAAACGGCCAGGCGTCTGAACCCTCAGGCCAGCGTCCAGCTAACCATCATGTCGCGGGACGGCTCGCCGTCGCAACGCGAAAAATAATGAGTGCTCAAAGACTCCTAAGCAGGCATTCGTGGCACAAGCCGCGATTGCCTGCTCAGGGCAGCGCGGCAACAAGTGCGGCAGCACGCCGGCAAAGCTGCCCGGCAAAATAACGACGTGAGGCGCTCGCTCGCCCGATCGATTCGTAGCAATCATGTCCGAACGAGCCCTCAGGGGCGGCATTGCTTCGCGTGCCCTGGCGCCCCTTCAGACATCAAGCATCCTGCGCGCGTCCCTGGCATCGGCCGCGATCTGCCGCGTCAGCTCCTCGAACGACCCGAACTTTCGCTCGTTGCGGATGTAGCCGCGCAACGCGACCGCGATCTCCTGCCCATACAAATCCCCCTCGAAATCGAACAGGTGCGCCTCGACCCGGCTCTCGGGGCCTTCGTTCACCGTCGGCCGCCGCCCGATATTGGCAACGCCTGCGACCTGCTCCCCGCCAGCCAGCGCGACGCTCACCGCATAAACCCCCCGGGCCGGCTCCAGATGACGCCCGAGCGGCACGTTCGCGGTGGGAAACCCGATGGTGCGCCCCCGCTTGTCGCCGTGCGCCACCACCCCGCGGATCGACCAGGGCCGCCCCAGGTCCGCCTCCGCCCGCTCGGGATACCCGTCCTGCAGCAATCGCCGGACCCGCGTCGAGCTGATCGGCCCTTGCGCGTCGGCCAGCTTCGGCACGATCGTAAGCCCGATGCCCAGCGCCTCCGCCCGCTTGGCCAGGAACCCGGCATCCCCGCCCCGCCGGTGCCCGAAAGCGAAATCGGCCCCGCAGGCAAGGTGGGCGGCCCCCAGCCCATCCTGCAGGATGTCGGTGATGAACCGCTCCGCCTCCAGCTGCGACAAGGCGTGGTCGAACGGCAGCTCATAAAGCCGCTGCACCCCGAGCGCCTCCAGCAACGCGGCCCGCTCCGGGGCCAGCGTCAGCCGGAACGCCGGGTCCTCCGGGCGGAAGAACTCCCGCGGATGCGGCTCGAACGTCAGCACCGCGAGCGGCGCGCCGGGATGGGCGGCATGGGCGGTGCGCAGCAGGTGCGCGTGGCCCAGGTGGACCCCGTCGAAGTTCCCGAGCGCCACGGTCGCCCCCCGAAGCTCCGGGCCGGGCGCCCGCCACGATCGCGCGATCCGCATCAACGTGCTGCGCCGTCGAGGGCGCGTCGAGTGCTGCCAGGCGCCATGCCGTCCTTCGCGTTTGCCGTTCGTTGGACAAGGCCCCGAACGGATGCGAAAAGCAAGCCGAACCAAGCCGGACGCACCGGATCATGACGACACGGCTGACAGGACCGCACCCATGCTGACCGCCCCCGACATGCTGCTCGCCGCCCGCCAGGACCCGGCCCGCCGCCTCGCGGCATTGCCGCAGCCCCCAGCGAACCAGCAGGCCGCCTACGCCATCCAGCAGGCGGTGATGGGGCGGCTGGGCGAGATCGGCGGCTGGAAAGTGGGCGCCGCCGGCCCCGATGGCCCCATGACCTGCGCGCCCTTGCCGGCCAGCTCCATCATCGCCAGCCCCGCCCGGATCCCGCAACGCGGCTGCCCCGACCGCGCCGTCGAAGCAGAGATCGCGCTGCGAATCGGCGCCAGCCTGCCGCCCCGCAGCGAGCCCTACGCCGAAGCCGAGGTCCTCGGCGCCGTGGCTTCCGCCCATCCGGCCATCGAGCTGCTGCAAAGCCGGTATCTGGACCCCGGCGCCGTGGACCCGCTGTCGCAACTGGCCGATGCCGCCAGCAACTTCGCCCTCGTCTGGGGCGACGCGATCCCGGACTGGGAACAACTGGACCTCTCCGCCGAGGCCGTCCGCGTCCTGGTCAACGGCCAGGAGGCGACGCGCGGCCTCGGCAACCCCGGCGGCGGCATGGCCCGCATGCTGGTCTGGCTCGCCAACGAGGGCGCGCGCTGGGCCGGCGGCCTGAGGGCCGGCGCCTTCGTCACCACCGGGTCCTGGACCGGCAAAAACATCGTCCCGCCAGGCGGGCGGGCGCGCGTCATCTTCGATCATTGCGGCACGGCGGAGGCGGTTTACGAATGACCCAGGCATTGGTGGTCGGCGTCGGGCCGGGCTTATCGGCAAGCTTCGCCCGGGCCTTGGCGGCTTGCGGATACCAGGTGGCCCTCTCGGCCCGCCGCCCCGGCAAGCTGGCCGGATTGGCGTCCGAGATCGGCGGCAGCGCCCACGAATGCGACGCCTCCGACCCGCGCAGCGTCGCGGCCCTGTTCGAGGCGGTCCCGCACCCGGACGTCGTCCTCTACAACCCGAGCTACCGCACCCGCGGCCCGCTCACGGAGCTGGACCCGGCAGAGGTGCACAAATCGCTGCAGGTCACCGCGTTCGGCGCGTTCCTGGTGGCGCAGCAGGCCGCCCGCCGCATGGTCCCCGCCGGACGCGGCACGATCCTGCTCACCGGCGCCTCCGCCGGCGTCAAGGGCTACCCGAACTCCGCCCCGTTCGCGATGGGCAAGTTCGCGCTCCGGGGCCTCGCCCAGAGCATGGCCCGCGAGCTGCACCCGCAAGGCATCCACGTCATCCACGTCGTCGTCGACGGCGGCATCCGCCCCGCCGGCCGCGACGCCGAGGGCGACCGGATGCTGGAGCCGGACGCCATCGCCCGCACGATGATGGATTTGGTGAACCAGCCCCGCTCCGTCTGGACCGACGAGATCGCGGTCCGCCCCTGGACCGAGACGTTCTAAGCATCATTTCGCAGGACGGCTCGCCGCCACGACGCGAAAAAAGATGCGACTTCAAAGACTCTTAAGCAGACATTCGTTGCACAAGCCACGAGTATCTGCTTAGGCCCCCTGCCCGGCCCAAGCGCACAGTCGTGGCTTATGTCACGGCTGTCTGCTTGGGCGTGTTTAAAGGCGCATCGAGGTTTGCCTCGTGACGGCGAGCCGTCCTGCGAAATGATGCTTAGTCTGCAATCGCCCTGACGGGAAACAGCCAGGGCGTTAATTGCCAGACCAGAGAAAGCTAGACCCCCGCCATTGCCGAGATCGAACCGAACCTGATGAGTCACGACACCTTGCTGCACCGAGCCGTCCGGCCCATCGTCCGCCGCCTCGCGCGGACGCGCATGACCCCGGATCAAGTCACCGCCCTACGCTTCGCCACCGCCCTGGCAGCCGGCGCGGCATTCGCAGCCGGCGGGGACCGATGGGTCGCGATCGGGGCCGCCCTCTTCGCGCTCTCCGCCCTGCTCGACCGCGCCGACGGCGAGCTGGCCCGCCAGACCCGGCAGTTCAGCCGCCGAGGCCACCGCTACGACCTCGCCGCGGATTGCGCGGCAGACGTCGTCGCCTTCATCGGGCTCGGCATCGGCGCGGCGGACGGGGCGCTCGGAGGGTCGGCCCTGATGCTCGGCGTACTGGCCGGGGCCGGCATCACCGCCATGTTCTGGCAGGTGAATGCGAAGCGTCCTGCAACGCTGCCGCAATACGCCGACGCCGACGGCCGCGTCTTGGCTGACCCGGACGACTCGATCCTCATCGTTCCCCTGCTGCTCTGGTGTTTCGGGGCAGAGCTGGTCCTGTGGGCGGCAGGGATCGTCGCGCCGCTGGCGGCGATCTGGATGGCCGTGGCAAGGGGACGGCGCGGCGCTTTGCAGGGACGGAGGGAACTGGCCACCAAACGGCGCAAGGCCCCGGACTGATCATTCGACGCTCGCCCCAGCACGTTAGGGCCTCGTTCGGAAATAACCGCCGTAAGTCGATCGGGCGAACCGGCGCCTCAAGCCTCTGTCGCGCCGGCCAGCGTCGTCGGCGTGCCGACGCTGCCGTGAGACCCTTACCGCCCTGACGCAATCAGGGCAATGACGGTCTGGTCACCCCGACAGACGGCCGGGCGGCGCCCGTCCAGCCCGCCCCGGTCCCGTTGCCCGGCCTCGCGCCTGCGCCTTGGAAGCCGGGCTAAACCCCGTCGTCCCGGCTGTTACAGTCAGGGCGATTGCAGTCTGGTCAAAGCGCCCGGCAGGCTTCCTGCAGCCAAGCCCTGCCGTCCCCGGCCAGACGAGGCCCGACCTCGGCCAGCACCCGCGCGTGATACGCGTCGACCCACTCGCGCTCGACCGCGGTCAGCAGGCGCCGGTCGATCAGCGTGCGGTCGAACGGCGCCAGCGTCAGCGTCTCGAACCCGAAAAACGGCTTATTGGCCCCTTGGAACGGACGCGGCTGGATCAGCAGCAGATTCTCCAGCCGGATGCCGTAAGCGCCGGGCTCGTAATACCCTGGCTCGTCGGACAGGATCATCCCGGCCGCGAGCGGAACCAGGCGCGCGTGGCGCGACAGGCTGGCAGGTCCCTCGTGCACCGACAGGTAGCTGCCGACGCCGTGCCCGGTGCCGTGGTCGTAATCGAGCCCGGCCTGCCACAGCGCCCGCCGGGCCAGCGCGTCCAAATGCGGCCCCGCGACCCCCTTCGGGAACACCGCGGCCGCGATCGCGATATGCCCCTGCAGCACGCGGGTGAACCGGTCCTTCACCTCGTCCGGCGCATCCCCCGGCCCGGTCCAGACGGTCCGGGTCACGTCCGTCGTGCCATCCAAGTACTGCCCGCCGCTGTCGATCAGATAGACCTCGTCGTCGCCCAGCGCGCGATCCGAGTCAGCGGTCACCCGGTAATGGATGACGGCGCCGTTCGGGCCCGACCCGGAGATTGCGGGAAAGCTCTCCTCGCGGAACTCGGGCGCCTCCGCGCGCAACGCCAGCAGCCGCTCGGCCGCTTGCATCTCGGTCGCGCCCTCCCCGCGTCCGGCCGCGAGCCAATGCAGGAAGCGGCAGACCGCCACCGCATCGCGCAGATGCGCCCGCCGCGCGCCTTGCTGCTCGGCGCCGTTCTTGCTCGCCTTGGCCAGCGCGCAAGGGTCGGGGGCGTCGGAGACGATGGCCGCATGGGTCTTCAGCCGCTGAGCGAACCAGGCCGGCGCGGTGTTGCGGTCGACCCGGACGGTGCGGGACTGCAGCGCGGCCAGCGCCTCGTCGAGTCGGTCCGGCAAAGCCGTCGTAACGCCGTTGCCAAGCCACGCCCGCACCTCGGCGGACACCTTGCCGGGCTCGATGAAAAGCTGGACCGAGGCGTCGTCATGCACGATGGCGAAGGCGAGCGCGAAGGGCGTATAGGCCAGGTCGCTGCCGCGGATGTTGAGCAGCCAATTGACCGAGGCCGGGTCCGTCAGCACGGCGGCGTGCTGGCCGGCCTCGCGAAGAGCGGCCGCGCATTGCTCGCGCTTCTCCGCCGAGGACACGCCGGCGTAGGCGAGCGGATGCGGCACGGCAGCCGCCATCGGCGCCGCCGGCCGGTCATGCCAGATGCCGTCGATCGGGTTGCTCGCCGTCGCCACCATCGTGAGCCCGGCGTCCACGTAGCGCGCCAGGGCGTCCCCGCTGATCAGATGCGGGTCGTAGCCGATGCGGGCATCCGGCCCGTTCTGCTTGAGCCAGGCATGGGGCGGCTCGTCGATCAGGTGCCGGCGCTCGTAAAGCGCCGCATCCGTTTGCGCCTCAAGCTGCAGCGTGTAGCGCCCGTCGGTGAACACGGCCGCGCGGCCGGGCAGGATCGCCGCCAAGCCCGCGCTGCCGGTGAACCCGGTCAGCCAAGCCAGCCGCTCGGCGCAAGCCGGCACGTACTCGCCGAGGCGCTCATCCGCCCGCGGCACGATGAACCCCTCCAGCCCGGCAATTCCGAGCGCCTGGCGGAGAGCGGAGAGGCGCGTGACACTGTCTGACATCAGTTGACCAACCATTCCGAAATAGCAGAGCTGCGGAAGAATCCATGCGATAATTGCATATCAGAGCCATTTACTTCGCACGTGCAGCATAAAGGCCGCGAGATCATATTTGCCTTGTCTTCCCGGGCAGGGGCAATGGGCCTGCTGCCCGATCACTTCGATGAGGATACTGCAATGAACGCCCCGCTTGCCAAGGAGCAAATCCAGCTTCTGATGTCCGACAGCCTCACATACCGGTCTCCGGCCGGCGCGGGCATGGACGGCGCCGATACGACGTCCCGCCCGCAGCGTCCCGGCGGGCTCACGCAGTGGATCGGCCGTGCCGTCGCCGCCATTGCCGCGATGCCGCGTCGTCAGGCCGTGCTGCGCGAGTTGGCTCAGATGAGCGACCGCGAGCTTGCCGATATCGGCCTCAACCGCGCCGAATTGGCCCGGGTGTTTGACCCGAAGTTCAATCAAGCGCGCCGCACCTAAGGGCAGCGCCGGCACGACGCGCGGCAGCACGCCCATAAACCTGGCCTGAGCCTATTCCCGAGGGACGCCTTGCCGCCAAACGATGAGACAGGATCCGGCCCCGGCAGTGCCCGGGCAGTCGTTCACCGCGCAAGCCGTGAGCGGCCGTTCGGGTGGCGCTGTCCGCCGCGCCCGCATTCACGGCGCGGAAGAGGCAGCGCCGGCCCGCCGACCAAGCTGCCCGCCTAAACAAAAGCTGAGGACTTGTCCGACCCAGCGGATTATAGCGACAACTGTCGGAATGGGCCTAAGCATCATGTCGCGGGACGGCGTGCCGTCATGACACGGAAGATGCGTTCTCGAAGGCGCCCGAAGCAGGCATTCCCTGCATAAGCCACGAACGCCCGCGTCGCCGCCGCGGCTCCGGTCATCGGTCCGGCCGTCTCAGCATCAAAGTCGTCCAGCGCCCGTCCGACAGCAAGCGTTCGAGCACGAGCCCCTGGCTGCGGTGGGCCGAGAGCACGCGCCGAGCCTGCCTGTCCAAAAGCCCGGCCAGCACCGCGGTCCCGCCCGGCGCAAGGCGGCGCGCAAGGTCCCGCGCCATCCGGCACAGCGGGCGGGCCAGGATGTTCGCCAAAACGAGGTCGTACGGCCCGCCAACCCGAACGCGCCGGCTGCTCCATCCATCCGCCAGCGTCGCGCTGACGAGGTGGGAAAGCTGGTTCGCGGCGGCATTCCGCCTCGCGGTGCGGACCGACCAGGGATCAATGTCGGCGGCCAGCACGCGCCGGCGCAGCAGCTTGGCAACCGCCATCGCCAGAATTCCGGACCCTGTGCCAAGATCGAGCACGCGGCGCGGCCGTCGTCGCGCCGCGATCTCGATCGCACGCAGGCAGCCGCGCGTGGAGCCATGTTCCCCGGAGCCGAAGGCAAGGCCCGCATCGAGCGTCAGCGTGACCAGCCCCGCCTGGCACGGCCCGGCGTCATGGGTGCCGCGGACAAGGAAGCGTTGCCCGATGCGCTGCGGCGGAAACGAGGCTTGAGTGCGTGCAAGCCAACCTTCAGCCTCCGTGGCCGCCCGCTGCAACGCGGCCTCGAAGCCGCTCGTAAGCGCGGCAAGCAGCAATGCGCGCCGAAGCGGCGCGTCGTCACCCGCGGCGTCCCGCACCCCCTCCACCCGCCATATCCGCCGCTCTTCGTCGGCGAGGAAGAATGCAGCGGTCTCGCACGTCGAGCTGAAAGCGGCCTCATAGGCATCGAGCGCCGCTTCGGGAACGTCGGCGAAAACCGTTTCGATGCGGCGAGCCTGCCGCCGCCGGGCCAAGGTCACGACCGCGCCGCCCGTCGCCTAAACTGCCGCTGCCCGGACATCGCCCGCGCGCAACGCCCCGATCCGGACGAGCAGGCGGGCGCCGTTCATCACGGATAGGTCGAGCTGCCGGAGGTCACGGCGCCGGAACCGCTGGCGCCCGTTGCCGATTGACCGGCTTTGGCGGCGTTGAGGCTTTGCTCGTTCAAGCGCTCGACGGCCGCATTGCCTGCTTCGGTACGGCCACCGGTCGCCTTGGCTTCGGTGGCGTGCCCGCCCTTATGGGATGCGGCCGCGGAATGCTTGCCGGCCCTTGCCCGATGAGAGGCGCTGCCTTCCGCCTTGTCCAAGCTCTGCTCGTTGAGGTCCCTGACTGCGGCAGGACCCTTCTTCGGCGCCGCCTGGCTTATCTGCACGGGACGGTGTCCGAACCGAGGCGCAGCCAGCGGGGTCACTGGATCGGCCGCGAGCGCGACGCAGACGGGAGCGGCGACGAGCAGGACGGCCGCGGGGAGCATAGAACGAGACATCGACGCCAACTCCGGGAAAAGTCTTATCGCCCCTCAAAGCGCCGGACCTGCCAAGGTTGCCTCGATGGCGCCTATGTCCACGCGTTTTCATGCCTTGCGTCGCGCCGTCGACACGCTTGCCCGTCTCGCTCAGGGCGGCGTCGGCATTCCCTGCGTCAGCACGCCGACGAAGCTGCCCGGCAAAACTCAGGGCGGCGTCGGCATTCCCCGCGTCAGCACGCCGACGAAGCTGCCCGGCAAAACTCAGGGCGGCGTCGGCATTCCCCGCGTCAGCACGCCGACGAAGCTGCCCGGCAAAACTCAGGCCAGCGTCGGCATTCCCCGCGTCAGCACGCCGACGAAGCTGCCCGGCAAAACTCAGGCCGGCGTCGGCATTCCCCGCGTCAGCACGCCGACGAAGCTGCCCGGTGAGATAAAGACTCGAGGCGCTTCAATCAGCATGCGCCCGCAGGTCCTCGATCCGGCAATACGCAAGCGCCGCCTCGTGGGTCGCCCGCAACACCACCTTCGGCGCGCAGCCGGCGTTCAGGGCCTCGGCCCAGCGGGGCGCGCAGAGGCACCATTGATCGCCGGGCTTGAGTCCGGGGAAGCCCCATTGCGGGTGAGGAGTGACGAGGTCGTTGCCTTGGGCGCGGCTGAATTCGAGGAAGTCTGCGGTCATGACGGCGCAGACGGTGTGGCTGCCGGCGTCCTCGGGGCCGGTCTCGCAGCAGCCGGTGCGGGTGAAGCCGGTTTTCGGGTCAAGCGAGCAGGTCTCCAGCGGCCCACCCAGGACGTTGCGGGCCTTGCTGCCGCCGGTGCTGTCCAGGGGCAT
The DNA here is from genome assembly GCA_965217935.1 of Acetobacteraceae bacterium. Lineage (GTDB taxonomy): Bacteria > Pseudomonadota > Alphaproteobacteria > Acetobacterales > Acetobacteraceae > JBBROS01. The sequence goes on along the minus strand of OZ244581.1, from coordinate 4,422,950 downwards.
CGCGTTATCCTTTCTGCAGTGAGCGCCAGGCGCGGGCGGCGGCTGCGGCAAGCTCGATGGAAGCGGCGGCGCCGTCGTCGGCCCCTTTGTCGAAGTCGTTGCCGGCGACGGCCATCTGGTTGGTGACGTGGGCGAAGCACAGGACCGGGCGGGCGCGGGCGATGGCGAAGGCGTAGAGGGCGCCCGCCTCCATCTCCACGGCCAGCGCGCCGGCGGCGCGGGCGGCGGCGATGGCGGCCTCGGTCTCGCGGAAAGGCGCGTCGGTGGTCCAGGACAGGCCGCGGTGGACGGGTTCCGGGTGGTGGCGCAGAGCCTCGTGGGCGGCGTCGGCCAGGGCCGGGTCGGCGGCGGCGGGAATTTGGGGCGGCAGGTAGTGGGCGCTCGTGCCGTCGTCGCGGAGGGCCTGGTCGATGAGGACGAAATAGGGAGGCGGGCCGGCGGGAAGGATCTGGCCGGCGGAAGTGACGCTGACCAGGAACTGGCAGCCTGAGGCAAAAAGCTGCTCGGCGACCAGGACGGCGAACGGACCGCCCACGGCGCAGCCGACGATGCCCAGGCGCAGGCGGCCTCGGCTGTCCGCATGATCGAACTCGTCCAGGGCGGTGTGGTAGCAGGCCCAGCCGGGGCTAGGCTCGGCGCGGCCCGTATTGCGGAGATGGCGGACGATGTCGCCGTCCGGGTCGAGCAGGCAGACGGCGGGGACGGGGCGGTCGGCCAGGGATTTCTGCCGCCGGGCCTCGCGCAGCAGGTTCTCCGGGCGGAATACCGAGGGCGCGGACCAGTCTTTTGCCGTATTGAACCCGAACCCGTCCAAGGAGACCCTCCGTGCGAACAACGCCCTTCAACGACAGCCTGCATTTCCTCGTCGGCGACACGCCGGACCATGACGCGCTCGGGCCGTGGAAATACCTGCTGGTCGCCGCCTACGCCCTGCTCCTGCTCGGCAGCGTGGCGCTGGCCGCGCATAACCTGTCGCGCGACCCGGCGCAACGCACGGGGCGGTGCGCCGCCATATGGCTGATCCGCGTGCTGATCGGCACGATGTGGTTCCAGGGCTCGCTGTGGAAACTGCCGCTGCCGGTTTCGGGCGGGTTCCAGTACTGGACCGGGCAGCTTGCCGAGCATTCCGCCTACGCCTGGCACGCGGCCTTGGCGCGCGACGTCCTGCTGCCCAACATCGGACTGCTCGACCCGGCGGTCTGGCTGACCGAGACATTCATGGCGGTCAGCCTCATGCTCGGCGTCGTTGTCCGGCTCGCGGGCGTGGTCGGCATCCTGTTCATGCTCAACCTGTGGATCGGCCTGTATCAGGCCGGGGCCGAGTGGCCATGGAATTACCTGTTCTGCGCTTTCGTGCATGGCTTCTTCATCCTCGACCGCGCCGGGCGGAGCTGGGGCGTGGACGCGATCCTGGCGCGGCGGCTTGCCGCCGACCACCCGGTTGAGCGAGGGTTGCGGTATGCGGGGTAGGTTACGACATTCCCGCATGGCTGACGTTATGCTGAGCGTGCGAGCTATGTTCAGCAGATTAGACGGGGTACGTTGGGCATGAGCCAATCAGACGGAAAGCCGGTTCCTGACGTTGCTGCACGAGCGGAGACGCTTGATCAGAAGATGGACGCGATGCTGCGTCTCGCGGCCGAGATGTTGGAAGGGTATGGCGTTGCAAAGGCGCTGTTTGCCGAAAATTCCACCAATCTGAAGCGAGTCAGCGAGCAGATACTGCCCCTCATGGATCGGATCGTTTCAGAGCAGGCCACGCTGCGTGCCGTGTTGCTCGGAAAGATGGACGGCTTCCAGGGAACCATGGAACTGGTTAGAGAAGACACCCGCAACGCATGGGGAACGGCAGACTTCGCAATCGTCAATTCACGCGACGCTCGCGAAGAATCCGATAAGCTCGTCAGCCTGATATCGGTCATGCAAAGACAACAGCAGCGCCTCGCCTCTCAAGTGGGAGACCTGCGGCGGAAAGCTGCCGAGAACGAACGGCCGTGACGTCGTGGAGCCTGATTGCCTGGCAATCGCGAAAGGATAGATGATGCAGAACAGCGAGCAAATCTGGCAGATCGTCGACGGCAAGCGCGAGGACTACATCGCGCTCGCGGACCGCGTTTGGGCCATGCCCGAGCTGGCCTACGGCGAGCGCCGCAGCGCTGCCGAGCACGTTGCCATGCTGGAGAAGGAGGGGTTCCGCGTCACCCGCGAGGTGGCGGGCATCCCGACCGCGGTCATAGGCGAGGCAGGGGACGAGGGGCCGGTCATCGCGATCCTGGGCGAGTACGACGCGCTCCCCGGCCTGAGCCAGGAGGCCGGGGCGGCCGAGCCGCGGTCCGTCGAGGGCCAGGGCGGGGTGGGTCACGGATGCGGCCACAACCTGCTCGGCTCGGCGTCGATGCTGGCGGCGGCGGCGGTGAAGGACTGGCTGGCGGCGCAGGGCGTGAAAGGCCGGGTGCGCTACTATGGCTGCCCGGCCGAGGAGGGCGGCGCCGCCAAGGGCTTCATGGTCCGTGCCGGCGCGTTCAGCGACGTCGATATCGCCATCTCCTGGCATCCGGCCTCGTTCTCCGGCGTGAACGAACCCACCAGCCTCGCCAACACGCGGATCGATTTCACCTTCGAAGGCCGGGCCAGCCATGCAGCCGCGGCGCCCCATCTCGGGCGCAGCGCGCTCGACGCGGCGGAACTGATGAACGTCGGCGTCAACTACCTGCGCGAGCATATGCCGGACAGCGCCCGCGTGCATTACGCCTACCTCGACGCCGGCGGCATCGCGCCGAACGTCGTGCAGGCGCGCGCCAAGGTCCGCTACCTGATCCGCGCCGAGGACCTGGCCAGCCTGACCGCCCTGGTTGCCCGGGTGCGCAAGATCGCCGATGGCGCGGCGCTGATGACCGAGACCACGGTGGCAACCAGCGTCGTCAGCGCGGTCAGCAACCTGCTGGGCAACGACCCGCTCGAACGCCTGATGGACGACAACTTCCAGCGCCTCGGGCCGCCGGCGTTCGATGACGCGGACCGCGCCTATGCCGAGGCGATCCGGGCCACCTTGCAGGATGCCGACATCGCCGCCGCGTTCGACCGCGCCGGCGTCGCGGCGCGGCGCGACCTCGCGCTGTGCGACTTCATCGTCCCGCTGGCGGCGAAGGGGCGGGGCGGCGCCGGCAGCACGGATGTGGGCGACGTGAGCTGGGTCGTGCCGACCGTCCAGGCGCGGGGCGCGACCTGCGCCGTCGGCACGCCGTTCCACACCTGGCAATTGACCGCGCAAGGCAAGAGCCCGGCAGCGCATAAAGGTCTGGTTCATGTTGCCAAGGTGATGGCCGGCACCGCCGTCGACGCCATCCAAGACCCGGCCCTGATCGACCGCGCGAAGGCCGACTTGGCGGAGCGGACAAAAGCGACGCCTTACGCCTGCCCGCTCCCGCCCGACGTGGCGCCGCCGATCGCCGCGATGAGCCGGGGCGTCTAATGGTCTGATGCAAACGGGCGCCTCAGCCCGTTGGCTTGATCAGCCCACCAAGCAAGGCTGGTGATTCGACTCATGCTGCACTCTGTGAATAGGTCGAAGCACTAAATATTATACCAACGGCCCTATGCCATGACCGCTTTTACCCATGGCCTGGTTGCGATGGATTGGATGCGGTCCGGTGCCTCCATCAGCCAGGTCCAGGCGTTGCAGCAAGCGTCCACGACGGCATCGTAGTTGGCGAACACCCGGTTGCTCAGCGTGTTGCCGCGAAGGTATTCCCAGATGGCCTCAACCGGGTTCAACTCCGGGCTGTAGGGCGGCAGGTGCAACAGGCTGATGTTGCCGGGTATGCATAGGCGCCCGCCCGTTTTGTGCCACCCAGCGCCGTCCAGCACCACGATGGCGTGCGCGCCAGGCGCCACATTGCGGCTGATCTCGGCCAGGTGCAGGCTCATCGCCTGGGTGTTGGCGTAGGGCAGCACCAAACCCGCGCCCACGCCGCGCTCGGCGCAGACCGCTCCGAACAGGTAGGCCCACTGATAGCGCAGGTCCTTCAAGGCTTGCGGCCTGCTACCCGTCTTGGCCCAGACGTAAGTCAGCGTGCCTTGCTGGCCGACGCGGGCCTCATCCTGATGCCAGACCTCGATGGGCGTATCCGCTGCCTTGACGGCGTCCGGCAGGGCAGCGGTTATAAGAGCGGCGAACCCGGCCTGAAAGACGCTTGCGCTACAGTATCCGCCTTGGGATGGCGCGGGCGCGCCGAGATGTGGGAGAAGCCCAGCCGGTGCAGCAGCTTGCCGACGCTGCGCTCGTGCAGGCGCACCTTCAGCACGCGCTCGATCCGCTCCTGGATGTCCACGCAGCGCCAGCGCACGACGCCATCCGTCTTGATGTCAGGCCCTTCTCGCATCCAACGTGCCACGTCGGCTTCCTGCTGCGGCGACAAGCGGGGCTTGACCCCGCCTGCATGGCGATTGTTCAAACCGGACACGCCTTCGACGTTGTAGCGATGCGCCCAGTCGCGCAAGGTTTGCCGATCCATGCCCGCTATACGCGCGGCGTCCTCGCGCGTATGCCCGTCCAAAATCAGCGCCAAGGCCAGCAAGCGACGCACAACCGCCGCGTCAGATGTGTCGGCTGCCTGCCGACGCAAGTCGGCTGCCGTGTGCTCCGTGCGGGTGATCGAAATCGTCATGCCTGCCTCTATCAATGCAATGGCAGACTGGATCAGTCCGCTGCGAGCCGGACCTAATCACATTTGAGTCAGAGCAAAGGGCCGTTGGTATTATTCCGCAAGACGGCTCGCCGTCGCAACGCGGAAAATGATGCGCCTTCACGGACTCCTAAGCAGCCATCCGTGGCACAAGCCGCCAATGTCTGCTCAGGTCCTGCCCGCCCAGCTATGTCCCCTGCTGATCCGCGCCGCTGCCGCCGCCCGTCACGCCGCTGCGGGACGGCGCATCCGAGCCGGGCTCCAGCGTGCGCGACAGTGCCGCGATCTCGGCGTCGTCCTGCACCCCGGCGTCGGCGCCAGTCGCCGTGTCGCCCGGATCGCCGGCGCGCTCGGCCAAGGCGGCTGAGACGGCGTCGGGGTCGATGCGGGCCGCTTCGTCGAACAGGCGCCCGGCCTCTTCCGCGTCGCCGGCCGCCTGGGCTTTGATCGCCCGCTCGGCCATCTGCCGCGCCGCCGCGTGACGTCCGCCGATGCCGTCCGATTGATAAAGTTCATCTGCCATGAACTGCTCCTTGCTGGCCCGAGGCGTCAACGGCGGCGCGGGCCGAGGTTTCCCGGCACTGGCGTCACTATTGGTGCATTGCAGCGACGAATCCAGCTTGTGAACCGGCTGGTATACCAAATACACAAATACCTGACTGTCGCCACGCACAAGCCTGGGAGCGCGTCATGACTGCCTCAGCCGCCGGGGAGCAAGCCATTTGACTGATCCGTCCTCCATCTTGAACCTCCGCCCGCTCGACATGGGCGCGGGATTGCGCCGGCTCGCGGCCGACGCCATCCGGCAGGCCATCATGGACATGGACATCTACGGCGACGGCGAGGAGTTGCGGCTCGACGAGCGCCGGTTGGGGCGCGAGCTCGGCGTCAGCCGGACGCCGATCCGCGAAGCCCTCGGCTACCTCGAACAGGAAGGCCTGGTGCGCTCCATCCCGCGGCGCGGCGTGTTCGTGGTGCGCAAGTCGAAGGATGAGATCGTGGCCATGGTCAAGGTCTGGGCGGCGGTCGAGAGCCTGGCTGCCCGGTTCGCCGTCAGCAAGGCGCCGGATGAGCAGGTCGCCAAGCTGCGCAAGCTGTTCGCCGACCACGAAGCCGACCCGGCGGCGCACCTGCACGAGTACTCGCAGGCCAACATGGCGTTCCACAAGGCAATCATCCGCATGGGCGGCGTCGCCCTGATGTCCGAGCTGACCGATACGCTTTTCGTTCACATGCGCGCGGTCCGCTCGGTCACGATGATGCAGGACGACCGCGCCCGCCGCGGCATGGCCGACCACCTCGCCATCATCGCCGCGCTCGAAGCCAGGGACGCCGGGATGGCGGAACGCCTCGTGCGCGAGCACACGCTTGGCCTGGCCGAGCATATTGAAACCTATGGCGGCCTGCTCGATGCCGCCCGACAAGCCTGAAGCAAAAGGAGACGCCGAATGTCCGCTGCCATTGACCTCAAGCCGCACGACCAGACCGACGCCGAGAACGAGCGCGAGCTGACCGACGGCTTTCATCTGCTCATCGATGCCTTGAAGCTCAACGGCATCAAGAACGTCTACGGCGTGCCGGGCATTCCGGTGACCGATCTGGGGCGGATGATGCAGGCCGAGGGCATGCGGGTGTTCTCCTTCCGCCACGAGCAGAACGCGGGCCATGCCGCGGGCGTGGCCGGGTTCCTGAACAAGTCTCCCGGCATCTGCCTGACCGTCTCCGCGCCGGGCTTCCTCAACGGCCTGACCGCGCTGGCCAACGCCAATACCAACTGCTTCCCGATGATCCTCATCAGCGGCTCCTCCGAGCGCGAGATCGTCGACCTGCAGCAAGGCGACTACGAGGAGATGGACCAGCTTGCCATCGCCAAGCCGCTGTGCAAGGCGGCGTTCCGCGTGCTGTACGCCGCCGATATCGGCATCGGCGTCGCCCGCGCCATCCGCGCGGCGGTGTCGGGGCGGCCGGGCGGCGTGTATCTCGACCTTCCGGCCAAGTTGCTGTCCCAGGTCATCGATGCGGAGGCCGGCGCGAAGTCGCTGGTCAAGGTGGTTGACCCGGCGCCCGCGCAAATCCCTGCCCCGGAGGCGGTCCAGCGCGCGGCCGAGTTGCTGCGCAGCGCCAAGCGGCCCCTGATCATCCTCGGCAAAGGCGCCGCCTACGCGCAGGCCGACGAGGAGCTCAAAACGCTGATCGAGACGACCGGCATCCCCTACGTGCCGATGAGCATGGGCAAGGGCATCCTCCCCGACGTGCACGAGCTCTCAGCCGGCGCCGCCCGGTCCACGGTGCTGAAGGAGTCCGATGTCGTGATGCTGATCGGCGCGCGGCTCAACTGGCTGCTGTCGCACGGCAAGGGCAAGCAGTGGGGCCCGGTCGGCGGCAAGAAATTCATCCAGATCGACATCGAGCCGCGCGAGATGGACAGCAACGTCGAGATCGCGGCGCCCCTGGTCGGCGACGTCGGCTCCTGCGTCTCCGCGTTGCTGACGGAGATCGGCGGCAACTGGCAGAAGCCGCCCTCCGAGTGGGTCCGGACGATCACCTCCAAGAAAGAGTCGAACATCGCCAAGATGTCGTCGAAGCTGATGAGCAACACGTCGCCGATGAACTTCCACGGGGCGCTCGGCGCGCTGCGCAGCATCGTCGCCGAACGGCCCGACGCGATGCTCATCAACGAGGGCGCCAACACGCTCGACCTCGCCCGCGGCATCATCGACATGTATCAGCCGCGGCGCCGCCTCGATGTGGGAACCTGGGGCAACATGGGCGTCGGCATGGGCTCGGCGATCGCGGCCGCCGTCGAGACCGGCAAGCCGGTGCTGGCCATCGAGGGCGACAGCGCCTTCGGGTTCTGCGGCATGGAGGTCGAGACCATCTGCCGCTACAACCTGCCGATCTGCATCGTCGTGTTCAACAACAACGGCATCTATCGCGGCACCGACGTCAATCCGAACGGGCAGGACGTGGCAACCACCGTATTCGTGCAGGACGCCCGCTACGACAAGATGATGGAGGCGTTCGGCGGCAAGGGCGTCAACGTCGCCTCGCCCGACGAGCTCAAGCGCGCCGTCAACGAGGCGATGGACTCCGGCAGGCCGACCCTGATCAACGCGGTGATCGACCCGGCGGCCGGCAGCGAGAGCGGCAATATCGGCAGCCTCAACCCGCAAAGCGCGCTCAAGAAGAAGCAGTAAACCCGACAGGAAAGGAGCGAAGCCATGAAAGCCCTCGAAGGCGTCAAGATCCTCGATTTCACCCACGTGCAATCAGGCCCCACCTGCACCCAGCTCCTCGCCTGGTTCGGCGCGGACGTGATCAAGGTCGAGCGGCCCGGCGTGGGGGACATCACCCGCGGCCAGTTGCAGGACGTGCCGGACGCGGACAGCCTCTACTTCACCATGCTGAACAGCAACAAGCGCAGCATCACGCTGGACAGCAAGAACCCCGAGGGCAAGAAGGTCCTCGAGGAGCTGGTCCGCGCCTGCGACGTGATGGTGGAGAACTTCGCGCCCGGCGCGTTGAACCGGATGGGGTTCACCTGGGCGCGCATCCAGGAGCTCAACCCGAAGATGATCCTGGCCTCGATCAAGGGCTTCGGGCCGGGTCCGTTCGAGGACTGCAAGGTGTATGAGAACGTGGCGCAGTGCGCAGGCGGGGCGGCCAGCACCACCGGGTTCGACGACGGTCCGCCGCTGGTGACGGGCGCGCAGATCGGTGACAGCGGCACGGGCCTGCACCTGGCTCTCGGGATCGTGACGGCCTTGTATCAGCGCACCGTGACCGGGCGCGGGCAGCGGGTTGACGCGGCGATGCAGGACGGGGTGCTGAATTTGTGCCGGGTCAAGCTGCGCGACCAGCAGCGGCTGGCGCATGGGCCGTTGAAGGAATATCCGCAGTTCCCGGATACGCCGTTCGGCGAGGCGGTGCCGCGGGCAGGCAATGCCTCCGGCGGCGGGCAGCCGGGCTGGATCCTGAAGTGCAAGGGCTACGAGAGCGACCCGAACGCCTACATCTATTTCATTACCCAGGCGCCGGTTTGGGGCGCCGTCTGCGACGTGATCGGCAAGCCGGAGTGGAAAACCGATCCTGAATACGCCAAGCCCGCGGCGCGGTTGCCGAAGCTCAAGTCGATCTTCGACACGATCGAGCAGTGGACCATGACCAAGACGAAATTCGAGGCCATGGAGGAGCTGAACAAGCACGACATCCCGTGCGGGCCGATCTTGTCGATGAAGGAGATCGCCGAGGACCAGAGCCTGTTCAAGACCGGCACCCTGGTCGAGGTCGATCATCCGAAGCGCGGCAAGTATCTGACGGTCGGCAACCCGATCAAGCTGTCGGACAGCCCGAGCGAGGTGAAGCGTTCGCCCCTGCTGGGCGAGCATACCGAGGAAATCCTGCGCGACGTGCTGCGTTTTGATGCGGAGCGGATCGCCGCGATCCAGGACTCCGGGGCGGTCGGCGCGCCGGCCAAGATGGCGGCTGAATAGACGCAACCAGGATCCTGAAAAGCGGAGCGGCGCTGCCGGGCGCGCGCTCCCCGACCCGACCGAGAGGAAACCATGCTCGACACCACGCAGTCCGCCAAAGACACCGTTCGCAAAATCCTGGACCAGGTAAAATCCGAGGGACGCGACAGCCTGACCGCGCCGGAAGGCAAGCTCGTGTGCGACGCCTATGGCATCGCCGTCCCGCAGGAGGGGGTTGCCAGCTCGGCGGACGAGGCGGTGAAGCTGGCGTCCAGCATGGGCAAGGCGGTGCTCAAGATCGTCAGCCCCGACATCCTGCACAAGACCGAGGCCGGCGGCGTGCTGGTCGGGCTCGAGACCGCCGACGAGGTGCGTCAGGGCTACGAGACCATCCTGAAGAATGCCAAGAACTACAAGGCCGACGCCAAGATCGTCGGCATCCAGGTGCAGCAGATGCTGGCCGGCGGGCAGGAGGTCATCGTCGGCGCCGTGACCGACGGCAGCTTCGGCAAGCTGGTCGCCTTCGGCCTCGGCGGCGTGCTCGTCGAAGTGCTGAAGGACGTCACCTTCCGCCTGGCGCCCGCCTCCAACGAGGACGCGCTGTCGATGCTCGACGGCATCCAGGCGCACGAGATGCTGAAAGGCGTGCGCGGCAGCGACCCGGTCAACCGCGAGGCGCTGGCAACCTTGATCGAGCGCGTCAGCCAGCTCGTCACCGACTTCCCCGAAATCTCGGAAATGGACCTCAACCCGGTGTTCGCGACCAAGGACGGCGCCATCGCCGCCGACGTCCGCATCGTGGTCAACTTCAACCCGGCCCCAGCCCGCGCCCGGCCGGCCGAGGCCGACATCGTCCAGTCGATGAACAAGATCATGCGTCCCGAGAGCGTGGCCGTGGTCGGCGCCAGCGCCGAGGACGGCAAGATCGGCAACTCGGTGATGAAGAATCTCATCAACGGCGGCTACCAGGGCAAGATCTACCCGATCCACCCTAAGGCGAGCGAGATTCTCGGCTACAAAGCCTACAAGTCGGTGAAAGACGTTGACGGCGCCATCGACGTGGCCGTGTTCGCCATCCCGGCCAAGTTCGTCGCCGGCGCATTGACCGAGGTCGGCGAGAAGGGCATCCCCGGCGCCGTGCTGATCCCCTCCGGCTTCGCCGAGACCGGCAACGAGGAAGGCCAGCGCGAGATCCAAGAGATCGGCCAGAAATACGGCGTCCGCCTCATGGGCCCCAACATCTACGGCTTCTACTACACGCCGAAGAACCTGTGCGCCACGTTCTGCACCGCCTACGACGTCAAGGGCCACGCAGCCCTCAGCTCGCAGTCGGGCGGCATCGGCATGGCCATCATCGGCTTCAGCCGCTCGGCCAAGATGGGCGTCTCCGCCATCGTCGGCCTCGGCAACAAGTCCGACATCGACGAGGACGACCTGCTGACCTTCTTCGAGCAGGACGACGACACCCACGTCATCGCGCAGCACTGCGAGGACCTGAAAGACGGCCGCGCCTTCGCCGAGGTCGCCGCGCGCGTGTCGAAGAAGAAGCCGATCATCATGCTGAAGGCCGGGCGCACCAGCGCGGGCGCGATGGCGGCCAGCAGCCACACCGGCGCGCTCGCCGGCGACGACAAGATCTACGAGGACGTGCTCAAGCAGTGCGGCGTCATCCGCGCCCGCAGCCTGCGCGACATGCTGGAATACACCCGCGGCGTGCCGATGCTCCCCACCCCCAAGGGCGAGAACGTCGTCATCATCACCGGCGCCGGCGGATCGGGCGTGCTGTTGTCCGACGCCTGCGTGGACAATGATTTGCAGATGCTGCGGCCGATGCCGGACGACCTCGACGCGGCGTTCCGCAAGTTCATCCCGCCGTTCGGGGCGGCCGGCAACCCGGTCGACATCACGGGCGGCGAGCCGCCGATGACCTACGCCAACACCGTGCGCCTCGGCCTCGACGACGACCGCATCCACGCGCTGATCCTGGGCTACTGGCACACCATCATCACGCCGCCAATGACGTTCGCCAAGCTGATGGTGGAGACGGTCGAGGACATGAAGTCGAAGGGCAAAACGAAGCCGGTCGTGGCCTCGCTCGCCGGCGACGTGGAAGTCGAGGAGGCGGCGGAATACCTCTACCAGCACGGCATCCCCTCCTACGCCTACTCGACGGAGTTGCCGGTGCAGGTGCTGGGTGCGAAGTACAAGTGGGCGCGCGGGGCGGGGCTGATCTGATGAACATCCACGAATACCAGGCCAAGGACCTGCTGCGCGGCTACGGCGTGGCGGTGCTCGACGGGCATATCGCCTGGACGCCCGAGGAAGCCGAGCAGGCGGCAAGCAAGCTGCCCGGCCCCGTCTACGTCGTGAAGTCGCAGATTCACGCCGGCGGGCGCGGCGCCGGCAAGTTCCAGGGCGACCCTGATGGCAAGGGCGGCGTCCGGCTCGCCAAGTCTCCGGCGGAGGCGCGGGCGGCGGCGGCGGCGATGATCGGCAACACGCTGGTCACCAAGCAGACGGGCGAGGCCGGGCGCCGGGTCAGCCGCGTCTACGTCGAGGCCGGGTGCGACATCAAGCGGGAGCTTTATCTAAGCCTGCTGGTGGACCGCGAAACCGCCCGCGTCACCGTCGTGGCCTCGACCGAGGGCGGGATGGAGATCGAGCACGTGGCCGAGACCCAGCCCGAGAAAATCCTGCGCGCCGATATCGACCCGGCCTCCGGCATCTCCGGCTTCCATGCCCGCAAGCTCGCCTTCGGCCTCGGCCTCGAAGGCAAGCAGATCGGCGCGTTCAGCCGCTTCGTGATCGCCATGTACAAAGCCTTCGTCGAACTCGACTGCGCCATCGTCGAGATCAACCCGCTCGTCGTCACCGGCGCCGGCGACGTCGTCGCGCTCGACGCCAAGGTCAGCTTCGACGACAACGCGCTGTATCGCCACCCCGAGCTGGAAAAGCTGCGCGACGAGGCCGAAGAGGACCCCAAGGAACTCGAAGCCGCCAAGTACAGCCTGAACTACATCGCCCTCGACGGCGCCATCGGCTGCATGGTCAACGGCGCCGGCCTCGCGATGTCCACCATGGACATCATCAAGCTCTACGGCGGCAGCCCGGCCAACTTCCTCGACGTGGGCGGCGGCGCCACCAAGGAGCGCGTCACCGCCGCCTTCAAGATCATCCTCTCCGATCCGAACGTCGAAGGCATCCTGGTCAACATCTTCGGCGGCATCATGCGCTGCGACGTCATCGCCGAAGGCGTGGTCGCCGCCGCGCGCGAGGTCAGCTTGGGCGTGCCGCTGGTGGTGCGGCTCGAAGGCACCAACGTCGACCTCGGCAAGGAGATCATGGCCAAGTCCGGCCTGCCGATCATCAGCGCAGACAATTTGGCCGACGCCGCCGAGAAGGTGGTCCGCGCCGTGAAGGAGGCCGCATAATGGCCGTGCTAGTCGACGCCAACACGCGCGTCATCACCCAGGGCTTCACCGGCGCCCAGGGCACCTTCCACTCCGAGCAGGCCATCGCCTACGGCACCAAGGTCATGGGCGGCGTGACGCCGGGCAAGGGCGGCTCGAAGCACCTGGACCTTCCGGTGTTCGACACCGTCAGCGAAGCCGTCGAGGCCACCGGCGCCAATGCCTCGGCCATCTACGTTCCCCCGCCCTTCGCCGCCGACGCCATCCTCGAAGCCATCGACGCCAAGCTGCCGCTGATCGTCTGCATCACCGAAGGCATCCCCGTGCTCGACATGGTCCGCGTCAAGCGTGCCCTGGACGGCAGCGCCTCCCGCCTCGTCGGCCCCAACTGCCCCGGCGTCATCACCCCCGACGCCTGCAAGATCGGCATCATGCCCGGCCACATCCACCGCCGCGGCAGCGTCGGCATCGTCAGCCGCAGCGGCACCCTCACCTACGAAGCGGTCGCGCAGACCACAGCCGCCGGCCTCGGCCAGAGCACCTGCGTCGGCATCGGCGGCGACCCGGTCAAGGGCACCGACTTCATCGAGGTCCTGGAAATGTTCCTCGCCGACGACGAGACCGAAAGCATCATCATGATCGGCGAGATCGGCGGCCAGAGCGAAACGGACGCCGCCGCCTTCATCAAGGCCTCCGGCGCCAAGAAGCCCGTCGTCGGCTTCATCGCCGGCGCCACCGCCCCGCCGGGCCGCCGCATGGGCCACGCCGGCGCCGTCATCAGCGGCGGCAAGGATACCGCGGAGGCAAAGTTCGCGGCGATGCGCGAAGCGGGCATCCACGTCGCCGACAGCCCGGCGGCGCTGGGCAGCACGATGGTGCGTGCTCTGCGAGGATAGCCGCGCGACAGATCAGGGTTTGGCTACGTCCGAGGCGATCATGCCTCGGGCAGATCACACGCTAGAGGGCACTCATTCAAGCAGACCCAGGCGTTTTAAGGAGGAAACAATGTCAGTAAGCCAAACAACGCAGCCCCCAGCGAACCGTTGGGTGCAATTGATACTGGGGGTGGTCAGCATGATGCTGATCGCCAACCTGCAATACGGCTGGACTCTGTTCGTCAAGCCGATGCAGGCCGCGCACCAGGGCTGGACGACCGCCGAAATCCAAACGGCTTTCAGCATCTTCATCGCCCTTGAGACGTGGCTGACGCCCGCCGGCGCATCGATGGTCGACGCGCTCGGACAGCGCCGCGGCCCGAAATTCGTCATCGCGCTCGGCGGGGTTCTCGTGGGCCTCGGCTGGACGGTCAACTCCTATGCCGACACCCTGACGATGCTCTATATCGGCGCCGTTCTTTCGGGCATCGGTGCGGGCTTCATCTACGCGACCTGCGTCGGCATGGCCGTGAAGTGGTTTCCGGACCGGCGCGGCCTTGCCGTCGGGCTGACGGCAGCCGGTTTCGGCGCCGGTGCGGCCCTGACCGTTATCCCGATCCGCCATATGATCGCGAGCAGCGGCTATGCTCACACGTTCCTCGTGTTCGGCATCGTGCAGGGCGTGATTCTGTTCGTCATCGCCTGGTTCCTGCGCATGCCCGAGCCGGGCGAAGTGCCCGCGCCGAAATCGACCAGCGCGGTGCAGCAATCGGCACGCAGCTACACGCCCGCCGAAGTCCTGCGCAGCCCGGTGTTCTGGCTGCTCTACGTCATGTTCGTCATGATCTCCTCCAGCGGCCTGATGGCGGCGGCGCAGCTTGCCCTCATCGCCTCGGACTTCGGGATGGATAAGATGGCCCTGATCGGCGGCGCGTCCGTGCTGACCGTCGCCCTCATCGCCGACAGCCTCGCCAACGGCAGCGCCCGCCCGTTCTTCGGCTGGGTGTCGGACCAGATCGGACGCGAGAACACCATGATCATCGCGTTCGGGCTGGGCGGCGCGAGCTACCTGCTGCTGGGAACGGTGGGCCACAACCCCTGGCTGTTCGTCCTGTTCGCCGCCCTGATCTTCTTCACCTGGGGCGAGATTTTCAGCCTGTTCCCCTCGACCTGCACGGACGCCTTCGGCTCGAAATACGCAACCGTCAACGCGAGCCTGCTCTACACGGCGAAAGGAACGTCGGCGCTCCTCGTGCCGTTCGCGAACATCATCAAGAACGCGACCGGAAGCTGGTGGACCGTGTTCCTGGTCGCGGCCGCGATGAACTTCATCGTGGTCGCGCTCGCGCTCTTCGTGCTGAAGCCGCTCCGGCGCCGGGCGCAGCAGACTGCGGACCGTCAACCCGAACTGGCTGCCCGCCGGGCCGCGTAAAGCACGGTTCGGCCGCGTTCCGATAGGGGCGGTCCGAAAGGGCCGCCCTTTTCTTGTGTCAAACCAGCTTCACCAGCTGCTTGCCGAAGTTGCGCCCCTTGAGCATCCCGAGAAAAGCCTCGGGCGCATTGGCCAATCCCTCGGCCACCGACTCCCGGTATTTCAACGCCCCGTCGCCCACCAGGCCGCCGAGCTCGCGCAGGGCGCCCGGCCACTCCTCCATATGCTCCGACACGATGAACCCCTGCAGCAGCAGCCGCGAGATCAGGATCAACGTCGGGTTCGCCATCGTCAGCGGCGTGCCGTCATACCCGGCGATCGCTCCGCAAACGGCGATCCGCCCGTGCGCGTTCATCCGCAGCATCACGCTGTCCAGGATCGCCCCGCCGACATTGTCGAAATAGGCGTCCACCCCATCCGGCGCCGCCTGCTTCAGCGCCGCGTCGAGCTCGCCCGCCTTGTAGTCCAGGCAGGCGTCGAACCCGAGCTCGTCCTTGACGTAGCCGCACTTCTCAGGCCCGCCGGCGATCCCCACGGCCCGGCAGCCCAGCCGCTTGGCAAGCTGCCCCACCACGCTGCCGACCGCCCCGCTCGCAGCGCTCACCACGAGCGTCTCGCCGCGCTTCGGCGCGCAGATGCGGTTGAGGCCATGCCAGGCGGTCACGCCGGGCATCCCCACCGGGCCGAGATAGGCCGAGATCGGGACCCTCGACGTGTCGATCTTCTGCATCCCGCCCCCGTCGGACGTGCCGAAATTCTGCCAGCCGAAAGCTCCGAGCACCGTGTCGCCGGTCTGCCATTTCGGGTTGCGGCTCTCGGCCACCTCCCCCACCGTGGCACCCTGCATCACCTCGTTCAGGGCCTGCGGCGCGATATAGGACTTCCGGTCGCTCATCCGCCCGCGCATGTACGGGTCGAGCGACAGGTAATGGTTTCGCACCCGCACCTGCCCATCCTGCAACGGCTCAAGCGGCGTTTCCGCCATCCGGAAATTGTCCGCCGTCGCCGCCTTCTCGGGCCGGCTGTCGAGCAGGATCTGTTGGTTGGTCTCTGGCATGGCCCTGTTTCCTCCTGGTTTGCGCCCGGCCCGGAAGTATGCCGGGGCCGGTAGTCGTCCGCGCCCTCCTCGCCTATATATGCGCCAGAGATGCAAGCAAGGAGCCGATTTTGGCCGCTTTCAACCGCTACGATCCGAAGTTTGGCCCAAGGACAGAGCTGAGGGCAGACCCGAGGGCAGATGACGAGGAGCCCGACGCGCCCGACCCGTCGAACCCTGATGTGCCGGAGCCGATCGGGCCCGATCCCCAGGAGCCGGGCGACAACAAGACGCTCTCGGCGCCGATCAACGAGCTTGAGAGCCGGCTGTTCAACACCCGCAAGGTGCTCGTGTTCGGCCCGATCAACGACAAGGTCGCCCGCGACGTGACCGGGCGGCTTCTGGCGCTGGCCAGCGATTCCGACAAGCCGATCGACGTCTACGTCAACTCTCCCGGCGGCCACGTCGAGAGCGGCGACACCATCCACGACATGATCCGCTTCGTCGACCCCGTGGCGCCGGTCCGCGTTATCGGCACCGGCTGGGTCGCGAGCGCCGGGGCATTGATCTTCCTGGCCGGGGCCAAGGAGCGCCGCCTGTGCCTGCCCAACACCCGCTTCCTGCTGCACCAGCCGATGGGCGGCGTGCGCGGGCCTGCGACAGACATCGCCATCGAGGCGCGCGAGATCGTGAAAATGCGCCAGCGCATCAACGAGATCATCGCCCGCGAAACCGGACAGCCGGTGGAGAAGGTCGCGACCGACACCAACCGCAACTACTGGATGAGCGCCGAGGAGGCGATCGCCTACGGCATGGTGGATCGGGTGATCAGCAGCATGAGCGACCGCTAAGGATTTCAGGACAGGAGGACATCGCGGCGCCTTCCTATCTAAGCGGACGTTCACGGCCCACATGGCGAGCCGCTCCGCGAATTGACGGTGAGCGCGATTCGGGCGGCACTAGTGTCCTGCCCCAGAGGTTCGCCTCCGAACTTCTGGGATAAGCAGGCCACGAAAATAAAAGGCTAGTGACCCGAGGCACGCGATCTCAACACGACGAACTTCTGAGCCGGGACGCTAGTCTGCAATCGCCCTGACTGGAAACAGCCAGGGCGTCAATTGCCAGGCCCGAGAAAGCTAGACCTGTATCGCCCTGACCACAATCAAGGCGATACGGGTCTAATCCGACGCCTGAACATGCCGCGGCGGCATCGAGCCCATACTCTATGGGCGCGGCGCATAATCCCACTACGCTTTCGCCGGCTCATCCAGCAGAGGCCGCGCATCATCGACAGGAGGCCACGATGACGCTCTCCGCCGCGCAGGTCGCACCATACGCAGCCAAATTCCTCGACACGTTGGACGACGCATTCCGCGCCTACGGGGTCTCGGGCGGGCTGCCGCCGCCGTTGCGGGACGCGGTCGCCTCCACGCCGCGGCATCGGTTCGTGCACCGCTTCCGCATCGGCGACGGTCCGCTGCGCGATGCCGGTGCCGACCCGCTCCAGAGCCTGCCCGACATCTACAGCGACGCCGTGATGCGCCACGTCGATGCGGCGGGCGAGTTGCTGCCCTCCTCCAACTCGCAGCCGAGCTACATTCTGTTCCTGCTGCACCGGTTGTCCTTGCAGCGCGGGCAAGCCGTGCTTGAGATCGGCTCCGGCTCCGGCTGGCTCGCGGCGGTGATGGCACGGCTCGTCGGCCGCACGGGGCGCGTCGTCGGCATCGAGCTGATCGCGGATCTGGCCGCGCAAAGCCGCACCGACCTCAAGGCGCTCGGCCTGGACGCCGTCGAGATCATCACCGGCGACGGCACGCACGGACACGCTGCCGGCGCGCCTTATGATCGCGTCATGGTCACGGCCGCGACCTGGGATGTCCCCGCCGCGCTGATGCGCCAGATGACGGAACGCGGGCGCGCGTTGGTCCCGGTCGAGTTGCGCGGCGGCGATGGCTGCGACGTGACCGTGCTGCGACGGCACGGCGCGGTCCTGATCGCGGAACACTCGGTGCCTGGATGGTTCGTTCCGTTGCAAGGCAGGCGGCAAGACCGTCAGGATGCGCCGATGCCGAAACCCTTGGGGGAGGCGCCCGCGCGCTGCTCGCTGCCGCTCGGATTTGCCGGCAATGACGGCGCAGCGCCCGCGGCAAGGCTGTTCCGCGCCTTCCTAGGCCGCACGGAACCGGGCTTCGTGTCAGACACGGACTCTTACCCGCGTCCCGGACTGCCAGCGTCTCCGTTCGGATTGGCCGAGGCGGATGGCTCCTGGGCAATCTGGCAAGCGGGGGAAATCATCGGTTACGGCGCCGGCAAGGCGGCCTCCCGTCTTGCAACGGCCTACGCGCGCTGGGCCGCGCTCGGGTTGCCCGGCCCCGACGCCTTCCAGCTCGAGGTGCATGAAGCGGGCGCTGCCCCGCCCGTTTCAGAATGGCTGTCGGTCGACCACCGCGGAGATACGGTGCTGGCCTGGAGGATCAAGCCAACAACCGGAACCTGGAGCAGCCTCATCAGCGAAGCGGGGACAGACATCGGATCGGGGTTTTAAATCAGGCGGCAGCTGAATTGAACCTGGCGCTCCGGCTCAAAAGGCCGGAGCGCCAGCATCCAAGTCAGACCAAGCCTCCGCCGCCTATTTGGGATGTAAAGCGAACCAGGCCTGCCCTACTCCGCCGCCACCGGCACCGCCGCCGCCGCGCTCACCCGAGCCGCGCAGAACTTGAACTCCGGTATCTTCCCCATCGGATCGAGCGCCGGGTTGGTCAGCAGGTTGGCCGCCGCTTCCGCGTAGCAGAACGGCAGGAACACCATGTTCTGCGGCACGTCCCGGTCGCTTCGCACCTTCAGTTCCACGGCCCCGCGCCGGGTCTCAAGCTTGATCTTGGCCCCGGCATCCAATCGCAGCCGCCACAGGTCCTTCGGCGACATGAACGCCACCGCCTCAGGCTCGATCGCGTCCAGAACCTCGGCCCGCCGCGTCATGCTCCCCGTGTGCCAGTGCTCCAGCACCCGTCCCGTCGAGAGCACCATCGGGAACTCGGCATCCGGTATCTCGTCCGGCGGCACCACCTTGGCCGGAACCAGCTTGCCCCGCCCGCTCTCGGTCGGAAACCCGCTGTAGAAGATGATCTCGTGCCCGGGCTCGTCGGCCCCGTCCACCGGGTAGGTCACGGCCCCTTCCCGCTCCAGCCGCTCCCACGTGATGTTGGCGAACGACGGCATGACCTGCGCCATCTCCGTGAACACCTGCGAGGGACCGCTGTAATCCCAGGGCAGGCCCATCCGCTTGCCGATCTCCTGGATGATCCACAGATCCTGCCGGGCGTCGCCCGGCGGGTCGATCACCGGGCGCGCAAGCTGCACCCGCCGGTCGGTGTTGGTGAACGTGCCCATCTTCTCGGCGAACGCCGAGGCCGGCAGCACCACGTCGGCATGGAAGGCCGTCTCGGTCAGGAACAGGTCCTGCACCACGAGGTGATCCAGCATCGCGAGCGCGCCGCGGGCGTGGTTCAGGTCAGGGTCCGACATCGCCGGGTTCTCGCCCTCGACGAACATGCCGGTGATGTCGCCGTGATGAATCGCGCGCATGATCTCGACGACGGTCAGGCCGTTCTTCGGCTCCAGTTTCGTGCCCCAGAACTCCTCGAAGCGCTCGCGCACGTCCGCCCGCTCGACCGACTGGTAGTCCGGGTAGACCATCGGGATCAGCCCGGCGTCGGACGCGCCCTGCACGTTGTTCTGGCCGCGGAGCGGGTGCAGGCCGGTGCCCTTGCGCCCGATCTGGCCGGTGATCAGCGCCAGCGCGATCAGGCAGCGGGAATTGTCCGTGCCGTGGATGTGCTGGCTGATGCCCATGCCCCAGAAGATGATCGAGCCTTCCGACTTGGCATAAAGCCGCGCCACGTCGCGGATCGTCTCCGCCTTGATGCCGCAGATCGCCTCCATCTTTTCCGGCGTGAACTCCCGCACCTTCTCCTTCAGCTCCTCGAAGCCCTCGGTATAGGCGGAGATATACTGCTGATCGGTCAGCCCCTCCTCGATGATCGTGTTCAGCATCGCGTTCAGCAGCGCCACGTCGCTGCCGGGCTTGAACGCCAGGTGGCGGTGCGCGAGCCGGGTCAGTGCCTGGTGCCGCGGGTCCATCACGATCAGCTTGGCCCCGTTCTTCTTCTTCACCGCCTGCTTGATGAAGGTCGCCGCCACCGGGTGGTTCACCGTTGGGTTAGCGCCGATGACGATGATCACCTCGGCATCGGCCGCGGCGTGGAACGGCGCGCTCACGGCCCCGGAGTTGATTCCCTCCATGAGGGCCGCCACCGAACTCGCGTGGCAAAGCCGGGTGCAATGGTCGACGTTGTTGGAGCCGAAGCCGATCCGCACCAGCTTCTGGAACAGATATGCCTCCTCGTTCGATCCCTTCGCCGAGCCGAACCCGGCCAGCGCCTTCGGGCCCTTCTCCGCCTTCACCTTCATGAACCCGGCCGCCGCGGCGTCGAGCGCCTCGTCCCACGACGCCTCGCGGAAATGCGTCCAGGGGTTCGCCGGGTCGACCTGGTCGGCCGCGTCCTTGCCCACGTTCGGCAACCGGATCAGCGGCTTGGTCAGCCGGTGCGGGTGGTGGATGTAGTCGAAGCCGAACCGCCCCTTCACGCACAGCCGGTTATGGTTCGCCGGCCCGTTCCGCCCCTCGGCGTAGACGACCTTGCTGTCCTTGACCTGGTAGTTCACCTGGCAGCCGACGCCGCAATAGGGGCAAAGGCTGGCGACCTCCCGGTCCGGGTACACCGTGCGCTGCTCGTTGTCGTTGAGGTAGGCCGCCGGCATCAGCGCGCCGGTCGGGCACGCCTGCACGCACTCGCCGCAGGCGACGCAGGTGCTGGCCCCCATCGGGTCGTCGAAGTCGAACACCACCTTCGACCCGGCGTTGCGCCAGGCCATGCCGATCACGTCGTTGACCTGGACCTCGCGGCAAGCCCGCACGCACAAGTTGCATTGAATGCAGGCATCAAGGTTGACCCGCATCGCCGGATGGCTCGGGTCATGCGTCCAGCGCGGCTCGCTGGGGAATCGGCTTTGCGTCACCTCCGTCTTCTCGGCCCAGCTCCAGAACGGGCTGGCCGGGTCGTGCGAGGTCTCCCGCGCCGGCTGGTCCGCCACCAGCAGCTCCATCACCATCTTGCGCGCCTTGGTCGCCCGATCGGTCCCGCTATGCACCTTCATGCCGACCGCCGGCATCCGCTTGCACGATGGCGCGAGCACCCGCTCCCCCTCGATCTCCACCATGCACACCCGGCAATTCCCGTCAGGGCGATACCCCGGCTCCGGCCGGTGGCACAGATGCGGCAGCTCGGTCCCGACCCGGCGCGCCACGTCCCAGATCGACTCGCCTTCCCGCGCGAACACCTGCTCGCCATCGAGCTCGAACGCCAACCCCTCCGTCTCCGTCGTCGTGCCGCCGAGGTTCTGCGGGCCTTCCCGCGTGGTGGAGCTGCTCATTCGGCGGCCTCCTTGGTTTCCAGTGTTTCCGGGAAGTAGCGCATGACGCAGGAGAGCGGGTTGCTGGCCGCCTGCCCCAGGCCGCAGATCGACGCGTCCGCCATCACGACGGCCAACTCCTTCAGCAGCGCCTGGTTCCAGTTGCCGGTTTCCATGAGCATCCGCGCCTTCTGCGTGCCGTTGCGGCAGGGCGTGCACTGGCCGCAGCTTTCATCCTCGAAGAACTTCATCAGGTTGAGCGCCACGCCCGGAATATCGTCCTCCTGCGAGAAGATCACCACCGCCGCCGAGCCGATGAAGCAGCCATGTTTTTCCAGCGTGCCGAAGTCGAGCGGGATATCGTTCATCCGCGCGGGCAGGATGCCGCCCGAGGCGCCGCCGGGCAGGTAGCCGGTGAACGCATGGCCGTCCATCATGCCGCCGCAGTGCTCGTCGATCAGCTCCTGCACGGTGCTGCCCGCGGGGGCCAGCTTGACGCCGGGGTTCTTGACCCGGCCGCTGACCGAGTAGCTGCGCAGGCCGAACCGCCCGTGCGCGCCGTGCGACTTCCACCACTTCGCGCCGCGCTCCACCAGGTCGCGCACCCAGTACAGCGTCTCCACATTGTTGATCAGCGTCGGACGTCCGAACAGGCCGACCTGGAACGGGAACGGCGGCTTGTGGCGGGGCAGGCCACGCTTGCCTTCCAGGCTTTCCAGCATCGAGCTTTCCTCGCCGCAGATATAGGCGCCCGCCCCCCGGCGGATATGGATGCGGGGCAGGCCCTGCGGCAGCTTGGCGATTTCGCGCACCAGGATCGCGTGGGCGATCGGATATTCGTCGCGCAGATAGATGTAGATGTCCGGGGCCTCAACCACGAGCGCGCCGAGCAACATGCCTTCGAGGAAGCGGTGCGGGTCGGTGTTGAGGTAGTGCCGGTCCTTGAACGTGCCGGGCTCGCCCTCGTCGGCGTTGACGGCCATCAGCCGCGGGCCGGGCTCGGCGCGCACCGAACGCCACTTGCGCCCGGTCGGGAACCCGGCGCCGCCGAGGCCGCGCAGCGCGCTGTCGTCGAGCTTCGCCAGCAGGCCGTCGACCGAGAGCGCCCCGGTGCGGACCTGTTCCAGCAGCGTGTAGCCGCCGCCGGCAACGTAGGCGTCATACTCGATCGTGTCGTCGGGCATGTGCGGATGGCTGTCGTCGGCGGCCACCGCCTGCTTGACGATGTCCGCCGTCACCTTGCCGATGAAATTATGCCCGACCTCGACCACCGGCGCCTGGTCGCACAGCCCGACGCAAGGCGCGCGCACCACCCGCGCCGCGCCGCCAAGCGTCCCGTTCTTCTCGTCCTGCTGCAGCTCGGCCAGCAGCCGCTCGGCCCCGAACATCGCGCAGGTCACGCTGTCGCAGACGCGGATCACCGTCGGCGCAAGGTCGGGCTCGCCTTCTTTCACGATGTCGAAATGGGCGTAGAACGTCGCCGTCTCGAACACCTCGGCGAACGCCAGGCGCATCTCGTCAGCCAGCGCCGCGAGGTGGGCGGCGGACAGCTGGTGATAGCGGTCCTGGATCAGGTGCAGGTATTCGATCAGGAACTGCCGGTCGCGCGGCTGGTCGCCAAGCAGGGTCGCAATCTCGTGCTTGGCGTTGGGCAGCACCTCACGCCCCTTCGGCGTCGGCTTGGCCCGTCTGCGCCCGGCGCCCGGATGCTCGAATTGGACGATTTCCCCAGTTTGGCCACCTGCCATCCTCATCTCCCGATGTTCCAGGCCAGCTTATAAACCGCCGGCATAAGGCCTAATATGAGCCGGTAACCGCGCCGCGCCAAGTCTGGTATACCAGATTCGTGACGCCAGGGTTAGGACTTTTGGCCAGGAGGGGCGCGCGCCAGTGCGGGTGATCGGGTTTGCGGGCTGGAGCGGATCGGGGAAAACCACGCTGCTGCAACGGCTGATCCCGGCATTGGCGTCCAAAGGCCTCCGCGTCTCGACCTGCAAGCACGCCCATCATGCGCTCGAGATCGACCGGCCCGGCAAGGATTCCTGGGTTCACCGGCAGGCCGGCGCGGCGGAGGTGATGGTCGGGTCCGCCTCGCGCTGGGCCTTGATGCACGAGCTGCGCGACGAAGCCGAGCCGGAGCTGCCGGCGTTGCTGCAGCGCATGAGCCGGGTCGACCTCGTGCTGGTGGAAGGGTTCAAGCGCGGGCCGCAGCGCAAGATCGAGGTGCATCGGGCCGCCGTCGGCAAGCCGCTGCTCTATCCGGGCGACGCGACGGTCGTCGCGATCGCGGCCAGCCCGGCGATCGACGCCCCGCTGCCGTCCGTGGCGCTGGACGACATCGACGCCGTGGCCCGGCTGGCGCTCGACCATGCCGAGGACTGGCCCTGATGGCGCAGCTCTCGGACGACTGCTTCGCGTTCGGCGGTAGGCTGCAAAGCGTCGATGCGGCGTTGGCCCTGATCGCCGAGGGCGTCCCATGCGTCGCCGGGCCTGAAACCGTGCCGCTGCTTCAGGCCGACGGGCGCGTTCTGGCGCACGACCTGGTGGCCGGGGTCGATCTGCCGCCCTTCGCGAATTCGGCCGTGGACGGCTACGCGGTTTGCCTCGCCGGTTTGCAAGGCCGGACCGTGCCGCTGCGGGGCCGCGTCGCCGCCGGCGCGACGGCGCCGCCGCTCGCGGGCGGGACGGCGATGCGTATCTTCACCGGAGCGCCGCTGCCGCCCGGCGCGGATACGGTGTTCATGCAGGAAGACGTGCGGGAAATCGATGGCCGGCTCGCCTTGCCGGACGGATTGCGCGTCGGGGCGAACACCCGCCCGGCCGGCGAGGACGTGGCCGCCGGTGCGGTCGCCTTGCCCGCGGGCCGGGTGCTGCGGCCGCAGGACCTCGCTTTGGCCGCGGCGCTCGGGCGGCAGGCCATAGACGTCCGCCGCCCGGTTCGCGTGGCGCTGTTCTCGACCGGGGACGAACTCGTGGAGCCGGGCACGCCCCCAGGCCCGGCGCAGCGGTGGGACAGCAACCGGGTGCTGCTCGCGCTGCTGTGCCGGCGGGCCGGGGCGGAGGTGACGGATCTGGGCATCCTGCCGGACCGGCGGGACGCGATCGCGGCGGCGATCCGGGATGCGGCGGCGTCGCACGACCTGATCCTGACGTCGGGCGGGGTCTCGACCGGGGAGGAGGACCACGTGCGCGCGGCCGTCGAGGCGGCGGGCCGGCTGGTGTTCTGGCGCATCGCGATCAAGCCGGGGCGGCCGGTGGCGATGGGCCAGGTGGGCGGCGCCCTGCTGCTCGGCCTGCCGGGCAACCCGGTGGCGGCGTTCGTCACCTTCGTGCGGGTGGCCCGGCCGGTGCTGGCGGCGCTGGGGGGCGCCCGCCCGCAGAGAACCGCGGCCTTGCCGGTGCGCTCCGGCTTCGGCTACCGCAAGAAGGCCGGGCGGCGGGAGTATGTCCGGGTGCGGTTGGACCAGGATCAGGTTGCCTGGAAGCACGGCGTCGAAGGCGCCGGGGTGCTGACGTCGCTGACCGAGGCGGACGGGCTGCTGGAACTGGACGACGACGCGACCCGCATCGAAGCGGGCGACCGCGTGGGCTTCCTCGGGTTCTCGGGGCTGATTTAGTGGTCTGATGCAAACGGGCGCTTCAGCCCGTTGGCTGAATCAGCCCACCAAACAAGGCGAGCGCCTCGACTTGGCAACCAGCTTCATCGGCGCGCTGACGCGGGCGTTGCCGACGGCGCCCTTTGCTCCGGCGTGGGGACGTTGAAGCCGTTCAAGGTCACGGAGACGAAGCAGTAGAGGCCGACGAGGTAGATCAGTTCGGCGGCGCCGTGTTCCCCAAAGGCTTTGACCGCGAGATCGTAGTTCAGTTTAGGCAGCGCCCCGCCGGCGCACAGCGCCGCGGCGGCGTCATAGGCGATCGCCTGCGGCGGCGGAAGGCCGGCCGGCCGCTGCCCGGCGACGATGGTCGCGATGCTCTCGTCCGGCAGCCCGTCTTCCCGGGCCACGGCGACGTGGGCGTAGATCTCATAGCCGGCGTGGAAATGCGCCCCGGTGACGAGGATGGCGATCTGCCGGCAAGGCTCTGGCAGCGTGGACTGGGCGGACATCGCCGTGGTCAGTTGCCAGACGGCGGCGCCGACCTTCGGCTGATGCAGCCACGGGTTGAAGGGGCCGATCAGCGCGCCGTCCTCGCGTTCGGTCTTGAAGCTGGTGAACTTCTGCTGGATGCCGGCGCGCATCGCCTCGTAGAGCGGGCGCTGCTCTTCAGTCAGGTCGGCGGGGCTGATCAGGGGTAGGCGCATGGGCGAGGCTCCTGGATGCAGCTATGCCCAACCCCCGGAGCGGGGGCGCGTTCCTAAGCAGGCATTCGAAGACGCATCATCTTTCGCGTCATGGCGGCAAGCCGTCCCGCGAAATGATGCTCAGGGCGGGCATGGTCAGGGCGTCACGGTTTGCAGGAACGCGTCCAGGACGGCGTTGAAGCGGCCGGGGCGTTCCAGATGCGCGAGGTGGCCCGCGTCGTCGAGTTCGGCGTAGCGGGCGCCGGGGATGCGCCCGGCCATCCGCTTCGAGGCCGCGGCGGGGGCGTTGCGGTCGTGGCCGGCGGCGATGACCAGGGTGGGGATGGCGATCTCGTCGAGCGCGGCGCGGCGGTCGAAGCCGCGCATGGCCAGCAGGTGGTCGCGGTAGGTGCTGTCGGGCGTATGGGCGAGGCAATCGACCGCGATGGAGAGGCCGTCCGGGTCGGCAGCCTCGCCGGTCATGGCCTGGACCAGTTCCGGCGCGAGGTCGGCCATGCCGCGCCCGGCGTCGAGCGGCGCAAGGCGGTCGGCGATGAACTGGTCGGCCCAGGCCGGGTCCTTGCCTCCGAAGGCGGCGCTGGTCTGGGCGAGGACGAGAGCGCTGGCGATGCCGGGCGCTTCGGCCAGCAGGTGCAGCGCGACCATGCCGCCGAGGCTGTGCCCGACCAGGACCGGGCGGCCAAGCCCGGCGGCGCCGATGAAGCCCGCGAGCGCCGCCGCCAGCGAATCCATCGTAACGAGCGGCAGCGGCGCCGAGCCGCCAACGCCGGGCATGTCCCACGCGACGGCCCGGTAGCGCGCGGCGAAATGGTTGATCTGCGGACTGAACTGCCGCGCGGCCCCGCCGAGGCCGTGCAGGAACAGCAGCGCCGGCCCCTGCCCTGCCGCCAAGTAGCTGACGCCTTCCTCCGTGGCGACCTGCTGCCACTCCTGCTGGGTCTGCTGGTGCGGCGGCTGCTGGACGGGGATCGTCGTCATGGCGCCGGCTTGGGCAGCAGCGTGTAGGCGCCGCCCTGGATCTCGACCATGACCTGGCTGTCGGCCTGCGCGCCGCTGTGGTCGGCGGGGGTCAAGCTGAAGACGGCCTCGGAGGCGGCAAGGCCGGTCACGCGCTCCATCGCGTCGCGCAGCGCGGCGCGGAACGCTTCGCCGCCGGGCTGGCCGGCTTGCAGGGCCTTGGGGGCGGCGGCCTGGATCAGCAGGAAGGCGTCCCAGAAGGTCGCGCCGAACAGGCTGCGGCTGCCGGGGCCGTACTTGGCTTCGTAGGCGCGGACGTAATCGAGCGCGGGCGCCTTGACCGGGTTGCCGTCCGGGAGCTGCTCGGCGACCAGGACGGGGACGGAGGAGAACATGACGCCGTCGAGCGCCTTGCCGCCCACGCGGAGCGCGTCGGGGCCGGCGATGCCCTGGACAGTGTAGATCGGCCCGGCGTAGCCCCGGGCGCGCAGCTCGATGATGGGGGTGACGGCCGGAGCGCTGCTGGCGGCGACGAACACGGCGTCGGGACGGGCGGCGATGATGCGCAGGACTTGCGGGGTGACGCTCGTGTCGGCCGGGTTGTAGCGGAGTTCGGCCACGGTCCTGATGCCGGCGGCTTCGGCCTGCGCGTCGAGCGCCTGGATGTAGCCGTCGCCGAGCGAGGTGTTGAAGCCGATATGGGCGAGGGTCTTCTGGCCCTGCTTGTTCATGCGGGCGACGATCTGCGCGGTGGCGACGCGCTCGCTGGGGATGAGCTTGAAGGCCCAGCGGCGGTCGCCCTCGGGAGGGTCGATGACGGCGCTGTTGCCGGCGAGGCTGACGAACGGGACGCGCGCCTCCGCGGCGGCGCCGAGGATGGCGATGGAGTTGGGCGTGGTGGACGGGCCGACGATGGCGTCCACGTAGTCCTCGCTGATCAGCTTGCGCGCGGCGCGGACGGCGGCGGTGCTGTCGGTGGCGTCGTCGAGCACGACCCAGCGGACCGGCTGCCCGGCGATGGTTGTCGGCAGCAGCGCGATGGTGTTGCGCTCCGGGATGCCGAGCCCGGCGCCGGGGCCGGTGAGGGAGAGAACGGCGCCGAGGATGATATCGGCGCGGGCCGGCGCGGCGGCGAGCAGCAGAAGGAACGACAGGAGGGCGCGGCGCATCGGGTCGGTCTCCGGATCAAAGCCGTTCTTAGACTGCAATCGCCCTGACTAGTAAGTCAGGGCGCCAATTGCCAGTCCAGACACTGCAATTGCCCTGACTGGTAAGCCAGGGCGCCAATTGCCAGTCCAGATCACTCCTGGACCAGACCGCCGGATGCGCCGGCCCGCATCCGCGCACGCGAGGCGCACGGAAAGTTTATTTCTCTGGCATCGAACAACCCGTCGGCCTATCGTTGCGCATGGGGAGCATCAGATGGCCGCCGGGCAGCGCCGCGTTGCGCCGGGCGCATGCGGCCGCGCTCGGCGGGGTCGTGTCCGGCGTGAGGCGGTTGGAGCCGGCGGCCGCGTCCGACCTCGGCGGCTGGCTGGGCCGGACCCTCGGCCCGTCGCTGCCGGCGTCCCGCGTGGCGGACGGGAACTTGCGCCGCGCCATGCCGGAGCTTGACGCGGCGGCCCGGGCGGACATCGTGCGCGGGGTATGGGATAACCTGGGGCGCACGATCGCCGAGCTGCCGCACCTCCCCGCGCTGCGGCAGAGCCGGTCAGGCCCGGGATGGGAGCTGCAAGGGGCCGAGCACCTGGCGCACGTGCGCGGGCGCCAGGCGCTGTTCTTCTCGGGCCATTTCGGCAATTGGGAGATGGTGCTGCCGATCGCCTCCCAGCTCGGGCTGCAGGTCTCGGGGTTCTACCGCGCAGCCTCGAATGCCGGGGTGGACGCGCTGATCCAGCGTCTGCGGCAGGCCGCGCTGGCCCCGGGCGTGTCGATGTTCGCCAAGGGCGCCCCGGGGGCGCGGGCGGCGCTGCGGCACTTGGGCCGGGGTCTCTCGCTCGGGTTGCTGGTGGACCAGAAGATGAACGACGGCATCGCGGCGCCCTTCTTCGGACGCCCCGCGATGACCGCGCCGGCGCTGGCGCACTTCGCGCTGCGCTTCAGAACCCCGGTGGCGCCGGTGCGGGTCGTGCGGCTCGGCCCGGCGCGGTTCCGCATGGTGTGCGAAGCGCCGCTGCAGGTCGGCTTGACCGGGCGGCGCGACGCGGACGCCTACGCGCTGACGCTCTCGATGAACCAGACCCTGGAGCGCTGGATACGGGAGGCGCCGGCGTCCTGGCTGTGGCTGCACCGGCGCTGGCCGAAGCCCGGGCCGGACTGACCGCGCCTGCAAGACAAGCGGCCGGCGTTCTGTTAGATGCGCCTGACAGCCGGGGTTGCGCACGGCCCTGGCAAAGCCATCGAGGGGCCGCTTGACCGCCTACCTGTTCCGCCGCCTGCTGCTGCTGGCGCCCACCCTGCTCGGCATCATCGCGATCAACTTCGCCGTGGTGCAGTTCGCGCCGGGGGGACCGGTGGACCAGGCGATCGCGGAGGCGAAGGGGCGCGGGGGGGAGGCGACGGCGCGGATCACCGGGGCGACCAGCGATACCGGCTCGTATCGCGGCGGGCGGGGGCTGGATGCGCGGCAGATCGAGGCGCTGAAGAAGGAGTACGGTTTCGACAAGCCTGCGCCGGAGCGGTTCTGGCTGATGCTGAAGGGGTATCTGACGTTCAATTTCGGGCGCAGCTTCTTCAAGGATAGCAGCGTGGTGGACCTGATCCGGCAGAAGATGCCGGTCAGCTTGTCGCTCGGGCTTTGGTCGACGCTGCTGGTCTACCTGATCAGCATCCCGCTCGGCATCCGCAAGGCGGTGCGGGACGGCTCGGCGTTCGACGTGGCGAGCAGCGGGGTGGTGCTGGTGGCCTACGCGATCCCGGCCTTCCTGTTCGCCATCATGCTGGTGGTGCTGTTCGCGGGGGGGAGCTTCGTGCAATGGTTTCCGTTGCGGGGGCTGATGTCCTCGGGGGCGTCGGCTTGGCCCTGGCCGGAGCGGGTCGCGGACTATGCTTGGCACCTGGTGCTGCCAATCGCGGCGATGGTGGCAGGGGGGTTCGCCGGGCTGACCATCCTGACGAAGAACTGCTTCCTGGAGGAGATCAGGAAGCAGTACGTGCTGACGGCGCGGGCGAAAGGGGCGGGGGAGCAGCGGGTGCTGTACGGGCACGTGTTCCGCAACGCGATGCTGCTGATCGTGGCCGGGTTCCCGTCGGCGTTCCTGGGCATCCTGTTCAGCTCGGCGCTGCTGGTCGAGATCGTGTTCTCGCTGGACGGGCTGGGGCTGCTCGGGTTCGAGAGCGCGATCCGGCGGGATTACCCGGTGATGTTCGGCACGCTGTATATCTTCACGCTGCTGGGGCTGGCGATGCAGATCGTGGGCGACCTGCTTTACACGGTGGTGGACCCTCGGATCGATTTCGAGGCGCGGGGTTGAGCCCTGTTGCCCGGCGCCGGGTCGCGGCGTTCCGCGCGCACCGGCGGGGGGCTTGGTCGCTGCTGATCTTTTCCGTGCTGTTCGTGGTCTGCCTGTTCGCCGAGTTCGTGGCGAATGACCGGCCTTTGCTGGTCCGCTTCGAGGGGCAGTTCTATTATCCGGTGCTGTTCGACTACTCGGAGGACGCGTTCGGGCCGGACCTGCTGCCGCTGGAGGCGGATTTCACCGATCCGCGGTTGCAGCAGGTGATCGAGGCGCACGGATGGATCGCCTGGCCGCCGATCCGTTACGCGAATGCGACCATCGCGAAGAATTTGCAAGTCCCGGCCCCATCCCCCCCGAGTTGGCGGCATTGGCTGGGGACGGATGACCAGGCCCGGGACGTGCTGGCCCGGGTGATCTACGGCTTCCGCATCTCGGTGCTGTTCGGGTTCACGCTGACGGTCGTGAGCTCGGTGGTCGGCATTGCGGCGGGGGCGGTGCAAGGGTTCTACGGCGGGCTGACCGACCTGCTGTTCCAGCGGTTCATCGAGGTCTGGGCCGGGATGCCGCAGCTTTACCTGCTGATCATCCTGGGCAGCATCATCGCGCCGACCTTCTGGGTCTTGCTGGGCTTCCTGCTGCTGTTCTCGTGGATGGCGCTCGTGGGCGTGGTGCGGGCGGAGTTCCTGCGCGGGCGGAACCTGGAATACGTGCGGGCGGCGCGGGCGCTCGGGGTCGGGAACGGCGCCATCATGGCCCGGCACATCCTGCCCAACGCGCTGGTGGCGGTGCTGAGCTTCCTGCCGTTCACGCTGTCGGGCTCGGTCACGGTGCTGGCGAGCCTCGATTTCCTCGGGTTCGGCCTGCCGCCGGGGTCACCGTCATTGGGGGAGCTGGTGGCGCAGGGCAAGAACAACCTGCAGGCGCCGTGGCTGGGGATCACGGCCTTCGTGGTGCTCGGCGGATTGCTGACGCTGCTGATCTTCATCGGCGAGGCGGTGCGCGATGCGTTCGATCCGCGGAAGCAGGCCTGATGGCGCTGCTGCAGGTGGACGGTCTGGACATCGCCTTCGGATCGCGGGCGGTGGTGCGAGGGGCCTCGTTCTCGCTGGATAGGGGAGAGACGCTGGCGCTGGTGGGGGAGAGCGGGTCGGGCAAGTCGCTGACCGCGCTGTCGGTGCTGCGGTTGCTGCCGGCAGGGGCGGCGTGCTCCGGGCGCGTGGCGCTTGGCGGCGAGGATATGCTGCGGGCCGGCGCCGCGGCGCTGGGGCGGGCGCGGGGCGGGCTCGCGGGGATGGTGTTCCAGGAGCCGATGACCAGCCTCAACCCGCTGCACCGGGTCGGGCGGCAAGTCGCCGAAGCGGTGCGGCTGCACGGCGGCCGGGCGCGGCGGCGGGACGTGGCGGGGCTGCTGGCGCGGGTCGGCTTCGCGGACGCCGAGGCGCGCCTGGAGGCGTTCCCGCACCAATTGAGCGGCGGCCAGCGGCAGCGGGTGATGATCGCGATGGCGCTGGCCAACGACCCGAAGCTGCTGATCGCCGACGAGCCGACGACGGCGCTCGACGTGACCATCCAGGCAGGAATCCTCGGCTTGCTGGCGGCGGAGCGGCGCCGGCGCGGGCTGGCGCTGCTGCTGATCAGCCATGACCTGAACCTGGTGCGCCGCGTGGCGGACCGGGTGGCGGTGATGAAGGACGGCGCGATCGTCGAGCAAGGCGCGGTGCAGGACGTGTTCCGCCGGCCGTCGCATCCCTACACGCGGATGCTGATCGAGGCGGAACCGTCCGGCGGCCCCCCTCCCCTGCCCGGCGATGCGCCGATGGCGGCGGAAGCGACAAATCTGAAGGTGAGCTTCCCGGTGCGGCGCGGGGTGCTGCGGCGGACGGTGGCCGAGGTGCGGGCGGTGGACGGGGTGAGCCTGGCCGTGCGGCAAGGCGAGACCCTGGGGCTGGTGGGGGAGAGCGGGTCGGGCAAGAGCACGATCGGGCTTGCCGTGCTGAAGCTGCAGGCGGCGACCGGACGGGTGACGCTGCTGGGCCAGGACGTCTCTGGATGGCGGGAGGCGCAGGTGCGGCCGTTGCGGGCGCGGGTGCAGGCGGTGTTCCAGGACCCGTTCGGCAGCCTGTCGCCGCGGATGAGCGTGGGCGAGATCGTCGCGGAAGGCCTGCTCGTGCACGAGCGGGGGCTGGACCGCCGCGGCCGCGCGGCGCGGGTGGCGGCGGCCCTGGCGGAGGTCGGTTTGCCGGCGGACGTGGCGGAGCGGTTCCCGCACGAGTTCAGCGGCGGGCAGCGGCAGCGGATCGCGATCGCCCGGGCGATGGCGCTGAAACCGGCATTGGTGGTGCTGGACGAGCCGACGAGCGCGCTGGACCGCTCGGTGCAAGGCCAGATCGTGGCGCTGCTGCGCGGGC
This sequence comes from Acetobacteraceae bacterium, assembly GCA_965217935.1. Taxonomy (GTDB): domain Bacteria; phylum Pseudomonadota; class Alphaproteobacteria; order Acetobacterales; family Acetobacteraceae; genus JBBROS01. The sequence goes on along the minus strand of OZ244581.1, from coordinate 4,390,445 downwards.
TGCAGGCGCGGCACGGGCTGGCCTACCTGTTCATCAGCCACGATCTGGCGGTGGTGCGGGCGATGGCGCACCGGGTCGTGGTGCTGCAGGCCGGGCGGGTGGTGGAGCAGGGAACGGCGGCGGAGGTGTTCGCCGCGCCGCGGACGGACTACGCGCGGGGGCTGATGGCGGCGGCGTTCCCGGACGGCATGACGGAGGCGGCCCTCCGCGAGACGTGCTGAGCAACGAAACGGCGGACGTCCTCGGGCATTCAGCCCGTTGCGGGGCTCACGTCGCGCGCCGCCGCAGGATTCCCAGCCCTTCGCGCACTTTGCGCCGCAGAAGCGGGAGGTCGTCCCAGTAGACGTTGGTGGTCGAGGGCCGGTGGAAGCTCTTGGCGACGATTTGCTTGACCGCTTTCAGGCCCTGACGGTTGACGTACCACAGCTCGGACGGAACGAGCGTGCGGAACAGCACGTCGTCCGGGTATTCGGCCTGGTAGCTGTCCTGAACGCAATCGAAGGCGACGTCGAAATAGGCTTTCGGCAGGTCGACGCCCATCTTGTAGGCGAAGTTGATGGTGCCGGAGAAGCGGGGATTGACTTCGAGGAGGTAATAGCGCCCGTCGTCGCCGCGCAGGAAGTCAAGGTCGACCGCGCCGTGCCAGCCGATGCCCTCAAGCACTTTGGCGGTCGCTTCGAGCAGCGCCGGGTCGTTGACGGTGTAGGCGAAGGGAGGGGTGCCGCCGACCTGGCTGTCGATCGGCGAACGGAAGGCGAAGTGCGCGACGATGCGGCCGTGGTTGCAGACGGCGGTGACGTCGTAGAGGTCCCCGGCGATGAAGCCCTGGACGAAGGGCCAGTTCTCCCTCGTTCCCTGATCGACGAAGAACCGCTTCAGGGCCGCCGCGTCGGAAACCACCTTGACGCCGTGGCTGGCGCTGCTGACCGGCAGTTTGGCGACGCACGGGTAGTCGATCTCGCGCGAGAGGGTTTCGAGCGCCTCCATGTCCGGCGGATAATAGGTCGGCGGGATGACGACGCCGTGCGCCTCGGCGAAGCGCATGGTCTGCACCTTGTCGCCCGCGAGCGCGATCTGGTCGGGCCGGGGCAGCTCAAGCCGGGCATGCGTGCGGATCTCGTCGAGGTGATCGGTGACCACCGCGATGGTTCGGTCGCTGATGGGGATCAGCATGTCGTAGCCGCCCTCGCGGACGGCGCGCAGCAGGTCCTCGGCATAGGCCTCCGTGCGCTCCTCGCGGGCGCAGACGACGATGCCGCGGCAATACTTGGACCTGGCGAGCGGGTATCCCGGGTCGCTGCCGATGACCGAGACGTGGTGGCCGAGACGGCCGAGGCTCTGCACGCACGCCATGGCGCCTTCCCAGAGCGGAGTCGTGACGAGGATGCGCTTGGGTGACGTCATTCGTTCTCCGCCGATCGTGACAAGGCATGAGTGGATAATCAACCGGGCGCGAAACATCAATGCCAAGCCGGGCGCATTCTACTTGCTCGATGCACATTAAGAGGAACTCTGCTTTGCCGCGCCGATGCCGGATCGCGCGCAGCCAAGAATACAGGCTGAAATCTGCGGTCCCTATCAAGTCGTTGCGCGCAGTAGTTTGTTGGCGCCGAGTTTCATGGCGATCTCGGCGAGGACGCCGCGCTCGAACGCCCAGATGAGCGCGACGTAGAGCAGCGGCCCGACGACGCCGATCTCGATGATCCTGAGCAGGTGCGCGGAGGCGAACGGCGGACCGAGCGACAGGCCATAGGCCGCGGCCATCGCGGCGGCCGCGAGGATTGGGGGCTTGACGTAGAACGGGAGGATGTCGGCCGGGCGGGCGCCGTAGCGGGCGAAGACGATGACCGCGTAGAGCGGCCCCATCGTCATGTGATAGGCCATGAGCGCGACAGCCACGCCCTCCGCATGTCCCATCAACGCGCCGAGGCCGATGGCGATGAAGAAGCCGGGCAGGCGGGACGAGGCGAAGAGCAGGCCCAGGCGGTAGTCGCGCCGGGCGCCGAGCAGGGCGCCGCCGATCCAGTTCACCGCCCCGAAAGGCAGGCCGATGCTCATGATCTGCGCGAGCAGGATGGCGCCGAGCCAGCGCTCGCCGAAGAACAGGCGCAGCGCCGGGTCGATCAGGGCGGCTTGCAGGAAGCAGACCGGCATGACGATGAAGGAGAGCAGGCGCGCGGCGCGCAGGGCGCCGTCGAGCTGCCGCCCCGGCTCGGATCTGAGCTGGACGAGGGCGGGGAGCAGGACGTTCATGAAGTTGCCGGCCAGGATCCAGACCGGCTGGGCGGAAAGCCGGAAGGCGAAGAAGTAGAGCCCGACCTGGTCCTTGCTGGCGACGAGGGCGAGGACGGCGTAGTCGCCCTGGGCGAGCGCCTCGTTGCAAAGCCTCGTGCCGAACACGGCCAAGCCGTTGCCGAGCAGGAACAGGGCTTGCTTCGGGCGGACCGCGCCGCCGAACCTGATGGGCGCCTGGCGCCAGTAGACAACGGCCCTGACCAGGGCGAAGACGGGCGTCGCGAGCACGAAGCTGAGCGTGCCCAACCCGGCCCACGCGAGCGCGATGGTGGCCGCTTGCAAGAGCGTGGTCTCGGCCGTGCTGTAGACGGCGAGGAAGCGGAAGTCGAGGTCGCCGCGCATCTTGACCTCGGGCACGGTCGCGAGCGCGCCGAGAGGCATGCTGACGGCGAGGATCACGGCCAGCCGGGTGATCTCCGGCGTGCCGTAGAGGGCGGCGAACAGCGGGGCCATGACCGAGACGGCGACGAAGCCGAGCAGGCCGAGGGCGAGGCTGGTCCAGAACGCGGTGGCGGCCCACAGGCGCAGCGTGCGGTGGCGCTGGAGCAGGACGCTGTCGATGCCGAAGCTGGTGAGCGTCTGGGCGATGCTGGTGACGGCATAGACGAGGCTGATGACCCCGAAATCGGCCGGGACGAGCAGATAGGCCAAGGCGAGCTGGCTTGCGAGGCTGACGATGCGGCCGCTGGCGCTCTGCAACGAGAGCCAGGCCAGGCCGTGCAGCGTCAGCCGCCCGAGCGACGGCTTCGTCGTCATGCGGGCGGGCGGCGGTTGGGATCTGCGCTCATGGCCGCGATCGGGTAACGGTCGTTTCGCCGCGGGGCAAGCGCGAGGGCGGGCTGCGTGAACCAAGGGCAACGCTTTTGGCCATGATCGCGAACGGCAAGGCCAGGGCGCCGCCCTGGACCCGTTGGGGCCGCAGGCCCCAAACCACACCTTATGAGAAAGACGTCGTTTGGCGAAGTACCCGGCGCCGTACCGGGGTCTGGGGCCCGCGGCCCCAGTGGGGTCCAGGGGCAAAGCCCCGGCCTGTCTTCAAACTGCCCTTGGGCCGTCGCGGCGCTTGCACATTCGCGCGCCCGGTAACATTTACTCGCGTGACCGCTCCCAGGGCGGTATTCACTCTGCGCCGCATTCGAGGGGGTAGCTTATGGACATGCTGATCGGTCAGAAGGCCCGCGCTCCGGGACCGGCCCCGGGGCCAGCCGGCGCCGCGGGCGCCGACATGATCGTGGATGCGACATCGGCGACCTTCGTGCGCGACGTGATCGAGGCGTCGCGGCAGCTCCCGGTGCTGGTCGATTTCTGGGCGACCTGGTGCGGGCCGTGCAAGCAGTTGACCCCGGTGCTGGAAAAGGTGGTCCGCGCCGCCGGCGGCCGGGTCAAGCTGGTCAAGGTGGACATCGACGCCAACCGCGCGCTGGTGCAGCAGTTGGCCCAGATCGGGCTGCCGATGCAGTCGGTGCCGACGGTGGCGGCGTTCTGGCAGGGGCAGATCGCCGACGTGTTCCAGGGCGCGCTGCCGGAGAGCGAGGTGAAGCGCGTGGTCGAGGCGCTGCTGAAGCTGGCCGGGGGGTCGATGCCCGCGGCGGACCTGCTGGCGGAGGCCAGGACCGCGCTGGACGAGCAGCGGCTGGAGGACGCAGGCGCCTTGTTCAGCGAGTTGCTGCAGGAGGACGCGGCGAACCCCGAGGCCTGGGGCGGCCTGATCCGGGTGCTGCTGGCAATGGGCCAGGAAGACCAGGCGATGGACGCGCTGGAGCAGGCGCCGCCGGCGTTGCGCGATCACGCCGAGATCGCGGGCGCGCGGAGCGCCCTGGCGCTGGCGGCGGAAGGGCGCGAGGCGGCCAAGAAGCTGGGCATGTTCGAGGACCGGCTGGCCGCGAACGCGGACGACCACGAAGCCCGCTACGAGCTGGCGACGGCGCTGAACGCGACCGGGCGGCGGGACCAGGCGGCGGCGGCGCTGCTCGAGATCATGAAGCGCGACCGCGCCTGGAGCGACGACGCGGCGCGGCTGCAGCTGCTCAAGCTGTTCGAGGCCTGGGGCATGGTTGACCCGGCCACCATAGCAGCCCGGCGCAAGCTGTCCGCCCTGCTGTTTAGCTGACCCTCGATGGCGCGGGAGCGGGACTTGCCGACCGAATTCGCCGTGTTTCCGTTGCCAGGCGCGCTGTTGCTGCCGCACGGACGGTTGCCGCTGAACATCTTCGAGCCGCGCTACCTGCGCATGGTCGACGATGCGATGTCGGCCGGCCGGGTCATCGGCATGGTGCAGCCGGACGCAACGCGCGGCGAAACCCCGAGTGGGCCTGGACTCTACCGCACCGGCTGCCTGGGGCGCATCTCGTCGTTCAGCGAGACCGATGACGGGCGATACCTGATCACGCTCAACGGGGTCAGCCGGTTCTGGACGGTGGTGGAGTTGGAGATGCAGGGCGGGTATCGCCGGGTCCGGGCGGACCTCGTGCGCTTCAAAGCCGATCTGCAGGAGCCGGAGGCGGACAGGATGGACCGCAAGGCGCTGCTCTCGGCGTTGCGGGCCTATTTCGCCGCGCAAGGGTTCGAGGCGAATTGGGAGGCGATCGACGAGATGCCGGATGCCTCCCTGGTGACGACGCTGTCGATGGTCTGCCCGTTCGATCCGCCGGAGAAGCAGGCGTTGCTGGAGGCCGCCGATGTCGGCGAGCGGGCGCGGGCGCTGGTCGCGCTGCTGCAGATGGGCGCGCATGACGCGGAGATGGGCGAGACCGGAAGGCGGCTGAGCTGATGCCCGGCGATGGCGTGATCGATCCCCGGCTGCTCGAAGTGCTGGTGTGTCCGGTGACGCGCGGGCCGTTGCGGTGGGATGCGGCGGCGCAGGAGCTGGTCAGCGACCAGGCGGGCCTGGCCTACCCGGTGCGGGACGGCATCCCGGTCATGCTGCCGGACGAGGCGCGCCCGATTGGCGGCTGACGCGGCGCGCGCGACGGAGGTTCGGGTCCGCCGGGCGCGGCGGCGCCTCGAGGTCGATTTCGAGGATGGCCTGCGCGCGGCACTGCCGGCGGAGTACCTGCGGGTGGAAAGCCCGAGCGCGGAGGTGCGGGGGCATTCGCCGGGGGAGCGGGTGTGGGTGCCGGGCAAGCGGGAGGTGAACATCGGCCGCGTGGAGCCGATCGGGCATTACGCGGTGCGGATCGTGTTCACGGACGGGCACGACACGGGGATCTACTCCTGGGCGTTTCTGAGGACGTTGGCCGAGGAGGAGGAACAGCGCTGGGGCGCCTACCTTGAGGCTCTGGCTGCGCGGGGGTTGGGGCGGGATTGATGGCGGGCGCATGGCAATCTGCTTGCCAAGCTATCCTTTCAGCCTGCTAGCGGTTTCCCAAAACGTCTAGCAGGGCTTCACGAATTTGGCCAAGCATCGTTTCGCGGGACGGCTAGCCGTCACGACGCGAAGAATGATGCGTCTTCAAAGGCGGCTAAGCAGACATTCGTGGCACAAGCCACGAATGTCTGCTTAGCAATCAGCTATGGCACAGGCCCAATCCACCCAACTCAATATCCGCTCCCGTTTCGCCCGGGACCGCGCCAGTTTACTTGCTCGCATGGCAGGAATGACGACGAATCAGGTCGTGGACGAGGCGCTGCGTGCATCCATGCCGCCTCCGGCGCTTGGCGCGAACGGCAACTCGGTTCGCAAGGGCGCCATCCTGGTGAAGCCGGCCAACGGAGAGCGCATGAGTTTGGACAAAGCGAATATCGCTTCGGAACTGACCCGCATTGAGCGAGGATGACGCAAGCAACGAAGGCCTTGCTTGACAGCAATGTCCTCATCGCCGCGGTTGCGGAGAAGCATGAGCATCACCCGCCATCCGCAAACCTGTTCATAGACAAGTTCCGGGAGCGGCTCTTTGTCGCAGCGCACAGCTAGGCTGAGGCATTCACGACGCTGACCCGGCGGGGGGCAGGCGCAGGGTTTCGATGGCCTGCGATCGACGCATGGGAGGCGTTAGGGAGCGTTGCAGCGGCGGCGACGTTGGCCGGGCTGACGCCGGCGCGAACGTTCGACACGATTCGCGATCATGCGCAGCAAGGGAACATTGGCGCGCGGCTTTACGGCCAACTGATCGGGCAAGTTGCGACGATCTATGACATCCCGCGAGTCACCACGTGGACCGTGCACCACCTGCGGGCACTGTTCCCAGCTTTGGACCTGATCGACCCGGCGTCGGTGCAACGATGGAGCGGGTGAAGGGAATCGAACCCTCGTATGCAGCTTGGGAAGCTGCCGTTCTACCATTGAACTACACCCGCGCCGCGGCCGGCTCCGCATCATAGGGTTGCGGCGTTGACCGCGCAACGGGCTGGCCCTAAAGATCATGCCGACGCTTGGCGGCGTCCCTCGTGATTTGTCCGGCCGGATTGCGGCGAGGTGAAAGAAGCGCGCTAAAGAGGCCTGCGGCGTGCGGCATCGATGCCAACGCCGCCGGCATCCACGGCCCTGTGATAAGGCGACCGGCATGGCCAAGCAATTCCGTCCCGCAACCCAAGCCATTCACGGCGGCATCTCCCGCTCCGCCTGCGGGGAGACGAGCGAGGCCCTGTTCCTGACCTCCGGATTCGTCTACGACAGCGCCGAGCAGGCCGCGGCGACCTTCACCGGAGACGTCGAGCACTACCAATACTCGCGCTTCGGCAACCCGACGGTGGCCATGTTCGAGCAGCGGCTGGCGGCGATGGAGGGGGCGGAGGCGTGCCGGGCCACGGCCACGGGCATGGCGGCGGTCCATGCGGCGATGCTGTCGCACCTCAAGGCCGGCGACCGGGTGGTGGCGAGCCGGGCGCTGTTCGGCTCCTGCTTCTGGATCGTCTCGACGTTGCTGCCCCGCTACGGGATCGAGACGGAGTTCGTGGACGGGGCGGACCTCCAGGCCTGGCAGGCGGCGCTGTCGCGCCCTGCGACGATGGTGCTGCTGGAAACGCCGTCCAACCCGATGCTCGAGATCGTGGACCTGCGGGCCGTATGCAACCTGGCGCACGGGGCGGGGGCGATGGTGGTGGTGGACAACGTGTTCGCAACGCCCCTGCTGCAACGCCCGTTCGAGCTCGGCGCGGACGTGGTGGTCTATTCCTGCACCAAGCACATCGATGGCCAGGGCCGCGTGCTGGGCGGGGCGGTGCTGGGCCGCAGGCAGTGGGTCGAGGACGTGCTGCAGCCGTTCGTCCGCAACACCGGCCCGAGCATGTCGCCGTTCAACGCCTGGACGCTGCTGAAGGGGATCGAAACGCTGCGCCTGCGGGTGGACGCGGCGACGGCCGCGGCGGGCGCGGTGGCCGAGGCGTTGGCCGCGCATCCGGCCGTGCGGCGGGTCCTCTACCCGGCGCGGCGCGATCATCCGCAGCATGAGCTGGCGATGGCGCAGATGTCGGCGGGCGGCACGATGGTGACGTTCGCGCTGGTAGGCCAGGCGGAGGCGTTCGCCGTGCTGAATGGCTTCGGCCTGATCTCGATCTCGAACAATCTTGGCGACTCGAAATCGCTGGCGACGCATCCGGCGACGACGACGCACATGCGGATCGGGACCGAGGAGCGGGCGCGGCTCGGGATCGGCGACGGGGTGATCCGGCTGTCGGTCGGCCTCGAAGACCCGGCGGACCTGATCGACGACCTGCAGCAGGCGCTGGACCGGGTGGCATCGCGCCCGGCGAGAGCGGCCGAGTGATGGCCGGGTACTCGGCGACCACGCGCGGGATCAGGGTCGGAGTGCGGACGGTGTTCCTCGAAGACCAGTCCGATCCGGACCAGGGAACGTGGGTGTGGGCCTACCAGGTGCGGATCGAGAACCACGGCAGCGAGGTGGTGCAGCTGCTGCGCCGCACATGGCGCATCACCGACGCGAACGGACGGGCGCAGACGGTGCAGGGCGACGGGGTGGTGGGCGAGCAGCCGGTGCTGGAGCCGGGGGAGGCGTTCGAATATACCTCCGGCACGCCGCTGCAGACGCCGTCCGGCATCATGACAGGGCTGTACCACATGGTCGCGACGGTGAGCGGGGAGGCGTTCGACGCCGAGATCCCGGCATTCAGCCTCGATTGGCCCGAGCAGGGGCGCCAGGTGCATTGAGCCAGGTGCATTGAGCCAGGTGCATTGAGATTGCCCCGCGCGCTCCCCCGCCCCATATCGATCCCGGATTATTATGAAAGTGCGCGCCCGTGACCAGCATCGCGAAGGCGGAGATCGAGCAGCCGAGATCGAGCGTGCTGCCGAGCGAGGAGGAGGCGGAAGCGGCGGTGCGTACGCTGCTGCGCCTCGCCGGGGAGGACCCTCGCCGCGAAGGCTTGCGCGACACCCCGAAACGGGTGGTGCAGGCCTATCGCGAGCTGTTCGCCGGATATTCAATTGACCCGGCGTCGCTGCTGGCGCGCACGTTCGAGGACGTCCAGGGCTACGACGAGATGGTGCTGCTCCGGGACATCCGCGTCGAGAGCCATTGCGAGCACCACATGGTGCCGATCATCGGGCTGTGCCACATCGGCTACCTGCCGCGGGACCGGGTGGTGGGCATCAGCAAGCTGGCGCGGGTAGTCGATGCGTACGCGAAGCGGCTGCAGATCCAGGAGCGTCTGACGGCGCAGATCGCCGATACGATCGCCGAGGCGCTGCAGCCGCGGGGCGTGGCGGTGGTGATCGAGGCCGGGCATCAGTGCATGACGACCCGCGGCGTGCACAAGTCGGGGGTGGGCATGGTCACGAGCCGGATGCTGGGGGCGTTCCGCGATGACCCGTCGACCCGGCGGGAGTTCCTGGACCTGATCCGCGGCCGCCGGGCCGGGTCGCTGGAGGTCTAACGGCCTGACCCGGCCGTGCAGCCCATCAGGCCGAGTGCCCGATCAGCGCGCGGATTTCCGCCACGGCGGCAGGGCTCGACCAATCCGCAGCCCCTTCGAGACGGCCCCGTTCAAGCCCGCTTGGATCAATCAGAACGGTCGTCGGTATGCCTCTCGTGCCAAGCGCGCGCGCGGCAGCGCCCGATTTGTCGAGCAGGACCGGCAGATGCTGCAGGTCCCATTTAAGGTAATAGGCCTCGACGGCCGAGGCCCCGGCCCGGTCCGACGAGAGGGGCAGCACCGCGATGCCATAGCCCTCGACCGCGGCGGCGAGCTGGTCGAGCGCGGGCATCTCCGCCTTGCAGGGAATGCACCAGGTGGCCCAGAAGTTGAGCACGACGCCGCGCCCGGCGTAGTCGGCGATATGCCGCCCGGCGCCGTCGGCAAGGCTGAAGGAGAACGGCGGCAATGCCGCCCCCGGCGTGCTGAGGCTGAGGCGGCCGAGGCCGGGCAGCTTGGAAGCGGCCCCTGAATTGCGCGGCAGGGACGCCGAGGCTAGGGTCGCTGCGGCCGCGAGCAGGGCACGGCGGGGGAGTTGGGTCATGGTGCGTCCTTGAGCGAAGCAGGGCATCCGGAAGACGGGCGGCGCAATGCCGAGGCGAACGCGCAGTGGGGAGGCCGGTTCGCGCGCGGGCCTTCGGTGGTCATGCAGGACATCAATGCGTCGATCGGCTTCGACTGCAAGATGTGGCGCCAGGACATCCGCGGCAGCCTGGCGCACGCGGCGATGCTGGCGCGGGCCGGGGTGATCGAGCCGGCGGACGAGGCCGCGATCCAGCAGGGCCTGGCGGGCATCGCCGGCGAGATCGAGGCGGGACGGTTCGACTTCACCGACGCGCTCGAAGACATTCACATGAACATCGAGGCCCGGCTGGTGGAGCGGGTGGGCGAGGCGGGCAAGCGCCTGCATACGGCGCGGAGCCGCAACGACCAGGTGGCGACCGGTTTCCGGCTCTGGGTGCGGGACTGCATCGACGGCCTGGACGGGCAGGTCGCGGACCTGATGCGGGCGCTGGCCGACCGGGCGGCGGAGCATTCGGGCGACCCGATGCCAGGCTTCACCCACCTGCAGACGGCCCAGCCGGTGACGTTCGGGCATCACCTGCTGGCCTACGTGGAGATGCTGGCGCGCGACCGGGGGCGCCTGGCGGACGCGCGGCGGCGCATGAACGAATGCCCGCTAGGCTCGGCGGCGCTGGCGGGCACGAGCTTCCCGATCGACCGGGCGATGACGGCGGAAAGCCTGGGGTTCGACCGCCCGGCGGCGAATTCGCTGGACGCGGTGTCGGACCGGGATTTCGCCATCGAGTTCCTGGCGGCGGCATCGGTGTGCGCCATGCACCTGTCGCGGCTGGCCGAGGAGATCATCGTCTGGTGCAGCGCCCCGTTCGGGTTCATCCGGCTGTCGGATGCGTTCACGACCGGCAGCAGCATCATGCCGCAGAAGCGCAACCCGGACGCGGCGGAGCTGGCGCGGGCCAAGACGGGGCGCGTGTTCGGGGCGCTCATGGGATTGCTCACGGTGATGAAGGGCCTGCCGCTGGCCTATGCCAAGGACATGCAGGAAGACAAGGAGCCGGTGTTCGACGCGGCCGACGCCTTGAGCCTCTGCCTGGCGGCGATGGGAGGCATGGTGCGGGACATGCAGGCCGACACGGGGCGGATGCGGGCGCTGGCGGGAAGCGGGTTCGCGACGGCGACCGACCTGGCGGATTGGCTGGTGCGGGTCTTGAAGCTGCCGTTCCGCACCGCGCATCACGTGACGGGGCGGCTGGTGGCCCGGGCGGAGGCCCGAGGCGCGGCGCTGTCGGAGTTGACCCTCGCGGAGATGCAGGCGGAGGAGGCAAGGATCACGCCGGACGTGTTCGAGGTGCTGACCGTCGAGGCTTCGGTCGCGAGCCGGACGAGCTACGGGGGAACCGCGCCGCCGAACGTGGCGGCGCAGGCGGCGCGGTGGCGGGAGGCCTTGCGGTGAGGGTGTTGTTGATGCTGGCGGCCTTGGCCATGCTCGCCGGATGCGGCAAGCGGGGCGGACCCGCGGCGCCGGGTCCGGCGAGCGAAGTGACCTATCCCCGGACGTATCCGTCGCGCTAAACCGCCTCGGTCGAGAGTGTCTCAGCTTGAAACGAGGTTCAGTATTGCTCGCTTGCGATTTCGCTTGCTCCGCCGGGCCGGCCACGCGCTAACTGGTCTGCCGATTGGCAGGAGGGGGCGAAGTGAGCCGGGTTTCGCGATTATCCGCTGCGCTCGGGGCACTGATTGCCGGCCTGTCTTTCGCAGCGGCGGCGCAGCAGGAGCAAGCACGGCCTCGCCTCGTGCTCCGCGAAACGGTCGAGGGCATGCCTGAGGGCGAGCGGCAGGACGTGCAGGTTCTCACGGCCGCTATCGCCCCCGGCCAGAGCACGGTGTTCCACACGCACCGTTTCCCCGTGACTGTTTACGTCATTGAGGGCGCCTTTACGCTGGACATGGAAGGGCGCGAGACGATGACGGTTCAGGCGGGCGGCGCCATGGTGGAGCCGCCCAACGTCCGCATGACCGGCCACAACCGGAGCACGCGCGAGACAACGCGCGTGGTGATCATGTACGTCGCCAAGCCGGGCACGCCGTTCTTGGACCCGATCCACTAAGCGTCATTCTGCGAGACGCCGCGTCTCAAGATAGCGTCGGGGCCGGGCGACGAAACTGGACTTCAATTGCCGCCGCAGGGGATGGTGGACAAGGCGGCCGCCATGCCGCGCGGCGAAGCCGGCCTTCGTATCGGCTAGATGGACGAACCGGCGCTTGCGGGATTTCTGGGCTTGGCCCGCCTCAGCCGATGACTCCCCGGCGCGGGCCGCGTAGTCTGGGCCATGTCCGCCGCCCTCCTCCCCGACAACGCCGATCCAACGATCGCCGAACTGATCTCGGCCCGGCCCCATTTGTCGATGCACGCAGCGGACGGGCTGCTGCTGGAGGACGTGCCGCTGCAAGCGGTGGCGGATGCCGTTGGCACGCCGGTCTGGGTCATCTCGGCGGGACACGTGCGCGGGCGGCTGCGAGACCTGCAATCGGCCCTGGCCGGGGCCGGGCTGCGGGCGCGGGTGCATTACGCGGTCAAGGCGAACGACCACCTGGCCGTGCTGGGGTTGATGCGCGCCAGGGGCGCCGGCGCCGACGTGGTGAGCGGGGGGGAGCTGCGGCGGGCGTTGCAGGCCGGGATCGCCGCCGCGGACGTGGTGTTCTCCGGCGTGGGCAAGGCCGGATGGGAGGTGCGGCTGGCGCTCGAGAGCGGCGTCGGGCAGATCAACGTCGAAAGCGCCGAGGAGCTGGCGATGCTGTCCGGCATCGCCTCCTCGATGGGGCGAACGGCGCACGTGGCGTTGCGGATCAATCCGGACGTGGACGCGGGAACCCACGCCAAGATCACGACGGGCAAGGCGGAGAACAAGTTCGGGATCGGCTGCGCCGAGGCGGCCGGGCTTTACGCGCAAGCGGCGGCGTTGCCGGGCGTCGAGCCGGTCGGGCTCGCCCTGCATATCGGCAGCCAGATCACCTCGATGGCCCCGTATCGCGCGGCGTTCGCCCGGGCGGCGGACCTGATGCGGGCGCTGCGGGCAAACGGGCAGGCCGTCCGGGCAGTGGACTGCGGCGGCGGTCTCGGGATCGGCTACCGCAACGAGGCCGAGGGAAGCGCCGCGGCGTTGGCGGAGGCGATCGCCGCGGCGTTCGGATCTCTGGACGTGGAGGTCGCGGTCGAGCCGGGGCGCTGGCTGGTGGGCCAGGCCGGCGTGCTGCTGGCCTCGGTGCTGCTGGAGAAGCGCACGGCGGCACGCCGGTTCGTCGTGCTGGACGCGGCGATGAACGACCTGTTGCGGCCCGCCATGTATGACGCCTGGCACGGGATCGTGCCCTTGAGCGCGGCCGATGCGGCGGGCGAGGCGTCGGCGGCGGACGTCGTCGGGCCGGTGTGCGAGAGCGCGGACACGTTCGCGCGCGCCCGGGCGCTGCCGGCGCTCGGGATGCACGCGCGTGTGGCGATCCTGGATGCGGGCGCGTATGGTTCGGTGATGAGCTCCACCTACAATGCGCGTCCGCTGGCGGCCGAGGTGATGGTCGACCGGGATCGATGGTCGGTGATCCGCGAGCGCCAGACGGTCGAGAGCCTTTGGGCCGGCGAGACGGCGCCGGGCTGGGCCGTATGACGGCCCCGCCCACGCCGCCGGGGCTGGCGAACAAGCGGGCGCTGGCCAAGGCCGCGCTGTGGTTCGAGCAGCTTTGGCCCGCGGCATGGCCCGCATTGGGCGTCATTGCCGCCTATCTGATCGCAGCGCTGCTCGACCTGCCGGCCTGGCTGCCGCCGTGGCCGCGCTTGGCCCTGCCCCTCGCGGCGCTCGCCGGCGCCGGCTGGCTGCTCTGGCGCGGGTTGCGGCAGGTCGAGCCTCCGGGCGAAGCGGCGGCCGAACGGCGGCTGGAGCGCGAATCGGGGCTGCGCCATCGCCCGCTCTCGGCCTTGCAGGACCGCCCGGCCAGGCAATCCCCCGAGGCGGCGGCGGTCTGGCAGGTGCATCAGGCCCGGCTGCTGCGGCAGGTCAAGCGCCTGCGCGTCGGACGGCCCCGGCCCGGCCTGGCCCGGCGGGACCGTTGGGCGCTGCGCGGCCTGGCCGTGGTCGGGCTGGCGGCGGCCTGGGTCATCGCCGGCGCGGATGGCCCGGCGCGTCTGTGGGCAGCGGTCTATCCGGGGCTGCCGTCCGCTCCGGCCGGGCCGGGGACGGTGGTGCAGGCGTGGGCCACCCCGCCGGCATACACCGGCCTGCCGCCGATGTTTCTGCAGCCCGGAACGGCGGCCGTCTCGGCGCCGGCGGGCTCGCATCTGACAATCAGCGTCACCGGCGGGCGCGGCAGCCCGGACTTGACGCTCGGCGATGACAAGACGGCGTTCCATGCGCTGGACGCCGCGAGCTGGCAGGCGCAACGGGATTTGACGGCCTCCGGCCTTTTATCGGTGCGGCGGGCCGGGCAGACCGTGGCGCAGTGGGACCTGAGCGTGATCCCGGACCAGCCGCCGGAAATCGCCTTCGCCGAGCCTCCCGGGCCGTTGCCGGATGGCGACGGGCCGGTCGCGCGCACGCGGATGGCGTGGCAGGCCAAGGACGACTACGGGGTGGTGGGCGTGCAGGCCGAGCTGCGCCTGAAGGACCGGCCGGACGCGCCGCCGGTGCTGCTGAACGCGCCGCTGGGAGGCAGCCCGAGGCAGCCGCACGGCGCGTTCGTGCAGGACCTCACGCCCAACCCCTGGGCCGGGCTGCCGGTCGTGGCGCGGCTCGCGGCAAAGGACGCGGCCGGACAGACGGGGCGCAGCGGCGAGGCGGAGTTCGTGCTGCCGGAGCGCGCGTTCCAGCACCCCGTGGCGCAGGCGGTGATCGCGGTTCGCAAGCAGCTCAGCCGGGCGCCGGACGACCGGCGCACGGCGCAGGAGGCGTTGGGCATCATCGAGCAGCACCCCGGCTTGTTCGACAACTCCTTCAGCGTGCTGCTGAACCTGCACGCCATCTCCGCATTGCTGGCGCGGGGGCACGGGCAGGAGGCGGTGGACGAGGCGCAGGAGCGGATGTGGATGCTGGCGCTGTCGCTGGAGGAGAACGCGGCCGAGCGGACGGCGAAGGCGCTGGAGGCGGCGCGGCAGGCGATGCGCGACGCGATGCAGGAGACGAAGCGGAACCCGGCCGATGCGGAGAAGCAGGCGGAGTTGGACAAACGCATCCAGGAGCTGCGGGACGCGATCCAGAAACGGCTCGAGGCGCTGATGCAGCAGGCCCGGCGGGACGGCGACATCCAGCCGTTCGACCCGCAGGCGCCGCAGATGGACGCGCGCGAGCTGGACCGGATGGCCAAGGAGATGCGCGACGCGGCCCGGCAAGGCCGGATGGACGACGCCCAGAAACAAATGGCGGAACTGGAGAAGCTGCTGGAGCAGTTGCAGAACGCCCGCCCGGAGACCGGCGAGGACCGCGAGAAGCGCAACGCGGAAAAGCGCGAACAGGGCAAGCAGCAGACCGGCGCGGTGCAGGACCTGGTGCAGCGCGAGGGCGGGCTGCTGGACCGCAGCCGGGCGCGGGACGGCGCGGAGCAGCGCCCGCGCGGGCTCGGGCCGGACATGCGGCCCGGCCCGATGCTGGAGCGCCCCCGCAGCGAGCAGGACGCCCCGGCGCGCGCCCAGCAGCAGCAGGCGGACCGAACGCGCGACCAGGCCGTGCAGAAGGCGATGCGCCGGGCATTGGGCGAGCTGATGCAGCAGTTCGGGGAGTTGACCGGACAGGTCCCGGCCCCGCTCGGGGAGGCGGACATGGCGATGCGGGAGGCCGGGCAGGCGATGGCGGACGGCCGGGACGGGCCGGCGGGCGCGGCCCAGCAGCGGGCGATCGAGGCGCTGCAGAAAGGCGGCCGGGCGATGGCGCAGCAGATGGCCCGGCAATTCGGGCGCGGCGACCAGCCGGGGCAGATGAGCGAGGGCCAGGAGGGGCAAGGCGGGCAGGACGGCCAGATGGGCGACGGCGAGGACGGCGACGCCCGGGGCAACGGCCCCGGCATGACCAGAGGCCCGCGCCCGGGCCAGCGGCAGAACGCCGACCGCCGCCGCGGCGTGCCGCGCGACCCGCTCGGCCGCGAGCTGAACCAGGACGGGTCCAGCGGGACGGACGAGAGCGACAGCACCCGCGTGCCGGACCAGATGGAGCAGGCGCGCACGCGGGCGCTGCAGGACGAGTTGCGCAAGCGGGGCGCGGAGCGCAGCCGGCCCAAGCCGGAGCTCGACTACATCGACCGGCTGCTGCAGCCGTTCTGAGGCCGGACATGGCGGGCGGGCTGCGCAAGGGACTGACGAGCTACGGCGACGACGGGTTCAGCCTGTTCCTGCGCCGCGCGTTCATCAAGGCGATGGGCTACTCGGACGACGCCTTGTCGCGCCCGGTGGTCGGCATCGTCGACACGTCGAGCGGCTACAACGCCTGCCACGGCAACGTGCCGCAACTGGTCGAGGCGGTGAAGCGGGGCGTCATGCTGGCGGGCGGGCTGCCGATGCCGTTCCCGACCATATCGATCCACGAATCGTTCGCGCACCCGACGAGCATGTTCCTGCGCAACCTGCAGGCGATGGACACCGAGGAGATGTGCCGGGCGCAGCCGATGGACGCGGTCGTGATGATCGGGGGCTGCGACAAGACGGTCCCGGCGCAGCTGATGGCGGCGGCGAGCCTGGACATCCCGGCGGTCATGCTGGTGACGGGGCCGATGCTGGTGGGGCACTACAAGGGGGAGGTGCTGGGGGCCTGCACCGATTGCCGGCGGTTCTGGGCGCGGCATCGGGCGGGCGAGTTCTCCGAGGCGGAGATGGACGCGGTCAACGGCCGGCTCGCGCCGACGCCCGGGACGTGCATGGTGATGGGCACGGCCAGCACGATGGCGTGCATCGCCGAGGCGTTGGGGATGGCGCTGCCCGGCTCGGCGGCGATCCCGGCGACGCACGCGGACCGCATCCGCTGCGCCGAGCAGTCCGGGGCGGCGGCGGTGCGGGCGATCGGGCGGGCGGAGTGCCTGCCCGCGGCGATCCTGACCGAAGCGGCGTTCCGGAACGCCCAGGTGGCGCTGCAGGCGATCGGCGGATCGACGAACGGGCTGATTCACCTGGCGGCGATCGCCGGACGGCGGGGCATCCGGCTCGACTTGGATGCATATGACCGGCTGGGCCGGGAGGTTCCGGTGCTGGTCGATCTGAAGCCGACCGGCGAGCATTACATGGAGGATTTCCACTGGGCGGGCGGGATGCCGCGGCTGATGCGGGAGCTGGACGCCATGCTGGATCTGACGGCCCCCTCCGTCGGCGGCGGGACGTTGGCGGACGCCGCCGCATCCGCCGAAGACGTGCCGGGGCAGACGGTGATCCGGGGCGCCGAGGCGCCGATCGTACCCACTGGGGGAATGGCCGTGCTGCGCGGCAACCTGGCGCCCGGAACCGCGGTGATCAAGCACGGCGCGGCGTCGGCGGGGCTGCTGCAGCATACCGGACGGGCGCTGGTGTTCGACGGCGTCGAGGACATGGCGGCGCGGATCGACGACCCGGCGCTCGACGTGCAGGCAGACGACGTGCTGGTGCTGCGCTACGCCGGGCCGAAGGGCGCGCCGGGAATGCCGGAAGCGGGATACCTGCCGATCCCGAAGAAGCTGGCCCGGTCCGGCGTGCGCGACATGGTGCGGGTGTCCGACGCGCGGATGAGCGGCACGGCGTTCGGCACGATCGTGCTGCACATCGTGCCGGAGGCGCAGGAAGGAGGGCCTTTGGCGCTGGTGCGGACGGGGGACCTGGTGCGGCTGGATACGGCGGGACGGCGGATCGATCTGCTGGTGGACGAGGGCGAGATGCAGCGCCGCCGGGCCGCGTGGGTGCGCCCGGCAGGGCCGCCAGGAGGAGATCGGGGGTATTTGCGCCTTTATCTGGAGAGCGTCTTGCAGGCGGATCAGGGCTGCGACTTCGATTTCTTAGCGCCGCGCACGACCGCCTAAGTAGCCGCTCGCCCCCCGAGGGACTGCGCCTCGGCGCATCCCGGAACTGTCCAGTTTTGTGCCTTGCGTGATCCCCGGTGAGATGCTTTCGTTTTGAAGCAACACGGAAGCGGGGGGCGCAAATGTCTCAAACAGGTCACTCACGTCGGCAGATCATGGGCGTCACGGCGGCTGCCGGCGCGTCGATGCTGCTGGGCCGCGCCGCTTTGGCCGGGGACGGGCCGGCGATCACGAGCGACGACGGAACGTTCTCCCGCATCAAGTCTGCGGGCTCGCTCAAGTTCGGCACGTCGAACGACCAGCCGTTCGCCTTCTTCGACAACAAGACCGGCAAGATCACCGGCATTGATGCCGACATGCTTCTGGCGATGCTGGAGAAGCTGGGCATCCCCGGTCATAGCGTGCTGCAGGTCAACTTCGACGGGCTGATCCCGGGCCTGCTCGCGGGGCGGATGGATATGATCTCGGACGCGATGTACATCACCGAGAAGCGCAAGCAAGTCATCGATTTCTCGGACGGCTGGTATCAGTACGGCGAGACCTTGCTGGTCAAGAAGGGCAATCCGAAGAACCTGCACTCGCTCGCTGACCTGAAAGGCCAGACCGTCGGCGGCCAGCTCGGCACGGTCTACCTCGCCTGGCTGAACGACGTTCAGGGCGCCAAGGTCATGAGCTACCCCACGGTCTCGGACATGCTGCGGGACTTGATGATCGGGCGTCTCAGTGCCGGGCTGCTCGACGCGCCCGTCGCCAGCTATGCGATGAGCCAGAACCCGGCCTATGCCGAGGCGTTCGAGATGGTCGGTGATTATACGCCGAAGGAGACCGGCGTGATCGGCTCCGGATTCCGCAAGGACGAAGGCTCGCTGCGGGAGGCGGTCAATTGGGCGCTGAAGGCGATCAAGGCCGACGGCGCCGATCTCAAGGTTCTGCAAAAATGGGGATTGTCGGAGCAGAACCGGCATCTCCTTTCCTGATCAAGCCGGCCGTGTCCTAGCCCGGCGCCCCGCCTTCCTCGTGGGCAATCGGTCAGTCGGCGCATGAACTTCTCGCTCAGCGACGTCGCCGAGTTCATGCCGGTCCTGCTGCGCGGCGCAGCGGTCACGGTCGAGCTTACGCTCATCTCGATCGCCTTCGCGCTGGCGCTCGGCCTCCTCATCGCGGTGATCCGCTCGGCAGGCTTCCGCCCTTTGTCGGTTCCGGCGGCGGTGTTCGTGGACGTGATGCGCGGGACGCCGCTGATCCTGCAGATCTTCTACATCTACTACGTGCTGCCGCTGGCCGGCATCGAGCTCGACTCCTTCGTTGCCGGCGTGATCGCCCTCAGCCTGAACTATGCCGCCTATCTCAGCGAAGTGTTCCGCTCCGGCATCCAGGCGGTTCCGGGCGGCCAGAGGGAGGCGGCCTGGTCGCTCGGGCTGCCGGGGCGGCAAACGATGGCGCGGGTCGTTCTGCCGCAGGCGATCCGGATCGTGATCCCCGCCGCGGGGAACTACTTCATCGCTCTATTCAAGGATTCCGCCCTCGTCTCGGTCATCGCGCTCGGGGAGCTGCTTCGCGCCGGACAGTTGCTGGCAGCGCAGACCTACAAGTTCTTCGAGATCTATACGCTCGTCGCGTTGATTTACCTTGCGATCAGCTACCCGGCATCGTGGCTGGTGCAATGGATGGAGACGGCCTTCCGCGTCGGCAAGCCGAAAGCCGGCCGGCCGCCGCGGCGGCCTGCGGCATCGGTCCAATCCGACGTTGCCGCCGAACTCTTGAAGCCGCGGGCGGACGAGGGGCGCGAGGTGGTGCGGATCGACAAGCTCGGCAAATGGTTCGGGCAATACCACGCGCTCCGCAACGTGGATCTGGCGGTCCGCCTCGGCGAAAAGATCGTGATCTGCGGGCCTTCCGGGTCCGGCAAATCGACGCTGATCCGCTGCATCAACCGGCTGGAGCCGTTTCAGCAGGGCGGCATCGTCGTGGACGGCGTCCCGCTCGACGGCGCCCCGGAGCACGTCGACAAAGTGCGGCGCGAGGTCGGGATGGTGTTCCAGTCGTTCAACCTGTTCCCGCACCTCACCGTGCTGGAAAACTGCACGCTGGCGCCGATGATCGTGCGCAAGGCCGCGCGGGCCCAGGCGGAAGAGCTGGCTTGGCGCTTTCTCGACCGGGTGCGCGTGAGTGACCAGGCAGGGAAGTATCCCGGACAGCTCTCGGGCGGTCAGCAGCAGCGGGTGGCGATTGCCCGGGCGCTGTGCATGACGCCGCGGCTGATGCTGTTCGACGAGCCGACGTCCTCGCTCGACCCGGAGATGGTCAGCGAGGTGCTCGACGTGATGGTGGATCTGGCGAACGAGGGCATGACCATGATCTGCGTCACGCACGAGATGGGGTTCGCGCGGCGGGTGGCCGATCGGGTGGTGTTCATCGATGAGGGCACGATCGTGGAGCAGGCCGATCCGGAGACGTTCTTTTCGGCGCCGGAAAACGACCGGACGCGCGCCTTCTTGGCTCAGGTTCTGGGGCATTGACGGTAGCAGCGGAGGGATTTGAACCCCCGACCAAGGGATTATGATTCCCCTGCTCTACCACTGAGCTACGCTGCCTACGGGTGCCGGGGTATGCCGGACGGGTTTGTCGGCGTCAATGCTCGGAGCACGCGAAAGCACGCCGCATCGTCATCGCCCTCCGCCCATCCGAAGCGCGTCAGCCGCTAGGACCCGGCGATGAACCCCCCGCCCAGGATGCGCGACCCATCGTAAAGCACGCACGCCTGGCCCGGCGCCGCGAGCGCCGGCCCGTCAAGCGTCACGTCCGCGCCGTCGGCCGCAGGCCGGATGCTCGCGCCATGCGGCGCCTCCCGCGCGCGGAGCTTGACGGTGCAGCGCAACTCGGCCGGCTCAATCAGCCAATTCATCTCGCGCAAGCGAATCGCCCGCCGGCCGCCCGTGCGGGGACCCACGGTGATGCGGCGGCGGCTCGCGTCCAGCGACAGCACGGCCTGCCGGGCGCCCCGGTCGACGCTCGCGGGGCCGAGGCCCCTGCCCTGCCCCACCGTGTAGCCCCCCACGCCGGCGTGCCGGCCGAGCACGCGCCCGTCCGTGGCCACGATCTCGCCGGGTTCGGCGGCGTCGGGCCGCAGCGTGGCGACAAGCCCGGCGTAACGCCCGTCCGGCACGAAGCAGAGGTCCTGGCTGTCGGGCTTGCCGGCGACCGGCAACCCGAGACGGACAGCTTCGGCGCGGACGGCGGCCTTGCTGGGCATGTCGCCCAAGGGAAACCGGGCATAGCCGAGCTGGGCGCGGGTGGTGGCGAACAGGAACCAGCTTTGGTCGCGGGCCGGGTCCGCCGCGCGGTGCAGTTCAGGCCCGGCGGCGGTCTCGACCCGGCGGACATAGTGCCCGGTGGCCAGCGCCCCGGCGCCGAGGTCCTGAGCGAGCGCCAGAAGGTCGGTGAACTTGACGCTCATGTTGCAGCGCACGCACGGAACCGGCGTCTCGCCCGCGGCGTAGCTGTCCGCGAACTGCTGGATCACGGCGGAGCGGAACCGGGCCTCGCGGTCGATGACGTAATGCGGGATGCCGAGGCGGTCGGCCACATCCCGCGCGTCATGGATGTCCTGCCCGGCGCAGCACGCGCCCTTGCGCCCGCTGGCGGCGCCCACGTCATAAAGCTGGAGGGTGACGCCGATGACCTCATGGCCCGCCTCATGCAGCAGGCCTGCGACCACGCTGCTGTCGACGCCGCCCGACATCGCGGCGACGATGCGCATGGTTCGGCTCAGCCCTGGGCGTTGCGCGTGCCGGCGGGCAGCTTCACCACCAGGCCGTCGAGCGCGGCGGTCATGACGATTTGGCAGCCGAGCCGGCTGGTCTTCTCCAGACCGAAGGCAAGGTCCAGCATGTCCTCCTCGTCCTCGGTCGGCGTCTCAAGCTTCGGGAACCAGGCCGGGTCGATGATGACGTGGCAGGTGGAGCAGGCCAGCGAGCCTTCGCAGGCGCCTTCAATGTCGACGCCGTGCTTGTGCGCGATCTCGAGCACGCTCAGGCCCATCGGAGCGTCAACCTCCTTCGGGTTCCCGTTGCGCTCAATGAAGGTCATCTTTGGCATGTCAGGCCTCGATCGGTTCCAGGGCGGCGTCCGCGAGCCGCTCCGCCGCGAAGTCCACGTCGGCGGCGGAGGTAAAGCGTCCGAGGCCGATACGCAAGGTGCGGGCAGCGTCGCCGGCGCTCAGGCCCATGGCGCGGAGCACGTAGCTGGGCTCGATGGCGGCCGAGCTGCAGGCGGAGCCGGTGGAGACGCACAGGTCCGGCACGGATCGCAGCATCCGCAGCGCCTCGGCAGGGAATGTCAGGTTCAGGTTGCCGGGGATGCGACGGTCCCACGCGCCGTTGATCCGCAGGCCGGGAACGCGGCGGCGAAGGCTCGCGAGCAGGCGGTCGCGCAGCGCCTGGAGCCGGGCGGCGTCCCCGGCCATCTCGTCCTGCGCCAGGCGGCAGGCCTCGCCGAACCCGACCACGAGCGGCGTCGGCAGCGTGCCGCTGCGAAGCCCGCCCTCCTGCCCGCCGCCGGAGAACAGCGGCGCCAAACGAACGCGGGGGCGCCGGCGGACGTAAAGCGCGCCGACGCCCTTGGGGCCGTAGAGCTTGTGGGCGCTGAGGCTGGCAAGGTCGAGGCGCGGGTCGTTGACGTCGAGCGGGATCTTGCCGGCGGCTTGGGCGGCGTCGCTATGCAGCAGGGCGCCGGCGGCGTGCACCGCGGCCGAGATGGCGGCAAGGTCCTGGATCACCCCGGTCTCGTTGTTGACGGCCATGACGCTCACAAGCAGCGTCGGGGTCCGCAGCGCGTCCTCCAGCGCCGACCGCTCCAGCAAGCCGTCGGGGCGGACGGGCAGGACGACGGGCTCGAAGCCCTCGGCGCCGAGGTCGCGCACCGCCTCGATGACGCACTTGTGCTCGGTGGCCAGCGTGACGACCCGGCGGCGCCCGTCTCCCATCCGCGCGGCATGGCGGGCGGCGCCCTTGATGGCGATGTTGTTGGCCTCGGTCGCGCCGGAGGTGAAGATGACCTCGCGCGGGTCGGCGCCGATCAGGCTCGCGACCTGGGCGCGGGCAAGCTCGGCGGCCTGCTCGGCATCGGCGCCCATCTGGTGCTCGGCGCTGTGCGGATTGCCGAAGCGCTCGCTGAACCACGGCAGCATCGCCCCGAGGACGCGCGGGTCGCAAGGGGTGGTGGCCTGGTTGTCGAGATAGATCGGGCGATCGGGGCGCATGGAGGGGGATATGGCGGCTGGACGCATCGGCGTCCAGCCGCCGGGCCCGGGTCAGTTGTCGGGATCAGTTGGCGTGGATATAGAGGTATTGGCTGCCGGGCAGGCCGGGCGTGGGGTCGGTGGCGCCGTAGGCGAGGCTGAGTCGGCCGTTGGCAAGGTCGGCGGTGGTGTAGCCGGCCAAGGTCAGGTTGGCGTTGGGCTTGCCCGCGGCGCCGATCGCGAGGGTAAGGCCGGTATGGCCCGGCGCGCCGAGGCCGTCCAGCCACTGCAGCGACGTGTTCTGCGGCGTGATCCCCCACAGGGTCGCCGCATCGCCGCCGTGGAAGTTGGACACGGTGCTCCAGATCGCGGAGTCGGCGTCGCGGCCGTCGAGGAAGAAGGTGTCGTTGCCGGTTCCGCCGACGAGGAAGTTGGACCCGGTCCCGCCGTCGAGCACGTTGTCGCCGTTGCTGGCGCTGACGTCGATGGCGTCGTCGCCGCTGCCGGTGACGATGAACGCGTTCGGGGCCGCGGCGGCGATGGCGAGGTTGTCGGGACCGGCCATGATGACCTCGTGTTCCAGCCCGGCGACGGGCCCGGCGTAGGCGCTGCCAAAAGACTCGCTCGACTGCATGGCAGTGCCGTCGAACACCAGGAAATTCGGCCGCGGCGGCGCGGCGGGGACGGGCGCGTTGACGTGGATCTTGAGCGCGTCGGGGTCCGTGGCGGAGACCGGCATGACCGTCGTGGGCGTGGGATAGCCGGGGCCGGTCAGCTCCTGGGCGTTGAAGGTGACGGCAACCTGGACGTCCTGGCCGTGATCCGCAGGCAGGGTCGGCGCTTGGTAGACCAGGCGGGCGAGGACCTGATCGGGAAAGGCTTGGGCGCCGGATGTTTGCGGGCCGCCGAACGTCTTCTCGGTGAACGTGTAGGTCCCGGTTTCGGGGTCATAGCTGCTGTCCAGGACACCGAGCTTGTAGCCGGCGTCAACGATCGTGCCGACCGGGCCCGACGCGGCATGCAGCGTGATCGTCAGCGTGCCGTTGCCGCCGCCGCCAATGGTGTCCCACGTCATCTGGAACGGGTTGTCGACGTGGACATACCTGAAGGCGACGGCGGACGCCCCGCTTTCCACCGTGAGAGTGCCATGATCGGGATCGTGCGTGACGGTTGTCGCCATGGCGAACCAATGCCTCCCTTGTTCGACAAAGCGGCGGGATCGCGACTTTGGCTCTTAATAGCAAACGTAAACGAATTGCACCGTGAGCGTAAATCCGTCACCGTCAGGAATTGTGCGGACGTGGCCGACCAGATACGCAATGGCGCCAGCGCGGGCATGGCCTCCCGCAAGCGTGGGCAATGCAACTCCTGCGCCGCCCGATCGTCATAGGTCTCATTCAGTAGACGGGATAAAGCATCATGGGCATTCTCGATTCGGTTCTCGGCGGCCTGCTCGGCGGCAGCGGCGGCACGTCCTCGCCGCTGGGCGGCGTGCTGTCCGGCCTGCTCGGCGGCGGACAATCCGGCGCGATGGGCGGGCAGAATTATGGCAACCAGGGAATGGCGGGAGGCGGGCTGGGCGGCCTTCTGTCGCAGTTCGAGCGCTCCGGCCTCGGCCATATCGCCCAGTCCTGGGTCGGCAACGGCCCGAACCAGTCGGTGTCGCCGCAGCAGTTGCAGGGCGTGTTCGGCGATCAGCAGGTCGAGGGTATGGCCAACCAGGCCGGGATGCAGAAAGACGACTTCCTGTCCCAGTTGAGCCAGCACCTGCCGAACGCGGTCAACGGCATGACGCCCGACGGGCAGGTTCAGGACGAAGGCACGGCGTCGGTTTGAGCGGGAACCCCAGCGTGGCGGGGCCGCTGGCAGGCGTGCGCAGGCAGGCGCTCAGCATCGTCCTCGCCGGCGCCCTGCTCGGCTCGCAAGGCCTGCCGGGCGCCGCCCGGGCGGAAAACCAGATGGGCTATCAACTGCTGCCGGCGCGGCAGGCCGGGCAGTTGCAGGCCCAGGGCGGCGTTCTCGGCATCGACGTCGGCGCCGGGCAGTGCATTACCGGCAGCGGCATGACGTTCGAGCTGCTGCAGGTGACGTCGGTGCGGCGGAACTCCCCCGGCGCGCAGGCAGGGCTGGATAAGGGCGACCAGATCATCGCCGTCGACGGCCGCGTGTTCCCGAGCGTCAAGGCGTTCGCCGCCTTCGTTGGCTCGAAGCCGCCGGGGCAGCAGCTCATGATCGACTACATGCCGAAAGGCGGCGGCCCGGAGCAGGCGCAACGGGTCGGCGTGACGCTCGCCGGCAAGAACGGCCCCGCCGCGCAACCGCGGCAGGACGCAGCCGCCGCGCAGCCGCGGCAGGACGCAGCCGCCGCGCAATCGTCCGGCATGTCGACCGGGACCAAGCTCGCCATCGGCGCGGGTGCCGCGGCGCTGTTCGGCTGCTACAAGCTGGGCTGCTTCTCCCGCTCCAAGTCCGGAGCCGCGCAGCAGCCTGCACGCTGACGCGCGCGAACCGCAGGCAAATCAGGCCGCCCGCCTCGACAGGCGCGCGACTATCTCGCGATAAGCGCCCGCGAACGCCGCCGCATCCAACTCCGTCGCGTTCCACGGCATGCTGACCCGTATCGCCTCCCCGGCCAACCGGCCCAGGCCCATCGCCTGCAGCACATGGCTGCGCCCCACCTTCCCGCTGCTGCACGCGGCGCCGGCGCTGACGGCGATGCCGGCAAGGTCCAGCGCGATGACCTGCGACTCGGCGGCCAGTCCGGGATAGGCCAGGCAGGCGGTGTTCGGAAGCCGGTCAGCACCGCCCAGGACAATGGCCCCTTCGGCCGTCGCGGCACGCTCGGCCTGGTCCCTCAAACAGGCCGTGTCGGCCGGGGCGGCCAGGACGGCGGCCGCGAAGCCTGCGATGCACGCGAGCGGTGGCGTGCCGCCGCGCCGGCCTCGCTCCTGCCCTCCGCCGGCGATCAACGGCGCAACCTCGCGGCCCGGCGCGAGCAGCAGCGCCCCAGCCCCTTTCGGTCCCCCGAGCTTGTGCGCAGACACGGCAAGCGAATCGGCGCCAAGGTCGCACAGCCTGACCGGGATGCGCCCGGCGCCTTGCACGGCGTCGACGTGCAGCAGGCCCCCATAGGCCCGGCAGAGCTCGGCCGCCTCGCGGATTGGCTGGATCGTGCCGGTCTCGTTGTTGGCGAGCATGAGACACACGAGAGCCGGGCCTTGAGCCAGATGCCGCGCGAGGGCGCCGAGGTCGGCCACCCCGTCACGGTCCACGGGAAGGGTTTTCGCGCCGGGCGCCGCCGCACGGACGGCGTCGTGCTCGGTCGCGCCGACGATGACGCGGCGGCCTTGCCCGAAGGCCGCGATGGCCAGCGCGTTCGCCTCGGTGCCGCCGGACGTGAACGCCACCCCCGAAGCGGGCGCGCCGAAGCGTTCGGCCACGGTGCGCCGGGCCGATTCGAGCAGCGCCCGCGCCGCCCGCCCGGGACCGTGAACGCTGGACGGGTTGCCCACCAGGTCCAGGGCGGCAAGCACGGCCGCGCGCGCCTCGGGACGCAACGGCTCGCTCGCGTTGGCGTCGAGGTAGACCATCCGCCCTCGCAGGGCCCTACTCGCCGGCCGGCGAACGCTGGTGCGCCGCCTGGGCGCGCTGCAAATCCGAGACCCGGGCCTCAAGCGAGAGAAGCTCCGCCCGCAAGGCCTCGATGGTGCAGACCAGCGGGTCGAGCGTGCCTTCGCACGGCGTCCCGTACGCCATGAACGCGTTGGCCCGGCGCGCGACGGCCCGCTTGGTCGGATCGCGCTCCACCGGACGCGCGGGAATGCCGACGACGGTCTCGTTCGCGCCGACCGGCTGCACCACGACGGCGTTGGCGCCGATCCGGGCGCCGTCGCCCACGGTGATGCCGCCCAGCACCTTGGCCCCGGCGCCGACGATGACGTTGTTGCCCACGGTCGGATGCCGCTTGCCGCGCTCGCTGCTGGTGCCGCCGAGCGTCACCTGATGATACAGGTAGACGTCGTCGCCCACCTCGGCCGTCTCGCCGATCACGACGCCCATGCCGTGGTCGATGATCAGCCGCCGCCCGATCCGGGCCGCAGGGTGGATCTCGATCCCGGTCAGGAACCGCCCGACGTTGGCGACCAGACGGCCCAGCGTCCGCAACCCCAGGTTGAACAGACGATGCGCCAAGCGGTGCCAGAGGACGGCATGAAGCCCCGGGTAGCAGAGCAGGACCTCGATCGAGGACCGGGCGGCGGGGTCTCGCTTGCGGTAGGCCTCGACCGCCTCACGCAGAAACATGAATGCCATGCGACATTTCCATTATGAAAACTGGACCAAGACTGACTATATTCCGGGTGTTGCCGGATACCAGATGCCGCCGGCAACCGTGATCGCGGCGCCTGCTTATGCCGGGCGCCAGGTCATAGACCCGGTTCGTTGCGGGAAGGCTAAGCGGGTTTGTGCTGCCGGGTCAAATGGCCCGGCGGCAGAAAGAATCAATTGCGGCGAGAGCGGCGCCAACCGTCCTCTGCCTATGGAACGAGATTGGAGCGCCATGCCTGAAGTGATGTTTGCTGGTCCGGATGGGCGGCTTGAGGGCCGTTATCATCACTCGAAGGAGCCGAACGCTTCGCTGGCGCTGATCCTGCACCCGCATCCGCTGCACGGCGGGACGATGAACAACCGTATCGCCTACGCGATGTACCAATCGTTCCAGAAGCTCGGCTGCTCGGTGATGCGGTTCAATTTCCGCGGCGTGGGACGCAGCCAAGGCAAGTACGACGGCGGCTTCGGCGAGATCAGCGACGCCGCGGCGGCGCTCGACTGGATGCAGATGGTCAACCCGAACTCGAGCGGGCTGTGGATCAGCGGCTATTCCTTCGGCGCGTTCGTCGGCATGCAGCTGCTGATGCGCCGCCCGGAAATCTCCGGCTGGGTGAGCGTGGCGCCCCCGGCCAACCACTACGATTTCGGCTTCCTGGCCCCCTGCCCGTGCGGCGGCCTGATGATGCACGGCGACAACGACGAGCTGGTCCCGGAGTCGGCGGTGCGCAAGCTGGTGGACAAGCTGAACACGCAGAAGAACGTCGAGGTCGACTACCGCGTCTGCGCCGGCGCCGATCACGTGTTCGCGACCCACGCGGACGCGGTGGCCGGGGCGATCGAGGACCACGTGGGCAAGATCATCGCCCGCAAGGCGATGGCGCTCGCGGCGGACTGATGTCAATTTTTGTGACGGGCCTTCTCCCGGCAACGGGAGAAGGCCTTTTTTGGTTTTAGCTAGTGGTCGATAGCCCCTTTCTCACCGAGGCCGCGGCGCGCGGCTTCGTCTTTCAATGCACCGACGAGGCAGCGCTGGACCGCGCCCTGCTCGAAGGCACGGTCGCCGGATACATCGGCTTCGACTGCACCGCCGACAGCCTGCATGTCGGCAGCCTGGTGCAGCTCATGCTGCTGCGCCTGCTGCACCGCCACGGCCATCGCGCGGTGGTGCTGATGGGCGGCGGCACCACGCGGATCGGCGATCCCTCGGGCAAGGACCAGGCCCGGCAGATGCTGGACGACGCCCAAATCGCGCGGAACATGGCGGCGATCCAGGATTGCGTCGCCCCGTTCGTGCCGTTCGGGAACGGCGGCGCCGTCCTGGCCAACAACGCGGACTGGCTGGACCGGCTGGGCTACATCGAGCTGCTGCGCGACGTCGGCAGCCACTTCACCATCGGCCGGATGCTGACCTTCGACAGCGTGCGGACCCGGCTGCAACGCGAGCAGCCGCTCACCTTCCTCGAATTCAACTACATGATCCTGCAGAGCTACGACTTCCGCGAACTGCTGCGCCGGCACGGGGTGACGCTGCAGATGGGCGGCTCGGACCAGTGGGGCAACATCGTCTCCGGCGTCGAGCTGGTGCGCCGCACCGACGGCCGCCAGGCGTTCGGGCTGACCACGCCGCTGATCACGACGGCGGGCGGGGCGAAGATGGGCAAGACGGCGAAGGGCGCCGTATGGCTCCGGGCAGACCGTCTCTCGCCATACGATTACTGGCAGTTCTGGCGCAATGCCGAGGACGCGGACGTGGGCCGCTTCCTGCGCCTGTTCACGGATTTGCCGCTGGACGAGATCGCCCGGCTGGAGGCGCTGCCGGGCGCCGCGCTGAACGAGGCCAAGAAGGCGCTGGCGACCGAGGCGACAACGATCGCGCATGGCGAGCGGGCGGCAAGGCACGCGGCGGAAACGGCGCGCCAGACCTTCGAGGAGGGGCGCGCCGCGGAAACCCTGCCCATCGTGTTCGTGGACGCCACGGCACTGTCAGCGGGCATCCAGGTTGTGGACCTGCTCGTGGAATCCGGCCTGGCAACCAGCAAAGGCGAGGCAAGGCGGTTGATCCGCGGCGGCGGCGCGCGGGTCAACGACGCGCAAGTGCCCGGCGAAGCGGCGACGCTGACCGCCGCGGACCTCCGGGACGGAGCGGCGAAGCTGTCGGCAGGGCGGAAACAGCATCGGCTCATCCGAAGCGTTTAGCCGGGACCAAGGGCGCGCTATCCCGCGACATGCATGAAGCGCTCCGGCGAGATCGGCCCGGTCTCAGCAGCCGAGGCGGTCCGCAAGCGTCAGGACGCTGTCGGTCATGAAATCCCACGCCTGCTCGGCCGCCCCGTCGCGCGCTTGGTTCGGCCCATGTTCGGTCGGGCGCGCGATGAAGGCGGTTCCCAGCCCAAGGCTGCGGGCGGCGGCCAGGTCGCTGTTGTGGGCGGCGCACAGCATGACCTCGGCGGGCGCCAGGCCGAGCAGCGCCGCCGCGCCGAGATAGACCTCGGGATCGGGCTTGTAATGCCGGAACAGCTCGGCCGACAGCACCACGTCCCACGGCAGCCCGGCACGCTTCGCCATGTTGGTCAGCAACGCGACGTTGCCGTTCGACAGCGTGCCGACGATGAACCGCCGCTTCAGCCGCGCCAGCCCGGGAACGCTGTCGGGCCAAGGCTGCAAACGGTGCCACGCCCGGGTGAGCCAATCGAGCGCGTCCTCGTCGAGGCCCCCGAGGCCGAAGCGGGGCGCGAGTTGCTCGAGCGAGGCCCGGTGCAAGGCGTCGAGGTTGGTCCAGGCCTGCTCGCCGCGGCGGACGCGGTCCATCGAGGGGGCATAGGCGGCGCGCCAGGCATCTGCCAAGCCGGGCCAGTCGGCGTCGCGGCCCCGCTCGCGGCCCCAGGCGGAGAGGTCCCGGATCAGGCTCGAGCGCCAGTCGGCCACGGTGCCGAAAACATCGAACAGCAAGGCGTTCGTCATTGGGCAATCCTCACTCGGACAGGTGGAACAACCGCCGCAGCGCCCCCGGCGTCAGCGCGGAGAGCGGGTTGACGGAGACGGAGGGGTCATCGAGCGAGCCGTGGACGGCGTAGTTCATCGCGATCAGCCCCCCTCCCCGCTCGGACCTGAACAGCCGGCCCACGAGCGGGATGCGCCCGAGCAGGGAATTGATGACGTAGGCAGGGATGATGGTGCCCTGCAGGTCGAGGGTCGAGTGGGCGGTGTCGATGGCGCCCCGTCCGGTCAGGCCAAGGGAATCGCTGGTCGCGCGCGCGTCCGTGATGTCGAGCCGCCCGCGCTGGTAGCGGAACGGCAGCGCCAGCTCGTCGAAGTAGAGCCCGGGCCCGCTGAGGGCCTCGCCGACGCCGTAGATGGTCGCCGCCTGCAGCAGCTTGCCGATCGCCGGGGCCTTGCGCAGGTGGAAGTCCTTCAACGTCGCGGCGCCGGCGAGAGGCGGGTCGGGCCGGGTGTCGTCGAAGCGGGCGTCGAGCGTGAGATGCCCGCCGTCGATGGCGCCGACCAGGCCGAGCGAGCGGAGCAGGGCGCCGCCGTCCGCGGCATCGACGGTCAAGCGCCGCCCGGCGCCGTCCGGCTGCATGGCGGCCCGCAGGCGCTCGGGGCCGGAGGACGTGGCACGAAAAACGGCGAGGCGGCGGCCATCGTTCTCGGCATGGGCGACGACGTTCGCGAGCCCGGGCCCGCTCGACAGCAGCACGCGGTTGAAGCGGACATCGGCGACCCAGGGCGTGCCGGGGCCGGGCGGCGCGTCCTCGGCGGGCGGCGGGGCCGGGTTCTTCGCCAGGGCCGTGGAGAGGTCGAGCGCCGGGCCGGAGATGGTGGCGCGAATCGGCAGGCCAGCGGCCTCCGGCGCCCGGATCTCGCCGGACGCCTTAGTGGGGCCGATCTCGATCCTGTCGAGGACAAGCACGCCCGGCGCGTTGGCGCCCAGCTTGGCCCGGCCTTCGATCGAAAGCCCCGGACCCTTCGCCCGCAAGCTCTCGATCCCGGCCAGCCGGTCATGCTCAAGCAGGAGCTGGCCCTGGATCATGGCCGCAGGCCCTGGCGGCTTGCGCCAGCCGGCCAGCGCGAGGCCCGCCTGCGACAGGTCGGCGTCGATGCCCAGGGTGGCGCGCCCGCTGCGGCGCTGCTCATATCTGGCGGTCAGCAGCGCGGACCCTGATTCAATCAATCCGCCCGGGTCGAACCCGGTGTCGCTGAGCTGCCGCGGCGTCGCGCGCCCGGTGGCGCTGGCGCGTTCCACGACCTGGCCCGGCGGCCCGTCGCGGAAGTCCATGCCCACGGCGATGGCCGCCTCGATGCCGCCGATGGTCGCCGACCCTTTGATGTCGAGCGCGTCGGAGGACGCCTGCAGCTCAAGCTCGCCATGCTCCAGGTCCCGCTGCGCCACGATGCCGCCGAGGTTGAGGCGGGCAAGATGGGCGTGCGCGCCGATCGCCACCTGTTCGAACTTGAGGTCCTCGTTGAGCGGGAGCTTGACGCTCAGGCGCCCGGCAAAGCTGCCGGAGGGGTTGCGCATCGGGATCGGCTTCTTCGACAGCAGGTTGAGGCGGGGAGCCTTGAGCAGGGCGAGCAGTTCGGCAACGCCGCCGGATGCGTCGGCGTCCACGGCCAGGAACTGGTCCTTCTTCGACAGGCCGGTAATGCGGACCAGCCCGTTGCTCAGCTCCATCGCGCCCTGCCGGCCGGACGGGACGGCGATGTCGAGGCTGTCGGGGTCGGTGATGCTGAGCTTTGCGGCGGCGTGTTCAATGGGCGGCACGGGGCGCAGCCACCAGATCGTGACGTCCTGGCCGGTCACGCTGCCGTCGACGCCGGTGATCTTGACGCTCTTGAGGTCAGGCGATGCGGTGAAGCCGAGCTTGATGACGCCGTCGCGGGCGACGCCGGCCGTCATGTTCTCGGTCATCCACGGGCGGACGTGCCCGCCAAGCGGCTTGGGCCAAAGGTCGGCGAGGTTGCTGAAGGCGAGCTGGTCAATCGAGGCGTCGATGGCCCCCTTGATCTGCCCCCCATCCTGGGTTGGGTCTTGGGTTGCCTGCGCGCTGGCAAGGACGGTGGTGGCCGGGCCGCCGCCGGGCGGGCGCAGGATCGCCTTGGCGTGCGTGAGGGCCGCGCTCGTGGGGCGGGTCCACCCCGGCCGCTCCCACTTGGCCTCGGCGCCGAGGGAGACCGCGTCGGCGGCGATCCAGGCGCCGGACACGAGCAGGCGGCCCGGCCCGCTTGCGGCCTGCAGCGTCGCGGCGGTGGGCAGCAGCTTCGGGGACAGGTCGAGCGTGGCGGAGCCGCCGACCCTCGCGTCGAGGCCGTACGCCGCATCGGCGCCGGCCAACTGCCGCAGGAGCGCGCCCAGCGGGGCGGCCTCGGTCGGCGCGAGTGCCGCATGAAGCCGGGCGCCGCCGTCCGGGGCCAGGACGGCCCGCAGCGAGAGCGCGGCCGGCGGGGCGCCGTCGAATGCGAGCGCGGCTTGGGCCTCCCCGTGCGCGCCGCCCTCAGGCTGGCGCTGCAGCCCGAGCCGCTCGATATCGACGCGCCACGGCGTGCCGAGGGCATGGTCCTGCACCTCGATGCGGGCGCCCGCCAGGCGCACGTCGCGAAGCTGGCTGAGGCGCCCGGCCATGCCGGACCGGTCCGACAGCTCGCCTCGACGGGCGGGCCGCGACAGCTCGGCCAAGGCGTCGCTGAGGCTTGCGGGACCGCCCGCCCCGCCCGGCGCCGCCTGCACGCCGCTCAAGCTGACCGCGCCGTCGGCGGAGCGGGTCAAACGCAGCTCCGCCCCGGATGCGATGACGCTTTGCGGGGCGACGACGCCGAACAGCAGCCGGGCCGGGGACAAGGTGAAAGCGAGCTTCGAGATCGAAGCGGCCGGAGCGCCGCCCGGGGCGGAAAGCAGCACGTCGCGCGCCTCGAATTCCAGCCCGTGGCCGGCCTGCCTGAATCCGCGCCATCGCAGCGCCGCGCCGCCGACCGCGAGGCGGGTCGTTGCATCCGGCCGGTTATAAGCGGCCTCGGCGCGACGCGCGGCCCAGGCGAGGTCGACCGGCCCTTCCGAGAGCCGCCAGGCGAGCAGGGCGATGCCGGCCACGCACAGCGTGAGCACGGTGAAGGCAACGAGCAGCAGCGCCCGCGCCAGACGCGACGCGCCGGCGGCAACGGTCATTCCGCGGGCGGCGTGTTGACGCGGCGCAACGCCGGGCCGCACCCTGCGCCGCGATGATCGATGACGCAACATGGCCGCGTGCGGCTGACCCGGCGGCGGCGGAGCGGCTGGCCGAACGGTTCGCATCGCAGGGCCCCGAGGCGGCGGCGCTCGCCGGCACGCGAGCCGGCGCCGCGATGCTCCGGGCCATCGGCGGCGGCAGCCCCCATCTGTCGGACCTCGCGGTGCGCGAGCACGGCTGCGTCCTGTCGGTCATGGCGCACGGGCCGGACCCGGTGGTCGGCGAAGCAATCTCGGCGCTGGCAGCCGTCGACCCCGCCGTGCCGAGGGCGCAGGTCGCCAAGGCGATGCGGGCGGCCAAGCGCCGCGTCGCCCTGGCGACGGCGCTGGCCGACATCGGCGGCGCGTGGGGGCTGGCGCAGGTGACGGCGGCGATCTCGGCGCTGGCGGAGGCGGCGCTGCGGCTCGCGGTGTCGCACCTGCTGCTGGCGGCGCACCGCAGCGGGGCGCTGTCCCTGCCGCACCCGGGCGAGCCGGAGCAAGATTGCGGCCTGATCGTGCTGGGCATGGGCAAGCTGGGGGCCAGGGAGCTCAACTATTCCAGCGATATCGACCTCGTGCTGCTGTATGACCCGGACGCGCATCCCAACCCCGACACTCTCGGCGCCACCTTTACACGGATCGTGCGCGCCCTGGCGCCCATGATGGAGGCGCGCGACGCGGACGGCTACGTTTTCCGCACCGATCTGCGCCTCAGGCCCGACCCGGCAGCCACCCCCCCGGCGGTCAGCCTGCCCGCGGCGCTCGGCTACTACGAGAGCCTGGGGCAGAACTGGGAACGGGCGGCGATGACCAAGGCCCGCCCGGTGGCCGGGGACATCGCGCGGGGGCACGCGTTCCTCTCCGCGATCCGGCCCTTCGTCTGGCGCCGCCAGCTCGATTTCGCCGCCATCGCCGACCTTCACGCGATGAAGCGCCGGATCGACGCGCACCGGGGGTTCACCCCGGGCGAAGCGGCGGCGGGATTGGCCGGCCTCGACGTGAAGCTGGGGCCGGGCGGGATCCGGGAAATCGAGTTCGCCGTGCAGACGCTGCAGCTCGTCTGGGGCGGCCGCAACCCGGCGCTTCGCGACGCGACCACCTTGGGCGGGCTGAAGCGGCTCGTCCGCGCCGGGCGGCTGCGGCGGCGGGCGGCGGCGGAGCTGACGGTGGCCTACCGTCTGCTGCGCCGGGCCGAGCACCGGCTGCAGATGGTCGCCGACCGGCAGACCCACGCGGCGCCGGAGAAGCCGGAGGAGCTGGAGCGGTTCGCCGCCTTCTTCGGATGCGCGGACGCCGCCGCGCTGGCGGCGCTGCTGGCACGGCACATGGAACGGGTGCGGACGCGCTACGCGGCGGTGTTCGAGACGGTGCCGGATGCCCGCGGAACGGCGCCGATCGACCTGGCCGGGCCCGACGTGCCGGCGCCGACGGCGGAGCGGCTCAAGGGCATGGGCTTCCGCAACGTCGAGGGGATCATCACGACATTGAGGGGATGGCATTCCGGCCGCCTGCGGGCGCTGCGGTCAGGCCGGGCGCGGGAGCTGATGGATGGCGTGCTGCCGGGACTGCTGGCCGCACTCGGGCGGCAGGCGGACCCGGACGCGGCCTTCATGCGGTTCGACGCCATGCTGTCGCGCCAGCCCGCGGGCGTGCAGTTGCTGTCCATGTTCCAGCGCAACCCGCCCGTGCTGCAGCGGGTCGCGGGCGTGCTGGGAGCGGCGCCGATGCTGGCCGACCACCTGGCGCGGACGCCGAGCGCGCTGGAGGGATTGCTGGGCCCGGCGGATGAAACGGCGCCCGCGGAGATGCTGCGGCGGCAGCTCGGGGACGCCCGGGCATTGCAGGACGTGATCGCGATCACGAGCCGCCTGGTGCGGGCGGAGGAGTTCCGGCTGTGCTGCGCCCAGTTGGACGGCGCGATCGGCGTCGATGCGGCCGGCTTCGCCCGGTCGGCGCTGGCCGACGCGGCGCTGCAGTCGCTGCTGCCCGCGGTGATGGCGGAGCACCAGCGCCGGTTCGGCCGGGTGCGCGGCGGAGACATGGCCGTCGTGGCGTTGGGAAAGGCCGGCAGCGAGGAGATGATGGCGGGCTCCGACCTCGACCTGATGCTGGTCTATGCCCACCCGCCGGGCGTGACGGAGAGCGCGGGCGGGCGCGGCCTGGCGGCAAGCCAGTGGTTCATCCGCCTGGCGCACGCCTTCGTCGCGGCGCTGACGGCGCCGGGCGCGGACGGGCCGCTCTACGCGGTGGACATGCGGCTGCGGCCTTCGGGCAACAAGGGGCCGGTGGCGGTGCCGCTGGCCGGGTTCGAGCGGTACCATGCCGAGAGCGCCTGGACATGGGAGCGCATGGCGCTGACCCGCGCCCGGGTCGTGGCGGGGCGGCCGGCGGTCCGGGGGCGGGTGGAGCGCGCGATCGCGGCGGCCTTGGCCAGGCCGGCCGATCCGGCGCAGGTGCGGGCCGATGCGGCAGAGATGCGGCGCCGTCTGCTGCGCGACCTTCCGCCAGCCGGGCCGTGGGACGTGAAGATGCGCCCGGGCGGCGGGATGGAGGTGGAGTTCGTGGCCCAGGTGCTGCAGCTCGCGCATGGCTCGGCGCCGGGCGGCCAGAATACCGGCCGGGCGCTCCGCGGGCTTGCGGACGCCGGCGCTCTGCCCGCGGACGAGGCGGAGGCGCTGATCCAGGCCGACCTGCTGTGGCGGACGGTGCAGAGCATGGTCCGCATCACGGTCGGGCGCGGGACGGCGGCGTTGCCGGCGGCGGCGGCGGCGGCCTTGCTGCACGCGGCGGGCGTCGTCGCCGGCGGGACGCTTGACTTGGCCGGGCTGGATGGCAGGCTCGGCGCCGCGGCGCAGACGGTGCGCTCGATATTCAACCGGCGGGTCGGAGAGATCGGATGAGCGTGGACGTTGGTGACGCGGCCCCCCCCTTCAGCCTTCAAGCCAGCGATGGCCGCACGGTGAGCTTGGACGCGATGAAGGGATCGCCGTTCGTGCTGTACTTCTACCCGAAGGCCGACACGCCGGGCTGCACCAAGCAGGCGCAGGCGTTCGAGCAGACGCTTGCGGAGCTGAGCGGCGCCGGGGTGGCGGTGATCGGGGTCTCGAAGGACCCGATCAAGGCGGTCGACAAGTTCGCGGACAAGTACGGCCTGAGCTTCCCGCTCGCGTCCGACCCGCAGGGCGGAGTGGTCGAGGCCTACGGGGCCTGGGCGGAGAAGTCGATGTACGGCAAGACGTACATGGGGATCGACCGCAGCACGGTGCTGATCGACAAGCACGGCAAGGTGGCCCGGGTCTGGCGCAAGGTGAAGGTGCCGGGGCACGCGGCGGAGGTGCTGCAGGCGGCGAAGGCGCTGGCATGACCGCTCACATCAGGTTCGCGGCCTCGTAGACGAACAGCGCCGCGACCGGCAGCACCAGCAGCGCCGCCTGCCGCGAGACCAGCCACAGGCGCTGGCCAAGCAGCGCGCTCAGGCCGACCATGACCGCGGCGAAGATGGAGCCGACGCTCGGGCTGCCGGTGGCCAGCAGCACGAAATTGTAGGCGATGCAGGCGAGCCAGGCGGCGTCGACCAGGTGGCGTTGCCATTGCCCGCGCAAGGTCCAGCGGGCGTAGCCGAGCAGGGCGAACAGCGACACCCAGATCATGTCGAGGCCGGCGGCGGAAAGGCCGGCCGGGATGATGTCGTCCATGTACCAGCCGGCGAAGAAGGCGACGGCCTCGTCGACCAGCCCGCCGAGCGCATAGACGCCCACGGTGTAGGCGAGCGTGTTGCCAGTGCGGCCCATGCCGATGCGGCGGAGTTCGCTGGCGGCGGTGGCGAGCAGGCCGAGCATCAGCACCTGCCCGGCCGGGCGCAGGCCAAAGCTCACGTCCAACTCGCCGAGCACGACCCGCACCGGGTCGACGGCGGTGCCGAAGCGGTACCAGGCATATTCGTAGGCGACGGTGAGCGCCGCGGCGGCCAGGCTGATCCCGAGCAGGGGAAGGGTTTCCCGGTCACGCCCGGTCGGCAGCGCCCGCCAGAGCATGAGCCAGGTGAAGATGCCGGCGGCCAGCATCGGCATGGAGACGTCCAGCTTCACCTGCAGCAGGTAATGCACGAGCCCGAGCGCGGTGATGGCGTAGGCGGCGCGGTGCAGCCGCTTCCAGTTGCGCCCCAGGGTGCGCGCCCACCCGTCGCTCGAGGTGACGCCGAGCACGATGAGGCCGAGCAGGCCGGCGAAGCCGATGGTGAGATAAAACCGCTTGACGATCTCGCTCACGATGGCGAGCCAGCGCCAGTTCTGGTCCTGCATGTAGAGGACAAGGTGGATGCTGGCATACCCGAGGGCGGCGCGCCCGATCATGCGGCGCAGGACGACGACGCCGGGCTTGCAGGCGAGGGCCTTGAACGTGGTGACGACGAGCGTCGCGAGCAGCCACCAGATGGCCCAGTAGCCGGTGCTGTGGATGGCGGCGTTGACCGGGCGGGCGCCGAGGTCGTCGATGGCCCAGCGATAGGCGGTCCACAGGCCCGGAGCGACGATCAGGGCGAAGGCGGCGGCGCGCAAGGCGGCGAAATGGCCGCGCTTGTCGGTCCAGGGCAGGTAGGCGCGCCAGGGGGTGGGGCGACGCGCCGCCTGGCTCATGGGCTGGCTTGGCCGGTCACGCGCTCGTAGCCCGGCGGCGCGGCGAACAGGGCCGGGTCAAGCGGGCCGTAGGCGACCCTGACGGCGGTGGCGAGCACCTGGCCGCCGCGGCGGGCGCGGAGCATGGCCCCGTCGGCGGTGAAGCAGGCGAGCGTCAATTGGCCGGCGGTGTCCCTGGTTTCCCACTCGGTGCAGGCAATGCCCGCGACTGTAGCCTCGCCCCGCCGGATGAAGGTCGCGTCGGGGACCGCGCCCGGCAGTTGCGCGGGAGCATCCATGTCGAGCACGCCGCGGGCCGCGTCGCTGACGGCTTGCATGGCATGGGCGCGGTAGTCGACGAGCAGGTAGAAGCCCGGCGTCGGCGTGTCGAGCCGCGCCCGTTGCAGCTCGGCCGAAAAGCGCGATCGTTGTTGCACCGCCTTGGCTCCGGTTCCCGATTGGTAGGTGACGTCGACGTCGCGGGTTGGCAAGGCGGGCGGACGGTCCTGCGCCGCGGCGAGCGCGGGCCAGAGCAGGGCGGCGGCGAGCGCCGCCTTCACGGGGCGGACCGCTTCGGGCCGCCGGTGCCGCCGGCGCCGCCGAGGTCGATGAAGCCCGGCGGGACCGTGAACAGGCCGGGCGGCAGCGTGCCGTACTGGACGGCGGTGGCGGTGAAGCGCCCGGACTTGCCGTCGACCTGCCCTTGCCCCTGCAGCGGCACGCCGTCGTCGGTCAGGCAGATCGAGCTCGCGCCGTGCCCGCCCTCGACGCGGTACGTGGTGCATCGCAGCCCGGCGATGCTCTGCTGGCCGGTCGGCTGCAGCTTGGCATCGGCCAGGGTGAGCGGCTGCAGGTCGCTGGCCCGCATGGAGAACGGGACCGCGAGGCGCAGGCTGGTGTCGATCAGTTGCCCCGACCGGCTGGCGATGCCGATGATGGCGATCTGGCT
Source organism: Acetobacteraceae bacterium (assembly GCA_965217935.1). Classification (GTDB taxonomy): domain Bacteria; phylum Pseudomonadota; class Alphaproteobacteria; order Acetobacterales; family Acetobacteraceae; genus JBBROS01. The sequence continues at coordinate 4,351,410 of OZ244581.1, read as the reverse complement.
GCGCCCCTCGGCTTCGGCGCGCACCCGGCGCTGGGCGGCGTCCCAGGACAGCCGGACGGGGCCGGGCAGGCCGCCGGGGATAAGACCGAGGGCGGGACCGTCAACCTTGTAGGTAACGATCACGTCCCGCGTCGGCTGCCGGGGCGGCTGCGCCGCGGCGGCGAGTGGAATGGCGGCGAGCAGGAGAGCCAGGCGCCGTCGGCTCATGGAACGAGCGCCGGGGGCAGCGGCGACAGCTTCTCGAACCCGGGCGGAACGGCGAACGCCGCCGGAGGGAGCGATTGGAAGCGGACGAGGGTCGCCTCGACCAGGTTGCGCCGGCCCTGATCGTCCCGCGATTCGTTGCGGAGGATGAGGCCGGAGCCGGTGACGCAGAGGCTCGCGCGCTTTTCCTCGGCCTCCCAGACCGTGCAGCGCAGGCCGGCGATGCTGGTCTCGTTCTTCTTGGCGAACTGCCGCTGCTCGTCAACGAGGAACAGGGTCTGCGGGCCGTCGGTCCACGGCATGTCCAGCACGGTCCGTTCGAGCGGGACGACCAGCAGGATGGTGTGGATGGCCGGCTCGGCGAGGATGTAGGTCTTGTCGGGCAGGTCCATGCGGAACCCCTTGCCGCCCGCGCGCATCGCGACGCCGACGCTGATCGCCTCGCCCGCGGCGGGGACGACGCGGTAGGCGATCAGGGCGTCGCGCGTCGGATGCGCCGGGGGTTGCGCCAGGGACTGCGGTGACGGCTGCGGTAATGGAGCGGCCGCCGCAAGCAGGAGCGCGAGCGGGACGGCGAGCGCGCTGCGTGCGTTCATAGCGCGAGGGCCGGGCGGTAGAGGGCGCGGATTTCGGCCTGCAGGTCGGCCGGGTCCGGGTCGGAGATCCAAAGCGCCGGGCGCTGCACGGCGGTGGCGAGCAGGGCCTTGTAGGCGTCGCGCGGGATCTCCACGGCGCCGAACTGGGCCAGGTGGCTGGTGACGAACTGGGTGTCGAGCAGGGCGTATTCCCCGAGCCTCATGCGCGCGACCAGATGGACCAGGGCAACCTTCGAGGCGTCCCGCGCGGTGCTGAACATGCTCTCGCCGAAAAACACGCCGCCCAGCGAGACGCCGTAAAGGCCGCCGACCAGCATGCCCTCCTGCCAGCACTCGACCGAGTGGGCGTGGCCCTGGCGGTGCAGGTCCTGGAACAAACGCTCGATGTCGCCGTTGATCCAGGTGTCCTCCCGCCCCGGCCCGGCGGCGGCGCAGCCGGAGATCACGGCGGCGAAGGCGCGGTTGGCGGTAACGGTGAACGGGCCGGACAGCACGGTCCGCATCAGCCGGCGCGGCAGGTGGAAGCCGTCGAGCGGCAGGATGCCGCGCTGCTCCGGGTCCAGCCAGTAAAGGCGCTGGCCCCGGCGGGTCTCGGCCATCGGGAACAGGCCGACGCGATAGGCCCGGAGCATCAGCTCGGGCGTGACCTCAATCGTTCGGCGCGACATGGGGATTGAGATGCGACACGCTGACCCGTCCTTCTGCCCGGCGCCGCCGGTTGTTGCGTCCCGCTGTTGCTCGGGCGTCCGCATCTTAACATAGCCCCCGCCCGCTTGCATCAACGGTTTGCGTGGCCCAGCCCGGCCACGAAGCGTTCGAGCCAATGGATCGTGTAGTCCCCGGCGATGAAGGGCTCGGCCTCGAGGATGCGGCGGTGCAGCGGCAGCGTGGTCTTGATGCCCTGGATCGCGAACTCGGAGAGCGCGCGCCTCATGCGGGCGATGGCTTCGGGCCGGGTCGGGGCATGGACGATGAGCTTGGCGACCATGCTGTCGTAGTAGGGCGGCACGACGTAGCCGGCGTAGAGCGCGCTGTCGACGCGGACGCCGAGGCCGCCCGGGGCGTGGAACAGATCGACCGCGCCGGGGTTGGGCATGAAGGTGTCGGGGTCCTCGGCGTTGATGCGGCACTCGATGGCGTGGCCGCGGAACGGGATGTCGTCCTGCCCGTAGCCGAGCGGCTGGCCGGCCGCGATGCGGATCTGCTCGCGCACGAGGTCGACGTCGCACAGCATCTCGGTGACCGGATGCTCGACCTGCAGCCGGGTGTTCATCTCGATGAAGGCGAACTGCCCGTCCTGGTAGAGGAACTCGAGCGTGCCGGCGTTGCGGTAGCCGAGCCGCTTGAGGCCGCTCGTGACGGTCTGGCCGATCCGGTCGCGTTCGGCGGGGCTGAGCGCCGGGGACCCGGCCTCCTCCAGCATCTTCTGGTGCCGGCGCTGCAGGCTGCAGTCGCGTTCGCCGAAATGCACGACGTTGCCGTGGTTGTCGGCGAGGACCTGCAGCTCGATATGCCGCGGCCGGCCGAGATACTTTTCGAGATAGACGGCGTCGTCGTTGAAGGCGGTGCGGGCCTCGGTGCGGGCGACGCTCCAGGCGGATTCGAGATCTTCGGCGGATTGCGCGACCTTCATGCCGCGCCCGCCGCCGCCCGCCGCCGCCTTGATCAGGACGGGGTAGCCGATCTCCTCCGCGACGGCCTGGGCCTGGGCGAAGTCGGCCAGCCCGCCGTCCGAGCCGGGGACGAGCGGGACGCCGATGGAGGCCATGGCCGCCTTGGCGGCGATCTTGTCGCCCATCATGCGGATATGCGCCGGGGACGGGCCGATGAACGTGATGCCGTGCGCCTCGACCGTCTCGGCGAAGGCGGCGTTCTCGCTGAGGAAGCCGTAGCCGGGGTGGATGGCGTCCGCCCCGGTGACGGCGGCGGCGGACAGGATGGAGGGGACGTGCAGGTAGCTGTCGCGCGCGGCGGGCGGGCCGATGCAGACGCTCTCGTCGGCGAGGCGGACGTGCATGGCGTCGCTGTCGGCGGTGGAATGCACGGCGACGGTGGGGATGCCGAGCTCGCGGCAGGCGCGCTGGATGCGGACCGCGATCTCGCCGCGGTTGGCGATGAGGATCTTCTGGAACACTAGGCGATGACGACCAGCGGCTGGCCGTACTCGACCGGCTGGCCGCTGGCCACCAGGATCTGCGTGATGGCCCCGGCGCGGGGCGCCTTGATCTGGTTGAAGGTCTTCATGGCCTCGATCAGCAGCAGGGTCTGCCCGGCGATGACGCTCTGGCCCGGCGCGATGAACGGCGCCGCGCCGGGTTCGGCGGACAGGTAGGCGACGCCGACCATCGGGCTCGGGACGGCGCCGGCGGGCGGCGGCGCCTCGCCTGCGGGCGGCGGCGGGATGCCCGGCGCCGGCGGGGCGCCGGCTTGCGGCGGAGCTGCGGCCAGTTGGACCGTTTGGCCGCCGGCGCGAACCAGGCGGAGCCGGGTTTCGCCCTCGTGCAGCTCGAGCTCGCTGAGGCCCTTCTCCTCCAGAATGGCGGCAAGCCCGCGGATGGCGTCCGCGTCGAACGGGATGCGGGTCATGCCTGGTCGTCGATCAGCGCGGCAAGGGCCTGAAGCGCGAGGTCGTAGCCCTTCGCGCCCAGCCCGGCGATCACCCCGGTGGCGGCCTTGGAGATATAGGAGTGCTGGCGAAACTCCTCGCGGCGGTGGATGTTGCTGATGTGGACCTCGATCGTAGGCAGGCTAACGGCGAGGAGCGCGTCCATCAGCGCGATCGAGGTGGTGGTGTAGCCGGCCGGATTGATCACGATGCCGGCGGCCCGGCCCCGGCATTCCTGTATCCAGGACACCAGCTCGCCCTCGCTGTTGCTCTGGCGGAAATCGATGGCGAGACCGAGCGACTGGGCGCTGTCGGCGCAGAGCTGCTCGATGTCGTCGAGCGTCGCGGCGCCGTAGATCTCAGGCTGGCGCAGGCCGAGCATGTTCAGGTTGGGGCCGTTCAGGACGGTGACGAGGGGCGGGTCTGCGGGCATCGCCGGGCGGTAGCATGGGGTTGGGGCGGCGGCAAATCGGGGGCGAGGAGAGGCCGGTTGGAGTGACCCTAACCGAAGAAGCCTCGAATTTCTAATCGGCTCCGATCGAGCTTTGGAATCTCGCAACCATGCCCCTGACCGCGAGCCGGCCGGGCAGTTCGACAAAATAGTAAGCGAGCGCCGCAACCGGGATCACGGACACTGATCCGGCGAGAGCGAACAGCAGGGATGAAGCCGGCGAGATTGGGGCTGGGAAAAAGTGCTTCAGAAGCTCCAATTCCGGCCGGCGAAACATATGGTGACAGAGATAGATCGAGAACGATATCGTGCCGAAAAAGTAAGGCAGCCGAGATGCCATGATCCGGCTGGCCAGGCCGGTGTTCCACGACCACGCCAAGATGACGAACGGAAAGCTGAGGGCAGCAAGCAAGTCAAGACGCAACACCAGCATCGCGGCAGAGAGCGCCGTAATGCTCCAGGTCCATCGGTCCGTCCCAACAACCCGCAAGCGGCCCTGGGCCTTGAACGCGCGATAGACAAGCATGCCGTAGCCAAACTCGGTGAAACAGCGCAGAAGATCGAACGGAACGGTCCTGACCGCGAGCCCCAGCCTCGGGTGCGCCACTGCCACGGCGGTTATGGACAGCGTTCCAGCAATAAAGAACAGAACTGGCATAAGGCGTATTTTGTTGAATACGATCCAGATCAGGACTGGAAATATCGCATAAGCGGCCATTTCGACACTGATGGACCATGACGGATCATTTAAGTTGTATCGATAATCAAACCCCTGAAAGTGAAGCACGTTGACGACTATTGAGCTCGTCAGGCCAACTTGAAGCGCAGCCTGGTTGATGAAAAGGTCAGAGCGGCCCCACAGCGCAGCGATGCTTCCAAGCAGTAGAATCGTCAGCAAGACCATCAAACCCAGCGGAAAAATCCGTGCAATGCGTTTCAGGAAGAACGGGAGAAACGCTTGAACGCCAGATGACTGAAATCGGTCCAGATAAGTGTAGCACATTATAAAGCCACTTAGGACGAAGAAAAAGTCGACCGCCATGTAGCCGTGCGGAACGAGCGATGGGATCCAACCTGAACTATGAAGTTGCGCCGTTGCCGAAAAATGCTGCGTTACAACCGCCAAAGCCGCCAGACCCCTTAACGAAGTCAAGGACTTTAATTCCCGCCCCTTTACTTGATACCGAGGCTCTAATCCCGACGTCTGCGCTGACATTAGCAACATGTAATTTAGATGGCATCTAGCGTCTATTTAGGTAAAGTCATCAACTGAACGTATTCTTGCGAATAAGTCGTCAACCCTCATGGGTCACGCCGTCCGAAATTGCACCGTGCGTTGTCACGCCAGGATCCCTGCCTGCGCATCAAACCGCCGTCGCTTGCGTTGCAGCAACATCCAGAACAGCCGCCCCGCGCCTGCCGAAATCCGTCCTCGCGGCGGCAGCCCGACCGATTTCAAGATCATCCCGACCGCACGCTCGATGTGACGGTATCGGTAGAAGCCCATCGCGCGGCCCATGTAGCCGGCGATGCACCGTTCATGTTCGTATTCCAGGCTCTCCGGCTCGTTGCCGCAGTGGAAGGCGTAGGCGAGTTCGTCGTCCTCGCTCTCGGTGATGCGCCCGGCGGCGATGCGCAGCCGGGTCAGCACGCCGATCTTCTCCCGGGCCAAATAGCGCTTCATGTGGTCGTAGAACAGCTTGAAATGGCGGTACTCGTCGGCGGCGATGAGGCGGCAGACGTGCTGCAGCACGGGTTCGCCGGTGGCTTCGGCCAGGGCGGTGTAGTAGCTGCTGGTGCCGGTCTCGACCATGCAGCGGGCGATCAGCTCGCCGGTGCGGCTGCCGCGCACGGAGGCGTCGGCGTCGAGCGGGAGCTTGTAGCCGGCGCGGTAGCGGGCAAACGCCTGCTCGAAGCTCCAGCCCGGGTCGGCGAGCATGGCCCAGCGCCCGAGCGCGTCGCCGTGCTGGACCTCCTCGACGGCCCAGTTGTCGCTGGCCATGCGGAAATCGGGGTCGTCCACGAACACGCGGCCGAGATAGACGGCGTAGTCCGTGCCGTTGCGCTCGACCATCGCGGCGGCTTTGACCAGGAGGACGATATCGGGGTCGACTTGAGCGGGGTCGAAGGCGTTCCATTCAATGTCGTCTAAGGTCCAGTGTTTCATAAGCGAGCAGCTAACCCGATCCGTTGGATGGCAGTATCGGGTTTGCGAACGGGCCCGGATACGGGGAGTTGCCCGCGAGGGCGGGTTCCTCGCGGCGTGTTGCAGTCCGGTTACGTGCTCTGCGAGGCGGTCAGCATGGCTTGCGCGGACTGGACGCGGCTCATGGCGGCGTCGATGGCGGCGACGTCGGCCTTGTCCGCGTCGTTCAGGGCCTGCTGGGCCTCGGCCAGGCGCCGCTCGGCGGTCTCGCGCGAGACCTCGGCGAGCGGGACGGCCTCGTCGGCGAGCACGGTGACGCGGTCCGGGGTGATCTCGGCGAAGCCGCCGCTGACGTAGAGGCGGGCGGTCGGCTGGTTGTTCTCGTGCAGCGTGATCGTGCCGCCGCGCAGCAGCACGATCATCGGGCTGTGCCCGGGCAGCACGCCCATCTCGCCCTCGGCGGCGGGAATGACGGCCATGTCGACCGGCTGGGACAGCAGCAGCCGGTCGGGGCTGACGATTTCAAGCTGCGTCGGCATGCTCAGGCGTTGACCTTCATGCCCTCGGCCTTCTTCACCGCGTCGTCGATGGTGCCGACCATGTAGAAGGCCGCTTCGGGCAGGTGGTCGTACTCGCCGTTGACGATGGCCTTGAAGCTGCGGACGGTGTCCTCGATCGAGACGAACAGGCCGGGGCTGCCGGTGAACACCTCGGCGACGTGGAACGGCTGGGACAGGAACCGCTCGATGCGGCGGGCGCGGGCGACGACCAGCTTGTCGTCCTCGCTCAGCTCGTCCATGCCCAGGATGGCGATGATGTCCTGCAGGCTCTTGTAGGTCTGCAGCACCCTCTGCACCTCGCGCGCCACCTGGTAGTGCTCCTCGCCGACGATGCGGGGATCAAGGCTGCGGCTGGTGGAATCGAGCGGGTCGACCGCCGGATAGATGCCCTTCTCCGAGATGGCCCGGCTCAGCACCGTGGTGGCGTCGAGGTGGGCGAAGCTGGTGGCAGGCGCCGGGTCGGTCAGGTCGTCGGCGGGGACGTAGATCGCCTGCACCGAGGTGATGGAGCCCTTGTTGGTGCTGGTGATGCGCTCCTGCAGCGCGCCCATGTCGGTGGCGAGCGTGGGCTGGTAGCCGACGGCGGACGGGATGCGCCCGAGCAGCGCCGAGACTTCCGCCCCGGCCTGGGTGAACCGGAAGATGTTGTCGACGAAGAACAGCACGTCCTGGCCTTCCTCGTCGCGGAAGTACTCGGCAAGGCTGAGGCCGGACAACGCCACGCGGGCGCGGGCCCCCGGCGGCTCGTTCATCTGGCCGTACACGAGCGCGACCTTGCTGCCCTCGGTGGTGCCCTCGCCGAGCTTGATCACGCCCGCGTCGATCATCTCGTGATACAGGTCGTTGCCCTCGCGGGTGCGCTCGCCGACCCCGGCGAACACCGACACGCCGCCGTGCGCCTTGGCGATGTTGTTGATGAGTTCCTGGATCAGCACGGTCTTGCCGACGCCCGCGCCGCCGAACAGCCCGATCTTGCCGCCCTTGAGGTAGGGGGCGAGCAGGTCCACGACCTTGATGCCGGTGGCGAGGATCTCGGCTGACGTCGCCTGGTCCTCGAAGCTGGGCGCCTGGCGGTGGATCGGGTAGCGCATCGTCTCGCCCACCGGGCCGCGCTCGTCGATCGGCTCGCCGATGACGTTGAGGATGCGGCCCAGCGTCTGCGGACCGACAGGGACGCTGATGGGCGCGCCGGTGTCGACCACCTCGCTGCCGCGGACCATGCCGTCGGTGCTGTCCATGGCGATGCAGCGGACGGTGCGCTCGCCGAGCTCCTGGGACACTTCGAGGACGAGGTTGGCCTCGCCGTTCTTGGCGATCAGCGCGTTCTGAATGTAGGGAAGCTCGCCCTCGAACTGGACGTCGACGACGGCGCCGAGGACTTGGGTGACTTGGCCGACGTTGTTCTTTGCCATGAGGTCCTCTTTCGCTGCTCGGCCCCGGGGGGCCTTGGTGGCGGTGTCATACGGGAAGGCGGGCGGGATTCCTAGTGCTCCGATGATGACGGACGCTCCAGTCCGCCATCCAAATCGCCCCGCAAAACCAGGCGCGCGCCCTGAACGCATGCTGCGTCTTGCGAATGCGTCAGAGCGCCAGCGTCCTGCCCCGGGCGTTCGCGTCCGAACGTCTGGGAGAAGCAGGCCACGAAACCAGACGGCGAGTGTCCCGAGGCACGCGCGTTCAACGCGACGAAGGTCTGAACCGGGACGCTAGTGGTCCAAACCTGACGCTCGAGTCTCGAGCGTCAGGGCAACTTGGCCCGCCAGGTCAGGCGAGTGGTGCGAATCTGACGGCTCTCCTCCGTCAGATTCGCACCCCCAGCGTCCTGCCCCGGACGTTCGCGCCTTCGAACGTCCGGGATAAGCAGGCCACGAAACCATAGGGCGAGTGTCCCGAGGCACGCGCGTTCAACACGACGAACGCGTGAACCGGGAAACTACTGCTCTGACACATTCGGAAGGTGCAGCATGCGTCAGAGCGCTACCTTGATTTGGTGGGCCGATTCAAATGACGGACTGAAGCGTCCGTCATCATCGGGCCACTAGCCCCTTATCGCCCCGGCACCATCAACCCGTCCGGAGGTCCGATGCTGTGCGCCGCCGTCCATCGTGAGGTGAGCACATTCAAGACCCACCCACGGCCCACGCCGTGCCCGCCACGCGCGGCACAGGCGCAATGCGCGATCGAATTCGCAACGGGTCTGCCCCCTTGACTCCCCCCAAGGAAAACCATCCTATCCCCCCATGCCAACCCCCGAAATCCCCACCCCCGCAGAAGACGCCGCCTACTACCGCCAAATCCTCCACGCCCTCATCGACCAGGGCGCAGCCCTCGCCCGCCAGATTCACGAGCGCGCCGCCGCCGCCGCCCCAACCCCAGAGAACCGCCCCGAAGCCGACCCGACCGTCGCCTTCGACCGCATCGCCCGCGCCGTCCGCCGCACCATCGCCCTCGCCCGCCACATCGCGTCCGACCCGGCCCTCCAAGCCCCCACCCCCGCCCATCGCGCCACCGCCCGCGCCCAGCTCATCCGCGGCGTCGAGGACGCCATCCACCGCCAGCGCCGCGAGACCGACGCCCAATCCCTCTACGCCGAATTCGCCGAGCGCCTCGAAGACCCCGAGCTAGACCTCGACCTCCAGGGCCGCGCCATCGACGACCTCATCGAGGAAATCTGCCGCGACCTCGGCGTCGCCGTGCAAGGCCGCTCCTACGTCTACAAGCGCCGCACCCCGAGCGACATCGCAGCCCTGCGCGCCCGCGCCGCCGCGGCGCCGCTGCACCTCATCCAAGGCGGCAAGCCCCCCGCCAAACCCTCAGGCTAGCCCTCGCGTCCGAAAGGCCAGGGGCGCCGCCCCTGCACCTCGCCGGGGCCTTGGCCCCAGACCCCAATCCGCCCCGGAGCCAAGCTCGCTTGGCTTGCGCCGCCCGTGCCGGTAAACCCGGCCCCATGGACGATCCAACGCTGCTGCGCCTCGCCGCCGACCTCGCGCACCGCGCAGGCGCGCTGATCCTGCAAATCCGCGCCCAAGGCTTCGAGACCCTGAGCAAACGCGACAGCAGCCCGGTCACCGCGGCGGACCACGCGGCGGAAGCATTGATCCTGCAAGGATTGCGCGCCGCCGCCCCGCACATCCCGGTCATCGCCGAGGAGGAGATCGAGGCCGGCCACGCGCACGAGACCGGACAAACCTATTGGCTGGTCGATCCGCTGGACGGCACCCGCGAGTTCGCAGCCCTCCGCGACGAGTTCACCGTCAACATCGGCCTGATCCGGGACGGCCGCCCGGCGCTGGGCGTGGTCGCCGTCCCGGCATACAACGAGCTGTTCGCCGGCATGCCCGGCGCCGCATGGAAGCGCGATGCCGCCGGCGAGCGCCCGATCACGGTGCGCCCACCGCCCCCGGCGGGCCTCGATGTCTACGCCAGCCGCCACTTCTCCGCCGACCCGCGCCTCGGCGCCTTCCTGCAAGGCCGCCAAGTGGCAAGCGTCACCCACATCGGCTCGGCGCTGAAAATGCTGCGCCTGGCGGAAGGCGCCGGCGACCTCTACCCCCGTTTCGGGCCGACGATGGAGTGGGACACCGCAGCCCCCCAGGCGGTGCTGGAAGCGGCAGGCGGACAGGTCCGCACGATGGACGGCGCCGCCCTGGCCTACGGCAAGCCGGGATGGAAGAACCCGCCGTTCGTCTGCAACGGGGCGCCATGACGGCGATTCTGCCGCCAAACCCGGCGGGCATCGCCGAGGCGTCCCGCCTGCTGCTGGCGGGCGGGCTGGTCGCCTTCGGCACGGAAACGGTCTACGGCCTCGGCGCCGAAGCGACGCAGCCCGCGGCGGTAGCCTCGGTGTTCGCCGCCAAGGGCCGCCCGCACTTCAACCCGCTGATCTGCCATTACCCGGACGCCGAGGCGGCGTTCGCCCACGTCGAGGCGGGCCCAATGGCCCGGCGCCTCGCCGCAGCCTTCTGGCCAGGGCCGCTGACGATGGTGCTGCCCCGGCGCGTCGCCTGCCCGGTGGCCCTGCTGGCCGGGGCGGGGCTGGAAACGCTGGCGGTGCGGGCGCCGGCGCACGAGGACGCGCGCGCGCTGCTCCGGGCAGTGGGCCGCCCCGTGGCCGCCCCCTCGGCCAACCGCTCGGGCCAGGTGTCGCCCACCCGCGCCGCGCACGTCCTGGACGGGCTGGGCGGGCGGATCGCCGCGGTAATCGACAGCGGCGACTGCCAAGTGGGCGTGGAGAGCACGGTGCTCGACCTCGCCGCCGGCGCCCCCTGCCTGCTGCGCCCCGGCGGGGTCGCGGCCGAGGCGATCGAGGCCGTGATCGGCCCGATCGGGCGGGGCCTGACCCCGGCGGCGGCGGAGGCAAGCCGCACGCTGCGCTCGCCGGGACTGATGGTGTCGCATTACGCGCCCAGCCTGCCGCTCCGGCTGGAGGCAAGGGGTGCGGAGCCGGACGAGGCCCTGCTGGCGTTCGGCCCCCCCGCGGCAAAGGGGGCAACCATGTTCCAGCTAAGCGCCGCGAGCGATCTGGTCGAGGCGGCGGCGCGCCTGTTCGCCGGCCTGCGCTGGCTCGACGCCGAAGGCGCGCGGCTGCGTCTCGCGCGCATCGCCGCCATGCCGGTGCCGCGCCACGGCCTGGGCCTTGCGATCAACGACCGCCTGCAACGGGCCGCGGCGCCGCGGTGACGCCGTTGCAGCTCTTGGCCCGCTACCTGACGCCCGGCCAGTTGGGCCTGCTGGCCGATTTCCTGCGGTTCGGGATCGTGGGAACGAGCGGGTTCCTCGTGGACACCGCCGTCATCTACGCCGTGCGCGGCCAGCTCGGCCTCTACTGGGCGGGAGCCGCGTCATACCTGGTCGCGGCCACCTGGACCTGGGCGTTCAACCGGCGCTGGACCTTCGCCGGCCAAGGCAGCGGGCCGCTATGGCAGGAATGGCTGCGCTGGATGGCGGTGAACGCCTCGGGGCTGGTGTTCAACCGGGGCGCTTACTTCATCCTGGTGACATATAGCCCGGCGTGCCAGGCGCATCCGGTGATCGCCGTGGCGGCGGGCTCGGTCGCGGGCATGTTCGCCAACTTCTTCCTGGCCCGGCGGCTGGTGTTTCGCTGAGCGTGTTGCCCGCCGGTTCTGCATCGGCGCCGATCTGTAAGGGATTCGTTACAATCAGTTGCCATGCGCGGGTTTGTAGGCAAAGCAACGGACTGTTTTCTCTCGGTTGTCCTCTGTCGGCATAGTGTTTGCAGATGTGGCGGACGTGCAGCTTCAGCGGCCAAAATCGTCCGCTTGCCTACGGAGAAAAACCCATGCGTAAACCCTCGTCCTATGCCGCCCTCGCCGCCGTCGCCGCCGGCCTCGCCGCCGCCCCAGCCGCCGCCCCGGCCCTCGCGGCCCCGATCAGCTTCACGTTCGATCCCACCGCCGCCGCCCTCAACGGCGCCGCGCCGTTCACCGGCACGAACATCAACCTGCTGGATTTCGCGAGGGTCGACCTCGGCGCGCCGACCGGCGCCGGCGTGCCGTTCACGCAGACGGGCTACCTGCAGGTCAACAACATCTCGAACAGCGACCTCACCCCCGGCCGGCCGGACGGGCTGAACTCGACCTACTCGCTCTACCTCCAGTTCAACGGGTCGGGCACGCAGGATGCGTCGGACTTCACGTCCAATTCGACCGGCACGATCAGCGCGCTCGACTACACGCTCTACGGCGTCAACGGCATCAGCACCTTCAGCACCGACGGCGGCGTGCCGACGGTGACCAATGCCGACACGCCGGTCGTGCTGGCGACCGGCAGCTTGATCAACGGCGGCACCTCGGTGAACTACCTCGGCGCCAACGACGACGGCAGCCCGCAGATCAGCCCCGGCAGCTCGCTGACGGCGACGGTGGCCAAGGCGGTGCCGGGCTTCTTCGCAAGCCCTGCGGACCTGACCTTGGAGCTTGCCGGCGCCTTCACCAACGACGTGAACTCGGCAACCGTCATCAATGGCGGCCAGAGCTTCCTGCTCAACAACGGCGGGGGCGTCATCACCTTCACCTCGCAGGAGGTGCCGGTGCCGGAGCCGATGAGCCTGGCCTTGCTCGGCAGCGGCTTGCTGGGCGTCGGCCTGCTGCGCCGGCGCGCGCGCCGGTAGCGCGGCGGTAGCGCGCCAGGCGGGGCGGCGCGGACGCGCGCGGCCCCGGCGCATCCCGGACAGGCGGGGCAGCCGCCTGGTCTCGCAATCGAAGGTTAGGCCTCGTGGCATCCAGGAGCTCGTTTCAATACGATCAGGCATTCAGCCGCAATATCGGCTGGGTGACGGAGTGGGAACAGTCGGTCCTGTCCGGCAAGTCCGTGGCGATCGCCGGGATGGGCGGCGTCGGCGGGGTGCATCTGCTGACGCTGGCGCGGCTCGGCATCGGACGGTTCCGCATCGCCGATTTCGACCGGTTCGACATCGTGAACTTCAACCGACAGGCGGGGGCGACGATGGAGACGATCGGCCAACCGAAGCTCGACGTGATGGCGGAGATGGCGCTGGCGATCAACCCGGCGCTGGAAATCGAGCGGTTCCCCGAAGGCGTGACGAACGAGGCCGTCGACCGGTTCCTCTCGGGGGCGGACCTGTTCGTGGACGGGTTCGACTTCTTCGCGCTGCCGATCCGCGCGCGGGTGTTCAAGCGCTGCGCCGAGCTGGGCATCCCGGCGCTGACCGCGGCGCCGATCGGGATGGGAACGGGATACCTCGCCTTCGTGCCGGGGGGGATGACGTTCGAGCAGTATTTCCGGCTGGAGGGGCAGCCCGAGCGCGAGCAGGCCCTGCGCTTCCTGATGGGGGTTGCCCCGCTCGGGCTCCATGCCGCGTACTTGGTCGATCCGTCGCGGATCGATCTGGCGGCGCGCAAAGGGCCGTCGACGGCGATGGCGTGCCAGCTTTGCGCCGGCGTCGCGGGCGTGATGGCGCTGCAGTTGCTGCTGCGCCGAAGCGGCCTGAAGGCGGCGCCGTTCCACCACCATTTCGACGCCTACCGCGGGCGCTTCGAGGTGACGCGGCTGCGGCGGGGCAATGACGCCCCGATGCAGCGGGTGCGGCTGGCGCTGGCCCGGCGGCGGCTGGGCCGGACGCGCACGCCGGCCATCCCGGAGCCGCCGCCAGAAAGCGTGATCGAGCGCATCCTGGACGCGGGGCGGTGGGCGCCGAGCGGGGACAACGCGCAGCCCTGGCGGTTCGAGGTCCTGGACGCAAAGACGGTTCGGATCCATCTCGCGACCGAGGCGGGGCGCAACCCCTACGAGTTCCGCGGCGGCGAGCCGTCGCTGCTGTCCGGCGGGATGCTGCTGGAAAGCTTGCGGATCGCGGCCTCGCAGCATGGCCGGGGCATGGCGTGGGAGGTCGAGGCGGCGGCAAACCCCTATCGGATCGTCGTCCGCCTTCCCGTGACCGAGGGGGTGCTGCCGAACGATCTTGCAAGCCTGCTCCCGGCGCGGACGGTGGACCGGCGGCGTTACCGCGCGCGCGCCTTGACGCTTGATGAGAAGGCGGCGCTGGCCGGGGCGCTTGGGGACGGGTTGACGGTGCGGTGGTTCGAGGCGCGGGCGGACCGGCTGCGGGTCGGGCGGCTGGGCGCGCTCGCGACCGACATCCGGCTGCGGGCGCGCGAGACCTTCGAGGTGCATCAGCGGGTCATCGATTGGCGCAAGGGACACAGCGCGGCCGGGTTGCCGGCGGCAGCGCTCGGGCTTGACCGCGGGACGCTTGCCTTGATGCGGTGGGCGATGCGGCGGTGGCCGCGGATGCGCGGGATGAACCGGGCGTTCGGCACGGGGGCGGCCGTGCTGCAGCTCGACCTGCTGCCGGCGCTGGGCAGCGCCGCCTTCTTCACGCTGGAGCGCGAGGACGTGCCGCCGGGCGAGGCGCGGGTGGACTGCCTGCTGCGTCAGGGCGAGGCGGTCCAGCGGTTTTGGCTGACGGCAACCGCGCTCGGGCTGGCTATGCAGCCGGCGACGGCGGTGCTGGCGTTCGCCCATTACGGGGCCGAGGGGCTATCGTTCAGCGACGATGCCCGGCTGTTGCCGAAGGCGCGGCGCCTGGCCGAGCAATTCCGGTCCGTGTTCGGTCGCGAGCCGGGACAGATCGCATTCCTGGGCCGGATCGGCGAGCCGTTCCCCGGGCTGCCGAGAGCCCGGTCGGTGCGGCGGCCGCTCTCGGCGCTCTGGCAACAGGGTTGACTCAAGCGGCTTGCAGCTGCGGCAGGCATTCGGCGGCGTGACGGCCGTTGTCGGTGACGTAGCGCCAGAGGCTTGGCTGCTGCTCGGCCATGCGGGCAAGCATCGGGGCGATCTCGCAGCGGGCGGGCTGGCGCAGGCCGTGATAGTCGACGAGCGGGCCCATCGGGGTGAAATCGATCGCGGAGGCGCGCAGCAGGCGCAGCAGGGTGGGTTCCATGATGGCGCACCAATGGGTCACGCCATGCGCGGCGCTGAGCTGGATGACGCCTTTGACGAGGGCGAGACGGGCGAGGCTGGTCGCGTCGGCGCTCAGGCCCTGCCGGTCCCTGGACAGGGCGAAGCGCGAGACTTCGGCGGTGGTCCGCAGCGGCAGGCCGCGGAACAGGGCCGGGTCGCATGCCTGATGCATCGGGAAACTTCTTGCCGGGTCCGCCGTTGTTGCGACAACGAGACGGGCCGTGCCGAAGACGTCTCCCGTCTGGCGGTTCCTGAGGATGATGTGGCGTGAATGCTGGTCGAATTCGTCGATTTCGAGGTCGCCCGCGCCGGGTTCGTAGCCCCGCTCCAGGCAATAGACTTTGTAGCGCAAGCGATGCGCCTCATGGACCAGGTCGGGGGTGTCGGCTATCTGCAGCAGCAGCTCTGAATTGACGGCTCGAAGCGCGGTCGTGAGGCTGCGGTGCTGCATGATGATCCTGTTCGCAAGTTCACTTCACAGTTACGTGTGGTAACTAAATCGTTAGTATGAGACAAGGATTTGCTTGTCACCACTTGGCGCAAGTTGATCGATAACTGTTAAAAAATGGTTGATCGCCCGTTTATGCCGCAACAAACAGTGAAACGCGTCGAGAGCATCGCCGAGCGGCTGATCAAGCTGGCGCAGGATGCGCGGGCTTGCGGGCAGTCGGCGAGGGCGGACGAGTTCCTGTTGCGGGCGTGGGCCGCTTATGAGCAGGCGGAGCGGCATGCGCCGGGGCGGGCCGCGGATGAGGATCGGGCGCTGGACGTGCGCTGAGCCGAGACGTTGCTAAGGTGCGCGGGATGTTCACGACCCGGCGCGCGCGGACGCGGCGATGCCGGACATCATCGCGGCGATCCTCGGATTACTCCCGACGGGCGTTGGGCTTCGGCCCCCAGTCAACCAGCCCAGCCGCGTGAGCCAGCGGGACACCCGCGCCAGGGTTCCTCCGCCCTGCCGGCCTGGCCGTGTTGACCCTACAGCGCCGAGGCGGTGGGCCCTCGGCATCATTGCAGCGCCATCGCGGAGAACGGCCGCACGCAGGCGTGCAGCATCGCCAGCAACCCGGCCAGGAAGGCCAAGGCGATCGAGCGGAGCAACACGAACCGCAGGATGGCGCCCTCGTGGCCGAACCAGTTGGTCGCGGTCAGGCCGGCCACGAGCATGGTCAGGATCAGCCACGCCATCCGGGCCCGGGCAGCGCCTGCCGGTCGGGCGCGATGCCCGCGACGGGCTGGCCCGCCATGAAGCCTGCGCATATCCGCGCAAGGCAGGGTGGGTCCAGATCCGCCCCGTCTGCCAGACCCGCGGGAGACCGGCCAGGCACGCCATGCAGACCAGCGGCGGCAGGGCAATGTTGCCAAACGGGTCATAGGACCTGATGCCAAACCACACGAACGCGCCTTTGCTTGGCATGCCGTCCGGTTGTCGGCGGCATCCGTTCGTGAGCTTAGACGGCCATGCCTTTCGGCGCCGGGCCGCCTGTCGCCCAGTCGAGCAACTCGGCGGTGTGGACAATCGGAATGCCCGTCCCGGCCGCGATCTGCGTCATGCAGCCGACGTTTCCGGCCGCGATCAGATCCGGCTTGACCCGCTCGATGTTCGCCACCTTCCGGTCCCGCAACTGCCCGGCGATCTCGGGCTGCAGCAGGTTGTAGGTTCCGGCCGAGCCGCAGCACAGGTGCCCCTCCGGCACGTCCACCACCTTGAATCCGGCCTGCGTAAGCAGCGCCTTCGGCTCCAGCTTCACCTGCTGCCCATGCTGGAGCGAGCATGCGCTATGGTAGGCGACCCGCTGGCCGGTCGGGATCGTCGATTTCTGCAGCCCGAGGTCGGCCATGAACTCGCTGATGTCCTGCGTCAGGTCAGAGACCCTCCGCGCCGGCCCGGCAAGCTCCGGGTCCTCGCGGAACATGTGGCCGTAATCCTTCACCGTCGTGCCGCACCCGGATGCGTTGATGACGATGGCGTCAAGCCCCTCGCTCTCCATCTCCCGTTGCCATGCCAGGATGTTGGCCCGGGCCGCCTTGTGCCCGCCTTGCCCGAGGTGATGGTTGAGCGCCCCGCAGCACCCTGCGCCGTTCGCCACCACCACCTCGCATCCGTGCCGGGTCAGCAGACGGATGGTCGCCTCGTTGATCTGCGGCGCGATCACCTGCTGCGCGCACCCGTTCATCAGCGCCACGCGGCGGACGCGCTCGCCCTCGGCCCGGAACGCCTGCGGCCGGTCCACCGCGCTCTTGGCCGGCGCCCGCTTCGGCGCCAGGGCCAGCATCGCGCGAAGCTGCCCGGGCATCAGCCGGGCCAGCGGCTTGCCCAGCCCGGCCCCTTGCAGCGCGAGGCGGAACAAACCCGGATGCGGCAGCACCCGGCCAAGCAGCCGCCTCAGCGCCCGGTCATGCCACGGCCGCTTATAGGTCTGCTCGATATGATGCCGGGCATGGTCAATCAGGTGCATGTAGTTCACCCCCGACGGGCACGTCGTCATGCACGCGAGGCACGAGAGGCAGCGGTCGATGTGCTTGACCACCGTCTCGGTCGCCGGCTTGCCGTTCTCCAGCATGTCCTTGATCAGGTAGATGCGCCCGCGCGGGCTATCCAGCTCGTCGCCGAGCAGCACGTAGGTCGGGCAGGTCGCGGTGCAGAACCCGCAATGCACGCAGGTGCGAATGATCTTGGCGGAATCGGCGGTGTCCGGGTCGGCCAGTTGCTCGGCGGTGAAGTTGGTTTGCATGGGTCAGACGCCTTCTTGCATGCGGCCTGGGTTCAGGATGCCGTGGGGGTCGAAGCTCGCCTTCACGCGGCGGGTCAGCGCACCCAGCGGGCCGACGGCGGGCTCGAACACGTCGATCTTGCCGCGGTCCGCGTCGGGCGCGCGCAGCAGGGTCGCAACCCCGCCCAACTCGACCATCGCGGCGCGGACGATCCTTGCGCCGCAATCCGGGCCCGCCGCCGCTGCCGCGAGGCTGACCCAGAGCAAGCCGCCTCCCCAATCGTAGAACGCCTCCGCACCAGGCAGCGAGGCTTGCAGGCGCCGCAGCAGGGCCGGCGACTTGGACGGCGCCGGACAGAGGCGCCAGACGATGCTGTCCGCGGCGCCAAGCAATGGCTGCACCCCGCTCACCGCGGCCCAGAACCGTTCGCTGTCGGGCGCGATCAGGCGCTCGCCCCGTCCCACGATCCGCTCGACGGCACCCACGCGGTAATCGACCGAGGTCCGCGGTCCCTCGAACCGGAACGCCGTCGCCGCGCCGCCCGCCGCGTCCACGCCCGGGGCACGCGCCGCGATCCCGGGCGGCAGGTGCGCGGCGGCCGAGACTTCGGCCGGGGCATTCAGCCCATCGGCCAGCGCCTTGATCCCCGCCTGGTCCGAAAGGCCGCGCAGCAGAACCGTCTCCGAGGTCTCCGGACGAGGCAGCACGCGCACCGAAAGCTCAGTCAGCACCGATAAGGTGCCGAACGCGCCGGCCTGCAGCTTGCACATATCGTAGCCGGTCACGTTCTTGACCACCTTGCCGCCGGCCTTCCAGGCGTCGCCCCAGCCGTTGATGGCACTGAAACCAAGGAAGTGATCGCGCGCCGACCCGGCCTTGATCCGCCGCGGCCCGGCCATGTTGCAGGCGATCGTGCCGCCGAGCGTCGGCGCGCCATCGCCGGGCAGCAGCGCCCGCCAGTCCGGAGGCTCGAAGGCAAGCATCTGGCGATGCGCGTCGAGCTGCTCCTGGATATCCGCCATCGGCGTCGCGGCCTTGGCCGTGAGCAGCAGCTCCGAGGCATCGTACTCGATGATGCCGCTGATCCGGCTGACATCGAGCCGATGCCCGGCCCGGCCCGGCCGCCCCAATCCCTGCTTGCTGCCGCCGGCCACGATCTCCAGCGGCTGCTTCTCCGCCGCCGCCCAGCCGACCACCTGCTCCGCCTCCTCGGCGTCGGCCGGCTGGAACGCCGTCACCCGCTAAAACCGCGGCAGTTCGGGGAACCTCGTTTGCCCGGCATGGACATGCACCCGGCCCATCTCCGCGCATGAGCAAAGCTGCGGGAACATCTTCCCCGGATTGAGCAAATTTCCCGGATCAAACGCGCATTTCAGCCGCTGCTGCTGATCGAGGTCGCGCTTGTTGAACATCGTATGCATCAGGTCGCGCTTCTCCACGCCGACCCCGTGCTCCCCGGTCAGCACGCCGCCGACCTCGACGCAGAGGCGCAGGATGTCGTTGCCGAATTCCTCCGCCCGCTCCAGCTCGCCCGGAACGTTGGCATCATAAAGGATCAGCGGGTGCAGGTTGCCGTCGCCGGCGTGGAACACGTTGGCGACGCGCAATCCGTGCTGCCCCTCCATCTGCTTCATCCGCGCCAGCACGTCGCCCAGCCGCTTGCGCGGTATGGTGCCGTCCATGCAGTAGTAGTCCGGCGCCAGCCGTCCCACGGCGGGGAACGCCGCCTTGCGCCCGGCCCAGAACAGCAGCCGCTCCTCCTCATCCTGGCTGACCCGGCACGTCTGCGCGCCATTCTGCTCGGCGATGGCCTCGACCGAAGCGACCAGGTGGTCGACCTCGGCCTCGCAGCCGTCAAGCTCGACGATCAGCAGCGCCTCGGCATCCAGCGGATAGCCGGCATGGACGAACGCCTCGGCCGCCTCGATCGCCAGCCGGTCCATCATCTCCATGCCGCCAGGGATGATGCCGGCGCCGATGATCGAGGCCACCGTATCGCCGGCGCCCTCGATGGTCGGGAAGCCGATCAGCAACGCCCGCGCGCCGGGCGGCTTGGGCAAGATGCGGACGGTGACTTCCGTCACCACCCCCAGCAGCCCCTCCGAGCCCACCATCACCCCGAGCAGGTCCAGCCCCGCGCCGTCGTAGTGCTTGCCGCCGAGGCGGACGACCTCGCCCTCCATCGTGACCATCTCGATCCCGGTCACGTTGTTGGTGGTCAGCCCGTATTTCAGGCAATGCACGCCGCCGGAGTTCTCCGCCACGTTGCCGCCGATGGTGCAGGCGATCTGGCTCGACGGGTCGGGCGCATAGTAGAAGCCCTGGTCCTGCACCGCGGTGGTGATGCCGAGGTTGGTGACGCCCGGCTGCACGACGGCGCAGCGGTTCCCGGCGTCGATCTCAAGGATGCGCTTGAATTTGCCCAGTCCCAGCAGGACCCCGTCCTGCAACGGCAGCGCCCCGCCGGACAGCGACGTGCCTGCGCCGCGAGGGACCACTTTCACGCCGTTCTCATGGCAATACTTCAGGATCTGCTGCACCTGCTGCGTCGTGTCGGGCAGCACCACCACCATCGGCACGGTGCGATAGGCGGTCAGCCCGTCGCTCTCGTAGGCGCGGCGCTCGTCCTCGGAGTCGATCACGCCCTCGCCGGGCACGATCTCGCGCAGCGCCGCTACAATCTCGGCGCGGCGGACCAGGACGTCGTCATCAGGCAGCGGCATGGTCAGCATCATCGGTCTCCCTGCGCCGGGTCAGCGCCGGCTGCGTTTCAATATAGGGATTGCTGGTTACTTTCGCCCGTCAGGAGTCCAGCGATTGGCGCACGAGGATGGCGCGGAAGTCGTTGACGTTGGTGAGCGTCGGCCCGGTCACGATCAAATCGCCGAGAGCGGAGAACAGGCCGTATCCGTCATTGTCGGCGAGGCGCTCGCGCGGGTTGAGGCCGTGCTGGCGGGCGCGGCGCAGCGTATCCGGCGCGAGGAGGGCGCCGGCATTGTCCTCGGTGCCGTCGATGCCGTCGGTGTCGCCGGCAATGGCGTGGATGGCGGGGTGGCCGTCGAGCGCCACGGCCAGCGCCAGCAGGAACTCGGCGTTGCGCCCGCCCCTGCCCTGGCCGCGGACGGTGACGGTCGTCTCGCCGCCGGAGATCAGGGCGCAGGGGGGCATGGCGGGCTGGCCGTGCTTGGCGCAGTGCGTCGCCATGGCGGCCATCACGCGGGCGACCTCGCTGGCCTCGCCCTCGATGGCGTCGCCCAGGATCAAGGGCGTGAACCCGGCCTCGCGGGCGACGGCTGCGGCGGCTTCCAGGGCAGCGTTCGGCGTCGCGACCATGACGGCCTGCGCGCGGGCGAAGGCTGGGTCGCCGGGCTTGGGGGTCTCGGCCGCCGGATCGTCCAGCCAGGCCAAGACCGCGTCCGGCGCATTGATGCGGTAGCGGGCCAGCACGGCGCGGGCATCGGCGAGCGTGGAGGCGTCGGGGGCGGTCGGGCCGGAGCCGATCACGGACGGGTCGTCGCCCGGCACGTCGGAGATCATCAGCGTCAGCACGCGCGCGGGCCTTGCCGCCGCGGCGAGGCGCCCGCCCTTGATGGCGGACAGGTGCTTGCGGACGCAGTTCATGTCCTGGATGCCGGCGCCGCTGCGCAGGAGGGCGCGGTTCACCGCCTGCTTGGCCGCGAGATCGATGCCCGCGGCGGGCAGGCCGAGCAGGGCGGAGGCGCCGCCCGACATGAGGCAGAGCACGAGATCGTCCTCGTCCAGGCCGCCCACCATCTCCAGCATCCGCGCCGCCGCCCGCTGCCCGGCGTCGTCCGGAACCGGGTGGCTGGCCTCCGCGACCTCGATCCGCGGCAACGGGCCGACGCCGTGGCCGTAACGGGTGACGACCAGGCCCGACAGCGGGCGGTCCTGCGGCCAATGCGCCTCCACCGCCCGCGCCATGGACGCCGCCGCCTTGCCCGCGCCGACGACGACCGTCCGGCCGGAAGGCGGCGCGGGAAGGTGCGGCGGCACGCACAAATCCGGGGCGGCGGCATCGATGGCCGCCTGGAACATCCGTGCCAGGAGGGGCCGCGCCTCCATCGGGGCGCCTATTCGGCGGCGGCTTTGACTTCGGCCGTTTGGCCGATCTCGTGATGGGCCAGGCTTTCGAGCACGCGGACCATGCCGGAATGATCCCAGGCCTTGCCGCCCGCGGCGGTCGCGGCGTTGAACAGCTCCTGGCAGGTGGCCGTGTTCGGCAGGCTGAGTCCCAGCGAGCGGGCGCCGGCCAGG
Organism: Acetobacteraceae bacterium; assembly: GCA_965217935.1. Classification (GTDB taxonomy): domain Bacteria; phylum Pseudomonadota; class Alphaproteobacteria; order Acetobacterales; family Acetobacteraceae; genus JBBROS01. Next base: position 4,329,416 of record OZ244581.1, on the reverse strand, counting down.
GCAAGGCTCAGGTCCTTCTGGTGCAACTCAATGCGGAAGCCCGGGTCGAAGTTGCGCTTGACCATGCGCTCGCCGTGCACTTCCAGGATGCGCGAGTTGGCGAAGCCGCCCATGAGCGCCTGCCGGACGCGGGCCGGGTCGGCGCCGGCCTTGGACGCGAACAGCAACGCCTCGCCGACCGCCTCGATGGTGAGTGCTACGATGATCTGGTTGGCGACCTTGGTGGTCTGCCCGTCGCCGTTCCCGCCGACAAGGGTGATGTTCTTGCCCATCAGCTTGAACAGCGGCTCGACCGTGTCGAACGCCTTCTGCGGCCCGCCCACCATGATGGTCAGGCTCGCGGCCTTGGCGCCCACGTCCCCGCCCGAGACGGGCGCGTCCAGGTAGTCGCAACCGAGCTTGTTGATGCGGGCGGCGAACTCCTTGGTGGCGATGGGCGAGATCGAGCTCATGTCGGCGACGATCTTGCCGGAGGAGAGGCCCTCCGCGACGCCGCCCTCGCCGAACAAGGCCGCTTCGACATGGGGAGTGTCAGGAACCATGATGATGACGACGTCAGCGTGCTGCGCCACTTCCTTGCCGCTGCCGCATTGAGTCGCGCCCTGGTCCAGCAGTTCCTGCGAGATCGGCGCGATATCGTGCAGGAACAGCGTATGGCCGCCCGCTATGAGGTGGCCCGCCATCGGCTTGCCCATGATGCCGAGGCCGATGAATCCGATCTTGCTCATGCTGTCTCGTCCTTTCGTGCGTTTGTTGCGGGCTTGTTCAGGCCGCCCGGTGCGACGCCATCCAATGCAGCCCGGCCTTGGTCTCGCCGGCAGGCTTGTATTCGCAGCCGATCCAGCCGGCGTAGCCGAGTTCATCGAGGCGGCGGAAAATGTAGGCCCAATTGATCTCGCCCGTGCCCGGCTCGTTGCGCCCGGGATTGTCGGCGATCTGGTAATGCCCGATGCGGGCGAAGTTGGTCTCGATCGTCCGCGCCAAGTCGCCTTCCGTCACCTGGGCATGGTAGATGTCGTATTGCAGCTTGAGGTTGTCCGAACCGACCGCCTCCATGATGGCGAAGCCTTGCGACGGCCGCGTCACGAAGAAACCGGGCACGTCGCGCGTGTTGACAGGCTCCAGCAGCAGCTCGATCCCCGACGTGCCCAGTTCGGCGGCCGCATACGTCAGGTTTTCCACAAGCGTCGCGCGCGCGGCCTCCGCTGACATCCCGGCCGGCGGGATGCCCGCCAGACAATTGACGCGCGGGCATCCAAGCGCCGTCGCATACTCGATCGCCCGCCCCACGCCGGACCGGAACTCCTCCATGCGAGCCGGGTCGCAGGCGATGCCGCGCTCGCCAGCCGCCCAATCGCCGGCCGGCAGGTTGTGCAGGACAACCTGCAGCCCGTTGTCCTGCAACGCCGCCGAAACGTCCTCGATGGCGAAATCATACGGGAACAGGAACTCGACCGCTTCGAAACCCGCATCTCTCGCCGGCTTGAACCGGTCAAGAAACGGCTGCTCGGTGAACAGCATCGTCAGATTGGCAGCGAACTTAGCCATCGAAGCCTCCCTTGGCGCGCCGCCCGTGGCGAGCGCCTGATTGTCATTCAATACGAGCCGGACGGCAATCTACTGGTCCGATGATGACGGACACTTCAATCCGTCATCCGAACCGGCCCGCAAAATCGAGCGAGCGCTCTCACTCGTACTGCATCGTCCGATACTGCATCGTCCGAGCGTTTCAGGGCCCTAACGGGACGCCGGCTCAAGCACCTTCTTCGGCTCAGGCGCGCCCATGTCCTGGCTCTTGCGGATCGAGAGGGTCGGGTCAAGGCACAGCACCTCCTCGAACTCGTTGACGCTGTCGACCTCGGTGCCCATCGAGATGTTGGTCACGCGCTCCAGGATGAACTCGAGCACCACCGGCACCTGGTGCTCCTGCATCAACGCCTCCGCCCGGGCGAATGCGTCCTTGAACTCGTTCGGGCTCTTGACCCGGATCGCCTTGCACCCGAGCCCCTCGGCCACCGCGACGTGGTCCACGCCATATCCGGCCGGGGCGTCGCCGTCCGCGTCGCTGTTGATGTTGTCGAACGCGAGGCTGACCTCGAAATCCATCTGGAACCCGCGCTGCGCCTGGCGGATCAGGCCGAGGTAGGAGTTGTTCACCACCACGTGCAGGTAGGGCAGCTTGTGCTGCGCGCCCACCGCCAGCTCCTCGATCAGGAACTGGAAATCGTAGTCGCCCGACAGCGCCACGATCTTCTTGTCCGGGCACGCCGCGCGCACGCCCAGCGCTGCGGGCAAGGTCCAGCCCAACGGCCCGGCCTGGCCGCAGTTGATCCAGTTGCGCGGATTATAGACGTGCAGGAACTGCGCGCCCGCGATCTGCGACAGCCCGATCGTGGTGACGTAGCAGGTGTCCCGCTCGAACACCTCGTTCATCTCCTGGTAGACCCGCTGCGGCTTCAGCGGCACGGCGTCGAAATGGCTGCGGCGCAGCATGTTGGTCTTGCGGTGCAGGCACGACCCGGCCCAATCGGACCGGTCCCGCAGCGTGCCGGCCTGCTTCATCTCCCGCGCCGCCGCGATGAACTCGGCCAGCGCCGCCTTGGCGTCCGAGACGATGCCGAGGTCCGGCCCGAACACGCGCCCGATCTGGGTCGGCTCGATATCGACGTGGATGAACTTGCGCCCCCGCGTGTAGACCTCGACCGAGCCGGTGTGGCGGTTCGCCCACCGATTGCCGATGCCGAACACGAAATCGGATTCCATGAACGTCGCGTTGCCGTAGCGGTGGCTGGTCTGCAGGCCCACCATTCCGGCCATCAGCGGGTGATCGTCCGGGATGGCGCCCCAGCCCATCAGCGTCGGGATCACCGGGACCCCGGTCAACTCGGCGAACTCGACCAGCAGCTCAGACGCGCCGGCGTTGATGATGCCGCCGCCCGCGACCAGCAACGGGCGCTCGGACGCATTCAGCATCTCAAGAGCGCGCCTGGCCTGCCTGCTCGTGGCAACCGGCTTATACGGCGGCAGACTCTCGTAGCTCTCCGCGTCGAACTCGATCTCGGCGAGCTGCACGTCGATCGGCAGGTCGATCAGCACCGGGCCCGGACGCCCGGACCGCATGACATGGAACGCGTGCTGGAATACGCCCGGGATCAACGCCGGCTCGCGCACGCAGACCGACCACTTGGTCACCGGCTTGGCGATCGATTCGATGTCGACCGCCTGGAAATCCTCCTTATACAGCTTGGCCCGCGGCGCCTGCCCCGTGATGCACAGGATCGGGATGCTGTCGGCCTGGGCGGAATAAAGCCCGGTGATCATGTCCGTGCCGGCCGGACCGGAGGTGCCGATGCAGACGCCGATGTTGCCCGCCTTGGCCCGCGTGTAGCCTTCGGCCATGTGCGACGCGCCTTCGACGTGCCGGGCCAGGATGTGGCGCAGCTTCCCATGCGACTTCAGGGCGGCATAGAGCGGGTTGATCGCGGCCCCCGGCACGCCGAACGCCGTCGTCACGCCTTCGCGCTCCAGAATGCGGACCGCTGCCTCAATCGCTCTCATCTTGGCCATGCCGCCCTCCCGTCTATTGTTTCTAAGCTTGCAGTATCGCGCCGCCTAAAGCGGATTGCCAGTTGTTTCGAAGGCCTTTCCGCGATGTGGAAAACGGCCATTTTTCTTTTGCGTTTAGAACGTGTTGCCAGGCCGGAGAATGATGTATTGCATGATCGTCAGCAGCGATGGAGACCGAACTGCACACGCCGCGCAAGCCGCGAGCCGTCCGCCCGCGGGACGGCGCCGGGCAGCCGCCCCCCAGCCCCCCGGCACGGTCGGACCAGGTGCAATCGCTGGTGCGCGCCTTGGCGATCGTCAATCGGCTGGCGGGCGCCGATGACGGGATCGGGCTGAGCGAACTCGCCCACCAGGTCCGCCTGTCCCCCTCCACCGCGCACCGCCTGCTCACCACGCTGGAGCAGGAGCGCTACGTCCATTTCGATGCCGAGCGGCGGCTCTGGTCAGTCGGCGTTCAGGCCTTCGTGGCCGGCAGCGCCTTCCTGAAGACCCGCAGCCTCGCCGGGACCGCACGCCCGCACATGCGCGCGCTGATGGAACTGACGGAAGAGACCGTCAACCTTGCCGTGGAAGACCGGCTCGAGGCCGTCTACCTCTCGCAAGTCGAATGCCGGCAGATGATGCGTGCCTTCGCCCGTCCCGGCGGGCGCGTCCCCTTGCACTGCTCGAGCGTTGGCAAGGCCCTGCTGTCGGCACTGCCGGACAGCGAGGTCCGCCGCATTCTGAACCGCCGCGGCCTGCCGCAGGTCACCGCCAAGACCCTGCACACGAAGGCCTCGCTTCGGACCAACCTGGGAGCTGCCCGGCAGCGCGGCTACGCCATTGACAACGAGGAGCACGCGGTCGGACTGCGATGCGTCGCCGCGGTCGTGTTCGACGAGAACGCCGAAGCGCTCGCCGCAGTATCGGTTTCCGGCCCGATGGCGCGCATTTCCGATGGTCGGATCCCGCTGCTCGGCCATTCGGTCCGCGCCACGGCAGATGCGATAACCGGACAGCTTGGAGGGATGTTGCCGGCGTGGCGGCGGCGATTTGAGTAGGATGGGGTTGCGGCAGGCTTCGCGCCGGGGTTCGTCCTGCAATGGCCGTGGCTTGATGTGAGGGGTCTTGGAGCGCGCCCGGCAGAAAACGAGACTGCACCGAACGCGTCGCGCATGGAACTCAAACTTGCAGGGATCACTTCTCGCGCCTGTTGTTAACTAAGGCCTAAGCTCGGCCCTGATCATCTTCAGCCGGGCTGGCCGCGCGTGAGACGGCGGAGCGGGCGGCAGGTGAAATTGGCGCGCCCCCGCCGAGAGACGTTGCCATGCTCCGCCTGCCATCCAACTTCGTAGCAGCTGCAGCACCGGCCCAGCCCCACGTATAATCCGGTTTTGAACCATGCCGCGTTGTGTTGCCGCCTCGGCAACTTGCAGCAGCGGCGCCGCTTGCCATTTAACTCCGATACCGACATCGCGATGGCGACGTCACGTTTTGGCTATGCAGCAGGCGGCTTTCAATTTTTCCTGCATGGACTGCGAACGTCGTTGTGCCGGAGCGTTGCGGGCGAGTCCTGTCAGTTGCCCGATCTGCCTCTAGAGTATTGGTTGGCGCAAGGAGAATTTGATGAACGACATGATGTTGGACAAAACCTATACCGAAACCCATGAAATGATGGGCAAGTGCCCGTTCGGCGGCGACCGGGTTGGCGGTGTTTTCGGCTCTCCTCCGACCTTGGAGAACTGGTATCCTGACCGGCTGCGGGTGGAGCTGCTGCATCAGAACGGCCTGGCGTCCGACCCGCTTGGCCCGGATTTCGATTACGCCGCCGAATTCGCCAAGATCGACTTCGAGGCGCTCAAGCGGGACATCAAGCAGTTCCTCACGACGTCTGTCGCCTGGTGGCCGTCGGACTACAACAACTATGGCCCGCAGATGATCCGCATGGCGTGGCACGCCGCAGGCACCTATCGCATCGCCGACGGGCGAGGCGGGGCGGGGACGGCCATGCAGCGCTTCGCCCCGATCAGCAGCTGGTGGGACAACGGCAACACCGACAAGTCGCGGCGCCTGCTGCAGCCGATCAAGCACAAGTACGGCAACGGCCTGTCCTGGGGCGACCTCATGGTGCTGACGGGCAACTGCGCGCTCGAGATCATGGGCCTGCCCACATACGGCTTCGGCGGCGGGCGGCTCGACGCCTGGGAGGCGGACAACGCCACCTATTGGGGCCCTGAGATATGGAACCCGAAGGAGGTCAGCAGCTTCGACGACATGGTCACGCGGGACAAGCGCTGGCGCGGGACGAACGGCGAGGCCGACTACGACCTTGAGAACCCGCTCGCCGCCTCGCACCAGGCGCTTATCTACGTCAATCCGGAAGGCCCTTACGCGAGCGGCGATCCGATGGGGTCGGCGCGCGACATCCGGGTCACCTTCACGCGCATGGCGATGAACGACGAGGAGACCGTGGCCCTGATCGCGGGCGGCCACGCCTTCGGCAAGAGCCACGGCATGGTGCCCGCGAAGGAGATTGGCCCGCCGCCGGAGATCGCGCCGATGGAAGCGATGGGCCTTGGCTGGCACAATCCGCAAGGCCCTGGTTTCGCGCAATACACGATGACCAACGGGATCGAGGGCAGTTGGACGCCCGATCCAACGCAGTGGGACAACAGCTATCTTGAGAACCTGTTCAAGTTCGACTGGGTGCAGACCAAGAGCCCGGCCGGCGCGCTGCAATGGACGCCCTCGGACCCGAACGCGCCCAAGACGCCCGACGCGCACGTCGAGGGGCAGATGAACGGCCTGATGATGATGACCAGCGACATCGCGCTGAAGGTCGACCCAAGCTATCGCCAGGTTTGCGAGAAGTTCCTGGCGGACTTCGATGCCTTCACCCAGGCGTTTTCCAAGGCGTGGTACAAGCTCACCCATCGCGACATGGGACCGAAGCATCGCTACCTTGGCCCGGAAGTGGCGATCGAGGACGGCCTGCTGTGGCAGGACCCGCTGCCCGAGCGCGGCTACGAGCTGGTCGGCGAGGCCGATATCGCGGCGCTGAAGCAGGCGGTCATGGATAGCGGGCTTTCGGTGTCCGACCTGGTCTTCACCGCGTTCTCGGCGGCGGCGACCTATCGCGACAGCGACAAGCGCGGCGGCGCGAATGGCGGGCGTCTCGCGCTCGCGCCGCAGAAGGACTGGGCGGTGAACCGCCGCGCCGCGCCGGTGGTGGAGCGGCTGCGCGGCGTCATGTCTGATTTCAACGGCAAGCAGACCGCCGGCAAGAAAGTCTCGCTGGCCGACCTGATCGTGCTCGGCGGCTGCGCCGCGGTGGAGACGGCCGCTCGCGAGGCGGGCGCCGGCGCCTCGGTTCCGTTCACGCCGGGCCGGGTGGACACCACGCAGGAGCTTACCGATCTTGAAATGTTCGAGTGGCTGAAGCCGGTCGTCGACGGCTTCCGCAATTACGTGGGCGACGAGTTCGAGCAGGCGTCGCAGGACGTTGCGCCAGAGGAGTTCTTCCTTGACAAGGCCAACCTGATGAAGCTGACCGCTCCGGAGTGGGCGGTCCTGACGGGCGGGTTGCGCGTGCTGAACGCCAACCATGACGGGTCGGACACCGGCGTATTGACGGACAAGGTCGGCGTCCTGACGAACGACTTCTTCGTCAAACTGACCGACACCGGCTTGGTATGGGAGAAGGCCGACGCACGGGCGATGAGCTTCGTCCTCAAGGACCGGGAAACCGGTGTCGTGAAGTTCAGGGCCACGCGCAACGACCTGGTTTTCGGCTCGAACGCGCAGTTGCGTTCCGTCGCCGACGTTTATGCGGGCAGTGACGGCCACCAGCGCTTCGTGAACGACTTCATCAGGGTCTGGCACAAGGTGATGATGCTCGACCGCTACGACGTGAAAGGGCATAAGCGCTACGCGCCCATGGCGGCCTAGACGAGCAGGCGCCCAACTGAAGGGGACCGCCTGGGCAGGCGGTCCCCTTTTCTGTCAACTCGGTGCCTGGTCGCTGCTCGTTGTGTTTCAAGCGATGGATGATGCTGGCAAGGACAGCAACGTAGGGCCTATTACGTTCGGCATCGGTTCGCAGGCGGCCGTGCCGTCCCTCGGCGCCGCATAAGCAACATTTCGCCGGACGGCCCGCCGTCGCGACGCAAAAAATGGTGCGTCTCTGAAGGCGCATAGGCAGGCATTCGTGGCACAAGCCATGAATGCCTGCTTCGGCAAGCGGCGCGGCGGCAACAGTCCTACTGGCCACTTCGGGATTTGCGGCGGCAATCGCCGGAACGGGCGCGCTGATCCGAGTGGCGCTGGCCGCCCGTCTGGCGCGGCGTCGCAAGCAGGGTTCCGCCGGACAGGTCGAATAGGGCGGTCTGCTGCTATCAGTGCGGATGCGCACGCCAGGCCTTGAGAAGCGTGCGCTGGACGGTTTAGGTTGCCACAAAGCCCGTCACGTGCATGCGCATGAGTTGCCGGCATTGTCCTGAACGGCTTGCCCACCTTGCCTCCCTTTCGCCTTCTCAACTTGAATAGAAACTTAGGGTGGAACGAATGAACTCCTGGATGAAACCTGTTCCTATGCCGTCCCGGCGGCAGTTTCTGCGATCGGCCATGATGGCCGGCGTTGGCTTGACCGCCGCTCCCGCGTGGGCGGACACGATGACAGGATTCTCGCCGCCGCTTCCCGGCGGTCCCAATGGGCGCCTGCTGACCACGACCTATCCGACCAAGGGGCCGATGGTCCTGCAGCGGACGCGGCCGCCGTTGCTGGAGACGCCGTTCGAGGTGTTCGACAAAGGCGTGTTCACGCCCAACGACCAGTTCTACGTGCGCTGGCACTGGGCGGGCATTCCAGCCGAAGTGGATGCGGACGCGTTCCGGCTGGCGGTGCGCGGGCATGTCAACCAGGCGCTATCGCTGTCGTTGCAGGAGGTATTGGCGCTGCCGCGGGTGGAGCTGGCGGCGGTCAACCAATGCTCTGGCAACTCGCGCGGCTACTTTCAGCCGCGGGTGGCCGGCGGCGAGTGGGGCAACGGCGCGATGGGCAACGCGCGCTGGACCGGCGTGCGGCTGCGAGACGTGCTGGACCGTGCCGGGGTGAAAGCGGGCGCAGTTCAGGTGCGCTTCAATGGGCTGGACGAGGCGCTGACGCCGGATGCGCCGGACTTCATGAAGTCGCTCGACTTGGACCATGCTCGCGACGGCGAGGTGATGATCGCCTACGCGATGAACGGGGAGCAATTGCCGCTCCTGAACGGGTTTCCGCTGCGGCTCGTAGCGCCGGGCTGGTTCTCGACCTACTGGATCAAGATGCTGAGCGACATCGAGGTGTTGGACAAACCGGACGATAATTTCTGGATGGCCAAGGCCTACAGGATCCCGGACACGCCGAACGCGAGCGTAAAGCCGGATGAAACGGGCTACAAGACCGTGCCGATCAACCGCATGACGCCGCGCTCGTTCATCACCAATCTTCGGCCAGGCGACACCGTGCCCGGCGGGGCGCCAACGCAGGCCCGCGGAATTGCCTTCGGCGGCGACACGGGCGTTGGCCGGGTGGATTTCTCGGCCGACGGAGGCAAGACGTGGCGGCCGGCCGAGCTCGGCCGCGACGAGGGCAAGTACAGCTTCAGGCGATGGCAAGCGCCGTTCACTGCTCCGGCACGCGGCGGCAGCGCGATGTTGATGGCCCGTTGCACGAACAGCGAGGGAGTAACTCAGCTTAGCGAGGCCCGGTGGAATCTGGGCGGCTACATGCGCAACGTCATCGAAGCCATTCCCGTCGAAGCGGTTTGAGGAGGACTTATCCATGTCTGATATTTTCGGCTATTCGGTGTCATTGTGCTTGATCGCTGGCGCTGCGTTCATGCCGCTGCCGGGCCATGCCCAGATCAAGAGCGAGGGGCCGCCGCTCACGCTGAAATCGGTCAGCGTCGATATGCCCGCCGGGGAGCGCGCATTCGCGGCAGGCCCGGGCGCGGATGCGATCAACGGCAACTGCCTCACGTGCCACTCGGCAGGCATGGTTCTGAACCAGCCGGCAATGTCGAAAACGGCGTGGGAAGGCGAGGTGCGCAAAATGATCAATGTCTATAAAGCCCCGGTCGCCGCCGAGGACGTGCCGACGATCGTCGCCTACCTCGACCATATCAAGGGCGCCCGGTAAGCAGCCCTAAGCTGCAGGCCGCGCCGCGGTCGGAATACCACCCGGAACAATTGGGACCGCAGGCTTTGCCTGATCAAGCCGGCGCGCGACGGCTCGGCCGCCCATTGCCCGGTCCGGCGCGCGGACGCTCTGCCGCTGCTGGACGACGGCATCCTCCGCGCCCGGCAGCGCCTCCGCGAGAAAGACGGCATCGAGGACCCGGCGAGCTTTGGTTATGAGGGCAGCGCCTGCCGCCTGACCGAGGAGCAGCAAACCAAGCTGGCCGCCTGGATTATCGAGACGCCGCCGCGCACGACGCGCCAAGTCGGCCCAGGGCTGGCCGGCGCGGCCCGGGCGCCGGACCAGGCTGGACGTATCGTGCCGACTCCTGGGCCGCATCTCAGCCTGGTCGAGCGGCTGCGGGGGCCGATGCAGAAGACCTTAGGGCTCGTTCGGAAATAATCGCTAAGAACCGATCGGGCGAACGAGCGCCTCAAGCCTTTGTTTTGCCGCGCAGCCTTGTCGGCGTGCTGCCGCGTTTACTGCCGACGCTGCCCTTAGACGAGGCGTCGCATGGTTCCGCGTGATGCTGCCGGCCTGCAGCGACAGCCCCAGCCAAGCCGAACATGCCGTTGACGGCGCCGCCCCGCCTAAGCCAGGACGTGCGCGTGCTGTTCAACTCGCAAGCCTTCGTCATGGCGTTCCTGCCGCCGGTGCTGGCGTTGTTCTATCTCGCCCGCACCGAACCGCAGCGCCAGGCGGTGATGGTCGCGGCCTCGCTGCTGTTCTACGCCGGGTGGGACGCGCGGTTCGTGCCGGCGCTGGCGGGGCTGACGCTCGCCAACTGGGCGGTCGCCCGCTGGTGGGGCGCGGTGCGGCGGGATTGGGTGCTGGTCCTCGGGATCGCGCTGAACCTCGGCGTGCTCGGCATCTGCAAATACGCCAACTTTATCGGCGCGAATCTGGCCGAGGCGGTGGGCGCCAGCTTCCAGCCCTTCGACATCATGCTGCCTCTCGGCATCAGCTTCTTCACGTTCCAGAAAATCTCCTACCTCGTCGACCTGCGGCGCGGCGACCGGCACATCTACGGCTTGCTGGAATTCGCCGCCTTCGTGACCTTCTTCCCCCAGCTCATCGCCGGGCCGCTGGTGCGGCACAACGAGATGATCCCGCAATTCCGGCGCGACCCCCACAGCCCGGAGCTTTGGGAAAACCTCTCCCGCGGCGCGCTGCTGTTCGTGATCGGCTTCGCGAAGAAGGCCGGGATCGCCGACACCGCGGCGCTGACCTGCGATCCGATCTTCGCCCAGGCCGCCATCGGCCCGGTCGGCTTGGCCGCGGCGTGGCTGGGGGCTGCGACCTACGGGCTGCAGATCCTGTTCGACTTCTCCGGGTACTCCGACATGGCGATCGGCCTCGGCCGCATGTTCGGCCTGCGCCTGCCGATCAACTTCGACGCGCCCTACCGCGCCGCCAGCATCCGCGACTTCTGGCGGCGCTGGCATGTCACGCTGAGCCGGTTCCTGCGCGACTACCTCTATATCCCGCTGGGCGGCAATCGGGCCGGGGCGTGGCGGCAATCCGCCAACGTGGTCCTAACCATGCTGCTGGGGGGCCTGTGGCACGGCGCGGCCTGGAATTTCGTGGCCTGGGGCGGGCTGCATGGGGCGGCGCTGGCGGTCAACGGCGCGTGGGCAAGGGCGGGGCGGCGGATGCCGGCCTGGCTCGGGTGGGCGCTCACGTTGCTGTTCGTCATGCTGGCCTGGGTGCCGTTCCGCTCGCCCGACTTCGCCACGGCGGCGCGCGTCTACGCCGGGATGGCAGGCTTCGGCGGCGGCGGCCCGGTAAGGGTCGAGGGCCGTTACGTGCTGCTCCTGGCCGCAGCCGTCGCCCTGATCGGGCCGACCAGCCAGCAGATCGCGCTCGAACGGCTGCGCGCGAACCGCTGGATGGCCGGCGTGGCCGGGGCGGCGCTCGCGGGCTTGCTGCTGCTCGCGGGCGGACGGGTGCCCAATGAGTTCATCTATTTCCAGTTCTGAGCAGCGGCCCGCCCGCTGGCGGGGCTTCGCGCTCACCTTCGCCCTGGCCGCCGCCGGGCTGGTGGCCGTGCTCTATGCCTTCGTCGCCGTCATCGACCCGTGGGACGCCTTGCCGCTCTCCCCGCCACTCCCGCGCGTGCCGATCAGCGGCAATGCGCGCTTCTCCTTCCCCGCCCTCGCGCGTGCCCCCCGCTTCGATGCCGCCGTCTTCGGCACCTCCACCTCCCGCCTGCTGCAACCGGCGCAGCTCGATCCGTTGTTCGGCGCCCGCTTCGCCAACCTCGCCATGAACAGCGCCACCGCCTGGGAGCAGGCGCAGCTCCTGCGCGTGTTCCTCCGCGCGCACCCCGAGCCGCGGGCCGTCATCATCGATCTCGACGCCGTCTGGTGCGCCGGCGCCGTCGAACGCCTCACGCCCCGCCCGTTTCCCGCCTGGATGTATGGCGAGAATCCCTGGGCCGGCTATCGCGATATGCTCACGCCCTACGCCGTGCAGGAGGCGGCGAACCAGCTCGCGGTCATGCTCGGATGGAAAACGCCGCCATACGGGCTCGACGGCTACACTCGTTTCGTGCCGCCCGACTCCGAGTATGACCCGGCGCGCGTGGCAGCAGCCTTCGATCGCTGGGCCAAGCCGGACCCGACGCCGGCCGCGCCGCATGACCTCCACCCCCTCCCCGGCCTCGGCCTCTTGCCGCCGGCGCTTGCAATGATCCCGAAATCCACGCAGGTAATCCTGTACTTCCCGCCCATCAGCGTGGAACAGCAAGGCCTGCCCGGCTCCCGCGCCGCCGCCGGCTGGTCGGCGTGCAAGGCCGCGGTGACCGGAATCGCGAAACAGGCCGGGGCGGAGGTGCTCGATTTCATGATCAGAAGCGACTTGACCAGCAGCCGGGCCAACTACTGGGACCCCCTGCACTATCGCCAGGCCGTGGCCGCGCAGGTGGCCGTGCTGCTGGCGCACCCGGACGGATCGGACGTGCGCGTGTTGCTGGACGGCCTCGATGGAGCGCGGGCGGACCGATGACCAGGGCGGCGCGACGTTGCAACCCCATGCCGAATTGCCCGCCTTGAGGACCATGCGAGCCCCCCTGGTCGAAGTCGTGCCGCTCCCGCACGGCCCGACCCGCGTCCTCTGGCGGCGGAGCGCGCGGGCCAAGCGCATCAGCCTGCGGATTGATCAGCGGGAGGGCGGCGTCATCGTCACCTTGCCGGCACGGGCCGCCCAGGCGACCGGGCGGGCGCTGTTGCAGCAGCACGCGGGCTGGGTGGCGGACCGGCTGACCAGGCTGCCGGCGACCCTCGCCTTCGCAGACAACTCAGAGGTGATCCTCAACGGAGACTTGGTGCGCGTGCGCCATCAGCCGGGCCGCGGCGTGACCCGGCTCGAAGCGGGCGAACTGGTCGTCACGGGCGCCGCGGAATTCCTGCCGCGGCGGATCGGCGACTTCTTGCGCTCGGAGGCCCGCTGGCGGCTGGGCGCGGCGGCGGCGAAGAAGGCGGTCCAGGCCGGCTTGCGCGTGCGCCGGGTGGTCGTGAAGGACACGCGGACCCGCTGGGGAAGCTGCACCGCGACGGGCACGCTGATGTTCTCCTGGCGCCTGGTGATGGCGCCGCCGCTGGTGCAGGATTACGTGGTGGCGCACGAGGTCGCGCACCTGCGCCACATGAACCACGGCCCGCAGTTCTGGGCCTTGGTCGCGGAACTCACCCCGCATCGCGAGGCCGCGACGCATTGGCTGAGCACCGGCAGCGCCCAGCTTATGCGGGCCGGCTAGACCCTTGTCGTCCTGACATAGTCAGGACGACAAGGGTCTAGCCCTGTCTGGACTGGCAATTGACGCCCTGACTTCCAGTCAGGGCGATTGCAGTCTAACCGAGCTCCTCGTGCCAGGTGCGGCCGTCGCGTTCGATCAGCGCGATGGCCGAGGTCGGCCCCCATGACCCGGCGGGATAGAGGCGCGGCGACTCCCGGTTCTCCTCCCAAGCGTCGATGATCGGCTCGACCCAGCTCCAGGCGGTCTCGACCTCGTCGCGGCGCATGAAAAGGGTCGGGTTGCCGCGCACGCAATCCATCAGCAGGCGTTCGTAAGCGTCCGGGTAGCGGGTGCCGAACGCCTTCTCGAAGCTGATGTCGAGCTGCGTCGGGCTGAGGTGCAGGCCGCCGGGCTCGGGGCTCTTGGTCATCAGCTCCAGCTTCATGCCCTCTTCCGGCTGCAGGCGAATGATCAGCTTGTTGGGCGAAAGCTGCTCCCCGGCCTCGCGCCGGAACGCGCTGAACGGCGTGCCGCGGAACTGCACCACGATCTCGCTCACCTTCTGTGGCAGGCGCTTGCCGCTGCGCAGATAGAACGGCACGTTGGCCCAGCGCCAGTTCTGGATCTCGGCCTTTATGGCGACGAACGTCTCGGTCCGGCTGGTCCGGTCTTCCCCGAGGTCGGCCAGGTAGCCGGGCACCGCCTGCCCCAGCACCGCGCCCTGGCTATACTGGCCGCGCACCGTGACGTGGCCGACCTCATGCGGCGCGATCGGCTTGAGCGCGCGCAGCACCTTCAGCTTCTCGTCGCGGACCGAATCGGCGCCCAGGTTGATCGGCGGCTCCATGGCCAGCAGGCACAGGAGCTGCAGCAGGTGGTTCTGCACCATGTCGCGCAGCGCCCCGGAGCCGTCGTAGTAGTCGCCCCGGCTCTCCACGCCCACGGTCTCGCCCACGGTGATCTGCACGTGGTCGATCACGTCGGCATTCCATAGCCGCTCGAACACCACGTTGGCGAAGCGCAGCGCCAGCAGGTTCTGCACCGTCTCCTTGCCGAGGTAGTGATCGATGCGGAACGTCTGCTGCTCGGGGAAATACTGCCCGACCACGTCGTTGATCCGCTTGGCCGAGGCCAGGTCGTGCCCGATCGGCTTCTCCAGCACGATGCGCGACGTGTCATGCACGAGCCCGGCCGAATGCAGGTTCTCGCAGGTCGGCCCATAAAGGTCCGGCGAGGTCGCCATATAGAACACGCGGATGCGGCCGGGGTGATCCTCTAGAAGCTGGTGCAGCGCCTCCAACCCGCGCGCTTTCGTGGCGTCGCCGCGGGCGTAGTGCAGCAGGGCGAGGAAACGGTTCAGCACGTCCGAATTCAGGTCCGCCTTGGCGACATGCTCATGCAGCGCGTCCGCCGCCCGCCCGCGGAAGGCGTCGTCGTCGAGGTCCGAGCGGGCCGCGCCGATGATGCGGGAGTCGCCGGGAATCACGCCGTCGCGAAACCGGTAATACAGCGCGGGCAGCAGCTTTCGCAGCGTCAGGTCGCCGGTGGCGCCGAACACGATGTAGTCGAACGTATCGACTGGCTTCACGGCCATCGGCGCGAACTCCGTTTTGTTGCACTGCGGCAAATGTGCGCCGATAGCCGGAATTCGTCCAGATCCGCGCGACAGCGAAGGGACATGGGCTTCATGGCTTACCGGACCTCCGCCGCAATCTCATGGAACAGCCGCGCCGGCAAGGCGCCGCCGGTCACGTCCTTCATCGGGCTGCCGTTGTCGTTGCCGAGCCAGACGCCGATCACCGTGGCGCCCGCCTCACCGATGAACCAGGCGTCGCGAAAATCCTGCGTGGTCCCGGTCTTGCCGGCGACGAAGCGGCCCCGGACCGCCGCGGCTTGCCCGCTCCCGCGCGATACGACGGCGGCGAGCATACGGATCATCTCCGCGGCACGGTCCGCGCCGATGACCTGCTCCATGGCGGGGCGGGGCACGGGAGACGCCGCGCGGCCAACCCGCGCGCTCTCGATGCCATACGGCGTCACCAGCCGCCCGCCGTTGAAGATCGTGGCATAGGCCGAGGACAGTTCCAGCAGGCCCACCTCGCCGGTGCCCAAGGCGATCGACAGGTCATTCGGCAGCCTGCTCGTGATCCCGAGCCGCCGGGCCAGCGCGATGACGGCGCCCGGCCCGCCAGCCTGCTGGGCGAGCCGGATGGCGGCGGTATTGAGCGACAGGGCCAGCGCCTCCTCAAGCGACACCTCCCCGCGGTAGGCGTGGTCGAAGTTCTGCGGGCGCCAGCCGGCGATCTGGATCGGGGCGTCAAGCACCTCGTCGTCCGGGTGCAGCCCGTGCTGCAGGGCCGCGAGCCAGACGATCGGCTTGAACGCCGAACCTGGCTGGCGCCGGGCAACGACGGCGCGGTTATAGGGGCTTGAGCGGTAGTCCCGCCCGCCGGCCATCGCCCGCACCGCGCCGCTCGCGGCATCGAGCGCGACGACCGCGCCCTGCCCCACGCCGGCCGCGGCCCCGCGGCCGTCCAGCAGCGCCGACAGCCGCGTCTCGGCAACCGTCTGCAGCCGGGAATCGAGCGTGGTCCTGAGCACGGCATCGGCGCTGGCCGCGATCACGTCCTCAGAATTATCGGCGACCCAATCGGCGAACCAGCCCGCCGCGGCCGGGCGTGGCGGGAACGCGATCTGCTTCGAGGCCGCGTCCGCCTGCGCCTGGCTGATCGCCCCCGTCTCCGCCATCGCCGCAAGCACCTGGCGTCCGCGCGCCGCCGCCGCCGCCGGGTCGGCCCGCGGGTTGAAGCGGGACGGCGCCCGCGGCAGGCCGGCCAGCACGGCGCATTGCCACAGCTTCAGCCTCCGCGCGGACTGGCCGAAGTAGATGCGCGACGCGGCATCCACGCCCCAGGCGCCGGAGCCGAGATAGACGCGGTTCAGCCATATTTCCAGGATCTCGGCCTTGGTGAACGTATGCTCGAGCCAGACCGTCAGCATCAGCTCCTGCACCTTGCGGCGCAGCGTGCGGGCGTTGGTCAGGAACAGGTTCTTCGCCACCTGCTGCGCGATCGTCGACCCGCCCTGGACCAAGCGCCCGGCGCGCAGGTTGACCCACGCGGCCCGGGCAATCCCGATCAGGTCGATCGCGCCGTGCTGCCAATACCGGCGGTCCTCCACGGCCACGGCGGCGGCGGGCAGCGCGGGCGGCATGTCCTTGAGCCGCAGCGGCTCGCCCACCAGGTCGCCGTAGGTGGCGAACGGGACGCCCCGGCGGTCCTGCAGCGTGAGGCCCGGACGGCGCGCGGCGTCGAGCGCGGACTCCGGCCGGGGCAGGTCGCGCGCCAGCCAGGCAAGCCCTGCCCCGGCCGCAAGGATGCCCCAGATGCCGGCGATGATGCCGAGCCGGACGATGCGCCACCACGGCGGGCGGCGTTTGCCCGGCGCCGGGCTGGCGGCCGGACGCTTCGGATACGCGTTCGCGACGCCGCCGCCCGCCGCCCGTCTGGCCGCGGGCGCGGCCTTCCCGCTACCCTTCGGCGTCGGCGCCCTCCGCCCAGGCTGCCAGCTCATCCTCGAACCGCCCGAGCCGCCGGCGCCCGAGCGCCAGGCCGGCGACGACGCCGTGCAAGGTCCGCAGCTCCTGCTCGGTGATCTCGCCGCGCTGGAACAGGTGGCGCAGGTTGCGGACCATGCCCGGGCGCTTGGGCGCGTTGCGCAGGAAGCCGCAAGCGTCGAGCTGGTCGGTCAGGTGAACTAGGAATTGCTCGATCTCGCCCTTCTCTGCCACGCGCGTGCCGTGGGTCAGCAGTTGCGAAGATGGCGCGGCGCTGCCCGCAATCCACCACTCGTAGCCCATGACCATGACCGCCTGCGCCAGGTTCAGCGAATCGAACGCCGGGTTGAGCGGGTATCGCACCAGCGTATCGGCCTGCGCCATGTCGTCGTTGTCGAGCCCGGCGCGCTCCGGCCCGAACAGGATGCCGGTCCTGAGCCCCCTGCCCTCGGCGTCGCGCAGCGCCGAGGCTCCGGCGCGGGCGGTGAGCAGCGGCTTGACCACGTGCCGCGGCCGGGGGCAGGTGGCGAACACGCGGTGCAGGCCGGCCACCGCGCCCGCGACCGTCTCATGCACGGAAGCCTGGTCGAGGATGCGGTCGGCGCCCGACGCCGTGCGCCACGCCCGCTCCTGCGGCCAGCCGTCGCGGGGGGCCACGAGCCGGAGGTGGAACAGGCCGCAATTGGCCATGCAGCGGGCGACCGCGCCGATGTTGTCGGCAAGCTGCGGGCGCACCAGCACGACGACGGGGCTCGGGTCGATCGGCTCCAGCGGCGCGCCGCCGTCCCGTCCGGTCATGCCTCGTTCGTGCGGCGCCAGAGCGTGCTGCCGTCCGGCTTGTCCTCGAACGCGACGCCGCGGGCAAGCCATTCGGCGCGGATCGCGTCGGCCCTGGCGAAATCGCGCGCCTTCCGCGCGGCCAGCCGCTCGGCGATCGCCGCCTCCACCGCCGCCGCATCGACGCCGCCCTGGAACCACGCCTCGGGGGATTGCCCCAGCAAGCCGAGCAATCCGCCCGCGCCGAGCAACCCGGCGGACGCCTCCGCGTCGCCGGCCATCGCCCGCCCGGCCAACTCGTGCATCGCGGCGAAGGCGGCCGGCGTGTTCAGGTCGTCGCACAGCGCCTCAACCACGGCGCCAGGCGCCGGCGCGTCCTCGGCTGGCGTGCGTTGCAGCGCGCGGTAGAACCGGTCCAGTTCCGTTCGCGCCTCGGCCAAGCCGGCCAGGCCGAATTCCAGCGTCGAGCGGTACTGCGCCTTCAGCAGCGCCATCCGGATCGCTTCCCCCGGCGCTTGCCGTCGCGCGGCCTGGATGGTCGTGAAGTTGCCGAGCGATTTCGACATCTTCTCCCCCTCGCTCAGCAGCATCCCGTTATGCAGCCATACGCGCGCGAAGCCGCTGCCGGGCAGCGCGCACAGGCTTTGCGCCCGTTCGTTCTCGTGGTGCGGGAACAGCAGGTCGCCGCCGCCGCCGTGGATGTCGAACGTCTCGCCGAGGTAGCGCCAGGCCATCGCGCTGCACTCGATATGCCAGCCGGGCCGGCCCCGGCCCCAAGGGCTGTCCCATCCCGGCAACTCGGGCGGCGAGGGCTTCCACAGCACGAAGTCGCCCGCGTCCCGCTTGTAAGGGGCAACGTCCACCCGCGCGCCGGCCATCAGCTCGTCCGGGCTCCGGCCCGAGAGCTTGCCGTAGTCGGCGAAGCTGCCCACCGAGAACAGCACGTGGCCGTCGGCGGCGTAGGCGTGGCCGCCCTCGATCAGCCGTCCGATCAGCGCCAGCATCTCGGCCACGTGCCCGGTCGCGCGCGGCTCCCGGTCCGGCGGCAGGTTGCCCAGGGCCGCCATGTCGTCGTGGAACTGCGCCGTGGTGCGGGCGGTGACGACATCGATCGGCTCGCCGGCCTCGGCGGCGCGGGCGTTGATCTTGTCGTCCACGTCGGTGACGTTGCGGACGTAGGTGACGCGCGGGTAGAGCAGCCGCAGCAGCCGGGTCAGCACGTCGAACACCGTCATGCCGCGGGCGTTGCCGACGTGGGCGAGGTCGTAGACGGTGGGGCCGCAGACGTAGAGGCGGACGTGGTCCGGGTCGAGCGGGGCGAACGTCTCGCGCCGCCGCGTCAAGGTGTTATGGAGCGAGAGGGTCGGCATGGCCCCCTTCTGGGGCGGGTTGCGATGAATGGCAACGGCTGGACTTTGAAGATGGTTGGAGCGGCCGCGAATGCCCAATGAGGAGTTGCGGAAACGTGTCGGCCCGGTCTTCGCAATTCAACCCGCGCTCGATGAACACGCCAGAATTGATTGGCGCGCGACCGCTGCCGATCTCATGCGCCACCGACACGTGCAAACTGCTGCTGCTTCCTACCCGAGCATTGCAGTGGCTTCAGACAATGAATAGCCTTGCGATAAGCTTCTGAGGGTCGTCACATGCAGCAACTCTGGGCGAGGCCGCTTTTCTCAGGGTGGGTCCTCACCGCGCTGGCAAGCGGCCTGGCGGCCTGGTCTTGCTTCCCTCCCCTTGCCCTGGCGGACACGTTCGGCAATCAGCAGCGGGCGCTCGCCCTCATCACTGACACGGCCGATCACATCTGCTCGGTCGTTCACGAGCGGGGCGAGGCGTCCAGTTCGAAGACCCAAGGGGAGGTTCACGCCCAATTGAACGGCCTCGCCGCGCGCCTCGCCGACGCGGGCGTCAACGTGTCGGGAAACATAAGCAACGGGCGCTACGAAGGCGTGCTGCGCGACCAACTCGCGGACACGCTCAAGAACAATGCTGAATGCAAGCTGAAAGTGTTCGAGTCTCTCCAAGCCAGGTTGGTGCCAACCTCAATGGTCGAAACACCGTCTTCTTTTCCTCAAGTAATAAAAATTCCTCAGCAATCTCCTCAGAACGCGGCGACGTCCCCGCCGTCATTCTACGCCCCATCGGAGCGGAATTGCGCTGAGGATGGGCCTTTTCGAGCTTGTGCTATTGCAATTGCCACGAACGCGGGGGCGAAGGGCACCCTCACGCTTCTCCTCCGCATCCAGAACATCAGCCGCGAGGCAATGGGTATCGCGCTGATCGGCCCGCCTCCGAGCATTGTGACAAGTGATGGTAGCCCGTTTGATCTTGTTTTGCCAGGAGGAGTGAGAGGAGTCGGGTTTTGTAGCAACATCGGGGGAGACTACTCAGCCTGGTGTCTCAATCCGCGCAGCAGTAATTATCTTCCACTTGGAAACTACACACGGATTGCACCAAAAGGCCTGGCAAACGCCAGCTTCCGCTTTGAGGGCAAGCCGGGTGCAGATGCAAGCATCTTGGCATTTCAGGCAGCCTTTGCCATACGCACGCTCAGTGCCGGGCAAAGCCGAGAGGAGCAAGCCTCTGACACCTTCACCGTTGGCCTGAGCGTCTAGCCGTGGCCAAGCCACATTAAGCATTTGCGTTGCCTACCCCGGTCCCGTCCGGGAATCGCGTTCGACCTCAGCATAGGCTCCCGGAGCCGTGCCTAATAAAGCCGCTCCCGGTAAGCCGTTTCGATCCGCGCCTCCGCCTCTTCGGCGGTCTGATCGGTCCACTCGCTCTGCTGATCGATCAGGATACGCCCCAGCGACGGGAACGCGCCACGCTCGATCTGCGCCGCCGGGTCCCACAGCCGCGACCGCTTCAACGCCTTCCCGCAATGGAAGAACGCCTCCTCCACCCCGACCATCAACCCCGTCTTCGGCGCCCGTCCCCGCACCTCCGAGGGCGCGAGCCGCGTCTCGTCCGTCAGCAGCCGCGCGGTCCCGTTCACCCGCAACGTTTCCTCGACGCCGGGCACGAAGAAGATCAACCCCACCCCCGGCGCGTCCAGGAGGTTGGCGAAACTATCCACCCGGTTGTTGCCCGGCCGGTCCGGCAACAGCAACGTCGCGTCGTCCAGCACCCGCACGAACCCCGGCGGATCGCCGCGCGGGCTGGCGTCCACCCGCCCCTCCCGGTCCGCCGTCGCGATCACCAGGAACGGCGACAACTCGATGAACGCCCGGCAATGCTTGTCTAAATGGTCCAGCACCTTGCGTTCCGCCAGGTCGCTGACCTGGCCGACGTGCGCGCGAAGGGCCGAGAGGTCCGGGATGTCGTTCATGTCCCCATCCTTGACCGCTTAGCGCCCAAGCTCAAGCGACCGCCGCCCGCCGGTCTTCCGCCCCCCAGCCGATGAAGGCCACCATCACGCTCGCCACTAGGCACAGCGCCCCCGCCCCCATGAACGCCGCCAGGTAGCTGCCGGTGTCCACCCGCGCGATCCCCGCGAGCCATGCCGCGCTCGCCGCCCCCATCTGGTGCGCGGCGGCGATCCAGCCGAACATCACCGCCACGTTCTCCTCGCCAAAGCAGCGCGCCGCCAGCCGCACCGTCGGCGGCACGGTGGCGATCCAGTCAAGCCCGTAGAACACCGCGAACAGGCTCAGCCCGGCGAACCCGACCCCCGCGAAGCCAAAGTCGAACGCGAACGGCAGGAACAGCAGGCTCAAGCCCCGTAGCCCGTAATACCAAGCCAGCAGCATCCGGTTGTCCCACCGGTCCGACAGCCAGCCGGACAGCGTCGTGCCCACCATGTCGAAGATGCCCATCGCCGCGAGCAAGCCGGCCGCGGCCACCTCGGGGATGCCGTGGTCGATGCAGGCCGGGATCAGGTGCGTGCCGATCAGCCCGTTGGTGCTGGCGCCGCAGACGAAGAAGCTGCCCGACAGCAGCCAGAAATCCCGGTTGCCGAGCCCGGTTGCCAAGGCGCCGAGGGCGCGGCGGGCCGGGTTCATCGCCGGCACGGTGCGGGGAACGACCGCGGAGGCGCCGAACGGCGGCACGCCGCGGTCGCTCGGACGGTCCCACAGGAACGCCGAGACGGGCAGGATCAGCAGCGCCGCCACGGCCGAGAGCGCGATGCTCACCGCGCGCCAGCCGAACGTCTCCGCCACGCCCGCCAGGACCGGCAAGAAGACGAGCTGCCCGGTCGCCGTGCTGGCCGTCAGCACGCCGACCACCAGGCCGCGGCGGGCGCTGAACCACCGGCTCGCCACCGTGGAGGCCAGGACGAGCGACATCACCCCGCTGCCGCTCCCGACCATGACGCCCCAGAGCAGCACCAGGTGCCAGCTCCGCGTCATCAGCGGCGTCAGCGCCACGCCGAGCGACAGCAGGGCGAGCGCGCACCCGACCGTCCGCCGCAGGCCGAAGCGCTCGATGACGGCCGCGGCGAACGGACCCATCAGTCCATACAGCAGGATGTTGACCGCGACCGCGAAGCTGATGGTGGCCCTGGACCAGCCGAACTCGGCCTCCAGCGGCACGATCAGCACCCCGGGCGTCGAGCGGATGCCCGCGGCCACCAGCAGCACCAGGAACGTGCAGGCGGCGACGATCCAGGCAGGATGGATACGTGACATCGAAGGTGCTCCGTCCGGCCGCGGCGCCGTGGACCCGCTGATCAGCGCCTGCGCGGCTCTTGCGCCGTATTGGCAGCAAACGACGGGCGTGAAAAGGCCGCTTTGAGCCGCGAGACGGCATAATCCTCGGCCTGTGCCGCCTCCGGCGCCCGCTGGCCGAGGCCGAAGAAGTCATACGTCGTTCCCGGGAACAGCCTGACCTCGGTCGGCACGCCGGAGGCCCTCATCTTGGCGGCAAGCGTCTCCGCGCCCGACCGCAGCGGGTCGATGGGGGCCAGAATGAACGTCGTCGGCGGCATCCGCGCGAAGTCGTTCCGTGCGGCGAGGTCGATGCGCGGGTCGCGCAGGTGTCCGGATGCGTAGAGGTCCTGCGCCCAACTCACCGTCGAGCGCGTCAGCGGCCGGCTGTCGGCGTTCTCCCTCATGCTGCTGGTATGCAGGTTCGTGCCGGCCACCGGCGTGATGAGCAGCAACTGGTCCGGGAGCGGCACCCCGCCCCCTCGCCCGGCCTGGTCGCGCGCCTGCAGGGCGACCGAGAGCGCCAGGTTGCCGCCAGGGCCCTCGCCCGCGAGCGCCACCCGCGTCGGGTCGCCGCCCCATGACCGCATGTTCGCCCGCGCCCATCGATACAGCGCGAAGGCGTCGTCGTGGATGGCCGGGAACTTCGCTTCCGGCGCGAGGCGCGGGCTGAGCGTGACCACGATCCAGCCGGTCCGCTGCGCCAGCTCGCGCGGCGTCTCCTGGTATTCCTCAAGCGCGCCCGTCGCCCAGGTTCCGCCGGGGTAGTAGAGGATAACGGGCAGGTTCTTGGCCATGTCCGGCCGGTAGATCTCGGCATTGAGCGCACCGCCCGGTCCCTGGGCCTGCAAACGCTCCACGTGCGGCACCTGCGTAACATCGGCCGGCAACCCCTTCACGTTCGGGATCGCGTCCGCCGCCTCCGACATCGTCGGCACGTCCCGCGCGCGGTAAACTTGCAGGTCCGACGGCTCCCTGGCGTGCATCGCCTGGCGCTCCTGCAGCACCTGCAGCATCGCGGGCGCCGGCGTGTAGGGCGTCTGCCCCTGCGGCGGGGAGGCGCAGGCGGCGAGCAGGCCGGCGAGGACGAGCGAGGAGAGGCGGTGCATGTGCAAGACCCTGGAGCAGAGAAGGCGCGCAGCCTGCCCGCAGCCGCGCGGTTCAACAAGCCTCGCCGGGCGCCTGCGGCGATTTTGCCGCCGCCCATCGACATGGACCCAGCCCGCCCCCGCGCGTAAACCCCCGCCATGCCGCGCTCGCACCTGCTCCTGCCCAGCCTGTTCCTGCTGTTCGCCTTGCCGCTGCTCGGCTTCCTGTCGCTCAGCGTGCCGACAGGGGAAAGCCCGGACGAGGTCGCCCATGCCGTGCGGATGGAAAGCCTGCGCTACGGCGACATCGTCGGCCATCGCGGCGTCAGGCTCGACGGCTTGGGCCAGCAAGTCCCTGATAGCGGCGTCACCGCCCATCTCGCGCTGCTGCTGGCCGGGTTCTCGTTCAATCCAGGCGCGCCCCTGGCCAGCCGGGTGATGACGAGAGCGAGGGAGAACGAACTTGAGGCAGTGCCTTGGGACAAAGCGCCCACGTTCATCAGCGTTCCGAACACGGCTGTCTATTCGCCGCTGTTCTACGTGCCCGGCGCGCTCGCCATGCAGGCCGCCAAATGGCTGCACTACGGGCCTTGGCAGACGTTCCTGGCCGGACGCTTGGCGAACGCGCTGAGCTATGCAGCCGTCGGCCTCGCCGCCCTGCTGCTGGCCAGGCGGGCGCAGGGATTGCTCTTCGCCGTCCTGCTGCTGCCGATCAGCCTATGGATGGCGGCATCGTGCAGCCAGGATGGGCTGGTGATCGGCAGCGCGGCATTGGGCGCGGCCCTGCTCACCCGCGGCACGATGGCGTCCTGGTGGGCAGGCGCCGCGGCGGTGGGACTGCTCGCGGTGGCCAAGCCGCTCTACCTGCCGCTGGCCGGCATTGTCCTGGTTCTGCTGCCCCGGCGAGGTCCTTGGCCGCGCCTGCGCATCTCCGGCGCCCTGTTGGCCGCCGCGCCGGCGCTGGTCTGGTACGCGGTCGCAAACCATTACGCGGTCGTGCCCTTCGTGCGCGGCGCCTATGCCGCCGGGCCGAACTGGCCGGGCGAGGCGAACCGCATGTTCGGCGTCGTCGACGCCTCGTTGCAGATCCAGGTGTTCCTGCACCAGCCGCTGCTGATGCTGACCATGCCGGCCGAGGCCATGATGGACAAGGCGAAGTATCTTCTGCTTGAGATGGTCGGCATCGTCGGCGTGCTCGACATCTTCCTGCCGAATGCGCTCTACGCGCTCTGGTTCGTGGCCCTGGCCGCCATGCTCCCGGCCGAGTCGCTGTCGAAGTTCCGCTGGCCCGAAGGCCCGGGTATATGGGCCCGGCTTGGCGTCTTCGCGTGCATCGCCGCTGCCGTGTTCGCGGTGTTCGACGGGCAATACCTCTCCTGGGACTTTATCGGCGCGGCGGAGATCAACGGCGTCCAGGGCCGCTACCTCGTCCCGCTGCTGCCGTTCCTCGGTCTGGCGCTGCCGAGGCTGATCGTCACCGGCGGCCTGTTCGGACGATGGGCCTTGCGCGCCCCGGCGATCGCGGCCGGGTTGGCCGGGCTGGTGGTCATCCCACAACTGGTCGTCGCGACATACTACCTGCATTGACCCGGCGCAGCGTTTGCCGGATCGGTTGGCTTACGAACGCAGCGACGAGCCAATCCGCGACCCTCATGGCCGCAGCGGGCAAAGCGATCATCGCGTCCGCCCCGATGCGGGCAGGCAGTTCGAGCGGTCCGGTTATCCCGGCAGCGCCAACGGCCGGGCATGAAGGCCGGCGATCGCCGCCACGCCATCATGACGGATACGGCTTTAAGAGTTCGCATCAGCTTAACCGCATCGATTGCTCCGTTCAGCTCAGACGCCAGGATGGCTCACAAATCGGTGGGCAAGCCAGCCTAACCCTTATGCCGTAACACGCGCAGACAACGAAGGTTTTCATCATTCGGCAGGCAGTCCAATCGGTTTTCATTAAACCAAGCGCGCTTACAGCCCAAGTACCATGCCGCGGAGCAGCCCGCCGTTACGACGCGAAAAATGGATGTGTCGTCAAAGGAGTCTGGGCAGACCTTCGTCGCACGAGCCATGAAGGCCTGCTCAGTCGTCATAACCTATCGGGAATAGGCGCCGGCGAGGGATCATCGAGCGGCGGCGTATCCGACGGCGGCATATCGCCGGGGGGCGGGTCCTGCACTGGGATCGGTCCGGGCCGCGGAATGGGTTCAGGCATTTGCAGGTTCACAGCGGTCTCCTCCTCAGGGCTGTAGAGGCCGGCATCGGCAGGAGATTTGTACAACGGGACGGCACGCCGGATCAATTGATCCGGCGTGCCCCGCGCGCTGCTTGGTCCGGCGGCATGCCGCCGGGAAGAACGCGGACGTTAGACGAAGTTGGACGGATTGAGGCTCGTCACCCCGCCAAACGTGACCCTCGTGCCGTCCGAAAGCACGACCGACGTGCTGCCCCCGGTCGAGGGCGTGCTGGCGACGGCCGCCGCCTCGCTCTGGCTGAACCCGGAAAGCTGGACCCGGTCGCCCTCCGCCGGATTGAACCCGTTGATCAGCACGTTGGCCGTGCTGCCGCCAGGCCCGCGGTTGGTGAAGCTGATGATGTCGGCGCCCGCGCCGCCGTCGATCGTGGCGCTGCCGGAACTGCGGACGACCACGAGGTCGTTGCCCTGGCCGCCGCCGATCAGCGCGTTGCCCGAGCCGGTGAAGAAGATGTTGTTGCCGCTGGACCCCGAGCCGGTCAGCGTCTCGTTGCCGGCGCCCGCGGACAGCAATGTCTGGCCGGAGCCGCGCGCGAACATGACGTCGCCGTTGCCGCCGCCGAACAGCGTCGACCCGGCCGTTCCCGTGCCGCCGGCCAGCACGTTGCCGCCAGCCGAGCCGCCGCCCACCTCGCCGCCGCCGGCGCCGAGATAAACCACCGAACTCGCCGTGCCGCCGATGATGGTCGCCGACCCGGACCCGCCCAGGAACGTCAGCGACTTCGAGCCCTCGGTGATGTAGGTAGCGCCGCTTCCAGCGATGATCGTGTCGCTGCCCGTGCCGCCCAGGCCCGAGATCGTGTCACTACGGCCCGAGGCGAACACGAGGTTGCTCGAGTTCGTGCCCGCGGCGCCAAGGCCGATCAGGTTGTTGCCGGCGCCGGCGGAGACGGTGTTGTTGCCGGTGAAGGCGATGACCGTGTCGTTGCCGGCGCCGGTCGTGATGCTGAACTGGCCGCCGCCGGTGGTCGGCGTGCCGATGAGTTCCTGGCCGTCGCCGGTCACGACGGTTCCGGTGCCGCCGTTGGTGAAGAACGTCGTGTTGGTGCCGTTGATGAGGACGTTCTGGTTTCGCCCGCCGGCGCCGGACACCCTTACGTCGCCGCCGGAGCTTGTCACAAGAAAGGATGTGTTGGCCGGAGCGAGCACGTAACTGCCGGGCGTCGAAATCGTCGCGAGTCCGGCGCCTGCCGGCGGGTTCGCCGTTGGCGACGGCGCATTCGTCAGCGTTCCGCTGGTGAGCGCGTTGTTAATTGCAGTTTGAACGGCCGCTGCCTGGCCATTCATATCGTTGGATCCTGCGGTGACGACCGTTTGCCCGCCATTTCCGCCGCTAATCGTAGCCATCTGGGCCCCTTGTCAATGAGAGTGCCTCATCGAGTATCGCAGTCTGTTAACCTCGGCAACTCGAATTCAGGTGTATTCTGCATTGAAACCGTTCTCTTTGCGTGAAAAATAGATCAATCGCTCGCCTTTGTATGACGGCAATACAATTGATGACCGTCCATTACGTATTCCTGCAGAGACGGCGAAGTCGGCAGTAGGCGCCGCATCTCGGTAAAGAAGTGTTTTAAGGACTATTTTCCGCGCCCATGCCGGTTGACTCCGGTTTACTAGGAAAACTAGCCTTGTCTTATGAACCTAAACCTAACGGAGCCGCGCAGAATGACCACGCATGCAAGCAGTGATGCCCCTCGCCGCCCCTGCCCGGTTATCTTCAGGGTTGTCGGGCGGCCCGGCCATAACGATCGCCCGGCCCTGCCTGCAGGACACCCGACGACCTGGGGCCTTCTGACCCGCGGCACATCGCTGGAAGGCTCGGACTATCCCTTCCCGGTTTTCCTCTAGGCCGGACCCCGCGTCGGCATTCCGTCCTATCGCAGCACCAGCAGCCAAGGAGGCCGAGACCGTGCCGCCATCATCCCCGCACGTCAGCGCCGAATACCCGATCGACTCCGAATTCGTCATCCGCACGCTCGAGCAGGCGGGCCAGACGCTGCTCGCCTTGCCGAACACGGGCCCCAGCACCCGGCTCGTGCAAAGCGGCATGGAATGGGTAAGGGACGCCTCCGAGTCCTATGGGCACGCCAAGCTCAAGCTGCGGCCTGCCGTGCCGAGCCCTGCCCAGATCACCGCCATGGACAACGTTCTCGCCTGGATCCCGCTTATCCCCGTCGACAAGTACATCCTGCGGCGCGTCGTCGGCGCACGCTGCCTCGTCAACCCGCTCAACGGGCGCCACCTGTTCACGTGGCGGCGGATCGGCGCGGCTGTCGGCGCGGACCACAAGGCGGTCCAGCGCTGGCATGCCCAGGGCATCGCCCTGATCGTCGCCGCGCTCCTGAACCCGGGCGCGCGATCAAGTCCGGGCCGGCGACCCGCCTTTACGCAAGCGCCCGGTCATCACCGCGGCGCCGACGCCCGATAGGCAGAGCGCTGCCAGCCAGCGCGCATGGCTGCCCGACGACGGTCCCTGCACAAGGAACAGGAACAGCACGCTGACGACGGCCGCCGCGAGCCGGGCCCGCCCGCCGCGGCGGGCCACCGCAATGGCGAGTGCCAGGAACGTCACGAACAGCCCGATGGAAAGGGCGCGCACCGCATCCAGCGCGCTCGCCGACAAGTCCGCCAGCGCCTCGGAAACGTGCCAGGCAAACAGATGCAGCGAGTCCTGCACCCGGAACAAGAAATGCTCCGGCCCGACGACGTAGACCACGACGGCCAGCGCCAGCCCCACCAGCCAAGCCATGAACACGGGATCGCGACGCATCATCGGAACAGCACCTAATCCTTACTGGGTCCGTATTGACGGCCTCTTGCTAACAATCGGATGCCGAGGGCCGGGAAACAAGCTCGACCGATTCGTACAGTCGCGAACAATGACTGAAGAATCAGCACTAAACATTGCACCCCAGGTCTTTGGCGGATAAGACTCGTGTGCCTCTGCCAGACGAAATCTTTCGAGAGGCGAACCGGAACGGGTAAGGGTTGCCGTGGTCCCAGCCAACGAGAGCGCGCGACTCGCAGCGCTAGCAGCATGCGCCGTCATGGACACGAAGCCGGAGGCCGGCTTTAACAGTATTGTCTTCACGGTCGCGCAGATTTTCCGGGCGCCCATCGCGATGCTGAACTTGATGGACGACCGGCGCAGCTGGGCCAAGGCCTTCGTGGGCCCGATCGCGCAAAGCTACTTCAGGCAGGACGCGATATGCCGCGTCGTCGTCGAGACAGGCCAGGACCTCGTCGTCGAGGACGCCGCCAAAGACCCGCGGTTCCTCGGCATTCCCGTCGTAGTCAACCCGCCCCACATCCGGTTCTTCATCGGCACGCCCTTGCTTGGCCCGGGACGGCAGGTGATCGGCACGCTCTGCGCCCTTGATCGCCACGCAAGGACCGTCGCCGAAGTTCAGCAGGCCCAGCTCCGCCAACTCGCCGTCGAAGCCAGCGAGTTGCTGCGCCTGCGCGTGCCGGGGCTCGACCTTTACTCCTGACGGCGGCGGCGCGTCAGAGCGTCCCGCCCTTGCGCCCGGCCATGGCCCCGAGCCGGAGGCGCAGCGCGTTGAGCTTGATGAAGCCCTGCGCGTCCACTTGGTCATACGCGCCCTGGTCGTCCTCGAAGGTCACGACCTTGATCGAATACAGGCTGTTGGGGCTTTCGCGCCCGACGCATGAGACATTGCCCTTATACAGCTTCAAGCGCACCCGCCCGCTCACGCTCGCCTGACTCTCGTCGATCGCCGCCTGCAGCATCCGCCGCTCCGGGCTGAACCAGAACCCGTTGTAGATCAGCTCCGCGTAGCGCGGCATCAGGCTGTCCTTCAGGTGCGCGGCCTCGCGGTCGAGCGTGATGCTCTCCATCGCCCGGTGCGCCGAGAGCAGGATCGTGCCTCCGGGCGTCTCGTAAATCCCGCGGGACTTCATGCCCACGAACCGATTCTCGACCAGGTCGAGCCGCCCGATCCCATTCGCCCGGCCAAGCTCGTTCAACCGGGCGAGCAGCGCCGCCGGCGTGAGCGGCGCGCCGTCGATCGCGACCGGGTCGCCGCGCTCGAAATCGACGCTGATGACGGTCGCCCGGTCCGGCGCGTCCTCGGGGCGGATCGTGCGCTGGTAGACGAGCTCGGGCGCCTCGCAGCCCGGGTCCTCCAGCGCCTTGCCCTCGCTCGACGAGTGCAGCAGGTTCGCATCCACGCTGAACGGCGCCTCGCCGCGCTTGTCCTTGGCGATCGGGATCTGGTTCTGCTCGGCGAACTCCAGCAGCCGCGTCCGGCTGGTCAGGTCCCACTCGCGCCACGGGGCGATCACCTTGATGTCCGGCTTCAATGCGTAGTAGGCGATCTCGAACCGCACCTGGTCGTTGCCCTTCCCCGTCGCCCCGTGCGCCACGGCATCGGCGCCGACGGCCTCCGCGATCTCGATCTGGCGCTGGGCGATCAGCGGCCGGGCGATGCTGGTGCCGAGCAGGTACTGGCCCTCGTAAAGCGTGTTCGCGCGGAACATCGGGAAGATGAAGTCGCGCACGAACGTCTCGCGCAGATCGTCGACGAAGATCTGCGTCACGCCCAGCATCTCGGCCTTCTTGCGCGCCGGCTCAAGCTCCTCGCCCTGGCCGAGGTCCGCCGTGAACGTCACCACCTCGCAGCGGTAGGCGGTCTGCAGCCACCGCAGGATGACGCTGGTGTCGAGCCCGCCGGAATAGGCCAGCACAACCTTCTTCACGCCGCTCACGCCCATGCTGCCCGCCCGCTCCAACCGCAGCCCCCGGTATCCTATGCCGAACTCGCTCCGGCAAGGGCGGCGTCCTCAAGTTAACAATCGAGAAACGATTTTTTGCCATTCTCGACGCCCAACATCATTGCCGAGGTTATGTCATGCCCGCCGCTCCCGTCCTGACGCTGCAGACCGGCACTCTGTATGCTTCAAGTGACGACAGCACGTTCACCGGAACGGGCGGCCCGTGGGGCTTCAGCCCCTACACGAGCGAGTTTGGCGGCATCGTCAGCAGCGCCGGCCTCGATGGCGAGCCGTTCGACGACGTCGTCTACGCCGTGGCGAGCGGGGATGAGGTCATCTTCGTCATCGCCGTGCAGAACCGCGCCGCCGCCGCCGCATACGACCTCCGGGTCCGCGCCCTCATCCCGCCCGGCTTCATCGTGCCGCCCCAAGACTTCAACCTCAGCGTGACGGACGGCGCCGGGACGGTCCTGGCCCAAGCCGGGGACCTGTTCGGGCCCGCGGGCCTGCTCATCGCCGCCCCGTTGGCGGCATTCGATCCGGATTCCGGGCAGAACGTCGCCCTCATAACCTACAACCTGATCGCCGGCCCCAACCTCCCCGGCCCCCACGCCAGCGTCATCGGCAGCGCCCAGGTGCTGAGCGCCGCCGCCGTCCCCGGAGGCGCCAACGCCGCGGGCAGCAGCCCGGCGTCGGCCAGCACGACGATCGTGACCGCCGCCCCTACCCCGGTCGTCCAGGCCGAGACGAACCCGGGCGCGGTGGCCCGCGGCCAGACGATCGCCTTCGACATCACCGTCGCCCTTCCCGCCGGCACGTCGAAGGACCTGCGGCTCGACATCATCCTGCCCGCCGGCTCCTCCCAGCTCTCCTTCCAGAGCATCGAGGTGACCAGGCTCGGCGCCGGGTTGCAGTTGGCAACGCCTCAGGTGGGCACGGACGGCAGCATCAGGTTCGGCGACGTGGTCAACGCCGGAAGCGCCGATCCGGCGAACGGCGCGATCACGCTCAAGGTCGTCCTGGTGGCGCAAGGGACGGTGAGCGGCCCGGCGACGCTGCAGACCCACCTGAGCGCCGCCGTGGCGGGCGGCGCGTCCGGCCGCTGGTCCGCCGACGTCGCCAGCACGGTCGGCGTCGTCGTTCCCCCGCGCCCGCCCACCATCTCGAGCACCTGGACGGCGCAGATCGCCACGACGAGCCTGAAGGTCCACCCGCTCGGCGGCATCGAGATCGGCAGCGACGATCCGAACCGGACCGGCACCCTGGCCGTCACCCTGCAGGACGCATCGCTCGGCCGGCTCAGCAGCGCCGCGGCCGGCAGCCTCGACCCGTCGGGCAGCACCTTCGTCGTCGACGGCCCGCTCTCTTTGCTGCAAGACATCGCCAGGCAGCTCGTCTTCACCCCGGCCAAGCCCGGCATGGCCCGGCTGACCGTCACGGTCGTCGACGCGCTCGGCGGCATCGCCCAGGCCAGCGACGCCGCGATCCTGGTCTCGCCATCGATCGACACCGGCCGCCTCGCCCAGCATTTCGAGACGGCGCCGGCGTCCTCCTTCCTGACCCAAACCGCGGATAGCCAGAAAACATTGGGGATCGGCGAGGCCTATCACGGCCCGGTCGACTACCTTCAGGGCCAATACATCTACGACGGCCCGCAAACGGTCGCCATCACTGCGCTGACGCCGAACGTCTTCGTCAAGAATTTCGCCGGCGAAGCGGCGGTCGCCCTGCACTCGGGCCGCAACGTCGTCGATGCCGGCAAAGGCTCCAACTTCCTGGTCGGCGGCTCCGGCGACGACACGTTCTTCCTCGACGGCCGCAGCAATGCGACGACGTGGGACACGATCGTCGGCTTCAACAAGGGCGACGTCGCGACGTTGTTCGGCTTCCGCGCCGGCGTCTCGAGCTACCGGTGGGACGAAGTCGCCGGCGCCCCGGGATACACTGGCCGCACGATGCGCGCCGACCTGCTGGGCAACGGATCGGTCAGCGCCAGCCTCACCTTCGCCGGCGCCGACCGGTCCGTGACGGACAGCTACGCCATCACCACGGGACAGATCCAAGGCATCGACTACATGACGATCTTCGCGCTTTAGGGCTCGTTCAGAAATAACCGCTATGGATCGATCAGGTGAACGAGCCCTAAAGCTTTTGTTTTGCCGGGCAGCTTTGTCGGCGTGCTGCCGCACTTTTTGCCGACGCTGCCCTTAAGCCAAGACATCGGCTGAGCCAGCGGTCGGCCACGGGAAACTTCCGCGGGCGCCGCACGCTGTTTCAAATGCACCCGGCGGGGCCGTAAGGGTCACGCTGAGGCGGACTGAAAGGAAGCGGCCTGATGACGAAAGGACTTGTTGTGGCGATTGCGGTGACGCTCTGGAGCGGCGGCCTCGTTCTCGCGCAGACGCCGGCGCCGCACGGCGACACGGTGAACACGCCGGACAATGCAGCCCCGTCCACCGGCGTTGGCACAGGGGTCATGTCGCCCCCGCCGTCTGCTGCAAATAAGGAGACAGGGCCTCCGATCGTGCCCGCGCCCTCGACAGCGGATGCAGGCCACGCAGCGCCGGTCGCAGGCGCAAACAGCTTCACCGAAAGCCAGGCGCGGTCACGACTGGCCGAGAACGGGTTTAGCAATATCGGCGCCTTGAAGAAAACTGACCAAGGCGTATGGCAGGGCGCCGCGATGAAAGACGGCCAGCA
Organism: Acetobacteraceae bacterium; assembly: GCA_965217935.1. Taxonomy (GTDB): domain Bacteria; phylum Pseudomonadota; class Alphaproteobacteria; order Acetobacterales; family Acetobacteraceae; genus JBBROS01. The sequence continues at coordinate 4,296,165 of OZ244581.1, read as the reverse complement.
GGTGCAAGTCAGCCTCGACTACCAGGGCAACATCGCAACCCGTTAAAAAACGGAGATACCAATGACGACGATCATTACGCGGCTGTTCGACACCTACGATCACGCTCATGCGGCCATTGACGCCCTTGAGTCGAAGGGGGTTTCGCACAGTGAAATCAGTCTGGTCGCGAACAATGCCGACAACAGGCATGCCGCGCCGACGCCGGATGAGCCATCGGACGCAGCCGCCGGCGCCGGAACGGGCGCCACGCTCGGAACGGTCATCGGCGGCGGCGCCGGGTTGCTGGCGGGCCTCGGCATGTTGGCCATCCCGGGCGTGGGGCCGGTTGTCGCGGCAGGCTGGCTGATCGCCACCGCCACCGGCGCCGGGCTGGGCGCGGCCGGGGGCGGGCTTTTGGGCTCCCTGGTCGGCGCCGGCGTCTCGGAAACCGACGCCCATATCTACGCCGAAGGCGTACGGCGCGGGGGCACGCTCGTCACCGTCAAGGCCGACGATCCCCAGGTCTCGATGGTGGAACAGGTACTGGACAGCCACAATGCCGTCGACACCGCAACCCGCGGCGACGAGTATCGCGCCGAAGGCTGGAGCCGTTTCGATGAGACGGCGCCTGCCTACCGGCCAGGCGGCGCGCCTGGCATTGGCCCGAACTCCACGACGTTGCTGTAATGCCGGGTCATCATCGCTGAAACGAAGGCGGCAACCCCGGCGCCGCCTTTTGTTTCCATTCCTCATGCCCATCTGCTAGGCGTTGTTGCGGAGACACAACGCTGACCCCTCACATCAACAGGCTCGCCACAGCCACCCCGCCGAACGATGTTCACGATGCATTCCTGAGTTTCGCCCGGGACACATTGGCCGACCCCCGCGCGCTCCGCATTTTCGATCGCATGGCCGAACGCTCCGGGGTTGCCCACCGCTACTCCACCCTCACGCCCGCGGGCGCGCGCGGCCCGTCGCTCGACACCGCCGGGTTCTATCGGCGCGGCGCGTTTCCAACCACCGCAGCCCGGATGAGCGCCTACGAGCGGAACGCTGCCGCACTGGCCGTTGAAGCCGTCCGCAAACTGGACCCAGGCCGCATCACCCATCTCGTGGTTGCAAGCTGCACCGGCTTCGTCGCGCCCGGCCTCGATCAGCAGATCGCCGAGGCGGCCGATCTCGGCGGATCGCTGAAACGCACGCTGGTCGGCTTCATGGGTTGCTATGCGGCGGTGCCGGCGTTGCGCATCGCCGACCAGGCCGTCCGCGCCGACCCGTCCGCGCGCGTCCTCGTCGTCGCGCTCGAACTCTGCACGCTTCATCTGCAGGAGACGCAGGACCTCGAGACGGTGCTGTCCTTCCTGATCTTCGGTGACGGCGCCGCAGCTGCCTTGGTCACTGCCGAGCCGCACGGGCTGGCGCTGCTGGGCTTCCACGCGGCCACCCTTCCCAACACGCAGGACCACATCACCTGGCGCATCGGCGACCAGGGCTTCGACATGCACCTGAGCGGCAAAGTTCCCGGCGCCATCGCCGCCGCGCTGCGCGGCGAGGCGGGCCGCAATCAGCCAGACGGCATAATGGCCGGGCAGCGGGCCGGCGACATCGACCTCTGGGCCGTCCACGCCGGCGGCCGAAGCGTGCTCGATGCGGTCGAGCAAAGCCTGGAGCTGCCGAGCGACGCGCTCGATCATTCCCGCTCCGTGCTGCGCGACGTCGGCAACGTCTCGTCGGCCACGATCGGCTTCGTGCTCGAGCGCATCCTGGCCGGGCCGGCCCGCGGCAACGGCTTGGCAATGGCGTTCGGCCCGGGCCTGTGCGCCGAAACGTTCCGCTTCGCCCGTGTCTAAGCATCATTTCGCGGGACGGCTCGCCATCGTGACGCGAAAAATGATGCGTCCTCAAAGGCGTCTAAGCGGATATTCGTGGCACAAGCCATGAACGTCCGCTTAGCGTTCGGCCGCGCGGAATGCTGACGCACGCCCGGTTCCGATGAAAGCCGGCACGAGCCTCGCCCATCGCAGCACGCGAACGGAACGTCTGGACGAGGACCACGTCCCCCCGGACGTGGTCGCGGCCTGCCTCAGCGACCTGGCCGCCGTCAACACCGTCACCTTGGCGCGCCTGCCGACGCTCGGGTTCATGCACAGGGCGGTCCGCCGCGCGTCCGGCGCCCCGCTCCGCATTCTCGACCTGGGCTGCGGCGAGGGCGACATGCTCCGCCGCCTGCACCGCTGGAGCCGGCGCACCGGCCATCGCCTGGATCTGACCGGCCTGGATGCGAGTCCCTCCGGCATCGCCGCGGCCCGGGCCGCGACCCCGCCGGAGTTTCCGATCGAATACCGCGTCGCCGATGCGCTCGACCCGGCGGTCGCGGACTGCGACGTCGTCATCAGCTCGCTGTTCGCCCACCACCTGACCGACGCGATGGTCGTCGACGTCGTGCGCATGATGGAGAGCAAGGCGCGGATAGGCTGGTTCATCAACGATCTCCACCGCCACGTCCTCGCCTATCACGGGTTCGGCCTCCTCTCCCGGCTCGCCGGCTGGCACGAGATCGTGCGGCATGACGGCATGATCAGCGTCACGCGCAGCTTCCGGCTCGCGGATTGGCACGATCTCCTGCGCCGCGCAGGAATGGGCGGCCAGGCCAGCGTCCGCTGGCACGTTCCCTTCCGCTATTGCGTGACCCGCTTCAAATGACGGTCCTGATCGCCGGCGGCGGCATCGCCGGCGGGGCCGCCGCCTGCCTGCTCGGCGCGGATGCGACCCTGATCGAGCGCGAGCCCGGCCCGCACGATAAAATCTGCGGCGAGTTCATCAGTTGGGAGGCCCAAGACGCGCTCGCCCGCCTCGGCATCGATCCCATCGCGCACGGCGCGGCCTCGATCGGCGCCGTGCGCCTCATCTACGGAACGGACACGGCCACGGTTCCCCTCCCCGGCCCCGGCGTCAGCCTCTCTCGCCGCGTGCTTGACGAGGCCATCCTCGCCCGCGCCCGCGCCGGCGGCGCGACCATCATCCGCGGCCAAGCCGTTCGCCGCCTGGTCCCGCACGGCCTGGAGGTGGACGGACTCGGCCGCATCGAGGCCGGCCGCGTGCTCCTGGCCACCGGCAAGCACGACCTGCGGGGAGCGAGGCGCGCGGGCCAGCCGGAGCAGCTCGTCGGCTTGAAAATGTACTACCGCCTGTCGCCCGAGCAGGCCGGGCAGCTTGAGGGCCATGTCGAAGTGATCCTGTTTCCAGGCGGGTACGCCGGATTGCAGCCCGTTGAGGACGGCCGCGCCAACCTGTGCCTGCTCATCCGCCGCGAAGCCTTCGACGAAGCGGGCGCGTCCTGGCCCGGCGTCGTGGCCCACCTCGTCCGCAGCAGCCAGCGCTTCGCCCGGCGCCTGGACGGCGCGGCCCAGCAACTCGAACGTCCGGTCGCCATTTTCCGGGTGCCTTACGGCTTCGTGCATCGCCCAACCCCGAACGACCTGCCCGGCGTCGCCCGCCTCGGCGACCAGATGGGCGTCATCCCCAGTTTCAGCGGCGACGGCATGGCGATCGCGCTGCACACGGCCTTCGCCGCCGTGCGGAGCCCCGACGCCACGTGCTATCATCGCCGCATGAGGGCCGACCTCTCCGGCCAAATCCGCCGCGCCATGACGCTGCACCGCGCCGGGCAATCCCGGCCGGGCGCGGTGGCGGCGATGGCGCGGGCCTGGCCCGGCGCGCTGGCGCTCGTCGCCCGCCTCACCCGCGTTCCGGCTTCTCGCCTGGCGTGGCGGTGAACGCCAGGATTTCCGCCCGCAGCCGCTCCGGCGCATCGACCCGCAAGGAGTGGCTGCTATCCTCGAACACCCTGAGGCGCGACCCGGGCAACAGCGCGTGCAGTTCTTCGCTGAACTCGGGCGGACAGATCCAGTCATGCCGCCCCGCCAGGATCAGCGTGGGCGCGGTGATCCGCGGCAGCTCCGGACGCAGGTCAAAGTCCCGCAGGACGCCGCCCGGCCCGAACGCCCGGTTCAGCGGCTCCGGCGAGGGCATGGCGCGCCCGCTCACCAACCCCGCCTGCTTCGGATCGAAACGGCAGGAATAGAGCGGCCCCATGACCGCGTAATAGTGCTGCACGGCCGCCGGCGTCCTGAACGTCCCGGCCCATAAGTCCTCGCAAACGGCTTGCTGCTCGGCAGACCCCCGCTCCCGCAAGATCGCCTGGGCCCGGGCGACGAACCCGCTATGCGCGGCCGTGACGGCCAGCACCAGGTGCGACACCGCGTCCGGATAACGCGCCGCGTGGGCCATCGCGACCATCCCGCCGTAGCTGGTGCCAATACTGACCACGGGGCCGAGGCCCAGGTGCGTCCGCAACGCCTCCATGTCCTCGACATTCTCGTCGAGCGTGTAACGCCCCGGGTCGCCCCGCGCCGAACGGCCCTGCCCGCGATGGTCGAAGTAGATCAACTGCAGGCGCTCCGAGAGCGGCGTGAATGCCGGCTTGAATCCGGTATGGTCGCTCCCCGGCCCGCCGTGGATCACCATCGCCGGCCGCTTCTCGCGCATCGCCGCGCCGTCCGGAACGAGGCCTGACCCCTCGATGTCGAAATAGATCTCCGTCCCGCGCAAGGCCGCCCGCATCTGCTACGCTCCGTCGTTCGGTCCAGCATCACGGCCCCGGCGGCAATTGCAAAGACCTTTCCCGGCCCGTCCCCATCATCAGGAATTGTTTGCCGATCCGGCTTGAAACCCGCAGCCGCACCGTATGTTGCACCGTGATGCTAGACGCTGCCGCCGACCTCTCGCTCGACCCCAAGCGCGCCGCCCGGGCCGCGAAACTGCGCTACGTCAACGACAAGCGCCCCGGCATCACCCGCGAGCGGGCGGGCGACGAGTGGCGCTTCAAAATGCCCGATGGCAAGCCGATCGAGGATGAGGAGGAGATCGCCCGCATCAAGAAACTCGCCATCCCCCCGGCCTATACCGATGTCTGGATCTGCCCCGACACGCGCGGACACCTCCAGGCCGTGGGCCGGGACGCCAGGGGACGCAAGCAGTACCGCTACCACCCGCGCTGGCGCGTGGTCCGCGACGAGGCGAAATACGGCAAGATGCTCGTCTTCGGGCGCGTGCTGCCGACCATCCGCGCCCAGGTCAGCAAGGATCTCGGCTTGCCCGGCCTGCAGAAGCGCAAGGTCCTGGCCGCGATCATAGCCCTGCTCGAAAAGACCATGATGCGCGTCGGCAACGAGGAATACGCCAAGACCAACAAGAGCTTCGGCCTGACCACCCTGCGCGACCGCCACGCCAGGATCGAAGGCGGCCGCCTCACCTTCGATTTCCGCGGCAAGCACGGCGTCAAGCACCACATCGACTTGGCCGACCGCCGCCTCGCCAGCGTCGTCAAACGCTGCCGCGACATCCCGGGCCAGGACCTGTTCCAATTTCTCGGCGAGGACGGCGAGCGCCACCACGTCACCAGCGACGACGTCAACGACTACTTGCAGGAGATCACCGGCGAGGAGATCACCGCCAAGGACTTCCGCACCTGGGCCGCGACCAATCTCGCCGCCGCGGCCCTGACCGAATTCGAGGCCTTCGACAGCGCGGCGAAGGCCAAGAAAAACCTGGTGCAAGCCGTCGAAGAGGTCGCGAAGAAGCTCGGCAACACCCCGGCCATCTGCCGCAAATGCTACATCCACCCGGCCGTGTTCGAGGGATATCTGGACGGCAGCCTGCTGGAGGGCCTGAAGGCCCGGGCCGACGAGGTGTTGGACCACGACACAAGCGGTCTTACTGCCGAGGAGGTCGCCATCACCGCCTACCTGAGCCGCCGCATCGGCGAAGCGATCGACGATCCGAAGGGCAAGCCGCTCAAGGCTTGACAGCCCGGCCCCGGCCCGCATCGTTCGCCCTTGATCTTTAGGGAGGCGGCGATGGCGGACGTTTTACTCACGGCCAGGGACGACAGCGTCCTGCGCCTGACGCTGAACCGCCCCGAGCGGCGCAACGCTCTGACCGCCCCACTGCTGGAGGAGCTGAACGAACGCTTCGCCGCCGCCGATAACGATGCCGAAATCCGCGCGGTCTTGCTGGACGGCGCCGGCCCCGGCTTCTGCGCCGGACAGGATCTCGGCGAGACGACGCCGGGCCAGGACCTGAGCGAGGCGCTCGACCGCCGCTACAACCCGTTGATCCGCTCCATACGCCGTCTTTCCAAGCCGGTCGTCTGCGCCGTGCACGGCGCCGCGGCCGGGGCGGGCGCCAATCTCGCCTTCGCCTGCGACATCGTCCTCGCCGGCCATGGCGCCAAGTTCCTGCAGGCGTTCGTTCACATCGGCCTCATCCCCGACCTCGGCGGCACCTGGCTCCTCCCCCACCTCGCCGGCGACGCGAGGGCACGCGGCATGGCCATGCTCGGCGAGCCGGTGGACGCCCAGCAAGCCGAAGCCTGGGGCCTGATCTGGCGCGCAGTCCCGGACGACGCGCTGGCCGACGAGGCCGCCCAGCTCGCGCGCCGCCTGGCCACCCTCCCGACCCAGTCGATCCGCCTCATGAAGCAGGCTTTTGCCGCGTCCGGCGCCAACACCCTTGATCAGCAGCTCGATCTCGAGCGGGACCTGCAATCCCAAGCCGGGCTGACCCCGGACTTCCGCGAGGGCGTCGACGCTTTTCGAGCCAAGCGCAAGCCGCGCTTCACCGGCCTGCCGGCATGACCCCCGACGACCTCGCCCAGGCGTGCGCCGAGGCGATGTGGGCCCGCGACCAGGCCAGCGCCGGCCTCGGCATCGCCATCGAGCGCATCGCCCCCGGCCACGCCCAGCTTTCGATGACGGTCGAGCCGCGCATGTTGAACGGCCACGGCGCCTGCCACGGCGGCTTCATCTTCAGCCTGGCCGACAGCGCCTTCGCGTTCGCCTGCAACAGCGACGGCTCGGCCTCCGTCGCCAGCCATTGCAGCATCAGCTTTCTCCGCCCCGCGCGCCAGGGCGACCAGCTCCTCGCGGTGGCGCACGAACGTTGCCGCGAAGGCCGCACCGGCATCTACGACGTCCGCGTCACCGCGGGCGATGCGGTCATCGCCGAATTCCGCGGCCATTCGCGCACGACCGGGCAGCGCTGGTTCGCTGAGTCGGCCTAATCTACGCCGCCACCGCCGCCTTGAGCGCCTTGCGCGCGGCGTTCAGCGCCTGCCGCTGCCCACGCTCAAGCCCCGGGGCCGCGCCAAGCAGCGTCCGCATATGCCGGTGCATCCGCGCCACCTCGTCAAGGTGCCGCTCCACCGGCATCCGGTGGGTGACGCTGCTCCCATGCCGCCGATGGACGTTCAGCGGCCGGGCCACGTAGGCCACCGTCCCGCCGCCTGCCAGCAACTCCGCGTACGCCCGCCAATCCCCCGCCATGTCGAACGTGTCGAGCGCCCCGGCGCAGCGGTCCAGCGCCTCAAGCAGCGCCGAGGTGCGGAACAGCACCCCGCTCGCATTCAGAATGAGGTTCCGCTTGCCCAGGCAATCCCGCAGCACGTCGCCCGCCTCGAACACGCCGTCCGCCGCCAGCAATCCCGCGCCGCTCTCGGCATAATAGGCCTGATGGTCCGGCCATAGCGGCTGCCCCTCCGCGTCGATCGCCCGGCTGTCGGTGAAGGCCATCACCGCGTCGGGCGCGCCCTGCAACGCGCCCGACAACGCCGACAGGAAGCCGGGCTCCGCCATGTCGTCCGCCTCGGCGATCCACAGCCACTCGGTCCGCGCCATCGCCGCCGCCCGCCGCCATTGCCGGAACACCGAGCCGCTGTTCCGCTCCGACCCGATCCAGCGCACCCGCCGCCCCGCCGCCTCCGCCGCCTGCCGCGTCACCGCCTCGCTGTCATCCGTCGATGCGTCGTCCAGCACGACCACCTCGGCCACGGGATGCGCCTGCGCGAAGATCGAGGCCAGCCGGCCCGGCAGGTAGCGCGCGTAATTGTAATTCGGCACGATCGCCGTCACGTCCGCGAGCCCCGGATGCGCCAGTTGCAGCAGCCGCCCCACGTAGCGGTCGAAGTCGAACAGCGCCCGCGCATGGGTCGCCATCGCCTCCCGCGCCGCCGGGCGGACCCGCGCCGCGAGCAGCCTGGCCTGCCGGACCATCGCCGCCACATCGCCGAGCGGCACGGCCACGCCCCCCTGGCAGTCGCGGATCAGATCCGGCGCCCCGCCGCTCTCCTCGAAGGCCACGGTCGGCACGCCGGCCGACATCGCCTCCAGCACCACCGTCGGCATCGGGTCCTCGCGCGAGGTCAGCAAATGCACGTCGGCCGCCGCCAGCCAATCCGCCCCGTCGTCGCTGAACGGGACGTGATGGAACGTCCCCGTCGCCGCCGCGACCGCCATCTCCGCCCCGAGATAGGCGTGCACGGTCATGTCGATGTCGCCGACCCAGAGGAAGTGCGCCTTCGGGCTCTGCCGGTGCGCGAGACGCCAGGCTTGCAGGAACAGGTCGAACCCCTTGCGCAGATCCGCGTAGCCGATGCCGATGGCCAGCATCCCATCCTCGGCCACCCGCAGCCGCGCCCGCCGCTCCTGACGCTCGTCCAGCCGCACGTCCTTGTAAAGACCTTGCAGCAGCACCGCCGACCGCCCCGGGGCCAGCGGGGCCAACTCGGCGAACCGGTCCCGCACATGGGCCGCGCCGAACACCACCTCCCGCGCCGCCGCCGCGCCCTCGCAAGCCACGTCCACGAGCGACCGCTCCCGCAGCAGCCGCGGCAGCTCGTGCACCAGCAGCGTCGAGCCGACGCCGGCCAGCTTCAACGGCACGATCGCCCAGGCCGAAGCGCTCGTGTTCACCAGCGCCGTCGTGAACCCGTCCGCCGCCAACGCGGCCGCCTGCTGGCAGAAATCTTGCCCGGCCTGCAGCACGGTCGTCGGCGCAACCGCCTTGTATTGCGGCAGCAGCGCCCCATCGCGCAGCAGCAGGAAGCGGACCTCGACGCCGCACCCCTCAAGCAGCCGGCGCCCGATGTTCAGCAGCAGCAACTGCGCCCCGGCCGGGAACGCGTCATGCCCGACCAGCAGCGCCTTCGAGCGGACCGGCGCCGGCTCCGGCGCCTTCGCCATGATCCCGGCAGCCGCCCGTGACGTTGCGTTCAGGAACGCGCCGCCGAAATGCTGGTCCGGCTCCAGGTACGCCCCCTCCCCCCACTCGTTCCAGGCATTGATGCAGACGACCGCCTCGCCTCCGACCCGCTGCTCCTGCGCCGCCGCGATCAGCCGGTCCAGCCAGGCCTGGTAAGCCGCAGGCGTCGCCCCATGCAGCGCCATCCCGGCCCCCTGCCGCCGCGGATCGTTGTCCCAGCTTGGCAGCGCCGTGCGGATCAGCGGATAAGGCGTGGGCGCGAGGTCGGTCGCGCTGGCGATGTCGTCGTAGTCGAACACGTGCAGCGTCGCCGCCGGGTCGAGCATCTTCAGCTTCGGGTTGATCAGCTCGCATTTGCTGACCAGCTTATGCGGCGGGAACTCTACCGCCGCATCCATGTCGAACAGCCGCGGATCGCGGTCGTCGAAGCTCTGCGCCATGATGAACATCGGGTCCTCGCCCGCCGCCTGGAACAGCTTGCGGCACCGCGCGACCGAGCCCTTCGGGATCAGCCCCGCCCGGTAGACCATCAGCACCGGACGCCCCTGCAGCCGGATATACCGCGGGTCGGCGAAATGACGCAGGAACGTCGCTACCAGCCCCGGCTCGTCCGCCGGCCGGTAGTCCTGCGACAGCAGCACCTCGTGCTCGGACCCATCCCACCGCCGGGTCCAGTTCTCGTTGGCCCACATCAGGCAGAACGGCAGGTCGATCGACCGGTCGGCCAGCAGAGCCTCGAGCGGACCTTCCAGCAGCCGCCGCCCGTTGAAGCTATACATATAGAACACGAACCCATGGATGCCGCCCGCCCGCGCCATCTCCGCCTGCCGCCGCAGCACCTCGACGTTGTCCAGCCGGTAATGCCCCAAATCCCGCGGCGTCCGCGGCTGGTAGTGCCCGGCGAACCGGGGCAGCGCCCGCCCCACGTTCGTCCACTCGGTAAAACCCTTGCCCCACCAGGCGTCGTTCTCCGGCACGGGATGGTATTGCGGCAGGTAGAACGCGAGCAGCATCGCCCGCCGGGCCGTATGGTCCGGCAGCGGCTGCACCTCCTCGAACAGCGGGCCCGGCTTGGCGTTCCGCTTCACCTCGGCCGGAATGTCCGTCTCATGCTCCGGCCGCGCCGCATAGACCCCCTGCAGATGACGGTTCGCGCGGTAGTGCAGCACCGGGATCGCGCCGGGCAGGTGCCGCAGGTAGCGTTCGCGGTAGAAAACGGGGTCGAACTCGGTCGACGGTTTCCGGTTTTCCGCCGCTCCTTGCACCAGGTAATGCTCGAACGGGTCCATTCCCGCCGCGCGCACGTCCGGCCCGCTCTCGAGGTAGTACCCGGAATCGAACTCGGCAAACGGGCTGACCGAGCCGCTCGTCCGGTTCTGCAGGAAATGCGCGAGGCACAGCACGCCTTCCGGCACCCGGTACCGCGTCCGGTACCAGGCCGGGTCGAAATGCGCGATGGGCGGACGCCCCTCCGCCTCGCCGTATTCGATGTAATGCAGCAGCGGGTCGAGGCCGCTGTCGCGCACGTCCTTGTTTTGCGCGATATACCAGGCCGGCTCGAAATACGCGTTCGGCCAGCGGTTCTCGCGCCAGCCGTAGCGGTGGAAATGGCTGATCGGGTCCGCGCCCGGGTGGGCCAGGTCAGGATTGCGTTCGAGGAACCATTGCCCATCGAACAAGCCCGAACGCTGAATGGCATGCAGCTCCGCCAGCTCAGCCTGAGACCCTGGCGCCGAAGGCTCGCGCTTTTCAATCACCCGACGTATCCTAAGCAACCCGTGTCGAAACAATCGCAAACGAGGCTCATTCGCGTCAACTATTCCGTAACTAAAACCCTTTAGAGATTTGTTGCAAGGCTTTATCGAAACATGAACCAGGCAAAGAACCGAACCACGCAATCACGCCAATGTCCCACAACGGTATGAAGCGTCGCGAAATGTTCATCGGCGCTGACCTGCCATGATGCTGTCGCTCTACGTCATGGCCGGAAGCGCCCTGGGCGGACTGGGCCGATACTGGCTCGCCATCATCGTCGATCGGGCCGCCAGCCTCGCGTTCCCCTGGGGCACGCTGCTGGTCAACGTGCTCGGCAGCATGGTCATCGGCTTGGCCGCCAGCGCCACCGACGCGCGCCTGCATGCGGATTTCCGCGCCTTCCTCATGGTCGGCGTCTGCGGCGGCTTCACCACCTTCTCGTCCTTCAGCCTGCAAACCTTGGAACAGCTTCAGCACGGCCGGACCGAGGCCGCCCTCGCCTATATCGGCCTTTCCATCCTCGCCTGCCTGCTCGCGACGTGGGCCGGCTATCACCTGGGCAAGCTGGAATGGCGATGACCCGCGCCGTCTCGCTGCTCGTCGCCTTGCTCGCCGCCGGCTGTAGCCCGGCCGACCTGCTCAACGCCCTCACCCCAAGCCGCGACGTCGGGCGCACGGCTGATGTCCGCTACGCCCCGGGACCCCGCCATACGCTCGACATTTACCGGCCTGCACACGCGGATCATCCGCTGCCGCTCATCGTCTTCATCTACGGCGGCAACTGGCAAAGCGGCGATAAGGATGAATACGAGTTCGTAGCCCTCCCGCTCGCGTCCCGCGGCGCCGCCGTCGTCATACCCGATTACCGCCTGGCCCCCGCCGTGCAATTCCCGGCCTTTTTGCAGGACAATGCCGAAGCCGTAGCCTGGGCCATGCGTCACGCCGCCGAGCTCGGCGCAGACCCGCGCTCCGTCTTCCTCATGGGCCACTCGGCAGGCGCGTACAACGCCGCGATGCTGGCCCTCAACCCGCGTTGGCTCGCCGCAGCCGGCGTCAGCCGCGACGCTCTTGCCGGCATGATCGGCCTCGCCGGTCCCTACGACTTCCTGCCAATCACCCAACCCGACCTCATCCCCATCTTCGCCCCGGTGGACGACGGCCCGCTAAGCCAGCCGATCACCTTCGCCGATGGCACGAACCCGCCTCTGCTGCTGCGAGCCGGAACCGCAGACACGGTCGTCCGTCCAGCCAACACCGAGAGCCTGGCCCGCCGCGTCGCCGGGCGCGGCGGCCCGGTTGACAGCAAATTTTATGGAGAAATCGGCCATGTCGGCCTCATCACGGCGATGGCGCCGCTGTTTCAAAGCCGGGCGCCGGTGCTGGATGATGTCTGGTCGTTCGTGCAACGCCATTTGCACGGCGGCCGAGCAACGCCGTTCATCACGGGGGCGGCAGCCGAATGAGCCGCGAATACCCAGACCGCCCCCTGGTCGGCATCGGCGTCGTGCTGCTGAAGCCCGACGCCGTCCTCCTTGTCCGCCGCGGCAAACCGCCGTCCCTTGGGTCATGGTCGCTCCCGGGAGGCGCGCAGGAACTAGGCGAAACGGCGGAGCAAGCGGCCCGGCGCGAACTGCTTGAAGAAACCGGCCTGACGGCGGGCGTCCTCACGCTGGCGGCAAACGTGGACAGCATCCACCACGATGCGGCGGGCCGGGTGCAATATCACTACACGATCCTTGACTTTGCCGGACCGTGGATCGGCGGCGCCCCCCGTTACGGCGGCGATGTCACCGATGCCGTCTTTGCTCCGCTCGATGCGCTGGACCGGTTCCGCTTATGGAACGAAGCGCATCGGGTTATAGCAATCGCACGACGCCTGGTCAGCTTCGCCGGCGGCGGGACTGCGACGCCTTGCCAAAGTTGAACGACAGCGCAAGCCCGGCACAGACCACCCCGGCACTGGCCGGCAACAGCCACAACGGACGCAAAAGAACCGGCGTCTCGATCCAGTCCCACAGCCAACCCCCGCTATGAGACTGCGCCCACTGCAATGCTGAGGCGTCGATCATGAGCAGCCCTTGCCCCAACGTCAGCCCGAATGGCGTGACCGAAGCAAAGCCGATCGCCACAACCAGGAAAGCCGCAGCCAAGACCGCGAAGATACGTGCCGCCATCACATAAACAGCTTTTCGTTGCCCAGGCCAGAATACAGCGATGCGACAAATTCGCCATACCCATTGTAAATTCGCGTTGGCGCCCGCTCGCCCGTGCCGATCAGTCGCTCCGTGGCCTGGCTCCACCGGGGATGCGGCACGTCGGGATTCACGTTGGCCCAGAACCCGTATTCGCTCGGCTGCAAACTCTCCCAAAATGTCGAAGGCTGCTTGTCGGTAAACGTGATCGAGACGATTGACTTGATCGACTTAAAGCCATACTTCCACGGCAGCGCCAGTCGGATCGGCGCCCCATCCTGCTTCGGCGCCGGCTTGCCATACATGCCAGTCACCATGAAGGCGAGGTCGGTGTTCGCCTCGGCCATCGTGCATCCCTCGACGTAAGGCCAGTCGAACGCGCTCAAACGAAGTCCCGGCATGACCTTCGGGTCCGTCAAGGTCACGAACTTGATATACTTTGCCCCGGACGTCGGCGCGCAGATCCGAACCAGCTCGCTCAGCGGAAACCCGGTCCACGGCACCGTCATTGCCCAGCCCTCGACGCAGCGATGCCGGTACACCCGCTCTTGAAGCTGAACCTTCTTCATCAAATCATCGAAATCGATCGTTTTCGGCGCCTCAACCAGCCCATCGACCTTGATCGACCAGGGCGACACCGGCAAACGCTGCGCCGCTCGCCAAATGCTCTTATCCGTTCCGAATTCGTAAAAATTATTGTAGGTCGTCGCGTCCCGCTCGGCCGTGATCGCCCGTTGCACGATATAACGCGGGTCAACAGCCGCTCCTTCAGCCGCAGCCAAGCCGGGCGCGAGCATCGCGGCGCCAGCGGCCGCCATCGCGCCCCGGCGGCTCAGAACGAGATGCTCGGGCGTCGCCTCCCGCTCTGGGATTTCCCATCCGTGGCGCCTGATGATCCGCATGACCGCTTCTCCGTCGTCCCAATACGTCAGCTCTGTATCTAGGATGCCGCAGGCAAATTTCACAACCAGGCGGCAAACCTTTCTCGGCCGCCGCCTCTAACCCATCGTCTGCGTCATCCCGCCCATCGTCTGCGTCATTGCGGATTGCGTCTGCCCCTGCTCCATCGCCGGCGACGCCCGGAGCGGACGCCAATCGCGGAAAAACATCGTCCCCATCGTCGCCCCGATCGCGGCCAGGTCGGTCTGCAGCCGGTCGAGGAAACCGTGCAGCCCATCCGGCAAGCGCAGGTGCGAAAGATCATCCAGCATCGCCCGAACCTCATCGAGCTGCGACAGCACGGGCGCCGTGTCCCGCAGCCCGTAGCGGCTCCGCAGCAAGTTCAGGTGCAGGTCCATCTCGCCCACCGACAGCGCAACGCTGCGCGCGAACGCCTTGTCGCTCAGCAGGAACGCCACCACGTCGGCCGACTGGAACCCTGTCTCCGAAACCCGGCGGAACGCGTGATACCCAGCCGCCGCCCGCAGCACGGAATTCCACTGCGTCATCTCGGCAACCCGGCGCTCCTCCGCCGATCCCCGCAGCAGCAGGTGATATTTTATGTCCAAGAGCCGGGTTGTCTGGTCCGCCCGCTCGATCAGCCGCCCAAGCTCGTAGAAATGCCATCCCTGGTCGCGGAAGAACGTCCCCTCGGTCACGCCGGTATGCGCCTGCACCCCTTCCTTGATCTGCCGGCACAGCCGGGAGAGGGCGTCGCCATGCAGCCTGGCCGGGTCGATCGCCAGCACGTCGCGATGGAACACGTTGATTTGCATCCACATCTCGGTGCTGATCAGCGGCCGCAACGTCCGGGCATTGGTCCGCGCCGCCTCCATCGAGTAGGGAATGCTGGTCGGGTTGTCGCGATCGAGCAGGTAGAACCGCTTGATGCTGGCCGCGTCCTGCGCCTGGCCCCGCGCCGCCAACCCATCGCTATCGGCGTTGATCGCGACCAGCGCAGCCCAAGATTCCGCCTCGCGCCCCGGGCTTTCGAACGTCTGCGTCACGTCGATCAGCCGGGCCAGGTTCTCCACCCGCTCGAGGTAGCGCGCCATCCAGAACAGGCCCTCGGCGTCCCGGGTCAGCAGCGCGTTGCTGTGCAGCGTCATGCCGCCATCACCCAGGTGTCCTTCGACCCGCCGCCCTGCGATGAATTGACGATCAGGCTGCCCGCCCGCAACGCGACCCGGGTGAGGCCGCCGGGCAACACCCAGGTGTCCCGCCCGGTGATCGCGAACGGGCGCAGATCGAGATGGCGCGGCCGAAGCCCGGCCTCGGTCAGCGTCGGCGCCACCGAAAGCCCGATCATCGGCTGGCTGATCCAATTCCCCGGCGCGGCGATCAAGGCGGCGCGCGCCGCCTCCAACTCGGCCTGACTGGCCCGAGGCCCCACCGTGATTCCGTATCCCCCGCTCTCGCCCACCGGTTTGACCACCATCTCATGCAGGTGCGCGAGCGTATAGTCGAGCCCCGGCTTCTCCCCGCAGATATGCGTCTCGACATTCGGCAGGATCGCGTCCTCCTGCAAGTAGTAACGGATGATGCGCGGCATGTAGGCGTAGATCGCCTTGTCGTCCGCCACGCCGGTCCCCACCGCATTGGCCAGCGTCACGTTCCCCCGCCGGCAGGCATTCATCAGCCCGGCCACGCCCAACATGCTGTCGGGGCGGAACACGCTGGGGTCGAGGAAACTGTCCTCGATCCGGCGATAGATCGTGTGCACCCGGCGCAACCCGCCCGTCGTGCGCATCCAAACCCGGTCGTCCTCGACGGTCAGGTCGGCCCCCTCCACCAGCGGCACGCCCATTTCGCGCGCCAGGAACACGTGCTCGAAATAAGCCGAGTTGTAGATGCCTGGCGAGAGCAGCACGACTTGCGGGTCCGTCACCCCCTCCGGCGCAATATCGTCCATCGCCTGCCTCAGCCGCCGCCCGTAATCATCGACCGGGCGCAGGTTCATCCCCGTGACCAGATCGGGAAACGCCCGCAGCATCAGGTGCCGGTTCTCCACCACGTACGAGACGCCGGACGGCGTGCGCGCATTGTCCTCCAGCACGCAGAACGCCCCCGCCTGGTCCCGCACGAGGTCGATCCCGCAGATATGCACGTAGGTGCCGAAACGAACCGGAAACCCTTCCATTTCCGGCCGGTAGTTCGCGTTCTGGTATATCAGCGCGCCGGGCACGACGCCGTCGCGGACGATGTGCCGGGCATTATAGATGTCCCCCAGGAACAGGTTGAGCGCCCGGACCCTCTGCTCGACGCCGCGCTCCAGCACCGTCCATTCCCGGGCGGAAATAATCCGGGGAATGCAGTCGAACGGCAAGATGCGATCGATCGCGCTCGCCTCGGAGTAGACGGTGAACGTCACGCCAAGGTTGACCAGATCGCCTTCAGCCGCCCGCGCGCGCTGACGCAACGCCTCGATGCCGATCGCCGCGATCCGTGCCCGCAGGTTGTCGGCCACGCCGTTGTCGCCCAGCCGCGGCTCCAGCTCGCAATAGAACGGATTGGCGTCGTAGGCGGCAAAAGGGTCAAGGTGCGTAAAATCCATGCCGAACCATCTGTTTGCTAAGCAGGGTTAATGATCGCCAGTTTTCCGATCCCTATCTAGCTGTTTCTTCGGTGATTGATCAGGCATAGCCTGGCCTCCAGCCAGAACCGCAACGATCCACAACCACTTTTCTATTGCATGCCTGGCTAATACGAGGTTTACCTCCCTCGCTGCATCAAGACTGTTGGTCCCTCTGAAAGGGTTTTCCATGCGTTTGCTGCTCACCAGCCTGGTTGCCGCCGGGCTTATGACAAGTCCGCTATCCGCGGCCGAATGCCTGCGCTCGAATGATGTCACGGCCTTGGATATTACTGGGTTGAAGACGCAGCTCATGGTAACGGCGCTGACCTGCAAGGCCAATAACCGCTATAATGCGTTTGTCCAGAAGTATCAGCCCGAGTTGCTGCGTGAGGATAAGTCCCTCAGCGCCTATTTCAGCCGATCGTTCGGCCGTTCGGCGGTCAAGCAAAAAGACGACTACATCACCCGACTAGCCAACTCGCAATCGCAGCTCGGCTTGAGGTCCGGCACGCTTTTCTGCGACCGGAATCTCGGCACGTTCGACGAGGTGATGGCCCTTCGCGCCAAGAACGAGTTGCCAGACTATGCAGCGGGCCGGACGGTGGCGCAGCCGATCAACGCGCTGACCTGCGGGCCGGATACCCCATCCGAGAAGCCAGCGAAGAAGGCCAGTTCAACGAAGCAACGCCGGCGCTCGCAACGATGACGAGCCGGGCGAGGGTCGCCTGGCTCGCCGTCAGTGCAGGATAATTTCCACGCGCCGATTCTGCGGCTCCCGCACGTTGGCCCCCGTCGGCACCAGCAGATGCGTCTCGCCATAAGCCTGCGTCGTGATCGACGCCCGCGGGACGCCGAGCCGGATCAATTCCCCAGCGACCGTTTCAGCCCGCCTTTGCGATAGCCCCTGGTTATATGATCTCGACCCAGAGGTATCGGTGTAGCCCGACACGTCAATGCGGGTGACCTGCACGCGGGTCGTTGCCTTGGCGGCTTCCGAAAGGATCTGCCTCGCGCGGTCCGTCAGATCCGAGTGGTCCCAATCGAAGAACACCTGGTAAGTCCGGGCGACCTGGGATTGCGGAGCGGGCGCGGGCGCCGCGCTCTCGACCGGCGGAGGAGCCACATTGAACGCGTAACGCAGCCCGAGCATCAAGCTATGATTGTAGTCGTTCGTCACTTTCAACTGGCGTGAAAACGTTCCGGCGTTCGTGCCGGTAATCGTCTGCGAGAATGTGCGGTCCCCCGCAAGTGCGAAATAGCGGTATTCCGCAGTGAGCGACAGGCCGACGACCGGCGGCACCGGGAACGAGAGCCCGGCGATCGCCTGGTAGGCGAAGCTGCTATCGACGCCGCTCGTGAACACGCTTGCCGCTGGCCCCCCTGCAAGCCCCGTCGGCGCCAGCACGCTCAGAGCACCCGTCGTCCGCTGCTGTTCGTCAACCCACGAGTACCCGCCGCCGCCGCCGATGTAGGGGAACACGTAAGGACTGCCGATATCGAGATCGAACAGAAGATTGACCATCGATCCATACTTCTGTTCACGCCCGCCATCCGACGCCACGGTTGCGGGCGAGGATTTGCTGATCCGGTTATAGCGGTAGTCGCCCTCGAGCTCGATCCGCAACCCGTTGCCGAAACCGTAGCCGACGCTGGCAACGCCCGTCACCCCTGTGTCCCGGGCCGAACTGCCGGTAATCGCGATGGAAGGGCGTCCGGTATAGGCAACCGAGTCGTTGCGCTGCTGCTGCATGAAGTTGGCGCCGCCGCCCGCGCCGATATAAACCCCCGAGACCGGTTGCGCGAAGACCTTGCTCGGCACTGCCGACACCGCAGTGAGCACCGTCGTCGCCAGCAAAAGCCTTAGCCTCATCTAAACTCTCCTCGCCGACCCGCAGAACGGGCGCCGGCGTCGTGGCCACATGTTACTCGCTTGGAACTTTGCCTTGCAATCGCAGCAGTTCCAAGCAGAAAGGCCGGTCCAAACCTGAGACCGGCCTCGTCCTCAATCTTGCCCGGCCGGCGCAACGCCGGCCGGGCACGATCACGAAACGTCCTACTGCAGCACGATCTCGACGCGACGGTTCTGCGGCTCACGAACCCCGTTGCCGGTCTGGACCAACGGATTGGTCTCGCCGAAACCCTGCGCCGTGATCGCGTTGCGCGGGACGCCTTGGCGCACCAGCTCGGCCGCCACGTTCTGCGCCCGGCGGACCGACAGACCCTGGTTATATCGAGCGGTGCCCGAGGTGTCGGTGTAGCCTGAAACCATGATCCGGGTGACCTGCACGCGGGTCGTCGCCTGGGCCGCCTCGGAAATGATCTGGCGGGCGCGATCCGTCAGGTCGGCACGGTCCCAGTCGAAGAACACGAGATAGGTCCGCGCGGTCTCAACCCGAGGCGCGGGCGGCGGCGGCGACACGACTGGCGGCGGCGCAGCGTTGAAAGCATACCGGACGCCGACCAGGACGCTGTGGTTGTAGTCGTCGTAGAAGCTGGCCCGCGCCCGAGTCGCCGTTCCGACCGGGGTCGGCTGGTTGCTCAGGTATTGGTAATTGTACTTCCGGTTGTCCGCGAGACCCATGAACCGGTATTCGAGGGTGAGCGACAGTCCCGGCACCGCATCGATCGGAAATGCTGAACCGATGATAGCCTGGTAGGCGAAGTTGCCGTCGCTGTCATTCGAGCGAAGCGCTGTGGAATATCCTGCCGGCTGGCCGGGCAACGGTCCCGTCGCGCCGTAGAACCGCGCATTGTTGTGCTTGGCCTGCGCGTAGCCGGCGCCGACGCCGACGTATGGATTGATCGGGAATGGGAAGGCAAACCCGCCGAGGAATGCAGGATCGATGTCATAAATGACGTTGAACATGCCAGCATACTTGTATTCCTGGCCGCCCGCGTTTGCGAGGACGCCGGGACCATGCTTCGCTTTATTGAAGTCGTTCTGACGATACGAGCCTTCGATCTCGAACCGGAGGCCGTTGCCGAGCCCGTAACCGATGCTGGCGAGGCCGACGAAACCCCAGTCCATCTGGATGTTCGAGCCGGAGATTGGCGCCGCCGGATTGCCGGCAAGCTCAGGGAATGTCACGCCCCTGATGTGCTGGTTCTGCATGTAGTTGGCGCCGACGCCGGCGCCGATGTAGAGCCCGTCGATCGCTTGGGCCTTGGCTGCCACGGGAGCGACCAGCACGGTCGCCGCCATGAGCGCGCTGCGGAGCTTCATAGTTACTTCTCCTCGTTCATGTTCTGCGGTTAACGCAGCCGGGGGTGGTGGCTCGGAACTCGTTCCCCCGCCTCTCGGTAAACCCACAATAGCCATGACTTGCGTGGAGTGCGAGACGCCTCAACAGGTTTCCAACAGTGGTGTGGCGGCTACGCAACAATCAATCCTGCAGAACTGACACACTATTGCGTGAAGCGAAGAATACAGCCGGCTAACCAACAATTTTCGCTTCGAACGGCGGCAGCATGTCCGGCGCCTCGAACTCGATCACCCAAAGGTCCGGGTCACGCCGGACTTGCCGCCCGACGTACTCATCGATGACCGCCTGCTCGACCGGCGCATCCCCCGTGCCGCGCATCCAGGCCGTCTCCGCTGCCGCCGCGCGCACCTGCGACAGAATCGTCATCCCCTCGCGGCCTCGCAACACCACGAGGATCCCGCCAGCATCAGGATCGCCGCGCCGCAGCACCGCGCCGGGGCGCCCATCGATGTCGCCCATCCGCAGCGCCGCTTGCACCCAGAGCCTCGCCTTCACCCGCTCGTCAGCCAAACCTCGTTCCCTCCATGCGTCGGTATGCAAACGCACCTGGGGCGGCGCCCGCCGCCAGGCGAGCGATCCTTGAAGATTACGCAGCTTGACGCCAAAAAAGAGGCGAGCAGGAAAAATGGGCCATGACGGAACCGAAATCCATGAGCGCCGCACGGCGCGCCTACGAAGAAAAGCAAGCCAAGAAGGCAGGCAAATCGCTCGATGCTTGGCTGGCGCAGAAGAAAAAGGAGCAGGCCCAGGCCAAGCCCTCCCCGACCGCCTCCGCGCCCAAGAAGCAGGGTCTGTTCTCCCGACTGATCGAGCGCGCCAGCAAGCCGCTCTGAATTTGCGCGCGCGCTGATCATTGCCCACGCCGATTGGAGCGTCGATGCGCGCAAACGCTGGATGGCGATCGCCCGGCCGGAAGACGATGGGTGGGCAATCGAAGTCTCTCCGGTCGGCGCCGTCGACACCCTTCTCGCGAGGCTGGCGGTTGCAGCGGCGGGAGCGCCCGTGGCGCTCGGCGTCGATTTTCCGCTCGGTCTCCCGCGCGCCTACGCGGCCTTGCAGACGACGGGCGCGGCCGACTTCCCCGGCTTCGTCCGCGCGTTAGGCCCATGCCACGAATTCTTCGCCGTGGCCGAGACGCTCGATCAGGTCGCCATCGACCGCCCCTTCTATCCCCGCCGCGGCCTTCGCGGCATGACCCGGCTCTCCCACGCGCAGGCCCTCGGACTGCCTGACGCCGCCAGCCTCTCGCGCGCCTGCGACCGGGCAACCCCCGATCGCCCAGCCGGCGCCCCCCTGTTCTGGACCCTCGGCGCCAACCAATCCGGCAAAGCCGCCATCGCTGCCTGGCGTGACCTCGTCATTCCGGCACTCGCCGCGCGTCCAGCTCCCCTGTTATGGCCGTTCGACGGGCCATTGCTGACCCTGTTGCAGCCAGGCCGGGTGGCGCTGGCCGAAACCTACCCGGCCGACGCGCTTCGCCAGCTCGGCCTTCGGCCCATCGGCAGCAAGCGCAGGCAATCAGACCGCGCCGCCCTTGTCCCGAGCCTTCGCCAGGCCCTGTCCAGGCTTGGATGCAGCCCGGCCCCGGGCCTCGCGCGCCTGCTCGGCAACGCATTTGGCCCGGATGCGGCCGGAGAGGACCGCATGGACTGCCTGCTCGGCGTCCTCTGCGTCATGCAAGTCGTGATGGGCTGCAGACCGGATGCCGCGCCGCCCGATCCCTGGATCCAGCGATGGGAGGGCTGGGTCTTGGGCCAACGGCCGTGACCGCGCAGCCTACTTACCAAAACTTAACGATTTTCGCAGACATTGCCAACGTCGTCCCAGACCTGCCGGGTGGACATGGTCTCCCAACCGCACCTATTAGCCTTCCGGCCAACCGTTAAGCAGGAAGTCACATGTCCGTCCAAACCGCGACCGTGGACATCGACGCCATCGTCCCGGTGATCCTATCCGGCGGCTCAGGAACGCGTCTCTGGCCGGTCTCGCGCGAGAGCTTCCCGAAGCAGCTCTGGCCCCTGGTCTCGGAGCGCACCATGCTTCAGGACACCGCATTGCGGGCCCGCGGGCCCGGCTTCGCCGCGCCGATCGTCGTGTGCAACAACGAGCACCGCTTTCTCGTCGCCGATCAGATGCGGGCGGCCGGCATCGATGACCCCTCGATCGTGCTGGAGCCGGTCGGCCGCAATTCCGCCCCGGCCATTACCGCCGCGGCATTGCTCGCCCCCTCGCCCGACAGCGTTCTCTGGATGATGGCCGCCGACTCCGCGATCGCCGACGCAGGCGGGTTGCAAGACGCCTTGGCCCGGGCCGTCAAAGCCGCCCGCGCCGGCCGGATCGTCACCTTCGGCATGAAGCCGCACCGGCCCGAGACCGCCTACGGCTACATCGAGGTCGGTCCCGAGTTGGCCGAGGCGCCCGGCGTGTTCGACCTCTCCCGCTTCGTCGAGAAGCCCAACGCGGCAACCGCCGCCGAACTCGTGGACGGCGGCAGGCACCTCTGGAACTCCGGCATGTTCGTGTTCACCGCCCGGACCCTGCTGCGGGAAATGCAGGAGCACGCCCCCGAAGTGCTCGCTGCCGTCGAGCAAGCGGTCGCCGCGAGGAAACAGGACCTGGACTTTATCAGGCTCGACCCGGCCGCCTTCGCCGCCTGCCCCAACATCAGCCTCGACTACGCCGTGGCCGAGCGCACCGGCCGTGCCGCCGTCGTGCCGACCAGCATCGGCTGGTCCGACGTCGGAAGCTGGGATGCGCTCTGGGAGCGTCTGCCCAAAGACGCGGACGGCAACGCGGCCGTCGGCGACGTGCTGCTGGAAGGCTCGGAAAACTGCTTCGTCCGCAGCGACGGCGTCCTGACCGCCGTCGTCGGCCTGCAGGACGCCGTCGTCGTGGTCACGCGGGACGCCGTGCTGGCAATGCACCGGGACCGGGCGCAGGACGTGAAGCGGGTCGTCGACCGCCTGCGCGCGTCCGGGCGGCACGAGGCGGTGGCGCACAACCGCGCCTACCGTCCGTGGGGCTTTTACGAGAGCCTGATCCAAGGCGACCGCTTCCAGGTCAAGCGCATCGTCGTCAACCCTGGCCAGAAGCTCAGTCTGCAGAAGCACTTCCACCGCGCCGAACACTGGGTCGTCGTCAACGGCAGCGCCGTCGTGACCCGCGACGATGACGAGGCGCTGGTCCGGGAGAACGAGAGCATCTACCTGCCGCTCGGCTGCTCGCATCGGCTGTTCAATCCGGGACGCATCCCGCTCACCTTGATCGAGGTGCAGTCGGGAAGCTATCTGGGCGAGGATGACATTGTGCGGATGGAGGACACTTACGGGCGGGTTTAGAGCACCCTGCCTCCCGCACGCGCCGAGGCCCGATAGGCCCGGGCCGAACAGCCATCCCAGCCCTCGGGTTGGAATGGCTCAGCACATGAAGCGGGCGCCCTGACCATGCCGGACCCTATCGCAGTCTCGGAGCGGTCGTGCAAACCTGCCTGATCGATGTCCGCTGCCTGCAGGATCCTAACTACGCCGGGCGCGGCATCGGCCGCCACTCGCTGGTCCTGCTCGAGCACGCGCGGGAGCATCTCCCCGATGCTCGCCTGTTCGGCCTCGCCGACACCCGGCTGCCGCCGCTGGCCGCGAGCGCCCGGCGCCTGCTCGATGAGCTGCGGACCACATCCTACACCGGCGCGCTGACCGGCCCGTGCTGCCACGTCCAACTCTCGCCGATGACGCACGACCCGTTCTTCGTCGCCCGGCTGCTGCACCATCCAGCGATCCCATCCGCCGCCGTGGTCTACGATTTCATCCCGATCGAAGAGCCGGACCGTTACCTGCCAACGCCCGAAGCGCGCTTGGAGTATCACGTCTCCCTCCGCTGGCTCGCCCGCCACCAACTTTTCCTGCCGATCTCGGCCGCGGCGGCAGGCGGCCTGCGCCGGCTGCTCGGCGCGCCGGAGAGCCGCACCGTCATCACCGGCGCGCCATTGGCGCCCGCCTTCGAAAGCGTGCAGCCCGGCGCCCCCCGGCACGTCCTCGTCGTCGCCGGCGCCGACCCGCGCAAGAACCCCGAATGCGCCGTCCGCGCCCACGCACGCTCCCGCGCCATGCAGCGCCGCCGCATTCCGTTGGTGATTACCGGCGCCTACGACGCTGCCTGGCTGGACATTCAACGCAGCGAAGCGGCGGCACTCGGCGGCGATCCCGGCCTGATCCAAACGCCCGGACACCTGGACGAACCCGCCCTCCTCCAGCTTTACGCCGATGCGCTGTGCGTCGTTGCGCCCTCGCGCGCCGAAGGCTTCTCGCTTCCGGTCATCGAGGCGATGGCCGCCCAAGCGCCGGTGCTCGCCTCCGACATCCCGGCTCACCGCGAGTTGCTCGACGACGCGCTGTTCCCGCCCGACGACGACAGCGCCCTGGCCCGGCTGCTCGAACGCGCGCCCGAACCTCCTTGGCGCAGCGCCGCCCTGGCCCGGCAAAGCGCCGTCTGGCCCCGCTTCCGCGCCCGCAACGTCGCCGGGCGCTTCTGGTCCGGCATCCGCCGCCTCGCGCCGGGCCAGCCGCCGGCAGCGCCGCGGGCACGCCCGAAGCTCGCCTTCCTCACCCCCCTGCCCCCGGACCCGTCCGGCGTCGCCGACTACAGCGCCGCGACCTGCGCCGAGCTCGGCAAGCGCGTCGAGCTGCACGTGCTGACGCCGAGCCGCGACGCGCCCCTGCCCAATGGGGCCGCGTCGGTCAGGCCGCTTTCCGCCCTGCCGATGCTGTCGAGCCGCTTCGATCGCATCGTCAACGTCATGGGCAACTCGCACTACCATCTGGATATCCTGCGCATGATGCTCCGCCACGGCGGCGCGGTGATCCAGCATGACGGGCGAATGATCGACCTTTACGCAGCCCACGTCAGCCTGACCCAGACCGAGCGGATGGCTGAGGCAGAGCTCGGCCGCCCGTTGCGGGAGAACGAGATCTGGCACTGGCTCGCCGGCGACACGCCCCCGCCGGTCCTGATCCTGGGCGAGATCGCCGCCGCCGCCGAACCGCTGCTGCTCCACTCGCGCGCAAGCGTGGCCGAGGTCAGCCGCCGCTATGCCCGGACCGCCACGCATCTGCCCTTCAGCCTGTATCGAACCTTCCCCGAAGCAGCGCTCGGCAGCAAGGAACGGGCAAACGCGCGAACCCGGCTCGGCGCCGAACCCGGGCAGATCCTGCTCGCCAGTTTCGGCTACGTGCATCCATCGAAAGCGCCGGTCGACTGCGTCTGGGCGCTCGACCTGCTGCGGAGCTGGGGCATCGACGCCCGCCTGCACTTCGTCGGCGCACCGATCATGGACCTGGAGCCTTTGCGCACGCTTATCGCTGGCCTGGGCATGAAGCCATACGTCCGCCTGGCCGAGACCTACATCGACGAGCAGGCATACCGGGACCACCTGATCGGCGCCGACATCGGCCTGCAACTGCGCACGACCGGCGCCGGCAGCGTCTCCGGCGCCCTGGCGGATTGCGTCAGCGCCGGGCTCCCCAGCGTTGCATCGGCAACCCTTGCAGCATCGATCGACGCGCCGGACTACATCCGTGCGGTGCCGGACAACCCCAGTCCGGTCCTGGTCGCCGAGGCGGCAGCGACGCTGCTCGGTCGCCGCCCGACCGCCGACGCCCGCCGGGCCTACGTCGCCTCGCACGGTTTTGACGCCTACGCCGCCCGCCTCTGCGCCGCGCTCGGGCTGCCATGATCCACCTCGACGTCAGCCAGCTCGTGCTCGACCCGCGCCGCTCCGGCATCCAGCGCGCCGAACGCGAGCTGATCCGCCATTGGCCCGGCCCCGAACGCCTCAAGCCCTGCCGCTTCGATCCCTCGGCCGGCCTGCTGCACGACCTGCCCGACTCAGTGCTGCGCATCCTGTGCGAAGACGCCTCGCCTGGCGGCGTGGACGCGGATCGCTTGCGCCTGGAACGCCATATCCGCCCCGGCGCCCCCTCCAAGCCCGAACGGCTGCTGAGCGCGGAGCTGTTCCTCGACCCACGCCGCGCCGCCTACTACGTCAATGCAGCCGAACCCGCCCGCCATTACTGGCTCGTCTACGATTTTCTCCCCTGGCTGAAGCCGGACTGGTTCGGGCCAGGCTCCTCGGCACGCCTCATGCCCTACCTTCGCGCGCTGCGCAGCGTGCCCAACCTCGCCTTCATCAGCGCCCGGACCCGCGACGACTTCTCCGCCCGCATCGCCCGCCGCGCCTTCGATGGCCCCGTCATCCCCATGGGCGGCGACGGCCTGAAACTCGAGCGCCAAAGCTTCGGGCCGAGCCGCAGGCGCTTCGTCATGCTCGGCACCATCGAGCCGCGCAAGAACGCCGCCCCGGCGATGCAGGCGTTCCAATCCCTCTGGCAGGACGGCGTCGACGCCGAACTGGTCATGATCGGCGCCACATCTCCGGACGCGACCGCCGAACTCGCCTTGCTCGCCCGCCTCCAAGCCGAACCGCGCTTCAAGCACATGCGAAACATGTCGGATGCAGCAATCCGGGAGACCATGCGCACCGCCCGGGCCATGCTGTTCCCGAGCGAGGGCGAGGGCTTCGGCATCCCGCCCATGGAGGCGCTGCACGCCGGCATTCCTGTCATCGTCGCCGACAGCCTCCCAGCCCTGGCCAGCCAGCCCTTGTTCGGACAAATCCGGCTCGCGGCCGTGACCTCCGGCAGCATCGAAGCCGCGGTCCGCGCCATGCTCGACGACAACCACGCCCGCCGGCTATGGGCCGAGGCCGCGGCCCTGGACGTGCCGACCTGGGCGGACTACGCCGCCAGCGTCGCGCGCTGGGTGCAAGCCTAAGGACTCTGTTTAAGCGGGCAGCGTTGTCGGCGTGCCGACGCGCTTATTGCCGATGCCGCCCTAACGCTTGCCCACCGACCACAACATCAGCCAGCGGATCGGCAGCACCCAGACGATGCCCGCGACGAGCCAGTAGGCCGCCTCGACCGGCCAGTACATCCGCCCCACCAGATCCGGGATCGCCACCGCCACGGCCGTATACAAAGCGATGAACAGCAGCCCGGCGATGGTGGCGATTGTTGGACGCGACATTCTGCGGTCATACCGTATTGCGGGAGGCGCGAACATGCCGGGCCGGTTGCTGCCCCGGGCGCGACGGACTATGCCGACACCGCAGCACGAGGCATCGCCCCATGAATTTGAAAGACCACATCCGTGGCATGCCGGATTTTCCGAAACCCGGCATTCTCTTCTACGATATCAGCACCTTGCTTCGCCACCCGGATGCCTGGCAGGTCGCAATGGGACGGATGGCGAACCTGATCCGCGCGTACCAGCCGACGCTGCTGGCCGGGATTGAATCCCGCGGGTTCCTGCTGGCGGCCCCGCTGGCGCTGAAACTCGGATGCGGCTTCGTCATGTTGCGCAAGCCAGGCAAGCTGCCCGGCCCGGTCACCGGCCTCGACTACGACCTGGAATACGGAACCGACCGGCTCGAAATCCAATCGGATGCGATCGGCGACGGCGCCCGCGTCGTCCTGGTCGATGACCTGCTGGCCACCGGCGGCACGATGGCTGCCGGCATCGCCTTGCTGCGGCAAGCCGGCGCGGCCGTCCCGGCGGCGGCGGCGCTCATAGAGCTGACGTTCCTGAACGGGCGCGGCCGCCTCGACGTGCCGTTCGAAGCCTTGCTCTCCTACGATAAGTAAGGAATTGTTTGTCTCGAACAGAGCCGGGCTGCGGCAAGCGCGTGCCCCAGCGTCCGTTCGTGGGAGGCAATGACGGTGCAACGCAAGCTGCTGCTCAACCGGCGTCAAGTGCTCGCGGCAACTGCCCTGGCCGTCGCACAGCGGGCCGAGGCCGCGCCGGTCAGCGCCGCTTCCCCAAGCAGCCCCCCGTCGACGCTGATCATCGCAGGCCCATCCGGCGGGCGCATGAGCCGCTGGGCCGACGTGCTGGCCCCCATCATCGGCGAGGCCTTGCCGCGGCGCCTCCCGTTGCAGTTGCGCAACCTGGGCGGTCTCGACGGCGTCACCGGCGCCAACCAGTTCCAGGCCCGCAGCGAGCCGGACGGCAGCACGGCCCTGCTGCTGCCGGGCTCGGCAATGCTGTCCTGGCTGGCGGGCGAGGTCCGGGCGAAATTCGATCCGGCGCGCTGGATGGCGCTGTGGGCGACGGCGGGGTCATCCGTCCTCGTCAGCCGGCGGCCCTTGTCGTCCGCGGGCACGCTGCGGATCGCGGCGGCGAACGTGGCCGGCCCGGAGCTGCCGATCTTCCTGGCCCTGGACCAGGTGGGCCTGCAAGCGATCCCGAGCCCGCCGCGGGAGGCCGATGCCGTCCTGCTGCAAGGCCCCGGCATCCAGCAGGCGCTCGCCCGCGCGCAGGCGGCCGGGTTCCAGCCGGCGCTCACGCTCGGCAGCCTCGGCGCCGATGCCGAGCCGGTCCGCGATCCGTTGCTGCCCTCGACGCCGACCCTCTACGACCTCGTCGCCAACCGGGGCAGCCCTGAGATGCGCGCCGCCATCCGGGCGTCCACGCTGGCGGTGCAGATGGGCGCCGGGCTGATGCTGCCGCAATTGACCCCGGCGCCGTCGGTCGCCCTCTGGCGCAAGGCCTGCCGCTCGACGCTCGACGACGCCCAGGTCATGCAGGAAGCGGCCCAGCAGGGGGCGGAACTGGTCGCGCCCGCCGACGCCGCCAGTTGCATGAGCCGGATCGCCGGCGACCCGGCGACGTTGCTCACGATCCGGGGCTGGCTCGCGACCCGGCACGATTGGCGGCCGACCTGACGAGCCTTCCCGGCTGCAACCTTGTTTTGCCGGGCAGTGCCAGCGTGCTGCCGCGCTTTTCGCCGGCGCTGCCCTCAGCGCGCGGACAGCCCCGCCGCCAGGTTCTCGTTCACCCCGATCAGGAAGCCGAAATCGGGCGCGTCCTTGGACAATTCCCGCTGCACCGTCAGGCCGACGGAGATGATCATCGCCTTCAGCGTCGGCACCAGCGGATTGGCCGGGTCGCGCATCAGGTCCATCAGCGTCGTCCACAGCCGCCCGTTGTCGGCCAGCGCCTGGGTGGCGCCGGTCCCGCCCCCGCCTTGAACGGCGCGCAGCCCGGCGTTGACGCGATGGAAGATGTCCGCCTCCTGGTCCCGCAGGTTGCGGTGGCCGGAGGACTGCTGGTAGGCGCGCGCGGCCGCTAGACCGCGCATTGTGCCGCCCCGGGGCCGCTGGAGGCCGGCATGTCCCGGCCCATCGAGGCGTCCTCATGCCGGATGATGCGGCGCGCGAGCTTGAGCGCGGCATAACACTCGTCGGCTTCCGCGTGGGCGACGGCGCGGTCCAGGATGTCGCGGGCCAGCGCGGAGGTGGTCGCGTCCTTGAAGCGCTCGCACAGCTCGCGCGCCGTGGCCAGGGCCTTCGGGCGCTCGTCGTCGGCGCCGATGTAGGCGGATTGCAGCGCGTAGTAGATGCGCCGCGCCGGGGTGTCGGCCTCGGCGGGCGGCATGATCTGCTTGCCGAACAGGAAGCGGGCGTGGGCGGTCAGCTCGATGCGCGACTTGGTGCGGAAGCGGATCGGCGCGCCGTTGATGACCATCACCTCCCCTTGCCGCAGCTCTAGAACCAGGTTCGACATGGATGTCCCTATGACGTGAGGTTTTGGGGAAAAGGGACGCCGGCGGACGCCTGCCCGCCGGCGCTTAAAGTTAACGGAACAGGCTGAGCAGGGACTGCGGCGCCTGGTTGGCCAGGCCGAGCGCCTGGGTGCCAAGCTGCTGCCGGATCTGCAGGGCCTGCAGGTTGGCCGACTCCTTGCTCAAGTCCGCGTCCACCAACGCGCCGATGCCGGCGTTCAGGCTGTCGATCTTCTTGCTGTTGGCCGTTTGCGTAGCGGCCAAGAAGTTGTAATCGCCAGCCGTTTGAGCAACGGCAGTGTTGACGGTGTTCTGCAAGGCGGTGAACGAGACAGCATCGTCTCCGCTCGTATCCGAAAGCGCAGTGGATGCATTCGCCTTGAAGTCGGTGCTCGTCGATGCTGGAACCGCCGGCGGACCCGCCGAAGCTGCGGTGTATCCCGGATCCGTGACACCGGCACCGGAAGTGTATGACAAGCCGATCAAGCCAGCGAGCTTGTCGGCCAGACCGGACTGATCCGAAGAGTGAACCACGCTGGTGGCGCCGCTCTCGTTGTTGATCACGCTCTTGTCGCCGGAGTTGTCGAGCAATGTCTGGCCGGCATACGTTGCGCCATCAACGTCATTCGCCACCCGCGTCACCAACGCCTTGTAGTCCTCAACGTACTTGCTACGCTGATCAGCGGTGATGCTGCCGGAAGCGATGTTGGTCAGCAGCGACTTGGCATTATCCGAGAACTCCTTGCTGATGGTGGTCAGCGCGTCGTTCGTGACCTTGACCAAGCCCTGGGCGGCGCCAAGCTGCTGGTTCGCCGTCGTCAGCGCGCTCACGTCGGAGCGAACCCGCTGGGCGACGGCGAACGCCGCACCGTCGTCAGTCGCGTCGGCAACACGGTAGCCCGTGCTGATCCGCTTCTGCGTCGCTTGCACTTCACTTGAAGTCTGGTTCAAAGACTGAAGGGCAATCTGGGCGCCGATGTTGGTGTGTACAGAAGTTACGGCCATGGTGTCTTACCTATTACTAAGATATTCGAAGAAAGGCCCCCGTTTTGCAGGCGTGAAGGGACTATGCCTCGTCAGTATTAACGCGGAATGAATAACCCGACGCCAAATCGACGTTTTCCGCAAAATTCCGCGCCACCCCCACGCACCGCCGCATCAGCGTCGGCAATGCCGCCCCGTCCACCGCCGCCGCCGCGACCACGATTCCCTCCGCCTCGATCCGCCCCACTCGCAAGACGAACACCTTCAGCGTCAGCTCGAAATGCGTGAACCCGTGCGAGACCATCCCCGCCGCCCGCCAGTCCCCGCCCTGCGGCGCAGCCCCGACCGCCTCCGCGTCGCTCCAGGCCGCCTCGCGCCATGCCGTGCCGGGCAATTCCAGCAGCCCCCCCAGCAATCCCTTCGCCGGACGCCGCCGCAGCAGCGCCGCCCCCGCCGCGTCCGTCAGCCAGAAGCAAGCTCCGAAGCGCACCGGCCGCGCCCGCCGCGGCGCCTTGGCCGGGAACCGCTCCGCCGCCCCCTCGGCGAATGCCCGGCAGTCCCCCCGCCACGGGCAGGCCTCGCACCGAGGCGCCCGCGGCGTGCAAACCGTCGCCCCGAGATCGAACAGCGCCTGAGTGAAATCCGCCGCCCGCCGCCTCGCGTCCGCGTCCGCCCCCACCCGCGCCGCGGCGGCGGCGACCGCCCGCTTGCCCCCCGGCCCCGGCTCGGCGATGGCGAACACCCGCGCCATCACCCGCTCCACGTTCCCGTCCACCGGCACCGCGGGCTGCCCGAACGCGATGCTCGCCACCGCCGCCGCGGTATAAGCCCCGATCCCCGGCAACGCCCGTAGCCCGGCCACGTCCGAGGGAAACCCGCCGCACGCCGCAACCGCCCGGGCGCACGCGTGCAGGTTCCGCGCCCGGGCGTAGTAGCCAAGCCCCGCCCAGGCCTCCATCACCGCCTCCGAAGGCGCCGCCGCCAGCGCCTCCACCGTCGGGAACCGCGCCAGGAACCGCTCGAAATACGGGATCACCGCCGCCACCGTCGTCTGTTGCAGCATCACCTCGCTCAGCCAGACGCGGTAAGGGTCCGCCGCCTCCCCCGGCAGCGCCCGCCACGGCATCGCCCGCCGGCGCCGGTCATACCAGCGCAACAACGGCGCGGCGGCAGGCACGCTCTCGTCACTCATGCGTCCAAACTGCGAGACAACTGTGCCCGCGACAAGACGCTTGACGTCAAGGGTCAAACACAGGGCATAAGTCCGCGACATCCTTATTCCAGAGAATTCGCAATGACCCTCCCGCGCCGCGCCGCCCTGGCTGCCTTCGCCCTCCTCCCCTTCGCCGCCCGCGCGCAACCCGCAGGCTCCGCCATCCCGGAACGCGCTATGGGCCCGGCCGACGCCCGCGTCACCGTCCAGGAATGGTTCAGCCTCACCTGCCCGCACTGCGCCGAGTTCGCCAAGGTCACCTTCCCTAAGGTCAAGGCCGGGCTGATCGACACCGGCAAGATCCGCTACGTTTGGCGGGCCTATCCGCTCGACCAAGTGGCGCTGATGGCCTCCATGGTCGCCCGCGCCCTGCCCGAGGACCGTTACGAGCCCTTCATCGCCACCCTGCTCGCCTCGCAGGACCGCTGGGCCTTCGCCCGCGGCGTCAACAACACCGACGAGCTGGCCAAGTACGCCGCCCTCGCCGGGATGCCGCGCGGGCAGTTCGATCAGGCGATCGGCAACGACGCCCTCAAGCAGGCGATTCTGAAGGAGCAGGACGAGGCTGAGAAGACCCTCGGCATCACCAGCACCCCCAGCTTCGTCTTCAACAAGACGGTCGTCGCCGGCGCCATCGCCTACCCCGAGTTCCAGAAGAACGTGGACGCCGCCCAGGCCTGAGCAAGCCGACGGGCGCCCGCTTCGCCATCACCGGCTTCAGGAGCTTCGCTGATCCGGCCGCCATCGCCGCCCTGCCGGGCCTGACCGGCATCGTCGGCCGCAACGGCTGCGGCAGAAGCAACGTCCCCGAGGCGTTGCGCCAACTCATGGACGCGGCCAATTCCTGACGCCTCCGACTGCCCCAGCCGCAGCCCGGCCGAAGTCCCGCCGCGCATGAAGGCGGGAGACCTTGGTTTTCCTGCACCGGCCACGCTAACTATCGGCCACCCCACCCTGCAAGTTGCATATTCCGACGATCGCAGCCATCGATTCCGATCGAAGCCAGCCGGGCATTCCGAGGATGCCAGCCGGGTCACGGCGCGGGTCGCGAGCGGATGATTTGGGCTACTGAATAGCTGCTTCGTCAAGCCTGGTTTTGGGTGCACGAAGCTTGCGCATGCTCTCTCCTTTCAACTCAATCCGATGTGCCCCATGCACGAGCCGGTGCAGCACCGCGTCGGCGATGGTGGGATTGCCGATATGCTCGTGCCAAAGTTCCACCGGCGCCTGGCTTGTGACGATGGTGGACGCACGGTCATGCCGGTCATCGACGATCTCCATCAGATCGCGGCGCTGTTCAGCGGTCAACGGCGTGATCGCCCGATCGTCCAGGATCAGTAATTGCACCCGTGCCAGGTTCTTCAGCATGCGGCCGTAGCGGCCGTCGCCGCGGGCCAAGCCAAGCCCCTCCAGCAACCGCGGCACGCGCTGATACAGCACGGACCGGTTGTCACGGCAGGCACGGTGGCCGAGCGCGCAGGACAGCCACGTCTTGCCGGTGCCCGTCGGACCGGTCACGAGCAAATCCTGATGGCGTTCGATCCACTCGCCGCCGGTCAGCATTTTGAACAGGGCGCGATCAAGGCCGCGAGCGGCCCGTTGGTCGAGGTCCTCCGGCGTCGCCTGTTGCCGCAGCCCGGCAAAGCGCAGCCGGGCGGCCAATCGTTTGCTGTCGCGCTCCAGCGCCTCGCGGTCGACCAGCATGGCCAGCCGGTCCTCGAAGCCGAGGTCGGCGGCATCGGCGTGTCGCCGCTGCTCTTCGAGCGCCCGTGCCATGCCGGCAAGCCCGAGTTCGCGCAGGCGGTCCGTGGTGGGGTGGGTCAGCATCATCGTTCTCCTCAATGGTAGTAGCCGCTGCCGCGGATGTTGCCGTGCTGGACGGACAGCTCGTCCGGCACGGGGTCGGCGCGGTGAGCCCGGTCCAGGCCGTTGCGCAGGATCGACTGCACCGAGCCGTAGGTCTTGGCGCCGATGCCGGGCTCCCATCGCGCTCGCGCGATGGGTCCCGTCCATGCCGCGCTGGCAGGCCGCCTCTAGCCGCTCGGGCCCATAGCTGCGGACCAGGCGCAGGATGCCGAGGCAGGCGCGGAAGCCCTGCTCGGGATGCGGCTTGGCGGCCAGGATGCGCTCCACCAGGGCCAGCGTGGACGGGCCGACCGCCGCCGCCTCGTGCAGCAGCCGTGTCGGCGTCCATGCGGCCAAAGCGGCGGTGCGCACTCGGCATGTGCTCGGACGTCGTCGTGTGCCGGTGCTGCCGCGGGTTGCGCACATGGCTGGCAATCCGGCTGCCCTGATGGAACAGCTCGATCGTCTGGTCGGCGATGCGCGCCTCGATCACCTCGCGCATCAGCCGATACGGCGCCGAGTAGACATGCCCGTGCACGTCGACGTGGTCATCCAGCCCCGCGCGGCAGCGCTTCCATTCGGCGCAGGCATACGGGTCCATGGGCAGCGGCAGCAACGGCAGCAGCGCCGCACGCTCGATCGCCTCGAACAGCGCCCGGCGGCTCGTGCCCAGGTGGCGCATCGGCCGGTTGTTCAGGTCGGCAATCAGCTCGCGGATGGCGCCATTCAGCTCGGCCAAAGAAAAGAACCGGCGATGCCGCAGCCGGGCGAGAACCCAACGTTGCACCACCTGGACGGCAACCTCGACCCCTCGGGATCGCCCTTGGCGATCCCGCCCTTCGGGACGGATCGCTTCGCGATGGCCTTGTCGCGCGGGCGCCGGACCCGCGCCGGCAGCACCGCCGTGCCGTAATGGCTGGCCAAGTCCTGATACGCGCGGCTGATGCCAGGCTCATAGCGGCTGGCGGCTGTGACGCCGGATTTCAGGTTGTCGCAGACAAGTTGCCGCGCTACCCCGCCCATGTGGGCAAAAGCTCCAACGTGGCAACCAAGCCAGTCCGGCAGCGACTGCGTCCAACGCGCGTCCGCATCGGTGAAGTTGGACGCCCCCAGCGCCGCCACGAAAATCTGCGCCTGCCGCGCCTCGCCAGTGGCGCCGTCGATCACCGTCACCGTCTGCCCGGCGTCGTCGACGAACAAACGCTCACCCGCCGGATGGGTCTGGCGCATCGTCGGCGACAGGCGGCCCCGCCAAACCGCATACAGGTCGCAAAACCGGCTGTAGCCATACCCATCCGTTTGCCCAGTCCTGTATTCCTCCCAAGCCAGCAGCAAGGTCACCCCCGGCCGGCGTAGCTCGGCATGCCAATGCGGCCAGTCCGGCTGCGCACGCGACGGCTCGGCCACGAACGGCGGGCTGAACAGCTTGCGCTCCAGCGCCGCATCGTCCAGCTCAGCCGGCACCGGCCCAGGCAGGTCCACGTGATCCCGACCACGGCAGCGCGCCGCAGATACTCGGCAACCCCGTAGCGGCTGATCCCGGTCATGGCCGCAATCTGGTGGCCGCTGTGGCCGCACGCGTGTCGCAGCCGTAATACTTCTCGAACTTGACGCATCGGCAGTCTCTGGCCTGGCATGGCGCTCCCCAAGATCACTGGAGAACAACTCTGCCGTCGGTGAACGACTGCTCGCGAACCGCGCCGCCACTCCCTGCTCAGGGATGGCTGGAATGCCTCGGAATCACTGGCTGGCTTGCGTCGGAATCACCGGCTGCTTTGCGTCGGAATACGCATGCAAGTCACCCGGCGCATCGAGCGGGCCGCGGCAGCGCCGCCACGTCAACACGCGCACGGCCCAGGTCCGCGAGCCGCACGCGGCCGGCGGCGATGATCAGCCAGGGCCGAGTCGCCATTGACGGCAAGACCGTGCCGGGCAGCGCAGGCGCCTGGTCCGGCGTTTCAGCCCTCCGCCTGCCGCACGCGCTCGGCCCCGACGCCGGCCCGCGCGTGGGCTACGCCGCCGCGAACGTCACGTCCAACCCGACGGCGCTGCCGATCATGGCGCGTTCGTTATCAGCGTCGGCGGCCAGATAGATAGAAATATGAGCTTATATCAACGGCCTTGTGCGATGACCGGTTTACCAGGCTTGTCACGCCGAAAATACTCACGATGGCCGAAGCGGAGAACGGTCAATGCGCAGGGCGCCTGGTATTATATGCCGAACCTTGACCAGAGGCTGCAGCGCCGCGGATTCATTTCTGTCCCGTAACCGCTTCGGCATGAGACGCCTACTCGGAACAGCGCCGCCTTAACGAACGGGCGGTGGTCAGCCGTCGTCACGCCGGCATGACCCTCGCGGCCAAGGAGCGGGCCATGAATTTGCCCCACCAATCATTTCGAAGGCCGTAGCGCCGCATCGGCCGGCTCCAGCAACGGTTGACCACGCATCAATTGGGGCCCGTCATGCCGAAAATCTCTCATCGACGGCACGGCCTCAACAAATCAGCTCTCCGGCGCCCCTGCCGTGATCGCGATCGGCCGCGTCTCCCCGCCCGGCTGTTCCGCATTCGGCTCTTCGGTCTCGTCCGAACCCTCTTGCGTCTCGCCGCCGTATTGCTGGTCCTGCCGCCGCTGGTAGCCCTGGCCGCTGTGCGACCCTTGCCCCTGCTGCTGCGCCGCCTGGTTCATCGCGTTCAGGATGCGGAAATAGTGCTCGGCATACTGGAAATAACTCTCCGCCATCACCCGGTCGCCGCTGCTCGTCGCGTCACGCCCGAGCTGCAAATATTTCTCGAACAGTTGCTGTGACGTGCCGCGAACCCGCAAATCCGGCCCGTTGCTGTCGAAGACGTGGTTGCGGTTCATCGGCGTCGTGCCGCTCTGATGACGGATCGGACCGCCGCCGCTGCCGCCGCGATGGTTGCGTCCACGCATACGCTTCATGTTCATGCTCATTGAATGATGCTCATTGGGGCACTCTCAAAACTTCCCATCAGGATGTCGCGTTGGCGTCTGCCGCTGCTCTAGGCCGTCCGTTGGCGATTGACTGCGCGCCATTCCGAAAACCGAATGTCTCTCCGGTGTCCTATCGGACATCACGGGAACAGGGATGACCCTGAAACCCCAGCAAGCAGAGTCATAACT
Source organism: Acetobacteraceae bacterium (assembly GCA_965217935.1). Lineage (GTDB taxonomy): Bacteria > Pseudomonadota > Alphaproteobacteria > Acetobacterales > Acetobacteraceae > JBBROS01. Next base: position 4,259,563 of record OZ244581.1, on the reverse strand, counting down.
AATCGCCTGCAACCCTGCTGCCAACCCCTCCATGCAGCACGACCGCACGTGCGACGCCGCTCAAATCGTTGCGAAATGTCGGCGTGAACCCAGCCGGCCGGGCCAAACCGCCAACAGGCTCCGCCTGCCCTGCCCCGACTTCGACGATCGCCACGCCGCCGGGCGCGACAACCCGGCGCAGCCCGCCTAGCAACGCCCGGTAGCAATCGAGCCCGTCAGGGCCGCCATCCAGCGCCCCGCGCGGCTCGAACCGAGACACCTCGGGCATCAGCCGGGGCACCTCGTCGGCGGGAATATAGGGCGGATTGCTTAACACCAGGTCGAACCGCCCCTCGACCGCCCCCGCCCAGTCGCCAACGGCAAAACTGGCGCGCGCGTCGAACCCGAGCCTGGCCGCATTGCGCCGGGCCAGCGCGGCCGCATCCCATGCCCGGTCGATCCCAAGCCCCCACGCCGCAGGAAACTCGCTGAGTGCTGCGAGCAACAGGCACCCCGTGCCCGTGCCGAGGTCAAGCACGCGCAGAACGCGGCCGCGCTCGGGGAAAGCCGCGATGGCGGCGTCGATCAGCGTTTCAGAATCAGGACGCGGGATCAGCGTCGCGTCGGACACGTCGAGATCAAGACTCCAGAACCCCTGGCGCCCCATGATGAACGCCAACGGCTCCCGGGCAACGCGCCGCGCAACCAGGGCATCGAATTCGCCTGCCTCGATTAGCCTCGCCCGGCCGCTGATCAGCGCGGCCTGGTCAAGCCCGGTGGCGAACGCCAGCAACAGCCGCGCGTCGAGCGCCGGGTTGTCAATGCCGGCCGCGGCCAGGCGGGCCGCGGCGTCGCGAAGCGCCGCACCCGCCGTCACCAGCAACGCATCGTCACTCCTGCGCCGCCAGCCTCGCCGCCTGGTCCTCCGCCGTCAGCCGGTCGACGATCTCGTCGAGGTCGCCTTCCATGATGCGGTCGATGCTGTGCAGCGTCAGCCCGATGCGGTGGTCGCTGACCCGGCCTTGCGGGAAGTTATAGGTGCGGATGCGCTCGCTACGGTCCCCGGTGCCCACCTGACTGCGCCGATCCGCGGCGCGCGTGGCATCGAGGCTGCTCCGCTGCGCGTCATACAGCTTGGACCGCAGGATCTTCATCGCCTTGGCGCGGTTCTTATGCTGGCTCCGCTCCTCCTGCATCGCGACCACCACCCCGCTCGGGAGATGCGTGATCCGCACCGCGCTCTCCGTCTTGTTCACGTGCTGCCCGCCAGCGCCGGACGCGCGATAAACGTCGATCCGCAGGTCGGCGTCGTTGACCTCGACGTCGAACTCCTCCGCCTCGGGCAGCACGGCCACCGTCACCGTCGAGGTATGGATGCGCCCCTGGCTTTCCGTGGCCGGCACGCGCTGCACCCGGTGCACGCCGGACTCATACTTGAACCGGGCGAACACGTTGCGCCCCGTGATCTCCGCCACGGCCTCCTTGATGCCCCCCAGCCCGGTGTCGGCATACTCCAGCACCTCGGTGCGCCACCCCTTCTGCGCCGCGTATTTCTGATACATGCCGAACAACTCGGCGGCGAACAGCCCGGCCTCGTCCCCGCCCGCCGCGGGCCGCACCTCCAGGATGGCGCTCCTTGCGTCCGCCTCGTCCTGCGGCAGCAAGGCCAGCCGGATCTCATGCCGCAAAGCCGGCAGCCGCTCCTTGAGCTCGAACAACTCGGCCTCCGCCAGCGCCCGCATCTCGGGATCGGACAGAAGCTGCTCGGCATCGCTCGACGCCTGCTCGGCCGCGCGCAGGTCGCCGATCCGCTCGACGATCGGGTCGAGGTCGCTCAGCTCCTTGCTCAGCTTGGCATACCCGTCCCCGCCCCCTTCGCTCAGCAGGCTGCGGAGTTCCGCCGCCCGGCCGACGATGCGGTCGAGCTTGTAGTCAAGCGAATCCCTCATTCAGGGGTCCGCTCCTGAAGGCCTGCCCCCCCCTACCGCGGGTGGCGCGACGCTTGCTGCCGCCTGCGTCGCGCCAGGAGCCAGGTGCAGCAACAACTCCCGGGCCTGCACCTCCGTCTGCTCGCCCGTTTGCAGGTTCTTCACCTGCACCGTGTTTCGTTCACGCTCCGCGCTGCCGATGATCACCGCCGTTTCGGCGCCGACGCGGTTCGCACGCTCCAGGCGACGCTTGATATTGCCCCGGTAACCGATCTCGGCCCGCACCTCGCCGGACCGGATGCGCTGCAGAATCTCAATCGCGTACGTCTCCTCGCCGTCGCCCATCGGCACGACGACCACCGGCGCCGCCTTGGCAGGAAGCGTCATCGGCAACATCGCCAAGCGTTCAATGCCCGCCGCCCACCCGACGGCAGGCACGCTCGGGCCGCCCATCTGCTGCACCAGCCCGTCGTAGCGGCCGCCTGCCATGACCGTGCCTTGCGCGCCAAGCTCCGTGGTCACGAACTCGAACGCGGTATGATTGTAGTAGTCGAGGCCACGCACGATCCGCGGATTTTCCACGAACGGCACGCCGAACTGTTCCAAGCCTCGGCGCAGCCCGTCCCAGAACGTTGCCGCGCGCAACGTCAGCGACGGCCCGATCACCGGGGCACCCGCGACCAACGTCCGATCGCCCGCATCCTTGCTGTCCAGGATGCGAAGCGGGTTGCGCGACAGCCGCTCCCGGCTTTCAGCCGACAGGGCATCCTGCCGCGCCGTAAAGTAATCAACCAGCGCTGCCCGGTAAGCGGCCCGGCTCTCGGCGTCCCCCAGCGTGTTGACCTGCAGCTCGACGGTTTCCGCCAGGCCAAGGTCGCGCAGGATCGCCCAGCCCATCGCGATCACCTCCGCATCCGCCAACGGCTCCGCAGGCCCGATCAGCTCCGCCCCGATCTGATGGAACTGCCGATACCGCCCCTTCTGCGGCCGCTCGTAGCGGAACATCGGCCCAGCATAGAACACCTTCTGCGGCAGCGACTGCGTCAGCCCGTTCGTGACCAGCGCCCGGCAAATCCCCGCCGTGTTCTCCGGCCGCAGCGTGACGCTGTCCCCGCCACGGTCCTCGAACGTATACATCTCCTTCGTCACCACGTCCGAGGTCTCGCCCAGGGTGCGGGCGAACACCCGCGTATTCTCGAACACCGGCGTCGCCCATTCCTCATGCCCATACAGGCCGGCGACGCGCCGGGCCGTGTCGATGACACAGGCGTGCCGCCGCTGCTCCTCGCCGATCAGGTCCCGCGTGCCGCGGACCGGTTGCAGGTCTGCCAACGCTACTCCGCCGCGACTTTCACCGCATCCTGCTCGGCGGCAAGCGCCTCCGCCCTGCGCTCCACCAGATCGACGATGCGCTCGATCATGCCGGCGCCCTCTATGGTGTGGTCGGTCTTGCCGGCCGCATAGACCATGTGCCGCCCGTTCCCGCCGCCCGTTACGCCGATGTCGGTCATCAGCGCCTCGCCCGGGCCGTTCACCACGCAGCCGATGATGCTCAGCGTGATCGGCGTCTTGATGTGCGCCAGCCGGTCTTCAAGCTGCGCCACCGTGTCGATCACGTTGAAGCCCTGCCGCGCGCACGACGGGCAGGAGACGATCTTCACCCCCCGGTGCCGCAGCCCGAGCGATTTCAGGATGTCCCACCCGACAAGCACCTCCTCCTCGGGCTCCGCCGACAGCGACACCCGCAGCGTATCCCCGACCCCGGCCCACAGCAGGCTGCCGAGCCCGATCGAGGACTTCACCGTCCCCGCCCGCTTCGTCCCCGCCTCGGTGATGCCGATATGCAGAGGGTGGTCGCACTGCTCGGCCAACTGCTGGTAGGCAGCCACCGCCATGAACACGTCGCTCGCCTTTACGCTGATCTTGAACTCGTGGAAATCATGGTCCTGCAAAATCTTGGCATGCTCGAGCGCGCTCTCCACCAGCGCCTCCGGGTTCGGCTCGCCATACTTCTCCAGCAAGTGCCGCTCCAGCGACCCGGCGTTCACCCCGATCCGCATCGAGCACCCGTGATCGCGCGCCGCCTTCACCACCTCGCGCACTCGCTCCGGGCTGCCGATATTCCCCGGATTGATGCGCAAGCAAGCCGCCCCGCTCTGCGCCGCCTCGATCGCCCGGCGGTAATGGAAATGGATGTCCGCCACGACCGGCACCCCGACCGCCGGCACGATCTGCTTCAACGCCAGCGCGCTGTCCTGGTCCGGGCACGACACCCGCACGATATCGACGCCCGCCTCCTCCGCCCGCTTGATCTGCGCGATCGTCGCCGGAACGTCGGTCGTCAGCGTGTTGGTCATCGTCTGCACCGTGATCGGCGCGTCGCCGCCGACCGGCACCGGACCGACATGGATCTGGCGCGAGCGGCGACGGTCGATCTGCTGATAGGGACGGTAGCTCATGCACCTGCTTTCCGAATTGCCCTCCGCATATAGCCCGCAATCGCCCCGACTGGAACAGCCAGGGCGCGGCAAATGCCCGGCCAGGCCGATCGAGGCGGCGCGTTCTACTGCGACGGCGAGGCGGCGCCGATCGGGATGTCCCGCTTCACCGCGCCCGGAGGCCCAAGCGGCGGCTGCGCCACGCCGTCCACGACGATCTCCGTCCCGCCCGCATTGCCGGTCGTGAGCAGCAACGGCCCGTCCGGCGGCACAGGCCAGGTCTCCCCGGGCCGCATGACGCGGCTGACCAGCACCGGCCCCTGCTTCTGCCGCACCTGCACCCACGAGGCCGCAGTGAAGCGGAGCAGCGTCTGACCGCCAGGCGGCGAGGCATCCGCCGCATCCGCAACCACCTCGGCCTCGGCGGGATCGGACGGCATCGCAGCCGGCAGCGCCGCCTGATCCGGCGCCGATTGAGACGCCAAGCTGTCAGGGGCAGGACCGGAGGGCGAAGACGGTCGAGGCGGTTCAGCAAAACGCGCCGGAACTGGCGGCGTCTCACGCTGCTGCGCCCCCGGCACATCGTAATAGCCGAACCAAGCCGCGTAACTGATCGCGGTAATCAGCGCCCCAAGCAGCACTACCGCGCCCGTCGGCGCCCCGCGCTGCGGCACCGGCGCGGGGAACGTCAGGTCCGGCCGCCGGTCCACCTCCTGCGCCTCGGCACGGAACCGCCGCGCGACCTCCCCAGGATCGAGTCCCAACGCCTTCGCATAGATCCGAAGGTAGCCGAGCGCGTAGGCATTGCCCGGCAAGTCGGCAAGGCGTCCCGCCTCGATGCCCTCCAGATAGAGCAGCCGGATTCGCAAAGCGTCTGCAATCTCGGGCAGGCCCCACCCCAGCCGAAGCCGGGCCGCGCGCAGCTCCGCCCCCACCCGGAAAGCGCCGAGCGCGGGCGCGCCGCCCAGCGCGCCGCCCGGCTCAACGGCGGACATCATCTCCGATGCTTGCTGGAAGCGGGGCCTGCGGCTCTGCAATGCACTGGACCTTTCAACGGTCCGCCCTTGTAACGTTGTTTGTCTGAACTTGACAACAGGGGCCTAAGACTCGACTTCAGGTTGTGTGGCCTATGTACCGATCAGCCCATGCTCGCGCGCCCAGGCCGCGATCGGATCGCGCAGGCTGTCCGCGCCGTGGTCATGCCGCCGCAACGCCCCGAGCAGCCCGCGCAGCTCAGAGAGATCCGCCCGGGCGAACATCGCCTTCTGCCGCAGCAGGCTCCCCGCCGACATCGACAGCGACATGACGCCGATGGCGGCCAGGGCGAGCGCCTCCAGCGGCCGCGAGGCGTGCTCCCCGCAAACCGAGACCGCGACCCCGGCCGTTTCCGCCGCCTGCTGCACGGCCGCGATCGCATCGAGCGCCGGGCCGCTCAACAGGTCGTAACGGTTGGCAAGCGAGGGCGTCCCGCGGTCGGCGGCGAACAGGAACTGCATCAGGTCGTTCGAGCCGATCGACACGAAATCCGCCTCCGCCATCAGCGCCGGGAGCTGATACAGCAGAGAGGGCACCTCGATCATGCTGCCGACCTGCAGCCGCGCCGAACCGGGCCGCACCCGCGCCGCCTCGGCAAGCAGCAGATGCCGGGCCGCGCGGAACTCGGCGACCGTCGCCACCATCGGGAACATCACGCTGAGCGGCCGCCCGCCGGCCGCCAGCAGCAAGGCCCGCAACTGCCGCCGGAGCAGCGCCGGGCGGTCAAGCCCGATGCGCAGCGAGCGCCAGCCCATCGCCGGGTTCTCCTCCGCCTGCCGCGCCGCGCCCGGCAGCAGCTTGTCGCCGCCGAGGTCGAGCGTGCGGAAATGAACCGGACGGTCGCCCGCGGCATCGAGCACCCGGGCATAGATCGCCGTCTGATCCGCCAGATCGGCCACGCTGCCGTGGGCCAGCATGGCGATCTCGGTGCGGAACAGGCCGATGCCGGCCGCCCCGGTCGCCTCAAGCTGCTCCATTTCCAGCGCCAGCCCGACGTTGAGCATGAACTGCAGCGGCTCGCCGTTCCGGCTGCGCGACGGGCGGTGGCGCTGCGCCGCATACCCGGCCTCCGCCGCCGCGCGCACGTCCAACGCGCGGTGATAGGCGGCCTGCACCTCGTCGTCGGGCCGGATGATCACCTGCCCCTCATCGGCGTCCAAAACAGCCATGTCGCCGCCTTCCGCCGAGTCCATCACCCCGCGGGCGCTGCCGACGGCCGGCAGGCCGAGCGCCCGGGCCAGGATCGCCGCGTGCCCGCCCGTGCTGCCCTCCTCGATCAGCACGCCGGCGATGCCGCGGGCGTGCCACTCCAGCAACTGCGCCGGCCCGAGCCTGCGGGTGATGAGGATGCTGCCGTTCGGCGGCGGCGCGTCGGTCTTGCCGGCGCCCAACGCAGTCAGCAGCCGGCTCGCGAGGTCTTCCAGATCGGCCAGCCGCTCGCGGATATACGGATCGGCCATCCGCCGCATCCGGTCGCGCACCTCGTTGTTGACCCGGTAGACCGCGGCCTCCGCCGTCAGCCCGCCCGCGATTGCCTCGCGCACCCGCGCCATCCAGCTGCCGTCGCGCGACACCAGCCGCGTCGCCTCCAGCACGGCCCGCGCGCCCTCGCCGTCCGGCAGGCTGGTGTCGATCAGATCCTCGAGCGACTGCCGCATGGCCGCGCCCGCCGCGGCAAACCGCTCCAGCTCGGCATCCGGGTCGTCGGCCAGCAAGCGGCGCAACGGCGCGCCGAGTCCCGCGAGCGCCACCGGGCCGATCGCGATCCCGGGCGCGATCGGGCTGGCGCTGAACCGCCGCGGCAGGGCGGCGCCGAACCCCTGCTCCGCCCCGTCGGACGCAACGCCCCCGGCCAGTACCTCCGCCAGCAGCATCGCCACCGTTTCCAGCACGTCGCACTCGTCGTCGGAATACAGCCGCGGCGCCCGGTTCTGCACCGCCAGCACTCCGAGCGTCCGCCCGGCCCGGCGCACCGGTATGGACAGCAACGAGGCATAGGGGTCCTCGCCGGTCTCCAGGCGGTAAGCGAACCCCGGATGGTTCTGCGCGTCCGGCAGGTTCTGGATCAGTCCGGTCGCGGCGGTGATGCCGACGATCCCCTCGCCCACCCGCAGCCGCGTCCGCCCGATAGCCTCCGGGTTCAGCCCGAACGTGGCGGCAAGCTCCAGCAAGTCGCCCGGCCGCATGGCATAGACGGTGCACGCTTCGGCCCCGATCTCGTCCGCGACCAGCGCAGTCAGGCTCTGCATCAAATCGCGCATGTCGGAAGCCCCGCCGGCCATGAGCGCGCGAAGACGGATGAGCAGTTGACTGGCAGCGGCCATCAGTCAGCCATCAGCCCGAAGCAGGGCGATATCATGGCACGAACCGCATGACCGGCATTCTGCTCCCTCTCGCATCGACACGGTCCACAATCATGGCGGGGCATCGCCGAAGCAAGGCGCAAGCCGCTCGTTGAACGGCCTAATGGCCCTCCAAAGCCGCCCGCGCTTGCGAAACGAGTTCCCCGATGATCTCGCCCGCCGGCTGCTCCGCCGTCACCATCCCGACCGACTGCCCGGCCATCACCGAGCCGTTCTCCACGTCGCCCTCGATCACCGCCCGGCGCAGCGCCCCCGCCCAGAAATGCTCGATGCCGAGTTGCGCCTGCTCCCGGCTGAGCTCGCCCGCCGCCACCTTGCGCATCATCGCCGCCTGGTGCTGCACGAAGCGCGCCGATGCCGCGTTGGCCAAGGCGCGCACGGGTATCACCGGGAAAGCCGGGTCAAGCTGGACGCTCGGCAGCGCATCCCGCGCCCGGGCATGAATGAACGCGTGCTTGAAGTTCGGGTGCGCCACGCTCTCGGCCGCGGCGGCGAACCGCGTCCCAAGCTGCGCCCCGGCCGCCCCCATGCGCAGAAAGGCGGCGATCGCCTCGCCCCGCCCGATCCCGCCCGCGACGAACACCGGCGCCTCGTGGACATGCGGCAGGATCTCCTGCGCCAGCACGTTCAACGACACCGGGCCGATGTGCCCGCCAGCCTCCGACCCCTCGATCACCAGCGCGTCCGCCCCGCTCCGCACCAGCCGCTGCGCCAGGCCGAGCGACGGCGCGAAGCAGATCACCCGCGCCCCCCCATCCTTCGCCCGCCGCATCGCCGCACCCTTCGGCACGCCGCCGGCGAGCACGACATGCCCGACCCGCGCCTCCAGGCAGACGTCGATCAGCGCATCGAGCTCGGGATGCATGGTGATCAGGTTTACCCCGAACGGCGCCCGGGTCAGCGACTGCGTGGCCCTGATCTCCGCCGCCAGCGCCGCCGGACCCATTGAGCCGCAGGCGATCACCCCGAACCCCCCAGCGTTGCTGATCGCCGACACCAGGCGCCGCTCGCTCAGCCAGCTCATCGCCCCGCCCATGATGGCGTAACGGGCGCCGAGGAACGCCGCGCCGCGCGACCACGACCGCCCGAGCCGGTCGGCGCCGCCGCGGACCAGCGCGAGGTCGTCAGGCACCGTCGAGGCCATACGCGGTGTGCAGCGCCCGCACCGCCAGTTCCGTGTATTCCGCCCCGATCAGGATGCTGACCTTGATCTCGCTCGTCGAGATTACCTGGATATTGATGCCCTTGCTCGCCAACGTCGCGAACATCGTGCTCGCCACCCCGGCGTGGCTCCGCATTCCCATGCCCACCACGCTGATCTTGGCCACGTTCGAGTCGGTCAGCAGCGTGTTGGAGCCGATCGTCTCCTGGTTCGCGTCCAGGATCGATTGCGCGCGCGCGAGGTCGGCCCGGCCCACCGTGAACGTCATGTCCGTCGTCCCCTCCGCGGACACGTTCTGCACGATCATGTCGACGTTGACGCTGGCCGCGCTCAAGGGGCCGAAAATCGCCGCCGCCACGCCCGGCCGGTCCGGCACGTGCCGCAGCGTGATCTTCGCCTCGTCGCGCGAATAGGCGATGCCCGATACGACGGCTTGCTCCACGATCTCATCCTCATCCACCACCAGGGTCCCTGGCCTGTCCTCGAAGCTGCTGAGCACCTGCACCCGCACGCGCTCCTTCATCGCCAACTCGACGCTGCGGGTCTGCAGCACCTTGGCGCCCACCGACGCCAGTTCCAACATCTCCTCGTAGCTGATCTTGTCCAGCTTGCGCGCGCGATCGGTGATCCGTGGGTCAGTTGTGTACACTCCGTCGACGTCGGTGTAGATGTCGCAGCGGTCAGCCCTGATTGCCGCGGCAAGCGCCACGGCGGACGTGTCGGAGCCGCCGCGGCCCAGCGTGCTGACCCGGTTGCCCGGCGCGACCCCCTGGAACCCGGCAACCACCGGCACCTGCCCCGCCTCCATCGCGCCGATCAGCGCCTCGCCCTCAACCCCCTCGATCCGCGCCCGCCCATGCGCCGCGTCGGTGCGCAGCGGGATCTGCCAGCCGGACCACGACCGGCTGTCAACCCCGAGCGACTGCAGGGCGATGGCGAGCAACCCGCTCGTGACCTGCTCGCCGGTAGCAACGACCGAGTCGTACTCGCGCGCGTCGTGCAGCGGGCTGAGCGCCTGGCACCAGGCAACAAGCTGGTTGGTGACCCCTGACATCGCGGAAACCACGACGGCCACGCGATGCCCGGCCTCGAGTTCCCGCAACACCCGCCCCGCCACGTTGCGAATGCGCTCGAGGTCCGCCACCGACGTGCCGCCGAATTTCATCACGATACGTGCCATGCGCGGCCTCGATCTCCTGTCTGGCCAGTCGCCTCATCTCTGACCCGGTTGCGGCAAGCCCAGCCCCGGCTCACATACCGGCGATGAGTGAGACGGGCAACAAGTTGGCTCAAATGCAACAGTCGGACTCGGTGCGTCCGAACGAGATCGCGCATTTCGATCGCATGGCGGCAACCTGGTGGGACCCCGCCGGGCCGATGAGCATGCTCCATAAAATGAACCCGCTCCGAGTCGCCTGGATCGACGCCCGAGTAACCGCGCTTCAAGGCGGCCGGGGACGGCTCCTGGATGTCGGCTGCGGCGCCGGCTTGGCCGCCGAAGCCTTGGCTCGGATGGGTTACGACGTCCTCGGGACAGATGCGGCGCCCGAGACCATCGGCGCGGCGCGGGCGCACGCCGGCGGGGCCGGGCTAAGCCTGGAATACCGGATCGGCGCCGCCGAAGACCTCGCCCGAGAGGGGGTGCGCGTCCCGGTCGTCACCGCGCTCGAGGTGATCGAGCACGTTGCCGATCCCGCGGCGTTCCTGCAAACCTTGTCGCGCTTGCTGCAACCCGCGGGCCTGCTGTTCATCTCGACCTTGAATCGGACGGCACGGTCATGGGTTATTGCGAAGCTCGGCGCCGAATACATCGCCCGGCTGCTCCCGGTCGGCACGCATCAGTGGAGCCAGTTTATCACGCCGAACGAATTGGCGCTTAAAGGCAAGCAAGCCAACCTGGCGCTCAAGGCCCGGTCCGGCCTGTCGTTCAATCCTCTCGGCAACCGCTGGTTCGCGAGTCAGGACCTCGGGGTGAATTACATCGCCATGCTGGAACGGCGGGCCTAAGCAGACATTGGCGGCTTGTGCCACGGATGTCTGCTTAGGCGCCTTTAAAGACGCATCACTCTCCGCGTCGTGACGGCGAACCGTCCCGCGGAATGATGCTTAGACCCGTATCGCCCTGACTGTGGTCAGGGCGATACGGGTCTAGCTTTCTCTGCTCTGGCAATTCACGCCCTGGCTGTTTCCAGTCAGGGCGATTGCAGGCTGGTGTCTTGACCCAGAAGTTCGCTTTCGAACTTCTGGGATAAGCAGGCCACGAAAACAAAAGGCTAATGTCCCGAAGCACGCGATTTCAACACGACGAACTTTTTAACCCGGACACTAGCCGTCGGCGCGAGGGACCCAGGGAATCCGCGCGACCTCGATCCCGTCCTCGGCCAAAGCCTCAGCCTGTTCGGGCGTGCTCTCGCCGTAGATGCTGCGCGGCGGCGTTTCCCCTCGGTGAATGGCACGCGCCTCGTCCGCGAACCGGGCACCGACGTGCTCGCAGGTCTTCTCAACCTCGGCGCGGATCTTCTGCAGCATCCCCATCAGCTTGGCCGGCATCGCCCCTGCACCGTTCCGCACGACGACGGACGGCTCCGGCGTCGCCGGCTGGCCCTGCTGGTCGACCACGCTCCCGCGGCGCGAAACCGACGGCGCCATCAATGCCCGGTTGACCGCCGTAATGCCGCACTCGGGACACGCGACCAGCCCCGCTTTCGCCTGTGCCTCGAACGCCGAACTATCCCGAAACCAGCCGTCAAACCCATGATCAGCCGAACAGCGCAGTTGGTAGTGAATCATTCAACCCCGATCGAATTGGCAGCGCACTGGACCCTGACATAACACGTTGCGCCCGGACAACAAGTCTCGTTCCATCTGGGAACACACGTCAGGATTTGTCCGGCGCCATCAGTCATGGCGGCGCGCCTCAAGCCGCGGCGAGGAAATCGATCGCCGCGTCAACGCCGCCTCTCGCATGCGGCACGTCGTTGACCCGCAAGCTCATCTCGACCGCGCCGAGCGTGCCCAGGATCATCGGCTCGTTCAAGTCGCCGAGATGGCCGATCCGCAGCACATGCCCCGACAACCGCGCCAGCCCGCCGCCAAGGGACACGTTGTAGCGGTCCAACGCCGTCCTGCGCACCGCGTCGGCGTTGTGTCCCTCCGGCATCATGACCGCGGTGACGCTGTCGGAAAAACGGGCGGGGTCGAGGCAATACAACTGCGGCCCCGCGTTGCCCGACCACGCGCGGACAGCCCGGCGCGTCGCTTCGCCCAGGCGGTGGTGCCGGGCGAGAACGGCGGGAAGCCCTTCAAGCTCGATCAGCCGCAAACTCTCCTGCAAGCCGTAGAACAGGCTGGTGGGCACCGTGCCGACGAAGCTTCGATGCGCCCGCTTCGTCATCTCGCTCCAGTCGAAATAGTATCGCGGCAGCCGGGCTTTCGCGTGCGCCTGCATCCCTTTCTCCGAAACCGCCGTGAAGCTGAACCCGGTCGGCAGCATCAGGCCCTTCTGGCTGCCGCCGACGGTCGCGTCGATGCCCCAGCCATCCATGTCGAACTCAATGGAGCCGAGGGAGGAAATCGTGTCGGCCAGCAGCAGCGCGTCATGCCCCGCCGCATCCATCGCCGCGCGAATGTCACGGATCGGCATGGTGACCCCGGTCGCGGTCTCGTTGTGCACGGCCAGCACGCCCTTGATCGCGCCCGTCGTATCCGCCCGCAGCGCGGCCTCGACAGCGGCCGGATCGATCCCCCGGCGCCAATCAGCCTGCACGACCCGCGGCTCCAGCCCGTGCCGCTCCGCCATCTCCGCCCAGCCCTCGCTGAAATAGCCGCTCTCCAGCACGAGCACCGCATCGCCGGGCGAGAACAGGTTGACCAGCGTCGCTTCCCACGAACCATGACCGGAGGCGGTGTAGAAAAACAGCTCGCCCGCCGTGTGCAGCACTCCCTTGAGCCCATCGGCCACGGTTTTGAACAAAGCGATGAATTCCGGGTCCATGAAGTCGATGCTGGGGCGGTCCATGGCGCGCAGCACGCTGTCCGGAATGTTTGTCGGGCCAGGGTTGCTGAAGAATTGCCGGCCAGGCTTGCGTGTCATATGTCGCGCGCTCCGATTTGTTCGATCCCAAGCAGCATTTTGCGCCGCAAGCAGCGAGAGCATGATAGCCCCATCTACGTGGAGCCGCTATGCCCTGGGTTAAGGGCAGCGCCGGCGGCGAGCGCGTCAGCGCGCCGACGAAGCTGCCCGGCAACGCAACGGCTCGAGGCTCTCGTTCATCCGCCTGCCAGAATGCAAGCCCGGAAACACGACAAAGGTTGCTTCGGCCCATGCGCCTGATCGCCGTCGGCAAGCAACGATCCGGTCCAGAGGCCGAGCTGCTTGCCCGATACAACGCCCGTCTTCGCCCTGCCCTCACCGTCACCGAAATACCGGAGAGCCGCGGCCCGGCGGCGGAGGCCAAGCGGCGGGAAGGAGAGCGCCTCCTGGCCGCACTGCCCCCGAACGCGTTCGCCGTCGCCCTCGAACCCTCCGGCGAGTGCCCCGGCAGCGAAGGGTTGGCGCGCTTGCTGGAACGCTGGCTCGGCAACGGGCGGGCGCTCTGCTTCCTGATCGGGGGCGCGGAGGGCCTCGACCCGGCGGTGCTGGCCAGGGCGGGCCACGCGCTCTCGCTGGGGCCGATGACCTGGCCGCACATGCTGGTGCGCCCGCTGCTGGCAGAGCAGCTCTACCGCGCCCAGTCGATCCTGAGCGGGCATCCTTACCACCGCGCCTGAAACGCCTTGCGCCAGCCCGCCGCCGCCGCCATACCGCGAGGCAATCCGCATCAGGAGCCGCCCATGCCTGCCTCCCCCCCACGCCCCGTGATGCTCGTCATCCTGGATGGCTGGGGCTGGCGCGAAGACGCGGCCGACAACGCCGTCCGCCAAGCTGACGCGCCGACCTACGAGATGCTGCTGCGCGGGCCGCAAGCCTTCCTGCGCACCTCGGGGCTCGATGTCGGGCTGCCGCCGGGCCAGATGGGCAACTCCGAGGTGGGGCACACCAATATCGGCGCGGGCCGGGTGGTGATGCAGGAGCTGCCCCGCATCGGGCAGGCGATCGAGGATGGCAGCCTGGCGCGGAACCCGGCCTTGACCGGGCTGATCGAGGCGTTGCGGCAAACCGGCGGCGCTTGCCACCTGATGGGACTGGCCTCGCCGGGCGGGGTGCATTCGCACCAGGACCATGCGGCGGCGCTGGCGCGTATCCTGAACGACGCGCGGATACCGACGCGCGTCCACGCCTTCACCGACGGGCGGGACGTGCCGCCGCAATCCGCGGGAGAGGACCTGCAGCGGCTGCAGGACGCGCTGCCGGGCGGCGTGCGGATCGCGACGGTGAGCGGGCGGTATTACGCGATGGACCGGGACAACCGCTGGGACCGGGTCGAGCGGGCCTACTGCGCCATCGCCGAGGGCAAGGGGCCGGCGTTCGCCGATGCCTTGAGCGCGGTGGACGACGCCTACGGCAAGGGCGTCACGGACGAATTCGTGATCCCGGCTTGCATCGCCGGCTATGACGGGATGCGCGATGGGGACGCCATCCTCAGCTTCAATTTCCGGGCGGACCGGATCCGCGAACTCCTGGCGCCGCTGCTTGACCCGGCGTTCGATGCGTTCAGGCGGCCGCGCGCGCTGAAACTGGCCGGGGCGGCGGGCATGACCCGATACAGCGACGCGCTGGCCCCCTTCATGCAAACCCTGTTTCCGCCGCAGCCGATGACCGGGCTGCTCGGCGAGGTGGTGTCGGCGGCAGGCAAGCGGCAGCTTCGGATGGCGGAGACCGAGAAATACCCGCACGTCACCTATTTCCTGAACGGCGGGCGGGAGGAGCCTTATCTCGGGGAGGACCGCATCATGGTCCCGTCGCCAAAGGTCGCGACCTACGATCTGCAGCCGGAGATGTCCGCGGCCGAACTGACGGAGAAGGCGGTGGAGGCGATCCGGTCGGGGACGTATGACCTGATCGTGTTGAATTTCGCCAACCCGGACATGGTCGGCCATAGCGGCAACCTGACAGCGGCGGTCCGGGCGGTCGAGGCAGTGGACGACGGGCTCGGGCAGATCATGGGCGCGATCACCGATGCCGGGGGGGCGCTGCTGGTGACGGCGGATCACGGCAACTGCGAGCTGATGCGGGACCCGGAGTCCGGCGGGCCGCACACGGCGCACACCACCAACCCGGTGCCGGTCATGCTGGCGGCGCCCGGAACCGCCGCGCTCGCGGATGGGCGGCTCGGCGATCTCGCTCCGACGCTGCTGGCTCTGATGGGGATTGGTCAGCCGCCGGAGATGACCGGGCAATCGCTGCTGCGGCAGGGAGGCCATGCGACGGCTGCTGCTCTTTAGCCTGGGTTTCGCGGCGGCTTGGCCCAGCCCGCAGGCCGACGCGCGCCAGGCCCGCCATGCTGCCGCAGCCATGCAGCCCGGCCAGACGACGCAAGAGGACGCCGAAAAGGCCGACCGCAACCGGGCGGCAGCCGAAGCGCGGCAAAGCGAAGCGGAACAGGCCGCCGCCGCAGCCGCCGCCGAGGCGGACCGGCTCGCGGCGTTGCGGGTCGAGGCTGCGGCAAGGCTGCGGCAAACCGAGGACGAAGTTGCCGCACAGGCGGCCAACGTGTCCCAACTGGCCGAGCTGCGGGATGCGGCGGCGGCCCAGCTCGCGGCCAGGGGCCGGGCGCTGGGGCCGGTCCTGCCATTGATCGAGCGGCTGGCGCTGTTCCCTGCGGAGACGCTGCTTGCCGCGCCGGCCGGTCCGGGACAGGCGATGCTTGGCTTGAGCGTGCTGCATGGGATGGCGCGCAACCTGGAGCGGGAGGCCCAGTCGCTGCGCGAGGAGCAGGAGGCCGTGGCCGCGGCGTCGCGGGCGGTCGAGGCGGCGCTGCCCCCGCTCAAGGCGGCCCGAGCGGAGCAGGCGGAGCAGGCCCGGTCGCTGGATCGCCAGATCATCGACGCGCAGGCGGTGCGGGAGCAGGCGGAGGCGGCGGGGGCGGAAGCGGCGCGGCAGGTCGCGAGCGAGGGCGCGAGGGCGGAGACGATCCGGGCGGCGCTGGCGGCCGTCGAGGCGGCGCGCGCCCGGGCGGAGGCGCAGGCGGAAAAGGACGCCGCACGGGCAGAGCGGCGTCAACAGGCTGCGGCGACGGCACGGGCGCGGCAGCAGGAGGCGGCGCTGGCGAAACCGTCCGGCGCGGGCTTCGCTTCACGCAGCGCCTTGGTGCAGCCGGTGGCCGGGCAGGTCCTGCGGGGATGGGGCGACGACACCGGAGCGGGGGCCTCGAACGGGGTCTCGTATCGTCCGGCGCCGCAGGCGCGGGTGGTGGCGCCGTGCGCCGGCCGCATACGGTTCGCGGCGCCGTTCCGCAGCTACGGGCAACTGATCATTCTCGATTGCGGCGGCGGCTACGCCTTCGTGCTGGCGGGGCTGGGCCGGCTCGACGTCGCGGCGGGAGCGAAGGTCCTGGCCGGCGAGCCGGTCGGGATCATGCCGGATTGGGACGCGGCGGAAGAAGGGCCGCGCCCGGCGCTTTACATCGAATTGCGGCACGACGGCTCGCCGGTTGACCCGGCCCCCTTCCTTCATGCGCGCGGGTAGCCATCTCCTTCCCGAGCCGGTCGCCGGGCCATCGACGGCGTCCACGTTGCAATCAGGGCTTGCAGGTTTGATGCGAGCGATACATGACAAGAGCTTAAGTTTGTTCAGCCGACCTGCTCTGCTACTGTCTTAATCGGGCGTGTTACGCTCTGCGCTACCGCGCCCCGCTCGGGCGCCGAGAGGATCGATGGCATGAAGTTTCGCACTGGGCTTCTTCTGGGCGCCGCGTTCACCGCCGGGATCGCGGCCGGGCCGCTGACGGGCGCGCTCGATCGGACGTTCGGCTGGCCTGTCGGGTTCGCATTCGCGCAGCAGGCAGGCAGCAGCCGCGCGCAGGCCTACAAGATGCTCGACCTGTTCGGCGACGTGGTCGAGAAGGTCCGGGCGGACTACGTCGAGCCGGTCAACGACCGCGAGCTGATCGAGAACGCGATCAACGGCATGCTGACGGGGCTCGACCCGCACAGCAGCTACATGAACGCCAAGCAGTTCCGCGACATGCAGGTGCAGACCCGCGGCGAATTCGGTGGCCTCGGTCTCGAGGTGACGAGCGAGAACGGGCTGATCAAGGTGGTGAGCCCGATCGACGACACCCCCGCCGCGCGCGCCGGCATCAAGGCGGGCGACCTGATCACGATGCTCGACGGGCATACCGTGCAAGGGCTGACGCTGAGCGACGCGGTGGACAAGATGCGCGGGGCGCCCGGCAGCCCAATCAAGCTGACGATCAAGCGCGAGGGGGTGAACACGCCCGTCGAGGTCAGCATGACGCGCGAGGTGATTAAGCCGCAGGTCGCCAAGTCGCGCCTGGACGGAGACGTGGGCTATATCCGCCTGACCGGCTTCAACGAGCAGACGGACGCCGGGCTGCGCAAGGGCGTGAAGGACATCAGGGCGAAAGCGGGGCCTGATCTGAAAGGGTTCGTGCTCGACCTGCGCAACAACCCGGGCGGGCTGCTCGATCAGGCGGTGGACGTCGGCGACGATTTCCTGACCCAGGGAGAGATCGTGTCCACGCGGGCGCGGCATTCGGATGAGAGCCAGCGCTGGGACGCGAAATCAGGCGATATCACCGGCGGGCTGCCGCTCGTCGTGCTGGTGAACGGCGGCTCGGCGTCCGCGAGCGAGATCGTGGCCGGGGCGCTGCAGGACCACCACCGCGCGATCATCGTGGGCACGCAGACGTTCGGCAAGGGATCGGTGCAGACGGTCATCCCGCTGCCGGGCAACGGGGCGATGCGGTTGACGACGGCCCGTTACTACACGCCGTCCGGGCGCAGCATCCAGGGACTCGGGATCGCGCCCGACATCGAGGTGGACGCGACCCGCAAGGAAGCGGCGCATTTCGGGCCGGAGCGCGAGGCGGACCTGAACCGGGCGTTGCGGAACCAGGGCGGGACGCAGTTGCCGACCGGGGCCGGGCCGCGCACCGACTTGCCGCCGATCGCCAAGGAGATCCCGAAACTGCCGCCAGAGGATTTCCCGAAGTTCGATGCGGGCAAGCCGGATACCGACTTCCAGCTCAAGCAAGCCGAGACGGTGCTGCGGTCCATGGCCTCGCAAACGCGAGCCGCGCGCTGACCGTCGCGCGAGGCGGGCAGTCGGCCTGGCTGCACAAGGCCGTGCGCCGTCCAGGCTGAACCATGTTGCAGGCCATGTTTAGCTGGCGAGGTCTCGCGGTCTGCTGGGCGGGAGCAATCATTATTGCCGGCCTGGGCGCCGGCGTTTTGCAGGCTTTGGGGCCGCTGCCTCCGACTGAGAAGAAGGAGGCCGGGCCAGCCTCCGCGCCGCAGGACGCGCATCCTGAGGAGGAGCCATCGCCCAAGCCCGCGACGCCGCCGCCCGAGATTGCGGCGCCGAACCCGGCGCTCCTGGAACCGTCCCCGACCAACCCCTCCGTGCGCCTGCCGCGCGTGGGCGAGAACGGGCTGACGGCGCGGGTCGCCTATGCCGCGCCGGTGGTCAAGGTCCCGGCCGGCACGCCGCTTGTTGCGATCCTGATATCGGGGTTCGGCTTGTCTGAACGAGATAGCCAGCAAGCGTTGACGATGCTGCCAGGGCCGGTGTCCTTCGCCGTGTCGGCGTATTCAAGCGTGCCTCCGTCGACGGTCGATGCCGCGCGGCTGGCAGGGCACGAGCTGCTGGCGTCAGTGCCGATGGAGCCGCAGGGCTATCCCTTGACCGACGAGGGCGACCGCTCGTTGCTGACGGGCCTGACCCCGTCCGAAAACCATCATAACCTGAATTTTGCCTTGGGCCGCACCGAGGGCGCCGTCGGCGCGACCGGGGCCTCCGACGGGATGCGGGGCGAGCGCTTCGCCGCGGTGTCGGCGGCGATCAATCCCATCCTGCACGAGATCGGCCGGCGCGGGCTGCTTTACGTCGACCCCGTGCCGGGGAGCAGTGCGGCGCGGCCCGGGTTGGCGGCCCGGAGCGTGGATATGGTGATCGACGACCCGCCGGCCCGGGCGGACATCGAAGCAAAGCTGGCAACGCTTGAGCGGACCGCGAGGGAGAAAGGCAGTGCCATCGGTCTGGCCGGGCCGCTGTATCCGAATACGATTGACCGTATCGCCGATTGGGCAAAAGGCTTGAAGGATCGCGGGATCGCCCTGGCGCCGGTCAGTCAGCTCGTGACGGCGCCGGCCGAACCGGCAGAGGAGCAGGCGAAATGACGTCACGTCCGTATCGGCCGAATGTGGGTGCGGTGTTGTTCAACCGGCATGGGCTGGTGTTCGTCGCCCGCCGGGCCGACCTGCCGAACGCCGAGGGCGCGCCGGGCGGCTGGCAGTTGCCGCAGGGCGGGATCGATGACGGGGAAGACCCGGCAATAGCGGTGCTGCGGGAGCTGGAGGAGGAGATCGGGACGGGCCACGCCGTCGTCATCGGCGAACATTCTGAATGGCTGACCTATGATCTGCCGTCGGAGCTGCTGGGCGTGGCGCTAGGCGGGCGCTTCCGAGGCCAACGCCAAAGGTGGTTCGCGCTACGCTTCACCGGCGAGGACCGCGATATCCGCTTGGACCTCGACCCGCATCCCGAGTTCGATGCCTGGCGTTGGACGCCGCTCGATCAGTTGCCCGCGATAGCCGTCGAGTTCAAACGGGACATCTATCAGGTCCTCGCCAGGTCGTTTCGGCGGTTTGCCGTGGAGGTGGCGTAGGCAACTCGCTTCAGGCTGGACAAACGTGTGCGCTGCGACACGTCAGGGCTTATCCGCCTGGTCAAAGGACCCTTCCGGCTCGATCCGCGAGCCGTCGAGCTTGCGTTCCCGCACTCTTTTCTCCACCTCGGCAGACGTTCGTTCATCCGCGGTGCGTCCATGCATGGCGCGCTTCGCAGCGGCTTGAGCCTCCGCTTCGGCCTTCTCGCGCGCCTTCTTGACCCGGCGCAGATTGACGATTTCTGCCATGACATCAGTGTGCCACGGCAATGCATGGGGCGCCAACATGAGCCCCCGCGTAGATCTCACCGCCGGCGGCAGATAGTGCTTGTCCGATTGTCAAACGAGCCACTCGCAACGACCAAGTCGATAGGCCTGGGTCGGGCACATGAGCGACTGTACTCTCATTGTTCCCAACGGCTCTCTTAAAGCCTTGCCGCGCTCATCCCACGCACTACCCTGAGCGAAGGCAATTTTGAAATGAGGCCGCCCGCGTTCCATTCAAATGAAGCAGCCGACCGGCTTTGCCGGCTCAGCTTTCGTCGTCGTCCGCATCGATCTCGGGCTTGGGTCCGCTGTCGAGACCCTTCGCAGCGACATCGCGGTCGACAAGTTCGATGATCGCCATCGTCGCCATGTCGCCATGCCTCATGCCGGCTTTAAGGACGCGAGTATATCCGCCGCTGCGGGTCTTGTAGCGGTCGGCCAGGGCAGAGAACAGCTTGTTGACGAGCGCGTCGTCCTGCAATTGGGATTGCGCCTGCCGACGGGCATGCAAGCCTCCGCGTTTGCCCAAGGTGATGAGCTTCTCAGCAACGGGGCGCAACTCCTTGGCTTTGGGAAGCGTCGTGGTGATCTGCTCGTGCTTCAAAAGCGCGTGGGCCATGTTGCGGAACATGGCGGCACGGTGGCTGGACGTGACATTGAGCTTACGGCCGGAGACACCGTGGCGCATGGTTTAGGTTCCTTAAGGGACTGCTTAGAAAGGCTCGTCGAGGCGCTTGGCAAGATCCTCGATGTTCTCGGGCGGCCAGCCGGGCACGGTCATCGACAGGCCAAGACCCATGGCGGTGAGGACCTCCTTGATCTCGTTCAGCGACTTGCGGCCAAAGTTAGGCGTGCGAAGCATCTCCTGCTCGCTCTTTTGCACGAGATCGCCGATGTAAACGATGTTGTCGTTCTTGAGGCAATTGGCGCTCCGAACGGAGAGCTCGAGTTCATCCACCTTGCGAAGCAGGTTGCGATTGAACGGAAGGTCATCCTGGATGTCATCCGAACGGGCCAGTTGCGGCTCGTCGAAGTTGATGAAAAGCTGCAACTGGTCTTGCAGGATGCGGGCTGCGAGAGCGACCGAGTCTTCCGGGGACACCGCGCCATTGGTCTCAACCTGCAGGAGAAGCTTGTCGTAGTCGGTGACCTGACCGACACGGGTCGGCTCAACCTTGTAGCTCACGCGCTTGACCGGCGAGTAGATCGCATCGATCGGAATAAGCCCGATAGGGGCGTCCTCGGGACGATTGGCAGCGGCTGGAACGTAGCCTTTGCCAAGATTGACGGTGAACTCCATACCGAGCTTCACGCCGTCGTCGAGCGTGCAGATAACCAGGTCCGGGTTCATGACATCGATGTCGTGCCCGGTCTGAATCTGCCCGGCGGTGACTTCGCCGGGCCCGGTCGCGGTCAGCACCATGCGCTTCGGTCCTTCGCCGTGCATCCGAAGCGCGAGCTGCTTGATATTGAGCACGATATCGGTCACGTCCTCGCGCACGCCCGCGATGGTGCTGAATTCGTGCAGTACGCCGTCGATCTGCACGGCGGTAACGGCCGCGCCTTGCAACGAGGACAGCAGAACCCGGCGGACGGCATTGCCGAGTGTCATGCCGAAGCCGCGCTCCAGCGGCTCGGCAACGACGGTGGCGATGCGATGCGGGTCAGCGCCTGGTTCCACGCCGAGCTTGTCCGGCTTGATCAGGCTTTGCCAGTTCCTTTGGAGAACCATGGACTATCTCCAACAATGAAGGATGGCGCCGCAACCGACGCGGCGCCAAGGAGGTCGCGAAATCGGCTAGACGCGGCGGCGCTTGCGGGCGCGGCAGCCGTTGTGCGGAATGGGGGTCATGTCGCGGATGGCGGTGATGCCGAAGCCCACGGCCTGAAGCGCGCGAAGGGCGCTCTCGCGTCCGGAGCCGGGGCCGCTGACTTCGATCTCCAGCGTCTCCATGCCATGCTCGCGGGCCTTGCGGCCGGCGTCCTCGGCAGCGACCTGAGCCGCATAGGGCGTGCTCTTGCGGCTGCCCTTGAATCCCTGCATGCCGGACGAGGACCAGGCAATCGTGTTGCCTTGGGCGTCGGTGATCGTGACCATCGTATTGTTGAACGTCGCGTTTACGTGCGCAACGCCGGAAATGATGTTCTTGCGTTCCTTGCGGCGCGGGGTGCGGGTGGCGGGTCTCGCCATAGGCTCGTTCCTGACTGTTCGTGCGGACGGGATGGGCTACTTCGTGACTTTCTTCTTGCCGGCGATCGCCACGGCCTTGCCCTTGCGGGTGCGGGCATTGGTATGGGTGCGCTGGCCATGAACAGGCAGGCCGCGGCGATGGCGCAGGCCTCGATAGCAACCGAGGTCCATCAGGCGCTTGATGTTCATCGCCACCTCGCGGCGAAGGTCGCCTTCCACGCGGTATTCGCGGTCGATCAACTCGCGGATACGCAAAACCTCGTCATCGGAGAGCTGATTGACCCGGCGGTCATCAGGGATATCCAGCTTGTTGCAGATGTGCTGGGCATTGGTCGGGCCGATGCCGTAAATGTAGCGCAGGCTGATTGCGACCCGCTTGTTCGTTGGGATGTTCACGCCGGCAATACGGGCCACGATCATGTCTCCTAGCCATAGCCGCTCGGAGCTGCCTGGCTGTTGGTTGAAGTCCCTGCTCGCCGTAGCGCTGGAGGACCGGCAAAAAATGATGCGCCCCGCCCGGATGCGAGCGGCACAATGACCTCGACTTATACGCCCGCCTGATCCGAAGTCAACGCTTTCACATCAAATCTACGTGATGGTTTTACGGTCGTGACCGGCGGCGCCCGCAGTCAGCGCGGCTTCGATCTGCTGCGTCACCTCGTCCATCGCGGCCATGCCGTCGAGCGTGATCAGGCGGCCACGGTCCCTATAATACGGCAATATCGGCGCTGTTTGGGTGTGATAGACGTCAAGACGCGCGGCAACTGTCTCGCGACGGTCGTCCGCCCGCCGGATGAACTCGTGGCTGCCGCAGAGGTCGCATGTGCTCTCCACCCGCGGCGGGCTGAAACTGTCATGGTAGCTCGCGCCGCACTTGGCACAGCTGAACCGTCCGGCAATGCGCTCGACCAGGGCCGCGTCGTCGACCTGCAGTTCGATCACTGCGTCGAGCCGTTGCCCAGTGTCCTTGAGCATCAGGTCCAGCGCTTCGGCTTGAAGCGTGTTGCGCGGGAACCCGTCGAGGATGAACCCGCCAGCCGCATCGGGCTGGCGGATGCGGTTCTGGATCATCGCGACCAGCAGGGCATCGGGAACCAGTTGGCCGGCCTCCATGATCATCTTGGC
Source organism: Acetobacteraceae bacterium (assembly GCA_965217935.1). Classification (GTDB taxonomy): domain Bacteria; phylum Pseudomonadota; class Alphaproteobacteria; order Acetobacterales; family Acetobacteraceae; genus JBBROS01. The sequence continues at coordinate 4,236,285 of OZ244581.1, read as the reverse complement.
TTGCTGGCCGATCTCGCTGCCAGCTGCCACTTCGGCCCGGAGCATGTCGCCGGTGGCAATCTGGATCATGCCGTGCCGCTGCTCAAGCCGCCGGGCCTGGGTGCCTTTGCCGGCGCCGGGCGGTCCGAGCAGGATGAGGTTCATCGCACCCGGCCCCGGCCGCGCGTCTTGCGGATCAAGCCCTCGTATTGATGCGCCAGCAAGTGGGATTGCACCTGCGTGACGGTGTCCATCGTTACGCTGACGATGATCATGAGGCTGGTGCCGCCGAAGTAGAACGGCACGCCGTAGCGGCTGATCAGGATTTCAGGGAGCAGGCAGACGATGACCAGGTAGATTGCGCCGATGGTGGTGAGGCGGGAGAGAATGCGGTCGAAGTAGTCGGCGGTGTTGGAGCCGGGGCGGACGCCGGGCACGAATCCGCCGTACTTCTTGAGGTTGTCGGCGGTCTCCTCCGGGTTGAAAACGACGGCGGTGTAGAAATAGGAGAAGAAGATGATCATCCCGGCATAGGCGGCCATATAAAGCGGCTCGCCGTGGGCGAAATAGCGGCCGATGGCGGCGATGATGCCGCCCGTCTGGCCAGTGGCGGAGAAGCCGGAGATAGTGGCCGGAATCAGCAGGATCGAGCTGGCGAAGATCGGCGGGATGACGCCGGCGGTGTTGACCTTGAGCGGCATGTGCGTCGAGTCGCCGCCGAACATGCGTTGGCCGACCTGCCGCTTCGGATACTGGATGACGACCCGGCGCTGCGCCCGCTCCATGAACACGACGAAGGCGATGACCGCGACGGCGATGACGATGAAGGCGAGGATGAAGACGGGCGAGAGCGCGCCGGTGCGCCCGAGTTCGAGCAGGCTGGCGAGCGCGTGCGGCAAGTTGGCGACGATGCCGGCGAAGATGATGAGGCTGATGCCGTTGCCCACGCCGCGGGCGGTGATCTGCTCGCCGAGCCACATCAGGAACATCGTGCCGCCCACCAGCGTCACCACGCAGGACACGCGGAAGAACCAGCCCGGGTCGATGACGGCGGCGCCGAAATTCCCTCTCATGCCCTCAAGCCCGACGGCGATGCCGTAGGATTGCAGCAACGCGATCAGGACGGTGAGATAGCGGGTATACTGGTTCAGCTTCTTGCGCCCGGACTCCCCCTCCTTCTTTAAGGTCTCGAGCGTCGGCACCGCGGCGGTCATCAACTGGATGATGATGCTGGCACTGATGTAGGGCATGATGTTCAGCGCGAACACGGTCATGCGCCCGAGCGCGCCGCCGCTGAACATGTTGAACATGCCGAGGATGCCGCCGCCGTGCTGGTTGAGCAGCTCGCCCATCACGGAGGCATCGACGCCGGGCACGGGGATATAGGTGCCGACGCGGTAGACGAGGAGCGCGCCGAGGGTGAACCAGATGCGCTTCTTGAGTTCGGTCGCTTTGGAGAACGTGCCGAGGTTTAGGTTTGACGCGAGTGTTTCGGCCGTCGAAGCCATGAGCGGTTCCCCCGACATGCGAACGGCGCCAAGGCCCAAACCGGGCGCCAGCACCGCCTTTGTTCAGCAATGTAATGCCCGGCGAGCCGGACACAACTGTCCCTATGCGGCGGGCGCTTGGTCCGCAGCCGGTTTGGCGACCGTCGTCTTGACGCTGCCGCCAGCGGCTTCGATTGCGGCGATCGCGGAGGCGGAGGCGCCGGAGATCTCGAGGTTGACGGCGCGGGAGATGGCGCCATCGGCGAGCAGGCGAATGCCGGCGCGCTTGCCAAGCGTGATCAAGCCGGCCTTTATCAGCACGGCCTCGGTAATCGGCTCGCCGGCCTGGAGCTTGCCAGCCTCGATCGCCTTATCGAGCGTGCCGAGGTTGAGCGGGGCATACTCCTTGCGGAACGGATTATGGAAACCGCGCTTCGGCAGGCGGCGGTAGATCGGAAGCTGGCCGCCCTCGAAGCCGTTGAGCGACACGCCCTCGCGGGCCTTCTGTCCCTTGACGCCTTTCCCGGAGGTCTTGCCCTTGCCGGAGCCGATGCCGCGGCCCAGCCGCTTGCTCTTGAGATGGGCGCCGGGATTGTCCCGGAGTTCGTTAAGTTTCACTACTCACCTTCCACGCGCACCAGATGCGCCACTCTGCGGATCATGCCGCGAACGGACGGGGTGTCCTCAAGCTCCCGGGTGCGGCGAAGCTTACCGAGACCAAGGCCGGTCAGCGTCTGGATCTGATCCTTCTTGCGGCCGAGACCCGATGCAATCTGGGTGACGCGGACTTTTCCGGTCGAGCTCTCAGACATCGGCCTGCTCCATCGCTGGCGCCCCTGCGACCGTCTCGCGCTTGCCCAGGATCTCGGCCACTTTCTTGCCTCGGCGCGCGGCGACGCTGCGCGGGCTGCCGACGCGCTGCAACGCGGCGAAGGTCGCCTTGACCATGTTGTGCGGGTTGCGGCTGCCAAGCGACTTGGCAACCACGTCGTTCACGCCGAGCGACTCGAACACCGCGCGCATCGGCCCGCCGGCGATGATCCCGGTGCCGGCGCTGGCCGACCGCAGGACCACGTGCCCGGCCCCGAACACGCCCTCGACGTCGTGATGCAGGGTGCGGCCCTCTTTCATGGGAACGCGGATCATGCCTTTGCGGGCCCGCTCGGTCGCCTTTCGGATCGCCTCGGGCACTTCACGAGCCTTTCCGGCGCCGTAGCCGACACGCCCCTTCTGATCACCGACCACGACCAGGGCGGCGAATGCGAACCGCCGCCCGCCCTTCACCACCTTGGCGACGCGGTTGATGGTGACCAGCTTGTCGATGACGTCATCGGCCTCGCGGTCGCGATCGCGTCCGCCCCGGCCGCCGTCTCTTGCTTCACGTGCCATTGTGCTCTCCTAAGCATCCTTCCGTGGGACCGCTCGCCGTCACGACGCGGAAAATGATGCGTCTTCAAAGACTCCTAAGCAGACACCCGCGGCACAAGCCACCAATGCCTGCTTAGAACGCCAGCCCGCCTTCGCGGGCGGCGTCGGCCAGCGCCTTGACGCGGCCGTGATACAGATAGGCGCCGCGGTCGAACACCACCTTGGTGACGCCGGCTGCCACGGCGCGTTCGGCGACCAGCTTGCCGACGGCCGCGGCGGCGTCGCGGTCGGCGCCGGTCTTGAGCTCGGCGCGAAGGCCCTTGTCGAGGCTCGACGCTGCGGCCAGCGTCCGCCCTTGCAGGTCGTCGATCACCTGGGCATAGATATGCTTGCCGGAGCGGAACACGGACAAGCGTGGACGCCCGCCCGACTTCTGCCGAAGCTGGAAGCGCAGGCGGGACTGCCGCCGGGCCTTCATGTCGATCCTGTTGCTCATCTTACTTCTTCTTGCCTTCCTTGCGGCGAATGGTCTCCGTCGTGTAGCGCACGCCTTTGCCCTTGTAAGGCTCGGGCGGGCGGAACGAGCGGATTTCGGCCGAGATCTGGCCGACCTGCCGCTTGTCGATGCCGGCAACCGTGATCGCCGTGGGACGCGGCGTCGTGATCGTGATGCCCTCGGGCACTGGATAGACCACGTCGTGCGAGAAGCCGAGGTTGATCACAAGGTTCTTGCCTTGCACCGAGGCGCGGAAGCCGGTGCCCTGGATTTCCAGCGTCTTGCTGAACCCTTCCGACACCCCCTTCACCATGCTGGCGACCAGGGCGCGCGTCGTGCCCCACATCATGCGGCAGTCGGCGGCGTTGCTGCGCGGCGCGACGCTCACCTGATTGCCGTCGACGGTGGTGATGACCTTGTCGGTCAGCGACAGGCTCAGGCTGCCAAGCTTGCCCTTGGCTTCCAGAACCTGGTTGGCGATCGCGACCGTGACGCCGGACGGCACCTCGACCGGGTATTTGCCTACGCGAGACATTGCAGAACCCTTATCAGAACACGCGGAACAGCACTTCGCCGCCCACGTTGGCCGCGCGGGCCTCGCCGTCGCTCAGGACGCCGCGCGGGGTGGACAGGATCGACACGCCGAGGCCGGCGTAGACGCGGGGCAACTCGGCGATCTTGGAATAGACCCGGCGGCCAGGCTTGCTGACCCGGGTGATTTCCTTAATCACCGGCTCGCCTTCGTTATACTTCAGTTCGATGCGAAGCTGCGCGATGCCGGGCCGAAGCTCCTCGGCGGAATAGCCGCGAATGAAGCCTTCCCGCTTCAACGCTTCCAGCACGTTGGCGCGCAGCTTGGACGCCGGCGCGACGCAGGCCGAATGCCGGCTGCGTTGCGCGTTGCGGATGCGGGTGATCATGTCGCCCAGGGGATCGGACATTGACATCGGCAGGCTCCTACCAGCTCGCCTTGACGACGCCGGGCAATTGGCCAGAGTTGGCGAGCGAGCGGAGCATGTTCCGCGACAACTTGAACTTGCGGTAGTTGCCCCGTGCCCGGCCCGTGAGCGCGCACCGCAGACGGATGCGGACAGCAGCGCCGTTGCGCGGCATTTCGGCCAGCTTCATAGACGCCTCGAAGCGGTCCTCGACCGCCAGGGACCGGTCCATCAGCACGCTTTTCAACTCGGCGCGCTTGGCCTTGTCACGGGCCGCCATGCGCTCCCGCTTCTCATTGCGATTAACCGACGATGTTTTCGCCATAGGTCTGTTACTCCTGGGAACCTGCTGCGGTGGGCCGCAAGTGGTATTCCTGCCGCGTTGATCTTGGCCGCTGGATTAAGCGGCGAACGGGACGTCGAACGCCTTGAGCAACGCCTTGGCTTCGGCGTTGGTCCTGGCCGTGGTGACGAAGATGATGTCCATGCCGCGCACGTCCGTCACCTTGTCGTAGTCGATTTCGGGGAACACGATCTGCTCCTTCAAGCCCATGGCAAAGTTGCCGTGGCCGTCAAAGCCCTTGCCGGCGGGGATGCCGCGGAAGTCGCGCACGCGGGGCATGGCGATGGTGACGAGACGATCGAGGAACTCATACATTCGGGCCCGGCGAAGCGTCACTTTCGTGCCGATCGGCAACCCGGCGCGAATCTTGAAACCGGCGATCGCCTTTTTCGCCACCGTCTTGACCGGCTTCTGCCCGGCGATGAGCGTCAGTTCGGCCACGGCCGAATCAAGCTTCTTCTGATCGCCCGCCGCATCGCCGACGCCCATGTTGATGACAATCTTCTCGAGCTTGGGCACCTGCATCGGGTTCTTGTAGCTGAACTCCTCCTGCAGCTTGGCCTTGATCTCGGACAGGTAGCGCTGCTGCATACGGGGCAGCTCTTTGGTCTCGCTCATGGCATCAGCCCTCGATCACCTCGCCGCCCGGGCGGGCGACGCGTACTTTGCGGCCGTCATCCAGGATACGGAAGCCGACGCGGGTGGGTTTGTCGTTCTTGGGATTGATCAGCATCACGTTGGACAGGTGGATGGTAGCCTCCTGCTCGATGATGCCGCCGGGCTGGCCCATGCCTTGCGGCTTGGTATGCTTCTTGGCGACGTTGATGCCTTGAACAATGGCCCGGTTGTCCTTCGGGCGCACGGCGAGCACTTCGCCCCGCTTGCCTTTGTCGGCGCCGGTAATGACGATCACCTTGTCGCCCTTGCGAATGCGCGCGGCCATCACAGCACCTCCGGCGCGGCGGAAATAATCTTCATGAACCGCCGGGCCCGCAACTCACGCACGACCGGGCCGAAGATGCGGGTGCCGATCGGCTCGCGCTGCTTATTGAGCAGCACGGCGGCGTTGCGGTCAAAGCGGATCGCGCTGCCGTCCGGGCGGCGGACGGGAAATGACGTGCGGACGATCACCGCGAGGTGGACATCGCCCTTCTTCACCTTGCCGCGCGGGATCGCCTCCTTGATGGAGACCACGATAACGTCGCCCACGGAAGCGGTCTTGCGCTTCGAGCCGCCCAGCACCTTGATGCACTGCACGCTGCGGGCGCCGGAGTTGTCGGCGACCTCGAGATTGGATTCGACCTGGATCATGGGCTGCTCCTCAGGCCTGCGGGACCGCATCTTCAGGAATCGCCGTGTCCGGCGCGGACATCGGCGAACCCGTCGGATGGGCCGTCACGGCAGGCGCGCTGAATCCATACGGACGCTCGACCCGGTCTCCATTGCGCTCAACGAGCAGCCAGGACTTCCGTTTGCTGATCGGGCGGCATTCCTCGATCCGCACGCTGTCGCCGGTTTTGGCCACGTTGGCCTCGTCGTGAGCGGCATACTTCTTCGATAGCCGGATGAACTTCTTATACAGCGGATGAATGACCCGGCGCTCGACCAAGACGGTGATCGTCTTGTCCATCTTGTCGCTCGTCACTCGCCCGGTCAGGACGCGCCTCGGCATCGCCTGCCTCCCCTATTTCTGCGCGGCGGAGCGCTTCTGCTCCGTCTGGATGGTTTTCACGCGGGCAATATCGCGACGCACCTTACGCACGCGCCCTATCCCCTCGGTCTGCCCGGTCGCCGCTTGGAACCGCAGGTTGAACTGTTCCTTGCGCAAATCGAGCAACATGGTCTTGAGTTCGTCGGCGCTCTTCGCGCGCACGTCGGCAGGCTTGGTCATCTCTAGGCTTCCCCGATCCGGGCAACGATCTTGGTGCGGATCGGCAACTTGGCCGCACCGAGCGTCAACGCCTCGCGCGCAAGGTCGGATGCCACGCCGTCAATCTCAAACATAATGCGGCCGGGCTTGACGCGGCACACCCAGAACTCCGGGCTGCCCTTTCCCGATCCCATGCGCACTTCGGCAGGCTTGGCCGAGACCGGCACATCCGGGAAAATCCTGATCCAGACGCGGCCCGCACGGCGCATGCTGCGGGTGATGGCACGCCGGGCCGCCTCGATCTGACGCGCCGTGATCCGCTCGGGCTCCAGCGCCTTGAGGCCGAACGCGCCGAAATTGAGCGCCGTGCCGCCCTTCGCCAAGCCGTGGATGCGGCCCTTATGGGCCTTGCGGAATTTGGTCCGCTTCGGAGAAAGCATCGTCCAGTTCCCTTAACGCTGCGGCGCTTGCTCGGCGGCGCGGCGGTCTTGCGCCAGCGGATCGTGCGCAAGAATTTCGCCCTTGAAGACCCACACCTTGACGCCGCACGTGCCATAGGTGGTCTTGGCCGTCGCGATGCCGTAATCGATATCGGCGCGAAGCGTGTGCAACGGCACCCGGCCCTCGCGATACCACTCGACGCGGGCGATCTCGGCCCCGCCGAGGCGGCCGCCGCAGTTGATGCGAATACCTTGCGCGCCCAATCGCATCGCCGACTGCACGGCCCGCTTCATGGCGCGCCGGAACGCCACCCGGCGCTCAAGCTGCTGGGCGATGTTCTCGGCAACCAATTGCGCGTCGATCTCGGGCTTGCGGATCTCGACGATGTTCAGGCTGACGTCGGCCTTGGCCATCTTGCCGAGGTCCTTGCGCAGCACCTCGATGTCCTGCCCCTTCTTGCCGATGACGACGCCGGGGCGGGCGGCGTAGATCGTGATGCGCGGCTTCTTGGCCGGGCGCTCGATCACGACGCGGCTGACCCCGGCCCCACTCAGCTTCTTGCGCAGGTGCGTGCGCAGCTTCACGTCGTCCAGCAACAGCTTCGAGTAGTCCCGGCCAGCGAACCAGCGGCTGTCCCAGGTCCGGTTGACGCCGAGCCGCAGCCCGATTGGGTTGACTTTATGACCCATAGACTAAGCCGCCTTTCTCTCATCGGTGTCGGGCGCCTGCGTCTGCTCGCTGACTACGATACGCAGGTGGCTGAACCATTTCTCGATCCGGGACGCCCGGCCGCGCCCGCGCGCCATGAAGCGGCGCATGACGATCGATTTGCCGACTTCGGCCCGGCTGACCACAAGACGGTCGACGTCGAGCTGGTGGTTGTTCTCGGCGTTGGCGATCGCGCTTTCCAGCGTCTTGCGCACCTGCTGGGCAATGCGGCGCTTGCTGAAGGTGAGCGTCGCCACGGCTCGCGAGGCCGGCTGGTTGCGGATCAGTCCCGCGACCAGGTTCAGCTTCTGCGGGCTGATGCGGACGTTGCGCAGGACAGCCTCCGCCTCCGTCTCGGCCAGCGTGCGGGGATGCTTGGGCTTGCTCATGTCAGCCTCGCCTCGCCTTCTTGTCCGACGTATGGCCGGTGAACGTCCGCGTCGGCGAGAACTCGCCGAACTTGTGGCCGACCATGTTCTCGTTCACCTGCACCGGCAGGAACTTGTGCCCGTTATAGACGCCGAACGTCAGGCCCACGAATTGCGGCAGGATCGTCGACCGTCGGGACCAGATCTTAATGATCTCGTTGCGGCCTGAGGCGCGGGAGGCCTCCGCCTTGCCGAGCAGGTAGCCGTCCACGAACGGCCCTTTCCATACGGAACGCGCCATCTCAGTGCTTCCCCTTCGGACGCTTGCGGATGATCAGGCTGTCGGTTCGCTTGTTCGCGCGCGTCTTGTAGCCCTTGGTCGGCTTGCCCCAAGGCGTCACCGGATGACGTCCGCCGGAGGTGCGGCCCTCGCCGCCGCCGTGCGGGTGGTCGACCGGGTTCATCACCACGCCGCGGTTGTGCGGGCGGCGGCCGAGCCAGCGGTTGCGCCCGGCCTTGCCCAGGCTTTGGTTCTGGTTGTCCGGGTTGCTGACAGCGCCGACGGTCGCCATGCACTCGGCCCGGATGACGCGCAACTCGCCGGATTGCAGCTTGATCTGCGCGTAGCCGGCGTCCTTGCCGACCAACTGCGCGTAGCAGCCGGCGGCGCGGGCCATCTTGCCGCCGCCGCCGATCTTCATCTCAACATTGTGGATGATCGTGCCGACAGGGATTGCCGCCATCGGCATGGCGTTGCCGGGCTTGATGTCGACGCGCGCCCCGGCCACGACCTTGTCGCCGGCCTTGAGACGCTGCGGCGCAAGGATGTAGCTCAACTCGCCGTCGTCGTACTTGACCAGCGCGATAAAGGCGGAGCGGTTCGGGTCATACTCCAGGCGCTCGACGGTCGCGGACACGCCGAACTTGCCGCGGCGCTTGAAGTCGACGTAACGATAGGACTGCTTGTGGCCGCCCCCGCGGAAGAAGCTGGTGGTGCGGCCGTGGTTGTTGCGGCCGCCCGTCTTGTGCTTGCCTTCGGTCAGCGTCTTGACCGGCTTGCCTTTCCACAACTCGCTGCGGTCGATCAGCACCGTGCCGCGAAGGCTGTTCGTAACCGGGTTGTATTGTCTGAGTGCCATGATCCAGTCCTCAGCTTAGCCCGGTGGACATGTCGATCGACTGTCCCTCGGCAAGCTGCACGTATGCCTTCTTGACGTCCGAGCGCACGCCGGGCCGCCCGCGGAAACGTTTGGTCTTGCCCTTCTGCACCAGCGTGTTGACCCCGAGCACCTTGACGCCGAACAGCCCTTCGACCGCGGCCTTGATCTCGGTCTTGTTCGCATCGGTGGCGACGCGGAACACGACCTGGTTGCGGTCGCTGACAATAGTCGCCTTCTCGGTGATAACCGGGCTGCGGATCACGTTATACATGGCTTCCCGCGACATCGTTGCCGCGCGGCGACGAGCGGCCAGAACCTGACGGGTGCTCATGCCGCTTGCTCCTGCGATACGCCGGACTTGGCCAAGCGCTGCTTCAACCCATCGACCCCGGCAGTCGTGAGCACCAGCATATCGTGGCGAACGATGTCGTAGACGTTGGCGCCGATTGTGGGGAGCACGTCGAGGCCGACGATGTTGCGGCTGGCACGAGCAAAATTGTCGTCCACCGCGCCATCGACCACCAAGGCGCTTGTCCATCCGAGCGCCTTCAGCTTGGCGGCAAGCTCCTTGGTCTTGCCGCTTCCGCCAGCGACGTCCTCGACCACCACCAGCTTGCCGTCCGCCTGCTTCTGCGAAAGCGCGCTGATCAAGCCGAGACGGCGGACTTTCTTGGGCAGGTCATACGCATGGCTGCGAACGACCGGGCCGTGCACGACGCCGCCGGTGCGGAACTGCGGCGAGCGCAGGCTTCCCTGGCGCGCGTTGCCAGTGCCCTTCTGCCGATAGGGCTTTTTGGTGGTGCCGGAGACCTCGCCCATGCCCTTGGTCCGGTGCGTGCCGGCGCGGCGCTTGGCAAGCTGCCACTGCACCACGCGGGCGATGATGTCGGCGCGCGGCGCCATGCCGAACAGGTCATCGGGAAGGTCGGTCGATCCGGCCGACCCGCCGTCCAGCGTCTTGATCTCGGTCTGCATGGTCAAGCCTCCGCCGGCGTCGTGGCGGCATCGGCGCCTCGCACTCCGGCAGGATACGGCGCGTCGGCGTGACGCGGCTTCTTGATCGCGTCCCTCACCATGACATAGCCGGTTTTGCCGCCGGGCACGGAGCCGCGGATCATCAGCAGCCCGCGAGCGGCATCGACGCCGGCGACCTCGACATTCAGCGTCGTCACCCGCTCCGAGCCAAGATGCCCGGCCATCTTCTTGTTCTTGAACGTTTTGCCCGGGTCCTGCCGGTTGCCGGTCGAGCCGTGGCTGCGATGGCTGACCGAAACGCCATGCGAGGCCTCAAGGCCGCGGAAGTTCCATCGCTTCATCGCGCCGGCAAAGCCTTTGCCCTTGCTGATGCCGCAGACATCGACCTTCTGGCCAACGACGAAGTGCTCCGCCGACAGGACCTGGCCGCTCTCGAGCAGGGCGTCCGGCACCACGCGGAACTCGGCCAGCTTGGCTTTCGGCTCGACCTTCACGCGGGCGAAGTGTCCCTTGTTCGGCTGGCTGACATTCTTGACCTTGGCCTTGCCGCAGCCGAGTTGGACGGCGGTGTAGCCGTCTCGCTCCTGCGTGCGGATGTCCACCACTTGAACCTCGTCAAGATGCAGCACGGTGACGGGCACATGGGTGCCGTCCTCTTTGAACAGCCGGGTCATGCCCAGCTTCTTGGCGAGAAGTCCGGTTCGCATCGTCCCCCTCCCTTACAGCTTGATCTCGACGTCCACGCCGGAGGCGAGGTCGAGCTTCATCAGCGCGTCCACCGTCTGCGGCGTGGGTTCGACGATGTCGAGCAACCGGCGGTGCGTGCGGATCTCGAACTGCTCGCGGCTCTTCTTGTCCACGTGCGGCGACCGGTTGACGGTGAACCGCTCGATGTGGGTCGGCAACGGGATGGGTCCCCGGACCCGGGCGCCCGTCCGCTTCGCCGTGTTGACGATCTCCCGCGTGCTGTTGTCCAGCACGCGGTGATCATACGCCTTAAGGCGAATGCGGATATTCTGGTTGTCCATCTGACCTGTCCGTCCAAACCCTGCTGCGCGCCGCCGTTATTTCGTGATGCTGGCGACGACGCCCGCGCCCACGGTTCGCCCGCCCTCGCGGATGGCGAACCGCAAGCCCTCGTCCATGGCGATCGGGGCGATCAAGGTCACGTCCATCGACACGTTGTCGCCCGGCATGACCATCTCGGTGCCGGACGGCAGCTCGACCACGCCCGTCACGTCCGTGGTGCGGAAGTAGAACTGCGGCCGGTAGTTGGTGAAGAATGGCGTGTGGCGCCCGCCCTCCTCCTTGGTCAAGACGTACGCCTCGGCCTTAAACTGCGTGTGCGGCGTAATGCTGCCCGGCTTGGCCAGCACTTGGCCGCGCTCGACGTCCTCGCGCTTGGTGCCGCGGAGCAGCGCGCCGATGTTGTCGCCCGCCTCGCCGCGGTCAAGCAGCTTGCGGAACATCTCGACGCCGGTGACGATCGTCTTGACCGTGTTCTTGATGCCGACGATCTCGACCTCGTCGCCGACGTTCACCACGCCGCGCTCGATACGGCCGGTCACGACCGTGCCGCGGCCGGAGATGCTGAACACGTCCTCGATCGGCATCAGGAACGGACGGTCCGTCGCCCGGGCCGGTTGCGGAATATACTTATCGACCTCGGCCATCAGCGCCAGGATCGCCTCCTCGCCGAGCTCCGGGCTCTTGTCCTCCAGCGCCATCAGCGCGGAGCCCTTGATGATTGGGATATCGTCGCCGGGGAACTGGTAGGAGGACAGCAACTCGCGCACCTCCATCTCGACCAGCTCAAGCAACTCGGGGTCGTCCACCATATCGACCTTGTTAAGGAACACGACGAGCGCCGGCACGCCGACCTGGCGGGCGAGCAGGATGTGCTCGCGGGTCTGCGGCATCGGCCCATCGGCGGCGGAAACGACCAGGATCGCGCCGTCCATCTGCGCCGCGCCCGTGATCATGTTCTTCACGTAGTCGGCGTGGCCGGGGCAGTCGACGTGGGCGTAGTGCCGGTTGCCTGTCTCATACTCGACATGGGCGGTCGAGATGGTGATGCCGCGGGCGCGCTCCTCGGGCGCCTTGTCGATCTGGTCATAGGCCGTGAACACGGCACCGCCGGACTTCGCCAGCGTCTTGGTGATCGCGGCGGTCAGCGAGGTCTTGCCGTGGTCCACGTGACCGATCGTGCCGATGTTGCAGTGCGGCTTGTTCCGCTCGAATTTTGCCTTGGCCATCTCGTCTCTCCATCGTCCGCCTCAACCGGCGGCAAAGGTTGCAGCTTCTACCAGCGGTAATGGCTGAAGGCCTTGTTCGCCTCCGCCATCCGATGGGTGTCCTCACGCTTCTTCACCGCGGACCCGCGGTTGTTGAGCGCGTCGTTCAACTCGTTCGACAGGCGCTCTTCCATAGTGTGCTCGCCCCGCTTGCGGGCGCTGTCGATCAGCCAGCGGATCGCCAGCGCCTGCCGGCGCTCGGTCCGCACCTCGACCGGCACCTGATACGTCGCGCCGCCAACCCGGCGCGAGCGCACCTCGACGGCGGGCTTCACGTTGTCCATCGCCTCGTGGAACATCCGAACCGGATCGGCATCACGGCCGCCGCGCTTGCGCAACACATCGAGCGCCCCGTAGACAATGGTCTCAGCCGTGCTCTTTTTCCCATCATACATCAGGGCGTTCATGAAACGGGTGATCACCGTGTCGCCGAACTTGGCGTCCGGCAGAATTTCGCGCTTCTCAGCGCCGCGGCGTCGGCTCATCGTCCCCTCCCCTACTTCGGCCGCTTCGCGCCATACAGCGAGCGGCGCTGGCGGCGCTTCGGCAGGCCCTGGGTGTCCAGCACGCCGCGCAGGATGTGATAGCGGACGCCGGGCAGGTCCTTGACGCGCCCGCCGCGGATCAGGACGACGCTGTGCTCCTGCAGGTTGTGCCCCTCGCCGGGAATGTAGCTGACCACCTCGAAGCCATTCGTAAGACGCACCTTCGCCACCTTCCGCAACGCGGAGTTCGGCTTTTTAGGCGTGGTCGTATAGACGCGCGTGCAAACGCCGCGCTTCTGCGGGCACCCCTGCAACGCCGGCACCTTGTTGCGCTTCGGCGCGGGCTCGCGGCCCTTGGCAATCAACTGGTTGATGGTCGGCATACGCCTTCGATTCCTGTCTGTATCTTCGGCTTGGCCAAAAACCGCCGCCGATCACGTGAAAACCCTGCGGCCAGGGGTCCCTGAACGCAAAATCAGAGGACACATGACCTGAGCTGCCAGAACGGCGGCGGCGCCATGCGCGATTCTGTAAACACCAACGGCCCCGAAAATTTAGGGGCTGTCGAAGGCGCGATCCCTAGCGCCGCTGCCGGGCGGCGTCAACCTTTGATTGAGCGCCCCGGCCACAATGCGAGTGTGCCCGCTCGAAGCCTAAGCGTCATTTTGCGGCACGGCTCGCCGTCACGAGGCGAAAAATAATGCACCTTCAAAGACGCCTAAGCAGACATTGGTGGCACAATCCACCAGTGCCTGCTTAGTGGTTCTTCCCGCGTCCGGTCGATTTCTGCAACTCGTCGATCTTCAGCGACGCTTCGGCCTTCGTCAGAGTCTCATCGAACGGGATGCCGGCTTCCTCGCTCAACGTCTTGAGGTAGCTTGCCTGCGCGCCGGTCATGCTCTCGTCCCCGGTCGTCCACTCATGCGGGTCTTTCTCAACATTCGACGGCGACGCCTGCTCGTTTGTTGGTGTCTTGGGGTTGTCTGCCATATGCCTGGAACGCCGGCAGGGGCTCGTTGTTCCTATCTCTGATACGGCAGCGGCAACAAATTCCGCACCGCGACTCGGCGCAGCCCGGCAGGCGTCGAGACGATCAGCGCCGCGTCGCGGTCGTAATCAAGGATGTTTTCCCGGCAGGCGCCGCACGGCGGCACCACGGCGATGTCGCGCACGCTCTCCTCGGGCTTCGGATGGCGCACCGCGACCGCGCATTCGATCGTGCCGTCGCCGTCCATGATCGCCCGGCCGAGCGCCACCGCTTCCGCGCAGATCGAAAGCCTGCCGACGGTCGCGCCCAGATGCAGCCCGGTCCAGATCCGGCCGTCGCGCCCGCGCAAGGCCGCGGCCACGGTATGCCAGAACGGCCGGTAATGCTTCAGCAACACCGAACGCGCCGCCTCGACCAGCGCGTGGTCAGCCGCGGACAGCGGTTGCGCGCCGAATGGGACGGCGGCGTCGAGGTCATCGAGCATCAGTCGGCGGCGGCGGCGTCCTCCTCGCCCATCGGCGCCAGCATCGTGTTGGCGACGACGCCTGACTGCTCGCGCACCCTCTGCTCGATGGTCGTGGCCATGTCCGGGTGGTCGCGCAGGAACTGCTTGGCGTTCTCGCGGCCCTGGCCGATCCGGGTGCTGTCGTAGCTGAACCAGGCGCCGGACTTCTCGACCAGGTTCGCCTTCACCCCAAGGTCGATCAACTCGCCGACCTTGCTGATGCCCTCGCCGTACATGATGTCGAACTCGACCTGCCGGAACGGCGGCGCCAGCTTGTTCTTGACCACCTTGACGCGGGTCTGGTTCCCGACGGTCTCCTCGCGCTCCTTGATCGCGCCGATGCGGCGGATTTCGAGGCGAATGGAGGCGTAGAACTTGAGCGCGTTGCCGCCCGTCGTCGTCTCCGGATTGCCGAACATGACGCCGATCTTGAGGCGTATCTGGTTGAGGAAAATCAGCATGGTCTGCGATTTCGAGACGCTGCCGGTGAGCTTTCGCAGCGCCTGGCTCATCAGCCGGGCATGCAGGCCGACGTGGGTGTCGCCCATCTCGCCCTCGAGCTCGGCCCGCGGCACCAGGGCGGCGACGCTGTCGAGCACCACGACGTCGACCGCGCCGGAGCGGACCAGGGTGTCGCAGATTTCCAACGCCTGCTCGCCGCCGTCGGGCTGGCTGAGCAGCAGGTTGTCGACATCGACCCCGAGCTTGCGGGCGTAGATCGGGTCGAGCGCGTGCTCGGCGTCGATGAAGGCGCATGTGCCTCCGCGCCGCTGCGCCTCGGCGATCGCGTGCAGGGCCAACGTCGTCTTGCCCGAGCTTTCCGGGCCGTACACCTCGATGATGCGCCCCCGGGGCAGGCCGCCGATGCCGAGGGCGAGATCGAGCCCCAGCGAACCGGAGGGGATGGTCTCGATCGCCTGGTCGCCGGCCTTGGAGCCCATCCGCATGATGGAGCCTTTGCCGAACGCCCGTTCGATCTGCGTCAGTGCGGCATCGAGAGCCTTGCTTTTGTCCATAACCAGTCCTTGCTTCTGGCGCCGCGCCCGGGCCGCCTTTTGCTTTCCTTGCCAAGCCGCGCCCCGGCCCCGGCCAAGGTCATGGTATTAGGCGATGGTCATCCAGGGTTTCCAGGATTTGCCGGGGAAAGTCCACAGCTTCCGTAAGCGCCGGGCCGCAGCCGGGACATGAATTGACATTTACTGACGCGGCCGTCCGCCCGCGGCGGCCCCGCGCAGGCGCCAGACATAGGCGATGATCTCCGCCACTGCCCGGAAATGTTCGCCCGGCACCTCCGCGTCGAGCTTCACGGTATAAAGCGCCCGGGCCAGCGGCGGATTGGCGACGAGCGGCACGCCCGCTTTCTGCGCCGCCTCGCGGATGCGTGCGGCAACCTCGTCCACGCCTTTGGCCACGACCCTGGGCGCGGCCTGCGCTCCGCGCTCGTAGGCAAGCGCGATCGCGTAGTGCGTCGGGTTGGTGATGACGACGGTCGCCTTGGGGACGGCCGCCATCATGCGCCGGCGGGAGCGTGCCTGGCGGATCTGGCGCAAGCGGGCCTTGACCTGCGGGTCGCCGTCCGACTCCCGGTGTTCCTGACGGTGGTCCTCGCGGCTCATGCGCAGCCGCTGGGTAAACCGCCACCGCGTCCAGAGCACGTCGAGCAAGGCGATCCCGGCCTGGGACACGAAGATCAGGAACGTCAGATGAATCAATTCCCGGCCGAGGCGATCCATCAGCGCCGGCATCTCCCAGGTTGCCGCCTGCGGCAGCAGCGTCCAGATCCCCGTGAGCGCGGAAGTGACGGACCACGCGAGGATGCTCACCTTCGCAATTGATTTGACGGCTTCGGCAAGGTTGTTCGGCCCGAACACGCGCTTCAGCCCCCGCCGGGGATCAAGCCGCGCCAAGTCCGGCATGGCGCCTTTGCCGTGGATCAGGAAGTTGGTTTGCAGCAAAACGCTGCCCGCCCCGGCAAGGGCGATGCCAACCAGCAATGGCCCGACCGCCATCGCCCAGGCTGTCGCCGCCTGATGCAGCGCGGCCGTCGGCGATTGGCTGTCTAGGATCAGCATGTCCCGCAAGCGCAAGCCCAATTGCCACGTCAAGGACGAGCCGCCGAGCATCAGGACCAGGCAGGTCATGCCGAGGCCCGCCAGGGTCACCAGCTCGCGCGAGACCGGCGCCTGGCCGTCCTCCCGCGCCTTGCTGAGGCGCCGCTCGCTGGGAGCGAGCGTGCGGTCTTCGGCCTCTGCCATCTCTCAAAGCCCCGGCAGATGGGACCAGAGCGCCGAAAGCGTCTCTGACCAGGCATACAGGATCGAGGCCCCCAGGATGCCCAGCAGCGCCAGACCGCCCAGCACCTGCCCCGGCACTGCCACGGTATAGACCTGAAGCTGCGGCACCAGCCGCGCGAGCAGGCCGAGGCCGGCTTGCAGCAACAGGCCAGCCAGCAGGAACGGAGCGGCCAGGCGGATGGAAAGGCCGAATGACGCGGAGACGGCCTGCTGTACCGTCTCGGCCAATTGCCCGGCGGGCATCACGGCGCCCGGCGGGATCACCTGATAGCTGCCCGCGAGCGCCGAGAGCGGCCAGGCGTAGAGGCCGGTGGAGAGGATCAGCATCGGCGCCATGATGCCGAACATGCGGGACAGCGCGGCGGACTGGCCGCCGAGCGACGGGTCCGTCTGTATGACGCTGCTGAGGCCGGTCATGTAGGAGATCACGGCGCCCGCCATCGACAAGGCGAGCGACGGCAGCCGGGCAAGCCAGCCCAGCGCGCCGCCGGCCAGCAGTTCGGCCGCCACCATGCCAGCGCTGCCCCAGCCCGGCGGCGGCGCGGAGACGAGCGGCGCCACGGTCGGCAGCAGCAGGAAGGAGATCGCCAGGGCAAGCCCCGCGCGCACGGTCGCCGGCGGCTCGACCTCGCCCAGGCCCGGGATCAGCATCACCGCGGCGCCGACCCGGCAGAGCACCAGCACGAAGGCGAACGCGAGGGTCGGCAAGCCGGCGATCAGGTCTGCCTCGGTCATCGGCCGAGCGCCCGCCGCGAGGCGTGTTCACGCCGGCAGTTCTGCCGGCATGCAGACGCATCCATCGCCAGCGCTGCCCATGACGGCGAACCCGCGCTCATTGTCCGCCGATCGTGATCAGGCGGTCCATCAGCATCTGCGTGAAGCCTGCAAGCTGGCCCGTCATGAACGGGCCGAGCAACGCCAGCGTGCCGCCGATCACCAGGACCTTCGGCAGGAACACCAGCGTCGGTTCATTGATCTGCGTCACCGCCTGAAGCAGCGAGACGACGAGGCCGACGACGAGGGCGGCGACCAGCACCGGCCCGCCGAGCTTCAGCAACAGCCAAAGCATGTCACGCAGCGCCGCTGCGGCGTCCGTCTCGCTCATGGTAGCGCGCTCATCGATGGGCCGTCCTCATTTTGCGGAGTGCCGGGCGGTCAGGAGAACGAAGGTCAGATCGGCATGCGCATGATGTCCTGATAGGCCTGCACGACCTTGTCCCGGATCGCGACGGCGCCCTGCAGCGCGAGTTGCGCGCGGGACACTGCGGTTGCGACCTCGGTGAAGTTGCCCGCGCCCGAGAGCGCCCGCATGGATTGCGTGTCGGCGTCGCGGCCGGCCTTAACCACGCCGTCCAAGGCCCGGCCCAACACGGCGCCGAAGCCCTGCCCGGCGTCCCCGCCGGCGCCGTCCGCTTCGCCGGTCGCCCGCGCATAGGCCTGCGCGGCGCCGGCCGGGGTCACTGTCAGGGTCGAGATCATGATTTCAACAGATCGATCGTGCGGGTAAGCATCGTGCGTGTGACCTCAAGAACGTTCAGGTTGGCGCTGTAGCTCCGCTGCGCCTCGCGCATGTCCATGACTTCGACGAAGGTGTTGACGTTCGGCATGCGGACATACCCTTTGTCGTCGGCCGCCGGGTGCGACGGATCGTATTTCAGCGGCTGCGGGCTCGGGTCCGGGGCGATGGTCTTCACGCTCACGGCTTCGGCGCCGGTGGCGCGGTCGAGCGTGTTCTGGAACGTGATGATCTTGCGCCGGTATGCCTCCGCGCCGGGCGTCGATCCGGTCGTGTCCTGGTTGGCCATGTTCTCGGCGATGACGCGCAGGCGTGCCGTTTGCGCGTCCATGCCGCGGGCCGAGATTGCGAGAGCCTTCGAGATGTCCATCGGTCAGCCCACCCGTCCGAAGGCCGTGCGCATCATCGATGCGTAGGCCTGGTGCAGGTTGAGCGCCAAGCTCTGGATGTCTGCCGTGTCGGCGACTGCGCTGAGCTGCTGCTCGATGGAGACGGCGTTGCCGTCCGGGGACCGGGCTTGCGGCCTCGGCATGATCTCGCCCGCCGCGCGGCCTTTGCCCGCCATGTGCCCGGCCGAGGTTTCGGCAAGGGCTGGCGCCGCCAGGGCCGCCTCGAACGGCGTCACGTCCCGCGGCTGATACCCCGGCGTGTTCGCATTGGCGACGTTCTGCGCCAGCAGCTGCTGCCGCCGGTCCACCCATGCCAGCCGCTTCTCCGCCAGGTTGAAGATGCCGATGTCCATCGGGTCCATCTCAAGCTCCTCTTTTTCAACCAGGGCACAATGCGCTCGAAAGGTTAACGAATGCTTATCGGCGTCCTGCGGCAGCCGGATAGCAGCCGGCGCGCGACGGCAGGTTTACTCGCCGCGATGAAGGCGTATCTTCTTGGCATGCAATCTGCCCCGCAACTCCGCCGCCCGCTCGTTTTGGCGTCGGTCATGGCCGCGACCTTCATGATCGCGATCGAGGCGACCATCGTCTCCACCGCGATGCCGCAAATCGCCGGCGAACTCGGGGATCTGCACCTCTATTCCTGGGTGTTCTCCTCATTCCTGCTGACCCAGACCGCAACCACGGTCATCTTTGGCAAGCTCGCCGACCTTTACGGACGCAAGCCGATCCTGCTGATCGGCATTGCCGTCTTCCTCGCCGGATCGACCTTGTGCGGCTTCGCCTGGTCGCTGCCGTCGCTCATCGTGTTCCGCCTGGTGCAGGGCGTCGGCGCCGGGGCAATCCTGCCGGTTGCCATGACCGTGGTCGGAGACCTCTACTCCGTTCAGGAACGCGGCCGCATTCAGGGCTACCTGGCCAGCGTCTGGGGCATCTCGTCCGTGTTCGGGCCGCTCGCGGGCGGATTAATTATTGAGCAGGTCAGTTGGGCTTGGATCTTCTGGATCAACGTCCCGATCGGAGTGGCCGCCGCCCTGGCCTTCATCGCGTTCCTGCATGAGGTCCAGCCCGCCGGCAAGCGCGTGATCGACGCGCTCGGGGCCGCGCTGTTCACCGTCGTCGTGGCCTCGCTGATGGTCGCAGTGACCCAGTTCGGCGCCTCGGATGCCAGGAGCGCTACAATCGCCGCCATCGTCTTCGTCGTCAGCGCAGTGCTGTTCGTGCTGCAGGAACGGCGCGCGCCGGACCCGATGATCGTCTTCAAGCTGTGGAGCCGCCGCCCGATCGCCACCGCCAATGCCGCCACCCTGCTGAGCGGCATGACGGTCATCGGCCTCAACACGTTCCTGCCGATGTACGTGCAAGGCGTCCTCGGCCGGTCTGCCCTGGTCGCCGGGTTCGCGTTGACGATGATGGTCCTGGGCTGGCCAATCGGCGCCACCATCGCCGCGCGCGGCTTCAGCCGCTTCGGCCTGCGCCCGATCCTGCTGGCCGGCGGCGGACTGTTGCCCGTCGGCGCCTCGGCGTTCCTGTTTCTTCACGAAGGCTCTTCGCCCGTCCTGGCCGGGGCCGGGTCGATCGTGCTGGGCTTCGGCATGGGTTTCCTGTCCACGACGGCCATCGTCATTGTCCAGGATGTCGTCGGCTGGGCCGAGCGGGGCGCGGCCACGGCGTCCAACCTGTTCGCGCGCAACCTCGGCAGCACGCTTGGCGCGGCCCTGCTCGGGGCGGTCCTGAACTACAGCCTGGCGCACCACACCAGCGGCGGCGCCTCGGTCAGTTCCGATCAGCTGCGCGATCTTCTGCAGCACCCCGGCGTCGTCGCCGACGCGGCCGCTCGCGCGGCGCTCGGCCACTCGCTGCACCTGACGTTCTGGGGCATCTTCGCGATCGCGCTGATGACGTTGTTCGCGGCGCTCTTCGTGCCGTCCATCGCGATCAGCAGCGGGGAGCCGGCGTCGGAGGCGCCGGACGCAGCGCCGTCCCTCGCATCGGCGCCGCAGGCGGACAAGACGCTCGCGTAAGCGGCTCAGCCGCGCCGTCTAGATCTTAACCTTGGCGGCGGCGGTCGCAGCGTCTCCGGTGTTCGGCGTGCCGGCAGGCTCGATGACCAGGAGCTCCACCTCGCCATCCGCCACAGGCCGGTGCTCGACGCCGCGCGGCACAACGTAGAGGTCGCCGGGTCCGAGTGCGATGTCCTTGTCCCTAAGCTGGATCACGAGCCGACCTTTCAGCACCAGGAAGAGGTCGTCCGTCTCCGGGTGCGAATGCCAGACAAACTCGCCGCGTGCTTTGACGACCATGACATCGTGACCGTTGAACCCGGCCACGATCTTGGGCGTCCAATGTTCAGAGACGAGACCGAGCTTGCTCGCTAGCTTGACTGCCTGCATCCGGTCACCATCGCTTACAGGATCAAGCGGGGCGCCGCCTTCCCGGCGGCGCCCCGCTGTTCCTAAGCATCATTTCGCAGGACGGCTCGCCGTCACAAGGCAAAAAATGATGCACTTTCAAAGACTCCTAAGTAGGCATTCATAGCGCAAGCTAAGAATGCCTGCTTAGCCTCAATAGTCCATATCGCTCCCGCCGCTCGGCGGCAGCGACTGCTGACGCTTCTCCGGCTTGTCGGACACCATCGCCTCGGTGGTGATCAGCAATCCGGCAACCGAGGCGGCGTTCTGCAACGCCACCCGGACAACCTTGGTCGGATCGATGATCCCGGCGGCGACCAAGTCCTTGTAGTCGCCCGACTGCGCGTCGAAGCCGAAGCCGTAGTCGCTGTTCTCCAGCACCTTGCCGCCGATCACCGCGCCGTCCTCCCCGGCGTTCTCGGCGATCTGCCGCAGCGGCGATTGCGCGGCCCGGCGGACGATCTCGATGCCGAGCTTCTGGTCCTCGTTGTCGTAGGCAAGGTCGGCCAGCACCAGGCTCGCCCGCGCCAGGGCCACGCCGCCGCCGGGCACGATGCCTTCCTCGACCGCGGCCCGGGTCGCGCTCAGCGCGTCGTCCACCCGGTCCTTGCGCTCCTTGACCTCGACCTCGCTGCCGCCGCCCACGCGGATCACGGCGACGCCCCCGGCCAGCTTGGCCAAGCGCTCCTGCAGCTTCTCCTTGTCATAGTCGCTGGTGGTCTCCTCCACCTGGGCGCGGATCTGCTCGCAGCGGCCCTTGATCTGCTCCGAGGACCCGGCCCCCTCGATGACGGTCGTGTTCTCCTTCTCCATCAGCACCCGCTTGGCCTGGCCCAGCATGTCCACGGTCACGCTCTCGAGCTTGATGCCCAAATCTTCGCTGATCACCTGGCCGCCGGTCAGGATGGCGATATCCTCCAGCATCGCCTTGCGCCGGTCGCCGAAGCCCGGCGCCTTCACCGCGGCGATCTTCAGCCCGCCGCGCAGCTTATTGACGACGAGCGTGGCCAGCGCCTCGCCCTCGACGTCCTCGGCGATGATCAGCAGCGGACGGCCCGACTGCACCACGGCCTCCAGCAACGGCAGCATGACCTGCAAGCCCGACAGCTTCTTCTCGTGGATCAGGATGTAGGGATTGTCGAGATCGACGGTCATCTTCTCTGCATTGGTGATGAAGTAAGGGCTCAGGTAGCCGCGATCGAACTGCATGCCTTCGACGACTTCGAGCTCGGTCTCCATCCCCTTGGCTTCTTCCACGGTGATGACGCCCTCGTTGCCGACCTTCTGCATGGCCTCCGCGATCATGCGCCCGATCTCGGTCTCGCCGTTGGCCGAGATGGTGCCGACCTGCGCGGTCTCGGCCTCGGTGCCGATCTTGCGGGTGCGCTTGGCCAGCTCGTCCACCAGCGCGCTCACCGCCTTGTCCACGCCGCGCTTGAGGTCCATCGGGGCCATGCCGGCGGCCACGGCCCGGCCGCCCTCGCGCACGATCGCCTGCGCCAGCACGATGGCCGACGTGGTGCCGTCGCCGGCGACGTCGTTGGTCTTGCTCGCGACCTCGCGCACCATCTGCGCGCCCATGTTCTCGAACTTCTCCGCAAGCTCGACCTCCTTGGCGACGGTGACGCCGTCCTTGGTAATGCGCGGCGCGCCGTAGCTCTTGTCGATCACGACATTGCGGCCCTTGGGGCCGAGCGTGACCTTGACCGCGTCGGCCAGGATGTCCACGCCGCGCAGCATGCGGCTGCGTGCGTCATCGCCGAAGCGAACGTCTTTGGCTGCCATGTATATCTGTCCTTATTGCTGGGTCTCCGGCCGCGGCCGGGAGGAACGGATCGTTTCCGCACGACGTGTTTAGCACTCATTCGCGCAGAGTGCTAAGCGGCAAATTATGACAATAGCCGACGGTCTCAGCTTTGTTTGATGTTGCGGCGCAGCATAATTTGCTCTAAGGCTGCAGCCTGACTGCTGAGAAGCGCAATTCAAGCCTGCGGCCTGCCGCCTTCACGGCCCGCATCGCGCGCCTGCGCCGCAGCCTGCTGAAAGCCGCCTCATGACCCTGACTGCACTCCGCGCCGAGTGGGCGCCCAACATCACGCGCGACCTGCTCGCCGGCACGGTCGTCGCCTTGGCGCTGATCCCCGAGGCGATCGCGTTCTCGATCATCGCCGGGGTGGACCCGAAGGTCGGCCTTTACGCCTCGTTCTGCATCGCCGTCGTCACCGCCATCGCCGGGGGCCGCCCGGCGATGATATCGGCCGCGACCGGAGCGACGGCCCTGGTCATGGCGACGCTGGTCAAGGATCACGGCCTTGCCTACCTCTTCGCCGCCACCATCCTGACCGGCGTGCTGCAGCTCATCGCCAGCGCCGTCCGCCTCGGCGACCTGATGCGCTTCGTGTCCCGCTCGGTCGTCACCGGCTTCGTCAACGCGCTGGCGATCCTGATCTTCATGGCGCAACTGCCGGAGCTGATCGGCCACGGCTGGCAGGTTTACGCCATGGTCGCGGCGGGCCTGGCCATCATCTACGGCCTGCCCCGGGCGTTCACCGCCATTCCCGCGCCGCTGGTCGCCATCGTCGCGCTGACCGCGTTCACGATGGCGGCCGGACTGCATCTCCACGCGGTCGGCGACATGGGCGCGCTGCCGGACGAGCTGCCGTTCTTCGCCCTGCCGCAGGTCCCGCTCGATCTTGAGACCTTGCGCATCATCGTGCCCTACGCGCTTACGCTCACGATGGTCGGCCTGCTGGAAAGCCTGATGACGGCGGCGATCGTCGACGAGATGACCGACACCAACTCGAACAAGAACCGCGAGTGCGCCGGGCAGGGGCTGGCCAACATGACCTCCGGCCTGTTCGGCGGCATGGCCGGGTGCGCCATGATCGGCCAGTCCGTCATCAACGTCTCCTCGGGCGGGCGCGGGCGGCTGTCCTGCCTCTGGGCCGGCTGCTTCCTGCTGTTCCTGATCGTGGCGCTCGGTCCCTGGGTGAAGCAGATTCCGATGGCGGCCCTGGTCGCGGTCATGATCATGGTCTCGATCAACACCTTCCAGTGGCGCTCGGTCCGCACCCTCGTCACCAACCCGAAAAGCTCAAGCCTGGTGATGCTGGCCACCGTCGCCGTCGTGGTTGCCACGCACGACCTCGCCAAGGGGGTTCTGGTCGGCGTCGTCTTGAGCGGCCTGTTCTTCGCGCAGAAAGTGTCACGCTTCTTCGGCATCGCCTCCGAGCTTGCCGATGAGACCCGGACCTACAACGTCACCGGCCAGATCTTCTTCGCCACCGCCGAGGCGTTCCACAATGCGTTCGATTTCCGCGAACCGCTTCGCGCGGTCACGATCGACCTTCACGCGGCGCACTTCTGGGACATCACTGGCGTCAATGCGCTCGATCGCGTCGTCATGAAGTTTCGCCATCAGGGCATCCTGGTCGAGATCGTCGGCATGAACCAGGCAAGCCAGACGCTCGTCGAACGCTTGGCGGTGCACGACAAGCCGGGCGCGGACGCGATGGCCCCAGGACACTAGCAGGACATTAGCGAGGCATCAGCGGCGCATTAAGTCAGGTCGGCGCTCCGGTCCGTGATGCCTGCCACGCTCTCGATCAGCGTTGCAGGCTTCACTGGCTTGCCGACCGTCAGCCACTCGCCGTAGCGGCCCTGGCCGTCGTCCGACCCGTAGCCCGTCAGGAACATGAACGGCGTGTTGCGAGCCAGCAACGCATCGGCGATCGGGTCGGACGACACCCCGTCCAGGTTCTTGTCAAGCACGGCCGCGTGGACATTCTGGTCCGCCAGCAAGGTCAGCGCGGTTTCGACGCTCGGCGCCGGGCCGACCACCTCCGCGCCTGCGTCGGCCAACACGTCGCGGATCCGCCACGCGAGCACCGCCACGTCCTCGACCACCAGCACGCGCAGCCCGTCGAGGCGTTTTCGGCCGGTTTCCATCGTCAGGCGTCCTTCGCGTGTTCGTTGAGCGGCGCCAGCAGCCGGCACTCCACCCCTTGCTCATGGAATCTCAACGTGGCTTTGCCGCCGAGCTGATACGAAACGCTGTCCTCGATCAGCCGCGTGCCGAACCCGCGCTGCGGCTCGGGCTTGACCTTCGGTCCTCCCTGCTCGGTCCAAACCAGTTCGAGCCTGCTGCCGCCGGCGGCATCGGGCGGGCGGTCGAGCGACCACGTGACCGACAACGCCCCGCCCGGTTCCGACAACGCGCCGTATTTCGCCGCGTTGGTGGCGAGCTCATGCAGCGCCATGTGCAGCACCAGGGCGGCGTTCGGGCGCAGCATGAGGTCGGGCCCGGAAATGCGGACCTGCTCCGTCTCGTGCTTGTAGGGCTTCAGCGTCGCCTGCACGACCTCCGCCAGCATGGCGCCCTTCCACGTCTGCCGCGTGAGCAGGTCGTAGGCGCCCGCGAGCGCGTCCAGCCGGGCATCGAGCGTCTCGGCCATCTCGGCGGGCGTCGCCGCCGAACGCGCCGTCTGGAACGCCAAGGACTGCACGATCGCGAGCGTGTTCTTGACCCTGTGGTTCAGCTCGGCCAGCAGCAGCTGCCGCTTCTCCTCCTCGTGCCGCTGCTCGGTGCGGTCGCGCAGGATTTTCAAGAAGCCGTGGGCCTTGCCGGCGCCGTCCTGCAGCGGGGTCACCACCTCGGTGGCCCAGATCCGGGTGCGGTCCGAGCGGATGTGCCAGCGGTTTCGCTCCGAGTGCCCGTGCTCGAGCGCCTGCGCCATCTCCTCCTCCGGCACGCCGGTCAGGTGGTCCTCCGGCGTATACAGGATCGCGTTCGGGCGCCCCAGCGCCTCGCTCTCCTCCCAGCCCAGCACCTGGGTCGCGCCGCGGTTCCAGCTCGTGATGCGGCCTTGCAGGTCGGTAGTGAAGATCGCGTAGTCCCGCGCGCTTTGCACGATCAGGCGATAGAGCTGCTCCCGCTCGCGCAGCGCGTCCTCGGCCCGGCGCTGCTCGGTGCAGTCGTGCAGGATCTTCATGTAGCCGAGCAGCTCGCCGTCATGCAGCGGCACCAGCTCGCCCCGGCCCCAGAAGCGCGTGCCGTCGCGCCGGATATGCCAGCGCTCGTCGTTCGCCTTGCCGTTGGCAAGGGCCTCGCGCATCTCGGCTTCCGGCACCCCGGCCGCGCAATCCTCGGGCGTGAAGATCATCCGGCACGGGCGCCCGATCGCGTCCGCCTGCTCCCAGCCGAACACCCTCGTGGCGCCGTGGTTCCACCCGGTGATGCGGTCCTGCAGGTCGGCCGTGACGATGGCATAGTCGACTGCGCTCTCGACAATGGCGCGCAAGCGTTCCTCGTTGGCGAGCAAGTCGAACCCGCTCGGCGCCCGCTGCGAAGACGACGGCGAGGCAGGGCATGGGTCGGCCCAGTCCTTGGTGTGAGCATGCCGGTTGCGCGCGTGCGTTGATGGCTTTGCCGCCCCCGCCTGGGCCGCCCCCGCCTGAGCCGCGGAGAGCGCCTGGCGCAGTCGCATGACCTCCTGTTTCAAGTCTACTGCCTGCTGGCGCAGCAAGCCGGCATCTTCCGGAGGCGGGGCCTCCAAATCCAAGTCCGCCACGTTTGTCCTCCGAGCTATTTTTGCTTCGAGCCGGGCCCCGTGAATTCAATCGAAAACAAGATGACGTCTCAATTTAGGACGAGCAATGAGTTTCGGCGCCGTTGGATCGAGCCGGAAGTCAAATCTCTGCCACGAGGGGCCTGTGGCTCTGGCCTGAAACTTGCCTGTCCCTCCGGACCAACCCGGAGAACCGCCATGCACCGCCGCACCCTGCTCGGCGCCACGCTCGCCGCCACGCTCGCCCGGCCATCGCTGGTGCGCGCGGGCGCCGCTACGACCTTGAAATTCATTCCCTACGCCGACCTCGCTCTCCTCGACCCGGCCGTCAGCGCCTTCGTCACCCGAAACCACGTCATGATGGTGTTCGACACCCTGTTCGCGATGGACGAGGCCGGGCAGATGCAGCCGCAAATGCTGTCAGGCTATGCGACGGAGCCGGATGGCCTGACCTGGACGCTTACGCTGCGCGACGGCATCAAGTTCCACGACGGCACCCCTGTCCTGGCCCGGGACGCCGTGGCCAGCATCAGGCGCTGGCAGGTCAACGACGCATTCGGCCAAGCGCTCGCCGCCGCCACCGATGAGCTCGCGGCGCCGGACGACAAAACCATCAAGTTCCGCCTCAAGCGGCGTTTCCATCTGCTGCCCGAGGCGCTCGGCCACCCGACCAACACCATGGCCGCCATCATGCCCGAGCGTCTGGCCCAAACGCCGGCCAGCGTCCGCCTGACCGAGATGGTCGGCAGCGGGCCGTTCCGCTACCTGGCCAAGGAACGCGTCGCCGGAGCGCGCAACGTTTATGCGAAGTTCGTTGGCTACGTGCCGCGCGAGGGCACGCCCAGCTTCTGCGCCGGCCCGCGGATCGCGCATTTCGACCGCGTCGAATGGCTGACGACGCCGGACCCCGGCACCCAGGTCGCAGCGCTGCAAGCCAGCGAGGTCGACTGGGTCGAGCAGCCGTTGATGGACCTCGTGCCTTCACTGAAGGAGAGCCGCGGCATCCAGGTGGTCGTGATGGAAACCAAGGGACTGATCGGCTTCCTCCGCTTCAACCAGCTCTACCCGCCGTTCGACAACCCGGCGATCCGCCGCGCCGTGCTCAAGGCGGTCAACCAGTCCGAGTTCATGCAGGCCGTGGTTGGGTCCGTCGCCCCCTACGACGCCAAAACCGGGCTGTTCACCCCCGGCACGCCGCTGGCCAACGACGCAGGCATGGAGGCGCTCAGCGGCGAGCATGGCATTGCGGACGTCAAGCAGGACCTGGCGAAGGCCGGCTACAACAACGAGCGCGTCGTCTATCTGGTGCCGAGCGACGTGCCGCGCATCAACGCGATCGCCGAAGTGGGCGCGGACATGCTGCGCAAGATCGGCATGAACGTGGACCAAGTCACCACTGATTGGGGCACGACGGTGCAGCGCTCGGTCAAGCGCGACCCGCCGGGCCAGGGCGGCTGGAGCATGTTCTCGGCCTTCTCCGGCGGCTACGACATGGCCACGCCCGGCAGCCACCAGCTCATGCGCGGCAACGGCCCGCGCGCCTACAACGGCTGGCCGGAGATGCCCAAGATGGAGGCGCTGCGCGACGAATGGCTGCGAACGGAGCCGATGCCGGCGCAACAGGCGCTGGCGCGGAAGATGCAATTGGAGGCCTTCCAGGAGGTCCCCTACCTGCCGCTCGGTTCCTACTACCAGCCCTGCGCGATGAAGTCGGACCTGACCGGCATGCAGAAAGGGCTGATTTTGTTCACCGGCATCCGGCGTTCATGAGCCTCCGTCCCCCGAGTTGATGACCGGAACGCCCGACGGTTGCAAACGGGCGCCGCGTCCGGGCGAGGAACATGATGCCGTGCGCCAACGCGGCCGCCGCGATGAAGACATCTCCCCCGACTTTGCGATTGGGAACATGCGGTCGGGCGCAGCGTCCTCGCGGATCGGTATGATGCGTCCGGAGAACGCCGGCGAAACCCGGCGTTCGAGCCAAGCGCGAAACAATGCGCCGCGCCCAGGCATACGCCGTTTCAGCAACGGCATGCCGGGCTTCTATTCGGGTACGCCACCCCTTGTCGTCCTGACGTTTTCAGTCAGGACGATTGCAGCCCAGTCGCGGCGAGAAAGAGCTGCTGTGGCTGAATACGGTCCCGCTCGGCTTTGCGGTTTGCCGCTTCGCGCGATTCAGGCACAACGTCCGGCATGAGCCGTCACGCCTTCCCGCTATCCAGCACTGCCATCTGCGCCGCCGCATACCGCTTCCCTGATGCAAGCCGTGTGCTTGCCGGCGTCACATCCGCGCCACGCGCGGCGCAACGGCCATGAATGCGGCCGCGCGTCGCCGGCGCCTATTCGGCCGCCTCCCGCGTGGCAGGCGCCCCGGCGACGCGGGCCGGGCTTCGCATGGTGACAACCTCCTCGGCGCTCGTGGGATGGATGCCAATGGTGCGGTCGAAGTCGGCCTTGGTGGCGCCGGCCGTGAGCGCCACGGCAATGCCTTGCATCATCTCGGGTGCGTCGTCGCCGAAGATGTGGACGCCGAGGACGCGCTGGCTGGCCTGGTCGACCACCATCTTCATCAACGTCTTGCCGGAGCGGCCGGACATGACGTGGCGCATCGGGCGGAACTGGGCCAGGTAGATATCGGAGGGCGCGCGGGCTGCCGCCTCTTCTTCGGTCAGGCCAACGGTCGCGAGCGGAGGCGTGCTGAACACGGCGGTCGCCACGGGGTCGAACGACCAGGTGCGCGGATGGCTCGGGCCGAACAGGCGGTCGGCGAGGCGATGGCCCTCGGCGATGGCGACAGGGGTCAGGTTCAGCTTGTTAGATACATCCCCGATAGCGAAAATGTGCGGCTGGCTGGTCATGTTTTCTGCGTCGACGATGACGGAGCCGCGGCGGTCGAGTTGGACGCCCGCAGCATCGAGGCCCAGACCCTTGGTGTGCGGAGAGCGGCCGGTGGCGAAAAACACCAGGTCGGCCTCGATCTCGTGGCCGCTCGCCATGATGACCCGGCGCGCCTCGCCCCGGGCCTCGATCCTATGCACGGTCTGCGTCGGATGCAGGCGGACGCCTTGCGCCCGCATCGAGTCGGCCAAGGCTTGGCGCATGTCGTGATCGAACCCACGCAGCGGCAGCGGGGCGCGGTAGATGACGTCCACCTCCGCGCCGAGACCGTGGAACAGGCCGGCAAACTCGATGCCGATGTAGCCGCCGCCGACCATGACGATTCGCTTCGGCAGGCTGGGAAGATGGAACGCGTCGTCGGAGACGATGCCGAGATGGGACCCCTCGATCGCCGGCTGGATCGCGGGCTTGCCGCCGGTGGCGACGACGATGTTGGCGGCGGTGACGGTGCGCCCGCCGACGTTCAACGCATGCGGGCCGGTGAAGCGGGCGTGGGCGCGGTGCATCTCGACGCCGACGCCGCCCAGCAGGCCCTCATAGACGGCGTTGAGGCGGGCGATCTCCTGGTCCTTGCGGGCGATCAGGGTGGGCCAGTCATGGGCGCCGGGTTCGATGGCCCAGCCGAAGCCGCGGGCGTCTTCGGCCAGGCGGCCGTACTCGCTGGCCTGCACCATGATCTTCTTCGGCACGCAGCCGACGTTGACGCAGGTGCCGCCCCAATAGGTGTCCTCGGCGATGCCGACCCGCGCCCCGTGCCCGGCGGCGATGCGCGCGCAGCGAACGCCGCCCGAGCCGCCGCCGATGACGAAAAGGTCGTAGTCGTAGTTGGTGCTCAAGCTCCGATGCCTCCAAGTGCGAGATACTTGATCTCCAGAAAGTCCTCGATGCCGTATTTGCTCCCCTCCCGGCCCAGCCCGCTGCTTTTGACGCCGCCGAACGGCGCGACTTCCGTGGAGATGATGCCCTCGTTGATGCCGATGATGCCGCTTTCAAGCCCCTCGGCCACGCGGAAGATGCGGCCGACGTCGCGGGCGTAGAAGTAGGCGGCAAGGCCGAATTCGGTATCGTTGGCGAGCCTGATGGCGTCGTCCTCGGTGTTGAAGCGGAACAGCGGCGCGACCGGACCGAACGTTTCCTCACGGAAGATCTTGGCGCTGGGGTCGACGCCGGCAAGGATCGTGGGCTGGAAGAACAGGCCGCCTCTCTCGTGGCGCTTGCCCCCGGTGACGACGGTGGCGCCCTTGGCGACGGCGTCCTCGATGTGCTCCTCGACCTTGGCCACCGCGTCGGCGTTGATCAGCGGGCCTTGGGTGACGCCCTCCTCCATGCCGTTGCCGACCCGCAGCGCCTCGACGGCCGCCTTGAGCTTGCCGGCGAACGCGTCGAACACGCCGTCCTGCACCAGGATGCGGTTGGCGCAGACGCAGGTCTGGCCGGTGTTGCGGTACTTGCTGGCGATCAGGCCCTGCACGGCGGCGTCGAGGTCGGCGTCGTCGAACACGATGAAGGGCGCGTTGCCGCCCAGTTCCATGCTGGTCTTCTTGATCGTGGGCGCGCATTGGGCCAGCAGCTTGGCCCCGACCTCGGTGCTGCCGGTGAACGTGAGCTTGCGCACGAGCGGGTTGGAGGTGAGTTCGCCGCCCAGCTCGCCGGAGGGGCCGGTCACGACGTTGCACACGCCCGGGGGCATTCCGGCCCGCTCGGCCAACACGCCGAGGGCCAGCGCCGAGAACGGGGTCTGGCTCGCCGGGCGGATGACGCCGGTGCAGCCCGCGGCCCAGCCCGGCCCGGCCTTGCGCGTGATCATGGCGGCGGGGAAGTTCCAGGGCGTGATGGCGGCGAAAACGCCGATCGGCTCCTTCATCACCAGGATGCGGCGGCCATGCGCGGGCGAGGGAATGGTGTCGCCGTAGACGCGCTTGGCCTCCTCGGCGAACCACTCGATGAAGCTGGCCGCGTAGGCGATCTCGCCGCGGCTCTCGGCCAGCGGCTTGCCCTGCTCGGCGGTCATGATGGCCGCAAGGTCGTCGGTGTTCTCGATCATGAGCGTGAACAGGCGGCGCAGGATGGCCGAGCGCTCCTTCGCCAGCAGCTTGCGCCAGGCCGGCAGCGCCTGGGCGGCGGCGTCGATCGCCTGGTGGGTTTCGAACGCGCTGAGGGCCGGAACGGTCCCGACCGTCTCGCCGGTCGCCGGGTTCGGGACGGTGATCGTGTCGCCGCTGGCGGCCTCGATCCACCTGCCGCCGACCAGGCAGGCCTGGCGCAGCAGGCTGGGGTCGCGCAGGGGCAGCGGGGCGATCGGGTTCAGCATGGGTTCTCCTCCGGACGTTTGCCGGAAGATGGGCCGTGGCGGGCGAGATGTCACCCTGAGCCGGCCAGGCTGGCCTAGACCCTTATCGCCCTGACACAGTCAAGGCGATTAGAGCCCCGGGTACCGCAGCCGTCGAATGGCCGCGTTCTATTCGCCCCAGCCTTTGACATCGTGGCCGCCGAACGCCATGCGCCTGATGCCCGGCGCCGCGAGGCTGTCGGAAAAGCCGGGAACGGGTGCGCTGGCCGCATCCAGCCGGGCCGTCTGATCTTCGGTGAGGGTGATCTCAAGTGCCGCCAGGTTGTCGTTGAGCTGCTCCGTTCTGCTGGCGCCGATAATGACGGAGGCGACGCCCGGCCGCGCCAGCGCCCACGCCAAGGCGACCTGCGCCGGAGGACGCCCGTGCTCGTCGGCGACGGCGCGAAGCGCGTCCAGGATCGCCCAGTTGCGGCCGGAGAACTTGCTGTCGCCGAACGGATTGGCGCCGCTCAGCCGCCCGGCGCCGCCCGTGTCGGCGCGGTCGTATTTCCCGGTCAGGAAGCCGCCGGCCAGCGGGCTCCAGGGCACGACCGCCATGCCGGCCTCGCGCGCCGCCGGGACGTGCTCGCGCTCGATGTCGCGGGCGACCAGGGAGTATTCGACCTGCATGGCAACCGGGCCGGGCGCCCGCCGTTCGGCGGCGATGGTCGCCGCTTTCATGGCCAGCCAGGCAGGCATGTCCGAGAGGGCATAATAGCGGATCTTGCCCGCGCGCACGAGGTCGCCCAGGGTCTGCACGATCTCCTCCGCCGGGGTCACGCCGTCCCAGACGTGCATCCAGTAGAGGTCGACGTAGTCGGTTCCGAGGCGCTTGAGCGAGCCGTCGAGCGCGCGGCGGATGTTCTTCGCCCCCGCGCCGCCGGCATTCGGGTTGCCCGGCGGGCCGGCGCTTGCCGCGAGCGGGCTGGCGGAACCGTTGAAACCGAACTTCGTGGCCAACACGACGCGGTCGCGCGAGCCGGTGTCGGCGATGAAGCGGCCGACCATCTCCTCGCTGCTTCCGCCGGCGTAGATGTCCGCGGTGTCGACGAAGTTTCCGCCCTGGTCGAGGTAGGCATCGAAGATGGCGCGCGAGACGGTCTCGTCCGCGCCCCAGCGCTGGGTTCCGAACGTCATCGTGCCGAGCGCGAAGGGACTGACGACGAGCCCGGAACGGCCCAGGGTGCGGTAGCTGGTCAGCGGCATGAAAGACTTTCGTAATGCTTGTTACAAAATACCTCGCACGATTGCCCGGCGCCGTCAAGTACTTTACGAGTGGCCGCTATGAAAGCGTCTCAAGCGCCTGAGCGCCGCAGGATCGGACGGCCGCTGTCGTTCGACCGGGGGGCGGCGCTGGAAAAGGCGATGCTGGCATTCTGGCGGCACGGCTACGAGACGACCTCGGTCGCTGACCTGACTGCGGCGATGGGGATCACGGCGCCCAGCCTCTACGCGGCTTTCGGGGACAAGAAGCGGCTGTTCCTCGAAGCGATGCGGCTCTACGCCGGCGCCCCGGATGCGATCGGGCAGGCGCTGGAGGCTGCGCCGAGCGCGAGGGACGCGGCGCACGACATGCTCGTGGCGTCGGCGACCGCCTTTACCGGCGAGACGACCCCGAAAGGCTGCTTGCTGGCCAGTGCTGCGGCGAGCGGATCACCGGCCTCGGCGGACGTCCGATCCGCGGTCTCCGACGTGCGCCGCTCGATCGCGGAGCAACTGCGGCGGCGGATCGGGCGCGACATCGCTGCCGGCGCCCTGCCGGGCAACGCGGACGCGGCGGCGTTGTCCGACCTGGTGATCGGGACCATACAGGGCATGTCGGTGCTCGCCCGGGACGGCGTCCCGCGCGACAGGCTGCTGCGCCTGGCTGACCATGCGCTGCGCGCTTGGCCCTCCGCCTAAGCGGACATTCGCAGCTTGCGCCATGAATGCCTGCTTGGGAGTCTTTGCAGACGCATTGTTTTTCGCGTTGTGACGGCGAGCCGTCCTGCGGAATGATGCTAAGGCACGAGGACAGGCTTAAATCTTCAGGCGCTTGGCCACGAAGTGCGCGCCGGCCGCCACCCCTACGAACGCGGTGGCCCACAAGGCGGTGCGATGACGGCTGGTGAACATCTCCCAGCTTCCCGTCCGGGCCCGCCCGTCGAAACGCCCGTGCGCGCCGTATGCTCCCGCAACGGGCTCGAACAGGTTGCCGGGGGCGTCCGGGTCGGATGGCGTGCTCGTGAGCTGTCCCTCGTAGGCCGTCTTGGCCAGGTAGCGGTCGATCAGGCCCGGTGCGATGCGGTTGGCCAGGATCGCCTTCACGGTCGGGAAGCCGACCCAGATCTGCCGCCTCGGGTGGAGCGCGCCGAAGACGATGGCACGGGCCGGGACCTCGGGCTGATAAATGGGCGGCACGGGCTGCGCCTTGCGGCCCATCTTGTTGCGGGCCCAATCGAATTGGGGGGTGTTGACCGCCGGCAAATCCACCTCGGTCAGCGTGATCTTGACCTCGTCGTGCAGAAGCTCCGAACGCAGCGAGTCGAGGAAGCCGCGGATGGCGGCCTTGGCGCCGCAGTAGATCGATTGCAGCGGCACGGAGCGGTAGGCGAGCGCGGAGCCCACGAAAACGATCGAGCCCCTGTTGCGCGGGCGCATGCGCTTCAGGGCTGCCATCGTCCCGTGCACCTGGCCGAGGTAGGTGACGGCGGTGCCGCGCTGGAACTCGTCCGGGGTCAGCTTGTGCACAGGGGCGAACACGGTCGCCATGGCGACGTTGACCCAGACGTCGATCGGGCCGAGCTCCTGCTCGACGCGGTCCGCGGCGGCCTCGACGGCGGCCGCGTCGGCGACGTCGGTGGGGATGGGAAGCGCGCGGATGCCGAAGCGGC
This sequence comes from Acetobacteraceae bacterium, assembly GCA_965217935.1. GTDB lineage: Bacteria > Pseudomonadota > Alphaproteobacteria > Acetobacterales > Acetobacteraceae > JBBROS01. Next base: position 4,201,603 of record OZ244581.1, on the reverse strand, counting down.
GGAGTTCGGACGCGGCGTGCTCGAGCCGGGCCGGATCGCGCGACAGGAGTGCGACGTCGCAGCCACGGCGGGCAAACTCGGTCGCCGTTGCCCGGCCGACGCCGGCGCCGGCGCCCGTGATCACCACAACTTTGGCCATCGTTCAACACTCCTGTTAAGGACCGTCAACGCGGACGCAAGGGCATGGTTGGGCGGGGCGGCTGAAATGGCAGGGCTATGAAGACGGCGGCGACGCGCCTGCTCGGCATCGAATTGCCCCTCCTAGCGCCCGCTTCGAACGACCCTTCATTTTGCGTGGATGCGTGCGAAGCGGGCGGGCTTGGCGTGCTGGATGGCCGGATCGCCAGGCTCGGCGAGGCCATTCAGGCCGTCCGTGGCTCGACCGGGCGCCCGTTCGGCTTGGATCTGACGATGCCGGACGCGGATTGGCAGGCCGTCGCCGATTTGGCGCCGAGCGCTCGCCGCCTGGCGATCCTGGCGACGGTGGAAGCCTGGAAACGCTTTGGCCGCAGCCTGGGCGCGGGCGTCGCCTGCCTGCTGCGTCCCGGCCGCATCGAGGACGCGGCGGAAGCAAGCGCAGCCGGAGCGGACGGGATCGTGTTGATGCTGCAACAGCCCGGCCCACGCGGGGCACGATGGCGGGAGACGCTGCGCCAAGCGGCCTCCCAGGCGCCCGGGCGTCCCCTGGTCGCCTCGGCGCGATTCGAGGATGGCGCTCAGATGCGCAGCGTGCTCGCGGGGGGCGCGGGCGCGGTATGGCCCGTGATCGAGCCGGCCGCCGCCACCCCCGCTTGGCTGGCCGAAACGGTCTGCTGCCTCAACGGTGAACGGCGGGCGCAACCCGGTCCTGCCGCCGCGGACGACGGCGCGCGGCGGGCGCGTGCGGCCCGGGAAGCTGCCGCCTTGCGAGCCAATCTGCGGCGGCGGAAAGCCCAATCCCGTGCGCGGGACGAGCACGAATAGCTGAAACGGACTTATTACCGTCTTTTTACCGAGTTGGCCGGCGGGTTTAAGGCCTCATTGACGCTTCGCGGTCACGCGGCGGCGCACGCTCCCATCCGGCGAACGAAGCAGAAGCCGAATGAGGGGACGGGCCGATGTTGATCGAGAAAGGACCGAAGGCGCGCCCGATCGGCGCCGCCGCGCTCGGCGTGGGCAAACTCGATCGGTATGCGCTCCTTCGCGGCATCTTCTTCGCCGCTTTGATAAGCATTGCGCTTTGGGCAGCGATCTTCGAGGCCGGCCGGCGGATCGTCGATGCCCTCGCGTGATGCCTGAGGAGCCGAGCCTAAGCATCATTTCGCAGGACGGCTCGCCGTCGCAACGCGAACAATGATGCGTCCTCAAAGACTCCTAAGCAGGCATTCGTGGCACAAGCTGCGAACGCCCGCTTGGGGTTTGCCCCCGCGACAGGCCTGCGCTAGAGCGTGGCCCGGCCCGGCGCCGCCGTGCTTGCAGCCGCCGGGCCGCCCCGGCGGCCCAATGCCTGCCTGAGGTGCCGATGGCCGTTCTGCCCGATCACTGGATACGACGCATGGCGAGCGAGCACGCCATGATCGATCCGTTCGTGGAGACGCAGCGGCGCGAAGGCGTGATCAGCTACGGGCTGTCCAGCTACGGCTACGACGCGCGGGTCGCCGACGATTTCCGCATCTTCACCAACGTCGACAGCGCCGTCGTCGATCCGAAGAACTTCAGCCCCGACAGCTTCGTCACCCGCAAAGGCCCGGCGTGCATCATCCCGCCGAACTCGTTCGCGCTGGCGCACACGGTCGAGTATTTCCGCATCCCGCGCGACGTGCTGGTGATCTGCCTCGGCAAGAGCACCTATGCCCGCTGCGGCATCATCGTCAACGTCACCCCGCTCGAGCCCGAGTGGGAGGGGCAGGTGACGATCGAGATCAGCAACACCACCCCCCTGCCCGCCCGCATCTACGCGCACGAGGGGATTTGCCAGTTTTTGTTCCTGCGCGGCGAGGACGCGCCGGACGTGAGCTATGCCGACAAGGCGGGCAAGTATATGCGGCAGACGGGCGTGGCACTTCCGAAAATGTAACGAGAGGCATGATGGACCGTATCCGAATCCGCGGCGGCAGGCCGCTCTCCGGCGAAATCAGGATCGGGGGCGCGAAGAACGCGGCGCTGCCGCTGATGACCGCGGGGATGCTGACCGACGAGCGCCTGGTGCTGCAGAACGTGCCGAGGCTGGCGGACATCGACACGATGGCGGCGCTCGTTTCGCAGCACGGGTGCGCGGTGGAGCCGGACGGGCGCAGCCTGTCGATCGGCGGCGCGATCACGGACACCGAGGCGCCCTACGACATCGTGCGCAAGATGCGGGCCTCGATCCTGGTGCTGGGGCCGTTGCTGGCGCGGGTGCGGGAGGCGCGCGTCTCCCTGCCCGGCGGCTGCGCCATCGGCACCCGCCCGGTGGACCTCCACCTCAAGGGCCTGGAGCAGATGGGGGCCGAGATCCGGCTCGAGAGCGGCTACATCAAGGCGGCGGCGCCGCGCGGGCTGCGGGGCGCGCATATCGTGCTGCCGTTCGCCTCGGTGGGCGCGACCGAAAACCTGCTGATGGCGGCGAGCCTCGCCGACGGGCAGACGATCCTGGCCAACGCGGCGCGGGAGCCGGAGATCGCGGACCTGGTGGCCTGCCTGCGGGCGATGGGCGCGAACATCGAGGGGGCCGGGTCGGACCGGCTGGTGGTCGAGGGGGTCGAACGGCTGCATGGGGCCGCCCATCCGATCGTGGCCGACCGGATCGAGACCGGCACCTACCTCTGCGCGGTGGCGATCGCGGGCGGCGAGGTGCGGCTGCGCGGCGCGCAGCTTGAGCACCTTGGCTCGGTGGCGCGGGCGCTGACCGAGGCCGGGGCGGAGATCATCGAGCAGGACGGCGGCGTGCTGGCGCGCCGGGTTGACGGGCTGCGGGGGGCGGACGCGATGACGGAGCCGTATCCGGGGTTCCCGACCGACATGCAGGCGCAGTTCATGGCGGTGATGTCGGTGGCCGAGGGTGCGGCGATGATCACCGAGACGATCTTCGAGAACCGCTTCATGCACGTGCCGGAGCTGAACCGGATGGGCGCGCGGATCAACGTGCACGGAGCGTCCGCGATCGTCCGGGGGGTCAACAGCCTGTCCGGGGCGCCGGTGATGGCGACGGATCTGCGGGCTTCGGTGTCGCTGGTGCTGGCCGGGCTGGCGGCGCGGGGGGAGACGGTGGTGAACCGCGTCTACCACCTCGACCGCGGCTACGAGTCGCTGGAGGACAAGCTCGCGTCCTGCGGGGCGGTGATCGAGCGGGCGACGGGCTGACCGCCCGCGTCCGCCGGGGCGGCGAAGACGAGGCGTTTGCTGCCCTCGTCGGCATCGGCGGCGCCTTCGTCATCGACCGAGGCGACGCTCAGCGCGCCGGTGCGGCGGATCGTCAGCATACTGACGAACGCATCGCCGCCATCCTGATCGTCGCCCGGCATGGCCTCGCTGACATGGAAACGCCAGCCCTTGTCGAAGCGGCGCTTGAAGCCGCGGTGGTCGAGGCCGGTTGAGCCGAACAGCTTGCCTCGCGCCTCGCGGCTGACGCCGTGGAACTCATCCTGCTCGTCGCCGCCGGGCGTCGCGAGCTGAAACACGCGCTCCCGGCCGAGTTCCGGGCCAAGGCGGGTGCAGATCAGGCCGTTGTAGAAGGCGTCGGGCGTGGCGGCGAGCAGGTAGTCGATGGGCCGGCCCTCCAGCTCCTCGCCGCCGTGCTCGGACAGCAGTTCGGCTTGCAGCGTGGGAAGGCCGGCGGCGCGGGCGGCGTCGAGCGCGCCGGGAAAGGTGTCGACCAGAAGCACGGGGACGCCGGCCTTGTGCAAGGCGGCGGCCATCTGCGTGCTCCAGGCGGAGGCGCCGACGATGGCCAGGCCCGGCGTCGCGCCGAGGGTGAGGCCGAGGCGATGGGCGATCGGGCCAAGGCTGAAGCCGTGCAGGACGACGGTGGCGGCGATCAGGGCGAACACGGCGGGCATCACCTGCTCGGCGCCTTCGAAGCCCGCGGATTGCAGGCGCAGGCCGGCAACCCCGGCGACGGCGGCGGCGACGATGCCGCGCGGGGCGATCCAGGCCGGAAGCAGCCGCTCGGGCCACGACAGGCCGGAGCGCGCGGTGGCGAGCAGGATGGCGGCCGGGCGGACGACGAGGAGCATGGCGAGCGTCAGGAACAGCACGGGCCAGGACAGCGCGGCCAGCACGTCGCGGCTGAGGTCGGCGGTAAGCACGATGAACAGGGCGGAGACGACCAGCACCACGAGCGCCTCCTTGAAGCGGCGCAATTCGGAGAGGCCGGTGATGTTCATGTTGGCGAGCGCGATGCCGAACACGGTGGAGGCCATCAGCCCGGCGTCGTGCATGGCGAGGTTGGAGACGGCGAAGACGCCCCAGTTCAGCGCGAGAAGGCAGGGCGTCTTCAGCACCTCCGGCACCTGGTCGCGGCGGAAGGCCCAGCGGATCAGGACTGCGGCGGCCAGGCCAAGGGCTAGGGCGGCGGCAAGGCCGAACGCCAGGTGCAGGCCGAGCCGCCCGGCCTCGTGGCCGGAGCCGCTGACGAGGACCTGCAGCACGATGGCGGCGAGGATGGCGCCGACCGGGTCGTTGACGATCGCCTCCCACTTGAGGAAAGAAGCCGCCCGGCGATGCAGCCTGGTATGGCGCAGGAGCGGCAGCACGACGGTCGGGCCGGTGACGACGGTGATGGCGCCGAACAATGCAGCGGCGCCCCAACTCATGCCGGTCAGGACATGCGCGGCGGCGGTGGCGAGGGCGGCGTTGATGGGCAGGGCGACGGCGGTGAGGCGAAGGACCCCTTCGCCGGCGGCTTTCAGTTCCTTCAGGCTGAGGGCCAGCCCGCCTTCAAAGACGACCAACCCGACGGCGAGGCCGATGATCGGCTGCAGCGCCGGGCCGAAATCGGCGCTTGGGCGAAGGATGAGCAGGCCTGGCCCGATGGCCAGGCCCGTGGCGAACAGCAGGACGATGGCGGGCAGGCGAAGCCGCCACGCCAGCCATTGAGCCGTGATCCCTCCGACTGCGATGCAGAGCACCGAGGCGGCGACTGTGTGTTGCAAGCGTCAGGCTCCGGTACCGCTTTAGTGATTGGCGAAAGCGTTCAACCGGATCGGCGTGCCCAGGTTCCCTGGCTTTACGACGCCGTTTGTGTTGCCTTAACTGCCGCTGCTCAGTTGCTGCGCCATCTTCTGGTGCTTGGCATCGGCCTCCTGCATCTTCCGCGCGAAGGCTTTCACGGACGGATCATTGGTGGACTTGATCTCCTTGCGCAGGTCGGCGCGGTCTTCCTTGTTGATGCGCTTGATTTCCCGCTCATACTCGCGGTCGAACGACGTGCCCGAGAAGCCTTCGAGGTAGCGCGCCTTCTCCTGCTGCTTCCTGGTCATGTCGGTCGGAAGCTGCATGCCGTGGTTCTCGGCCACTTGCTGCAACTGGCTGTTGAGCTGCTCATGATCGCTGACGACCATCTGCGAATACTGCTTGACGTTCTCGCTCCCCGCTTTTTGTTCGGCCAGCTTGGCGATCGTCAGTTCATACTCCGCGCCGCGGGCCGCGTGCTGCAGGAACCGCTTGTCGGTGGAGGAGAGCGCTTTGCTTGAGGCTGGAGCCGTGCTTGTCGCAGCCGGCTGCGCGGCGGATGTGCCCTGGGCTTGGGCGTTGGCGGCCAGGAGCAAGGCCGCAAGGGCTGGGGCGAGGCAATAATTCAGACGCATGGATAGGGATTCCGCTTCGGATACAAGGAGCGTCGGGCGACGCGCCTCGCCTCGTAACGCCGGCGCCGGACAGGCGTGCCATCACGAGCGCGCTACAACGCTTCGGCCACCATCGCCGCGGCGGCGAGGTCCTCAATCGCGGAGCCGACCGACTTGAAGACGGTTCGTCCATCCGCGCGATGCCGATCCGATCCGGCCGCGCAGAGGGTAGCCAGGGTGCCGGCGAGCCGGGCTTCGGTCCAGCCGGCCAATTCTCCGCATTCGGCGAGGGCTGCCGCCGTGTCGGCGTAGACGGAGGCGCCGTTCAGGGCCGCCGGATCGGCCTCGCGCATCGAGGGGGTGAAGGCGCCGACCAGGTCGAGGTGCGTGCCGGGGCGGAGCCAGGCGCCTTCGATGAGCGGCGCCGATGACAGGGTGGCGCAACTGATGATGTCCGCCGCCGCGGCCGCTTGGGGCAGGTCGTGGACGGCGCGGGCCTCAAAACCGGCGGCGCACAGATACCCGACGAGGTGGTCGCGCCGCGCCGCGCCGCGGTTCCAGACCATGATGTCGGCAATGGGGCGGACGGCCCGGTGCGCCTCGGGCAGCAGCGAGGCGACGCGGCCGGCCCCGAGCAGGAGCAGGCGCGAGGCGCCGGGACGGGAGAGGAACGAGGCGGCCAGGGCCGAGGCGGCGGCGGTGCGCCGGGCGGTGAGGGCGTCGCCGTCGATCAGGGCCACGGGCTCGCCGGTCGAGGCGCGCGAGAGCAGGTAGCTGGAATGCACCGCGTCCAGGCCGCGGGCCGCGTTCTCCGGGTGGACCGTCACGATCTTGGTCCCGAGCCAATCGCCCTGCCAGGCCGGCATCAGCAGCAGCGCGGCGCCGCCCGGCAGGTCGTGGCGATGACGCTGGGGAGCTGCGGCCGGGGTTTCGAACGCTTGCCGCAAAGCGGGGACGAGGCGCTCGAACGGCAGCGCCGCCGTGACCGCCTCCGCGCCGAACGCGCGGATCAGATGACGTTCCGTTCGAGCAGCTTGCGGCCGGCCTGGACGCGGCCGACGTCGAGCGCCGAGAGGTCGAGCGAGCGGTAGCCGCCATGCAGGATCAGCTCGGCGATGCCGCGGCCGACCCCCGGCGATTGCTGCATCCCGTGGCCGCTGAAGCCGTTGGCGAAAACGAAGTTGGGCGCCTCGGGCAGGATGCCGAGCAAGGCGTTCTGGTCGAAGCTGTTGTAGTCGTAGTGCCCGGCCCACGCGCTGCTGACCCGGACAGCCTCGAAGGCGGGAACCCGGGCGGCGAGGGCGGGCCAGACAACCTCGTCCCATTGCGCGTGGTCGACGTCGAGGCCGGTGTCCTCGGCGTCGCCGGGCGGGGACCAGCCGGCCAGGAAGCGGTCGCCCTCGGGGCGGAACCAGACGCCGGAGGCGTCGATCACCAGCGGACAGGCCGGCAATTGGACGCGGCATTGGAACACGAAGACGCAGCGCTTGCGGGCCTCGACCGGCAGGGCAAGGCCGGCCAGGGCGGCAACGTGGCGGGCGCCCGCGCCGGCCGCGTTGACGATCCAGTCTGCGGCAACGGCGCCGCCGTCATGCAGCCGGACGGCGGTGAGCCGGGCGCCGGCCCGGTCCAGCCCGGCGGCTTCGGCGTGCAGGTAGGCGGCCCCGTGAGCCTTGGCCCGCGCCTTGAAGCGCTGCAGCAGGGCCGGGCCGTCGAACCATCCCTCGCCGGCGAGGCCGAGCGCGCCGCCGGCGATGCCGTCGAGCGACAGCCAGGGGAAACGGGCCGACAAGGCCGGGGCATCGAGCAGGACGATCTCGGCGCCGCACGCCGCTTGCATCGCATGGTTCTGCTGCAGGGCCTCCAAGCCGGACCGGCCCGCGAGGTAGAGGTAACCAGGCTCGCGAAGGCCAACGTCGGCGCCGCGGAGGACCGTCACGCCGTACTGCGAGAGTTGGATGTTCACCGCGGTCGAGAACTGCACCCGGATCGAGCTGGCCGAGAGCGCGGAGGAGGCGCGGGCGTAGGTCGGGTCTCGCTCGATGACGGTCACGTCGGCGCCGCCCTCGGCAAGGCAGGCGGCGATGGCGCTGCCGATGACCCCGCCGCCGATGATCGCGACGGCGGGAGCGCGAGCCGGCATCTAGTGGCCTGATGCGAACGGGCGCGTCAGCCCGTTGGCTGAATCAGCCCACCAAACAAGGCTGGCGCTTCGACTCATGCCGCACTCCCTGAATGCGTCGAAGCGCTAGCTGCCGGACGCGCCTTTGGCCGCGAGCTGCTTGACCTCGTCCAGCGCCTCGGTGAACCGCTTGTTGAGCATGGAAAGCGCCTCGTCGTTGGACCGCTGGATCAGGTCGGCGAGCTCGCGGATGTGGGCGACGGCGCGTTCGTAGGCGACCTTCAGCATATCCGCCTGCTTGGCGGCCCGGGCCTGCGGGCTTTCCGGGCTGGCGAGGTCACGCATCGACTCGGTCATCTCCGTCATGGTCTGCTGCATGATCTCCATGTGGCGGCGGGCGACGGTCTGCGCCCCTTCGAGCGCGACGCGGTTGGCGGCGGACAGCACGTCCATGTTGCGGCGCTGGGCGGAGAGGAACATCTCCATGCCGTTGCCCATCATCGGCATCTTCATGTCGGAGAACAGCTTGGTGAACTCGTTCATGTTGGCCATGCCGCGGTCCATCATCTGCCGGCCCATGTCCTGGGCCGAGGACGTCGCCTGGTCCATGCCCGTCCTGACCGCCTGCTGCGCTTCGTCGGCAGCGGCCTTGGCGTGATCCTCTGGGCTATCCGACATTTTGCTCTCCTTACGTTTCCTGACGTCTATAGCACGGCCGGGCCGTCATTCGCACCTGCCGCGGTCGGCCCCGGCACGGCCGGCGGCGGCGGGTCAGGCATCGGCGGCTCGGGGGCGATCGGCGCATCGATGTCGCCCGCAGGGGCCGGGCGGTTGCCGGGGATCAGTCCCTCGGCCTGGATGGCGCGGTCGAGCGCGCGGTCCACCGCCGCCATCGTGGCAGGCAAGTCCGGGCTGTCGTCGCGTTCCCAGGCGCGAAGGGCGTAGGCCCAGAGCGCGGCAAGCCCGTGGGCGCGCAACTGGCCGACGATGCCGCCGCTCGGGATGCCGGCGGCATCGAGCAGCCAGCGCATGCTGCCGAGCGTAGCGGCATACAGCACCATGCCGGTCCCGGGATCGGTCTTTAGCGACTGCATGAGGGCGAGCACGCCTTCGCGGTGCTGCTGCAACTGATCGAAGCGGGACATGATAAGGTCGAACAGCTTTTCCCGCGGCGTGCCTTGCTGCGGCGCCGCGGCCAGCACCGCCTGGTCCGCTATGACGCCAAAGCGAAGCAGCATGGCGGTTTTGGCAGGGAAGCGGGCGCGGACGCGAGCGAGGTCCAGGCCCGCGTCCCGCGCGGCATCGACGAGCGTGGCATCACGCCACCCGACCAGCCCGGCCTGCATGAACACGGCGCCGATAAGGGCCTTGTCGAATTCGTTGGTTTCCATGCCGCGCACCATACCATGCCGTTCGCCAGCCGCCAGGCCCCGGCGTTGCCGTATGCCGCAGGTGCTTGCCGGCGGGCAAGTGGCGGGCGCCGTGCCCCCCTGCTATACGATTGGCCTCGACACCCACTCGGGAATGACAGGAACGGGCCATGGCGCGCCGCCGACAACTTTTTGAGGGCAAGGCGAAGGTCCTGTTTGAAGGACCTGAACCCGGCACCCTCGTGCAATACTTCAAGGACGACGCCTCCAGCGCGAACGGCGACAAGACGGGGACGATCACCGGCAAAGGGGTGCTGAACAACCGCATCAGCGAATACCTGATGCTTCGGCTGGCCGAGATCGGGGTGCCGACGCACTTCGTCCGCCGGCTCAACATGCGCGAGCAGCTGATCCGCGAGGTGGAGATCATCCCGCTGATGGTGGTGGTGCGAAACGTCGCGGCCGGCAGCCTGAGCACGCGGCTCGGCATCCCGGAAGGCACGCGGCTGCCGCGCAGCATCCTCGAATACTATTACAAGAACGACGCGCTGAAGAACCCGATGGTCGCCGAGGAGCACATCACCGCCTTCAGTTGGGCGGCGCCCCCGGACATGGACGACATCGTAGCGCTGACGCTGCGGGTGAACGATTTCCTCTCGGGGCTGTTCCTCGGCGTTGGCATCACGCTGGTGGACTTCAAGCTGGAGTTCGGGCGGCTGTGGGAGGAGGACGACATGCGCATCGTCGTCGCCGACGAGATCAGCCCGGACAACTGCCGTCTATGGGACAGCAAGACGAACGAGCGGCTCGACAAGGACCGGTTCCGGCGCGATCTGGGCCAGGTCGAGGAGGCCTATCAGGAGGTCGCGCGGCGCTTGGGCATCCTGCCCGAGGCCGGCAACAACGACCTCAAGGGGCCGGAGCTGATGCAGTGAAGGCGATCGTCACCGTCATGCTGAAACCGGGCGTGCTCGACCCGCAGGGCCGGGCGATCGGCCATGCGTTGGCAACGCTCGGGTTCGAGGGCGTCGGCGAGGTCCGGGCGGGAAAGGTCATCGAGCTGGAACTTGACGCGGCCAATGCCGATGAAGCCCGGGAGCAGGCGGAGGCGATGAGCCGGCGCTTGCTCGCCAACGCCGTCATCGAACGGTTCCAAGTGGAGATCGCGCCTTGAAGACTTTTCTGGTTTTCGCCTTCGCCGTCATTGCGTCCGCAAGCAGCGCCCAGGCGCAGCGGATGTCGAACATGACTGGCGAGCAGGTCGCCAAGCTGTGCATGGACAAGGACCCGCGGCAGGTCGAGGGCTGCACCGCCTACATCAACGGCGTGGCCGACGCGGCCGGGCTGTTCCAGCAGTTGCGCCCGGCCGATGGGCGCCAGGGCAAGGCATTCCCCGGCTACGCCTGCATCCCGCCGAAGGCGACGGGCACGCAGCTTCGGCAATCATTCGTGGAGTGGCTGCGCAAGCATCCCGACCGGGCGAAGCTGCCCGCCGGGCACGCGGTGCTGGTGGCGCTGGACGAGAGCTATCCGTGCGGGCAACGGACCTAAGCAGGCATTCGTGGCTTTTCCCACGAATGCCTGCTTAGGAGTCTTTGAAGACGCATCATTTTTCGCGTTGTGACGGCGAGCCATCCCGCGAAATGATGCTTAGCGCTCTGATACAATCGGGAGATGCGGCATGAGTCAGAACACGCGCTTGCTTCTGTGGGCCGATTCAGATGACGGACGAAAGCGTCTGGCCTTCATCGGACCGCTAGCCGGCCGATGAAGGCCGGCATCGTCGTGTTCCCGGGAACGAACCGGGAGCGCGATATGGCCGCAGCGCTCCGCCGCGTCACCGGGCAGCAGCCGCGGATGGTCTGGCATCGGGATGCGTCGGTGGACGGACTCGACCTCGTGGTGCTGCCGGGCGGGTTCAGCCACGGCGACTACCTGCGTTGCGGGGCTATGGCGGCGCAAAGCCCGGTCATGCGCGCCGTGCGCGAGCACGCCGGGCGGGGCGGGCATGTGCTGGGCGTGTGCAACGGCTTTCAGATCCTGACCGAAGCCGGCCTGCTGCCCGGCGCCTTGCTGCGCAACGCCTCGCTGCGCTTCCTGAGCCAGGACTGCTACCTGCGCGTGGAGCGGCGGGGAACGCCGTTCACGCAGCATTATGAGCGGGGCGGGGTGTTCCGCGCGCCGATGGCCCACGGCGACGGCAACTACTTCGCCGACGAGGCGACGCTTGACCGGTTGGAAGGCGACGGGCTGGTGGCGCTGCGCTACTGCGACGCGGATGGCGGGTTGGCCCCGGACGCGAACCCGAACGGGTCGCAGCGCCACATCGCCGGCATCCTGTCGCCGAACCTGCGGGTCATGGGGCTGATGCCGCATCCGGAGGACCTGGTCGACCCGTTGCTGGGAGGGACGGACGGGTTGCCGCTGTTCGAGGGCCTTGCCATGGCGCTGGCCGCCTGATGCAGGTCAATGAGGAGCTTGCCAGGCAGTTCGGCCTGAGCGCGGACGAATACGGCCGCGTGCTCGCCATCATGGGCCGCGTCCCGAGCCTCACCGAGCTGGGCATCTTCAGCGTCATGTGGTCGGAGCACTGCAGCTACAAGTCGAGCCGCGTCTGGCTGAGGCAGCTCCCGACCGAGGCGCCCTGGGTAATCCACGGACCCGGCGAGAACGCGGGCGTGGTCGCTATCGGCGACGGCCTCGCCGCGGTGTTCAAGATGGAAAGCCACAACCACCCGAGCTTCATCGAGCCGTACCAGGGGGCGGCCACCGGCGTCGGCGGCATCCTGCGCGACGTGTTCACTATGGGCGCGCGGCCCATCGCCAACCTCAACGCGCTGCGCTTCGGCGACCCGTCCGACCCGCGCACGAGGCGCGTCGTCGACGGCGTGGTCCGCGGCATCGGCGGCTACGGTAATTGCGTCGGCGTGCCGACCGTGGGCGGCGAGGTCGATTTCCATCCCGCCTACAGCGGCAACCCGTTGGTCAACGCCATGACCGTAGGCATCGCGCCCGCGGACCGCATCTTCCTCAGCGCCGCCGCCGGCATCGGCAACCCGGTCATCTACGTCGGCGCCAAGACCGGGCGCGACGGCATCCACGGCGCGACCATGGCCAGCGCCGAATTCGGGGCGGATTCGGAGGAGAAGCGTCCGACCGTGCAGGTCGGCGACCCGTTCATCGAGAAGCTGCTGATCGAGGCCTGCCTGGAGCTGATGCAGACCGACGCGATCGTGGCGATCCAGGACATGGGCGCGGCCGGGCTGACCAGCAGCGGGGTGGAGATGGCAGGCCGCGGCGGCGTCGGCATCCTGCTCGACCTCGACGCCGTGCCGCAGCGCGAGGCGGGCATGTCCGCCTACGAGATGATGCTGTCCGAGAGCCAGGAGCGAATGCTGATCGTGTTGCGCCCGGAGCGGGAGGATATCGCGCGGGCGATCTTCGAGAAATGGGAGCTGGATTTCGCGGTGGTCGGGCAGATCACCGAGACGGGACGCATCCAGGTGCGGCACCAGGGCCGGATGGAGGCCGACATCGCGCTCGACCCGCTGGCGGAGCAGGCGCCGCTGTATCATCGCCCGACGGCGGAGACGCCGAAGCAGCCGCCGCTCGGGGCGGTGGCGGACCCGGTCGGGTTGCGCCCTGCCCTGCTCGCGTTGCTGGCGTGCCCGGATTTGTGCAGCCGGGCCTGGGTTTGGAACCAGTATGACAGCACGATCGGCGGACAGACCATCCGCCGGCCCGGGCAGGCCGATGCGGCGGTCATCCGTCTTGAGGGGCTGAAGCGGGCGCTGGCGGCAACCACCGATTGCACGCCGAGGTATTGCGCGGCCGATCCCGAGGCCGGGGGCATGCAGGCGGTGGCCGAGGCGTGGCGCAACCTGACGGCGACGGGGGCAACGCCCTTGGCGCTGACCGACAACATGAACTTCGGCAACCCGGAAAAGCCGGAAATCATGGGGCAATTCGCCGCCGCGGTGCGGGGCATGGCCGCGGCCTGCCGGGCATTGGACTTCCCGGTCGTGAGCGGCAATGTCAGCCTTTACAACGAGACGGAGGGCCGGGGCATCCTGCCCACGCCGGCCATCGGCGGCCTGGGCGTGCTGGACGACGCGGCGGCGGCGACCGGGATCGCGCTGGAGGCGGGCGTCTCGCTCGTGCTGATCGGAGAAACGGCTGGCGCGCTCGGCCAGTCCTTGTGGCTGCGCGAGATTGCCGGGCAGGAAGCAGGGCCGCCGCCGGAGGTGGACCTTGCGGCGGAGCGTCGCCACGGCGATTTCGTCCGGGGCCAGATCATCGGCGGGACCGTCCGGGCTTGCCACGACGTGTCGGACGGCGGTCTGCTGGTGGCCGTGGCCGAGATGGCGCTGGCCGGGGACGTCGGCGTCGCCTTGGAGCTTGAGCGGGACCACGCCTTCTGGTTCGGCGAGGACCAGGCCCGTTACGTGATGGCCACCCACGACGCCCCTGCCCTGGTCGCCCGCGCCGCCGAAGCCGGCGTGCCGGCGCAGGCGATCGGGATGGCCGGAGGGCGTGATTTGACACTGCCCGGCCTGCCTCCCATATCCCTCGGTGAACTCCGGGAAGCCAACGCACGGTTCTTCCCGGCCTGGATGGGGACCTAGGCGATGGCGATGGTGGCCAGCGAAATCGAGGCGATGATCAAGCAGGCCCTGCCCGACGCGACGGTCACGATCGAGGACCTCGCGGGCGACGGCGACCACTACGCCGCGACCGTGGTCAGCGCCGCGTTCAAGGGCAAGCCCCGCGTCAAGCAGCACCAGATGGTCTACGCCGCCCTGCAGGGCCGCATGGGCGGCGTGCTGCACGCCCTCGCCCTCCAGACTTCCGCACCCGATTAACGGAGCCTACCGATGAGCAATCCCGTCGCCGAGCGTATCCAGAACGACATCTCAGCCAACCCCGTCATGCTCTACATGAAGGGCAACGCCATGTTCCCGCAATGCGGCTTTTCCGCCCGCGTGGTGCAGATCCTGACGCACATGGGCGTGCCGTTCCAAACCGCGAACGTCCTCGACGACCCGGCGCTGCGCGAGGGCGTCAAGGAATTCTCCTCCTGGCCGACGGTGCCGCAGCTTTACGTGGCCGGGGAGTTCGTGGGCGGCAGCGACATCGTGACCGAGATGTATCAGTCCGGCGAGCTTGAGACGATGCTGACGGAGAAAGGCATTCCGCACCAAGCGGCGGCCTGACGGATCGGAGGCCGGGTTCGAAAACCATCGCCCGGCCTCGTTCGTGTCTCTCCAGGGGCTGGCCGCTGGCCCCCTTTCGATGCTGCGTCTTTGGCAAGGCTTTTCAGCCGGGCGGCATACGGTCGAGGTTCAGGTCGGCGCCTCTGTGAATCTCCGACAGCGTAATGGTCGCGTCGGTCTCAGGCATGCTGAGCAACTCGCCGCCGGTCACGACCGAGCTTGACCACAAGCCGTTCCCGCGCGCCAGCACCGTGGCGGCAATCCGATCCTGTTCCAAGAGGATATGGCGGCGCGGCAACGGGAGGCTTTGGTATTCGCGGACTTTTATGATGCGATCAGTTCCGGCCGTCGATGAACTCAAGACTTCAAAGACGATGGCTGGATCTCCCGCACTCGTGTCGGTTGCCTCGCCTCGGGAGCAGAACACCATTCCATCCGGGTAGCGCACCCTGTTTCCAATTCGCAGTTGGAAGTCGCTGCCGAGGAATTCGCAGGGACCCTCGGCCAGCCGGCCACCGACTGAGATTGCCAAGTTTCGCTGAATGCGGCCTTGCGACCGCGTGCCGCCAGTCATGGCAATCGGCTGTACGCCGTCGAACTCGTGGCGCGCGTCCTGGCGCCCTTCCCAGGAGAGGAAGTCTTCCAATGTCATCGGCTGTTGCAGGGCAGCGGTCATGCAGCGCGCACTAGCATACGTCTGCTTGAACCGGTTTCCTGTCGCGAAACCGCTTGCAGGAGAAATTATCATGGCGCCGGCCACGTCGGAATGGGGGCTGCACGGCGTCGAAGCGCTGCGAGATCAGGTCACGGTGGTCATCATCGTCGACGTGCTGTCATTCTCCACCAGCGTTGATGTCGCCGTATCGAGAGGCGCGGCTATCATCCCTTTCTTCGGCGATAGCCGCGAGAATGCCCAAGCCGCGGCCGAGCGCGCCGGCGCAAGACTTGCTCAGCCGCGAGAAAGCGGACGCCGGCAGCTTAGCCTTTCCCCCGCGAGCCTTCTGGCCATTCCAGCCGGGACAAGGCTCATGCTGCCGTCGCCCAACGGGTCGCGGCTATCCCTCGCGTGCGGCGGAACGCCAGTCATTGCCGGCTGCCTACGGAACGCCGCCGCCGTCGCCCGGGCCGCACGCGAGGTGTCATGCGGCGGCCCGATCGGCGTCATCCCAGCCGGAGAGCGATGGCCGGACGGAAGCCTACGGCCGGCAATCGAGGATCTCCTGGGCGCCGGCGCCGTCATTCACCACCTGGACCAACCTTGCTCGCCTGAGGCGCGGATCGCGCGTGACGCGTTCCGGTCGGCCGGGAACGATCTGGCGGGCTTGGTTCAAGACTCCGTCTCGGGACGCGAGCTGATGGGATGGGGGCATTCCGATGACGTGAAGTTGGCCGTGCAGACCGCAACGAGCGCTTGCGTGCCTATCCTGACCGAAGGCGCTTTCCGTTCGCTTCGGCACTGAAAGCTGGCTCGCCTGGCGCCCCCGCCATAGCCCTCCCTCCCCCGCCCCGCTAAACTCCCGCCCATGCCCACCCCCAGCGCCGAGGGCGCATCCCCCAGCATGGCGCAGTGGTTCCACCTCAAGGCCGAGAACCCGGACGCCCTGCTCTTCCTTCGCATGGGCGACTTCTACGAGCTGTTCTTCGACGACGCCGAAGCCGCCGCAGCCGCCCTCGACATCGCGCTCACCAGACGCGGCGAGCACCAGGGCGCGCCGATCCCGATGTGCGGCGTGCCGGTCCATGCCGCCGACGCCTACCTGGCCCGGCTGATCCGGCGCGGTTTCCGCGTCGCCGTCGCCGAGCAGATGGAGGACCCCAAGTCCCGCGCCGGCAAAGCGCCGCTGAAGCGCGCCGTGGTTCGCCTCGTCACCCCGGGGACGCTGACCGAGGACAGCCTGCTCGAAGCGCATCGGCCAAACCTGCTGCTCGCGATAGCCAGGCTTGGCCCGGCGTTGGGCGCCGCTTGGGTGGACGTGTCAACCGGATCGTTCGAGACGGCGGCGCCGTCCGCGGACGAGCTCCCTGCCCTGCTCGGCCGATTGGAACCGGCCGAAATCCTCGCGCCCGACGCCCTGGCGTTGCAGGACTGGGAGGACCGGCGCGGGCCGGAGATCGCGGCCCCGCCGCCGATGGCCGCCCGGCGCCGGGTCGCGGAAGCGTTCGGGGCGGCCGATCTGGACGCCTTCGGGACTTATTCCGACGCCGAGGCCGCCGCCGCCGCCCTGGCGCTCGACTACCTCCAGAGCACCGCGGCGGGGCAGATGCCGCGGCTGTCCCGGCCCGAGCCGCAGGGGATGGCCGGCCAGATGATGCTCGACGCGGCGACGCGGGCGAGCCTGGAGCTGACCCGCGCGCGGGACGGGAGCGGGACGCACACGCTGCTGTCGGCCACGAGCCGGACCCTGACGGCGCCGGGCGCCCGGCTGCTCGCGCGCTGGATCGGCGCGCCGCTGCTCGATCCGAAACGGATCGCCGCCCGGCAGGACGGCTGGGGCTGGCTTCTGCTGCAGCCGGCCGCGCTCGCGCGCTTGCGCGGCGCCCTGCGCGGCTTGCCGGATTTGCCGCGGGCGCTCGCGCGGCTTGGCCTCGGCCGCGCCGCGCCGCGCGATCTCGGAGCCGTGCTGCAGGCGTTGCGGGTCGCGGGGCTGGCCGACGCGGCGATGGCTGGCGGACCGTTCCGCCCGGCGCTGTCCGGGCTTGACCCGAATCTCGCCACGCTGCTGGCCCGCGCCCTGAACGATCCGTTGCCGGCCCGCCTGGACGACGGCGGCGTGATCGCCCCTGGCTTCGATGGCGAGCTGGACGCGCACCGCGCCTTGCGCGACGACAGCCGGCGGGTTGTGGCCGGGCTCGCGCTCGATTTCGCGCAGCGGTACGGCGTCGCAAACCTGAAGATCCGCCATCACGCGCAGCTCGGCTACGTCATCGAGGCCCCGGCGGCGGCGGCCGAAACCCTGCGGGCGCACCCGGATCTGGTCCTGCGCCAGTCGACGGCCAACGGGGCGCGGTTCAGCAACCCCGAACTGGCAACGCTGGACCGCCGCATCACCGAGGCCGCGGACGCGGCAGTCGCCCGCGAGCGGATGGCGTTCCAGCATCTGGTGGATGCGGCGCTGGCGGCGGCCGAGGCGCTGCAGCGTTGCGCCGCCCGTCTGGCCCGGCTCGATGCGCTGCAATCCTGCGCGCGTCTGGCAGAGGGAGGCCGGTGGTGCAGGCCGCTGGTCGATGACGGCGATGCGTTCTGCATCGTCGGCGGCCGGCATCCGGTGGTGGAGGCAGCGCTCGGCGCCGGGGCCGCCTTCGTCCCGAACGGATGCGACCTGTCGCCGCATCGCCGCGTGCTGCTGCTGACCGGCCCCAACATGGCGGGCAAGAGCACGTTCCTGCGGCAGAACGCGCTGATCGCCATCCTGGCGCAGGCCGGGCTGCCGGCGCCGGCCGAGCGCGCGCGGATCGGCGTCGTCGACCGCCTGTTCAGCCGGGTCGGCGCGGCGGACGACCTGGCGCGCGGGCGCAGCACCTTCATGGTGGAGATGACCGAGACGGCGGCGATCCTGAACCAGGCCGGGCCGCGCAGCCTCGTGGTGGTGGACGAGATCGGGCGGGGCACCAGCACGCTCGACGGATTGGCGATCGCCTGGGCCGTGCTGGAGGCGCTGCACGGGCAAATCCGCTGCCGCACGGTGTTCGCCACCCATTTCCACGAGCTGGCGCACTTGGCGGAGACGATGCCGCGCCTGTGCCTCAACACGATGCGGGTGAAGGAATGGCGCGGCAGCGTCGTGTTCCTGCACGAGGTGGCGGAGGGTTCGGCGGGACGGAGCTGGGGCGTGCACGTGGCGGGACTGGCCGGCGTGCCGCCCGAGACCGTGCGCCGGGCCGGGGCGCTGCTGGCGGCGCTCGAGCGGAACGGTCATGGGACGCCCTCGTCGCTGCCGCTGTTCGACTCGATGCCGGAACCGCCCTCGGCGCCCGACCGGCTGCGTGAGGCGGTGGCAGCGCTTGAGCCGGACCGGATGTCGCCGCGGGACGCCTTGGAAACTCTTTACGTTTTGAAAGGAATCATTGCTGTATCTGCCGAGGATGCCCAACTAAGCTGACACGAATGTCCACGAACCTGCCATGGCCCGAGCGGCCCGAGGATGCCGCTCAGCAGCTCACCTCGACGCTTGAGTCCCTGAGTCCGCCAGGCCGCGCCATCCCGCGCGACGCGGCCCTGGCAGCGTTCCGACGGCATCTGGCGCGGGCGCAGCAGCACGTGCAGGAGGGCTTCGAGGCCGGCGCCTGGACCGGGCTGCAATCCGGCCGCTTGCTGGGCCGCCTGACGGACGGCGTCATATCTACGCTGCACGATTATGCCGCGGCCCAGACGCAGCCGGGCGCGGCGGAGCCCCTGGCGATCGTGGCCACCGGCGGCTACGGCCGCGGCGTGCTCGCGCCGTTCAGCGACATCGACCTCCTGTTCATCACCGGTCAGGCGCCGTCCGCCGGCACGCTCGCGACCATAGAGTTCATGCTCTACTTCCTATGGGATCTCGGCTTGAAGGTGGGCCACGCAACGCGCTCGGCCGAGCAGTGCATCGCCGACGCCAACCGCGATCTTACGATCCGCACCAGCCTGATCGACGCCCGCCACCTGTCCGGCGACCCGGCGGTCTTCGCCGGCTTTCAGGACGCATTCCTCGCCGCCTGCCGGGAGGCCGGGGCAGGAGCCTTCATCACCGCCAAGCAGGCCGAGCGCGACGCCCGGCATCACCGCTACGGCGAGAGCCCGTTCCTGGTCGAGCCGAACATCAAGGAGGGCCGCGGCGGGCTGCGGGACCTGCAGACGCTGTACTGGATGACCCGCTACGTGTTCGGCACGCAGGTGATGGGGGAGCTGGTCGGCGCGGACAGCCCTGGCGGCGGCATCCTGACCCAGCTCGAGGCCAAGCACGCGCGGCGGTCGTGGGATTTCCTCTGGACGGTGCGCTTCCACCTGCACTACGTCGCCGGGCGCGCGGAGGACCGCCTGACCTTCGACCTGCAGCCGGTGGTCGGCGCGCGGATGGGCTACACGCGGCACGGGCGGCAGGACGGCGTCGAACGCTTCATGCGCCATTACTTCCTGACCGCGCGCGAGATCACCCGCATCACCACGGTGCTGGAGCCGGCCGTCGTGCGCGCAGCCCTCGGCCCGCCGGCGCTGGAGCCGGAAACCGATCCGAACCTGCTGAGCGACGGCTTCGTGCTCGCGAACGGCCAGCTTCTCTGCGCGCCCGGCCGGGGCTTCGACCGTTTGCCGACGTCGATGTTCCGCATCCTGCAGATCGCGCGGGACCGGCAGTTGAAGCTGCATCCGCTGGCGATGCGGGCGATGATCCGCAACGAGCGGCAGGCCATCCCGCTGCGCAGCGATCCGGACGCGGCGGCGATGTTCCAGGACCTGCTGTGCGGCCCCGAGGACGGGCCGGGGCGGGCCGAGGGCGCGAAATGGATCGCGGTGATGAACGAGACCGGGTTCCTGGGGCGGTATATCCCCGATTGGGCGCGGATCGTCGGGCAGATGCAGTTCGACACCTACCACGTCTTCACCGTCGACGAGCACACGATCGAGGCGCTGCGGGTGCTGAACGCGCTCGAACGCGGCGACCTGTCAGAGATCGCGCCGATCGCGACCGGCATTTGCGAGGACCTGCAATCGCGCCGCTCGCTGTATAGCGCGGCCTTGCTGCACGACATCGCCAAGGGCCGCGGCGGCGACCATTCCGAGCTGGGCGCGGAGCTGGCGCAGGAGCTGGGCCCGGCCCTGGGGCTTTCGGCCGAAGAGACGGACACGGTGAGCTGGCTCGTGCTGCACCACCTGTTGCTGAGCCAGACCGCGTTCAAGCGCGACATCGACGACCCCAAGACCATCATGGACCTGGCCGACACGATCCAGTCGCCGGAGCGGCTGAAGCTGCTGCTGGTCCTGACCGTGGCGGACATGCGCGCGGTCAGCGCCAAGGTCTGGAACGGCTGGAAGGCGACGCTGCTGCGGGAGCTGTACTCCCGCGTGGCCGACGTCCTGGCCGGCGGCCTGGCCACGACCGAGCGGGATGTCCGCGTCGCCCGCGCGAAGGAGGCGGTGGCGCCCTTGCTCGCGGAGTGGCCGGCGCAGGAGCGGGACTTCTTCTTCGCCCTCGGCTACCCGGGCTATTGGCTGAGCTTCGACCCTGACAGCCACGCCCGCCACGCAAGGCTGATCCGGGACGCCGAGGCCCGCGACGCGCCGCTGACGGTCGACACCCAGCCGTTGCCGGCGCGGGCGGTGACGGAGGTGACGGTCTACACCGCCGACCACGCCGGGCTGTTCAGCAGCATCGCGGGCGCGCTGGCCGTGGCCGGGGCGAGCATCGTCGATGCCCGCATCCATACGCTGACCAACGGATGCGCGCTCGATACCTTCTGGGTGCAGGACGCGGCCGGAGGCGCCTTCGACGCGCCGCACCGGCTGGCCCGGCTGCATGTCCTGGTGGAGCAGGCCCTCTCCGGGCGGATCGCGCTGCAAGGCGAGATACGCCGGGCCTCGTCCGCCTTGATCGGGCGGCGGATGCGCGCCATCCACGTGCCGCCGCGCGTCGTGATCGACAACCGGGCGAGCAACACCCACACGGTTCTTGAGGTGAACGGGCGCGACCGCCCCGGCCTGCTGCATGACGTGACGGCGGCGATCAGCGAGCAAGGGCTGCAGATCGCCTCGGCGCACGTGACCACCTACGGCGTCCGCGCGGTCGACGTGTTCTACGTCAAGGACGTGTTCGGCCTGAAGGTCGAGAACGAGCGCAAGCTGGCGGGATTGCGCCAGGCGCTGCTCTCGGCGCTGCAGCCGCCGGATGACCAAACTGCCCCGCCTCCCACGCCGCGGCGGCCGGTCGCGGCCGTATCCTGACGGCTTGGCGAGTGGGCTTGCAGGACAGTTGACTTCCTCCGTTCGTTAGGAACAAATAGGGAACATTAACTCTTGTTCCTGGCTTGAGGAGGCAGCAATGTCCGTCATTACTCAACCGACTTACGTGCGAACCCTTCGACCCTTCCGCTCGCCGTCGCTAGACTGCGATCGCCCTGATTGGAAACAGTCAGGGCGTCAATTGCCAGACCAGAAAAAGCAAGACCCGTATCGCCCTGACCACAGTCAGGGCGATACGGGTCTAGAGCGGCTTCGTGGGCAGCAACTGATCCGCGTTGCGGCCTTCCTTGGCAAAAGCCTGCTGGCCGCGGCTCTGCTATGGCTGGCGCTCGCAGCGCCCGGCTTCCTGGCCGGGTAGCGGCGGCGCGCATTCGGGATCGCGCCGCGCCCATCAAGCCGCCTGCTTTGCCACCTCCTCCGGCGACATCCGCACCAGCGCCTCATAGTCCCGCAGCAACGTTTCCGTGATGCGCCCCGGCGTGTAGCTCTGGCCGGCGATCTCGCGCACCGGCGTCACCTCGGCCGCGGTCCCGGCCAGGAGCGCCTCGCTGGCCTGCTTCAGCTCGCTCTCCGCGATATGGCGCTCGACAACCTTCATCTGATGCCGCCGGGCAATGCTCATCACGGTGCGCCGGGTGATGCCGTCGAGGAAGCAGTCGGGCGTGGGCGTATGCAGCTCGCCATCGAGCACGAGGAAGATGTTCGCGCCTGTCGCCTCCGAAACATGCCCGCGCCAATCCAGCATCAGCGCGTCGTCGAACCCGGCCGCCTCTGCGGCGTGCTTGGACAGCGTGCCGATCATATACAGCCCGGCCGCCTTGCTGGCCGTCGGCGCCGTCTCCGGGTGCGGGCGCTTCCACGGCGCCATGCCGAGACGGACGCCCTTCATCCGGTCGGCCCCGAACAGGTTGGGCCAGGCCCAGGCGGCGATGGCGAGATGGATCGTCGTCAGTTGCGCGGAAACCGCCAACTGCTCGCTGCCGCGCCAGGCGATCGGGCGGACGTAGCCGTCGGTGAGGCCATTGGCCGAAAGCACCTCCCGGCAGGCCGCATCGATCTCGTCCATGGAATAGGGTATCTTGAAACCGAGGATCTCCGCCGATTTGACCAGCCTCTCGGTATGTTCACGCAGCTTGAAGATATTGCCGGCATATGACCGTTCGCCCTCGAAGACGCCGCTGGCATAATGCAGCCCATGCGACAGCACATGCAGCTTGGCCTCGCGCCACGGGACCAGGGCCCCGTCCATCCAGATCATGCCGTCGCGATCATCGAAAGGAATTAGCGCCATATCCTGCCTCCGTGAAATTATATTGCTTGATACATACGAACCGTATTATGAACGCCGTAACTAAGTCAATAAAACTGCCCTAAGCGTCCGGGATGCCAGCCATGCAGAAAGGGTCCGGCCAGTTCGCCGCCGGTCATCGCACTCTAGAGCCGAAGCCGCCCGCCGGGGTGGACCATTTGTTCCTCCGCGAGGAGCAGATGCGCCATGCCCAGGACCTGCTCTTCTTCGCCTACCGGGATTTCACCGCGGCGGCCGATATCATTCTCGAGGAGATCGGGCTTGGCCGGGCGCATCACCGGGCGCTGCATTTCATCGGCCGCCAGCCGGGCATCACCGTGGGCGACCTGCTGGGGATATTGCGCATCACCAAGCAAAGCCTGGCCCGCGTGCTGACGGCGTTGGTCGAGCAGGGGTTCGTGGCCATGACGCCGGGGCGGCACGACCGGCGGCAGCGGTTGCTGGCGCTGACCGACGCCGGGCGCGCGCTGGAGCGGCGGCTGTTCGAGAGCCAGCGCGAGCGGCTGGCCTCGGCCTACCGCGAGGCCGGCGGCCCGGCGGTGGACGGGTTCCGCCGGGTGATGCGCGGGATCATGGACCCTCCGGCCCGCACGGCGCTGGACCAGGCGACGCCGCCAGGGCCGCTCTCGGGGCCGCTCCCGGGGCCGCTCGCATGACCGCGCCTGGCCCGGACGCCCCCGACGCCCCCGACGCCCCCGACGCCCATGTCCTGGTGGTCGACGACGACGCCCGGCTGCGCAGCCTGCTGTCCCGCTACCTGGCCGAGCAGGGATTTCGCGTCACCACCGCGTCCGATGCGCTCGAGGCGCGCGACAGGCTGCGCGTGATCCAGCCGGATCTGCTCGTGCTCGACATCGGCATGCCCGGCGAGACCGGGCTTGAGCTGACCAGCGCGCTGCGGCGCGAGCGGGCGGGCGTGCCGATCCTGATGCTGACCGCCCTGGCAGCGCCGGAGGATCGGATCAGCGGCTTTGAGTCCGGGGCCGACGACTATCTCAGCAAGCCGTTCGAGCCGTATGAGCTGGTGCTGAGACTGCGCGCCATGCTGCGGCGGACCGCGCCGGCGCCGGAGCCGCCGGGCCCGGTACGCATCGGCCGGATGCTGTTCGACGTTGAGCGGGCCGAGCTGCAGGACGGCGGCACGGTCGTCCACTTGACCGGAGGGGAGGCCGCGCTGCTGCAGGCGCTCGGCGCCAAGCCGGGCGAGGTGTTGTCGCGCGAGGACCTGGTCGGCCGGCTGCAGATGGACGAGGCCGGCGAACGCGCCATCGACGTCCTCGTCACAAGGTTGCGGCGCAAGATCGAAGCCGACCCGCGCGAGCCGCGGTTCCTGCATACGGTGCGCGGCCGCGGCTACATCCTGAAGCCGGGCGTATGACCAACCCGTTCGCGAGGCCGGTCAAGCGGCTCCTGCCCCGGGGCCTGTTCGGCCGCAGCTTGCTGATCGTGCTGGTGCCGCTCGTCGTGGTGCAGGCGGTGACGTTCACCTACTTCTATGGCGGCCACCTCGATCTCATCTCCCGGCGGCTCTCAAGCGCCATCGCCGGCGAGATCGCGCAGACCGTCGATCTGCTCCGGCGCTACCCCGGCGAAGAAAACGAGATCCTGAGGAGCGCCTGGCACACGTTCGAAGTGCCGATGCAGCTCGTCCCGGACGCCACGTTGCCCGAGGACAGGCACGTCAACCAGTTCGGGCCGATGGACGACGACCTCGCGGCCGCGTTGCAGGAAAAAGTCGGGCTTCCGTTCGTGATGGACTGGTCGTCGGACAGCCGCAACGTGCTGGTGCGCATCCAGCTCCCCCACGACGTGCTGGAGATCGAAGCGCCGCGCAAGCGTCTGTACGCGCAGACGCTCTATGTGTTCGTGCTCTGGGTGCTGGGGTCGTCGCTGCTGCTGTTCGGCATCGCCGCGTTGTTCCTGCGCAACCAGGTTCGGGCCATTCGCCGCCTGGCCAAGGCCGCGGAGGCGTTCGGCATGGGGCGCGACCGCGGGCCGATCCGGCCCGAGGGGGCGGCCGAGGTCCGCCAGGCGGCGGCTGCGTTCAACCGGATGCAGGCGCGCATCGTCCGCTTCCTGGCGCAGCGCACCGAGATGCTGGCCGGGGTCAGCCACGACCTCCGCACGCCGCTGACCCGGCTTCGCCTCGCACTCGCCGTCCTCCCGGCCACCCCGGACCTGCGGGACGACGTCGCCGAGATGACCGCCGACATCGCCGAGATGGAGCGGATGATCGGCGGCTACCTGGCCTTCGCGCGCGGGGAAGGAACGGAGCAGGCGCAGGCGGTGGACGTCGGCGCGCTGCTGGACGAGGTGGCGTGCAGCGCCCGGCGGGCCGGGGCGCAGGTGGCCCTCGATGCCCCGGGCGGCCTCGAGGTCAAGCTGCGGCCGGACGCGGTGCGCCGCGCGGTGACCAACCTGGTCGACAACGCCCGGCGCCACGCCCAGCACATCCGGCTGGCCGCTGAGCCGCATGGCCGGACCGTGCAATTGATCGTCGACGACGACGGGCCTGGCATTCCGTCGAACCGAAGGGAGGACGTGTTCAAGCCGTTCGAGAGCGGGCGCGACGGGGGGACAGGACTGGGCTTGACGATCGCCCGCGACATCGTGCGGGCGCACGGGGGAGACATCCTGCTGGAAAACAGCCCGATGGGCGGTCTGCGGGCCCGGCTCCGTCTTCCCGTGTAGACGGCACTCAGCGCGGCCGCGAGGCGACCGGAAGCGTTGCAAAACGAGAGGCGTTTGCGAAAAACCAGGCAACCGTGACCCGGAGCGGCTCATATCGGGCATCAGGACGGCAATGCAGGCCCTCCGCTCACCGGGAACGGAGAACGCCCAACAGCAGCCGGTCCGCGCCCGCCCCACCCGGAGCAGGCGCGGAATAAGCCCGCCGTTACTCCGCCGCTTCGATCGCCGGCGTCTGCGGACGCAGCCGCGCCTGGTCCCGCCCGGCGGCAACCTGCCGCAGGCGGTTCATCACGCTGCCCGTCCCCGCCGGAATCAACCGCCCGACGATGACGTTCTCCTTCAGCCCGTTCAGGCTGTCGACCTTGCCGGCCGTCGCCGCCTCGGTCAGCACCCGCGTGGTTTCCTGGAACGAGGCGGCGCTGATGAAGCTCTGCGTCTGCAGGCTGGCCTTGGTGATGCCCTGCAGCACCGGCATCGCCACCGCCGGACGCTCCTCCTCGCGCAGCCGCTTCTCGTTCTCGGCCTCGAACTCCAGCCGGTCCACCTGCTCGCCTTGCAGGTAGGTCGTGTCGCCCGGTTCCAGGATCTCGACCTTCTGCAGCATCTGCCGGACAATCACCTCGATGTGCTTGTCGTTGATCTTCACGCCCTGCAGCCGGTAGACGTCCTGGATCTCGTTGACCAGGTAATCGGACAACGCCTCGACGCCCAACACTTTGAGGATGTCATGCGGCACCCGCGGGCCATCCACCAACGGATCGCCCCGGCGCACGAAGTCGCCCTCCTGCACGCTGAAGTGCTTGCCCTTCGGAATGAGGTACTCGGTCTCCTCCTGGGTCTCGTCGTTCTTCACGATGACCCGGCGCTTGGCCTTGAAGTCCTTGCCGAATTCAACGCGCCCGTCGGTCTCGGCGATGACGGCATGGTCCTTCGGCCGCCGGGCCTCGAACAGCTCAGCCACCCGCGGCAAGCCGCCGGTGATGTCGCGCGTCTTGCTGCCCTCGCGCGGGATGCGCGCCAGCACGTCGCCGGCCGCCACCTGCGCCCCGTTCTCAACCGAGAGAATGGAGTCCGGATTGAGGAAGTAGCGCGCCTCGGCCCCGTTCGGCAGCCTCAGAACCTCGCCCTTGTCGTCCTTGAGCTGCAAGCGCGGACGCAGGTCGACGCCCTTGGCCGCCTGCTTGTAGTCCACCACCACGCGGGAGGTGAGGCCGGTCACCTCGTCCATCCGCTCGACGATCGTCACGCCGTCCAGCAGGTCGAGGTATTCGACCTTGCCGTCCCGCTCGGTGATGATCGGCAGCGTGTAAGGGTCCCACTCCGCGAGCTTCTGCGTGCGCGTCACCGGCTGGCCGTCATCGGTCAGCAACCGCGCGCCGTAGGGCACCCGGAAGCGGGCGCGCTCACGCCCCTTGTCATCCTGCAGCACCATCTCGCAGTTGCGGGACATCACGACCGGGACGCCCTGGCTGTTCTGCACCACGTTGCGGTTCTTGATCTGCACGGCGCCGTCGTGGCTGGCTTCCACCGCGCTCACCTCCGCGCCGCGCTGCGCCGCGCCGCCGATGTGGAACGTGCGCATGGTCAGCTGCGTGCCGGGCTCGCCGATCGACTGCGCCGCGATCACGCCGACCGCCTCGCCGATGTTGACCGGGGTGCCGCGGGCAAGGTCCCGTCCGTAGCAGGCGCCGCAAACGCCGACCCGGCTGTCGCACGTCAGCACCGAGCGGATTTTCGCCGATTCGACGCCCTTCGCCTCCAGGATGTCGGCTTCCGGCTCCTCGATCAGCGTATTGCGCGCCAGCAGGACCTCGTTGGTCAAGGGGTCGAGCACGTCTTCCGCCGTCGTCCGGCCCAGCGTCCGTTCCGACAGGCTGGACACCACCTCGCCGCCGTCCATCACCGCGGCAACGGTCAATCCGCGCTCGGTGCCGCAATCCGGCTCGACGATGATGCAGTCCTGCGCCACGTCCACCAAACGCCGGGTCAGGTAGCCGGAGTTCGCCGTCTTCAGCGCCGTATCCGCGAGGCCCTTGCGGGCGCCGTGGGTGGAGTTGAAGTATTCCAGCACCGACAGGCCTTCCTTGAAGTTGGCGATGATCGGCTGCTCGATGATCTCGCCCGACGGCTTGGCCATCAGCCCGCGCATCCCCGCCAACTGACGCATCTGCGCCGGCGACCCACGCGCGCCGGAGTGGCTCATCATCCACACCGAGTTGGTCTGGGTTCCCACCTCCTGCTTGCTGATCTCCTTCATCATGGCGCCGGCCACTTCGTCGGTGCAGCGCGACCAGGCGTCCACCACCTTGTTGTAGCGCTCGCCGGCGGTGATAAGCCCGTCCTGGTACTGCTGCTCGAACTCCTTCACCTCGGTCTGCGTCTTGAGGATCAGCTCGCCCTTGTTGTCCGGGATGATCAGGTCGTCCTTGCCGAAGCTCAAGCCGGCTTTGGCCGCCTGGCCGAAGCCCAGGCCCATCAGCCGGTCGGCGAAGATCACGCACTCCTTCTGCCCGCAATGCCGATACACCGCGTCGATCACGTCGGAGACGTTCTTCTTGGTCAGCTGCCGGTTGATCAGGCTGAACGGCACGTTGACGTTGCGCGGCAGGATTTGCCCGATCAGCATCCGTCCCGGCGTGGTGACGACCACCTCGCGCGTCTTGTTCCCGTCCGCGTCCACGGTCTCGTAACGCGCCCGGATCTTGTCGTGCAGCTTGATCGCGCCCGCGGTGAGCGCATACTCGATCTCGCCGTGCGAGCCGAAGGCGCTCGTCTTCTGGTCCTCGGTGGCGCGGAACTCCGGCGTCTCCAGGCTCAGGTAATAGAGGCCGAGCACGATGTCCTGGCTCGGCACGATGATCGGCTTGCCGTTGGCCGGGCTGAGGATGTTGTTGGTGCTCATCATCAGCACCCGCGCCTCAAGCTGCGCCTCCAGGCTCAGCGGCACGTGCACCGCCATCTGGTCGCCGTCGAAGTCGGCGTTGAAGGCGGTGCACACCAGCGGGTGCAGCTGGATCGCCTTGCCCTCGATCAGCACCGGCTCGAACGCCTGGATGCCGAGGCGGTGCAACGTCGGCGCGCGGTTCAGCATCACCGGATGCTCGCGGATCACCTCCTCGAGGATGTCCCAGACCTCCGGGCGCTCCTTCTCCACCATGCGCTTCGCCGCCTTGATGGTGGTGGCGTGGCCGTACTTCTCCAGCTTGGAGTAGATGAACGGCTTGAACAGTTCGAGCGCCATCTTCTTCGGCAGCCCGCACTGGTGCAGCTTCAGCTCCGGCCCGACCACGATCACCGAGCGGCCCGAGTAGTCAACCCGCTTGCCCAGCAGGTTCTGCCGGAAGCGCCCCTGCTTGCCCTTCAGCATGTCAGAGAGGCTCTTGAGCGGGCGCTTGTTCGCCCCCGTGATGGCGCGTCCCCGGCGCCCGTTGTCGAACAGCGCGTCCACGCTCTCCTGCAACATGCGCTTCTCGTTGCGCACGATGATGTCGGGCGCGCGGAGTTCGATCAGCCGCTTGAGGCGGTTGTTGCGGTTGATAACCCGGCGATACAGGTCGTTCAGGTCGCTGGTCGCGAACCGCCCGCCGTCGAGCGGCACCAGCGGGCGCAACTCGGGAGGGATCACCGGCACCTGCGTCAGGATCATCCACTCGGGCTTCGCGCCGCTCTCGCTGAACGCCTCGATCAGCTTGAGGCGCTTGACCAGCTTCTTGCGCTTCGCCTCGCTCGTCGTCTCCTTCAGTTCGGCGCGCAGCTTCACCTTCTCGGCGTCGGCGTCGATGCCGTGCAGCACCTTCTTGATCGCCTCCGCGCCGATGCCGACCTCGAACTCCTCGCCGAACTCGTCCTGCTTGGCGAGGAACTGGTCCTCGGTCAGCAACTGGAATGGCTTGAGGTCGGTGACGCCGGCGTCGAGCACCACGTAGCTCTCGAAGTAAAGGATCTTCTCAAGTTCCTTGAGCGTCAGGTCGACCATGAGCCCGATGCGGCTCGGCAACGACTTCAGGAACCAGATGTGCGCGACCGGGCTCGCCAGTTCGATGTGCCCCATGCGCTCGCGCCGCACCTTGGCGAGCGTCACCTCCACGCCGCACTTCTCGCAGATGATGCCGCGGAACTTCATCCGCTTGTACTTGCCGCACAGGCACTCGTAATCCTTGATCGGCCCGAAGATGCGGGCGCAGAACAGCCCGTCCCGCTCCGGCTTGAAGGTGCGGTAGTTGATCGTCTCCGGCTTCTTGATCTCGCCGTAGGACCAGCTGCGGATCTGCTCCGGGCTCGCCATCTGGATGCGGATCTGGTCGAACGTCGCCGCCGAGCCGGCCTGGCCCAGAATTTTCATCAGTTCGTTCATCGCGTCGAACCTTTCATCAAATCGTCAGTGTTTGCCGGCAGCCTTGAAGGCTGCCGGTATGCGTGCCGGGTTGACAGGGCGGCGAGCGTCAGGGCGTACGGTTGTCGAGATCGACGTTCAGTCCCAGGGACTTCAATTCCTTGACCAGCACGTTGAAGCTCTCGGGGATGCCGGCCTCGAAGTTGTCCTGCTCGCGCACGATCGCCTCGTAGACCTTGGTGCGCCCCGACACGTCGTCGGACTTCACCGTCAGCATCTCCTGCAACGTGTAGGCCGCGCCGTACGCCTCCAGCGCCCAGACCTCCATCTCGCCGAAGCGCTGGCCGCCGAACTGCGCCTTGCCCCCCAGCGGCTGCTGGGTCACGAGGCTGTAAGGCCCGATCGAGCGCGCGTGGATCTTGTCGTCGACCAGGTGGTGCAGCTTCAGCATGTAGATGTAGCCGACCGTCACCTTGCGCTCGAAGATCTCGCCGGTGCGCCCGTCCGTCAGCTGAACCTGGCCCGACGTGTTCAGCCCGGCCTTGGTCAGCATCCCTTCGATGTCATCCATTCGCGCGCCGTCGAACACCGGCGTGGCGATCGGGATGCCTTTCTTGAGGTTGTCCGACAGCTCAAGCAACTGCTCGGTGGCCATCGGCTCGATTTCGCGCTTGAACACCTCCTCGCCGTAGATGTCGCGCAGCATCTCCAGCAGCGACTCGCGTTGCGCCCCGCTCCGGCGATACTCGTCGACCAGCTCGCCCACCTGCTTGCCGAGGGTGGCGCAGGCCCATCCCAGATGCGTCTCCAGGATCTGCCCCACGTTCATCCGGCTCGGCACGCCGAGCGGGTTCAGCACGAGGTCCACGTGCGTGCCGTCCTCCAGAAACGGCATGTCCTCCACCGGCGTCACGCGCGACACCACGCCCTTGTTGCCGTGCCGCCCGGCCATCTTGTCACCGGGCTGCAGCTTGCGCTTCACGGCCACGAACACCTTGACCATCTTCATCACGCCCGGCGGCAACTCGTCGCCGCGTTGCAGCTTCTCGACCTTGCCGTCGAACCGCGCCTGCAACCGGCCCACGGCCGCGTCGTACTCGCGTTTCAGCGTCTCGATCTCGATCATCACCGCGTCGTCGGCCACGCCGATGTTGCGCCAAGCGCCGCGCGGATGCTCCGCCAGCACGTGCTCGTCGATCGTCGTCCCGGACTTGATGCCCTTGAAGCCGCCTGACGCCTTGCGCCCGATCAGCTTCTCGCGCAACCGGTTCAGGAACGACCGCTCCTGGATCGCCCGCTCGTCGTCGCGGTCCTTGGCCAGCCGCTCGATCTCGGCCCGCTCGATCGCCATGGCGCGCTCGTCCTTGTCGACGCCCCGGCGGCTGAACACCCGCACGTCGACGATCGTGCCCGTGACGCCGGGGGGCAGCTTGAGCGAGGTGTCGCGCACGTCCGACGCCTTCTCGCCGAAGATGGCGCGGAGCAGCTTCTCCTCTGGCGTCATCGGGCTCTCGCCCTTCGGCGTCACCTTGCCGACCAGGATGTCGCCCGGGTTCACCTCCGCGCCGATGTAGACGATGCCGGCCTCGTCGAGGTTGCGCAGGCTTTCCTCGCCCACGTTTGGGATGTCGCGGGTGATCTCCTCCTGGCCCAGCTTGGTGTCGCGGGCCATGACCTCGAATTCCTCGATGTGGATCGAGGTGAACACGTCGTCCCGCGCGATCCGCTCGCTGATCAGGATGCTGTCTTCGAAGTTGTAGCCGTTCCAGGGCATGAACGCGCACAGCACGTTGCGCCCAAGGGCCAACTCGCCTAGGTCGGTGCTCGGGCCGTCGGCGATGATGTCGCCGTCCGCCACCCGGTCGCCGACGCGGACCAGCGGGCGCTGGTTGATGCACGTGCTCTGGTTGCTGCGCATGTACTTGCGCAGCCGGTAGATGTCGACGCCCTGGGTCGCCCCGTCCTCGCCCGTGGCCCGGACCACGATGCGGGCGCCGTCGATCTGGTCGACGATGCCGGGCCGCCGGGCCACGATGGTGGCGCCGCTGTCGCGCGCGACCGCGGATTCCATCCCGGTCCCCACCAGCGGCGCGTCGGCCTGGATCAGCGGCACGGCTTGCCTCTGCATGTTGGACCCCATCAGCGCCCGGTTGGCGTCGTCGTTCTCGAGGAACGGGATCAGCGCCGCGGCCACCGAGACGAGCTGGCGGGGGCTGACGTCCACCGCCGTCACGTCCTCGGGCTTGACCAGCCGGAAGTCGCCCTGCCGCCGCACCGAAACCAGGTCGTTGGTGAAATTGCCCTCGACGTCGGTCGGCGCGTCGGCCTGCGCCACAACGAGCCGCTCCTCCTCCATCGCCGACAAATACTTCCAGCCGTCCTGCACCTGGCCTTCCTTCACCAGGCGGTACGGCGTCTCGATGAACCCGTACTTGTTGACCTTGGCATAGGTCGCCAGCGAGTTGATCAGCCCGATGTTCGGCCCTTCCGGCGTCTCGATCGGGCAGATGCGGCCGTAATGCGTCGGATGCACGTCGCGCACCTCGAACCCGGCCCGCTCCCGCGTCAGCCCCCCCGGCCCGAGCGCCGACAGCCGCCGCTTATGCGTCACTTCGCTCAACGGGTTGGTCTGGTCCATGAACTGGCTCAACTGCGACGAGCCGAAGAACTCCCGCACCGCCGCCGCCGCCGGCTTCGCGTTGATCAGGTCGTGCGGCATCACGGTGTCGATGTCGACGCTGCCCATCCGCTCGCGGATCGCCCGCTCCATCCGCAACAGCCCGAGCCGATACTGGTTCTCCATCAGCTCGCCCACCGACCGGACCCGGCGGTTGCCAAGGTTGTCGATGTCGTCGATCGTGCCCCGCCCGTCCTTCAGCTCGCACATCGTCTTGACGGTCTGAAGGATGTCCTCCTTGCGCAGCACGCGGACGCTGTCCTCGGCGTCGAGGCCGAGACGCATGTTCATCTTGACGCGGCCGACCGCGGACAGGTCGTAACGGTCCGGGTCGAAGAACAAGCCGCGGAACAGCGCCTCCGCGGTTTCCGGCGTCGGCGGCTCGCCGGGACGCATGACCCGGTAGATGTCGACCAGCGCGTCCTCCCGGCTGCCGTTCTTGTCGACCGCGAGCGTGTTGCGTATCCAAGGGCCGTTCGACTGATCGACCGCCAGCGTCGGCAGGCTGGTGATGCCGGCCTCCTCAAGCGCCGCCAGCCGCGCCTCGGCCAGTTCCTCGCCGGCATCGGCATAGACCTCGCCGGTGTCCTCGTTGACCATATCGACGGCGACGAACCGCCCCAGCAGGTCGGCGCGTCCGACGAGCACCGTCTTGGTCCGCTCGGCGATCTTCCGCGCCATCCTGACCGTCAGCTTCGTCCCCGTCTCGGCCACCGTCTCGCCCGTATCGGCATCGACCAGCGACTCGGCAAGCGTGATGCCGCGGTAGGCTTCCGCCTCGAACGGGCGCGCCCATCCCTTGTCGGTGAGCGTGTACAAGACCTGGCCATAGAAGTATCCGAGGATTTCCTCGGCATCCATCCCCCGGATCTCGCTGATGTCCACGCCCTCGCCCTCGCCTTGCCGCTGCGCGCGCAAGGCCTGGGTTGCCGGGCTTTCAAGCGCGTAGAGCAGCGTGGTGGCCGGCAGCTTCCGCTTGCGGTCGATGCGGACATAGACCAGGTCCTTGCTGTCGAACTCGAAGTCGAGCCACGAGCCGCGATAGGGGATGACGCGGGCCGTGAACAGATACTTGCCGCTGCTGTGGGTCTTGCCCTTGTCATGGTCGAAGAAGACGCCCGGGCTGCGGTGCATCTGGCTGACGATCACGCGCTCGGTGCCGTTGATGATGAAGGTGCCGTTGTCGGTCATGAGCGGCATGTCGCCCATGTAGACCGGCTGCTCCTTGATGTCCCGGATGCTCCGCGCCCCGGTGTCCTCATCGACGTCCCAGACGATCAGGCGCAGCACCACCTTCAGCGGCGCGGCATACGTGAGCCCGCGCTGGATGCATTCCTCGACGTCGTACTTCGGCTCCTCGAACTCGTAGTTCACGAACTCGAGCCGTCCGCGGCCGGCGAAGTCGTCGATCGGGAACACCGACTTGAAGACCTCCTGCAAGCCTGTTTGCGTGCGGCTGTCCGGCGCCACGTTCGCTTGCAGGAACGCCTCGTAGCTGGACCGTTGCACATCGATCAGGTTCGGCATCGGCGCCACGTCAGCGATGCGCCCGAAGCTCTTGCGAATGCGCTTTTGTCCCGTGAACGACTTGGTGATCGCGTTCATCGCCCGTCCTTACCTTAAAGTGAAGGAGACGGCGGCCCGCCTCCGATCGTCATTCCGCAAACCTTACGCTCCGGCCCTTCAGCCACGGCGTAGCGGGCGGCAACCCGTCCTGGTTCCCGCCCGCTCAGTCTCAAATTCACCCGGCGGCTGTAGCCGGATATGCAGCCTTACTTGATCTCGACAGCGGCGCCCTGCTCTTCCAGTTGCTTCTTCAGCTTCTCGGCCTCGTCCTTGTTGACGGATTCCTTGACCGTCTTCGGCGCGCCCTCGACCAAATCCTTGGCTTCCTTCAGCCCAAGCCCGGTAATGGTCCGTATTTCCTTAATGACATTGATCTTCTTGTCGCCGACCTTGGACAGGATCACGGTAAATTCGGTCTGCTCTTCAACGGGCGCGGCCGGACCCGCAGCCCCTCCGACCGCGGCCGCCGCCACCGGCGCCGCGGCCGATACGCCCCACTTCTCTTCAAGCTGCTTGGAAAGCTCGGCGGCTTCCAAAACGGTCAACGTCGAAAGTTCTTCGACAAGTCTTGCCAAATCGGCCATGTTCACTCTTCCTTATCTAACCCTAAAGTGGTTCCATGCAAGGCCCTTGAGCCTTGCGCCTGTTCGACGGCGTCACGACCCGTTCAGGCCGCGTCCGCCTCGTCCTTTCTTGCATAGGCCCCGAAGACCCTCGCGAGCTGCCCGGCCGGTGCGGCGAGCACGCCGGCGATCCGCGTGGCCGGGGTCTGGATCAGCCCCACCAGCTTCGCGCGCAACGCGTCGAGCGACGGCAGATCGGCAAGCGCCTTGACGCCCTCGACATCCAGCATCTGGGCGCCGAGCGCGCCGCCGATCACGACGAGCTTCTCGTTGGTCTTGGCGAAATCGACGGCCGCCTTCGCCACCGCCACCGGGTCCATCGACCACGCGAGCGCGGTCGGCCCGGTCAGCATCGGCTTGATGCCGTCGAAACGGGTCCCATCCAGGGCGAGGACGGCCAGCCGGTTCTTCGCGACTTTGAAGGTCGAGCCCGATGCCCGCATCCGGCGCCGCAGATCAGACACCTCGGCCACCGTCAACCCCTTGTTGTGGGTCACGACCACCATCGACGTCTCTGCGAACACCTGACCGAGCGAGGCTACGAACTCCCGCTTCTCCATACGGTCCAAAACTCGTCTCCTTTCCGCCCCGGCGCCGCAACGCCGCGCCCGGGCCTGTTACCCATGAAGCCGCCCAATGGCGCTCCATCGCCTGTCCCGGAGCCTGCCGCGCACCATCGCGAAAGGACCCTCTAGCCGGAACCGCTCGGGTCGCCGGGCCGCTTTCGGCCCGGGTCATCCTTGCTTCCCCGTCTCCCGCCCGCTGGCTCTCGCCATTTATTGCCCCCGAGGGAGCGGCGTGCGGTCTCGGACAGGACGGGGCGGCTTTGCTGCCGCCCCTAACCGCCGGCCTCGCGACCGGCGAATCTCGTCAGGCCATCAGGCTCGACACATCCAGCTGCACGCCCGGCCCCATCGTGGAACTCAGCGCCGCTTTCTGCAGGTAAGTGCCCTTCGCGCCGGCGGGCTTGGCCTTCTGGATCGCGTCGACGAAGGCGCGAATGTTCTCGGCCAGCTTGTCATCCTCGAAACTCGCCTTGCCGATGCCGGCATGGACGATCCCGGCCTTCTCGGCCCGGAACTCGACCTGGCCGCTCTTGGCCGCGGTCACCGCGCCCTTCACGTCCATCGTGACGGTCCCGAGCTTCGGGTTCGGCATCAGCCCGCGCGGCCCGAGAATCTTCCCGAGCCGCCCGACCAGCGCCATCATGTCGGGCGTGGCGATGCACCGGTCGAAACCGAACTCGCCCGCCTGCACCTTCTCGGCCAGGTCTTCGGCTCCCACGACGTCGGCCCCGGCCGCCTGCGCCTCCTCGGCCTTGGCCCCGCGGGCGAACACCCCGACGCGCAGCGTCTTGCCGGTGCCGTTCGGCAGGCTCAGCAATCCCCGCACCATCTGGTCGGCGTGCCGCGGATCGATGCCGAGGTTCATGCTGAGCTCGACCGTCTCGTCGAACTTCGCGCGGGCGTTCGCGCGGACCAGCTTGATCGCCTCGACGAGGGCGTAGGGCTTGCCCCGGTCAAACGTCTCGTAGCCCGCCTTGAGGCGCTTGTTCTGTGCCATCGCCTCAGCCCTCCACCACCGACAGGCCCATCGAGCGGGCGCTGCCGGTCAACATGCGCATAGCCGCCTCCACGTCGTTGGCGTTCATGTCCTTCATCTTGTTCTCGGCGATCTCGCGCAACTGCGACGTCGTGACCCGGCCGACCGTCGCCCCCTTGCCGGGCGTCGTCGTCCCTTTCGTGATCCCCGCCGCCTTCTTGAGGAAGTACGTGTTCGGCGGCGTCTTGGTGATGAACGTGAACGTGCGGTCGGCAAAGGCGGTGATCACCACCGGGATCGGCATGCCAGGCTCGAGCGCCTGCGTCGCGGCGTTGAACTCCTTGCAGAACTGCATGATGTTCAAGCCCCGCTGGCCAAGCGCCGGGCCGACCGGGGGGGACGGGTTCGCCTTGCCCGCCGGTATCTGCAGCTTGACGTAGCCGACGATTTTCTTTGCCATAAGCCTGCGCCTCGCTGGATGCAGGACCGCGGTTCATGGCGACGGCGGCGCGTCAAAGCAGCCACGGTCTCCCGCGTTCCTTGGAATGAGGCCGGGCCTATAGACGATCTGCCGGGCGGCGTCCAGCGCTTTCGCACGCATACGGCTGTTCAGCCTTGCATCGGTTCGTCTATACAGGCGTCTCCCTTCTCTCGAGGTTCGTCGCATGGCCCAGACGCCCACCCCTCAGCCTTCCGGCAAGCCGCCCCGGTTCAACGAGACCGCGGTCGCCATCACCGTCGCGCTGCTCATCTCCCTCGCGGCATCCTGGGCCTTGGTCGGCAGTCCGTTGCGGGCGATGAAGTTGGCCTACATCGACTACAGCCACACCCCCGCAACCGGCGCGCGCCAGGCTTCCGACGTGGACGCGCCGCTCACCGAGCCGGATGTCGAAGCAAAACAGAACGGGCAGAAGCCGTCCGACACGCGGTGAGCGCGGGCCGGACATAAGCTCGGAGAGTTCCGCGATCCGGCAGCCCGGCTATGGCGCATCGGCGCGTCCAGGGCGGGGTGCGGGCAAAGCGCCGTTTCGCGAGGCGGCCCGCTGTCGCAACGCGAAAAGGTGTATTGCCAAAGTCTCCTAAACCGGTGATCGGGGCAGGCAGCGCCAGTCAAAGCGCCGCCCGCGCGGCGGGTGGACCACCAGCGAGGGGTGCGCCCGCGCGCGGATGGGCGCCGAGCAGACGAGTCTGGACGTCCAACCTCTTTCCATACCGCCCGACCTGGAACAAGGCCTGGCCGCCTATGTCCGCGCCCCGGCTCAACGCGGCTCGCCCGAATGCTGCCAGGCGCAGCCCATGCAGGCGCCAGCTACAATCCCAGCAAGTCCAGCACGCGCCCGACCACGCGGCCCTCGTCGAACAGCAGCAGGGCGCGCGTCCGCCCCGCGACGCCCATCCGCTGGCGCAACGCCGAATCTCCGGCCAGCCGCCCCAGGGCGTGCGCCAGCGGCGCGACCGCCCCGACCGGCGCCAGCAGCCCCGTCTCCTCCGGCACGACCTGCTCGCGGATGCCGGCGATGTCCGTGCCCACCACCGGGAGGCCCGTCAGCATCGCCTCGATGATCGACATCGGCAGTCCCTCGAAATGGCTCGGCAGCGCGAACACGTCCGCCGCGGCCAGCACCGCCGGCGTGTCCGCGCGGTAGCCCAGCAGGCGCAGCCGCCCGGCCAGGCCCGCGCCGCCGAACAAGGTCGCCAGGTCCTCGCCCCGGTCCGACGCCAGGCGTTCGCCCGCCACCCAAAGCTCGGCGCCCGGCACGTCGCGCATCGCGGCCAGCAGCTCCGGGTAGCCTTTGTGGCGGACCAGGCGGGAGACGATCACCACGACCACCGCATCCGGCGCGCAGCCAAGGGCGGCGCGCACCCGTGCCCGTGCTTCGGGGTCTGGACGGAACAGCGCCGGGTCGCGGCCATTGCCGACCGGGACCGCGCCGCGATGGATACGCAGGCGGCGGGCGGTCGCCGCCTCCTCGGCGGAGACGGTCATGTAGGTGTGGGTCAGGCGGCCGGCGATCCACTCCATCGCCAGCGACGCCCAGCGGCGCCGGCGCGATCCGGCCTGGTTGAACAGGAAGCCGTGGCAGGTGTAGGCGACATGCGGCACGCCGCACAGCCGGGCGGCGACGCGGGCCAGGAACCCGCTGATCGGCATGTGGGCGTGAACCAGGTCGGGCCGCTCCGCGCGCATGACCCGCAGCAAGGCCCGGAACGCGCGCCACTGGGCGGGCACGGAGAGGCTGCGGGCCATCGGCACGGGCACGACGCGGAGGCCTTCGGCCCGCACGCCGGCCAGGAGCGGGCCGTCGGCGCAGACGCCGACCACCTCATGGCCGCGCGCCCTGGCGCCCTGCATCAGCGGCAGCAGGAAGTGGCGCAGCGAGAAATCAACGTTCGTGACCTGCAAAACCTTCACCGGGCGGTTTCAACACCGAACGCGGGGTTCCGCAAAGCCCGGCCGCCATGAGATGCTGCGGGTCATGGACTATTTCCCGATCTTTCTCGATCTGCGCGGACGCATGGCCCTGGTGGTGGGGTGCGGCGAGGCGGCGGAGCGCAAGGCCGACGCGCTGCGCCGGGCCGGGGCCGTGATCCGCGCCGCGCCGCGGTTCGATCCCTCCGACCTCGACGGCTGCGCGCTGGCCATCGGCGCGGAGGCGCCGATGGCGGACCTTGAGGCGCTCCATGCCGCCGCGCTGGGCCGCGGCGTTCCGGTGAACGTCGTGGACCGCCCTGCCCTATGCAGCTACATCACGCCGAGCGTCATCGACCGGGCGCCGCTGGCCATCGCGGTCAGCTCCGGCGGCGCGGCGCCGGTGCTTGCCCGGCTGCTGCGCGCGCGGATTGAGGCCATGGTGCCGCCCGCCTACGGGCGCCTGGCCGCGCTCGCGGAGCGGTGGAAGCAGCGCATCCGCGCCCGGCTGCCGGACACCGCGCTGCGGCGCCGGGTGCTGGAACGCGCGCTGTCCGGGCGGGTCGCGGACTTGGTGCTCGCCGGGCAGGATGGGGCCGCCGAGGCCGAGTTGGAGCGCGAGCTTGACCAGGGGCCTGATCCGGCCGGGATCGTTTACCTGGTCGGCGCCGGACCCGGCTCAGCCGACCTGCTGACGATCCGGGCGCAACGCCTGCTTGGGGAGGCGGACGTGATCGTGCACGACCGCCTCGTCACCCAGGAGGCGCTCGACATGGCCCGGCGCGACGCGGACCGCATTCCGGTCGGCAAGGCGCGGTCCAGCCACGCCATGCCGCAGGAGGAGATCAACGCGCTGCTGGTGCGGCTCGGGCAAGAGGGGCGCAAGGTGGTGCGGCTGAAGGGGGGCGACCCTTTCGTCTTCGGGCGGGGCGGCGAGGAGGCGGAGGCGCTGGCCCGGGCGGGCATCGCCTTCGAGGTGGTGCCGGGGATCACCGCGGCGCTGGCGTGCGCCGCCGGAGCCAACATCGCGTTGACGCACCGCGACGCGACGCAGACCGTGACGTTCGCCACCGGGCACCAGCGCGGCGACGTCCTCGACCTCGACTTCGCCTGGCTTGCCCGCGGCGGCACGCTGGCGATCTACATGGGCCTGCACAGCCTGCCGTCGTTGCGGAACGGCTTGCTGGGCGCGGGGCTTGATCCGGCCACGCCGGCGGCGCTGATCGAACGCGGCGGCAGGCCTGAGCAGCGGGTCTTGCGCGGCACGCTGGATGCGCTGGCGGCCCAGGCGCCCGAATGGTCGAATGGCGGGCCGACGCTCACGCTGATCGGCGCCGTCGTTGGGCGGCAGCCCGTTGCAGGCGCTGGGCGGCGTTCCGGCGCGGAGACGACGGCGCCGGCGTGAGGTCTGTCGCGGATCAGGCGCCGCGCTTGCACGGAACGGCGCCATGCACGTAGCTGGACGCCAGTCCTGGCGCCGCTTGCGTTAAGGCGGCTCTGATCGATGAAGACGAATGCCAAGAGTGCCTAAGCATCATTTCGCAGGACGGCTCGCCGTCACAACGCGAAAAATGATGCGTCTTCCAAGACGCCTAAGCAGACATTCGTGGCACAAGCCGCGAATGTCTGCTTAGGCGACGTGAATGAAGCCGAAGGCGCCCTGTTTCTGCCGATCAGGCTGGAACCGTAGAACGGCCCAGCCTGACCCGAGTCGCGCCTACTTCTTTGCCTTGCTCTTGCCCTTGGCGGCGGTCGCCGGACCGTTCAGGCTGTCCTTGAGCTGCTTGGCCGGGGTGAACGCGAGTTTCTTCGAGGCCGCGATCTGAATAGTCTCCCCGGTTGCCGGGTTACGGCCGGACCTGGCGTCGCGCGAGGCGACCTTGAACTTGCCGAAGCCAGGGATCGAGACCTCTTCGCCTTTTTTCGCGGCGTCGGTCATGGCATCGAATACTGCCTGTACGACGGCTTTTGCCTGTTTCTTCTCCATGTCATGCTTGGAGGCGATATTGTCGGCCATGTCCACAACGTTCATTCGAGGTCCTTTCTTGGATTCCGGTGGCGCACCTAGCAGGATTGCACGGCTTATGTCACCCGTTGGTCAAGGGGCGTTGGCAACTATTTGCAAGCAACGGTGCAAATGTGGCGCGGTTGCGGCAGTCAGGCGCTTGGGATACCGGGATAACGAGGTTAGTCTTTCTTCTTGAACACGGAGGATACTGAATTGGACGTTCGCGCCGCTGTCGCATTCGAGGCAGGAAAGCCGCTCGAGATCGAGACCGTGCAGCTCGAAGGCCCCAAAGAGGGCGAGGTGCTGGTCGAGGTCATGGCGACCGGCATCTGCCACACCGACAAGTTCACCCTGTCCGGAGAGGACCCGGAAGGCCTGTTCCCCGCCATCCTCGGCCATGAGGGCGCCGGCATCGTGCGCGAGTGCGGCCCCGGCGTGCGCGGCCTCAAGCCCGGCGACCACGTGATCCCGCTCTACACGCCGGAATGCCGCGAGTGCGAATACTGCCTCAGCCGCAAGACCAATCTGTGCCAGAAAATCCGCGTGACTCAGGGCAAGGGCTTGATGCCGGACGGCACCAGCCGGTTCAGCTACAAGGGCAAGCCGGTGCTGCACTACATGGGCTGCTCGACGTTCGCCAATTTCACCGTGCTGCCGGAGATCGCGCTGGCGAAGGTGCGGGAGGACGCGCCGTTCGACAAGATCTGCTACATCGGCTGCGGCGTCACCACCGGGGTCGGCGCGGTGCTGTTCACCGCCAAGGTCGCGGTCGGCGACCGGGTGGTGGTGTTCGGCCTGGGCGGGATCGGGCTGAACGTGATCCAGGGCGCCAAGCTGGCCGGGGCGGGGCAGATCATCGGGGTGGACATCAACCCGGCACGGCAAGAGCTCGCGCGCACGTTCGGGATGACCGACTTCGTCAACCCGAAGGAGATCGAAGGCGACATCGTGCCGCATCTGGTCGAGCTGACAGGCGGCGGGGCGGACCACAGCTTCGAATGCGTCGGCAACGTGACGCTGATGCGTCAGGCGCTAGAATGCGCGCACAAGGGCTGGGGCAAGAGCACCATCATCGGCGTGGCGGCGGCGGGCAAGGAGATCAGCACCCGGCCGTTCCAGCTGGTGACAGGCCGGGTCTGGCAGGGCAGCGCGTTCGGCGGCGCGCGCGGGCGGACGGACGTGCCGACGATCGTCGACTGGTACATGGACGGCAAGATCAACATCGACGACCTGATCACGCACACCCTGCCGCTTGAGCGCATCAACGACGGGTTCGACCTGATGGCGCGCGGCGAGAGCATCCGCAGCGTGGTGGTTTACTGACGGCGGCTGGCGGCCTCAGGCGTTCTCCAAAGGGGGCGCCGAGCCCCTGAGGGGCCCGCCTCCCCGCCCCGGGACCGCCCGCTTGACGGCGCCGGCGAGACGGACCGCGAGGGCCACGGTCGTCCGCGTCGGATTGGCATGGCGGGCGGTTGGGACCATTCAACGGCCCATGACGTGAACCCCGGCGATGCCGCGGACCTGGCCGTTCCGGTCAAAGACTCCCCGGCTCGGCTGGTCGGCGCGGGCGACGTTGCGGATCGCCTGCGCTAGGGCGCGTGCGCTGCGGAGGAAGCCGCGCCGGAGCCGCCGGGCGGCGAACCGGGCGGACCAGCCGTCGGCCATGTTGAGCCATGATCCCGAAATCGGCGCGACCTGCGGGTGAAAGCCCGGCCGCGTGGCCCGCCAGCGCTGGACGGTAGGCGCCTTGCGGCGGGACGCATTGTCCGGCACGGGGCGCAGCCCGAAATCGGGCGGCAGGCTGCGGTCGACTAAGCATCACTTCGCGGGACGGCTCGCCGTCACAACGCGAAAGATGATGCGCCTTCAAGGACTCCTAAGCGGACATTCATGGCACAAGCCGCGAATGTCCGCTTAGGTCCAGGGCGCCGGGGAACCCGGACGCGCGGCAGCGCTGGCGGCAGGCCCCGACCGCCCGGCCGGCGGCAACGTCGAGGGCGGCGATCAGGCCGAGGCCCAAACGCGCGCCGCGAGCGTTCTGCTGCTCACCGGCAATCTCCCTTTCGACGGGCCACGTCGTCGGCGCGGGCGGGCCGCGTGCGTCGCCCTGGCGCCCGGCCAGGCGTCAAGCCAACAACGTGCCCACGCATCCGCAAGCCCGATCATTTGAGCTGTGATCCCCTGGCGTGTCGGACCGCTCCCGACCCAAGCGAGGTTCAGGCGTCATGGAACGGCCTACTCCGTGGCAGGGCCGAAATCCGACGTTTCCCGGCCCGGACCGGTGCGGGCGCCGCGCCGCAGCGCCGCCTGAACCCGATCGACCATCTCGCTGCGCTTGTAGGGTTTGCCGAGCACCTCCAACGCGCCCGCCTTCGGCCCGTCCAGCGACATCTCGTCGTTGTAGCCCGTGGTGAGCAGCACCGGCGCCGTGGGGTCGCGCTGGCGCACCCATTCCGCCAGCGCCACGCCGTTCGCGCCGCCGGGCATCAGGATGTCGGAGAAGACCAGGAGAAACGGGTCGCCCGAGGCGTGGGCGTCCTCGAAGCGGTTGAAGGCCTCCTCGGCGTCGTGCGCAACCGTCACGCGGTAGCCAACCTCGGCAAGCGCCTCCCTGGCCATCTCGGCGATCTCGTGGCTGTCGTCCACCACCAGGATCAACGGCGGCGCGGCCTGGTCCACCGGGCGGCTCTGATACCCGGACAGGACCGCCGACGGCTCGCGGCCATCCTTTTCCGGGGCCATCCGGGGAAAGATCATCCGCACGGTCGTGCCGCGCCCCGGCGTGCTGTCGATCTCCAGCCGCCCGCCGGATTGCTGGACGAAGCCGTGCGCCATGGCCAGGCCAAGCCCGGTGCCCTGGGCAACGCTCTTCGTGGTGAAGAACGGCTCGGTGGCCCGGGCGAGGATGTGAGGCGGCATTCCGGTCCCCTCGTCCGTGACGGAGAGCACGACGTAGTCGCCGGGCTCCAGATGGCGCGCCGCCGTGTCGCCGTTCAGGCGCATGTCCCGGGTGGCGACCGTGATCGCGCCGCCGTTGGGCGAAGCATCCCGGGCGTTCACGGCGATGTTGAGCAGCGCCATCTCCAAATGGCTCGGGTCGACCCTCACCATCGGCAGGCGCCGCCGCAGATTGAGGGACAACTCCGCTTTCTGCCCCACCGACGTCTCGAGAAGCTCTCCGAAGGAACTCACGAGCTGGCTGAGGTCTGTCGCCTTGGGTTCCAGCCGCGTCCGGCGGGCAAAGGCCAACAGTTGCCGGGTCAGCCGTGCGCCGCGCTCGGAGGCGGCGACGGCCGCCGCGTGGTGGCGCTCGAAAGCAGCATTGTCGTGGCGCTTGGCCTTGAGATGATCGAGAGCGCCGTTGACGATGTGCAGCATGTTGTTGAAGTCGTGCGCGAGCCCGGCGGTGAGCTGGCCGATGGCCTCCATCTTCTGCGCCTGGCGAAGCGACTGCTCGCTCTCGCGGCGCTTGGACACGTCGAGCTGGCTGGCGAAGAAATAGATCAGCTCGCCGGCCTGGTCGAACACCGGCCCCATGAAGATCGCGTTCCAGAACGGCGTGCCGTCGCGACGATAGTTGAGGATTTCGAGCGCGATCGGACCGCGGCTGTGGATCGCCTCCCGAAGCTGGGCAACCGCCGCCGGGTCGGTCGCGGCGCCCTGGAGAAAGCGGCAGTTGCGGTTCAGCACTTCGCCTTCCTCGTAGCCGGTGAGGTCGAGAAAGGCATTGTTGGCGAACACGATCGGGCAGTCGTCCTGACGGGGGTCGGCCAGGATCATGGGCATCCGGGTCATCTCGACGGCGGCGAAGAAGACGCCGCCGCGTTCTTCGAGGCTGGGATCGACGATATTGGCCTGGCGCCAGTGGTGCAGCCCAGGCCTGCCCAGCGGCTCCAGGTCCCCCTGATCGGCCAGTCCTGCTGCCGCCGTGCCGGTGGCGACGGCATGGTCTGCCGAGCGAGGGAAATCGCTTTCTTCGTCTATGGACAACGTGCGGAGCGCTTTCAGGTTGAGTGCAGCAGCAATAACTTAAACAGAATAAGGCTTGAAGATTGAATATTGTCAGACAAATCATTGATGCAAAAACAGCTAATCTTGAAGCGTATAGTTGTTTATTTATAATTCAAGATTTTTATCATATGTTTGAAAACGTTTTCGAACGGTAAGCTGAACCTGACCGCTTTCACCATCCACGGCCATAACTCAATCGGCTGAGCCAAGCTGCGATCCCGGTCCGGACCGCCGCATGGATGCCGCGAACCGGAAGGTCAGTTTGCAGCCTGTCCCAACCCGCGCCGGCACTGACCCAAATGCCGCACCGCTGTCGGCGCAGGATAGGGATGTCGCCTCGGCGTTTTCCCCTGCGCGC
This sequence comes from Acetobacteraceae bacterium, assembly GCA_965217935.1. GTDB lineage: Bacteria > Pseudomonadota > Alphaproteobacteria > Acetobacterales > Acetobacteraceae > JBBROS01. Next base: position 4,156,698 of record OZ244581.1, on the reverse strand, counting down.
CGGCGCCGCCCGCGGTCATTCCGTCATCCACGGCATGCTCCGCGCGCCTTGCGGCCCTTGCAGCCCGACCGTCTGCAAGCCTCCGGCCATCCCGGCGCCCGTGGCGTTCTCGAAGCGTGCCGTATGCGCGACGATGATCTCCGCCGCGTCCGGGTCTGACGGATCGGTGGCGATCGCGCCGTCAAGCTCGGCGTTGGCCATCCGTTGCAGCGCCTCCCAAGCCGCCTCTTTCTTCTCGCACGGCGTGCTGACCGGGAATGGCATGCACGGGCCGAGGCCGGCGTCGGGATGGCCGGGACAGGCCAAGGCGGGACAAAGCCCACCCGCTCGCGCTTCAACATCGACCGCGGCCCGGTCAGCGCCGTGCAGCCCCAGGCCCAGACCACGCGCCGAAGCGCCCCGAACGCGAGGTGGACGCGGACGCCTGCGCCCCGTTGAGGAGGTCCGCCGCGACGGACGGGAGCAGACCCGATCCGGGCGAAAGGTCAGGCCGCCGGCAGCAAGGCGCCGCGATCGCCCGGTCTCTGGCGGTGCAGCCGGACGCGACGCTGTGCGACGAGATGACGGCAGCCCTCGATCCGGAGACGGCGAAACAGGCGCGCGTCACGATCCGTCAGCCTGCCGAGGAGGGGATGGCCTGCATGCTCGTCACCCATGAGACGGGCCTCGCCCGCGAAGCGGCGGGCCGCATCTCCGGCAAAGACCGTAGCGCAATCGTAGAGCACGGCGCGCCCGCGGCGTCCTTCGCCCACCCGCACGATGCGCGCGCCAAGGCAGTCCTCAGCCAGGCGCTGTAAGCCGATCGCGTCAGGCGCTCACCCGCTCCCCCGACCCGGCGTCGAACAGATGCAGCCTGCGCGCATCGACTTGCAACCGAATCGGGTCGCCGAAATCGGCCCGCACCGCGCGGTCGGCCTTCGCGATCACCCGCGCCGGCCCGATATCCGCGGTGATCAGCACCGCCTCGCCGGTCAGTTCCCCGGCATAGACCGTGCCCTGCATCGCCGCACCGGCATCGTCCGTCGCGGTCACGTCCTCCGGCCGCACGCCCAGCACGACGGCGGCCATGCTGCGCCCGGCGCCCACGCCCGGGACGCGCACGCCGGGCGCCACGAAAGCCCCATCCTCGAGCGATCCCTCGATCAGGTTCATCGCCGGGCTGCCGATGAACCCGGCCACGAACAGGTTCGCCGGGCGGTCGTACACCTCCGCGGGCGGCGCGATCTGCTGGATGACGCCCTTGTTCATCACCGCCACGCGGTGCGCCAACGTCATCGCCTCGATCTGGTCATGGGTCACGTAGATCGTGGTGATGCGCAGCTCGTGCTGCAGGTGCTTCAGCTCGGAACGCATCGTCACCCGCAGCTTGGCGTCGAGGTTCGACAGCGGCTCGTCCATCAGGAACACCTTCGGCGTGCGCACGATGGCGCGGGCCAGCGCCACCCGCTGCCGCTGCCCACCCGAAAGCTCCCGCGGGCGCCGCTTGAGCAGGTCGCCGAGCTCGACCTTGCGCGCGGCCTCGGCCACCTGCGCCGCCCGCTCCGGTTTCGCGACGCCGCGCACCTTCAACGGATAGGCGATGTTCTCGCCCACCGTCATGTGCGGGTAGAGGCCGTAGTTCTGAAACACCATGGCGACGTCCCGGTCCTTGGGCGCCATGTCGTTGACCACCTTGTCGCCGATGCGGATGGTGCCGGCGCTCGGGTCCTCCAAGCCCGCGATCATGCGCATCGTCGTCGTCTTGCCGCAGCCGGAGGGGCCGAGCAGAACGAGGAACTCCTGGTCGGCGATGTCGAGCGACTGCCGGGCCACGGCGGTAAAGCTGGCCCAGCGCTTCTCGACGTCGGTAAGGGTGACGCTGGCCACGCTATTCCGCCGCGATCCGCTCGGCTGGCACTGTGCCGCCGGCCGGCGTGCCCTCCTGCGCCACCGCCCAGGGCAGCAGCCGAAGCGCGGCCACGTAGCCGTTATGGTCGAGCGCCCAGCCGGCCCGCTTCGCTTCGGCCGCGAGGTCGGGCCAGAACTCGGGACGCTTGCGGTCGTCGCCGGGCGTCAGCACCGTCATCTCGCAGGGCGTGTCCCCGGCGCAGGACAGCGCGCGCCAGGCGCCTTCGGGAACGGAGAACACCTCGCCCGGCTCGACGCGGACGCGGGCCTCGGCGCCGGGCTCGTTCAGGGCGACCTCGAAGGCGCCGGTCATGGCGATCAGCACCTGCTTGCGCTCCAGCCGGAACGGGCCGACGGCGTTGCCGGGCTCGATGCGCAGCCACTCGATGGAGAACCCGTGCGGGTTGGTGACCGGAACATCGGTATCGCGGTCCTGCGACATGCCGTGGCCCAGCACCGGCGCCATCGCGCAAGCGTGGCCCGGCAGCGCCGAGTCGAGCAGAGGCCGCCCGCTCCAGCGGCGGGCGGAGGACGTCACCACCCGCCTGGCCATCTGCTCCGGCGTCCAGTCGCGGAAGCCGGCGATGGTCGCGTCGTCGAGCGGCTGCATCGTGTCCTCGGGCGCGGGCGCCTGCCCGCCGGCCTCGGTATCGACCATCATGTTGTCGCGCGTCAGATACAGGCCATGCTCGCGGGCGTTGGCGAGGATCGAGGGGTGCCAGATGATGCCGCCGGTGTCGTCGCCGCCGAGCGCGGTGAAAATCCAGCCGTCCTCGGCGCCGGAGTTGGTGAAGCCGCGGTAGATCCAGGTCGGGATCGAGACCACGTCGCCCGGCCCGCCCAAGACCTCGTTCTCGCCGTTCGCCCCCCAGCGGAAGGTCCATTGGCCGCGCTGGATCATGAACACCTCGGCGGTGTAGTGGACATGGAGGTTGTTGGTGATGCCGGGGGGCATGGCGGCGACGCCCATGCTGAAGCCGTGCGGCTCCTGGATGTTGACCACCTGATCGGCGGACTGGGTGACGCCGGCGCCGATCAGCGAGTAGTTCTCCTTCAGGTGCGAGCCCGGCATCTTGCAATCGATGAAGGCGAGCTTGCACGCCACCATGTCGCCGCGCGCGATCAGCCGCGCGCGGGCCTCGGTTTGCGTCACCGCTTGGGTCATTGCCGTATTCCTCCGATCCACGAATCGTGCGAACCATGCTCCCGCCGGCGCACGACAACAAGCGCCGCCGGATGACCGAAAGGAACCCCGCCATGCCCGCCTTCGTCGGCGCCTATCGCGACGTGCCGGATTTCATCTACGGCATCACCCGCGAGATCTGGGAAGACCGCGGCATCGGCGCCAAGCTCGACATGTACTACGCCGAGGATTGCCTGGTCCGCGCGCCCACCGGCTTGACGTCCGACAACCGCGGCGTCCTCGCGCAGACATTGCAGACCTTGCACCAGTTCCCCGATCGCCAATTGGTCGGCGAGGACGTGATCTGGGCGGAATATCCGGACGGCAGCTTCCTCTCCTCGCACCGCCTGACCTCGGTCATGCGCCATCAGGGCAGCGGCAGCTACGGACCGGCGAGCAACCGGGTGGTGCGGTCAAGGATCATCGCCGATTGCTGGGTCGTGAACGGCGTCGTGACCGAGGAGTGGCTGGTGCGCGACCAGGCCGGCTTCGCGCACGGCCTCGGGCTTGAGCCGCGGGCGCTTGCCGCCGAGATGGCCGCGCATGACCTGCGGACCGGGGGCAAGGTGAACTTCTACCTGCCGGAGCATGACCGGCCGGGCCGTTACGCGCCAGAGATCCAGCAAGGGGCGGATGCCGACCTGTATCGCCACGGCTACGAGCGGCTTTGGGGCCGCAAGGAGGCGGCGCACATCCGCGCGCTTTATTTCTCAGGAGCGGCCGTCGCCATCCCGGGGGGCGAGACCCGCTACGGCCATCAGGACATCGACCGGTTCTACGTCGGCTATCTCGCCTCCTTCCCGGACGCGGCCTTCAGCGTCGAGAGCGTGACCGTGAACGCCGACCCGGGCCGTCCGGCGCGCGTCGCGTTGCGCTGGTCGTTCCGCGCCACTCACGCCGGGTTCGGGCATTTCGGGCCGCCCACGGGAGCGCCCGTCTATGTCATGGGGCTGAGCCATGCCGAGATCGTCGATGGGCAAGTACGATACGAGTGGATCGTCACCGACGAGGTGTCGATCTGGAAGCAGATCATCGCGCATGGCGGCGCAAGCTCCTGAAGCGTGCGGGCAACTCCCTTTGCTTACCGGCCTCGTTGCGCCATCATCCGGTCAAAGCCCGCTAAACGCATAAATTCGGAGGAGCATCGATCATGACGCAAGCCACCCGCCGCGGCTTCCTTGCCGCCACCGCCGCAGGCTTCGCGCTGCCCGCCTTCGCGCAGGGCGACAAGCTGCCCTACAGCCTCAAACCCGGCATGCCGTACAAAGGCGCCGCCCTGCGCGTCCTGGCCGTCGTAACGCCGCAGTTCACCGGCCTCTCGCTGCGCACGCCGCAGTTCACCAAGATGACCGGCATCAGCGTGCAATGGGACTTCACGCCCTTCGTCGCCTTGCAGGAGAAAGTCGCCAGCATCGGCATCGCCGCCGACGACACCTACGACCTGGTCAATTACCTCGACGGCTGGGGCCCGGCCAACGCCCACTGGTTCAAGCCGCTCGATCCGCTGCTCAAAGAGGCCGGGATCAGCATGGACCGCTATCCGCCCGCCTTCGCCAAGGCCGCGAGCTTCCAGGGCCAGACCAACGGCATGCCGCTGCGCAGCCACGCGCAGCTGTTCTACTACCGTGCCGACGTGCTGAAGGACATCGGCGCCGAGCCGCCGAAAACCTGGGACGACGTGGTCGGCATCGGCAAGGCCATGCGGGCCAAGCGCCCGGACATCGAGCCGCTCGGCTTCTGCTTCCACAACGACGGCAACCGGCAGAACCTGTTCGCCTGGTCGAACTTCGTCTGGTCCGCGGGCGGACGCATCTTCGACGACACGATGCGCCCGGCCTGGACGGAGCCTGCCGCGATGGAGGCGACGGAATACTACATCGGCCTGCTGACCAAGGAGCATATCGTCAACCCGGACTCCGTCTCGTTCGTCGAGCAGGACATGCGGCTGTCGTTCCAGCAGGGCAAGACGGCGATGATGCCGCTGTGGTGGTGGGCCTACTCGCCGATGATCACGCCGGGGCAGAGCGTGCTGAAGCCGGAGCAGGTGGGGTTCGTCGGCGTGCCGTCCTACAAGGGCAAGACCGTCACCTCGGCGCTGTCGATGCCGTTCAGCATCAGCACGTACTCCTCGAAGCAGGGCGCGGCGTGGGAGTTCCTGAAGTGGCTGAGCAACCCCGATCTCGACCGCGAGAACGCCATCGAGCGCCAGGTCGACGGACAGCATATCCAGAACAACGTGGTGAACGAGACGGCGAACCTGCTGAGCCCGGAGGTGAACGCCGCCAACGCCGGGATCGAGAAGGCCGGCTACGAAAGCCTCAAGAGCAGCGACGTGATGCCGCAGTTGATCGAATGGCCGCAGGTGGGCGACCAGATCAGCGTCGCGATCGCGAGCGCGGCCGCAGGCGGCAACGTCAAGCAGTTGATGACCGACGCGGCCAGCCGGTCGACGCAGATCCTGAAGCAGGCCGGCTACTTCTGAGCCTTGCCGATGCGCGACCGCACGCTGAAATGGGTGATGGTGCTCCCGGCGGTGCTCGTGGTCGCCGCCACCGCGCTCTGGCCGCTCGGATACTCCGCCGTGCTCGCCGTCCGCCAATGGCGGCTGTCGCGCTCGCCGCGGCCGCAGGGGTTCGTGGGCCTGCGCAACTTCGACAACGCGATCCATAATGCCGACGTCATCGCCAGCGTCGTCAACACGGCGCTGTTCGTGGCGCTGACCGTGACCCTGACGACGCTGCTGGCGCTCGGGCTTGCCCTGCTGCTCAGCAAGGGCGGGCCGTTGCGGCGGTTCGTGCAGACGGTCCTGATCCTGCCGTTCGCGATGTCGCCCGCGCTCGTCGGCGTGTCCTGGCGCTTCCTGTTCAACCCGGAATTCGGGCTGTTCCAGACCCTGGCCGGTACGCTGTTCCCGCCCCTGGCCGGGGTCAACTGGCTGGCCGACCCGGCGCTGGCCTTCACCACGCTGGTGCTGGCCGACACGTGGGCCTGGACCCCGTTCATGACGCTGATCCTGATCGGCGGGCTGGCCAGCATACCGCGCGACACGATCGAGGCGGCGCAGGTGGACGGCGCCGCCGGGTGGCGGGTGGTCGCCGACATCATCGTGCCGCAGCTCGCGCCGGTGCTGATGGTCGTCGTGATCCTGAAGACGATCTTCGCGCTGAAGACCTTCGACGTGATCTTCATGCTGACGCAAGGCGGCCCGGGCACCGCGACGCAGACGCTGGTGTACCAGGCCTACCTGAACGGGTTCAAATACTATGACATGGGCTTCGCCTCGGCGATCGCCTGGCTGATGGTGGCGCCGATGCTCCTGCTGACCTTTGCCTATACCCGCTTCGTGTTCCGCAAGGCGTGATGCCGATGAGCAGCCGCCGGTTCTGGAACGCCGTGCAAACCGTGCTTGTCCTGTTGGCCGCGGTCCTTATCCTGACGCCGATCGTCTGGATCGCGCTCGCCGCCTTCAAGACCAACGTGGACGTGTATCAGCTCAAATTGTTGTTCGCGCCGACGTTCGAGAATTTCCGGCTGATCTTCCAGCAGCCCTACCGGGTGCAGGACAAGATGCTGAACAGCGCCGTCGTCGCCGGCGTCACCGTGATCGTGGCCATCCCGCTCGCCACCTGCGCCGCCTACTCGTTCTCGCGCTTCCGGCTGCGCGGCGAGCGGGCGCTGCTGATCACCATCCTGGCCACGCAATTCGTGCCGGCCGTCGTGATCGTGATCCCCTTCTTCCTGATGTTCCGTGGCCTCGGCCTGCTCGACACCCGTTTCGCGCTGATCCTGGTCGACATCGCCATCGTCATGCCGTTCGCCGTGTGGATGGTGAAGGGCTTCGTCGACGGCATCCCGATCGAGACCGAGGAGGCGGCGCTGGTGGACGGCTCCACCCGCCTGCAGGTGATCCGCAACATCGTGCTGCCGATGGCGGCCCCCGGCATCGTCACCGCGTCAATCTTCTCGTTCATCATCGCCTGGAACGAGTTCCTGTTCGCGCTCATCCTGACCCGGCGCAACGCGGTGACGTTGCCGGTGGGGCTTCAGTTCTTCAACGGCGAGGCCGGGGTGCTGTGGAACCTGCTGTCGGCCGCCGGCTTGCTGATCATGCTGCCGATGATCCTGCTGGCATTGTCCGTGCAGAGGCATTTCGTGCAAGGCATGACGATGGGGGCCGTTCGGTAACGACCATGACCCATAAACCGGGCCCGCTTCGCAAGCTGGCAAGCCAAGCCCCGATCCCTCGATAGTCCGCAACGAATACAGGCAGGGCGGGAGAAGGCGCGATGACGACGTTTGTTTTGGTCCACGGCGCGTTTCATGGCGGCTGGTGCTGGTCTCGCGTCGCCCATGCGTTGCGCGCCGAAGGGCATGCGGCGTTCGCCCCGACGCAGACAGGGCTTGGCGAGCGCCGGCACCTGCTGTCCGCCGACATCACGTTGAACACCTTCATCGACGACATCTGCGCCGTGCTTGAAGCGGAAGAGCTGCACGACGCCGTGCTGGTCGGCCACAGCTTCGGCGGCATCAGCATCACCGGCGTCGCCGACCGCATGCCGGACCGCGTGCGGCGCCTGATCTATCTCGACAGCCGTATCCTGCAAGCCGGGCAGTCCATGCTCGACGCCGATCCCGAGCGCAGCGGCGCGTGGCAGCGCATGGCCCGCGAGGAGGGCAGTTTCAGCATTCCCCCGCCGCCAGCCGCCTACTTCAACTGTTCCAAGCCTGCCGACACCGCCTGGATCGATCGCCGCCTGACGCCGCATCCGCTGGGCACTTTCATGAGCCCGCTGAACCTGGCCAACCCTGTCGTCGGCAATGGCCGCCCTTGCACGTACGTCGCCTGCACCGATCCGATCTATCCTTGGCTGGAACCATGCCGGGCCTGGGCACGCGGCCGGGCGGGCTGGGAATGGGCCGAGATCGCCACCGGGCACGATGCAATGGTTTCGGCTCCGGCCGAGTTGGCTGCCTTGCTCATCCGCCTTTCCAACTAAGCGTCATTTCGCGGGACGGCTCGCCATGATGACGCGAGAAATGATGCGTCTTCAAAGGCGCCTGAGCAGATATTCGGGGCACAAGCCACGAATGCGTCAGTGGCGCCCGCATTCTCTCCAGATCGGGCGTTTGAGGATCCCCACTTCGTTGCGGCTTGTTTCTGAGCCGCATGCCGCGGGGCGGCGCCCGGCAGTAGTCCATCATTGCCTCGACGGTTCGGGGGAGAGCAGTGGTGGTCAGGCTTGGGGAACTCGTCGTGGTTCCGGATCTGCATCGGCAAGGCTCGAGCGTGACCGCCGTCCCCGGCATACCGGGCTCGATCGAAAAACCGTGCGCCGGCATATCGGGCGTGGCCTTGAGCCGCCCGCCTACCCGCCGCGAACGGCCGGGCCCACCAAGGTCGCCCCGTTCCAGACCTATCGACGCGAGCGTGCGGCCGCCTACCCCGAGCTGACCGCCAGCCGATTGCGCCGGGAGCTGGGCAAACGCGGCTATGACGGTGGCTGCACGGCCGTAAAGGACTACCTCCGCAGCGTTCGCCCTCGCGCAGCATCCGGCTTCGAGCTACGCTTCGAGGCGCCGCCCGGCTGGGGCGAACCGGGCCGCGGCGGCCGCATGCTCCCGAAGGCGGTCCACGACGTCACCGTTCACAATCTGACCTGGCGCGCGCTGCCTGCGGCGCATGGCAACTGGAACAGCGTGCGGACGCCGTTCTGGCGGCTCAGCCGCTCCGGCATGTTCGAGGCGTTTTCCGATTGCTGGCCGAGACCAGCAGGACAGCGCGCCTGGCGCAGATGTTCGGCAGCGCGGCGATGCGGGCGCATGTCTCGGCAACCGGGGCAAAAGCGGGCAGCGCGATCAGGCGCTCGGGCGCTCGCGGGGCGGGTTTTCCTGCAAGATACACCTCAAAACCGGCATGGATGGCCTGCTGATCGGTGTCCATCTGACCGCTGGCAAGGTCAGCGGCTGCACTCAGCTTGAGTGTTCCCTCGACATCGGCCCGGACAGGGCGCCGCGTGCGGGGGTGACCGACAACGGCTACGCCTCGAAAGGCAACCGGGCTGCGTTGCGGGAGCGCCGCACCATTGCGGTGATGCCGCACACGTCCGACGAAAAGCAGAAACCCGCTTTCTTTCCCAAGGCGCTCATGAAGGCCGCGCCCGCATCGAGCCGTGCGTGGGCAAGCTGAAACGCTTCAAGCGCGTGGCGCTGAGATGCGAGAACACCGCCCTGAGCTTCGACGCTGTTGTTTCGTTTGCCTGCGCTATGGTCTTGGTTGAATCCGTCCACACGGCCTAGCCGGATAGTTGCGGGCTGGGCGGGCGGGCTGTATACGCGCGGCGACGCCGACGTAGCTCAGTGGTAGAGCAGCTGATTCGTAATCAGCAGGTCCTCAGTTCAATCCTGAGCGTCGGCATAAAATCAAGCAACGACACCAACAGCCGAAATGGCTCGGCGTCCCAGAGCGTAACCCGCGGCCGCCCTGACCGGAAAAGTCAGCGCGACCACAATCAACCGGAGCGCCTGCGCGTCCCGGCGCCAAGGGGACGCCGGGCAAGTCTCTCCACAAGCGTTGCGTGTTCGGCCGGCCCCGCCGCCAACCGCGCGTCAAGACGCGCCCCCTCCCGACGCCGCAGCCTCAGCCGCCGCGCGCAGGCAAGACCCGAAGCCGCCCCTCCCCGCGCAATCCATCCGGCCGGCCGCGATCCCAGCCGCGTCAAGCCTCGCGCAGCGAGACCCCGAGATGAGCCAGATCCCGCCAATAGTTCGGATAGGTCTTGCCCACGCAATGCGGGTCCAGGATCGACACCCCCGGCACGCGCAACCCGACCAGCGCCATGCTCATGGCGATCCGATGATCCGAGTAGGTCTCGACCGCCGCCGGACGGAACGCCTCGGCCGGCCCGGGCGTCACGACCAGGTCGTCGCCATCCTCGGCCGCCAAGCCCGGCGAAAGGCGGGACAGCTCGGTCGCCATCGCCGCGATGCGGTCGCATTCCTTCACCCTGAGGTTCGCGATCCCGGTGAAGCGGACCGGGGCGGCGTTGAAGGCCGCCAGGGCCGCAAGCGTCGGGACCGCGTCCTGCATCTGCGACCCGTCGATCTGCGCCGGCATCTGCGGAAAGCTGCGGATGATGGGATAGGCCTGCGCGTCGGGTTGAGTGAACGAGCCCGGCGCGGCCCCGATATCGATGCCGCCGCCGGTCAGCGCCTCCGCCGCCCAAAGATAGGTCGCCGCCGACGCATCGGGCTCGATCCGCAACGCGGCCGCCCGGTAGCCGCCGGGCTGCACCACCCAGGCGGCGCCGCCCTCCTGCTCCACGCGGGCGCCGAACTGCCGCATCGCCGCCACGGTGAGATCGACATACCCGCGGGCGCCGATCGCGTCGCCCTGCAGCGCCACGCGCACCGGGCGGTCTCCGCGGGCGGCAAGCATCAGCAGCGCCGAGACATATTGACTGGACAGCCCGGCGTCGATCGTCACCCCGCCGCCGCCGAAGCCGCCGCGTCCGCGCACCGTGACGGGCGGGCGCCCGCCCGGTGCCTCGGCCTCGACGCCCAAGGCCCGCAGCCCGGCGACCAGCGGCCCGATCGGCCGCTTTTGCATATGCTCGTCCCCCGTCACCACGACCGTCCCCTCAGCCAACGCCGCGGCCGCGGTCAGAAACCGTGTCGCGGTGCCGGCGTTGCCGAGGAACAGCGGTCCGGACGGCGCGCGCAGCCGCCCGTCGCCCGCGACGACGAAGCTCGTCGCGTCCGGCTCCTCCACCCTGACGCCCATCGCCCGCAGCGCCCCGGCCATGTAGCTCGTGTCGTCGCTCTTCAGCGCGCCCGTCAGCCCGCTCGTCCCGGGCGCCAGGGCCGCGAGCAGCAACGCCCGGTTGGTGATGGACTTCGACCCGGGCGGGGTCACGCGGCCATGAAGCGGCGAGTGCGGCGGGATGATGGTCAGAGCGTTCGGCACCGGCCGATACCGGCCCGGTTCATCCGTCGCGTCAAGTGCATAGGTTACGCTGCCACCGGCGCCGCGTTCATAACTCATTGACGAATGGGCGTTAAACTGCCGCAGGTTGCAACTGATTAGCCAAGCCAGGGGAGCAGGCGTGACGCATAGGCCAGATCTGGAGCAAGCCGTCCGCGAGGAGCGGCAATGGCGGGACGAGTTCCCTCCCCTCGCTCACGCCTCGCCCAGACGAAGCCACGACACCCCAGGCGCCGTCCGCCAGCCCGAGGTCATCTACGTCCGAACGGATCGCGCGAACCGCCCCCCACGCCGCGCTGAGAGGCCGGGCGCGGCGCCGGTCCAAGGCATCCGCAGCATGACGTTCACGCCCGAAGACTTCCGCAGGCCCGCGGCGGAGAGTGCGGGCTGCGACTCAATCGCCGCACTTTCTATTTATCCCGACGCTTAACGCAGCAAGCCCCAATCAGCCCCGCCATGCCCGGCTACCGGCAATAAAGGAAGCTCTGGCCAGACCGCCGCGTCTCATTCAGCCCAGCGGCGCGGAGACGGCGGCGCAGCGCGTTCACCTTGCGGACGCCCAGCAGATCGGGGTGCATCTCCACCAGCAGCAGCCGGACCCCGCCGAGGTCGGCGAAACTCAGCAGCTCGCCCTCGCCGCCCTGTATGTCCATGATCAGCACCGTCGGCTTGATCTCGGCGATCTCGCCGCTGAGCGCCTTCACCTCGACCTCGTGCGGACGCGCCGTCGACTCCGCCTTGAACACCGATGAGCGCGAGAAATGCTCGGCGATATGCAGCACGCGCGTCCCCGGCTGCTGGCCCAGCATGCACATCCGCAAGTTCACCGCCACATCGTTCAGGGCGTAATTCCGCCGGATGACCGGCTCCAGGAACGGGTTGGCCTCGTAGGAATACACCCGCTCGCCGCCGATCCTGAGCGCGCAGGCGATGGCCAGCATGCCGATCCCGCCGCCCAGCTCCATCACCGTGTCGCCGGCCTGCAGCAGCGGCGGGATCAGCTCGCGTTCCGCGGCGGTGTGCCGGCCAGAGGCGAGCTTGCGGATCTGGAACGGCGTCATCTGCCCGTCGATCCGCATCTTTATGCCATCGATATCGACGACCGAGCCGACCGGCGGCAGCGGCGCCGACGACCCTTCAGCCGGCCGGACCCGGCGATAAGCCGTCTGCAGCAATTGGTAGAAGGCCGGGCTCGCCTTCTCCCATTGCTCAAGCCCGCGCCAATACGCCTGGCGCCCGCGATGCTTGAGGCTGCGCCCCGCCAACGCGGCGCCCCACCATTGGCTGCGCAGCTCGGTCGTCAAACCCATGCTAAACCCCTTTCAGACGCAGAATTCACTTGATCGCCAGGAAGCCCTCGAAGCAGAGGTGCTTGAACACCGTCATGTGGTCGACGAACCCGGCCCGGCGCAGCAGGTCGATGTTGCCCTGGGTCGAGAACGGCTCCTGCACGCCCTTGAGGCTGCGCGCCTTGTGCACGATCTCCCGCTCGCTGAAGCCCTGATCGAGCTTGAAATCGACGTACAGCGAGGACATCAGATCCTGGAACCGCGCGTCCGGGGCGCGCACCTTCTCGAACATGATCAGTCCGCCCCCCCATTGCAGGGCGTTGTAAAGCCTGTCGATCAGCACCTGCCGCCGCGCCGGGGGCACGAACTGGATCGTGTAGTACGAGACGATCAGGTCCGCCGGCTGCAGCTCGACGTCGAGGATGTCGCCCTCAACGATCTCGACGTTGGGCAGGTCGCGGGTCTTCTCGCGGGCGGCTTCCGCCATCGGCGCCTCGACCTCGACGCCGATGATGCGCACGTCGCGGTCGGCATTGGCGCGCCCGAGCCGGCAGGTCAGCTCGCCGGTCGAGCAGCCAAGCTCGTAGGCGACGTTGCCGCGGCGCAGGAAGAAGTCGGCCAGCGACACCACGAGGCCGTGCCCCTCGTGGTAACGCGGCACGGAGCGGCCGATATGCTGGTCGAAGTTCGCGGCAACCTCTCCGCCAAAGCTCCAGCGGGCGTTCCCGGCTTCGATCGAGTCTCCGACAACGGACATGGCAAGGCTCTCCTTGGGTGTGGCAGGGGCGGCGTTCGTCACGCGACGGGCCGGGCAGGCCCAGGCGCAGGTCCAGGCTTGACCATCGAGCGCAGCCACGCGCGCAGCGCCCGCAGCTCGCCGGATAGGGGATGCCGGCCGACGCCGATGGCGGTCAACCACGCAAGTGCCGCCGCCGGGCAGGCCAGCGCGATCACGCCCAGCCCCCCCAGCACGCCGGAGCCGGGCATGGCAAGCGCCGCCAGCAGGGCCGCGGCCCCGGCGGCGGCGGCCGGAACGACCGACGGCGCGGCGGCGGTCCAAACGGCGCCGCGCCGAAGCTGCAGCAGCCCGGCCAGCGACCGGCTCAGCGTCGCGGCGCGCAATCCCTGCACCGCGACCAGGGCGGCCGCCAACGTCACGAGATCGCCGTGCCAGCAAGCGGCCCCAAGGACCACGAGGCGCGCCGGCAGCAGCCAGGCCTGCAGCCGCATCATCGCGTCCAGCCGCTCGAGCACGGTGAAGAAGCTGACGTTCATCGCCACGAACGGCAGGAACAGGCCGCCCAATGCCAGGACGCGCAGGACAGGGATCGCCCCACCCCATTGCGGACCAAGCATAACGCGGACGATCGGCGCCGCGAGCACGGCGATGACGAGGAACGCCGGCCACGCCAGCCCGCTCAGGTAGCTGATCTTGAGCACGTACGGCGGACGCAGCGCCGCCGGCGTGCGCTGCCCGGCGGCCAGTGCCGGCAGCGCCACCGTCTTGGCCGACTTCTGCACCGCGTCCTGCAGGATCGCCACCATGCGCTGCGCCCGGTTCAGCAGGCCCACCGCCTCGATGCTCAGCATCCGCCCGGTCAGCAGCGCCGGCATCGCGTCGCCCGCGGCGGTGAGCAGATTGACCCCGAGCGCCGCGCCGCCGAACCGCGCCGCGTCCCGCCACACCCCGCGCTCCGGCCAGGCAAGGGCAAGCCCGCGGCAGCAGACCAGCGCGATGAACGCCCGCGCCGCCGCCTCGACGGCAAGCCCCCAGGCCAGCGCCGCCGCCCCCCAGCCGCCCCAGGCGAGCAGCACGCCCGCCGCCGCGCCGGCGATGGTGGCGCCCGTGTTCACGGCATACAGCCGCCCGAACTGCATCGACCGCTGCAGCAGCCCCTGCAACGTGGCGTGCAGCGGCGTGACCAGCAACGCCAGGGCGGCGATGCGCAGAAGCGGCGCAAGCCCCGGATCGTGGTAAAGCCCGGCCATCGGCTGCGCCACGGCCAGCAGCAGCAGCGACCCCACCCCCGAAGCCCCCAAACTGAGACCGAACGCGGCGCCGGCGCACGCAGGCCCGATCGCCCGCACCTGCACGAGATACCGTTCGGCCCCGAAGCTGCCGAGGATGGCGAGCACCGTATAGATCGCCGCCGCCAGGCCGAAGCGCCCGATCTCCGCCCGGTCCATCAGCCGCGAGATCAGCGCCAGCGACAGCAGGTAGACGGCGAGCACGCTGGCCCATTGCGCGAAATTGATGATGAACGCGGCCCGCGAGAACCCCCGCGGCGGGCGGGCGCCGGGCGGCATGGTTACGCCGCGGCCTTGACCCGGCGCGGCACCGACGGCTGCGTGCTGCGGTGCCGGTCAAGCTGGCGCTCGTCGATCGCCGCGCCCTCCTCGCCGTAGTCGCTATCGAGGTTGACGGCCCAGAGGTCGTACTGGTCGCCCATGACGTTGCGCGCCGCGAGCACCGCCGTCAGCATCGAGTGGTCCTGGTTGTTGTACTGGTGCATCCCGTTGCGCCCGACGCATTGCAGGTTCGGCGCCGTGGCAAGGAAATCCCGCACCAGGGCCAGGCCCTCTTGATAGGTGTCGTTATACACCGGATAGGCCTTCGGCATCCGCACCACCGCGCCGTCGATGATGTCGTCCGCCTCCGCAAGCCCAAGGGCTGCCACCTCGTCCCGCGCCAGCCGGATCAGCTCGTCGTCCGACGAGGTCCACAGATCGTCGCCTTCGAAACAGAAATACTCCAGCCCGAGGCACGTGGTCTCCGGGTCCGGCACCATCTCCGGGCTCCAGTTCTTGAAGTTCTGGATCCGCCCGACCTTCACCTTCGGCTCGTGGATGTAGATCCAGTTGTCCGGGAACAAATCCGGCTGCTTCACGATCAGCGCCACCGTCAGGAAGTCGCGGTAGTTGAAATGCAGGACGGCGTCCGCCAGCCACTCCGGCGCCGGCGGATCAAGCCGCTCGATCAGGTGCCGGATCGGCATGCTGCTGATGAAGTGATCGCCCTCGTAGCGCCGCCCGCCGGCGTGCACGGCCACGACCCGCCCAGGCTCCCACTCGATGCGCTCGACCGCGGCATCGACCGCGATGCGGCCCCCCCGGCGCTCGATCAGCGCGGCCATCGCGTCCCACATCGCCCCCGGGCCGCGCCGGGGATAGTCGAACGACTCGATCAGCGTCTTGATCTCGCCGTCCTTGCCGCTCTTGCGCGGCAAGCCGAGCGCGTTGGCGACCAGCGAGCGCAATGACAGGCCGCGGATGCGCTGCGCCGCCCAGTCCGAGGAAATCTCGCTGCACTTCATCCCCCAAACCTTCTCCGTGTAGGTCTCGAAGAACAGGCGGAACAGCCGGCGCCCAAACCGGTTGCTGACCCAGCTCTGCAGGTCGTCCTCCGGGCGGATCGGCGAGACCGCGGACTTGGCCCAGCTCGCCACGCACCGCCCGGCCTCGATCGGGCCGAGCTTGGAAACCGTCTCCCAAAGGTCGAGCGGGTAGCGGTAGAACTGGCCGCGAAAGAAAATGCGAGAGAGCCGCGGCCGGCGAAGGAAATCATCGCCGATCACCTCGCGCCAGATGCGGTCAACCAGCGTCACTTTGGTGTAGAACCGGTGGCCGCCGATGTCGAACAGGTAGCCCTTGTAATCCACCGTCCGCGCGATCCCGCCGATCACGCGGTCGGCTTCAAGCACGACCACAGGAATATCGGCCTTCGTGAGCTCGTAGGCGGCAGTCAATCCGGCCGGGCCAGCGCCGATGATAATAACGGGTTTTGAATCGATTTCCTTCTGCGGCATCTCGGGAGGGTCATTGCGTTCGATACTATCCATTCACCTACCCCAAGACCGGATATTCCGACCGCTAACCGACCACGTTTGTGACAATAACCAGATCGATTGCATGAAATGTCATAAATGTCGAGGGAAAATGCTGCACCTGCGTGACGCCGCCGTGACCGCAACGCCCCCCTCACCGTGCCCGGCCCGTCGCCCCCCAGCCGGTCGCCCGCAAACGTTCCGACGCATAGCCCCAGGTCATGGCAAGCTGCGACAACGCCATCAGCCCGCTCCCCGCCAAGCCCGACGCGGTCCGCGCCTGCGAGAGCGGATACGACACCAGCCCCAGGTAGAACCGCGGCGGCTCGACCCTGTGCCGCGAAGCCCCGCCCGTCCCGGCAATCCGCGCCAGGTGACGCGCGCCCCGACCGTAGTTGGAATGCTGCCGCCAGAACCGCCGCAACGTCAGCGCGTGCGCGTGCTCCACCACCGCGTCCGCCACGTAGCGCAGCGGCCCGGCACGCTCGCGCCAGCGCAGGCCGAACTCGCGGTCCTCGGCGGCGGCGAGCGGAAAGCTCTGGTCGAAGCCCCCGAGCCCCAGGAAGGCCTCGCGCGGCAGCGCCATGTTGTTCGAGGTGAAGAACGGCGCGTCGCCGCGCTCCGCGCCGTAATAGTCGTACAGGTAATCAACCAGTTGCTGGCTGCTGCGGGCATAGACGTTGCCCTGCAGCGCGTTCACCGTCCGCCCGCCCAGCAACGCGCCGGGATAAAGGGCGAACCCGCGCGCGAAGCCGGCAAGCCAATCCGGCCTCGGCGTGCAGTCGTCGTCGGTGAAGGCGAGAAACGGGCCAGCGGCGGCGCGGGCGGCAAGGTTGCGCGCCGCCGCAGGCCCCGCGTTCGCCTGCCGCAGCACCGTAAGCCGGAGCCGGCCCTCGAACGCCGCGGCGCAGCCAGCCGCCGGCGGAGCGCCCCCGTCGTCGGCGATCACCACCTCGAACCGCTCGCGCGGGTAATCCAGCCGGGCCAGCGCGTCGAGGCACCGCGCCAGCCGGTCCGGCCGCGCATAGGTCGGCACGATGACGGAGAAGCCGGGCAGGCTCATGGCGCGGCGAGCAACGCGCGGTCCCGCCGGGTCACGTGCCGCGTGCGGTCCATCTCGAACACCGCCAGCCGGTCCGGCGCGCCGCCCGCCCCGGCCGCGTAGCCCGCCATCTGCCCGGCGGCGTCGAACGCGAGCCCGAGCAGCAGCGCCGGCGCGGTGCCGGCGGCGGCGTCGCGCGGCCGGCGGCGGCCAAGCTGCTCGGCGTGCAGGCGCTTGAACCGCAGCAACGGGATGAGCGGCCCGCCGCCGATGTAGACCAGCCGCTTGCCAACCCCCCAGCCGCCCTCGCTGGCCCGCCGCGCGCCATACAGCCGCCCGGCGTCGAAGCGCAGCAACGCGGTGGCCCCGAGCGTGGACGGGTTGACGTGCCTGATCCGCGCGTTCGGCGCGAAGCCGAAGCGATGCCCCTCCGCCAGGATGCGGCGCAGCAGCAAGCCCTCCCGGCCTAGCAGCGGCGCCAGCTCGCCGGCATGGGCGTCGAGCAGGTCGCGGCGCATGGAGACGTTGTGCGCGGGCAGCCAGTCGATGGCGCCCGCCCGCCGGTCCTGCCGCCACTGCCCGTAGGCGATCAGCATGTTGGTCCAGCTCAGCCCGCTGCCGGGGTTGGCGTTGACGATGGCGCTGCCCACCGCCCCCCACGGCCCGCCCTCGCGCCAAACAGCAAGCAGCTCCTCGGCCCAGTCCGGCGCCGGGAACGCATGGTCCTCGATGCTGGCGACGATCGGCGCGCTTGCCCGCAGCAGCCCCGGCGCCGAGGCGTGGTCGACGTTGCTGATCGGCCCGGCCTCCACCCGCGCCACGGAATGGAACCCGGCAAGCTCGCTCTCCGCCGCGCCGGCCAGGGCGGCGGCGTCCGGGGCCACGATCACGAGCTCGATCCGATCGGCGACGCTCTGCTCCCGCAGGGCGGCCACCGTGCGGCGCAAACTGGAGAAATCCCCGGCGGTCACGACGACGGCCGAGAGGGCGGGAGCGTTGGCGTGAGGCATCAGGCGGCGACCAGTCGTGAATGGGTGGCGATGACGTCGGCATAAAGTGCGAGGAACCGGTCGAGCACCCGCTCCTGGCTCAGGCTCTCCAGCGCCGCGTGCCGCCCTGCGGCGCCGAGCCGCTCGGCCTCCCCCCGGTCCCCCAAGGTCCGGCGCAGCGCCTCCGCCAACGCGGCCACGTCGCCCGGCAGCAGCAGCAGCCCCGTTTCGCCGTTGACCACGATGTCGCTGGCCCCGCCCACGTTGCTCGCCACGAGCGCGGTCCCCCGCATCATCGCCTCCGCGTTCACGTTGCCGAACGGCTCCTGCCACAGCGAGGGAACGGCCTGCACCCACGCGGCCCCGAACCGCTGCTCCAACGCGGCCCGCGGCAGATGCCCGAGCCACTCCACCTGCCCGCCGATGCCGAGCGCCGCCGCCTGCTGCCGCAACGCCCCGCCATCCGGGCCGTCGCCCGCGATCAGCAGCCGCGCGCCGGGAGCGGCTGGGCTGGCGGCGGCGAAGGCTTGCAGCAGCACGCCCACCCCCTTCTCCGCCGAGAGCCGCCCGGCGTAGGCGGCCAGAGGCGGATCGGACAAGGGCGGACGCATCGCCCGCTCGGCCACCCCGTTGTGCAGCACGCTGACATCCTCAAGCCCGCCCGCCTGCAGCACGTCGCGCATCGGCCCGCTGAGGGCGATGGTGCGCGTGAAGGCGCCGCGCCAGCGCTCCAGGAGCGCGAGCTGCGCCATCGTCGCGACCCAGGTGGGCGCCGAGACGCAGCCGTGCCGCAGGCAGGCCCGCCCGTAAGGCTCGGTGCAAGGCGTCCCATCGGGCAGCAGCTTCGAGCCTTTCGGGCAGACGTCCTTGTAGACCACGGCCTGATACAGGCTCGGCACAGGGCGCAGCAGCGGCAGGATCAACGGCGAGAGCTGCCACAGGAACATGCGGACGTGGACCACGTCGGGGCGGAACCGCTGCAACGCCCGGCGCAGGCCGAGATAGGCCGACGGATTGGCCGCCTGGCTCAGAACCTGCGCCCGGGAGGTCGAGCCGAAGCAGGTGGCGTCCGCCTCCAGCGCGACGTCCGGCGCCAGCATCGCCCGGCTGGAGAACAGCATGACCTCGTGCCCCCGCCGCCGGAACCCGTCGCGCAGCCCCAGCATCTGCAGCTCCGCCCCGTAATGCGGCGCGCCGTAGTCGTTGACGAGCAGTATCTTCACGCCGCCACGTCCGCGCACAGCATTTGCCGCCGCCCGGTCCTCGCCGACTCCTCGGCGGCATGCACGGCGCGCAGGCTCTCCTGCCCGTCGGCAATGCCCGGCGAGACGCTGGCGTCCCTCCCGGCCACGGCGGCCACGAACGCCGACAGCGCGGCGGCGAACGACGGCTCCGGCGGGCTCGCGGCAAGCAGCTTGCGGGGATGCAGGTTGTCGCGCGCGACCCGGCCCATGTGGCCGTAGCGCGTCAGCCGCCCGCCTGCCCGCTGCACCGGCCCGGCGGCGGCGAAGCCCGTGTCGGCGACGATGCGCCCCCCCGTGCCGATCACCTCCACCCGGTTCTCGCTGGCGGCGGCGGAGACGCAGAGGAACGTCTGGGCCGCGACCCCGCCGCTAAGCTCGATGGCAAGCAGCGCGGTGTCGGCCTCGGTGACCTGCCCGCGCTCAACCAGGCTGACGGCCTCGATCCTCGCCCCGAGCAGCCACGGGATCAGGTCCAGGTGATGCACCCCGAGATCGCGCAACGCGCCCCCGCCGGTGGACGCCGCCTGCTTCCAAGCCGGCAGCGCCCGCCGGGCGGAGCAGAAGCTGCTGCGCACCGCCAGCACGTCGCCCACCTCGCCGGCCGCCACCCGTCGCTTCAGGTCGAGGTAGGCCGGATGGTAGCGGAAGTTGAAGCCCATCATGCCCACCGTGCCGGCCCCGTGCCAGGCGGCGCGCACGTCCCCGCCCTCCGCGGGCGAGAGCGCGAGCGGCTTCTCGATATAGACGTGCTTGCCGGCGGCGAACGCGGCCACGGCCAGCGGCGCGTGCTGCGAAGGCGGCGTGCACAGCACCACGGCCTCGATCGCCGGGTTGGCGATCAGCGCCTCGGCGCTGGCATACCGCTTCGCATACCCGCCCAGCCCGGCCTCGGCGAGACGGTCCGCATCGGGGTCGCTGAGCCCGGCCAGCTCCGCGCCGGGCAGCCGGGACAGGATCGGGATATGAAAGAAGCTGGCGATCCGGCCGCACCCGGCGATGCCCACCTTGACCGTCATCGAGCCGGCCCCGCCCGCGTCATTCGGCGTTCTCCAACTCCAGGTCCGCCGCACTCCGCAACGGCGCCCGCCCGCCCGAGGCAAAACGCCCCGCGAGCCCCAGCGCCAACCCGGCCGCCACGCAGCCGAGGTGGAATGCGTGCAGCGGCACGCAGGCGGCGGCGAACCCCCACCCGCGCAGACGGGCGAAGCTCGTGAACAGCCCGCGGTTCAGGACCGGGATCGCGAGCAGCGCCAGCAGCGCGAGCAGCAGCCCCGGCCGCCACCAGATCGCGGCCAGCAGGCAGGCCGGTATGGCCGCGACCGCGATCATGCTGGCCTTGCCCGACGTATCGGCGTTGAGGCCCCGCATCATGCGCGTCTCGTCCAGCATCAGCCGTATCCAGGGCCGGGCGCGATACAGCGCGTCCGTCCGCGCCGACAGCCGCAGCGTCCAGCGCTTCAGGTGCTTGCCTTGCAGCGCCGGGTCGAGCCGGATGGCGTAGCCGGCGCGGCGCAGCCGCCGGCCGAATTCCACGTCCTCGATGAAGTTCCAGCGCCGGTCCGGATCAAACCCGCCCACCGCGTCGAACGCCGCCCGCCGCACCGCCCCGCACCCGGCCCAGAACGTGTCGGCCGCGCCTGCGGAGCGCCGGTGCACCTCGCGGTGGCGCAGGTTGACGTAAAGGCTGACCAGGTCCGTCTCCGCCGGCCGGTCGTCGTAGCAGCCGAACACGGCGGCCACGGACCGGTCGCTCAAGGCCGCCTCGATGCAGCCGCGGATTTCGGGCGACGCAAGCACGTCCGAGTCGATGAAGAACAGCACGTCCGCGTCGGCAACGGCCAGGGCGCCCGCGTTCCGCGCCCCCGCCGGCCCGGCGTTCGCGCCGAGCCGGACGAGGCGCGCGCCATGCAGCGCAGCCGTGTCCGCCACCTCCGGGCCGGGCGATGCGTCGTCCACCACGACGATCCGCGCCCGGTCGAAACCGGCCTCGCGCAAGGCCGCCAGGCAGCGCGCAAGCAGGTCGGACCGGCCGAACGCGGGAATGATCGCGCAAATATCCACCATCGCGCGCACAATGGCGGCGGCCAGGCCGGACGACAAGTGCGCGAGCGCAATCGGTCGGGCGCGGCGCAAGCCGCCGCGCGTCGTGGCCCGACCGGCCGGCGCACCCGCGCCCGGTCCGCAACCGCCCCGACCGGAAACAGCCCGGCGGTACGGGCCAAAGGGCGGCATTGGCCATGAATGCGTTCGCACGCCGCTGCAGCTGCCCGTCGCTGCAGCTGCCCGTCTAAGCAAAGGCTCGAGGCGCTTGTCCGGCACAACGGACCGGAGCGATAATCGTCGGACAAGCGGCTCAAACCTCATGTCGCCGGACGGCCCGCCGCCGCCGCGCGAAAAATGATGCCTCCCCCAAGGACTCCTGAGCCGCCATCCGTGGCATAAGCCATCGATACCTGCTGAGCCAAAAGGATCGCCCATGCTCGAGATCGACTTCCAGCCCGCCGCCCTGCCCGATTCCGGCGCGCTCGCCTTGCTGCTGATCGAGGGCGAGGGCCTCCAGGGCCTCGCCGCCGCCCTCAACGAGGCCTGCGGCGGCGCCATCGCCCGCGCCATCGAAGCCGCCGAGTTCACCGCCAAGAAAGGCAAGACCTGCACCCTCCTCGCCCCCGGCGCGGGCTTCCAGCGCGTCGTCCTCATCGGCCTGGGCAAACCCGAGGACCACACCCTGCGCGGCATGGAGGAAGCCGGCGGCGCCGCAGCGGCCGCCCTCGCCCGCGACGCCAAGGCCGCCCTCGCCGTCGATGGCATGGCCCCCAGCCACGCCGTCCACGCCGCCCTCGGCGCAACGCTGCGCAGCTACCGCTTCGACCGCTACCGCACCAAGCAGGACGCCGACGCCAAGCCCAGGCTCGCCGCCCTGCAAATCCTCACGGACAAGCCCGGCGACGCGAGCCAAGCCTGGCCCGCCGCCCAGGCCGTCGCCCACGCCACGGCCCTCTCGCGCGACCTCATCACTGAGCCCGCCAACGTCCTCAACCCCGCCGAACTCGCCGAACGCTGCCGCGCCCTCGCCGACCTCGGCGTCGACGTCGAGATCCTCGGCCAGCAGCAACTGCAGGAGAAAGGCTTCGGCGCCCTCCTCGGCACCGCCCAGGGCAGCGTCAACGAGGCCTGCGTCGTCGTCATGCGATGGAACGGCGCCGCCGAGAGCACCCGCCCCGTCGCCTTCGTCGGCAAAGGCGTCACCTTCGACACCGGCGGCATCAGCATCAAGCCCGCCGCCGGCATGGGCGACATGAAATGGGACATGGCCGGCGCCGGCGCCGTCGTCGGCGTCATGGCCGCCCTCGCCGGACGCAAGGCGAAGACCAACGCCGTCGGCCTCATCGGCCTCTCCGAGAACATGCCCGGCGGCGCCGCCATGCGCCCCGGCGACGTCATCACCAGCCTCTCCGGCCAGACCATCGAGGTCCTCAACACCGACGCCGAAGGCCGCCTCGTCCTCGCCGACGTCATCTGGTACGCCCAGGACCGCTTCGACCCCCTCCTCACCATCGACCTCGCAACCCTCACCGGCGCCATCATCGTCAGCCTCGGCCACGAATACGCCGGCATGTTCGCCAACGACGACGACCTCGCCGCCCGCCTCGCCGCCGCCGGCCAGGCCGCCGGCGAGCCCGTCTGGCGCATGCCCCTCGGCGACGACTACGACAAGCAGATCAAGAGCGACATCGCCGACATGAAGAACATCGGCGGACGCCCCGCCGGCGCCATCATCGGCGCGCAGTTCATCAAGCGCTTCGTCCGCGGCCCCTGGGCCCACCTCGACATCGCCGGCATGGCCTGGAGCACCAAGGACACCGCCACCATCCCCAAGGGCGCCACCGCCTTCGGCGTGCGCCTGCTCGACCGCCTCGTCGCCGACCACTACGAACAGTCCTGACCCCGTTGCCAACCCGCCTCACGCCCCGATTCATCCCAGGGAGCGGCCCAAGGAGCGGCCCAGGGAGCGGCCCACGGAGCGGCGCCGCAACCCGCGCCGTCCCCATCGCCGAGGGCGCTCCTCCGCCCGACCCCGAAGCCGCCGCCCGCGCCGGCTTCGGCGCCCGGGCCGGGCAGACGGCCGAGATCCTCACCCAAGAGCGCCGCCTCCTCCTCATCCGCTGCAACGAAGACCTCGAAGCCGCCGGCGCCCTCGCCGCCGCCAAGCTCGCCCAGGTCCCCCACATCGCCATCGACGCCCGCGCCTGGCCCCCCGAAGCGGGCGCCCAGTTCGCCGCCGGCGCCGTCCTCCGCGCCTGGACCTTCCACCGCTACGTCACCCAGCCGGATCCCGACCACCCCCAACTCGCCCTGCTCGACATCCTGACCAACGACCCGGAAGCCGCCGAGCAAGCCTGGTCCGACCTCTCCCCCGGCATCCAAGGCGCCCTGTTCGCCCGCGACCTCGTCGCCGAACCCGGCAACCAGCTCACCCCCGCCCTCTTCGCCGCCCGCCTCGCCGAACTCCGATCCCACGGCATCGACACCGAGATCCTCGGCCCCGACCGCCTCGCCCTCGAAGGCTTCGGCGGCCTCCTCGCCGTCGGCCGCGCCAGCGCCAACCCCCCCTGCCTCGCCATCCTCCGCTGGCCCGGCGAGACCGCCGCCGCCCCCCTCCTCCTCGTCGGCAAAGGCGTCACCTTCGACACCGGCGGCGTCTCCATCAAGCCCGCCGACCATATGTGGGAGATGCGCGCCGACATGGCCGGCGCCGCTGCCTGCGCCGGCGCCGTCTTGGCGGCCAGCCTCCGCCGCTCCCCCGCCCCCGTCACCGCCGTCCTGCCTTTGGCCGAGAACGCCGTCGGCGCCGGCAGCTTCCGCCCGGGCGACGTGCTGCGGATGCAATCCGGCCTCACCGTCGAGATCGTCGACACCGACGCCGAAGGCCGCCTCATCCTCGCCGACGCCCTCTCCTGGTCCATCGCCGCCATCAGGCCCCAAGCCGTCATCGACCTCGCCACCCTCACCGGCAGCATCGTCACCGCCCTCGGCCACCACAGGGCCGGGCTGTTCGCCACCGACGACGCCCTCGCCGCCCAACTCGCCGCCGCGGGCGATGCCGTCCACGAACCCGTCTGGCGCATGCCCCTCGACGACGCCTACGGCGACCCCCTGGAAAGCGACATCGCCGACCTGCGCCAATGCAGCGACGCCCGCATGAACCCCGACGCCTGCCTCGCCGCCCATTTCCTCGGCCGCTTCGCGGGCGGCGTCCCCTGGGCGCACCTCGACATCGCCGGCGTCGAGGCGCGCGAGACCGCCACCGACCGCCACCCCGCCGGCCCCACCGGCTGGGGCGCCCGCCTGCTCGACCGTTTCATCCGCGACCATCGCCAGGGCGCTGCCCTGGACCCGCTGGGGCCGCAGGCCCCAAACCCCGATGTTTGAGAAGCCGCTCCGTTCCGGTCCATTCCGCAACGGACCGGGGTCTGGGGCCGCGGCCCCAGTGGGGTCCAGGGGCAAAGCCCCGGCCTGTCTTCCCCGCCCCATGTTGAAACCAGCCCCACCCCATGCTACGAGCCGCCCACCAAACCGATTGAACAGGGACGAAACGTGGCCTCTGGCACCACGAGCTCCGGCGGCGGCGTCGCCGACCGCTACGCGACAGCGCTCTACGCGCAAGCCGACGACACCCAATCCCTCGACCAGACCGTCGACGAGATGGAAAGCCTCGGCCGCCTCATCGACCAATCCCCCGACCTTCGCCGCCTGCTCGCCAGCCCCCTCATCGACGTCGCCCAATCCCGCGCCGCCCTCGCCGCCGTGCTCGCCAACCAGGGCTTCGGCAAGCTCATCCAGGACTTCGCCGGCGTCGTCGCCAACAACCGGCGCCTGAGCCTCCTGCGCCAGGTCGTCGCCGCCTTCGCCGCCCTCGTCGCCGAGAAGCGCGGCGTCGTCGTCGCCAAGGTCGCGAGCGCCCACGAGCTGACGAACGTGCAGCGCGAGCAGCTCCGCGCCCGCCTCATCGAAGCCGGCTACGGCAGCGTCGACATCCAGGACAGCGTCGACCCCAGCCTTCTCGGCGGCCTCGTTGTCCGCATCGGCGCCCGCCTCTACGACACCAGCCTCAAATCGCGCCTCCAGCGCCTCCAATACGCCATGAAAGGCGCCGCCTAATGGAAATCCGTCCCGCCGAAATCTCGGACATCCTCAAGAAGCAGATCGCCTCGTTCGACACAGAGCAGAACGTCGCCGAAACCGGCCAGGTCCTCTCCGTCGGCGACGGCATCGCCCGCGTCTTCGGCCTGCAGAACGTCATGGCCGGCGAGCTCGTCGAGTTCCCCGGCGCCGGCGTCAAGGGCATGGCGCTGAACCTAGAGACCGACAACGTCGGCATCGTCGTCTTCGGCGACGACGCCCAGATCCGCGAAGGCGACACCGTCACCCGCACCAACGACATCGTCGACGTCCCCGTCGGCCGCGGCCTTCTCGGCCGCGTCGTCGACGGCCTCGGCCAGCCCATCGACGGCAAGGGCGAGCTCACCGACGTCGAACGCAAGCGCGTCGAGGTCAAGGCCCCCGGCATCATCGCCCGCAAATCCGTTCACGAGCCGATGCAGACCGGCCTCAAGGCCATCGACGCCCTCATCCCCATCGGCCGCGGCCAGCGCGAGCTCGTCATCGGCGACCGCCAGACCGGCAAGTCCGCCGTCATCATCGACGCCATCATCAACCAGAAGCACGTCAACACCGGCGAGGACGAAGCCGCCAAGCTCTACTGCATCTACGTCGCCATCGGCCAGAAGCGCTCCACCGTCGCCCAGCTCGTCCGCACCCTCGAAGAGAACGGCGCCATGGAATACTCCATCGTCGTCGCCGCCACTGCCTCCGACCCGGCGCCGATGCAGTTCCTCGCCCCCTACACCGGCTGCGCCATGGGCGAGTACTTCCGCGACAACAAGATGCACGCCATGATCTGCTACGACGACCTCTCCAAGCAGGCCGTCGCCTACCGCCAGATGTCCCTCCTCCTCCGCCGCCCCCCCGGCCGCGAAGCCTACCCCGGCGACGTCTTCTACCTGCACAGCCGCCTCTTGGAACGCGCCGCCAAGATGTCCGACGAGATGGGCGCAGGCTCGCTCACCGCGCTCCCCATCATCGAAACCCAAGCCGGCGACGTCTCCGCCTACATCCCCACCAACGTCATCTCCATCACCGACGGCCAGATCTTCCTCGAAACCGAGCTGTTCTTCCGCGGCATCCGCCCGGCGGTCAACGTCGGCCTCTCCGTCTCCCGCGTCGGCTCCTCGGCCCAGATCAAGGCCATGAAGAAGGTTGCCGGCTCCATCAAGCTCGAACTCGCGCAATACCGCGAGATGGCCTCCTTCGCCCAGTTCTCGTCCGACCTCGACGCCTCCACTCAGCAGCTCCTCGCCCGCGGCGCCCGTCTCACCGAGTTGCTCAAGCAGCCCCAGTTCAGCCCCATGCCCGTGGAAGAGCAGGTCGTCAGCATCTACAGCGGCACCAAGGGCTACCTCGACAAGCTCCCCGTCGACAAGGTCGGCGCCTTCGAGAAGCGCCTCATCTCCGAGGTGAAAAGCCGCGAGCCCGGCGCCCTGCAAAGCATCCGCGACACCCGCGAGATGAACGCCCAGTCCGAGAAGGCCCTGGTCGGCGTCATGGACGACGTCGCCAAGGCCTTTGCCGAGGAATAGCCCCCGATGGCCAGCCTCAAAGCCCTCCGCGACCGCATCAACAGCGTCAAGTCCACCCGCAAGATCACCTCCGCCATGAAGATGGTCGCCGCCAGCAAGCTGAAACGCGCCCAGTCCCAGGCCGAAGCCGCCCGCCCCTACGCCGAGCGCATGCAGCGCATGTTGGCCGCCCTCGCCGCCACCGCCGCCAACAGCCCCACAGCCCCCCGCATGCTGGTCGGCACCGGCGCCGACCAGACCCACCTGCTCGTCGTTGTCACCGCCGACCGCGGCCTCGCCGGCGGCTTCAACACCAATGTTGGCCGCGCCGGCCGCGCCGCCATCCGCCGCCTCGAAGGCCAGGGCAAGACCGTCAAGCTCATCACCATCGGCCGCAAGGGCCGCGACTATCTCAGGCGCGAGTTCGCCGACCGCATCGTCGCCGAGTTCAGCTTCGCCGGCAAGAAACGCGTCGAGTTCAGCGACACCGCCGAGGTCGGCGACCGCATCGCCCGCATGCTGGCCGACAACGACTTCGACGTCTGCACCATCATCTACAACCGCTTCCTCTCCGTCATCAGCCAGGTCCCCACCGAGCAGCAGGTCATCCCCCTGCAGGTCGAGGACGCGCAAGCCGAGCAGCCCGCCTCCGGCCCCCAGGCCACGTACGAGTTCGAGCCCGACGAAGAGACCATCCTCGCCGCCCTCCTCCCCCGCAACCTGTCCATCCAGCTCTTCCGCGCCCTGATCGAGAGCGCCGCCGGCGAGCAGGGTGCCCGCATGTCGGCGATGGACAACGCCACCCGCAACGCCGGCGAGATGATCAACAAGCTGACCCTGAACTACAACCGCACCCGTCAGGCAGGTATCACCCGGGAGTTGATTGAGATCATTTCGGGGGCGGAGGCGGTTTAGCGAGGGCGGATACATTGTAGTTCCTAAACTCAACATTGTGCGGAAACGATCGTCTCTGTAGCCTTTGATGAGTGTAAATCAGAAAGCACATCAACGCTGTAACCGCTCTATTTGCTTGCTATAGATAATGATTTGATCAAGCTAAATAGAATTTGATATTTTCAGCATGAGTTATATTGCTGTGGCATCATCAAGAAATATCGACAAAATCCTAAGGAGAGCTCGCCAACGGGGCAGGGAACTGGAAAGCCTCTATAAAGCTCACCGCAACACAGAGTTTAGTATTACCGATTTATCCCTTCTCGTCAAAGAGTCAGCTCGACAGCTTTGCGACGCTCTCGATCAAACAATGGTCCTTGTTTACGAGAGAATTGTTCAGGTAGGTAGCACCTCAGGCAGAGGCGTTATCTACTTTCCAGCAGAAGAAAATGAGACGGCAGTGTTAGCTAAGCTGAAACGGGGGAGAATGGCAAACTTAGGCACGACTCATCCAGATCTTTTCAAACTAATTATACAGCGCCAGGCCTACAACAATCGCTTCTATAAATTTGTCCCCGCGTTAAGACGCGTCAGCAACATCTCTCATAATCGGCTGCACGAACTTGTTGCTGCTGAAGGCTCAATGTTCATAATGGGCCCGGTTCAACTCGTGAGGCCGCCGATACCCGAGCATCCAAATGACGGAATGTGCGTTCCCGTTGACATTGATCTACATCCTATTGCTGGCCCAATCGGCGCTGCAGAGCGTGTCGTGCTCAGGCTTGAAGATCTTAACCGAGATGCAGCAAGCTATCTGTTCGAGTCGTTTGGAAACACTAGACGCATACTATAATAGTATATTATTGACCTTAAAATTTATGATCCCGGACATGAACCTAAGTAATCCTAGAAAGCTAGCGCTTTCAAGAACAGTATTTTATCAAAATATGACGACCCAATATCGCTTGTTCAAATAGCTCCGCTTTTTGCTAAGTACATGTTAACTTAAGTTTTTCGATTGCCTGCTCTACCTTCTCTTAATAGTGGTAGCCCGTAGTCCAATAATTCCCGAACCTCGCTCCTCCAACAGTCGCAAGAATACCTACACAACATCGTTGGCGCTGCCATATCGCATTTACGTTGCCGGTGACGCTTAACGCATCAAACAGACCACAATCTCTCAAAGCGATTCCGGTTGACCTCTCAAGCCCTCCCCCGGCACATAACGCGCAACCTCAATATCTCCCTCCCGCTTACGAGCTTGAGCGATGTCGAAGCTGTTCTGCATCCGCATCAGAGTGTCCATCGACACGCCGAAAGCCTTCTCAATCCGCAAAGCCATGTCCGAAGAAAGAGACGCGCGCTCGTTCAACAGCGCGGACAAGGTGGGCCTAGTCACCCCTAGAGCGTCAGCGGCGTCGGTCACGGACAGGCCCAAGGACTCAATGATCTCCGCCTTCACAAAACTGCCGGGATGCACCGGATTTTTCAAACGAATGCCCTGCGTAACACTCATGATCTTGCTTCCTTAATGATAGTCCTCGTAATCGAGGTCTATGATCTCGACCTCCAGTTGACTAATCCGGAACGTCAGCCGCCAGTTCTCGGTGACGAACAGGCTCCATGTGCCTTTGCGGTTGCCGGTAAGCTGGTGAACTTTCCAACTCGGGACGGTGCGCAACTCGACTTCCTCTTCCATGTCTTGCAGGAACGAAATGATGCTGCGTAGCTTTGGAACAGCCATAGGCTGGAGACCCGATAGATCATCATCAACAATAAAACGCCGCAACTCTTTATGAACGACATTCCGAATCTTCACGACGCAAATTACAACTACCATCGTCTTCCGTCAAGTTACGGGCTACAATCAGCATGGTTGCTCCCTTGTCCTCTAGGGCCTGTTGAGATTCACCGTGAGTTGATGATGGCTGCTCCGAGGAGGATCATCGCTGCGAAGCTGGTATCGGTTTTGTCGCTGCGCATGGCTATTCGCTTGAACTCCTTCAGCTTGCAAAAGAAGTTCTCGACCAGGTGCCGCCATTTGTAGACGTCGAGGTCGATGCCGCGCGGTGCTTTGCGTTTCGGCCGTTGCGAGATGACGACCTTGGCGCCGCGCTCGTTCAACTCTGCGATGATCCAATCCGCATCGAACGCCTTGTCAGCAATCAAGCCGCCGAATTCGGCGCCCTTGATCAGTGGCGCCACGCCGATCGTGTCGTAGCGTTGACCCGGCAGCAGCTCGAAGCGCACAAGGTTGCCCAGTGCGTCGGTTAACGCCAGGACCTTGGTCGTCAGGCCGCCACGGGATTTACCGATAGCCTGGCTTTGAGTCCCCCTTTTGCGCCCTGCCCATGGCGGTGAACGCGGACGATCGTGGCATCGACCATGGCGTATTCCATGTCGGGCTCGTTGGAAACCGCGTCGAACATGCGTTTGAAAACATCCGCTTTCACCCAATCGCGAAAGCGCTTGAAGACGGTGTTCCCGCGCCCAAACGACGCCGGCAGGTCCCGCCAAGGGCTACCGGTCCGCGCGATCCACGGCACAGCCTCGACAAACAGTCTGGCGTCCCCTCCGGTGCGTCCAGGGTCGGTCGGCTTACCCAAGCCGAAGGGCTCCATCTTCTCCCATTGAGCATCCGTCAGGCTGAACCGATCCATAGCAAACTCCTTTCGGAGCTTGAATCACAGGCGCCGTGGTCAAGGGAATCCCCTGATTCTCAACAGGCCCTAGCCCACGTGCACACGCTCCGCCTCCACCCCCCCTTGACTCCCCCCAAGGAAAACCATCCTATCCTCCTATGCCAACCCCCGAAACCCCCACCCCCGCAGAAGACGCCGCCTACTACCGCCAAATCCTCCACGCCCTCATCGACCAGGGCGCGGCCCTCGCCCGACAAATCCACGAGCGCGCCGCCGCCGCCACGCCCACCCCAGAGAACCGCCCCGAAGCCGACCCGACCGTCGCCTTCGACCGCATCGCCCGCGCCGTCCGCCGCACCATCGCCCTCGCCCGCCACATCGCGTCCGACCCGGCCCTCCAAGCCCCCACCCCCGCCCATCGCGCCACCGCCCGCGCCCAGCTCATCCGCGGCGTCGAGGACGCCATCCACCGCCAGCGCCGCGAGACCGACGCCCAATCCCTCTACGCCGAATTCGCCGAGCGCCTCGAAGACCCCGAGCTAGTACCCGGAATCATGAATGACTGACCCGTGTTCCGAGATGTTTTGGATGGTCGCGGCCTTCCAGGAGAACGGCGTGGCCTTCTCGTTGTAGCTTTCGATCAAGGCATCGATCTGCGCCCTGACCTGTTTTGTGGAGGTGACGCTGGCGCCTTGGAGGGCGTTGCGGCTGAGGATGGAGAACCAGATCTCGACCTGGTTCATCCAGGACGCATGGGTCGGCGTGAAGTGGAACTGCACGTTGGGGTGCCGCGCCAGCCACATGTCGCGCTTGGGTTTGTGGGTGTTGAGGTTGTCCAGCACGACGTGGATTTGCCGGTCAGGGTAGTCGGCAATGACGCTGTTCATGAAATCCAGGAACTCGACCCGCCGCCGCCGCTGGTAGAGCCCGGCCTTGACTTGGCCGTTGGCGATGTCGAGGGCCGCGAACAGCGTCGTCGTCCCGTGCCGCTTGTATCCATGCGTCCGCCCGGTCAGCGTGCGTCCGTTGCCCAGCTTGAGGGAGCCCTGCGCCCGCTCCAGCGCCTGGATGGACGGCTTCTCGTCGACCGAAAGCACCACGGCCCCTTCGGGAGGCGCCAGATAGAGCCCTACGATCTCGGCCGATTTGGCCACGAACGCGGGGTCGGTGCTGACGCACCAGGACTTGCGGCCATCCAGATCGATCTTCTGCGCTCGCAGGAACCGCCAGATATACTGCTCGCTCACGTCGCCGAGCGCCCGAGCCAACACCTTGCCCATCCAGCGGGCATACCCCGCGGGTGGCGGCTGATCCAGTTGCGCCAGGATGCGCTTTTGCGTGGTCTCGTCGTAGCGGGCCGACGAGGCACGACCGCCAGGCCGGGCCTTGTCGGCAAGCCCGGCCAATCCGTGATCGGCATGGCGAATGCGCCACAAGCTGACCGTGCGCGGCATCGTGCCGAGCCGGGCCGCAATCGAGCGCGTCGAAAGCCCCTCAGCGGCCAGCAGCACGCTCCGCGCTCGAAGCACCTCGCGCTGCTCCGTTGTCGGAGAACGAATGCGAAGTTCCAGGATGGATTGGTCGTCCGGGCACAGCCGGACCTCGCGAGCAGGAGCAATCATCCCTATGGTGAATCATGAAGCACCCGCCCGCGAAAGCGGGTAGTGGTGGTCCAAACCTGACGCTCGAGTCTCGAGCGTCAGGTTTAGCCTCTTCTGGTCTGGCAATTGACGCACTGGCTGTTTCCAGTCAGGACGATTGCAGACTAGACCGGTTCATCGACCTGCAAAAATGATTTCCCCCCGCTGATATGCGACCCAAAGCCGCTGCCGCCCCAGCACGTCCAGTCCCAGCAACATATCGCCCCCTTCGAGCTCAAGCGGCGTAATGCTGACCGGCGTCCGCCGGGCTGCCTCATCTCCTAATCCGAGCATGACCTGGGCGTGCTTGAGCGGCAACCGCTCCCCATCGATGCCTCGCGCCGTATTGGCTGAAACCGGGGCCGTCACCCCAAGCCGCCGCGCCGCCGCCTGCCCCAGCAATGTTGCCCGGCTGCCGGTATCCAGCAACGCCATCAGTGGCGTCCCGTTCACCCGAACCGGCATGTAAGCCTCTCCTGTCGGCGTCACCTGGAGCGGGACCGTCATGCCATGAACCTGCGGCGCGCACCCCGGCGGCCACAAGCCGATGCGGCCGGCAGGGATGTTCACATCAAGGCTGAACCGCGAGAGGACGGAAGCGCCAACCAGCCCGGCAAACGGCGGGTCGGCCCGGAGCGGCACAGGAAACGGCGCCACGGGCGCAAGCTGGCGCGGCATCGCCCTGCCCGCCAGCCGCAAGTCCGGCACCAGCACGACGGGCGCCTCTTGGCTGCCGCCCGTGCCAAAAATCCGGGTGACGCCCTGAAGCCTCAGCCTCAAGGCTTGGGAGATGGCCGGGGTCATCAGCATGCCCTGTGCCCCCGTATCGAGGAGCAAGCTCACGGCCCGCCCGCCAATGCTCCCGCGCACCATCGGAAAGCCCTCGACCCAGTGAAGCGGCAGGATGGCCCCTGCGCCTCGGCTGCAAGCCAAAGCGGGGGTGGGCAGGAAGGCAAGCGCGAGGCAGGCGCGGCGGGAGAGCGCCGGCGCCGAAGCGCTCAAAGCATGCGGCTGAGGATCACCTTCTGCACGTCCGAGGTGCCCTCGTAGATCTGGCAGACGCGGACGTCGCGATAGATGCGCTCGACCGGATAGTCGGCCAGGTAGCCGTAGCCGCCGAGGGTCTGGATGGCGGCGGAGCAGATCCGCTCGGCGGCCTCGCTGGCGAACAGCTTGGCCATCGCCGCGGCCTCCAGCGCCGGCTTGCCGGCGTCCTTCAGGCGGGCGGCCTTCAGCGTCAATTCGCGGGCGGCGGCAAGCTGCGTCTTGGCGTCGACCAGGCGGAAGGCGACCGCTTGATGATCCAGGATCGATTTGCCGAACTGCGTGCGCTCGCGGGCGTAGGCGACGGCGTAGTCGAGGGCTGCCCGCGCCATGCCGACGCTCTGGGCGGCGATGCCGATACGCCCACTCTCCAGCGTGCTCAAGGCGATGCGCAAGCCCTGGCCTTCCCCGCCGATGCGCTGGTCCTCGCTCACCTGCATGTCGTCGAAGCTTAGGGCGCAACTGTCGGAGGCTTTCTGGCCCAGCTTGTGCTCGACGCGGGCCACCTTGAAGCCGGGCGTGTCATTGCCGACGATGAAAGCGCTGATGCCCTTCTTGCCCGCGGACGGGTCGGTGACCGCGAACAGGATCGTCGTCTGGCCGATGCTGGCGTTAGAGATGAACTGCTTCGAGCCGTTGATGACGTAGCCGCCGTCGTTCCGAACGGCCTTGGTGCGGATGCCGGAGGCATCGGAGCCGGCGTGGCTTTCGGTCAATCCGAAGCTGGAGACCGCCTGGCCGCTCGCCATCGGGCGCAGCCAACGCTCCTT
The DNA here is from genome assembly GCA_965217935.1 of Acetobacteraceae bacterium. GTDB lineage: Bacteria > Pseudomonadota > Alphaproteobacteria > Acetobacterales > Acetobacteraceae > JBBROS01. Next base: position 4,122,593 of record OZ244581.1, on the reverse strand, counting down.
TTGCTCGGCGGTACCGAACTTCTCAAGGATCTCGCAGGTGGGAGCGTTGTGCACGCTGACCAAGGTGGAGACCGAGCCGTCGCCCGCGGCCAGTTCCTCGATTACTTGCGCGTAGGTCTCGTAGGGGATCTCGCTGCCGCCCCAGTCGCTGCTGTTCGTGGCGCCCAGGAAGCCCATCTCGCCCAACTCGCGGATGATCTCAGGCTCGATGCGCCCGGCTTTCTCGCGCTCGGCGGCTCCCGGGGCCAGACGCTCCTGCGCGAAGCGGCGCGCGGTGTCGATGATGAGATCGTTCGGATCGGTCGTATCGAGCATGGCGGCCTCCCTGTTCGTTTGGGCGGATATAGGGCTACTCGGCGGCTTGCGCCACCGGCTGCGCGTCGATCCGGTGCAGCAGGGCGGCGCGTTGCGGGGCCGCATCCGCCATGCCCGCGGACTTGAGCGGACCGAAGCCGCGCACCGTCATGGACAGCGAGGCAAGGCTGATGGCCGCCTCCATCGTATCCGGGCGGAGCCGGGGCAGCATGCCGAGGATGTCCTGCTCATACTGGCGGGCGAACGCGCGCTCCTGGCGGCGGTCGCGCTGCCAGCCGAACGGGTCGAACGGGGTGCCGCGCAAGGTCTTGCCGTGACGCAGCAGGCGGAACAGCGGCAAAGCTACCCGCCCGGAGACGGCGATCTTGCGCGGCCTGCCGGTGGCCTTGTCGGTGCGGCTGAGCAGCGGCGGGGCGAGATAAAACGTAGGATCGTCGCCATAGGCCGCTTCGGCATGCAGCCGGGCCACCTCGTACTCGTCCTTGTAGGCGAACGCCCGGAAGGCTCCTTCGGCCACGGCGCGGGCGAGCGGACCCGGGGCGCCGACGAGGCTCGTTTCGCGGGCGGCCGCCGCGTCCGCCAACCGGCGATACCGCTGGGTCAGGCCGACGCCCTGATAGCGCGCCAACTCGGCCGAGCGGCGCTCGACCAGGCTGGCCAGGTCGTCGGGCTGCGGCGCCTGATCGGCCAGGATCTGATCGATGAGGCTGGGCGTGTCGGCAAGCAGGCGGCCCCACAGGAACGCGCGCTCGTTCAGCGCGACGGCTGTGCCGTTCAGCTTGATCGCGTGCAGCAGCGCCGCCCGGCCAATCGGCACGAAACCAAGCTGCCAGGCCATGCCGAGCAACACGGTGTTGACCGCCTGCGCCGTTCCGAACAGCCGCTCGGCGACCAGGCTGCCGCGCAGATAGCGCGAGCGCGTCGTATCCGTCCGCCGCTCGATCGCCCGGCGGTGCAGCCCGGCGTCGATCTTAAGGTCCCGCTCCTGCAAAAACCCGGCCCCGCCCTGAAGGTCGAGGTTGCCGATCACCGCCGCGTCCTCGCGGCAACGCCCCAGCACGTCCGCCCCCGCGCTCACCGCCAGGTCCGCGCCGAGCAGCAGGTCGGCCTCGCGGCTCGGGATGCGGACGACATCGAGCGCGCCGCCTTGCCCGATCTGCACGTGGGAGACGACGGCGCCGTTCTTCTGCGCCAGGCCGGTGAAGTCGAGCGTGCTGACGGCCCGGCCCTCCAGGTGCGCCGCCATCGCCACAATCGCGCCGCAAGTGACGATGCCGCCGCCGCCGATGCCGGCGAACAGGCCGCGCCAGGGGGCGTCGAGCGTCGGCAACGCCGGCTCGGTCAGGCTCGCGGCAAGCCCGGCCTCCTCAGCCGCCCAGCGGCTCGCATGGTCCTCGACCGGCGCGGCCCCGCTGGTGGTGACGAAGCTGGGGCAGAAGCCCTTGAGGCAGGAGAGGTCGGTGTTGCAGCTCGTCGGGCTGATGCGGCGCTTGCGGCCGTATTCGGTCTCGACCGGCTCGATGGCAATGCAGTTGGATTGCGCGGTGCAGTCGCCGCAGTTCTCGCACACGCGGGCGTTGATGCTGACGTGGGTCTCGGCCGGCGCCATCTTGCCGCGCTTGCGGCGGCGGCGCTTCTCCGTGGCGCACACCTGGTCGTAAATGATGGCGCTCACGCCCTCGTATCCGCGCATCCGGCGCTGCACCGCGTCCAGCTCCTCGCGTCCGTGCCGCAGCGTGCCGGGCGGCAGGTCGGAGGTGGAGGGGAGGCGGGCCGGGTCGTCGGCGACCACGGCGAGCAGGCCGACCCCTTCGGCATGAAGCTGGCGGGCGATGCTCAGCACCGTGGGGCCGCCCTCGGCCGGCTGGCCGCCGGTCATGGCGACCGCGTCGTTGTATAGCAGCTTATAGGTGATGCGCGATTTGGCGGCGACCGCCTGGCGGATGGCGAGCAGGCCGGAGTGCTGGTAGGTGCCGTCGCCCATGTTGGCGAACATGTGCGGCATGTCGGTGAAGTGTTCGAGCCCGACCCACGGCGCCCCCTCGCCCCCCATCTGGCTGAAGGTGCGGGTGGAGTCGCTGGTGCTGACCGCGATGGTGTGGCAGCCAATGCCGGCCATGGCGTGGGCGCCCTCGGGCAGCTTCGTGCTGGTGTTGTGCGGGCAGCCGGCGCAGAACATCGGCGCGCGGGCGATGACGCCCGGCTCGGTCCGCGTTGCCGGCAACTCGATCGCCGGCGCCTCGATGCCGTGGCTGGGCAGCGTGCGCGAGAACGCCTGCATCAGCAGCTCCGGCGACAGCTCCATGACGGCGGGAAGCAGCTCCCCGCCTTGGGCGTCGCGCTTGCCGATGATGGCGGGCCGGGCATCGGCGGCCAGGTTGTAGAGCGCGTCGCGAAGCTGCATCTCCACCAGCGAGCGCTTCTCCTCGACCACCAGCAGCACCCGCTTGCCGCGGGCGAAGGCGCGGGCGGCCTCCGTCTCCAGCGGCCATGCCAGGCCCACTTTGTAAACCGCGATGGCCGGGTGCTCGGCCAGGCCCAGGCGCCGCAGCGCGTGCATCGCGTCGTGGTGCGCCTTGCCGACGGTGACGATGCCGACCGTGGCCTCCTCCGTGCCGCTGGCCTGCCGGTCGAGACGGTTCGCGCGCGCCCAAGCGAGCATGGCCGGAAACCGGTCCTGCAGCAATCGGCGTTCAAGCTCCTGCCGCTGGCCAGGCCAGGGAAGCGCCGGGTCGAGATTGAGGCCGTGCGGCGGCAGGCCGATGTCGGGCGTCAAGAACTGCCTGCTTGAGGGAATGGTGGCCAGCCCATGCTGCTCGGCGGTCTCGGCGATGGTCTTGAGGCCGACCCAGAGGCCGCAGAACCGGGACAGGGCGATGCCGGCAAGGCCGAAATCAAGGATGTCCTGCACGTCGGCGGGGACCAGCACCGGGATGTGGACCGATTGGAAAATCCCGTCCGTTGAATGCGGGAACACCGAGCTGTGCGCCGCATGGTCGTCGCCGCTGACCGCCAGCACGCCGCCGTGCCGGGCCGTGCCGATGGTGTTGGCGCAGCGCAGCGCGTCGCCGCTGCGGTCCAGCCCCGGTCCCTTGCCGTACCACATACCGAACACGCCATCGACGCGCTTGCCGGGGAAGGTGTCGATCTGCTGGGCGCCCCAGATCATCGTCGCCGCCAGGTCCTCGTTCAGGCCCGGCTGGAACCGGACACCCGCGGCGGCGAGCAGGCCCTCCCTGCGCCACAGCTCCTGATCGACGCCGCCGAGCGGGGAGCCGCGATAGCCGGAAACCAGGCCGCCGGTGTTGAGCCCGGCCGCCTTGTCGAGGCGCGCCTGCTCAAGCAGCACCCGCACCAGCGCCTGCACGCCGGACAGCAGCACGGGGCGGTCGAACTCGGCATAGCGGCTCTCGAGCGTCAGGCGGTCGGCGAGCGGCGGTGCGATACCCACGTCCATGGCTGCAACTCCTTCGGGATGGGAAGTCTAGCGCAGACGGGCCTGCGGTGTGTTACCATTGTTCCGCTCGCTGCATGGCAAAACTGGCAGATCATGCTAATGACGCGATGCAGCATAGGAGGTTCAAGCATTCGCGCCATGCGCCTTGACCGGATCGACCACGCCATCCTGGATTGCCTGCAGCGCGACGGGCGGGCCACGAGCGCCGTGCTCGGCGAGGTTGCCGGCCTCTCGCCCAGCCCGGCCAACCGGCGGCAGAAGCTGCTGGAAGAGGCGGGACTCATCCGCGGCTACGTCGCCCTGCTTGACCAGGACCGCGTCGGCCTGCCGGTCAGCGTGTTCGTCTCCGTCCGCCTGTCGGCGCAGACGGAGGACCATTTGGCCGCGTTCGAGCAGGCTGTGGCCGGGCTGCCGGAGGTCATGGAATGCTACGTCATGTCCGGGGCGAGCGACTACCTGCTGCGCGTCGTCGCCCCCGACCTCGGCGCCTACGAGGAGTTCCTGCGTACCAAACTGACCCGGGTGCCGGGCGTGCATGGCGTGGAGAGCGCGTTCGCGTTGAAGCGGGTCGTCTATCGCACCAACCTGCCGCTCCGTCCCGGCCGCTGATGCTGGCCGCCTTCCTGATCGCCGCCCCGGCGCTGTTCGGCATCGTCAACCCGATCGCCGGCGCCTTCATTTTCCGCGAAGCCACCTCCGACCGCACGCACGGCGAGCGCGTGGCCCTGGCCCGGCGGGTGGGCGCCTACTCCCTGATCATGATGCTGGGCGCCCTCGGGCTGGGGTCCTACGTGCTGGCCTTCTTCGGCATCTCGCTCGCCGCGCTGCGGATCGCCGGCGGCATCATCCTCGCCCTGTTCGCCTGGGAACTCCTCGGCGCGCCGGAGAAACGCGAGGGCCGCAAGCAGGAGCAGGCCTCCGAGGTCAGCGCGTCGAGCAAGGAGGACATCGCTTTCTTTCCGCTGACGCTGCCCTTCACCGTGGGTCCGGGGACGATCTCGGTCGCCGTGGCCATCGGCTCCGGGCATCCGACGGACCGGCAACTCTCGTTCTTCGCCGGCGTGGCGCTCGCCGCGCTCCTGCTGGCCGGCGTGATCGCGCTGACCTACGCCTATTCGGACCGGCTGATCGACAAGCTCGGGCAGAACGGCAGCCGCACCGTCACCCGGCTCTCGGCCTTCCTGCTGTTCTGCATCGGCATACAACTGCTCATCACCGGCGTTGTCGACGTGCTCGGCCCGCTGCTGGCGCGATAGCAACTCCGGCAATCGGCTTCGCGTTCAAGGCGCGATGCCCGATGACGCCCCCGATGACGCGACGCAACGCCTGGTCGAACTCGCCCGCCTGGTGCAGCAAACCGGCTACCATTTCGTCACGCCCACGCCCGCCACCCACGCCCGCGTCAACGCCCGGCCGGGCGCCCGTGTCGGGCGCAGCCTGCGCGACGTGTTCGGCTGGAGCCGCCCCTTCGCGGACGGCGCCGTGCCGGACCGGATCATGCAAGCGATGCAGGCGGCCGCCGTCCTCGATCCGTGCGGGAAACTCTGGCGCAGCGCCGTCCGCCTCTCAAGCCTGGACGGCTTGCTGTTCCTCCATTCCGCGTTCCCGACCACGCGGCCCGACAGCGTGTTCTTCGGCCCCGACACCTACCGCTTCGCCCAGGCGCTCGCCGACGCGGCATCCCGCCCGATCCGGCGCGCCGTCGATATCGGTTGCGGCTCCGGGGCAGGGGCGATCCTTCTGGCGAGAGCGCGGCCGGACGCGGACATCGTCGGCGTGGACATCAACCCGGAGGCCCTGCGCTTCACCCGTGCCAACGCGGCTCTGGCAGGGGCGCCGGTCGAGGCGGTCAGCAGCGACATACTGGGCGGCGTCGCCGGTCAGTTCGACATGATCGTCGCCAATCCGCCTTACCTGGTCGATTCGGCCGAGCGCACCTACCGGCACGGCGGCGGCCCCTACGGCGCCGCGTTGTCCCTCTCGATCCTAGGCGCGGCGCTGGACCGTCTCGAACCGGGCGGATCGCTCATTTTATACACCGGCGCCGTTGTCGTGGACGGGATCGACACCTTTTACGAATCTGTCGCGTTGCAACTTCGAGAGAGCGCATCCGACTGGCGCTATCGCGAGTTGGACCCCGACGTGTTCGGCGAGGAGCTTGATCGCAGCCCCTATGCCCGGGCCGACCGCATCGCCGCCGTTTGCCTGACGATGCGCAAAAACTGAAAAAGGATGAAACGCCGATGCCGGATGGTTTCCTGTCTGACCATGGTTCCGCCGACGACCGCTGGCATCGCCAGCTCGCGGGCCTCAATGCAGCCCGGTTCACCCCGGGGTTTCCAAGTGATGATTGGCGCCAACAGCTTGACGATCTGGCCGCGCTGCAGATCGAGGAGGGCCATTGGCTCGAAGCCCGGCGTTCAGAGGTCGCGGACCGCGCCGCCGAAGCGCCGCGCGATGCCGACGGGTTTGTCGCATGGTTCGAGGCGCTGGAACAAATTGGGCCCGGCCAGCAGGACCCGCTGTTCCCCTGGCTCGCCGAGCAGGCCAGCATGGACGAGATGCGCTGGTTCCTGCAGCAGGAGGTGGCCGGCGAAGCAGGCTTCGACGACCTGACCGCGATGACGCAGCTTCGCTTGCCGGTGGCGGCGAAGCTTGAGCTGGCGCGAAACTACTGGGACGAGATGGGCCGCGGGAACGCCAAGGGAATGCACGGGCCGATGCTCGAGCATCTCGCCAAGACGCTCGGATTGAAGCCGGAGCTGGAGACGACGATCTGGGAGGCGCTGGCGCTGGCCAATACGATGGCCGGGCTGGCCGCCAACCGGCGCTACGCCTACCAGTCGGTCGGCGCGCTGGGCGTGATCGAACAGACCGCCCCGGGCCGCGCCAAGCTGGTCGGCGAAGGCCTGAAGCGCCTCGGGGTCAGCGCCAAGCACCGGCACTATTTCGACCTCCACGCCGTGCTCGACATCAAGCACAGCGAAGCCTGGAACGCGGAGGCCGCCTGGCCTCTCGTGAACGAAGACCCGCGGCGGGCGCCCGCCTTGGCGGAAGGCGCGCTGATGCGGCTGGAATGCGGCGCGGCCTGCTTCCGGCGCTATCGAGAGGTTTTCGGCCTCGATGAAGCCGGCGCCGCTCAGGCCGCTTGAACGTTGATTTCCGTCAAGCCCGCGGCCAACGCGTCAAGCAGGTCGGCGAGACCGAGCGCCACGCACCCTTGGGTCGGCGCATAGTCAGGCCGGGCAACGTGAAGGAAGATGGCGCTGCCGCGTCCGCGCCGCGGCGGATCGTCGTTCCATCCCAGGACGCCGATGACGTCGTAGACCGGATCGGCGCGCCACAGCGCCTCGTGGCGCACGGAATTCGGTAACTTTACCGCCGTGTTGTACGCCACATCCCCGGGGTCGTTGCACCATCCGTCGCTTGGCCCCAGCGGCATGACCGGCGCCGCGGCGCGCGGACGGGCCACGCGATCGGCGCGATACAGCACCCGCCGAAGCGGCAGCAGGCCGATCGGCGTCCCCCCGTCGCCCTCCCGCTTGTCCGCGACGAGTCCGCCCCGGCCAAGCGCGGCGCGGTAGCGCTGCCCGGCCACGTGCAACACCCCCTCCGCGGTCACTGTTCCCTTGCTCAAGCCAGCCCCTTCTCCACCATCTGCGCCCGCTGATACTCCATCGAGGCGTGCTGGTAGGCCTCGGCCCCACGCCGCGAGTCCGCGCCCGCGAGGATGACGGTCGCCCCCGTGCTCGGCAGCCACTCCGGGCGCACCGTGGCAAGCGTCGTGTAGGCCGTGCCCGTCAGCGTGCCGGGGGTCACGGGCTGCACCCCGGCCTCCGAGCCGGTCACTGACATGCCGGCCGGAACCGCGGGCCGCGACAGGTCGGGCGGGGAGAACAGCACCTTCTCCATGATCCCCATGAACCCGGCCCCGAGCGCGCCGATCGGCCCGCCGACGATCCCGGCGCCGAGCACCCGCATCGGCGCCGGGATCGTCTCGCCCGTCACCAGCCGGTAAATCATGCCGAGTACCGGCACATGTTGCAGGGGGTTGAGGCTCTGCATCAGCTCGTCATGCGTCATTGTCATGGCGTTAGGCGTGGGCCCGAGCGCGCTTGGCTCAGGCGCGCAAGGCTGGGCGGCGGGTTGGTTGAGGCGGTAGGGCACGCCGGGCGTGAAGGCCGATGAGATCATGTCCTGCCGGTTTGCAAGCGACATGCCAGATTGCGCGAGGCTCAATCCAGCAGATGTCCGAACCGCCGCGCCTTAGTTGCGAGGTAATGGTCGTTCACCCCGTTCGGCGTCACGACCAACGGTTCCCGCCCGGCGATCGTGATGCCGCACGCAGCAAGGGCGGCGATCTTGGCCGGGTTGTTGGTCAGCAACCTGACCGAGCCGATCCCAAGTTGCTGCAGCATCGTCGCCGCGGCCAGAAAGTTGCGCTCGTCCGCCTGCCAGCCCAAGGCCCGGTTGGCGTCCACGGTGTCGAGCCCGTGGTCCTGCAACGCGTAGGCGCGCAGCTTGTTGGCAAGCCCGATGCCCCGGCCTTCCTGGGCAAGATACAGCAGGACGCCCGTGCCTTCCTCTCCCATACGCCGCAGCGCCGCGCGCAACTGCAATCCGCAATCGCAACGCAGGCTGCCGAGCAGGTCGCCGGTGAAGCACTCCGAATGCACGCGGGCGAGCGGAGGGGCGTCAAGCCCGGCATGTTCGGGCTGTCCGATCAGGATGGCCAGATGCTCGATCCCGCCGTCCGGGGCGCGGAAGGCGGCGACGCGCGCGTCCGGGGCATCCGCCAGAGGCACGTGCGCTTCCGCGGCCCTGACCAGGCGCGCGGCCTCCCGGTCGGGATGCGACAGCACGTCCTGGCCGCTGACCGCAAGCAGGCCGCGCCGCGCGGCGATGCGTTCGGCGCCCTGCACCGCGGGCGCCGCGAGCGCTGCCGGCAACAGCCGCCCCAGCTTTGCCAAGGCCAGCCCGGCCGATGCCTGCGCCGGGGCGGGAACGAGGGTCATCGGCTCCCTGAGCATCTGCTCGGCCGTCGGGTCGGCGAGGCCTCGAAGCGTCGCGGGATCGAGCAGGCCGCGGGTCTGCAGCGCCGCGACCTCGAGGCCGGGATCGATCGGCCGTCGGAGCAAGGCTGCCGCGCGAACAGGGCTGATCAGCAGCACCGGATCGGCCGCAGCCAGCGCCGCGAGATCGCGCAAGCCGTCCGCCCCCGCCGTTTCCGCCGCCATCAACGCAAGCGCGCCGGGCCGCGACCCCGTGCGCCCGTCCGTCGCTTGCAGCAGAACCGGGGTGCCCCGCCGCAGCTCGGCCGCCGCCCGGTGAACGGCGCGCAATCGGAGCAGGTCAAGCCGCGGCTCCCGCGCGTTTTCGGCGTCCGGGCTGGATTGAGGCGCATCATGCGGCATGGTTGCCAGGCTTATGCTCCCAGTCGTCCATGAGTGCAAAATCATGCCGGGTGTGGCGCGGACGCCCGCCTCGTGCTAATTAATCACGCGATTGTGCGCAGAGAGGTCGGCCACAAGCTCGTGACGCCTGCGTTGTCCCGTATGTCGGATGGCTTGCGTGCCACGTCAGCCAAGCCGGCGGGACCATTCACGGAAGGGTATAGATGTCTGGCGAACGCCCAATCCTTATCGTTGATGATGATGCCACGCTGCGCAACACCCTGGTGGAGCAATTGGAGGTCGACGGCGAGTTCGTTGCCTCCGAGGCCTCGACGGTCACCGAGGCCGAAAACCTTCTGGGGACCCGCGACGCGCGTTTCGACGCTCTGATCCTCGATGTCGGCCTACCGGACGGCGACGGCCGCGACCTGTGCGCGAGCCTGCGCAAGTCCGGGCTGCGCATGCCCATCATCATGCTGACCGGGTCGGACGAAGAGGCGGACGTCGTCCGGGGCTTGGATGCCGGGGCGAACGACTACATTGCCAAGCCGTTCCGCCTGGCGGAATTGCTGGCCCGGCTGCGGGCGCAGGTGCGCATCTTCGAGAACAGTGAGGATGCCGTGTTCACCATCGGGCCTTACACGTTCCGTCCCAGCGCGAAACTGCTGCAGGAACCGGTCAAGAACCGGCGCATCCGGCTGACCGAGAAAGAGGCGGCGATCCTCAAGTTCCTCTACCGCGCCGGAACCCGGCCAGTCGCCAGGCAAGTGCTGCTCAACGAGGTCTGGGGCTACAACGCGAACGTGACCACGCACACGCTTGAAACCCACATCTACCGCCTGCGCCAAAAAATCGAGCCGGACCCCGGCCACTCCCGGTTGCTCGTGACCGAAGGCGGAGGCTACCGGCTCGACCCGGCAGGCATCGTACCTGCCGAGGCGTCCCTTTAGCCGGCTCAGCCCGGACCAAAGCCAAGCTCATCCAGCATGTCCAAGGTCATCTCGTAGATGACCTCCCAGGCAACGCCGAAATTACGCCGCCCGGCATCGGTCTCGCACGCGCCGTGGCGATCGATAATGTGTTCGGCGGCCACGTATCGGACCGACCCTGCGTGCTGCCCTTCGCGGAACCCGTCGTAAAGAAAGCCGTCGTAACTGCCAGGCGCCATGAAGGTCCGGTTCGAGAACGCAACGCCGGGCTTGTTCGCCACCCAGCGCGTTTTCGCCAGCCCCGCCCCGACCGGCGCGATGAACGCATCGACCGCCTCGGCAAGCACGATGCTTTCCTGCGGCAGGCACCCGATCGAGTTCTTGAAGCGAACGCCCGGACAGGCGCCGATGATCGCCGCGGCGATCCGCGTCTCCTCCTCGGCCGACATCGGGCTATGGCCCGCCTGCTCCATCCCCGTGTTCAAGCCGTCGATCACGATCCCGAGCCCGGGATAACGCGCCGCCAAAGCGCCGATGATCCGGATGTAGCCGGCCTCCTGCTCCGCCCAGGCGCGGTTTCCCGTGCGGATCGTCACCATCAGCAAGGGCTGCGACGCCGCCCGCAAGCCATCGACCTCGGCCCCGAAGCCATCCGGGCAATGCTCCCGGCTCCATGTCACGATCCGGGCGGCGGCGTCCTGGGTGACATAGCGGTCGACCAAGGTGAGCGACAGCGCCCGCCGCTCCAGCATGGCGCCGAAAAGCTCGGTTTCGCTGGATGGCCGCAGCACGCGGCCGACCCGGCAAGCCTGCTCGGGATAAAGCGCCGTCACGCCCCCGAACACGTTCCACCCAGGGAAAGAGGTCAACGCATCAACCTCCTCCGCCGCCACGTTGGCGAACAGCGGCGTCCAGCCGGAGACGATGTTCCAGACGTAATGACCGATGTGGCTCATGGCGTCCTCGCTGACCATCACTTCCGCCGCCGGGCCGGAGAGATGGCGGGCGAAGCAGTCCGGGTTGCCAACGACGCGGGCAGCCATCCGCACCAGCGGCTCGCGCCCGTCGAACCCCGGAGTGGACGACAGCACCAGACCGTGCTCCGGGAAATACCAGCACCGGTCGCCAGCAGCCTGCTCAATGCGCCGATCCGGCAGGACGACGCAGCTCCGTCCGCTGGCGCGATGCAGGAAGGCATGGTTGTCGACGGTATGGCGAGCGAACGCCAACGTGCCCGAGAACGGGCAGAGCAGCGGCTTTGCCCGCAAGCGGACCGTCGCGCAGACGTCCTTCACCCGAGCCGACAGATCCTTCGACATGAACCCAAGTTCGGGAAGCAGCCCGCTGACCGCCTGGCTCGCGCCGTCGAAACCGGCCAGCACGGCATTGATGAACGCGGGCGCCAATCCGAACTCGGCCGCGGTGCGCCGAATGTCAGCCGGGCTGTCGGCGCCGACGCCCACGAACCGGATGGAGCCGCTTGCCCAGGAGCGGGCAACATCATCCAGGCTGGCATCCAAAGCCGGCCTGCCCGCGCCCCGCCCGCGCAGACCCGCGATCAGCGCCTCCTCGAAGCGCCGATGGCCGTCAGGCGCCACTAAGGGCAGCATCGGCAACGAATGCGGCAGCACGCCGACAAAGCTGCCCGGCGAAACAAGAGTTTAGGGCTCGTTCACCTGATCGACTCGTGAAAATCACGTCCGAGCGAGCCCTAGACGTGAAAGCTCTCCCCGCAGCCGCAACGGCCCTTCTCGTTCGGGTTGACGAACGTGAACCCGCTGCTCAAAGCGTCGACCTTGTAATCCATCTCGGTCCCGATCAGGAACAGGCTCGCCTTGCGATCGACCAGCACCGTCAGCCCCCGGTCGGTAACTGCCTCGTCGCCCGGACCCGGCTCGGCCACCCAATCCATCACGTAGGACATGCCCGAGCACCCCTTGGCGCTGACGCTGATCCGCAGCAGCATTCCTTGCTGCCCGGCCGAGTAAAGCTGCCGAAGCCGGTCCGCCGCGGCCTCCGAAAGACGCATCAGCGGCGGCAAGGCCCGGCGGGGCTTGGCTTGAGTTTGCGTGGCGCTCATCGAAGCCTCCGTCAAAACATGTTCAATGACAATCGCGCGTCCTCAGTCATCCGGCTCGGGTCCCATGGCGGATCCCATACCGTCTGCACGTCGCATGACGCGCAGCCGGGCACGGCCATGATCGCGTCATGCACCATCACCGGCAATTCCTGCGCGCTCGGGCAACCGGGCGCGGTCAACGTCATCTCGACTTTCACGGCGTGGTCGTCGCCGATCTCGACGGCGTAGATCAGGCCGAGTTCGTAGATGTTCACCGGAATTTCCGGGTCGTAGACCGTCGAGATCGCCTCCAGCACGGAATCCTCGGTCGGTTTCGCATCCGCCGTGCCCGCCGCCTGGTCGTCCGGCGTCCAACTCGTCATATCATTCACTTGTCGCCTCCTCGGCTCCATCGAGCGCCGCCACCAGCGCCGCCCAGGGCAGCGTCACGCACCGCACGCGCGACGGATACTCGTGCACCGCCGACAGCGGCCTCAACTCCTGCAAAGCCGCGTCGCACGCCGCGCACTGCCCGGTCCGCGCCATCGCGTCCACCTCGCCCGCCATGCGCCGCACGTCGTCGCCGGACCGCCCGGCGACCGCCTCGCACATCAGGTCCGCGCTGGCTTTGGTCAGCTCGCACCCCCGCGCCTCGAAGCCGGCAGCCCCGACCCCCTCGCCGTCGGTCCGCACGAACACCATCACCCGGTCCCCGCACATCGGATTGTCGCCGCGCGCCGACCGGTCGAACCCCTCCGGCCGGACCGCGAATTGCGGCGCCCGGCCATGCGCCCGAATCTTTTCGCTGTAGAGGTCGCGCACGTCCTCGAACATCAGGCGAAGAACTCCCGCACCCGCGCCAGCGTGTCGGCCAGGGCGTCGATCTCCTGCTCCGTCGTATAGATGCCGCAGCTCGCCCGCGCGCTGCTGTCCACGCCGAGCCGGCGCATCAGCGGCTCGGCGCAATGGTTGCCGGCGCGGACCGCGATGCCCTGTCGGTCGAGCAAGGTCGCGATGTCGTGCGCGTGCGCCCCCTCCATCGTGAAGCTGAGCACGCCGCCACGGTCCTGCGCCGAACCCAGCACCCGCAGGCCGGGAATTTCGGCCAGCCGCGACAGCGCATGGTCGGTCAACCGGGCCTCGTGCGCCGCGATGGCGTCGTAGCCGATCGCCTCGACCCACTCGATCGCGGCGCCGAGCCCGATCGCCTCCACGATCATCGGCGTGCCGGCCTCGAACTTGTGCGGGACCTCCGCCCAGGTGCTGCGCTCGAAGCTGACGCTGCCGATCATATCGCCGCCGCCCATGAACGGCGGCATCGCCTCCAGCAGCTCGCGCCGCGCCCAGAGCACGCCGATGCCCGAAGGCCCATAGAGCTTGTGGCCGGTGAAGACGTAGAAATCGGCGTCGATCGCCTGCACGTCCACGGCCCGGTGCACCACGGCCTGGCTGCCGTCGAACAAGACCTTGGCCCCGTGCGCGTGAGCAAGCGCCGCGATCCGCGCGGCCGGCGTCACCGTCCCCAGCACGTTGCTCATGTGGGTAACGGCCACCAGCCCCACGCGGCCGTCGGCCAGCAACGCCTCGAGCGCGTCCATGTCGATCTCGCCCGCGTCGGTGACCGGCGCGACCCGCATCTCGATGCCCGCGGCGTCGCGCAGCATCTGCCACGGCACCAGGTTGGCATGGTGCTCCATCTCGCTGATGACCACGGCCTGGCCGGGCTGCATCACGCCGCGCCCGTAGCTGTGCGCCACCAGGTTGATCGCTTCCGTGGTGTTCTTGGTGAACACGATCTCGTCCCGCGAGGGGGCGTTCAGCAGCCGCGCCACCGCGTCCCGCGTGCCTTCATAGGCGTCGGTGGTCCGCTCGCTCATCCAGTGCAGGCCGCGGTGGACGTTGGCGTATTGCGTTTCCATGGTCTCGACCATGGCGTCGATCACCGCCCGCGGCTTCTGCGCGCTGGCGGCGCTGTCGAGGAACACCAGCTTCTTGCCTCGGACCGTCTGCGACAGGATCGGGAACTGCGCCCGGATGCGCTCCACATCGAACGTGGGCTTGCTCATCATGTTCATGTCGTCTGCCGCTCCCACCAGCCTTCGATCGCCGCGTCCAGCAACGCGCGCGCCGCCTCGTCCTGCACGCCCTCCAGGGCCTCGGTCAAAAAGGCCCGCACCAGGATCGCCCGCGCCTCGTCCCCCGGCACGCCGCGGCTGCGTAGATAGAACAACTGGTCGGCGTCCAACTCGCCCACCGTCGCGCCGTGGCTGCACTTCACGTCGTCGGCGTAGATCTCAAGCTGCGGCTTGCAGTCGATCTCGGCCTGCGGCGACAGCAGCAGCGCCTGGTTCATCTGGTAGCCGTCGGTCTTCTGCGCCGGCCGGGCAACCTCGATCTTGCCCTGGAACACGCCGCGCGCGCGCCCGTCAACCACGTGCTTCACCGTCTGCCGCGAGGCGCAGTTCGGCGCGTCATGCGCCACCACCGTGGTGATGTCGCCGTGCTGCACCCCCCTCAGCAGTTGCGCCCCGTTCAGGTGCGCCGCCGCCCCCTCGCCGGTCAGCCGGGCATGGATCTCGCTGCGCGCCAGCCGCCCGCCGAGCGTCAGCACAAAGCTGTCGTAGGTCCCGCGCCGGGCAATCGTCGCGAACGTGGTGCTGAGATGATACGCCTCGGCGCCCTCCTCCTGCATCCGCACGTGCGTCATCGTCGCGTCCTCCGCGACGCCGATCTCGAACACGGCGTTGTGCAGGTAGGCGCCGGTTCCCCGGTCAATCTCCACCAGCGTCAGCTTTGCCCCGGCCTCCATCTCGATCACGTGCCGCGGTTGGAAGTCCGTGGGCCGGTGCAGGTCCGGCGCCATCGACAGCAGCACGACCGTGCCGGCATCGACGCCGGCCGGCACGCGCAGCCGCAGCCCATCCTCGGCCAGCATCGTATTCAGCGCCACCATCGGCCGGCTTGCGTCCACCGAGAACCGGGCGTCCGACGCGAAGCTTGCAACCTCGATCCCGCCCGGCGGCGTCGACAGCTCCGGCTGGTAGCGTCCGTGGATGAACACAAGGCGCGGCAGGTCGGGCAGCGCGCCCAGGACCGGCACCGCCGAAACCTCGGTCAGCGGCTCCTGGAAGCTGATCTCGGCCAGCGCGCGCAGGTCGGTGAAGCGCCAATCCTCGTCCTTGCGGGTCGGGAACCCTTGCGGCTCGAACCACGCGGCCGCCTCGTCGCGCGCGGCCAGATCGCCCGGCAACTGCTCGCGCAGCCCCCGGTAACGTTCGAGGAACCCCTCCGCCCCGCCTGCCACCGGCCGGTTCATGCCGCCTCCGCCACAACCTGCGCGTAGCCGTTCGCTTCCAGCTCGCGCGCCAACTCCGGCCCGCCGGAGCGGATGATCCGGCCCTGCGACAGCACGTGCACACGGTCCGGCACCAGGTGATCCAGCAGCCGCTGATGGTGCGTGATCACCAGCGCCGAGAACGTTCCGCTCCGCAGCGCATTGACCCCGTCGGCCACGATCCGCAGCGCGTCGATGTCGAGACCGCTGTCTGTCTCGTCCAGCACGGCGAGCCTCGGGCGCAGGATCGCCATCTGCAGCACCTCGTTGCGCTTCTTCTCGCCGCCGCTAAAGCCGACGTTGACGTTGCGCTTCAGCATGTCGTCCGGGAAGTGCAGCCGCTTGCTCTCGGCGCGGGCCAGCTTGAGAAAGCCGACCGCGTCCAGCTCCGCCTCGCCGCGCGACCGGCGAATGGCGTTGAGCGCCGTGCGCAGGAAGTTGGCGTTATTGACGCCGGGCAACTCGACGGGGGCTTGGAACGCGAGGAACATGCCGGCGGCGGCCCGCTCCTCGGGTTCCATCGCCAGCAAGTCCTGCCCCTCGAACGTCACGCTGCCCGCGCCGACCTCGTAGCCCTCGTTGCCGGCCAGCACGTAGCCGAGCGTGCTTTTGCCGGACCCATTCGGCCCCATGATGGCGTGAACCTGGCCCGGCGGCAGCTCAAGATCGATGCCGCGCAGGATCTCCTTGTCATCGATGCTGGCCCGCAGGCCCTTGATCTCCAGCATTATCCAACTGACCCCTCAAGCGACACGGCCAGCAGCTTCTGCGCCTCGACCGCGAATTCCATCGGCAGCTCCTTCAGCACGTCCTTGCAGAAGCCGTTGACGATCAACCCCACCGCATCCTCCTGGCTCAGGCCCCGGCTGCGGCAATAGAACAACTGGTCCTCGGCGATCTTGGACGTGGTTGCCTCGTGCTCGACTTTCGCCGTCGGGTTGCGCGCCTCGATGTAAGGCACGGTGTGCGCGCCGCACCGGTCGCCGATCAGCAGGCTGTCGCACTGGGTGAAATTCCGCGCCCCGGACGCCCGCGGCAGGATGCGCACCAGCCCGCGATAGGTGTTGTCCGACCGCCCGGCGCTGATCCCCTTGGAGACGATCGTGCTCCGCGTGCCCTTGCCGATGTGCACCATCTTGGTCCCGGTATCGGCCTGCTGCCGGTTGTTGGTGACGGCGACCGAGTAGAACTCCCCCACCGACTCCTCGCCCTGCAAGATGCAGCTTGGGTATTTCCAGGTGATCGCCGAACCGGTCTCGACCTGCGTCCAGCTCACCTTGCTGCGCTTGCCGCGGCAGGCGGCGCGCTTGGTGACGAAGTTGTAGATGCCGCCCCGGCCCTCGCTGTCGCCCGGATACCAGTTCTGCACCGTGCTGTACTTGATCTGCGCGTCGTCGAACGCGACCAGCTCAACCACCGCCGCGTGCAACTGGTTCTCGTCCCGCTGCGGCGCGGTGCAGCCTTCGAGGTAGCTGACGTAGCCGCCCTCCTCGGCCACGATCAGCGTCCGCTCGAACTGGCCGGTGTTCTTCGCGTTAATGCGGAAATACGTGCTCAGCTCCATCGGGCAGCGCACGCCCTTGGGGATGTAGACGAAGCTGCCATCGGTGAACACCGCGCTGTTCAGGGCGGCGAAGTAGTTGTCCCCCGACGGCACCACGCTGCCGAGGTACTTGCGCACCAAGTCGGGATGATCCCGCACTGCGTCGCTGATCGGGCAGAAGATCACCCCTGCCTTCTCCAGCGTGGACTTGAACGTCGTCGCCACCGAGACGCTGTCGAACACCGCGTCCACCGCGATTGGCGCAGCCTGGTCCGGCATCGCCTCCGCGCCCTCCACCCCGGCGAGGATGGCCCGCTCCTTCAGCGGGATGCCGAGCTTCTCATACATCGCCAGCAACTCGGGATCGACGTCCTCAAGGCTCTTGGGCGCGGGCCGTTTCGGCGCCGCGTAATAGTGGATGTCCTGGTAGTCGATTTTGGGGTAGCCGATCTTGGCCCAGTTCGGCTCCGTCATCTCAAGCCAGGCCGCGTAGGCCGCGAGCCGCCACTCCAGCAGCCAGGCCGGCTCCTGCTTCTTGGCCGAGATCATGCGGATCGTGTCCTCGGACAGGCCCTTGGGCGCGATGTCCATCTCGATGTTGGTCTCGAACCCCCACTTGTAGCCGGAGTCCGTAAGCGACTGGACGGTATCGAGCGTTTCGGCGACGGCTGGCATTCAATGACCTATTCGGCTGGAATTGAGACAGGAACGGCCGAGCGGGACCGGCCGGACATGGCCGCCATATCGGCCAGGGTGATCTGGTTGAGCGCCTGCAACACGGCGCGGTTCACCGGGTCCCATTGCCCGCGCACCGGGCAGATGGGTTCGCATTCGCAATTGCCGGCCCCGCCATCGACGCAGGCCGTCAAGGCGATCGGGCCGTCGATCGCGGCCACCACGGCGGCGATCGCGATCTGGTCGAGCGGGCGCGACAGCGCGTAGCCGCCCCGGGCGCCGCGCTGGCTTCGCACGAGACTGGCGCCGGCCAGCGCCTTCAGCACCTTCGCCACCGTCGGTTCGGGCACGCCCGTCATCGCAGCGACAGCAGGCGAGGTCTGGCAGCCATTCGCCTGGGACAGACGCACCAGGACCACCACCGCATAGTCGGCAAGTTTCGAGAGCCTCAACATTACGACACCAAAAAGGGACCAATCAAGTCCTGATTGTTGGCAAATGAGACGAACTGGCGTCAACGTCAACCCCCGCAGCGCAAATGCCCCCGTTCAAGCCCGGCGCCACGCCATGCATCCGCCCTCACGCGGTCCTTGCGCGCCGCCGTGCGAATCGTTAGGAAACAGCCGCGTCGAGGCGCTGCGGCTGCACTAGCTCAGTGGTAGAGCACTCCCTTGGTAAGGGAGAGGTCGACAGTTCAATCCTGTCGTGCAGCACCAGCCTCCTAGTGGTCCGATGATGACGGACGCTTCAGTCCGTCATCTGAATTGGCCCACAAAATCAAGCAAGCGCTCTGACTCATGTTGCACATTCTGAATATGTCAGAGCACTAGCTCCCGTTCCCCGCCTGCTCGCCAAGCATGGCGGCAAGCGTCGGCTCGATCGCCCGGGCCAGGCGCGCCTGCGCCTGCGCGGTCGGATGCAGCGGCGGGTCCGGCGGGGTCAGGCGGTCGTCCAGGAACCGGCCGCGGTCAACTTTGCCGTCCGTCATGAACAGGCGCGTGACATCCATGTACGTCACCCCCGGCTCCGCCCCGTTGCCGTAACGTCCGGCAAGCGCGCGATTGATCGCCTCCGTCGTGATGCTCACGTACTTGCTGCGGATGCTGGGCAGCACGCTCAGCAGCAGGATCTTGGCGCCGGGTAGGCGGGTCCGCGCCTGGGCCACTACCGCCTCGATGCCGGCCACCGTCTGCGAGGCGGACCAGTGGACCCGGCCCATGTTGTTGGCGCCGATGAGGATCACGACCGCCTTCGGATGCAGGCCGTCAAGCTCGCCGTTCTGCATGCGCCAGAGCAGGTGCGAGGTCGTGTCGCCCTTGAATCCGAGATTGAGCGCGTGCCGTTGACCGTAGAAACGGCGCCAGACCGGGGCGAACGCCCGCCACGGCTCGGGGCCGTCCTGCTCCCAGTTCTGGGTGATGCTGTCGCCGAGCCAAACGAGGTCCACCTCGCGGCCGCGGATTTCAGCCAGCTTCTCCTCGTGCCGGGCGCGCCACCAGCCGGTCTCCATGCGCGAGATCGGGCGCGCGGCGAGCGGGGACGGCCCGGCGGCGGCAAGCAAAATCGCGGCGGGCGCGAGCAGGACGGCGCGACGGGCCAGCATCAGCGCAGCGCCAGCACCGCGACGCTGCAAAGCCCGAAGGCCAGGCAATAGAACGCGAACGGGTTCAGCGCCCATTTATCGTGGTTGCGGAAGTAGCGCATCAGGAACGCCGTGCTGAGCCAGGCGGTGACCCCGGCCAGCACCGCCGCCACCGCCGCCTGCTGGAGCACGCCCTCGGGAACGGAGGCGCGCAGCAGATGCGGCGCCTCGAGCACGGTGGCGCCGATGATGATCGGGGTCGCGATCAGGAAGGAGAAGTGGGCCGAGGATTCGTGGTCAAGTCCGCGGAGCAACCCGCCGACCATCGTCGCCCCGGCGCGGGAGATGCCGGGGAACAGCGCGCCGCACTGCCAGATGCCAATCACGGCCGCGTCGCGCGGCGTGAGCTGCAGCAGCGGCTTGCCCCCAGCCGCCGCCGTGCCGGCGCGCAGGCGTTCCCCGAACAGCAGCACGGCGCCGTTGAGCGCCAGGAACAGCGCCGCGACGATGGGCGTGGCGAACAGCGTGCGGAAGAAGCTGTTGAGGAAGAACCCGAGCAGCACGGCGGGGATGGTGGCGATGACGATGAGCATCGTCATCCGGCGCGCCTCGGCGACCCGCGTCGGCCCGCCCCGGCCCAGCACGCCCGCAATGAGGCCGAGCCAGTCGCGCCAGAAATAGCCGATCAGGGCGACCGCGGTGCCGGTGTGCAGCAGCACCAGGAACGGCAGGAACTCCTGCGAGCGCTGGTCAAGGCTCCAGCCCAGCAGGCGGGGGACGACGACCGCGTGGCCGAGGCTGCTGATCGGGAACAGCTCGGTCGCCCCCTGGACGATGGCGATGAAATAGGCTTGGAGCGTGTTCATGCGCGACCGTCTGGCGCAAGGCGCCGATATTGGCAAGCGCAACAAAAGAGGAGGGCAGCATGGCTCATTTATTCGATTTGTCCGGCCAGGTGGCGGTGGTCACCGGATCGAGCCGCGGCATCGGCCGCGCCATCGCCGAGCGCATGGCGGAGCACGGCGCGCGGGTGGTCGTGAGCAGCCGCAACCTCGCCGCCTGTGAGGCGGTGGCGGCCTCGATCCGCGGCGCGGGCGGCGAGGCTCTGGCCGTGGCGTGCAACATCGGGCGCAAGCAGGAGCTGCAGGCGCTGGCGGACGCGGCGCTGTCGCGTTGGGGCCGGATCGACGCGCTGGTGTGCAACGCGGCTGTCAACCCGCATTTCGGGCCGATGGCGACGATCGCCGACGAGGCCTGGGACCGCATCATGGCCAGCAACATCCGCAGCAACCTTTGGCTGGCGAACATGGCGGCGCCGGGCATGGCCGAGCGGGGCGGGGGCTCGATCACGATCGTGTCCTCGATCGCCGGGCTGCGCGGCTCGGCGACGCTGGGCGCCTACGGGGTGTCGAAGGCGGCGGACATGCAGCTGGTGCGGAACCTGGCCGTGGAGTGGGGCGGCCGGGGAATACGGGCCAACGCCATCGCGCCCGGGCTGGTGCGGACGGATTTCGCCCGCGCCTTGTGGGAGGACCCGGCGACCCTGGCCCGGCGCACCCGCGACACGCCGCTCGGGCGCATCGGCGAGCCGGACGAGATCGCGGGCGCCGCCGTGTTTCTGGCGGCGCCCGCGGGCCGGTTCATGACCGGGCAGACCATCGTGATCGACGGCGGGGTGACGGCCGGCCCCGCCGCTCACGCCGACTGAGCGAACGGGAACCGCCCGGCCGGTTCCCAAGGGCCGCCGCGGTAGTGCCACAGCAGCAGGCCCTCCGCGCGCACCTGAAAGGGCGTGAACGCGGCCTGCATGGCGGCGAGCAGCGCCTTCGCCTCGGCGGGCGGCGCCTTGTTCTGGATCGTCACGTGCGGCTGCCAGCGCTGGCGGTCCTGGGCGGTGAGGCGCTCGTGCCAGGCTTGGGCCAGCGTGGACCGCAGGCGCGCGAGCTCCGCGGAGGCCAGCGCGTAGGCCACGCCGCGGCCCAGCGAGCGCAGCCCGGTCACCTCAACGCTGCACGGCGCCTGATGGCCGCAGGCGGTGGCCAGGTCGGCGCGCACGCTGTCCAGCTCGTCCCCGGGCAGGTGGTGGAACAGCGTCAGGTGGGCGGGAATATGGTTGCGCCCGGCCGGGAAATGGGCTTGCCGCAGCCGCTCGAACCGGGCCTGGTCGTCTCGGTTGAAGGCGAGGGTGAGGATGAGCGGGGCGGGAGATGACGGAGAGGGATGCATTGCTGGCCCGGTGGCTGGAGCTGACGCGGAGCGCGTTGCCGAGGGTGGCCGCCGGATA
Organism: Acetobacteraceae bacterium; assembly: GCA_965217935.1. Taxonomy (GTDB): domain Bacteria; phylum Pseudomonadota; class Alphaproteobacteria; order Acetobacterales; family Acetobacteraceae; genus JBBROS01. The sequence continues at coordinate 4,101,022 of OZ244581.1, read as the reverse complement.
TGGCTGGCCGATCCGTTTTGACCACTGCTTCATGCGGGTGTTCCTGGATCATGCCGTGGGCGGGCCTTGGCACGAACGGATACGCCGCCCCGCGGTGCGCCACATCGGGGCCGCCGACCTGCGCCGCGCCGTCGAGGCCGCCGAACGGGCGCTGCGCGATCCGTCCTCGTTGCCGGCGATGAATGCGAGAAGCCTGGCCTGGCGGCGCCGACGCGGCTGTTGACGGCGAGGGTTTCCCCGCCGGGCCGACCGGCTCAGCGCTTCTCTTGAGGCGCTTTGGGAGGCGCCTTGGCCGGCGACTTCGCCTGGCTCAGCAGCCCTTTGCACGCATGGTCCTCCCCGGTGCCGAACTGGATCGTCGGAAGCAGCGCCGCCAACGGCGTGCCGATGATGCCCAAGGCAACCGCCGCCGCCCCGCGCGCTGCCAACGGGCCTGGCTCGGGCGCGATGCTCGGGGCGCCGAGCGTGCCTCCGACGTTGATCGGGGTCGGCAGCGACCCGATCGTGAAATGCTTGGCGTCCGTCGCGGCCTGCAAATCGATCTTCTCGCTTTTCAGGTTGACGTCCCCCTTCACGCCCACCCGCGACTCATTGGTTTCCAGCACCGCCGTCTTCACGTCGGCAACGCCGCCCTTGAGCACGACATCCACCCCCATGCACTCGAGCTGCGCCCGGTCCGGGATGCCGAGCGCGGACAGGATCGCGTTGCCGAACTGCAGCCCGGACAGGTCCACCAGAAGCGCGCTGACGTTGCCGCCCCGGTTCATGAACAGCCTCAACTCGCCGTTTCCGCTGCCGAGGATGGCGCCGAGCGAATTGCCCGAGCCATCGATCACCGCCTCGCCGCCGATGGACCCGGCGCCCTTGGCGATGCTGGTCGATTGCAGCACCGTCGCGAGGTCGACCTTCTGGAACTGGATCTTGGATTTGGCATGCAGGATGCCGTCCTTCTGGCTGAGGCCGGCGTTGGTGACGATCCTGCCATCGCCCACGCCGAAGCTGAGCGGATGCAGGTCGATGTCGCCATCGACGATGTCGAGGTTGGCCTGCATGTCGTCGAGCGGCTGCTTGCGTCCTCCCTCGATGGTCTTGGCGTGATACTTGAGGTGCACGTCCGCCACGGTGAGCTTGGGCAGGCTGACCGGCACGTCGGGCAGGACCTTGCCGCTCTTGTCCGCGGTCTTCTTGGTCCCCTTGGCCGCGTCGCCGGGCTGGGCGCCGATGAAGCCGCCGAGGTCCTTGATGTCGACCCGGTTGGACTTCAGGTCCGCGGTGAGCACGGGGCGCTTGGGATGGGTGTCGACCTTGATGTCGCCTTCCAGGTCGCTCGACCCGACTGTCCCGGCGAAGTCGTCGAACGTGAATGTCTTGTCGGCGTAGGCGAACTGGCCGGTGATCTTGTACGGCGGCGTCTTGGGGATGGCGATGCCGGTCAACGGCAACAGCAGCGACATGTCGGGACCGGCGAACTCAAGTTTCAGGTTCGTGCCGGCGAACGCCAGCGGGTCGGTGACGGTCCCGGCCATGCGCACGTGCGTCGGGCCGTTCTCGATGGTCAGATCGACGGGGTAGGGGGTCTTCGCATCGCGCAACGACAGCAGCGCGCCGCCGACGAAATGCCCGTTGATCGGCTGCTTGGCGTAGGTTCCCTTGGCGTCGGCGACGATCTCGCCCGTGCCGTCCTGGCGTTCCTGGGTCTTCAGGGCGACATTGAAGTCGGCGCCGAGCGTGTCGTCCTTCACGTGAATTTTGCCATCGGCGATCCGCAACAGGCCGAGCTTGGCGCCGGGACCGCCGCCGCCGCCGCCGCCGGGAAAGGTCCAGTTTGCCCGGCCGTCAGCCAGGCGCGCCGCCTCGACCACCGGGCTTTGCACGTCGATGACCGGAAGCACGAGTTGCCCGCCCGTCAAGTAGGCCATCACGTCGACGTCGATGCCGAGCCGCTCGATGGCGGCGAACTGGCCCTGATCCGGCCAATCCGGCGGATTGCCGACGGTGACGCCATCGGCCTCGATCCGTGTCGTGCGCCCGAGACCAACCTGCAGATGGGTGATGCTGACAGGCCGGCCGAGAGCGGCCGAGGCCTGGCGGTCGACGATGGGGATCAGCCAGTCCCAGCGGAACAGCAGCAAGGCGACAACGATGACAGCGACGATGCCGCCGATGACGTACGGCCAGCGGCGGCGTTTTTGGCTTGCCATGACGAAGCAACAGCTTTCCGAGTTCCGGGTTGCAGGTTAAAGTCTTGTCCAGGGATAAGCGAGTTAGCAAGCGTAAGAAATCGGCCGAGGAGCGGACATGATCTATGAACTGCGGGTCTATCGCTGCGTGCCGGGCCGTCTGCCGGATCTGCTGCGGCGGTTCGAGACGATCACCTTGGCGATCTGGTCGCGGCACGGCATCCGGCAGGCAGGGTTCTGGACCACGGTCATCGGCGAGTCGAACCAGGATCTGACCTACATGCTCGCCTGGGACAGCCTGGCCGAGCGGGAGACCAAGTGGACCGCGTTCCAATCCGACCCGGAGTGGGTCCGCAAGCGGGCCGAGACGGAGGCGAACGGCCCGATCGTCGCCAACATCGTCAGCTCGCTGCTGCAGCCCACGGCCTTCTCATCCGTGGGCTAGCGTCCCGCCCCGGACGTTCGCTTGCATAGCTCCGGGATAAGCAGGCAATGCAGACAAAGGGCGAGTGTCCCGAGGCACGCGATTTCAATACGGCGCACGTCTGAACGGAGACATTAGACTGCAACCGGCCTGACGCAGCCAGGGCGGCCAGAGCCTGATCCGGTTGCGCCGAGTTCCTGCATGCCTATCCGGGGGGCCTGGCGCCCGATGCCTGGTCGGCCGTGCGGGTCGGGCGGTTGCGCGCGCCGGACGACGTTGCCGCCGCCGAGCGCGATGACGTGTCCGCCCTGCGCGCAACGGCCTTGCTTGACGAGGCTTTTCCGGCAGGCTTGGCGGCGAGGGATCTCTGGCGCCCGGCAAACCTGGGTTTGGCGGCATGCCTGCCCGCCTGCCTGAGACCGCGGCCCGGCGAGGCCCGCCGCCGGGCGATGCGCTGATCGGTCCGGTTCGCGGCGGCCGGCTTCGACCTTGCCGCGGACCGCCCGGCCCGGTGCGCCGCAACCGGCTTGGCCGGCTGGGCTTGCGTTCGGGCATAGGCGACGAGCGGGGGCAGACGGGAGCGGGGTTCGTGCCGCGCCATGAGCGCCGGCACGCCGAGGCGGTCAAAGCCCTGATCCAGCAGGCTGGCCATATGGATGTCGCGCTCGCCGCTGCTGGAGGCGCCCATCACCACGCCGATCAGGCGCACGCCGCGGCGAACAGCGGAGGCGACGACGTTGAAGCCGGATGCGTCGGTGTAGCCGGTCTTGAGCCCGTCGGCGCCGGGGTAGGTCTCCAGCAAGCGCTGATGCGTGCGGATGACCCGGCCGCCGTATAAGAAATAGGGGGTGCTGAAATATTGGTAGTAGGCGGGGAAATCCTCGATCAGGCGCCGGCCGAGGATCGCCATGTCGCGCGCCGAGGTGACTTGGCCCCAGTCAGGCAGGCCGGAGGCGTTCTGGAAATGCGTGCGCGTCATGCCGAGCGCGCGGGCGCGCAGCGTCATCATGTCGGCAAAGCGGTCCTCGCCTTGGCCGAGCAGCTCGGCCAAGGCGGCGGCGGCATCGTTGGCCGACTTCGTGACCAGGGCCAGGATCGCCTGCTCGACGGTGATGCGGCTGCCGGGCAGGAGCCCGAGCTTGGCGGGGGCCATCGAGGCGGCGTGGGCGCTGACGGGGACGAGCTGGCCGAGGCGGACGCGGCGGTCGCGCAAGGCCTCGAACAGCATGTAGAGCGTCATCATCTTGGTCAGGCTCGCCGGAAAGCGCTGCTCATCCATGTTGACCTGGAACACGATCGCGCCGGTCGCCTCGTTGACGACGATGGAGGCGTAGCGCTCGGAGCCGATCTGAGCCGCTGCCGGACGCGCGACGCCGATCGTAAGCGTGGCAGCGACCATGAGAAAGCAACCTATGCGCGAAGCGGCAGTCAAGAGCATTTGAACGCGTCCCTCATGAAGCCGTTCCGGGTGTAAAGGGACGCCACGGTGTTTGTCCAGTGATGAAGTCGTTATATTCCCATTTGGTCAGCGAGTTACCGCCTATTTTTTAGATGCTGCCGCAACTCGTGCCAGCGAGGCGCCGCCGATTTTTATGCTGCATCGCACAAAAAGTGTTGACATCACGTCTGATTGTTCGGCACAACGCCGATATTGCAGTGCAGCAAAACCCGTTCGCTGTTCGTGCAGTGCGTCTATAATCAGACCGGGTGAGACCCGGCAATCGAAACAGGGATTGCAGCAATGAAGACCGCACAAGACTTTATGGCTTTTAACAACGGCAATGTCGAGGCGATGGTGAAGTCCGGCCAGATCATGGCAACCGGGTTCCAGGACATGACGAAGCTGATGGCCGCCGCCGCGCAGGCAACGATGGACGAGACGATGGCGACCTTCCGGGCGCTGACCGGGGTTCGCTCGATCAAGGAAGCCGTCGACCTGCAGACGTCGCTGGCGCGCTCGATGATGGAGAAGGCGGTGTCCCAGAGCGGACAGGTGGCCGAGACGTCGCTCAAGGTGGCGGAGCAGGCGATGGCGCCGGTCGCCAACCGCATTACCGTCGCGGCCGAGAGCTTCAAGACCGTCTGACCCGGCCACGCTTCACGTCGAGATGCGAAGCCCGGGCCTGTCCCGGGCTTTTCCGCGTCCGGGCCAGGTGCTTGCCATGCTTTTGATAGCGATGCGGCGGAGCAGGCTTTTCCCCGGCGATTGAATTCCGATATGCTTGCCAACGGCGCCGCCGGGTTCGATAACCGGGCGGCATTGCATCCGTTGCGCGTTCAGGACCAGGATCGCGCGGCAGGAGGCGAGGGCGCAGGGCAAGCAGGCTATGAGCACGACGACGATGAGCGACAACGGCAAGCGCGGCAACACGGACGGACCAAACACCGGCGTCGTCGTCAAGGCGAGGCCGAAGACCCGCAAGCCGGCGATGTACAAGGTTCTGATGCTGAACGACGACTACACCCCTATGGAGTTCGTCGTGCACGTGCTGGAGCGGTTCTTCCAGAAGACGCGCGACGAGGCGACCCGCATCATGCTGCACGTGCATCGCCGCGGCGTCGGCGTCTGCGGCGCCTTCACCTACGAGGTCGCCGAGACGAAGGTCACCCAGGTGATGGACCTGGCCCGGCAAAACCAGCATCCCCTGCAATGCACCATCGAGAAGGAATAGGCCGTTTGGGGAGGCCTGAAAATATTCGGGCGACCACCCCAGATACGGCAACGGGCTGTTTAGCCTTACGAAATGGCGGATCGGCCCTTTATGCTCCCGGCATGAGCGGGACAGGCGGGCATCCAGTGCGAAGGAGCGTCTAAATGTTGTCACGCAACCTTGAGCAGACGCTGCACCGGGCCTTGTCGCTCGCCAGCGAACGGCGGCATGAGTATGCGACGCTCGAGCACCTGTTGCTGGGCTTGGCCGACGACAGCGACGCGGCGACCGTGCTGCGGGCCTGCGGCGTCGATCTCGACAAGCTGCGGCAGGACCTTGGGGAATTCCTCGACAAGGACCTGTCCGGGCTCGCGACCGACCGTGCCGGCGACCCGAAGCCGACCGCGGGTTTCCAGCGCGTGGTGCAGCGGGCGGCGATCCACGTGCAGAGTTCCGGGCGCGACGAGGTGACGGGCGCCAACGTGCTGGTGGCGCTGTTCAGCGAGCGGGAAAGCCACGCCGTCTATTTCCTGCAACTGCAGGACATGACCCGGCTCGACGCGGTGAACTTCATCAGCCACGGCATCGCCAAGGCGCCGGGGCGGAGCGGGCAGCGCCCGACGTCCGGCAGCAAGGAGGAGGGCGGCCCGGAGAACGAGCGCGAGGAGAAGCCCGGCCGGCGCCAGCAGGACGCGCTGACCAACTACTGCGTCAACCTCAACAAGAAGGCGCAGGCGGGCAAAATTGATCCCTTGATCGGGCGCGATGTCGAGATCGAGCGCACCATCCAGATCCTGTGCCGCCGCACCAAGAACAACCCGCTCTACGTGGGCGACCCGGGCGTCGGCAAGACCGCAATCGCGGAAGGGTTGGCCAAGCGGATCGTCGAGGGCGACGTGCCCGAGGTGCTGGTCAAGAGCACAATTTTCGCGCTCGACATGGGCGCGCTGCTCGCCGGTACGCGCTACCGGGGCGATTTCGAGGAGCGGCTGAAGGCGGTCGTGACCGAGCTTGAGGCGCACGCGGGCAGCATCCTGTTCATCGACGAGATCCACACCGTGATCGGCGCCGGGGCCACGAGCGGCGGGGCGATGGACGCCTCCAACCTGCTCAAGCCCGCCCTGGCGTCGGGGTCGATGCGCTGCATCGGCAGCACGACCTACAAGGAATACCGCAACTACTTCGAGAAGGACCGGGCGCTGGTGCGGCGCTTCCAGAAGATCGACGTAAACGAGCCGTCGATGGAGGACGCGGTGAAGATCCTGCGCGGGCTCAAGACCAACTACGAGAAGCACCACAAGGTGCGCTACACCGAGGAGGCGATCCGCGGCGCCGTCGAACTGTCCTCGAAGTACATCAACGACCGCAAGCTGCCGGACAAGGCGATCGACGTCATCGACGAAGTGGGCGCGTCGCGCATGCTCGTGCCGGAGAACAAGCGCAAGAAGACGGTGACGTTGCGCGACGTGGAGGAGATCGTCGCCAAGATCGCGCGCATTCCGCCGAAGTCGGTCAGCGCCGACGACAAGGAGACGCTGCGCAACCTGGAGCGCGACCTCAAGAGCATGGTGTTCGGGCAGGACAAGGCGATCGAGGCGCTCGCGGCGGCGATCAAGCTGGCGCGGGCCGGGCTGCGGGAGGCTGAGAAGCCGATCGGCAACTACCTGTTCAGCGGGCCGACCGGCGTTGGCAAGACCGAGGTGGCGCGGCAGTTGGCGTCCACGTTGGGCGTCGAGCTGACGCGGTTCGACATGAGCGAGTACATGGAGCGGCACAGCGTGTCGCGGCTGATCGGCGCGCCGCCGGGCTATGTCGGTTTCGACCAGGGCGGGTTGCTGACCGACGCGATCGACCAGCATCCGCATTGCGTGCTGCTGCTGGACGAGATCGAGAAGGCGCACCCGGACCTGTTCAACATCCTGCTGCAGGTGATGGACCACGGCAAGCTGACCGACCATAACGGCAAGATCGTCGATTTCCGCAACGTGATCCTGATCATGACCACCAACGCCGGCGCATCCGACTTGGCCAAGGAGGCGATCGGGTTCGCGCGGGAGCAGCGCGAGGGCGAGGACCAGGAGGCGATCAAGCGCCTGTTCACGCCGGAGTTCCGCAACCGGCTCGACGCGGTGATTACCTTCGCCGGGCTGACGCCGGAAATCGTGGGCCGGGTGGTCGAGAAGTTCGTCATGCAGCTCGAGGCGCAGCTGGCCGACCGGAACGTGACCATCGAGCTGTCTTCCTCGGCCAAGGAGTGGCTGGCGGAGCGCGGCTATGACCGGCTTTACGGCGCGCGGCCGCTCGGGCGGGTGATCCAGGAGCACATCAAGAAGCCTTTGGCGGAGGAGCTGCTGTTCGGCAGGCTGGTCAAGGGCGGGTCGGTCAAGGTGGCGCTCAAGGACGGCGAGCTTGATTTCGAGTATGTCGAGGCGCCCGCGTCATCGCAGCCGAAAGCCGAGGGCGACGGCGACGAGGGCGGGGCGGAGCGGGAGCCTGAGACGGCCGGGTAGGGGCGTTTCGGGCCTAAAGTTGGGGTTTGGGGCCAAGGCCCCGGCGGGGTGCAGGGGCGGTGCCCCTGGCCTTTCGGACGCGAGGGCTAGCCTGAGGGTTTGGCGGGGGGCTTGCCGCCTTGGATGAGGTGCAGCGGTGCCGCGGCGGCGCGGGCGCGCAGGGCGGCGATGTCGCTCGGGGTGCGGCGCTTGTAGACGTAGGAGCGGCCTTGCACGGCGACGCCGAGGTCGCGGTAGATTTCCTCGATGAGGTCGTCGATGGCGCGGCCTTGGAGGTCGAGGTCTACTACCCGCTTTCGCGGGCGGGTGCTTCATGATTGACCATAGGGATGATTGCTCCTGCTCGCGAGGTCCGGCTGTGCCCGGACGACCAATCCATCCTGGAACTTCGCATTCGTTCTCCGACAACGGAGCAGCGCGAGGTGCTTCGAGCGCGGAGCGTGCTGCTGGCCGCTGAGGGGCTTTCGACGCGCTCGATTGCGGCCCGGCTCGGCACGATGCCGCGCACGGTCAGCTTGTGGCGCATTCGCTATGCCGATCACGGATTGGCCGGGCTTGCCGACAAGGCCCGGCCTGGCGGTCGTGCCTCGTCGGCCCGCTACGACGAGACCACGCAAAAGCGCATCCTGGCGCAACTGGATCAGCCGCCACCCGCGGGGTATGCCCGCTGGATGGGCAAGGTGTTGGCCCGGGCGCTCGGCGACGTGAGCGAGCAGTATATCTGGCGGTTCCTGCGAGCGCAGAAGATCGATCTGGATGGCCGCAAGTCCTGGTGCGTCAGCACCGACCCCGCGTTCGTGGCCAAATCGGCCGAGATCGTAGGGCTCTATCTGGCGCCTCCCGAAGGGGCCGTGGTGCTTTCGGTCGACGAGAAGCCGTCCATCCAGGCGCTGGAGCGGGCGCAGGGCTCCCTCAAGCTGGGCAACGGACGCACGCTGACCGGGCGGACGCATGGATACAAGCGGCACGGGACGACGACGCTGTTCGCGGCCCTCGACATCGCCAACGGCCAAGTCAAGGCCGGGCTCTACCAGCGGCGGCGGCGGGTCGAGTTCCTGGATTTCATGAACAGCGTCATTGCCGACTACCCTGACCGGCAAATCCACGTCGTGCTGGACAACCTCAACACCCACAAACCCAAGCGCGACATGTGGCTGGCGCGGCACCCCAACGTGCAGTTCCACTTCACGCCGACCCATGCGTCCTGGATGAACCAGGTCGAGATCTGGTTCTCCATCCTCAGCCGCAACGCCCTCCAAGGCGCCAGCGTCACCTCCACAAAACAGGTCAGGGAACCGATCGATGCCTTGATCGAAAGCTACAACGAGAAGGCCACGCCGTTCTCCTGGACAACGAGAAGGCCACGCCGTTCTCCTGGAAGGCCGCGACCATCCGGCAAAAACATCTCGGAACACGGGTCAGTCATTCATGATTCCGGGTACTAGTTGCGGAACGCCTCGCTCAATCGCCCGGCCTGCCCGCAAGACGAGATCATCCCGGTAGAGCCCTGCCCCGACCTGGACGCTCCGAGGCATCCCTCCCGCCCCAAGACCCATCGGCACCGTCATCGCCGGCTGCCGCGTCAGATTGAAGGCGAACGTCCAAGGCGCCCATTGCGTCAGCAGCGCCTCGACCGGATCATTCGTGACGCTCTCCGCCAAAGACGCTCCCCCCGGCACGCTCGGGCAAAGCGCCAGGTCAAACCGCCGATGCAGCCGCGCCATCGCATGGCCCGCCAGCACTTGCTGCCCCGCCGCCCGCATCATCACCGTGCCGGAGGGTTCCGGCCGCTCCGCCAAAGCCATCAAGGCCGGATCCAGCAGTCCCCGCTTCTCCGCCGGCGTATCCTCCACCACCAGCCGCAACGCCGTGCTCCACAGCAGTGCGAACAGATGCCCGGTATCCGGCAACCCCGGATCAACCTCCTCCAACTCCGCCCCGGCATCCGCCAACGCCTGCGCCGCCTGCTCCACCGCGGCGATCCCTTCCGCATCCACCGGCGCGTCAAAGCCGGGGTTGCGCAGCACCGCCACCCGCATCCCCTCCACCCCGTCCTCGATCCCCGCCAGCCAATCCCGCGGCGCTTCCCCTAAGCAATACGGATCGCGCCAGTCGAACCCCGCCATCGCACCCAGCATCAACGCCGCATCCCGCACCGTTCGCGCGATCGGCCCCGCCACTGCGACGCTGGCGAATGCCCCGAGCGGCCATTGCGGCACCCGCCCGAACGTCGGCTTCAATCCCACCACCCCGCACCAGGCCGCCGGAATCCGGATGCTCCCCCCTGCATCGGTCCCCACGTGCAACGGCCCGAACCCTGCCGCCGCAGCCGTCGCCGCCCCCGCCGAAGACCCTCCAGGCGTCCGCGCCAAGTCCCAAGGATTGCGCGTGATGCCATGCAACGGGCAATCGCCGGGCGTCTTCCAGCCAAACTCCGTCGTCGTTGTCTTGCCCAAAATGACGGCGCCTGCCGCCCGCAACCCCGTCACCAACGGCGCATCCGCCTCCACCGGGCGATCCGGCGTCGTCCTGCTGCCCCTTCGCGTCGGCAAACCGGCCACGTCCACCAAATCCTTCACCGTGCACGGCACCCCGTCCAGCGCCCCGATCGGCCGCCCCGCCGCCCACCGCCGCGCGCTCTCCCCCGCCGCCGCCAAGGCCCGCGGGTCGAGCGCCGCGAAGGCATTCACCGCCGGATTGCGCCGCGCGATCCGCTCCGTCACCGCCTGCAAGGCGTCAAGCGGCGTCAGCGTCTCCCGCCGGTAATGCCGCACCAGGTCTTCAGCCGACAGCAGCGCCGCGTCCATCAAGGCGCCCTCTCCGTCCGATAGGGCGAGAGCCAGCCCATCGACGCATCCGGCTGGGCATCCGTGCTCGGCAGATACGGCTTGATGTCCAGCAAGGCCGTCCCGTCCATGCAATCCAGGTTCCGCACCATCAGCCGCCCGCCGTCGACCGCGTGCAGGCTCACTGCCGAGACCCCCACCGGATTAGGCCGGACCGGCGCCCGCGTGGCGAACACTCCCCGCTCCCCTCCGTCGAACGGCGGCCTGATCGTCAATGCGTTGCCCTGTGGCCCGAGCCAATACAGCAGCAGCAAATGCGAGAACGTCTCCACCCCCGCGAGCCCGGCCTGAAACGCCTCATCCACCTCCGCGAAACAATCCGGCGCGGGCTTGATCTGCCGCCCATTGCGCGGGCAATCCGCAAGCGTCAGAAACGGCGTCCTTAATCGCCCGATCGCCCGAAACCTCAAACCTGCGCCACCGCCGCCGACCAGGGCGACATCACGTCCGTCACCCCGCTGCGAACGCCGTCGCGGCTGATGATCAGGTTCGGGCAGGCAAAATTCACCGGCAAGACCCCGTGCTCCATCAGCTCCACAGGCCCCTGCCCTCTCAAAGCCTCCAGCACCTCCTCCGACAGCCGCTGGTCCGCATGAACCACCTCCGGGTCGCTCACGTCGATACGCGGATGCAAGGACGCCGCCGTCAAATCCATCCCGAACCCGGCCACGAACGACGCCATCTGCATCACGGCCGCCAAGATGCGGCGCCCGCCCGACGCGCCTCCGGCCAGCACCGGGCGGTCCTCCTCGCGCAGGATGACCGGCAGCATGTTGGTCAACGGCCGCTTGCCCGGGCCGAGCGAATTGGCCCGGCCCGGCCGGGGGTCAAACCACATCACCCCATTGTTCATCAGCACCCCGGACCCGGGCAGCACCACCCGGCTGCCCATCGAGGACAGCAGCGTCGTCGTCATCGACACCATCGTCCCCTCCTCGTCGCAGACCGTCAGGTGCGTCGTGCAACTCTCGGCCGCGCTCGGCTCCGCGTCTCCCAAGCCCGCCAGGCGCTCCTGATAGGCCGTCCGCATCGCCCCGGCCAAGGCCGCGAACCACTCCGCGGTCAAGGCCGGCGGGAAGGGAGGCATGATCTCCGCCACCCGCGCCAAGGTCGGTCCCGCCGTGAGCCCGCCCGGGACCTGCAGCGCCCCGCCGGCAAACGGAACATCCAGGCACGCCTCGATCTGCGCCTCGCACTGCAGCAAATCCTGCGCGCTCAGCGCGCCGCCCATAGCCGCCACGTCTGAGGCGATGCTGCGGCCGATGTCCCCCTCGTAGAAGTCCCGCAAGCCGGCGCTCGACAGGCGCTCCAGCGTGTCCGCCAGCTTGCCCAGCCGGAACGCTCCCGGACGGCCCTGGTAGGGCGGGACCGGGGGCAGTCCATCCGGCAGGTAAATGCGCGCGCTCTCAGGATATTTGCGCAAGATCGGCGCCGCGTTCGCCACCTTCAGCGTCGTGAACCAATCCTGCGCCAATCCCCGCCGCGCCAGCGCGGTCGCCGGGGCCATCACCGCGCTCAGCGGCAACTTGCCGAACCGCCCGTGCATATGCGCGTACCCCGCCACCGCCGAAGGGATGGCGAAGCTCATCGGCCCATGCACGTTGGCGTCGCCTTCCACCTCCGGCCACGCGAACAGGTCCCCGGCCGTGCGCCCCGTCAGCCGGAACTGGTCCGCCGCCAATCCCGCGGGCGCCCGAGGCCCGAAATCCACCACGTCCGCCCGCGCCTGCCCGGCCCGGTGCACCAGCGCGAAGCCGATCCCCCCCAAGCCGCTGTTCCACGGCTCGACCGCCGCCAAAGCGAGCGCCGTCGCGACCGCCGCATCGATCGCATTGCCGCCCTCGTCCAGCACCGCGACCCCGGCCAGCGCCGCATCCCGGGACTGCGACGCCACCATCCCCCGGCGCCCGGAGGCAACCGGCTTGGTCACTTGCCAATGCTGCGTCAGGCGCTCGGGCGGATCGTATGTCATGCCGTGTCTCCGGTATCTCTCGTAAGCCTACGCCGCAAGGCCCGGCTTTTGCCAGCCTGCGCCGGGGTCGAGAGCGTCGCTTGAACCGGGAGGAGCCGACGCTGCCCTTGGGGCGGTTTTCATATAGGTCCGGCGGTCCTGTATCCTGAGTGCCTGAAACAGCCTTGCGCGTCCTGGGGCGTGATGGCGTTGAGTGCTGGTCCAAGCGCCGTGTGCCGGGCTTTTGCGGTGCGCGCGGCGGCTTGGCGCAGCCTGCCCTTCACCTTGGCCCAGGCTTGCTCGATGGGGTTCAGGCCGGGGCTGCAGGAGGGCAGGCAGCGGCCCGAGACGTCCAGCAACGCCCCGACCGCGGGCGTCTTGCGCGCGGCCGGGGTGTCCATCGCCCGTGCCGCGTCGGGCCGCGCTTCGCGCAGCTTGGGCGTCAGCGCCTGGTCCAGGCACGCCGTATAACACCGCGACGCCGAGCGCGCCCAATATGGTGATGCGCTGCGAGCGGTCCGCGAGCGCCGTGCCCAGGACACCGTGCCCGGGGCGCGCTGGCCACGCGGCGCCTGCCCATGCAGGCCATGTTGGTCAGCGCCCCGCGCTCGTCCAGAAATGCCAGCCGTTCCAGGCTGATCCCGCCCACGCCCGCGACAGGGTCCGCGTGCCACGTCTTCACGGTCCTGCTCGGCCGCACGCAGCATGCGCTTTGGTCCAGCTCCAGCCCATGCGCCGCAGTGCCCGAGGCACGGCGGACAAGCGGGCCGACGCTCCGGACGTCTCGGCCAAGGTGTCCTGGCACTGTATCAGGGTCAGGCGATGGCCCCGTCCAGCAGCCCGCACAACGCCGCCTCAGCGTTTCCCGACACCTTGGGCTTAAGATGGCCGCCCATCTTGCCTGGCCCCGCCGCCCGTCCTGCCGCCATGCCCGCACCAAAGCCTTGCACCGTCGAGCGCCCCACCGCGGACCGCTGGGCAACGGCTGGCGCCGCCTCAACCGCTGCCAGAACCCGCTCCCGCAGGTCCGCTGAGTAGGCACCAGCCGTTCCACACGTCTCAAGACCGGACAGATGGGAACGAACCGCCGGACCTGCATGCAGAACGCCTATATGCAGAACGCCTGGGAACGGTTCGGGCATGGCCGCTGCGACCTGATGGGAAACGAACCTTTAGAACAGCCCTTCGATGAGGCCCCCTGAGCTCAACTGAATATCATTCGCCGCCGGCGCTCGGGGCAGACCAGGCATCGTCATGATGTCTCCGCATATTGCCACGACGAACCCGGCGCCGGCCGAAAGCCGGACCTCTCGCACGGGCAGTTCATGACCTGCAGGCGCTCCGAGCACCGATGCGTCGGCAGTGAAGCTATATTGGGTCTTTGCCACGCAAATTGGCAAATGCCCGAAACCGGCGGCTTCGAAGCCTTGCAGCCGCTTCACGACCGGGGGCGGGATCGAGACGTCGCCTGCCCGATAGATTTCGCGCGCCACGGTCCGCAGTTTTTCGGCCAGCGGCATATCATCGGGGTAGAGCGGCTTGAACCGTGCCGCTTTCGACGCGATCCGGTCCAGGACGGCCCGCGCCAAGTCCGCGGCGCCCGAGGCGCCATCGGCCCAATGCTTGCAGAGCACGGTCTCCACCCCGCGCGACGCCATCTCCTCGCGCACGGCCTTGAACTCGGCATCCGTGTCCGAACTGAACTGGTTGAGCGCGACGACGACCGGCAAGCCGAACTTGGCCATGTTCTCGACGTGCCGGGCCAAATTCACCATGCCCCGGCGCACCGCGTCCACGTCCTCCCGCGCCAGGCCGGCTTTCGCGACGCCGCCGTGCATTTTAAGCGCCCGCAGCGTCGCCACCACCACCGCGCAATCGGGCGCCAGTCCCGCCGCCCGGCACTTGATGTCGAGGAACTTCTCGCCGCCCAAATCGGCCCCGAACCCGGCTTCCGTCACCACGACCTCGGCGAGGCCGAGGCCGAGCCGCGTGGCCACGACCGAGTTGCAGCCGTGGGCGATGTTGGCGAACGGCCCTCCGTGAACGAGCGCCGGGTTGCCCTCCAGCGTTTGGACCAGGTTGGGCGCGAAAGCTTCCCGCAGCAGCGCGGCCATCGCGCCGTCGGCTTCGAGGTCGCGGGCCAGGACCGCGCTGCCGTCGCGCCTGCTCGCAACCTGCATCCGCCCCAGCCGGTCCTGCAAGTCATCGAGGTCGCGGGCGAGGCAGAACACGGCCATCACCTCGCTGGCAACGGTGATGTCGAAGCCGTCCTCGCGCGGGCTGCCGTTCCGCGGGCCGCCGAGGCCGTTCACCACCGCCCGCAGCGCGCGGTCGTTCATGTCCAGGCAGCGCCGCCAGCTTACCCGGCGCGGGTCGATCCCTAGCGCGTTGCCCCAATAGAGATGATTGTCCAGCAACGCCGCTAGCAGGTTGTTGGCGCTGGTGACGGCGTGGAAGTCTCCGGTGAAGTGGAGGTTGATGTCGTCCATCGGCGCCACTTGCGCGCGGCCGCCGCCGGTTGCCCCGCCCTTGACGCCGAAACACGGGCCGAGCGAAGGCTCGCGCAGGCAAATCATCGTCCGCGTGCCCAGGTGGTTCAGCGCGTCGCCGAGGCCGATCGTCGTGGTGGTCTTGCCTTCGCCCGCCGCGGTCGGGCTGATCCCCGTCACCAGCACGAGCTTGCCCGAGGGGTTCGCGCTTTGCGCCTGCACGAAATCGAGGCCGATCTTTGCCTTGAAGCGCCCGTACGGCTCCAGCGCGGCCGCGGGGACGCCGGCTTTGACCGCGATGTCCGCGATCGGCTGCAGCGCCGCAGCGCGGGAAATCTCCAGGTCGCTTTGCATCAGGCAGCATGCCGCCGCTTGATTCCCATGTCCAGCAGCACGGACCCCATTGCCGCGACTGCCCGGCGCATGTCCTCAGGCGTCACCGCGCCGATGCAGCCGACGCGGAAGCTCGGTCTCGGCGTGTCGTAGAAGTTGCTGATGATGAAGCCGTGGCGCTTCAACCCGTCCACGAATGATTGCAGGTCCCACCGCGCATCCGACGGCGCGACCACGTTGACCACGATGGGGCCTTGCACGTGCGGGTCGAGGTAGGTTTTCAGCCCGAGCGACTGCACGCCCTCGCACAACGCGCGCATGTTTGCCGTATAGCGCGCGAGCCGTGCCGGGCGGCCGCCTTCGTCTGCCAACAGCTCGATGGCCGTGTCCAGCGACGCCAGCACGCCGGCCGCGGGGGTGAATTGCGCGGCGCCCCAGTTCACCGCGACCGAATGAGCGTAAAGCGAACTGAGATCGAACGACCAGCTTCCTGCCTGGCCCGCGCAGGCTTGCAGCCGGTCAACCGGCGATACCGTCATCGAGGTGCCCGGCAGGGCTTCGAGGCATTTGTTGGAGGTGAAGCTCACGCTGTCGACCATCGGGAGGCGCGACAGGTCGAACGGCAACGCCCCGATCGCCGAGACGCCGTCAACGATCACCCGCCGCCCTGCCCGTCCGACCGCCTCGGCCAAGGCCGGAACGTCGTGGACGATCCCGGTCGACGTCTCGCTGTAGACGAAGGCGGCATGGCTGATGCCGGGGTCTGCCCGCAGCGCGGCCTCGACTGCGTCCGGGTCAATTCGCTTGCCTTCGGGCACGTCGAGGGACGCCACGGCCCGGCCGGCCTCGGTTGCGAGCCGCTGGGCCCGTTCCGCGTAGGACCCCGTCATCGGCACCAGCACGCGCCCGCCCGCCGGCACGAAGGTCCGCAGAGCCGCCTCGATCGCGAAGTGCCCGCAGCCGGGCAGCGGCAGACAGGCGTGGACCCCCTCGATGCCGCCCACGAGCGCGCAGACGCGCCGCCGGACGCGCGCATACAGGGCGCGGAAGTCGTTGTCCCACGGGGCGTAGTCCTTGGCGGCCGCGGCGCGGACGCGCGGATCGGTCGAGACCGGGCCCGGGATCAGAAGCATCATCGAGTGGTTTCCTTCGTCTTGGCCATAGAACCGAGGACCGGGGCCTGTTCAGGCACATGCCCATCGCGGGCGGCTGCGAGCTTTGCTATCCTGCGCCGATGACGTCGCCCTTGCCCTTGCCGGACTGGATTCCCTGGTGGGTCCACTTGGTCATCCTGCTGGCAGCCCTGCTGTTCGCGCTGCTGTTCCTGCTGATGCCGTTTAGCGTATTCGGGACGAAAGCGAGACTCGAAGGCATCGAGGCAAGGCTGGACGAGATACAGGGCGAGATCCGCAGCCTGTCGCTGCGGTTGCCCGAAGCCTACGACGCCGGGGACGATTATGTCCCGCCCGGGATCCGTGCGAGCCAGCGCCCGCCCATTCCGCCAGCGCCGCGCCGCCCGGCCGCTCCTGACCCGAACCGGTCCGTGCGGCGCAACGAGCCTCGCCTGTACTGATGGGCGACGCGATCCATCTTGACGCGCCTGTTTCGCGGCGGGGGCTACCGTGTCGGGACTGACGCCCGTTCCCGCCGCCCACCTGGCGCAGCCGCCGCAACGGATCGCCATCGTCGCCGCGCCGACCGACCTTGCGCAGCAGAGCCGCGCCCGGCTCGTCGACGAATATGGCACATGCGACATCGTTGAGGCCGACATCGTGGTCTGCTTGGGCGGCGACGGGTTCATGCTGGAAACGCTGCACCGCTTGCTGGCCGTCAATCGCTCCACCCCCGTGTATGGGATGAACTGCGGCTCGGTCGGCTTCATGATGAACGCCTTCGATGAAACCGAGCTTCCGCAACGCCTGGCCCGCGCCCAAGCAGCCCTGCTGCACCCGCTGCGCATGAGCGTCATTACCGCGGCCGGGGCGGTTGAGGAAGCGGTGGCCCTCAACGAAGTCTCCCTGTTGCGGCAGCTCCGGCAGGCGGCGAAGATCCGCATCACCATCGACGGGCGGCTTCGGCTTGCCGAATTGATCTGCGACGGCGTGCTCATCGCGACGCCGGCCGGCTCCACGGCATACAACCTCTCCGCCCACGGCCCGATCGTTCCCCTCTCGGCCAACCTGCTGCCCCTCACGCCCATCAGCGCCTTCCGTCCCCGCCGCTGGCGCGGCGCCCTGTTGCCCAGCACGGTCGACGTGCTGTTCGAAGTGCTGGAACGCGATAAGCGTCCAGTCGCCGCGGTGGCGGACTTTACCGAAGTCCGGGACGTTGCCTCCGTCGCGGTCAGCGAGGATCGCAGCGTGACCACCACTGTCCTGTTCGACCCGGACCAAGGATTGTCGGAGCGGATCATCACGGAGCAGTTCACCGTCTGATTATATGACTTAGGTTAACGTTGCGTGAACATATTTCGGTAACGACTTCGCAACTTTTCCCCGCTAAGTTGTGGAAATGCGGCTTAAACTCTTCCGCGCAGACACGGTGACGGCGGCCATCGCCCAGGTCCGGGCCGAACTCGGCGATGATGCGCTTATCTTATCGACCCGGCGAGTCGGCGCCGGCGTCGAGGTCACGGCCGCGGCCGATCCTGAAGCTGAGCTTGGGCCTGAGCCTGGGCCGGTTCGCAACGACCCGGCCCCGCCGGCTAGGAAACCGGCGGCGCCGAGCCAGCCCGCACCGGACCTGGCCAAGCTTTCCGCGCTCAAGTGGCACGGCGTGCCGGACCCGCTTGCCACCACTCTGGCCACCGGGCCGCTGGCGCTGGCGCTGTCGATCCGGTTCCGCTTCGCCGCCTTCGATCTCTCGGCCGGCTCGCAACCGCTGCTCGTCATCGGTCCGCCCGGCGGCGGCAAGACGCTGACGGTGGCACGGCTCGCGACGCGGCTGGTCCTGAAAGGGTTGCAGCCGCTCGTGATTTCCACCGACGCCGAACGGGCGGGCGCTGCCGAGCAGCTCGCGGCGTTCACGCGCCTGCTAGGCTTGCCGCTGATCGCGGCGCAGAACACCGCCGTGCTGGGCCGGGCCTTGAAGCACCGCAAAGCCGGCGCTCCCGTGCTGATCGACACCGCCGGCATCAATCCCTTCAACCCTGCGGAACAGGCGGCGGTGGCGGCCATCGCGGCCGCGAGCAAGGCAACGAGCGTGCTCGTGCTTCCGGCCGGGCTTGACCCGTCCGAATCGGCAGATACCGCGGCGGCGTTTGCGGCAGCCGGAGCGAGCCACATGGTGGCGACGCGGATCGACATCGCCCGGCGCATCGGCGGCATCCTCGCTGCCGCCGCAGCCGGCTTCAGCTTGACCGAGGCCGGCACCAGCGCCCGCGCGGAAGACGGGTTGCAGCCGCTCACCCCCGCATTTCTTTCAGGCCGCCTGACGGCGTCCCTAAACAGGAGGGCCGCCTAATGCCCGCCCCGCACTCCCCCGCTTCGGACCCCACCATGCCCCGTTTCGTCGCGGTCGCCTCGGGCAAGGGCGGGGTCGGCAAGACCTGGTTCGCCATCACGCTGGCGCAGGCGCTCACCTTGCAGGGCCGCCGGGTGCTGCTGTTCGACGGCGATTTCGGCCTGGCCAACGTCGACATTCAGATCGGCCTGGTGCCGCGCCACGACATCGGCGACGTGCTGAACGGCGCGGTCTCGATGGCGCAGGCGGTGGAACGGTTCGAGCCGGGCGGCTTCGACGTGCTTGCCGGGCGAAGCGGCTCGGGAACGCTTGCAGCGCTGGGACCGGAGGCGCTTGACCATATCCTCGGCCTGCTGGGCGCGTTCGGCCTGGAATACGACCATGTCATCCTCGACATCGGCGCCGGCATCGATGGCGAAGTGCGCCGCCTGACCGCCTGGGCCGAGACCCTTCTCGTGCTCGCCACCGACGAGCCCGCCAGCATCACGGACTCCTACGCCACCCTCAAGCTCCACACGGCCGACCGCCCGACCGGAGACGCCCGCCTGATCATCAACCAGGTCGCCTCGCCAGCCGCCGCGGAACGGACCGCGGTCGCCATCCGCCGGGCGTGCACGACCTTCCTGGGCCGGGCGCCCTCGTTCCTCGGCAGCATCCGCCGCGATACGCGCGTTCCCGAGGCGATCCGCCGCCAGGCGCTCCTGCTCACGCGCCACCCGGCGTGCCCGGCGGCGCAAGACGTCGCCCGGATCGCCGAAGCTCTTTGACCTTTGAACGGGCGCCGCATTATAGGCGGGCTTCGCTGCATGCCTGGAGGCGGAATTGGGTCAGACCGGCTCCAAACGAGACCTGAGGGTCGACTTCTTCCGCGGCGTCGCGCTGTGGTGGATTTTCACGGACCACATCCCCGACAATTGGATCGCCCAGTTCTCGTTGCGGAACTTCGCGCTGTGCGACGCGACGGAGATATTCGTCCTGCTCGCCGGCTACGCCGCAAGCATCGCCTACGGGCGGACCTACGACCGGAACGGCTGGCTGTATGCCGCGGCCGACGTTTTCCGCCGGGCCTGGACGCTGTATATCGCCCACATCTTCCTGTTCGTGGTATTCAGCGCCCAAGTGTCCTACTCGGCGACCGCGCTGGACCGCTCGGATTACCTGGAAGAAATCCATATCGACGTCCTGGCCGATGCGCCCTACCGGGCCATGCTCGAAGCCTTGCTGCTCGCGTTCCAGCCGGCCTACCTGAACATCCTGCCGATGTACGTGGCGCTGCTGTGCTGGTTCGCAGCACTGCTGCCTCTGCTCGACCGCCCGGTCATTCTCGCCTCGCTGTCCGCTGCCGTCTACGTCGCCGCACGTGCGGCGGGGCTGAACTTTCCTGCCTGGACGGGCGGGGGATGGTATTTCAACCCGCTTGCCTGGCAGTTCCTCTTCGTCATCGGCGCGATCCTGTCGCGTCATCCGCCCAAGATCGCCATCAACAAGCGCTTCGTCGACGCGTTGGCCTGCGGAGTCATCATCATTGGGTTCATCTTGGTCTGGCTGGTCTGGCCCAGCCAGGACGTCAGCGCCGCCGTTCCCCCGTTGCTCGCGCGCGCCGTGCTCCTGGTGGACAAGGAAAGCCTGCATCCCATGCGCCTGGCGTCGATCCTGTCGCTGACGTGGCTCGTGGTCCGGCTCATTCCGTTCGGCGCGCAATGGCTCCGCACCCGCTGGGCCCGGCCGTTCATTCTCTGCGGCCAGCATTCGCTGCCGGTTTTCTGCGTCGGCATCTTCTTGTCGTTCCTCGGCCGTCTGGCGATGGAGTGGCAGAACGGGTGGTGGGCCATGCAGGCGGCGGTGAACATGCTGGGCGCGGCCGGCCTTGTCGCCGTCGCGGCACTCGCGGCCTGGTATCGCAACCGGGAACGGGCGCCGCGGGCGCAAGCCCCCGACGTCACGCTCACTGGCCATAAGAAAGCGACGTAGCAATGCAGTGGTCTCGCCGTTTCATCATCCCAGCATTGTTCGCGTCGATGACTCTGGGACGCGCCGCAGCGGCGGAGTCCTGTCCGGCGTCGGACGACGTTGCCGGGGCAATCACGTCATTCCAGCACGTTGCTGCGGCGTTGCGGCCGGGCGGGCGGCTCCGCGTGCTCGCCGTCGGCTCGGCCACCATGTTCGGCCCCGACGCCAGCCTCGGCCCGGGCGCCATCACCAGCCAATCGCTCGACGGCGGCGCCAAGGCGACCGTGCCGCCGAAAGAGATCCTGTCACAGCAGGCCAGCCAGCGCTCGTTTCCCTGGCAGATGGCCAAGGTCCTGCAAGCAGCGATCCCGGATTTGCAGGTTGACGTCACCGTGCGGGGCGGGCGCGGCATGGCGGCCGGGGACATGCTGCCGCTGCTGCAATCCGCCCTGCAAGCCGACCGTTACCAGCTCGTGCTCTGGCAAACCGGCACGGTCGAGGCGGTGCGCAACAGTTCGCCCGCCGATTTTGCGCAGGTTTTGTCCGAGGGGGTCGAGGCCGTTCAGGCCAGCGGCGCCGACCTGGTGATGATCGATCCGCAATACAGCCGTTTCCTGCAAACCAACAGCAATCTCGATCCCTACATGCAAGACCTGCAGCAGGTGGCCAGCATGCCGGGGGTCATGTTGTTTCACCGTTTCGATCTCATGCGGTCATGGGCCAACGAGGGCGGGCTGGACCTTGAGCATACCGCCAAGGCCGACCGCAACCGGGTGGTCGACGCCGTTCATGCCTGTATCGGCAATCACCTTGCCCGCATGATCATCGCCGCTGCCCGCTTGTAGGGGCTTGTTCAGGCATAACCGCTCTGAAGCGATCGGGCGAACGAGACCTTGGCATTTTTTGCCGACGCTGCCTTAAAGCCACGCGCACTCAATGCTGTTATTACAACTCTGCATCACGGTTTCGAGCGTTCGTTGCAACTTCGAGCGCCGGAATGCTTTGCATCCCCATGCAGCCAAGCAATCGCCTGAGCACGAACACTGACGAGACGCCGCCCATGTTCGAGCAGTGGCTGCAGCGAAGCCTACGCGCTGAATACGGTCCGTCGCTGACGGAGCCTTTGCCGGCACGGTGGCTCGAGATGCTCTCGGCAGAGAGCGCCGAAACATGAGAACCGCCTGAATGGGAAATCTGGCGCGGATTTCGCTGGCACAGGTTCTGCCCTAACATAACCTGTCTTTTTGCAGGAATTGGGCTTTGAAAATCGACGGCGTCAGTTACCGGACCATCTGGGTCGATAATTCCGATCAATGGTCGGTCCGCATCATCGACCAGACCCGTCTTCCCTGGGCGTTCGATATCGTCGCCTTGCGCGATGTTGCCGCCGCCGCTCATGCCATCCGCGCCATGCAGGTCCGAGGCGCGCCCCTGATCGGCGTGACGGCAGCGTATGGGCTGGCGCTCGCGTTGCGGCAGGACCCGTCCACAGGAGCGATGGAACAGGCCGCGGAGATGCTGGCGGCGACCAGGCCGACGGCCGTCAACCTGCGCTGGGCGCTCGACCGCATGATGACCCGGCTACGCAACACGCCGGCCGAGAGCCGGGCGAGGACCGCATACGACGAAGCCGCTCTCATCGCCGACGAGGATGTCGCGCAGAACGAGGCGATCGGCGCGCATGGCCAAGCACTGATTGGGGATTTCGCTGGCCGCCGGGCCGGTCCGGTGAATGTCCTTACCCACTGCAACGCGGGCTGGCTCGCCACGGTCGATTGGGGCACCGCGCTGGCCCCGATCTACAAGGCGCATGCCGCCGGGCTGCCGGTCCATGTCTGGGTTGACGAGACCCGGCCCCGCAACCAGGGCGCGTTCCTAACCGCCTACGAGCTCGGCAAGCACGGCGTTCCGCATACGGTCATCTCGGACAACGCCGGCGGCCATCTGATGCAGCGGGGCCAGGTTGACCTCGCCATCGTGGGCACCGACCGCGTGACCGCGAACGGCGACGTCGCGAACAAGATCGGCACCTATCTCAAGGCGCTCGCGGCGCACGACAACAGCGTGCCATTCTGGGTCGCCACGCCCTCCAGCACCATTGACTGGACGCTCGGCGACGGCGTGAGCGAGATCCCGATCGAGGAGCGCGACGCCGCCGAGGTGACCACCGTGGCCGGGCGAGGCCTGGACGGGCACGTTGTCACCGTGCGCCTGGTTCCGACCAGCAGCCCGGCTGCCAACCCGGCTTTCGACGTCACGCCTGCCCGCCTCGTCACCGGCCTCATCACAGAGCGCGGGACCTGCGATGCCACCGCCCCGGCACTGCGCCGCCTGTTTCCTGAGCGCGCCGCCTGACGGGCGGCGCCGGACCGGGCCTTCGTCTTGAGCGGCGGCGGCGTTCGTGCAATCGTTAATTGGTTATGAACCGCCTCCTGCCGCTTCTCCTGCTCGCCGCCTGCAGTCCCAAACCGCCGACGATCGCAGCCCTCACCAAGCCCGACCGCGGCACGGACCAGCAGACCCCGTACTACGTCCGGCATTCTCCCGAGGCCTTTTCCCGCGCCAACGCCGTCGCCATCGCGCAACGCGAATGGCGCGCGTTCGGCGCCATCGTCGACGATAGCCCGCCGAGCGAGGCTCCTATGCCGCAGATCCTCCGGCCCGACCACCAGCCCGGGCTATGGCAGCGCGTCGGCGACTACTGGTGGATCGGGCAGGATTCCGGCAGTGAAGAATCCGACTGGAACAGCCGCTACAATGAGAACGGCGCCGCGTTCACCCGCGACCCGCCCGCCTGGTCCGCCGCGTTCGTGTCCTATGTCATGCGCGTCGCCGGCGCCGGGCGCGGCTTCCCCTATACCCCGCTGCACGCCGACTACATTAACGCCGCCGCCCGCGACGAAGGCGTGCTGCGCGCGGAACGCCCCGACGCCTACCCGCCGCAGCCCGGCGACCTCATCTGCGCCTCCCGCCAGCGCAAGCGCCCGCTCACCTTCGACGACCTGCCCACAACGCGCTTCTTCGCCCACTGCGACATCGTTGCCGTCAGGCTCCCCGGCCAGCTCCTCGCGATCGGCGGCAACGTCAGCGCCGGGGTCACCATGAAGCATGTCCCGACCACCCCTGAGGGCACGCTCGCCGACCGCGCTGGCCAGATCATCGACGCCCGGTATCCCTGGTTCGTCGTCGTCCGCGTGCTCTACGCCGAACCCGCCTTGCCCGTCAGTGCCCCAAATCCTTGACGGTCTCGCCCGATCGCAGCGGCAGGTCCCGCATTCCCAAGGCAATCACTAGAGCCGCCGCAAGCAGCGCCGCGCACACAGCGAAGCCGAGCGCGAACCCCGATCCCAACGCCGCCCGCGCCTGCGAAAGCCCTAATCCGCCCAGCCCCTGAGCGCCGCCGCGCAACGCCCCCAGATCGACGCTGCCCGTCATTCCCGCCGCATGAAGTCCGGCATTGAACCGAATCGCCAGCAGCGTGCCGACAACGGTGCTCCCGAACGCGCCGCCCATGGAGCGCAGGAACAGCAACGATCCCGTCGCCGCCCCCACGTCCCGCCGCTCCGCCGCGTTCTGCACCTGCATCAGCACCGTCGGCATCGTCATGCCGGTGCCCATTCCCAGCAGGACCGAACACCCGACCACGAGCCAAAGCGGGGCCCCCTGCGCCATCAGCGCCAGCCCGGCGAACGCGGCCACGCAGAAGGCGAGTCCGCATAGCACGATCCCCTTGGTCCGCCCGATCCGCCGCGCCGCCTGGCCGGAGACCAGCGCGCCCACCACGTTGCTCGCCATATACGGCACCACCAGCAGGCCCGACGCCGACGCATCGAAGCCCAGCATCAACTGATACTGCAACGGCAGCAGGAACGTCGCCCCGAACAAGCCGAGCGACGCGCAGAACGCGATCATGACGCCGCGAAAGAACGTCCCGTTGCCGAACAGGCGCGGCGGTAGGATCGGGTCCGGCGCCCGCCGCTCCTGCCACACCAGCATCGGCAGCAGCACGAGCGCGACCGCCGCCAGCCCCGCGACCGGGCTTGAAATCCAATCGAACTCCGTGCCGGCCCAACTCAGCAGCAGCAGCCACGCCGTGACCTCCGCGCCCACGAGCGCGGCCCCGCACCAATCGATCCGCGCCGGGCGCCGCACCACCTGGATCAGCCGCAACGAGCGGTTGCACAACAGCAGCGCCAACAGGCCGATCGGCAGGTTGGCCCAGAAGACCCAGCGCCAGGACAGATGGTCCGTCACCCACCCGCCCAGGATCGGCCCGGCGATGGACGACAGGCCCCACATCGACGCCAGGTATCCCTGATAGCGCCCGCGTTCCCGGGGGGCGACGACATCGGCGACCGCCGCCTGCGCCATCGCCATTAGGCCGGCGCCTCCGAGGCCCTGCAGCGCCCGCGCCGCGATCAACTGCGGCAACGACTGCGCGAACCCGCACGCCATGCTGGCGGCGATGAACAGCAGCAATGCCGGGATCAGCAGCGCCCGCCGCCCGTAGGTGTCCGAAAGCTTGCCGTAGATCGGCGTCGCGGCCGTGCTCGTGAGCAGATAGGCCGTCACGATCCAGGATAGGTGCCCGAACGCGTTCAAGTCGCCCGCGATGGCCGGCACCGCCGGGATTACCACCGTCTGATCCAGCGAGGCGAGGAAGATGCAGAGCATGATCCCCGTCACCACCTGCTTGATCTGCTGATGGCTGTATTTCGGCAGGGTGTCCGATTGCGGCGGCGGCGAGACGTCCGGCATTGATCCGGCTTACTCCCGGCTCACCCCCCGCGTCAGCCAAAATCGTGCTGCACCTGCGAGAAAGCGGCTCGTTCTGAGGACTCGTCGAGCCTTTAAACTTTGCTTTGCCGGGCAGCTTTGTCGGCGTGCTGCCGCACTTATTGCTGACGCTGCCCTAATCGGCGCTCCCCGGCGCGGCCATTTTCCGGTGCATCTCCGCCAGCACGCCCGCGGGCGTCACGTGCGCGATTGCGGCCTGCAGCTTGCTCTGCCATCCGCTCACCACGTCGCCCTCGCCCGCCATCATCGCCTGGAAGCCCTTTTTCGCCACCATCGCCGCATCGTCCTTGTCCGCCTGGCCGACCGAGGTGTCCATCATGTCCGCCCGCTCGAAGAAGTCCGTCTCGGTGGCGCCGGGCATCAGGCAGGTGACGGTCACGCCGGAGCCTTTCAGCTCATGCCGGATCGCGAAGCTCAAGCTGTCCAGGAACGCCTTGGAGCCGTTGTAGACGGCTTGGTACGTCCCCGGCATGAACCCGGCGATGGACCCCGTGATCAGGACCCGCCCCGCCCCGCGCGCCTTCATGCCGGGCAGCACCTGATGCAGCAGGTAAGCGGTGCCGGTCACGTTGGTGTCGATGACCCGCCGGATCTCGTCCCAATTCTGATCGGTGAACGCATGCCCAAGCCCCCGCCCGGCATTGGCGAGCAGTGCGGCCACGGGCCTGCCGTTCAGGGCTTGCAGCAGCTTGTCCACGCCATCGGTCTTGGCGAGATCGGCCTCGACCGCCTCGACGCCCACGCCCGCTGAGCGCAGCTCCTCCGCCGCGCCCTCGATTGCCGGCTCGTCCGCCGCGATCAGCAGGTCGAACCCGTTGCGCGCGCACTCCCGCGCCAGCTCGAGCCCGATCCCGGTGCTGGCGCCCGTCACGACGGCGATTTGCTTCGGGGCAGTCTGCGCTTCACTCATGACCAATTCCTTTCCGGTGCTTGCCGCATCGAAAGCGCGCCAGGCCCCGGCGTTGCGTCACGAATTGGTCAACTGGCGCAGCAGCGCATCCACCCCCACCGCGCGCCGTGCGTAGGTATGCTCGCGCAGGACCCGCGCGCGGGCCGCCTTGCCGATCTGCCGCGCCCGGTCCGCGGTCAAGGCCCCGAGCAGGTCCGCCACGTCCCGCCCGTCCCGCGCCACGAGCACCTCCGTATCCGGGGCCAGGAACAGCCCGATTCCCTCCCAGGCGTCGGTGATCAGGCACGCGCCCGCCCCGGCCGCTTCGAACACCCGGGTCGCCGGCGAGAACCCCACCGCGGCCATGCTGTCGCGCGCCACGTTCAGCACCGCCGTCGCCGAGCAGTTGAAGGCGTTGTGCTCGGCCGTCCCCACGTGGCCGATGGCCCGGACGTTTCGGCTCATTGGCTTGTCGTGCCAGCCGTTGCCGCCCAGGAGGAACGTCCGCTCCGGGCAGCGCTCGGCGGCGCCGAGGAAGAACGCCTCCACTCGGCGCTCCCGGTCCGGCAGCCGGTTGGCCAGGAAGGATAAATCGGCGGCGAACCGGGCCTCGGGCGGGACCGGGAAGTGCGTCGCCGGGTCAAGCGCGTTGTAGACCGGCACGCATCGCCGGGCGCCGAGCGCCTCGTAGGCCGCGATTACGGGCGGCCCGCCGCCGTAGGTCAGCACCGCATCGAGGCGAGGCAGCGCCGCCCGCATGGGATGTCCGGCGTCCGCACGGATTTGGTCCAGCGTCGCCGCCGCGTCCACGTCCCAGAACACCCGCAACGCGCCTGGCCGCGCGCCCTCGACCACGCCGGCCAGCAACGCATCGTCGAACACCCCGACGCCGCTTGCCTTCACCACCACGTCGGCCTGCCCGGCCTCGGCCAGCACCGTGCGAACGCCCGCCTCCGTCGCGGGATACACCACGACCCGCGCGTAATCCGGCGGTTCGATGTCGCGGTGCTGCTGGCGGCCGAAGGCGTCCGGCTCGTAGAAGGTGATGCGGTGCCCCAGGAGGGCCAGCGCCGACAGGATGCCGCGGTAATAGGTCGCCGCCCCGTTCCAGTAGGACGACAGCAGGCTTGAGCCGTAGAACGCGATGTCCATTCAGGCCGCCGCCACGCCGGCATGGCCGAGCTGCCGCAAGATCCGCATCAGCTCCTTCGCCCGGTGGGCGCAGGTGTGACGGGCGCGGATCGTCGCCAAGCCGTGCGCCGCAAGGTCAGCCCGCAAGGCCGGGTCATGCGCGATGTCCCTCACGCGCGACAGCATCGCCGTCCCGTCCGCCGCCTGCAGGAAGTCCTGCCCCGGGGTGAACAGCCCTTCGCTGTCCTCCCACGGGGCGCTGACCAACGGGATGCCGCATGCCAGGGCCTCGAACACCCGGATGGTGGGAATGCCCGGCAGGGCCGTCGCGTAGAAGCGGCGCGGCACGTGGACCGTCATCAGATGCCGGGCGAACGCCTCCGGCGCCTGGTGGTTCGCGAGCCATCCGCGGTAGTGCGCGCCGAACGCTTGCAGCATTGCTCTGGCCTCGGGAGGATAGCGCACGCCGTAGACGTCGAGCGGGATTGCCGCGGCTTGCAACGGGCGCAGCAGGAATGTTTCCAGCTCCGCCGTCCGCTCGCCGTCGCCCCAGTTGCCGATCCAAACGGCGCCGGTTCGCTCCCGGGTTATCTCCGGCGGACGGAACACCTCCACGTCGGCCGCCTCATGCCAGACGAACGCCCGGTCGCCCCAGCCCCAGGCGCGATACACCTCGGCCAAGGCCGCCCCGAACGCCAGCACGCCGTCGTAGCCCGACAGGTCATAGCGACGCATGGCGTCCGCATCGCTGACGGCGCGGTGGTGCGTGTCGTGGAACAGCAGGGTGAAGCGCGCCCCGCCCCGCCGCAAAGCCCCGAGCCGCGCGACCAGCCCTGGCTCGTTCCACTCATGCACGATCACCAGGTGCGCGCCCTGGACCAGCGCCTCGAGATCGGCGCCCGCCTGGTATGGCGCCGCTTCAAGCCCCGGATAGGCTGTGCGCCATCTTTCGAGCGCCGCTTGCCCGGCATCGGCCACGAGGTTGGCCGCGCTCCAGGCGCCCTCGGGCTCCAGGGCCTGCACCGAGTGCCCCATCCGCTGCAAGGCGCTGAGTACCCCTCGCAGGAAATGCGCGTTGCCGTGGTTCCAGCACGACCGCAGCGAATGGGTGAAATACCGGATGTTCATGCCGCCAGCCCGCCTACGTCCCGATGCGCCCGCAGCACCCCGTCCACCATCCGCTCGATTGAAAAACTTACTCCCCGCTCGCGCGCGCCGCCATCGCCTTCTGCATCCAGCGCCGTCCGCAATGCCTCGGGCAACGCCGCCGCATCGCCAACAAACGCCGCCGCCCCATCCCACAACTCGCGGAAGCTCGGAATGTCCGACAGCACCAGCCGCATCCCGGCTTGGGCCGCCTCCAGCACGCACAGCCCGAACGGCTCGTAAGCCGCCATCGAGGCGAACACGGATAGGGACCGGTACGCCGCCGCCAATTCGCCGGGCGGCAACGCCCCCAAGGCCTCGGCCGCATGCAGCCGAACCGAGGCCCCGTTCGGCCCATGCAACGCCCCCGCCGCCCGCACCGGCGCCCCTAACTCGGCCGCCGCCCGGTCCAACACCGCCACCCCTTTGCCCTCGTCCCACAACCGCCCCGCCGTCAGCACCGCCCGCTCGCGCCGATTCTCCCCCGGCGGCAGCGCGACGGCGCCGTTATGCACCACCCGGACCCCCACCGGGCCATACGCCGCCTCAACTGCCCGCCCGTGCGCCGCCGTCGGCGCGATCACCGCCGCCGCCCGGCGCAGCCCGGCCGCTGTCGCCGCGATGCGCCAGGCGAAGTCATCGGGCGGCGTCCCGCCCCGCACCGCCCGCCACCATGTCCCGACGCAGGAATGAGCCGTCACGACCACGGGCGCCGGCCACCGTGCCTCGCCCACCAGCGCCGGCGCATGAAGGTGCACGCCCGTCACTCCCGTCAACGCCGCCAAGCCTGCCAGCCGCTCCGATGCCGCCGCCAGCTCCGCCAGGGTCTGCGCCGTCCAATCCAGCGCCAGCGCGGTCTGCACCGGCGTCAGCTTCGGCACGGCCCGCATCTCGCGCACCTGCGCGGCATCCGGCGCGGGCCCCAGCACCGCCAGCACGGTTTCCGTCCCGCAGTCCGCCAATCCGCGGGCGAGGTCCAGGCTGTAACGCCAAACCCCGCCCACCGCGTCCGTCGTCAGCAACAGCCGGCCGTTCACCCCGCCCGGCACGCCCGCTCCAACTCGGGCAAGGGAAGCGGGCGACCGTCCTGGATGTCGGAGAACGCCTCGAACTGCCCCAGGTAGTGCGCGTGCGCCCGCTCCCACGCCGCGTCGTCCGGCGCTCCGAACAGCCGGCGGTAGTCCGGCGAACTCGGATAGGGGTAAAGCGGCACCGGATCGTTGGCCCAGACGTTCTCCCGCCGCAGCCGCGCCCGCCAGGCTTCCACCTGGCCGGCATCGTCGCCCGCGGTTTCGAGCAGGTTCGCCTGCACGAAGGGGACGTGGCGCCGGGCCAGGATCAGCAGGTCCGACAGCTCGTCGGTCGAGAGCTTGCACCTTTTGTCCAGCGCGGCCCGTCCGTCCTCCGTCAGGCTCTCCACCCCCGCCTCGATGCTGACGCATCCTGCCCGGCCCAGCAGCGCGATCAGCTCCGGCTTCCAGAGGTCGATCCTCGTCTGCACTCCGAACTCGACCTCGCGCTCGGCCAGGGCTTCGAGCAAGGCCCGGTTCGGCAGGAAGATCTCGTCCACGAAGTAGACGTACTCAGCCCCCTGCCCGATCAGCCCGTCGATCTCGGCCAGCAACGGCCGCAGCTCCCGCCGCCGGTATTTGTCGCGGAAGTCGATCTTGGCGCAGAAGGTGCAGCTATACGGACAGCCGCGGGACGCCTCAACCTCCGCGCCGGGCCGGGCCGGCGCGCGGTCGAAGCGATGATGGTGATGGCAATGCCGGGCCACCCAGGCATCCGGCCAGACCAGCGCCGCCGCATCGACGAACCGCGCCGCCTGTGCGCCGCCGCTTATGCGAACGTCGTTGCCCCGCACAACCGCCGTCCCCGGCACGTCCCCCGGCGCTCCCCCATTCGCCAGCGCGGCCACGGCCTCCTCGCATTCCCCCATCACCACGCACCCGGCCCCGAGCTTGGCCAGCGTCGCTCCCGGCGTCGAGGACCCGTGCGGCCCCACCGCCACCTTCAGCCCCCCGGCGGACCCGAGCGCGTCCAGCATCGCCCGCGGCACCCGCAATTCCGGCGGCGCGCAGCGCCAGAACAGGTAGCTCGGCGCGGTCGTCACGACGGTCATGTCCGCCCCGAACGCCGCCACCTGCCGCGCCAGATCCTCGTAACCCTGCCCCATCAGATGCCCATCGAGCATCAGCGCCGTATGCCCATCCCGCTCCAGCAAGGCCCGGCAATACCCGAGTTCCAGCGGCAAATGCGGCTCGCGGCAGCCGAAGTAGATGCTCCCCTCGAAGGTCCAGGGCGGATTGACCAGCGCGACCCTCACGCGCCGGCCCCTGTTGCCGGCTCCAGCACGAGCCGCTCGGCCTGCACCCAGTCCGCAAGCCGGCGCAGCCCGTCGCGCCAGCCGACGCGCTGCCGCAGCGCCAAGACCCGCTCCACCCGGCCCGTATCGGCGACGAAATACCGCTGGTCCCCAGGCCGCCACTGCGAGAACGTCAACTCCGGCGTCCGCCCCGTTATGTCGCCGATCTCCGCCAGCACCTGCAGCAGCGTCACCGCGTTCCGAGGCCCTCCGCCCAGGTTGAACGCCTGCCCCGACACGTCTGAGATGCGCCGCCAAGCCGCCAGGTAGGCATCGACCGCGTCATCGACGAACAGCACGTCGCGGACCTGCCGCCCGTCGCCGTAGATACTGATCGGGCGGCCCGCCAGGACGGAATAGAGGAAATGCGCCAGCCATCCCTGGTCCTCCGTGCCCCGCTGCCGCGGCCCGTAGATGCAGCTCATGCGCATCACGCAGGCCGGCAGCCCGAAGCTGCGCGCGTAGTCCAGCACATACTGGTCCGCCGCCCCCTTGCTGCATCCGTACGGGGTGTAGAAACTCAGCGGCCGCCGCTCGTCGATCCCCCTGGCCCGCATGGCGGCGTCGCAGGGCAGATAGGCGTCCCCGTCCCGCGCCAAGGCGATGTCGGCTAAGGCGCCATAGACCTTGTTGGTGCTGGCGAACAGCAAGGGCGCCTTGCCGCCCCGCCGGCGCAGCGCCTCCAGCACGTAGAGCGTCCCGCGCATGTTGACGTCGAAATCCGCCTCCGGCTCGTCCATGCTGGTCGTGACCGCCACCTGACCTGCCAGGTGGAACACCGCCGCCGCCCCGGCTGCCGCCGCCTCGACCGCGCGCCGGTCGCGAATGTCGGCGATGATCGGCTCGATCAAGCGCCCGTGCCGCCGCCGCAGCCATGCCAGGTTGACCTCGACCCCTGGCCGGGCCAAGGCATCGAACACGCGCACGGTATGTCCGGCCCCCGCCAGACGGTCCGCCAGGTTGCTGCCGATGAACCCGGCGCCTCCCGTGACAAGGACGGTCTCAGCCATGCCGCTCACGACGCGACCAGGCCGCGCTGCTCCAACTCCCGGCGCGCGTCCTGCACCAGGTCCTCCGCCTGCTGCTCGCGCACCCACTCCGCAAGCTCCCCCAGGCTGTCCTCAAACGTCCGCCGCGGCGCGAACCCCAGCACGTCGCGCGCCAGCCCGATATCGGCGAAGCAGTGGCGGATGTCGCCGACCCGAGCCTTGCCCATCACCTCCGGCGCCAACTCCGCAACCCCCATCGCGGACGCCAGCGCCGCGCCGACGTCAAGAATGCTCACGTCCCGCCCGCTGGCGATGTTGAACACGCGCCCCGCCGCCGCCGGGTGCTCCAAGGCCAGCAGGAAGGCGCGCGCCACGTCCTCGACATGCACGAAGTCCCGGCGCTGCGCCCCGTCCTCGAACACCAGCGGCCTTTCGCCGTTCTGCAGCCGCGAGGCGAAGATCGCCAGCACGCCGGTATAGGGGTTCGACAACGCCTGGCCCGGCCCGTAGGCGTTGAACAGCCGCAGCGCCACCCCCTCCATCCCGTAGGCAGGCGCCACCGTCAGGGTGAGCCGCTCCTGCACGTACTTGGTCAGCGCGTAGACCGATCCCACGTTCGTCCGCTTCCATTCCGGCGTTGCCACCGGCGTCAGCGCCCTGCCATCCGGCCCCATCGGGTCCCACCCGGCCCCCGCGCGCGCGGTCGGACGCTGCACGTCGTCCAGCGTCTCTCCCGAAGCCGTGCGGTAAAGCCCCTCGCCATAGACGCTCATGCTGCTCGCCACGACGACGCGGCGCACCGGCCGGTCGATCAGCGCCTGGAACAGCGCCGCCGTTCCGCCGTCATTGACCGACACGTAGCGGTCGATCGCGTACATGCTCTGGCCCACCCCCACTTCGGCCGCGAGGTGAACGACGCTGTCCACCCCCGTGAGCGCGGCCGAGACCCGGTCCAGGTCGCGCACGTCGGCCCGGATCAGCTCGGCTTGGTCCAATGCCGGGTTGCGGCTTAGCGCGTTGCGGTGGACCTGGTCGATCATGCTGTCCAACACCCGGACTTGGTAGCCCTGCTCCAGCAGCATTTGCACCAGATGGCAGCCGATGAACCCGGCGCCCCCCGTCACCAAAACCCGCTCCTGCATCCAGCCTGAACCTCCTGATCCCGCGGCCGCGCCAGCCCATGAGGACGTCTATGCGGTCGTACGTTTGAACCCGAACGCGCAAATTGCTGGATGGGACCGCGCAAGGCGACGCCCCTGGGCTTCACGATCCTGTGTAGTTCGCTGCCGGTCAATCCTCGGCGCGCCGATCCGGCTGATATTCGGCGCCAGCGGGCGTCGTGGCGTTCAGGCCCCGAACCGGCCCTCCAGCAGCGCACGGGCCACCACCGAGAAATCCTTCTCCCCCAATCCGTCGGCCGCCAGCCGCGCGTAGGCGTCGCGCGCCGCGGCGCCGAGCACCGACCCGGCCCCGGTCGCCGCCGCCGCATCCGCCGCCAGCCCCAGGTCCTTCAGCATCAAGGCGACGGCGAACCCGGCCGCGTAATCCCGGTTGGACGGCGCCGCGGGCACCGGCCCCGGCGCCGGGCAATAGGAGTTCAGCGACCAGCAGGACCCGGACGACGTGCTGGCGATGTCGAACAGCGCCTGCGCGGACAGCCCCAGCTTCTCCGCCAGCGCGAACCCCTCCGACACCCCGATCATCGTGATGCCGAGGATCAGGTTGTTGCAGACCTTCGCCGCCTGCCCGGCCCCGGCCTCCCCCGCATGGACGATGTTGCGTCCCATATCCCGCAACACCGGCCCTGCCGCCGCGAACGCCGCCTCGCTGCCGCCCGCCATGAAGGTCAGCGTCCCGGCCGCCGCCCCCGTCGTGCCGCCCGAGACCGGAGCGTCCAGGAACAGGAATCCCCGCCGGTCCGCCTCGGCCGCCATCTCCCGGGCGGTCGCCACGTCGATGGTCGAGCTGTCGATGATCAGCGTCCCCGCTGCAGCCGCCTCGAACACCCCGCCCGGCTCGGTCAGCACGGTCCGCACGTGCTTGCCAGCCGGCAGCATCAGCAGCACGGTTTCGGCGCCCTGCACGGCTGCTGCCACGCTGTCAGCGGCCTCGCCGCCCGCCGCCGCCAGGCCATCCCGCCCGGCCTGCGCCAGATCGAAGCCACGGACCCGGCGCCCGGCCCGCACCAGGTTCGCCGCCATCGGCAGGCCCATGTTGCCGAGACCGATGATTGCGACCGCGCTCATGCTACTGGAACAACGCCACGGCCTTCTGCAGCGTGATCCAAACGCCCCAGAGGATCGGGAGTCCCACCGCTGCCCAGGCCAGCAGCGCCGCGGCGCTTAGTCCCCCGCGTCCGATGCCGAACGACCCGCCGGCCCCCGCTTCCATGCCCGGCACCGGGGTCGATTCCCGCATGTACCAGCGCTCCGCCACCGGGCGGATCAGCAGGTTGCAGACGAAGCCCACTGCCAGGAACCCGGCCAGGATATACAGCGTGCGGTCATACACCAGTTGCTGCGGCACCCCCGCCGACAACTGCGCCTGCCGAATCTGCGTAATCACCACCGGGCCGATGATCCCCGCCGTGGACCATGCCGTCAGCAGCCGCCCGTGGATCGCCCCCACATACTGCGTCCCGAACATGTCGGCCAGGTAGGCCGGCACCGTCGCGAAGCCGCCGCCGTACATCGACAGGATAACGCCCATGAACAGCACGAACAGCGCCACCAGCCCAGCATGCGCCACCAGCGGCGAGCCGGCGTAAAGCGCGATCCCCAACAGGAAGAACGTCGCGTAGGTCGCCTTGCGCCCGATCTTGTCCGAGATCGACGCCCAGAAGAACCGCCCGGCGATGTTGAACAGCGAGAGCAGCCCCACGAAGCCGGCCGCCACCGCCGCCACCTGGCCCTTCTGCCCGATATCGAGCTGCGCGAACGCCACGCCAGGCAAGCCGATCAGTTGGCCGGCAAAAATCTCCTGCAACATCGGCGATGCCACCGAGATCACGCCGATGCCCGCCGACACGTTCAGCGTCAGCACCAGCCAGATCAACCAGAATTGCGGCGTCTTGTGCGCGTCCTGCAAATGCACGTTCCGCGACGTGATCATCCCCTTTGCCGCGGCCGGCGCCGTCCATCCTTCCGGTTTCCAATCCGCCGGCGGGACGCGATAGCCAAACGAACCCGCGATCATGAACACGAAGTAGATCGCGGCCAGCACCAGCAAGGTTGGCGCGACCCCCACGGACGCCGGCCCGCGGAAATACGCCATCAGCATCTGCGCCAGCGGCGCGCCGATCAGCGCCCCGCCGCCGAACCCCATGATCGCCATGCCCGTCGCCATCCCGCGCCGGTCCGGAAACCATTTGATCAAGGTGGATACCGGCGAGATGTACGCCAAGCCGAGGCCGATCCCGCCCAGCACGCCCGCGCCCAGCCACATGAGCCACAATTGGTGAATGGTAACGCCGATCGCCGTCACAGCAAGTCCGCCGCACCAGCAGAACGCCGAGTAAACGCCAGCCTTGCGCGGCCCCGCCCGTTCCAGCCAGCCGCCCCAGACCGCCGCAGCCGAGCCGAGGAAGACGAAGAACAGCGTATACAACACCGTCACGTCGGAGACCCGCCAGTCGTAGGCCGTGGTGAACAGCATCGTCAGCATCCCCGTATCCGCCGGGGCCTTCACGCTGTCGGTGATGCCGATCGAGCGCGTCAGCGGCAGCCAGAACACCGAGAACCCGTATGCCATGCCGATGCACAGATGGATCGCCAGCGCGCAGGGCGGCACGAGCCACCGATTGAACCCCGGCTGCGCCACCGTCCGCGCACGCCCGAGAATGCTCCGATCCGAACCGATTATCCCGGCTGTCCCATCCGCCATCAACGTCTCCTCACGGGCGTGCCACGCCCAGTCATCTTCCGTTGCATACCGTTTCACAGAAGATCGGGCCGAAGGCAAGGACATTTGTTAACACAAAGGAACGATCTGGCTCGGCGGCATTGCGGCCCAAGCGGACGCATCGCTCTTCGCGTCGCGACGGCGAGCCGTCCCGCGGAATGATGCTTAGGAGATCACTCCCGCGGCAAGGTCAGCCGGAATCGCGCGCCGGCCTGTCCATCGACGCGCAGTCTCCCCTGCACCTGGTCAACCAGCACGCTGACCACCCGCAGCCCCAGCCCCGAACCACGCGCCCGAAGGTCGAATTCGGCCGGCAAGCCCCGCCCGTCGTCCCGGACAACGATCTCATAGCTGCCTCCCGAACCCGCTCGTCCGCTGACCCAAACCGTGCCTGCGCGTCCCGGCACGAACGCGTGGCGCAACGCGTTCGTCGCTAGCTCGGTCACGATCAGCCCCAGCGATTGCGCCCGCTTCGGCGAGACCAGCAGCGCGTCGATGTCGGCCAGGACCTCCCGCCGCTCGCCCTCCGCCCGCACCGCCTCGGCCAACGCCGCGCACAGGCTGGGGAGGTAGTGCCCAAGGTCGATCTGCGGCGCCAGGCCGACCACGTTCGACGCCCCATATAGCGACTCATGCAGGCTCGTGATCGCCTGCACCCGCGCGGCTGCCGCCTGCAGCGCCTCGCGCACCGCCTCCGAGTCCGCCCGCTCCCCCTGCTGGTGCAGGAGCGCTATCACCGTCTGCAGGTTGTTCTTGATCCGGTGGTCCGCCTCTCGCGCCAGCACGTCCGCCACGGCTCCGTTCGCCTGGCCTTGCACCGCGCGCGCCAAGGCGTCCACGGCGGACTCCAGCCGCAGCGTCACCTCTTCCAATCGCCGTTCCAACCCATTCCCGCCGGCCCGCCGCACCGTCCTTTTCTCCTGCCGCAGCTCGGCACGGCATTCCTCGATCAACGACTGCAACCGGATCACATTGGAGTGGTCACCGTTTGAAATTGACTCGGCAAAAGCGTTCATGAAACACGTCCTGAAAGCCCACTAACTTTTACGATTCTTATCCCCCCCCCCCCCCCGCACCTGTCAGTTCGACGTCGAACGCTCCCCGCCCGGCCGCATCAGCCATTCGAACCGTTGCTGCACCGTCGCGTAGCACTCGCAAGCCGCCGCTTCGAGCCCGGGCCGGTCCAGCACCGTGAGCTGCCCCCGCTCCTGCCGGATCAGCCCGGCCCGCCGCAGGGTCCCGAGCGCAAGCGTCACGCCGGGGCGCTGCACCCCCAGCATGTGCGACAAGAATTCCTGCGTCATCGCGAACGAATCCTTGTCGCTCCGGTCGTGCGCCATCAGCATCCAGCGCGCCAGCCGCTGCTCGATGTTGTGCCGGACATTGCAGGCCGCCGATTGCGACACCTGAACGTGGAAGGCGTCCACGTAGCGCAGCAACAGGCCCCGCAACCCCGGCAGCCCCGCCAGCGCCTCCAGGAACACCCCGGCCGCCATGCGCAAGCTTTCGCCCCCGACCTGCACCAGCCCCTCGAGCGGCGACGTCGGCGACCCGAGCAGCGCGGGCAGGCCCACGAACCCCTCCGGCCCCACCAGGCCCACCTCGATCTGAGTCCAGTCGTCCATCACCGTGATCATCGAGACGGTCCCGCTCTCGACGAAATGCACGTGCTCGACCGGCCGGTTCGCTGCCACGACGATCTCGTCCAAGGCGAGCGGTCCGCGCTCGAACAGCGCCTGCAAGGCCTCCAGCTCCGCAGCCGGCGCCAATCGCAGCAATCGGTTTCGGATCGGACAAACAGTGCCGGGCATAGGCCCTCCCGCATGAAATGACGGGAGCGCGCGATGCTCTCGCTGGCCGGTAATAGAAATAGACTTACACAGGACGTGGGCGCCCGGGCAGGCAAGCGCAATTGTTCAGAAGTGACCGAGCGGGGGCGACGCGCGGGCGGCAAGCCATCGCACCGGGCCGAATGCCGCCGCGATCCGGCCTCCCAACCCGGCCGTTCGCGTGGTAACCGCCCGCCATGCCAACCCTCCCGCACGGCGGCCGGCTGCTCCAGGCCCGGCGCCGCTACCCGAACGCCCCCGAACCGTTCCTTGACCTCTCCACCGGCATCAACCCCGACGCCTACCCGTTCACCCCGCCTCCGCCCGACGCCTGGCGCCGCCTGCCCGAACCGGAGACCATCCAAGCGCTCGAGACCGCCGCCGCCGCCGCATACGGGGTGGGCGACCCGGCCATGGCCGTGGCCGCGCCGGGCAGCCAGGCGCTGATCCAGCTCCTCCCCCGCCTGCTGCCCCAGGCCGGCATCGCCATCCCCGCCCCCACCTATGCCGAACACGCCGCCGCCTGGCGCGACGGGGGCGCCCTGGTGCACGACATTCAACCAGGGGACGCCCGGAACGCATCGAGGGCCGCCGTGCTTTGCAACCCCAACAACCCCACCGGCGCGCGCCAGCTTCCGTCCACCCTCGGCGCCCTCGCCCGGCGGCTCGACACGCTCATCGTCGACGAAGCCTTCGCGGATTTCGAGCCGGGCCTGTCGCTTGCGCCCTGCCTGCCGATACCCGGCTTGATCGTGCTCCGCTCCTTCGGCAAGCCTTACGGCCTCGCCGGGCTTCGCCTGGGTTTCGCCCTCGCCGCCCCTGAGCTTGCCGCCCGCATCCGCGGCGCGCTCGGTCCGTGGCGCATCAGCGGCCCCGCCGCCCTGATCGGCGCCGAGGCGCTGGCCGACACGCGATGGCAGCTCGGCGCGGCAGCCGCCGCAGGGGCCGCCGCATCGCGTCTCGACGCCCTGCTCCGGGCCGCGGGGCTCGGCGTCGTCGGCGGCACGAGCCTGTTCCGCCTTGCCGAGACGCCCGATGCCGCCGGCCTCGCGCGCCGCCTGGGCGAAGCCGGCATCCTGGTCCGCAGTTTCGACCGCCACCCGGCCTGGCTCCGCTTCGGCCTGCCGCCCGGCGAACCGGCCTGGGGCCGCCTGCACGCCGCGCTCGGCGCTTGACACCGCCCGCGCCCGTGCCACGAACGCGCCGATGATCAGCCCAAGCTGGACCCTGGACGCCATCCGGTCGCACGTGGCCGAGCATCTGCCCGTCGCTGCCCTGCTCGGCATCGAGATCGTCGCGGCCAGCCAGGCCCAAGCGCGCGTCCGGCTGCATGCCGACGCGCGGCTGCTGCGCCCTGGCGGTTCCGTCGCCGGACCCGTGCTGTTCGCGATGGCCGATGTCGCGACCTACGCGCTCACCCTTGCGCTGCGCCAACAGGACGAGGACGTGACGACCAGCCTGCAGATCAACTTCCTTCGCCCCGCGCTTGCCAGCCCGCTGATCGCCGAAGCCGTGCCGCTGCGCGCCGGGCGAACCCTGCTGACCTACGATGTCCGCATCTGGAGCGAACCCCAAGGGCCTGGCAAACCCGTCGCCCAGGCCATCGCAACCTGGGCGGCAGGCAAGCCGAAGGGCGCCGCCGGCTGACGTGCCCATCAGGGCAGCGGCTTGCGGCCCGCCCGCTGTCCCGGCCCCCCGCCCCGGCCCCCCGCCACGGCCCCCCACCACGGCCCGAACGACGCCCGGGCCGCTACCCGCCTTCCAGCAGGTCCACGTAGCGCGCCGCCGAACGCGCGACGATGCCCGGCCCGTCCCGCGCCACCTCCTGCCCGGCGAAAGCGCCATAGATCCGCTCATACCGCCACGGCGCGAGCCGCTGCACGAGCCGTCCGACCTCCTTGGCTGGCAACGGCATCATGTTCGGGTAGCTCCACATGAACGAGACCCGCCGCGCGCCCGGCGCCACCTGCACGATGTCTCCCGCCAGCAGCGCCCCGGCCCCATCCTGCCCCGGCCAGTGCAGCACCGTGCCGCCGGCGAAATGCCCCCCCGCCCGCACCAGCGTCAGCGACGGCAGCACCTCCAGCGCCTCCCCTTGCCAGAACCGCAGCGACGCGGACGGGCGCATCACCCATTCGCGGTCCGCCGCATGAAGATAGACCGGCGCCCCGAACGCCTCCGCCCAATCCTGCATCGTCGTGTAGTAGTGCGGATGCGAGACCGCGATGGCCGCCAGCCCGCCCAGTCCTTGCACCAGCGCCTGCGTCGCCGGGTCGAGCAGGGCGATGCAGTCCCACAGCAGGTTGCCGTGCGGCGTCTGCAGCAGGAACGCGCGCTGGTTGATCGCGAACGCGGGCGCCGTCTGCACGCTCATCAGCCCCGGCTCATGCCACTGCCAGGCGTTGCGGTGCGTGCCCGCCAATGCCGCCCGCGTGATCCAGGCCTGGCCCGAGGACGGCACGAACTGCCGCTCCTCCTCGCAGACCGGGCAGCGCTCCGGCGGTCCTGCCGCGTCCGGATATGACGTGCCGCACGCCTTGCAGATGAAGACCGGCATCAGGGCGCCCCTCGCGAAACCTGCATCACCGCCGCCCTCCCGCCAGCAGGCGCGCCTCTGGCAGCCGCCGCAGCGCCGCCATCGACACGCTCCCCAGCACCGGCCCCGGCGCCAGCGCCAGGAACACCCAGCGCCAGCTCCCCAGCTCCTGCGCCAGCAACGGCAGCAGCCAGATCGTCACCGCGGTCAGCGCGAAGCCCAGGCCGAGCTGCGCCGTCAGCGCCGTGCCCACGTAGCGCGGGTCCGCAACCTCGGTGACCGCCGCCGAGAACTGC
The DNA here is from genome assembly GCA_965217935.1 of Acetobacteraceae bacterium. Taxonomy (GTDB): domain Bacteria; phylum Pseudomonadota; class Alphaproteobacteria; order Acetobacterales; family Acetobacteraceae; genus JBBROS01. The sequence goes on along the minus strand of OZ244581.1, from coordinate 4,060,348 downwards.
GCCGAGTCGGCCACCGCCGCCGCCCCCCAAACCAGGCTCAACAGCACGAACAGCCAAGCCGGCCCGCCGTACGAGACCCCGATCCCGGCCGCGCACGCCCCCGACAGCCCCATCAGGCCGATGGTCGTGCGCGTCCGCCCCAGCCAGTCCGCCGCCGCCCCCGCCAGGACGCAAGCCGGCGCCCCGGCCGCGATGGCGAAGAAGGTCAGCACCGACGCCGCGCGTCCCTCCGTTCCCAGCACCCCGCGCGCGTAGACCAGCAGCCAACTCCACATGGCATACAGCTCCCACATATGGCCCAAATAGCCTCCGGTCGCGAGCAGCACGGGCCGGCGGAGCAAGGCCCGGCGCAACTGCCCCGGCTCGAACGAGGCCCGCGGGAACGGAAAAGGCCCGTCGCGCAGGACCAGCAGCATTCCCGCCGCCGCCAGCGCCGTCGCCGCCGTGGCCGCGACGATCACCGCCCGCCAATCGGCGCCCCCGAGCGCATTGGCCAGATGCGGCATCGCCGACCCCAAGGTCAGCGCCCCGATCACGCTTCCCAGCGCCAGCCCCCGCCCGGCTTGAAACCAGGTCGCGATCAGCTTCAATGCCGGAGGATACACGCCCGCCAGGAAGCATCCGGTCAGAAGCCGCAGCCCCAACGCCCCCCAGGCCCCCGGCACGGCCAGCAGCCCCAAGTTCGCCGCCCCAGCCCCCAGGCAGCAAACCGCCATCAACTGCCGCGACGACACCCGGTCGGCCACGTTCGCCGCCGCCGACCCCACGGCCCCCAGCACGAACCCGAGCTGCACCGAGATCGTCAGCCAAGCCGACATCGAGGGCGACAGCCCCCATTGCGCCCGAAGCTGCGGCAGCACCGCCGCCGCCGAGAACCAGGGCGTGAGCGCCAGCACGACGCAGACGCAAAGCGCTGCAAGCATCGCCGCCCGCGGCCGGGCCGCCGCACTGTCTTGGCTCATACGCGGCACTCTCCGTTGGAGGCTTGACGCGCGGCATGGGCGATCGTTGCCTGCGACAGGCGAACAAAGCTGGCCGCAACGACAGCGGCTTCGGGCGCGTTCGACACCGCGGCCCTCGGCCATTATCTTCGCGCAGCCTTGCGCTGGCTTATTTTCGGAGTGGAACCGACCGATGCACCACGACACTGCCCTGGTCCTCAGGCAAGACGACGCCGGGATCGCCTGGCTCACCCTCAACCGCCCGGCCGCCCGCAACGCGCTCTCCGTCGCCCTGATGACCGAGCTGGAACGCGCGCTGGACGCCATCGAGCGCGACCGTGCCATCCGCGTCGCGGTCATCGCCGGGGCCGGGCCAGCCTTCTGCGCCGGGCACGACTTGAAAGAGGTCCGCGCCGCCGGGCAGGCATCGCACCAGGCCCTGTTCGCCCAATGCAGCCGCCTGATGCAGCGCATCACGGCGCTGCGCGTGCCCGTGATCGCCCGCGTCCACGGCGTAGCGACCGCCGCCGGCTGCCAGCTCGTCGCCACCTGCGATCTTGCCATCGCCGCGGCCTCTGCCCGTTTCGCCACCCCGGGCGTCAACATCGGCCTGTTCTGCTCCACCCCAATGGTTGCCCTCTCGCGCGCCGTCGGACGCAAGGCGGCGATGGAGATGCTGCTGACCGGGGAGCTTATCAGCGCCGAGGACGCGGCCCGGTTCGGCTTGATCAACCGCGCCGTCCCGGACGAGGCGCTCGACGACGCCGTCCGCAGCCTCGCCGGGCGTATCGCCGGCAAGAGCCGCGCCGTGCTCGCCATCGGCAAGCCCGCCTTCTACGCCCAGGCCGAGATGCCGCTCGCCGATGCCTACGCCTATGCCTCCGAGGTCATGGTCCGCAACATGGCCGAGCAAGACGCCGCCGAGGGCATCGATGCCTTCTTGGAGAAGCGCGCGCCCGTCTGGGCGGGCTAAAAGGGCAACCCGACGTAGTTCTCCGCCAGCGTCGCCGCCGCGGCCTCCGACCCGGTCACGTAGTCCAGCTCCGCCATCTGCACCCGCCGCTCGAACGCGCTTGCCTCCGGGAACTGGTGCAACATGCTCGTCATCCACCAACTGAACCGCTGCACCGCCCAAATACGGCGCAGGCACCGCTCCGAATAGCCCTCAAGCCCGGCCTCGTCGCCCGTCGCGAACCAGCGTTCCAGCGCCCGCGACAGCACGGCGACATCGCCCACCGCCAGGTTCATCCCCTTCGCCCCCGTCGGCGGCACGATGTGCGCCGAGTCCCCGGCCAGGAACAGCCGCCCCTGCCGCATCGGCTCGGCCACGAAGCTTCGCATCGCCGTCACCCCTTGCTGCAGGATCGGCGCGCCAGCGAGATCGATCCCGAGCCTTGTCGACAAGGCCTGCCAGACCCGGTCCGCGCTCCATGCAGCCGGGTCCTCGTCCGGCGCGCATTGCAGGTACATTCGGCTGACGTCCGGGCTGCGCATGCTCAGCAGCGCGAACCCGTCCTCGTGGTTGGCGTAGACCAGCTCGTCAGAGGCCGGCGGCATCTCTGCCAGGATGCCCAGCCAGCCGAACGGATACACGCGCTCGAACGTCTGCAGCCCGGCCATCGCCTGCCGCGCGATGCCGTGGAAGCCGTCGCACCCAGCGACGACCGCGCAGTCCAGGCGCCGCTCGACCCCATGCTGGGTGAAATAGACCACCGGACCGTCCCGCAACTCGTCGAGCCTCGTCGCCTCGGCCTCGAACCGCAGGTCTCCGCCGGCATCCAGCCGCGCGGCGATCAAATCCCGCACCACCTCATGCTGGCCATAGACCGTCACCGCCTTGCCGGTCAGCTTGGCGAAGTCGATCCGCCGCGCCTCGCCGCCGAAGCGCAGCAGGCAGCCCTCATGCCGCAGTCCCTGCGCCTGCATCCGCGCCCCCACGCCGGATTGCACGAGCAGGTCCCGCGTTCCCTGCTCCAGCACCCCGGCACGCACCTGGGTCTCGAGCCGCGCGCGGCTGCGGCTTTCCAGCACGACGCTGCCGATGCCCGCCCCGGCCAGGAGGTGCGACAGCAGCAACCCCGCCGGGCCGCCGCCGAGGATGCCGACTTGGGTCCGCTCGATGTGCATCGCCGGAGTGTGGCCGAAGACGCGCGGCAGGCAAAGGGCGGCGCTTGCCGGGCTTGTGCCACGCAACGCCGATGACCATACTCGAAAGATTAAAGGTCAGTAATGCCCTACCCTCGCTCAGTCTGGACCGTGCTCCTCGGCATCCTGGCGCTTCTCGCCGTGTGGGGCGTCTCTCCAGTGCCGGCACATACGTGCAGCCAGCACGGATCGGGCTGCGAAGCTGTGGCGCAAGCCGATCACGCGCCAGGCCCCGGCGCCCCGCAGTCCCATGCGCCCTGCGCCATGACCCACCTCTGCGCCAGCCCAGCCGCCCCGTTGCTCGCCACCGCGCACGCGACCCTATCGGTCTCGCCGGCCATGGCGTTGCGGCATTCCCTCGCGCCCTCCGCTCTCCACCCCGGCCGGCAGACCCGTCCCGACCTTCCCCCGCCCCGGCGCGCCTGAAGCAAACCCTTCGCACGCAATCCATGCCGGCGCCTTGAACGCCGGCACATCAAGGGACGACAAACCATGCACCCAACATCCAAGCGGGCCGCTGCCTTCGCGGCCGTCTGCCTCATCGCCTTGAACGCCGCCCCCGCCTGGGCCGCCATCGAGGGCGACTACACCCAGGACACCGCCGGCCCGCCCGAAACCACCTGGTTCATCCCCGCCAACCCGGCAGCCCTCAAAGCCGACCGCGACTACGTCGAAGGCATGCGCCCCCACCACGCCGGCGCCCTGACCATGAGCCGCGACTACCTCGCCGACCCGCAATCCAGCAGCCCCGTCCTCCGCGCCCTGGCTCAAAGCATCATCCGAAATCAGACCTTCGAGATCGCCCTGCTCGACGCCGTCGACGCCAAGCTCCGCCAGCCGCCCGTCGAGATCAATCTCGGCTTCGCCAAGCTCAGGCTGCAAGCCGCCGCGGGCGAAGGCCTCGCCCAACGCACCCGCTTCCTCCGCAGCCCGATGCCAAGCCTGCTCAACGGCCTGTCGAACGGCAAAGCCCCGGTCAGCGCCCGCGACGTGGCGTTCGCCAAAGGCATGATCATGCACCACCAAGCAGCCGTCGAGATGGCCCGCTCCTACCACGCCAACCCGGCCGCCCAGAACGGCTTCCTCGGCCTGATGAACATCGACATCGACCGTGACCAGACCCAGGAGATCGCCCTGATGCGCTCCATGATCGCCCAATACAAAGGCAACCCGGACACCATCACCATCGACCCGGCAACCATCCCCGGCATGGAAGGCATGAACCACGCCGGCATGGCCAAACCCGGACCTGACGCCGCTCCAGCGCCGTCAATGCCCGGTATGGACCACGGCGCGCATCAGCACTGACAGCTCGATCAAACCGCAGCAACTGGCGGCCGGCTCAGGGCATCGCCGGCCGCCCCACCCCGCCCCGAACCCGCGGCATCGCGATCAAATCCCAGATGCTCGGCATCGGCCCGGCCGGCACATGCACCAGCGCCGGCTCGCCCAGCGCGAACGCCTCCCGTAGCCGCTCCTCCAGCGCCTCCGCCGTTTCCGCCCGATACGCCGCCACGCCGAAGCTCTCGGCGAACCGCACGAAATCCGGGTTGGCCAGGTCGTTCGCGATCTCCCGCCCGCCGAACGCCTGCTGCTGGATCCGCTTCACGTTGCCGAACGCCCCGTCGTCGAACACCACCACGACCACCGCCAACCCATGCCGCTTGGCCGTCGCCAGCTCGAACGCCTGATACCCGAACCCGCCATCTCCGGCGATGCTCAGCACCGCCCGCCCCGGCATGGCCGCGGCCACACCCAGCGCCGTCCCGTAGCCGTAGCCGAGGTTGTCCTGATACCCGGAGAAGAACCGCCGCGGCGCGTCCACGGGAAACGCCAGCCGGGCCGCGAACCCGACCTGCGTCACCTCATCCACCAGCATCCCGTCATCCGGCAACGCCGCCCGCATCGCCCGCAGGAAGCCCATCTGCGGCTCCAGCCGCCCCAGCCGCTCGGCAAGCCAGGCCCGATGACCGGCAAGCTCGTCCTCCCGGGACTCCCGCCGGTCCAGATACGCCGGCAGCCGATCCAGCAAGGTCCGTAGGCCCGCCGCCGCATCGGCCACGATTGCCGCGGCGGGCAGCCGGTAGCGCCCAGGCTCCTCCGCGTCCACGTCGAGCCGCAGCACCTGCAGCCCGGCGTCCACCCCCCACTGGCTCTGCTCCGCGTAGAGCCGCGTGCCGATCCCGAACACGACGTCCGCCGTCTCCCACAGCCGATGCCCTATAGGGAACGGGCACGCCAGCCGATGGCTGCTCGGCATCACGCCCCGCCCACGCCGGTACGAGATCACCGGCGCTTCCAGCATCTCCGCCAGCAGGCGCACCTCGGGGGCGGCATCCTGCGCCCCGCCGCCGACCACGATCATTGGTCGCCGCGACCTGGCCAGCGTCCGCGCAACCTGCTCCACCGCCTGCACGTCCACCGGCGGCATCACGGGCGGGATCGGCCCTATGACCGGGGCCGGGCCGCTTTGTCCCCAGACGTCGATGGCGCACTCCACCGCAACCGGACGCCGCCGCCCCGATAAGGCGAGGCAGATCGCGTTGGCCACCTGCGCGCTCGCCTCATGCGGCCCGGAGATCCGCGCCGCGTGCTTGGTCAGGTGCCGCAACAGGCCGAGCTGATCCGGGATCTCATGCAGATGGCCATACCCCCGGTCGATCGCATGGGCCGGGATCTGGCCGATCAGCCCCAGCACCGGCGCATCCATGCCCCAGGCCGTCAGCAGCGCCGCCGCCGTGTTCAGCATCCCCGGCCCCGGCACCGCGGCGAACGCCTGCGCCCGCCCGGTCGCCAGCGCCGCGCCGAGCGCCATGTAGGCCCCGGTCTGCTCATGCCGGGCATGGAGCATCCGCACCCCGGACCCGTGGATCGCATCCAGCAGTGGATCGATATGGATGCCCGGCACCCCGAACACCATCCCGACCCCGTGCCGCTCCAGCGTCGCCACCACGGCCTGTGCCGTCGTCATCCGCTCCATCCCGTTCTCCCTCTGCTCGCGATTCCTTGACACGCCCCGCGGCCCGGCCATACCACTCCCACACACAAGAAACCGAGGAAACACCCGATGCGACGGCGCCTGCTGATCCTTCTCATCGCCGCCACCGCCACAGCCACCACCCTAGCCCCGGCCACGGCCCGCGCCGACGTCAAAATCGGCGTCACCATCTCCGCCACCGGCCCCGCCGCCAGCCTCGGCGTGCCGCAGCGCAACACCGTCGCCCTCCTGCCCACGGAGCTTGACGGCGAAAAGCTCGATTGGATCGTGCTCGACGACGGCGCGGACAGCACCCGCGCCGTCGCCAACGCGCGCAAGCTGAGCGAGGAGGACCACGTCGACGCCATCGTCGGCAGCAGCACCACCCCCGCCTCACTGGCCATGATCGGCGTCGCCGCCGAGAAGCGGACGCCGATGATCTCGCTCGCCGCCAGTTCCAAGATCATCGAGCCGATGGACGAGCAGAAGCGCTGGGTGTTCAAGGTGCCGCAGAACGACAGCCTCATGGCCGACGCCATCGCCGACGCCATGTCCAAGCGCGGCGTCAAAACCGTCGGCTTCATCGGCTTCAACGACGCCTACGGCGACGGCTGGCTGACCGAGGCGACCCGCGCCTTCAAGGCGAAAGGCATCAAGCTGGTCGCCACCGAGCGCTACGCCCGCAGCGATACGTCCGTCACCGGCCAGGCGCTGAAACTGATCGCCGCCCGTCCGGACGCGGTGCTGATCGCCGGGGCCGGCACTCCCGCCGCGCTGCCGCAAAGGGCGCTGCACGAGCGCGGCTACGCCGGGCAGTATTACCAGACCCACGGCGTCGCCAACGCCGACTTCCTGCGCGTGGCCGGCAAGGACGCGGAAGGCGTCATCCTGCCCTCCGGCCCCGTCCTGGTCGCCGAGCAGCTGCCCGACAGCAACCCGCTGAAGGCGGCCGGCATGACATACAAGCAGGAGTACGACGCCAAGTACGGTCCCGGCGCCGTCAACAACTTCGGCGCCCACATGCAGGACGCCGCCATCCTGCTTGAAACCGCCATCCCCGTCGCCCTCAAAGCCGCCAAGCCCGGCACGCAGGGCTTCCGCGCCGCGCTGCGCGACGCGCTCGAGAACGAGCACGGCGTCGTCCTGACCCATGGCATCGCCACCATGTCCCCCGAGAACCACAACGGCTTCGACGACCGCGCCCGGGTCATGGTCACGGTGAAAGACGGCGGCTGGAAGCTCCTGCCCTGATCCAACGCCCCCGCGTCTGACGAGTCGTATGGACGCGCAGATCCTTTTGATCCTGTTGCAAGACGGCGTCGTCAACGGCGCCGTTTACGCCTTGCTCGCCCTCTCCCTGGTGCTGGCGTTCACCGTCACCCGCGTTATCTTTATCCCTCAAGGCGAGATCGTCGCCTACGGCGCCCTGACCTATGCCGCGCTCAACGACGCACGCACTCCGGGCAGCATCTGGCTTCTGTGCGCCCTGGGCGGCGGCGCATTCATAGCCGGGCTGCTTGCCGCCCGCCGCACGCTGCGCGCTCGCGGGGTCCTGGCCCTCGCCGCCGAGACCCTGGCGCCGCCGGTCGCCATTGCCCTCCTCACCGTCCTTGCCGCCCCGGCCAAGCCCGGCGTCATCGCTTCCGCCCTTCTCACCCTCGCCATCGTCACCCCGATGGCCCCTTACCTCTACCGCATCGCCTTCCAGCCGCTCGCCGAGGCCTCCGTCCTGGTCCTGCTCATCGCCAGCGTCGGCGTCCATTTGGCCCTGGTCGGCCTCGGCCTCGTCATCTTCGGCCCGGAAGGGTTCCGCGCGCCCGGCTTCTCCGACGCCCGGCTCATGCTCGGCGCCATGATGGTCCAGGGCCAAGCGGTCTGGATCGTCGGCGTGACCATCGCGCTGATGTCCGCGCTCGCCCTGTTCTTCAACTTCACCCTGTCCGGCAAGGCGCTGCAGGCCACCGCCGTCAACCGCCTCGGCGCCCGCCTCGTGGGCATCGGCACGGCCCTTGCCGGGCGCATCGCGTTCCTCATGGCCGGCGCGGTCGGCGCCCTCTCCGGCATCCTCATCGCCCCGCTCACCACCGTCTACTACGACGGCGGCTTCCTGATCGGCCTCAAGGGCTTCGTCGCCGCCATCATCGGCGGCCTGGTCAGCTACCCGCTGGCCGCCCTCGCCGCCCTCCTGGTCGGCTGCGTCGAAAGCCTGTCCAGCTTCTACGCGAGCGCCTTCAAGGAGGTCATCGTGTTCACCGTCATCATCCCCGTCCTGCTCTGGCGCTCGCTGCGCGGCCCAGCGGAGGAGGAATGACCCGCTTCGTCCCCCCGGCCCTCCTGCTCGCCTGGCTGTGCCTTCCTCTCCTCCCCGTCCCCAGCTTCTGGCTGACGCTGGCCAACTACGCCGGCATCGCCTCCATCGTCGCCATCGGCCTCGTCGTGCTCACCGGCTACGGCGGCATGACCTCCTTCGGCCAGGCCACCTTCATGGGCTTCGGCGCCTACGTCACCGCCATCCTCACCACCCAGCCCGGCTGGTCCCCCTGGCTTACGCTGCCCTGCGCGCTGCTCGCCAGCGGCATCGCGGCGGTCCTGATCGGCGCGATCACCCTGCGCCTGTCCGGCCACTACCTCGCGCTCGGCACCATCGCCTGGTCCGTCAGCCTCTACTACGTGTTCGCCAACCTCGACCTGTTCGGCCGCAACGACGGCATCTCCGGCATCCCCCCGCTCCAGCTCGGCCAATTGGAGCTGACCTCCAGCCGGTCCTACTTCGTCGTCATCTGGATCGCCGTCGGCGCCGTTCTGCTGCTCACCCGCAACCTGCTCGACAGCCGCCCCGGCCGGGCCATCCGCGCCCTGCGAGGGGGCGGCGCCGCGGCCGCCAGCTTCGGCGTCAACCTGGCCCTGGCGCGCATGTTGGCCTTCGCCTACGCCGCCGTCCTGGCCGGGCTGGCCGGCTGGCTCTACGCGCACATGCAGCGCAGCGTGAACCCGACGCCCTTCAGCCTCAACGCCAGCATCGAGTACCTCCTGATGGCGGTCGTCGGCGGCCCGGCAGCGCTTCCGGGCGCGCTCCTCGGCGCCGGCCTCGTCACCATCGTCAACGACCAGCTGCAGAACCTCCTGCCCCGGCTGTTCGGCCACGCCGGCAGCTACGAGACCATCGTCTTCGGCGCCCTGCTCGTCCTGGTGCTGCAAACCGCACCGGACGGGCTTTGGCCCCTGATCCGCCGGCGCGCCGCCTCGCGCCCGAGACCGCTGTCCGGCGGCGCGCGCCTCCCGCGCCGGGCGCTGCCGGAGCCGGGCGCGCCGGTCCTGCAAGCCGCCGGGCTGCGCAAGGCGTTCGGCGGCCTCGTCGCCGTCGACGGCCTGTCCCTCCACGTGGACGCCCGGGAGATCGTCGGCCTGATCGGACCCAACGGCGCCGGCAAGAGCACGACCTTCGACCTCCTCACCGGCGCCGCCCGCCCTACCGCGGGGCGGGTCCGCATCCTCGGCCACGACCTCCGCCGCGCCACCCCGCAGCGCATGGCCCGCCTTGGGCTCGCCCGCAGCTTCCAGCACGTCAAGCTGGTTCCCGGCATGTCCGTGATCGAGAACGTCGCCATCGGCGCGCACCTGCGCGGGCGGGCCGGCGCCTTATCCGCCCTGTGCCGGCTGGACCGCGCCGAGGAACGGGCGCTGTTTGCCGAAGCCGCCGCCCAACTCGCCCGCGTCGGCCTTTCCGTCGAGTCCTGGCGGCCTGCCGACAGCCTCGCCCTCGGCCAGCAGCGCGTCGCCGAGATCGCCCGCGCCCTCTGCCTCGACCCGGCCCTGCTCCTGCTCGACGAACCCGCCGCCGGGCTTCGCCTTGCCGAAAAGCAGGGTCTCGCCGCCCTGCTGCGCCGCCTCCGCGACGACGGCGTCACCGTCCTGCTCGTCGAGCACGACATGGACTTCGTCATGGGCCTCGCCGACCGGCTCGTGGTCATGGAATTCGGGGCCAAGCTCGCCGAAGGGCCTGCCGCCAGCGTCCGCGCCGATCCGGCCGTCATCGAAGCCTATCTCGGCGCCCCGGCTTGACCCTGCTCTCGGTCGATGCGCTCAGCGTCGCCTACGGCGGCATCGGCGCGGTGCACGACGCCTGCCTCGCCATCGCGCCGGGAGAGATCGTCACCGTGATCGGCCCCAACGGCGCTGGCAAGACGACCCTGCTCAACGCCGTCATGGGCGTCCACCCGGGCCGCGGCCGGCTGCGCTTCGCCGGGCAAGACCTTGGCCCTTTGTCCATCGAGGACCGCGTGCGCGCCGGCCTCTGCCTCGTGCCTGAGAAACGCGAGCTGTTCGGCTCGCTGAGCGTCGAGGACAACCTCCGCCTCGGCGGCTTCCGCTTGCGCGGCCGGGGGAGGGCCGCGGCGAAGGCGGCCATCGAGGAGGTCTATGCCCTGTTCCCCCGGCTGCTGGAACGCCGCCGCCAGCACGCCGGCACGCTGAGCGGCGGCGAGCGCCAGATGCTCGCGATGGGCCGCGCCCTGATGTCCCGCCCCGGCCTGCTGATGCTCGATGAACCCAGCCTCGGCCTTGCCCCGCTCATCGTCCAGGACATCTTCCGCATCGTCGCCGGGCTGCGCGCAAGCGGCTGCGCCGTGCTGCTGGTTGAGCAGAACGCCCGCGCCGCGCTGCGCGTCTCCGACCGCGCCTACCTGCTCGAAACCGGACGCATGACGCTCGAAGGCCCCAGCGCCGACTTGGCCGCCGACGAGCGGGTGATGCGCACCTATCTCGGGACAGGTCCGGCGGCACCCGCATGAGCGGCGCCGACGCCGCGCCGTCAACGGGTGTCAATGCGCGAAAATGTGCTAAACGTCTCGCCAGACATTCGCCTCAATAATTAGCGACGTGACTCGGCATGAATTTTATCCCAACGTCTTCGAACGCCAGGGCTGATTTCCGCAAGATCGCGTTGCCGGTTACGCCGGCGCAGGCCGGGTCATATCTGCTTAACCAGATCCAGGCCGGCGCGGACGTCGCCCTCGCCGTCGAGGACGGCCACGGGCGCGACATGCTGGACGAAGCCGCCGGCCGCCTCGCCGACACGCGGACGCGCGTGCTGCGCGCGACGCCTGGCGCCGCGCGCAGCCTGACCCTCTCATCGCTGGTCGGCCAGATCGCCGGACATTCGGGCGTGCCCGGCCGCGGCGCCGATGTTCAAACCAAGGGCTACCGCGCGCTCACTCAACTGGACCAGAGCTGCGACCGTATCGCCCTCCTGGTCAGCGACGCGCAGGCATTGGACCGCAACGCGCTCGATTACCTCAAGCTGGTCAAGCGCGAGCAATCTCCGCTCTCGCTGATCCTGGCCGGCAGCCAAGAGCTGTTCGACGTGCTGGACGAGCAGAACGTGCCCGCAGCCCGCGCGCGGGTCAGGACCGGACACGGCACGGAACCGCCACCGCAACCGGCAATGGAGACGCCCGTCCTCGCGCCGCCGCCGGCGCCGCCAGCCGAACCGCTCCGGGTGCATCGGCCGGCCCCGGTCGCGCCGCCCGAGCCGCTTTACGCCGCATCCGCCGCCACGAAACCGGCCGAACCCAGCCGGCCGCGTCAATGGGGCATCGCCGCCGCGGCGTTCGCGGCCGGCATCGTCATCAGCCTCTTGGCTTTGGACTTTTGGTCCGGCGCACGCCTCTCCCCGCCGCCCGAGCCATCGTCTCCGACAGCGCTTGCGCCGCCGGCCAATCCGCTGCCCGGCACGCCGCCCGCATCGCCTGCGCAACCCGATCCAGCCCCGAGCGCCGAGCCGTCTTCCAGCCGGGATGCGACCCCTCAGGCGGCGATCCCGCCGTTGCCCGCTGCTCCGTTAGTGCCGGCCGACGCCACGCCGCCTGCGGCGCCCGCGGCCGACGCCACTAATCTCGAAGAAATCGACGGCATCCCAGTTCCGCCGCCGCCGCCGCCGCCCACCGCGCAACAGGACCTCTCCGCTGCCGCTCCGCAGCAACCGGAGCCGCCGCCGCCGCGCAGGCAGACGCGCGCCGTCCCGGCGCCCCGGCCGCAGCCGCCGGAGAGCCCGGCGGAGGCCTGGGATGACCCTTACGCAATCGATCAGTCCACGGCAGCCTATCAACCTCCGCCAGCGAGCGTTCCGCCAAGCGCCGACCTGCGGCAGCCACGCCTCAATCCGCCCATTGTCGGAACATTCACCACCGACGCTGCCGGAAACCGGGTGTTCCGCCTCAACCGATGACCGGAATGGCTTGCGGCCATGTCCCCCTGAAGGAGTGCTCAATGAAACCGATCCTGCTCGCCGTGCTCGCCTTGTCAGCCGCCGCGCCCGCCTTGGCCCAGCCGTTCATCATCGAACTGAACAAGGATAAACAGGAGCAACCGCCGGCTGCCGCGCCCGCTCCGGTTGCGCCGCCGCAATCCAAGCCTTCCGCGCAACAGAGCCAGCAAACGAAATCCCAGGACACCCCCGGGGCAAGCGACCAGGATAAGGACGGCAAATCGAAGGATTAATGGCAGCATCGGCAATAAGCGCGGTAGCACGCCGACAAAGCTGCCTGGTAAAACCAAGGCTTTAGGGCTTGTTCCCCCGATCGACTCTTGCGCTTGTTTCCGAGCGGGCCCTAAGCGGCGGCGCTTCGCGTTCCGGGGCGGCCGTCACAGCCAATGCGCCGGCACCCACACCGAACCGCGCCCGGTCTCTCTCCAGTAGCCGTCCTGCCAAAGACCGCTTGTCGGACCCCGCTCGACCCATTCCCCGCGGACCCACGCATAGGCTCTGCCGTCCCAGTCGAAATGGCCCGGGCGCCAGATCAGCACGGATTGCGAATCGGGCGGCGCCGGCACTTGCTCGGTGAAATTGGGCGGCACCGGAGGGTGATCGCTGCGCCCCGCGCAGCCGGAGGCCGCCAAAGCACCGCAAAGGATGAGCACGCGCCGGCGTGGCGATCTATTCATAACGCAATCCCTCGGTCCGCAGTCTCAGCAGGCATTCATGGCTTGCGCCGCGAATGCCTGCCTAGACGCCTTTGAAAACGCTCCATTTTTCGCGTCGCGATGGCGAGCCGTCCCGTGAAATGACGCTTAGCCGGCCCACTACTCTGCTTACAGAATGCCAGCCTTATAGGCCGTAACGCCGCCGATCCAAAATTCAAAAACCCCTGCCGGACCGCAATGGCCCTCGGTCGGGCGTGGAATGACGCATCAAGGCGTTGCCTGCTTCAGCATGTCCTCCACCGCCGGGCGCCAGGGCGCGTCCGCCGGCGCCGCCGCCAATGCTCGGCGCAACAGCCCTTCCGATTGGCTTGACAGCGTGCCTTCGGCCCGGATCGACGCCTCGGCCGTCCGCACCGCCAGCACCGGATCGAACTTGTCGGCCAGCGCCACCCGCCACGCCTGCGCCGCCGCCGCCGCATTCCCGCGCGAGGCCTCCACGTTGCCCAGCAGCACGTAGCCCTGCCGCGCCTGATCCGTCTTCGGGTCCAGCGCTGCCAGCCGCTCGCGAAGCTGGGCGATCAGCGCCGCCTCCTCTACGAACCGGTTCTGCCGCGCGTCCCGGCTCCCGGCCAGCACGGACGGCATACCCGGCGAGCCGCCGACCATATACAGCCCGACTGCCGCCACCGGCACCAGCAGCAAGGCCGCGATCAAGGGCGCGCGAGACCCGGTCCGCACCGCGCGTTCGGGCCGCTCCGCCGCCGCGAGCAGCCGCCGTTGCACTTCGAGCACCGCCGTCTCGTGTTCAGCCGGCAGAATCCGCCCTTCGCCCAAGTCCCGGTCCAGCTCGGCCAGCTGCGTCCGGTGCAGCGACATGGCCAGCGCCTGCGCTCCGCGGGCGGAGTTGTTTCGTTCCAGAACCGCCATCAGCGGCGCCAGCGCCGCCACGGCCAGCAAGCCGATCGCAAACCAGATCATGCGGGGCGCCTACCGCCCGGTCAGTTCGGCCAGCCGCGCCCGCTCCGCGTCGGTCAACGGCGGCGGCGGCCCGGCCCGTCGCCGGCGCGACCAGGCGACCACGCCGAGGCCCGCGCCCACGGCCAACACCGGCGACGCCCAAAGCAGGGCCGTCACCCCGTTCACCGGCGGGCGCAGCCGCACGAAGTCGCCGTAGCGCGCCACCACCCAATCGATCGCTTGGGCATTCGTATCCCCGGCCGCGATCCGCGACCGCACCTTCTGCCGCAGGTCTTTCGCAAGTCCCGCATTGCTGTCCTCGATGCTCTCGTTCTGGCACACCAGGCACCGCAATTGCCGCCCCACCGTTTCGGCACGGGCCTCGAGCGCCGGGTTCTTCAGCATTTCCGCCGGGTCGCTGATCGCCCAGGCGGGGGTGGCCCCCAGCGAGGCCAGGACCAGCAACAGCGGAAGGACTTGCCTCACGCCATCGCCTTCAGCAACGGGCGTAACTGGTCGGCGGCGATCTCGCGCGTGATCGGCCCGGCCATCCGCCACCGCACGACCCCACCTGCATCGAGCAGGTAGCTCTCCGGCACCCCGTAAACCCCCCAGTCGATCGCTACCTGACCGGGCTTGTCAGCCGCGACCCGCGCGTAAGGATCGCCATGCTTGGCCAAGAACCCCTCCGCTGCCGGCACGGTGTCCTTGTAAGCGACCCCCCAGATCGGCAGGCCCTCCTTCGACAACGCCATCAGCTCCGGCGCCTCGATCACGCACGGCACGCACCAGCTCGCGAAGAAGTTGACCAGCATCGGCCGCTTCACCGCGTGCAGGTCCGCAGCCGTAAACCCTGCCCCCTCGCCCAAGCCCGGCAAGCTGAAATCCGGCGGTGTCTTGCCGATCAACTGGCTCGGCACGTCATGCGGATCGAATCGCCCCTCCCGCATCCGCCCCAGCACGGTCCAGAACCCGGCCCCTGCCACGACGGCTACCCCGAACGGCGCCAGCAACAACGCGCGGCGGCGGTCGATCATCTAGGCCACCGCCGAGCCGGGCCGCACCCGCGCCCGCGCCGGAGCGCCCACCCGCGTCCGCCGGTCGAGCAGCGACAGCAGGCCGCCCGAGCCCATGATCAGCGCTCCGATCCAGATCCAGGGCGCCAGGGGGTTGTAGTGCAGCCGCATCAACGCCGCGCCATCGCGCTCCTCGCCCAGCACCCCGTAGAGGTCGGCGAACCCGGTCGTGTAGATCGAGGCCTCCGTCGTCGTCATGCCCTGCACCGGAAACGCCCGCCGCGCCGGGTGCATGACCACGACGGTCTCCCCATCGCGGCTGACCCGCAAGGTAGCGACCCGCGCCGTATAGTTCGGCCCGGCCTGGTCGCGCACTCCCTCCAGCGTCCAGGTATAGCCCGCCGCATCGGCGCTCTGCCCGGGTTTCAGCAACACCACGTCCTGCGTCGCCAGCGACATGCCCGCGACCCCCGCCACCAGCACGCCCATGCCCGCATGGCCCAGCGTCGTCCCAAACACCGACAGGCGGAGGCCGCCGAGGCGGGCCAGGCTGTGATGCAGCGGAATGCGGAACAGCCGCGTCCGCTCCACGATCTCGGCGAACGACCCCAGGATCAGCCACGCCGCCGCGGCGAACGCGAGCGAGGGCAACGCCCGCGCCGGCCCCAATGCCGCGACCGTGCCGACGACGAGCGCGGCCAGCGCCGCCCACCAGAGCCGCAGCAATGCCGGCCCGATCTGCGCCCGCTTCCAGGCAAGGCCGGGGGCCACCACCATCGCGCCGAACACCGGGATCGCCAACGGCAGCACCGTCGCGTTGAAGAACGGCGCGCCGACAGAGATCTTGGTGTCGAACACGAAATCGGCCACCAGCGGATACATCGTCCCGGTGATCACCACCGCCGCGATGCTGCACAGCAGCACGTTGTTCAGCACCAGCGCCCCTTCCCGCGATAACGGCGCGAACAGTCCCCCCGCCGCCAGCACCGGCGCCCGGAACGCGAACAGCAGCAGCGAGCCCCCGATCACGATCCCGAGCAGGCCCAGGATGAACACCCCCCGCGTCGGATCGTTGGCGAACGAGTGCACCGAGTTGAGGATGCCCGAACGCACCAGGAACGTTCCCGAAAGGCTGAGCGAGAACGTGCCGATGGCCAGCAACACCGTCCAGACTTTGAGCGCCTCGCGCTTCTCCACCACGATTGCCGAATGCAGCAGGGCCGTGCCGGTCAGCCAGGGCAGCAGGCTCGCGTTCTCCACCGGGTCCCAAAACCAGAACCCGCCCCAGCCCAGTTCGTAGTACGCCCACCACGACCCGAGCGCGATGCCGCTAGTCAGCAGGCACCAGCTGGCCAACGTCCAGGGCCGCACCCAGCGGCCCCAGGCGGCGTCGATCCGTCCCTCCAGCAAGGCCGCGATCGCGAAGGCGAACGGCACCGCGAAGCCCACATAGCCCGCGTAAAGGATCGGCGGGTGGAACGCGAGGCCGGGGTCCTGCAGCAGCGGGTTCATGTCCCGCCCCTCGACCGGCGGCGGCCAGACGCGGTTGAACGGGTCGCTTGCCAGCAGGCAGAACAGCAGGAAGCCGACCGAGCTGCCGCCCAGCACTCCAATCACGCGCGCGCGCAACGCCGACGGCAGCCCGCGCCCGAAGGCCGCGACCGCGCCGCCGCACAGCGCCAGGATCAGCCCCCACAGCAGGATGCTGCCCTCGTGGTTGCCCCAGGTTCCGGTGATCTTATACAGGAGCGGCTTCAGCGTATGGCTGTTCTCGGCCACGTTCAGTACGGTGAAGTCGTCCGAGACGCTGGCCCAGACCAGCGCCCCGGCGGCGGCCCCGAGCGCCAGCAAGTGCCCGAGCGCCAGGGCGGGCGCCGTGGCCATCAGCCTCGCGTCGCCCCGTTGCGCGCCCCAGATCGGCAGCACCGCCTGCGCCAACGCGATGGCGCAGGCCAGAGCCAGCGCGAAACGGCCGAGTTCAGGGATCATCCGCCGGCCTTTCTCACGGGTTCAAGCGTGTTCCACGTCGCGGCCGGCGGCGGCGGCCCGTCCTCTGGATGCCACATCCCGCTCTTCTTCAGCGCGTCCGCCACGTCCTTCGGCATATAGGTCTCATCGTGCTTGGCCAGCACCTCCGACGCCCGGAACGATCCGTCCGGTTGCAGCATCCCCAACGAGACGGCGCCCTGCCCTTCGCGGAACAAATCCGGCAAGATGCCGGAGTAGCTGACGTTCACCGCCGCCCGTCCGTCGGTGATGCGGAATCGGGCCACCGGCTTGCCGTGATCCGTGCCCCGGTGGACGCTTCCCGCCTCCACCAGCCCTCCCAGCCGCAACGTCCGCGCCGGGCCGGCGGCATGACCGGCCAGGTCGGACGGCGCCACGAAGAACACCAGGTTGTCGCTGAACGCATTCAGCCCGAGCGCCGTCGCCGAGCCAAGCCCGGTCAGGCATGCCAGCACCACCCAGAGCCGCCGCTTCTTGCGCGTCATGACCCGGTCCCCATCCGCGGATCGACCGCCGCGAGCCGCCGCCGCGCCTGTCTCAGCCGCTGCCAGGCCAGCGCCGCCAGCACGAGCGGCGCCCCCGTCCCCAGCACGTAGGTCGCCGCCACATAAGGGAGATGCGTCATGCCCGCTCCACCTGCGCCATCAGCAAACCGCGTATCCGCCGCTCCATCACCGCCGTCCGCAGCCGTGCCGTCACGATGGCGGCGAAGGTCAACGTATACCCGAGCGTGCAGACCAACAGGGGCAGAAGCATGTCCTCGTGCATCCCCGGCGCGCTGGTGAGCGTGATCGTGCTCGGCTGATGCAGCGTGTTCCACCAATCGACGCTGAACTTGATCACCGGCAGGTTGACCGCCCCGGCCAGCGCCAGCACCGCCCCGGCCCGCGCGCCCCTCACCGGGTCATCGAACGCCCGCACCAGCGCGATATGCCCGAGATACAGGAAGAACAGCACCAGGACGCTTGTCAGCCGCGCATCCCAGACCCACCAGGCGCCCCACATCGGCTTGCCCCAAAGGCTTCCGGTCGCGAGGCACAAAGCGGTGAAGCACGCGCCGACCGGCCCGATCTCGAACGCCGCCAAATCCGCTAACGGATGCCGCCAAACCAAGGAGGCGAACCCGCACAACGCCAGCGACGCATAGCCGGCTGAGGCGAGCCAGGCGGAGGGCACATGGACATACATGATCCGCACGCTGTCCCCCTGCTGCCAGTCCGCCGGCGACAACAACAGCCCCCAGACCAGCCCGCCCGCCAGCAGCAGCAGCGCGGGCCACGTGAGCCAAGGCTGCACCGCGGCCGCAAGGCGCAGGAAACGCCCGGGATTGGCGAACCGGTGCAGATTCCGCGCACGGCGGGCAGGCAGGGCTTGAGCGTCCACCCCGCACACATAGCACGCCTTTTGACGCTTTGAACCCACCACGATCGCGCTTACTGTGCAGTGCAACCAACGGGAAACGCTCTTAATGCTGTTCGCCATCGTCTGCACCGACCGCCCCGGCAGCCTCGACCTCCGCCTCGCCACCCGCCCCGCCCATATCGCCTACCTGACCACCTACGCCGACCGCCTCGTTCATGGCGGGCCGACCCTGGACCACGACGGGCGCCCCTGCGGCAGCCTGCTGATCATCGATGTCGAGGACCGCGCCGCCGCCGAAGGGTTCGCCGACGCCGACCCCTATGCCAAGGCCGGGCTGTTCGAAAGCGCGTTCATCCGCGGCTTCCGCACCGTGTTCAAGGACGGGGCCGCGGCCGACTGACATGGCCTATTGGCTGATCAAAAGCGAACCCGATGCCTTCAGTTGGGACCAGCAGGTCGCGAACGGCGCCGAGCCGTGGACCGGCGTCCGCAGCCATCAGGCCAAGAACAACCTCGCCGCCATGACATGCGGCGACCGCGCCTTCTTCTATCATTCCAACGTGGGCAAACAGATCGTCGGCATCGTCGAGGTCGTCCGCGAGGCCTACCCCGACCCGACCGCCGAGGCCGGCGACTGGCTCTGCGTCGACGTGAGAGCCGTGGCGCCGCTCGAACGCCCAATCTCGCTCGCCGAGGTGAAATCCGACCCCGCGCTCGCCGGCATGGCCCTCGTCCGCTTCTCCCGCCTCAGCGTCGCCCCTGTTGCATCCGGCGAATGGGAGCACATCAACGCCATGTCGAGACGCCGCCCATGAGAACGCTCTGCCGCATCGAGGACCTGCCCGACGGCCACTCCCGGGGATTTGGCCCAGCGATCGGCAGCTTCACCGGCCTGTTCGCGATCCGCAAGGGCGCCGCCGTCTACGTCTACGTCAACGTCTGCCCGCACGTCGGCGCAGCCCTCGACGGCGCTCCCGACGCCTTCCTCACCAGGGACCGCAGCCGCATCTTCTGCTCAAACCACGCCGCGGAGTTCGAGGTCGAGACCGGCCGCTGCGTCCGCGGCCCCTGCAAGGGCAAGTTCCTGGAAGCCGTGCCGGCCACCATCGAGGACGGCCTGATACTGGTGCCGGAGAACGCCGGGCTGTAATATCGGGCGCAACAAGACCGACCGGAGGCCTCATGTCCGAAACCCTCATTCCGATCCGCCCCGAAATCGCCGAAGGCGCCTACCTCACCGAAGCGCGCCACCGGGAGTGGACCGCCGAGGCCGCCGCCGAGCCGGCAAGCTTCTGGTCCCGGATGGCCCATCGCATCGACTGGATCGAGCCCCCGACGAAGACCCTGGCCGGCGATTTCAACGGCGACGTCCGCATCCGCTGGTTCGAGGACGGCACGCTGAACGCATCGGCCAACTGCCTTGACCGCCATCTGCAGGCCCGCCCTGACCAAGTCGCCATCGTCTGGGAAGGCGACGACCCCGGCGCATCGAAGTCAGTCACCTACCGCGAACTGCACGAGCAGGTCTGCCGCTGCGCCAACGCCATGAAGGGTCTCGGCATCGGCAAGGGCGACCGCGTCACCATCTACCTGCCCATGGTGATCGAGGCCGCCGTCGCCATGCTCGCCTGCGCCCGCATCGGCGCGATCCACGCGGTCGTCTTCGGCGGCTTCTCCCCGGACAGCCTGGCCAACCGCATCCAGGACTGCGACGGCACCGTGCTCATCACCGCCGACGAGGGCCGCCGCGGCGGCCGCCGGGTCGCGCTGAAGGCGAACGCCGACGCCGCGCTGACATCCTGCCCCACCATCGAGCACGTCCTCGTCGTCGCCGTCACCGGCGCCGACGTTCCGATGCGGCAGGGGCGCGATCACGACTGGGCGGCCCTGCTCGGCAACGCGGAGCCCGACTGCCCGCCCGAACCGATGGCCGCCGAGGACCCGCTCTTCATCCTCTACACCTCCGGCAGCACCGGCAAACCGAAGGGCGTCCTGCACACCACCGGCGGCTACATGGTCTGGGCCAGCTTCACCCACCAGGTCGTGTTCGACTACCGTCCCGGCGAGGTCTACTGGTGCACCGCCGACGTCGGCTGGGTCACCGGCCACACCTACCTCGTGTACGGCCCCCTCGCCAACGGCGCCACCACGCTGATGTTCGAGGGCGTGCCCAACTACCCCGACAGCAGCCGCATGTGGCAGATCGTCGACAAGCACCAGGTCAACATCTTCTACACCGCCCCCACCGCCATCCGCGCCCTGATGCGCGAGGGCGACGCCCCGGTCAAAGCCTGCTCGCGCAGCAGCCTGCGCCTGCTCGGCACCGTCGGCGAGCCGATCAACCCCGAAGCATGGACCTGGTATCACCACGTCGTCGGCGACGCCCGTTGCCCGATCGTCGACACCTGGTGGCAAACCGAGACCGGCGGCATCCTCATCTCCGCAACCCCCGGCGCCGTCGCCCTCAAGCCCGGCTCCGCCACTCTTCCCCTGCCCGGCATCGAACCCGTCCTGGTGGACGCCGAAGGCAAGCGCCTCGAAGGGCCCTCCGAAGGCAATCTCTGCATCGCCCGAAGCTGGCCCGGCCAGATGCGTACGCTTTACCGCGACCATGACCGCTTCATCCAGACCTACTTCAGCACCTTCCCCGGCCTCTACTTCACCGGCGACGGCGCCCGCCGCGACGCCGAAGGCTACTGGTGGATCACCGGGCGCGTCGACGACGTGATCAACGTCAGCGGCCACCGCATGGGCACCGCCGAGGTCGAGAGCGCCCTCGTCGCCCATCCCAAAGTCGCCGAAGCCGCCGTCGTCGGCTTCCCGCACGACATCAAGGGCCAAGGCATCTACGCCTACGTCACCCTGGTTGCCGGCGAGGACCCGAGCGATGCCTTGCAAAAGGAACTGGTCGCCTGGGTGCGCAAGGAGATCGGCCCCATTGCCGCGCCCGATGCGATCCAATGGGCGCCGGGGCTGCCCAAAACCCGCTCCGGCAAGATCATGCGCCGCATCCTGCGCAAGATCGCCGCCAACGAAACCGACGGCCTGGGCGACACCAGCACGTTGGCTGACCCAGGCGTCGTCACCGACCTCGTCGCCAACCGCGCCGGCTAGATCCGGCCCATGAGCAGCAGCACGATCACGATCAGGACGATGATCCCGATCCCGCCGCCGAAGGCGCCGCCGCCATAATAGCCGGAACGCCAGCCATACCCGCCGCCACCGGCCAGCAGCACCACGAGGACAATAATTAACACCAGCGACATCGTAGGCTTCCTTGCAAAGTCCACGGGCTAGTAACGATATCGGCAGCGCCGAAGCAATGGGTGCGGCCCGGCCTGACCAGCGCCGGGCCGCCGCAGCCGAAATTAGTTTTGCTCTAACACCAGATTGCTCTAAGGTTGGCAGAGATTTGGTAGTGTCTTTACGCCAGTTTGCATCGATGAAGGATCGCATCATTCCCGCAGCGTCAGCCTCGCATCTTTCGGTGCTCGTGGTGGACGACGACGTTCTTGTCCGGGAAGTCACCGCCTGGATGCTGGCAGACGCCGGCCACACCGTTCACGAAGCCGCGGACGGCATTGCCGCCCTCGAGTTCCTGATGCGTGAAGGGCCGGTCGATCTCGTCATTGCCGACATCAACATGCCCGGCATGGACGGCCTGGCGCTGACCGACGAGGTCAAGGCGCGCTGGCCCGAACTGCCCGTGCTGCTCGTCAGCGGCCGTCCCCAGCCGCCGGGCACGCAGGAATACATCAGCAAGCCCTTTGCCTGGGGCACCCTGAAACAAGCCGTCTCACGCCTGACCCATCCCAGCCCGGCGCTCGGTCACTCAGGCCTTTGACGGCTTCATAGCCGCCACCATATCCGCTCAACCAAATCTTGGAGGCGAATATGGCAACGGAACGCGCAACTCTCGGCGGCGGATGCTTTTGGTGCCTGGAACCCGTGTTCCTGGCTCTAAGGGGCGTGAAGTCCTCAACCTCGGGTTATGCGGGCGGAACCACGCAAAACCCCACCTACGAACAAGTTTGCGGCAAGCGCACAGGTCACGCGGAGGTCGTGCAACTGGAGTTCGATCCCGCGGTGATCGACTTCGCCGATATTCTGCGCGTGTTCTTCACCATGCACGACCCGACGACCCCGGACCAGCAGGGCGCCGATGTCGGTCCGCAATACCGCAGCATCATCCTCGTGGAGAGCGACGAGCAGGCAGCGGCGGCGGAAGCGGTGAAAGCCGAGATCGGCGAGAGCGGCGTCTGGGGCCGCCCGATCGTCACCGAGATCAAGCCGCTTGAGACATTCTGGCGCGCGGAGGACGAGCACCAGGATTATTTCGCCCGCAACCCGTGGTCGGGCTATTGCCGCGCCGTTATCACGCCGAAGGTCGCCAAGCTGCGCAAGACGTTCAGCGACCGCCTAAAAGAGCCGCAAGCAGCGTAACGCCGCGCCGCCTCTGCCCAACCCCATATCGTTGGGCAGAGGCTATTCTGTCTGTTACAGCGTGCGCAGGAACCGGAGCGCCAAGGCCCCGTAAAGCGATCGCCGGCATACCAGCCGCGACGTGCCATAAGCCAGCAGCGAGGCTCCCAGCAACGGGATCGTCATCTGCTGGTTTTCGGTCATTTCCATCACGATGATCGCCGCCGTGATCGGCGCCTGCACGACGCCCGAGAAATAACCGACCATCCCCAGCAGCACCAAGGCCCCCACCGGGCTGCCTGGCATCAGCAGCCAGAGCGTATGCCCAAGCCCGGCGCCAACGGACAGCGACGGCGCGAAGATCCCGCCCGGTATCCCGCTCAGATATGACGCAACTGTCGCCAGCAGCTTGAGGATGAAGAAGTACCAAGGCAGGCTGGCCTCGCCCGAAACCATCTTGCGCGCCTGCTCGTACCCCGTGCCGTATGTCGTCCGCCGGACGCCAGCCCCAGCGCCGCGATGCACAACCCGCAAGCCCCGGCGAACAGCAGCGGGTGCTTTTTGATCCAAGACCCGATCAACGGCAGCCCATCCGCCGCCCGGATCAGCAAGGAGCTGAAACAGCCGCCAAGCAGGCCGCCGCCGATGCCGCAAACCAGCACCGCGATCCAGGCGACCCCGAAATCGAGCGACGCCGCGGATTGGCCGAAATAGGTGTAATTGCCCGTCAACGCCAACGTGCACATGCCGGAGATGATCACCGCTCCCAGCACCGTGCCGCTCGCCCGCGACTCGAACGAGTGGGACAGTTCCTCGATGGCGAACACGATCCCGGCCAACGGCGTGTTGAACGCAGCCGAGATGCCCGCCGCCCCGCCCGCCAGCACCAGCGCCCGCTTCAGCTCGACCCGCGGGAGGCGCAACAGCCCGCCCAAGCCCTGCATGATCGAGGCGCTCACCTGCACCGTCGGCCCCTCGCGTCCGATCGACGCGCCGCAGAACAGGCCGATCAGCGTCAGAAGCACCTTACCGGCGGCGATCCGCGCCGACAGCACGCGGGAGATCTGCGCCGGGTCCGAAAGGTGCAGGGCGGCGATCACCTGCGGCACGCCGCTGCCCTGGGCGCCCGGGAAATAACGCTGGGTCAGCAGCACCGAGAGCATCAGCCCAAGCGGCGACAGGACCAAGGCGATCCAGGCATTCCAGCCGATGACAGCCTCGAACAGGTGGGCGGACGCATCGGCCGCGGAGGCGAACACGATCGCGGCTAGGCTCACCAGGACGGCGCCGGTCCAGAACACCGTCCGCCGCAGCCACAGCCGAGGCGAAACGAGCGGCATCCGCCGCAGCCGTCGGAGCTGGGCCTGATTGATGCCCCGCATCAGGCAGCAGCCCTTTCGCCTGCCGCAACCGGCCGGACCGGCTTCGTCTCGGGAACCAGCCGCACCGCCGCGGCAGCCAGCAGCCCCACGCCAGCCAAGCCAAGCAGCGCCGCGCGCGGCCCGAACGCATCCGCCGCGAACCCGGCCAACGCCGTGCTGAACGTCGCGCCGAGACCAACCGCCAGCCCAAGCATCCCCATGCACAGATTGAACCGGTTCGTCCCCCGCGTCAGGTCCGCAGCCAGCAGCGGCAGCAGCACGCCGATCCCCGCGGCGCTCACCCCGTCCAGCATCTGCACCAGCACGACCGGCGCCGGGTCACGCACGAACGCCAGCATTCCCGCCCGCACCGGCAGCGCCAGCATCGCCAGCAGCAGCAACGGCCGGCGGCCCCAGACATCGGCCGAACGGCCCACCCAAGGCGAGATCAACGCCACGATTGCCTGCGGCAGCACGATGCAAGCGGCGATGATCAGGCTCGCCCGGCTTCCCGAAACCCGCGTCAGGTCGGCCCCGACCAAGGGCAGCACCGCCGCGTTGCCGAGGTTGAACAGCCCGATGCAGAGCGCGAACGCCAATAGCCGCCGGTCGAGCATCAAGCGCCATCCCGCGGTGGGCGCAACGCCGGACACGGCCGCCTCGGTCTCCGCGGCCGGCTGCCTGACCCGCGCCAGCGCCCAGAGCGCCGGCAGCATCAGCAACGCGGTCAGGTAGAACACCGCCGCCTCGTTCACCCAAGCGCCCACCGCGCCCATCACGCCTGCCGCCACCCCGCTGCCGATGGCGGCAAACCGGGCATTCCGGCCCAGCCGCTCGCCGAAGCCGGCCCGCCCGACCAGCCGCAAGCTGATGGCCGCGATGGCCGGGCCCAGCATGCAGCTCGCGAACCCGTGCAGCACCTCGGCTCCAAGCACCGGCAGATAGACCGGCCACACCGCGAGCAACAACGCGCTGGCCGCGACGGCCAGGCACGACACCCCGGCCGCGAGCCGCTTGTTGTGCAGAGCGTCCACCGCGGCCCCACCGGGCACCTGGCTGATCATCGAGGCCACGGTGCCGACGCTCAGCGCCACGCCGATCTGCCCTTGGGTCCAGGCCTCGGAGGCCAGGTAGACGGCGACGAACGGCCCGAACCCCGTCTGCACGCTCGCGACGAGGGCGTTGAACGCATCGAGGCTATAGCTCGACGCGGCGCCTGTCTGGCCAGCAACCGCCGTGGAGTTCACCGACGTTTCCGCATCGAGTCCGCCGAAATGGGTCACTTAATCGCGTTCGCCTTCTCCGGCGCCTTCTCCGGCGGCGCCGCGACCGTGATCGGCGGCGCGCTCGGGCCAGCTTGCCGCTTAAACTCCGGCGTGTCCTTGATCTGGTCGATCGACATGTCGATCGTCACCGTCCCGCCCTTATCCGATGGCGTGAACTGCAAGGCCCGCCACGCGACCGCGATCCGCCGCGTGCCCATGCCCATGAAGCCGCCCACGTCGATCACCGCCGCGCGCGGCTGGCCTGCCTCGTCGACCAGCACATCCACGATGCGGCCGATGTCGTTCGCGTTCGGGCCAACCGCCATGCGCCCGAGAATGCTCGACGCCTCGCCGCTGTAGATCAGCTCCTTCTGCGCGGGAGGCTTCGGCGGCGGGGTCTCCGGCGCGGGCGGGGCAGCGGCCTGCGCCATCAGCAGCATCGCCGCCGGCGCCAGCGCCATCAAGCGGACCATTTACGCCCGGACCAGCTTGATGCGCTTGCCGTCCACGCCGAGCGTGATCTGCCCAGACTTCAACGCCAGGGCATCCGCACCGAACACCTCGCGCCGCCATCCCTGCAGCGCCGGCACGTCCGCCTTCGCCTCGCTTGCCAGCCGGTCAAGCTCGTCGGACGAGGCCAGCAGCTTCGGCGCCACGTGATGCTGCTCGCTCTTTGCCGCCAGCAGGACCTTGAGCAACGCCACCAGCGCCGGCGAAGGCCGCGCCGCATCCTTGCCCCGGGGCGCCGTCGGCATCGCCGATTCCGGCAGCGACCCCGCCTCCTTCAAGGCCGCCAGCAACCCGGCCCCGCTCCGGTTCTCAGCGAACCCGCGCGTCACCCCGCGCACCCGCGAGAGCGCCTCGGCCGTCGCCGGCGCCGTCGCCGCGATCTCGAGCAGGCTTTCATCTTTCACCAGCCGTTGCCGCGGCACGTTGACCCGCTGCGCCTCCCGCTCCCGCCAAGCCGCCGCCGCGCGCAGCATCCCGAGCATCCGGCGGTTGTTCGTCTTGGGACGCAGCCGTTCCCACATCGTCTCGGGATCGGCCTGATAGGTCGCCGGGTTATCGAGCGCCGCCATCTCCTGCGCCACCCATTCGAGCCGCCCATCCCGCTCCAGCCGCGCCCGCAGCCGCTCGTATACGGTCCGCAGATGCGTAACATCGGCCGCGGCGTAGCTGAGCTGGCTGGCCGAGAGCGGGCGCGCCGACCAATCGCTGAACCGGTGCGCCTTGTCGATCTGCCCGCCGCTCAACGCCTGCACCAGCGCGTCGTACCCCACCTGGTCGCCGAACCCGGCCACCATCGCGGCGATCTGCGTGTCGAACAGCGGCTTCGGCACGGCGCCGAACAATTCCAGGAAAATCTCAACGTCCTGCCGGGCCGCGTGGAACACTTTCAGCACCGCCTCCTCGGCCAGCAGTTCGCCGAGCGGCGCGAGATCCATGCCGGGCGCCTGCGCGTCCACGACCGCAACATCCTGCTGGCCCGCGAGCTGAACGACGCACAGCTCCGGATAGTATGTCCGCTCGCGCATGAACTCGGTATCGATGGTGATCCAAGCCTCCTGCCGCAGCCGTCCGCAGAGCGCCGCCAGATCGGCGGAGTTTGTGATCAGCACGGGATCAGAGAAGGACGTTGCGGGCCTGGCAACCCGTTGGGAGGCGGACATCACCCGCTTATGACACGGGCGGGCGGGAACGGAAACAGAGATGCCGAAACCACGCCCCCTGGCTTGACACCCCGGATGGCCGCGGTTTGTTTGCGCGACGCTCAAGGAAAGCCCGATCATGCACGCCTACCGCACCCACACCTGCGGCGCGCTCCGCGCCACCGACGCCGGGCAGACGGCCCGCCTCTCCGGCTGGGTGCACAGCAAGCGAGACCACGGCGGCCTTCTGTTCATCGACCTGCGCGACCATTACGGCATCACCCAATGCGTCCTGCCGCAGGGCGCCCCGGCGTTCGACGCCGCGGACGGCCTGCGCCCCGAAAGCGTCATCACCGTCACCGGCCAGATCGTCCCGCGCAGCGAGGGCACCATCAACCCGCGCCTGCCCACCGGCGAGATCGAGCTTCAGGTCGATGCCCTCGATGTGCAGTCCGCCGCGGACGTGCTGCCGTTCCAGGTCGCGGGCGACAGCACCTACCCGGAGGAGCTGCGCCTGCGTTACCGCTATCTCGACCTCCGGCGCGACAAACTGCATCAGAACATGATCCTGCGCGCGCGGATCATCGACAGCCTCCGCCGCCGTATGGTCGGCGCCGCCTTCACCGAGTTCCAAACGCCGATCCTGACCGTCAGCAGCCCCGAGGGCGCGCGCGACTTCCTCGTTCCCGCACGCCTGCACCCCGGCAAGTTCTACGCCCTGCCGCAAGCCCCGCAGCAGTTCAAGCAGCTCTGCATGGTCGCCGGCTTCGACCGTTATTTCCAAATCGCCCCCTGCTTCCGCGACGAGGCCGGACGCGCCGACCGCACCCTCGTGTTCTACCAGCTCGACGTCGAGATGAGCTTCGTCACTCAAGACGACGTGTTCGCCGCCATGGAGCCCATCATGGCCGGCATCTTTGAAGAATTCGCTAACGGCCGCGCGGTGGACCCGGCCCCGTTCCGCCGTATCCCGTTCGCCACCGCCATGCTCGAATACGGCACCGATAAGCCCGACCTCCGCAATCCGATTCGCATCGCCGACGTCACCGACGCTTTCGCCAACTCCGGCTTCGGCCTCTTTGCCCGCATCGCCGCCTCGGGCGGCGTCGTCCGCGCCATCCCCGCCCCCGGCGCCGGCGCCCGTCCCCGCGGCTTCTTCGACAAGCTCAACGAATGGGCGCGCGAGCAAGGCGCGGGCGGCCTCGGCTACATCGCCTTCGACCCATCCGGCGCGAAAGGCCCGATCGCCAAGAACCTCGAACCCGATCGCCTCGAAGCCATCCGCGCCGCCTGCGATCTAGGCCCCGACGACGCCGTGTTCTTCGCCGCAGGCCCGCGCGACGAGGCTCCCAAGTTCGCGGGCCAGGTCCGCACCCGCCTCGGCGCCGACCTCGGCCTGATCGAGGAAAACGCCTTCCGCTTCTGCTGGATCGTCGATTTCCCGATGTACGAGCTGAACGAGGAGACCCGCCAGGTCGACTTCAGCCACAACCCCTTCAGCATGCCGCAAGGCGAACTCGAAAGCCTCAACACGAAAGACCCGCTCGAGATCGGCGCCTACCAGTACGACATCGTCTGCAACGGCTACGAGATGGCCAGCGGCGCCATCCGCAACCACAAGGCCGAGATCATGCTGCGCGCCTTCGAGATCGCCGGCTACCCGGCCAGCGCCGTCGAGGAACGCTTCGGCGGCATGCTCCACGCCTTCCGCTACGGCGCGCCCCCGCACGGAGGCATGGCCGCCGGCATCGACCGCATCGTCATGCTGCTGGCCAACGAGCCCAACCTGCGCGAAGTCAACCTGTTCCCGATGAACCAGCAGGGCGAGGATCTGATGATGGGCGCGCCCTCCACCGTCGAGCCTGCCCGGCTCAAGGAGGTCCATATCCGCCCGGACCTGCCAGTCAAGAAGACTGCATGATCCTTGCGCCGAACCGCGCGCGTGTCTTGTGTCTGGCGCGCAAACGCGCGCGTGTCTTGTGTCTGGCGCGCAAACGCGCGCGGGCCTATGTGCTGAGCCACACCAAACCGGAGACACCGCGCATGCGCCTGCGCCCCCTCGCCATCGCCTTGCTCGGCCTCGCCGCCGCCCCGGCCTTCGCCGCCGAGCCGCCCCCGCCCGCCGCGCACCACGCCCTCTACGAGCTCACCATGGAGTCTGCCCGCGGCAACAACGTCAGCGCCGCCAAGGGCGCCATGGCCTATGAACTCACCGACGCCTGCGACGGCTGGGCCACCCGCCAGCGCCTCTCGCTGACCATCACCAACCGCGACGGGCAGGACATCGAGCTCGTCAGCGACTACGCCACCTGGGAGAGCAAGGACGGCCTCAAGATGCGCTTCAAGATGCGTCAGACGACCGACACCGCCCTCACCGACCAGGCCGAGGGCGAAGCCACGCTCGACGGCCCCGGAGGCGGCGGCTCCATCCATTATACGGTCCCGGAAGAGAAGGACTTGCCGCTTCCAGCAGGCACGCTGTTCCCCACCGCCCACACGCAAGCCATCATCGCCGCCGCCGAGGCCGGCAAGAAGTTCATCTCGCTGCCCGTGTTCGACGGCACCAGCGACAAAGGCGTCCAGGACAGCTCGGTCGCCATCATCAGTTGGAACCCGCCCGGCCCGGCGCCGGACCCCGCCCTCGCCGCCCTGCCCAGCGGCCGCGTCCGCATCGCCTTCTTCGACCGCGCGTCCTCGGCGACCAAGAAGGACAAGCCCGCCGGCAGCCCGGACTACGAGGTCGGCATGCGCTACTGGTCCAACAGCGTCGCCGACGACCTCAACATGGACTTCACCGATTTCGTCATGAGCGGCAAGTTGAAGGACTTCAACCTGCAACCGCCGCACTGCTGATGCCGGACGGCCTCGCGATCGTCACCGGCGCCACGGGCGGCCTCGGTTACGAGACCGCCCTCGGCCTGGCCCACGCCGGCCACGACGTCCTGCTCACCGGGCGCAATCCGCGTCGCGGCCAAAGCGCCCTGGACCGGCTGAAGAAACTCCTTCCCAACGCCCGCGCCCGCTTCCAACTCCTCGATGTCGGCAGCCTCGGCGCGATCCAGCAATTCGCCGCCGCCATCGAGCAGCCGGTTGCCGTCCTCGTCAACAACGCCGGCGTCATGGCCCTCCCCGAACGGCAACTCACCGAGGACGGCTTCGAGCGCCAGTTCGGCGTCAACTATCTCGGCCACTTCGCCCTCACCGCCCGCCTTCTCCCCCGCCTGCGCGACGGCCGCGTCGTCAGTGTCAGCAGCCTCGCCCACCGCCGCGGCGCCATCCGGTTCGACGACCTGCAGGGCGAAGCCGCCTACAGTCCCTGGGGCGCCTATGCGCAGAGTAAGCTCGCCATGCTGATGTTCGCGATCGAGCTGCAACGGCGCTCCACCGCGAACGATTGGGGCGTCACGGGCTTCGCCGCCCACCCCGGCTGGTCCGCCACCCGCATCGTAGCCAACGGACCGGGCGAAGGCCGCCCAGGCCCGCTCGCCCACCTGATGCAAGCCGGCTTCAACGCGCTGGGCCAATCCGCGAAAGACGGCGCCCGCCCCATCCTGTTCGCCGCCCTCGACCCGGCCGCCAGGCCGGGCGCCTACTACGGCCCCTGCTGCTGGGGCGAAA
This sequence comes from Acetobacteraceae bacterium, assembly GCA_965217935.1. Lineage (GTDB taxonomy): Bacteria > Pseudomonadota > Alphaproteobacteria > Acetobacterales > Acetobacteraceae > JBBROS01. The sequence goes on along the minus strand of OZ244581.1, from coordinate 4,029,707 downwards.
CCCGGGGCAAGCCGGCTAAATCCAGGGTTTCCCCGCAAGCCAGCCGCCCCGCCGACCAAGCCCGCCTATGGGACATCTCTGAAACCCTCACTGGCGCCCCGTTCGCTACAAGCCCCGAACATTGACGAACAGCGAATAGATCGACTGGCTCGCCGCCATGAACAGCCGGTTGCGCCGCCGCCCGCCGAAGCACAGATTGGCGCACCGCTCCGGCAATGCGATCCGCCCGATCGCCTCCCCGCCCCGGTCGAACACCATCACCCCGTCCAGCGCCGGCGATCCCATGCCCCAGCCGCACCACAGATTGCCATGCTCGTCCACCCGGAAGCCGTCAGGCGTCCCGCTTGGCCCCGCGTCGATGAACGTGCGCCGGTTCGCCAGCCGCTTGCCGTCGACCACGTCGAATGCCAGGATTTCCCGTGGCTCGGCCCGGCTCGCCACCACGTAGAGCGTCCGCTCATCCGGCGAGAACGCCAGCCCGTTCGGCCCCGGCGTCTCGCCATCGAGCACCGTCGCCCGCCCCGTTGCCGGGTCGAGCCGGTAGACGTTTGCCGGCAGCTCCTGCTCCGCCCGGTTGCCTTCGTAGTCGCCCAGCAAGCCGAACGGCGGGTCGGTGAACCAAATCGTCCCGTCCGACTTCACCACCACGTCATTCGGCGAGTTCAGCCGCTTGCCGTCAAACCGGTCGATCAGGGTGACGACCGTCCCGTCATGCTCGGTTCGCGAGACCCGCCGCCCGCCGTGCTCGCACGTCACCAGCCGCCCCTGCCGGTCCCGCGCGTTGCCGTTGGCGTAGTCGCTCGGCCTGCGGAAGTCGCTGAGGCCGCCCGTCTGCTCATCCCACTTCACGATGCGGTTGTTCGGGATGTCGCTGACCAGCAGGTGCCGGGCATCCCCGAACCAAACCGGCCCCTCCGCCCATCGCAATCCGGTCGCCAACCGCTCGACAGCCGCCAACGCCAGCCTGTAGTTCGAGAACGAGGGCTGCAGAACCTGGACAGCCGGGTCGGGATATGAGGCGGCGGGTTGCCACATGGGCGGCTCCTCTGTTTTGGCGTCAGTATTTGACATCGATGTAACGCACCCCGTCCGACGCGGCCACGTCCACTCTTGAATCATGCTTCGGGAGATGGATAATATCTTCTGACAAGCCGACGATGACCAGAACGTGCTGGCCGCTTGCCCTCTCGGCCCGCTGCTGATGCGGGGCTGCGCGCTCATTGGGGCAATGGCGCAGCGCAATCTCGGGCGCGTCACCCAGGCCAAGGACGACGGCCCTCGCGGCGCTCTCACAGCCACCCACGACATCGGCCAATACGCCCGCACCCAGAAGCGCGGCCCCGGCGCGCTTCTCAAGCCGCATTGGCATAAGCAACCCGATGACGGACCGCCGATCCGCGCCTGATCGCGGACCGCACGATGCGCCATTGGTGCAAAGCGCATCCGGATCTCGGCCGCAGCGCCGCCGAGGGCATGGGGGCCTAAGCAGGCGGTCGCCGCCTATGCCGCCGAACGGTTCCTAGGGCTCGTTCGGAAGTAACCGCTACGAATCGATCGGGCAAACGAACGCCTCAAGCCTTTATTTTGCCAGGCAGTCTTGTCGGCATGCTGCCTCACTTATTGCCGACGCTGCCCTTAGGCGAGCGGAGGGAGGCCGCAGCGCAATCACCCGGCGCGCCCAACCCAACAAACCGGGGCGGCAGCCTTCCCGTCGCCGCGCCAGTCTTGTATCGTGACGCATGACAGAATTCACCGGACGCCGGGTCATCATCATGGGCGGCAGCCGCGGCATCGGCCGCTCCACCGCCCTCGCCTTCGCCGAGGCCGGCGCCGCCGTCGCCATCTGCGCCCGCGGCAAGAAAGCGCTCGACGAGACCCGCCAGGAGATCGAAGCCTTCGGCGTCCCCGCCTACGCCGCCCCGGCCGACCTCGCCTGCGCCGACGATATCGCCCGCTTCGTCCCCGAAGCCGCGTCAGCCCTCGGCGGCATCAACGTCCTCGTCAACAACGCCTCCGGCTTCGGCCACGGCAACGACGAAGAGAGCTGGTCCGCCTCCGTCGCCGTCGATCTCATGGCCATTGTCCGCGCCACCGAGGCCGCCCTTCCTGCCCTGGAGCACGCCTCCGGCAGCGCAATCGTCAACATCTCATCCATCTCCGCCATACGCGCCACAAAGCGCAGCATGTCCTACGGCGCCATCAAGGCCGCCGTCATCCACTATACCGGCAGCCAGGCGCGCACCCTCGCCGCCCGCGGCATCCGCGTCAACGCCGTCGCCCCCGGCTCCATCGAGTTCCCCGGCGGCACATGGGAGCGGCGCCGCGCCGATGACCCGGACCTCTATGACGCAACCCTCGCCGAAATCCCGTTCGGCCGCCTCGGCACGCCCGAGGAAGTCGCCGATGTTGTGCTCTTCCTCGCCTCCCGCCGTGCCCGCTGGATCACCGGCCAGACCATCGTCGTCGACGGCGGCCAGTTGCTCGGCCCTTAGATACCGTTCTTTCCCGCCCGCGGCCTCCGCCGGATCAGCTGCCTTAACCTGCTGATGGGAGTTGGGAGCTACGTCACCGTCCCCTTTGGCGGTTGTTCCCTGATCCTCGGCATCATGATCTCCGTCCGCGCCCGGCCCATGCCGACCGGTTGCCTGCCCGCCGGTCCCAACCTCTTCCCCTGTCAGGGAGCGGCGGGACGAGCGGTTGCCGGGACATAAGGGCGGCGTTGGCAATCAATGCGACAGCACGTCGACAAAGCTGCCTGGCGAGACAAAGGCTTGAGGCCTATCTCCGAAACGCGAAAGATTTACTTACAAGTTACGGTAAATATAGCGTTCCCGCTGTGCGCCTCCATGACTCGGACAACTGATCCACTCAGCAAACGCCACGTGTCGCCCGCTGCCATCGCCCATCCTTGTCCATCTACCGACGTAATATGTTTTTCAGACGAATAAGATTTGTCATGGCCGCGGAAACTAATCAAATGCTTATCATTACAGAACAGTGCTGTCGACCCTTTTGATAACCAAAACGTAGCTTTATTACCGACAGAGTAGCGTTCTGCTGGTGCATCTTTTTATAGCGTTTGTCAAGTCTTCAACTGTTTGTGACATCATAGGTGTACTTGTCTGCCCATCTATCGCATTATGGACTGCTTGCTTCACCACATTAATAACCGGGGCTACACGGTCTCGCTGCGCTACAGGCACTTGTTCTATCATTCCGTCGATGTAGCGGTCTAAGCATCATTTCGCAGGACGGCTCGCCGTCACAACGCGAAAAATGATGCGTCTTCAAAGACTCCTAAGCAGGCATTCGTGGTACAAGCTACGAATGCCTGCTTAGGGTTCGAGCTTGTGTTCTCTGCCCCAGCTCATAGCTTATCCATCCTATGATTGCGCCGCCAAACGTATGAATGCAACGACTACGGTCGTAGCCATGTTCGCCCGTTCCAACCATTTCCACCTGCCCACGAACGCTTCAGACATGAAGGCTTCCCTTAAGCTTGCTTTACGAGATTCCCAAAATCGGGCCATTTCCCAGGATAGTTCCTGACATTTTCTGTTCTTGCAATGGTTGCATGCCGTTGGGAATTACGCAGCCAAGCCTTGCTTTGTGGTCGAATTAGACACCCGCCCATTCGTTCACGCAACTCACGCGCCACCCCTCATGCAACCGTTCGAGCCGGGTCAGCGAGATGTTATGGATCGAGAGATGCAAGACAGCTTGCGCCGCCACCTGCATGGCATGGGCGACGGCGGCGCGAATGGCGCCGCCATGGCTGACGATGACGACATCCCTCCCGGCGTATTCCTCGGCCAAACCGTCCATCGTCTCGCCCACGCGCGCGACGACCTCCTCCATGCTTTCCCCGCCGGGCGGGCGCTCGTCGGCCGAGAGCGGCCAGAACGGGTGCGCGGGGGCCATCAGGCGCGCGGGAAGGTCGGCGTGCGGCAGGCCCTGGTAGTCGCCGAGGTTCTGCTCGATCAGGCCGGGGATGACGGTCAGCTCCTGGGCCGGGTAGCCGGCAGCGAAGATAGCCTCGGCGGTGCGGCGGGTGCGCCTGAGGGGCGTGCAGGCCCAGACGGCGGGGCGGGGCAGGCGGGCGGCCAGTGCCGTATATTGCGGAACTTGGGCAACCAGGGTGTCGGGGCAGAGCTGCACGTCCATGATGCCGTAGAGCATGGCGCGTTCGTTCTCGGACACGAGGGCGTGGCGGATGAGCCAGAAGCGGGTTTCCATCTATTCTCCGAGGTTGAGCAGCGCGCCGCTGGTGCGGGCGCGGCGGAATTGCCAGGCAAAAAGAACGGCGGCGCCGATCGCCCAAAGGACGTTCAGGACCGCGGCGTAAAGCAGGTGGTCCCAGCGGACCGTGCCTTGCAGGGCCGCCCTCATGCCTTCGAACACGTGGGTGGCGGGCAGCGCGAGTGCCACCGGCTGGATGGCGGCTGGCAGCACGCTGACCGGGTAGAACACAGCGGAAAGCGGGGCGAGGCCGAAGGTCACGGACCAGGCCAGCATTTCCGCGCCGAGGCCGTGGCGCAGGATCAGGCTGCAGACTGCCAGCGCGATCCACCAGCCCATGACCATCAGGTTGGCGAAGAACAGGATAAGGATGGGGCCGATCTGGAACAGGTCGAAGGCGTAGAGCAGGTAGGCAAGCAGGATGGCGGGCAGGACGCCGATCAGGGTGCGCAGGAATGAGACGGCGAGCTGGGCGGCGATCAGCTCCCAGGGGCGGAGCGGGGAGACAAAGATGTGGCCCAGGTTGCGGGACCAGAGCTCCTCGAGAAAGGTGATGGCGACCCCCATCTGGCTGCGTAGCGTAACCTCCCAAAGCAGCACGCCGCCCAGCAGCGCGCCGCCGGCGATGGCGATGGCGGCTGTGCCGTTGCTGACGGCCGGGTCGGATCCGGCGCCGCGGGAGACGAGATAGCTGGTGGTGAAGCCCCAGATGCACATCTGCAAGGTGGGCCAGTAGACCAGTTCGAGCGCGCGGGGGCCTGAATGGCGCAGCAGGCAGAGATGGCGGTAGATCATGCCCCAGATGCGGCGGGGATTCATGGCGCTCGCGGCGATGGCGCGGCTGTCCGGGACGCGGGGCGCATGGCGGGCCAGAGGGCGGCGCCGTGGTCCGATGCCCACGGGCACGCCGGTCCGTTGGCTGGATCAGGCCATCGAGCAAGGCTCGTGCCGCCGTTCATGCGAGGCGTCCCGAACGTGTCGAAGCAGTAGGGTCGCGCCGGAAGCGGCCTCGGCGCGCCCGCGTCCGTGTTGATGCCGGCCTGCAACCCCCAGCGCTTGAAACCGCCTGCATCGGGGCGGGTCAGCAGCAACTGGATGCGGGCGTTTTTCCCGGCTGCCGCGCGCCGAACGGGGCCGCAACGCCGCAGCCGGCAAAAACGCCGTAGTGGCGGCTGAAATCGCCGAACACGTCGAAATGCGGGGCGAAGCGCGTCTCGGTCAGCATCTTCTAGGTATTGCCGCACACGGGGAAGACGCGCCCGGCCTCGATGGCGTGATGGGCGTCCAGCTCGAACACGCGCTCGGAACCTGTCACGGCGCCGCGGTAGCGCACGGCCTGGCCGTAATCCTCGCAAGCCGGCTCAAGCCCGTCGAGCTTGAACAGGCGGTAGGTGGCGGAAAAGAACTCGATGCCGGCGAGCTTGGCGGCGATTTCGGCGTCCCCGATCGAGAGGGGGCGGTCGGCGACAAGCCGGGGGTCGTTGAAGCCGGCGGCTTTGGCGAGGCGGTCGAAATCGCCCCAGTAGAGCGCGCCGGCGAGGCATTCGCCGTGCAGGACTGGGTCGCTGAGCAGGGCCTCGGGGACGCGGCGGTTGGCGTAGACGTCGGAGAAATAGAGCTCGCCGCCGGGCTTGAGCAGGCGGTGGGCGGCCTGGAACACGGCGGCCTTGTCGGCCACCAGGTTGATGACGCAGTTGGAGACGATGACGTCGAAGCTGTCATCGGGCAGGCCGAGGGCGCCGAGTTGCTGGATGTCGCCTTCGATGAAGCGGACGTTGGAGTTTGCGTAGCCGAAGCGGTCCCGGTGCCAGTCGAGATGGCGATTGGCGATGGCGAGTTGCGCCGGGGTGGCGTCGATGCCGGTGACGCGGCCGTGTTCGCCGACGAGCTGGGCCAGGATAAAGGCGTCCTGGCCGGAGCCGGAGCCGAGGTCGAGGATATGGGCGCCCTCGATGGCTTGCGGGGCGACGAGGCCGCAGCCGTAGTAGCGGGATGTCACCTCGTCGTGGACGCGGGCGAGGGCGGCGCGGACCGAGGGCGGCGGGCGGGTCGCGGTGCAGCAGGCGTCGGTGCGGAGGTCGGCGGAGGAGCGGAGGACTTCGCCGTAATAGTGCCGGGCGTTGTCGATGTTCATGGGGCGGCTTTCGGGGCGAGAGTTGCGGCGATGCGGTCGGCGAGCAGCAGCGCGAGTTCGGACTTGGTCATGCGCGGCCAGGGTTCGGCGCCGTCGGCGGTGATCAGGGTCACTTCGTTGTGGGAGCCGCCCATGATGCCGGTCTCAGGGCGGACGTCGTTGGCCAATATCCAGTCGCACCCTTTGCCGGCGCGCTTCTTGGTGGCGTGGAGGATCACGTCGTCGGTCTCGGCGGCGAAGCCGACGACGAGGCGGGGACGGTGCGGGCCAGACGCCGAAAGCGTAGCGAGGATGTCGGGGTTGGGGCTTAGATGCAAGTCCGGCGGGGGGGCGCCGGGCGCTTTCTTGAGTTTGCCCGGGGCGGCCTCGACGCGCCAGTCGGCAACGGCGGCGGCGCAGACGGCGGCGTCGGCCGGGAGGGCGGAGCGGCAGGCGGCGAGCATCTCGTCGGCGGTGCGGACGTGGATGGTGGCGACGCCCGCCGGGTCGGGGAGGGCGACGGGGCCTTGCACCAGGGTGACGCGTGCGCCGCGTTGCGCGAGGGCGCCCGCGATGGCCTGGCCCTGGTGGCCGCTGCTGCGGTTGGCGATGTAGCGCACCGGGTCGATAGGCTCGTGCGTGGGGCCGCTGGTGACGAGGACGTGACGCCCGGCGAGGGGGCGGGGCGGGTTGAGCAGGGATTCGGCCGCGGCGAGGATGGCGGGCGGCTCGGACAGGCGGCCGTAGCCGTATTCGTTGCAGGCCATCGCGCCTTCCTCGGGGCCGACGACGTGGATGCCGCGGGATCGGAGGGTGGCGAGGTTGGCCTGCGTGGCGGCGTGGCTCCACATGCGGACGTTCATGGCCGGGGCGACGAGCACGGGCTTATCGGTGGCGAGCAGGACGGTGCTGGCGAGGTCGTCGGCCAGGCCCGCGACCATCTTGGCGAGCATGTTGGCGCTGGCTGGGGCGACGACCAGCAGGTCGGCGGCCCGGCTCAACTCGATGTGCCCCATCTCGCTCTCGTCGGTGAGCGACCAGAGGTCCGTATAGACGCGGTTTTCCGTCAGCGCCTGGAGGCTGAGCGGGGTGACGAACTGCGCGCCGCCTTGGGTGAGGACGGCGGTGACCGCGTGGCCCGAGCGTTTCAACAGGCGGACGAGTTCGAGCGACTTGTATGCCGCGATGCCGCCGGAGACGACGAGGAGGATTTTCACCGGCTCAGAGCCGCCAGCCGGTATGGATGGCGGCAATGCCGCCGGTCAGGTTGCGGTAGCGGACGCGGGACAGCCCGGCCTCGCGCATCATGGCGGCGAGCGCCTCCTGGCCGGGGAAGGTGCGGATGCTCTCGGCGAGGTACCGATAGCTGTCGGCGTCGCCGGCGACGAAGCGGCCGAGGCGGGGCAGGACCTGGAACGACCAGGCGTCGTATGGCTTGGCCAGCGCGCCGACCTGGACGCGGGAGAATTCCAGGCAATGGAACTGGCCGCCGTGGCGCAGGACGCGGCGGGCCTCGCGCAGGACGGCGGGCTTGTCGGTGCAGTTGCGCAGGCCGAAGGCGATGGTCACGCGGTCGGCGCTGCGGTCCGGGAAGGGAAGCGCCTCGGCGTCGGCGGCGAGGATGGCGATGCCGTCCGACCGCGCGCGCGTGCGGGCGATGCCGAGCATCTGCTCGTTGATGTCGGTGAGGATGGCCGGGCCGCCGCCAGCAGCCCGCCAGGCACGCGCGATGTCGCCGGTGCCGCCGGCGAGGTCGAGCAACGTGCGATTGGGCCGCGGGTCCAGCCCGGCCACGAAGTCCCGCTTCCAGACGCGGTGGACGCCGAGCGACATCAGGTCGTTCATCAGGTCGTAGCGCCCGGCGACGCTGTCGAACACGGCACGGACCATGGGCTTCTTCGCGTCGAGCGGGACGGTGCGGTAGCCGAAGTCGGTCTCGGGAGGCGAGGGCTCGGTGTTGCTGCTCATGGCCGCAGCATATACGTGATAGCGGCGATGCCGGAACTGCCTGAAGTCGAGACTGTGATGCGTGGGTTGGCGGCGCGGCTGGACGGGCGGCGGATCGTGCGGGCCGAGGTGCGGCGGCCCGATCTGCGCTGGGCGTTCCCGGCGGGGCTGGCGGGGCGGCTCGAAGGGGCGCGGGTGCTGGGGTTCCGGCGCCGGGCCAAGTATATGCTGATGCGGCTGGACGGCGGCGACAGCGTGCTGATTCACCTCGGGATGTCGGGCCGGATGCTGATCCGGGCGCGGGGCAGCAATGCGGAGACGGCGCACGAGCACGTCCTGCTTGAGACCGATGAGGGATGGCTGGTGGGCTTCGTCGATCCGCGGCGGTTCGGGTCGGTGGACCTGGTGCGGACGGACGCGGAGGACACGCACCGGCTGCTGGCCGGGCTGGGGCCGGAGCCTCTGGAGCGGGCGTTCAACGCGAGGGGGCTGTCGGCGGCGCTGGCGGGCAAGCGGACGCCGATCAAGGCGGCGCTGCTGGATCAGCGGGTGGTGGCCGGGCTGGGCAACATCTACGTGTGCGAGGCGCTGTTCCGGGCCGGGATCGCGCCGTCGCTGCTGGCGGGGGAGGTGGCGGGGGCCAGGGCGCGGCGATTGGCGGCGGAGATCAAGGCGACGCTGACCGAGGCGATCGCGGCCGGGGGGTCGAGCCTGCGGGACTACGTGCAGCCGAGCGGGGAGCTGGGGTATTTCCAGCACGCCTGGAAGGTGTATGGGCGGGAGGGGGCCGCCTGTGCGGACTGCCCGGGGCCGCCGGCTTGCGGCGGGATCGCGCGGGTGACGCAGGCGGGGCGGAGCACGTTCTACTGCCCGTTGAAGCAGAGGTGAGCCGCATGTTGCAGCCCCGGTCGCGTGCGTTCACCTGGCTTCTGGGCGCGCAATCCACGATGCCGCCGCTGTCCATCGACATCAGCCTGCCCGCCTTGCCGTCCCTGGGCGCGGCGCTCGGGGCGAGCGCGGGGGCGGCGCAATGGACGCTGTCCGGCTTCCTGCTCGGGTTCGCGTTCGGCCAACTCGTGCTTGGCCCGGCGTCCGACCGTTTCGGGCGGCGGCCGGTGGTGATCGCGGGGCTGGCTGCCTACGCGGTGGCCGGGCTTGCCGCGGCTGCCGCCCCGTCCATCGGCGCGCTGGTGCTGCTGCGGCTGTTGCAGGGTCTCGGGGCGTGCGCCGGCGTCGTGGTCAGCCGGGCCGTGGTGCGGGACGTGTTCGACGGGGCGGAGGCGGTCTCGCGGCAATCGTTCCTGAGCGCGGTGGCGACGTTGGCGATGCTGCTCGCGCCGATCCTGGGCGCGCTGCTGCTTGACAGCCTTGGATGGCGGGCGATCTACGGCGCGCTCTGCGTCGCCGGGGCGGGGCTGGCGGGCCTGACGGCGCTGCTGCAACCGGAAACGCTGCCGCCGGCGGCGCGACATACAAGCCGCGCCTGGGACGGCTACGCGCGGGTGCTGCGGACGCCTCGCACGCTCGGTTACGCCGCCGTCAACGCGCTGACGTTCGCCGGGATGTTCGCCTATATCTCGGGGTCGCCGTCCGTGTTCATCGGCACGCTCGGGGTGACGCCGGGCGCGTTCAGCCTGATCTTCGCGGCGGCGGCGCTGGCGTTGCTGGCGGGGTCGGTGCTGAACGGCTGGCTGGCCCGGCGGCTTTCCGGCGCCGCATTGCGCCGGCTCGGACCCGTTATGCTGGCAATCGCGCTCGTGCTGGTGTGCGGCTTCGGGCCGGCCATGCCGCGAGTGGCGGTGCTGGTTCCCGTGCTGGCCGCCTACACGTTCGCGGCCGGGATCGTGATGCCGAACGCGATCGCTGCCGGGCTGGCGCCGTTGCCGGAGGCGGCGGGGTCGGCGGCGGCGTTCATCGGGTTCGCGCAGATGGCGGCGGGGTCGGTGTCGGCGGCCATCGTCGGATCGGTGATGCCGGGCACGGCCGTCGGCATGGCCGGCGCCATGGGAGTGTTCGGGGCGGCGGCCCTCGGGATGGCGGCGTGGTTGGAACTGTCGTCCGCACCTGCTTTAAGTGGGCCGCGCGGGGTTGGCCCCCGCCAACTATAAGGACACGCGAATGCCAGAGATGATCATTGTCGAGACGCACGGGGCCGTGGGCCTGATCCGGCTCAACAGGCCGCAGGCGCTGAACGCCTTGTGCGACCAGCTCATGCAGGAGCTGGGCGAGCAGCTTCTGGCGTTCGATGCGGAGCCGTCGGTCGGGGCCATCGTGCTGACCGGGTCGGAGAAGGCGTTCGCGGCCGGGGCGGACATCAAGGAGATGCAGGGGCGGAATTACCCGGACGTGTTCCTCGACGACTTCATCGGCAAGCGGTGGGAGACGGTGCTGCGGGTGAGCAAGCCGGTGATCGCGGCGGTGGCCGGGTTTGCGCTGGGCGGCGGGTGCGAGCTGGCGATGATGTGCGACATGATCCTGGCAGGCGACACGGCGAAGTTCGGCCAGCCGGAGATCAACCTCGGCGTGATCCCGGGGGCCGGCGGGTCGCAGCGGCTGACGCGCGCGGTCGGCAAGTCGAAAGCGATGGACCTGTGTCTTTCCGGCCGCATGATGGACGCGGCGGAGGCGGAGCGGTGCAACCTGGTCAGCCGGGTGGTGCCGGCGGATGGGCTGGTGGACGAGGCGCTAAAGGTGGGGGCGGCGATCGCGGCGAAGTCCCGGGTGGGGACGGCGATGGCCAAGCGGGCGGTGAACGCGGCGTTCGAGACCACGCTGGCCGAGGGCGTGCGGATGGAGCGGGCGCTGTTCCTCTCGTTGTTCGGGACGCCGGACCAGCGGGAAGGGATGGCGGCGTTCACGGAGAAGCGCAAGCCGGCGTTCGGTCGGGCTTGAGCGCGGGCGCGGGCCTCGGGGCGGGGTTACCGCACTTGAAGCGAAGACTGGGCTTTGCCTCTAGACTCCGCTGAGGCCTGCGGCTTCAACGGGTTTAGCGCCGCGCTTTGGTCTTTCTTTTCCCGCATGCGATTGGCCCTGAGGTCCTGGGGCGACCGTTCTTGACTCCGGCTTGGGCGGTCCATAGAACTGCCGCTCTCCGGTCCAGAGATTATGCGCCGGCGCACATTTTGATCGATTTCGAAGAGAGTTCATGGCCAACACCGCCTCTGCCCGCAAGCGCATCCGTCAAACCGAGAAGCGCACCGCCCGAAACCAGGCCCGCAAGGCGCGGATGCGAACGTTCGTCAAGAAGGTTGAGGTCGCTTGCGCCGCCGGCGACAAAGCCGCCGCTGCCGAGGCGTTGCGCTTGGCGCAACCCGAGATGCAGCGGGCGGTCATTAAAGGCGTTGTGCATTTGAACACGGTATCGCGGAAAATTTCGCGCCTGTCAGCTCGGGTAAAGGCACTCAGCGCGAACTGATCTCGCTGGGGTAAGATCAGCGCCGAATAGTGTAAAGCAGAAGTCAAGGTTTAAGGAGGGGACACGTATGTCTACCTCCTTTTTTATTGTTAAATTACTTTCAGTTAAGTTTTTTCATTTACGACGGCGGCTCGTCTGACCTATTGTGACGTTTCGGGTTTTACCGATCCGGCTTTGAGCACTTCGGCCTCTGCCGACAGAAGGATATCTTGGCATTGACCACTCCCAGAGCTGACAGGCTGGATAAGCGCGCGGACGCCTCGTATCTGGCATCCGACAGCCCGGGACAGCTTGCAAACCAGTGGGCCCGCATCCGCGGGCGGCTGCAACAGGAGGTGGGCGAGGTTGTCTACCGGACCTGGCTGCGGAACATGACGTTGGCAGGGCTGGACGGCGACGAGATCACGATCCTGCTGCCCTCAGCGTTCCAGCGGGATTGGGTTCGCACCCAGTATGCCGACCGGCTCGATACGTTGTGGCGGGCGGAGAACGAGGCGGTGCGCCGGGTCGAGTTCCGGGCGGGCGGCGCGGAAATCGCCGAGCCCGACGCGGAAACGCCGGGCACGGCTCCCGTTTCGGAGCGGGTGGCCGAGGTCTCGGCGCTGCTGGACCAGAGATTCCAGTTCGAGAGTTTCGTCGTCGGCAAGCCGAACGAGTTCGCCTATGCCTGCGCCCGGCGGGTGGCGGAGCGTCCGAACAGCCCCGGGTTCAATCCGCTGTTCCTCTACGGGGACGTCGGGCTGGGCAAAACCCACCTGATGCACGCGATCGGGCTGGAGCTGACGCGCGGCCAGCGCAATCCCAATCGCGTGGCCTACATGTCGGCCGAGAAATTCATGCATCGCTTCATCACAGCCATCCGCAGCCGCTCCACCATGGAGTTCAAGGAGGAACTGCGCAGCGTCGACGTGCTGATGATCGACGACCTGCAGTTCCTGATCGGCAAGGACAGCACCCAGGAGGAGTTCTTCCACACCTTCAACGCGCTGGTCGACGGCGGGCGGCAGATCGTGGTGTCCGCAGACAAGTCGCCGTCGGACCTGAGCGGGATCGAGGACCGGCTGCGCACCCGGCTCGGCTGCGGCGTGGTGGCGGACCTGCACGCGACGACGTTCGAGCTGCGCATCGCCATCCTGGAGGCGAAGGTGGCGCAGGCGGGCGTGACCATGCCGCCGAAAGTAATCGAGTTCCTGGCCCACAAGATCGCGACCAACGTGCGCGAGTTGGAGGGGTGCCTGAACCGGCTCGTGGCCCACGCCAGCCTGTTCAACCGCCCGATCACGCTCGATGGCGCGCAGGAGGTGCTGCACGACATCCTAAAGGCGCATGATCGGCGGGTGACGATCGAGGAGATCCAGAAGAAGGTTGCCGAGCAGTGGGGCATCCGGCTGACCGACATGACCAGTGCGCGGCGCTCGCGCAATGTGGCCCGGCCCCGCCAGGTGGCGATGTTCCTGGCCAAGCAGTTCACCGAGCGCTCCTTGCCGGAGATCGGGCGCATGTTCGGCAACCGGGACCATACCACAGTGATGCACGCGGTCAGCCGGGTGGCCGAGCTGATGACCACGGATTCTGAGTTCCGTGAGCGGGTGGAGCTGATGCAGGGACTGCTCAGGCGTTAACCGTGGATTAGTTTGCTCGCGAGCCGGCTTCGATTACAGTCGCGCCGACGCGGCGCCAGCGTTTTGCAGGTCAGACGGCGCCCGAGTAGGGACGGATAAAGATGAAGTTCAAGGCCGACCGCGCCACGCTGATCAAGGCGCTGGCCCATATCCAGAGCGTGGCCGAGAAGCGCAACACGATCCCCATTCTGGCAAATACGCGGCTGGAAGTCTCGCGCGGCAAGCTGACGTTGACGGCCACGGACATGGAGATTGCAGTCGTCGAGGAGATCGAGGCGAGCGCGTCCCGCGACGGCGCGACCACGGCGCCGGCGGCAACCCTGTACGACATCGTGCGCAAGCTGCCGGATGGGGCGGAAGTCGAGCTTGACCTGAACCCGGAGACGCAGAAGCTAAGGCTTCGCGCCGGCAAATTCGAGACAACGCTGGTAACGTTGCCGGTGGAGGATTTCCCGAGCATGACAGCCGGGCAGTTGCCGCACCGTTTCATCCTGGCGGCGCTGACGTTGCGGGCGCTGATCGACCGGACGCGGTTCGCGATCAGCACGGAGGAGACCCGATACTACCTGAACGGGATTTACGTCCACGCGACGCAAGGGACGGACGGGCCCGTGCTGCGGGCGGTCGCGACGGATGGGCATCGCCTGGCGCGGGTGGAGGAGCCGGTGCCGGACGGGGCGGCAGGGATGCCCGGCGTGATCATCCCGCGCAAGACGGTGGCGGAACTGCGAAAGCTGATCGACGAGCAGGACGGCGAGATCGAGATCGGCCTGAGCGACACGCGGATACAGTTCCGCGCCGGGGCGGTGATGCTGACGAGCAAGCTGATCGACGGCACCTTCCCGGAGTATGAGCGGGTGATCCCGCAGGGCAACGACAAGGTTCTGCGGGTGGGCAAGAAGGATTTCTCCGACGCCGTGGCGCGGGTGGCGGCGATCAGCAGCGAGCGCTCCCGCCCGATCAAGATGTCGCTTGCGGCAGACTTGCTGACGCTGTCGGCGGTAAGCCCGGAGCAGGGGTTCGCGTCGGAGGAGCTGGATTCGGATTACGTGACGTACGCCGCGACGCCGCTGGAGATCGGCTTCCAGGCGCGTTACCTGAACGACATCACCGACCAGATCGGCGGCGAGGTCGAGTTCTTCTTCAGCGACGGCTCGGCGCCGACGCTGGTGCGGGACGCAGCCGACCCGAGCGCGCTCTACGTGCTGATGCCCATGCGGGTCTAGGGATCTGGGGTCCGACACCCCAGCGGACGCTGGGCAGGATTCTGGCCTTCGCCTGACACGGCTCACGCTCACCGACTTTCGCAATTATCAGGCGCTCACCTGGCGTCCGCCGCGGCGCATCGCGGTCATCACTGGCCCGAACGGGTCCGGCAAGACCAACCTTCTCGAGGCGGTATCCCTCCTAACTCCTGGCCGCGGGCTAAGGGGCGCCAAGCTGAGCGAGTTCGCGCGGCAAGGACGGGACGCGACGGGCCGCTGGGGGGTGAACGGCCGCCTGTCCGTCGCCGGGGACCAGCGGGAGATCGGCACAGGCTCCGCCCCGGACGGCCCGGCGGACAGGCGGGTGTTCCGGCTCGACGGCGCGGCGCCCCGGAGCCAGGCGGACGTGGCGGCCGCCTGCGCTTGCGTTTGGCTGACGCCGCAGATGGACCGGCTGTTTCAAGAGAGCGCGTCCGGGCGGCGGCGGTTCCTGGATCGGCTGGTCTGGGCGGTGGAGCCGGGCCATGCGCGGGAGGTGTCGGCCTATGAGACGGCGATGTCGGGCCGCAACCGGCTGCTGGCGCGGGGCGGGGCGGACCCGACCTGGCTCGCGGGGCTGGAGGACAGCATGGCGCGTCATGCCGTGGCGGCGGCGGCGGCGCGGGCGGGGCTGGTCGAGCGGTTGAACGCGGCGCTTGCGGCGGGCGCCGCGGGCGGTTTCCCGCCGGCCCGGCTGGCGCTTATCGACGCGGTGGGGGAGCGGCTGCGGGGCGAGCCGGCCTTGGCGGTGGAGGACTGGCTGCGTGACGCGCTGGCGGCGGCCCGGGCCGGCGATGCGGCGGCTGGGGGGGCGTCGATCGGGGCGCATCGGGCGGACATGCAACTCGAAGATGCAGAGACCGGCTTGCCGGCGTCGCTGGCGAGCACGGGCCAGCAGAAGGCGCTGCTGATCGGGACGGTGCTGGGCCACGCGGCGCTGATCGCGGCCACGCGGGATTTGTCCCCGCTGCTGTTGCTGGACGAGCCTGCGGTGCACCTGGATGCCGGGCGACGGACGGCGTTGTGGGGCGCGCTCACGGAGTCGGCGGCGCAGGTGATGATCACGGGAACCGATGCGGAGCCGTTCGCGCCCTTGCGGGATGGGGCGGCGGGCTTTTGGCGCACGGGAGACGGCTCGGTAAAGGCGGCATAAGGCTCGCGTTCGCACTTGGCGGTCCGGGCCTGTTCAACCGCGTTTCCGATCGTACGCGCCTTTACAGGCAAACATCGCCACAGGTCCTGGCGCTTGATCAAAGGAGCAGAACCTGAGACGGTCGCCGGCCTCCTTCGCGGTCAGCGCCGTGGCGACAATCTGCCCGGCGCCGGAATCCGAGCCGATGTGCGGCTTGCGCCAGGGCCGGCGCGTTTTGCGCCGCAGTTCTCAAGCAGCAACTCGCCCGCGCTGCACAATTCCAGGTCGGCGCCGGGCGAGGGACAAGTGGAAGGGCCCGCCGTCGCGACGCGCCGATGGGCGTGACGCTTACAGCGTTTCCGCCCGGCAGCACAGGGTGGTATGATCCGATACCGCCGAACGAAACCCGAGCAGGCCGGCGATGGACCCGATCGGGCTCTCTGTCTGGCGCAGGGCTGGAGAGGACAGGGTCCTCAGCGTCAGCGCCGTCGAGATCGCCGGAGGAGGACGCCAGGGCTGTTCGCCCCTGGGAAGGACTACTGCAGTTTGAGATCAAGCTAAAACTTTAGGAAACGCCTTACTATTAAGTAAATCTTCATTTAATATTATATTATTGTCTTTACTTACGATTGTAGCTTACAGTGATACTAAACCTTGTTATTATAATAATTTACAGCTTGCTTGATTTAGGAACACAGCTATCTGTCCGGCGAGAATCGCCTGGCGGACGCATACAGAAAGAATGTCTGTTTCCGCATTGTGATCGCGAGCCGTCCCGCGGCATGATGCTTGAGACGCTCGCTCCGACATAACCGCTGTGGCTTGATCGGGCGAACGAGCGCCCCAAACTCTGCCGGGCGGCTATGTCGGCGTGCTGCCACTTTTGTTGCCGATGCTGCCCTTAGTCTTTGCTCAGACGGGCAGCCTTACCAGCATGGATCGGCGCTGACTGCCGATGCAGCCCTAATCGATGCGTGCGGGCGCATTGCCCAGGGTTCCTTCGACGTGACGAGCAAAAAGCGCGAACAGGCGACGCGTGACCGGCCCGGCAGCGCCGTCGCCGACCGGAGCATCGTCGATGGCGAGCACCGGCTTGACGAAGCTCGTGGCGCTGGTGAGGAACGCTTCCTGGGCCGAGCGGGCCTCGTCCAGACTGAACGCCCGCGCCTCGAAGGCGATGCCTTCCGCCTTCATTTCGGCCTCCAGGGCGGCGCGGGTGCAGCCGGGGAGGACGGCGTGGGATTGCGGCGGGCAGCGCAGTGCGCCGGTCTGGTCGACGATCCAGACGCTGCTTGACGCGCCTTCCGTCACGATGCCCTCGCGATCGACGAGGATTGCTTCGGATGCGCCACGCTCCCTTGCCGCTTGCCGGGCCAGGACGTTCGGGAGCAGGGCCACGGATTTGATGTCGCGTCTGGCCCAGCGTTCGTCGGGGTGAGAGATGACGCGGGTGGTCCAGCGCTCGATCTCGGTTGGATAGGCGGGGATGCGGCGGGCGGTGACGATGAGGCTTGGCGGCGTGTTCGCGGATGGGAAAGCGTGGTCGCGGCGGGCGACGCCGCGGGTGACTTGCATGTAGAGCACGCCGTTTCGCACCCGGTTGCGCCGGGCGACTTCGGCCAGGACGCCTTCGAGGGCGGCGCGGGCCATAGGCATCGCGATCCGGACCTCTCCCAAAGACCGTTCGAGGCGGGCGAAGTGCAGATCCCAATCGGTCAAGCGGCCGCGGTGGAGGTAGACGACCTCGTAGATGCCGTCGGCGAATTGGTAGCCCCGGTCCTCGACGTTGACCGAAGCCCGGCGTTGCGGGACGTAGGCGCCGTTGACGTAGGCGATGCGGCTCATGGATGCCTCATGGCAAGACCCGGTCTTCGGAGTTGACGCCCAATTGCTTGAGCTTGCGGTGCAGGGCGCTGCGTTCCATGCCGACGAAGCCGGCCGTACGGCTGATGTTGCCGCCGAAACGGAGGAGCTGGGCTTGGAGGTATTGCGTCTCGAACAGGTCACGCGCCTCCCGGAGCGGCAGCGCCATGAGGTCCGCGGACGGGTCGGAGCTGAGCAGGGTGGGCGCGCCGTGGCTGATCTCGGCGGGCAGCATCTCGGCGCGGATCAGGTCGCTGCTGTGGCCGGGCGCCATGATCAGCAGCCAGTCCATCAAGTTGCGCAACTGGCGGACGTTGCCGGGCCAGTCGTAGGCTTGCAACGCGGCCAGCGCATCGGTGGAGAGGGCCCGTCCGGGCATGCCTGAGGTCTCGGCGGAGCGTTCCAGGAAATGCCGGGCCAGTTCCGGGACATCCTCGCGGCGTTCCCGCAGGGAGGGCATCCGGATCGGCACGACGGCCAGGCGGTAGTAAAGGTCTTCGCGGAAGCGTCCGGCGGCGATCTCGTGCTGCAGGTCCCGGTTGGTGGTGGCCAGGACGCGGACATCGACCTTGACCCGTTGCGAGCCGCCCAGGCGCTCGAAGGTCTGGTCCTGAAGCGCGCGGACGATCTTGCCTTGGGTTTCGAGCGGCATGTCGGACACCTCGTCGAGCAGCAGGGTGCCGCCGTGGGCGCGCTCCAGGACGCCGGCGCGGCGGGGCGCGGTGGCCGCGTCGGCGCCGACTTCTATGCCGAACAGCTCCTCCTCGAAGCGGGCCGGGTTGAGCGTGGCGCAGTTGAGGGCCACGAACGGGCCTTCGACCCGGCGCGAGCGCTGGTGGACCATGCGGGCCGCCACCTCCTTGCCGGAGCCGGCCGGGCCGCTGATCAGGACGCGCGAGCCGGTCGGGGCCACGCGCTCCAATGCGGCGCGAAGCGAGGCGATGGCCGGGCTGCTGCCGGTCAGGGTGGAATCGACGCCGGCGCGCAGGCGCAACTCGGCGTTCTCGCGCGCGAGACGGGCCGCTTCGAGGGCGCGGCGGACGATCAGGAGCAGGCGGTCGGATTTGAACGGCTTCTCAATGAAGTCGTAGGCGCCGTGCTGGATGGCGCTGACCGCCGTCTCAATGGTGCCGTGGCCGGAAATCATCACGACGGGGACGTGCGGTTCCTCGGCGTGGAGTTTGTGCAGGATGCCGAGGCCGTCCAGCTTCGAGCCTTGCAGCCAGACGTCGAGGATGACCAGGGACGGGCGGCGGTGCCGGAAGGCCGCGACCGCCGCGTCGCTGTCGCCAGCCTGCCGCACGGCGTAGCCTTCGTCCTCCAGGACGCCTTCGATCAGGAGCCGGATGTCCGGTTCGTCATCGACAATGAGGATTTCCTGCGCCATTCCGCCCTGCTTAAACCTCGGCGGGGCTTGGCACAATCAGCGGCAGGGCGAGGGTGGCGATGGCGCCGTGCCCGTCGGCGCGGTCATCGAGGTCGAGCCGGCCGCCGTGGTCCTCCAAAATCTTCTTGACGATGGCGAGGCCGAGGCCGGTGCCCTTGGGCTTATGGGTGACGTATGGCTCGGTCAGGCGGGCGCGGTCGGCTTGCGGCAGGCCCACCCCGTCGTCCTCGACGCGGACCACCGCCATCGGACCCTCGGCGCCGACGTGGACCGTGATCCGGCCGGCCGGCTCCCCTGCCCCGCGCGGGCGCATGGCCACGGCGTCGGCCGCGTTCTGGAGAAGGTTGGTCAGGGCTTGGCCAAGCAGGCGGCGGTCGCACTGCGCTATCGGGCCGCGGTCCGGGATGTCGGTGCTCCAGACGATTTGCGGACGGGCGCTGCGCTGCAGGATCAGGGCCTCGCGGGCAATGCGGCCGACGTCCTCGGGGCGGAGCACGGGTTGCGGCATCCGGGCGAAGGCGGAGAACTCGTCGACCATGCGGCCGATGTCCTCGACGTGGCGGACGATGGTGTCGGCGCATTGGGCGAAGGTTTCGGGGTCCGACGTGATCTCGCGGGTGAAGCGGCGCTTCAGGCGTTCGGCGCTGAGCTGGATGGGGGTGAGCGGGTTCTTGATCTCGTGAGCGATGCGGCGGGCGACATCGGCCCAGGCGGCTTTGCGCTGGGCGGATTGCAATTCGGTGATGTCGTCGAAGGTGACGACGAAGCCGTGCGGGCGGCCGCCGCGGCTGTCGGCGCCGATCCGCACGAGCAGGTTGCGGCGTTTCTGGGTCGGGCCGATCTCGATCTCCTCGGTCCGCGGGCGGTCCGGGTTGGCCCCGACCTGCGCCAGAAGGCCCGCGAACTGCGGGACCGTCTCGCCAAGATTGCTGCCGATGGCGGCCATCAGGTCCTGCCCGAGCAGGTCGCTCGCCGCCTGGTTGGGAAGCTCGATGCGGCCGTCCGGATCAAGGCCGATGACGCCGGCGGAGACGCCTGCCAGCACCGTCTCGGTGAACTGCCGCCGGGCATCGATCTGGCTGTAGGCGTCCATCAACTCGCTGCGCTGGGATGCGAGCTGGCCGGTCATCCGGTTGAAGGCGCGCGACAGGCCGGCGACCTCGTCCTCGCTCTGCATCTCCGGCACGCGGACGCCGAGGTCTCCGGCGCGGACCCGTTCGGCGGCCAGGATCAGGCGTCCAATGGGCCGGGCGATCTGGTTGGCGAGCACGAGGCCGATCAGGATGGCGGCGGAAAGCACGAGCAGGGCGACGAGGGCGAAGATCAGGGCGAACGTGACCTGCAGGCCGGAGCGGTTCTCGTCGAGGCGGCGGTATTCGGCCACGGCTTGCTCGGTGTGGGACATGTGGCCCAGGATCTGCGGGTCGACCGGGCGCCCGATGAGCAGCATCAGGGTTGGCGTCTCGCTGAATTGAACGACGGCGCGGACCTTGCTGCCGTCCGGGGAGCCGATGACGGCGACTTCGCCGGACCGGGCCAGTTCGGTCGCGTCCGGCGGCGCGGGCTCCACGCCGTAGCCTGACATCGCGCCGACCCCGGCCACGACCTGGTTGGTGATCGGCTCGTAGACGATGGCTTCGGTCAGGCCGCGCAGGACGGTCTGCTGTTGCAGGATTTGCACGAAGGCGGCCGGGTCGTTGTAAAACAGTTGCCCGGCGCGGGAGAGGTCGTTGGCCATGCCGAGCGCGTCGGCGCGGATGTTGTTGCGGTGCTCCTCAAGGTAGCCGCGCGACGCCTCCAGGCTCTCGTTCAG
Organism: Acetobacteraceae bacterium; assembly: GCA_965217935.1. Lineage (GTDB taxonomy): Bacteria > Pseudomonadota > Alphaproteobacteria > Acetobacterales > Acetobacteraceae > JBBROS01. The sequence goes on along the minus strand of OZ244581.1, from coordinate 4,008,932 downwards.
CGCGGTGCGGACGCGGTCGTTGAACCAGGCCTGGATGCCGAGATTGAAGAAGGCGGTGGCGAACACGGCCACGACGATGGTGGGCGTGACCGCGACCACGCTGAACAGCATGACCAGGCGGACATGCAAGCGCGAGCCGGCGGAGCCGCGGCGGCGGTCGACCCAGACCCGGGTGATGCGCCCGGCGAGGACCGCGCCGAGCAGCAGCAGCACGACCAGGTTGGAGAGCACCATCGCGAAGATGAGGTTCGGACGCCGCGACAGCTCGATCCCGCCCGACAGCGCGATGAACGTGCCGATGCCGAGCGCGAGGGCGGCTGCGGCGAGCACGAGCGTCGCGACCTTGCCAAGCAGCAGGTCGGCCAGACGCCGGGGCCAAGGGCGCGGGAGGCGGGGACGGAGCGTGCGGGGGTCGATGGAGACGTTCACGGGGACTACCCGATGCCGCGCACCACGGGAATGTCAAGATCCCTGATCTTCTTGCGCAGGGTGTTGCGGTTCAGGCCGAGCATGGCCGCGGCCTTGATCTGGTTGCCCCTGGTGGCGGACAGGGTCATCTGGATCAGCGGGCGCTCCACCTCGGCGATGACCTGATCGTAGATGTCGCGCATGGGCATGCCGTCGCGGCTGGCGGCGAGGAACTGGCGGATATGCCGCTCGACCGCTTGGGCCAAGGGCTCGGGCGCGCCATTCGCGGGGGGGAGTTCGGCCTGCAGCCCGCTGTCGGCCAGTTCGGCGTGGATGACCTCCCCGGCAATGGCTTCTTGCGGATAGAGGGCGGCCAGGCGCCGCATGAGGTTTTCCAGCTCGCGGACGTTGCCGGGCCAGCGGTGCTGGCGCAGACGCTCCTGCGCGGATGCGTCGAGCACCTTGGACGACAGCCCGGCTTCGCGGGCGCGGTCGAGGAAGTGCCTGGCGAGCACCGGGATGTCTTCGAGCCGCTCGCGCAGGGGCGGCAGGCGGATCGGGACGACGTTCAGGCGGTAGAACAGGTCCTCGCGGAACTGGCCGGCGCCGATGGCCTGGCGCAGGTCGCGATGTGTCGCGGCAACGATGCGGACATTGGCGCGGACGGGGATGCGTCCGCCGACGGTGGTGAACTCGCCTTCCTGCAGCACGCGGAGCAGCCGGGTCTGCGCTTCGGCGGGCATGTCGCCGATCTCGTCGAGGAACAGGGTGCCGCCGGCGGCTTGCTCGAAGCGGCCCTGGGCGCGGTTCATGGCGCCGGTGAAGGCGCCGCGCTCGTGGCCGAACAGCTCGCTCTCGATCAGCTCGCGCGGGATGGCGGCCATGTTGATGGCGACGAAGGGGCCGGAGCGGCGGCGGCCGTAGTCGTGCAGGGCGCGGGCGACCAGCTCCTTGCCGGTGCCGCTCTCGCCGTTGACCATGACGGTGAGGTCGGTCGTGGTGAGGCGGGCGATGCTGCGGTAGATGTCCTGCATCGCGACGCTGCGGCCGATGAGGGGGAGGCGCTCCTCGGCATCGCGGGGCTCTGCCGGGGGCTGTTCCGAGGGGATGGCGGGGGTGGCGAGGGCGCGACCGACCACAGCTAAAAGTTCTTTTAAATCGAAGGGCTTGGGCAGATATTCGAATGCGCCGCGCTGGGCGGCCTTGACCGCGGTCATCAGCGTGGACTGCGCACTCATGACGACGACCCGCAGCTCCGGGCGGATGCGGCGGATGCGGGGGATGAGGTCGAGGCCGTTCTCGTCCGGCATGACGACGTCGGTGATGACGAGGTCGCCTTCGCCGTCCTCCACCCAGCGCCAGAGCGTCGCCGCGTTGCCGGTGCAGCGGACCTGGTAGCCGGAGCGGCCGAGGGCTTGGGTCAAGACGGTGCGGATCGATCGGTCGTCATCGGCGACGAGGACGGTGGGAGGGGTCACGAGCGGCGCATCAAGCGGCATCTGTCTCGGTCTCGGAGATGACCGGGAGGCAGAGGCGGAACTCGGTGCGGCCCGGCCGGCTGTCGACCTCGATGAGGCCGTCGTGATCGCCGACAATCTTGGCGACGAGCGCCAAGCCAAGGCCGCTGCCGGTTGGCTTGCTGCTGACGAAGGGTTCGTAGAGGTATTGGCGCATGTCGTCCGATATGCCCGGCCCGTTGTCGCGGACAGTGACGACGAGGGGGACGTGTTGGCGCCGCGCGCTGCCGGGCATGGCGAGGCGGATGCCGTGCTGGTAGGCGGTCGTCAGGGTGATCTCGCCGCCGCCTCGGCGTACCATCTCTACATCAGAATCAATAGCTTCCGCAGCATTCTTAACCAGATTTAGCATGACTTGCACGAGTTGGTCGCGGTTGGCCCAGGCGGAGGGCAGCGACGGGTCATAGTGCTCGCTGATGCGCAGGTCGTGGGCGAAACCGCTATGGGCGAGCCGGCGGACGTGCTCGAGCACGCGATGGATATTGACGGCCCGGCGCTCGATCGGCTTGTCGCCGAACACTTCCATCCGATCGACCAGCGCGCGGATGCGGTCCGCTTCGTCGCGGATCAGGACAGTGAGTTCTTGGTCGGTTTCGGAGACGCTGTTTTCAAGCAGTTGCGCCGCGCCGCGGATGCCGGACAACGGGTTTTTCACCTCATGCGCGAGGATCGCCGACATGCCGGCCACGCTGCGGGCCGCGCCGCGGAACGCCGTCTGCCGGTCCAGGGCACGGGCGGCAAACCTATCCTGCAAAGTTAGTATGATGCAGCCCGGCTCTTCGTTGAGAGGGGCGGCCGTGACGGCAATGCCCGGCTTGTGCAGGCGAGGGCCTTCGAGCGCCAAGTCGTGATCGGCGATCGTGACGCCTTGGCTTCGGACTTGGTGCAACAGGCTGAAGACAGGATTGTCCGGCTGCAACAGGCTATCAAGCGCCATGTGGGCAAGCTGCTGCATCGACACGCCGAGAAACTGTTCGGCGGCGTGGTTGGCGTAGCGGAAGCGGTTGTTCGGGTCGAGCAGCACGGTTGGCACCGGCAAGGCGCTGAGCACGGCCGTCGCGTCCGTGCTGGGCGGACGGGGGGAGATGCGCTCGATCAGGGCGGTTCGGCGGCGAAGCAACGCGGCCTTCATGCCGCGAGCGCCTCGGGCCGGGCGCCTCGATCGATCAACGGATCGTAGAAGGCGTCGATGAGCGAGCGGACGGCCTCGGCTGTCGGCGTCCGGTTGACGGCGGCGCGGAACTCGGCCGAGCCGGGCAATCCGCGCGAATACCAGGAGACGTGCTTGCGCGCGACGCGAACGCCGGCTTCGATGCCGCAGTGCATGAGCATAGCCTCATAATGATCGAGTAAAATGCGTTTCTGCTCGCTCAAGGGCGGTTCCGCCTGCGGCTGGCCGGTCGTGAGATAGGCCGCCACCTGGGCCGGGAACCACGGGCGGCCGTAGCAGCCGCGGCCGATCATCACGCCATCCGCGCCGGATTGCGCCAACGCCTCGGCGGCGTCTTGTTCGGTCAGGATGTCGCCGTTGGCGATGACCGGGATCGAGACCGCCGCCTTGACCTGGGCGATGAAGCGCCAGTCGGCGACGCCAGCGTAGAATTGCTGCCGGGTGCGGCCGTGCACCGTCACCATCCGGATGCCGCACTCTTGGGCAATGCGGGCGAGGCTCGGGGCATTGAGGTTGGCGTGGTCCCAGCCCATTCGCATCTTCAGCGTGACGGGGACGGGGACGGCCTTCACGGTCGCTTCGAGCAGATGGGCGGCGGCGGCTTCGTCGCGCATCAGCGCCGAGCCGGCTGCCTGTCCGACGGCGACCTTTTTCACCGGGCAGCCGAAGTTGATGTCGACCAGATTCGCGCCGTGGCCGACGGCGATGCGTGCCGCTTCGGCCATGGCGCCGGGCTCGCAGCCGGCGAGCTGGACGGCAGCCGGCCCGCCGCTGCCATCGACCTCGGCCATACGCAACGTGGTGCGGTTCTCCCGCACCATCGCCCACGAGGCGATCATTTCCGAGACCACCAGCCCGGCCCCATGCCGCTTGGCCAAGCGCCGGAACGGCAGATCGGTGACGCCGGACATCGGCGCCAGGATGACGGGCGCATCGAGCCTGACGGCCGTGGCGCCAGTGCCGAGCGTCAGCGCCGGCAGGCCTGACAATTTCTCACGAGTGCTCATGATTTAAGCAAATGTATGTGATGGCGGGGCGCCATGCAATCGGCATCGTGGGCTGCTTCGGCTTGACGACGGTCGGGGCGGGACGCATTGCTGCGCCGATGCGAGTTGCCGCGCTTCTGCTGTCCGACAATTCTGAGAGGCTGCCCGGAATGGCGGGGCCTGGCCATCTCGCCCCGCTAGGCGGCACGCCTTGCGTGCGGTGGGCCGCGGACGCCCTGCTGGCGGACGTGCCGTTCGTGCTGCCGGTCGGAGATGCTGCGGCGCTGGACCGGGCTTTGGATGGAAGCGGCGCGCGTTCCGCGATCGGCGGCGGGGAGACCTGGCAGGACAGCGCGCGGATTGGACTTGAAGCGTTGGCTGACCACGCGCCCGAGGTGGTCGTGCTGCACGACGGGGGGCGGCCCATCATTCCGGGCGGCACGATTCCGGCGCTGCTCGCCGCGCTTGACGGGGCAGCGGGAGCGATCCCGGCCCTTCCGGTGACGGAGACGCTGCTGCGCGGCGATGGCACGGGGGTGATGCCGGGCAGCGGCTACCATCGCGCGCAGACGCCGCAGGCGTTCCGTTACCCGATCCTGCTGCGCGCGCATCGGGCGGCCGGGCGAACTGGGCTGGCCGATGCGATGTTGCTTGGCCAGGCTGGGCACCGCACCGTGCTTGTCTCTGGCTCGGAGGAGAACGTCAAGCTGGCTCATGCGGAGGACGTCTTGCGAATGCAACGGCTGCTGGCGCCGGCCTTTATCCCGCGCGTCGGGACAGGGTTCGACGTGCATGCGTTGGAGGCGGGCCGGCCGCTGGTCTTGTGCGGCGTCACGGTGCCGCATGAGCTTGGGCTTGCCGGGCACTCGGATGCCGATGTCGGCATCCATGCTTTATGCGATGCGATCTACGGCGCCTTGGCGGAGGGCGATATCGGGCGGCATTTCCCGCCGAGCGAGGCCGCTTGGAAGGATGCCGATAGCGCGCGGTTCCTGCGCCACGCGGCATCGCGGATCGCGGCGCGCGGCGGGCGGCTGGCGAACGCGGACGTGACGCTGATTTGCGAGCAGCCGAAGGTCACGCCTCATGCGCCGGCAATGATTGCGCAGCTTGCCCGCTTGTTGGGCGTCGATACTGGCCTTGTGTCGGTCAAGGCGACCACGACGGAACGTCTTGGGTTCGCTGGACGCGGCGAGGGGATCGCGGCCCAGGCGGTGGTTACGGTGATGCTGGCGCAGTAGTGGGTTCGGTTTGGCCGGAGCGGCGGGATTCGAAGCCACAGATCCCAGTCCCCCGGAACGAGTTGGCCCGTTCCCAACAGTCGTGTCATCAGCCGCCATTTCGGTTAGGTGAGCGGACACGAGAGTGGGCAGTCCCAGACCGGGCTGTCCCGGTCACGTCAGCCCCAGGACACGTCCAGCTCTGGCAGGCCCTGGCAGTCGAACCGCGCATAGTGGCGCGAGTCCACGAGTACTCCGTTCAGCAAGTAGAACCGGCGCGTAATGCCCTCCTTTTCGAATCCGAGCTTCTCAATCACCCGCTGGCTCGGTCCGTTGCCCTCGGCGTGGCTGACGGCAAGCCGGTTGGCGGCGAGCGCACCGAACGCATACCGGACCAGAGCGCCCAGAAGCTCCGTCGCCAACCCTTTCCCGGTCTCTCCCGTTCGGACCCAATATCCGGTGCTGAACAGGCGGCCTTGCCAATCGATTGCGTGGTAGCCCGCAGCGCCGAGGAGCCGGCCGCCATCGCGGCTGAATACCGGCAGCCATATCTCGCTGCGCAGGATGAACTCGGCCGCCTTCCTGCGTGCAAAAGCCTCCTCGCCGCGTTCGGTGATCGCGTCCACCGGCCCGCTCGCCCAATCCATCCAGCGGCTGACCTCGGGCCAGCTCTCGCGTTTCGCTTCAAGAAGCCCGGCGCCGTCTCCAAGCTGCCCTGGCCGCAGCAGCAGCCGCGGCGTGCGGATCGGCATGGGCAGCTCGATGAGGAGCGGGTTGGTGTGTTGCACGGGCCTGATCCTTTCAGGCAAGTGCGGCGATGCGGGTTCGCATGTCGAGTTCCTGGCGGCCGTAGGGGTTGACGTGTTCCCAGATGAGCGGGGTGAGCGCCTTGCGGTCACGGTCCGTCAGTCGGCCGGCCCAGTGCGGTCGCGCAAGCACCTGCTGGAGCATGAGCGTGTTCACGAACACCATGCAGTTCTGCAGCAGGTGCAGGCTGAGCATGCTGATTTCGTGGTCCTCGCGGCGGTTGCTCGACATCTCGCCGCGGCGGGCGAAAAACACGAAGTCGTTGGCGCTGTTCCAGTGCTCGACCACGTTCAGCCCGTCGTTGATCTCGCGTCGGACCGCCTCGTCCGACAGGTAGCGGCAGAGAAAGCAGGTCTTGATGGCTTTTCCCAGTTCCAGCAGTGCCTTGTAGGTCGGGTGCTGGACGTTCTCGCGGGTGAAGCGGCGCAAGATGACCTCGGCCTCCGCCGTGCCCAGGCGCAAGGCGGTCGCGTACTTGACCATCTCGTCGTAATGTCGGCGGATCAGCTCCCAGTCGATCGGCCGCGACAGCACGGGCTGCAGGTGGGGATAGAGGTCGGGTTGGCCGGCATCGGGCCGGTAAAGCCGCTGCTTGCCGATGCGCTTGAGCCGGGGCATGAGCTGGAAGCCAAGCAGCTTGGTGAACGCAAATGCCACGACCGACTGTCCGTGGCTATCCACGTATTGCCGGTCCACCGCCATCTCGGTGCAGTGGCGCAGCACGCCCTCGATCATGCTGGCTACCTCGGACGAGGAGGGCGATTTCAGCTGCGAATGGATGCACAGCGAGTTCCGCTCGACGTGCCAGTAGATCATCACCCCGCGCCCGCCATAGCGGACGTGCCATTGGGTCGTGAGGTTCTGGTCCCAGGCGCCGAAGTGCTTGCTGTCGGACGCGCAGGCCGTGGTGCCCTCGCCCCAGAGCAGCGGATTGCGGGCGCGCAACGTGCCATTGGTCACGACTGCAATCGCCTCGCGCAGCCGGTCCGGCGTGAGGTAACGCCGGCGCACATAGGCGAGGTCGCGGTAGCTCGGGCCGCCCTCGCGCGAGGCGTCCAGCCGTCGCAGGCCCGCATTGGTGCCGAGGCCGTACAGGCACAGCAGCAGCCGCGGCCGCAGCTCGGTGCGGTCAAGGGTCTCATAGGCCGTGGGGCTGCCCAGCGCGTCGGTGAAGCCGAGCCGCAGGTCGGCTTCCTTGACCATGTCGAGCAGGCCCGTCATCGGCCAGTCCGCCGTCACCTCGGCTTTGACGGCGTCGATGTTCTCCGGATTGGACCGGGCCCGCAGCGGCGACACCGTGATCCAGCCCCCACGACGGTTCGTGATCCTGACATGCGGGTTGCGCGGCAAGCCGGCATCGAGCCGGGCAAGGCCCGCGCGCATGTCCGCTTGCAGGCCGGCAATGAACGTATCGGCGTCGAGCGGCAGCCCAAGCGCCTCGTAATACGGCGCGCGCCGGTCCGCGAAGTCGGCGGGCAGGTCTTCATCCGGATTGCGGTAGCGGTCGGCGCCGACCACCCAGACCTCTTTGGAGCGCAGCCGCTCGCGCAGCGCCTCCAGCACGCAGATCTCGTAGGTGATCCGGTTGACGCGCGGCTTGCCTTTGGGGCTGGCGTCGAGCACGGCATCGCGCCAAAGCGGGCGCACGACGCCCTCCATCGGCACGGTCTCGTGGGCGGGGCTGTGGCGCTGCCGCGTGGCGGCATAACGCCGGACCAGCACGAGCGCCTCGATCACCGGCCGGTGCACGGCGTTGTTGGAGCGGAAGTCGAGGGCGTCGAGGAGCTTGGGCACCATGCGCCGGTAATGCCCGGCATAGGAGCTGCGGATCGTGGTGCGCAGGCTCGTGCGGTAAGTCGGCCCGGACTGCCATTCGCGGACCAGGTCGCGCAGGGTCTGCTCGCCGGCCACCGGGAACACGACGTCGCGCACCGTGCCGTCGGGTTTGTCCACGGCAGCGCCGGCGATCTCGAACAAGAGATTGGTTTTGCCCGTCACCCGCTTCAGCTCGCCGATGGCCTGCTGCTCGACCCGGCGCTCCGCCCGCGCGCCGATCGCATGCACGGTCTCGACCAGGAGTTCGACGAGGCTGTCGGTCAGCGCACGTCCCCGGAGGTGGGCATAGGCGGCGAGCCAAGTCAGGCGCGCGGGGTCCGGCAAGCGGCGCAGGTCGGAGGGCGCCTGCACGGCAACGCGGCGGCGGAACAGCTCCACCTCGTGCGGCAGCGTGCCTGCGAACAGGTCTGGGGGCAGGCCGACCGCACGGATCACCTCCAGGCGCTCCAACCCGCGCGTCACGCTGGCCACGCCGGCCCGGCCGGGGTCGCCGCGCACGAAGTTCAGCAGCGCCCGGGCACCGACGGGGGCGGCCGGGTCGTCCTCGCCGTCGGCCTCGACCCCAGCCGGAGATGGCCGCAGCAAGGCGTCGAGCCGCTCGCGTGCTTCGGCCGGCAGACGAGCATGGATCGTCGCATGGAGTTGGTCCTCGTAGGCGCGCACCGCGCCGCGGACGATGCGCCCGACACGGTCCGGCGTTGGCGGTTCAAGGCAGAGGACCCGGCAACGCTCCTCCAGCTGGGCGACGAGGCGGCCATGGTCGCGGGTTTCGGCAACGACGCTGTCGCGCAGCCACGCTCCCAGCGCCTCGGCGTCGGCGACAGTCGCCTCGCGGAAGCCGAGCAGGGCGCGTATCTCAGCCCGCTGCCGCTCCAGGGTCCGGTCCACGGCCTTGGGAAGCAGGGATGCGGCGCTGTCCACCGCCGGCACGCCGAGCGTGCGCGCCAACTCTGTCACTGTGTCCTCGCTGATTTCGCCCGCGCTGCGCGGGAAGCGGCCCCGGGCGCGGAAGAACAGCAGCATGACGGCGAAGCGCAGCCGGCTGCCCCAGCGTTTGGCCTCGATCAGCAGCCGGTCGGCCGGAGACAGGTTCCAGGTGCCGTCAAACGTTGCGGCGCTCATGCTCGGCTCCTCCGGGCGTCAGTAGCGAGGCAAGTTGAGGAAGGCGCGCCGGGCGGCGCCGTCGCGCCCGCGCGTGGTCAGGTTAGGTGTAGACGACGGTGTTCTGGATGTTGCTGTGCCCGAGCCAGTCCTGGACGAAGCGCAGGTCGGCGCCCGCCTCCAGCAGGTGGGTGGCGATGGAGTGCTTGAGGCAGTGGAAATGGCGCTTGGCCACGGGCAGGTCGGCGATCTCGCCGTATTTCTTCATCAGCCAGTCCAGCGTGCGCCGCGCGATGGGGGCGCCGCGGTTGCTCGGGAACAGCACCGGCGAAGCCGGTTGCGGGCACTCGCGCAGCCAGGCCCGGATCGCCTTGGCCTCGTCAGGCTGCAGCGGGTGCGCGCCGGAGTGGCTGCCCTTGAGTCGATGCACCATCAGGCGCAGCGTCCGGAGGTCGAGATCTTCGATGCGCAGCAGGCCCACCTCGCTCGCGCGCAGCCCATGGCGGTAGGCGAGCAGGAACAGCGCCCGGTCGCGGACGCTCCCGCGCGTGGCGGCGAGCAGGCGGCCAAGCTCGTCCAGCGTCAGGAAGCGGATCGTGTCGGTGCGCGGCCGCGGCATGGGGTGAGCCTACACCGGCGGGAACTGCCCGAACTAGCCGTTCTGGGCAGTTCTGCCACCCCGCATGCACGCCGATGCTGGCCGAAGCGGCCGCCGGTCAGTCCCAGCTTTCCATCGTAATGGGCAGTTCAGCCAAAATGGCGCCGGGGCAACGCCCTCAACCATTCCCCACCAGCCGAAATGGCGGCTGGTGACACGACTGTTGGGAACGGGCCGAGTTAGGCGTCTTGCATGAACCCGGTAGCGCTCAGAAGACATCTAAAGCCGGAATTTTGTTGTCTGGATATGGCAGCGCACCGTGCAATTGCTTGCACTGACTATCGCCAACCATCGTGATCCTGTTTGCGATATGCTGCCAAAGCGCTCCCAGATGCCAGCCTCTCCCGCCCGCATCACGAAGGTTTACGTCGCCTGCTTCATCTAACCGGCCGGCAAGAGCGAGGCGTTTTTTCGGACGCCGCGCTGCCCGGCTTTGGGCTGCGGGCCTATGCCTCTGGTCGGCGCCAATGGGTGGCGCAATACCGCGATGGAACCGGATTGGGATTGGGACTGCCCCATTCTCGTGGATGATTCGTGGGCTTGGGACTTACGTTTCGCTTGTGACGGCCCGCTGTTCGGCTTCGCAGGTCATCGGCGATCGGTAGCCAAGGCTGAGTGCGGCCGTGCCGGGTTGCGACAGATCTCGACGAAGCGGAAGCACGCCACGTGCGCCTCGGCCTAGGAGGCGAACTGGCGGCGATTGAGCAGCTCGGCTTCCAGGGTGGAAAAGAAGCTGGCTTTTGTCGGGTTCCGGGATATTGGCTCGCGTCATCTGACGAGTGCGGTGACGAGTGAGCCGAGCAAGGTTTTGCCGCATCGGCGCGCGTTGTGCACGAAATGGAAGAAGCCGCGATAGACCGAGAATACTGGCCGAATTTTGTGATTTGCGTGGAGGATCGCAAAAGGGGCGACGGCGTCGCTCTTGCTGAAACGAAAGAGCGTGTTGAAACCTACGACAGCGAGCTTAAAAGCCGGGTGGAGCGCCGGGAGTATGGCCGAGCCTTGATGCTAACATCTGACCCGCACGAGGACCATTTCGAACGAGTGGAATTTCAACCGGCAATCGGCCGAAATTAGATCGTCGGCTTCATAACACCTCACGATCTTTTAGACGGGCAGCTTCCGGACGAGCATAAGCCGGTTAAGGAAACCTATCTGACATAGCCCGGGATATCTGTGCCAGATAGCGAGATGACATGCTCTGGCTGCGCTCTCCCAAGCAGATAGCAACCAGTTCAAGCTATCTACTGCTACCTGTGCGCTACCAAGCCCAATTTCAGAGCTTGTTCTAAAATCCTTAGCCCAGTGAGGAACTGGCGGACCCGAGACGATTCGAACGTCCGGCCTTTGCCTTCGGAGTGTAACGCTACAGTGTTTTTCGGCGCTACGCCACAGCACGCCCGAGTGCGACTTAGCTAGACATCTCAGCATGTTAGCTCGTCGCCGGTCCTGCTAGGTTTACGCCGGAGGACGCCGGAACCCGCCCCGATTGCCCTCCAAGTGGTTGCAATGTGGTTGCACCAACCGGCGGGCAGAGGACTGGGCCGCCATGGCAAAGCTGACGAAACGGGTGATCGACGGGCTGCAATCGGACGGCGCCAAGCACGGCACGCTGTTCTGGGACGACGAGCTCAGCGGATTCGGCGTCCGCGTTTATCCGAGCGGCGCTAAGGTGTTCGTGCTCAAGTTCCGCGCCCGCAGCGGTCGGCAGCGCTGGCTGAGGCTCGGCGCCTTCGGGCCGCTCACCGCCGAGCATGCACGTGACAAGGCAAAGCTGGAGATGGCCAAAGTCATCGACGGCGAGGATCCCGCCGACGACCGCGATCAGCTCCGCACCGCGCTGACCATCAACAAGCTGTGCGACCTTTACCTCGAGGCGGCGGACGCTGGCCTGGTGCTCGGGCGGAAGGGCTTGGCGAAGAAGCAGAGCACGATCGACAGCGACAAGTGCCGCATCGGCGCGCACGTCCGACCGCTGATAGGCCACGTCCGAGCGGCCGAAATCGTGCGTGCCGACATCGAGACGCTCAAGCGCGACGTCGCGCTCGGCAAGACCGCCAAGGACCGGATGCTCGGACCGCGCCGCCGGTCGATCGTGCGCGGCGGCAAAGGCGTCGTGACGCGTCTCCTCGGCACGCTCGGTGCGGTGTTCGCCTGGGGGCAGGAGAACGGCTACGTCGAGCACAACCCGGTCCGGGGGGTGAAGCGGTTCGCGGACCAGCAGAAGAAGGCGCTGCTCACGTCGGAGCAGTACCATTGGCTCGCCCAGGCGCTCGACTGGCTCGACGCCCGGATCGATCGTCACGGCCAGCGGATGCATAGCGCGGTGGGGTTGGCGGCGATCCGCTTCATCGCGCTGACGGGGGTTCGCCGCGGCGAAGCTCAGAACCTCCGCTGGGATGAGGTCGATCTCCACGGCACCTGCATCGCACTCGGCGAGACCAAGACCGGCTTCTCGCTGCGCCCGCTCAGTCGCGCGGCTTTTGCGGTCGTCGACGTCCAGCCCACGATCGCGGACTACGTCTTCGCGGGCGGTTCGGAGACGAAGGGCTATTGGGGGCTTCCCGGTCTGTGGCTCACGGTCCAGCGCACCGCCAAGCGCCTTTCGCGCAAGGAAGCCGCTGCACATGGCGCAGCCCCGCCGGCGGTAGGGCCGCTCGATGGGCTCACGCTCCACAGCCTTCGCCATAGCTTCGCGGGCGTCGCTGAAAGCCTCGGCGCGACGATCCCGACGATCGCCGCGCTGCTCGGCCATCGGCTCGGCGGTGTCACCGGCGGCTACATCCTCAAACGTGTGGATGTGCTCCTCATCGACGCCGCCAATCGCGTCGCCGACCAGATCGCATTGCAGATGCGCGGTGAGGCGCCACCGTCCAACATCATCGCGTTCCAGCCGCGGGGTCGGCGACCCGCGCAGCCGGCTGCTTTGGCGGCTTGAGACCTCACACAATTCGGTGGCTCGGGCTTCGCGCGATCAGATTTTCTGGAAGCGCCTGGTCCGAGCGCGTTGACCCGGAGGGGTGTGGCAGGCTATCGGTTAAGGGTACGCACCCGTAGCTCAGCTGGATAGAGTGACGCCCTCCGAAGGCGTAGGTCACAGGTTCGAATCCTGTCGGGTGCGCCAGTCCTCTATCGACGTCTCACCTGCGCGGACTGGCGTCAAAGATTTCGCCTTGTCAGCGACGCTCATGCGATACTGCGCTGCATGGAGATCGAAGAACAACTGCTCGCCGCCTCGCTCCGCAACACGATCGGTGATGCCGACCGCGCGCTCACCAAGTTCTTCCACGTCTCGGAAGGCAACACCGCCGAGAACGTCGAGGAGGGTGAGCACGCCGAAGAATTGGACGGGGCAAGGATCCACCTGGAGTTCCTGATCGAGAAGGTGTTTCGCGATACCGCAATCCTCGCCGAGCGCCTCGGATTGCCGAAATATCGCAAGGACATCATGCGCAAGATGCGCTCGTTCGGCGACTTAGCGGAAACCGAGATCACGCCCTGGGACGTGATGTTCCACAGCCCTCCGCTTGCTGCGGCCCGGAGCTTCTACGGCTCCCTCGCCGTCATGACCGAGGGGCGCGAGGTGACCGGCCTCGGGGTGTTCGAGACGATCCTCGCGAACACGCCCAAAATCATCGACCGCGCCAAGCTGAGTCCATCGAGCGAGGCCGAGGTGCGGGAAGCCGTGCGCGAGGTTCTGCAATTCTCGTTTCGAGACGTGGTGCGCGAAATCCCCATCACCAAGAACCTAAAGGTCTACAAGCCGGACATCGGCGTACGCTCGTTGATGGCAGCCGCCGAGTACAAGTTTATCGACTCCGCGACCGAGGCGAAGGCCGCGCTCGACGGCATCTATGCCGATATGCGCGGCTATAGCGGGCACCACGAATGGCGCAGCTTCTACGCCGTCCTCTACCTGACCGCGCCCTTCTACACGCAGAAGGACGTCGACGCCGAGTTCGAACTCGTCAAGGCCGACCTCAGCTGGAAGCCGATCGTCGTGGTCGGTCCCGGACAACGGAAAAGCAAGTCAGGGCGCGGCGGCGGCGCCCCTGCAGCGTGATCGCCGCACTTCATCATCCATCACCGTCGTCGGCGCGGCGGAGATCGACGAAGCGCGCCGGATAACCACGCGCCATATTGTTGTAGTTCGGCTCGCCCTCGCTATGCACGGCGAGCACATGCTCCGCCGGCAGCGGCTGGCGCGTATAGAGGTCGAACGCACCCTTGTCGGGGCGGCAGCCCAGCCTTCGGCCGTAGGTGGCGACGACCGCCTTGGCCGCTGAAAAACTGTGGCGCGAATAGACGAGCGGCGCGGCGATCTCGAGCACGCGCGGGCATCCGATGCGCCTCAGCAGCGCCTGGAGTTCGGGATCACGCTGCCAGAAGTAGGCGGATTCGCCGCCCCAACTCTCGAGTAGGAGTTCCACCCCGCCGTCGTCGATAGTCGCCGGATGCGAAACCATCCAGAACTTGTCCGACCGTGAGCCGCGCTGCTCGCTCTGGAACGGGCTATCGGCGAACAGGCTGCGCGAGACCTCCTCGTTGAACATCCCCGTCTTGACCTGGGCGGCGAGGCGGACGCGAAGGCCGTCCAAGGAGGAGAGGTAGACGCCGTCGCGACGCAGGGCCGCAACCTCCTCGTCGGTCATCCGGGTGTAGTGCCAGGCACGGATCGTGCGCGCTTCCATGAGCCGCATGATGTGCTCCTCGATCCAGACGAACTCCCCAGCATAGGGGTTTTCCGGATAGGGCATCGTGTGATCGGACGCTTCCCGCTCGAGCCACAACCGGGTCGAGGTCTGGAAGTAGTTGCGGATCAGCTCGGCATGGGCGTCCAGATCGCCGCGCAGCTCAGCATCGAAAGTGTCCAAGTCCCAGACGTCGATCAGGCCGGGTCGCAGCGTCATGGAGGCGAGCCCCCGCCATGAGGGGGCGCGCTCGCCGGCGCGAAGGCGATCTCCAGATCGTCGAGGACCGTAGCAAGCTCGGCGACGTCGGCCAGTCGGCGCAGGCGGGTCGGCCGGAGCTTACCGACGGCTCGCCCGTAGATCGCGAGGTTGACGTGGCCGTTCAGACGCGACGGGTAGATGATCCCATCCACCCGGTCCGGGTGGTCGTAGAAAGCCACCGACCAGGCCCGGCCGAATTGCTGCCGTACACCCCGCAGCACCTCCGAAGGCACCCCCATCGCGACGGCGTTGTTCTCGCGCAGGTTAACGAGGCGTAGGCTTGAGGTGGTCTCGACATCGACATAGCGGCGGTCGTCGAGCTCTCGCTCCTCGAGTTCGAGCTCGCCCGCCAAGCCGTCCTTACGATCGCGCAGGACCGCTTCCAGGAAGCAGACGGCGAGCGTCTCGCCCAGGTAGAGAACGCCGAAACGGTTGGCAGCCTTCCGCCGCCGTGGATCGCTGAACCGACTCTTAGATTTTCCGTATCCCAGCGGATCCGGAGATCCGGACATGTAGATGCGCCCGAACGTTTGGCCCGGTCCGATCGTATGCAGCCGGAGCTGAGCAGAGGCGAAGTCCGCCGGCGGCAGGACGGCCGGCACTTAGGTGAAATCGCCTCGGGCTATCCCCTCGGCGGCCGCGAGCACGTCGCTTCCCTTGCCTTTAGCGAGAGCTTCGCGCCCCGTCATGCCATCCAGCGCGCCTTGGGGCTGAACCAGGAAGCGATAGACGGCCCAAGGCGCACGGAGGTGCTCTAACAGGGCCGGCAGTTCGCGATAGGGCTTACCGTCCCGATCGATCTGCCATGCGGGGAAGCGAAACCCTCGCTTTGCTCCCTCCAAACCCAAGACCTGTCCCGACTGTCGCTTCGTGTTCACCGTTACGCGGGTCGTGCCCAGGAGTTCGGCGAACGCGTCCGCATTCAGCATGTCGTCGCCGGCTAGAACCTCGCCGGCACGCAACCGGCCGCGCTCGCGCGCAGCCTCCAGCGCGCGCTCCAGTTCCAGGCTGCGCTCGGAAATTTCTTCCAGGGGAAAACCATTTCTCGCGGCCACCCCCGAATCGACCGGCGTCACGGTCGCGTCGCCTTCGGGGTCGACGTCGACCCGGAAGCTCACGGAACGTCCGGCCCTGTGGCTTTCGGCCACCGCTTCCCCGTAGCGCTGCAGCAGGGGCTTGAGTTTGGCGGGCTTGCCTCTGAACAGCTTCAGCGCGTCCGCGGATGTCGTGAAGCTGAACTGCGTCGAGCCTTTCGGCAACGCGGCCCCGGCGTCAACCATCAGCGCCGTCGTGACCGTCGCCTTCGATCGTCTGGCCGACCGGTTCGCAGCCTTCACATTCGCCATAACCGCACCTCCACCCACAAAATGGACGCGGTCGTTAAGTTCGTCAAGTCCGTAAGGTTCGATCAGAATAGGCGTTCACGACCTGTTCCCGACCATGCTGGGCTTTGCTATACCTATCCCTGGCTCGCTATTGCGAGTCGAGATTACACCGAGTACCGGCTTGGGGGCGTTGATGTTCTTGAACGACCAGGAGACGGCTACCGATCTCCTCTACTACGAGGCGATCGCAAAGACAGTCGTCAGCCTGATCCGCAAAACACCGGATGCGCCGGTAACGGTCGGCGTGCATGGCGACTGGGGCGCGGGCAAATCGAGCGTGCTTAAAATGCTCGAACGCGCCTTCGCAGGCGACGACCGCGTCCTCTGCATCTGGTTCAATGGATGGACCTTCGAAGGCTTCGAAGACGCTAAGACCGTCGTCATCGAAACTATCGTCGACGAGCTTCGCCGAGCCCGTCCCACCTCCAAGAAGGTCGCGGACGCGGCGAAGAAGGTGCTTAAGCGGGTGGACTGGTTGAAGCTCGCCCGCAAGGCGGGTGGCTTCGCCTTCACGGCCGCGACTGGCATTCCCACCTTCGATCAGGTGAAAAGTCTTTACGACGTCGCGACCGCGTTCCTGGCTAAGCCGCAGGACCACCTGTCGATCGAGGACTTGAAGGGCGTGGCCGAGAAAGCAGGCGACTTCCTCAAGGAGGCGCCGGACGACAGCGACAACCTTCCTGAGCACATCCACGCCTTCCGGAAAGAGTTTAAGGAACTCCTCGACGCGGCTGATATCGATCAGCTCGTCGTGATCGTGGACGATCTCGACCGCTGCCTGCCGAAGACCGCCATCTCAACCCTGGAGGCTATTCGGCTGTTCCTCTTCGTCGAGCGCACCGCCTTCGTCGTGGGCGCCGACGAGCTGATGATCGAATATGCGGTTCGCGAGCATTTTCCCGATCTGCCGCCCAGCTCGGGTCCCGTCAGCTACGCCCGCAACTACCTGGAGAAGCTGATCCAGGTGCCGTTCCGCATCCCGGCGCTCGGGCTCGCGGAGACACGCGTCTATATCACCCTGCTGCTTGCGGAGAACGCGCTCGGGTCCAAGGACCCGCGCTTCCACCGCCTACTTGATGCCGCGCGCGAGGACATGAAGCGGCCCTGGAAGAGCCGAGGCCTGGACCGGCGCACCGTCGAGGCGGCGATGCAGGGGCCGGTGCCGCCCGAGGTCGATCAGGCGCTGGTGATCAGCGCTCATGTGACCCGGATGTTGAGCGAGGGCACCCGCGGCAACCCGCGCCAGATCAAGCGCTTCCTCAATTCCATGATGCTGCGCCACGCCATCGCCGACGAGCGCGGCTTCGGCGCGGAGATCCAGCGGCCGTTGCTGGCCAAGATCATGCTGGCCGAGCGCTTCTACCCGGATTTCTACGAGCAAATCGCGCGGCTCGCTGCGAATGATCCGGACGGCAAGCCCGACGCGCTAAAGCGTTTCGAGGATCATGTCCGCACCCCGCCGGTGGCCGACGACGACGAAGACGACAAGCCCGCCGCCAGAGGCGCACGCAAGCCGGTCAAGGCCGCGCCCGCTGCCCTGCCGCCCGAAGCCGAGGAATGGGCCAAGAACGAGTGGGCGAAGGGTTGGGCCGCCATCGACCCGCCGCTAGCGGACGTCGACCTGCGGCCCTACGTCTTCGTGACCCGCGACAAGCGCAGCTCGCTGGGCGGCCTCGCCGCAGCCAGCCACCTTGAAGGTCTGGTCGACAAGCTGATGGGACCGCCGCTAATGGTGCGTGCGGCTGCCGGGGAGGCGGCTAAACTGACCGGTCCGGACCCGGAGGAGGTCTTCGAGGCGATCCGCGGGCGCATCCTCCAGGAGGACAATTTCGGCTCCAAGCCCAAGGGTGTCGACGGGCTCATCAAGCTGGTGGAGGTCCAGCCGACGCTCCAGCGTCGCTTGCTGGAATTCATCCGCGAGCTGCCGGTCAACAAGGTCGGCGCGTGGGCGGGCTCGAGCTGGGGGAGCTGCTTCCCCGACACGGCGATCGCGGGCGAGTTCCAGACGACCCTGCGGAGCTGGGGCGAGCAGTCGGAGAACACGGTCTTGCAGACGACGGCCCAGGCCGTCGCCAAGATGAAGCGGAACTGAGATGGGGACGTCCAAAGGCTATGGCGGCCCGGCGAGTGGACTTGTCCCCTCGTGGGTCGACGATCCGGCTCCGGGCGTCGCACCCGGACCGGCCGCCCCACCTCCGGTCGCCCCCGGCGCGCCTGGTGCGCCGGCGAATCCCAATCCGGCCCAGCCGGACGCGCCGCCGCCCGGCGTCGCTCCGCGGCAGCCGGATATCAGCGGCGCAGGCGGACTCGGCGGCGCCCGCGGCAGCTTCTCACGGTTCGCTCGCACCGGCAGCCGCAGCGCATTAGGCAGCGCACTCTCCAACTATGTCCGCAACGGCACGGGCGGCGCGCGTCGAGCGGCGCGACGAATGGGCTCGTCGCGGGCGGCCGGAGCCCGTCTCCTCGGCGTGGTCCGCGATTTCCAGCGCATCGGCCCGATCGAGACGCTCCGACAGCTCAACCTCCCGGGCCTGGCTGGCCAGCCCGCGGCGGACGTCTTCGTCGCCATCCTGGAGTTCGTCTGCCCGCCGGGCGGCGCCGTGGACGAGGCGATCGCGCGGCAGGCCATGCTCGAGACCATCGGCGACATGGCCGAGGCTGGCGTGGGCAACTTCGACACGCTGACGGCCGCTCAGATGGGAGACTTCTTCCTCGACTTCATCGCCCGCTCGATTGAGGGCCGGGTAATGGCAGACCTCGGTGCGCGTGGCGTGACGCTGCCGGACGATATCGCCGCGGTCGAAAGCGCGCAGGCCCAGCTCCACGACTTCGTGACGGGCTGCACCCGTGGCGAGCTCGCCGGCCGGCTCGACGGTCTCGCCGGGATGTCCGATCACGACATTCAGGGCGTGATCAATCAAATCTATGAGGCGGCGTTCGATCTCGTCGCTGCCGCCGGGGAGGCCGCTGTATGAGACACCACAGCATTGTTGGCCGGCTCGGACCCTCCGACACCGCGGTCGTCACCCCGAGCCGGGCCGACACCCACGTCACGGAAATTGGGTTCATCGACGGCTATCGCCGGCCGGGTTACGGCCTGGGGCAAGCGCTCGACCAGCTTCGGGAGCTTGGCCTGCGCCCATCGGAGACGGCCGTCGATCTGGGCCTCCTCGCTGCTGCGCTCACCGCCGCGGACACGCGCATCTCGCGTGATCAGGACGCCCAGGATGCCTGGACGCGCGAAATCGACTTACACTTGCCGGTTCAGGACCTGGGGCTGTGGTCAGGGCTGGCGCCCCTGATCACACGGACGCTCAACTTCCTGACCGGTGACCACTGGGGCGTATATTTCCGCGCTCGCCCCACCGACGTGCCCGAGCTCGCCGCCGCGCCGACGCGGTTGCGTACGGCTAATCCGTCATGCGTCTGCCTCTTCTCGGGCGGCCTCGACAGCTTCATCGGCGCGATCGACCTTTTGGCCGGCGGGGAGGCTCCGCTCCTGGTCAGCCACTATTGGGACGGCATCACCAGCAAACACCAGTCTTATTGCGTCGAAGTGCTGAAGCGGCGCTTCCAGGGCGCCGCTTTCCATCACATGCGCGCGCGTGTCGGCTTCCCCAACGACACGGTCGAAGCCGCCTCGGTCGAGAACACGCTCCGCGGTCGTTCCTTCCTGTTCTTCGCGCTCGCGGGCATGGCGGCCGACGCGGTGGGCGGCGACGTCACCGTGCATGTGCCGGAGAACGGCCTCATCTCGCTCAACGTCCCGCTCGATCCATTGCGGCTCGGCGCGCTCAGCACACGCACGACCCACCCCTTCTATATGGCGCGGTTCGATGACCTGCTCGCCGGGCTCGGACTGCGCGCGCGGCTTGTGAACCGTTACGCGTTCCAAACGAAGGGCCAGATGGCGAAGGGGTGCGCCGATCTCGGTTTCCTCTGTCAGGAGGCGAAGCACACCATGTCCTGCTCTTCGCCGGCGAAGGCGCGTTGGGCCAAGGACGAGGCAAACCGCCAATCCAAACATTGCGGGCATTGCGTGCCCTGCCTGATCCGGCGCGCGGCGATGCTGGAAGGCTGCGGCATGGACGACACGGAGTACCAGATCCCGGACCTGCACACTCAGGTGCTCGACACCACACGCGCAGAGGGCGAGCACGTCCGTTCGTTCCAGCTGGCGCTATCTCGATTGGCCAAGAAGCCGGCCCGCGCCCGTTTCGATATCCATCGGCCAGGACCGCTCAGTGACCACCCGACGAAGCTCGCCGACTATGAGGCGGTCTACGTCACGGGCCTCCGTGAAGTCGGCCGGCTGCTCGACGGGGTCAGGGCGCGGCCGGCGTGACGGAAGCCAAGCGTCCACCACGTTGGGTCGACTTCCACTGCCACCTCGACCTCTACAAGGATCACACCGCCCTGATCGCCGAATGCGACCGCGCGGCGGTCGCGACTCTCGCCGTCACCACGACGCCTAAGGCATGGTCGCGGAACCGGGATCTTGCGGCGCGTTCCGACCATGTCCGGGTCGCGCTCGGTCTCCATCCGCAGCTCGTCGCCGACCGGTCAGGGGAGCTCTCGCTTTTCGAGCGCCACCTACCCGAGGCCCGCTACGTCGGGGAGATCGGGCTCGACGCGGGACCCCGCTTCTACCGGAGCTTCGCCGAACAGGAGCGCGTGTTCGAGCGTATCCTCAGGGCCTGCGCCGAACAGGGCGGGAAGATCCTCACCCTCCATAGCGTGCGCTCGGTGTCGAAGGTGCTCGCGCACCTTGAGCGCAGCTTCCCCCGGGGTCGCGGTCGCGCCGTCATGCACTGGTTCACTGGCACGCCAGCCGAGGCGCGCCGGGCAGCGGACCTCGGCTGCTACTTCTCCATCAACGGCGAGATGCTCCGCTCGCCCAAGCACCGGCAGCTGGTTGCCGGCCT
The DNA here is from genome assembly GCA_965217935.1 of Acetobacteraceae bacterium. Classification (GTDB taxonomy): domain Bacteria; phylum Pseudomonadota; class Alphaproteobacteria; order Acetobacterales; family Acetobacteraceae; genus JBBROS01. The sequence continues at coordinate 3,987,966 of OZ244581.1, read as the reverse complement.
GCCTCTCGACCGCATTCTGACCGAAACCGATGGCCCGTTCGTTGAGGTGGACGGCCGGCCGGTGCGGCCGGTCGCCGTTGCTCTGACCGTCGCCGAACTCGCGGAGCTGCACCAGGCAACGGCGGAGCATATGGGAGCGACGATCGTATCCAACCTACGCGCTCTGGTGAGGGATCAGGACAGCAGGACAACGGCGTGACAGCAATCCTGAACCAGCCCGCCGATGACGGCTACTGCGACCGTGTTGTGGGCTTCGTCGACATCCTCGGCTTCGCCGACCTCGTCCGGCGCGCCGACCGGGACGGGATCCTGCGCCACGAGATCGCGGAGGCGCTCGGCCGAGTCCGGGCGGTCTCGCCGCCCCGAGGTGGCGAGACGGACCTCCGGACCCAGAACTTCTCCGACAGTTGCATCCTCTCCGGGGCGAACACGCCCGATGGGCTCTGGCACTTGCTCCTCTCGATCGACGCGCTCGCCTGGAACCTTTTGCAGCTCGGCATCCTCATCCGGGGCGGCGTGACGATCGGCGGGATGAAGCACGATGATCAGTTCGTCTTCGGACTGGGCGTCAACGAAGCCTATCGCCTGGAGTCGACGATCGCGAAGATGCCGCGGGTCGTGCTCGGGGCCAAGGCGTTCGATGCCGCCGAGCGGTATGCCGCCCAGGACGAGGTCTGGGCGGTCTACAGGAACGCCCGCCTCCTGCGGGATCGGGACGGCGTCTGGTTCCTGAACTACCTGACCGAACTCGGCTGCTTCAATCGGCAGGATCCGGACTACCCAGACATGCTGCGCCATCCCATGTGCGCCGTCGGGCGCTCGATCCAGCAGATCATCCAGTCGAAGTTGGACCGGACGCTCGACCAGCCAGACGTGTACGCCAAGATCGACTGGCTCGCGCGCTACTGGAACGCTGAGGTCGCAACGCATCCCGACCCCAACGCGGCACCTGTGATCGGGCCCGTGAACCTGGCCGGCGCCGAGCCGCGAACGACGCCCTTGCCGTTCCGAAGCTTCTGAGCGGCGACTTAGCCGCGGAGGCCGAACTCTGCGATCAGCGCCGGGCGAGCGGCAAGCAGACGCTCAAGATGGCTCTCGGGCCACATCTCGATCCTGGGCGCCACGCCGGAGGCGTTGTGGGTCTCGACCCATGTCACCGCGTCGGCGGTGAATCGGCCGCTGGTAGCGACCGTCAGGACGTCTACGCGTGGGTGACCCCAGGTGGCCATCTGATCCCGTGCCGCGGCAACCTCGGGGAGGTTCACGCTACGTGTCAGCCAGTGCTTGCATTGGATCACGACGCGGTGGCGGATCGTGCCTGAGAGCTCGTCCTGGATCACGCGAGTCACAGAGAGGTCCCGTCCGCGATCGGGGGCGCGCGTCTGCATCAGCCATTCCGGGTTCTCGTACCCCGGCGTGTCGCCGATCAGGCCGAAGATCAGCCGCTCGAAGCCCGCATCATCGAGCTTCGACCAAGCGAGAGCCGTGGTGACCGGCCCTGACGGTCTCGCCGCGACCAGAGCGCCGAGGTCCTCGACCCTCACCGGCACCGGCTCGTTCGCGCCGTATAGCCCCTTCCGCAGGGCTGCCTTCACGGTCGGCCAGTCGACACTCTCGATGTCGTGGAGGTCGCCGGTCTCGCCGAAGCGCATGTGGCGCATCATGTCGGACCACCGATCCGGCTTTTGCACGCTGGAGCCGAGCAACACCTCGATTTGCTTCACGTGCTCACGCATGTCCGCCCACGCCTCGAGGTCGAGCTTGCGGTTGGTCTCCTCGTCATCCCCTGCTGTCTTACGAAGGGCTCGCAGATCGGCGTCCATCTCATCGATCAGGCCGATCAGCGCCTCCCGGATCAGAGCCCGTCGCTTGTTGTTGAGGCGGAAGCGGTACTCTCTGAGCTCGCGGCCCGGCTCCTCGACCCAGTTTTCGACGCTGACATGCGCGCCGGGCTCGTCGATTTCCATCGCATCGAACCGGCTCTGGGCCACGTCATCAAGATCCGGCGGCTCGGCTGCCGGCCGCCAGCCGTCGATCCGCGGCAAAGCGTCGAGCAGGAGCCGATAAGAGCGGCAGCGATCCTCATACTCAGCATTTCCGCCGAACGAAACGCCCCTCGGGATGAGGCCGGACAGCTCTTCCCAGAGGCGGTCGAGCTTGACCAGATTCGCCTCGGCAGCCTCGAACTGCTCCAGCGCGGCCATGAGCGGACTTAGAGTATTCGCTGGTGTGGACATGCGGTTCTACGAAGAATGGGGAAGACGACTCTACGATCCGCCCCGGAACACGCAAGCTGCCGCGGCGCGCCCAAGGAACGGAACTGCGATGACCGAAACGTCGGCCGATCCCTGGGCCCCGCCGCCTGGGTCGGCGCCCCTATCCCCGCTCTTCCTCACGCCGCACGGCGTCCCACGACAGAATCCGCCCGCAGCGGGAGAGACCGCCTATGTGCGCGACCCACAGGGCGCCTGGCGGCCTTGGCAGGGCGACCTACTCTTCGAGATTGAGGCCGAATGCGTCCACCTGCACGACGCGTTCGCCGCGGCGCTATTCGGCGACATCCGGCTCTATCATCAGCTCCTGCCCGTAATCCCGCAGTTCGTTCCGGAGGCGGGCCTCAACTCGGAATCGACGCTGTCGCGCGAGAACTTCGAGAAGTTCGTCGGTGCGCTCCGGGATATGCCGTTCCTCAATCAGCTCCTGTATCTCTACGACTGCCGCAAGCTCGTGTCCGCCATCCAAGAATGCACGAAGGAGGTCTGCTTCCTGGTCGGCGAGTTCTACAGGAGGCTGAACCTCGACGACCTCTTCTTCCCGCCAGTTGCGGAACCAGACGGCGTGCGCTGGATGACGTCTCCGGTCGTGACGAGCCTCACCGCCACCCTCAACGTCATCTACATACGTCTGCACAGCCTGCTCGATTACACGACAAAGCTTATCTACGAGATCGAGCACCTGCGGGCGGACTTCACGTCCTATCCGAAGCTCTCATCCTCCAACATCCAGTTCGGCGATCGTCGCAGGACCGGATGGGACGAAGTTCCCGGGACCCTGTTCGAACCGGGCGAGCCGGTGACCGAAATCGAGCTGGTCAGAAATCTCGTGATCCACGACGGACTGCTCGACGACATGCCGAAGGCCTATAAGATCGTGCAAGACGGACGCGCGATCGAAAAGTTCGTACTCATGCCAGATCGGACCGGCGGTCGGCTGGATCGGTACAAGAACCGCACGCTGTTCTATAGCCGAGAGGACAAGATCAATCTGCGGCTGCCCGATCTGGTCGCCGCATTCCAAGCCAAGCAAGTTGCCACGCTCCAACGTGCGCTACTCCGGCTGCTTGAGGTCGGCGCAAAGCGTCACAAGCCTGCGGCGGCCGAACCGCCGCAACAGACTTAGGGCACCGCTGTCGAAGGCGGTGCCACCCAAACATCGGCCGCCTTCAATGCGTCGAGCTGGCGGGCATCGTATGTTCCTCGGTTGAGACCGGGGGTCCGCCAAGAGGCGTGTCGCGGAACGATCACGAGCTTCGATTCCTCGACAAAGATATCACGACGTATTTATCTACGCCTCGCCGAGCCGAAACGGCCGCAATGCCGCATGTTGCAGAAACCCTCGTTTTCGCGACGCCAGTCCGCCGCCCTGACCCGAGATAAGCGCGCCGCTGCAAGCGCAGGAATGCCCCGAAGGGGAAAGCCTTCCCCTGCCGGCGAGCCGCGGTCTCGCCGGACCCCTTCTGCGGGACTGCGCCCCGCAACGCCCGCCAGAGTGAGAGGGCTACGGCTGTCGCCGTGACGGGTTTGAAGGTCGAGAGAGAGGCTCCCGGCCGGCCCGTCGCGGAGAACCGCGATGCGTCGTTCCCCCTCCCGGTCAGCCGGCCCGGCGCCCGAGCGCGCCAACCTGTACGACGAGATCACCACCCGCATCGTCGCCGAGCTTGAGGCAGGTCGACTACCCTGGGTTCAGCCGTGGGGCTCGTCGGACGTGTCGGCCCCGCTCGCCATGCCGAAGAACGTCAGCACCGGACGCCACTACTCGGGCATCAACATCCTGATCCTGTGGGGCGCCGTCGTTGCCCAGGGCTTCTCCTGCCAGAGCTGGCTCACCTTCCGCCAGGCCCTCAGCCTCGGCGGCAACGTCCGCAAGGGCGAGCGCGGCACGACGGTCGTGTACGCCGACCGCTTCGTGCCCGACGATGAGCGCCGACGCGCGCGCGACACCGGCGAGGACGCGCAGGCGATCCCGTTCCTGAAGCGGTTCACGGTGTTCTCGACCGACCAGTGCGAGGGCTTGCCCGAAGACCTCGTCAGCTTGCCGCCGCCGGTGCCCGAAGGGCTGATCTTGCCCGAGGTCGAGGCGCTGATCCGGAAAAGCGGCGCGGATCTGCGGCTCGGCGGCGACAAGGCCTATTATGCGCCCGCGCTCGACTATGTGCAGGTGCCTCGGCCCGAAAGCTATTTCGCGCCGATCGACTGGCATCGGACCGCTCTGCATGAGCTTGGCCATTGGTCGGGTCACGGCTCGCGGCTTGGGCGTGACCTGTCGGGAAGCTTCGGCTCGAAGAAGTATGCTCAGGAAGAGCTGGTTGCCGAGCTGACTGCAGCATTCTGCTGCGCCACAATCGGCATCACGCCCACGGTGCGACACGCCGACTATATCGGATCGTGGCTCGACGTGCTGCGAGAGGACAACCGCGCCGTCGTGCGCGCCGCGTCCGCCGCGTCGAAGGCGGCGGACTACCTGCTCGCGTTCGGATCTGGCCTCGACCAACTCGCGCCCGCAGACCTCAAGGACAAGCTGGAAGCGGCATGATTCCACCTCTCGATAGCCTCCTTGAAACGGCACGATCGAGTGCCGATCTCCACTGGGCTTGCATGATGGCACCGCAATCAACCTCGGCCTGAGCCGGGGTCCCGTCCTTCGCCATTTGCGAAGGTTAACCGGCATGCCCCGCGAGGGGCTGTGCTCTGGTTGCAGCCTCCCGACGGGTTCAATTCGAGCCGACGGAGACGACATCATGACACGAAAGACACCCTTCACCCCGGACGCGATCGCCCTTGCTGAGAAGCTATTTGCGCGAGCGAAAACGACGAACACTCTCAAACCGCCCCGCGCGATCGCGGCGCTGGCTCTGAGCAACGGCTTTCGACAGAGTGTGACAGCGTCCGAAGTGACGTACCGCGATTATCTCCGTGACGCGCGGCGGGTGCTTGCCGCGGGTTTGTCGCGGTCACCCCGGGCCAGGTGAGAGTCAGAGGGCTGCGCTTCGCTTCGTGACGGGTTGGAGGTCGAGAGAGTGTCTCGCGACCGCCCGTCGCGGAGTACACCGACATGGCTACGGCCGTTCAGAAGATCGTCTCGCTCGGGCAATCGCGCGAGATCCCCTTCAACAAGCTCATCCTGTCCCAGGCGAACGTCCGGCGCGTCCGGGCCGGCGTCTCGGTCGAGGACCTCGCCGAGGACATCGCCCGGCGCGGCCTGCTGCAGAACCTCAACGTCCGCCCGGTAGTGGACGGTGACGGCGTCGAAACCGGCATGTTCGAGGTGCCGGCCGGCGGACGCCGGTTCCGCGCGCTGGAGATCCTGGTCAAGTCGAAGCGCCTGGCCAAGACCGCGCCCGTGTCGTGCAACGTGCGCGAGGCCGGCTCGCCGATCTCGGCCGAGGAGGACAGCCTCGCCGAGAACGTGCAGCGTGAGGCGCTCCATCCGCTCGACCAGTTCCGCGCCTTCAAGTCGCTGACCGACCGGGGCCTGGGCGAGGAGGAGATCGCGGCCCGCTTCTTCGTTTCCGCGACCGTGGTCAAGCAGCGGCTGCGGCTCGCCTCGGTCGCCCCGGTGCTGCTCGACGTCTACGCCGAGGACGGCATGACGCTCGACCAGCTGATGGCGTTCACGGTCAGCGGCGATCACGCCCGCCAGACGCAGGTCTGGGAGTCGGTCTCGAGGGGCTACAACCGCGAACCCTATCTGATCCGGCGCATGCTCACCGAAGGCGCGGTCCGCGCCGCCGACCGCCGCGCGCGGTTCGTGAGTATCGCTGCCTACGAGGAAGCCGGTGGCGTGATCGGTCGCGACCTGTTCGCCCATGACGACGGGGGGTGGCTCGAAGACGTGGCGCTGCTCGACCGGCTCGCGGCGGAGAAGCTCGCTCAAGAGGCCGAGACGGTCGGCGCCGAGGGCTGGAAGTGGGTCGAGGCGGCGCTCGACTTCCCCTACGGCCACGCGACGGGCTTGCGCCGGATCTACGGCGAGCGGCCGGAGGTGTCCGACGAGGCGCAGGCGGCGCACGAGGCGCTGACCGACGAGCTGGAGTGCCTCTACGCTGCACACGAGGGCGACGGCGATCTGCCCGAGGAAGTGGACATCCGCCTCGCCGAGCTGGAAGCGGCGATCGAGGCGTTCAACAACCCGCCGGTGACCTACGACCCGGCCGTGGTTGCGCGTGCCGGCGCGTTCGTCACCGTCGACGGCAACGGCCAGCTCCGGGTCGAGCGCGGGTTCGTGCGGCCGGAGGATGAGCCGCCGGTCGTGATCGAGCCGGTCGAGGGCGAACCGACCCAGGCGGCCGTGGAGCCGACGGGTCAGACGCGCGCGGTGATCACCATCGGTGGCCAACACTTGGCCGAGCCCGATGGCGGCGAGGAGGACGACACGCTCAGGCCGTTGTCCGAACGGCTGGTCACCGAACTCACGGCGCACCGCACGCTGGCGTTGCGCGATGCGGTCGCGATCGACTCGGACACGGCGCACCTGGCCGTCCTTCACGCGCTCTGCCTGCCGGCGTTCTACCACTTCGGCTCCGACACCTGCCTCGAACTCGTCGCCAAGTCGGCGAGCTTCGGGACGCAAGCGCCCGGGCTGGCCGAATGCGCGTCGGCCAAGGCGATCGGGGCCCGCCACGACTTCTGGGCGAAGCGCCTCCCCCAGCGTTCGGATGCGCTGTGGCCGGCGCTGGTAGAACTCGGTCCCGACGAGCGGCACGCGCTGTTCGCTCACGCCGTTTCGCTGACCGTCAACGTCACCCGCGAGCCGTTCAACCGGCGCCCGCAGGCGATCGCGCATGGCGAAGTGCTGGCGCGCGCCGTCGGGCTCGACATGGCGGCGGCGGGCTGGAAGGCCACGGTCGACAACTATCTCGGCCGGGTGCCCAAGGTCAGAATCCTGGAAGCGGTGCGCGACGCCAAGGGCGAAATGGCCGCGCAGCTGATCGATCACCTCAAAAAGCCGGAGATGGCCAAGGAAGCCGAGCGGCTCCTGGCCGACACCGGCTGGGTGCCCGAGCCGCTCACCGTCGCTGGCGTCGAGGTCGACACCACGGACGACGCGGACGCTGTCGAAGCCCTGCCGGACTTCCTCGCGGATGACGAGGAACTGGCCCAAGCCGACGAACCCGACCCGGCTTTCGCGCACGCCATCGCGGCCGAGTGATCCCTCACCTGGCGGGGCGGCTTCGGCCGTCCCGCACTCTTCCCATCAGGAGATTTCCCATGACCGAGGTCATCCCCTCGTACGATCCCGCCGCGGCCTGGGCCGCGATCGAGGCCCAGCACGCAAGCCGGACCCGTCTCGCCGACGAGGCCCGCCCCGCAAACAAGGCCGCCATCCTCGCCGCCCTCGCGGCAACCGGCATCACCTCCGTCGTTGTCACCTTCGACGGCTCGGGCGACTCCGGCCAGATCGAAAGCGTCGATCCCCGCATCGGCGACACCGCGACCGAGCTGCCCGCGACCGACGTCGAGATCGCCTCGCCCGTGTGGGACGGCTCGGGCGTCGAGACCCGAACGCTGCCGCTCGCCGAGGCGATCGAGCAACTCGCCTACGACCTCCTCCAAGAGACGCACGGGGGCTGGGAGAACAACGAGGGCGCGTTCGGCGAGTTCAGCTTCGACGTCGCGGGAAGCGCGATCCGGCTCGACTATAACGAGCGGATCGAGACCTCCGAATACTCTGGCCACGAATGGTGAGGAGGCGATGATGGGACATTGCTATCATCACGCGCTCTCGTCCGCGCGCAAATGGGGCGGGACGGCGGACGACTATCTCGCACTCCACCAATGGTTCGACGAGTCGAAGGCGATCACCGCGGACTTCCGGCATCGCGCGCTGCGCCATCATGCCGAGGGCATCTTCATGGCCGAGCGTTTCTTCGGTGCGACCATGACCATCAGCACCGGCCGGGTCGTCCCGGTCCGACTGATCGGCGAACAGCATGTGCGCGAGGATCTCGGGTTCATCCCGAGCTTCGCCGACTGGGTGCGTTGCATCCGGCCGGAGCCCTGGATGGGGCGCGCGCAGCCGATCCATCGGGATGTCGATCCGTTCGCGGCGACGGCAGCCTGACCTTCCCCGCCCACCCCGTCAAACTCGACGAGCCCGGCCATTGCGCCGGGCTTCGTCGTTTCTGGAGACCCGTCATGGCAGACTACTTCACGCAGTTCAGTTGCATGTTCGACGTGGGCACCGCCGAGAACGCCGCTCGCGCCGAAGAGATACGCCGACGGCAAGCCGATGCGCTCGACGATGCCGAGGGCGCCGACCTTGGCTTCGAGATGGAACACGATCCCGACTGCGGTCCCGGCGCGCTGTGGATCAGCTCGGACGGCTATGGCGAGCCCGAGCATGTCATCGCCTTCGTGCTCGCCTGCGCCGAGGCGTTCGACCTCACTGGCCGCTGGGGGTTCACCTGGGCGCTCACCTGCTCCAAGCCCCGCCTCGACGGTTACGGCGGCGGCGCGCAGACGATCGACCTCGGCGCGCGCAAGAGCCTGGCCTGGACCGACTGCGCGCACTGGCTCGGCGAGATGCTCGATCCGCCCCTCGACGCCGCCTCCGGCTGACCCGCAAAACCTTTCCAACCAACTGTGAGCCCGGCCGCCGCGCCGGGCTTCGTCATTTCAGGAGACCCGTCATGGGCTGGCTGTACATGCAATCGCTGGGCGGTCATTCGGGGCCGCGCCAGTATCTCGACGACCAGTTCACCTACGAGCGGCCGGAAAGCCGCGTGCGCGTGCTTCGCTCGGCGCTCGTCAAGATGCGCACCTACTATGCCGCGATCGAGATTGTCAGACCTGACCGCGATCGCGAGGTCGCCGCACTTGTCTGTCTCGTCCGCTACAATCCGCGCGACCGCGGAGGCTACGTCCTCGGGTACAAGGACATCGACGAAACCATGGGGCCTTGCGAGGCTGAGTGCCCGCCGGCGATCCTCGACCTCCTCACCCCGACCGAGAACGCGTACGCGCTCGCCTGGCGTGAGCGCTGTCGCACCGCCGCCGTACGCCGCACGGCAAAGCCGCGCCTGCGCAACGGGTGGACGCTGGTGTTCGACGAGCCGATCACCTTCACTGACGGGGCGTCGCACGCGCGATTGGAAGTCGTGATCGATCCGCGCCGTCCGCGCGCGGTGCGGCTGCGACCGCCGGGAGGCTACGGGCTTTACCGCATCAGCAATCTCGACCAGCGGAGGTTCGAGATCGAGCCGTCAGCCTGACGTTCCTGCCCCGTCCCAGAAGGGTCCGGCGCTCCGGCGCCGGGCCCTTTCTTCATGTCGGGTCTCAGAGAGGAAGAGGGTCGCCCTGAGGGGGTGAGCCCGGGCGGGGTCGAGAGAGCGCGCCGTCCGAGTCGTTCCCCTTCCGCTCTCGGAGTGACCCACCATGCCAACCGCTTCCGCCGGGCTTGCGCCCGTTGCCGATCCCGCGCGCGCCATACCCACAGCGACAGCGCTGCTCGCCGCCGCACACGCGCTCCTGCCCGTCCTCGCCCGGGGGGCGCCCATCGAGGCCCGCATCCTGCGCGAGGCGATGACGACCGCCTTCGGCGGCTCCGACGCCGAGGGGCTTTGGGCGTGGAAGGACGCCTACGAAGCCTGCGAGATTGCCCAGCTCCTGTTCCTCCGTCGCTTCGGCCCCGCCATGCGCGCCAAGCCAGCCGCCGCGCGACTCGCGATGCTGGCCAAGGTCGCCGCGCTGCTTCCGACCCACACCCGGCGCTCGGAGGAGAGCCAGGCGCTCCAGCAGTTCTCGACGCCAATCACGCTCGGCCTCGTCGCTGCCGCAGCGGCCGCGATCAACCCCTCCGATGTCGTGCTGGAGCCGTCGGCCGGCACCGGCCTGCTCGCCGTCATGGCCGAACTCGCCGGCGGCTCGCTCGCACTGAACGAGCTGAGCGACACCCGCGCCGACCTCCTCGCCGCGCTCTTCTCGGCAACGCCCGTGACCCGCTTCGATGCGGCGCGCATCCACGACCACCTCGACGCCGACCTGCGCCCGAGCGTCGTGCTGATGAACCCACCCTTCTCGGTGGACGCGCACGTCGAGGGCCGCGTCGCCGATGCCGCGTACCGGCACGTCAGCTCGGCGCTCGCGCGGCTCAGAGACGGTGGCCGGCTGGTGGCGATCACCGGCGCGAGCTTTTCGCCGGAAAACGCGGCCTGGGCGTCAGCCTATACCCGGCTGCAGGAGCGCGGTCGCGTCGTGTTCACCGCCGCCGTCGACGGTCGCGTCTTCGCCAAGCATGGCACCACGGCCGAGACCCGGCTGACCGTCATCGACAAGCTGCCGGCGTCCGATCCGACGATGTTGCCGACTTCGCTCGGGCTTGCGCCGGACGTGGCGACGCTGCTCGCATGGGTCGCCACGCGTATGCCCGCGCGAGCCGCTTGTATGCCAAGCCGCCTTTCCGGTTCTGCGGATCGGCGGAAGGCCGCCTCTACGTTCACCAAGGTGCGGGCGGCTTCGCGCCCACTCGCGCCCGTCGCGGCCGACGCTGTCGAGATCGCCTATGAGCCCGTCGAAGTGGCGGACGACGACACGGTGAAGATCAAGGAGACGCTTTACGAGCCGTTCGCACTCCAGAGCTTCCGCGTGCCTGGTGCGAAACCTCATCCGACACCGTTGGTCCAGTCGGCCGCGATGGCGAGCGTGCGCCCGCCGCTGCCCATTTACCGCCCGCACGGCACGCCCGAGTTGGTCGACGCCGGGCTGCTCTCCGATGCGCAGATCGAGACGCTGATCCTCGCGGGGGAAGCCCATGCCGGGCTGCTGGCCGGGGCCTGGACGGTCGACGCCACCTACGACGTCGTCAGCGCCGCCCTCGACGAGGCGGAGACCGCCGTCCGCTTCAGGCGCGGGTTCATGCTCGGCGACGGCACGGGAGCCGGCAAGGGCCGCCAAGTCGCAGCCGTCATCCTCGACAACTGGCTCAAGGGCCGCAAACGCGCGCTCTGGGTGTCGAAGTCCGACACGCTGATCGAGGACGCCCAGCGCGACTGGTCGGCGCTCGGCCAAGAACGCCTGCTCATCCAACCGCTGTCGCGCTTCCGCCAGGGAACGCCCATCCGGCTGGAGGACGGCATCCTGTTCGCCACCTACGCCACGCTTCGCTCGGACGCCCGAGACGAGCGTGTCAGCCGCGTCCAGCAGATCGTAGATTGGCTGGGCACCGACTTCGACGGAGTGATCGTCTTCGACGAGAGCCACGCCATGCAGAACGCCGCCGGCGGCAAGGGCGAGCGCGGTGACGCCGCGCCCTCGCAGCAGGGCCGCGCGGGCTTGCGCCTTCAGCACGCGCTGCCCAACGCCCGCGTGCTCTACGTGTCGGCGACCGGCGCCACCACCGTCCAGAACCTCGCCTATGCGCAGCGGTTGGGGTTGTGGGGCGGCGAGGACTTCCCGTTCGCGACCCGCGCGGAGTTCGTGGCCGCGATCGAAACCGGCGGCGTGGCGGCAATGGAGGTCCTCGCCCGCGATCTGCGTGCGCTCGGCCTCTACACCGCGCGATCGCTCTCCTATGACGGCGTCGAATACGAGATCCTCGAGCACGCGCTCACGCCGGAGCAGACGCGCATCTACGACGCCTATGCGGGCGCGTTCCAGATCATCCACCACAACCTGGCCGCAGCGCTGGAGGCCACAGGCGTCACCAGCGCCAACGCCGAGGGCGGCTCGTCGACCCTGAACGCCCAGGCCAAGTCCGCGGCGCGCTCGGCGTTCGAAAGCTCGAAGCAGCGCTTCTTCGGGCACCTGCTGACCTCGATGAAGACGCCGACGCTGATCGCGCATGTCGATCAGGATCTCGCGTGCGGCCACGCCTGCGTGGTCCAGATCGTCTCGACGGGCGAAGCGCTGATGGAGCGCCGCATCACCGACATCCCGGCCGAGGAATGGTCGGACGTCCAGGTCGACATCACGCCGCGCGAATACGTGCTCGACTACCTCGCCCATGCCTTCCCGGTGCAGCTCTATAAGCCGTTCACCGACGGCGAGGGCAACCTGTCCTCCCGGCCGGTCTACGACGACGGCCAGCCCGTGCCCTGCCGCGACGCAGTCGAGCGCCGTGACGTGCTGATCGAGCAACTCGCGTCACTGCCGCCCGTCCAGGGCGCGCTCGACCAGATCGTGCAGCGGTTCGGGACCGATGTCGTGGCCGAGGTGACCGGACGTTCGCGCCGAATCGTCCGCAAGCGCGGTGACGACGGCGTTGACCGGCTTGCGATCGAAGGGCGGCCCGCGGGCGCCAACCTCGCCGAGACCTCCGCCTTCCAGGACGACGAGAAGCGCATCCTCGTCTTCTCCGACGCGGGCGGCACAGGGCGGAGCTACCACGCCGACCTCGGGGCGAAGAACCAGCGGCTGCGGGTCCACTACCTGCTCGAAGCCGGGTGGAAGGCCGACGCCGCGATCCAAGGGCTCGGCCGCACGAACCGGACGCACCAAGCGCAGCCGCCGCTGTTCCGGCCGATCGCCACCGACGTGCGCGGCGAAAAGCGGTTCCTGTCGACCATCGCGCGTCGGCTCGACACCTTGGGCGCGATCACGCGCGGGCAGCGCCAGACCGGCGGCCAGGGCATGTTCCGCGCCTCCGACAACCTCGAGAATGAGTACGCGCGGGCGGCACTGCGCCAACTCTACATGTTGCTCCTTCTCGGCAAGGTCGACGGCTGCTCGCTCGGGCGCTTCGAGGACGCGACCGGCCTGTCGCTGACCACCCGCGACGGCGCGGTTCGCGAGGAGCTGCCGCCGATCACGCAGTTCCTGAACCGCGTGCTGGCGCTGCCGATCAGCTTGCAGAACCTCTTGTTCGATGTCTTCGACGGGCTGCTCGCCGCACGCGTCGAAGCTGCGGTTGCGGCCGGCAGCTTCGACCGGGGCGTTGAGACCGTCAGCGCGGCGTCGCTCCGCATCGTCGACCGTCGCACCGTCTACACCCACGCCGCCACCGGCGCGGAGACGCGCGCGTTCGAAGTGGTGCGGCTCGACCGGACCAACGCGATGACCTTGGTCGATGCGCTCGACTTCGCCCGCGAGCGCCGTGGCCGCTTGCTGGTCAACGCACGCTCAAGCCACGCCGCCGTCCAGGTCGCCGCGGCCAGCCTCACCCTCGACGATGGCGAGGTCGAACGCCGCGTGCGGCTCGTGCGGCCGACCGAGCGCAAGAACATCGCCGAGGCGGCCTTCGAGGGCAGTCGTTGGGAGGAGGTCGGCGAGGCGGCGTTCGCGTCGGCGTGGGACGCCGAAGTCGCCACGCTGCCCGAGTTCGTCGAGAGCCGGTTCTGGATCGTCACCGGGCTGCTGCTGCCGATCTGGCGGCGACTGCCCGACGACGGCTGCCGCGTCTACCGCCTGCAGACCGACGATGGCGAGCGCGTGCTCGGCCGATTGGTGTCGCCCGCCTGGATCGCCGACAGCCTCGGGACTGAGGCGCCGACCGTCAAACCGGCGGAGGCCTGGGTCGCAGTCCTCCACCGGGGCGATCTGCTGCAGCTTGCCGACGGCCTCGCCGTCCGGCGCTCGCGCGTGATGGGCGTCGAGCGCGTCGAACTCACCGGCGCGACCGACGGCATGGTCGACAGGCTGAAGGCGATGGGGCTCACGTCCGAGATCATCAGCTGGCGACTGCGGCTGTTCGTGCCCGTCGATGCACGAGGGCCGGCGATCCTGGGCGCGGTGCTCGAACGGCACCCACTCGCGCGCGTGGTCGCCAGGACCTCACCTCAAGCCGTGGCGGCCTGAGATGGCCTTCGTCGAAGGCCAGGCGGCCGATCTGGCGCACCGTCTCGCGCGTGATGCCGAGGCGGTGTGCCGCGAGTACCTCTCCAACGGGCGACGGGAGGGCTCCTACTGGCTAGTGGGCGACGCCACCAATACGCCGGGGCGCAGCCTCTACGTCCGCCTGCGCGGACCCGACTCCGGCAAGGGTGCGGCCGGCAAGTGGACCGACGCCGCCACCGGCGAGCATGGCGACCTGCTCGACCTCATCCGTCTCAACCGCAACCACCACACGCTGACCGAGGCCATGGACGAGGCGCGGCTCTTCCTGACGCTGCCGAGGCCCGAGCCGCCGAAGCCGATCCCGGCGCCACGATCGTCGCCCGAAGCATCGAGGCGCTTGTACGCGATGGGCCAACCGCTCCGGGGCACGCTGGCGGAAGCCTATCTTCGCGAGCGTGGCATCACGGCGGACCTGAACGCCCTGCCGCTCCGGTTCCACCCCTCATGCTACTACCAAGCGGCCGAGCATGGACGTCGCGGAAGCCGGCCCGCATTGCTGGCTGCCGTCACCGACCTCGACGGCGCGATCACCGGCGTGCATCGCACCTGGCTCGATCCGGCACAGGCGACGAAGGCGCAGCTCTCGACGCCGCGCAAGGCCATGGGACACCTGCTCGGCAACGGGGTCCGGTTCGGCAGAGCCTGCGATGTGCTCGCCGCCGGCGAGGGCCTGGAGACGATGTTGTCGTTGCGGACGGGGCTGCCCCAGATGCCGATGGTCGCCGCGCTCTCGTCCAACCACCTTGCCGCCCTGGTCATGCCTGCGGGGCTGCGTCGCCTCTACGTTGCCCGAGATGACGATCGCGCGGGCCGCCATGCGGTGGAGCACCTGCGCGGCCGGGAGGACCTGTCCGGGATCGAGCTACGCGAACTCGTGCCGATCGAGGGTGACTTCAACGAAGACCTTCGACGCCGGGGTGCTGCGGCGCTGGTCGACGCATTGCGGGAGCAGCTCGCACCGGAGGACGTCGCGCGGTTCCTGGACGGCGACGCCGGGAGGCGGTGAGGGTCAGGAGCGTGCCTCGTCCCGTCAGGGGCGATGAGCGCGTCCGGCACTCGGGACCGCCCTGCATCTCGGAGAGGCCGCCGCCCACGGCCTTCTAGAGGGCGATTTCGGACCGGGAGCGGACGGGGCCGGCAACGGCTGCGGTCGACTTTCTTCCCCTGCCGGCTGCGCCGCCATTCCTCGCGAGGCAAGAAAGCCGCCCTTCGCCGTCCTCCGCTGCGCTTCGGCCGCTCGGGGCTTGCGCCCGGCGGTGCAGGCCCCGTCCGCTCCCGGCTTCGGATCGCCACGAAGGCCGCGATGGGCGCGGCTTCCGCCGAGAAGGACGATCCCGATGGCGACCAGCTACGACCTCCACGACGACGAGCCCGAGCACGAGACTTCTCCCACCGCCGACCTCGTCGAGACCTTGGAACTCCACGGCTACCACCACACGCCGGGCGAGCCCGACCCCCGCCCGATGCCCGAGCCGCTGAGCATCCAGGGCGCACTGGCCGATGTCTTCGACGCCCTCGTCTCGACCTTCACCGACACGCCGCTCGAACCCGACCTCGAACAGCTCCTCTGGTCGCAGGTGAACGTGTTCCACCGCATGGCCGAACAGGCGCAGCGCGATCTCGACGACAACGAGGACGAGCAGAAGCGCAGCCAGCGCGACCAGGACGGCTCCGAGGTCCGCTCGGTCGAACTGGAGCGCCTCCTCATCGAGGGGCAGAACCGCATCGACCGCCGCGACACGTTCGAGGCCATCCGCGACCAGGCCGGCGAGCTGTTCGAGGCTCACACCGGCTCGACCTGGAAACCCCGCCACGGGTCGATGGTGAACCGCAAGGCCATGACCGCGGCGATGATCGACAGCCGCGACTTCATCTCCGCCAAGCGCCGGGCCGAGACCGAGGTGCTGATCCCCAAGGGAGCCAAGATCGCGTTCGCTGGCGGGCACGAGTTCAACGACACCAAGAAGATCTGGGCCGCGCTCGACCGGGTCCACGCCAAGCACTCCGACATGGTGCTGCTGCACGGGGGCTCACCCAAGGGCGCCGAGCGCATCGCCGCCTGCTGGGCGGACGCCCGCAAGGTCGTGCAGATCGCCTTTAAGCCCGACTGGACGCGCCACCAGAAGGCCGCGCCGTTCAAGCGCAACGATCAGATGCTCGGCGTCATGCCGATCGGGATCGTCCTCTTCCCGGGCTCGGGCATTACCGACAACCTCGCGGACAAGGCCAAGGTTCTCGGCATCCCGCTGTTCGACTTCAGAAAGGAGGGCGGCGCGTGAGCGCCGCTCCACCCTTCTTCTGAGACGATACTGAACCCGCTTGTAAGGCCATCATCGTCAATCATCGGGGCGCAAGTGGGCCGACAGCAGGGAGGATCCAGACTTCCGAGCGAGCAGCGCGATGTAGCGACGCTGTTCGTTATGGCTCGACCGGACAATCGAAGACATCGCTTCAAGCACCTCGTCCGATGGCTCCCGGCCCGCGTCGACGAATGCGCCGTATATCTGATCAATGGCCTCCCTCGTGAAAGCCGTCCGAATCCAATCGAGCACTTCTACATCGCCCTCAGACAAGTGTTCATCTCCCATCATACGATCACCCCAGCACACGGACGGATCCCTAGCCCAGCAGCTCTCAAAGACGAAGGCACCCCTTGGCGAGCAGACGACAACGGTCAGCATCGCTCCTCTCCGGCGGGACACCACCGCTCTCATAGGCGCTATCCTTGGTCCACCGCGGGGCCTGACGCCATCAACCCACAAGGGGTCGGCTAAGCAGAGCTTGCCGTCGCTACGCCTTCGGCTGGGCGATGATTGCGGCCCCGCGCCGGACACTTCGGGCGCCTGTCGAGCGGGGATGGTCTCCGCTCCAGAGACAGGAGCCGAACGATGTCCCTCTCGATCGCACAGCGCAGCGCCTGGAGCCTCGCCAAGACCCTGATGACCTGCGTCACGCTGTTCCGCACCGGCAGCAGCTTCGGCGTGATGCCGTCGGCCGAGTTCGACGGCGATCCCGCGACCGTGGTTCACGAGTACGATCCATGGGAGCGGTGACCCCTTTCCGATTTCGCACGCAAGCGCAGGTCCGCTTCGCCGGACTTGCAGCTTTGTGTTTCCACGTCGTCCCGAACGCGGCTATACTTCCGGCGAAGCGTCAAGGTGGTGGTGGCGGCGCTCCGGACCTCGCACGTCTAGGAGCAATGCTATGATCCTTGGTCTTATCCTCACCGGCGGCGCATTCGCGCTGATCGCCTGGCTCATCTTCAACCTCTCCGTCTACGCGCTGCCCTTCTTCGTAGGCGTCAGCGCGACTTCCTTCGCGCACCGCACCGGGGCCGGCCTGGTCGGGTCGGCCCTCATCGGCCTGATCGCGGGCGCGGTCACCTTTGGCGTAGGCAAAGCCGCCTTCAGCGTAGCCCGCTCCGCGACCGCGCGCGTCGGCATTGCCGCTATCTTCGCGATCCCGGCAGCCGTTGCCGGCTACTACTCGACGCTGGGGATCGTCAGCCTCTGCATTCCCGGAGAAGGCTGGCGGCACGCGTTCTCGATCGCCGGCTGCTTCGTCATCGGATCGGTCGCCTTTACGCGGCTGAGCGCATTCGCCCCGCTCCGGGAAGGCGAGGCGCGGCCGGCAACTTTCGCCGAGACTGTTCGGCGATCAGCGCGTGTCAGCGAGCAGGCAGGCGGGCCCCACGTCGCGGAGGCAGATGCTGGAACCGGGTGAGCAACCGATCGCGGTGAGCCCGGCGTGCGCAGCCCTCTGGGAGCGCAAGCCAGAGCGGAGCGGCGCCCGTCGGCCCGTTGCGGATCGTGGGGCGGGGGCGAGTGCGTGATCCCATCTTGGGGCAGCGGGGCCGGATGGCCTCACAAAGGGATGGTGGTTCCGAGTGGACGTGCCGAAGATTGAAGCCCGAAGGTTCGCGGTTGTAGTCTCTGAGGCGCTGTCCTGGACGCGCGCGCTCCACGTGCCTCTTAATGGCCTGATCTGACCGAGGGACGGCTGCGCCTCGATCGCCTCTGCCGCAACGGCGGCCGGCCAACTTTCTTCCCCTGCGCGTGCCGCGCATTCCTCGCGAGGCAAGAAAGCCGCCCGCCCGCCATCCTCCACTGTGTTCCGGCTCGCAAGCGAGTGCGTCGTCGATCGCCCCCGGCCCTTCGATCGCCATCGAGGCCGCGATGGGCGCGGGCTCGAAAGACAGCAGGAGACACCACCATGGCGACCATCGGCAGCTTCAAGAAAACCGGCAACGACTACACCGGCTCGATCACCACCCTGAGCCTTCAGGCCAAGAACGTCCGCATCACCCCCGAGGAGACCCGCTCCAACGACAACGCCCCCAGCCACCGCGTCTTCGTCGGAAAGGTCGAGATCGGCGCCGCCTGGGCCAAGCGCTCCAACGAGGGCCGGGACTATCTGGGCCTCAAGCTCGACGATCCAAGCTTCACCGCCCCCATCTTCGCGAACCTCTTCGACGACGAGGGCAGCGACACCTACAGCCTCATCTGGTCGCGCCCGAACAAGCGCAACGGCGACTAAAGCCCCCTGCGACGCCCCGCTCCACCCGGAGCGGGGCGAACGCGGTTTTCGCAATCAGGAGACGGCAACGATCCCGCATAGCACGCCGTCGGCCGAGCCGTCGTCGTTGGCGAGCGGAAGGTAGAGGCGAGCGACCCGTCGCCGGCGCTCACCAACGCGGAGTTCATCCTCGATCACCACTGGCCGCGCCGTCTCGATCGCCGATCTCGCTTCGCTTCCCGCGTCGCCGCGCAGCGGCGCCAGCCGCTCGACCGGGGCACCGGCGAGCGACTCGCCGTAGAGCGCATCGACCTCGGCTCCGCTCGTTGCGATCGTCAACCGACCCGCGCCATTGTCGCTAGGCATCAACAGCACCGTCGAAGACTCGAGCCCGGTGAGCGCGTCGCCGGCCAGCTCGCTCGCGTGCGGGAGGCTGTCCCCTTGGCAATAGGACCGCCAAACCCGGAGCAGCTGCCCGAGCTTGGGATGCCGTTGCTCGATCAAGCTCATCGTGCCTCTCCCGTTCTGGATCCCGATCTAACCAGATTTTCTGTTAACCCGGAAATCCACTTACTCGGTCTGTCGGCCTCTGCAATCGAGACGACACGGGCACATGCCCAAGACCCTGCGTTCCCCAAGACAAGTCCGCCTGATCGACCTCCTCGTCGAGCAACGCAAACGGGCGGGCCTGAGCCAGGCGGATTTGGCCAAGAAGCTCGACCGCTATCAATCCGTCGTGTCTTCTATCGAGAGCGGCGGACGCCGCGTCGACGTCGTCGAGTTGCTCGACATCGCCGAGGTAATCGGTCTCGATGTGCACGCGCTGATAGATGATCTGCTCTCCACGTCGAAGACTAGCCGTCACGTCGCATCGTAGTGTCGGAGCCTCGTTCCAACGCCCCTTGTCGGTAGTTGCGGAAAAGCACGTTTCGCGCAGCTAGAAAATCATCAACTCGCGCGTTCAGCCTCCAGAGCTTCGAGCTGACACCGGGCGCCGGCGTTCTTCCCCGGAGCAACCGTGGAGTGAACGCTATGCCCGCAACCGGACCCACCGCCGCCTACCTCTACATTCTGAGTCTCGACGCCCCCGGCCGCGCCTGGGAGTATCTGCGTCGGAACAACGCCTATGTGCGGGATTGGCGGCGACACGGCCGAGCCCGTCGCCCGGCAACGCTCTTCCGCGCCAGCCGACGCGCCGAGCCCTGGGGGTTGCGATTTCCTGGAGAACCCGACTCTCGACGCACGCGCGGCGGAGCCGGTCTGGCTGCCTGACCCCGATCCGCTGGTGGCGGTCGCGCCGGCAGTAAGCGACGGCGCAGCGCTGTTCAGCTTCTGGGCGCTGCCCGGTCGCAAGAACCTAGTTCATGACGGACGAAGGCTGTTGATGCGCAGTACGGTCGGGCGGCGCGTCCTCCGAGTCGCCATCTCACTGGCGCTCGGCGACGGCATGCCGTTCGCCTATGCCGTTCCGGCGGGTGAACACGGCCAGCGTGGCCTGAAGGCCGCCGCCGAACTCGATGCGGCGCTCGCCGGTGCGACACCGAAGCCCCGCCGAGCCCCAGTGACCCGCAGTGACCTCGTGCATATGCGCGCGCTTCAAGCACTCGACGCGGAGAGCGATGGCGCATCGGAACGCGCCATCGCCGAGCTGGTGTTAGGCCCGTTTGACGAGCCCGAGAGCTGGAACGACAGTGCGGTGCGCGCCAGCGTCCGCTACCTGCTCGACCAGGGCCGCGGTCTTCGCGACGGCGGCTATCGTGACCTGCTCTACCCGAAGCCGTCGAAGCACGAAGCCGCTTCGGCGTAAGTAGGAGAAAGCGGCCGCGCGCCGAACCTCCCTGCGATCACGTCCCTCGTTCGTCCAGCTTGCCTCCACTGCGCGGCGACCCTGCCGCGCCCGACACGCTCGGACGGAGGCGGACGCAATGACCCAGGCTGCGATCAAGCCGGCCCCTGTCCGCGACGCTACGCCCAAGCCCGCGCCCCGCTACCTGTCCAACGACGAGGCCGCTGAGCTCCTGCATTTGTCGCCGAGGACGCTGGAGAAACAGCGCGTCATCGGCGGTGGACCCAAGTTCCGCAAGTTCGGCCGCCGCGTCGTTTACGCGATCGACGATCTGGAGAGCTGGGCCAACGCGCGGTCCTGCGACACGACCTCGGACCCGAACTACTCGGCCGTGACACGCTGAGCGGCCGGTGAGTGTTGCCATGCCCCACCCCCGCGGCTCCGAGCGCGAGCAGCTCGACCTGTTCCGTGCGCTGCCCGGCGACCTCGCCCCGCGTGACCACCAGGACCTCATGGCCTACCCATTTTTCAGCCTCGCCAAGTCGCCGCGCGTCCGGCCGATCGACTTCCGGATGGGCAAGATCGCCATCCGCGTCGAAGCTGTGCCCGAACACGGCATGGCGACCATCTGGGACGCCGACGTGCTGATCTGGGCGGCGTCGCAGATCGTCGAGGCGCGCGACCGTGGCTGCAAACCGTCGCGCCTTATGGCAGCGACTCCGTATGAGATCCTGACCTTCGTCGGCCGCGGCACCTCGTCCCGCGACTACGATCGGTTGAAGGCCGCGCTCGACCGGCTCCAGTCCACCACCGTCGCGACCTCGATCCGCCAGCCGAGCGAGCGGCGGATGCATCGCTTCTCATGGATAAACGAGTGGAAGGAGCGCGCCGACGCGCACGGGCGTCCGCAGGGGCTCGAGCTGATCCTGCCCGACTGGTTCTACGCCGGGATCCTCGACGATGCGCTCGTCCTTACCATCGACGCCGCCTATTTCGACCTGACCGGCGGCGTCGAGCGGTGGCTTTACCGCCTCGTGCGCAAGCACGGCGGTCGCCAGGAGGGTGGCTGGAGCTTCGACTTCCGCCACCTCCACGCCAAGTCCGGCAGCCTCTCGCGCTTCACCAACTTCGCCTGCGACCTGCGCGACATTGTCCGGCTGCAGTCTCTGCCCGGCTACCGCCTGAGCATCGAGCGCACGCTCGGCGGCGTTGAACGCCTGGTCTTCGTGCCCATCCCCGAACACCCGCTCGATCGCGCCGCGCGTCTGTGCGGCATCGCGCTACCTGGGGATAAGCTGTGAATCGCCTCGTGCTATCGGAGGCGGCGACTATCGTGCCATCGGAGGCGCGATCCTCGTGCTATCGGAGGCGGGAAACACCGCTAAGTCCTTGCCATCCAACGACAATCCGGCCCTCTAACTATGCTAACTTAGAATCCTTCGGATTCTTTCTAACGGTACAGCACCGCGCCAGCACGGCGGGCCGGTTCGTCTCGGCGCAGCACCGGGAAGGGGAAGAAGGCAGCCGGGGCCGGTCTGGCGTCCCTGCCTCCGGCAAGAAAGAACGATCCTCCAGCCTCGGCCTTCCAGCGGCTGACCGCTACCCCCGAACCCAGCCGGGTCCGCAGATCGGACCCGCGTCATGATCGTCGCGCTCCTCAACCAGAAGGGCGGCGTGGGGAAGACGACTCTGTCGTTGCACCTCGCCGGTGAACTCGCAGCGCACGGCGCGCGCGTGGTGCTAATCGACGCCGACCCACAAGGTTCGGCGCTCGACTGGGCCGAGCAGCGGGCGCGAGAGGGACTGACGCGCCGCTTCGGCGTCGTCGGGCTCGCGCGGGAGAGCCTGCACCGAGAGGCCGCCGCGCTCGCCGAGGGCGCCGACCACGTGGTCATCGACGGGCCACCGCGCGTCACCGGCATCGCGCGCTCCGCGCTGCTCGCCGCCAACCTAGTTCTGATCCCCGTGCAGCCGTCGCCATTCGACGGCTGGGCGTCGGCCGAGATGCTCCGCCTGCTCGACGACGCCCGCGTGTTCCGTCCCGAGCTTCGCGCCCGGTTCGTTCTCAACCGCTGCGCCGCGCGCACCCTCATTGCCCGCGACACGGCCGCGGCGCTGGCAGACCAGCAGCCGCCGATGCTGCCGTCGCGCATCGGCCAGCGCGTTGCCTTCGCCGACGCCGCGAGCACTGGCCGGCTCGTCGACGAGGCTGAGGGAGCCGACGCCGCTGCGCGCGAGATCGCCGCCTTCGGCCTGGCCGTGAAGGAGGCTGGACAGTGAGTGGGCGTGACGCCCGGCCTGCGCCCTTTGCGGCGCGCCCGCGCGATCCTGACGCTTGGGTGCGGGCGCCCGAGCCGGCTGCGGCCGCCGCGAGCGGCAAGGCCGAGACCAACACCGCCCGGCTTACCGTGGACGTCACCCCCGCGCTGCGCGGCCGCATCAAGGTCGCCGCGTTCACCCGCGGCCTGACCGTCGCCGACATGCTCCGCGCCATGTTGGAGCAAGCCTTCCCCGAGGCGACCGGGGGCGGTCAATGACCGCCGCCACGCCACGTGGCCTTACGCGGGCCACTGTCCTGTTCCTGCCCGAGCGCGTGAACGACCGCGTGCGGTTCGGCGCGGCGGCGGCCGAGCGAATCATCGACCGCCATTGCCGGGTCGAGCTGTTCCAACCCGGCTCGGTGTTCGCCTACATCCAGTGGCGCGCCAACCGCTACGGCACCGAGCACTGGCGGCTCTGGGTGTTGCAAGCCGCCAGCTTTGGCGAGCGCTCCGAGACGGTTCCCGGCATCGCGCCTGGCGCACACATTTGGATGAGCGCCGGCGGCGTCACCAAGGTGACTCGCGCCCTGGCTTTGATCGACGCGATCGAGGCGCAGGCGCTCGACCCCGCGTCGCTGCCGGAAAGCTACTGGCGCACCGCCCACAACCGGATCGCCTCCGGCCTCGAGCCGCGCGTCTACGCGTCGGCCGAGCACGCGGAACGACAATCCCGCGGAGGCCTGCTGTGAACACGCTCCCTCTCACCCGAGGGCGCGTGGCCGCCTTCTACGCTGCCGTTGTCGGCGCCGGCCTGGTGGTAGCCTCCAGCGCGGACGTCTGGCCCCTGCGCGTCGTCTACAACGCCAGCGCCAGCGTGCCGATCGGCTGGTACGGGGTCGCCGAAGCCGAGCCGGTCGATGTCGGCGATCTGGTCATCGCCCGCCCGCCGATCCGCGCCGAAATCTTGCTCGCCGAGCGCGGTTACCTTGCGGCCGGTGTTCCCATCCTGAAGTTCGTCGCGGCGCGCGCGGGACAGCGCGTCTGCCGCACGGGTGAGGTAGTCACGATCGACGATCTTGAAGTCGCGACGGCGCGTGACCGCGACGGGGCTGGCCGTGCGCTTCCGCGTTGGAACGGCTGCCGCGAGCTCGGTGAAGGCGAAGTCTTCCTGCTCAATACCGCCGCGCCGGACTCTTTCGACGGCCGCTACTTCGGGCCGGTCTCAATCAACAGCATCATCGGAAAGGCGACGCCGCTATGGACGTGGTGAGACTATCTACGGCCGGCGCTGTCTCAGCCTTTGCCGTGCTGGCGCTGGCGTCGACAGCCCGCCAAGGGCGCGCTGAACCACCGACGCTGCAGGCGCCGATCAGCGGCTCCTACAGCAGCGCAGCCAGCGACGCAGGCGCATCGCCTTCGCCCCCCATGCGCGTGTCGCCCTTCTCTCTTTCCGGCCCGACAATGCCGCCCCCTGCTGAGCCAGTACTGACCATCTACGGTGCATCCTTGTTCCCCTCGCCTCGCTTCTCCGGTGCGCCGCGTTCGTCTTGGGACGCGCTGATCGACGAGGCGGCCCAACGCTTCGCGGTCCCGCCGTCATGGGTGCGCGGCGTCATCCAGATCGAAAGCGGCGGCCGCACGATGTTGAACGGCCGCCCGATCACGTCGACAGCGGGCGCGATGGGTCTGATGCAGGTAATGCCGTCGACGTTCGCCGCGATGGCAGAGCGCTACGGACTGGGCAGCGACCCTTACGATCCGCGCACCAATATCCTCGCCGGCACCGCATTCCTGCGCGAGATGTACGACCGCTACGGGGCCGCGCATTTCTTGGCCGCCTACAATGCGGGGCCCGGGCGCGTCGACGAGCACCTGCGCTACGGCCGGCCGCTTCCATTCGAGACCCGTCGCTATGTCGAGGCGCTCGCGCCGCAGCTCGTCGCCGGTGAGGACACGAGCGCCACGGGAGCAGCGCCACAGGTGCACGATCTGACCAGCGCGTCTGCGATGCGGCGCGTTGCTTTGCCCGCTTACCGGCCCCCTTCGACCGCGTTTCGAAGCCCGGAGAGAGCTCCGCTTTTCGTCGCGGCGAATGACCGGCCATCCACCAGTGATCGACAGCCGGACGGGCAGTTGAACGACGCGCTCTTCGTCCGCCTCACGCACCAGGATCAGCGCCCCCGTGAACCGCGCGACGACAGCGCTGAGAACTGACCGATGTGCAGACAAGCGATCTTGCCCGACTGGAGGAAAGGCCGTGAGGGAGAGACGGAAGACGAGGGCAAGATAGAGAGCCGCGGCACGCCGCGGGGGCTTCGCCCTGGTCTGCACGTCGGTTGGCGCGGCACGCGCCAAAGGGGGTGCGGTGCCGCTCCTGCTCGGGATGTTCGCCAAAGCAAGGGGTTACCGCGTGCTTCCTACGCTCGGGCCCGCTCAGGTTCGCGCAATGACCACCCGTGACGAGGAGCGGTTCCGGGTCCGTCCCGGCAAGCCCCGAGTAGAGCGCGACCCCGGAGTCCAGAAGTTCACGACGCGCGTGCTCCGCGCTTCGCGCCAGGCCTCGGCGGGCACGGGCAAGCCGCTCGCGCGCGGTCGCGGCCGTGGCGCGGAAAAGGGACGTGGCCATGTCGCGGCGCGGCTGATCGGCGGCCGTCTCGGCTCTCGATCGCGGCGGGTGACGGTCAAGGCTCGGTTGGTCGTCCACGCCCGGGCCGCGCCCGGATCGACCGCAGCACACCTGCGGTATATCCAGCGTGACAGCGTCACGCGTGAGGGCGAGCGCGGTCAGGCCTACACGGCCGACCGAGACATCGCCGACGTGGACGCATTCGAGGCGCGGGTCGAGCCTGACCGGCACGAGTTCCGGTTCATCGTGTCGCCCGAGGACGCGGCCGAGATCGGCGACCTCCGCGGCTACACCCGCGAGCTCATGGGCCGCATGGAGGCCGATCTGGGGACGCGCCTCGACTGGGTGGCGGTCGACCATTGGGACACCGACAACCCGCACACCCATGTCGTGCTGCGCGGCGTGGACGAAACGGGCGCGAACCTCGTCATCGCGCGCGACTACATCGCCCACGGCATGCGCGGCCGCGCCTCCGAGCTCGCGACCGATTTCCTCGGCCCACAGACCGAACGCGAGATGCGCGAGCGCCTGACCCGCGAGGTGGGTCAGGAACGCTGGACCGGGCTCGATCGGCAACTCGCCAGCCAAGCCCGTGACCGCGAGGTCGACCTTCGGGTCGTGCCGGCCGACAGCGACGGTCAGTTCCGCCGCGGTTTGCTGGTCGGGCGCTTGCAGGAGTTGGAGCGGCTCGGGCTGGCGGAAGCCGCTGGACCTGGCCGCTGGACGCTGGCGGCCGACGCGGAAGAGACGCTGCGCGCCATGGGTGAGCGCGGCGACATCATACGGACCATGCAGCGCGCGCTGGGCGACGCCGACCGGCCGCTCACCATTTTCGACGTGGCCGCGTCAACGCCGGCGCGGATTGTCGGCCGGATCGCCGCCAAGGGGCTGGCCGACGAGCTTCAGGATCGCGGCTACCTCGTCGTCGATGGCACCGACGGGCGGGCGCATTACGTCGCACTGCCGTCGGGCGCGGACCTTTCCGCGTACCCGACCGGCGGGATCGTCGAGGTGAGCGGTGGACCGCGCGAGCCCCGGCCAGTCGATCGCACGATCAGGTCGCGCGTGGGCCAAGACGGCCTGTACCGCCCCGACCAGCATCTGGCCGAGGCGCGACGCGACGCCCGGCCCGGCGACGATCCCGACGGCTATGTCGGGGCTCACGTCCGTCGGCTCGAAGCGCTCCGCCGGGCCGGCGTCGTCGAACGCTTGGGCGACGGCGCATGGCGCGTGCCGGCTAACTTCCTCGATCAAACCGCGGCGTTCGACGCAGAGCGATTGGGCGGCGCAGCGGTCGAGCTGCGCTCGCATCTTGATGTCGGACGGCAGACGCGGGCGCTCGGCGCGACGTGGCTTGATCGATCGCTGATCGAAGGCGTGACAACCGCGCCCGCAGGCTTCGGGGCGGAGGTGAGAACCGCGCACGACGAGCGGCGTGCGTTTCTCGTCGAGGAAGGTCTCGCGGCGCGGCGCGGGCAGCGGACAATTCTCGCACGCGACCTGCTATCCACCTTGCGCGACCGCGAGGTGGCGCAGGCCGGGCGCACGCTGGCGACCGAAGCGGGATCGGAGCATCGGCCCGTGAAGGATGGTGACAGCGTTCGCGGGACTTACCGACGATCCGTGATGCTCACGAGCGGCCGCTTCGCGATGATCGACGACGGCGTCGGGTTCAGCCTCGTTCCGTGGAAGCCGGTGTTGGAGCAGCGAGTCGGGCAGACCGTCTCAGGGGTGCTGCGAGGCGGGTCGGTGTCATGGGACCTGTCGCGCCAACGCGGCATCGGGATTTGAGTACGTGATATGGTGACGGATATCGAAAGTCCTGATCCGGCGCAGCTAGTTTTTCGGAGATGGAACGAGGGACGGTTTCGGAAGCGGGATCACCGTTCGACTCGGTCGGTCGGCTCAGGAAGGGGTGCCGAGGAAAGCAATGTTCGGTGGGTCGCCCGGGCCGTTGTCTGCTTGATCAGGAAGCATCGTACTGTTGTCAGCTCGGCCGGAACGCCGTTCGGTTTTTGGCCAGTTCTGCCGACCGCCACGCCTCCCAGCGCCGGAGCAACGGGCCGCGTGGTTCGGTGATCGGCTGATCCAGGAGTTCGGCAGCCTGCATCCGGTCAGTGCGAAAATGGCGAAAGCCCTGCCGCATCTCGCACCAGGCGATCAGTACGCGCTTGGCGTCGGAGTAGCCAAGCACGACCGGCCAGACGAGACGCTCGGTCCGCTCGCCGTTCTCTGCGCAGTATAGGAGGCGCAGCTTCACTCTCCTGCGGATGGCCTCACGCAAGCTCGCGGCTTCGACCACCTCCTCCTCGTCGTTGAGGGATGGCTCCGTGGCCGTGCTCGGTTCCGCGATGAACGGTCTCAACTGGACGGGCACTGCGGCGGCGATCTTGGTAAGAGCGTCGCGAGCAGCGGGCGAGAGCAGCGGGTCGCCGCGTCCGGCGACCCACTGCGCGCCCAGGGCGACGGCTTCCAACTCAGCCGGCGTCAGCATTAGCGGCGGCATGTCGTACTCCGCCGCCAGCAGATAACCGAGCCCGGCCTCGCCCGTGATCGGCACCCGTTGCGCCATCAGGTCCGCGACATCGCGGTACACGGTGCGCGTGGACACCTCCAGCTCGGCGGCCAAGGCGGCTCCCGTCACCGGCAAGGTCGACCGTCGAAGGATTTGAATGATCTGGAAGAGGCGTTCGGCGCGACGCACCGGCTCATGACTCCTGCTGACAGAACGCTGTCAGCAGCGTTGTGCCACAAGCTCGTCCCGAACAAGCCGATCTTCGGCCAGCTTGGGAACTGATCATGAAATTCGCCTCCGTCCGTTTGATAGCCGCCGACATCAAGGAAATGGTTGCCTTCTACGAGATGGTGACCGGCCAAGCCGCCGAGTGGCTCGCGCCGCAGTTCGCCGAGATCGTCACGCCCGCCGCCACCTTGGCGATCGGCAGCGCCGAGACGGTAGCAGCCTTCCGCGAGGGGAGCGCCGAGCCGGGCGCGAACCGCACGGCGATCCTGGAGTTCATGGTCGACGACGTGGATGCCGTGTTTGCTCGGCTGGAGAGTAAGGCCGAGCTGGTGCATGAGCCCAAGCTGCTTCCCTGGGGCAACCGCTCGGTCCAGTACCGCGACCCCGAAGGCACGATTGTCAGCCTGTTCATGCCCGTCACCGAAGCCGCGAAAGCCCGCTTCGGATCTAGATAGGGATTTTGCGTGAGGGGCCTGGAGGAGCTTTGCCGACTCGCCTACCAACGTTCCTTCTCCGACCAGATGCTGACCTTGCGCCACCTGCTTAGGCATCAGCTTGAGCTTGCGCCCAAACCGAACCTTGAGGTGCCCGCAATCACGTCGCTAGAAAACTCAGCTACGCTCTTTTCACCTCGGCTACGCCCGGTCTATACCGGCTTCGACCGAACTGGTTTTCGGATTTAGCGGGTCTGAACATAGACTTGCGCAATCTTTGACGCTCGCCGTTTCGCTCATCAACCCTCGCGCCAAGCGTGCCGTCCGGAGCACGTGATCTCATAGGCGTGAGGCGGTCGGATGAGCCCGACCAAGGTTCTACTCGGTCAGATCGCCGTCGTATTCGGCATCGTGACGCTCGCCTTGATGCTGGCGACGCAGTGGACGGCGGCGTCGCTCGGCTACCAGGTCGAGCTCGGCCGCCCGTGGACCGTGCTGCACGGCATACCACTCTATCAGCCCTGGCAGTTCTTCCTGTGGTGGTTCGAGTTTGATGCCTACGCGCCGGACATCTTCCAGCGCGGGGCCTTCGTGGCGGCCTCGGGCGGTATCGCGGGCGCGCTCGCCGCCATCATCGGCTCGGTCTGGCGCGCCCGGCAGGCCAAGCTCGTCACCACCTACGGTTCGGCCCGCTGGGCGAGCCCGCGTGACCTCAAGCGCTCGGGCCTGCTGAACGCGGCCGGCGTGTTCCTCGGCCGCGCCGACGAGCACTACCTCCGCCACGACGGTCCCGAGCACGTCATGGCGTTCGCCCCGACCCGCTCGGGCAAAGGCGTCGGGCTCGTCATCCCGACCCTTCTGTCGTGGACGGGCTCGGCCGTCATCCACGACATCAAGGGCGAAAACTTCGCGGTCACCGCCGGCTGGCGGCAGCGTTTCTCGCACTGTCTCTACCTCAACCCGACCGACCCGCGCTCGGCCGCCTACAACCCGCTGCTTGAGGTGCGTCGCGGCGATCAGGAGGTCCGGGATGTCCAGAACATCGCGGACGTGCTGGTCGACCCCGAAGGCGCGCTCGAGAAGCGCAACCATTGGGAGAAGACCAGCCACTCGCTGCTGGTCGGGACCATCCTTCATGTCCTCTACGCCGGCGAGGACAAGACATTGTGCGGCGTCGCCAACTTCCTGTCCGATCCCAAGCACCCGTTCGAGCACACGCTCAAGCTGATGATGACCACGCCGCACCTGGGTCCGCGCGGGGTGCATCCGGTGGTCGCGTCCTCGGCGCGCGAGGTGCTCAACAAATCGGAGAACGAGCGCTCGGGCGTGCTCTCGACCGCCATGTCGTTCCTCGGCCTCTACCGAGACCCGACCGTGGCGGCCGTCACCTCGCGCTGCGACTGGCGCATCGCCGACCTGGTCGCGGGCGAGCACCCGGTCTCGCTCTACCTCGTCGTGCCGCCGTCCGACATCAGCCGCACCAAGCCGCTGATCCGGCTCATTCTCAACCAGATCGGCCGCCGGCTGACCGAGAGCCTGGAGAACCAGGACGGGGCCGCGCGCAAGCACCGCGTCCTGTTCATGCTCGACGAGTTCCCGGCGCTCGGCCGCCTCGACTTCTTCGAGTCCGCGCTCGCCTTCATGGCGGGCTATGGCCTCCGCTCCTTCCTGATCGCGCAGTCGCTGAACCAGATCGAGAAGGCCTATGGGCCGAACAACTCGATCCTCGACAACTGCCACGTCCGCATCGCCTTCGCGTCGAACGACGAGCGTACCGCCAAGCGGATCTCGGACGCGCTCGGCACCGCGACCGAGTTGCGCGCCCAGCGCAACTATGCCGGCCACCGGCTCTCGCCGTGGCTCGGGCACCTCATGGTGTCGCGCCAGGAAACCGCCCGCCAGCTCCTCACACCGGGCGAGGTGATGCAGCTTCCGCCCGACGACGAGGTGGTGATGGTGTCGGGCCACCCGCCGGTCCGCGCCAAGAAGCTGCGCTTCTACTCGGACGCCAACTTCAAGCCGCGCCTGCTGCCCGCCCCGATGCTTTCCGCCGAAGGCTATGCCGATAAGCCCGCGGCGCGCGGCGACGACTGGTCCGGCGCGTTCGATCGCGCCGCAGCCGATGCCGCCCAGCGTGCAGCCGCGACGATGGACGAGGACGAGGGCGGCCTGCGTCGCCAGCCCGAGCTCGACATGACGATGCCGCAGGCGGCGCCGGTTCAAGAGGAGCCGCAGCGCGACCTCGGTACGCTCCTCGACGACGACGATGCCGGACAAGAGGAAGAGCGCGTCCGTGCGGTCCGCGCCGGCCACCGCCAGCTCGCGCGCGCGGCGCGCAACGCTGCGCTCGATCCCGATGACGGGATCGCGCTATGAGCCGCGCCCGCCTCAACATCTTCCTCGAACCCGACCACGCCCGGCGCCTGGCGCAGCTTGCGGGCATGAAGGGCGTGTCCAAGTCGGCGATCATCGCGGCGGCGCTCTCGTCCTACCTGTCGCCGGACGGCGGCGATCGGCGCGAGGCCGCGATCGCCAAGCGGCTCGACAAGCTGACCCGGCAGTTCGACCGGCTCGAACGCGACCAGACGATCCTTATCGAGACCGTCGCGCTGTTCGTCCGCTACACGCTGACCGTCAACGCCCCGATCCCGGCCGCCCACCAAGACGCCGCCCGCGCGCAGGGGCGGCAACGCTTCCAGCAGTTCGTCGACCAGCTCGCGCGTCACCTCCAGAAGGGGCGCAGCCTGGTCAAGGAAGTTCACGAGGAAATCTTCCCCGACCAGTCGAAGTTCTTCGGCCTGGACGGGGAGGAGGACGGCGACTTGGCCCAAACCTCCCTCAACAGCTCGGGCGCGCGCGGTGATGAGGCGACACCATGACCGTCGTCGAGCCTCTCCGTCCCATAGCGTCGCCCGCACCCTCTGTGGCCGCGCGGCAGATCAAGATGCTGCGCAGCGCCATGGGCGCCGCGATCGCCTCGGCGCTGGAAGACCCCGACGTGGTCGAAGTGCTGCTCAACCCCGACGGCACGCTCTGGGTCGACCGGCTCAGCAGCGGTCGCGCGCCGACCGGGCTGAAGCTGTCCCGGGAGGATGGCGACCGCATCATCCGGCTGGTCGCCGCGCATGTCCGGGTCGAGGTCAACAAGGAGTGCCCGATCGTCTCGGCCGAGCTGCCCGAGAGCGGCGAGCGGTTCGAGGGGCTGATCCCGCCGGTCGTGCCGGCTCCGACCTTCGCGATCCGCAAGCGCGCGAGCCTCGTCTACACGCTCGACCGCTACGTCGCCGACCGCATCCTCACGCCCGCGCAAGGAGCCTATCTCGCCCAGGCGGTGCGCGAGCGCCTCAACATCGTCATCGCCGGCGGCACCTCGACCGGCAAGACCACGCTTGCCAACGCGCTGCTCGACGAGGTCGCGCGCACCGGCGACCGCGTGCTGATCCTTGAGGACACGCGCGAGCTCCAGTGCCTGGCCGACGATCAGGTGGCGCTCCGCACCAAGCCCGGCGTCGCCTCGATGTCCGAGCTCGTCCGCTCGACGCTTCGCCTGCGCCCCGACCGCATCGTCGTCGGCGAGGTCCGCGGGGCGGAGGCGCTCGACCTGCTCAAAGCCTGGTGTACCGGCCACCCGGGCGGGATCGCCACCGTCCACGCCGGCTCGGCCGCGGGCGCGCTCAACCGCCTCGAGCAGCTGATCCAGGAGGCGGTCGTGACCGTGCCTCGGCAACTCATCGCCGAGGCGGTCGACGTGGTCGCGTTCATCGCCGGGCGCGGGTCGAACCGGCGCGTGCGCGAGATCGCCCGCGTCACCGGGCTCGGGCCCGACGGCTACCGCCTCGACCTTCTCACCTCGACCGACCCTCACCCCAACGGAGACCCGCAATGACGCCTTCACGCCTTTACGCAAGCACACGGACCGGGCTCGCCGCTTCGGCGGCGATCCTGTTGTCCGGCCTACTGTCCGCACCCGCCTACGCGGCGGGTTCGCAGATGCCCTGGGAAGCGCCGCTTCAGAAGGTGCTCGACTCGGTCGAAGGGCCGGTCGCCAAGATCATCGCGGTGATCATCATCATCACCACCGGCCTGACGCTCGCGTTCGGGGACAGCTCGGGCGGCTTCCGCAAGCTCATCCAGATCATCTTCGGCCTGTCGATCGCGTTCGCGGCCTCGTCCTTCTTCCTGTCGTTCTTCTCGTTCGGCGGCGGAGCACTGATCTCGTGAACCGCGCCGCGCTCCCCGACGGCTACGAGGTGCCGCTGCACCGCTCGCTGACCGAGCCGATCATGATGGGCGGCGCGCCGCGCACTGTGGCCATCTCGGTCGGCACGCTCGCCGCCGCGGTCGGCATCGGGCTGCAGCTCTGGATCGCCGGCGTCGCTCTCTGGGTGGTCGGGCACATGCTCGCGGTCTGGGCGGCACGCGTCGAGCCGCAATTCCCGCAGGTGTTCGCCCGCCACATCAAGCACCGCGGCTTTCTGGACACCTGAGCCATGCTCAACCTCGCCGAATATCGCCGCCGCTCGGCCAGCCTCTCAGACTATTTGCCCTGGGCGGCACTGGTCGCGCCGGGCGTCGTCCTCAACAAGGACGGCTCTTTCCAGCGCACCGCCCGGTTCCGCGGCCCCGACCTCGACAGCTCGACCGAGAGCGAACTCGTTGCGGTGACCGCACGGCTCAACAACGCGCTGCGGCGGCTCGGGACTGGTTGGGCGCTGTTCGTCGAGGCCGACCGCCGTCAAGCCGCGCCCTATCCCGCCTCGACTTTCCCCGACGCGCTGTCGTGGCTGGTAGACCAGGAGCGCCGCGCCGCCTTCGACGAGGTCGGCGAGCTGTTCGAGAGTGCTTACCACCTCACCCTCGTCTATCTGCCCGCGCCGGAGGGCCGGGCGCGGGCCGGCGCGCTCATGCTCGATGCGCCCGACCGCCCCGCGGTCGACTGGCGCGAGCAGATGTCCGCCTTCGTCGAGGCGAGCGACCGGGTCAGCGCGCTGCTCGACGGCTTTTTGCCCGAGCTTGCCTGGCTCGATGACGCCGAGACGCTCACTTACTTGCACGGGACCGTCTCGACCCGCCGCTACGCCGTCACAGTCCCGGAGACGCCCGCCTATCTCGACGCGCTACTCGCCGACGAGCCGCTGACGGGCGGCTTGGAACCCATGCTCGGGCAAGCGCACCTGCGCGTGCTCACCGTCCGCGGGTTTCCGGCCTCGACCTGGCCGGGGCTGCTCGACGATCTCAACCGGCTCGGCTTTCCGTACCGCTGGAGCACGCGGTTCCTGTTCCTCGACAAGGCGGACGGCGAGAAGGAGCTGGCGCGCCTGCGTCGCCAGTGGTTCGCCAAGCGCAAGGGCATCGTCACGCTCCTGCGCGAGACGGTGTTCCAGCAGGAGAGCCCGCTCGTCGACAGCGACGCCGCCAACAAGGCGGTCGATGCCGACGAGGCGCTGCAGACGCTCGGGTCCGACCAGGTGGCGTTCGGCTATCTGACCGCCACCGTCGTGGTCTGGGACGAGGACGAGCGCGCCGCGTCCGAGCGGCTGAAGGCCGTCGAGCGCGTCATCCAGGGGCGCGGCTTCACGACCAGCCCCGAGACGCTGAACGCCGTCGAGGCTTGGCTCTCGTCCGTTCCCGGCCACGTCTATGCCAACGTCCGCCAGCCGATCGTCTCGACGCTGAACCTCGCCCACCTGATGCCGCTCTCGGCGGTGTGGGCGGGGCCCGAGCGCAACGAGCACCTAGACGGTCCCCCGCTGCTCATCACCCGCACCGAGGGCGCAACCCCGTTCCGGCTCACCACCCATGTCGGCGATGTCGGCCACGCCCTCGTCGTCGGCCCGACGGGCGCGGGCAAGTCGGTGCTGCTCGCGACGCTCATCCTGCAGTTCCGCAAGTACGCCAAAAGCCGGATCTACGTCTTCGACAAGGGTCGCTCGGTCCGAGCCGCGATGCTCGGTCTCGGCGGTCAGTTTCATGACCTCGGCCTGGAAGGCGGGCTGACGTTCCAGCCGCTGCGTACCGTCGACGACCCGAGCGCCCGTGCCTGGGCGGCCGAGTGGGTGCAGGCGCTGCTCGGCCACGAGCGGATCGAGGTCACGCCCGAGGTGAAGGACGCGGTATGGTCGGCTCTCGGCTCGCTCGGCTCCGCGCCGGTCGAGGAACGCACGCTGTCCGGCCTGGCGACGCTGCTGCAGTCCAACAAGCTGCGCCAGGCGCTCCAGCCCTACACGCTCGATGGCCCGTTCGGACGGCTGCTCGACGCCGACCACGAGGACCTGCACCTGGGCGACCTCCAGGCGTTCGAGATGGAGGACCTGCTCCACGCGCGCAGCGTAGTGCTGCCGGTGCTGACGTACCTGTTTCACCGGTTGGAGGCGCAGTTCGACGGCCGCCCGACGCTGCTCGTCCTCGACGAAGCCTGGGTGTTCCTCGACGATCCGGTGTTCGCCTCGCGCATCCGCGAGTGGCTGAAGACGCTGCGCAAGAAGAACGTCGGCGTGGTGTTCGCGACCCAGAGCCTCGCCGACATCCAGCGCTCGGCTATCGCACCCGCCATCGTCGAGAGCTGCCCGACGCGCATCTTCCTGCCGAGCCCCCAGGCGGTCGAGCCGCAGCTGCGTCCGATCTACGAAGGGTTCGGGCTCAACGCGCGCCAGATCGAGATGGTCGCGCGGGCCACGCCCAAGCGCGACTACTACGTCCAGAGCGCGCGCGGGAACCGGCTGTTCGATCTCGGTCTCGGGCCGGTAGCGCTCGCCTTCGTCGCCGCCTCGGCCCCGCGCGACCACGCCATGATCGACACCGCGCTCGCCGCCTGGCCGGCCGACTTCGCCGCGACCTGGCTCCAGGCGCGCGGGCTCGACTGGGCGGCCGACCTTCTCACCGACTTTCACCTGCAAGGCATCGAGGAGCCGTCGTCATGACCATGAATAGAAAGGGTGTGGCGTTCGGTGCCGTACTCGCGCTGACCGCGACGGGGGCGCTCTTGCCCGCGCCCGCCAGCGCGCAATGGGTCGTCTACGACCCGTCGAACTTCAGCCAGAACGTACTGACGGCCGCCCGCACGCTCCAGCAGATCAACAATCAGATTCAGAGCCTCCAGAACGAAGCGACAATGATCCTCAACCAGGGTCAAAGCCTCGTGAACCAGGGCAAGAACCTGGCGAGTCTCGCCTATTCGCCGCTCGCGATGCTTCAGCAGGACATCGCGCGCACGAACGCGCTGATCGCCCAGGCGCAGGGGCTGACGACGCAGGTCGGGCAACTCGACCAGCAGTTCCGCCAGCAATACCCAAGCGGCGTCGGCGCGAACACCTCGCTCGACCAGACGGTCGCGGCCGCGCGCACCCGCTGGAACAACTCGCTCGAGGCGCTCAGCACAACGCTCGGGATGCAGGCGCAGGTGAACGCCTCGATCACCGGCGACCAGGCGACGCTCAGCCAGGTCGTCGGCTCCAGCCAGGGCGCGATCGGCATCCTACAGGCGACCCAGGCCACCAATCAGCTCCTCGCGCTCATGGCCAAGCAGACCATGCAGTCGCAGCAGCTCGCGCTCGCGCAGGGCCGCGCCACTGCGGCCGAGCAGGCGCGGATGCTGGAGGCCGATCAGGAAGGCCAAGCCAACCGGCAACGCTTCCAGGGCTCCGGCGTCCGCTACACGCCCGCGCCCGTCCAGGTGTACCCGCAATGAGCGCGTTCCTCACCCGGGAATGTGCCCGCCGCTACGCCGTCCAGCTCGCGCTGGGGCTGGGCGCCGGCTTCGCGCTCGGCATGGCGGTCCATCAGGCGCACGCCGAAGACGCCGCCAGCCTGCTCGCCAATCCGAAGCGCCTCGACATGGTGCAGGCCGGCTGCAAGTCCAACCAGCCCTGGGCGACGGAGGCGCTGTGCCGGGAAGCGGCGCAGGCGATCCGCCTGCGCTTTCGGGGTGGAGGCGCGCGTTACACGCCGCACCGGGTGGAGCCCTATCCGAGCCGTCCGGCCGCGAAGTTGCCCGCGCCGGCCTCGACGTCGCCGGACAAGCCCGAGGCGCACGCGCGGCCGCGCCCATCCCGCATCCTGTGAGCGGCAGACTGTGAACGACCTCTCGGTCATCGACCGCTTCCTCGACACCTTCTCGCGCTACATCGACAGCGGGTTCGGACTGCTCCAGCCCGAGATCGCCTATCTGTCGACGACGCTGGTCGCGATCGACATCACGCTTGCCGGCCTGTTCTGGGCGATGGGCGGCGAGGAGGTGATGCCCCGCCTCGTAAAGAAAATCCTCTACGTCGGCGCGTTCGCCTTCATCATCGGCAACTGGAACTTCCTCGCCGGCGTCATCTTCAAGTCCTTCGCCGGCCTCGGCCTGAAGGCGTCGGGCGCGTCGCTCGGGGCCGACCAACTGCTCCAGCCCGGCCGTCTCGCCCAAGTCGGCGTCCAGGCCGCGCAGCCGATGCTGACCGAGATCGGCAAGCTCGCGGGCTTCCCGTCGGTGTTCACCAACATTGACACCATCGTGGTCCTGTTCATCGCCTGGATCATCGTCATCATCAGCTTCTTCGTGCTGGCGGTGCAGCTGTTCGTCAGCGTGCTCGAGTTCAAGCTGACCACGCTCGCGGGCTTCGTGCTCGTGCCGTTCGCGCTTTGGGGCAAGACCTCGTTCCTCGCCGAGAAGGTGCTCGGCAACGTCGTCGCGTCTGGCATCAAGGTGCTGGTGCTCGCCGTCATCGTCGGCATCGGCACCGGCCTGTTCAGCCAGTTCCAGTCCACCGCCGGGACCGACCCCGACATCTCCGAGGCGCTCGCCATCGTGCTCGGCGCGATCGCCCTCCTCGGCCTCGGCATCTTCGGCCCTGGCATCGCCAACGGCCTCGTCTCGGGTGCGCCGCAGCTCGGCGCCGGCTCCGCCGTCGGCGCGGCCGCGGCCGGTGCGGGCCTGCTCGCCGCGGGCGGCATCGGCGCCGCGGCCGGAGCGCGCCTCGCCGGTGGCGCCGCGATGGGCAGCATGCGCGCCGCTACCTCGCTCGCGGGCGGCGCGCGCGCCGCCTACGCGGAAGGCGCAGCTGCGTCCGGCACGTCGGGTCTCGGCCGTGCGGGAGCCGGCATGGCCGGCATGGCCCGCGCCAGCGCCAGCGCTGCCGGTGACAGCGTCCGTTCCGCCGCCCGGCGTGTCTGGACCGGAGGTTCCGCCGGGAAGGCAGGCGAAGGCGCCAGTGGAGCCGACGCTGGCAGTCCCGACGCCGCGCCGCGCTGGGCCAAGGACCTCCGCAGCGGTGAGCGCGCCCGGCGCGGCGTCGATGCCGCCGCCCATGCGCTCCGCTCGGGCGACAGCGGCGGCTCGGGCCCGTCACCTTCCCTCCGCTCTGACGAGGAGATCTAGTCGATGCGCTTCAAACGAGCGGGCGTCCGCTATTCCGAGACGCCCGAACCCGAGACGGCCTACCAGCGCGCCGGCCAGGTCTGGGACGAGCGCCTCGGCGCCTCGCGCGCCCAGGCGCGCAACTGGCGGCTGATGGCGTTCGGCTCGCTCGGCCTGTCGATCCTGATGGGATCGGGACTGCTCTGGCAGGCCAGTCACTCATCGATCACGCCCTATGTGGTCGAGGTCGACAAGCAGGGCGACGTCCGTGCAGTCGGGGCGGCAGCCGAGAGCTACAAGCCGAGCGACGCCCAGATCGCCAACCACCTCGCGCGGTTCATCAACGACGTCCGCTCGCTGCCGCTCGACCCGATCGTCGTCCGCCAGGACTGGCTTGAGGCTTACGACTACGCCACCGACCGCGGTGCGGCGGTGCTGAATGAATACGCCCGGGTCAACGACCCGTTCGGCAAGGTCGGCAAGCAGTCGGTCGCGGTCGAGATCGTCAGCGTGGTGCGCGCCTCGCCCGGCTCGTTCCAGGTGCGCTGGATCGAGCGCCGCTACGAGAACGGCTCGCTCGCCGCGACCGATCGCTGGACCGCCATCCTGTCCATCGTGCTGCAGCCGCCCGGCAACGAGGCGCAGCTGCGCAAGAACCCGCTCGGCATCTACGTCAACGGCCTGAACTGGAGCCGGGAGCTTGGGCCGTCATGAGGAGAGCGTGCATGACCTTGATCCAGACATCCCGTGTCCTGACCCTGACCGCGTCGGTCTTGGCGCTGGCCGCCTGCGCGCACCGCACGCCGCCGCCGGAGATCGGCCTCGACGAGCCCGCGACCGCGCCGCTCGCACTCATCGACCCGCCGAAGCCCGTCGAGATCGTGTCTGTGCCCACGCCGTTGCCGCTCCCCGGCCAGCTCAAGCCGCCGCCGGGCCGCGGGGTCAGCGCACCCGAGCCCGCTGACCCCCGCGCGCGGGTCTCGCTCGCCAACCGCGCCGCCCGCGTGCAGCCGTCGCGCTACGGCTACATCAACGCGACCCAGGTCTGGCCCTATGCGGCCGGCGCGCTGTACCAAGTCTACGCCTCGCCCGGGAAGGTGACCGACGTCGCGCTTCAGGAAGGCGAGCAGCTCGTCTCCGTCTCGGCGGGCGACACCGTGCGCTGGGTAATCGGCGACACCTCGTCCGGCACGGGCGCGACCGCTCGCGTCCACATTCTGGTGAAGCCCACCCGCCCGGATCTGCGAACCAATCTGGTCATCAACACCGACCGGCGCACCTACCTCCTGGAGCTGACCGCGACCGAGCTGACCTGGATGGCGTCGGTGTCCTGGGATTACCCGCAGGACCGGCTGCTCGCGCTTCAGAACCAGAACCGCCGCGCCGAGGCCGCTGAGCCGGTGGCCGACGGCATCCCGCTCGAGCGCCTGCACTTCCGCTACGCGATCAGCGGCGACACGCCGCCCTGGCGGCCGGTGCGGGCGTTCGACGACGGCGAGAAGGTCTACATCCAGTTCCCGGCCGGCATCGCCCAGGGCGAGTTGCCGCCGCTGTTCGTGGTCGGGCCAACCGGCGAGAACCAGCTCGTCAACTACCGCTCTCGCGCGCCCTACTACGTCGTCGATCGGCTGTTCGGCGCGGCCGAGCTCAGGCTTGGCGGCGACAGCCAGCAGGTGGTGCGGATCGAGCGGACCGACGGCCGGCGACGCGGGGTGTTCGGGTCATGAGCCCGTCGCCCTCCGGCCCTGCGAACGGCGCGCCGCCGATCCCGCCGAACGTGCCGCCGCAGCCGAAGGTCGCGCCCGAGGCTGTGGCGCTCCGCGCCAAGCCGCGGCCCGTCACGCGCCTGTCGCGTCGCGCGCTGATCCTGCTCGGCTCGGTCTCGGCGCTGACGGTCGGCGGTCTCGCCATCTGGGCGCTCGGCGTCCAGCATGGCGGCGGCACACCGCCACAGGAACTCTACTCGACCGACCGCAAGCCGATCGCGGAGGGCCTGCGAACCCTGCCGGGCGACTATGGCTCGCTGCCCAAGCCCGCGCTCCCCGCCGGTGTGCCGCCGCTCGGGCCGCCGTTGCCGGGCGACCTC
Source organism: Acetobacteraceae bacterium (assembly GCA_965217935.1). Taxonomy (GTDB): domain Bacteria; phylum Pseudomonadota; class Alphaproteobacteria; order Acetobacterales; family Acetobacteraceae; genus JBBROS01. Next base: position 3,948,130 of record OZ244581.1, on the reverse strand, counting down.
GGCCGGCCATTCCTGCGGGCGCAGCAGGAGCAGGGCGCGCCTGCCACCGCTCCCGCCGCAGCGGCAGGACCGACCGCGGAAGAGCAGGCCGCGGCCGCCGAGCGCGAGCGGTTACGGCAGGAATCCGAGGCGGCGCGACGCGGCGCTTTGTTCGTCCAAGTGCGCCAGAAGAGCGCCGACCAGCCGGCTTCCGAGGCGGCGGTTGCTGGCCCGACGACGCCGCCCAACCCGTTCGCGGCGCTGCCCGGCTCCGCTGAGAGCGCGCGGCCCGATGAGGCCGCGAGCCAGAACGGGCAGGACAAGAAATCCGCGTTCCTCAATGCCGCCACCGACACCAAGATCTACGCCTCGGGCCGGCTGCAGACGCCCGCCTCGCCGTTCCAGGTCATGGCAGGCACGATCATCCCGGCCGCCATGGTCACGGGCCTGAACTCCGACCTTCCGGGCCAGGCGATCGCGAGCGTCACCGAGCCGGTCTACGATACGGTCTCGGGCAAGACGCTGCTGATCCCCCAGGGGTCTCGCCTGCTCGGGACCTACGACGCCCAGGTCTCCTACGGGCAGAGCCGGGTTCTGCTGGTTTGGACGCGGCTCATCATGCCTGACGGGTCCTCAATCGTGCTCGACCGGTTGCCTGGCGCGGATACAAAGGGGTTTGCTGGGCTCGAAGACGAGACCGACAATCACTGGGGCAAGCTGCTGGCCGGTGCCGCGCTGTCGACGCTGCTCGGCGTCGGCGCCGAGCTCGGCTCGCAGAATAGCGGACTCGGTGGCACCGGCCAGCAGACCGTCGTTGTCGCGACATCCCGCAGCGCCGAGGAGAGCCTCAACCAGGTCGGCCAGCAGGTGACGCGGCGCAACCTCAACGTCCAGCCGACCCTGACCGTGCGGCCGGGCTTCCCCGTCCGTGTCATCGTCAACAAGGATCTCGTACTTCGGCCCTACAATGTCGCGGCCGCTGTCCGAACTCGAGGAGGAACGCCGTGAACAACAAATTGCGGCTAGGACCGCTGCCGAAAACGGAACTGGTCCGATTGACGATCGCTTTGCCGGCGGCGGTGAAGGCCAACCTCGACCGTTACGCGCAACTATATGGCGCGACGTACGGCGACGCCGTGGATGCAGCCGCGCTCGCGCCGTACATGCTGGCCGAGTTCATGGACAAGGATCGCGCATTTAGACGTCAAGCTAAAGCGGCGAATTCAGACGGCGAGAACGCGAAGGCGTCTTTCGCCACTTCTGCAGCGATCTCCAGCACCAGCGACACCGCTGGCGAGAGCTCATCTGCACGGTAAAGAAGCCAAGTCACCAGCTCCGCATCTGCTTCTACAAGGGGCACGACAGCGACAGCTGCCGCCATATGAACCATCGTTGTCGGGCAGAGCGCGATTGCGTGACCAGTGGCAGCGAAGCTCACTGCCGTGTTCCAGTGACGGACGTTACGGTCGGCCTCACGCCATGCTGATCCAGCAGGCCCTCGATCTGCGTCAAGTAGCCAGGACACTCGTCACTCGACGGTAGTGCAAGCGTCACATCCGCTAGTTCGCGTAGTGATACCTTCTCGCAATCTGCGAAGCGGTGCCCAATCGGTGCGATCACCATGAGTGGCTCGCTCCAACCTCGGGCATGCGTCAGCTCGGGTTCCAGATGCGGGTTCAACGTAATCGCCACGTCGGCACCCCGGTCCCGCACAAGACGCGCCGCCTCCGTGTGGAGCAACTCTCGAATCTCGAGCTCAAGGCTCGGATTGTGGTGCTCAAGTTCAAATAGCAGTCGGGTAAACGGCTCGCTCGCAAGATCCTCGCCAAGGGCAAGACGAACGATTTCGGGTTCATCCACATCATTCCGTCTCGCAGCAGCCATTGCGGCATCCACGTCGCGAAGAATGCGCTGAGCTTCGCGATAAAAGCGGCTGCCCGAGCGTGTCATCCAGGTGCGTCGGGTAGTACGCTGCAGCAGCTTAGTACCAAGTTCCGCTTCAAGGTTCCGGATTGAGTGACTGAGAGGCGACTGCTCGATCCCCAAGCGCTGGGCAGCTCTTGCGAAGTGCAGCTCTTCAGCTACAGCAACGAAATGACGCAAGTGTCTTAGTTCTATCGACACGGCACTCGCTTTCATTGCCAGACTAAGCTATCTCAGACGAGTCAAGGCCATCGCACTGATCCGGTATGTACTACCAAGCCCTATCCGGATAATTGCTCATTTCGCCTAAGGATTGCTTCCTCCGTTCTTGGAAAAAATATGTTCAGTCCAAAACTGACGGCGTTCATCTGCACGTCCTTGATAAAGGGACGTAGGCTATGATCGTATTCCGCAAAAGCGGCTCTGATATCTGTGGAATGATTGCCAACTGCGTCGGCTAAAGCTGCCGCGCCGATGATTGCCAGCGATCCGCCCATTCCCGCTGCGGGGGAAGCGCAATAGGCTGCGTCGCCGACCAGTGCGACTCTGCCGTTGGACCAGCAGGGAATCTTGATTTGATACAGCTTATCGAAATAGAGTTTATCAGCTTTTGCAAACCTACTCAGCAAGTCAGGAGCTTTCCACTTCAGGTCCGAGAATCGCTTTAGCACGATATATTCGTGCTGAATCCGGTCACGGAAATCGTACTCGATTTCCTTCTCTGAATAAAAGCTAAGGACGATGTCCGTCTTACTCCCATAGGCGTTCAGGATCATCGTTCTGCCCGGAACACTCCATACCTGGGTTGTGTTTTCCTCGGTGATAGATTCATCAACGATCAATATGGAGAAATATTGCTTAAGGAAGTGGCTGAACTCCAGCTCCTCTCCGAAGCGCATCGCCCTGATCGACGAGTGGTTTCCGTCGCAGCCGAACACCAGCGAGAACTCACGATCTGGTCCAATCGTAAATGAGGCCCGAACGCCATCATCCGTATCGGTCAACGCGGAAACCGAGTTGCCGAACACAAACTCAACGTCACCCTCGACGTTCGAAAACATCAAATCGAGCAGAACATCACGTTCTATCTCGTAGCCATTTCCTGACTCACCTCCATCAGCCGATTGCGGCAGGAGACGCACGTCCGTCTTGAGCAGCCCCCACCGGGTGGTCCGGGTTGTTCGTTAGTGCATTGTCGTCCCCGCCGCCATTGTCGGTCGTAGGTGGAGCGAAGCGGAACCGGAGGCCGGCAATGGCGGTGTCACCGCTTCCGGAGCCGGCGGGCGGTAGCCGAGGCTGCTGTGCGGCCGGACGGTGTTGTAATGGCGGCGCCACGCCTCGATCAGCACCTTGGCTTCGGCGAGGCTGTAGAAGATCTCGCCGTTCAGTAATTCGTCGCGCAGCGAGCCGTTGAAGCTCTCGTTGTAGCCGTTTTCCCAAGGCGATCCGGGCGTGATGTAGAGCGTCTTCACGCCGATCTTGCCCAGCCATTCCTGAACGGTGGTCGCGATGAACTCGCTGCCATTATCCGACCTGATATGCGCTGGCGGACCCCGCTCGATGAACAGGTCGGCCAAAGCCGCCAGAACGTCTTCGTGTTTGAGCCGGCGTGCGACGATCAGCGCCAGGCACTCCCGGCTGGCCTCGTCGATGACGGTCAGGATCCGGAACTTGCGTCCGTCGTGCGTCCGCGCCTCGACAAAGTCGTACGCCCAGACGTGCCCCGGATACTCCGGCCGCAGTCGGATGCACGAGCCGTCGTTCAGCCACAGCCGGCCGCGCTTGGGTTGTTTCTGCGGCACTTTAAGCCCCTCACGCCGCCAGATCCGCTCCACGCGCTTGTGGTTCACCGACCAGCCGGAGGCATGCAGCAGCGCGGTTACCCGGCGATAGCCGTAGCGCCCGTACTGCTTCGCCAGCTCGATGATGTCCTCGGTCAGCGCCTCTTCATCGTCTGCCCCGCACGGCATTTTGCGCTGCGTCGACCGGTGCTGGCCGAGCACGCGGCACACGCGTCGCTCGGATACATCCAGCACTTCCTTCACTTGATCGATGCACCGCCGGCGCCGCGCGGGGCTCAGAAGTTTCCCCGTGCGGCCTCCTGCAGGATGAGTTTGTCCAGCGTCAGATCCGAGATCGCCCGGCGCAGCCGAAGGTTCTCCTTCTCAAGATCCTTCATCCGTCGAGCTTGATCTGTCTTCAGGCCCCCATACTCCTTGCGCCAGCGATAGTACGTCTGCTCGCTGACCGCGATGCGCCGGCACGCTTCGGCCGCCGTCCCGCCCTGGCCCAGCACGATCTCAACTTCACGCAGCTTGCCAATGATCTCTTCGGGTCTGTGCTTCTTCGCAGGCATTCGTCGTCCCTTCCTCGATCCAGACTGTCATAGTCGATGGACCACTCAGAAGGGGGCAGCTCAGTCTCACCCTGGGCGTTTTTAAACTCCGTTATTCTAGACGGCAGGCTACGCGACCTGATCGCGTCGAACAGTCCCATTCGCTTGACTATGTCAACGGTGCCGTCCCGGATGTCGACCGGGGTTCCGCCCTTCCTCAAGCCGTTCGCGAGTTCGACGACGGTGACGCGATACCCGAGCCGGTTCATCCAGTAGGCGATCGACAAACCGGCGAAGCTCGCGCCGCAGACGAGCACGGCCTTACCGCCCGCAATTCCGGCGACGTCGTCTCGCTTGCTCATATGTTCGGCCTCACCAACTGTAGCGTAAAAATGGGAACCCGCAGCTCCGCCTGGACCGGCATGAGTGTCACAGACCAAGCTCGCTCAGGCTGGCATGGTCGTCGGGTCGGCGTCCGAGAGGCCAGCGATATCGGCGATCCGCTTCGTTAATCGCGGCATCGTTGATGCTGGCGACCCGCCGACGCATCAGGCCGCGCTGGTCGAACTCCCAAAGCTCATTTCCATAGGACCGGAACCACTCACCGCGATCGTCGTGCCACTCATAGGCGAAGCGCACCGCCATCCGGTTCTGGCGGAACCCCCAAAGCTCCTTAATCAGCCGGTACTCATGTTCTGCCGCCCATTTGCGGGCGAGAAACGCGACGATCTGCTCTCGGCCTTGAAGGAACTCGGTGCGATTTCGCCATCGCGAATCCGCCGTGTAGGCGAGCGCGACGCGCGCGGGATCGCGGCTGTTCCAGGCGTCCTCGGCGATGCGCACCTTGGTGGCCGCGGCGTCCTCGGTGATGAAGGGCGGCAGGGGTGGACGTTCATCTTCCACGTCTCAGTTTCCTTGTTCGAGGGCAAGCCGCGCGCGCAGATCGGCATTCTCGATTTCGAGCGCCGCGAGCCGCTCGCGTATCGGCATCGTCGCCTGCGCGACCTCGACTTGGCTGTATCGAGGGGTGATGTGCTGCGGGCAGTTCCAATCAAAAGCGACGACGTGAAAGATGATCGCGCGCTCGATCCTCGCCTTGTAGCCGTCAACGGCCAGCGCGGCGGCCAAGCCGGGGTGTCCCGCGATGTCTTTCGTCTCGATGCGCGCGAAAACCTTGAGGCGCTGTCGGCCTGGATAGTCCATTAGGAAAAGCGCAACGCGGTCGTCGCCAGCGGCGTTGCCGAGGGTGATGTATTGGCGATTGCCGCGGAAGTCGGCAAAGCCGAGCGTCCGGTTGTCAAGGACACGGAGAAAACCGGCAGGGCCGCCGCGATGCTGCACATAGGGCCAGCCTGTTTCCGACGTGGTTGCCATGTAGAAGCTGTCACGCCCCGCGATGAACGTCGCTTCGGCATCCGTGAAACGGTCGAATTTACGCCCGCCCCGAAAACCTTCCCAGAAAGCCAGACTGCCGTTGTCGTCCTGAGCGGCCTTCACGTTCGGCGTCGCCGCGATGTCGAGAAATCCGTATGCCATGATTGCGCTTTTCCAGAACGGTCCGGCTCGCGGCGGGATGACAGCCGGGAGCCGGACCTTGCATCACGCGGCGGCGAGCTCGGCGGCTTGCACGACCGGAAAGTCGATATCAGTCTGCGCGACGTTGTTGATCATGTTGGTGAATGTGTTCTCGGCCACGACGCTGATGATCTCGATCACCTGAGCCTCGGTGAAGCCCGCCTGAAGGACAGCCGTCAGGTCCGCATCGCTGACCCGGCCACGCGCTTGCGCCACCTTGGCGGCGAAGCGGACGGCGGCGTCGGCCTTTTGATCGGTCGATGCGCCCTTGCGGTTCAGGGCGATGTCCTCGGGGCTGATCTTCGCCACGTGAAGACCGAGGTAGGTGTGCGCCGAGAGGCAGTAGTCGCAGCCGTTCACCTGGGCGACAGCCAGCGCGATCCGCTCGCGGGTTTTCACGTCGAGAGTCTTGGCGAGCGCGCCGCTGAGGCTCGTCAGACCCGTCAGCGCCGCCGGACTGGTCGCAAACAGGCGGAACATGTTGGGAACGACGCCAAGCTGGCTATCCACAGCGTCGAGGATCGCAGAGGAGCCTTGCGGCACATCACTACGGGCGGGGATGGTGAGGCGGGCCATTCGGCGAACTCCATGGTCAAGGGTGCTGGCCGCGAGTGCAGCCAGTGGCGGAAAGGTATGCTCTTCCGCTTAATGCTATAATCCGGCATCCTTGAGAGACTGCATTCCGGACTACGAGACAATCAATGGACCAACTCGAAGCGATGAACGTCCTTCTGGCCGTGGCGGAATCAGGGGGCTTTACGGCGGCGGGGCGACGACTGGGGATGCCGCTGCCAACGGTGAGCCGGAAATTGGCCGAGCTAGAAGCACATCTCGGCACTCGCCTGCTGAACCGCACCACTCGACGCGTCACCCTTACGGACGCTGGAACCAGCTATGTCGCCGCTTGCAGGCGTATTCTAGAAGAGATCGCAGCGGCGGATCGAAGGGCGACCGGCGAGTACGTTGCGCCTAAAGGAGATTTGGTGATTACTGCGCCGGTCGTGTTCGGCCGGTTGCACGTGGTTCCGGTCGTCACGAATTTCCTCACGACCTATCCAGACATCAATGTTCGGCTGATCCTCTCCGACCGAAACGCACAGCTGCTCGACGACCACATCGATATAGCCGTTCGCATTGGCTCCCTACCCGACAGTTCGATGATGGCACTATATGTCGGCACCGTTCGGCAGATCGTATGCGGGAGCCCCAGCTACTTCGAAAAATACGGGGTGCCGAAAAAGCCGAGCAATCTTTCTGGGATGCCCTGCGTGACTTTTGAAGCGCTCGGCTCCTCTGCGACTTGGTCGTTTGTACGAAGCGGACGGCGTATTACGTCCGTCCCCATTGTTTCTAGGCTCTCGGTCAACACTGCGGAAGCGGCAATCGACGCTGCGATAGCGGGTTTGGGAGTAACGCGGATACTTTCCTATCAGGTCGCGAAGGCCGTTGCTTCTGGGACCCTGGAAACGGTGCTTGCCGACTTCGAACCCGAACCGCTTCCGATCAACCTACTTTATGCCACAGGCGGCACCCTTCCGCTGAAGCTCAGGGCATTTTTAGACTTTGCTGCCAATAGCCTCCGCGCAGCGCTTCATAGCTGATCACAGCACGCGACTGCATTAGTGGTACTCTCGGTGTAATCTGACCGCAGACCTTCAATATATTGGCAGAGCAGCAGGGTGCTAAAATCAATACAGCTTGGGTGAAATAAAATGCCGCTCTCAGGTGGAGCGACGCTCCAAGCTAGCCATGACCGCACTCACCACGGCCCCACTTGAGACAGATGTTCGCCGACACGGGACCAGCGCAGATTTGTGTAACGCTGATTGTCAAGCGGATGAAGCTTGCCGGCCCCGCTAAACATGTCGCGCATATATCGCATGCCCTGCCAAGGCGGGAAGGTTTCGTCCCGCTGCGGCGCGAGCAGCCGAGTTACTCGGATCATCGCGCTCAGTACGCCGATACCGCCCGCGCCCAATGGCCTGTAAGGTACGCCAGCGAGCCCGGTCAGCAATCGTACGATCTCGCGTACCGTCACCGTATCGCCGGCAATGCGAAGAATTCGGGGAGCTGCTTCGTCGAGCGCCGCCGCTGCGGTATAAGCCGCTACGTCGTCCTTGGAGGTGAAATCGAGCGGCTGGTCCGCGCTGCGCCAATAGATCACGCGATGGATACGTTTCTGGATTAACGGCATCTCGGTGCCGAGCATATCAGTCACGCTGTGGCTACCCTTTGTCCACGTGGCCTAGTGAACAATGAAGGCCTCTATGGAACGCGGGCACTCGCATTTCAGGGCCCGCCCTCCGCATCGCTTGTTGCCGGCATAGACCGGCGTCGCCAACACCTCCGCGCCTCACCGTGATCTTACTTTCAACCCTAGTTCCTCGAGGTTAGCTTCTCCTTCACGGGTCTGAGCGCCCGCTTCCAACATCGCCCTATTGAGTTCCGCTGCCACCGGACGTGTCGCTACAAAGGTGATCTGCCTGTTCTCCTCGATCAATCCCTCCGCAATGGGCCGGTCGGCGGCGGCGTTGACAGCATCCTTGGCAGCTTTGGCAACGCCAGGTGGTCGTGATGCAATGCGTCTAGCGAGATCATCTACAAAGCTGTCGAGTTCTTCGGGCGCCAGCGCGCGGTTGATCAAGCCCATCCGCTCTGCGTCCTCTGCATCGACAAGGTCTGCACCGAGAATGATCTCCAAGGCTTTTGCACGCCCGACGAGGCGGGTCAGATACTGGGTGCCGCCCCCACCTGGAATAATGCCGGTCGGCGTCTCGTTATGAGCGAAGCCGGCGCATCCTTTCGCTGCGAACCGCAAGTCCATGGCCATGGCAAACTCAAGACCACCACCCCTGGCGAAACCAGCCAGCTTGGCTATGGTAACTTGCGGTAACGATCTAACCTGCTCGTTTAATTGCTGCATCGGATTGATCGATGCAGGTGCATCCTGCTCGCGTGCCTGACCGGCTAGCGAGTCTGGATCGGCGATGAAGTTCATATCGCCATGAGCGATAAAGAAGGTGTCGTCGGCGCTGGAGAAAATGATAACTCGCGCTAATTGGTCCTGGCGTACCTGCTCAACAAGACGAGCAAGCTGACCCATCAATGTCAGGTCCAGTAGGTTCACTGGGGGATGGCTTATCGCTACTCGCACGACACCGCCGTCCGTCGTAACATGCAAAAGGTCGTAGCCTGCGTAGTCCATGTAAATCACCTTTCCTATGGCTTAAGGTTACTCGTGGTAATGGCATGGATTAGCGAAGTACTTATCCGCGATACCTGATACCATCTTTTGGTAGGCTTAGAAAATCGGACCGGATTAATTGGGCATAGAAGCCCTTCAATCGGCGGCGGCTTGGTCAGGCTGTGGGTTGCGCTGGTCGGCAGCGGTGCTCGTGAATGAGGTGATCATGCGGAATACGTCGCGCGTTTCGGGTAAAAACGTTACGCCCATGAAGACGTGAAATGCCCCGGGATACTCGTAGTATCGACAGTCCACCGCCGCCGCTCGGCACCGGTCGGCGAAAGCACGCGCATCGATGACGAAGATGTCGCGATCTCCCTGGAAAAGGGCGATCGGCGGCAGCCCGGACAGATCGGCGGCCTGTGGACTGAACTGGGGAGATCCTGGGTCTGAATTGCCAGCCCACCAACGCCCGCAGAGCCGTAGCCCGGCGACGCCCAACATCACGTCCTCTGTCTCCATGGCCGCCGCCCGTTCATCCCGCATCGCAAGGTCCAGCCAAGGTGCGAACAGGATCAGGCGGTCCGGCAATGACTGGCCGCCGTCGCGCCGGCGCAGGACCAGATTGAGAGCGAAATTGCCGCCCGAACTGTCGCCAGCAACGACGATGCGCTCGCCGGGATGCTGCTCCTCGATCTGCCCATAGACCGCGTCGACCAGCGCGGTTCCGCGCCGAAAGTCGTTTTCCGGGGCGAGCGCATAGAGGGGAATTGTTACGCTCGCACCCGTAGCTTGGATCAGCCCACCGATGATCGCCCAGTGCGCAGCCAGCATCGGACTGAAATATGCACCGCCGTGGATATACAGGATGTGCTGATCCGATCGGTCGATGCGCGGCGTCAGGGTGATGACGGTCTGGTTGTCCATGACGGTTTCCCGAACATCGCATCGATGCCTCAACGATGCCGGGAGAGGCGCACCTTTCGGATAGGTTCTGTTCTTGACTTCGGCTCGCAACCGGTCTTCGGAAGCGAGCACCTTCGGAGCGAAACTCAGCAACGTGCGCGTCAGAAGCAAGAAGGTGCTCATGCCCCGACGACGTGCCGCCAACGTGAGAGCGCCAACACCGAGGGTGATCGTTCCAACCGCTCCGATGGCTACCGAGAACTTGCCGTGGAGAAGCTTGGTCATGACGTAATCTCAGTCGATCTAGAAACACAACAGAAGGCGAGACGCGCACTTGGGCTCGTGAGCAAGGATGGTCTTAACCATCCTTGCGCGGGTCGCGCTCGTTGGAAGCGTCGAACTTCCTTACGGCGTTCTCCATCCGGCTGGACCATTTCGCAAATAGCGATTTGACCTCTTCCCTCGCCAAATAGCTGGCGAGAGACTCTTCGTCCGTCCACTGTTCGTACATCAGCGCGGTTCCCGCTGCGGCGTCATCGACGGCGCAGGTGAAGAACAAGTTCCCGTCTGATGATCGGGCGATAGGAACGATGGAGCGCGCGTCAGTCATGAATGGTTCCAGATCGGAAACCTCCTTCATCGTGATCGTACCGGCGACAATGAGCATCGTAATATCCTCTTATTGATGGTTGGAATTGCGAGTTCCAGGCAGGTCGAGCAGCCCTGCGGACCCAGTAGCCACATGCTCTTGTTGTTTGACAGGCTCAGCTTGGGCCAAAGCGCTTGCTGCTCCAGGCCAAATAATCCTGTTCTGACGTCTCGCGCCGCATATGGGCGGCGTCCTGCGCGTCCTTGCCGACGACAAACCGGAAAGCATCCGTGTCGTCCGAAGCGGCGGCCATGATCGTCTCGGCTACCTCGTTCTCATGGGTAGCGTCCGCTGGCGGCGTTCCGGTGAAGTAGGCCCTGATCTTGTCCATGTCCGCCTGGTAGGCGGGCGGGACCGGAACATCCTTCGAGTTCGCCATCACCGTGGTCCCGATGTTGGTGCTCGGCACGTGCCCGGGCTCGACCAGCTTTAAGGTGACGTCCTGCCCGGCCAGTTCGTGCCGCATTCCTTCCGTCAGCCCTTCCACCGCGAACTTGCTCGCCGAGTAGATCGCCATGAACGGATCGGGCGTGATCGCCGAACCGGAGCTGACGTTGACGATGCGGCCGGCCCCTTGCGCGCGGAAGCGAGGCAGGAGGGCCTGCATCACCTGCAGCGGGCCGAAGAGGTTCACATCGAACACGTGCCGGGCGGTTTCGATGGGCGTGGTCTCGACCACCGACAACAGAGCCTGCCCGGCATTGTTGACAAGGCAGTCGATCCTTCCGAACCGCTCGATCCCCGCCGAAACAGCGGTTTCGATCGATGCCGGGTCGCTGACATCCAGCGCTGTCGCCAGTACCGCGTCGCTGTCCGGCTCGTTCCACGAAGCTGGGTCACGCATCGTCGCGACGACGTTCCAACCCGCCTTCGCAAATGCCTTGGCGGTCGCTCGTCCGATCCCGGAAGAGCAGCCCGTGATTAATACCGTCTGCGTCATGTCGGTCCTCCTGGAAAAAACGTAGGAGCGGCGCATCGGGCTCGCCAGGCTTGCAAGTCCGCATCTGTTGCGCGATCGTCCAAATATGGATCCCCTCACGCAAATCGTCGGACACCTCGCGCCTGAGGGGTTGAGCTGGAAGCGGATCATCGGCCGTCCGGATTGGGCGTTCGCCATGCCCGCCGTGCAGGGCATCGTGTTCGGAATGGTGCTCGAAGGTGACGCATGGGCGGGATGCGGCGACCGGCTAGCACTTCGGACCGGCGATTACCTGTTACTGATCAATCCATCGCCTTGGACGCTGGGCACAGGCGATGACGGCGCCGTTGAGCCATTTCCCGATGTTCGAAGTGGAACGGTCGAAGCCCGAGGCTATCCGTCAGGCACGCGGCTTGCCACTCGGATCATGGCCGGTCATTTCCACGCCGGCCTGGAAGTGGCAGACCTGCTGGGTTGTCTGCTGCCCGAAATCGTCCACGTCAGCAGCGACAACGCCCATGGTGAACGGCTGAAATTGCTGCTGACCTTTCTCGACGAGGAAACTGGGACAGACCAGCCGGGACAGGAAGCCGTGACACGTCGCTTGCTCGAGATGATGCTGATCGAAGGGCTTCGAGCCACGGCACGGACGCCGGACAGTGCGGAAGTGAGCCTGCTGAGGGGGCTGGCCGAGCCGCGCCTGGCCAAGGCCTTACAAGCGATACACGAGAATTTTTCCGGGCACTGGTCGGTGCGCGGGCTTGCGGACATCGCTGGCATGTCGCGGTCCAGCTTCTCCGAGTATTTCCTGCGTCTGATAGGGATGCCGCCCATGGCGTACGTCAACGCTTGGCGGCTTACCACCGCACGCCAGGCGCTACGTCAGTCCGACATACCGATCAGCGTCATCGCGCGTCAGAGCGGTTACGGGTCAACCAGCGCCTTCAGCAATGCGTTTCGGTCTGTGGTGGGTGTCGGCCCCGCTGGCTACAGAGCGGGGTAGCCGGCTAAAGACTCCCGCGTACTGACCCTGCCCCGAGGTGGAGGGTCCCGGTCTTGACGTCCCCCCTGTTTTTTCATCCGGTTTGAGTGAAAGTTTTCCGGCCCTGTGACGACCCACGAGGAAGAAGCTCACGATGAAGAAGACGAGGCACAGCGACTAGCAGATCGCGTTCGCTGTGTTGCTGCTCGGACGGCGTGCGTGGCCGTGGCGCTCCCGTGACGTACCTGTCCCATATGGCTTCCTTCCATTCTGACGAAAGGCTCGCACCATCAAAACGTAGGATCAAACACCTAGTGTTGGATGGTCTGCAGGACACCCGATGCCTCAACGCACACGCATGCCGTTCAGGAGCAGGTCCACCAAATGAGCAATGCGCAACATAGGTGCGCTGTCCTTTTCAGCTGCGATGGCTATCGCGCTCACCACACAGATAATGTCGTCGAAGCTCGCGTCCGCACGGACGATGCCGGCATCCTGAGCGCGCTGAAGCAGGCGCTGCCCTTCCGCGGTGATCGCGAGGCAGCCAGGTGTCCCGTGCTGGATAACGGTCCCGAGCGAGGCGGCAAGGCTCTGATAGACGCTCGTGTTTTTCGCGAGCTCCTCGAGAAACCGGCGCATTGCGTGACCAGGGTCACCATCCGCATCCCGCGCATGGCTGGTTTCTGCGACCGACACGAACCGCTCGTTGCTGGTCGCCGCCAGCAGCGCCTCTCGCGTCGGGAAGCGGCGGTATAGTGTGCCGATTCCGACCTTAGCCCGCTTGGCCACCTCCTCCAGCGGGACGCCAGCACCCCGCTCTATGAACGCCTCCTCTGCCGCGACAAGAATACGTGCGCGGTTCCGCTCCGCATCGGCACGTAGGCTAGCCTCCATCAAATTTCTTCCTTCCCGCCTTGCAAAGTGGAGGATGCCTCCATATTAAAACCGGAGCAATCCTCCATTTGTTTACAGGTTGATGTGATGATGAAGCGGTTTGAAGGCAAGGTTGTGGTGATTACCGGCGGCAGCGAAGGCATCGGGCTGGCCTCCTCGCAGCGCTTCGCCGATGAGGGCGCTCTGGTGTATATTACCGCGCGACGGCAGGAACTGCTTGACCGAGCGGTCGGCCAGATCGGTCACGGTGCGGTCGGCGTGCAAGGCGACGTCACGAACCCCGCCGACTTGGCGAGCCTCTACCAACGCGTCGAGCGTGACCACGGCAGGGTTGATGTCGTGTTCGCGAATGCCGGCATGCACCAACCCATTCCGCTTGAGGCGATCGACGAAGCGCATTTCGATGCGACCTTTGGCCTCAACGTGAAAGCCTTGGTCTTCACCGTGCAGAAGGCGCTGCCGCTGATGACACAAGGGGGTGTGGTCGTTCTCAACGGGTCAATCGCGGGCTCCAAGGCGTATCCGGGCCAGTCGCTTTATAATGCCAGCAAGGCGGCGGTTCGCTCCCTTGCACGCAGTTGGACCAACGATCTGAAGGACCGCGGCATCCGCGTAAACGTCGTTTCACCCGGCGCTACCGAAACACCACTGATGCGAGGCTATTTCGACGCAACGCGGGGGGCCGAGGAAGAGGTCATCAAGGGCGTTCCGCTCGGGCGCCTGGGGCACCTCGAGGATGTCGCCAACGCCGTGCTGTTCCTAGCATCGAGCGAAAGCAGCTTCGTCGCGGGCCATGAGCTGTTCGTGGATGGTGGCGTAGCCGCGGTCTGACGTCGACTGGGCGTGGTGCACTTGGTCACGTCACGCCTAAACTCCCGGGTCAACGTATGTTTGGCGAGGTTGACCTTTCCGATATGTCCGGTTGCCGCGGAAGCATTTCAGACTACGATTTCAATGTCGCTCGGCTGGCCGTTGCCGGCCTGTAATGATGCCGTTGCTGTAAGGAATGCGGGGCGGCTTGCCGGGCGATTATTATAGGCCAGTATAGCCGGGGTAAATCGGTAAATCCGTGCTCGATGGGCGGCTGTCGCTATAAGACCTCTGGATCAGGCCGATCTTTTCGTCCACAGTTCTATGCCGCGCATCGCAGTCTTATCGGCGGTCAAGCCAGATCGAACACGCCGCTGAACACTGCCGCGCATCGACCGCCGACACGCGCTCTGACTGCCCCGTTCTCGATGACGCTCCGCGTCAGCAGCGTGCTCGGTCGGCCTATATCCTCGCCCTGACGCACGCGAAGCCGCACCTCCGTACCGCGAAGGTCCGCTAGTAATGCGGTAACGGCTGCGGCGGCGCTGCCAGTCGCCGGGTCCTCCACCAAGCGCCAAGTGAACATGCGCGAGTGCAAATCGCTACCCTGTTCCGTACGGTCCTCTCCACAGTCGCGCGTGTAGACGTAAACCGCGCGAGCGCCGTCCAGCGGAAACAGCGCGTCATAGGCCTGGCGGTCAGGCCGTGCCCTTCGTAACGTCTCACGCGAGGTGAGTTCGACAACCAGAAAGGGCAGCCCGACGGATACGACTTGAGGTCGATGCGCCTCTGTTCGGACGTCGCTTGCATTCAGGCCGAGGCAGCCTGCGGCACCATGCGGGTCGACCTCTGAATGACGAGTGAGCACCTGAGGTGATAGCAGGTCCGCGCCGATCACGGCGCCATCGTCATACAGGATGTCAACCATTACCAGACCCGCGGCTTCTTCAAACACGAATTGGGTAGGGTGCTCGCCCGCCCGGACCCGGTCCCTCGCCAGCAAAAAGGCCGTGCCGATGTTCGGATGGCCGGCAAAGGGCACCTCACGATCGGGCGTGAAAATTCGGACCTGCGCCGTGTGGCGCGGATCGTTGGGTGGAAGGACAAATGTGGTTTCGACGTAGTTGAACTCGGCGGCGAGCGCCTGCATCTGCGCGGTCTCAAGGCCCACCGCATCCAGCACCACCGCTACAGGATTCCCGCTCAGTGATCGTGCGGTGAACACATCGGCTGTCTGGTAGCGACGCTCCATCAGCTTACTTCCTTCAGCGTTGTTAAAACTGCCCAGACGGCGGGCACCAACGGTGCACCGCCGCCATAGCACAGGATTGAGCACGGCTTGGCCGGCGACCAGTTCATCAAAGTTCGTATAGGATAGCCATCGCGCAGATACGGTCGAGACAGGTTCCTGACGCCGCGCCCTAGCCAGACGCCGTCCAGTGCGGCATCACTCGTTGTCGTTGAACTCAAAGCCATACCGGCAAGCCCCGTATTCAAGTATTTACTAGGCCACGTGGACAAAGGGTAGCCACAGCGTGACTGAGGCGAGCGCGACGAAGCCGAGGTAGGACTCTGCGGTTTTGTCGTATCGGGTTGCGACGCGGCGCCAGTTCTTGAGTGATGGTCCCCTGATTGCGTGGACCCGGGTTTAGGCCATCTGCTGTTCGGCCTGATCCGGGGTCCTGTAGCCGAGGGCGGAGTGGATCCGCCGCCGATTGTAGTAGCCTTCGATGTAGGCGAACAGGTCTCTGCGCGCGTGCTCGCGTGTTGGCCATCGTTGTTGATGGACGAGCTCGACCTTCAGGGTGTGGAAGAAGCTCTCCATTGGAGCATTGTCGTAGCAGCAGGCCTTTCTGCTCATTGAGGATTTTGCCTTCATGGTTGTGAGCTGCTTGGCGTAGGCCTCCGACGCATACTGGCTGCCACGATCGGAATGGCAGATGAGGCCTTCGGCGGACCTTTGCCGCTGCGCTGCCATCATCAGCGCCGCAAGCGGCAACTCTGTGCGCATGTGGTCGCGCATCGACCAGCCGACGATCTTGCGCGTCGCCAGGTCGAGCAGGGCGGCGAGGTAGAGCCAGCCTTCACCCGTGGCGATGTAGGTGATGTCGGCCAGCCAAACGCGGTTCGGTGCCGCGGCGACGAACGTCTGCTGCAGCCGGTTCGGCGCGATCGGCAGGTTGTGACGGCTGTCGGTCGTGCACGGCTTGAACCTGCGGCCGGCAAGCGCGCGGATGCCGTGCCGCCGCATCAGGCGCTCGACCCGGCCACGGCTCGCTGTTCTGCCCTCCGCACGAAGCGCGGCATGCATGCGGGGGCTGCCGTAGCGGCCATGATGCTCGGCATGCAGGCGACGCACATGGTCGAGCAGCTTGCGGTTTGCCTCCGATCGCGCGCTCTCCGGCCGGCTACGCCATGCGTAATAGCCGCTGGCCGAGACATCGAGGACCCGGCACATCAGCCGGACCGGCCACCGGCCGGCATGATCGCGGATGAATCGGAAGCTCATCTCGGCACCTCCGCGAAGATGCCGATCACTTTTTTTAGCACATCGCGCTCCATGCGCGTGCGATCGAGTTCACGCTTCAAGCGCGTAATCTCCGACGCCAAGTCGGCCGGTGACGGGAGCGCCGGAACACCAAGCGTGGCCACCCTTGATCGGGTCGCGCCATCACGGACCACAGCCCGCCAGTTCCGCAGCATCGATGGCGAGATCCCCACCTCCATCGCCACCTACGTCAGAAGCCGGCCGCTCGTTTCCAGCAACGCGACCGCCTCCCGCTTGAACTCGGGAGAAAACTCCCGCCTCGTCTTCGCCATTGCACACCTCCACGCCCTCACGGGCTTAGCAAAGGTGTCCACGCAATCAGGGGACCATCAGATCCTCAACCGATCAGCTATTACGATCGCACAGAATGTCTAGGGGCGTGCCGCACCACTCGCGGCTGAGAAGCGTGCCAACGCCAGCGACCGCTTTGCCCGGCGACCTCGGCCGGCCATTCCTGCGGGCGCAGCAGGAGCAGGGCGCGCCTGCCACCGCTCCCGCCGCAGCGGCAGGACCGACCGCGGAAGAGCAGGCCGCGGCCGCCGAGCGCGAGCGGTTACGGCAGGAATCCGAGGCGGCGCGACGCGGCGCTTTGTTCGTCCAAGTGCGCCAGAAGAGCGCCGACCAGCCGGCTTCCGAGGCGGCGGTTGCTGGCCCGACGACGCCGCCCAACCCGTTCGCGGCGCTGCCCGGCTCCGCTGAGAGCGCGCGGCCCGATGAGGCCGCGAGCCAGAACGGGCAGGACAAGAAATCCGCGTTCCTCAATGCCGCCACCGACACCAAGATCTACGCCTCGGGCCGGCTGCAGACGCCCGCCTCGCCGTTCCAGGTCATGGCAGGCACGATCATCCCGGCCGCCATGGTCACGGGCCTGAACTCCGACCTACCCGGCCAAGCGATCGCGACCGTCACCGAGCCCGTCTACGACACCGTGACCGGCAAATCGCTGCTGATCCCGCAAGGATCGCGCCTGCTCGGCACCTACGATGCCCAGGTCTCCTACGGGCAGAGTCGGGTACTCCTCGTCTGGACGCGGCTCATCCTGCCTGACGGCTCCTCGATCGTGCTCGACCGGTTGCCCGGCGCCGACACAAAGGGGTTCGCCGGGCTTGAGGACGAGACCGACAATCACTGGGGCAAGCTGCTCGCCGGCGCGGCGCTCTCGACCCTGCTCGGCGTCGGCACCGAGCTCGGCTCGCAGAATAGCGGACTCGGTGGCACCGGCCAGCAGACCGTCGTTGTCGCGACATCCCGCAGCGCCGAGGAGAGCCTCAACCAGGTCGGCCAGCAGGTGACGCGGCGCAATCTCAACGTCCAGCCGACCCTGACCGTGCGGCCGGGCTTCCCCGTCCGTGTCATCGTCAACAAGGACCTCGTGCTGCGTCCCTACGGGGCCGTCACGCGCCGCACCGGAGGAAGCGCCCCTTGAGTAAGCTGAGGCTCGGCCCGCTGCCGAAGACGGAGGTCGTCCGGCTCACGATCACCCTCACAGCGCAGGTCAAGGCTGACCTGGACCGCTACGTCGAGACCTACGTCGCCGCCTATGGCGAACCCGTCGACGCGGCCGTGCTCGTGCCGCACATGCTGGCCGCATTCATGGATCGCGACCGGGGGTTCAAAAAGGCGCGTCAGGCTGGAGAAGCAAGCCCGGGTTCCACGACATCATCGTCGGCGTCAATCAGAGCGGCAACTTCGAGTACGAGCGACGCCGCTGGGGACAGTTCCTCAGGATGAAGCAACCACGTCACCAGTTCGGCATCGGGCTCGGCGATCGGAATAACTGCGACCGAGGTCGCGCCGTTGACGAACGACGCGGGCACCAGCGCAAGCGCACGGCCGGTCGAGGCGAAGCTCACGGCCGTGTTCCAGTGCCGGACGCTCACCCGTTGCGGTATGCGGACCCCGTGGCGCTCGAGCAGCGCCTCAACCTGTGCGAGATAGCCGGCGCAGATGCTCGGGCGGGGCAGCGCGAGGCTTTCCGCAGCGACCTCGGCCAACGTCACCTTGTCGCGCTCTGCAAGCGGGTGGCCGAGCGGAGTCACCAGCATCAAAGGTTCCGCCCAGCCCCGCACCTGGACCAAACCTCCACGGTCCCGGTCGTCAAAGGTCAGGGCGAGGTCTGCGCCGCCATCGCGGACCAGTCTCGGGGCCTCCCCATGCGTGAGTTCGCGAACGTCGACCGTGATCGGCGGCCGGTGATGCTCCAGTTCGAACAGGAGGCGCGTGAACGGCTCGCCCGCCAAGTCCTCTCCCAGTACCAAGCAAACGCGCTCCAGGCCGTCCTCGTCTTCCGCGCGAAGCGACATGGTCGCAGACTCGACATCGCCGAGAATGCGACGGGCTTCCGCGAAAAAACGCATACCGGGCCGCGTCAGCCAAGTCCGCCGTGTCGTGCGATGCAACAGCTTGACTCCGAGCTCTGCTTCGAGGTTGCGGATCGAGTGGCTGAGCGGAGATTGCTCCATGCCGAGACGTTCCGCTGCTCGCGCAAAATGCAGCTCCTCGGCGACCGCGACGAAGTGGCGGAGATGACGCAATTCCACCTTGCTAGACACCTGACAGCCTGAGTACGCGCGTTTCCTTGTTGCAGGGCGCAAGCTGGCCCCGTTCAGATAACGTCGGGGCTGTTGGGAAAGGCCGGGCAGCGCTGATACCGTCCTGGTCGAGATGGTGTTCCGGGAAGATCGTTCCCGGAAAGAAGCTTCCTATGCCCGCTTGAAGTAATCCGGATCGGCTAGGTTCGACAACAACGTAGGGCCTTCCGGCATCCAGCCCGTGATTTCCCGTGTTCGGACGCTGGATGCCGGAGCATCGGCTACCGCGAACGCGGCCAGCCAACCGAAGTGGTCGCTAGGGCGAGGCTCAACCGGCAATCCTAGGTTTCGGCCGATTGCTTCGGCGATATGCCGGAAGGGGACGCCTTCCTCGGCGTTGGCATGGTAAGCTCGCTCCGAAGCGCCGGTGTCAATAATCAGTCGATACAGCCTGCCCGCATCTGCTACATGCACCGCCGGCCAGCGGTTCTCGCCATCTCCGACATAAGCTGACACACCGGTCTCGTGTGCTAGTTTGGCTAAGGCGGCCATGAACATCCGATCGCCAATCCCGTGCACGGTAGGGGCGAGCCGGACGGCACCAACCCGCACCTCTCGTTCGGCCAGCGCAACCGCTGCGACCTCGTTCTTCCTCGGAAAGCCTAGATCGAAGACCGGCGGCATGTCGGCTTCAGCGGCGATGCGTCCCGGCGCGAGGAACGCCAGCCCACTGGTGTAGAGGAATGGCCTATCCGTTCCGGCCAGCACAC
This sequence comes from Acetobacteraceae bacterium, assembly GCA_965217935.1. Lineage (GTDB taxonomy): Bacteria > Pseudomonadota > Alphaproteobacteria > Acetobacterales > Acetobacteraceae > JBBROS01. The sequence goes on along the minus strand of OZ244581.1, from coordinate 3,928,125 downwards.
TTCCCATGGCCTCGATCGCTTCGCGCTCCTGCTCGACGTTCTGCGAGAAGGTCGCGAAATCATGGTTGAAGGCGAGATGCATCACGGCGTCAGACGCGCCAGCCGCAGCGGCGATCGTGCCCAGGTCGTCGAGCGTGCCGCGCACCACCTCAGCCCCCTTGCCTGAGAGGAGCGCCGCAGCGTCTTCGGATCGGGCCAAGGCGGCTACTCGATGGCCGCCAGCGATCAGATCGTCTACTACAACTTGGCCCACCCAGCCGGTGCCACCCGTCACGAACACGCGCATTGTCGACGCCTCCAATTGTCGGAGCGTGTGTCGAGCATTAAAGAAGGCGGGTAAAGTTGAGAGCTTATCCGCTTATGGAGACAAACAGGTTGCCCCTTGCGTCCGATACCTCTCTTGGCAGCTACCTGCGCGAGCGGCGCACCCATCTGGATGCCGCTGCGCTCGGTTATGGGGGGGCCCGACGCCGTACTGCCGGGCTTCGCCGCGAGGAGGTGGCGGAACGGGCGGGGATGAGCGTCAACTGGTACAGCTGGCTTGAACAGGGGCGTGGCGGCACGCCTTCACCCAGCGCGCTCGATCGCCTTTCGCAAGCACTTATACTCACTGAGCCAGAACGCCGACACCTGTTCCTGCTCGGTCTTGGGCGCTTGCCGGAAGATCGCTATCGTCCTTTGCTCACGGCGACGCCGCGGCTCCAACGTGTTCTCGACTCGCTTGCTCCGTCCCCAGCAATCGTGCGCACCGCAACTTGGGACGTGATCGCTTGGAATACGGCGGCGATCGTGCTCGACGACTACGACGCTTACCCGGCAGAGCAGCGCAACATCATGCGTCTGCTATTTCTCGAGCCCGGCGCGCGGTGCGTGAACCCCGACTGGCTTGCTTTGGCCCGCTTCATCGTCGGTATCTTTCGGGCGGATGTCGTGCGAGCGGAGGTCAGGCCGATCGTGCAACCGCTTCTCGATGAACTTAACGCTAAAAGCCCCGAATTTGCCGCCATGTGGAGTGACAGTAAGGTTCATGGCGCTTGTGACGGGGTGCGGCGGTTGCTCCACCCCGTCCTGGGAGAACTCGAGCTTGAGTTCTCATCGTTCAACGTGGACGGCCAATCTGACCTAGTTCTGCTAATTTATACCCCCACTACGGACGATGTGGCCGACAAGATCAAGCTCTTTACTGGCGCTCATTGAGGCGCTGCTCGCCGCTTCCAAGAAGGAACCTTCAACGGGAAAGTTGGGCCGATGAGAAACCGCACCTAAATAGCGGCATCAGCTTTCCTGAAATCAACGGTTCGGGATCGAGAAACGGGATGTGCTGGTCGGCTACGCGCGGGTCTCAGCCGAAGCGCGCGAGGTGCGCGCCGACATTGCTCCCTACGATCTTTTACGCGCGATCGGGAACCTTGCGATCGCCGGACGACGGCGCGGCGCATACCGAGCGCATGGTCATGCTGGTGCGCGACGGCCTCCGCTTCGGTGCCGCAAAACTGCGGTAGGCGAGATCGAGTTGCGGACACTAAATACAGCTGAGTAGACGTCAGAAAATGGTGCGGGTGGTCGGGGTCGAACCGACACTCCTTGCGGAACCGGATTTTGAATAGGCTACGCTCCCCTACGCTCGAGTGCGCTGGAGTAGGATATAGAGAGATAGATCAAACGCTTAGCTCTTCATATCCTACGCCGGTCCTCGACGCAACGCGACCCGATCCTCCCTAGCGCCGCTCCTATGTGGCTCCTGGAAATCGGGTCTAGCTAGGAGCCAGACATGCCTTCCACCAAGCTCACCAAGAGCGTCGTCGACACCGCCCGACCCACCGCCCGCGACTATGAAATCCGGGACACCATCGTCCCTGGCTTTATGTGCAAGATAACGCCCGCCGGGCGCAAGACCTTCATGCTCTCGTATCGCACGCCCACGGGCGAGCGGCGCAAGCCGGCGCTCGGCACCTACGGCCAGATCACCGTCGATCAGGCGCGCAAGCTCGCCCAGGACTTCCTCGCCTCCGTCCGCGGCGGCGCTGACCCGAGTCAGGAGCGTCAGGTCGCCCGCACTGCCCCAACGGTAAAGGATCTGGCCGACCGCTTCATGGTTGAGCACTCGGAGGCGCGGAACAAGCCGTCGACCGTCAAGGGAAACCGGATCACGCTGAAGGCTCACGTCCTGCCCGCGCTCGGCAAGGTGAAGGTCGCGGACGTAAAACGGTCCGACGTTGCCGATCTGATCGGCCGTCTTCGCGACCGGCCGACCGCCGCGAACCACTGCCTGTCGCTGATGCGCAAGATGTTCAACCTGGCCGAGCTCTGGGGTCTGCGGCCGGACGGCACGAACCCGTGTAGGCACGTCAAGAAATATACGGGATCGAAGCGCACGCGCCTCATCACCGACGACGAGTTGGCACGTCTCTACGGCTACCTCGACCACGCGGACGTCGAGGGCTTGGAACACCCGCTTCTTACGCTCGCGATCCGACTGCAGTTCGACTTTGCCGCGCGCATGTCCGAGGTTCTCGAACTCCAGTGGGAATGGATCGACTTCGCGCATCGCCGGGTCGTCTGGCCCGACAGCAAGACCGGCGGCATGTCGAAGCCGCTCAGCGCCGAAGCCGCGCTGTTACTGCGCGCCGCGCCGCGCTATGCGGGCTCTAAATTCGTGATTCCGGCGCTCTTCGATGGCGCCAAGCCGATGTCGAAGCACACCTACTGGGCGGGCTGGCGGCGTATCCTGGAACGCGCGGGCTTGCCGCATTGCGGGACGCACGCGGTCCGGCACCGGGCGGCCACCGACATCGCCAACTCCGGCGTGCCCGTGAAGGTCGGAATGGCGCTCACCGCCCACAAGACGGTCACAATGTTCATGCGCTACGTCCATACCGAGGACGACCCGATTCGCCAGGCCGCGGAGACCGTCGCCTCGCGGAGACGCATCGTTGTGCAGGGCGCGGCTTTGACCGTCGAAGGCGGCCTCGACGAAGAGCGACCCGAAGATCCTGCGGCCGCCGCTGCAGCGGTTGCGCCAAGGGTGGCCAAGGCGATCGTCGATTGCCGTTCGGCGAGCATGGGGCTCGGCAACTACCGGCCTTACCGAAACCGGAAGGGCGAGAACCGCCCAGCCCCGCCGAAACCCGCCCGCCAGGTTCGCCAAGTCGAGGAGGCGGAGCATGTCTGATTGCCGCAATCCCGGGGGCGGCTGGCCACCGCTGGAGATCATGCGCCAAGCAAAGAAGGTCGACGACACGGGCCTGATCCCGTTCGTCGACACCGAAGCCGCCGCTCACTACCTCGCGCTCAGCCCGCATTCGCTGGAATGCTACCGCTCGCTCGGCGGCGGGCCGCCCTTCTACAAGTTCGGTAAGTTCGTCCGATACGCCGTCGCCGACCTCCAAGCGTGGACCGCTGAACGCCGGCATCAGCGGACTGCCGGGGAGAATGCTCGAATCTACTGACCGAGCAGTATACCAACCTTAAGCAGCGAGCGGCAGCGTTAGGAGCCGTGGCTGAACCCAAGCCCGCATACGATCGCGCAGATCGTTAGAAGCCCAGTCACGATTGACCTGCCCTGGGATGAGTAGCCGGTCGCGATCGAGAAGAAGGCCATTCACGACGTTGGCATGGTAACGGAAGTCGTCCGGGTCGAGCGCAAACGGCATCGCGAGCGCCTTCTGCGGATCGATAGTAAACGAAACAATTTTGGTCCAGACTCGAATTTCCGGCTGGTGCAGCTTAGAACGCCAATCCTTCCCGCTTGCACATTGGAACAGCATGACCGGGAACCCCGCGCGGCCGTCGGGGAATGGCCGAAAGCAAAGTAGATCAAGCCCGGCTTCCTTGGCGTGCTTTGCCGACCAACGGCGGACTTCGCCAGTGACCTCACCGAGACGTTCGGCGACGTTGCGAACGATGTTAGCAATTAGGTTCGGTTCTGTTGCAGTCCATCCGGTCTGATGAACCTCCCACCCATTGAACGTGGCAGCGACCGCCTCAGCGGTAAGGTCTTCAAAAAGCTTGCCTTGAGGTCCGAAGTCTTGGCCAAAGGCTTGCCACCAGGCCGGGTAAGCTTTGGCGAGCGATAGCGCGAGACAAAAGGCATACGGCGCAACGTCCTGCCAAGCTTGATCGCACACAACCCGAGTTCCTCCCTCCACTCGCAAGGGGTAGCCGTGACCCAGGACCCGCTTCCGCTCTCGCATCGCAGCGAAGATGTTGTTAACTAGTTCCCAAGCGAAGTCTTGGCTGTCGTAAATCTCGTTCTCACGCAGGATATCCACTACGTCAGAGCCCGACGCCTCGCCGTCTCCGAACAGTGCACAGGCCTCGATCCAGTCGCAGCATATCGCCGTATCGACGTTGTGCTTGTTGATTGAGCGTGCGAACCCTTTGGGCGGAAGGGCAAGCATCAGTCGTCCTCATTAGCGCATAGTTCGTCCCGTAGGCCAGCGAACAGCGAAGCCAACTGAAGCGCGTCCTCCCCCAGCCGCTGAGCCGCTTTTCTCAGCTTCTTAGATTTGGCGTAACGATGCGCGCGGCTCAGCGCGGACTCGACATTGTCGGCGGCCTCCTCGACCAGCCTGACAATCTCTGGCTCATCACCTCCGGAAAGCGAGTAGGCGACTTCGAAGCTCGGACGAGGGTTGCGCTCGAGGTACTCGACTGCCTTCTTACTAAGCAGCACACGGCCAAACTGGTCGACTTGGCGAGAATCGCGGACGATAGGCGGGCGCTTTTCATCGCCGAACAGCCAGAGTGCGAAATTCGCAAGTTCGCTCAGCTTCTCATCAGGAACGGGCTTGCGCGCCTCGTCCGGGTCCGCCTGAATATCAATGTCGAGATACCTCTGCACTCCGTCGGTCCGAAGCGATAGAAAGAGTACACTGAACTTGTCTTCTACATGCTCTACCGAAATCTTATCCTGATCCTCCATCTGAAGTAGCAGCCTGTACGAGATATAGTTCTGGCGAACAGTTGGAGTTTTGCTTCCAATCTTACGCATCACTTGGGCGTAAGTGAGCTTCCCGTTCTCGATAAGCCGAGCGATGTATTCTGCCTTCTCTGCTGGCTTCCACTCCTTGATGCCCGTGACATGACGAAAGCCGAGGAAGGCCTCCACGTCCTTCCGGCTCTCGACTTCGATGTAGGGAACGCGGCCGAAAAGTTCGGCCGGCGGTGGGGTTTCCTCGACAATATCTCGCCAGCGACGGTCGATCTTCTCACCATCGGCCGCGCGTTTGAGAAACTTCAGGGCGGCAAGCCGGCGATTGCCCTCGATGACGATAAGCGCGTCCTTGCCGTAAAGCTTTTCCCTGACGACGATCAGTGCCTCTTGTGGCCAGAAGCCGCTTTCGAGGAAGGATACCGCGAGCTCGTCGAGCGTCCAGTCACGCATCAGGCTGAGGATCGTTGACTGCTTGACAGCTGCGCCGGTATTCCCGCGGCCAAGTCGAGGATTCAGCGGATCAAGCATCAGCTGATCAACCGAAGCATATGAGATCTCGTTTTTTACGGCCATATTCCCTCGTTTCGGCCAGAGGCTAGCAAAGCATCGCGCAGAAATCACCTTTTCTGAAGCGTACGAGCACACCCTCCCCGAACGTGCCGGACGAGGTGCGCCGGCGGATGTCGCAGACCCGCAAAATGGCGACCAAGCCCGAGCTTATCGTCCGGCATGCCACGCGATCGCTCGGAGTCGGCTATCGGCTGAACCGCCGCGACCTCCCTGGCACGCCCAACCTCGCCTTCATAGGCCGCAAGAAGGTGATCTTCGTTCATGGCTGCTTCTGGCACCAGCGTGGGTGTCCGCTAACGGGAAAGGCACCGGCAACGCGGGTTGATTATTGGGCACCGAAGCTTCGCCCCAACGTGGAGCGGGACGCGGAGGTGGCGCAGCGGCTCACTGGGTTAGGCTACTCGATCCAGACGAACTGGGAATGTGAGGTACGAGCCCCCGACCTGATTGACCAGGTTCGATCCGTTCTGGATATCGAATCGTCGTGCATTCTGATGCAAGCTGGTGCATTCAGGTTCAGGGAGACCGACTCATGCCTGGCTTGACGCATCAGAAGCGGTTCACGGTTTCGGTTGACCAGACCGATTATAATGCGCTCCAGGAGCTTGGGCGCGCCGCGAGCCCGCCGGTTAATCTCCAATATCTAATGCGGCTTGCCGTGCGCAATCTGCTCGAACAGCACGCCGCCAAGCAGCTCCCTTTCCCACTCGAGCGGCGCTCATGAGGTTTGTCGATCTTTTTGCAGGGCTTGGCGGCTTTCACCAAGCGCTCGAACGGCTCGGCCACGAGTGCGTGTTCGCCTCCGAGTTGAATGGCAACCTGGCGGATCTCTATGAGCGGAACTTCGGGATCAAACCCCACGGCGACATCCGGGAGGCGCACGCTCTTGTGCCCGGACATGACATCCTCTGCGCGGGCTTCCCCTGCCAGCCGTTCTCGAAAGCGGGAGACCAACTCGGCTTCGACTGCCCGCAGTGGGGCGACCTGTTCGACTATGTGATCAAGATTATCGAGCGGCATGAGCCGCGCTTCTTGATCATCGAGAACGTCCCCAACATCATGCGGCACGACGGGGGTGACACCTGGAAACGGGTGCGACAGCGGCTGCGCGACGTCGGCTATGAAATCGACTCTTCCTTGATGTCGCCGCACATGTTCGGCGTGCCGCAACTGCGCGAGCGCGCGATCATCGTTGGCGCCCGTAACAGCCTTGGCACCTTCGAATGGCCGGAGCGAACACATGGCGCAGAGGACGTCGACATCCGCACAATTCTAGACGAGCGCCCGCTCGACGCAAAGCCGCTTCCGCCGGCGTTTGTGACCTATCTTGAGGCGTGGCAGCAACTTCTCGACGCCCTGCCGGCCGACGCGGAGCTTCCGTCTTTTCCGATTTGGGCAATGGAATTCGGGGCGACCTATCCGGCGCGGACCGGCACTCCGGTCGGGCACGGTCTAATGGAAATCCGCTCCTTCCGGGGATCGTTCGGCCGTCCGCTGCGCAACATGACCGAGGCGGAAGTCCTAGAATCGCTGCCGCCTTATGCGCGCGACACGAACGCATATTTTCCGGAATGGAAAGTTCAGTTCATTGAGCAAAACCGGCGCTTCTACCAGCGCTACAAGGCTGTAATCGATCCATGGCTGCCTTTGATTCTGACCTTCGCGCCGAGCTTCCAGAAGCTCGAGTGGAATTGGAAGGGCGGCCCTCGTGACCTCAACCGGTGCATAATTCAATTCCGCGCCTCGGGTATTCGCGCAAAGAGGCCTACGGCGGCACCATCGCTCGTGGCGTTGACGACGAGCCAGGTGCCGGTCATCCCGTGGGAACGACGCTACATGACTATGCGTGAGTGCGCCCGGCTGCAGAGCATGGGCGACCTCGAGCACTTACCAGCGACCCAGACGGCGGCTTTCAAAGCGCTCGGTAATGCGGTGAACGTCAACGTCATTGGCGCGGTCGCATCGGCCCTACTCGGCGAAGCGCCACCGAGGGTCGGAAGCCAGAGACTTCCGCTTGTCGGCCGGCCAGTCCAGATGCAGGTGGCCGCTGCCTGAGCGTCCGGCTGGACGAGGACGCCGCTTTAGGGGAACGGGCTGTTGGAAGAGCTAGATTTTGATCAGGTTGCGACGCTCCTGTCTGAGCTGTCGCAGCCGGGCGTCCAGCCCAAGCTTGACGTAAAACGAAGGGCTCCGGGCGCGTTTGACGCGACCGAGATCGACTTTGCGTCGAGCGCGTGGCTCGCGCGAGTAATCGAGGTCGCCGTCTGGCTGAACCTCGACTCCACTTTCGATGGGGAGGATCCGCCCAAGGCGGTGGCGCTGCGCTTGTTCGACGAACTATCGCCCGGCAAGGCGGAGGGAAGTTTTCTATTTGAGGACGGCCATATCGTCCTCACCGAGATCGGAGCGCAGGCGCTTGAGGAGCGATTAAGCCGCGCGGTCAGCAATCGAACCAACTTCCTACAAATGCTTGAGGATGAGTTGTCGGTCGCGGCAGCAACCGAGGCGTGGATCGATGCTTGGAACGAGGCGCCCGCCACCGAGCCGCTCTCGATCAACGCAACTGTCGACAAGTGGCGGATCTATGACCTTGCCGGTCGGGCTCAACAGCAGCAGCTTGACCTGAACCCGACATACCAGCGCGACTTCGTCTGGTCGAACGCGGACTCGCAGATGCTCATCGAGTCGATCCTTCGTGGCATCCCGCTGCCGTCGATCATTCTCGCGCGCGTCTCAAGCAACCAGCGGTTCCAGATCGTCGATGGTAAGCAGCGGGTCACCGCCATCCTTCGCTTCATGGGGGCGCACCCAGAAGGGCGCGACAATGCGAAGAAGATGAAGGATTACGCGCTGTTTGACAGCAACTTCAGCCAGTTTGCTCGGCGTAACAACCTGCGCGCGACGGACATTCGCGAGAAGTACCTTCCGTTCAAGACAAAGAAGTACACGGACGAAATGGATCCACTAAAGCCCCTTGGCGGCCGATACTACTGCGAGATCAAGGATAAACAGGTCAGGATTGCAGGCGAGACGATCTCGGTCGCTGATCTGTTCGAGCGAGCCTGCGATTACTTCATACCGGTATTGATCTACCGTGATACGCAGGTTCGCGACATACACAAGGTGTTCAGGCTCTACAATCAGCAGGGCATGAAGCTCAACGCGGAGGAAATCCGCAACGCGGTCTTCAACCATCTGATGATCTCGCGGCTGATGCTGTTCGTCGGGGGCGATCGGCCCGAACCTGAGATTGCGCCCGAACTGGTCAAGGCCGGGATCGATCCAACGTCAGCTCATGAAAACATCAAGGCTCTAGGCTTCGGTATCACGCGATTTCGGCGCACGAAGGTCCTGTTGTGGACGGTGGCAACGCTGATCCTCAAGCCAGCGCAGGGGCCGGACAAGGCTTATCGGACGCCGTCAACTGCAAGCCATATCGACGAATTCCTGCGCTCGATCGACAGTGATCGCCTAGCGCAGTTTCGCTCAAGAGCGAAGCTTGAGGGGCTCGCTAACGATCTGATCACCGCGCTGGAGCTTCATCAGCTCGCTTCCGACGCTTGGCATCCCAAGTTCCGGCGGAAGGGCAAGAGCGAGATGGCGTCTCGGTGGGAAGAGCTGCCGGTGGTGGCCAGCCTACTAGCCTGCCTCGTCCTCGTGATCTCGGGTCAGGAGCAAAAGCTTGAGGACGGTATTGAGGCCGTGCGCGAACTGACATCGAAGATGATCGGGCCCACCAGCACTCAGAACAAGACGCAGTGGGCGCACATCGCGAATGCCTCGACGAGCATCTTGGAGACGCTCGGCATCAGCCTCGCCGATGCAGATGAGGCGGTTCGCGAGCGCTATGGCGACAGCGCTGTCGGAGCGTTGCTCGAGATTCGCAAGATCACGATCGATTGAGATGAGCCCGAGTAAGCCCAGCTTCGGCCCGGCCGTAATCGTACCAGTAAGCGAGGCCAGCGCCACCGAGAACTCGAAGGCGGGCTCCGTGATGGGTGGCGCGCCGTGGTGGGCGCGTTACCGAGCGAGCGTAGAGGGACGATTGTCGCCGACCGCGCTGTCGGTTCTCGAGGAGGACGCGCGCTATATAATCGAAAAGGCACTCCCCCGCACAGGGGATGCGCTCGAGGTCGTCGCTTGGCCGCAAACGCGAGTCCGAACGGGCATGGTCGTCGGCTCTGTCCAGTCGGGTAAGACCGCGAGCATGCTTGGCGTGGCGGCGATGGCGCTCGACTCCGGCGTCGATCTTCTGATTTTACTTGCCGGCACCCGGGTCAGCCTATGGTTGCAGACCTACGAGCGGCTGTTGGGTCAGCTGGACGGCTCAACCCCGGACAACGCCTATCGGCGGCGATCGGAGCGTCTCATCCTACCCCAACCTGCGGACATCCTGAACGATCAGCGTGCCGACCCAGCGCGCTACCTGCAGCGACCGCTGGCGCGCCAGGCGCTCAGGGCCGGCCGGCCGATCATCTGCGTGGTCCCGAAGGAGGACGACCATCTGTTGATGCTTCGCCGATTCCTGAGCGACATCGTCACCGACGATTATCTCGCGGCGCGGGACAAGCCGTACTCAATCCTGTTACTCGACGACGAGGCGGACGACGCGAGCGTTCTCGATAGCGATCGGTCGCAGAAGCTAACGCCGCGGCTCATTACGGCGCTCTGGAGCGGCGACCCTGACGAACCCGCGACGCGTCATTCTGCGATGCTCGCCACCTACGTTGCCTATACGGCGACACCGCAAGCCAATTTCCTTCAGGCGAGCCACAATCCCCTCAGCCCCCGCGACTTCAATGCAGCGTTGCGAACGCCAGGTCCGACCGGAACCGTCGTGCCGCGGTCGATCGGCTATGCTGAGCCAACCGGGGTCCGCTCTTATTATTGCGGCGGCGAGATCTTCTACGAGCGGTTACGTAAGGCCGGCGACGGCGCGCTCTGCCACACCTCCCTCTTCCCAGACCTTCGCCCTGGCGAAAGCGAGACTGAACTTGGAGCTCGGCGCGAGGGGCTGCGCTGGTCGATGCTTTCCGACGCGCTACGATGCTACCTAGTCGGCGCAGCCGTGCGCAGCATTTCGCCTGGATGGAATGGCGCCTTCCATCACGGCCGCCTATACGGGTCGGCAGAGGAGGCACGCGCGGCCGCGCCTGGCCCTCATTGCATGCTAATTCACCCATCGGCGCGAAAAGAAGACCATTTCAGCACCGCCATGGACGTCGTGCGCTGGTCATCGGCAGAGCCGGGCCGTGAATTTGCTTTTGAGCTTGATGAGGATGGCGAGGAACGGCTCGAGGTATCGGCGGCGGGCTTGGCTCGCCGGCTAGCGCTTGAGGAAGATGAATGGGTAGCTTGGCTCGGCAGGTTCGAGGCATCTCGGATTGCGCTCGCGACCCTGCCACAGGCACCTTATGCGTCGATCTCGTCGGCCGATTGGCCCAGGGTACGCGAAGCGCTAGTTGAGCGGGTCTTTCCCAACGTTCGGCTGCGCGTGCTCAACAGCGATCCGGCCTCAGACGACCGGCCTCGCTTCGAGGTTGAAGAGGAGGAGGAAGGCTTTCGCATTCCAGCTGACAGCCTCTCGATCTTTGTGGCTGGTAACGTGCTATCGCGAGGGCTTACCCTCGAAGGGCTCACGGCGAGCCTGTTCTTGCGGGGTGCCGCTGAGCCCGCGGCTGACACGCAGATGCAGATGCAGCGGTGGTTCGGCTATCGCGGCGACTTCTTGCCATTGTGCCGGGTATTTACTTTTGAGGATCAGCTGGAGCTGTTCCGGCGCTATCACGTCAACGACAATGCGCTGAAGTCCGAGATCATGGCTTCAATGGACGCCGGCGAGGAAGCAAACGGCCCGGCCTTGGTGTTGCAAGGCGCATCGTTCGTCGCGACTAGCAAGGTCGAGGCGCGGAAGGTCCCGCTCTCACCGGGTCCGCGGCCATCGATTCGGCTTGTGGAGTCAGCTGACGACACGCTGGCGCGCCACAACATCGATCTTGCCGCCGATCTACTGAGCGATGGCGACTGGGTACCGCTGAAGGATGACAAAGGTCTGGAGCGCGGATTGATCCGATCGGAGCCGGTTAGCCTTCAGCATCTCGCAACCACGCTCGATGCACTTCGGTACTCCCACCACGATCCCGATCTGGGTAATGAGCTTAGCCAGCGCTGGGAGCATTACGCACGGCTGCTCGCCATTGACGATCCGCTGTTCACGCCGCCCATGCGTCACCCGCAGGATTATGGTGCGGAGCCGCAGTCTTGCCCCTATTCGATTGCTGCCTACCTTCGGCTGTGGTCGTGCCTTGTCGGCGATCACTCAGCGCCAGGTTTTTATCCGACCGACCGGCCCGAGGTGCCGTGGAATTATGCAGATACGCTGCGCGCCATCACGCCTACGTTCTACCTCGCCTTCCGGCACGGCCAGAATGCGGCGCGTGATCCTCGCCTAGCGAAGAAGGGCATCAAGGCGGTAACGCGCGAGCGAACCCCGAACGGTCGGGCGCTGCAGACACTTTGGGGCACACGCGGTTATGGCGGTAGCTATTTCGGCGACGAACTGGTCGACTATTATTTCCATCGCACGGCACCGGTGCCGAGTATCCAGGGCGGTGCGAGTTGGCGCCCGCGCGGGCATCCCGGCCTCGCGCTATTTCACGTCGTAAGCGCTCCCGAACTACCAACCGACCTGCTGGCGGTCGGCCTCGGCCTGCCACATGGCGGCCCTGACCATATTGCAGCCCTCCGAGCATGAGCGACATTCCCTTCGAGGTGCTGCGCGAGAACCTGGAGGCGCTGAGCGTGCCGAAGGGCCAGGCGCGCAACCTGCGATGGCTCGCGACACCGCTTGCGATCGGCCGGACCGCCTCGGGAGACTACGAGATCTTCATCCGAGCACCTGAGTTACGGACGGGCTCGGCGCTCGTGCGGCGCCATGTTCAGCATGGTGACTGGCGCCCTGAGCAGGGCGGCGAGCCGTTCTCGGCGAGCCGCATCGTGCTGCCTTCAGCTCCGCATTTCGCCTCGATCTCCGCACTGATCGCAATCGAGTTGATGCGGTCTGGCATCGCCGAGCCCGATAGGATCCAGGACGCCTTTACCGACGTCGAGCCAATCATCGAGATGGCTATTCGCCGCGGCGCGCTCTCCGAGGCTGTAATCATCGGGCTCATTGGCGAGTTGACGGTGCTTCGCCAACTGATCCTAGCGCGCAGCGGACAGCCGGAAGAGATGATGCGGTGCCTCGACTATTGGCAGGGATGGCAAGAGGGCGGCCGCGATTTCAGGATCGGCGATCACGCCATTGAGGTGAAGACGACGCAGGCAAGCGCCTCGATCCATGAATTCAGCGGCCTGCATCAGGTTGAGGCGAAGCAACTACCTTCCGGTGCCATCGAGCGGCTTCACCTGATGAGCATAGGTCTGGCCGCATCGACAACGATGGGGGAAAGCCTGCCGTCGATGGTAGCCAGCATCGTCACGCTGCTGTCTTCGGTCTCCAGCAGAACTGGACTAGCAGACGAGTTCGTCCGCCGCGTTGCGTTGTACGGCACCCTCTCAGGTAGTGGCTACGCCCATCAATCGATGCAGGAGTGGAACGTATACGGGACGCGTTACGCCCACACGTTCCTTCCGCGCCTCTACCGCGTCGATGATCCGGCTATGCTCTTGCTGGGCCGGGACCTGCTCGGCACGACGTTCGTCCAGGCAGAGGGCTTGTCGTACATGATGCATATTCCGGAACAGGTCTCGACCTTCAATCCCGCGCCCAACTGGGAAGTTGAGTTGGAGTTAATGGTTGCAGGTTGAGACCCGCGGGATCGAGACAACCCTATAGCTGCCGCGAGGCTGCGAGTTGAAGCTGGCCACGAGTTAGCGGTCGCTTGGGGGAGCGTCACTCCTGCTCGATTGGAAAATGAAGACGCACGCCGGCGCTCTCCTGCTCGGTATAGAAAGATAAGCCCTGCCTGCTGCGCGGATTGTGAAGCACGAAGATGCGAGCGTTCTCGGGTTGAAGCGCGTTGGTCACGAAAAGAATGCGGTAATGGGAGCGCCCTTCGGTCCGGCAACTCTCCGCCTTCGCAATCTCACTGGAGCCGAGCTCGACGACCTGGCGGTCGCCGACGTCGTCGCTTGCCGTCGCCTTAACCTCAAAGAACCACTGATGCTTGCCGGTTCCGAGCTCGAAGTCGTAACCAAGGCCATCATTGCCGAGACCGCCAAACACCAATGTCCGGTAGAGTGACTTCCAGCAGCCCTCGTCAATGACCCGGCGCGTCCCGTATTTCTCTTTTAGCCATTCGAAGGCGATCGTCTCGCCAAAAAAGCCAATAAGCTTGCGTTCATCGTCGGATTTGCGCTCGCGCGGCTTAGCGCTGCCGCCGCCGCCACCCGAGCCAGGTGTACGCAGTATGATCTTGTGCGAACTCTTGAGTGGGCGGGTCGAGGTATTGAACCGCCCCGGGTTTGCCGGAGGCCATTTGGTTTGAGTTACGCCGCCATAGCTGAAGGCTCGAGCGCGGCATAGTAGGCGGCTTCGGCCTCCGCCGGCGGGATGTTACCGATGGGCTGGAGAAGCCGTCGGTTGTTGAACCAATCGACCCACTCAAGGGTGGCGAACTCGACGGCCTCGAAAGACCGCCATGGTCCGCGCCGGTGAATAACCTCGGCCTTGTAGAGGCCGTTGATAGTCTCGGCCAAGGCGTTGATGCTCCTATGTCGGTCAAGCGGTTTTCACTCCTGCCTGCCCCTGAAGCTTGTCGACACAAAGGTGATGGTAGATTTCGCGGGCGATGTAGCGCTTGAGGCATCGCCGGATCTCGCGCGATGATTTGCCCTCGGCGGTTCGACGCGCGATGTAGTCGCGGGTCGGCGGATGGTGTCGCATGCGGACGAGTGCCACACGGTAGAGGGCGGCATTCGCTTGGCGGTTGCCGCCGCGGTTGAGGCGGTGGCGGCTGGTTTTGCCGCTGGAGGCCGGTACGGGACAAACGCCGCAGAGCTTGGCGAAGGCGGCTTCCGAACGGATCCGTTGCGGATTGTCTCCGAGCACCACGAGCATATCGGCGACGGTGCCGGTGGAGATGCCCGGCGCCTCCATCAGGGTTGGCGCCTGCTGGCGCACCAGCGTCTCGAGAACGGCCTCGTGCTCCTTGATCTCGGCATCCAGCATCAGCCACCGTTGAGCCAGCGCCCGCAGCGCCATTTTCGCAGAAGCCGTGGTGGAGGTTGCTGCCCCCGGACGGAGCGCTGCAATGGTGCGAACAAGCGTCATCTTGCCGGTGAGGCTGATGAACCGCTCGCGCAAGGCCTGCGGCGCATTCACCAGCAGGGTCTTGAGCGTGACCATCGCCTGGGTCCGAGCCTTGAGAGCGGTATCGCGGGCGACTTTGAGGTGGCGGATCATCTCGACCGCACCATCGCCCGACTTGGCTTGTCCCTGCGCATCGCCGGCCAGCACGGCGCGTGCAGCCGACTCGGCGTCGACCATGTCGGTCTTGCCGCTTCGACGGCGGAGCTGCCGGTTGACCCGGCCGACCTCGACGACGCGCACGTTCATGGCGGTCAGCGCCCGAGCGAGACCAGCTCCATAGGATCCGGTGCCCTCGATGCCGACGCAATGCACGGGCCCGTGATCGGCGGCCCAGCCCGCGAGATGCCGGTAGCCTTCAGCCGTGACCGGAAAAGTGGCTGTGGCAAGTCGTGCGCCCAGTCCATTGATCGCGACGGCAACGTGAACGTCCTTGTGGGTATCGACGCCAACGACGATGGCCTCGGGTGTGATATCCTGCATGTGGGTCCTCCAGGCGGGCGGAACCCGAGGCGATCTGCGAGCGGACAGGACTGTGACGGGACGGCACTCCCTCAGGCTCCTATCAGGTCACGTCTCACAGCCCTCCGGGTGCAGCCTGGAGGACCGACAGATCAACGCCATGACACTTGGTCAGTCGTAAGCACGGGTCAGGCCTTCCAGGCTGCCAGCATACTCTCACAGTCGTAGCTGTCGCCGACGCTGCCGACCGAGGGCTCGACGCCGGCCTTGGCCAGACGCTCGGTATACTTGATGGACACGTATTGAGACCCGCGGTCGGAGTGGTGAATGAGGCCGCCGCGATGCAGCGGACGCCTCTCGTGCAAAGCTTGTTCGAGGGCGTCCAAGACGAAGCTGGCGTGCGCCGTGCGGCTGACCCGCCAGCCGACGATCCGCCGGGCGTAGGCGTCGATGACAAAGGCGACGTAGACGAATCCCGCCCAGGTGGCGACGTAGGTGAAGTCGGACAGCCATAGCCTGTCGGGCGCGGGTGCATGGAACTGACGGTTCACATGGTCCATCGGGCAAGGCGCGGCCTTGTCGCTGACGGTCGTGCGCACTGTCTTGCCGCGGGTGACACCCTGAAGCCCCATCTCATCCATCAGCCGCTCCACGGTGCAACGTGCGACGGCGAACCCTTCCCGCAGCAGCTGACGCCAGACCTTGCGCACGCCGTATACGGCGAAGTTCTCCGCGAAGACGCGGGCGATCTCGGGCCTCAGCTTCAGGTCGCGTTGTGCTCGAGCGGACAGCTTGCTGGGATCGCGCCGCTGCGCCACGTGCTCGCGATAGCTCGACGGGGCAATCGGCAGCACCTTGCAGATCGGCTCGACCCCGTAGGCTTGGCGGTGATCGTCAATGAAGGTGATCATCGCTTGAACGGGCGGTCGAGCTCCGCCTGGGCAAAATAGGCCGACGCTTTGCGTAGGATCTCGTTGGCCTGTCGCAGTTCCCGGTTCTCTCGTTCCAGGGCCTTCAGCTTCTCGGCGACATCGGTCGATACGCCGGCCCGCTTGCCCGTATCGACCTCGGCCTTCTTCACCCACTCATGCAGGGTCTGCGCTGCGCAACCGATCTTCTCGGCGATCGAAACTACAGACGCCCAGCGGGAGGCGTGATCCTTCTCGTGGTCCAGCACCATCCGAACCGCTCGGGCGCGGACCTCAGGCGAAAACTTGTTCGTTGTCTTGCTTGTCATAGCCCCGTCCTCTCAGGAGTTGGGGCCTCCGGCAAACCCGGGGCGGTTCATATTGACCAGCGCGGCATTGCCAGCCGCTCTAGCGACGATGTCATCGACGAGTTCGGCGTAGCTGTCTTTTCCGACCGTGAAGATACCACCTGAGTGACTGATTTGCTGCCGCTTGACCGAAGCCTCCTCGCGCGCCTTCGTGTCCTCGGCACCGATGCGATCGACGTCCATTTGTGTCAGCCCGAGAGCATCGAGGCTGAGGGTGGTGCCCCACTCGGCATTCCACCAGCCGTCGCCAGCGAGCCAGCGCAACGCCGCTGCGTGATCGAGTGGTCCGAACTCAGCCCAACCCCGCACATTGGCGGTCTCGACCAAAAGGCGCTGAGCGTCGGCCTCGGTGGCCCAACGCGCCCTGAGCGTATCGCTCCCGCGGGTCAGCGCGGCAACGCGGCACAACGAGACCATCGCGCGGAGTAAACGGTGATTTAGCTCTCGGACTGGCTCAATCATCTCTTTGTTGGCTGGCATCACAGCAATCGGCGGTACGCCGAGATCGGCCAGCCATTTGGCGAGCCATTCATGCAGCACTGACTGGGAGATGCTGACCTTCGATCGGCCAAGTCCTTCGGGTAACTCCATTGGAGCGGCCGCGCGTGCCGAGAGATAGGGTTCAAGATCGGCAAAGCTACTCCAGGCGCTCCAGTAATGAGTGCGAATGCTCTCGCGAATGAACGCCTTTTGGCGGGAGAGGAAGGCGGCCAACGTGACCTCGTGCGTCGCCGTGCGATCGATGGGCTGGTACGGCGAGCCCAAGCGCTCGAGGATGGCGTTAAGCGTTGAAAGATCCGCCTCGATCGCGATGGCTAAGCCCTCGATCGATGCCGCCTCGCGAGTTCGCGCCAGTAACTCGGGCGGAGGCAATGGGAGCTTCTCTGCGACCGTCGCAAGCGCTGCAGCAACGTCCTCCTCTGTAATGAGTGGTCCGTCCGGTCCGAACGGGACGGCGGCTGCCTGATCGGCGTAGAGATAGACGAACGGCAGCAGCAAGCGGCGGAGCGTGCTGGTCGAGGCCTTGGCGGTCCCGAGCACGCCCAAGATTTCCTGGACCGGCAATGACAGCACGGAGGCATAGTCGTCCGCAGTTGGCGCGTGCCCGTCCAATTCCAGAGCGGCGGCGAGCGCCGACAGCGGCTCGCCAATATTCTTTCGGCTGCCGACGGCCTCACCCAGCGCCTCCGAGATCGCAAACAACAATCGCGGGCTTTCCCTGAGCGCTGACGCGACGAGCAAGGTCCTTCCCAGTGGCTTGCGGAGCAGCACCGCTCGCTGCGCGAACATAGGCACGGGCTCGGTGACCTCGCCCAAGCGAACCGAGATCGTATCGAGCCAGCGAATCCGGAGGGTCGAAAGGCGCTGCAGCACCTCGTCAATCGGCCCTTGGTAGAAGCGGCAGCGGTAGCGATGCGCGAGTACCAGTGTTTCGCGCACGATCGGGCCAAGCTCGTCCTCAATCAGACGATCGCGCTTGTCAAAGTCGATGGGGACGCCAGCATGGACATAGTCTGCCCGGATCGACGAGGCGAGCTCGACGCGTGTCGGGAAATGCTGCGCCAGATAGTCGGCGATCGCGCGTGCACGGCTTGTCGGCGGCTCGAATACCGGGCGGTCGGGCGTCATTCTGGCGATGGCGGCGATCGTCTGGCGATCGTCGCTGTCCGCAATGAGAAGCAAGGGGCCGTCACCATTCATGTCGAGCGAGACGATCGACCCGCCGCGTCGCGCGATGAGCTTAAGCGGCGCGGGCGGCGCAACGTCGAGCGGCGCTTGTTGCCAATTCTCGAGGGCGGCTGCGAGAATGCGCTCCGCAGTTGGATTGTCGGCGGCCGAGCCGAGCAAACCGCTTGCTATGCTGAGAAAGCGCCACGCGGACGCCTTGGCTCCGAATTCTGGCATGCCGCGGCGCCTGAGCGTTGCAAGCGCCGTGTCGCACCGGGCGAGCAACATGCGCATATCCCACTCGACGACCCTAAGCTTGGGCGGCATGCCGCGTGCGTCGGTGGACGGCAGCCACGCCTCCGTCAGGAGAGCGGACCCGCCTTGCGAGGTCGGCATCCATGCAATGGCGGTCACGAAGACACCGAACGGCGACAGCCATTTGGTCTCATTTTTCTGACTGCTGTGATGCGCTGACGGTCGATAGACAGTCATGGTCATCACCGACGCACGCCGGTCGAGAATTCGAATGACCTGCTGCGCGTAAAGCTTGCCAACGACCGGCTCGAGCGCGCTCCAATCGGCTTGACCCGGGAGACGGAACGCGTCGGTCGCCGTATAGGGCGTTTGCGGATTTGGTAGTGCCGCGTAGCTCCCCATTCGTTCGCGCCAGAGCTTTGTCTGCTCGTCGCCGAGCGGAGCGCGCTGCGCGAGCGCGGTCGGTAATCCAAAGGGCTCGCTGCGAGGCGGCGGGCCAGAGAATGCCGCTAGCGGCCTGAGATGGTCGACGACGCCCGACTTGTGCAGGAAGATGATCCAATTATCGTAGGCACCGGCCGGAACCTGCCAATCGCGATACGGGAGCAGCAACCGGGTTGCGTGCTCGTCGAGTTCGCTTGAGAGACCCGCGGCTCCTGCGAACAGGTCCTCAAGCTCACGTCCGTGCGTTCCGGACCAGCTGCCGAAGAAGGCTTCGGTCGCTCGGATCCATCCAGACTGGGTAGGTACGAGGATGCCGATATCAGCCACCATCGAGCCAGAGCTGTCCTCTTCGGCGACGATGGCCATGATCGCCGCGAGCGCTTCCCAGCGGAGTTGGTCGGGATCCTTGACCGCTCCCGGATCGGCGATCGCGCCGGCGAGCACGCGCAGAATCTCACGTGTGTCGTGATCACGGATCAGGTTGGCGTTGGCGAGGAAGCGCCGCGCGGGGCTGGTGCCGTCGCGCGCGACTTCCAGTTTGACATTGAGGTAGGCGATCCGCCGCTTAACGGCGAGCGGAAGTTTGTCGGCGGCGGTGGCGGTTCTGCTCTCAACTCCTCGAATCGGCGGCAGGAATACGGCGCTAAGTCGGGCGCGCCGGCGTCCCCGAGCCTGCCTTGGACCATCTGTCTCATCAAGTTCGCCCGCCGCGGTCAGGAGAAGGTTACGACCATGCAAGAGCGCCGGCTCAGAAATAAACTGGCTCGCGAGCGATCGATAAAATTGATCCCATCGCTCGATCGCGGCGCTGCGACGATGAAGGTCGCCTGCGAGCGCCTCTGCGACATCGGCGCGCTCCTCACCCTTCAAGCCGAGGAGCCCGGTACCGAAGACGAAGGTTCGCACGCGTTCGAGCCGCGACAATCCAATCGCGTCATCGACGATCGGGAAGGCGGCGACTTTGGCGGCGACCGAAGGGGTCATGAACGCATCGCCTTTCCAAAGGCGTGCCTTCTGAAGTGTCGCCCAATATCCCGCCGCTCCGGCCTTAATTACGGGAACCACCCCGAGGGCCTCCGAGACCAGCCGGTCGCGAATCTCGTCGCGGCCCGGCCCATGCCAGAAGATCATATCGATCATCGCGCGCTTCGCCGTCGATTGCACGAGATGCTCGCGGATCGCAGGTCCCGCCTCCACCGCGAGATCGCGGCAGTGCTTCAGGAGAAATTCGTTGAGATCGACGCCTTGCTGCAGCTTTAGACGGTCGATGCTGGCGTAAAAGGGGGCGTCAAGGTAGCCGTCAAAGGGCGCGTGCGCGTCGATCCCCATCGGCAGGAAATTATAGAGCCGACCTGCGACCGGGTCGCTGTCGAGCGCGACGCCCAGCGATACGACGGCGTCACCTTCCCATTTTAGCCAAGACTCCGGCAGCCGGTCCCCGCCGACGTCAGCGGTGATCACATCCATGATGGCGGCATAAGGGATAGTACGCTCCGCAATCAGGAAGCGACGCTCGCCGCAGTCAATCTCAAGCAGACGAAACCCGTCGGCCTGCTTGAGGAGCGTTGGCTCCCGGGTGAGCGTCGCCGAGCGTTCCTCGGCGCCGCCGATCTCGACGTGGAGGGCCCTGATCCGAGAAAGGAACAGGTGGACCGGCGGGGTGCCCTGCATCAGCGCGTCGAGTTGGCGCGTGACGGATTTGAGTGATTCTTGATTCTTGAGCGGTAAGCGAACAGCGGTCGAGTAGCCTTCATCGGCCAAGGTCGCGATTTCCGTCGGTGCCCTATCGAGCGGACAGGCCAGATAGAGCCGCGGCATGTTGGCGAGGACATCGCCCAGCCCCTCACTTTCGCCAATCTCATTCAGGAATGCGGCGATCCTCGCATCGTCTGCAAAGGAGAAACAGAAGCCGTCGAATGCTGTTCCGGACGAGCCCGGGAGCTTGGAGTAAATCTCGGGGTATGCGCAGACCTGAAACACACTTAAGAAGCCGACACCCTTGTTGCCAATGGCGTCGTTGACGTTCTTGGTCGTCATCGTCGGGCTGCAGATCGCCGTGAAGTTGGGCTCAGAGAAGCCAGCGCCAAAATTGGCGACGGTTAGGGTTCCGAACTCACCGTCGCCTGAATCGAGCGATATCGAAATCTGACCGTCCGTCGCGTGTCTATGGTGCGCATCATGCGCGTTCTGGAGCAACTCCATCACGACGCGATCGCGATAGCTGTCCGAGACGCGCTCGCACATCCCTTTGAGATCGGAGTAGACCGTCTGAGAACGATCATTGAGGTAATGGCGCACCCGTCCGGCCGTTGCGGCGCTTATCAGCGCGCCCGGCCCGAACTCCTCCGCCTCCGCAATTGAGTCGTCCATTTGGTTAGAAATCCCAGATGACTTTGCACCCGAGGTATTCACTGAGCACCATCCGCACTACATGGCCATCTTCTATGCCAGCCATGTAGCGGTACCTACCCTCCTGCACGACCACCCATCCCGGCCGGTCCCCCGGATAGCCTTCGACAAGCCGTTGCATCGCTCGCGAGCCGACTCCAGGCCACATGGCCAATCCCCCCCCGCCAAGGCATTCGAAGTCATGCAAAGCGTCGTCCGAGAGCAGCCGTAGCGGGAATACGTCGACGGCTATCGGCTCGTGCTCGAAATGCTCGTGCAATTCGTAGGCGGCGTGGGCGCGCGCAATTTTCGTTACGATTCGCCTTACCCGATCCATGTCGGGGTTGAACGTGGTTCCGTTTTCATCGACCGAGCGTATTCCGCCCATCGCCGTCGCCAGCGCCGGGCTGTGTGCGAGCATTTTGGCGATTGCCGGTCGCGAGACGCGCGCCGGTTCGACCTCGCCAGTCACGACGCACTCAATCACGCAGGCAAGCCAGCTCTCGTCGAGCGACGCTGAGTTGTTGCAGTCGTAACAGGACGGCACGACGATCATCTCACTGGGGTACGGCTTGTCCAGCAACACTTTCGGTGGCGCATGATCGACGGTGTCGGCTTCCGCGCTGCAATGGAAACAGCCAGTTAGAATGCGGCTGTCGCCGTAGCAGTCGACCCGCTTCATGGGTGGGCTCCGCGGATCAATTCTTCCTCGATGGCCGTGAGCTCGCGCTCCCACCAATCGATCGCCTCCTCGAAAACGTCGCGAGCGTCCTCGCCCTCACCGTAACCCTCGACCAGCGGGCGGAACAGATTCTCGTCGAGATCGGCGACCTGGTCCAGGTAGCTGACTGCGCCGGTTTCAGGATTCACCAGCGTCAGCCGTATCGCGACCGGCACCTTGTCGAGCGGGTGCACTTTGGACCGATATTCCTTGAGGATGTTGTTGCGCTCTTCAAGAGCGAAGTCGCGATACACCGCATGTGCAGGGTCGGCGCTTATCCAGCATCGGTGCGCCGCATCGGCGATCCTCGCCAGTTCGACATTGGCGCTTTGATCTACATTGAGCAGGACGTGGCCGACCGCGCGAAGCAGCGCCACCCCGCCCGCCCAATGCACGCGCCAGCGATCCGGATCGGTCTCAGCCTGCAGCATGTCGAGCGCGAGTCTCACATCCGAAAGAACCTCGCGTGCCGCATGCGTCATCTCTTTGTCTGACTCGCTAGTTGCTCGTGGACCAATCTTGGCCGGAATGGCCAGCTCAGCCGCGCGATCCATTTCTGAGCATCTGATCGTCGGGCGATCGCTTTTGCAAGATCCGGTGCGCGCGGCTAACTTATCTGACGACAAAAAGGTGTCCTGCCAGAGATCGGAGCCGCCTCGGCGACCGAACGGCAAAAATGCCTTCCCGCACTCGCGTAAGCGGACGAGCCGCTTGCACCAGCGAGAGGCGATCAATTCCGCCCTAGCTCGCCCGCGTAACCGGCCAAAAGGACGAGCACGCTTTGCAGGAAGACCGGTGTCGCAAAACCGGCCGATGCCGCCCGTTTTGCCGCACTGATTGATCGACGGCTTTTTCGACGTCTTGAAACGCTGGATCCCGTGCCACTGCCTCTCGTCCCGGAAACCCTCGTTTCCGCGACATCCCCCGACGGGACGGACCGATATACCGGCGCGCGGCAATCCGAAGTTGCGAGTCCTGCCACGGCGATAGAGCTCAATGTGGGCAAGCCGGAACATGGAGGGAAAAGCCTTCCCCTGCGGCCGAGCCTGTAGTCTCGGCCGACCCCTTCTGCGGGGGTGCCCGCGACGCCCCCCATGACCTAAGCGCTGAGCCCTTCTGAGCGAGCGAATGCCGATGAGAGGGAGAGGGCTGCGGCTGTCGCCGTGATGGGTTGAGGGTCGAGAGAGAGGCTCCCGGCCGGACCCGTCCGGAGACCTCCCATGCTTCAGACCCTGCCTCGCCGCGCCGGCACCGCCGGCTCCGCTCCGCCAGTCACCAGCGGCTACAAGGTAGACATCAGCCGCGGCGAGCGGATCGGTCGCGTTTCGTCCGAGTGGTTCAGCCGCCCCGATGATGAGCGCTATCTGTCGCTGGCCGAGCTGCACGCGGCGGTGCGTGGCCGCGCCGAACGTGCCACCGCGCGCACTGTCGAAACCAGAGCGCTGCGGGTGGAGGCGAGCCGCGATAATGCCGAGCGCCTGACGCTGATCGTGCCCGGCCGAGCCGAGCCGGTCGCGCCCACCCACTGGTCCTACGGCCAGCTCTGTAGCCTGGTCAGCGCGCCCGCCAGCTACATGCGCCAGCTTCCCGCACCGCTTGCCGGCATCAATCTGCAGCACGGGCTGCTGTCGCACCGCGCGGAGCTGGTGAAAACGCTGGAAGCCGACGATGGCCGCATCGAGCTGCGCGCCGTCACCGGCCCGGACTATGGCCGCATCTGGGATCACGAGCTGGTCGAGGCGGTGATGCGCATTGCCGGCAACGGCACCGGCGACACGCGCTGGAAGGTGCCGGGCCTGCTCGACTGGTCGACCATGACACACAATCCGTTCGTCGAGGTGACCAAAGACACCACCACGCTCTATGCCTCGGACCGGGACGTCTTCCTCTTCCTGGTCGACGACGCTCATCCGATCGAGGCCGGGCGGCTCCCGAACGGCGATCCCGACCTCTACTTCCGCGGCTTCTATTGCTGGAACAGCGAGGTCGGCTCGAAGACGCTCGGCATCGCCAGCTTCTATCTTCGCGCGGTGTGCATGAACCGTAACATCTGGGGCGCTGAAGGCTTCGAGGAGATCTCGATCCGGCATAGCAAGTTCGCAGGGCACCGCTTCGCGCACCAGGCCGCACCGGCGCTGGAGCGGTTCGCCGACAGCTCGCCTTCGACCTTCGTCGCCGGCGTGCGGGCTGCGCGTGAGACGATCGTGGCCCGTAAGGACGACGATCGCGAAAGCTTTCTGCGCAAGCGCGGCTTCTCGCGTCCCGAGACCGAGAAGATCATCGCAACGGTGCTGGAAGAGGAAGGCCGGCTCCCGGAGTCGATCTTCGACTTCGTCCAGGGGATCACCGCGCTGGCACGCGACAAGCCGCACCAGGATGCGCGGCTCGAGCTCGAGGGCAGAGCAACAAAACTGATGGTCGCTGCACGGTAGCACGGCGGCTTGCCTCTCGGCGGCGGAGCCGCTTCTCCGCCGCCGAGGTCCCAATCTTATTCAAAGAAGGAGGTCATCATGGCCGACCGCGTTTCCGCATCGATCGTACTGGGCGGCACGATTACCGCAGCCGCTTTCGCTCAACTCGCCGCACTGGCCGAACGGGAAGGTCTTTTAACCGAATGGGACGGCGAGCCGTTCCAACCGGACCACATCACTCCGGACCAGCCGCTCAGTCTCTACGCGCACGAGGTGGCGTGGGGACGTTTTGAGGCGCTGGAGTCGTGGTGCGTCGCCAACGCTGTGCCGTTCGCCCGCTGGTCCGGTGCCTACGCCGGCCAGTGGGGCGCCGAGCGGGTCGTCTTCAGCGGCGATGGAGAGCCGGCGTCGTTCGCCGCCGACGAGGACGACTGCGTTCTGATCGGCCGCGGCACGGCCGAGCGGCTCGGCTCGATCGAAGCGATCCGCGCCCACTTCGACGCGGCGGACTTCGTGGTGCCGCCCCTCATGGTCAGCGATGGCGTCTCCTGACCGCCGGGAAGCCGAGCGGCTCCATACTCGCCGGGCGCAGCGCTCTCCCCTAGAGGAAGAGGGCTGCGCTTCGCTTCGTGACGGGTTGAGGGTCGAGAGAGAGGCTCCCGGCCAGCCCGTCACGGAGAACTACCGTGGCCAAGTCAGTCCAGAAGATCACCCTGTCGTCCTCGCGCGACATCCCGTTCGACAAGCTCCTGCTCAGCCAATCCAACGTGCGCCACGTCAAGGCGGGCGTCTCGCTCGAAGAGCTGGCCGAGGATATCGCCCGGCGCGGCCTGTTGCAGGGCCTGAGCGTGCGAGCCGTCGCCGACGAAGCCGGCGTCGAGACCGGCATGTTCGAGATCCCGGCCGGCGGTCGCCGCTACCGGGCGCTCGCGCTGCTGGTCAAGCAGCGGCGGCTGGCGAAGACCGCACCCGTGCCGTGCGTGGTGCGCGAAAGCGGCTTGGCCGAGGAGGACAGCCTCGCCGAGAACATCCAGCGTGCGCCGTTGCACCCACTTGACCAGTTCCGAGCCTTTCTCGCGCTGCGCGCGAAGGGCCAGTCCGAAGAGGAGATCGCAGCGAACCAGTTCGTCTCGGTCGCGGTCGTGAAGCAGCGGCTTCGGCTGGCGTCGGTCAGCCCCAAGCTGCTCGACGTCTACGCCGAGGACGGCATGACGCTCGACCAGTTGATGGCGTTCACCGTCAGCGGCGACCATGAGCGCCAGGAGCAGGTGTTCGAGCGCCTCTGCGCGTCCTACGACAAGCAACCCTACGTCATCCGGCGGATGCTGACCGAGGGCGCGGTGCGGGCGTCCGACAAGCGGGCGCAGTTCATCGGCATCGCCCCCTATGAGGAGGCCGGGGGCACGATCCTCAACGACCTGTTCCAAGGCGACGACGGCGGCTGGCTGCAGGACGTCAGCTTGGTCGACATGATGGTCGCCGAGAAGCTCAACGAGCAGTCGCTCGCCATCCAGGCCGAGGGCTGGCGCTGGGTCGAGGTCGCCCCAGACTACGCCTACGGTCACACCTACGGCTTGCGCCAGCTCCGCGGCGAGACCGTGCCGTTGACGTCCGAGGAGGAGGCGACCTGCGCCGCGCTCCAGCAGGAGGTCGACGACATCGAGACGGCGTCGGCGCAAGCCGAGGAGCTGACCGACGAGCAGGACGAGCGCATGGGCGAGCTCGAGACCGCGATCGCGGCGCTGAACGCCCGACCGATCGTGTTCGACGTCGACGAGGTCTTGCGAGCAGGCGCGTTCGTGAGCATCGCCGCCGATGGGTCGCTGCGCGTCGACCGCGGCTATGTCCGGCCGGAGGACGAACTGCCGGTCGAGCCGGAGGCGGAGATCGGGACCGAGGAGGACCCGGCTTACGCTGTGGCTGAGGTCGAGGGCGATGAGCCTCCGGTCTATGCCGGGTCAGCGTCGGCGGCCGAGCCGGAGGAGGACGAAGGGCTGCGACCGATCCCCGACCGGCTGCTGACCGAACTGACCGCCCACCGCACGCTGGCGCTCCGCCACGCGCTCGGCGAGCGGCCCGACATCGCCTTCCTCGCCGCCCTGCACGCGCTCGCACTTGGGGTGTTCTACACCTACAGGTCGGACACCTGCCTGGAGCTCGATCTCAAGAGCGTTCAGTTCGGCAGCCAGGCGCCCGGGCTGAACGACATTCCGTTGGCTTGCTCGCTCGACGAGCGGCAGCAAGCGTGGCGGTCGGCGCTGCCCAAGGAGTCGACCGAACTCTGGGGCGCGCTGGAGACGTTCGACGCCGACAGCCGCGACGCGCTGTTCGCCCACTGCGTCTCACTGTCGGTGAACGCGGTGCACGAGGCGTGGAACCGTCGTCCGAAGGCGTTCGTCCACGCCGATCGGCTCGCCCAGGCGGTCGATCTCGACATGGCGGCGAGCTGGACCCCGACCGCAGCCAACTTCCTCGGCCGGGTCACCAAGGCACGCATCCAGCAGGCCGTGGCGGAAGCGCGAGGCCAGCGTGCGGCCGAGCGCATCGAGCACCTGAAGAAGGTCGAGATGGCGACGGAGGCCGAAGCGCTGCTCGCCGGCTCGGGTTGGCTGCCCGAACCGCTGCGTACGCCTGGCCGGGTAATGGTCGCCATGATCGAAACCGTCGACGCCGGGCCGGTGATCGCGGCCGAACCCGTAGTTGAAAGCACGGCGTGGGACGAGGTCGAACCGGCTGTGGCCGACGAAGACGCTGCGGCCGAAGAGGAGCAGGCCGCCGAGCCGACGGACGAAGAGGAGGTCGGGGACATCGACGAAAGCTCCCTCGCCGACGAGCAGGCGACCGACGATGAGGAGGTCACGTTCGAGCCCCACGCGATCGCCGCCGAGTAACCTCGTACCCACCACCACCCTGGGGCTCGCCGGCGACGGCGGGCCCTTTTTTCGCTCAGGAGGCCGCGATGCCGGACACCGCATCAGACCTGGCCGGCCGCCTCGCCGACAACGCCGAGGCGGTCTGCCGCCACTACCTCTCCAACGGCCGCCGCGACGGTCGCTGGTGGACCGTGGGGGACGTCTACAACACGCCCGGCCGCTCGATGATGGTCCGACTAAAGGGCACTGACCGGGGGCGGGCAGGAAAATGGACCGACGCCGCCACCGGCAAACATGGCGACCTGCTCGACCTCATCGCACGAGCGCGGGGAGCCACGACCCTCGCGGACACGCTCGAAGAGGCACGCCGATTCCTGAGCCTCCCTCAGCCCGAGCCGTACGAGCCGATCTTGCCTGCGCCGCAGGGATCGCCCGAAGCCGCACGCCGACTGTTCGCCATGTCCGAGCCCATTCGGGGCACCGTCGCAGAAGCGTATCTGCGCACTCGCGGCATTACGGATTTGCGGGACTGCACGTCGCTGCGGTTCCATCCGCGCTGCTACTACCGAGGCGACGAGACTGACCCGGCCAACGCCGCCCGCGATGCTTGGCCGGCATTGCTCGCCGCCGCCACCGATGCGACCGGCGCCATCACCGGCGTGCATCGTACCTGGCTCGACCCTTCCGGGGAGACGAAGGCGCCGGTGTCGACGCCGCGACGCTCGATGGGGCTGATCAACGGTCAAGGCGTCCGCATCGGCAAGGCGAGTGGCATCGTCGCCATCGGCGAAGGATTGGAGACCATGCTGTCGCTGCGTGTCGCACTGCCAGGCCTACCAATCGTCGCCGCAGGCTCGGCCAACCACCTCGACGCCCTGCTCCTGACCGAAGGGCTGCACCGCCTGTACGTTGCCGAGGACGACGATCCGGCCGGACGACGCGCGACGGCGTCGGTTATGACCAGAGCAGAAGCGGTCGGGATCGAAGCGATGCGACTGACCCCGGCGCTGGGCGACTTCAACGACGACCTGAGGCAACTCGGACCAGGCGCGCTTCACGCGGCCTTGCGGGTGCAACTCGCCCCCGAGGACGTCGAGCGGTTCTGGATGCCAGGACGGGAGAGCGTTCGCGCAGCCTGACACGGGTGTGATCGCCGACGTGCAAGTTGCCCGTGGGCTGTTCCCGTTCCAGCAGGAGAACCGCGCCTCTGGCCTCTGAGAGGGGCGATCGGACCGGAGCCGGGCCTAGCCGGCAACGGCTGCGCGCGACTTTCTTCCCCTGGGCTACGCCCATTCCTCGCGAGGCAAGAAAGTCGTGCTCGCCGTCCTCCGCTGCGCTTCGGCCGCGGGCAAGAGCCCCGCGGTGCAGGCCCAGTCCGTCCCCGCTCTTCGTCGCCCACGAGGCCGCGAAGGGCGCGGTCGACCTTCCGGAGGCGAACACCATGACCCACCTGCCGCACATCGACGACCACGAACCCGAGCACGCCAAGAGCCCGACCGCCCACCTCCTCGACGAACTCCAGCTTTACGGCCACCGCCCCTTCGAGGGCGAACCCGACCCAAGGCCACTGCCCGAGGATCACTTGGTCCGCGCCGCCGTCGCCGACACCTTCGACGCCTTTATCTGCGCCTTCCAAGACACCCGCCTCGAACCCGACCTCGAAGACCTGCTCTGGGGCATCGTCAACGTCCTCCACCGCGCCACCGGCCGGGTGGAACGCGAGCTCGACGACAACGAACAGGGACAGCAGCGCAGCCAGCGCGAGCAGGACGGGTCCGAGGTGAAGTCGGTCGAACTGGAGCGGCTCCTGGCGGAAGGCCTGACGCTGATCGAACGCCGCAACGCGCACGAGGTCCTGCGCGATCTCGCCTCCGACGCCTACGACCACCACTTCGGCAAATCGTGGCGGCCGCACTCAGGCTCGCTGGTCAGCCGCAAGACCCTCACCGCGACGCTGATCGACTCCAGAGACTTCATCGCCGCCCGCAAGCGCGCCGAGACGCAGGTGATGCTGCCCGCCGGGCCGAAGGTCGCGTTCACCGGCGGGGCTGACGTCAACGATCATAAGGCGATCTGGGCGGCGCTCGACCGGGTGCATTCCAAGCACGCCGACATGGTGTTGTTGCACGGCGGCAGCCCGAAGGGCGCCGAGCTGATCGCCAGCAAATGGGCCGATCACCGCAAGGTCGCGCAGGTGGCGTTCAAGCCCGACTGGACCCGTCACGCTAAAGCTGCACCGTTCAAGCGCAACGATCAGATGCTCGACGTCCTGCCGATCGGTGTCGTGGTGTTCCCCGGCACTGGTATCCAGGATAACCTCGCTGACAAGGCGCGAAAGATGGGCATCCCGCTGTTCGACTTTCGGAAGGGAGGTGGCGCGTGACCGCCATTTTGCTTTCGCCAACAATCGTATAGCAGGCAGACCAGTTACTCAAACCAGACATTGACGTCATTTGAGCTCGGCATAGGAGATCTGTATGGACCAGCCGACCGAAGACCAACCTGTTGAAGCAACGTGCCATTGCGGTGCGCTCACCATTTCGCTGTCTAGTGCGCCTTCCGAGATCACCCAGTGCAATTGCTCGCTGTGTCGAAGCTATGGTGTGGTCTGGGCATATTGCGATGCTCACGAGGTAACCCTGCCAGCCGCGGGAGGCACCGACACTTACTCGTGGAATGGGCATCACGTAGATTTCCATCGGTGCCGTTCCTGTGGATGCGTCACACACTGGACACCTAGGGCAGTTGGCCGCAGCCGACGCGGCGTCAATGCCAATCTGATCCCGCTCGATCAGTTGAAATCTGCGCGGCTCAGGCATCGCGATGGCGCGGAGAGCGGGGAATACCTCGACTGACGGCTCGGCCGCCTTACCGGAGCGAAAACCAATCTCAACACCGCCCATGCGCGAACGGCGGCTATGCCAATATTTCACCCGAAAGCAGACCGCAAACAACCCACCTGTCAGACATCAGCGCGCAAGCGACGAGAGGCGAGACCGATAGCTTCCCGTCCACAGTGACCGACCCACTCACAGCCGCTGACCCTTGGTCCGGCCCAAGACCTTGTTCGATCAACCCGCAAGGGGTTCGCTAAGCGAAGCTTGCGACCGCTCCGGCTTCGCCTTCGGGTGATCGCGGTCCCGCGCCGGACACTTCGGGCGCCTGTCGAGCGGGGGCGGTCCCCGCTTCCGAACAGGAGCCGGTCCGATGTCGCTTTCCCTCGCACAGAAGAACGCCTGGAGCCTCGCCCAGAGCCTGATGGTCTGCATCACCCTTTTCAAGGCTGGATCGGGCTACGGCGTGATGCCGACCGCAGAGTTCGACGGCGACCCGGCCGCCGTGGTGCACGAGTTCGACCCGTTCGAGCCTTGAGCGAGTCTTTCGCACTTACCAGTACGCAGGCCCGCTCCGGCGGGCTTGCAGCTTTGTGTTTTCAACCGGCCGATCTTCGGCTATACTTCACCGGTAGCGCCAAGGTGGTGGTGGCGGCGCTCCGGACCTCGCACGTCTAGGAGCACCGTCATGGTTTTCAGCATCATCCTCGCCAGCGGTGCCTTCGCGCTGATCGCCTGGCTCGTCTTCAACCTTTCCGTTTACGCGCTGCCGTTCTTCGTCGGCATCAGCGCGGCTTCGCTCGCACACGGGACAGGCGCCGGCCTGCTCGGGTCGGCCATCGTCGGCCTCATAGCCGGCGCGGTCACCTTCACCGTCGGCCAGGCCGCGTTTGGCGGGGCGCGTTCCGCGCTCGCACGCGCTGGCGTGGCCGCGATCTTCGCGATTCCAGCCGCGGTTGCCGGCTACTACTCGACGTTGGGGATCGTCGGGCTTTGCGTTCCAGGTACAGGTTGGCGGCAAGCGTTCTCGGTCGTGGGCGGCTTCGTCATTGGATCAGTCGCCTTCCGGCGTTTGGCGGCGTTCGCCCTGCTCCGGGAAGCCGAGCCGAGTCGGACAGCCTACATTGAACCTGTTCAGCGCCTGTAGGGACTTAGACGGCCGCCCTGACGTCGTGGTGAGCGATCTCGGAGGCGGCTAAGCGGGCAGCGACCCATGGGCCCGGCGTGCGCATCGAGTGAACGCTGGAACAGAGCGGCGTCTGCCGAGCCGTCGCAGATCGCGGTGGCGGGCTGGGTCGGAATCGTCTCTCCAGGAAGGTGACCTCGGATCGCCTGACGCTGATCCGGGCGGGCGTGCGTGTTGCCGCCTGGCCGGTGGTTGAAGCCCGACAGTTCGCGGTGGTTGTGTCCAAGGAGCTGTCCCGGACGCGTGCGCTCCACGTGCCTCTTGATGGCCTGATCTGACCGAGGGACGGCTGCGCCTCGATCGCCTCTGCCGCAACGGCGGGCGGGCAACTTTCTTCCCCTGGGCTACGCCCATTCCTCGCGAGGCAAGAAAGCCGCCCGTCCGCCATCCTCCACTGTGTTCCGGCTCGCAAGCGAGTGCGTCGTCAATCGCCCCCGGCCCTTCGATCGCCATCGAGGCCGCGATGGGCGCGGGCTCGAAAGACAGCAGGAGACACCACCATGGCGACCATCGGCAGCTTCAAGAAGACCGGCAACGACTACACCGGCTCGATCACCACCCTGAGCCTTCAGGCCAAGAACGTCCGCATCACCCCCGAAGAGACTCGCTCCAACGACAACGCCCCGAGCCACCGCGTCTTCGTCGGCAAGGTCGAGATCGGCGCCGCTTGGGCCAAGCGCTCCAACGAGGGCCGCGACTATCTGGGCCTCAAGCTCGACGACCCGAGCTTCACCGCTCCCATCTTCGCCAACCTCTTCGACGACGAGGGCAGCGACACCTTCAGCCTCATCTGGTCGCGCCCGAACAAGCGCAACGGCGACTGAGGCCGCCCGCGAAGCCCCGCTCCACCCGGAGCGGGGCGAACGCCGTTTTCGCGCTCAGGATACGGCGACGATCCCGCAGAGCACGCCGTCGGCCGAACCGTCGTCGTTGGCCAGCGGCAAGTAAAGCCGAGCGACGCGCCGCCGGCGATCGCCTACTCGGAGTTCATCCTCGATCACCAAGGGACGCGCCGTCTCCATCGCCGACCTAGCTTCGTTATTGGCGTCGCCGCGTCCGGGAGCCAGCCGCTCGACCGGCGCGCCGGTGAGCGACTCGCCGTAGAGTGCATCGACCTCGGCCCCGCTCGTCGCGATTGTTAGCCGATCAACGGCGTTATCGGTAGGCCTCAGCAGCACCGTCGAGGGCGCAAGGCCGCTAAGCGCGTCGCCGACGAGCGCGCTTGCCGACGGGAGACCGTCGCCCTGGCAATGGGATTGCCAGACCCGGAGTAGCTGCCCGAGCTTGGGATGCCGTTGCTCGATCAAACTCATCGCGCGTCTCCCGTCGAGGATCCCGATCTAACCAGATTTTCTGTTAACCCGGAAGTCCACTTACTCGGTCTGTCGGCCTCTGCAATCGAGACGACACGGGCACATGCCCAAGACCCTGCGCTCCTCAAGACAAGTCCGCCTGATCGACCTGCTTGTCGAGCAACGCAAACGTGCTGGCTTGAGCCAGGCCGACCTCGCCAAGAAGTTGGACCGCTATCAATCGGTCGTGTCTTCGATCGAGAGCGGTGGGCGACGGGTCGATGTGATCGAGTTGCTCGACATCGCCGACGCGATCGACCTCGATATACACGCGCTGATCGACGACCTGCTCGCCACGCCAAAAAGTAGTTTGCGCGCTTGATAATCGCATCCGCACCTCGTTGGATCGCCCCTGCCGCCTCTTTCGCGGAAAAGCGCATTGGGCGCAGCTAGAAAATCACAACCTCGCGCGTTGATCGATCACGGCTTCGGACCGACGCGAAGTGCAAGCGTTCTCTCCGACCCATCAGGAGAGAACACCATGCCCAGTCCAGGTCCAACCGCAGCATACCTCTACATTCTCAGCGTCGACGGCCCTGCTCGAGCTTGGGAGTATCTCCGACGCAACGACGGCTATGTGCAGGAGTGGCGGCAACATGGCCAAGCGCGGCGGCCCGCGGCGACGGCCCGCGCCGCCCGTCGCGCCGAGCCTTGGGGGTTACGATTTCCTGGAGGATCCGGCGCTCGACGCGCGCACGGCGGAGCCGGTCTGGCTGCCTGACCCTGATCCGCTCGTGACGGTCGCGCCCGCCGTCGTCGACGGAGCCGCCACTTTCAGCCTTTGGGCGCTGCCCGGCCGCAAGAGCCTCGTCCACGACGGCCGGCGGCTGTTGATGCGCAGCACTGTCGGGCGGCGGGTCCTTCGCGTCGCTGTTTCGCTGGCCCTCGGCGACGGCATGCCGTTCGCCTATGCCGTTCCGGCGGGCGAACGCAGCCACCGCGGCCTGAAAGCCGCAGCGGCGCTCGATGCGATGCTGGTCGGCGCTGGACCCAACCCGCGCAGGCCCGCGGTAACCCGTAGCGACCTCGTGCACATGCGCGCGCTGCAGGCGCTCGACGCCGAGGGCGATGGCGCGTCGGAACGCGATATTGCCGAGCTGGTGTTCGGCCCGTTCGACGAGCCCGAGAGCTGGAACGACAGCGCGGTGCGCGCCAGCGTTCGCTACCTGCTCGGCCATGGCCGCGGTCTTCGCGACGGCGGCTACCGCGACCTGCTCTACCCGAAACCGCCGAAGCACGAAGCCGCTTCGGCGTAAGTAGGAGAAGCCGGCCGAGCGCCGAACCTCCCTGCGATCAGGTTCCTCGTTCGTCCAGCTTGCCTCCACTGCGCGGCGACCCTGCCGCGCCCGACACGCTCGGACGGAGGCGGACGCAATGACCCAGGCTGCGATCAAGCCGGCCCCTGTCCGCGACGCTACGCCCAAGCCCGCGCCCCGCTATCTGTCCAACGACGAGGCCGCCGAATTCCTGCATCTGTCGCCGAGGACGCTGGAGAAGCAGCGCGTCATCGGCGGCGGACCCAAGTTCCGCAAGTTCGGCCGCCGCGTCGTCTACGCGATCGAGGATCTGGAGAGCTGGGCCAACGCGCGGTCCTGCGACACGACCTCGGACCCGAACTACTCGGCCGTGACACGCTGAGCGGCCGGTGAGTGTGGCCATGCCCCACCCCCGCCGCTCCGAGCGCGAGCAACTCGACTTGTTCCGTGCGCTGCCTGGCGACCTCGCCCCGCGCGACCACCAGGACCTCATGGCCTACCCATTTTTCAGCCTCGCCAAGTCGCCGCGCGTCCGGCCGATCGACTTCCGGATGGGCAAGATCGCCATCCGCGTCGAAGCTGTGCCCGAACACGGAATGGCGACCATCTGGGACGCCGACGTGCTGATCTGGGCGGCGTCGCAGATCGTCGAGGCGCGCGACCGTGGCTGCAAGCCGTCGCGCCTCATGGCCGCGACGCCATACGAGATCCTCACCTTCGTCGGGCGCGGCACCTCATCGCGAGACTACGACCGGCTGAAGGCCGCGCTCGACCGGCTCCAGTCCACCACGGTCGCGACCTCGATCCGCCAGCCCAGCGAACGGCGGATGCATCGCTTCTCGTGGATCAACGAGTGGAAGGAGCGCGCCGACGCGAACGGCCGCCCGCAGGGGATCGAGCTTATCCTGCCCGATTGGTTCTACGCCGGCGTGCTGGACGATGCGCTCGTCCTCACCATCGACGCTGACTACTTCGACCTCACGGGCGGCGTCGAGCGCTGGCTCTACCGGCTCGTGCGCAAGCACGGCGGTCGCCAAGCTGGCGGCTGGAGTTTCGACTTCCGCCATCTCCATGCCAAGTCAGGCAGCCTCTCGCGGTTCACCAACTTCGCCTGCGACCTGCGCGACATCGTCCGGCTTCAGTCGCTCCCGGGCTACCATCTGAGCATCGAGCGGGCTCTTGGCGGCGTCGAACGCCTGGTCTTCGTGCCCATCCCCGAAGACCCGCTGGACCGCGCCGCGCGGCTCTGCGGCATCACCCTGCCTGGGGATAAGCTGTGAATCGCCTCGTGCTATCGGAGGCGGCGACTATCGTGCCATTGGAGGCGCGATCCTCGTGCTATCGGAGGCGGAAACCGCCCCTAAGTGACTGCCGTGCAACGGCAATCCGGCCCTCTAACTATGCTAACTTAGAATCCTTCGGATTCTTTTTAACGGAAGAGCACCGCGCCGGCACGGTGGGCGGGTCGGCTTGGGTCGTAAACCGGAAAGAGGAGGAAGGTCACCAGGGCGACTGTGCCGTCTCGAGCGCACCAAACGCGAGTCCGGGTTCCGGTGTTCAAGCCTTGGCGACCGAGGGCCACCGGGGAGGCCGAGCTGATCCCCATAGCGGGCCAGCGTCGTGATCGTCGCGCTCCTCAACCAGAAGGGCGGGGTCGGCAAAACGACGCTGTCTCTACACCTCGCCGGTGAACTCGCCGCGCATGGGGCGCGCGTGCTGCTGATTGACGCCGACCCGCAGGGCTCGGCGCTCGATTGGGCGGAGCAGCGAGCGCGTGAGGGGCTGACGCGCCGGTTCGGGGTGGTCGGTCTCGCTCGGGAGAGCCTGCATCGTGAGGCGGCTGCGCTGGCGCAAGGCGCCGACCACGTCGTCATCGACGGACCACCACGCGTCACCGGCATCGCGCGCTCCGCGCTGCTCGCCGCCGACCTTGTGCTCATCCCCGTGCAGCCGTCGCCGCTAGACGGCTGGGCCTCCGCGGAGATGCTTCGGCTGCTTGACGAGGCGCGCGTGTTCCGTCCCGAGCTTCGCGCCCGCTTCGTTCTCAACCGCTGCGCCGCGCGCACGGTGATCGCGCGTGACACGGCCGCTGCTTTGGCCGACCAGCAGCCGCCGCTGCTGCCGTCGAGCATCGGACAGCGTGTCGCCTTCGCCGACGCGGCCAGCACCGGCCGGCTCGTCGACGAGGCGGACGGCGCGGACGCTGCTGCGCGCGAGATTGCCGCCTTCGGCCTGGCCGTGAAGGAGGCGGGACAGTGAGCGGGCGCGAGGCCAGGCCTGCGCCCTTTGCGGCGCGTCCGCGCGACACTGACGCTTGGGTGCGTGCATCCGAGCCGGCGGTGCGCTCCGCGAGCGGCAAGGCTGAGACCTACACCGCCCGGCTTACTGTCGACGTCACCCCCGCGCTGCGCGGCCGCATTAAGGTCGCCGCGTTCACCCGCGGCCTGACCGTCGCCGACATGCTCCGCACCATGCTGGAGCAGGCCTTCCCCGAGCCGAACGGGGGCGGGCAATGATCGCCGCCACGCCCCGCGGACTGACGCGGGTGACGATCCTCTTCCTTGCCGAGCGCGTGAACGACCGCGTGCGCTTCGGCGCGCCGCGCTCGACACGCATCATCGACCGCCGTTGCCGGGTCGAGCTTTTCGAGCCGGGCGCGGTGTTCGCCTACATCCAGTGGCGCGCCAACCGCTACGGGACCGAGCACTGGCGGCTATGGGTCTTGCAGGCCGCTCGCGCGGGCGACCGCGCCGAGACGGTTCCCGGCATCGCGCCCGGCGCGCACATCTGGCTGAGCACCGGCGGCATCACCCAGGTGACGCGCGCCCTCACGTTGATCGACGCGATCGAAGCGCAGGCGCTCGATCCCGCGTCGCTGCCGGAGAGCTATTGGCGCACCGCCCACAACCGCATCGCCGCCGGCCTCGAGCCGCGCGTCTACGCGTCGGCTGAGCATGCGGAACGACAATCCCGCGGAGGCCTGCTGTGAACATGCTCCCTCTTACTCGAGGGCGCGTGGCCGCCTTCTACGCCGCCGTTGTCGGCGCCGGACTTGTGGTCGCATCCAGCGCGGACGTCTGGCCCCTGCGCGTCATCTACAACGCCAGCGCCAGCGTGCCGATCGGCTGGTACGGGATCGCCGAAGCCGAGCCGGTCACCGTCGGCGATCTGGTCATCGCCCGCCCGCCGATTCTTGCCGAAACCTTGCTCACCGAGCGCGGCTATCTTGCTGCCGGGGTTCCGATCCTGAAGTTCGTCGCGGCGCGCGCGGGACAGCGCGTCTGCCGCACGAGCGAGGCAGTCACGATCGACGATCGTAAAGTCGCGACGGCGCGTGACCGCGACGGGGCCGGCCGTGCGCTCCCGCAATGGAGCGGCTGCCGCGTGCTCGGACCTGGCGACGTCTTCCTGCTCAACACCGCCGCGCCGGACTCCTTCGACGGCCGCTACTTCGGACCTGTCTCCGTCAACAGCATCATCGGAAAGGCGACACCGCTATGGACGTGGTGAGACTATCTACGGCCGGCGCTGTCTCGGCGTTCGCCGTGCTCGCGCTGGTGTCGACCGCCCCCCAAGGGCGCGCTGAACCACCGACACCGCGAGCGCCGTTCATTGAGCCGTACAGCGTCCCAACGAGCGACGCAGGCGCATGGCCTTCGCCTCCCGTGGGCGTGTCGCCCTTCTCTCTTTCCGGCCCGACGATGCCGCCTCCCGCTACGCCAGTCCCGACGATCTACGGTGCGTCCCTGTACCCCTTGCCCCGCTTCCCCGGTGCGCCGCGTTCGCCTTGGGACGCGCTTATCGACGAGGCTGCCCGACGCTTCGCGGTCCCGCCGTCGTGGGTACGCGGCGTCATGCAGATCGAGAGCGGCGGTCGGACGATGCTGAACGGCCGCCCTATCACATCGACCGCAGGCGCGATGGGCCTGATGCAGGTGATGCCGGAGACGTTCACGGAGATGGCGCAGCGCTACGGACTGGGCCGCGATCCGTACGATCCGCGCGCCAACATCCTCGCCGGCACCGCGTTCCTGCGCGAGATGTACGACCGCTACGGGGCCGCGCACTTTCTGGCAGCCTACAATGCCGGGCCCGGGCGCGTCGACGAGCACCTGCGCTACGGCCGGCCGCTTCCATTCGAGACCCGGCGTTATGTCGAGGCGCTCGCGCCGCAGCTCCTCGCCGGTGAGGACGCGAGCGCCACGGGAGCAGCGCCATGGGTGCAGGATCTGACCAGCATGTCTGCGATGCGGCGCGTCGCTTCGCCCGCTTACCGGCCCGGTTCAGCTGCGCTTCAAAGCCCGGGGAGAGCTCCACTTTTCGTTGCGGTGAATGACCAGCCATCCGCCAGCGATCGACAGCCGGACGTGCAGATGAACGACGCGCTCTTCGTCCGCCTCACGCACCAGGATCAGCGCCCGCGTGAACCGCTCGACGACAGCGCTGAGAACTGACCGATGTGCAGACAAGCGATCTTGCCTGAGTGGAGGAACGACCGGGAGGGGAGGACGGAAGTCGAGGGCAAGATAGAAGGCCGCGGCACGCGGCGGCGCGTTCGCCCCGGTCTGCACATCGGTTGGCGCGGCACGCGCCTGAGTGAGTGCGGTGCTGCGCTTGGGGCGAAGTTCTTGATCTTAGGCGACGATTTGCGTGCCTCACCCGACCGGGTGCGCTGGAGTTCGCGTCGTGGCCCGTTCTGACGAGGATCGTTTCCGCCCACGGCCCGGCAAGGTTCGCGGTCATGGAGATGCGGGGACCAAGCGCTTCACCAGCCAAGTGCTGCGCGCCGCCCAAAAGACCGCCGGCGGATCTGGGCGCCCGCTTACGCGCACCCCCGGTCGCGGCGCCGAGAAGGGACGCGGCCATGTCGCCGCTCGGCTGCTCGGCGGACGCCTTGGGCCGCGGTCCCGGCGTGTCGTGGTCAAGGCGCGGCTAGTGGTTCACGCCCAGGCCGCGCCGGGCTCGACCGGTGCGCACCTCCGCTACATCCAGCGCGACAGCGTCACCCGCGAAGGCGAGCCTGGCCAGGCCTACTCCGCAACGCGGGACGTCGCCCACACGGAGCCGTTCGAGGCGCGCGTCGAAGGCGACCGGCACGAGTTCCGGTTCATCGTCTCGCCCGAGGACGCGGCGGAGATCGGCGACCTCAAGGGCTACACGCGCGACCTGATGGCGCGCATGGAAGCGGACCTCGACTCGAAGCTCGACTGGGTCGGGGTCGACCACTGGAACACCGACAACCCGCACAGCCATGTCGTGCTGCGCGGCGTCGATGACACCGGGCGCGACCTCGTCATCGCCCGTGACTACATCAGCCACGGGCTGCGCGGCCGCGCCTCCGAACTCGCCACCGACATGCTCGGCCCGCAGACCGAGCTGGAGATGCGCGAGCGCATGACCCGCGAGGTCGGCCAGGAGCGCTGGACCGGGCTTGATCGGCAGCTCGCCGAGCACGCCCGCGACGGCGTCGTCGACCTGCGCGACATGTCGAACGCTGGAGACCAAGGCTTCAAACGCGGACTGCTGGTCGGGCGCTTGCAGATGCTAGAGCAGCTCGGCTTGTCCGAGCCTCAAGCCGCCGGGCGCTGGACGATCTCCCCCGAGGCGGAGCCGACGCTGCGGGCCATGGGCGAGCGCGGCGACATCATCCGCACGATGCAGCGAGCCATGAAAGGCGCAGAGCGGTCGCTGTCCGTCTTCGACGCCCAAACGAATACGCGAACCGTGGTCGGCCGGGTCGCAGCCAAGGGTCTGGCCGACGAACTGCAGGACCGTGGCTTCCTCGTCATCGACGGCGTCGACGGCCGCGCACACTACGTCGCGCTCGGCCCTGGCGCCGACCTCTCGGCCTATACGGCGGGCGGTATCGTCGAGGTTCGTGTCGCCGCGCGCGAGCCGCGACCGGCCGACCGAATCATCGCGGCGCACGTCGATGTCAGTGGCCTCTACCAACCCGATCGCCACCTGGCCGAAGCGCGTCGCAACGCCCGGCCCGGTGACGATCCCGACGGATACGTCGCCGCGCACGTCCGGCGGTTGGAGGCGCTCCGGCGCGCGGGCGTCGTCGAGCGCCTAGACGTTGGCGCGTGGCGTATACCGCCCGACTATCTCGACCGTGCGGCTACACACGAGGCGGGGCGGTTCGGGGGCGCGTCGGTGGAGCTTCACTCGCACCTGCCGATCGCCAGGCAGACCCGCGCGATCGGCGCGACCTGGCTCGACCGTACGCTGATCGACGGGGCCGCTCCGGCACCGACCGGATTCGGCGCCGAGGTGCGCGCCGCGCTCGACGAGCGACGCACCTTCCTGGTTGACGAAGGACTCGCGACCCGGCGGGGACAGCGCCTGATCCTCGCCCGCGAC
Source organism: Acetobacteraceae bacterium (assembly GCA_965217935.1). Taxonomy (GTDB): domain Bacteria; phylum Pseudomonadota; class Alphaproteobacteria; order Acetobacterales; family Acetobacteraceae; genus JBBROS01. The sequence goes on along the minus strand of OZ244581.1, from coordinate 3,887,820 downwards.
CTTCTCGCGACGCTGCGCGGCCGGGAGGTGGCGCAGGTGAGCGGCGCGCTCTCCAGGGAGACCGGCCTCGATCACCGGCCCGTGGCGGAGGGCGGGAAGGTCAGCGGCGTCTACCGGCGCTCCGTGATGCTGGCGAGCGGCCGGTTCGCGATGCTCGACGATGGCGTCGGGTTCAGTCTTGTACCGTGGAAGCCGGTGCTAGAGCAGCGGCTTGGCCAGTCGATCGCCGGCGTCATGCGCGGCGGAGCGGTGTCGTGGGACCTGTCGCGCCAGCGCGGGATTGGCGTGTAGCGGGTTCTGTAGAAAATTGTTTCCCTGCGCAGAACTACGCTCTAACAGCCTGTCGCCCGCTCGTGTGCGATGTCTCACGCCGCAGTTGGATTTCGGACTTTCTTCATCTGAACAGAGATTTGCGGCGTCTTTGACGCTCCGCTTTCCCGCCCTCAACCCTCGTTCCCAGGCGTGCCGTATTGGGCACGCTGGCGAGCTACGGGCGAGGTGGTCGGATGACACCGACCAAGGTTCTTTTCGGTCAGATCCTGTTGGTGTTCGGCATCGTGGCGCTGAGCCTGTCGTTCGCCACGCAATGGACCGCCGCATCGCTCGGCTATCAGGCTCAGCTCGGCCATCCCTGGACCGTGTTCCACGGCATTCCGCTCTACCAACCGTGGGTGTTCTTCGTTTGGTGGTTCGAGTTCGACGCCTATGCGCCCGAGGTCTTTCAGCGCGGCGCCTATGTCGCGGCGTCGGGCGGAGTTCTCGGCGCGCTCGCCGCGATGGCGGGATCTGTTTGGCGTGCTCGTCAAGCCAAGCTCGTTACCACCTACGGCTCGGCGCGCTGGGCGACCGCGCGTGACCTGAAGCGCTCGGGGATGCTCCGCCCCGCCGGCGTCTTCTTGGGCCGCGCAGACGAGCAGTACCTCCGTCACGACGGTCCCGAGCACGTCATGGCGTTCGCGCCGACCCGCTCGGGCAAGGGCGTCGGGCTGGTCATCCCGACGCTGCTGTCGTGGACCGGCTCGGCCGTCATCCACGACATCAAGGGCGAGAACTTCGCGATTACCGCTGGCTGGCGTTCGCGCTTCTCGCACTGCCTTTATGTCAATCCGACCGATCCGAACTCAGCCGCCTACAACCCGCTGCTCGAGGTCCGCCGCGGTGACCACGAGGTGCGCGACGTCCAGAACATCGCCGATGTGCTGGTCGATCCCGAAGGCGCGCTGGAGCGCCGCTCGCATTGGGAGAAGACCAATCACTCGCTGCTGGTTGGGACCATCCTCCACATCCTCTACGCGGGTCAGGACAAGACGCTCTGCGGCGTCGCGAACTTCCTGTCCGACCCGGCACACCCGTTCGACCAAACGCTCAAGCTGATGATGACGACGGCGCACCTCGGTGCGCGCGGCGTCCACCCTGTCGTGGCGTCCTCTGCGCGCGAGGTGCTGAACAAGTCCGAGAATGAGCGCTCGGGCGTGCTGTCGACCGCCATGTCGTTCCTGGGTCTTTACCGCGACCCCACGGTCGCGGCGATGACCTCGCATTGCGACTGGCGCATCGCCGACCTCGTCTCCGCCGAGCACCCGGTCTCGCTCTATCTCGTCGTGCCGCCCTCCGACATCAGCCGCACCAAGCCGCTGATCCGGTTGATCCTGAATCAGATCGGCCGCCGGTTGACCGAAAGCTTGGAGGACCAGGACGGCGAAGCGCGCAAGCATCGCGTCCTGTTCATGCTCGACGAGTTCCCCGCGCTCGGCCGGCTCGACTTCTTCGAGTCGGCGCTGGCCTTCATGGCGGGCTACGGTCTGCGCTCTTTCCTGATCGCGCAGTCGCTGAACCAGATCGAGAAGGCCTACGGGCCGAACAACTCGATCCTTGACAACTGCCACGTCCGCGTCGCCTTCGCTTCCAACGACGAGCGGACCGCCAAGCGGATCTCCGACGCGCTCGGCACGGCGACCGAGCTGCGCGCCCAGCGCAATTACGCGGGCCACCGGCTGTCGCCCTGGCTCGGTCACCTGATGGTGTCGCGCCAGGAGACTGCGCGCCAGCTTCTCACCCCCGGCGAGGTGATGCAGCTCCCGCCCGACGACGAGGTCATTATGGTGTCGGGCCATCCGCCGGTCCGCGCCAAAAAGCTGCGCTTCTACTCGGACGCCAATTTCAAGCCGCGGCTGCTGCCCGCACCGACGCTCTCCGCAGAAGGGTATACCGATAGGCCCGCCGCTCGCGGCAACGATTGGTCGGGCGCGTTCGATCAAGCCGCGGCCGACGCCGCCCAGCGTGCGGCTGCGCTGATGAGCGAGGATGAGGGCGGACTGCGCCGCCAGCCCGAGCTCGACATCACCATCCCGCAGGCCGCACCTCTGGGGGAAGAGCCCCGCCGCGATGTCGGCTCACTGCTCGACGACGATGATGACGCCGATCTCGAGATCGAGCGCGCCCGCGCCATGCGCGCCGGCGATCGCCAGCTCAACCGCGCCGCGCGCAATGCGGCGCTCGATCCTGACGACGGGATCGCGCTGTGAGCCGCGCACGCCTCAACATCTTCCTTGAGCCGGACCACGGTCGGCGCCTGGCACAGCTCGCCGGGATGAAGGGCGTCTCGAAGTCGGCGATCGTCGCGGCGGCGCTCTCGTCGTATCTGTCGCCAGACGGAGGCGACCGGCGTGAGGCGGCGATCGCCAAGCGGCTCGACAAGCTTACCCGTCAGTTCGACCGGCTGGAGCGCGATCAGACGATCCTGATCGAGACCGTCGCGCTGTTCGTCCGCTACACGCTGACCGTCAACGCGCCGATCCCCGCCGCACATCAGGACGCGGCTCGCGCACAGGGGCGCGAGCGCTTCCAGCAGTTCGTCGACCAGCTCGCTCGCCACCTCCAGAAGGGGCGCAGCCTGGTCAAGGACGTGCATGAGGAGATCTTCCCCGACAGCGCCAAGTTCTTTGGCCTGGACGGAGAGGAGGAAACCGACGCGCCCGTTTCCTCCCTGAACGGCGAAGCCGCTACAGATCATGGAGCGGCGTCATGACCGCCGCGCAGCCATTTCCCGTCATAGCCTCGGTCGCATCCCGGCAGATCAAGATGCTGCGCAGCGCCATGGGTCCTGCGATCGCGTCGGCGCTGGAGGACCCTGACGTCGTCGAAGTGCTGCTCAACCCGGATGGCACGCTCTGGGTCGATACGTTGTCCCGCGGACGTTCGGACACCGGCCTGACCCTGTCGAAGGAAGACGGCGACCGCATCATCCGGCTGGTTGCGGCCCATGTCCGCGTCGAGGTCAATCGCGAGTGCCCGATCGTCTCGGCAGAGCTGCCCGAAACCGGCGAACGGTTCGAGGGGCTGATCCCGCCGGTGGTGTCGGCGCCGACCTTCGCCATCCGCAAGCGCGCAAGCCTCGTCTACACGCTCGACCGCTACGTCTCCGACCGCATCCTCACGCCCGCGCAGGGTGCCTATCTCGCGCAGGCGGTTCGCGAGCGGCTGAACATCGTCATCGCCGGCGGCACCTCGACCGGCAAGACCACGCTCGCCAACGCACTGCTCGACGAGGTCGCCCGTACCGGCGACCGGGTGCTGATCCTGGAAGACACGCGCGAGCTCCAGTGTCTCGCCAACGACCAGGTGGCGCTCCGCACCAAGCCTGGCGTTGCCAGCATGGCCGAGCTCGTCCGCTCGACCTTGCGCCTGCGCCCCGACCGCATCGTCGTCGGCGAGGTCCGCGGCGCTGAGGCGCTCGACCTCCTCAAGGCGTGGTGCACTGGGCATCCCGGCGGGATCGCCACCGTGCACGCTGGGTCCGCCGCCGGCGCGCTGCACCGCCTCGAACAGCTGATTCAAGAGGCCGTCGTGACCGTCCCCCGGCAGCTCATCGCTGAAGCGGTCGACGTCGTCGCCTTCATCGCCGGCCGCGGGACCAACCGCCGCGTCCGCGAGATCGCCCGGGTCACCGGGCTCGGCCCGGATGGCTACCGGCTCGAACTCCTCACCGCCACCGACCCTTATGACAACGGAGACCCACAGTGACGCTTTCACGCTTTTACGCAACCGCACGCACCCGGATCGCCGGAACGGCGGCTTTGCTCCTTTGCGGACTTATGTCTGCTCCGGCCTACGCCGCCGGCTCGTCGATGCCGTGGGAAGCACCACTCCAGAAGGTGCTCGACTCGGTCGAAGGCCCAGTCGCCAAGATCATCGCGGTGATCATCATCATCACGACCGGCTTGACGCTGGCGTTCGGTGACAGCTCGGGCGGCTTCCGCAAGCTGATCCAGATCATCTTCGGCTTGTCGATCGCGTTCGCCGCCTCGTCCTTTTTCCTGAGCTTCTTCAGCTTCGGCGGCGGGGCGCTGATCTCGTGACCCGCGCCGCACTCCCTGACGGTTACGAGGCACCGCTGCATCGCTCGCTGACCGAGCCGATGATGATGGGCGGCGCGCCGCGCACGGTGGCGATCTCGGTCGGGACGCTCGCGGCTGCGGTCGGTATCGGCCTGCAGCTCTGGCTGGCCGGTGCCGGCATTTGGCTGGTCGGCCACATGCTCGCGGTCTGGGCGGCGCGTGTCGAGCCGCAGTTCCCGCAGGTGTTCGCCCGTCACATCAAACACCGCGGCTTCCTGGACGCATGAGGTCGCCATGCTGAACCTTGCAGAATATCGCCGCCGCTCTGCCAGCCTGTCCGACTGGCTGCCCTGGGCGGGGCTGGTCGCACCGGGCATCGTCCTCAACAAGGACGGCTCGTTCCAACGCACCGCCCGGTTCCGCGGGCCCGACCTCGACAGCTCGACCGAGAGCGAGCTCGTCGCGGTAACCGCGCGCCTAAACAATGCGCTTCGCCGCCTCGGCTCCGGCTGGGCGCTGTTCGTCGAAGCCGACCGCCGGCAGGCGGCCCTGTATCCAGCCTCGACCTTCCCCGAACCAATATCGTGGCTGGTTGACGAGGAGCGCCGCGCCGACTTCGACGAGGTCGGCGAGCTGTTCGAGAGCAGCTACGCCTTGACCCTCGTTTACCTGCCCGCGCCCGAGGGCCGCGCCCGCGCCGGCGCGCTCATGCTCGACGCGCCCGATCACCCGGCGGTGAACTGGCGCGAACAACTCACCGGCTTCGTCGAGCAGGCCGAACGGTTTGGAGCGTTGCTGGACGGATTCCTGCCCGACCTGGCCTGGCTCGATGACGCCGAGACGCTAACCCACCTCCACGGGACCGTCTCGACCCGGCGCCACGCCGTGGCCGTGCCCGAGACCCCGGCCTATCTCGACGCGCTGCTCGCCGACGAGCCGTTGACCGGCGGCCTCGAGCCGATGCTCGGCGCGTCGCATCTGCGCGTGATGACGGTGCGCGGCTTTCCCGCCTCGACCTGGCCGGGATTGCTCGACGACCTCAACCGTCTCGGCTTCCCCTACCGCTGGACCACCCGCTTCCTGTTCCTTGATAAGTCCGACGGTGAGAAGGAGTTGTCCCGCCTGCGCCGGCAATGGTTCGCCAAGCGCAAGGGCATTGTCACCCTCCTGCGTGAGACGGTGTTCCAGCAGGAGAGCCCGCTGGTCGACAGCGACGCCGCCAATAAGGCGGTGGACGCCGACGAGGCGCTGCAGACACTGGGCTCCGATCAGGTCGCGTTCGGCTACGTCACCGCCACCGTCGTGGTCTGGGACGAGGACGCGCGGATCGCGGCCGAGCGGTTGAAAGCCGTCGAGCGCGTGATCCAGGGCCGCGGGTTCACGACCTCGCCCGAAACGCTGAACGCCGTCGAGGCCTGGCTCTCTTCCATTCCCGGCCATGTCTACGCCAACGTCCGTCAGCCGATCGTCTCGACGCTCAACCTCGCCCACCTGATGCCGCTTTCTGCGGTTTGGGCCGGACCCGAGCGCAACGAGCATCTCGGCGGGCCACCGCTGCTGATCACGCGCACCGAGGGCGCGACGCCGTTCCGGCTCACCACGCATGTCGGCGATGTCGGCCACGCGCTCGTCGTTGGACCGACCGGCGCGGGCAAGTCGGTGCTGCTCGCCACCCTGATCCTGCAGTTCCGCAAGTATCCGGAAAGTCGGATTTACGTCTTCGACAAGGGCCGCTCGGTCCGCGCCGCCATGCTCGGGCTGGGCGGCCAGTTCCACGATCTCGGCCTTGAAGGCGGTCTGACCTTCCAGCCGCTGCGCCAGGTCAACGATCCGAGCGCCCGTGCCTGGGCCGCCGAGTGGGTGCAGCAGCTCCTCGGCCACGAGCGCGTCGAGGTGACGCCCGAGGTCAAGGACGCGGTCTGGTCGGCGCTGGGGTCGCTCGGCTCCGCGCCGGCCGAAGAGCGCACCCTCTCGGGTCTGGCGACGCTCCTCCAGTCCAACAAGCTGCGCCAAGCGCTCCAGCCGTACACGCTCGACGGTCCGTTCGGCCGGCTGCTCGACGCCGACCACGAGGATCTCACGCTCGGTGACCTGCAGGCGTTCGAGATGGAAGACTTGCTCCACGCCAAAAGGGTGGTGCTGCCGGTGCTGACCTACCTGTTTCATCGGCTCGAAGCGCAGTTCGACGGGCGCCCGACGCTGCTCGTGCTCGACGAGGCTTGGGTGTTCCTCGACGATCCCGTCTTCGCCAGCCGCATCCGCGAATGGCTGAAAACGCTGCGCAAGAAAAACGTCGGCGTGGTGTTCGCGACCCAATCGCTGGCCGATATCCAGCGGTCGACCATCGCGCCCGCCATCGTCGAGAGCTGCCCGACGCGCATCTTCCTGCCGAGCCCCCAGGCGGTCGAGCCGCAGCTACGGCCGATCTACGAAGGGTTTGGGCTGAACGCCCGCCAAATCGAGATGATCGCGCGCGCCACGCCCAAGCGCGACTACTACGTTCAGTCGCGGCTCGGGAACCGGCTGTTCGATCTCGGTCTCGGGCCGGTCGCGCTCGCCTTCGTCGCCGCCTCATCCCCGCGCGATCACGCTATGATCGACGACGCGCTCGCCGCATGGCCCGCCGACTTCGCCAGCACCTGGCTCCGGGCGCGCGACCTCGGCTGGGCGGCCGACCTGATCACAGAAGCCAACACCAACACGCAAGAGGAGGAACGCCGATGAACACCGGAAAGAAGAAGGGCGCGGCGATCATCGCGGCGCTGCTGCTGTCGGCGGGGGCGGCGGTGATCGCGCCCGCGCCGGCGCGGGCGCAGTGGGTGGTCTACGACCCGTCCAACTTCAGCCAGAACGTGCTGACCGCGGCGCGCACACTCCAGCAGATCAACAACCAGATTCAGAGCCTGCAGAACGAGGCCACGATGATCCTGAACCAGGGTCAGAGCCTCGTGAACCAGGGCAAGAATCTGACCAGTCTCGCGACCTCACCGCTGTCGGCGTTGCAACAGGACCTCGCACGGACCCAGGCGCTGATCGCTCAGGCACAGGGGCTGACCACCCAGGTCACCCAGCTCGACCAGCAGTTCCGACAGCAATATCCGAGCGGCTACGGCGCGGGCACCTCGGCCAATACCACCGTCGCCGACGCGCGAACGCAGTGGAACAACTCGCTCGAGGCGCTGCGCACCACCTTGCAGATGCAGGGCCAGGTCAACGCCTCGATCACCGCCGACCAAGGCACGCTGACGTCGATCGTCGGCTCCAGCCAGGGCGCCGTCGGTATCCTGCAGGCAACCCAAGCCACCAACCAGCTGCTCGCGCTCATGGCCAAGCAGACCATGCAGTCGCAGCAACTGCGGATCGCGCAGGACCGCGCGGCGGCGCTGGAGCAGTCGCGCATGCTCGAGGCGGATGAACAGGGCCGCGCCAACCGCCAGCGCTTCCAGGGCACCGGCGTCGCCTACACGCCTGCGCCCGTCCAGGTTTACCCGCAATGACCGCGCGCAGCGCTCCGCGGCTGCTCCGCTACGGCTCTCAGCTCGCCGCCGGTCTAACAATCGGCTTGACCCTCGTCCTCGCGGCCCAAGAGGCCCGGGCCGACGACACCGTCGCGAGCCTGATGCGAGACCCGCGTCACCTCGATGCCGTGCAACTCGGCTGCAAGACGAATCAGCCTTGGGCCACGGACGAGGTTTGCCGCACGGCCGCGGAAGCGATCCGTCGGCGCTTCCGTGGGCAGGGCGTGCCCTACACGCTGCACCGCGTCGACCCGTTCCCGAACCAGCCGACGGAGAAGCCGACGCCCGGGCCAAAGCCCGAGGTGCGTCACCGTCCATCGACGCCGCGCGCCAGCGACGTCCAGTGACCCGCGTCCGATGAATGATCTCAACATCATCGATCGGTTCCTCGACACCTTCAGCCGCTACATCGACAGCGGCTTCGGACTACTACAGCCCGAGATCGCCTACCTGTCCTCGACCCTGGTGGCGATCGACATCACGCTGGCGGCGCTTTTCTGGGCCATGGGCGGCGCCGATGACGTGCTTGGCCGGCTGATCAAGAAGATCCTCTACGTCGGCGCGTTCGCCTTCATCATCACCAATTTCAACTCGCTGTCCGGCATCATCTTCAAGTCGTTCGCCGGCCTGGGTCTCAAGGCGTCCGGCGCTTCGATCGGGCAGGACCAGCTTCTTCAGCCCGGTCGCCTCGCCGCCGTCGGCGTGCAGGCCGCCCAGCCCATGCTGACCGAGATCGGCAAGCTCGCCGGCTTCCCGAGTGTCTTCACCAACATCGACACCATCGTGGTCCTGTTCATCGCCTGGATCATCGTCATCATAAGCTTCTTCATATTGGCCGTGCAGCTCTTCGTCAGCGTGCTCGAGTTCAAGCTGACGACGCTCGCCGGCTTCGTGCTCGTGCCCTTCGCGCTCTGGAACAAGACCAGCTTTCTCGCCGAGAAGGTGCTCGGCAACGTGGTCGCCTCCGGCGTCAAGGTGTTGGTGCTGGCCATCATCGTCGGCATCGGCACGGGCCTGTTCAGCCAGTTCCAGTCGGCCGCCGGGACCGACCCCAACATCAGCGAAGCGCTCGCCATCGTGCTGGGCGCGATCGCGCTGCTGGGCCTTGGCATCTTCGGTCCCGGCATCGCCAACGGCCTCGTCTCCGGGGCGCCGCAACTCGGCGCCGGCTCCGCTGTCGGCGCCACCGCCGCAGGCGCGGGACTGATCGTCGCCGGTGGCGCGGGTGCGCTCGCGGCCGGTCGCCTCGCGGGCGGGGCTGCGATGGGATCGATGCGGGCCGCGACCAGCCTGGCAGGCGGCGCACGCTCCGCCTACGGCGAGGCTGCTGCGGCGTCCGGTGCGAGCGGTTTCGGCCGCGCAGGCGCCGGCATTGCCGGCATGGCGCGGGCCGGTGCTTCTGCCGCTGGCCAAGGCGTCCGATCAGCCGCTCGCCGCGCCTGGACCGGCGGTTCAGCCGGGACGGGAAACGCAGGCTCTGGGGCCGGCGAGGCTGGAACATCGGACGCAGCGGGCGGCGCTACGCCGTCCTGGGCGAAGAACCTGCGCCGCGGCGAACACATCCGGCGCGGCGTCGAGACTGCGGCCCACACGGTGCGCTCGGGAGACAGCGGCGGCTCCGGACCGTCGCCCACGCTCGGCCGCGACGAGGAGATCTGACCGATGCGCTTCAAACGTCCCGGTGTCCGTTACTCCGAGACACCCCAGCCCGAGACACCCTATCAGCGCGCCGGCCAGGTCTGGGACGAGCGCCTCGGCGCATCGCGATCCCAGGCCCGTAACTGGCGGCTGATGGCCTTCGGCTCGCTCGGGCTGTCGGTCCTCATGGGCAGCGGACTTGTCTGGCAGTCCGGTCGCTCGACCATCACGCCCTACGTCGTCGAGGTCGACAAGCAAGGAGACGTGCGCGCCGTCGGTGCTGCGGCCGTGGCCTATCAGCCCACAGACGCACAGATCGCCAATCACCTCGCTCGCTTCATCTCGGATGTGCGCGCACTGCCGGTCGATCCGATCGTGGTGCGCCAGAACTGGCTGGAAGCCTACGACTACGCCACCGACCGCGGCGCGGCGACGCTCAACGAATACGCCAGGACCAACGACCCGTTTGGCAAGGTCGGCAAGCAGTCGATCGCGGTCGAGATCGCCAGTGTCGTGCGCGCCTCGCCCGGCTCGTTCCAGGTGCGTTGGATCGAGCGCCGCTATGAGAACGGCGCTCTCGCCGCCACTGACCGCTGGACCGCCATCCTGTCGATCGTCGTGCAGCCGCCCGGCAACGAGGCGCAGCTCCGAAAGAACCCGCTCGGCATCTACGTCAACGGCCTGAACTGGAGCAGGGAGCTCGGGCCGTCATGAGGAGATCACCCATGACCCCGATCCAGACCGCGAAGGTCTTGAGCCTGACTGCGTGCGTCTCAGTGTTGTCCGCCTGCGCCCACGGGACGCCGCCGCCGGAGATCAGCCTCGACGAGCCGGCGATCGCGCCGGTCGCCGTGGTCGATCCTCCGAAACCGGTCGAGATCGTTCAGGTGCCGACCATTCTGCCGCTGCCGGGTCAGCTCAAGCCGCCGGCGCGCGCTGGGGTGAGCGTCCCGGAGCCGGCCGACCCGCGCGCCAGTGTAGCGCTCGCCAATCGAGCGGCCCGCGTGCAGCCGTCGCGCTACGGCTACATCAATGCGACCCAGGTCTGGCCATACGCGGCTGGCGCGCTGTACCAAGTCTACGCCTCGCCGGGGAAGGTGACCGATGTCGCCTTGCAGGAAGGCGAGCAGCTCGTCTCCGTTTCCGCCGGCGACACCGTCCGTTGGGTGATTGGCGACACCTCGTCGGGAACGGGCGCGAGCGCCCGGGTGCACATCCTCGTCAAGCCGACTCGCCCGGACCTCAAGACCAACCTCGTCGTCAACACCGACCGACGCACTTACCTCATGGAACTGACCGCGACCGAGCTGACCTGGATGGCTTCGGTCTCTTGGGACTACCCGCAGGACCGGCTGCTCGCGCTGCAGAACCAGAACCGCCGCGCCGAGGCAGCCGCCCCAGCCGCCGAGACCGTTCCGGTCGAGCGGCTGCATTTCCGCTACGCCATCTCCGGAGACAACCCGCCCTGGCGGCCGGTCCGCGCCTTCGACGACGGCGAGAAAGTCTACATCCAGTTTCCCGCCGGGATCTCCCAGGGCGAGCTGCCGCCGCTCTTCGTGGTCGGGCCCACCGGCGAGAACCAGCTCGTCAACTACCGTTCGCGCGCGCCGTACTACGTGGTCGATCGGCTGTTCGGAGCCGCCGAGCTGCGGCTGGGCGGCACCTCCCAGCAGGTGGTGCGGATCGAGCGCACCAACGGGCGTCGACGCGGGATCTTCGGATCATGACCGCCGTCCCGCCGCCCGCCGCGCCCCAGGTCCCGCCGCAAACGAAGGTCGCCCCCGAGACCTTGGCGCTGCGCGCCAAGCCGCGTGCCGTCACGCGCCTGTCCAAGCGCGCTCTGATCCTGCTCGGCTCCGTCTCGGCGCTGACCGTCAGCGGGCTCGCGATTTGGGCGCTCGGCGTCAACCATGGTGGGGGCACGCCGCCGCAGGAGCTCTACTCGACTGATCGCAAGCCGGTCGCCGAGGGCCTGAACACCCTGCCGCGTGATTATGCGGGGCTGCCGCGCCAACCGCCGCCAGCCGTCCCTCAGCTCGGGGCCCCATTGCCCGGCGATCTCGGCCGTCCATTCTTACGCGCCCAGCAGGAGGGTGGCGCGCCCGTGGCGGCGCCTGCCGGTCCGACTGGACCAAGCCCGGAAGAACAGGCGCGCCTCGCCGAGCAGCAGCGGCTACGCCAGGAGGCGGAGGCCGCAGCGCGCAGCCAGCTCTTCGTGCAGGTTCGGCAGCGCACCGATCAGCAGCCCCAGACCGAGCAGGCGACTGCCACAGGAGAGACGCAGCGCGATCCGTTCGCCGCGGTTCCTGGCTCGGCGGAGCGTCAGCGCCCCGACGAGACATTTTCGCAGAACGGCCAGGACAAGAAGGCCGCGTTCCTCTCGGCCCCGGTCGATACCAAGATCTACGCCACCGGCCGTCTGCAGACGCCAGCGTCGCCTTATCAGGTGATGGCCGGCACGATAATCCCCGCCGCAATGGTGACCGGCCTGAACTCTGACCTTCCGGGCCAGGCCATTGCGAGCGTGACCGAGCCGGTCTATGACACCGTCAGCGGCCGCACGCTGCTCATCCCGCAGGGCTCGCGCCTGCTCGGCACCTACGATGCCCAGGTCGCCTACGGCCAGAGCCGGGTGCTCCTCGTATGGACGCGGCTCATAATGCCAGACGGCTCGTCGATCGTGCTCGATCGATTGCCCGGGTCGGACACCAAAGGGTTTGCCGGTCTTGAGGACCAAGCCGACAATCACTGGGGCAAACTGCTCGCCGGCGCCGCGCTATCGACGCTTCTCGGCGTCGGCGCCGAGCTCGGCTCGCAGAACAGTGGGCTTGGCGGCACGGGACAGCAGACTGTGGTCGTCGCGACGTCACGCAGCGCGGAAGAGAGCGTCAACCAGGTTGGTCAGCAGATCACGCGCCGTAGCCTGAACATCCAGCCGACCCTGACCGTCCGGCCGGGATTCCCGGTGCGCGTCATCGTCAACAAGGACTTGATGCTGCGCCCTTATGGGACAACGGTAAATGGGGCGGGAAGGGTGACGCCATGAGCAGCAAACTACGTCTTGGACCGCTGCCGAAGACTGAGGTGGTCCGGCTAACCATCGCGCTGCCGGCGGCCGTGAAAGCCGACCTCGACCGCTATGCGGATCTGTACGGGACAGCCTACGGTGAAGCGATCGACGCGGCCGCGCTCGCACCGCACATGTTAGCAGCGTTCATGGAGCGCGATCGGGCATTTCGGGCGGCGCGTCAGTCCATCTCTCGCGCCTCGAGCGGCCCAGGCTCGGCGTCGATTAGCGAGGCGATCTCAAGGACGAGCGAGACGGCGGCCGACGACTCCGCGCGGTGAAGAATCCACGTCACCAACGCGGCGCCCGGCTGGCTGACTGGAACTGTTGCGACGGAGGTCGCGCCATTAACGAATGAAGCCGGCACCAGCGCCAACGCCCGGCCCGTCGACGCGAAGCTGACCGCCGTGTTCCAGTGGCGGACCGTGACCCGCTCGGTGACCTTGGCCTGACATCGATCGAGCAGTCCCTCGATCTGCGCGAGGTAACCGGGACAAATGGTCGGGCGCGGTAGCGCGAGCGGCTCGGCTCCTATTTCGCCAAGATCGACCTGATCTCGCTCGGCTAGCGGATGTCCGATTGGGACCACCAGCATCAACGCCTCGGCCCAACCCCGAACTTGGATCAGGTCTTCTGACGAGCGGCCATCCAGCGTGAGTGCAACGTCGGCACCGCCATCACGCACAAGCGTGGCGGCTTCTCCGTGTGTGAGTTCACGAATTTCGACCGAGGCCGCTGGGCGATGATGTTCCAACTCGAACAGCAAACGCGTGAACGGCTCTCCCGCGAGATCTTCCGCCAGCGCAAGACGCACACGGTCGGGATCCTCGTTCGGCTCGACCACCAGCGACGCGGTAGAGGCATCGACGTCGTTCAGGATACGCGTGGCGTCCGCGTAAAAGCGCACCCCGGCGCGGGTGAGCCAAGTGCGACGGGTCGTTCGATGAAACAGCTTCGTCTTCAGTTCGGCTTCTAGATTGCGGATCGAGTGACTGAGGGGCGACTGCTCCATGCCTAGGCGCTCGGCAGCTCGCGCGAAGTGCAATTCGGCGGCGACGGCTACAAAATGGCGAAGGTGTCGGAGTTCTATCAAAGACACCAATCCATCTGGAAGCGAGGCGTCATTTGCAGTTTGCCAACAATCCCGCCTCGATTTCAGCCGTCAAAACTTGACAGACCATTTTCAGTGCTTTCAGGCCGCCAGCCTTCTGGCGCTTATGCAACGCAGAAGCCGGCGACTGAAATCTTTCGTACGAGATGCGGGAGCGCGACCACGCTGGAAGGGAACTGCTTTGCCGTCTCTCTGAACTTTGGATTGTGGTAAGCTGCGGCAAAGGCGGCAGCGGACTCCCACACGGCATAGTTCACGTACATTGTCTTGCTGCCGACACCTTGATGAAGCTGGGTTGAAATATACCCAGGTTGGGTCGAAAAAAACCTAGACTCGTTCGTCCAGGCTCTCAGAAAATCTTCAGCATCTTTCGCCTCAAGAGTGAATACGTTTAGAAGGACTAAAGGTCCTCCCGAGTCACTCAGCTGGGATTCAATTGTCGCGCGCGGCTCGAGTTCTTGAAAGTTCATACGAAAACCCCTGTTTCGCGACGATGGCCTCAAGGAGTGCCCCTCGCTGCTCGCGAGGCACTGGGTCAATCGATTTAGCCCTCGACTGTCAGTGCTCTCGATCTGAGCCTCTAACGGATTGATCGATTGGGAATGCAGCACGATCCTGCGACTTTCGCGTGAGCGGCTGCGACGCATGCCACGGCTGCTCGTTCCCACAGCGCCACGGACGCCATCGACGTGGGGCACGTCCCAACGGCGAAGACAGGCTCTGCCGACGGTTTAGAAAACCACTCTCGCTGATCGGGAAGGATCGACTGTGACGGACATAATAAGGTGCGACGTGCTCGTAGTCGGCGCCGGACCCACGGGCCTGATGGCCGCGAATTGCCTTCAGCGCGCCGGCGTCAACGTCCGGATCGTCGAGAAGAGACTGGAGCCGTCGGCCGAGTCTCGCGCCGGCATCATGTCAACCCGCTCAGTTGAGCTGTTCGCAAGCCTCGGCGCGTCCGAGCCGCTCTTCGCGCGCGGCGTCGTCACGACCGATTTCGACATCTACGTCTCCGGCAAGCAGGCGGGCGGTCTTCGTTTCGATCAGGCCGACGCCAAGGACACCCCGTACAAGTTCGCGCTAATGATCGCGCAGTCCGAGACCGAGCGGGTGCTGATCGACGATCTCGCCGGGCTCGGCATCGCGGTCGATCGTGGGATCGACGTCCAGAGCTTCGAGCAGGACGCGCGCGAAGTGCGGCTAAGTGGGCAACGCGAGGACGGGACGCCCGTCACGCTGCGAGCGGACTGGGTGATCGGCGCCGACGGCGCGCATAGCATCCTCCGAAAAGCGCAGGGGGTCTCGTTCGGGGGCGGCGAATATAAACAGAATTTCCTCCTCGGCGACGTGAAGGTGCACTGGTCTCTCGACAACTTCGCCCTGCGCGTCTTCTTTCACGGCGACAGCATCGGGATGTTCGTGCCGCTATTTGGCGAACGATCGCAGCGCGTCATTATTATCGATCTGCGCACGCCGCCCGCCGACCATGACGAGACGGCGCCGCTCGAACTCGACACAATACAGGAGGCCTTCCGCGCGGCGACCTGCATGGACGTCACGCTGTCCGATCCGATATGGCTGACGCAGTTCCGGACGCATCACCGCGTCGTCGATCGCTACCGCATCGGTCGCACGTTCCTGGCCGGTGACGCCGCGCACATTCACTCCCCCGCCGGCGGCCAGGGCATGAATACCGGGCTTCAGGATGCCGCAAATCTCGCATGGAAGTTGGCGCGCGTGATCAGGCACGGAGCCGATGAAGCGCTTCTGGACACTTACCAGACGGAGCGACTGCCGGTTGCGCGCGACGTGGTCAAATTCACTGACCTGCTCTTCTCGACTGGTGCCGGCATGACCGGGTGGGAAGGCCGGCTGCGCGACCTGCTCGCGCCCGTTCTAATCAAGGCGGGCACGGGCCTGGACTTCCTGCAGGACTTCGCCTTCCGCAAGGCCGAGCAACTGGACATTACCTATTCCCGCGGACGGTTCGTCGATGGGTCCGAGAAGACCGTCGACGGGCCTTATTCAGCCTCACCCGGATGTCGCGCGCCGGAGGCGCGCATCTCGCGCGCGCGCAGCGTCTTCGACCTGATCGCCGGTTACCGCTTCACGCTGATGGCCCTCTCCCGTCAGCGGTTGAGCCAGGCCGATGTCGACGCGTTGGTCGCTGAGATGGCGAACGTTCCCGAAGAATGCGCGCGCCGTCTCGTCGCGCGCCTGACCTTCGGCCGACACCCCGAAGTAGAGTCGGTGGAAACGATCGAGGTGTTCGAGCGGTACGGCCTGGAAGGGCCTAGCGATCAGGCCCTGCTGCTGATCCGCCCAGACGGTTTCATCGCCTGGCGCTCCGAGAACCTGGACTTCGCGGGCGCACTCGAGTTTTTGTCCGATCGCATCGCGATGCGCGCATCGTGATCCCTACACCAGCAAATTACGTTGGCCGATCAGCCGGCGACCGACGAGCTTAGCCGCAATGCAGCGCTAAACCAAAGTCCCTCGGGAAGGAACCTGTATGTCAATGGCTCGTGCAGCTTTGGCGCGAGCACGCGACGAACGAGCAGCGAACCGAAGCCCTGTCGGCTCGGCGGCAGAACGACCGGGCCACCGGACTCGCGCCAGTCTAACTCCAAGACGTGCGAACTACCGGCTCGGATCGACCAAGCGAGCGACACCGACCCGGCCTCGACCGAAAGGGCGCCGTATTTGACCGCATTCGTGGCAAGCTCGTGGATCGCCATGGCAATCGCGCGTGTAAGGTCCCCATCGATCATGATCTCCGATCCGGAGCGATGCACCCGGAGACTATCGGGATCGAACGGGGCGAGCACCCGGCTCAGCACGTGCCCGATTGGGGCGCCGAGATCGGTCGCTTCGATCAGCTCGTCATGGGCGGCCGCCAATGCCGTGATCCGACCGGAGGTAGTGATCTGAGCTTCGTCGAGAGATTGTGCGTTTCTAAGGCTTTGCGACACCACCACGCCCACGATCGAAAGCAGGTTCTTCATTCGGTGACTCAGTTCACGCATAACCAGGTGGCGGTGCTCGTCGGCCGCTTTACGCCCGGTGATATCCCAAAGGAACCCGACGAGGCTGAGCGCGCTACCGTCGCCGCGCCGCAGCATCTCTCCGCGCGCTGCGACCCACCGCACTTCCCCGTCGCGCCGCATTATGCGGTATTCCATGTCGAAGGGTGCACCCTCCCGCTCCGACACCGCCGCCGCCGCGACGACGCGATCGAGATCTTCGCGATGGACGCTGTCGAGGAATTCCTTGTGACCAAAAACCGCGTCGGCTTCCAGCCCGAACAATGCCTTGCAGCCGCTCGATGCGACTAGCTTGTCGGTCGAGAGGTCCCGTGACCAGCTCCCGAAATCGTCCGCAATCTGGCTGAGCTGCAGCCGCCGTGTGAGGTCGGCGAGGTCGGCCCGGCTCTGGGCGGCTTCGGCCCAAAGCAACTGCTTCTCGACCTGGAGATCCAGGATGCGCTCACGTTCGGACGTCGCGTCGGAGAGCGAGACCGAGACGTAGCGACCGGCCTCCGCCGCTACGATCGGGGTGGCATGCAGGCGATTCCAGAAGGGCGTGCCGTCGCGCCGGTAGTTCAGCAGACCGACCGTTATCGCCTCCCTCCGATCGAGCGCGTCGGAGAGGCGCTCAACATCGGCGCGGTTGGTGGCGGGACCGAGTAGGAGGTCGAGGCTCTGGCCGAGCACCTCATCGTCCGGGAACCCTGTCAGATCCCTGAAGGCTTGGTTCGCGCAAACGATCGAAAGGCCCGATGCCAGAAGCTCACAGATAACCGTCGGCGTCGGAGCTTGTGCGAAGGTGACGCTAAAAACCTCGGCTGCATCCTGAGCAAACCGGGGGGCGGTGACCTCACTTGCCATGTTCTCCGTCAAGTCTCTCACTTGCGTTCTCGCTCGCAATCTCACGACGGAGCTTACATCACCAGACCTTCGCCAGGACGCCTGCCGAAGCCGTGTGCGGAATTGCGCAGGATCGTGCTCGCGCCGGCGACGCCTCGGCCGTTGAACTCGGGACGCCGTCAACGGGAGTTTTGCGCATGCCGTCAGTCCCATTCACCCTTCAAGCCGGCGTGAGCCGGTTCCGCGATCAGCGCTGGCTGCTCGACGCCGTGGTGCGCATCCTGGGGCCTGAGTTTGATCAGTCACGGCTACATTATCTCGGCGCGCCGATGGGGCCGGACTGGATGGGGGCCGTGCTCGGTCTGGAGAAACAGGTCAGCCGCTGGGACGATATCGCGCCGGTGTTCGCCCGAACGGCACGACGGTTCGAGTTGCAGGCGCTACAAGCGGAGCAGCAGGGACATCGCGTCACCGCTGGCGACGGCTACTTTGCCGCCGCGGTGCTATATGGCGGCGCGCAGTGGCCGATCTTCGCACAGACCGACCTGCTCAACGCGCTCGAGCGCAAGAAGAACGAGTGCTACGCCAAGTTCATCGGTTATGCCGATCATCGCATCGAAGCCGTGCGCATCCCCTATGGCGATCGGAGCCTTGCCGCCCACCTGCACCTGCCGCAGACCTGGCGCGAAGGCGACAAAGTTCCAATAGTCGTCATGATTGAAGGGATGGATGCGTTCAAGGAGCTTGCAGTCTCGTCGGCGGGTGATCGCTTCTTGCGTCGTGGGCTCGCCTGTCTGGTGGTCGACGGTCCCGGCCAAGGCACCGCGCTCGCTGAAGGAGTTTGGTTCGATCCCGATCGCTACGGCGAGGTTGGAACGGCGGCGGTCGACTGGCTCTCGGGCCGGACGGAGGTGGATCAGTCGCGCATCATCGCCTGGGGCCTGTCGTTTGGATCCTACTGGGCCACCGTGATGGCCGCGCACGAGCCGCGCTTCTGCGCCTGCGCGGTCATGTACACCTGCTTCCAGCCGCGGAATTGGCCCCTTCTCGAAATGGCGGCACCCTCGTTCCGCCAGCGGATGATGTTCATGGCAGGGCTGAAGGACGAAAACGAACTCGAACCGTTTATGTCGAGGATGGACGTGATGCCGCTCGGACCGAAGCTGCGGATGCCCTACCTCGTCATGGCCGGCGAGGACGATTCCCTATCGGACCTGTCGTGCACGTTCGAGCACATGAACAATGTGGCCGGGCCGAAGACGCTCTACGTCTACGCGGGCGAGGAGCATGGCTTCGGCGGCTCGCCGTCGTCGCAGCTCGGGACACCCTTTTTCCTGCTGATGGCCGACTGGCTCGCGGACCGTGCGGCGGGCAAGCCGCTCGAGTCGAGCTACAACCTCATTGATCGCACCGGCCAGATGCACTCCGAACCGTACGGCGAGCAGCGGCGCTACCAATATGGTGCGCCGCTGGGGATTGAACAGCTCTGGTCGGACAAGCCGCCGGTTGGCGTCTCTTGACTAGTTCTGAGTTCGCTCCGACTCTGACGGATCATGCCTCTTCGACAGTGGCAAGATCAAGTAGAGATTTCGTCCGTAGGGACGACAACCTAGCGAACGATCATCAGCTTCGAGATCGGAGTGCTGTTAGAAGGCCCAAGCGCGGTTCGATATGACGTCGAGCGGAATGTCGTGCTCGGCTACGCGTCAACTTACTCGTCACCGGCCGAATGCGCTGTGATGAGGTTACGGATCATGATCATCTCTTCGAACACCGCGGGATGAAAGCTGATGCCGGGAATACTTTCTTCGCCGGGAATGAAGTCACGGTGAGCCTGGACGAACGCCTCGTTCGACGCCCACAATGCAATGTTGATGAAATTGAAGGTCTGGTTCCCCACGCCGGCGTTGCGGTGAAGATGGGTTTCAATGAAACCTGAGGTACGTGCATAAACCTGGGTAGTATCGTTCCAGCGCTTCAGGAACTCATCAACCTGAGCATCCGGCACGGCAAACACGTTGATCATCTTTATAGCCATTGTAGCTCCTCCGACCGTTACGAAACGGGCAAGCAGTAGCTTAGCCGCCCCTAGCATTTGATTGGCCGTTCACTGGACCTGCAGGGCTTCAACGCGTCGCTGCTCGCGGACGCGAGCACGATCCTGCTGTCTTCTGGCCTGCAGCGGCGCGTGAAAACCGAACGCCAACCGCGACGCTGCGAGCGAACTCCTCCAGGACCACAGCCTCGCCGTCGTTGCGCTTGCCACGCCCTGATCGTGCCCCTGCACGTAAAGGTTCTCGTCGGATCTGGAAGCAACATGGAAGCGCTCCGCGCGCACCGTGATTACGGCTTGCGCATGAGTCTCAGACAACCCGTGCAAGCCAGCCTTGGCGGAGGTGCGGGACGGAGCCCAACGCCGCACCTTCCATCCGTCGTGCCGCTCACGGTCTGCCTGCGATGACGTCGTCTATCCAGCGGTAGACGACTTCCTCCGCACCAGGGTTGCCCATGTGCCCGCGGTCCCCACGGGCGACCAAATCTTTCGCGTCGCCCTGCGTCGCGACGATCAGCGTGTCTTCGATCGGAAAGATCGAGTCCTCCATCCCGTTGATGCAGAGGAGCCTGCAGGTGGGCGTCCCGATAAGCCCCGAAGTGACCAGGCTGAAGCGCCCGCTGTCCGCCGCGTAACGATCGATTGCCGTGGCGGGATCGGCGTCGCGGTAGCCGAACTTGTAGGCCAGCGCCTCCGCCAGCGCGAAAGGATATTCCATCTGGTTCTGGGCGCCGATCCACGCAGGGTCGAACATGTGGTGGCACCCGCCGCCCTGCGCCACCGCAGCGAACAATTGATCGGCATGCACGTGAGCGGCGCGGAAGGCGTAATACCCGCCCGTGCTGATCCCTCTCGCGACCACCTTGCCCGCGTCCAACCCGTAAGCCGGGGCGACGGCGGACATCCAGTCGAGGACGCTGCCCACCAGCCGGTCCGGCGACTCCGGATCGGACGGCGCCGCCGGACAGTCTCCGGTGCCAGGTATTTCGATGCTTAGAGTCGCGTAGCCTCGGTCGACGTGGGCCTGCGTGCGGGGCGTGTGGTCCGTCCGGTAGGCGTCGAGTCCGCATATGAACAGCACCACGGGCCAGCCGGCCGCCGGTCTCTCACCCTTCGGCATCCGCAGATACGCCGGGATGTCGATCTCGTTGTCGCCGGCGGCGGCACTCGCGCGGCGGAAGGGGATGAAAAGGGATGAACTTGGGGGATCGAGAAGCGGCCCAGCTCGCTCGTAGGCCGCCTTCCCGCGCGTCCAGGCCTGCTGGCTCAGCGGCGACCTGTTTATCGGGAAGCGGCCGATCCGGTAGACCGCTGCAGCGCGCAGAAACAAGTCCTTTGCGGCCGCGTCGTCGCCCCTGACCGCCGCCGCCTCAGCGCGCGCCGCCAGGTCGTCGCCGGCCGAAAGGAACGGCACCACATAGTCGTCCGGCCGGCTCAGGAACGCTGCGTCGTCTCCCGAGACCTCCACCAGCTCGGCGAAGATAGGATCAAAGTCTACTACGTTCGCGTCGGTGAACGGATAAACGCCCGCCGCGCACGGCTCCCGCCATTTCCCCGACCACAGGGCGGCTATGGAGTCGTGATGGCGGAAGTAAGGAAAGCCGTCGCGCGACTCTCTCGCCGTCGACTGCACGTGATATGGCGGGCAGACCACCTTCGCATTCAATTCATTGTTCACGTCGCAGCTCCACCACTAGGAGGTCCCGTAGAACGGGCGGCCCGCTCCGGGCGAGTCCGGCTGCCTCAGCCTCAAGACAGGCGGTCAGACGCATCTGCCCGACGAGGTTCAATTGTCGAAGGATCCCGAGAGCAACCTGCGTCCGATGCGATCGGCCATCATCATCGTTGTCAGGTTCACCGGAACAGACATGGCTTCCGGTATGATAGAGGCGTCCACTACGTAGAGGCCGGTCAGCCCACGCACAGCGCCGACCGCGTCGACGACCGCCCCGGGATCGCCTTCACCACCCATCGGCACGGTTGAGGTGGCGTGATAGAAGGTCATGGCACCCGCGTGCAGCACTTCGTCTAGGCCAGCCGGCGTGTCCGCCAGCGGGCCAGGGCTCAGTTCAACGTCGATCATGGCGGCCAACGGCGGGGTCGATATGATCCGCCTGGCCATGACCACCGCCTCGCGCAGGCGAACCTGATCGTCCTCGTGAGCGAGCAATGCGTAGTCGATGCGCGGCGTCACATTCGGGTCAGTGCTTTTCAGACGAACCGTGCCGCTGCCGCGCGGCGCGACCACACAGGCCCAGATACGCAACGTGCGGATCGGTAGTCCGCGATCGTCGAGGTCGGGCTGAACCGACACCGACAGCTCGAGGTCGAGCTCGTCGCCCCGCGCCAGCGACGATTGGGTCCACACCAGGCCTGCGCCAGCGGGAAGCCGGTCGGGCGCGTCGCGCGAAAGCACATAGGAGAGGGTAAACATCGGTTGGTCTTGGAGCCGCTCGCCGACAGGCAGGTCGACCACCACCGGGATACCGAGCCCTTCGAGGTGCCCAGCCGGCCCGATGCCCGAACGCAGCAGGATTGACGGGCTGCCATAGACGCCCGCGGAAACGATGACGGTGCGCGCGAGAACCGTCTCGCCACCAGCCAGCCGGACGCCCCGGACCTCCCGGTCCTGAACCTCGATCCGGTCGACAAGTGTGTCGGCGCGTATGGAGAGGTTGGCGCGCGCCCGCACCTCATTGTTCAAGAAGACCGTTGAAGCGTTCGCCTTGCGCCCGCCAACGATGTTTTTCATCTCGGCACCGACACCGTGCTGACGTGGGCCGTTGAAATCGTCGATCCATGCCAGCGACGCATCCGCCATCGCCCCATCGATGAAGGCGCGCACGGTCGGAGTGAGCGCATCGGCCGCCGTGTGGGGTATCGGCCAGGGGCCAGTCCTGCCGTGCCATTCGGCATTGTCGATGTCGCTTTTCTCGAGCGCCTTGTACGCGGGAAGCACCCGCGGCCAGGACCATTCGGGCAAGCTGTGGCCGCTCCAGTTCGCGAAGTCGCTGGGTCTGGCCCTTCTCGATATGCCGCCGTTGATCGCGGAACCACCGCCCAGAACCTTGCCCGCGTGCGCCGCGATCGCATGCCCGATCCTACCGGGCACGCTCAGGTAGCCCCAAGTCCGGCCCGGCTCGATTGCCACCCCCGGACCGGTCAGGTCGGCGGGATAGCCATCGGGGGAATAGGCGGGGCCGGCCTCGATCAGGTGCACCGAACGATCAGCGCTCTCGCTCAATCGGTTCGCGAGAACGCACCCGGCCGAGCCACCGCCGATGATCACGAAGTCAAACGGAGCGGTCACAACGCTCGCTCCGACTTGCGTAGCTGCGGTCCCCGCACCTTGTTTCCGATCGTCTGAACGAACTTCATCGCCACCTCCATTGTATCGCCGAGCCGCGCGAGACAGTGCCGCCGCCGCCAACTCGCCAACCGGTGACAGCAGACGTCCCTATCGGACGCCCCCGGAGCCATGCATCGCCCCACGACACGGAAGAACTCCGTCTCGCGACTCTCAAGCAGCACGATCCTGCTCAAATCGCCCTGCAGCTCGGACGATCGTCGGCGAGACGCGCCCCGGCATCGCCGGATGACTATGTCGATGTGCTCTGCAAGCCGAATTGACGCCGGCACCCGCGCCTCTTCGACAGTGGCTGATTAAGTCGAGCGATCGGTAGGACGACGGTCAGAGCTGGATCGCTTGACGAAGTTTTGCCGGCGATTGACCCAAGATGCGATTGAACTGGCGGGAGAGATGACTCGTGTGCGCAAAGCCGCAATGGGCGGCAATCTCGGCAACCGAAAGCTTAGTCTCGCCGAGCAACGCTACGGCCCGAGACACCTTTCTCTCAATCATGAACCGGTGAGGTGGTCGGCCTACCGACCTCCGGAACTGGTGCGCGAAATGAAATGGGCTCACCGACACGCAGCGCGCGAGTTCCTCGACAGTGGGCATTCGCGCCGGACTGTCCTCTATTCGCTCTATGACCTGCCTGACCTTATGCAAGGGTAAGCCGCCGCGGGCCTGGGCAATGGGAGCTTGCGGCGAGAAGCGCTTGACGAGTCGCGTCGTCAGAAGCCGCAGCGGCATTGCTTCCTGTTGGGGGCCAGCGGCGAGCGCAGCGCAGAGCAGCCGGCTGACATGAGGATCATCCAAGGTGTGGCCCCATGCGATCTCTACGCGCTCGCCCTCAACCTCGTGATCCTCCGCGGTCCAGCTCGTGAGAAGCGATCGCGGCAGCACCAGCTGAAGAACCCGGCAATTGCCGCCCAGGCTGATCCTGAACTTGCGCCCTGGGGTCATCATCCCAAACCGGCCGATCAGCGGGACCACGCTCGCGCGGACACCGCCGGTTACATACTCGAGCGTGTGCGTCGCGGTCAGCCCCATGCTTAGGATTAGAACGTCGTCGCTATCGTAGGTGATGTCGCCGCCGCGGAACTGCACGACGCGCAGTCTGCTGCCGACCGCCTGGTGGATGGTCGCTCTCGCAAATCCATCTGTCTCCCAAGCTTGTGATTCCACGTTGGCCTCCGAACCGAGTTGAGCAGGGCCGTTTCGCTCCAGGAGTCTGGCCCGGTCAGGCGACGCAAATACCGGGCACCGCCACGCGCTTGAATAGGTGTGGCGACGCGACAGCGGAAGACGGATAATCTTCAAGTCTCGCGCGGAACATGGGATCGGAAAATGGTTCCCGGAACGCTTCGACCGACTCCCAAACCGCCACATTCACGTAAGCGTAGCTGTCGCCGACCGCCCGGAGGAGCTGGGTCGAGACATAGCCCGGGCGCGACTTCATGTAGGCGGCGTCTTCGGTCCGCCCACTTGGCAAGCAGCCTGACGGAGTCTCAGGTAGCCACGTCCCGCGAAGCCTTGGACGCGTTGATTGAATGCCTCTCCGAAAGGTGATCCGCGTTGGGATGCGACCTGCGGACGACCCAGCGGCCGGAACCTTCAAGTTTGGTGCGGGTGGCCGGGGTCGAACCGGCACTCCTTGCGGAACCGGATTTTGAATCCGGCGCGTCTACCAATTCCACCACACCCGCATCGAGCCGCTTGGCTCCTATGTGGCTCCTAGCCGATTTTGGCCCGTTTGGGGAGACCCATCCAGCAGGTGGCTAAGCGCCTGTATTCACGCTAGAAAAAATAAATCCTCTAGAACCAACACATACCCCTTTTTGAGCCGTTTTGAATCCGGCGCGTCTACCAATTCCACCAAACCCGCATCGAGCTGCGGGGGCTACCCGCCGGAACGCGAGACCGCCAGCCACTTGGTTGCAATGTGGTTGCACCAGCAAGTTCAAACCTGCGGGACGTCCGGGAAGCCTGCGCTAAGTACCTAGCCACGCTGATGAATTTAGGGGAGCGCCGAAGCTGTTGACAGCCTTCGGAGGGCAACGCTCTATCCAGCTGAGCTACGGGTCCCGCGCCCCTTTAATACCCCTCCCGCAGCGCATTGCAAACCCTTCAGTGATGCGCAGCCTCCCAGCCCGCCGCCGCAAGGTCCGCCCCGGACGGCAACCACGCCCCGGGCCGCTCGATCCACGAGATCACGTCCCCCGTCGGCGCGGCCCGGTCCAGGTCGCGCAGCAGCAAGTGATACCCATGCCGGTAAAACCCGAACCGCGTCCCCCGCGGCATCTTCGCCCAAGCCCGGGCCGCCGCGTCATCCGGCACCACGTGGTCCTCCGCGCCATACAGCACGAGCACCCGGCCATGCAGCCGCGCCGCCGCCGCCTGCGCGTCGTCCATCAGGTCCGCAAGCCCGCGCAGCGTGTCGAACCGCGTCCGCCGGATCGTCAACGGATCGCGCGCCAGCTTAAGCAACGCCTCGCGGTTATCGCTCGCCTTGATCTCAAGCGGGATCTCCGCCCCGGTCACGCTCAGCCCGGGCAGCGTGCTTGAAACCACCCAAAGCCCGCTGCTGAGCGCGATCCCCATCTGCTTGCGCCCCCAAACCGCCGGCGACAGCAACACCCACCCGTCCACCGCCGGCGCCCGCGCCCGGCCCGCGAGCGTCATCAGCACGGCCCCACCCATGCTCTCCCCCATCGCATACAGCGGCACGCCCGGATAGCGCAGCCGCAGCGTCTCCAGCATCGCCGCCGCATCGTCGGCCAGGACGTGCGCCCCGGGCCAGAACCCCCGGTCCGGCGCCGCCCCAAACCCCCGCTGGTCCGGCGCGAACACCGCCATCCCCGCCAGCGCCAGCGTCGGCCCCGGCAAGTCCCACGCATCCCGGCTGTCGTTGAACCCATGCAGCGCCAGCACGACCGCCCGGGGCGCCCCGATCGGCGTCCAGGTCTTCACCGGCAACTGCGCCCCGTCCGGCATCGTGAACACGTCGTCCGCCGTCCGCAACGAGGCCGGCACCGGCGTCACCGGCACGCCGAACTTCGGCACGCCCGCGCACGACGCCAGCAACACGAGAAGGAGAAGGCGGCAGATCCAGCCCGGCACGGTTGAACTCACGGCGGGCACGGGTATCATGCCCCCTGCCCCAACGCTATCGAGAACGACATGCCATTCGGCGCCGACACGCCCACCCCCGCTCGCGGCACCCCCGAGACCCAATACGTCGACAGCCGCACCGTCGCCTGCGACGGCGGCACAGGCCCTCTCGGCCATCCCCGCGTCTGGCTGCACATCGACGACCGCCAGACCTTCTGCCCCTACTGCTCCCGCATCTTCGTCCTCAACGAAGGCGCCGGCGACATGACCGGCCACTGAATGCCCGACGCCAGCGGCGCCAGCCCGCATCTGATCCTGATTGACGGCTCGGGCTTCATCTTCCGCGCCTTCCACGCCCTGCCGCCGATGAACGGGCCGGGCGGCGTCCCGGTCAACGCCGTGTTCGGCTTCAGCAACATGCTCGGCCGCCTGCTACAGAACCACGAAGGCACCCACATCGCCGTCGTATTCGACGCCGGGCGCACCACGTTCCGTAACGACCTCTACGACAAATACAAAGCCCAGCGCCCCGAGCCCCCGCCCGAACTCGTCCCGCAATTCGCCCTGGTGCGCGACGCCACCGCCGCCTTCGGCGTCCCCGCCATCGAGCTCGACATGTTCGAGGCCGACGACCTCATCGCCAGCTACGCCCGCGCCGCCACCGAGGCCGGCTTCCGCACCACCATCGTCTCCTCCGACAAGGACCTGATGCAGCTCGTGGACGAGCGCGTCGCCATGCAGGACCCGATCAAGCAGAAGGCCATCGGCCCGGCCGAGGTCATGGAAAAGTTCGGCGTCCCGCCCAACCAGGTGATCGAAGTCCAGGCCCTGATGGGCGACAGTGTGGACAACATCCCCGGCGTCCCCGGCATCGGTCCCAAGAACGCCGCCCAGCTCATCCAGGAGTTCGGCGCCCTGGAGGCCGTGCTCGAAGCGGCG
Source organism: Acetobacteraceae bacterium (assembly GCA_965217935.1). Taxonomy (GTDB): domain Bacteria; phylum Pseudomonadota; class Alphaproteobacteria; order Acetobacterales; family Acetobacteraceae; genus JBBROS01. The sequence continues at coordinate 3,860,834 of OZ244581.1, read as the reverse complement.
CCGGGCATGAAGCCCAGCAAGCGCCGCGACATGCTCATCCAGCACGCGGAAGCCGCCCGCATCAGCCGCAAGCTGGTGGAGCTCGTCTGCGACGTTCCCCTGCCCATGCCGCTCGAAGCCCTGCGCGCCAAGGAGCCGGACCGCCCTGCCCTCACTGCCTGGCTGCTGCACATGGGCTTCCGCAGCACCGCCGCCCGCCTCGGCCTCGACGGCGGCGTCCCTGCCCCGTCCCCTGCCCCGCCTCCTGACCCGCAAACCGAGGCAAGCGCCGCGGAGCAACCTCCCTTCGGCCCCTACGAATGCGTCGCCATCGAAGCTCGCCTCGCCGAGTGGATCGCCGAAGCCCGCGCCGCCGGCGTCGTCGCCTTCGACACCGAGACCGACAGCCTCGACGCCATGCGCGCCAACCTCGTCGGCCTCTCGCTGTCCACCGCCCCGAACCGCGCCTGCTACATCCCGCTCCGCCACCGCAACAAGCCCACCGACGGCCAAGCCACCCTCGACGCCCCGGTCCCCGACGCGCCGCCCCCGCTGCAGCAGCTCGACCCGCAAACCGTCCTCGCCGCCCTCGCCCCCCTGCTGCAAGACCGCGCCGTCTTGAAGATCGCCCATAACGCCAAATACGACGCCCTGGTCCTCGCCCGCGCCGGCCTGCACGGCATCGCCCCGGTCGACGACACCATGCTGATCTCCTACGCCCAAGCCGCCGGCCTGCACGGCCACGGCCTCGATGAACTCTCGGTCCGGCACCTCGGCCACAAGCCCATCAGCTACGACAGCGTCACCGGCACAGGACGCAACCGCATCCCCTTCGCCGAGGTCCCGATCGAGGCCGCCACCAACTACGGCGCGGAGGACTCCGACGTTGCCCTCCGCCTCTGGCACGCGCTCCGCCCCCGCCTGCGCCCCAGCCAAAGCCTCGCCCTCTATGAACAGCAGGAACGCCGCCTCATTCCCGTGCTCATGGACATGGAACAGGCCGGCGTGAAGGTGGACGAACAGGAACTCCGCCGCATGTCCGCCGACTTCGCCGAGCGCATGGGCGTGATGGAGACCGGCATCCACGCCCTCGCCGGCCGCGCCTTCAACCTCGGCAGCCCCAAGGCCCTCGGCGAGATCCTGTTCGACGAGATGAGGCTCCCGGGCGGCAAGCGCATGGCCAGCGGCGCCTGGGGCACCGACGTCTCCGTCCTGCAGTCCCTCGCCGACCAGGGCCACGAGCTGCCCGCCCGCATCATCGACTGGCGCCAGCTCAGCAAGCTGCGTTCCACCTACACCGAAGCCTTGGTGCAGGAGATCAACCCCGAGACGGGCCGCGTCCACACCAGCTTCGCCCAGGCCATCACCAGCACGGGGCGCCTCTCCTCCACCGACCCCAACCTGCAGAACATCCCGATCCGCACCGAGGAGGGCGCGCGCATCCGCCAAGCCTTCATCGCCGAGCCGGGCCACGTCCTGGTTTCCTGCGACTACAGCCAGATCGAGCTGCGCCTCATGGCCCACGTCGCCGACATCGCCCCCCTGAAGGAGGCCTTCGCCACCGGCCAGGACATCCACGCCCGCACCGCCTCCGAGGTGTTCGGCGTGCCGATGGCCGGCATGGACGCCGCCACGCGCCGCCGGGCCAAGGCGATCAACTTCGGCATCATCTACGGCATCAGCGCCTTCGGCCTTGCCCGCCAGCTCTCCATCGAGCCCGGCGAGGCCAAGCTCTACATCGACGCCTATTTCCGGCGCTATCCCGGCATCCGCGCCTTCATGGACCGCACCAAGGAAGAGGCCCGCATCCACGGCTATGTCCTGACCCCCTTCGGCCGCCGCTGCTGGGTGCCCGGCATCAAGGAGAAGCTGCCGCAACGCCGCGCCTACGCCGAACGCCAGGCGATCAACGCCCCGCTGCAAGGCGGGGGCGCCGACATCATCAAGACAGCGATGGTCCGCCTGCCCGCCGCCCTGCGCGACGCCGGCCTGTCCTCGCGCATGCTGCTGCAAGTGCACGACGAGCTGCTGTTCGAGGCGCCCGACGCCGAGGCGGCGGATACGGCGCGGGTGGCCCGCGAGGTCATGGAGGGGGCGGCTGCGATTTCCGTGCCGCTCGTGGTCGAGACGGGCATTGGCGCGAGTTGGGGGGCGGCGCACTAGGCCGGCGCCGGCAATACGCGCGGCAGCAAGGGCCACTGCGCGAATGCGCCCTTTGCCCGTGGGCGCAACCGTTTGAGCGTATTCCTCGCCCAGCGGATCAGGTAGCCATCTACGCATCGGGCCGTTGAATGGAGCGCCGGCCTGTGAAAGCGGCTGTCTTTGCTGACCCAGTCTCGGAGACACGGGGTCGTGCTCATGGGCCAGGTCATATAGGGCCGGGCGGCGTCCAGCGTCGCGCGCTCAGCGCCTGCACGATATCGGCGCGCTGGCTCGGTCGCTGCATGACGTCTGGAGCGGGCTTTGCGCCAGAACCCATCGGTTAGCGACGGCCCCGCTTGCCCTCAGCCAGCGCTTCGCTAAATTCCCCCATGCCGCCCGAATGAGGCGGGTTAACCTTCCGCCCCAGGCCCAAGCCAGGAGCGGACAACAAGAAGGACACGATACGTGGCCGACAAATCCCAGAACGTGCAGGACGTTTTCCTGAATCATGTCCGCAAGGCCAAGACCCCGGTAACCGTCTTCCTGGTCAACGGCGTCAAGCTTCAGGGCATCATCACCTGGTTCGACAACTTCTCCATGCTGCTCCGCCGCGACGGCCACACCCAGCTCGTCTACAAGCACGCCATCAGCACGGTCATGCCCGGCGCGCCGATCCAGCTCTTCGACCCGGCAAAAGCCGAGATGCCCGCCAGCCAGGAGCCAGTCGCTGCCCCAGCACTCGCGTAACGCCGCCGCCGCGCCCACCCGCGCGGCCGTCGTCCTGCCCTGGGAGAAACCCAACCGGCAGGACGGCTCCCGGGCGGCCGAGGCGCAGCTTGCCGAAGCCGTCGGCCTCGCCTCCTCGATCGGCCTCGTCGCCGTCCATACCGCCATCCTGCCGCTGCGCGCGCGCCGGTCCTCCACGCTCATGGGCGAGGGGCAGATCGAGACCGTCGCCCAGTCGGTCAAGGCCGAAGAGGTGGCCGTCGCCGTCGTCGACGCCCAGCTCAGCCCGGTGCAGCAACGCAACCTGGAGCGCGCCTGGGATTGCAAGGTCATCGACCGCACCGGCCTCATCCTCGACATCTTCGGCGAGCGCGCCACCACCCGGGAAGGCTCGCTTCAAGTCGAGCTGGCCCACCTCGAATACCAGCGCAGCCGTCTCGTCCGCTCCTGGACCCACCTCGAACGCCAGCGCGGCGGCTTCGGCTTCCTCGGCGGCCCCGGCGAGACCCAGATCGAGGCCGACCGCCGCCTGATCGGCGACCGCATCGTGCGGCTCAAGAAGGAACTCGAAGGCGTCCGCCGCACCCGCGGGCTGCACCGCAACGCCCGCAGCCGCGTCCCGTACCCCATCGTCGCCCTGGTCGGCTACACCAACGCCGGCAAATCCACCCTATTCAACGCGCTCACCGGCGCCGCAGTCCACGCCGAAGATCAGCTCTTCGCCACCCTCGACCCGACGATGCGCGGGCTTGACCTGCCCTCCGGCCGCCGGGTCATCCTGTCCGACACCGTCGGCTTCATCAGCGACTTGCCCACCGAGTTGGTCGCCGCCTTCCGCGCCACCCTGGAGGAGGTCGCCGAGGCCGACGTCATCCTTCATGTCCGCGACGTGGCCCACCCCGACAGCGCCGCCCAGCGCGCCGATGTCGTCCAGGTGCTGGAAGGCATGGTGCGCGACGGAACGCTGGACGCCGCCTGGCCGAGCCGCACCGTGGAGGTGCTCAACAAGGCGGACCTGCTCGGCGGCCCGGGCAACGTGCCGGAACGCGACGGCGCGGTGGCCGTATCGGCGATCACCGGAGAGGGGTTGCCCGACTTGCAGCAGGCCGTCGATCGCCAGATCTCCGCCGGCATGGATGTCGCCGACTATGTTCTGCCGCCCTCGGACGGCGCCCGCATCGCCTGGCTTTACCAGCACGGCGAAATTCTGGAACGCGAGGACGCCGAAGACGGCATCCACGTCCGCGCCCGCCTGCTGCCCGCCAACCGCGCCCGTTTCGAGCGCGGCGCCTGATGCTCTCCGAACCGCAACTGCGCGACATCGTCCAGCTCGTCCGTGCCGTCGCGCGCAGCGAGATCATGCCGCGCTTTCGAAACCTCGCGGCGGGCGAGGTCGCGGCCAAATCCGGCCCGCTCGATCTCGTCACCATAGCCGACGAACAGGCCGAGCAACGTCTCGGCGCCGGGTTGCTGCGAATGTTCCCCGGCGCCACGGTCGTCGGCGAGGAAGCCGCCACCCGAGACCCGGCCTTGCTCGGCCGCGTCGGCGTCGACCCGCTCTGCTTCGTCGTCGATCCGGTTGACGGAACGGCGAACTTTGCTGCCGGGCTGCCCCTGTTCGGGGTGATCGTCGCCGTGGTCGAGCACGGCCGAACCATCGGCTCGATCATCCACGACCCGGTCGGCGACGATACCGCCGTCGCGCTGTCGGGGCACGGGGCCTGGATGGAGCGGGCCGACGGGGCGCGCCAAACCCTTCAGGTCTCGGTCCCGGGTCCGGCCGGGTCAATGGCCGGCAGCGTCTCCTGGCGTTACCTGCCGGAGTCTCGCCGCAGCCAGTTCTGCGCCCGCCTGCCCCGCGTGGCCGCCGCCTGGGACTACCGCTGCGCCGCCCACCAATACCGGATGCTCGCCGCCGGCTCGTGCGACTATGCGGTCTATCACCGGCTGCTGCCGTGGGATCATGCGGCCGGGGTCCTGCTGCATCGGGAGGCAGGCGGATACTCGGCCCGCCTGGACGGCAGCGCCTACACGCCGGGCGAGACGAACGGCTGCCTGATCTGCGCGCCGGATCAAGCAAGCTGGTCCGCCCTGCGCGACGCCTTTTACGGCGGGTAGTAAGGGCAGCATCGGCAAACAGTGCGTCGGCATGCCGATGAAGCTGCAAAGCAAAATAAGCCCTAAGCGGCCGCGCCGCCGCTCCACGCTCAACGAGACCGGGTTCGATCCAAACCTTTCACCTCGTCCAATCCAATCGCCCCCGAGAGTTGGGCCGACTTGAAATCCGCCCCGGCCGCATCGGCGCCGGTCAGGTCCGCGCCCGTCAGGTTCGCGCCGATGAAGTCGGCTCGATACAGGTAAGCATGGCGCAGGTTCGCGCCGGTCAAGTTGGCGAACCGGAGCAACGCGTTCCCCAATTCCGCCCGTTCCAAATTCGCCCCGGACAGGTCAGCGCTCTGGAACTCCGCCCGAAGCAATCCCATCGACTGGTTCGTCATGTCGGCGCTCATCCGTGCCCCCGACAAGTTGGCCCCGCGCAGGTCGGCAAAACCGAGCCGCGACACCAGCCGGGCGCCGGACAGGTTCGCCCCGCGCATCACCGGCGCCTCTTTCGCCGAAGCCTGCAGCGTGCTCGACGTCACCAGCCCGAACATCTGCGCGCCGATCATCCGGGCGTCCGTGAGATTGGCGCGGATCACGTTCATGATCGCCATGTTTGCGCCGGACAGGTCGGCGCCGGACAGGTCCGCGCCCTCGAACTTGGCCGAAAACAGGTTCGCGCCCGAAAGATCGGCCCCTTGCAGGTTGGCGCCGCTGAAATTGAGCCTGTTCAGGTCAAGCCCTGCCAGCGAGCTCCCGGATAGGTCGGCCTTGGCGCCCTGCTCAAGCAAGGCAGCCAGCGACTCTCGCGTGAAATCGGCAGCCCGCGCGTGCCGCCGCCAATTCGCCAGCAAAAACGCAACCGTCGCACCCATGCCCCGGCGGCTGACCCGGACCGAGCCAGTCGCCCGCTCGGTTTGCAAAATTAGGCCTCTACGCGGCCTAGGCGTACGCGGCCTTCGCAACATGGGTCGCGATCGCGTCCATCAGCGGCGGCGAGAGGCAATCATACGGCGGCAGGCCGATATCCCTCAGCCGCGACCGCACACCATCCATCTGCTCCGGCGACGTGCCGGTCTCGATGATCGAGGACACGAAGGCGGCAAACTCCGGCGGCGCCCAGCCCGGCTCGGGCGAAAGCTCGGGATGAACAAAATCAAGCCCGTAGAATGGGTGCGACTGGTTCTCGATCCGCCCGAACATATGCACGCCGCAGCCCTTGCAACGATGCCGCTGGATCGCCGCCAAGGCATCGGCCACCTCCAGCTTGTCCTCATTCTCGGCAACGCGAACCTTGTCCCGCGGCACGACGGCCACCATCGAGAACGTCGCCCCCTCCGGCTTCCAGCACTTGCTGCAGCCGCAAACGTGATTGTGCGCGACCTGCGCGCCGACCTCGACCTTAACCGGCCTGTCGCTGCAGTGGCACGTCAGCACGCCACCGGCAAAACCCTCCTGGCCGGGCTTCAGCCCATCGTCGACGGCCGGATGAATATGAATCGCACTTGACATCGTTTCCTCCCGGCCAGATTGCCTGGCTCAATTTGTTTCGGTATTTGCCACTATTAATGGCGTTGGCAACAAGCGCAAGTTGCCGAATCGCCTCGACCTACTCCGTGGCAGGTCCCTGCTTATGGGCCTTCGCATGACTGCTGCGGGCCTTGCCACGCTTGCCATTCGGCTTGGACTTGTCCGCCGTCGCCCCGCCGCGCTGCCCCTTGTGCTCGCCGGTCATCGCCCGCCCGCCATTGTTGCGCAACGGCTCGGTCTGCGCGCCGACAGCCGGCGTCTGTCCACCCGTCCCAAGCGTGGTCGGACTGCCGGCAGCCGGTCCGGACGTGGTCCCGGGCGCCTGCGCCAGCGCCGCGCCGCCCAACAGAGCGGTCGAGGCAAGCGCGGCAAATAGAAGCTGTTTCATTATTTGCATAACCTCCGTTTCAAGTCGTCATCGTGACCTTGGCCTAACTCCGGCCGGGCGGCAACTGGAAGGCGTGCTCGAACGTGGCCTTGGTGCTGTCGTCAACCTTCACGCTAAGCGTCCCCGGTCCGGCCGGAGTGAACCCGAAGGTGATCGCCGGGTCCTCGCTCAGCGAGATATCGGCCTCCAGCGTGAAGACCTGCTGGCCTTGATAATTCACGTCGATATCCTGGATGAAACGGGCCGGGATGTAGTTGTGCGTCAGTTGGTCGACCTGCATGCCGTTGTTGTTCGGATGGCTGATCAGGAGCTGCACCGTCGTCGTGCGGTCGTCCCCGAACGCCGCCTCGCCCTCAGTGCGGAGCCGCATCTTGCCCATCCGCGACATCGCCAGCTTCGGGTCCTTCAGCGACGGCGCCGAGCATCCGCCCGCCGCCTTGACGAACCGCTCGGCCACGAACAGCCTCCCGTCCTCCGTCTCCGCCACCGCGTGCATCAGCGTGTACTGGTCCACCCGCACGCGGGTCTTGAGCACATGCGGGTCGGCCAGCGGCCCGAAATGGAAGATGCCGGCCAGCGGGGACGGGTTCCCGTCAACCAGGACATAAACCGCCTTGATCTTCCCGCCCGCGCCGCCGCCGGCCGGATCGGTCGTGACCGTGATCGGCACGAGCGCCGCGTCCTGCGCCCGCGACGGCGCCTCCAGGCTGATCACCCCGGCCCCGTCGGCAAGCGTCTTCTCGCCGAACACTGCCTGGCGCAGGTCCTGCCAGCGCGCGGCCCGGTCCGCATCGTCCTCCGTCGCCCGTGCGGGCAGGCAGGCCAGCAGCCCGAGGCCGCAGGCCAGGATAAGCGCTTTCATGGCATCACTCCCATTCCAACTCGCTGTAGGCCGTCGTGACATTGCGTCCATTATAGTCGTCGAACAGCAGCCAGCGGTCCCGCTCCGTCTGCCCCACCGTGGCCACCGCCTGCTCGATGTCCCCGCCCTCCGCGATGATGGCCCGGATGCCGCGGACGAGACCCGTCAGATACCGCTCCTCGTCCGCCGCCGCCGCCGGCCACGGCACGAGCGCCGGCCCGTGGCCCGGCACCGCCGCCCGCGCCGACATCGCTTTCAGACGCTGCAACGCGGCAAGCCATCCCAGGATGCTGCCATCCAAGGCCGGAACCCGGTCGACGAACAACAGGTCGCCGGTGAACAACGTCCCGCTTGCCGCGTCGAGCACCGACAGGTCGTTGTCGGTGTGTGCCGTCTGGAACGCGGTCAGATGCAGCACGCGGCCGCCCAGGTCGATCGCGGCCGTATCCGAGACCAGCATCGTCGGCTTCTCGTAGTCGCCCGCGTCCTCGATGCCCAGCACGTCGGCCAGCCGGTTGCGGTAGAACTCGCCGCGCTGGACCAGCATCGCCTCCATCCGCGCATGGCCGACGAACACGGGCTTGTCAGCCGCGAACGCCACCGCGCCGAACACGTGGTCCGGGTGCAGGTGCGTCATGACCACGTAGCGGATCGGCAACGCCGTCGACGCCCGGATCGACGCCCGCAGCCGCTCGCCATCCACGCGGCTGCCGCCGGGGTCGATCACCGCGACGGCGGTCCGTCCGACGACGAAGCTGATATTGGCGATCCCGTCCTCGTTGGCCGCCGTCGCCTCCTGGTGCGCCCCTTGCCGGACATGGATGCCGGGCGCCGCCTCCGTCATCGCGAACGGCTCAGCCGCTTGAGCCCGCACCGGGCAGAGGCACGCCGCGGCCGAAAGTAGGATCGCCTCCCGCCGCCTCACGCGACGGGCGCCGGGCTACGGATCCGGCGATAGACAAGCGCCGGCGCCGCCACACCAGCCTCTCGCACCGCATCCGCCATCAGGTGATGATCCGGCGACAACGCGCAGGCCGGATCGGTCGCGGCGACGTCCCCGGTCAGCGCGAATGCCTGGCAGCGGCATCCGCCCCAATCGATCTCCTTGCGCTCGCACGACCGGCAGGGCTCCGGCATCCAAGCCGTGCCGCGGAACCGGGCAAAACCGGGGTCCTCCTGCCAGATCGACGCGAGCGAAGCTTCGCGAACCGATGGGAAGGCGAACCCCGGCAATGTTTCCGCGGCATGGCAAGGCAGCGCCAGGCCAGCCGGCGTGACGTTGATGATCCGCTGCGCCCACCCGCCCATGCACGCCTTGGGCCGGGCGGCATGGTAATCCGGCACCACGTAATCGACCGTGATCCGCCCGCGCAAGCGGATGCGCGCATCCTCCACCGCCGCGGTGGCCTCCTCGAGCTGCCGCCGCGTCGGCATCAGCGCATCGCGATTCGCCAGCGCCCAGCCGTAATACTGCACGTGCGCGATCTCGATCCGGCTCGCCCCCAGCGCCTCCCCGAGCGCGAGCATCTCCGGCAGCCGCCCGAGGTTCTGCTTGTGCACCACGAAGTTGGCCGTGAGCGGCAGCCCGGCCGCACGGATCAGCCCCGCCACGGCCAGCTTCTTCGCGTGCCCGCCGCGATAGCCGCCGATGCGGTCGGCGTTCCTCGCCTCCGCATCCTGGAAACTAAGTTGAACATGATCGAGCCCGGCATCCGCCAAGGCCTTGAGCGACGCCTCGGTCAGCGTAACCCCGGCGGTGATCAGGTTGCTATAAAGCCCGCCAGCCGCCGCCCGCCGCACCAAGTCGAGCAGATCCCGCCGCGCCGTCGGCTCCCCGCCCGAGAAGTGCACCTGCAGGATGCCCAGCGCCGCCGCTTCATCCAGCACGCGCAGCCAGGACGCCGTATCCAGCTCCCCCGCCGCCCGCTCCAGCTCGACCGGGTTGGCGCAGTACGGACATTGCAGCGGGCACCGATGGGTCAGCTCCGCCAGCAGGGCCAACGGCGGCGGAACACGGGCGGGTGCGCTCATAGCCGGATCGCTCCCTTGTCGGACAAGTTCAGCAGCATGGCCGCTACGTCGTCGGCGATCGTGTCGCGCGGCGCATTGAACCGCTCGGCGAGCGCGTCGACGATGCCCGGCACGTCGCGCACGCCGTCGACCAGTTTCAGCACTTCCGCCGCCGGGGCGTCGAGCACGAACAGCCGTTCTGGCGCCAGAACCACCCACGCCTCGCGCACGGCGTCGAACCGAAGCCGGAAGCCGCGGTTGAAGGCAGGCGCCCCGGTCATGCCGCCTCGGGCCTGAACGCGCCGGGCGGGACAAAGCCCGGCTCGACGTAGGCGAAATACAGCGCGTCTAGTTGCGACCAAAGCACGTCGCACTTGAACCGCAGCGCCGCCAGCACCTGCTCCTGCAACGCCCGCGTGGTCGCGTGCTCGTCGACGTAGGCCAGCGCGAAATCCACGTCCTTCGGCGCCTGCGTCAGCCGCGGGGTGAAATAGGCCAGCGTCTCCTGCGTCACCCAGGGATAGTTGGCCAGCATCCCGGACACGCGCTCGGCGATGATCACGGGCGAGAACATCTCCGTCAGCGACGAGGCGACCGCCTCCAAGACCGAGCGGTCGCGGACGAAGGCCACGTAGGCATCCACCGCGAACCGCGTCCCGGGGAGGATGGCATCGGCGCTTTCCACGTATCCCCGCTCCAGCCCGACCCCCTCGGCCAGCTTGAGCCAGCGCGCGACGCCTCCCTGCCCCGGCTCGGCCCCGTCGTGATCCACCAGCCGCGACCGCCATTCGCGCCGAAGGTCGGCGGTCGGCAACCGGGCCAGCAACGTCGCGTCCTTGGCCGGGATGCGGCTCTGATAGTAGAACCGGTTGAGCGCCCAAGCCTGCACCTGCCCGCGATCGAGTTCCCCGCCATGCAGCTTGCGGTGGAACGGATGCCGGTCGTGATACCGCTCGTCCCCGATCGCCTGCAGCGCCTGCCGCAACTCGCCGGACGACATCCTGCGGTCGCTCATAGCCGCAACTCCATGCCGTCATAGGCCACTTCCCAGCCGGCAGCCTCCGCCTCGGCCCGTTCCGGCGTGTCGTCCAGCAGGATCGGGTTGGAATTGTTGATATGCAGCAAGACCCGGCGGCGCACGCCCAGGTCCTTGAACGCCTCCATCGTCCCTCCGGGACCGGACACGCTCATATGCCCCATCCGCCGGCCGGTCTTGGCGCCAAGCCCGGCCTGCACCATCTCGTCGTCGGTCCAGAGCGTGCCGTCGAACAGCACGGCGTCGGCGCCTCGAAGCCGGTCAGCCAGGCCCGCCGTCATGCCAGCGCAGCCGGGCACGAAGAACAACGTGGCTTTTCCATCAGAGACAGCCAACCCGACGGTCTGCTCGCTTTCCCCAAGCTCCGGCGTCTCGCCGGGCCGCTCAAGATAGAGCGGCACTTTGCCAGGAACCGCGAACGGCGTCACGGTCAGCCCGGTCGCCTCGCCGCTACAGCGCTTGACCGCGGTCGCCTCGTTCAATGCCATCACCTCGCGGCGCACGACATCGCGCGCCAGGACCTCGAAAATAGGGTTGGCGTCCAACACGCCATGAACCTGAGCCGTGCCATACACGCTGAACGCCTCCCGCTCCCGCATCGTCAGCAACCCGGCGATGGCGTCAACGTCTCCTCCGGTGAGCGCCACGGCATCAATCGGCGTGGATCGAAGCCCGTGGCGCGGATGGAGCGCCGGCGTCTGCTCAATCTGCTGCCGTAGATCGGGAGAGGCGTTCAACAACGTCCACCGCGAGCCATCCGCGCTGACCACGACGGAGGCCTGCGTGCGAGGCGCTGCCCCCCCAAGGCCGGACCGTGCGCGCCTGCATCCGGGCGCGTTCGAGTTCCATTGCGGAAATCCACCGCCGGCTGCGGCGCCAAGGATGATGGCCTGCATCGCCAGTCGCTCAAAAACAACAATAGCCTGCCGCGGGTCATGCCGGGCAGGCTATTTCGATTTGCGAAAGCGTCTCTTACTTGACGTCGGCGCAGGCGTAGGAATTGATCTCAGCGCCCAAGGCGATCTCGACGACAACTGGCGTGTTCCAAGCCATGACAAACCCTCCTTGTTAAATGTTCTTGACCTTCATACTGGTCAGTGCACTGCGGTTAGTCAAGTCGGTTCACGGCCCGCTGCAATCTTTCAGGTCTTTGTCCGACAGGGAAAACGCAACCCGCTTGTTGCCAACCACCGCGATATCGCGCGCCAGGCACTGCCGTCCCTTCGCGTCCGTCACCTGAACGTCATAGCGCCCCGGCTTCACCCCAGCCAGGCGAAGCCGTTCGTCGTGGTCCACTGTCCCGTCTTTGTCGTTGGCGCACTGGTCGGGCCCGAATGCCGTCGTGCCGACCGGAGCCAGCCTCAATGACGTGATCGTGTTGGGCGTGAGATTCCAGAACTCCATCCGGTCCGCCGCAGCGGCGATGCCTGCCAGTGCTATAGCCGCCAGCAATCCCGCCAAAACCCCGCGCACCGTCAGGCGCCCAGCAACGCGCGCGCATGGTGCGCGATGTGGTCGGGCATGAAGCTCTGGATGAACCAGTAGCTGTGGTCATATCCCGGATGCCGCCTAAGCGTGAGGTCCTGCCCAGACTCGCGCGCCGCCTGCTCCAACGCATCTGGATGAAGCTGCTCCTGCAGGAACTGGTCGTCGAGTCCCTGGTCCACCAGGATCGGTCCCGGATAGGCATGCCTTTGCATCAGCACGCTCGCGTCCCACTCCTCCCAGGCCGCACGGTCCGGCCCGAGATAATTCGAGAACGCCTTTTCTCCCCAAGGGACCGCGACCGGATTGGCAATCGGCGAGAAGGCCGAGACGGAGTGCCAGCGCGAAGGGTCCCGCAAAGCCGTCACCAACGCGCCATGCCCGCCCATCGAGTGCCCGAACACGCCCCGCCGGTCCGCCCTGACCGGGAACCCGGCCTCGATCAACCCCGGCAGCTCCCGCGTCACGTAACGCGCCATCCGGTAGTGCGACGACCAAGGCGCCGCCGTCGCATCGAGGTAGAACCCGGCCCCGGTCCCGAAATCCCAGCCCTCATCCTCTCCCGGCAGGTTCAGCCCGCGCGGGCTGGTATCGGGCGCCACCAGCGCGAGCCCATGCTCCGCCGCCAGACGCTGCGCGCCCGCCTTGATCGGGAACGTCTCCTCGTTGCACGTCAGCCCGGCCAAGTAGTACAGCGCCGGGCACGGGCCATGCTCGGCCTGCGGCGGCATGAACGCCGCGAACTGCATCTCGGTCCCGGTCGCCTCCGACGGATGGCTGTAGAACCCGATCCGCCCGCCGCAGCACGCCTGCTCGCTGCGCCGCTTGATCACGCCACCTCGCCGAACTGCATGACCGGCTTGCCGTCCGTGAAGTTCGGGATGTCGCCGAAGATCTCCTTGCCGTGCTGGTCGCCGGCCGCCTTGAAGCTCTCCATCGAGTCGAACGTCAGCACGGTCATGACCGTATACGCCGGCGCCGCCCCATCCGGCCCCTTCATGCCGCGCATCACCTTCGTATCCTGCAGCCCGAGCGGCATCCAGCGCTCTCGCACCATCGGCATGTGCGTCTGCATGTAATAGTCGTGGTCGAATTTGGTCCCGCTGTCCGCGGGATACATCACGGCGATGGCGATCATGGCGTCCTAACCCTCCAATATTCTTGGCGACATGATTAGCTGCATACAGGTGGGGAGGGAAGGCCGCGCGATGATCCACCGGTGTCGCGAGAACTCGACAATCCTGGTTTCCGATCCATACTGGACTGAGGCGCCCACGGAATGGCGTGATCCAGGAGGAACGATGCGTTACCGATTTACGATAGCCTTGATAGCCGCTCTTGCAATGGTCTCTGGCGCGGCCCGTGCCGAAGGCGACGCGGCGGCCGGCAAGGTCGTTTTCAGTAAATGCGGCATCTGCCACGCCGTCGAGGAAGGCAAGAACAAGGTCGGCCCCAGCCTGCACGGCGTCGTCGGCCGTCCCTCGCATTCCATTGACTCATACAACTACTCGAAGGCCATGCAAGCCTACGACGTCACCTGGGATCCGGCGACCTTGGACCACTACCTCGAAGACCCGCGCAAGGTCGTCCCCGGGACAAAGATGATCTTCCCCGGCCTCAAGAGCGAAACCGACCGCCAGAACGTCATCGCCTACCTCGAAACCCTCAAGTAGCCATAGACGCCGCGACGCGGGCCCCCTCGTTGATCCCGCGTCGCCGGCTCGGGCCGGGGATCACCCATTCCCGCTCGACCCGCGCCGGCCCTGCTGACAGCAGAAGCACCCGGTCCGCCAGCGACGCCGCCTCCGCCAGATCATGCGTCACCAGCATCGCCGAGCATCGATGGCGCCGCCAGGCATCCGTCAGCACGCGCCGGCCCTGCTCCGCCATTGCCGGGTCAAGCGAGACGAATGGCTCGTCGAGCAGCACGATCTCGGGCTGGATCGCGAAGGCGCGTGCGATCGCCACCCGGCGGGCCATCCCCAGCGACAAGGACGGCGGATACGCCTGCTCATACCCCGCAAGCCCCAGCGCGCCCAGCAGATCGCGTGCCGCGCCCTCGTCCGGCGGCGCGGCGAGCGCGATGTTCTGCCACACCGTCCGCCAGGGCAGCAGACGCGGCTCCTGGAACACCGTCCCGATCCGGGGCATTCCGCCGCCGGGCCACCGGATGGTCCCCTGATAGTCGCGGTCAAGCCCGCCGATCATCCGCAGCAACGTCGTCTTCCCGCACCCGGACGGACCGACCAGCGCCACGATCTCGCGCTCCCCGAGCGAGAACTCCAGCCCCTCGATCACCACCCCCGCCTGGCCAGGCATGAGCTTCCGCTCGATCGTGACCTCAAGCATCACCGCCACCGGTTCGCCCGCCGCTCCAGAGGCTGCAGCAACACCCATTCGATCACCTGCACGACGAGCACGAACGCTGTCGTGTAGGCCAGGATGCCGGTCACGTCGAACAGCTGGAAGAACACCTGGATCTGGAACCCGACCCCGTTGCTGCGCCCCAGCAACTCCGCCACCAGCACGATTTTCCAGATCAGCGCCAGCCCCGACCGCGCGGCCGCGAACACATACGGGTAAAGCTGCGGCAGCACGACGTGCCGCAGCACGGCGCCGCGCCCCATGCGGAAGCTCTGCGCCATCTCGGCCAGACGCGGGTCCAGCGTCCGCGCGCCCTCGCGCAGCGTCACCGCGGTGTTGGGCAGCTTGTTCAGCGCCACCGCCGCGATCGCCGTCGCCTCGCTCAGCCCGAACCAAACATACAGCAGCACGATCCCCACCAGGGCCGGCAGGTTCAGCAGGATCGTGAGCGGCGTGTCGAGCAGCAGGTCGAGCCGCCGCGACCGCCCCATCGCGATGCCGAGCGCGCTGCCCCCGGCCATCGCGATGACGAACGCGCATCCGACCCGCCCGAGCGTGATGGCAAGATTGCGTAAAAGCTGGCCCGAGACCGCCTCGCCGACCATAGCCGCGACAACCGCGCTCGGCGGCGGGAACAGCCGGCTCCCGCCCCAACGCGCCGCCGCCTCCCAGATCAGCAGCAGAAACGCGATCGGCAGCAGCCGGGTGAGCGCCACCCTACCCAGCGGACGCGGCTTCGCCGTGCCAGAACGTGCCGGGCGCCAAATGTTCGGCCCGCCCCACCAAGTCCGCCCCCCCGATCGCGGCCAGGATGTCATACAGACGCCCCGCGCCCCGCTCCTGCTCCGCGTGCGCCGGGCCGGGAATGCCGCTGCGATACCAAGCCCGCAGCCGCGCCAGCTCGGCCTCGCTCCCCGCACCGGTCAACGGCGCGATCCGCTGCCACTCCGCATCCGAACTGCCGAGGATCGCTTGGGCCTTCGCGGACGCGGTCAGAAACTTCCGTACCCCCGCCCGGTGCCGCTCGGCCCAGCCAGCCGAGAACACCCAGCCAAGCATCGGCAACCCGCCCGGCAACCCAAGCCCCTGCAAAGCCGCCTCCACCGTGAGCGCCTGCCGCATCCCATCCGCCTCGGCCCGCGCCGCGAACGGCCAGTAGGTCAGCATCGCGTCCAGCCGGCCGGCGCGGAGCTGTTCCAGCAGCAGGGGCGGAGGCCCGAACGTCTTCTCCGCCGCTTGGTCCAGGTCGAGGCCGAACCGCTTCTCGGCATAGGCGCGCACGATCAGCCAGCTCTTGTCCAGCGGGCTGCCCGCGATGCCCAGGCGCCGCCCGCGCAGCGCCTCCACGCCCTGCACCGGGGACTGCGCCGGAACCACCACCGCGCCCACCGCGGCCGAGGTCGGCGAGAACGTCCAATCCGCCCCTGAATTCCGCTGTCGCGACACCCAGAGCCAATCCTGCACGATCGCGTCGACGCGCCCCGCCTGCAGCGCCACCTGGGTCGCCTGCGACGCCGCGAACTCCACCGGCGCCACCCGCACCCCGGCCGCCGCGTCGAGCCGGTGATGCCGCATCACGTCGAGCTCCCAGCCGACCGTGCCGAACCGGAGCGTGCCCACCCGGATCAGCGGTGTGTCCTCCGCGTGCGACACGATCGGCCGCGCGCAAGCAAGCGAGGCCAGCAGCAAAGTCCGGCGAGCGATCATCGGCATCCTCCCAAGCGGGCGCCGTTGCCCGGCGCTCAGTTCTCGCTGCGGAACATGCGCTCGTTGATCAGGTAGCGCAGCCCCCGGCGCCAAGATTCATCGGTGTTGCCGCGGATATCGACGCTCTCCGCCTTCAGCACCTGCCCCGTCTTCGCGTCCTCGATCACCACGTTGATGTTCAGGATCAGGTTGCTGACCTTCTGCACCCAGCCATAGGCCGCCAGCTCCGCGCCAGCCTTGCGCGCAAGGTCCAGCTCGCACCCGTTGCAGCCGCGGATGGACCGGACATTGGCAAGCTCCCCGCGCACCGGTCCGACATCGACCGGCTCATAACGCCCCAGCGCCGCCAGGGCCGCATGAAGCTGCCGGTCAAGCGACTGCAGCCGGGCAGTCTCGTCCGCCGTCGTCGCCGCCGGCGACGTGTTGACCATGTTGAAATCGAAGATCGCGACCGTCCGCGGCGCGGCGAGGGCCGGGGTGGAAAGCATGCACAAGGCGAGCAAATAAGGCTTCATCGTTCCCATCCCTTGGTTACGGGTTCGCTTGCAACGACCTCATGGAAATCCGATCGAGGCGAGCGTGTATCCGTTTCGCAAACCTGCCATAACAGTCCCTGTAGACTGCACCGCACGGCAAGAGGCAATCGACCATTGGCCACGACGAGCGCTCCCGACCCTGCGGCGGACCTTCTAACCGCTTTGAAAAGCCAGAGCTTCGGCTGCATCCTGGCCGACCCGCCGTGGCAATTCCTCAACCGCACCGGCACGATAGCGCCCGAGCACAAGCGGCTGAGCCGCTACGGCACGATGGACCTGGCCGCGATCTCCGCCTTGCCGGTGGAAAAGGTCAGCGCCCCGGTGTCCCATCTCTACCTATGGGCGCCCAATGCCTTGCTGCCCGAAGGCTTGCGGGTGATGCAGGCGTGGGGGTTCAGCTACAAGAGCAACATCGTCTGGCATAAGCTCCGCAAGGACGGCGGCAGCGATGGGCGCGGAGTGGGCTTCTATTTCCGCAACGTCACCGAACTCCTGCTGTTCGGCATACGGGGAAAGAATGCGCGGACCCTGCAACCGGGCCGGACGCAGGTCAATTACCTCGGAACGCGCAAGCGAGAGCATTCCCGCAAGCCGGACGAGCTTTACCCGATCATCGAGGCATGTAGCCCGGGTCCGCGCCTCGAACTGTTCGCGCGCGGCACGCGGCCCGGCTGGACCGTATGGGGCAACGAAGCCGACGACGCCTACAAGCCGACTTGGAAAACCTACGCCAACCACTCCCGCGCCGGGCGGGACACGTTGAACTTATTCGATTGATGTTTCTCTGTCCTCGATCAGCCGCTCCACCTCTCTTTCCGGTTCCCCGAACGTGACGAGGCTTGCAGGCAAGCCGATCAGCAGCAACGGGCACGGATTGCCCACTCCGCGCTTGACGCGGTCCTCGAGTTTCCGCCAATGCGTCGTCGCGGCCCCGAACTTGTCCTGCACAAATGCAATTGCCCACGCTTCCGCAAATGCAGCGCCGCCAAGCGTGCGCCGGGCGTACTCGGCCACTTGCCGCCGGGTTGGACTCAAGCCGAGGCGCTGTAAGTCGGCGACGCCGTTGATGCCCTTTTCCATTGCAAACCGCAGCACCACATCGCGCATCTGGTCCTGAAGCGAAACGCCTCGCGTGATCAGGACGCCGATTGAAATCGCGCCGTCAGCGTGCAAGCGCTTGTAGTTTTCGAGATCGCGGTCGAAGAACGGATCTTTGTTGTTCCATTCGATTTCCAAGGCAACCGTTCCAGCCGGAAATCGTGCAACGTGGTCGACCTCGTGCGAGATCGACTCTCGCTCGATTCCGTCGATTATTTTCTGGACCTCGAACTTGTGCTTGCGCCATCCGTGGCCGTGCAACGCTCGCCTGAGCCGCTGGGGGCCTTTGGTCTCGCCCCCGCCAGAGCCGATGATCTCCTCAATCGGTATCGTCGCCGTGGCCAGGACATTTTGCAGCTGCAAAGCCATGTCGGAGAAATCCACGCTTAGGATCGCCTCGGCATAAGATTGGAATTCGATCTGGAAACCTGCGGCGAGGAGCGGTTCAAACATGCTCAAGCATATCCGGGAATTAGTGTCTGTTGCCCACCGCAGGCCCGCGGTCATCTCCCGTCCCTTTAATTGGGGCTGACAAGCGCCCGGCGGGGGTCCATTCTCATCCCGAACAACAGGGCGGCGTGATTGGCGGCGCCGACCAAGGGGAGAGGGATGCCGCGCCTGCCACCGGCACTTCTGGCGATCATGATCGGCTTGGCCCCGCACGCCCGCGGCGCCGCGGTCGACATCGGCTATATCTCACTCACCCCGCCGGAGATGCCCGCCAGCCTGCTCGACCCGCCGCCCGCCGACGACGGCATCCAGGGCGCGCGCCTCGCTCTCCAGGACAACCAAACCACCGGACGCTTCCTCGGCCAAACCTTTGCCTTGCACGAGGCGGTGGCCGCGGACGCGGCGGCAGCCGTGGCCGCAGCCAAGAAGCTGGCAGCGGATGGCGCCCGCATCGTCGTCGCCGACCTGCCAGCGGACGCGCTCCTGCAAGTCGCCGCGCTGCCGGTGCTGAAGGACGGCATCGTTCTGGACGCAACCAGCCACGATGACCGCCTGCGCGGCGCGGACTGCCGCGCCAACGTGCTCCATCTGTTGCCGAGCCGGGCCATGCTGGCGGATGCCCTGATGCAGTTCCTCGCCGTCAAGCAATGGCGCAACCTCCTGCTCGTCACCGGCCCCGCCGACGCGGACAAGGCCCTAGGCGACGCCTTCCGCCGGTCCGCCCGCAAATTTCAGCTCCGCGTCACCGACAAGCCCTGGACCTTCAAGCCCGGCGCCCAACGCACCGACACCGGCCATATGCTGATCGGCGCGGAAGTCGCCCGCTTCACCCAGGGCCTCAGCTACGACGTCCTCGTCGTCGCCGACACCACCCTTGACGGCTTCGGGGAGGACCTCGCCTACCGCACCACCGACCCCCGCCCCATCGCCGGCAGCTACGGCCTCGTCCCGACAGCCTGGGCCAAGCCGTTCGAGCAATGGGGCGGCACCCAACTGCAAAGCCGCTTCCTCAAGCTCGCCCACCGCTGGATGACCCCGCACGACTACGGCGCCTGGATGGCCGTCCGCGCCGTCGGCGAAGCATCCACCCGCGGCGGCAGCACCGACGCGGAAAAGATCGCCGCCTACCTGCGCAGCCCCGAATTCGAACTCGCCGCCTTCAAAGGCTCCCGCCTCACCTTCCGCCCCTGGGACGGCCAGCTCCGCCAGCCCGTCCTCCTGGCCGACGCCCAAAGCCTGGTCTCGGTCTCGCCGCAGCCAGGATACCTGCATCAACGCACCGAGCTCGACACGCTCGGCATCGATCAGCCGGAGACGACATGCCACATGTGATCCTCGCGGCCCTTCTCCTGCTGCTCGCCGCCGCCGGCGCCCACGCGGAGCGCATCTTCGTCTCCAACGAGAAGGACAACACCATCACCGTCCTCGACGGCCAAACCCTGAAGGTCGCCGCCACCGTGCCCGTCGGCGAGCGCCCCCGCGGCATTGTGCTCTCGAAAGACGGCCGCAGCCTCTACATCTGCACCAGCGACAGCGACCACATCGAAGTCCTCGACCTCGCCTCCCTGAAGGTCGCCCGCATCCTCCCCAGCGGGCCGGACCCGGAGTTGTTCGCGCTCAGCCCCGACGGCAAAACCCTCTACGTCTCGAACGAGAACGACAACATGGTCTCCGTCGTCGACATCCCCGCCGGGCGCATCGTCACCGAGATCGGCGTCGGCGTCGAGCCGGAAGGCATGGGCGTCAGCCCCGACGGCGCCATCCTCGTCAACACCTCCGAAACCACCAGCATGGCGCATTTCATCGACACCAAGACGCACGGCGTCGTCGCCAACGTCCTCGTCGGCAGCCGCCCCCGGGTCGCGAAGTTCACCCCGGACGGCAAGCAGGTCTGGGTCTCCTCCGAGGTCGGCGGCGCCGTCGCCGTCATCGACGCCGCAAGCCACGCCGTGCTTCACACCATCGAGTTCAAGGTGCCAGGCGTCCCCGCCGAATCGATCCAGCCGGTCGGCATCGCCATCGACCGGGAGCAGCCGTTCGTCTTCATAGCCCTCGGCCCGGCCAACCGCGTCGCCGTCGTCGACGCCCGCAGCTTCGAGGTCCAGAAATACCTCCTCGTCGGCCAACGCGTCTGGAACCTCGCCTTCTCGACCGATGGCAAGCGCCTGTTCACCACCAACGGAATCAGCAACGACATGTCCGTCATCGACGTGGACAGCCTCAAGGTCACCAAATCGGTGCCGGTCGGCCAGCTCCCCTGGGGCGTCGTGGTCGCCCCCTGATGCTGGCCCGCGTCGAGCCGCCCGCCGCACTCGAAGTCTCTGGCCTGCGCCACGCGCTCGGCGGCAGAACCGTCCTGCACGACGTCAGCCTCACCATCGCTCCCGGCGACTTCACCGTCCTGCTCGGCCCCAACGGCGCCGGCAAGACCACCCTGTTCGCCCTCGTCACCCGCCTCTATCACGCCCACGCCGGCCGCATCGCCGTGTTCGGCCAAGCCTTCAAGCAGAACCCCGGCGGCGCCCTCGCCCGCATCGGCGTCGTCTTCCAGCAGCCCACGCTCGACCTCGACCTCACCGTCCAGCAGAACCTGCTCTATCATGCCGCCCTGCACGGCATGGCCCGCCGCCAGGCCCTCGCCCGCGCCGGGTCCGAGCTGCAGCGCATAGGCCTCGCCGAACGCCGCCACGACCGCGTGCGCGCCCTCTCGGGCGGCCAGCGCCGCCGCGTCGAGCTCGCCCGCGCCCTCCTGCATGACCCGACCCTGCTGCTGCTGGACGAGCCGACCGCGGGGCTCGACCTCGAAAGCCGCGCCTTCCTGCTTGCCCACGTCCGCACGTTATGCAGGGAAGGAATGGCCGTGCTCTGGGCCACCCACCTGATCGAGGAAGCCGGCGATTGGGCCCGAATCGTCGTGCTACACCGCGGCCGGGTGCTGGCCGAGGGCGCCGTGGCCGAGATCGTGGCCGGGCAAAGCGCGCCCAACCTCGAAACCGCCTTCGGCCAGCTAGTCCGGGCGCAAGCGGCATGACGGGCGTCCAATACGCCCGCTGCATGGCCGGCATCGTCAAGCGCGAAGCCCTCCGCTGGGTGCATCAGCGCGGCCGCTTCGTTTCCGCCCTCGTTCGCCCGCTCGTCTGGCTCGCCATCTTCGCCGCCGGCTTCCGCTTCGTCCTCGGCGTCTCGATCGTCCCGCCATACGAGACCTATGTCCCCTACGAAGTCTACATCGCCCCCGGCCTGATCGCCATGATCCAGCTCTTCAACGGCATGCAAAGCTCGCTCTCCATGGTCTACGACCGCGAGATGGGCAGCATGAAGACCCTGATGGTCAGCCCCCTCCCGCGCTGGTTCCTTCTCCTCTCCAAGCTCCTGGCCGGCGTCGCGGTCTCGGTTGTCCAGGCCTACCTGTTCCTCGCCATCGCCTGGTTCTGGGACATCGAACCCCCGCCGCTCGGCTACCTGACAGTCCTGCCCGCGCTCATCCTCTCGGGCCTGATGCTCGGCGCGCTCGGCCTCGTGCTCTCCTCCGTCATCCGGCAGCTCGAGAACTTCGCCGGGGTGATGAACTTCGTCATCTTCCCCATGTTCTTCGCCTCCTCCGCGCTCTACCCGCTCTGGCGCGTCAAGGAATCCAGCCTGTTCCTCTACTGGATCTGCGAGGCCAACCCCTTCACCTCGGCCACCGAGCTTATCCGCTTCGCCCTCTACCAGCGCATCGATCCCGTCTCGGCCCTCATCGTCGCGGGCTGCACCCTGCTGTTCATGGCCGCCGCCGTCGTCGGCTACGATCCGGGCCGCGGCCTGATCGCCCGCCGGGTCGCCGCCGAATGAAGCGCCTGCTCGCCGCCCTGGCCCTGCTGACCGCCGCCGCCGGGCCGCCGGCGCCCGACCCGGACTGGCCCTGCGTCCAGCGGCTCGTGCCGAACCTCACCGCCGGCACGTTCTGGCCGACCCCGATCGCCAAACCGGACTGGCAGGACGATCAACGCATCGCGGACCTCGTGACAACGGTCGCCCCGCGTTCCGAGCCGGTCGAGCAGGGCGTCGAACGCCTGCAGGCCTTCGCCTCCACCGTGGCCGCGGATGACCGCCAGGCCACGCTCGGCCGCGTCTTTGCCGGCCTGGTCGACGAGACCAACAGGCAACGCGACCAGGTCATCGACCGCCTCCGCGCCATTGCGCGGCGTCAGCGCGCCATCACCGAGACCGTTGGCCACGTCACCAGCGAACTCCGCGCCCTGCCGCCCAACGCCCCGCCCGAGCAGCGCAGCGAAGTCGCCGACCGCCGCGCCTTCCTGATCCGCGACTACGAATCCGTCGAGCGGACCATCCGCTACGCCTGCGAGGCTCCCGTCGAGCTAGGGGCCAGGCTCGGCGCCTTCGCCCGGGCGCTGCAAGCCTCATTGGAGGAGCATCGGCAATAGGTGCGGCAGCACGCCGCCAAAGCCGCCCGGCCAGACGGGCCTATCCGGCGCCGCTAATCCCGGCGATCGTTGCCCGACAAATCCTCGGGCAACCGATCCAGGAACTCCGGCGTCGCCGTCGCCAACGGCCGCCCTGCTGCCGCCCAGCCATCCGCCCCGGCGGGCAGCCATCCCGCATTTACGCCGTAGCTCGCCGCCCGCTTGGCAGCGTTCCAGCTCAGCCAGCACTCGCTCTTGCAGTAGAACACGATCAGGCCGCCCGGATGAGCAGCCGAAAGTTCCCGCAGCCGCGCTCGCAAAGCGGCATCCAGCACCGGCGGGATTGCCCCCCGCCCAATATCGGGCCACCAGACGCTCCCCGGAATGTCTTCGTGCGCCGGCGGCAGCCAAGGCATATCCGCTCGCATCCCCGCCGGCCGCCGCGGGGCCGCCAATACGTCGATCAGCACGGCCTGCCCGCGCTGCATCAAAGTTTGAAGCTCGGTTAAATCGACCACCTGCGCGCCTGCCACCGTGTCCGGGACCGGCGCACGGTAATCACCGAGCCGATATCCCTGCGGCTCCGGAACAGCCGCCCCAAGGCACAGCGCTGCCACTGCCAACAACATGAGCCGCCATCTCATCGATCCGCGCGCAACGGCGCCGGCTGGTTCTGCTCGTCCAATTGCGGCACGCCATAGTCGTCCAGAATCTGCTCGATCTTGACCCGTTGCGTCCGTATGGCCTGGTTAATCCGCCGCCGCCACTCCGGCTCATTCGCCCGGACGCCCATCGCGATCCGGTAATCGAGCCGCGGCGCGTTCGGCTCCGGCGTGATGAACGCGGCATGGAGCGGCAAGCCGTCATGATGGATGGCGTAACCCGCAACCGGTCCCCATGCCAGCGCCACGTCGATCACCCCGTCGGCAAGGTCTTTCAGCATCTTGCGCGCCGGGCTGCCCAGCCTTGTATCGGCGGACAGCGCATAGGCGGTCACGTGATCCATCAGCCCGTGACGCAAGACCAGATCCGTCGGCGGCGTGGCTGCCACGAGCCCGATCCGCTTATCTTTCAACACCGGATCGCCGATCGAGGTTGCGGCAATGTCGTCGGACGCGCGAGTCGCGATCATGTAACCGGAATGATAGTAGGCCGACGTGTTGTCCATCACGCCATCGCCCGATACCGCTCCCATGACCAAATCGCAGGTCCGTGCCCGCAATGTGTTGCGTATGAAACCAACCGTCTGAGGAAACCAGACGTAGGAAACCGGGACGCCAAGGTCGGCTCCGATCAGATCGGCGATCTTGTTCTCGAAGCCCTGCTGCTCGCGGTTGGAGAAGGGAAGGTTCGCAGGATCGGCGCAAACCCGAAGTTCCGTGCTGAAGACCAGCTCCGCCCGTTGCGCAGCCGCGGGGCTGGCCGCAACAATGGCCGCCAGTGCGAGCGCCGCCCCTCGCAAGCTAGCTGTCATCTCCCATCCGCTTCGGCCGCCCGCGACCAAGCTTGCCGTCGGACCGCGCTTTCAAGTAGCCGTAGATGTCGTCCATGTACAGCACGACATCCTCGGTCGTGCCGAACGACGGCATGACTTGGTTCTGCGCCGCATTCACCTGCTGCTTGCCGTTGATCACGGTGTTGGCAAACTGCTCGTAGTCCAAGTGTTGCAACGAATTGACCAAGCTCGGCGCGTAAGAACTCCCCGCGCCATCCGGCCCGTGGCACCGCAGGCACGACTCGCCGTAACGTCGGAAGCCGTTATAGACATGCTGGTCAACCATCCCGTCTTTCACGACGTAGACGGGATCGTTTTCCGCCTGGGCCACCCGCGAGGACGCGATGCCGCCCACTCCGATCGCAGCAACGATCCCGGCAACCACACTCAAATTCGCGACTGTTCGCATAAGTCAATCTACTCTCAACAAAGACCCGGCGGCAAATCCCTGCCGCCGGGCGTTTCATGCTCAGGGCATCACCGGAATGAACTGCGTCAAACTGATGCTGCCCGTCCCAACATTACTCGATCCCGAAGACGGTCAGCACGCCGCCGAGCTGCGTGTAGTTCGAAAGCTGCTTGTAAGCGCCGACAGCGCCAAGCCCGGCATTGTCCTCCGACAACCCGGCCGCCATGCCGATCCCGGCCCAGCCGCCAACACCGGACAACACGGCGACATACTGCTTGCCGTTATGCGTGTAGGTGTTGATGTTGCCGATGATCCCGGACGGCGTCTTGTAGCTGTACAGCTCCTTGCCGGTCTTGATGTCGACGGCCTTCAGGTAGCCTTCCAGCGTGCCGTAGAACACGATGTCGCCTGCTGTCGAAAGCGCGCCGGACCACACGGAGAACGGCTCCGGATCGGACCAGACGATCTTGCCCTGCCCGGCGTCGAAGGCGATGAAGTTGCCGAGGTTCTTGTCGCCCTTAGGCGGATACATCGACAACGTCGCCCCGACATACGGCTGCCCGGCGGTGTAGGATACCTTGAACGGCTCGTAATCCATGCAGACGTGGTTGGTCGGCACGTAGAACAGCCCCGTTTTCGGCGAGAACGACGCCGGCTGCTGGTCCTTCGATCCCAAAGCCGCGGGGCAGATATTGCGGGTGTTATGGTCCGTGCCGCCAGCTTGCGTCGAGTAGTCCTCCACGAGCTGAGGCCGGCCGGTCTTCATGTCGACTTTGGTCGCCCAGTTCACCGCCGGGTCGAACTTCTCGGCAACCAGCAACTCGCCCGTCTCGCGGTTCAGCGTGTATGCGAAGCCGTTGCGGTCGAAGTGCACCAGCGCCTTCGTCATCTTCCCCTTCACCGGGATGTCGGCGAGGATCATCTCGTTGACGCCGTCGTAGTCCCACTCGTCGTGCGGTGTCATCTGGAACACCCACTTCGCCATGCCGGTATCCGCATCGCGGGCGAAGATCGTCATCGACCATTTGTTGTCGCCTGGCCGCTGCACCGGGTTCCAGGTGCTCGGGTTGCCGGTTCCGTAATAGATCAGGTTGGTCGCCGGGTCATACGAATACCAGCCCCAGGTTGAGCCGCCGCCCGTCTTCCACTGGTCGCCCTGCCAGGTCGACACTGACGAGTCCTTGCCAACCGGCTTGCCCATCATCATCGTCTTCTGAGGGTCGATCAGCAACTGGTCGTCCGGCCCGACCGAGTAGGCGTTCCACGCCATCGAGCCGTCCTTGAGATTGTACGCCGTCAAACGGCCCTGCACCCCGAACTCGCCGCCGCTGATGCCGACGTAAACTTTATCTTTCACGATCATCGGCGCCATCGTCATGGTCTCGCCCTTGGCGGCGTCTCCATTCTTGACGCTCCAGAGCTCCTTGCCGGTCTTGGCGTCGAGCGCCACCACCGTCGCGTCCGACTGGTTCAGGACAATCTTGCCGTCGCCGTAGGCCACGCCCCGGTTGACCGTATCGCAGCACATCACCGCGATCACGTTCGGGTCCTGGTGCGGCTCGTACTTCCACAGCACGCGGCCGTTGTTGTTCAGGTCAAGCGCGAACACGTTGTTCGGAAACGGCGTATGCACATACATCACGTCGCCGATGACCAGCGGACCGCCCTCGTGCCCACGCAGCACGCCGGTCGAGAACGACCACATCGGGTGCATCTTATCCACGTTCTTCGCATTGATCTGGTCGAGCGTGCTGTATCGCTGGCTGGCATAGTTGCCCGCAGGCATCACCCACTGGTTCGCATCTTTCTGCATCTTCAGCAGTTGGTCATTCGCGGATGCTGGCTGGCTGGCCGCTACGGCGCCGACGCCAAGCATCGCGGTGCAGGCAAGAAGGGAAAGCTTTGAAATCTTCACGTCTGTTTCCTCCGTATTATTCCTGAAAACATGAGCTGTCGATCGAACTGACTGAGCTTCCACGCCCCTCCATTCAGGTCAACCCGCATCACAATGCGGCATACAACAACCTTCCTGTGAACAGTGGCAGCGGTCTCCAGGGTCGGCAAGCCGTAAAGTGAAAATATAGTCATGATCATATCGAAATCTATTTGTGCAATGCAGCATAAAGGACAGTATGACCTCCACATCGCAGGGCTAGTGGTCCAGACCTGACGCTCAAGTCTCGAACGTCAGGGCAATTTGGCCCACCAGATCAAGCCAGTGGCGCGAATCTGACGGAAGAAACCCGTCAGATTCGCGCCACTAGACGGCGCGCCTGGTTTCGCTACTGTTCAGATCGGCAAATCGTCCGCGCGCAAACCTTCGATCGGCTCCAGGAATGGCCACTCACAAACGCACATCCCGCTCAGGCAGGCTTCTCCGCCGGCTTGTCCACCTCGCAGCGCCAGCCGGCCAACCGGTATTTCGGATGCGCCTTGAGATAATCTTGCGCATGCTCCTGCGCACTGATCGTGCACTGCAGCGCGCCTGATGGGCCATTCATTGCCTCGCGATGCTCGACGCATCGATCCGGCGAATCCAATAAGCAATAAACCAGGACCAGTTCGATCATGAGACACCCCTTTCGCCAACGCCTAAGCCGGCCCGCCTACGCCGCAGCCGCCATCCTACTCGCCGCAACACTAGGCGCACGGGCTCAGTCCACGCCAGCCCAAGGCGAACGCCCCCTAAGCCCGGCGCAAGTCGAGCTATTCGAAACCCCGCATTTGCACAACGTAAAGCAGGGCGAAACTCTCGACTACGCGTTTGTTCGTGAAGGCCCCAATCCGTTCACCGACCGCGTGACAATGCATGTCAATCAAGTCAACCCGGACGGCACCAAGGACCTCAGCTTCGATTTCCTCGGCGGCGACCGCCACATGGCCTATCCAGAGCTCGACAACTTCCGCGGCAATCCCCTCGTCATGCTCGTGCTGGAGCGGGACGTCCGCGAGATGAAGCAGACCCTCGGCGTCTCCGCCGCCTACTTCCGCAATCGGATCCGCCAAGCCCTCATGGATCGCGCCACCGTCTCCGATACCCAAGTCACCCTTGACGGCAAGACCATGCCGGCAAAGCTCGTCACCGTGCAGCCGTTCACCGACGACTCAAGGCTCGGCCGCTTGCCCACCGTCCAGAAAAAAACCTACGCCTTCGTTCTCTCCGAAGACGTGCCCGGCATGTTGGCTAAGGTCCGCACAACCATGCCCGGCGATAAGGCATCCCAAATCCCCGAGGCGGGCGAAACAATGACGTTCGAGGGGGTCGAACGATGATCGCACGCCTCTCAACCCTCGCCCTCATTGCCGCCGCAGCCCTCGCAGGCCCAGCCGTAGCCGAGCAACGCCACCCGGCCCACGACTACCCGACCTCGGCCCGCGCCGACTACGTCATCGGCTGCCTCGCCGCCAACGGCTTCAAGCGCGAGGCCCTCGAACGCTGCTCATGCGGCATCGACACCATCGCCGACATGATGCCCTACAAGGACTACGAGCAAGCCGCAACGATCCTGAGCATGCAGCAAGGCGGCCTCGGCCAGCGCGGCGCCGAATTCCGCGATACGCCGGTCGCCAAGGAGCAGACGGAAAAGCTGCGGCGCGCCCAGGCCGAGGTCAATCTCCAGTGCCGGTAACGGCAGCCCCGCCCTGAACCATCCCGTCGCGCCGGTCCTCCTCGGCCAGCGCCGGGTCGCGCGCCGCAGGAGGCCCCATCCCCCCGCCGCCCGGCAGTTCCAGCACCAGCCGGTCGCCTGCGGGGACGATTTGGTAGCCCTTCGTCCGCAACGCCGCCCCGCTTTTTAGATAGACCCGGCCCGGCGCCCCGGCCTCCCCACCGTCGCGCCCTTTCGGCGCATGTCCCACCCGGTCGAAGATCGCGTTGCAGGCGAACTCCGCGTCGTTCCGCGCCCCGATCTCCATCACCTGCCCAAGTCCCCCCCGGCTGCGCCCCGCCCCGCCGCTCCCGGCCCGCAATTCCTTCCGCCAGAACACGATCGGCGCCACGTTCTCCGTCGCCTCCACCGGCATCGTCCGCACCCCGGACGGGAACGCCGTGCCGTCCAGCCCGTCCCGCCCCGGCCGCGCCCCGGTCCCGCCCGAGTTGAACGTGATTACCTCGAAATCGGGCAGCGGCGAGTTCTGCCCGCTCACGATCGGCCCCCCGCGCAACGGCGGGTTCCAAAGGCACGAAGACCCCTCCGCCGTCACCCGGTCCGGCACCGCCTGATAGAGGCACCCCATCATCAAGTCCGGCAAAAGCTGCCCCACCACATGCCGCACCGCCACCGCCCGCGGACGCGGCGCGTTCAGGATGCACCCCTCGGGAATCCGCATCCGGAACGGCTCCAGGCTCGCGGTGTTGTTCGGGATCTCCGGCGCCACCACGCACTTGATGCCGAAACAGGCATAAGCCCGCGTATACGCCGGCGGCACGTTGATCCCCCGCCCCGACAATCCCGACGTTCCCTCGAAATCCACCGCGATCCCGTCCGCCCCGACCGTCATGCTCGCCGCCAGCCGGATCGGCGCCTCATACCCGTCCGACCAGATCTCCGACGCGTAAACCCCCCGCGGCAGCTTGGCGATCTCGGCCAGCGTCGCCCGCCGGCTGCTGTCCAGGATGTACTCCGCCAGCGCCTCGATCCCGTCGAGCGAGAACTCCTCCAGCATCTGCCCCAACCGCCGCGCCCCCGCCTCGTTGCAGGCGCACAGCGAATACACGTCGCCCTCCAACTCGACCGGAAGCCGGGTCCCCGCCCGCAGGAAATCGAAGAACGTGCTGTTCGCCCGCCCGCCCTCGAAGCATTTGACGATCGGGATATAAAGCCCCTCCTCGAACACCGACCGCCCCTCCGGACCCATCCCGAGCCCACCCACGTCGATCACGTGCGCCGTATTGGCGAACAGCGCCACGAGCCGCCCCCGATGGAACGCCGGCGTCACCACCGTCAGGTCATGCAGGTGCCCGGTCCCGAGCCAGGGGTCGTTGGTGATCAGGTGGTCGCCCTCCCGCAGCGTCTCCGCCGGGAACTTGGCCAGGAAATGCAGCACGCTCTCCATCATCGAGTTCACGTGCCCCGGCGTCCCCGTCACCGCCTGCGCCAGCATCCGCCCCTCCAGGTCGAAGATGCCCGCCGAAAGGTCCCCCGCCTCGCGCACGGTGGTGCTGAACGCGGTCCGGATCATCGTCTGCGCCTGCTCCTCCACGACCGCGAGCAGGCGGTTCCACATGACTTGCCGCTGGATATCCTCAAGAGCGCTCATGATACGGCTTTCTGCTGGTGGTTTGAGGCGCTTGTCCGACAGTTGCCGCTACGTTTCGCTGTATCGGACAAGCGCCTCAAGCCTTTGTTTGAACAGGCAGCTTTATCCGCGTGCCGACGCACCTATTGCCGATGCCGCCCTTAATGCGGCCAGCGCCGGCTCCGGCCAGGTCATCGCCGGCAAGTCCGGCATCGCCGCCCCCTCGCGCGGACGCAACGCGACGTCCACCACGCCCCGATGCAGCACGATGGCGTCATGCAGGAACTGGTAGGCCTCAGGCAACGGCGTAAGCTCCCCGTCCGCCTCGGGCCGGAACGCCTCGTGGGCTTGGAACAGCGCCTTCACCAGCGCGCCAAGACTGTGCCCGGCGAACGCCGACAGGCACCAGAGATTGATCTCCGTATAAATCAACGGCCGGTCCCGCGCGAGCAGCCTTCTCGCCCCGGCCAGCGCATCGGGCTCATGTCCCTCGGCGTCGATCTTGATGAAGCCGACCGGCGGCAATTCCTCCCCATCGAGCGCCACCGCCGGAACCTCCACCGCCGTCATGCTGTCCCCTGCCACGTGTCCCGCCGCCATGACGTGCGATCCGGCGCCGAACGCCATCACATGAAACCGCAACATTCCGCCCGCACTGGACACCGCGGCGGCCCGGACCTCGACGTTCGAGATCCCGTTCAGTTCAAGGTTGCGCCGCAGGAACCGGACGTTCGGCGGCGACGGTTCGTAAGCGATGACCCGCTTCGCCACCCGCGCCAGCAGGATCGTGGAAAGCCCGATGTTCGCACCCACGTCGAGCGCCGTCGCATCGAGCGGGACCTGCCGGGCCAGGAATGCGGCGAACCCGTCGAGGTGCGCCGCCTGCTGCTCGAGCGTTTGGAAATAATGATCGTCCGCCGCCCCCTCGAACACGGTCTGAACCCCCCCGAGCATGACGGTCTTCGCCGTCTCCGGCATCTTCGGGCCAAATCTGGTGGCAGCGGAAGCAAGCCAGTTAGGGACGTTCGTCATGACGGGACATGGTCCGTGCTGCGCCCGAGGATCAATCTCCCCGAATCGTAAGCTGGAATACCAGGCAATCGGCGTGAAGAAAATGCCGGGGCGGGACGCGACGGCTCAGCCTCCTTGCCGACGGCCCACGCCCGACCTAAGCTCAAGCCCGCACGCAACAAAAGCAACCTTTCGGGAGCGGAACAGCACTTGTCACCCACGGTCGCGCGCGCCCACCCGCCGCAATGAGCCTTGTCCTGCACGGTATCGGCCTCGGCCCGCGCCAGGCCCCCATACTCGAGAACATCTCCCTGACGCTCGCCCGCGGCACACTGAACGTGCTGCTCGGCCCAACGCTGTCCGGCAAGACCACGTTGATGCGCGTCATGGCCGGCCTCGACCGCCCCGGCCGCGGCCGCCTCACGCTCGACGGCGCGGACATCACCGGCCTTCCCGTCGGCAAGCGCTCCGTCGCCATGGTCTACCAGCAATTCGTCAACTATCCGACGCTCTCGGTCTACGAGAACATCGCCTCCCCCCTGCGCGTCGCCCGGCTGCCCAAAGCCGAGATCGAGCAGCGCGTCGCCGAGGCCGCCCGCCTGCTCCGCCTCGAACCCTTGCTCCGCCGCACCCCGGGCCAGCTCTCCGGCGGCCAGCAGCAACGGACCGCCATCGCCCGCGCCCTGGTCAAGCGCGCCAGCCTCGTGCTGCTGGACGAGCCGCTCGCCAACCTCGACTACAAGCTCCGCGAGGAGCTGCGCGAAGAGCTGCCCCCCCTGTTCGCCCAGAGCGGCGCGATCCTGGTCTACGCAACGACCGAGCCGATGGAAGCCCTGCTCCTGGGCGGCCAGACGGCAACCCTGTGGGAAGGCCGCCTCACGCAAGCCGGCCCCACCGCGCACGTCTACCGTGCCCCCGAAACGCTCTCCGCGGCACGGGTCTTCAGCGACCCCCCGCTCAACGAGCTCGATGCCGCGCGCTTGCCCGGCCTGGCGCCTGGCGCGGCCCGCCTCGGCTTCCGCGCCGAGCATCTCGAAATCGGCCCCCCGCCCCCGGGCGCCGTCGCCTTCGAGGGCCGCGTCGTCCTCTGCGAGATCACCGGCTCGGAAAGCTACGTCCACGTCGAGGCTGCCGGCCAAACCTGGGTCGCCCTCCTCTCGGGCGTCGCCGACCGCGCGCCCGGCGACCCCGTACCGCTCTACGTCGACCCGGCGAACGTCATGGCCTTCGACGCCGCCGGCCGCGTCGTCCGCAACGCCCGCGTCGCCGCCGAGGCGGCCGCCTGATGGCGGCCATCACCCTCGACGGCATCGCCCACGCCTACGCCCCCCGCCCGACCCAACCTTCGGACTACGCCCTGCGCCCCCTCAACCTGGTCTGGCGTCAAGGCCAGGCCTACGCCCTGCTCGGCCCGAGCGGCTGCGGCAAGACCACGCTGCTGAACATCATCTCCGGCCTCGTCCACCCGAGCGAGGGCCGCCTGCTGTTCGACGGCCAGGACGTCACCCGCCTGCCGACCGAGCGCCGCAACATCGCCCAGGTGTTCCAGTTCCCGGTCATCTACGACACCATGACCGTCGCCGGGAACATGGCCTTCCCCCTGCGCAACCGCCGTATGCCGAAAGCCCAGATCGCCGCCCGCGTCCAGGAAACCGCTTCCATGCTCGGCCTGGAAGACGTGCTGAACCGCCCCGCCCGGAACCTCTCCGCCGACGCGAAGCAAAAGATCAGCCTCGGCCGCGGCCTCGTCCGCCAGGATGTCGCCGCCGTCCTGTTCGACGAGCCGCTCACCGTCATCGACCCCGGCCTGAAATGGGAACTCCGCTCCAAGCTGAAGGCCGTCCACCGCGCGCTCGACCTGCTGATGATCTACGTCACCCACGACCAAACGGAAGCCCTGACCTTCGCCGACCAGGTCGTCGTCATGAACAACGGCCAGGTGCTCCAGGTCGGCGCCCCGGCGGACCTGTTCGAGCGCCCCGACCACACCTTCGTCGGCCACTTCATCGGCTCGCCCGGCATGAACCTGCTCCCCGCCCGCATCGACGGCGCACACGCCGACGTGGACGGCCACCGCATCGCCCTGGCCGGGCACTACGGCCCGGTCCATGGCACGGTGCAATTGGGCGTGCGCCCCGATTTCGCGGTGCTGGGGGAGGGCGGCTTGCCGGTGCAGGTCGACCGCATCGACGATTTGGGCCGCGTCCGCCTGGCCCGCGTGCGCCTGGGCAAGCACCGCCTGGTCGCCACCGTCGCGCCAAACGCGGCCATCGACGGCGCAGAGGCCCGGCTCTCGATCAAGCCCGCCGCCGTCCACGTCTACGCCGACGACGTCAGGGTCCCGCCGCGATGAAGCCGCTCAACAACCGCGCCTGGCTCCTCGTCCTGCCCGTCTTCGTCCTGGTCCTGTTCTCCGCCGTGGTCCCGCTCATGACGGTCGTGAACTATTCCGTCCAGGACAGCTTCGGCAACAACCAGTTTTTCTGGAACGGCATGGGCTGGTACCGCGACCTGCTCAACGCCGACACCGAACTCGGCGGCCGCTTCTTCGACGCCCTCGGCCGGAGCCTGCTCTTCTCCGGCATCATCCTCGCCATCGAGGTCCCGCTCGGCATCCTGGTCTCGCTCTGCATGCCAAGAGAAGGCTGGCGTCTCGCCGCGACCCTGGTCGTCATGGCGCTCCCCCTGCTCGTCCCCTGGAACGTCGTCGGCACCATCTGGCAGGTGTTCGCCCGCACCGACATCGGCCTGTTCGGCGCCGCCGTCAACGCCCTCGGCATCGACTACAACTACGCCAGCGAACCCGGCGCCGCCTGGTTCACCGTCGTTATCATGGATGTCTGGCACTGGACCTCGCTCGTCGCCCTGCTGTGCTACGCCGGCCTGCGCGCCATCCCCGGCGCCTACTACCAGGCCGCCCGCATCGACGGCGCCAACCGCTGGGCCGTGTTCCGCAACATCGAGCTGCCCAAGCTCCGCCGCGTCCTCGTCATCGCCGTCCTGCTCCGCTTCATCGACAGTTTCATGATCTACACCGAGCCCTTCGTCGTCACCGGCGGCGGCCCCGGCAACTCCACCACCTTCCTCTCCATCGACCTCGTCAAGCTCGCCCTCGGCCAGTTCGACCTCGGCAAGGCCGGCGCCATGAGCCTCGTCTACAACCTCATGACCCTCATCGTCTGCTACGTCTTCTTCACCGCCATGACCCAATCCGACCTCGCCCGGGAGCGCGTCGAGTGAAAGCCCGCAGCCTCATCCTCGGCGCCTACCTCCTGGCCCTCGGCCTGCCGATCTACTGGCTCGTCAACATGAGCTTCAAGACCAACGAGGAGATCACCGGCGGCGTCACCCTCTGGCCCCACGCCCCCACTATCGCCAACTACCACCGCATCTTCACCGACCCCTCCTGGTATTCCGGCTACGTCAACTCGCTCACCTACGTCCTGATCAACACGGTCCTCTCCTTGGCCGTCGCCCTGCCGGCCGCCTACGCCTTCAGCCGCTACCGCTTCCTCGGCGACAAGCACCTGTTCTTCTGGCTGCTCTCCAACCGCATGGCCCCCGCCGCCGTGTTCGCGCTGCCGTTCTTCAACCTCTACTCCGCCGTCGGCCTGTTCGACACCACCTGGGCCATCGCCCTGGCCCACACCATCTTCAACGTCCCCCTCGCGGTCTGGATTCTCGAAGGCTTCATGTCCGGCGTCCCCCGCGAGATCGATGAGACGGCGCAGATCGACGGCTACGCCTTCCCCCGCTTCTTCGTGCGCATCTTCGTCCCCCTGATCGCCAACGGCATCGGCGTCGCCGCCTTCTTCTGCTTCATGTTCAGTTGGGTCGAGCTCCTGCTGGCCCGCACGCTCACCACTGTGAACGCCAAGCCCATCGCCGCCATCATGACCCGCACCATCTCGGCGGCCGGCATGGACTGGGGCCTGCTCGCCGCCGCCGGCGTCCTCACCCTCATCCCCGGCGCCATCGTCATTTGGTTCGTCCGCAACCACATCGCCAAGGGCTTCGCCTTGGGGCGGGTATGAAAGGACGCGCCTGATGCCGCAACTGGATTGGATGGCCTGGACCTGGCAAACCGGCCTGTTCTTCGCCCTTATTGGCCTCGCGCTCATCATCATGACACTCCTCGCCGCCGTCCGCCCGGAAGCGCCCCGCCGCGGCATCCTCGGCTTCCCCACCACCCGCGGCGACCGCCTGTTCGTCTCCCTGCTCGGCACCGCCGTCATCTGCATCCTCTGGATCGCCTTCGGCCTCGACCCGATCTGGCCCGCCCTCGGCGTCTCGGCGCTGTTCGCCGCGCTGATGTTCCGTTACGCTTGAGGCAAGGAGCGGATCAGGCAAGCC
This sequence comes from Acetobacteraceae bacterium, assembly GCA_965217935.1. Taxonomy (GTDB): domain Bacteria; phylum Pseudomonadota; class Alphaproteobacteria; order Acetobacterales; family Acetobacteraceae; genus JBBROS01. The sequence continues at coordinate 3,825,509 of OZ244581.1, read as the reverse complement.
GCTCCGCCGCCCGCCTCGAACATCCGGGCGCCCGCATGCCAGCCTAACCACGAACAAGGAGGAAACCAATGAAACGTCGTGACCTGCTAGCCGGCTCCGCCGCCGCCGCCCTTCTGTTCGGCACAGCCCCGCGCTCCTACGGCCAGGGCAGGGACGCCGCCCGGAAATGGGTCGAGAACGAGTTCCAGCCGTCCACGCTCAGCAAGGACGAGCAGATGCAGGAGATGGACTGGTTCATCAACGCCGCCAAGCCCTTCAAGGGCATGGACGTCAGCACCGTCTCCGAGACGCTGACGGTGCACGAGTACGAAAGCCGGACGCTGGCACGCGCCTTCTCCGAGATCACCGGCATCAACATGAAGCACGACATCATCCAGGAGGGCGACGTCGTCGAGAAAATCCAGACCGAGATGCAGTCCGGCCGCCCGCTCTACGACATCTGGGTCAACGACAGCGACTTCATCGGCACCCACTTCCGCTATCACCAGACCGTCGCGCTGACCGACTTCATGGCCGGCGAAGGCAAGGACGTGACCAACCCCGGTCTCGACCTCAACGACTTCATCGGCCTCTCCTTCACCACCGCCCCCGACAAGAAGCTCTACCAGCTCCCCGACCAGCAGTTCGCCAACCTCTACTGGTTCCGTTACGACTGGTTCAAGCGCCCCGACTTCCAGCAGGCCTTCAAGAAGAAGTACGGCTACGACCTCGGCGTCCCGGTCAACTGGTCCGCCTACGAGGACATCGCCGAGTTTTTTACCAACGAGGTCAAGCAAATCGATGGCGCCCGCGTCTACGGCCACATGGACTACGGCAAAAAGGACCCTTCCCTCGGCTGGCGCTTCACCGACGCCTGGCTCTCCATGGCCGGCAACGGCGACCGCGGCCTGCCCAACGGCTTCCCGGTCGACGAATGGGGCATCCGCATGCAGGGCTGCAACCCGGTCGGCAGCAGCATCGCCCGCGGCGGCGACACCAACGGCCCGGCCGCCGTCTACGCCGTCGAGAAATACCTCGAATGGCTCAAGAAATACGCCCCCCCGAACGCCCAAGGCATGACCTTCAGCGAAAGCGGCCCCGTCCCCGCCCAGGGCAACGTCGCCCAGCAGGTGTTCTGGTACACCGCCTTCACCGCCGACATGGTCAAGCCCGGCCTCCCGGTCATGAACGACGACGGCACCCCCAAATGGCGCATGGCCCCCTCGCCGAAGGGCGCCTACTGGAAGGACGGCATGAAGCTCGGCTACCAGGACGTCGGCTCCTGGACCATGCTGAAATCCGCACCCCTGGAAAAACGCAAGGCCGCCTGGCTCTATGCCCAGTTCTGCGTCTCCAAGTCCGTCAGCCTGAAGAAAAGCCACGTCGGCCTCACCTTCATCCGCGAAAGCGACATCTGGGACAAGTCCTTCACCAAGCGCGCCCCCGAGCTCGGCGGCCTGATCGAGTTCTACCGCAGCCCGGCCCGCGTCCAATGGACCCCCACCGGCAACAACGTCCCCGACTACCCCCGCCTGGCCCAGCTCTGGTGGCAGAACATCGGCGACGCCGCCGCCGGCAACAAAACACCGCAAGAGGCAATGGATGCGCTCGCCGCCGCGCAGGACAGCGTCATGGAACGCCTCGAGCGCTCCAAGGTCCAGGGCGAGTGCGGCCCCAGGCTCAACCCGAAGACCTCCGCCGAGCACTGGTACGAGCAAGCCGAGAAGGACGGCACCATCGCCCCGCAACGCAAGCTCGCCAACGAGAAGCCGCCGGGCCAAACCATCGACTACGATGCGCTGATCAAGAGCTGGCCAGCGACGCCGCCGAAGCGGAGCTAAAAAGGGCGCCATCGGCGGCAAGTGCGTCAGCACGCCGACAAAGCTGCCCGAGCATCAAAGATCCGAGGCCCTCCCCAAAACAGGGGAGGGCCTGACTGCCTGCAAGGTTCGCCATGACCGGACACATCCTCGCCCTAGATCAAGGAACCTCGTCCTCCCGAGCCATCGTCTACGGCCCCGACGCCGAACCCGTGGCGCAAGCCGCCGAGGAGTTTCCCCAGCATCACCCCCGTCCCGGCTGGGTCGAGCACGACCCGGAGGACATCTGGCGCACCACGCTGTCCACCGCCCGCGCAGCCCTCGCCAAGGCAGCGGTCCCGGCTTCGGACATCGCCGCCATCGGCATCGCCAACCAGCGCGAGACGGTCGTGCTGTGGGACCGCGAGACCGGTCGCCCGGTCCACAACGCCATCGTCTGGCAAGACCGCCGCACCGCCTCCGCCTGCGCCGCCCTGGAGCGGGCAGGCCATCTCCCCCTCATCCAGTCCCGCACCGGCCTGCTGCTCGACCCATATTTCTCCGCCACCAAGCTCGCCTGGCTGCTCGACAACGTCGACGGCGCCCGCCAAGCCGCCGAATCCGGACGCCTCGCGTTCGGCACCATCGACGCCTTCCTGCTCTGGCGCCTCACCAACAGCGCCGTTCACGCCACCGACGCCGCCAACGCCTCCCGCACCCTGCTGCTCAACATTCATAACGGCCAATGGGACCCCGACCTGCTGGCCCTGTTCCGCGTCCCCCCAGCCCTCCTGCCAGACGTCCGCGACAACAGCGGCCTCTTCGGCGCCGCCGCCCCCGAGCATCTCGGCGCCTCGCTCCCCGTCCGCGCCATGATCGGCGACCAGCAAGGCGCCCTGATCGGCCAAGGCTGCACCGAACCCGGCATGATCAAATCCACCTACGGCACCGGCTGCTTCGCCCTGCTCCACACCGGCGAGCGCCCGGCCCCCTCCTCCCATCGCCTCCTGACCACCATCGCCTTGCAGCTCGCCGGCCGCCGCACCTACGCCCTGGAAGGCTCGATCTTCATCGCCGGCGCCGCCGTGCAATGGCTCCGCGACAACCTCGGCATCATCGCCCACGCCCGCGAAACCGGCGAGCGCGCGGCACACGCCAACCCCGCGCTCGACGTCTATTTCGTCCCCGCCTTCGTCGGCCTCGGCGCCCCCCATTGGGACCCGGCAGCCCGAGGCATCATCACCGGCCTGACCCAGGACGCCGGACGCGACGAACTCTGCCGCGCCGCCCTGGCCTCCGTCGCCCACCAAACCGACGACCTGATCGAGGCCATGCGAGCCGACCTGACCGGCGCCGGGCTGCAGCCAGCCGCCAACGTCCTGCGCGTCGACGGCGGCATGAGCGCCTCGGACTGGATGCTGCAATTCCTTGCCGACACCCTCGATCTGCCGGTTGACCGCCCCGCATCCCTGGAAACCACGGCCCTGGGCGCGGCCTACCTGGCCGGCCTGGGCGCCGGGCTCTACCCGCCGCCCGCCGAATTCGCCCGAACCCGCCAAGCCGAACGACGCTTCACCCCCGCCAGCGACCCGGCAACCCGCGCCCGGCGCCGGGCCGGCTGGCGCGACGCCGTGCACCGCGCCAGATCAGCCCCATAATCATGACCGCCAACCCGATCCCAGACCACCCGGCCATCAACCCGGCCGTCAATGCCGCCATCGGCACAAGGCGAAGCGTCCGCGGCTTCACCCGGCAGCCAGTCGGCCTCGACCTTGTCCGCCACATCCTGGCCCTGGCCAGCCGCGCCCCAAGCATGACCAACACCCAGCCCTGGCAGGTCCATGTGCTGACAGGCCCCGCCCGCGACCGCCTCTGCGATGAAATCGGGGCCGCGCACGGCGCCGGCGAAACACCGGAGATGGAATACGCCTACTATCCCGAAACCTGGCAAGATCCCTACCTTGGCCGAAGGCGCCAGATTGGCTGGGCGCTCTACGGCCTGCTCGGCATCGGTAAGGGCGACAAGGAGAAAATGGCCCGCCAGCACGCCCGCAACTTCGACTTCTTCGGCGCACCCGTCGGCCTGATCGTCGCCATCGACCGCGGCCTCGGCACTGGAAGCTGGATCGACCTCGGCATGTTCATGCAAAACATTATGGTCGCCGCCCGCGGCTGCGGCCTCGACACCTGCCCCCAAGCCGCCTTCGCCTCCTACCACGCCATCATCCGCCGCCAGCTCGCCATTCCGCAACAGCAGATCGTCGCCTGCGGCATGGCGCTCGGCCACGCGGACCCGTACGAACCCGCCAACCAACTGGCAACCGTGCGCGAGCCGGTCTCAGCATTCGCCCAGTTTCACCAGGAGTAGCTCCGGTTAGGCACGGACCAGGGCGCTGCACGCCGGGGTCCGGGGCTTGTGATCCCCGCGGGGGGGGAGTCCAGTGGGACCCCGGGGCGAAGGCTATAGCCTTCCTTGCAGGTGCGATCGCATGGAGACGCATCCGCCGCCCGCTTGTCCGAACCCCGCGTTCTGCCAATATCACTCGCGAAAGGGGCCCCCCATGCCGCAGCACCGTCCGTGAGTTCCGCCGCATGAGCGCCGTCGTCGAGTTCCGCCCGCGCCGCGACGACACAATCTGGGCGGTGATGGCATCCATCGGACGCAAGACCCGCGTGGCCGAAATCTTCCCCAGCCGCGAGAAGGCCCTGGCCGACCGCGCCTGGCGGGAGCAGCAGATCCGCGCCTACGCCAACCTCCTCCGCTCCTGCCGCCAGCCAGCCCCGCACTACAGCGTGGCGCCCATCCGGGTCGCCGACCTGCCGCGCGCGTGGAAGCCCCTCCCCGCCCTGGGTTTCCTCCGGGGCCAGTTCATCTGAACGCGACGCCGCGTAACCAAAGCCCCTCGCCCGCGTTCATCCGCCAAACCTCGCAGGGAACCTCTGGAATGCCTTATCTACAAGCAAAAGACGGAACCAGCCTCTACTACAAGGACTGGGGGACCGGCGTCCCCGTTGTCCTCGTCCACGGCTGGCCCTTGAACGCCGACATGTGGGAATACCAGGCCGGCCCCCTGGCCGCCAAAGGCCACCGCGTTATCGCCTATGACCGCCGCGGCTTCGGCCGCTCGGAACAGCCCTGGACCGGCTACGACTACGACACCATGGCCGACGATCTCGGCGCCGTCCTCGATACGCTCGACCTCCGCGACGCCGCCATCGTCGGCTTCTCCATGGGCGGCGGCGAGGTCGTGCGCTATCTCGCCCGCAGCAACGCCGGCCGCGTCGCTAAGGCGGTCCTCATCTCCTCCGTCACCCCCTACATGCTGAAAGCCGACGGCAATCAGGACGGCGTCCCCCGCTCGGTGTTCGACGAGATGATCGAGGGCCTGGAAGAGGACCGCCCGGCCTTCCTCGCCTCATTCGGCCGCAAGTTCTACGGCGCCGGCCTCATCAGCTTCTCGATCTCAAGCGAGCTGCTGGAGTGGTCGCAGAATCTTGCTCTGCAAGGCTCTCCCAAGGCCACCATCGACTGCGTCCGCGCCTTCTCGGAAACCGATTTCCGCCCCGATTGCGCCAAGATCGGCGTGCCCACCCTCATCGTCCACGGCAAGTCCGACAACACCGTCCCGATCGACGCCTCCGGCCGCGCCGCCGCCAAGCTCATCAAGGGCGCCAAGCTGATCGAGTACGACGGCGCGCCGCACGGCCTGTTCTACACCGAACGCGACCAGCTCAATAAGGACCTCATGGCCTTCCTGCACGGCTAAGGCCGGCGCCGGATGCTCAAGCCGCGGCGATGGCATGGAAAAAACTCCCGCTCGCCATCCCGCGCCGCCCGCCAGCCGGGCCAAGCTCGGCGCCTTGGCCGTCCTGCAGCGAGGCGAACGGCAAGTCCGTCCCCCGCGCCCGGTATTGCGCGTAATGGAACTCATGCCCCGACACCACAGTCCCCGCCGCGCCCAGCACGCCCGCGCCTGACATCGTCGCCCGGCGATAGCCCAGCGTCATCCGCAGCCCGGCAAAGCTCGTCTCATGTCCGAGCAGCCCGGCCATCGCGTGCGCCGTCCCGTCCGCATCCACCATCGCCCGCCCCAGAACCATGTACCCGCCGCACTCGCCATGCACCGGCCGGGTCGCGGCGAACCGGCGCAGCCCGGACAAGAACCCCGCAGCAGCCCCGAGCGCCCCGCCATGAAGCTCCGGATACCCCCCCGGCAGCCAGCACGCGTCGCAATCGTCCGGCGGGGCCTCATCCTGCAGCGGCGAGAACGAGACGATTTCCGCCCCCTGGCGCCGCCAGCCCGCCAGCAAGTGCGGGTAGACGAAACTGAACGCCGCGTCCCGCGCCAGGGCAATGCGCTGCCCCGGCGGCGGCAGCGCAACCGCGTCGCTCGGGCGAAGCCGAAGCCCGCCGGCCCCCTCCAAGATCGCGTCCAGGTCGAGGCAACGCTCTGCCATGTCCGCAAGCCCCTCAAGCCGGGCCGCCAGGTCCGGATGCTCCCCGGCCTGCACCAAGCCAAGGTGCCGCTCCGGCAACCCGAGCCCCTTGTCCCGCGGAATCGCCCCGAGCACGGGCAAGCCGATCCCCTCGGTCGCCGCCTGCGCACCGGCCCGGTGCCGCGCGCTCGCCACCCGGTTCAGCACCACCCCGCCAACCCGCACGCCCCGCCGGTACCGCGCCATCCCGAGCGCCACGGCGGCGGCCGTCTGCGACTGCCCCGAAACATCCAGCACCAGCAGCACCGGCAACCCGAACCGCTCCGCGAGGTCAGCCGCCGCCCCGCTCCGCCCAGCCGCCGCCGCAACCCCGTCGAACAACCCCATCGCGCTTTCCACGATCAGCAGCCCAGGCCCCTGCGCCAGCGCGTCGAGCAAGGCGGGCGGCATCGCCCAGCTATCGAGGTTGGTCCCCGGCAGCCCGGACGCGGCGGCATGGAACGCCGGGTCGATGTAGTCAGGCCCCGACTTGGCGGTCCGCACCAGGACGCCCCGCCGCCTCAGCGCGGCCACCAGCCCCAGCGTCACCGTCGTCTTCCCCGCCCCGGACCGCGGCGCCGCGACCAGCCAGCCTTTTGCCGTCACCATCCCGGGCGCTTATATCCGCCGGCGTGACGGAACCGGACCCCTTGCGCCGCGGCTGGACCACGGGCGCCTGCGCTGCCGCCGCGGCCAAAGCCGCCTACGCCGCCCTGCTGACCGGCGCGTTCCCCGATCCGGTCGAGATCCCCCTGCCCAGAGGCGGAAGGGCCGCCTTCGCCCTGGCCGAAACCACCCTCGGCCAAGCCCAAGCCTACGCCGCGATCGTCAAGGACGCGGGCGACGACCCCGACGTCACCCACGGCGCCCTGGTGCAAGCCCGCGTAACCCTCAACGCCCCCGGCCAAGGCATAACCTTCCGCGCCGGCCTGGGCGTCGGCACGATCACCCGCCCCGGCCTCCCCCTTCCCCCCGGCGAGCCTGCCATCAACCCCGTCCCCCGCCAGATGATCGCGGCAAGCCTGGCCGAGATCCGCACGGCACCCGACGCCGTGGTCGAGATCGGCGTCCCCGGCGGCGAGCGCCTGGCCGAGCGCACCCTGAACGCCCGCCTCGGCATCATCGGCGGCCTCTCCATCCTCGGCACCACCGGCGTCGTCATCCCCTACTCCTGCGCCGCCTGGATCGACACCATCCACCGCGGTATCGACGTCGCCCGCGCCACCGGCCTCCAGCACGTCGCCGGCAGCACCGGCGCCGCCTCCGAAGGCGCCATCGCCGCCCTCCACAACCTCCCCGAGACGGCCCTGCTGGAAATGGGCGATTTCGTCGGCGGCATGTTGAAATACCTGAGAACCCACCCCGTCCCGCGCGTCAGCATCGCCGGCGGCGTCGCAAAAATGACCAAGCTCGCCCAAGGCCGCCTCGACCTGCACTCCAAACGGGGCGCCGCCGACATGCAGGCCCTCGCCGCACTCGCCAACCCGGCTATCAGCCCCCGCGTCGAAACCGCGAACACCGTCGCCGAAGCCTTCGCCCTCGATCCCGGCCTGGGCGTCCACATCGCGCGCGCCGCCTGGCAAACCGCGGCCAAGGTCCTCGAAGGCGCGCCCACGCAACTCGAGGTCGTCGTCTTCGGCCGCGCCGGCCAGAAGCTCGGCCACGCCCCGTTCCAACCCGTTCAAGGCCGGAACCGCCGCGGATAACCGGCGCTATAGAGCGCGCTCTCGGCGAACCCCTCCTGCGCCAGCGCCCGCCCGACCAGGATCAGCGCCGTCCGCGGCGCGGGCGCGGCGGCGAACAGGGCCTCGATCGTCCCCAGCGTCCCGCGCACCACCCGCTGCTCCGGCCAGCTCGCCCGCACCACGATGGCCACCGGGCAATCCGCCCCGAGCGCCGGCGACAGCCGCGCCACCACAGCCGCGACCTGCGGCGCCCCGAGATGGATGGCAAGCGTCGCCCCCGTCGCGGCATAGGTCTCGAGCCGCTCCCCCGCCGGCATGGCGCTGGCCCGCCCGGGCAGCCGCGTCAGCACCACCGTCTGAGCCGCCTCCGGCAACGTCAACTCCGCCTCCAGCAACGAAGCCGCCGCCGCGAACGCGGGCACGCCGGGCGTCATCGTGTAGCCAAGCCCCCGAGCCTTGAGCCGCCGCACCTGCTCCGCCACCGCGCTATAGATCGACAGGTCGCCCGAGTGCAGCCGCGCCACGTCCTGCCCGGCCTCCGCCGCAGCCACGAACTCCCGCTCGATCTCATCGAGGGACATCGGCGCCGTATCGACCAGTCGCGCCCGCGCCGGGCAATGCGCCAGCAGCGCCGCCGGCACCACCGACCCCGCGTAAAGGCAGACCGGGCACCGCGCGAGCAAATCCCGCCCCCGCAGCGTGATCAGGTCGGCGGCCCCCGGCCCGGCGCCGATGAAATGCACCGTCATCCCCCTGCAACGGCGCACGTCGCCGCCCGGTTGTCGATCCGCGCCAGCAGCAGCCGCCCGCCGCTCGCCGCCAGCGCCGCAGCCTCGGCCACGGAGGCATGGCCCGTCGCGCGCCGGGCAAATTCGGATCGGGTCAAGCAGCCCGGTTGGGCGGCGGACATGTCAGCATTCGTCACGAACAGCAAAGGAACCCCAACGATCCCGGCCGCTTCCCGCAATCCGGCCTCCCCGCGCTTGAACTCAGGCGCCGCGAGCGCCGTCACCAGCCGGCCCACCTCCCCCTCGGCCCGCCGCACGAGGGAAACGATGGCCTCGGCCCCGCACCCCCGCCGGCAGCCGACCCCGGCAACGACCGCCCGGCCCATCACCACTCTACCCGCCACTGCATCACCGTCACCAGCCGGCCCACCTCCCCCTCGGCCCGCCGCACGACGGAAACGATGGCCTCGGCCCCGCACCTCCGCCGGCAGCCGACCCCGGCCACGACCGCGCTCCCCGTCACCGCTCCACCCGCCACTGCGTCACCGTCATCGCCGGCCGGTATGCCGCCATCCCACCCACCTGGTCCAGCCGCTCAAGCCCGACCCGCAGCAGCGAGCCGCCATACCGCGCCTGCGCCTCGATCAACGCCGCCTCGGTCCGCAGCGCGATGGCATTCGCGACCAGCCGCCCACCCCGGCACAGCGAGCCGTAGGCCGCATCGATCACCCCGGCCCGCTGCGCCCCCCCGCCAAGGAACACGGCATCCGGCGGAGCAAGCCCCTCGAAGGCGCCCGGCGCGAACCCGTCAACCACCTCAAGCCCCGGCACGCCCAACGCCAGAGCATTGCCCCGCGCCCGTACGGCCCGGGCCGGCTGCGCCTCGATCCCCACCGCCCGGCAAGAGGGATGCCGCAGCATCCACTCGATGCCGACCGAACCCGACCCGCAGCCAACGTCCCACAGCAGCTCGCCCGGCCGGGGCGCGAGCGCGGACAGCGTCAAGGCCCGCATCTCCCGCTTAGTAATCTGCCCGTCGTGCGCGAACAGCCCGTCCTCAAGCCCGGGCGCGAGCGCCAGCCCGGCCGCCCCCGCCGCCTCGATCCCGACCAGGTTCAGCGCCCCGATATCATCCGGCAACGCACCCAGCCCCACCGTGCGGACCCGCTCGCCCGGCCCGCCAAGCGCCTCCATGACATGCAGCGTGGACTCCGCGAAGCCCTTGGCGCGCAGCAAGCCAGCGATGACCGCCGGCGTCCTCTCATCGGCGGACAGGACCAGCAGCCGCGCGCCGTGATGCAGCCGCGGGACCACCGCCTCAACCGGCCGCCCGCAGCACGACAGGCAACTAACGTCCTGCAACGCCCACCCCAGCCGCGCCGCGGCAAGGACGAACGACGAAAGCGCCGGGATGATCCGCATCTCCGCCCGGTCAACATGCCGCAGCAGCAGGCCGGCGATCCCGAACCACAGCGGATCGCCGGACGCAAGCACCGCCACCGCCCGCCCGCGATGGCCCAGGATGTCCGGCATCGCCCCCGCAAGCGGCCTCGGCCACGCCCGCCGTTCCCCGCGCAGGTAGCGCCCGGCCAAAGCCAGGTGCCGCTCCCCCCCGATCACCAGCACGGCGTCCCGCACCAGCCGGGCCGCTTCCGGCGAAAGACAGCCGTCCTCGTTGATGCCGAGGATAGCGAGCCAAGGCCCGGTCATGCTCTACCGGCGCGATGAAGGTCTTGATCCTGGGCGGGACAACGGAAGCCTCGGCCCTCGCCCGCGCGCTGGCAAACGACGCGCGCGTTCACCCCCTGTTGTCGCTCGCCGGCCGCACGCGCGCGCCGGTCCTGCCCGACGTCCCGAACCGCCGCGGCGGCTTCGGCGGCGCAAACGGCCTGGCCGCCTACCTGCGCGACGAGCGCGTCGACGCGCTGATCGACGCCACCCATCCCTTCGCCGCCCGGATGCACGCCAACGCAGCCCTCGCCGCCAAGCAGGCCGGCGTGCCAAGGCTCGCGGTCTCGCGCCCGCCCTGGCATCCCTGCCCGGGCGACCGCTGGACCGAAGTTCCTGCCATGCAAGGCGCCGCAGCCGCCCTCGGCCCGGCCCCGCGCCGGGTGTTCCTCACCGTCGGCCAGCAGGAACTGGCGCCCTTTCGCGCCGCCCCCTGGCACGACTACCTGGTCCGCAGCGTGGAGCCGCCGCAGCCCGGCACGCTGCCCCCCTCTGCCCGTTGCATCGCGGCGCGCGGGCCGTTCGGGGAGGCCGGGGAACGGGCGCTGCTCGAAACGGAGCGCATCGACGTGCTGGTCAGCAAGAATTCCGGCGGCACGGCAACGGAAGCCAAGCTCCGGGCGGCGCGCGCCCTCGGTCTGCCCGTCATCTTGGTTTCCCGCCCGGCAGCGCCCGAGCCGCCCTCGGTCGAAACCGTCGAGGCAGCCCTGGCCTGGCTGCATCAGACCGCACTTCGCGGCGTGTAGAGCCAGGCGCCCACAGGCCGGGGGATGCTTCGAGTGGCCTCGGAGCCGATCAGCACGACCGTCCGCATATCCGCCAGCGACGGGTCCGCCTCGGCCAGCGTGGTTTGCGTGATGCGCTCGTCGGGCCGGGTCACGGCGGTTGCGAACGCGACGGGCACGTGGCCCGGCAGCACGCCCCGCAGGGCCTCGAACGCGGCGGGGAGTTGCCAGGGCCGCGCCCGCGACGCCGGGTTGTAGAGCGCGATCACGAACCCGGCCGAGGCCGCAACCGTCAGCCGTTTCAGCACCAACGGCCAAGGCTTCAGATTGTCCGAAAGCGAGATGGCGCAGAAATCGTGCCCCAGCGGCGCCCCGAGCCGGGCGGCGGCGGCGAACATGGCCGACACCCCCGGCAGAACCACGATGTCCAGCCCCCGCCAACTCTCCGGCCCGGCCTCGACGGCCTCGAACACGGCGCTCGCCATTGCAAACACCCCCGCATCGCCGCCGGACACGACGGCGACCCGCCGCCCCGCATCGGCGAGGCCAAGCGCATGGCGCGCGCGGTCCAACTCGACCCGGTTGTCGCTCGCGTGCCGGGCCTGGCCTGGCCGGACGGGCAGACGGGCAAGATAGGGAGCGTAGCCGACCAGGTCCTGCGCCTCCTCGATCGCGGCCATCGTCTGCGGGGTGATCAGCGCCAGGTCGCCGGGGCCGATGCCCAGGATCATGAGGCGCCCGCTCATCGGGGACCTTGCCGCCCCGGCACCAGGATCAGTGAGAAGTAAGGGGCCGCCGCCCCGGAATGTTCCACGGGAAACATTCGCGCCTCCGGCATCGTCCCATGCTCGACCAGCATGGCCCGGGACATTAGCCCCGCCTCGTCCAGCGCGGCGCGGACCTTCGGCAGGTTGCTGCCCAGCTTCATCACCACCGCGGCGTCGGCGCCGGCCAGGCGGCGGGCAAGCTCGGGGCCGGGCATGGTGCCGGGGAGCACCGTCAGCACGTCGTCGCCGTGGGTCATCGGCAGCCGGGCCTGCGACCAGCAGCCGCTCATCGCCGTGACCCCCGGCACGACGGAGGTGGGAAACCGCGCGGCAAGCCGGTCGAACAGGTGCATCGCCGACCCGTAGAAGAACGGATCGCCCTCGCACAGCAACGCCGCGTCCAACCCGGCCTCCAAGCGCAGAGCCAGGGTCGCCGCGCTCTCCTCGTAGAACCCGGCCAGCGCCCGTTCATAGCACGGGTCCTCAACCGGGATCTCCGTGGTGTAGGGATACTCGAAGCGAAGCAGCTCGGCCCCGGGCGGCAGGTGCGCGTCGGCGATGCGCCGCGCGTGGCCCTGGCGCCCGCGCTTGGCGAAGAAGGCGACCACCGGAGCCTGGCCAAGCACGCGGACGGCCTTCAGGGTCAGCAGCTCGGGGTCGCCCGGGCCCATGCCGACGATATGCAGCGTCCCGGTCATTCGCGCTCGCTGGCCAGCGCGTTGACGGCGGCAACCGCCATCGCGCTGCCCCCGCGGCGCCCTTCGACGATCATCCACGGCGCCGGCGCGGCGCAGGCCAGGGCCGCCTTCGACTCCGCCGCGCCGACGAAGCCCACCGGCAATCCGATGATCGCGGCGGGCTTGGGGCCGCCCGCGTCCAGCAGGTCCAGCAGATGGAACAGCGCGGTGGGCGCGTTGCCGATGACCACCAAGGCGCCGCGGAGGCGCTCGCCCCACAGGTCGAGCGCCGCGGCGGAGCGCGTGTTGCCGATCCGGCCGGCATGGAGCGCGGCCGAGGGGTCATCCAGCGTGCAGACCACGAGGTTGTCCGCGGGAAGGCGGGGCCGAGTGATGCCGTGCGCGACCATCTTGGCGTCGCACAGGATCGATGCGCCGGCCCGCAACGCCGCCTGCGCCGTCTCGGCGAACCGCGGGTGGAAGCGGATGGCGGGCGCGATCTCCGGCATCCCGCAGGCATGGACCAGACGGACCACGACGCGCGCCTCGGCATCGGAGAAACCGGAGAGATCGGTCTCGGCGCGGATGATGGCGAAGGATTGCCGGTAGATCGCGGCGCCGTCGCGCTCATAGGGTCGGGTCATAGCAGAGCCGCGGCGGCGGCGAAGCTGAGGGCTGTGGCAGCGGGCGCATCCTTGGCCCGGCCGTTCCGCACCAGGTCGTAGCGTCCCGCCCGGCCGACCAGCACGCGGGCGGCAGGCCCCGGGTGGGCGCAGCCTTTGGCGCACCCGGAGACGTGGACCGGGACCGTCGGGCGCAGGCGGGCCGCGTCCGCGCGGGCCGGGACGACGCCACTGGCGCAGCCCGGCAGGCCGATGCAAGCGGTGACGAGCAGCCTCGGGTCGGCAGGGTCGGTGATCCACGCCTCGCCTGCCGCCGCGGCAATCCGCCCCGCGTCGGCCCGCCGGACGCGGGCGAGCAGGATCGCCCGCCAGGGGGTGATGCGGAGATCGGTCCCATGCTCCTCCGCCAATGCCGCGACGCGATGCAGCATCGCGGCATCCAACTGCGCGAACGGGGGCGCCAAGCCGAAGGCGGCGGTTGCTTCGTCATAGGGCAGCAAACCCACCGGCGCGGGCGTGGGCGCGGCATCGCGCCGGGGCAGACGGAGTTCGGTCCTCTGGCCATCGGTCCAGACAACGAGGTCGGCCGCGAGCGGGCGGCCGCCGAGGACGCCCCCTGCATCGACGGCGACGCCGAACTTGGCGGGCAGATGGGCGAGGCGGCCGTCCTCGGCAAAGGCTCGGTCCAAGGCATGCGTCAAGGCGGCGGCGTTGCGCGCGAGCCCCGGATCTTCGCCCAGGAGCGGCGGGGGCATGACGACCCGGCGGGCTTCCCGCGCGGCGTCGGGATCGGCCAGGCCCGCCGCGACCATCGCCGCGGCGAACGGGGCCGTCGAGGCGGGCGTCAGCCCGCGGACTTGCAGGTTGCCGCGCTGCGTGAGCTCGATGACGCCGTTGCCGAATGCGCCGGCCGCATCGGCGAGGGCCAGGGCGGCTTGCGGCGCGAGGCGCGCGCCGGGCGGCTTGACCCGGACCAGCAGCCCGTCCCCGGTCGGCATCGGGTCGTAAAGCCCGGGGCACCAGCCGCGCTTCAGCATGGCGGCACGTTCCGGCGCGGGTGCCAAAGCCCGGCCGCTTGCGCGTCGGCGAACCGGGCGGCCATGTCGGCCCGCGCCTCGGGGTTATGGTCCCGCAGGAACGCGTCCACGGCCTCGTTCCCGAGCGTGGCGCTATACAGCAGGTCGAATTGCGCGTCGAAGCGTTGCGGCAAGGTTTGCGCGTAGGCTTGCAGGGCTGCGAGCGGCCGGGCGATCTCCGCCGCCCCGCAGTAGCCGTGCCGCATCATGCCGGCGATCCAGGCCGGGTTGGCGGCCCGGCCGCGGACGACGCGGACCACCTCCTCGCCCACCAGGCGCGGGCGCGGGCGGTCCGGCTCGGCGGTGTCGAGGTGATACAGGGCCGGGGCGGCGCCCAGGGCGGCGGCGGCCTGCGCGAACCCGCCCTCGTGCGCGGCCCAGTCCGGGCTGTCGAGCAGGTCGGTCTCGGCGTGGTCCTGGGCATGGACGAAGGCGTCCGCGCAGGCCACCCGGGCGGCGAGGCCAACAGGGTCCGGCGCGCCGTCGAGGCCCTTGCCGTAACTTCCGGCGGAGGCGGCGAGCCAGCTCTCCCCCGTCGCCTCGCCCGCCCCGTACTGCCCGGCCGGCGCGCCGTAGACGCGAACCACGGCGCGGGCCGCCTGCCCGCGGCAGGCTGCGAGCGGGTTCCACTCCGGGCTTTCGTCGCGGCCGGCGACGGCGCGGACCAGGCTGTCGAACAGCGCGACCTGGCCCTCGAACGCGTCCCGGAACAGGCCGGAGATGCGCAGCGTCACGTCGACGCGCGGGCGGTCGAGCAACGCGAGCGGCAGCACCTCGAAGCCTGACACGCGGGCGCTGCCCTCATCCCAGAGCGGGCGGGCGCCCAGCAGGACGAAGGCGAGGGCGAGGTCCTCGCCGCCGGTCCTCATGCTGGCGCTGCCCCAGAGGTCGAGGATCAGGCTGCGGGGCCAGTCGCCGTGCTCCTGCATGTGGCGGCGCAGCAGGGCCTCGGCGGCGCGCTCGGCGAGGGCGAGGGCCGAGCAGGTGGGGATGGCGCGCGGGTCGATGGCGCAGAGGTTGCGGCCGGTGGGCAGCACGTCGGACCGTCCGCGGGTGGGCGCGCCGGCGGGGCCGGGAGGGACGAAGCGGGCGTCCAGCGCGGCGAGCAGGGCCGAGCGTTCCGCCGCCGGCGAGGCGTCCAGGGCCGCGGCGGCGTCCCAGCCCATCCGGTCCAGCATCCCGGCCCGGCCCCGCGGCGCTTGGCCGAAGACGTGCAAGCCGTCGCGCACTTGCAGGTCCTTGACGTCGCAGAGATACGCGTCGAGCCGGGCCAGCGCCTCGTCCGGGTCCGCGCCGCGCGGCGCCCCGCTTTCGGCGAGCAGGCCCGCGGCCTCGGCCTGTTCGAGGATGGAGGCCCGAAGCATCGCGGCACGCCGGCGGTCAAGCCCGTCCGCGGCGGCATACTCGTCGATCATCCGCTCCAGTTCGGCCCCCGCGCCGTGGGCGGCCGGTCGGCAGAGGGGCGGAGTGAGATGGCCGATGGTGACGGCCCCGAGGCGGCGCTTGGCGCAGGCGGCCTCGCCCGGGTTGTTGACAATAAACGGATAGATCACCGGCAGCCCGCCCAGCAGGGCTTGCGGGCAGCACGCCGCGGACAGCGCCGCGGCCTTGCCCGGTAGCCATTCCAGGCTGCCGTGGGCGCCCAGATGAACCATCGCATGAACGTCCATCACCCGGCGCAGCCAGAGATAGAAGGCGACGTAGGCGTGGCGCGGCGGCAGGTCTGGATCGTGATACCCGGCCCGGCGGTCCGTGGCGCTGCCGCGGTCCGGCTGCAGCGCGACCGTGGCAAGCCCCGCCTGCACGTGTCGCAAGGCGAAGGCGCCGGATTGGACGCTGGGATCGTCCTCCGGTTCGCCCCAGGCCGCGACGACGGCCCGCTGCACCGGGGCGGGAAGGGTCGAGAACAGGCGCTTGTAGGCGCCGACCGGCAGGAACGGGGTCGCCGGCGCGGCGCAAAGGGCGGTGGCAAGGGTTTCGGGCGCGTGGGCCTCGACGGCGTAGCTGTGCCGCAGCAAACCGAGGATGGCGGCCAGGCTGGCGAAGCTGTCGAGGCCGACGGCGTGGCCCCGCTGGCCGCCGATGCCGGGATAGTCGGACAGGACGATGGCGATGCGGCGGTCGCGGGCCGGGGCGGCGGCGAGCCTGGCCCAGCCGGCGGCGCGGTCCGCGGCCAGCGCGATGCCGTCCGGGTCGGGGGCGTGGATAGTGCGGGCGTATTGCAGGGCGGGATGCGGGTCGGCCTCCGCCTTGAACGAGATCGCGCCGGTGAGCAGGCGGCCATCCAGCTCCGGGAGCACGACCTGCATGGCGAGGTCGGTCGCGGACAGCCCGCGGGCGGATCCGGCCCAGGCTTCGCGCTTGATGCCGGCAAGCACGAGTTGCAGCACCGGGACGCCGGGCGCGTCGAGCGGGGACGCGTCGCCCTCGGAGGTGGTCCGGCGGGCGGAGAAGTTGGTGGCGTTGAGGACGATGGCGGGCCGCCAGGCGCGCAGGGTGGCGGCGACGTAGGCGGCTGTCTCGGGCGCCTTCAGGCTGCCGGCATAGAGCAGGCCCACGGCGAAACCGCGGGCGCGCAGCGCGCGGGCCAGGGCCTCGGCTGGGGCGATGTCGGCGGAGAGCAGGTGCGAGCGGTAGAGCACGATGGCGGCAAGCGGGCCGTCCCCGGCGAGGTCGAGCGCGTGGACGCCGTGCTGCGGCGCCGGCTCGGGGGCGCCGGCGGGCGCGGGACCAAGCCCGGCCAGGTGCGCCGCGTGGGCGAGCAGCAGGCGCATGTTCGAGGGTCCGCCGGTGCGGAAACAGGCATCGAGGGCCGCCCAGGCGCCGGGCGCGACCGTGGAGAGGCTTTGCAGCCTCGCGTCGTCCGCGGCGTCGCCGGGGAGGAGGGCGAGCGGGATGCCTTTGGCGCGGCACAGGGCAGCCGTCTCCTCCACGCCGTAGCGCCAGTAGTCCAGGCCGCCCAGCAGCCGGACGACGACGCAGCCAGCCCCGGCGACGACCTGCTCCAGATAGAGGTCGACCGAGAGCGGGTGCCGCAGCCGCCCGAGGCTCGCCAGCCGCAAGCCGGGCAGCGCCAGCGTCCAGGCGGCGGCGAGCGCGCCGAGGTCGGCGTCGGAGAACGACAGGGCGACGAGCGGGGCGGGCGTCTGCCCGAGGTCCTGCGCCGGCGCGTCCTCGTCCAGGCTGCGCGGCTCGCGGACGATCAGGTGCATCAGCCGGCGATCCCGCGCTCGATGGCGGCGCGGTCCAGCCCGGCCTGGCCGATCACGACCAGGTGGCCGGCGCGCGGCTCGCCCGGCTTCCAGGGGCGGTCGAAGGCTTGGCTGAAGCGGGCGCCGACGCCCTGGATCGCGAGGCGCATCGGCTTGCCGGCGACGGCGGCGAACCCCTTCATGCGCAGCACCTTATGGGTCTCGGCCAGGCCGCGCAGGCGCGTGAGCAGGGCAGCGGGCGCTTCAGTCTCGGGCAGCGAGACGACGAAGCTCTCGAAATCGTCGTGCTCGTGCTCGCCGTCCTCGGCGTCGTGGCAGGAGGGCCGGGCGTCGAGGTCATGTTCCGCCGCGGCGGCCAGGCCGAGGACGACGGCCGGGTCAAGCTGCCCGTGGCGGGCCGGCACGACCTGGACCGCGCGGGGCAGGCTGGCCGCGACCTGGCGGCGGAGGCGGTCGAGGCCGTCCGCGTCGAGCAGGTCCGCCTTGTTCAATACGACGAGGTCGGCGCAGGCGAGCTGGTCCTCGTAGACCTCGGCCAGCGGGTTGTCGTGGTCGAGGCCCGGATCCTCGGCGCGCTGGCGGGCCACTGCTTCCGGGTCGTCGGCAAAGCGCCCGGCCGCGACGGCGGGGCCGTCCACGACAGTGATGACGCCGTCGACCGTAACGCGCTCGCGGATGCCGGGCCAGTTGAACGCCTTGAGCAAGGGTTTCGGGAGGGCCAGGCCGGAGGTCTCGATGACGATGTGCTCGGGCGGGTCGGGCCGGTCGAGCAGGGCCTGCATGGCGGGGAGGAACTCGTCGGCGACGGTGCAGCACAGGCAGCCGTTGGCAAGCTCGACGATGTCGGCCTCCTCGCAGGCCGGGATGCCGCAGCCGCGCATGGTGTCGGCATCGACGCCGACCGCGCCGAACTCGTTGACCAGAAGGGCGAGGCGGCGGCCACCGGCGTGCTCGACCAGGTGGCGCAGCAGGGTGGTCTTGCCCGCGCCGAGGAAGCCGGTGATGACGGTGGCGGGGATCATGCCGCGCGCTCCGAAAGGTCCGGCATCCGGCCCAGGACGATGCGGGCCAGCGAGGCGGGGCGCTTGGAGGGCAGGACGGTGCCGGTGGGGTGCTGGGCGTAGGTTTGCGCGTAGGCCAGCAGGTCCGCGGTCAGGCCCGGATCGAGGCGGCCCAGCAGGTAGGTCCACTTGCCGGGCGCGGAGATGGCGGCGGCGCAGCCGTTGTCGCAGCTCGACAGGCATTTGACCGGGAGCACGTCGATGTCCGGCCCGGCCCGTGCTGCGACGGATTCGAACATGAATTGGCCGGGCGGGGTCTCGCCCTCGGGCAGCGGGCGGCCCGCGCGGCAGGTGGTGCAGACGTGGAGCGTGGGCATGGGGTCGGCGTCCTTGGGCAAGCGCGAGATGCCAAGCGCCCCCGGGCCCCCGCCCGCGGGACGACGTGGCCCGGGCCTCGCAACCGGCACTCCGGCCGCGCATGGCCGGGACGGTTGCGGGCTGAGCCGCATCGCCGCCGCCGGGGCACCCCGCCCGGCGTCGCGTTCCGTCACCGCCCCGGTCAGGGCGCGGCTGATGGCAGGTCTCCTGGCTCGCGGCTTCGGGCGGGTCGCCCACGATCCCTGCCTGCCTTCCCAGGCGCGGGCCCAGTGGCATGCGGCAGGGGTCTCGCCGCTTACAGTTGCGGGGACAGCGCCGGCGTCGCACCGGCTTCCCTTTTCATCGTCCTCTCGGCCTGGGGCCGCTAGGAAGAACCATCAAGGCGTAATATGTCCTCGTTCGCGGTGACGAGCAAATCCCTTCCTCCTCTCACGCTGGTGCTGGGCGGCGCGCGCTCGGGCAAGAGCCGGCACGCGGAGGCGCTGGTCA
This sequence comes from Acetobacteraceae bacterium, assembly GCA_965217935.1. Classification (GTDB taxonomy): domain Bacteria; phylum Pseudomonadota; class Alphaproteobacteria; order Acetobacterales; family Acetobacteraceae; genus JBBROS01. The sequence goes on along the minus strand of OZ244581.1, from coordinate 3,806,166 downwards.
TGCGCCTGCCGCCGCCCTGGACGTACGTGGCGACCGGGCAGGCGTTCGACGACGAGATGCGGGCGCGGATCGCCGGGCACCGGGCACGGCGGTCGGCGGGGTGGGACACGGTGGAGGCGCCGTTTGATTTGCCGGCGGCGTTGGGGATGCCGGGTCCGGTGCTGGTGGACTGCCTGACGCTCTGGGTGAGCAACTTGCTGCTGGCGGGCCGTGACGTGGAGGCGGCGATGCGGGCGCTGGATCGGGCGCTCGACGCGCGGGCCGGGCCTGCGGTGCTGGTCTCGAACGAGGTCGGCCTCGGCATCGTCCCCGAGAACGCCCTGGCCCGGCGTTTCCGCGACGCGGCCGGCCTGCTGCACCAGCGGCTGGCGGCGCGGGCGGAGGCGGTGGACTTGCTCGTGGCCGGCATTGCGGTGCAGGTGAAGCGATGAGCCAGGATGACGACGAGGCCCGCTACGCCGCCAAGATGGTTAAGCGGAAGGCTGTGCAGGACGCCGAAGTCGCGTCCAAGACGATCGAGAAGGGCTTGCTGATGGTCCATACCGGGCCGGGCAAGGGCAAGACGACGGCGGCGTTCGGGCTGCTGCTGCGGATGCTGGGGCGGGGGCGGGCGTGCGGGGTGGTGCAGTTCGTCAAGGGCGCGTGGTCCACCGGGGAGCGGGAGGCCCTGCTGCGGTTCGGCGACCTGGTCGAGTGGCATACGATGGGGGAAGGGTTCACCTGGGAGACGCAGGACCGGGCGCGCGACGTGGCGGCGGCGCGGCGGGCGTGGGAGCAGGCGCGGGCGTTGATGCGGCGGCCGGGCCTCGGGCTGCTGGTGCTGGACGAGTTGAATATCGCGCTGCGTTACGACTACCTGCCGGAGGCGGAGGTGGTGGAGGCGTTGCGGGCGCGTCCGGCCGGGCTGCACGTGGTGGTGACGGGGCGGAACGCGCGGGCGTCGTTGATCGAGGCGGCGGACATGGTGACGGAGATGACGCTGGTGAAGCATCATTTCGCGGCGGGGGTGAAGGCGCAGGAGGGGGTGGAGTTTTGACAGCGTCCCGTTCGATCTGCGCCCTGGCGTGTGGATCGTGCGCGACTCCGTGCCTATGTCATGTGATTACCCTTTGGAGAGGCTTCGCATGATCGTCGTCACCACGCCGACTGGCAACATCGGGCATCACGTCGTGCAGCACCTGCTCGACGCCGGCGAGACGGTGCGCCTTGTCGCGCGCCACCCGGACAAGCTGCCGCAGGCGGTCCGTGGCCGGGCCGAGGTGGTCGAGGGCTCACACGGCGACGCGGCTGTGGTCGAGCGCGCGTTCGACGGCGCGGAGGCGGTGTTCTGGCTCGCGCCGCCCAACCCGGCGGAGACACTGGACGCCACCTATCTCGATTTCACCCGCCCTGCGGCTGACGCCATCCGTCATCACAACGTCGCGCGCGTTGTCGTGGTCACCGCGCTCGGACGCGGCACCGAATGGCAGGACAGGGCCGGACTGGCCAGCGCGGCGATCCGCATGGTCGATATGCTGAACGGGACCGACGCCGCGGTCCGCAGCCTGGCGATGCCGGCTTTCATGGACAATACGTTGATGCAGGCGGACGCAATCGGCAAAGGGCAGATGTTCGGCCCGCTCGACCCGGACAAGAAGGTGCCGCATACCGCCACGCGCGACATGGGCGCCGCCGCGGCCCGGCTGCTGCGGGACCGGTCCTGGACCGGTCAGGCGGACGCGCCGCTGCTGGGGCCGCAGGACCTGTCGTTCAACGAGGTCGCCGCAATCATCTCCGACGTGCTCGGCCGCGAGGTGCGCTACCAGCAGATTCCGTTCGACGGCTTCAAGGCACAACTGATGCAGCGCGGCATGAGCGACGCGTTTGCTCAGGGCTACGTCGACATGATGCGCGCCAAGAACGAAGGCATGGACAACGCAACCCCGCGCACGCCCGCCAACACCGGGCCGACCAGCTTCCGCGAGTGGGCCGAGCAGGAGCTGAAGCCGGCGATGGCTGGCTGACAATCCCGGGGCGCTGCGAACACGGGCCTTGCCTTGACCCGCGCCCTCATGCTGCAAGGCACCGGCTCCAGCGTCGGCAAGTCCTTGCTCGTCGCCGGCCTTGCTCGCGCCTGCCTGCGCCGCGGCATCGCCGTGCGCCCCTTCAAGCCGCAGAACATGTCCAACAACGCCGCGGTCACGGCCGATGGCGGCGAGATCGGGCGGGCGCAGGCGTTGCAGGCAAGGGCGGCGGGGGTGGTCCCCAGCGTGCACATGAACCCGGTGCTGCTGAAGCCGCAGAGTGAAATCGGCGCGCAGGTGGTGGTGCAAGGCCGGGTCCGGGCCACGGCGCGGGCGCGGGAGTACCAGGCGATGAAGCCGGGCCTCATGCCTGACGTTCTGGACAGCTTCCGGCGGCTGCAGCGCGAGGCGAAGCTGGTGCTGGTGGAGGGCGCCGGCAGCGCGTCGGAGGTCAATCTGCGAACGGGGGACATCGCCAACATGGGCTTCGCGCGGGCGAGCGGGACGCCGGTGGTGCTGGTGGGCGACATCGACCGGGGCGGGGTCATCGCCAGCCTGGTGGGGACGCGGGCCGTGCTGGACGCCGGGGACGCGGCGATGGTGCGGGGATTCATCGTCAACAAGATGCGGGGCGACCTGGGGCTGTTCGCCGACGGCATGGCGTTCATCGCCGAGCGGAGCGGGTGGCCGGCGATGGGGCTGGTGCCGCACTTCCCGGACGCCCGCTTGCTGCCGGCGGAGGACGCGGCGGAGTTGCGGCAGGGCTGCTCGCGGCCGGGGGCGCCCGTGCGGGTCGCCGTCCCGCTGCTGCCGATGATCGCCAATTTCGACGACCTTGACCCGCTGGCGCAGGAGCCGGGGATCGACGTGGCGCTGGTCAAGCCCGGCGAGCCGCTGCCGGTATGCGACCTCGTGCTGCTGCCCGGGTCGAAGAGCACGATTGCTGATCTGAACGCGTTCCGCGCATCCGGGTGGGACATCGACCTGCTGGCGCACAGGCGGCGGGGCGGGCGGGTGCTGGGGGTGTGCGGGGGGTATCAGATGCTCGGGCGGACGGTGTCGGACCCGGAGGGGGTGGAGGGGAGGCCCGGCAGCGTCGCGGGGCTTGGGCTGCTGGAGGTCGAGACGGTGCTGACCGCGAAGAAGCGGCTGGGCGCCGTGCGTGGCTGCAGCCTGGATGGGTCGGCGTTCGAGGGCTACGAGATGCACATGGGGCGCACCGCCGGCGCCGACGCCGCCCGCCCGCACCTGCGCTTTGCCGACGGCCGGATGGATGGAGCGACGAGCGCCGACGGGCTGGTGGCTGGGACCTACGTGCACGGGTTGTTCCAGCACGATGCCCAGCGGGCGGCCTGGTTGCGGCGGCTGGGGGCGCCCGTATCGGATCATCGGCACGAGGCGGCGGTCGAGGCGGCGCTTGACGGGCTGGCTGGCCACCTGGAGCGGCACCTGGACGTGGACCGGCTGCTCAGCTTAGCGCGATGACCGCGAACAGGCCGATCACGGCAGCCTGGATGGCGCAGGCGAGGCGGTAGAGGCGCAGCGCGCGGCAGATGTCCCGCGCGTCGGCGCAGGCCCGGCCGTGGCCCATCCAGGCATCCTCGACGATCCGGCCGCCGTAGCTGCGCGGCCCGGCCAAACGCAGGCCAAGCGCGCCGGCCATCGCCGCCTCCGGCCATCCGGCATTGGGGGAGCGGTGGCGCCGTGCGTCCCGCCATACGGCCCGGCAGGCGTCCGCGGGACTCGCGCCGGGCAGGAGCGCGGCTGCCAGGATCAGCCAGGCCGCCGCCAGACGGGAAGCGGGAAGGTTGACCGCATCGTCGAAGCAGGCCGCGGCCCAGCCGAACTGCTCATGCCGGGGCGTGCGGTGGCCGATCATGCTGTCCGCCGTGTTGGCGGCTTTATAGAGCGCCATGCCGGGCAGGCCGAGCAGGCAGCCCCAGACCACCGGCGCCACCACCCCGTCGGCGAAGTTTTCGGCCAGGCTCTCGACCGCGGCGCGGGCGACGGCGGCTTCGTCGAGGCGTTCGGGGTCGCGCCCCACGATGTGGGAAACGGCGGCGCGGGCTTGCGGCAGGCCCTGACGGAGCGCGGCAGCGACCGCTCCGACATGCGCGGCGAGGCTGCGCTGGGCGAGCATCGAGCTGGCGAGCACGGCCGCGAGCGCCGCCCCGGCCCATGCCGGCAAGGCCGCGTGGATGAGGCTGGACACGCCTGCCGCGGCTGCCGCTGCGGACACGAGCAGAAGCAGCAGCGCGGCGAGTCCTCGCAGCCGCCCGTTGCGCGGGCGGTTGAGGTGCCGGTCGAGCCAGGCGATCAAGGCCCCGATCCAGACGACCGGGTGCCGTATCGCGCGGAACGCCGTATTCGGGTAGCCGGCGGCGGCCTCGACGAGCAACGCCGCCGTGACCAGGATGAGGTTCGAGGCAAACATTTCAGGCAGCATGACCGGACCGATCTTAACGCTTGGTTCACCGATCGCGACTATGGTGAGGCGATGAACATCAGCGCGCTCTCCCTCAGCCTGCTGCCATCGCCGTCCTATGACCCGGCCAGCTCGCTGCTCAACATCCTCAACGGCCGCGCCTCGTCGGGGGCCGTCGGCGGCAACCCGATCACGGCGTTGCAGACGGCGTTGAAGTCGCAGACGAAGGGCGTCGCGGCGGCGGCGGACGAGCCGCAGGCCAAGCGGGACATCGCGGCGTTCCAGGCGGCGGTCGCATCGGCCAAGACGCCGGCTGAGCTGCTCGCCAACCCGCAGGCGAGAAAGGTGTTGCTGACGGCCAACGGCCTTGGCGATCAGAGCGATTACGTGGCGCTGGCCAGCAAGGCGCTGCTGTCCGATACGTCCAAGCCAGGCTCGCTCGCGGAGAAGCTGCCGAACACGCAATGGCTGTCCGTGGCCAAGACGTATGACTTCGCCAACAAAGGGCTGGACGTGCTCAAGACGCCCTCAGTCATCGCCGCGATCACGGATGGGTATGCGGAAGTGCAATGGCGGACGGGGTTGGACCAGACGACGCCGGGTCTGTCCAAGGCGCTCGATTTCCGCGAACGGGCCGGGCAGATCAAGAACGCCGTCGATATACTCGGTGACGCCACTTTGCGCGACGTGGTGACGACGGCTCTCGGGATTCCGCTGCAGATCGCGTTCCAATCGCTCGACGCGCAACAGAAAGCCATCACGGACCGGCTGGACGTCAGCCAATTCCAGAAGCCCGCGTTCGTGGAGCAGTTCACCCGGCGCTATCTGATTGCGAAAGGGGCGCAGGCAAGCGACGGCAGCGGTGGCGCCACCGGGCTCGCCAGCTTGTTTGCGTAATGGGACATGACAGCGACAAGCCCGCCGGTCATGTCCGGCGGGCCTCGTGTCAGCCTATGCCTCGAAGGCGCGGGCTGAGCGGGTTGATTCGGCTCGTTTCAGAACTGAAAGTCGCGCCGGCGCCGTACAAAACCGGCGGCGAGCAGCCCGACCAGCAGCAAGCCGACTGCGCCGGGTTCCGGCACCGCCTGGGTCGGCGCCGCCGCCACGTTCAGGCTTGCCACGTCATAAACCGCGTCGTCGAACGCCCCGGGCGCCGCTGGAGCGAGCATGTTCAGAGCAACCCAAAGCTCGCCCGCGTTGGCGGACGCGGCATAGGAGACTGCGTTAAGCGCCCAATCCAGGGGATCGGGACTGCTGGCGCCCAGGGTGCTTGCGTTGGCCAGGCCGAGCAGGGAGCTGCCCACGTCGAGCGGCCGTCCGGACCAGAGTTCGAGCTGCCAGAGATCCTGGTTGGCAGATGCGTCATCGGCTCCGACGAACGACTGGAAGGTATAGGTGTTGCCCTGAGCAATGGTCAGGCCGGAATCCCGGATCAGCAACCCGCCGCCGGCGCTGTCCTGGGTGCGGCCGATGTAGGCGAACTGTCTGCCGTCCGGAATATAAGACAGCCGTCCGGTCGAGCCTTGGTCGTAGACGCCGGTGAAGCCGCCCTGGTCGATGAACTCCCAGCCCGGCGGCGCGCCGGCGATGGCGCCGGGCTCGCCTCCAACGCCTGCAGCGGGGCTCTCGAAGCTGTCGGAGAAGACGACGGCCGCGCGCGCCGGAATAGCAGCCAACAGCGCAAGGGCGAGGACAGCGTAACGCATTTAGGGCTCCTGATGCGACTTGAATGGGCCAACGCCGGCGGCGTCGGCAACTCGAAGCTACCTAGCAGGAACGTTTTTATATCGCAATGTCATACGACAGTTTCGGACCATTCTCGCTGAACAGGCAGGAAAGTAAGATATTGGATGATCAAGTATTACGCTTTATTTCGAACGTTGTTTATAGATTATCAAACCGCGCGCGCCCGGACCCATTGCGCCCGCTGGTCCTCGCCCTCCCTTCGCCTGGACGAGCCATGACAACTCCCATATAGCCGCCCGATGCTCGCGCAACAGCTCGTGAACGGCATCCTGCTCGGCGCCACCTATGCCCTGTTCGCTCTCGGCTTCACGCTGATGTTCGGCGTGCTGCGGGTGATCAACCTGACATACGGCTTCTACTTCTCCGTGGGCGCCCTGCTCGCCTTGTGGCTGACGGAAACCGCCGGTCTAGGCATCTGGGCCGCCTTGCCTCTGGCCGCTGTCGGGGCAGGCGTCGTCGCGGTGGCGCTCGACGCCCTGCTGCTCACCCGGCTGCGCCATCGCCGCGCGCCGGAGCTTTCGTTCCTGATGGTCACGCTGGGGGGCGTGCTGGCGCTGTACGCGGTCCTCGCCGCGTGGCTCGGGACCGGCATCCGCCGCCTGCCGCCCGACGTGATCAGCGCCGAGGCGTTCACCATCGGCCCCGTCCGCGTCACGGCCGCGCAGGCGCTGATCCTGGGTGCTACGGCCGTGCTCGTGGCCGCGCTCGCGGCGCTGATGCGGGGCACGCGGCTCGGCCTCGCGATCCGGGCGATGGCCGAGCAACCGGACGCGGCCCAGCTCATGGGCATCAACACCGGGCGGGCGGCGGCGGTCGTGTCGTTCGTCTCGGGCGCGCTGGCAGGCGCCGGGGGGGTGCTGATCGGGCTGAACTTCAATGCGGTGCAGCCCTACATGGGCGAGACGATGATGCTGCGCGGCTTCGTCGTCATCATCGTCGGCGGCATGGGGGACCTGCGCGGCGCGGTGCTGGCCGGGTTCGCGCTCGGCATCATCGAGGTGATGACGGCGGCCTATTTCTCCTCCGGGCTGAAGGAGGTCGTGGCCTTCCTGATCCTCGTCGCGGTGCTCTGGACCCGGCCCTCCGGCCTGTTCGGGCGCGCGGTGACGCGGCGGGCTTGAGGCGATGCCGGCCTGGCTCGACGACTTGCTCTGGACCTACCAGAACGTCGTCTACGCCCTCGGCGTCAACGGCTTGCTGGCGCTGTCCATGTATGTCGTGCTGGCGGTGGGACAGCTCAGCCTCGGCCAGGCGGCGTTCATGGGGCTGGGGGCCTACTCCTCGGCGCTGATGACCCTAAAGCTCGGCCTGCCGTTCGCGGTCGTGCTGCCCGCGAGCGCGTTGGTCCCGGCGCTGTTCGCGCTGGCGATCGGGGCGCCCACCTTGCGGCTGTCCGGGGTTTACCTGGCCATCGCCACGATCGGACTCGGCGAGGTGCTGCGCGGGCTTTACCTCAACGTCGATTATCTCGGCGGCGCGCTGGGGCTGTCCGGCATCCCGCAGCAGGCCGAGACCTGGATGATTTACGGGCTGCTTGCCCTTGCCGTGCTGGCGCTGTGGCTCGTCGGGCGCAGCCGGATCGGGCGCGGCATGGAGGCGATGCGGGAGGACGAGACGGCGGCGCAGGTGATGGGGGTGCCGGTCGCGCGCTACAAGCTGGGGGCGCTGCTGGCATCGGCGGCGCTGGCGGGCGTCGCCGGGTGCTTGTCGGCGCATGTTTCGAGCTTCATCGGCCCCAACGAGTACGGCTTCGAGCCGGCGGTGACGATCCTGTCCTACGCCCTGCTCGGCGGCATCGGCACGCCGGCGGCGCCCGTGCTGGGCGCCTGGGTGCTGACGCTGCTGCCCGAGCTGCTGCGCGGGATCAGCGACGTGCGGCTGGTGGTGAACGGGTTGATCATCGTGCTCGCGGTGCTGTTCCTGCCGGACGGGCTGCTCGCCGTTCGGATGCGGCGACGGGCGGCATGAGCCTGCTGTCGCTCAACGGGCTGACGCGGCGGTTTGCCGGGTTGACGGCGGTGGATGCGGTGGACATGCAGGTCGAGCCCGGCGGCGTCCATGCGGTTATCGGGCCGAACGGGGCGGGCAAGACAACGCTGTTCAACCTGATCTCGGGGCTGGTCGCGCCGAGCGCCGGGCGGATCACGCTTGATGGGCAGGATATCACCAAGCTGTTGCCGGAGCAGCGGGCGGCGCGCGGGCTGGGGCGGACGTTCCAGAATATCCGCATCTTCTCGTCGATGACGGTGCTGGAGAACGTGCTGACCGGGCTGCACGCCCGCACCCGCTCGGGCCTGCCCGGCGTGCTGCTGCGCCTGCCCGGCTTCCGGGCGGAGGAACGGCGGGCGGTCGAGCGCGCGCGAGAGGCCCTAGGCGTCGTGGGCTTGGCCGGCGTGGCCGCGAGCCGGGCCGGAGCGCTGTCGTATGGGGACCAGCGGCGGCTTGAGATCGCCCGCGCCGTCGTGGCGGAGCCGCGGCTGCTGCTGCTCGATGAGCCGGCGGCGGGCATGAACCCTTCGGAAACGGAGGCGCTCGGGACGCTGATCCGCCGGCTGCGGACCACGATCCTGCTGGTCGAGCACGACATGGGGTTCGTGATGGGCATCTCCGACCAGGTCACCGTGCTGAACTTCGGCCGGCGCATCGCCCAGGGCGGCTCGGCCGCGGTCCGGCGAGACCCTGCGGTGATCGAGGCCTATCTGGGGCACAAGGTGGCGGCGCGGCTGGAGGCGGGCGCGCGGGCTGGGGTGCGCGGCGCGTGAGCGGGCTGGAGATCGAGGGGCTGCACGTCAGCTATGGGCGGATCGCGGCGGTCCACGGCATCAGCCTCTCGGTGCCCGAAGGCCAGGCGGTTTGCCTGATCGGGGCCAACGGGGCGGGCAAGACCACCGTGTTGCGGGCGGTGTCCGGGCTGGTGCGGCCCAGGGCCGGGCAGATCCGGTTCGGGGACATGGAGATCGCCGGGCGGGCGGCGCACCGGATCGCGGCGGCCGGGTTGCGGCAGGCGCCGGAGGGGCGGCAGTGCTTCGCCGAGCTGACGGTGGCGGAGAACCTGGCGCTCGGCGCCTACTTGACGCGGGAGCGGGCCGAGATCGCGCGCCGGCAGGACGGGGTGCTGACGCGGTTTCCGCGGTTGCGCGAGCGGCTGGGGCAGGTCGCAGGCTCGCTCTCGGGGGGCGAGCAGCAGATGCTGGCGATCGGGCGGGCGCTGATGGGCGCGCCGCGGCTGCTGCTGCTGGACGAGCCGAGCATGGGGCTGGCACCGCTGTTCGTGGAGGAGATCTTCGCCATCATCGCCGCCTTGAAGGCGGACGGCACGACGATCCTGCTGGTGGAGCAGAACGCGTCCGCGGCGCTGGAGGTGGCGGATTACGGCTACGTGCTGGAGACAGGGCGGATCGCGGCCGAGGGGCCGGCGGCGCAAGTGGCGGCCGATCCGGCGGTGGCAACGGCTTACCTCGGGGGGTGAGACACGACGGTCACGCGGCGTCGTGGAAGATGATGCCGAGCGTGTGGCGGCTGCCTGAGAGCACGCGGCTGACGCCGTGGCGCATGGTCACGCGGTAAGCCCCCCGCGCGCCCTGCACCGGGCGCTGGTTGACGGCGAACAGCACCGCCTCGCCTTGCATGAGCGGGACCACCTCGGCCCGGCTCTGCATCCGCGGGCGCTGCTCGGTCAGCACGAACGCGCCGCCGGTGAAATCCTGGCCCGGCCGGCTCAGCAGGATCGCGGCCTGCAACGGGAAATGCAGCGGGCCGTAGAGATCCTGGTGCAGGCAGTTGTAGTCGCCGGCGCCGTACTGGAGCAGGAGCGGCGTGGGCCGGGCCTGGCCGCCATCGTGGCATTGCCGGAGGAAGGCGGCGTGCTCGCTTGGGAACCGGGTTGAACGCCCGAGGGCCTGCTGCCATCGGTTCGCGATGGCAGCGAGCGGCGGGTAGAGGCTGGCGCGCAGGGAGGCGATCAGAGGCGGCAGCGGGTAGGCATAGTATTTGTACTCGCCGGAACCGAAGCCGTGCCGGGCCATGACGACGCGGCTGCGGAAGGCGTCGGCGTCGGCGTAGCCTGCGGCGATCGCCACGCATTCGGCTGGGCTTAGCAGCGGGCCGGTTGAAGCGCAGCCGCGGGCGTCGAGGCCAGCGGCGATTTGCGCCCAATCCAGCGCGACGACGCGCTGCTCCGCGGGCTGGGTCATGCCTTCTCGCGATCCAGCAGCGCCCGTTTGCGGTGCAGGCCCCAGCGATAGCCCGATAGGCCGCCGTCGGCGCCGATGACCCGGTGGCACGGAACGGCGACCGCCAAGCGGTTCGCGGCACAGGCGCCGGCCACGGCCCGCACGGCGTTCGGCGTCCCGAGTTCGGCTGCCACCGCCGAATAGGTGCGGGTCTCGCCCGGCGGAATGGCCCGCAGCGCCTCCCAGACCCGGCGCTGGAACGCGGTGCCGCGGATGTCGAGCGGCAGGGCGAGCGGGCCGGCAGCGGGAGCGTCCACGAACGAGACGACCTCCGCGACCCAGGCCGAGAACTCGGCGCCGCCGGGTTCGAGCCGCGCGCGGGGGAAGCGGGCGCGGAGGTCGGCTGCCAGCGTTTCGGCGTCGTCGCCGAGCAGGATGGCGCAGACGCCGATCCCGGTGGCCGCGACCAGGACGTCGCCGAGGGCGCTCTTGCCGGCGGCGTGCCGGATCGTCTCGCCCGGCGCGCCGGCGCGGTATGCCGAGGGCGTCATCCCGAGCAGGCCGGGCGCTGCCGCGTAGAACCGTCCGGGAGAGTTGAAGCCGGCGTCATAGAAAGCCTCCGTGACGGTGGGCGCGGCGGAGAGGGCGGCGTGCAGCAGGCCGGCTCGGCATCCTGCCGCGTAGCCGCGCGGCGTGACGCCGACGATGCGGCGGAACAGCCGGTGGAAGTGCGAAGGGCTCAATCCGGCGCTGTTTGCCAGCTCGTCGAGCGAGGGAGGGTCCTCGGCCGACTCGATCTGGCGGCACGCCTTGGCGACGAGGACTTGCTCCCGCTCGGGCCTGGGCGGCAGGTCCGGGCGGCAGCGCTTGCAGGGCCGGAAGCCGGCTTGCACGGCGGCGGCGGCAGTTGGAAAGAAGCTGACATGCTCCGGCCGCGCCGGGCGGGCGGCGCATGATGGGCGGCAGAACACGCCGGTGGTCGCGACGGCGTAGAAGAAGGCGGCGCCGGCATCGCGCGACTGGACCGCGGCCCATTTCGCGGCGTTGGTTGGGTCACGTTCGGCGGCGCCGTGCCCGGCCCGGCTGTTGATCGCGTTCATTCAAGACCTCCTTAGCATCCTCGCGTTCGGGAACTGGAGTCTTGCGCGCGTCTGGCGGAGGAGGCACTCCGCCGCTTGCTCGGCAATTCGAATCAGGGTGCGTCAGATCCGGACCATAGGCGTCCGCGCTGCTTTTTAGGGCATGGCCCGCCGGATCCGTCCAACCGTCACCCCACCTTGGTGATCGCCCACTCCGCCTTCTGCGACCCTTCCTCGCCAGTCACGACCACTTGCTGCGTCGCCCGCTGCTCGGGGCCGCCCAGATAGACGCTCTCTTCCAGCGTCATCGCGGCGCCCTTGGCCCGGAGCGACCAGATCGAGCCGCCGGGAAGGCGAAGGACGACGTTGCGCCCGTCCTGCTGCATGGTCGGCACGACGGCGGGATGCAGGTGGAAGCGGATGACGAAGGGCAGCGGTTCGGGCGACTCGATGCTGTCCTCGCCGCGGATGTCCTCGCCACTCTCGGCCATGTAAAGGCGCCGGTGGTGGACGGCGCCGTTGAGAGGGCGGTAGCCGTCGTGGCTGGCCTCAAGCCAATGCGCGCCGTTGGCCTCCTGCCGCTGGGCGTCGACGACGCTGGGAACGCGCCCGAGACCGTTGGGCTTTAGTTCGGAGGAGTTGGTGTCGGCCACGATCAGCGTCGAATGCGCGGCGGTGGCGCGCGCGGCGTCGCGCCAGGGTCCGACCGAGGGCGGGGCCGCGCCGCAGTTGACGATCAGGCGTTCGCGGCCGACCGACAGCTCCATCGACAAGGCGCCCGCGTGGGCCGAGCGGTCCAGGCCCTGCGGCGGCGGCGGGCCGCAGTCGACGATCAGCACGCTCGGGCCGGCCTGCATCCGCTGGAACCCGCTCTCGGTCAGGCCTGCGGACATGCGGCCCGCGCGTCCGGCCTGGCTCAGCGCCATCTCGATCAGGGCTGGGCTGTCCTCCCGCGCGCCATTGAACAAGGCGAGGCCGCCGTCGCCGTGGCAGAGGCTGCGGAGGGCGGGGGCCATGCGCTCAATCGCCGAGGCGAGCGCCGCCGAGGGTTGGGCGAGGGCTGCCTGCAGCAAGGTGCGGATCTCGAGCAGGTCCTTGAGCGCGGAGAGCTGGGCGGCCGGGCTGCGCTCAGCGTGGCAGCCGTCGGGCAGGACCTGGCGGGCGATCTCCTGCGGCAGCAGGCGCATGGCGCGGGTCATGTAGGCGGCCTGGGCCGGGAGGGCGACGGAGGCCGCGATCAGGCCCTTGAGCGCGGTGAGCGCCCGGGCGTCGATCTCGTCGGCGGGGATCGCGGCGGCGAGGATGCGCGCGTCGGCGACCAGGCGGGACATGACGGCGGTGCGGAACTGGTCCTCGGCGCTGGCGACGAAGAAATCGTAGTGGCTGAGCCAGGCGGTGACGCGGCTGCCGATCACGTCGGCCCGGTAGCTGATGCGGTCGCGCGACGAGGCGGCGATCCAGTCGGCGACGAGCGAGCGGGCGCGGGAGCGGGCGCCGTCGGTGCCGAGGGCGCGAAGGTCCCGCAGCCAGGCGAAGCCGTGGACCGCGGCGCGCATCGCGGGCGGCCCGGCCGCGTTGCCCCACTCGCCGGGGCCGAACGGGCGGACGCTGCCGCCGAGCTCCATCTCGCCTTTGAGCACGCGGGCGCCGCGGGCGGCGTCGCCGGGCCACGGGTCCCGGATGGAGAGCGCCGGGGCGTCGGGGGCGCGGCCCATGCGGAGGGAGGGCATACGGGAGAGGACGCGGCGGGCGTCGCGGGTCCAGCGGGATGGGTCGATCATCTCTGTTTCAATACGGGTTCAGGCGCCGCGCAGGGCGTCGAGGGCGGCGCGGCGGTCGGCCTGGCCGAAGATCGCGGTGCCGGCGACGAGCATGTCGGCGCCGGCATCGAGCACGCGGGCGGCGTTCGCGCCCGAGACGCCGCCGTCGGCGCCGATGACGATCGGGCGGGCGCCCACCATGCCGCGAAGCTCACGCAGCTTGGCGTACTGGCTCTCGATGAAGCTCTGGCCGCCGAAGCCGGGGTTGACGGTCATCACGAGGATCTGGTCGATCTCGTCGAGCACGGGAGCGACATGGGCGGCCGGGGTTGCGGGGTTGATCGCGACGCCCGGGCGCTTGCCGTGGGCGCGGATGAGCTGGAGGGTGCGGTGAAGGTGGCGGCCGGCCTCGACGTGGACCGTGATGTGGTCGGCGCCGGCTTTAGCAAAGGCGTCGACGTACTGATCGACGGGCGCGATCATCAGGTGGACGTCGAACGGGAGCCGCGTGCGGGGGCGCAGGGCTTCGAGCGCCGCGGGGCCGAACGACAGGTTGGGGACGAAATGGCCGTCCATGATGTCGAGATGCAGCCAGTCGGCGCCGGCTTGCTCGACGGACGCCGTTTCTTCGGCGAGCCGGCCGAAATCCGCGGCGAGGAGGCTTGGCGCCAGGATCGGCGGCGGCGGAGGCCAGGTTGTTTTCTGTATCGTCGGCATCGCGGGGGTTGTAGAGAGATTCGACGGGGTGGGAAACGGCCTGGCCGCCGAGATGCCGCACTTATTGCCGGCGCCCCCCTAAATCGACGAGGCAACCGCGCCGAGCCGGCCCGACCCGGCATTGCCCGACCCGCTCGCCTCCGCCAGGACCGGCGCCGTCAGCACCGCCCGCAATCCCGGCTCAGCAGGCTCCAGCAGCAGCTCCCCCCCGTGCAACTGCGCCACCGCGCGCACCAGCGTCAGCCCCAGGCCGAACCCCGGCGTGTGCCGCGCGCTCTCGCCGCGGAAGAACCGCTCCGTCGCCCGCGTCACGTCGGCCGCGGACATCCCCGGCCCTTCATCCGCCACGCTGAGCGACAGCATCCCCTCCCGAGCCGTCCCGCCCAGCCGCACCGCCCGCCCCGGCGGGGAGAACTTCAGCGCATTGTCCAGCAAGTTGGTCAATGCCTGCTGGATCAGCTCGCGGTCGCCCCGGACCGGCAGCGACGGATCGGCGGACGTCTCCAGCCGCAATCCCCGCTCCTCGGCCACCGCCGAGTAAAGCTCCGCCAGGTCGTGCAGCAATGGGGTCACGTCGAATAGCGTGAACGCCGAGCGCCGCGCGCCCGCCTCGATCTCGCTGATCCGCAGCAGCGCCTGGAACACCGCCGTGATCCCGTCCAGGTCGGCGATCGCCCGGCCGATCGTCCCGCGCAGCTCCTCGGCCGAGCCGGCGTGGCCCGCGGCATCCTCGAGCCGCGCCCGCGCCCGCGTGATCGGCGTCCGCAAATCATGCGCGATCGCGTTCGAGACCTGCCGCACCCCGTCCATCAGCCGCCCGATCCGGTCGAGCATGTCGTTGATCGTCTCCGCCACCCGGTCGAACTCGTCGCCGCGCCCGGACAGCCTCACCCGGCGCGACAGGTCCCCCGCCGAGATCGAGGCCGCCGTCTCCGAGACGTGATGCAGCATCCGCCGGAACAGCCGCTGGATCGCCACCGCCCCGGCGACGCTCAGCAGCACGATCAGCAGCAGCGCCCAGGCCAGGGTCTGCGTCAGCAAGTCGCGCAACGACGCCCGCGGCGCCACGTCGCGCCCGACCAGCAGCGAGTAGCCGGACGGCAGGGCGTAGCGATGCAGCCGGGCCAGCGTCTCGGTCCCGCGGCGTTTCACCTGGATCTCGTACACAGGCCCGGTCTTGGCCACCGCCACCGGCCAGGAGGTCAGGTTGCCCGCCACCCGCTGCCCGGCCTGGTCGATCACCAGGTAGATCGCGTCATGGTCCACGTTCCCGGCCAGCCGCTGGTCGATGGTGGCCAGCAGCGCCCGCGGCCCTCCGTCCTGCCACTGCTCCGCCAAGCCCAGCGCATCCGCCTGGATCGCCGCGTCGACCTGCCCGTTCAGCACCGTCAGCGTCGCCGACCACAGCACGCCGACCAGGACGAAGGCGCTCAACCCGAACACCGCGGCATAGCCCAAGGCGAGCCGCACCCCCGCAGAGCGCAGGAAGCCCCGCAGCCGCATCACTCGGGCCGCAGCATGTATCCCGCGCTGCGGACGGTATGCAGCATCGCCGCCCCGAACGGCTTGTCGATCTTCTGCCGCAGCCGGCTCACGTGGACGTCCACCACGTTCGTCTGCGGGTCGAAGTGGTAGTCCCACACCCCTTCCAGCAGCATCGTCCGCGTCACCACCTGCCCCGCGTGCCGCATCAGGTATTCCAGCAGCCGGAACTCCCGCGGCTGCAGGTCGATCCTGCGCCCCTCGCGCCGCACCGAGCGGGACAGCAGGTCCATCTCCAGCGCCCCCACCGTCAACTGCGTCTCCGGCCCGGCGTTGCGCCCGCGCCGGGCCAGCGCCTCGACCCGGGCGAGCAGCTCGGCGAACGAGAACGGCTTCGTCAGGTAATCGTCGCCGCCCGCCTTCAGCCCCCGCACCCGGTCGTCCACCTGCGCCATCGCCGAGAGGAACAGCACCGGCGTCCGGTTGTCCTGCCCGCGCAGCGTCTCCAGCACGCGCAAGCCGTCGATCCCGCCCGGCAGCATGCGGTCGAGAATGATGGCGTCGAACGCCTCGCTCGCCGCCATGAATAGCCCGTCCCGACCGTTATCGGCGTGCTCGGCCAGGTGCCCGGCCTCCCGCAAACCCTTCGCCACGTAGGCGGCCACGTCGCGGTCATCCTCGACGATCAGTATCCGCATCCGCTATCCCTGCCGCTCCGACGGCCGCCGCCCGACCACGACCGGCAGCTCGATCCTCTGCCCCAACCGCTCGATCGTCAGCCGCACCGAGCTGCCCGGCGGCGCCGCCGTCACGGCCCGGATCAGCCCCTGCGCCGTCTCCACCCGCTTGCCGTCGACCTCCAGCACCACGTCCCCGGGCCGCACCCCCGCCTCCATCGCCGGCCCGCTGCGCTCGACGCCCGAGATCGCCACCCCGGCCACCTTGCCTCCCGGCCGCTCCGAAGTCACGTCCTCGACCGAGACGCCCAGCCACCCGCGGGCGACCCGCCCGTTCCGGCGCAGCTCGTCCACCACCTTGGCCGCCATCTCGCTCGGCACCGCGAAGCCGATCCCGACCGAGCCTCCCGTCGGCGACACAATGGCCGTATTCACCGCGATCACCTGCCCCGCCATATTGAAAGTCGGCCCGCCCGAGTTGCCCGGGTTGATCGGCGCGTCGATCTGCAGGAAGTCGTCGAGCGGCCCCGCGCCGATGTCGCGCCCCCGCGCCGAGACGATCCCGGCGGTCACGCTGGTCCCCACCCCGAACGGGTTGCCCGCGGCCAGGATCCAGTCGCCGACCTCCACCGACCGGCTGTCCCCCCAAGCAACGAAGGGCAGCGGCGACGGGCTGTCCACGCGGATGACGGCGATGTCGGTCAGGTCGTCGTTGCCGATCACGGTCGCCGTCAGCTCCCGCCCGTCCGACAGCGTCACGCCGATCTTGCTGGCCCGCCCGACTACGTGGGTGTTGGTGACGATGATCCCGGACGGGTCGATGACGAAGCCGCTGCCCGCCCCCAGGACCGCCTCGCGCCGCCCGCGCAGTTGCGGCGGCAGGTTGCGGCGGGGCGCCGCGCCCTCGATCACGGAGATGTTGACCACCGCCGGCACCACCCTTTTCACCAGCGGCGCGAAGCTCGTCGGCGACCCGGCCCGCGGCCCTTCGGACAGGGACCGCTGCGGCGTCTGTGCAGCCATGCAGCCCGAGAGCAGCAAAGCCGAAGCGAACATGGCAAGGCGCAACGCCTGGTACTCCCTCGTCTGCGCCATCAATGAGCACAGATGGAGAAACATTCAATGCTCGCCCGGGTTCTCCGGCCAATCGTGCTTGGGATAGCGCCCCCGCATGTCCTTGCGCGCATCGGCCCAAGCCCCGGCCCAGAAGCCTTCCAGATCGGCCGTAACCGCGATCGGCCGGCCCGCCGGGGACAGCAGCGCCAGCCGGAGCGCCAGCCGCCCGTCGGCCAGACGCGGCGTTTGCTTCAAGCCGTAGAAGTGCTGCGCCTTGGCGCTCGCCAGCGGCGCCGGCTCCGCGTAGTCCACCGCCGCCCGCCCGCCGGGCAACGGCAGATGGGTGGGCAGCAGCCGGTCCAGCTCCGCCATCCCCCGATGCCCGATCCAGCCCCGCAGGATGGCGGCGAGGTCGAGCCGGGCCAGGTGCTCCAGCCGTTGCATTCCGGCCAGATGCGGGGCGAGCCAGTCCTGCACGGCGCCGGCCAGGCTCGCGTCCGAGAGGTCGGGCGCGTCGGGGTCGAGGCCGCGCCACAGCGCCGCGCGGGCCTGGAGCTGGCGGGCCGCGCCGGTCCAGGGCAACAGGTCGAGCTTGCGCCCGGCAACGTCCGCCAGGGTCGCGGCCGTTTGCCGCGGATCGGCGTCGATGGTCCGGTCCTCCAGCACCAGCGCGCCCAGCCGCCGGCGCCTGCGGGAGACGACCATCCCGCTCGCCGCATCGAACCCGCTCTCCACCGTCTCGGTGATGGTGGCCGCCACGCGCGCCGGCAACGCGGCCGGGTCCAGCGCCGCCGCAAGCCGGATCACCGTCCCGCTTTTTTGGTCGAACGTCGCCGCCACCAGCAGCGCCTGATTGGCCAACGGGTCCGCCCGCGACAGCTTGCCGCTCCCGCCCCCGCTCAGCCGGAAGCTGCCAGGCTCCCGCCGCTGGCCGATCCGATCCGGGAACGCCGCCGCCAGCAACGGCCCCGGCGCACCCTCCGCCGCCGCATCAGTCCCGAGCCGCCGCCGGTAAACCCCCGCCTGCCGCCGTATCCGCGAGACCGCCCCGCGGTCGCCAACCCCCCTCCCCTCCAGCGCATCGAGCCGCAAGTCGATCCCCGCCGGCGTGTCCCGCCCCGGCAACGGGTCCCGCTCCTCCAGCAGCGCCGCCAAGTCCGCCGCCCGCGACGCCTCCCCCGGCGTTTCCGCCGACAGCATCATCGCGGCCAGCCGGGGATGCGACCCGAGTGCCGCCATCGCCTGCCCCCGCGGCGTGATGCGTCCGTCCTCCAGCGCGCCCAGCAACGCGAGCAGCGCCGATGCGGCAGCCAGCGGCCCGGCCGGCGGCGGATCGGGGAACGGCAGCCGCTCCGGCGGCGTCCCCCAGGCGGCGCACCCCAGCGCGAGCCCGGACAGCTCCGCCTCAAGGATTTCCGGGCGGTCATACGGCGCCAGGCTGCGCTGCATCGCCTTCGTCCAAAGCCGGATCGCCACCCCCGACGCTTCCCGCCCCGCCCGGCCCGCCCGCTGGTCCGCCGCCGCCCGGCTCACCCGCACGGTCCTGAGCCGCGTCAGCCCGCTGCCGGGATCGAGCTTCGGCGATCGCCGGAACCCGCCGTCGATGACGATGCGGATGCCCGGCACCGTCAGCGACGTCTCCGCGATGCTGGTCGCCAGCACCACCCGCCGCCCACTCGCCAGGCTGAGCGCCGCATCCTGCTCGCCCGGCGGCAACTCTCCGTGCAACGGCAGCACCGCCGCGCCGCATCCCGCCAGCGCCGCCTGCGTGCGCCGGATCTCGCCCATGCCGGGCAGGAACGTCAGCACGTCCCCCTTGTGCGCCGCCAGCGCCGCCCGCACCGCCCGCGCCATCGCCTCCGGCAAATCCCGCACGTCCATCACGTCCCGCGCCGCATGGTCCACCTCGACCGGGAACATCCGCCCCGCGCTCTCGACCGCCCCGGCCTCCATCAGGCTCGCCAGCCGCCCGCTGTCGAACGTCGCCGACATGGCCAGCAGCCGCAGGTCGGGCCGCAGCAGCCGCTGCAGGTCGAGGCACAGCGCCAGGGCCATGTCGGCATCAAGGCTCCGCTCATGGATCTCGTCGAGCAGCACCGCGGCCACGCCTTCGAGCGCCGGGTCGGCGATCAGCCGCCGCAGGAGCAGGCCCTCGGTCAGCACCTCGATCTGCGTCTCGCCCGAGACCGCGCTCTCCAGCCGGGTGCGGAACCCGACCCGCCGCCCGACCGGCTCGCCCAGCAGCGAGGCCATCCGCATGGCCGCCGCCCGCGCCGCCAGCCGCCGCGGCTCCAGCATGATGATGCGCCCGCCGCGGCGCCACTCCGCCTCAAGCAGGGCGAGCGGGACCATCGTCGTCTTGCCGGCCCCGGGCGGAGCCGAGAGCACCGCGTTGCCGCGCGACAGGGCGCCGAGCAGACGCGGCAGCGCCTCGGCAATGGGCAGGTCTGGCATCATGACGGCTACGGGGATGGCGGCGCGAGGTCCTGCTGTTCGACCGGGGCCGGCTCCGGCGCCGTGCTGGTCGTCTGCAGGTAGTCCCGCAAGGACTTCCGCATCTGGAACTCCAGCTCGACGTTCATGTCGTCGAGCATCTGCTTGGTCATGTCATACACCGACGCCCGGAGGTCGTCTCCCACCGGCTCCACCCGCCGCACTACCCGTGCCTCGGCGAACCCGGCCCGCTCGCCGCCCGAGGTTATGACGTCCACTTCGAGCGCGAACGTGCCGTCAAGCCCGCCCCCGCTCTCGGCGATCCGCGCCTCGCCGATCTTGACCAGCGCCGTCCCGCTCGATCCCGCGGCCGAGAGCCGGTCCTGCGCCAACTTCCGCAGCGCGTCCGCCGCCGGCACTGGCGAGACCGAATCGAGCGGACTCGGCGGCGGCAGCGGCGCGTAGTCGATGGAGGCCACGTTCAGCCGCAGCGGCGTCAGATACTCGTAGCGCAGCGGTGGATAGGTCCGCGGCGCGTCCCCCCCGGCGCAGCCGGCCAGCCAGGCCGCGGCAAGCAGCGCGGAAAACCGGGACAGCCTCATTCGCGCGACGGCGCTTCAGCTTGGCCGCGCACCTCGCCGCGGCCGAAGCGAAAGTCGAGGTTACAGAACTCGCAGGTCATGACGATGTCTCCGTCGACGACCATATGATCCAAGTCGTCCGGGGGAAAGCCTTCGAGGATGCTCGACAGCCGCGCCCGCGAGCAGCGGCAGCCGTAGGCCAGTGCCCGGTTCCGGTCCGCGCTCACGCCCTCCAGCCCGAACAGGTTGTAAAGCAACTGCTCCGCCGGCAGCCCGTCGTCCAGCAGCTCCTCCTCGCGCAAGGTCGCCGCCAGCGCGGTGGCCGTCCGCCACGCTTCGTCCTGCGCGGCAGCATCCATCTCAGGGTCGATGCCGCCCTCCCCCGCGACCCGCTCCAGGATCAACGCCCCGGCGCGCCAGCCGAGCGGCGTCTCGGCGCAGGCCAACTGCACCGAGCACCGGATCTGCTCGCTCGTCTCGAAGTAATGCAGCGCCATGTCGGCCAGGCTGTCGCCCTCGATGGCAACGATGCCCTGGTGCTGATCCCGCTCGCCCCCTTGGTCCACGGTAAAGGCGAGATAACCGCTGCCCAGCAACTGCCGCGCCGACGGGGCCTCGCTCTCCGCCAAGACAGGCTCCAACCGTTCCGAAACCGCCCGTGCATACCCGCGCAACGCGCCCGACTCGGTGCAGTCGGCCAGCAGCATCGGCACCGGCCCGTCGCCTTTCGCCTGCAGGCTGAACGAGCCGCGGAACTTCAACGCAGTCGCCAGCGCCGCCGCCAGCGCCAGCGCTTGGCCGGTCAGCGCCGTAACCAGCGGATGATTCTCATGCCGGGTCAGCAGCGCATCGGAAAGGGGTCCGAGCCGGACGAGCCGCCCGCGCACCGGGCGGCCTGGCAAGTGGAACGGCGTCACGCCGCGCGGCACGACGATGTCGGGCACGTCGGGCCGTGCGCTGTCGAGGAATGCAGGAGTGTCTGTCATGGCGTATACATAAGGCTCGGCCCTGCGGAGGAAAACCGCCTGGCCCGCCGCACCGCCCGATCCTGCTTTTAGGCGCACCACGGAGACCCGAATGATCCGCTCGATGACGCAAAACGACGCCGAACCCGTGGCCGGGCTGATCCGCCAAGCTTTCGGCGTGATCGAGACCCCGCTCGACCCCCCGCCCTCCGCCTTGCGGGAAACCCCTGAAAGCATACGGGCGCACCTGCAAGGTGGCGGCGGAGCGGTTTGCGAACAGGACACGCTGGCCGGCTGCATCCTCTGGCGGGAACAGGACGCAGGACTCTACCTCTGCCGCCTCGCCGTCCTGCCGCCATACCGCCGGCGCGGCATCGCCCAACATCTGATCGCCCGCGCCGAAACCGAAGCGCGCGCGCGGCGATTGCCGCGGCTGCATCTCGGCGTCCGGCTCCGCTTGCACGCCAACCGCCGCCTGTTCGCCGCGGCCGGGTTCGTCGAGGGCGCCCGCCACGCCCATCCCGGCTACGACGCCCCAACCTTCGCCGACGCGGAAAAGCATCTCGCCTAACGGCCGACCCCCTACGCCCCGCCCACGCCGCGCCCCACCATCGACGCCGGGTCCACCACGCGGTCGAAGTCCTCCCCGCTCACCGCCCCCGAGCCGACCGCCGCCTCCCGCAACGTCAGCCCCTCCGCCATCGCCTTGTGCGCCACCGCCGACGCCCTATCGTAGCCGATCAGCGGGCTGAGCGACGTCACCAGCATCACCGATTCCGAAACGAACCGCCCGATCCGCGTCTCGTTCAGCCGCGTGCCCTCCACCGAATGCAGCCGGAACATCTCGCACCCGTCAGCCAGGTTCCGCACCGAGCGCAGAACGTCGTTGATCACCAGCGGCCGCATCGTGTTCAGCTCGAAATTACCCTGGCTGCCCGCGAACGCCACCGCCGTGTCGTCGCCGATCACCTGGACGCAGATCATCAGCATCGCCTCGCACTGCGTCGGGTTGACCTTGCCCGGCATGATCGACGACCCCGGCTCGTTGTCCGGCAGCAGCAGCTCGCCCAACCCGCAGCGCGGACCGGAGGCCAGCCAGCGCATGTCGTTAGCCACCTTCATCAAGGCCACCGCCACCCCGCGCAGCGAGGCGCTGACCCGCACCATCGCATCGAGCGACCCTTGCGCCGCGAACTTGTTCGGCGCCGTCACGAACGCCTGCCCCGTCAGGTCCGCGATCTTCGCCGCCACGTTCGCCCCGAACCCCGGCGGCGCGTTCAGCCCGGTTCCCACCGCCGTGCCGCCGATCGCCAGCTCCAGCAGCCCGGCGCGACTCCGCCCCAGATCCGCCATCGCCTCGCGGACCTGGTGCGCGTAGCCCGACCACTCCTGCCCCACCGTCAGCGGCACGGCGTCCTGCAGGTGCGTCCGCCCGATCTTCACGACGCCGGCCCATTGCGCCGCCTTGGCCTCGATCACCCCCGCCAAAGCGTCGAGCTGCGGCAGCAGGCGCCCGTCCAGCGCCTTGACCGCGGCAACGTGCATCGCCGCCGGGAAGGAATCGTTGCTGCTCATCCCCATGTTCACGTCGTCGTTCGGATGCACCGGCGATTTGCTGCCCAGCGCCCCGCCCAGCAACTGGATCGCCCGGTTCGAGATCACCTCGTTGACGTTCATGTTGGACTGCGTGCCCGAGCCGGTCTGCCAGACGTAAAGCGGGAAATGCTCGTCGAGCTTGCCCGCCGTCACCTCGTCCGCCGCCTGGATGATGGCGTCAGCCTTCCAGCCGGGCAGCCGCCCCTCGGCCTGGTTCACCAACGCCGCCGCCTGCTTCACCAGCCCGTAGGCATGGCAGACCTCTTTCGGCATCCGCTCATCGCCGATCGAGAAATGCAGCAGGCTGCGCTGCGTCTGCGCGCCCCAATAGCGGTCGCCCGGCGCCTCGACGGCGCCCATCGAGTCGGTCTCGGTCCGCTTGCCCGCGGCCGCGATGCCGATCGGGACGTGGTTCAGCGCGCGAGGCTGTTCAGGTTCGGTAGGCATCAGCCAGGGTCTCCAGTTCGTTCAGGGCTCGGCATTCCGGCGCTTAAGGCTCGTTCGGAGATAACCGCTATAAGTCAACCGCGTGAACGAGCCCCAAGCCTTTGTCTTGCCGGGCGGCTTTGTCGGCGTGCTGCCGCATTGATTGCCGACGCCGCCCTTACGCCAATATCGCGGTCATGGCGCGCGTTTTCATCACCGGCTCCTCCGATGGCCTCGGCCTCATGGCGGCTCAGCTCCTGTTCGGGCAAGGTCACGCCGTCGTGCTCCACGCCCGCAACGGCCAGCGCGCGCGGGACGCAATTGCCGCCTGCCCCGGCGCGGAGTCCATCGTCACCGGCGATTTCGCCAGCATCGCCCAGACCCGCGGCGTGGCCGAGCAGGTCAACGCGCTCGGGCGCTTCGACGCCGTCATCCACAACGCCGCCGTCGGCTACCGCGAGCCGCGCCGGGTCGAGACCGAGGACGGCCTTGCCCACGTCTTCGCCGTCAACACCCTCGCCGCCTATATCCTGACCGCGCTGATCCAGCGGCCAAAACGCCTGGTCTACGTCAGCTCGGAGCTGCACCGCCGCGGCACTGCCAGCCTCGACGACCTCAACTGGCGCCGCCGGACCTGGCGCGGCAACCAGGCCTATTCCGACAGCAAGCTGCACGACGTCCTCCTCGCCTTCGCCGTCGCCCGCCGCTGGCCCGGCGTCCTCGCCAACGCGCTCGAACCCGGCTGGGTGCCCACCAAGATGAGCGGCCCGCGCGCCACCGGAGACCTCGACCAGGCCCATCGCACCCAGGCCTGGCTCGCCGTCAGCGACGACCCGGCCG
This sequence comes from Acetobacteraceae bacterium, assembly GCA_965217935.1. GTDB lineage: Bacteria > Pseudomonadota > Alphaproteobacteria > Acetobacterales > Acetobacteraceae > JBBROS01. The sequence goes on along the minus strand of OZ244581.1, from coordinate 3,782,208 downwards.
CCGCCGTCTCGGGCGAATACTTCTTCCACAAGCACCTCCGCAAACCGGGCGGCGCCGCCAGGATGCCGGAACTGCAAGACCGCCTCGTCGCCGAGTGCCAGCGCATGACCGGCATCGGCCTGCCCCCACCCTGAGGTTGAGCGAAGGCGAAAGTTATCCACAAAAACGGGGGTAAGTCTGTGGTCGAACCTGTGGGTTCGCCGGTATAAAGCGGGCCTGCAAGCTCAGCCAAGCCGGCGGAGGATCTTATGCCACAGGATCGCCGGGTGATACGATATGCGCTTGCCGTCGATCAGCATGCGCCCGTCATCCACGGCCAGCGTGTGCAAGCCGTCGGGATAGGGGCCGCCAGGGTCAGGGCGCAGCATGGCAACCGTCTCCTCGGCATAGCGGGACGGCGTGCAATGCCGGACCGCGTTGATTGCCAGCGCGCCTCCGTAGGCGCGCGAGCAATCCTGCGCCGGACGGTACAGCTGTCCGCCGACGCAGAACGGCGTGCCCCCGGGCCGCGACGAGCGCGCATCCAGCTTGACCGGGTTGCCGGGATGCGCGTGCCAGGGTCCTTCCAGCCGCTCGGCGAACAGCAGGCAAAGATTGTCGTAGGCGCCGATCCCCACGTCGCTGTAGCCGATCCAGTAAAGCCCGCCGTCCCGCATCAGCGTCGGGTCCGCCATCGCCACGCCCTCGGCGACGGTGCAGACGGGCGCCGCCCGGCCGTCCCGGATTTCAAACAGGACCTGCCGCCCGGCCGCCGCCATTTCCGGCAGGCACAGCACCCGGTTCCCGTCCGCCCACGAATACGGATAGGAGACATGCACGCCGTCCGCGAGCGGGAGCGTGAGAGGGGACAGCTCGGGCGCTTCGTCGCCGATCCTCATGCTTGCCAAGCGCCCGACCCCGCTGCGGTGCGTGTAATGCTCGCACAGCACGGTCTCCGGGCGTCCGGGCCAGAAGAACGGGTCGGCGATGAAGCCCTCCGCCCGGGGGACCGCCATCCAGCGCGCCGGGGCAAGCACGCGGTCCTGCAGCAAACCGTCCGCAGCGCCCTCCATCACCGCGATGCCGTATAGGTCGCCACCCGCGCGCGCGCGCAGCCATGCCGCGGCATTCGCGATGCAGGCCCGCGCGAGCGGCAAAGGCGGCGCCCGCTCCGCGGGCACCCTCGCCCAGGGCCGCGCCTCCCCCGCCGCGCCGCGCAACGCCGTCCGCAGCAGCGCCCCCGCCGCCCGCGCCAGCGCCGACAGCAGCGACGGATAGGCGACGGCGCTGGAGAGATGCGCCTCGGCCAGCACCCGCCACTCGCCGCCGTCCTCGCTCTCGATCAGATGGAGCGAGGCCACGAACGGCGCCTGATGGCAGGCGTGCAGCGCATGGAACGCTCCCAGCAGCGGGGCGCCAGAGCCATCGACGATCCGCCAAGCCCGCCCCTCCCCCGCGTCCGGCGAGCCATGCAGGTCGAGGCGCACGTCTTCGCCCTCCGTCCGGCCGGTCGCCGCCCGCGTCTCGCCGGACCACCATCGCAGCTCCGAACCGCCCGCGACCCGGCGCCAGCCAGCCTTCGCCGGGACTGTGCCGCCCTCGAACGCCACCGTCGTCAGCCCGCCGCACGCCGCCTCGACGACCCGGCCCAGCGGCGATGTCCTGGACAACCCGATCGCGTCGATCCGGCGAACACGCCGCGATGCCGCCTCTGATCGATCCGCCGCGCCGGAAGCGGCCAGTTCCTCCCTGTTCAGCGCCCGGCGGGCCGGAGGGCGCCGCCGGCCAAGCGCCGGACCCGCTTCGCCGCCCGGACGAAACCAGGCACGTTGGTCTCCCAAGATTTCTCCCACAGGTGAATCCCGTAGGACTCCGCTGTCACGAACTGGTCCTGAAAATCCACCCCGTACGGCCACGGGAAGAAGCAAGGCGTTGGACAGATGAAAATATCTTTCACCCGCACGCCCTTGGCGTCATAGCGGCTCAGCCCCTCCTCCACCAGCAGCCGGGTCACCAGCTTCGGCCCATAGCGGGTCGGCCGGTCCAGCCCGAACGGGATCGCCCGCATCGACAGCAGCCGCTCCAGCGCCCGGACGATGAACCAGTGCCCGGGCCTGGCCCCCATCATCCCGTTCGCCACCCAGTCGGCCGAGGCGTCCCGGGTTTGGAAACCGAGAACGCAGGCATGGCCGAGCAGCGGGTCAAGCGGGCGAAGCAGGCGGAAATCCGTATCGAAATAGAACCCGCCGCTCTCCGCGACCGCCTTGAGCCGCACGATGTCGGCGACCTTCGCCCACAGCTTTTTCTCATACGCGGCGCGCAGCACAGGATGCGAGAAATCGATGTTGGCCTCGTTCCAAAGCGCCAGCTCGAAGTCCGGGTTGGTCTCCTGCCACGTCGCCACGCAGCGCCGCTGCGTCTCCGGCAGACTGCCCCCGACCCAAACGTGATGGATGCGTTTCGGGATCACTGCGCCTGCCTCCTTTTGAAACCGGTGGCCGGAAGCGCGTCGCGGCCCAGCGTCAGCAGCCGCGTGACATGTCCCGGCATCAGCACGGCCAGCACGGCGGCATAGGCGCCAAGCCCGGCCGCGACGGCAGGGACCATGAGCCAAGCCCGACCGGGAGACAGGCCCCGCACGAGCAGCGCGCCCGCCGCCATCGCGGCGCCGCCCGCCACGATCCGCGCGCTGAGCGACAGCAGCCGTCCCACGTCAAGCCCGGAGAGACGCCGCAGCCGGCTCAGCGAGATCGGGACCATGACCGCCGACAACGCCGCCCAGGTCCACCCCACCGCGACGATCCCGAACATCTGCGCCACCGGGAACGCGGCGCAGTAGAGCCCCAATTGCCAATACGCCAGGCCGGCAAACGCATCAGGGCGCCCCAGCGCCGACAGCGCCTGCCCGGAGAATGCCCACAGCGGCATGGTGAAGGCGACGAAGCTCATCGCCTCCACCACTGGCACGGCGCGGAGCCACTGCGGCCCGAACGCCAGCGGCACCAGCGCCGGGGCTGCGAGGCCGAGCGCCGCCACGCCCGGAACCCAGACCGTGCTCGTCAGCAGCACGACCTCCGAATACCCGGCCCCGAATCGCTTGCGGTCGTGCGCGATCCGGCTCAGCGCCGGCATCATCACCAACTGGAACGGCGTCATCACCATGATGATCGCCGCGCGCAGCACCCGCAGCGCCACCGAGAAGATCCCCACCGAGGAGAGATCCATCGTCAGCCCGATGATCACGCTCGCCAGGTCGTCGATGCTGGACGTGATCACGCTGGCCGCCATGAAATGCCGGCTGAACGCGAACAGCCTGTCGAACGCGGCACGCGAGAACAACAGCTTCGGCCGCCACGGCGTCGCCTGCCACATGATGACGGCGATCAGCGCCGACTGCACGAACTGCGAGACCACGAGCGCCCAGACCCCGGCCCCGGCCAGCGCCAGCGCCACCCCCACCAGCCCGCCCGCCACGCTGCCCGTCACGGTGCGGATGGCGAAGATGCGCAGGTCAAGCGAGCGCCGGAACAGCGCCGAATGGATGCTGACCAGGGCGCGCGGAAAGCACAGCAGCGACAGCCACGCGATCACCGGCCCGAGCCTCGGCTCGTGGAACAGCGTCTGCGCGAAATAGGCCACCGCCTGCAGCCCGGCCACCATCGCGCCGGCCATCATCATGTTGGTCCAGAACGCCGTGGACGTGCTCTCGTCATCCAGCCGTTCGGCCTGGATCAGCCCGTCGCCGAAGCCCTGGAACAGGATCATGTTGACCGCGCCGACGATCGCCATCGCGAAGGCGTAGATGCCAAACTCGGACGGCGTCAGCAGCCGGGCGAACACCACGAAGAACAGGAACGCCGAGGCCTGCGCCCCTCCCGTCTCCAGCGCCGCCCAGAACGTCGCCTTGGACATGTTGCGCCGGATGCCGCCGCTATCCGCCGGATCGGCCAGCGGCGCGCCGGGGTCCCGCCCTGCCATCACCGCAACTGGTAACGGTTGTGGTATTGCAGCAGCTTCGGCGAGGACAGCACGGAGTCGTCGTGGCCGTAGGTCGCGTGCTCCCGCGGATCGACCTTGGTCAGCACCAGCCCGAGCAGCCGCGCCTGCGCCGAGGCCAGCCGCTCGATCGCCATGTTGATCGCTGGCGCCTCCGTCGCGCCCCATTCCACGATCAGCGCCGTCGCATCGGCGTGGCGGGCCATGACCCAGGCGTCGCCCGCGGCAAGCGCCGGCGGGGTGTCGATGATAACCAGGTCGAACTGGCTTTCCAGGTCGCGCAGCACGCCCTCCCAGGCGCTGGTGGACAGCAGCGTCATCGGGCTGACATCCGGCCGCCCGGCGGGAAGCACGGAGAACCCCCAGCCGGTGTGGTAGACCGGCGCCTCCTCCAGCGCGATCTCGCCCAGGAGCAGCCGAACCAAGGTCTCGTCGCTGCGCCGCAGCCCGGCCGCCTTCGATGCCGACCGGCGGCGCAAATCCGCATCCAGAAGAAGGACGCGCAGGCCCTGGCCCGACGCCGCCGCCGCCAGCGCGATCGCCGCCTGCGTCTTGCCTTCGCGCGGCAGCGCAGAGGTCACCAGGATGCTCGCCGGGACGATCCCATCCACCGGCAGCAGCATCCGCGCCAGAATCTGCGCCACGGCCTCGTCCCAAACCCGTCCCAGCTTGCGGGTCCGCCGCCGCATGAACGGCAGCATCCCCAGCGGCGCCTGCCCGCCGGGGCGAGGCAGGCCGCGCAGGCTGGTCACCCCGCGCCGGCCGTTTTCCTTCAGCGCCGCCGCCGCCGCCCCGAGCGCGAGCGACGCCAGCAACGCCGCCGGCAGGACGATCATCTTGTTCGGCGAGGCGGGATCGATCGGCGCCACGGCACGGGACAGCATCTGCACGCTCGGCGGCTGGTAGTTCAATTCCGGGTCGGTCTGCTCGGCCCGCGCGACGAAGCTGCGGTAGACGTCCGCATCGGCCGCCGCCCGCCGCTCCAGCGCCTGCATCTCCGCCCCCACGCTGTCCGATCGTTCCACCTTTGTCTGCAGCGCGTCGAACAGCGCGCTCAAACGGCGCTCGCTTGCCGTGGCCACCGCCAGCTTGCTCTGCAGCGTCTGGCGTATCCGGTTCCGCTCGCGCTCGATCGAGCGCGTAATGTCCGCCGCCTGCGCGCGGTTGGCCACCACCGCCGGCGCCAAGGCCCCTCGGGTCACGCCCAGCTCCGCCCCGCGGGCGGTCGCCTCGGAAAGCTGCTCGCGCAGCTTCGGCAGCAGCAGCGAGCCGGAGGCCGAGGCCAGCAGGTCCAGATCGGCCTCGCTGTTGCTCGTCGCCTGCTGCAGCGCGAGCTGCAGCGTCGATTTGAGCTGGCGGACCTGCGTCAGATCGGTGCTGACCTGGGTCATCTGCTCCTGGCTGATCGTGCCGTCCTTGCCGCGCACCGCGCCGCGCTCGTGCCGCAGCTTGTCGTAGGCCTGCGCGGACAGGAGCGCCCGGTCGCGCAGGCTGTTCAGCCGGCCGTCGATCCACTCGTGCGCCTCTTTCGTCTCCGCCGCCTTCGCCTCGGCGCGGGAGGCGATGTAGCTCTCGGCCACCGTGTTGGCGATCGTCGCCGCAAGCTCGGGTTCGCGCGCCTTGGCGGCGATGCGGATCACCCGGGAGACCCCGACCGGATCGATCGACAGCCGGGCACGCAGCGTCTCGACCGTCTTGGTCAGCAGATCGTCCAAATCGGCCGTGGGCAGCCCATGATCCCGGCCCAGGCCGAGGCGCGAACCGAACTGCCGCAACTCCGCCTTCAAGGTCTCGTAATCGTTGCGAAGCCATTTCGGCACGAACCCCGCCCGCCGCGGATCGAACTCCGGGTTGCGCTGCAAGTCGAGCGCGGCCGCGACCTTGCGCAGCAGCTCCTCCGAGGTCAGCCGCTCGACTTCGTTCGACATGGTATCGGCCGCGAACGCCGGCTCCCGCGGGAGCGCGCCGTCGCGGATCGTGATCGCCTGGTCGCCCTGGAAGATGACGGTGCTGTAGGCGCGGTAGCTCTGCGGCAGCAGGAAGATCACAGCGGTGAAGCAGGCCATCGCCGCCGCCGCCACGAGCCCGATCCGCAGCTTGCGCCGCCGCAGGAACCCGAACACGTTCCAGCCGCGCGGCCCGCCCAACGGCTGTTCCCATCCGTCCGCGCCGTCGCCGCCCGGCAAGGCTTGCGGCGGCGCGGATTGCCCGAGCCGGGCCCCGCTCTCGGGCTCGTGGTCGAAGCGCCAGCGGCGCGCTTGTTCGAGGTCCGGCTCCTCCGGGCCGGGCTGCTGCGCCGGGCGCCGCAGGAAAGGCTCCGAACCCTTGTCGGCTTCGGGCTGCCGCCCGCCCGCATCCGGTTCGGGCCGCGGCGTCTGGTTCGTCAGCAGCTTCATCTTTCCTAGAGCCTGCGCACGAGCGTGCTGCAGACCATCAGCCCGAAGCGGCCGTAATCAAGCAGATAGCGGCGCCAGAGCCGCCTCGGCTCGCGAAACAAACGGTAGGCCCAGCGCAGGTTGGCCCGGTCAATCCAGGCCGGGTAGTAATTAACCCGTCCATCGAGCTGATCCAGGAAGCCGCCGCAGGTGAACCCCCAGCCGTGCCAGCCCGCGGCGCAGACGCCGAGCAGGAACGCCTCCTGCCGCACCCCGCCCATGCCGCAGATCAGGATGTCCGGCGAGAGCGCTACGATCCGCCGGGTCGTCTCGTCCGGGTTCGCGTAGCCGTCAAACACGCCGGCGATGCGAAGCCCAGGGTATGCGCCCGCGATGCAGTCGCGCGCCCGCGCCGCCACCCCCGGCGCGCCGCCCGCCAGCACGACGCTCAACGACTCCGCTTGCGCGTGGCTGAACAGTTCCGGGCCGAGCGAGGTCATGTCGAAGCTGACCCGGCGCGCAGGCAACCCATGCAGCCATTTGATCGCCATGCACATGCCGATGCCGTCCGGAAGCACCAGGTCGAACGACAGCAAGCTGCGCCGGAAGCCGGCGGACCGGCGGACCAGCACCGCCGTGGACGGGTTGGCGAACGTCACCAGGATGCAGCGCTGGGCGGCGCTGCGCAGGAACGCGAGCACGACCCCGGTCGCGGCGTCGCGTCCGCAGGCCAGCACGGCATGGACCGGGACGCCCGCGGCTTCGGTCAGCAACACGCCGGACTGTTCCCGTCCCAGCACCGGGAAACGATGGCCGGATGCGGCGCAATTGCCGCTGATGTCCGCAACGCCGTTCACGCCGGCCTGGCCCGCCGCAAAGTTCGGCGCCGAACTCTTCATGTTGACCCCAATCACGCCTGCTGAACCAGCTATTCGTATCAGCCGCGCTTGCCGATCGCATGAGCCTAAGGGCCGCCGGCTGGGAACTAATTAGCCCGGATCAAATATCTGGCAATAAGTAGGTCGGTTGGTTTATCTCACTGTGACGCCGACGAAACCTATGGCAAGGCATGGTTGCACAATCGGGACGGAGCCAAAACCCTAAGTAGCGTTCCACCCGGTCATTGGACATGCGCTACGCTGGCGATGCGACACAGCCCGCCTGTCCCTTCGATGCGAGGATCATGACCGAAGCCGGCGAAAACCGCTACACTCCTGATCCGATCACTTGGAAGCGCCCGCCGATGCTGACCCCGACCCGGGTAAAGTCCACCGTTCTGTTCATCCTGGCCGCGATCATCGTGGTCTCGATGGAGAACTTCAACACCGCCTTCTCCGGCCTGTCGGAGCAGGACGCCGTGCGCCAGACCGCAGACCTCCGCCCGCAGGTCGCAGCCGTCGGCCTCTGGTCGCTCATCATCGCGCTGTCGTTTCTTCCCCGGGCGGTTCAGGCGCCTCCGCAAGCCAGGCAGATGCGCCTGCCCGCGATGCTGCTGCTCTGGTCCGCCGCCTCGTTCGCCTGGAGCGACGACCCGGCCAGCGCCGTCACCAAGGCGGCAGCCCTCCTGATCACCAACGTCGCCGCCTGGCGCCTCTCCGCGCTCATCTCCGTGCGCGAGATGTTCGCCTGCCTTTACGCCTGCCTCGGCGCGCTGCTCGCCGCCTCGGCCGCCCTCGTCGTCTTCGCGCCCGGCATCGGCATCGTCCAGCACGAGTGGCAGCACGTCGGCAACTGGCAGGGCATGTTCACGTCCAAGCAGGGCCTGGGGATGGTCTCCGCCGTGTTCGTCGCCATCGCCCTCCTGCGCTTCATCGACCGGCGGCACTGGTTCCACGGCGCCATGTGCGCGCTCGGCGGCGCCTGCCTGCTCGGCTCCGGCTCCCGCGGCGCAGGCGTCATGGCCGTCGTCGCCGTCTCCTGCCTCATCCTGTCCAGGGCGTCGCGCAAGCTGACCGTGGCCGTCACCGCCATCTTCGGCATCGTGCTCGCGCTGGCCATCGCCAACATCGCCTATCTCGCCGCCACCGGGGCGCCTTCGATCGACCTGTTCGGCTACGACGTCAACGTGACGGAACGGACCTTTATCTGGCAGTACGCGCTCGGCGCATGGCTCCGCCGTCCGCTGCAAGGCTACGGCCTGAACGGGTTCTGGACCCTGCCCACCGTCTATTACGGCTATTTCCGGGAGCACGGCTGGGTGCTCGACAACTATCACAACGGCTACATCGCCATCCTGGTCGAAACCGGGCTGATCGGGTTCTGCATCTTCCTCGCCGCCAGCCTGGCCCTCGGCTTGAAATTCCACCGGCTGCTGACGGCCACGCCGAAAGCCGGCCGCCTCAGCCTCGAGATGGCCGTGGCCTTCCTCATCATGTTCTTCACCATCAACCTGACCGAAACCTACCTGCTGCGCTCCACCAACTTCCTCGCCCTCCTGTTCGCCTTCCTGGTCTGCAAGATCTTCCCGGCAGCGGCGCGGCAGACGGCCGGCGCCCCGGTCCTGCACCGAGGGCTTGCGCCCGGATGACGCAAATCCCGCTGCCGCGCCGAACCGTCGCCAAGCTGGGCGCGACGGCGCTCCTGGCCGGGGCCACGCCGCGGCAGAGCCAAGCCGCCGCCTGCCGTCCGGCCGGACGCGGCGGATGCCTGCTTCCGCCCGGCTTCCTCGGCACAAGGGGCGCCGAGATTATCGACGACGAGGGCCGCCGGGTCCGCATCGCCTCGATCGGCTGGGACGGCTCCGGCGGCCCGGCCGGCTACGCCCCACAGGGCCTTTGGAGCATCAGCTACCGCGACATCTGCGACAGCATCGTCGCCGCGGGCTTCAACGCCGTCCGCATCCCGTGGTCCGACGTGAACCTCGACGCCCGCCCGCTGAACACCCCGGCCGCCGGCACGATCGATTTCGGGCGCAACCCCGACCTTGCCGGCCTGACGACGTGGCAGATGTTCCAGACAATCGTGGCCTACGCCGGGCAGATTGGCCTGAAGGTCATCTTCGATCACCACACCAACGACGGCGGCGGCGGCCAGCAGCCCAACGGCCTCTGGTTCGACCGCGGCCAGGGCTCGAACGGCTGGGACGGCGCCGGCAATCCGGGCACCGTCTCCGCCGCGGCCTTCAAGGCGAACTGGCTCCGCTTCGCCCGGCAATACGCCGGCAACCCCACCGTTGTCGGCTTCGACCTGCATAACGAGCCGCACGACGTGCCCTGGGGCGACGGCAGCCCGAGGGATCTCGGGGCGATGTATCTCGATGTCGGCAACGCGATCCAGGCGCTCAACCCGGACGCGCTGATCATCTGCGAAGGCCCGCAGAGCTATCGCCGGGGCGCCCCCGAGGGCGACCTGCGCCCCGTCGGCGGGCGTCCGATCCATCTGCGAATTCCGCACAAGGTCGTCTACTCCGTCCACGTCTACCCCTACGAGATCAGCAAGATCGAGAACGACAGCGGCCCCGAGGCGGTCGCGCGCTGGGAAGCGGCCTGGGGCTTCGTCGCCCGGCGGAACATCGCCCCGGTGTTCATCGGCGAGATGGGCGCCAGCAACCCGGGCCCGGGCGGCAGCGCGCACGAGTGGGCGGACACGCTGCTGGCCTACATGAACGGCTTCGACCCGCCGCTGTCCGGCTCGTGGTGGCACATCGGCCATCAAGGGCCGGGCATCGAGCCTAACGGGTTGCAGGAGGCCTGGGGCGTCGGCCACTACCGCCCCGAGCAGATCGCCGTGACCGACCGGATGCTGTTCCGGCCCTGATCATGCCGCGGGCCGCAGTGAGACCCGACGGCATTCGCCCATGTCGTGCGGTCGGCTATGCGTGCGGTTCATCAAATCACGTTTGCCCTATAGTGCCATCGGCCGGTGACGCAGCGGCTGCGGCGCAGCTCGACCGGCTTGCCTTCCACGTCGAGCGCGACACGCAAGATCTGCAGCAGCGGAGCGCCGCGGCCCACGCCGAGGTACCTGGCATCGGCAGCGTCGGCGGCGACCGCGGTGAGTTGCTCGTCCGCCCGCGCCACCGTAACGTTATGCCTGCGCTGGTAGATCACGTAGAGCTCCTCCTCCATCTCCCGCCCGATTGGCAGCTTCAAGCCCGGAATGATCGCTTCCGGAACCGCGACCCGCTCCAGGATGGCAGGCTGCCCGTTCAGGCGCCGCAGCCGGGTGATCGCGTGCACCCTGGCGCCCTTGTCGAGCTGCAGCAGGCGCCGCTCCTCGGCGGCGGCAACGACGGTGCGGCGGGACAGCATGAAGCTTGTCGGAAGCGCGCGGCTCCCGTCGGCGCCGAACAGCCGGAAGAAATGGAACAGCGCGCGGCTGCTTGTGTGCTGGGCGACGTAGGTGCCGCGGCCCTGGTAGCGGACGACGAGGCGCCGGGCCTCCATGTCGGTGATCGCTTTGCGGACCGTGCCCTGGCTGAGACCGAGCTCGCGGGCCAGCTCCATCTCGCTCGGGATCAGCGCGCCCGGCTTCCAGGCGCCGCTCGCGATCCGGCCGACGAGCAGCTTGCCGACGCGCAGGTAGAGCGGCGCGGGCCGGGCGCTCGGATCATCCGGGTTCTGCGCCAAAGTCGCCGGGCTGTCGATCACGCCGCTTATGCCCTTCATGGGGTGTGGTCCGTCCTAAACCGCCCGGCCGAAATCCGCTTGACAGGCGAGGCCAGTCGTCATCTATCTCTTATATAAGAGCTTAGACCGAAGGACATGGGTTCGCGTCCGGCCTGGCGAACGCGGCAACCGCTGAAAGCCTTGCGAACGCAGCGCCCTGCCTCCGGACTGGCGCCGGCCTCGTCCAGGAGATCTTGCATGAGCATCCCGCAGCTTCTCGTTCATAACCGCAAGGATAACGTCGGCGTCGTCGTAGTCGAGGGCCTGAAGGCCGGCGCCGAGATGCTTTGCGTCGTCACCGCCGACAACTCCTCGTTCAAGCTGGTCGCCAACGACGACGTGCCGATCGGACACAAGGTGGCGCTGACCGACCTGTCGGCCGGCGACACCGCAATCAAGTACGGCGAGGACATCGGGCGCATGAAGGGCAACGCCAGGAAGGGCGGCCACGTCCATACCCACAACCTGAAAACGAATCGCTGGTAGAGAGGGCGACAGACATGCCGGTCAACACCCGCCGCAAGTTCATGGGCTACCGCCGCGAGAACGGCCGCGTCGGCGTGCGCAACCACGTCGTCATCCTGCCGGTGGACGACATCTCCAACGCCTGCTGCGAGGCCGTCGCCAACAACATCAAGGGCGTCATGGCGCTGCCCCACGCCTACGGCCGTCTGCAGTTCGGCGCCGACCTCGACCTGCACTTCCGCACCATGATCGGCGCCGGGGCCAACCCCAACGTCGCCGCCTGCATCGTGGTCGGCATCGAGCCGGGCTGGACCCAGCGCATCGCCGACGGCGTCGCCGAGACCAACAAGCCGGTCGCGGCCTTCTCCATCGAGCAGAACGGCGACCTGAAGACCATCATGGACGTGTCGCGCAAGGCGCAGGAATTCGTGCAGATGGCGACCGAGCTGAACCGGGTGGAATGCGACGTTTCCGAACTCTGGGTTTCCACCAAATGCGGCGAGAGCGACACCACCACCGGCCTCGGCTCCTGCCCCACCGTCGGCAACATGTATGACAAGCTGATCCCGGAAGGCATCTACGGCGTGTTCGGCGAAACCTCGGAAATCACCGGCGCCGAGCACATCTGCAAGGAGCGCGCGGCGGACCCGGAGGTGGGCGAGCGCTGGTACAAGATGTGGAAGGCCTACCAGGACGACGTGATCGAGGCGCACAAGACCGACGACCTCTCCGACAGCCAGCCGACCAAGGGCAACATCGAAGGGGGCCTAACCACCATCGAGGAGAAGGCGCTCGGCAACTTGGAGAAGATCGGCCATGAATGCCGCTACATCGACATCCTTGAACCCGCCGAGGCGCCGCGCAAGGGCGCCGGCCTCTACTTCATGGACACCTCCTCGGCGGCGGCGGAGTGCGTCACGCTGATGGCAGCGGCCGGCTACGTCATCCACACCTTCCCGACCGGACAGGGCAACGTGGTCGGCAACCCGATCGTCCCGGTCATCAAGATCAGCGCCAACCCGCGCACCGTCCGCACCATGCCGGAGCACGTCGACGTGGACGTGACCGGCATCCTGCGGCGCGACATGACGATCGACCAGGCCGGCGACGCCCTGATCGACAACATCATGCGCACGGCCAACGGCCGCTTCACCGCGGCGGAGGCGCTCGGTCATCGCGAGTTCGTCATGACCAAGCTGTATCGCAGCGCCTGAGCGGCCCGGAACGCCCACGCCCGCCCGAAGGCGCATCGGTGCGCGTGACGCTGTCGATCGGCCAGGCGGAGCAACTCGCGGCCGCCGCCTTGGAGCGGGCCTCGACCGGACGCGAGCAGGCCGCCTCGGTCGCTCGCGCCCTCGTGGCCGCGGAGGCCGCCGGGCAGAGCGGGCACGGACTGCGCCGGGTGGCCGCATACTGCGCGCAGGCGAAGGCGAAGAAGGTCGACGGCCAGGCAGTGCCCGAGGCGGAGCAGACCCGCCCGGCGGTGCTGCGCATCAATGCCCGCCACGGCTTCGCATTCCCGGCACTCGACCTCGCGGCGGAGCGGCTCCCGATCATGGCGGCAGCGGCCGGGATTGCGACCGCTGCCATCCGCAACTCGCACCATGCCGGCGTTCTCGGGCTGACCGTCGAGCGTTTCGCCGAGCGCGGCCTGGTCGCCTTGATGGTGGCCAACACGCCGGCAGCAATGGCGCCTTGGGGCGGGGCAAGGGCGCTGTTCGGCACCAACCCGATCGCCTTCGCCGCCCCTGTGCCGGAGGAGGACCCGGTGGTGATCGACCTCTCCCTCTCGAAAGCCGCCCGCGGCAAGGTAATGGCGGCCAAGCAAATTGGGGCGCCGATCCCCGAAGGCTGGGCGCTGGACCATGCCGGGAGGCCGACGACCGATCCGGGCGCGGCGCTCGAAGGCACGATGCTGCCGGCAGGCGGCGCGAAGGGCGCCGCGCTGGCCATGATCGTGGAGCTGCTGGCTGCCGGCCTCACGGGCGCGAACTATGCCTACGAGGCGTCGAGCCTGTTCGACGACAACGGCCCGCCGCCCGGCCTGGGACAGTGGCTGATGGTCATTGACCCGGCGGCGATGGGCGGCCCCGGCGCCCTGTCCCGCATCGGCATGCTCGCGGCCGAAATTGCCCGCGACGGCGCGCGCATCCCGGGCCGGCGCGGCCTCAACCTCCGGCGAAAGGCTGCGACGGACGGGTTGCAAATCGAAGATGATGTGGTCGAGGCCATACGCGCCGTTCGCTGACCGAAGGGGCCGCGTCCGCGCCTTCCCAGGCAGGCGACCGGCCCTAAACCGGCGAGCCAAGCCCCGCGATCCGGATCAGGCCAAGGCTGATGATGAGGAGCAGCAGGAGCGAAAGCGTCACGGCCGCCGTAACCCGGCCCCCGACCCGGCCGACGACGCGGACATCGACGCCCAACCCGAGCGCCGCCATCGAGACGACCGTGAGCAGGCCCGCCAACTTCGTCACCGGCGCCACCGCGGCGTTCGGCACGAGACCCAGGGACCGAAACGCCGCGAGGCACAGGAAGCCGAGAATGAACCAGGGCACGAGCTTGCCGACATTGAAGCGCCGCGGCCCCGTCCGCTTCGCCGCGCCGCGCAAGCGGGGGGCAAGCAGCGAGAGGATGACGACCACCGGCCCGAGCATCAGCACGCGCACCAGCTTGACCAACGTCCCGATCTGCGTGCTGACGAGGCTGACCGGCACGGTTGCCGCTAGCACCTGCGGCACGGCATAGACGGTAAGGCCGGCCAGGATGCCATACTGGCTGTTCGTCAGGCCGATCAACGGGACGAGCAGCGGCAGGCCGAGCACCATCAGCACGCCGAGGATGGCCGTGAACGCGATCGACGAGGCGATGTCGTCGCTGCTGGCGCCAATGACCGGCGCCACCGCGGCGATGGCCGAGTTGCCGCAGATCGAGTTGCCGCAGGCGATCAGGATGGAGATGCGGGTCGGAAGCCCGAGCATTTGGCTGATGCCGTAGCTGGCCAGGATCGTCACGATGACGGTCGAGATGATTGCGCCCAGGAGCAGCGGGCCCGAGGCGACGATGGCGGCGAGGCTGATCGACGCCCCGAGCAGCATGACCGCGATCTCGAGGAGCTGCTTGGCGCTGAATGCAATCCCGCTCTGCCATAACGGCTCCGGCTGCCATAAGCTGCGCACCAGGATGCCGAGCAGGATCGCGACCACGAGCGCCTCGATGTAAGGATGGCCAAAAACCCGCTCCTCGGCGGCCTGCACCGCGAGCGATACGAGCGTGATGGCAACGCATAGGCCAATCCCTGGCAGGAGCGCTGCGAAACTGCCGTTGCGTGCTGGCTTGGCCGTGCCGGGTGTCTCCGCTTCGTCGGTCCGCGGCAAAAGCCCATCTCCTAATCTTCTACAAGACTATAGGAGACTTAGGGCCTGTCCGACAATTATCGCTATGTTCCGCTGGGTCGGACAAGCGCCTCAAGCCTTTGTTGAGACGGGCAGCTTTATCGGCGTGCCACCGCAATTATTTCCGACGCTGCCCTTAGCAGCATGAACAAATACCTTCCCCACCCCGTTCGACGGCCTGCCTCACAGGGTCAGCCCTTGGCGAGCGATGCCCAATCGTCCGCGATCACCTGAATGATGATGGCTGCCGACGCCGCGCCCGGGTCCTTGTGGCCGCGGCTGCGGTCGCCGAGCCGAGCCGACCGGCCTTTGGTCGCGATCATCGACGCGGTCGAAGCGGCACCTGACACTGCCGCATCCCGCATCCGCGACAGCGCCTCCGATACCGCCAGGTCACGAGTCCTGGCCTCTCTCGCGGCGTCCGCCGCCGGCGCCCAGGCGTCGATCATGGTCTTTTCGCCGGGCACCGCCTTGCCGCGGAACGCGATGCCGTCCGCCATCTCGGCCACCAGCAGCGGCGCGTCCTGCAACGGCATGGCCTGTCGCGGTCCCGCCGCCTTGCCCGCGCGCAGCAAGGCCGTGGCGTAAAGCGGGCCGGACGAGGCGCCGACGGCGTTCAGCAGCGCCTTCGCGGCGGCGTTGAACTGGTCGGCGAGCGTGGCATCCGGTCCGAGCCGTGCCACCGCCTCGGACGCCGCGGCAAAGCCCTGCATCATCGCGATCCCGTGGTCCGCATCGCCGATGACGCCATCCAGCCGGCAAAGCTCGTCGCGCTCGGCGGCGAGGCGGTCGGATAGCGCGCGGAACAGCCGGGCAATGTCCGGCGTGGCGAGTTCGGTCACGGCCGCTGCCCGGCGGCGAACATGGCGCATTGGCAGGGATGGTCGATCAGGCGCTGCAACTCGTCGTCCAGGCGCATGACCGTGATCGACGCGCCGGCCATCTCGAGCGAGGTGCAGAGCGGGCCGACGAGGGTGCGGTGGATGGCCAAGCCCGCCTGCTGCAATCGTTGCGACACGCGGCGGTTGAGGATGTAGAGCTCCATCAGCGGCGTGGCGCCGAGCGAGTTGACCAGCACCGCGACGCGCTCGCCCGCCTCGGCGCCCATCTCGGCCAGTATCGCGTCCATCATCTCGTCCGCGACCGCATCGGCAGGTTGCAGCGGCCCGCGCCGCACCCCCGGCTCGCCGTGAATGCCCATGCCGATCTCCATCTCTCCCGGCGCGATCTCGAAGTTCGGGCGGCGGGTCTGCGGCAGGGAGCACGGCGCCAGGGCCACGCCGATGGTGTAGGTGCGGGCGTTGGCGTGCCGGGCGACGCGCTCCACCTCGTCGAGCGGCAGCATCAGGTCGGCGGCGGCCCCGGCGGCCTTGAAGATGAACACGTTTCCGGCCACGCCGCGCCGCTGCTCGCGCCGGTCGGGCGGAGCGGAGGCGATGTCGTCGGTGGTGAGCACGGTGCGGGCCTCGACGCCTTCGAGCTCGAGCATCTCGGTCGCCATGTCGAAGTTCATCACGTCGCCGGCGTAGTTGCCGTAGAGGAACAGCACGCCGGCGCCGCCGTCCACGGCCAATGCGGCATCGATCGCGGGTTGCGGCGGCGGGGAGGCGAACACATTGCCGACCGCGGCGGCATCGGCCAGGCCCTTGCCGACGAAGCCGAGGAAGGTCGGCTCGTGGCCGGAGCCGCCGCCGATGACGATGCCGACCTTGCCCGGGCGCGGCCCGTCGCGGGCGATAATGGCACGGGGCGCCTGGTCGGCGCGCATCAGGATGTCGCCGTGCGCGGCGATCACGCCTTCGAGCATCTCGTCGACCGCGGCGTCGCCGTCGTTGATCAGTTTTTGCGTCAGCGCGGTATCCATGGCGGGCTCTCCGGTTCAGATCTTAAGGTCAGATAGGCCGGTCTCGATATGCGGCGCCCAGAACGCCACCGACTCGGCGATCTGCCCGATCACGCGGCGGTCGTCCGGCTCGCGTTCCTTGAACGACAGTTCGAGGCAGATCTCGTTGTCGCGCGCGCCACCCTGTTCGAAGGCGGCGAGCAACGGCCCGGGGTGGATGCGTCCGCGCGCGTTGAACTCGGCGCTGAACGGGCGATGGCCGCCTTTGTCCATCAGCGACTGCTTGATGTGGATGATGGGCGAGACAGGCGGGACGGCGCGTGCCCAGGCGTAGGGGTCGAAATCGTCGGGATCGCTGCTGGCGACGTCGCCGTGGTCGATGTCGGCCATCATCCACATCGGCACCGCCATGCCTGCGGCCGAGAGCCGGTTTTGCAGTGCCATGCACGCGGCGATGGTCTCGCCGAACTCGCGCCCGACCGACATCGGCTCCCAGAATACGTAGTCGAGGCCGGCCGCCTTGGCGTGTTCGGCGACTTCGGCCCAGCAATCGATGGCGGTCTGGATCAGCGACTCGCGCCGGGCCGGGTCGTCGAAGTCCCTGTAGGTAAGGATGGCAAACTGGGTGCCGACGGACTTGCCGCCCAGATCGGCCGTGATGTCGGCAAAGATCTTGAACCAGTCGACGTAGTAGCGGCGCACGTCGGCATCGGGATGGCCGAAATGATTGAGCCGCCCGTATGGCCCCGTCATCCCCGAGGTCACGCGGACGCCGGTCCGGCGAAGGACGGCGTTCATCCGGCGGGTGAGGCGGCGGGTGACGGAGGCGGGCCAGGACGGGTTGATGAACTCGTGCGTGAGCTGGAGGTCGCGGAGCTTGAGGTCGCGGGCGACAGTTTCGATCAGGTCGTCCGGGTCGGCGAAGCGGTTGACCAGGGGGTTGGTGTTGAGCGACAGGGTCAGCGGCATGTTTCGTTCTCGGAATGGCGTTTCCCTCGATCCATTCTCCTTACATCGTCGCTCCGAGCATCCAGGGCGCGAACTCCGCCTGCCCGGCGTCGAACCCCTCGCTCTTGGTGCGCTCGCCGCCCGCCACCCGCACCATCATCTCGAAGATGCGCTGCCCGCATTCCTGCACCGTTTCGCTCCCATCCAGGATCGTGCCGCAATTGACGTCCATGTCGTCCTCCATGCGCTCGAACATCGGGGTGTTGGTGGCGAGCTTAATGGACGGCGAGGGCTTGCAGCCGAACACGCTGCCGCGCCCGGTGGTGAAGCAGACGAGGTTGGCCCCGCCCGCGACCTGGCCGGTAGCGGCAACCGGATCATAGCCCGGCGTATCCATGAAGACGAAGCCGCGGGCAGTGACGGGTTCGGCGTAGCGCACGACATCGACCAGATTGGTCGTGCCAGCCTTGGCCATCGCGCCGAGGGATTTCTCCAGGATTGTCGTGAGGCCGCCGGCCTTGTTGCCGGGGCTGGGATTGGCGTTCATCTCCGCCCCCTCGCGGGCGGTGTAATCCTCCCACCAGCGCATCAGGCCAACGAGTTTCTCGCCAACCTCCTGGCTGACGGCCCGCCGGGTCAACAGGTGCTCGGCGCCGTAGGTCTCGGGGGTTTCGGACAGGATGACCGCGCCGCCGTGGCGGACAACGAGGTCGCTGGCGGCGCCGAGCGCCGGGTTGGCGGAAACGCCGGAATAGCCATCGCTGCCGCCGCACTGCAAAGCGATCGTGAGTTCGCTCAGGGGCGCGGGTTCGCGGTGGACCTCGTTGGCCTCGGCCAGCACCTCGCGGACGAAGGCGATGCCGGCTTCCACGGTCTTGCGCGTGCCGCCCATGGTCTGGATATCCATGTTGCGGATGCGGCCCTGAAGACGCTGCTCTTCGAGCAGCCCGCCGATCTGGTTCACTTCGCAGCCGAGGCCGATGACGACGATGTGGCTGAAGTTCACGTGGCGCGCGTAGCCGGCAAGGGTGCGGCGCAGCAGCCGCAGCGGCTCGCCATCGGTCATGCCGCAGCCGGTTTTATGCGTGAGGGCGACGACGCCATTGACGTTTGGATACTCCGCGAGCGGGTCCGCGCCGGTGAACGGATTGCGGCGGAACGCGTCGGCGATCAACCCGGCCACGTGGGCGCTGCAGTTCACGCTGGTCAGGATGCCGATGTAGTTGCGCGTGGCGATCCGTCCATCCGGGCGGCGAATGCCCTGGAAGGTGACGTGCTCGTTGGCCATCGCGGTGGGGCGGGCGTCCTGCGCGTAGGCATAGTCCTTATCGAAATCGCCCATGCCGCAATTATGGACGTGGACCTGCTCGCCCGGCGCGATGGGCTGCGTCGCGAAGCCGATGATCTGGCCGTAGCGGCGGACCGGCTCGCCCGGCGCGAGCGGACGGATGGCGACCTTGTGGCCTGCTGGGATGCGCTGCCGGGTGCGGACGCCGGGAGCAATCTCGGCGTCCTCCATCAGCGTCGAGCGGGCGATCAGCACGGTGTCGTCATCGTGCAGGCGGATGACCTGGCTCATCCGGCGCGGGTCGCTTTCACGGCCGCCTGGGCGGCGGTGAGCAGGAGGCCGCTGTCGTTGCCGAGGGTGACGAGGCTGAAGCCCATCTTCAGCATGCGCGCGGCGTAGTCCGGCTTCATGCAGTGCACGCAGGCGCGCTGCCCGCGCTTCTTGGTGGCGGCGAGGATGGTCTCGTAGATGTCCATGATCTCGGTCTCCTCGCGGTCGAGCATCGGCTTGAGGCCCATGCTGAAGGCGAGGTCGCTGGGTCCGATGTAGACGGCGTCGATGCCGTCCACGTCGAGGATGCTGTCGAGGTTGTCGACCGCCTGCTGCGTCTCGATCATCGGCATGCAGAGGATATCGTTATTGGCGGTGCTCTGGTAGGTGCTGCTGCCGCCGTAGATGCCGGCGCGGATGGGGCCGTTGCTGCGCTTGCCGTTCGGCGGATAGCGCGTGTAGCTGACCAGCGCCGCGGCCTCCTCCTTGGTGTTGATCATGGGGCAGATGACGCCGTAGGCCCCGGCGTCGAGCACCTTGCCGACGATGCCCGGCTCGTTCCAGGGGACGCGGACCATGGGCAGCACGGGGTGGGCGTGCATGGCCTGGAAGCATTGCACCATCGAGAGATAGTCCTGCATGCCGTGCTGCAAGTCCACGGTGATGCTGTCGAAGCCGCCCTGGGCCATGACTTCGGCGGAGAAGCCGCTGGGGATCGCGAGCCAGCCATTGATGGCCGGCTTGCCCTCGGCCCAGAGCTGCTTGACGGTGTTCGGCATGGTATCGGTTCCTCCGTTCGATTTCGCTAAGGCTAGGCCCGGCAAGGGAGCGGATCAACCTAAGCAGGCATCGGTGTCATGCGTCACGAATGCCTGCTTAGAGTGTAGCACAAAAGACGCACTATATCGCATTGATTAGATTGATCTCGCCGACAGATGAGGTATGGTGCTGACAATCAAATAATAGACCGGTGCGCCGGACTAAGGAGCCGCCTCATGCCGCAAGGGTCCTCGCTTCCTACCTACAGTGCCATCTACGCCTTCGGCGACAGCCTCTCCGACGCCGGCAACGTCTCGGTGGCGTCGTCCCTGACCGGGTCGGCCACTCCGCCGTCGCCGCCCTATTTCAGCCAGAGCTACGGCCCGATTAACGCAAGCACGTTCAGCAACGGGCAGACCTGGGTGCAGAACCTCTCCATCTCCCTCGGCCTGGGCACGCTCGCGCCCAGCTTCGCCAGCGGGTCGGATTTCGCCTTCGGCGGCGCCGAGACCGGGCAAACGCCGCAGAACGCCGGCAGCCCCGGTCTGCAAGCGATCTCGCTCCCGGCGCAGCTCACGGCGTTCCAGACCCGGTTCGCCACGCCGTCGGACAACGCGCTCTACACAGTATCGTCCGGCTCGAACGACCTGTTGGACATCCTCAACGCCACCGGCCTCACCGCGCAGCAGCAGATCGCGGACGTCAGCGCCGCGGTTGGGAACGAAATCTCGTTCGTCAATCAGCTCGTGAGCGACGGCGCGAGGGACATCGTGGTGCTGAACGTGCCTGACCTGGGCAAGACGCCGGGCATCACCTCGCGCCCGGCTGCAGCCGTCTCCCAGGCTTCGCTGCTGTCCAGCGTCTATAACGCCAGCCTCGTCACCCAGCTCGCGTCCATCGCCGACGCACGAATCCGGGTCGTCGACGCCTACGGGCTGCTCGATGACGCCACCGCCAACCCGGCTGCTTATGGCTTGACCAACGTCACGACGCCGGTGTGGAGCGGCAACTACACGAGCGGCAGCAGCGGCTCGCTGGCCGAGACGAACCTGGCCTTGCAGAACCAATACCTGTTCTGGGACCAATTGCACCCGACCGAGACCGGCCACCAGACGCTTGCGAACGAGGCGGTGCGGCAGCTTACCGGCACGGCGGCGCTGCTCGTCGACGACACGACAACGAACCAGCCGGTACAGCCCGTCATCCAGCCCTATACCGGCCCGGTCGGCGGACTGCAGCAGCAGTACGTCAATATCACGCCCGACAACCTGAACATCGCCGCGACCACACCCAACTGGTTCATCCACAGCGGCGGCGGCACGGACGCGATCTCGGTCAGCAGCGGCAACAACGTGCTGGACGGCGGCACGGGATCGAACTTCCTGACCGGCGGCGGCGGCACGGACACGTTCTTCATCGACGACCGCCAGCCCGTGTCCGAGATCTGGAGCACCATCAACAATTTCGGCGCCGGCGACGCGGCAACGATTTTCGGCATCACGCAAAGCGGCTTCAACCTTTCATGGGTGGACGGGGAGGGCGCCGTCGGATCGACCGGCCTCACCCTCCATGCCACGTCGCCCGGCGCGCCGACCGCCTCCGTCACGTTCGCGGGCTTCACCACGGCCGATCTCAGCAACGGCAGGCTCGGCGTGGTCTATGGCGCGTCGACCGAGGCAAGCGGCGCGCAAGGAAGCCCCTATTTGTATGTCGTCGCCAACGCATAGCGGCAGCGGAGGCCGGGAGAAGGCCGGGTCAGTCGAACTCCGTCGGCAACGCCGGGTCCCGCGCGTGGGCGAACATGCGGCGGAGCTGGCCCGAAAGCACGCGGCCGTTCGAGAGGTCCGCCGGCAGGCCGTCCTCGGCAAACCAGCCGACCTCTGAGGTCTCCAGGCTGGCGGCAGCGGCGCCGCCGGTGACGGCGCAGATGAAGAAGGCCTTGCAGCAGGAGAACAGGCCCGGCGAGTGGCCTTGCCGGGTGCGGTCCCACAACGCGGCGAGCTTCAGCACCCGGGTTTCGTAGCCGCTTTCTTCGCGCACCTCCTTCACGACGTTCTCGGCCGCGGTGAGGTTGACGTCGGCCCAGCCGCCGGGAAGCGTCCAGCGGCCGCCGTCCGAGACTTCCCGCACCATGAGGATGCGGCCCTCGTCATCGAACGCCGCGCCGCGGACATCGACCTTCGGCGTCGCGTATCCCGTCTCATTGGCGAACAGCGCCTCGACCGCTTGGGCCGGGACCCGGGCATGCGTCGCCATGATCTCCGACGCGAGACTGCGGATCGCCTCGTATCGCTCCCGGTCATAAGGATTGTCGGCAAAGGCGAGGCCGGTTTGGGCGATCGCCTGCAGCGAACGGCTCCAAATCAGCCAATCGGGTTCGGTCATGCCGCTCATCGGGTCTCCTCGCGCATCGGGCAGCCACCGTAGCACCAACTGGACGTCAAACTGGCATCGCGTCATTCGCCAGCAGGCTCGCGCCTCTGTATGACAGGGCCACCTGTCGGCAAGGCCGGCATTGAACGAGGGGAGCGCGAATGACGCCACAGCCTGGCCATGCCTGCATCAAGCCCCGGTCAACCGCATGAACTTCGACCTCACGGACGCGATCAACTCCCTGCAGGGAATGGTCGCCGGGTTCGTCCAGCAACTGCCCTACATCGTGCTGGCGATCCTGGTCTATGCCGTGTTCCACATCCTTGGGCGGCTGATCCGCCGCCTGATCCGTCACCTGACCGCGGAGCGGCGCAAGCACCGCGCGCTCGGGATGGTGCTCGGGCGGCTGGCCGGCGGCGGCATGATGCTGGTCGGCTTGCTGATCGCGCTCGTCATCGCCATCCCGTCGTTCAAGCCGGCGCAACTGATCCAGATCCTCGGCATCAGCGGCGTGGCCATCGGCTTCGCCTTCCGCGACATCCTGCAGAATTTCCTGGCTGGCATCCTGCTGCTGCTGACGGAGCCGTTCCGGCTCGGCGACCAGATCATCGTCGGCAGCTACGAGGGCACCGTCGAGGAGATCGAGACGCGGGCGACGTTCATCCGCACCTACGACGGCCGCCGGGTCGTCATTCCGAACTCGAACCTGTTCACCGAGTCGGTCACGGTCAACACCGCCTTCAAGAGCCGGCGGCTGCAATACGACATCGGCATCGGCTACGGCGACGACATCGCCCGCGCCAAGGACATCATCGTCGAGGCGCTGCGAACCGTTCACGGCGTGATGCAGGACCCGCCGCCGGAGGCGCTGGTGGTGGACCTGGCCGGCAGCTCCGTCAACATCCGCGCGCGCTGGTGGATCGACCCGCCGCTGCGGCGCGACTACATGACCAGCGTCGACGAGGCGCTTCACGCGATCAAGGACGCGCTGACGGCCGAGGGCATCGACATGCCGTTCCCGACGCGGCAGATCCTGTTCCACAACCAGACCGAAACCACCGATGGCGACCGCGCGAGGCAGCGCGAAGGCTGGCCGGCCGGCAAGGGCCATGTGCCCGGCCCGCGCCTGGCGTACGACCAGCATGAGCAGGGCGGGACCGGCGCCGGGCAGAGGCGCGAGGCGGCAACCGCGCCGTAATGCTGGGGCTGCGGAAGCTCTGGCGGGGCGTGTCGACCAGTTTCTGGTTCGCGCCCAGCATCATGGCGCTCGCGGCCATCGCCCTCTCGTTCGCCACCGTCGCACTCGACAGCGGCCCGATCGGACAGGAAACGTCGCAGCAACTCGGCTGGCTCTGGAGCGGCGGCGCGGACGGCGCGCGGGCGCTGCTGTCCACGATCGCGAGCTCCATGATCACCGTCGCCGGCACGGTGTTCTCCATCACCATCGCCGCCCTTACCTTGGCAAGCTCGCAGTTCGGCCCGCGGCTGTTGCGCAACTTCACCCGCGACACCGGCAACCAGATCGTGCTCGGCACCTTCATCGCGACCTTCCTCTACTGCCTGCTGGTGCTGCGGACGGTCCGCAGCCACGACGAGGGAAATTTCGTCCCCAGCCTCTCGGTCACCTGCGGCGTGCTGTTCGCCCTGGCCAGCCTCGGGGTGCTGATCTACTTCATCCACCACGTGGCCACCGCCATACAGGCCGAGAGCCTGATCGCGCTGGTCGGCGACGAGCTGAAGCAGGACATCAAGAAGATCGCCCCGCCCGCTCCGGCCGGGCCCGGCGATGCCGACCGGACGCATGCGGCGGTCGTCCCGGAGCGGGCGGCGTGGGTGATCCGCGCCGCATACAGCGGCTACGTGCAGCAGATCGACCGCGACGGGCTGATCAAGGCAGCGGAAAAGGGAAATTTCCTGATCCAGCTCGTCAGCCGGCCGGGGGATTTCACCTCGCATAGCAACATCCTGATGCACGTCTGGGCGCCCGGCGACCACCTCAGCGGCGAACAAGTGGAAACGCTGACGAACGCCGTCACGCAAGGCTCCCGCCGCACGCCGGCGCAGGATGTCCGCTACGGGGTGAGGCAATTGACCGAGATCGCCGCGCGCGCCCTCTCGCCGGGCATCAATGACCCGTTCACCGCCATGAGCTGCACCGACTGGCTCGCGGACGGCCTGGCCGAGATCGCCGCCCGGGAAACAGCGTCGGGCGTGAGCCGCGACGGGGATGGCCGGCCGCGGCTGATCGAGGAGATCATTGGCTTCGCTGAACTCGTGCAGCTCAGCTTCGAGCCGTTGCGCACCTATGGCTCGGGAACCGGCATGGTGGTCGACCACATCCTGACCGTGCTTGCCCGGCTCGGCGCGCTGACCGAAGGCGAGGCCAACAAATCGGCGGTGATGCTGGAAGCGGAACATGCCGCCCGGACGGCAGGCGACTCGCTCGAAAGCGACGAGGACCTCAAGCGCGTGCAGCGCAGCCTCGACCAGGTGCGGGCGGCGCTGGCAAACGCGCGCCGCGCTTAACCCGCATCGCCCTGGCACAATCAGGCGATACGGGGCAAGCCTTTGCCGGTCTGGCAACCGACGCCCTGGCTGTTCCCAGTCAGGGCGATTGCAGACTTGGAACCCTACTTCTTCATCGTGAACTTGTCGATGTTGTCAGGCGTCACGACGTCAAGGCCGACATACGTGATCTCCTTGACCTTCTTGCCGTCGTGCAGCTCCTTCAGAATGTCCATCGCCTTCTCGCCCATCTCGTAGGGGCGCTGGCCGACGAGCACTTGGGCGTAGCCGTCCTTCAGCAACGTGAGTTCCACCGGCAACGTATCGGGCATGATCAGGCTGAGCTTGCCGCTCTTGTAGGCGTCGCGATGCCGGTCCACGAATGCCTTGTAGGCCTCTGGGGCGAACAAGGCCCAGCCGCCGATCGGTACGACCGCATCCGTGTTTGGATTGGCGGTCATCATGTCCGCGAGCTGCTGGTTGGCCAGCGCGGAGTCGTCGTTGCAGTAGGACGGCGAGCCCGGCTGCTCCTTCCATCCGGCCTTGTCCAGGATTTCATGCAGCCCCTTGAGGCGTTCGTTGAGGTTCTCAGCCGCCGGGCCGCCGCTCTGGGTGATGTAGGTTCCGGGGGTGGCGCGGCGCTTCAGAAGCTGGCGGCCGAGTTCGCGACCCATCTCGGTGTTGTCGGTGCCGACATAAGCCTGGCGGGCGGATTGCGGGCTGTCGGCGTCGAAGGTGATGACCGGGATGCCCGCGTCGCGCGCCTGCTTGACCACGCCCACCACGGCGTCGGCGTCCGGAACGGAAATCGCGAGCCCGTCGACGCCCTGGGTGATGAGGTCCTGGATGATCTGCACCTGCGTCGCCGGCTCGTGCTCCGCCGGGCCGCGGTAGACGCACTCGACGTCGCCGAGCTTCTTCGCCTCCGCCATGCAGCCGTCGCGCGACAGGTCGAAATAGGGGTTGTTCATGCCCTTCGGCACGAGGGCAAAGCGCAGCGTCTTGGCCTGCACGCCCGTGGACAGCAGGGCGGCACCAGCGCAGGCGAGGAGCAGGGTTCTGAACGACGTCATCTTGGTCTCCCGGTGGCGTTGTTGTGGTTGGTTCACGATTGCCGCGTCCTGAGCTTATCGACCAGGACGGCAACGATGATGATCAGGCCGATCAGCGCGTCCTGCCAATAGGCATCGACCCGGCTCAGCACCAGGCCGTTGCGGATCACCTCGATCAGCGCCGCGCCCACCACGGCGCCGAGCGGGCCGCCCGCGCCGCCCATGAGGTTGGCGCCGCCGATGACGGAGGCAGCGATGACGCGCAGCTCGTAGCCGCTGGCCAGGTTGGCGGGCGCGGAGCCGAGCCAGCCGGCGAGCAGGATGCCGGCCAGCCCGGCGGACAGGCTGCACAGCACGTAGGCACCGACTTTTACTCGGTCAACGCGCACCCCGGTGCGGACCGCGGCCTGCTCGTTGCCGCCGACGGCGAACAGGTGCCGGCCCCAGCGGGTCTGGTGCAGGGCTGCGCCCATCACGAGCGCGAGCGCGGCCATGTAGATGACCGGCATCGGCACGCCGCCTAGGTTGCCGTTGGCGACCTCGAAGAAGGCGTTGACGTAAGGCCCGTGCGGCGACTGGCCGCGGCCCTGGGTGATGACGTAGGTGACGCCGCGGCAGATCGACAGCATCCCGAGGGTGACGACGAAGGGCGACAGCCCGACGCGGGCGACCAACATGCCGTTGACCCAGCCAACCAGGGAGGCGACGGCAAGGCCGGCCAGGATCGGCACGACGAGGCCGGCCCAGGGAATGCCGTCGAGCGCGGCGCTGGCCCAGCGCATGACGATCATGGTCACCACCGCGACCAGCGCCGTCACGGAGCCGACCGAGAGGTCGATGCCGCCGGTGACGATGACGACCGTCATGCCGAGCGAGATCAGCGCGATGTAGCTGAAGTTGCGGGACACGTTGACCAGGTTGTTGGCGCTGGCGAAGTTGCCGGCGAAGATGGTCAGCAGCACGACGATGACCAGCAGCGCCAGGGTGACGTAGGCGGTCTGCCCGGCGAGGAAGCCGCGCCTGTGCCAGGCGGTGCGGCCGACGTTGGTGAACTCGGAGGTGAGCGCGCCGTCCGCCATCAGCCCCTCTCGATCGCGCCGGTGATGAGGCCGGTGACTTCCTCCGGGCTCGACTGCGACACGGCCTTGTCGGCCACCTTGCGGCCCCGGCGCATGACGACGACGCGGTCGCAGACGGTGAACACGTCGGGCATCCGGTGGGAAATCAGGATCACCGCGGCGCCGCTGTCGCGCAGGCGGCGGATCAGTTCCAGCACCTCCGCCACCTGGCGGACCGAGATGGCGGCGGTCGGCTCGTCCATCAGCACGAGCTTGCACTGGGCAAGCCGGGTGCGGGCGATGGCGACGGCCTGGCGCTGGCCACCGCTCATCTGCTTGACGACCTCGCCGGCGCGGGTCTCGCTTTTCAGCTCGCGGAACAGCTCGGCGGCGCGGCGGTTCATGGCGGCGTGGTCGAGCAGGCGGAAGGGGCCGATCCGCCGGGTCAGCTCGCGGCCGAGGAAGACGTTGGCGGCGGCGGTCAGGTTCTCGGCGATGGCGAGGTCCTGGTACATGACCTCGATGCCGGCGTCGCGGGCGGCCGCGGGCGTTGGAAAGCTGGTCCGGGCGCCGTTGAGGGCGATGCTGCCGGACGTTGGCGGGAAGTTCCCGGCGATGATCTTGCTGAGCGTGCTTTTCCCCGCGCCGTTGTCGCCCATCAGGCCGACCACCTCGGCATGGCCGATATCGAGGTCGACGCCGTCGAGGGCGCGCACGGCGCCGAAGCTGCGGGTGATGTCGCGCAGGCCGAGCAGGGGGGCAGCGGTCCTTGTTCGAGTTCCAGCTGCCGCTTCCAACTGCACGCCGTCATTCCTCCACGCAGCTATCAGCGCCGCTTGGCTGGATAATGGCGCAACCCTGCGCCCTGTGCCAGACGGGAAATGCCGGTCCGCTGCGGGCGCTTCTCGGCCCTGAGCCCCGCCGCGTTCTCCCCTGCCCCGTCAGTCCCGCGCCGATGCGCGCTTAAGCAGCGCCGAGGCGATCCCGGCCACGGTCAGCGCCGCGCCGGCCGCCGCCGCCACGCCTTTCGCCGCCGATGCCCGCGCCCGGAAAATCGGGTAGGCCGTGCGCCCGCGAACCTCGCCGTTCGCTCCTGGCGCGTAGAGGTTGCCTTCGGTCGACCCCAGCGGCGGACGGACGCCTTTCGAGAGGCCCGGACCGAACCTGGAGGCGGCCCAGTCGACGGCGCCCGGGGCGTTCTTCCCCGTCATGCTGATCGCCTTGCCCGCGCCGCCGACGTAATGGTCGCGCCCGCCTCGTTCGGCCGCGAACAGGATCGCGTCCGCCACGTCCTCCGGCGCGTAAACCGGCGGCGGCAGGCTCGGTTCGCGCTTCATGTAGTTGCGGGCGTGCTGGGCGAACGGCGTCGCGATCGCCGCGGGCTTGATCAGGGATACGGAGACGCCGGCGCGCTCATGGTCCAGTTCCATTCGGAGCGCATCGGTGAAGCCCCGCACCGCGGCCTTGCTGGCGCAGTAGCTGCCCTGCAACGGGAAGGAGACGTCGGACAGGATGCTGCCGACGTTGACCAGCGCCCCGTCCTTGCCGCGCAGATGCTCGACGGCGATCAGGCTGCCATGCACCAACCCCCAGTAATTGACCTCGAACACCCGGCGATGGTCCGCCTCGCTGAGTTCCGTCAGCTTGGCGAACACGCCGACCCCGGCGTTGTTCACCCAGGTGTCGAAGCCGCCGAACGCCGCGACCGTGCGGTCGGCGGCATCCTGCACCTGCGCGCGCTCGGAGACGTCGGCCTCGATCGGCAGGGCCGCGCCGCCCCGGCTTGTGATCTCCTCCGCGGCCCGGCGAAGCGCCGGTCCATCCCGGGCAATCAGGGCAACCTTGGCGCCGCGGGCCGCCGCCGCGTAGGCGGTCGCCAGCCCGATGCCGCTGCTCGCCCCGGTGATGACGACGACTTGGCTCGCGATGGGCTTCATTCAGGGTTTGCCTCGTGATCTGCGTCTGCGCGCGCCGGCCGGTTCGGGATCGGTCCCGCCGTCATCAGCCGTTAACACGCAGCCGTGCACGCGGGTTCCATCGGAAGCAGCCTCGCCGTGAGCCGGATAGGCGCGGCTCTGGACAGCCGAGCTGGCGCGCGCGAGCGGCCAGGCCACCGCCTTGTGCGGCAGGTCCGCCGTCTTGCGGGAGCGGACATAGGCGCAGCCGAATGCCGGATAGAGCGGGAGCTGCAGGTATGCGCCGTGCCGGTGAGAAGGCGGCGGGATGACCTGGAACGGCACCGAGAGCCGGGCTTCGAGCACTTCGAAGCCCGTGGCCGGGCCGAACAACGTCGCCAGAGCCGCCTCGGAGAAGCGCCAGAAATCGTTCGGCTGCTCGTGCGCGGGCCAGGCATGGGGCGCGATGTGGAGGGTCTCGCCGCCGATGCGCAAGGCGCGGTTGATTTCGGCCGCCACGAGCCAAGGCGCTGCAAGGTGTTCGAGCACGGCCATCGAGAAGACGCCGTCGAGGCTTCCGGGCTCTACGGCGTCGCTCAGGAAATGCGCGTCGGCCACGAGGTCGACGCCCGGGGCGGGATGGATGTCGCAGCCGATGAACCGGCATTCGGGCTGGAACAGCGGCGCGTTGAGGCTACTGTGCGGACCCACGACCCGGGCGCCGATTTCAAGCACGGCGCCGCCGCGCGCCTTCATCGCGGCGGCGAAGTCGGACAGAACGACGTCGCGCTCCGTCTTCGGCCTGTTGGCGGCCGATCGCGCGTCCTGGATCGTCACGGGCATGTCGGTCAGGCAATCGGCGCGGCCGATTCGGAGCGTGACGGGCTGAAACGGCGGGCACGCGAGATAGGCTTGGAAGCCGGTCGGCTGGCTTCGGGGAATGTCGGGAAAGGCCGCCCGCACATCCTCGCGGTCGTAGAGCTCGACCGCCTGCCGGCGCCCGGCGCACGTGATCAGAAGCGTGTCAAACGGATCGGGACCGCGATGCGCCCAGCCTTGGAGAAAAACGCCTTCCAGGTCGCACCAAGCCCGGTCGATGCAGTGCAGAGCAGTCAACGTGGCACGTCCGCGAAATTAACCCGGCCTGCATACCACGGACGATGCGATCAGGCACGCTGCCGGAGCGGCTGCGCGCAAGCCGGCGCCGGCCCTCGCCAGGCGTCCATCAGAGATTCCCGGCCGCGTCCGCGTAGGGCGCCTGCCGCTCCATCGCGCCCGCCTTGCGGATCAGCTCGCCGAGATCGCGCCAGTGCTGCACGGCTTCGCTCACGCTCAGCTCGATGAACATCCGCCGCGGCGGCCTGCCGGCTTGCGTCTCGGAGGCGATGTCCCGCTTGAGGTGGACCATGATCGCGCCGGGCAGGGCTTGGGTCAGCAGGTGCGAGGCTTCGACCTCGGTCAGATAGCCAGGGCAAGGATTGCGCGACATGGAGCCTCCGGAACACGCCAGGTTGTCCGCGAACGGTAACACGGCCCCGTTATCGAAACGCAACGACGAAAGCCGGCGCCAGGTGCCGAAGCTGACCGCCGAGGCAATTATGCCACAACATTAAGTAACGGATCTAAATGTTCCATCGTGCTGCATTTTGGTGAGGCGCCCATGACGAACGTCGAAATGAGCGCCATGCAATGCAAGCTGGCCCGCCCGTTCGCGTTCGGCGATCCACGGGAAGGTCCGCAAATTCTCCAGCGAAAGGCGGATCACGGCATGTTCCCCCTCCAGCTGCGGGTCCGCGGGCGAGCAGGCCAGGGTGCGCTCGCGCGCGCGGGCGGCGAGACCGATCCAAGGCAGCACGAAGTCGGACAGCGCGGCCGGCTCGCCCGACAGGAGCGCCGACACCCCCCCGCACAAGCCGTGGCCCAGCACGACCAGATCGGAAACGTGCAAGGCGCGGACGCCGAACTCGAGCGCGGCGCTGGTGCCGTGATGGGCCTGGTCGGGCTGATAAGGCGGCACGAGGTTGGCGACGTTGCGGACGACGAAGAGCTGGCCGGGCGCCGCGCCGAAGATCATCTGCGGGTCGACGCGGCTGTCCGAGCACGCGACCACCAGGGCGCGCGGGCGCTGGCCGCGTTCGGCGAGCTGCTGGAAACGCGCGCGGTGCTCAGGCCAGGCGGTGTCGCGGAAGCGCCGGTAGCCGTGAAGCAGTTCATCCATCGTCTCACGCCTTCTCCCATCCGCGCGCCGTCTGCTGCCAATAGGCCAGCTCGTGGCCGGCGCCGCGGGCTGCGGACCACCGGCGCCGTGCCGCGGCAAGAACGCCGTCGTCGCCGCCGTCGAACAGGTCGAACACCCGGTCCCAATCCGGCAGCGCGGCCTCGGCGCCGTCGAGCAGGAACAGGTAGCGCGCGCCGTTGGGCCGCTCGTCGGCCGCTGTGATCCAGATCGGCTGCAGCGCCGCGTGGCCCATCCGCGCCGTACCGTGAGGCAGCCAGTCCGGGCGTTCGCAGGCCCACAGAGCCTTGTCGAGCGCCGTCACGCGCGCCTCGGACCCGCAGCGCACGACGGCGCGCTGCCCGGCGGCAAGCGTCTTGCCAAGAAGGTCCGGCAGAGCCTGCTCGGGCGTGGTCCTGGTGAGGTGGTAGAAGCCGACCTGCGTCATGCCGCATAGGTATGAACCGGCGGCCGCGTTCGGCAAGCCTGAACTTGCATCGCGCTGCCTGGCAGGCCAGCGCCCTCCGCTTTCCCGCCATCCGGCAAGGGCGTAAGAGGGTGCCATGCCGCTCACGCTTTCGGTTTATGTCGGGCGACAATTCATCGCCGCCGTCCTCGCCATGCTTGCCGCCCTGACCGGCCTGGTCTCCCTGTTCGATTTCATCGAGCTGCTGCGGCGGTCGGCGACCAAGGCCGATGCGACATTCGGTCTCGTCATGCAGATCGCGGCGTTGCGGCTGCCGTTCGAGGCCATGCAGATCCTGCCGTTCGCCGTGCTGCTCGGCGGCATCATCGCGTTCTGGCGGCTCACCCGCTCCTCCGAGCTGGTCGTCGCCCGTGCGGCCGGCGTGTCGGCCTGGCAGTTCCTCGCAGCCCCGCTCGCCTACGCGGTCCTCCTCGGCGCCTTCGCGACCGCCGCGGTCAGCCCGCTTTCGTCGGCCATGCTGTCCCGCGCCGAACTGATGGACAACACCTACCTGCGGACCGGCGGCGGCCCGCTGGCCCTCGCGGGCGGACAGCTCTGGCTGCGTCAATCGGACCGCGGCCTGGACCCGCAGGGCGTGGCCATCATCCATGCGCGTGATGTGCAGTTGAAGGGCAAGCGGCTGACCGCCGACGACGTGAGCGTGTTCCGGCTCAACGACAAGGACCGCCTTCTGGCCAGGCTGGAGGCCAAGACCGCAACGCTCGGCCCTGGCGCCTGGACCCTGACCGACACGCGGCGAATTCTGCCCGACAAGCTGCCGGAGGCGATCGGCACGACGACGCTGCCCACGGACCTCACGGTCGGCCGGGTGCAGGAGAGCTTCGCCAGTCCCGATACGCTGAGCGTCTGGACCTTGCCCGACTTCATCGCCTTGCTCGAACGCTCCGGATTCTCCGCGATCCGCCATCGGCTCTATTTCCAGACGCTGCTCGCCTTGCCGCTGCTCGCCGGCACCATGGCGCTCGTGTCAGCCGGCTTCAGCATGCGGGCGACCCGGCGCGGCGGCGTGTCGCAGATGATCGCCAGCGGCGTGGCGGCAGGCTTCTCGCTGTTCGTCATCAGCAAGGTTGCCGAGGAGTTCGGCCAATCCGGCGCCTTGCCGCCGGGCCTTGCGGCATGGGCGCCGGCCCTGGCCGGGCTGCTGTTCGCTGTTGCGCTGTTGCTGCATCTGGAAGACGGATGACCCGGCCGGGCGATGCAGCCTAGGCTTTTCGCGGGACCGTCTTTATAGCAATCCCATGCCTCCGGTTCCCATTCTCACGTGGCTTTGATGCGGCGCGCTCTCCCAGCGGCAGTCATATCGGCATGGCTCCTCGCGTGCCTCGCGGCGCAACCGGCGCAGGCGCAGGTCCCGGTCGCGAGGCGCCCGCCCGGCCAGCCTGAGCCGGCGCCCCTGAACCGGACCGATCCGATCGCCTTCACCGCCGACCGCGTCGAGTATGACCGCGACAAGGGTCTTGTCACCGCCTCGGGCAAGGTTGAAGCCTGGCAGAACGACCACGTGC
Source organism: Acetobacteraceae bacterium (assembly GCA_965217935.1). Taxonomy (GTDB): domain Bacteria; phylum Pseudomonadota; class Alphaproteobacteria; order Acetobacterales; family Acetobacteraceae; genus JBBROS01. Next base: position 3,749,196 of record OZ244581.1, on the reverse strand, counting down.
TCCGCGCCGACACCATCACGTTCGACCGCAACACCAACGTTGCCGCGGCCACGGGCAACGTCGTGATGCTGGAGCCGGACGGAGAGGTGTTGTTCAGCAATTATGCCGAGCTCGGCGGCGGGCTGCGCGACGGCGTGCTCAGGGGCATGAGGGCGATCCTGGCGGAGAACGGCAAGCTGGCGGCGAACGGCGCGCGCCGGGTCGAGGGGAAGGTGAACGAGCTTTCGCACGCGGTTTACACCACCTGCAACCTGTGCGCGCAAGACCCGACGAAGCCGCCGCTGTGGCAGATCCGCGCGCGGACGGCGGTGCAGGATAGCGAGCACAAAAAGATCGAATACCGGGATGCGTTCCTAGATATCTACGGCGTGCCGGTCGTGGCCCTGCCCTATTTCTGGCACGCGGACCCGTCGGTGAAGCGGGAAAGCGGGTTCCTGGTTCCGTCTCCCGGCGCGAGCACGCAGCTCGGCGCGTTCCTGAACGTGCCGTACTTCTGGGCGATCGACGAGGTGTCCGATGCCACGATCACGCCGACATTCAACACGACGAACTATTTCAACCTCGACGCCCAGTACCGGCGGCGGTTCAACGACGGGACCCTGAGCGTCGATGGCAGCGTTGGCTATGACGAAGGCAGCCCCGAGGCGGCCATCTTCGCCCGGGGGCGGTTCAATTACGACGAGACCTGGCGCTACGGGTTCGACATCAACCGCGCGACGTCGTCCAAATACCTGCGCGATTACCGGTTCAGCAACCGCGGCGACGTGCTGACCAGCCGGGTCTACGTCGAGGGCTTCGGAACCGGCGCCTACACCAAGCTCGATGCCAACGCCTACCAGGGCCTGGTCGACAGCATTCGGCAAAGCCGGCTGCCGTATGTGTTGCCCCGCTACGAGTACAGCTATTTCGGCGAGCCTGACAGCCTCGGCGGGCGCCTCATGTTCGACACCACGAACTTCAACGTGCTGCGGCAGGTCGGCACGAACACGCAGCGGCTCGGCGGCACGCTGAGCTGGCAGCGCCCGGCCACCGGCCTCCTCGGGGAGCGATACGACGTCACCGGCCAGGTCATCGCCGCGGGCTATGCCGCGACGAGCTTGAGCCAGTATCCGAACTATGCCCAGAGCGGCAGCACGGAGACGGTCCGGGCGCAGCCGCAGGTGGCGGTGAAAGTGAACTGGCCGTTCGTCCGCGACGCGGGCCGGTTCGGCACGCAAACGATCGAGCCGATCGCCCAGGTCATCGTGGCGCCCGACGTGCCGAGCTACCGCAACCGCCGCATCCCGAACGAGGACAGCCTCGATTTCGAGTTCACCGACCAGAACCTGTTCCAGCTCAACCGTTACCCAGGCATCGACCGGGTCGAGGGCGGCGTGCGCGCCAACGTCGGGCTGCACCTCAACTGGACCATAGGCGACGCGCTCGTGGATGGCCTGATCGGCCAAAGCTTTCGCACCAATACGGACAGGAGCTACCCGATCGCCAGCGGCCTCGGCGGCACGACCTCGGACGTCGTGGCGCGGACCACGGTCTCGCCCGTGCCGTGGTTCGACGTGACCGGGCGGACCAGGCTGGAGCATGGCCGGCTCACGCCGCGCTTCGCCGACGCGATCGCGACCGTGGGCGTGCCGTTGTTCCGGGTCTCGGGCGGCTACATCTACACGGCGACCAATCCCTACTTCCTGTATGACCAGCCCACCCTGCCGGCGAGCTATTTCCAGCACAGGAACGAGGCGACGCTCGGTGCGAGCACGAAGGTTGGTTACTATAGTCTCGGGGGTTACGTCCGGCGAGACTTGCAGACCAACAGGACAACCAGCGCCGGGGTGCGCGCCACCTACGAAGATGAGTGCTTCATCTTTGACGTCAACTTCAACCGGCGTTACACGTCATTGGACGGCGACAACGGTTCAACCCTGATTCTGTTCCAGATCACCTTCAAGACGGTTGGCCAATTCGGCTTCCATGCATCCTGAACCATCAGCGATAGGCTAGGGACATCATCCATGACAACGCGCCAGCCTTCCCTCATCCTTGTGGCCGCCGCGGCCGTGCTGGCGGCGGCGCCCGCCTTGGCCCAGCCGCGCGCGCCCGTGCCGTCGCAAAAGGCCGCCGAGGCCGCGAGCGCTGCCGAGCGGATCGTCGCCGTGGTGAACGGCGACGTCATCACGACGGGCGACGTCAAGAACCGTGGCCGGCTGTTCGCCTTGAGCTCGGGCCTCCCGGTCACGCCGGAGGTGCTCGAACGCTTGCGGCCGCAGATTATCAAGCAGCTGATCGACGAACGGCTGCGGCTTCAGGAAGCCCAGAGGCGGAAGGTTGCCGTCAGCGACCGGGACATCGCCGAAGCCATCACCGAGATCGAGCAGCGCAACGGCATGTCCGCAGGCGCCTTGGCGGCCAGCTTGCGCGGACAAGGGGTCGCGATGCGGACGCTCATCGACCAGGTGCGGGTCCAGATCGGCTGGACCCGCGTTTTGCGCCAGGAGCTTGGCAACCGGGCGGAGATCAGCCCCGCGGACATCGCCGACCAGGAACGGCTGTTCAAGCAGCAAATCGGCAAGCCGGAATACCGGGTGGGGGAGATCTTCATCCCGATCGAGGACCCGTCCAAGGCGCCTGAAGCCGAGGCCTTCGCCGAGACCGTCATCGGCCAGCTCCGTGCCGGCGCCCCGTTCGGCGTCGTCGCCGCGCAGTTCAGCCAAAGCCAGACAGCGCTGCAAGGCGGCGACCTCGGCTGGGTCGGCGCCAACGAGCTGGACCCGGCGGTTGCAAGCGTCGTCACCCAGATGCCGGTGGGCGCGGTCAGCAACCCGACGCGCGTGCCGGGAGGCATCAGCGTCGTGACCCTGCGAGCCAAGCGCGAAGTCGGGCGCGACAACAGCACGATGATCAGTCTGCGGGAGGCCTTCTTTCCCTTCACCGGCGCCCTCAACCCGCAAGCCCCCACCGACCAGCAGCGCAAGATGGTTGATCTGGCCGCGGCCGTCAGCAGGTCCGCGCGGACCTGCGACGATATCGAGGCCGCGAACCAGAAAGCCGGCGGCTCGCGCCCGGCAAACCCCGGCGAGGTCAAGCTGGAAGCCGTCGGGTCCGCGCCGCTGCGAAGCCTGCTGGCAAGCCTCAAGGTCAATCAGGCGAGTAAGCCGGTCATCTCGGGCGACGGGGCTGCGGTGCTGATGGTCTGCTCCCGCGAAGAGAAGAATGCCGCGGCCCCCTCCGCCCAGGAGCTCAGCAATCGGGTTCTGCAGGAACGGATAGAGCTCACGTCGCGGCAGCTCCTTCGCGACCTTCGGCGCCGGGCGATCTTGGACGAACGGGGAAGCTGACGCCTTGCCGATGGCGGACGGGCGCCTGACATACGGTCTCGCACCCTGATTGGATCCCCGCCAATGTCTGCCGCGTCCGTCGCACGTCAAACCTCGGATTATGCCGCCCGGATCGCAAGGCTGCGCCGGCTGGCTTGGGCGCTGGATGCCCGATTCGGGATTCCCGGCACACGCTTTCGCTTCGGGTTGAACAGCCTCCTCGGCCTTGCACCGGCTGTCGGCGACGTTCTGCTCGCGCTTGTGTCTCTCTATATCGTGTGGGAGGCCAGACAACTGGGCGCGCCGACGTCCGTGCTCGGCCGCATGATCGTCAATATCTCGGTGGAGGTCGTCGGCGGCGCGGTGCCGTTGGTCGGCGACCTGTTCGATGTCGTGTTCAAGGCGAACCTCCGCAACATCGCACTGCTCGATGATTGGTTGAAGCGCCCAGGTTGAGAGCGGCAAGCCGGCGCTGGAACACGAGCCGCTCCGCGGCCTACGCCTCGACCTCCTGAAAACCCGCGCGCTTCCCGGCGAAACGCCACACGTCGGATCCGACTACGCTGACGATCCGCCCGGGCGTGCCGGACACGGCGGCGATCAGCCTGCCAAGCGAGGGCATAGGCGTCATGTCCGCGCCAGGGCTTGCCGCAGCTCGTCCTTGCTCATGCGCGACCGGCCGGGAATGCCGGCTTTCTGCGCCTGCTCATAGAGGTCCTTGCGGGTCATCCCGGCCCGTTTCTCCTTGGCAACCGTCCGCCGCAGCTTGCGGCGGTTCTCGGCGGGCGACTGCCGGTTCGATGCCCCGGCCTCGCTGAGCGCGATGGCAATTGCCTGGCGCGGGTCCGTCACCTCGCCGCCTTGTCCGCGCGTCAGATCGTGATGCTTGAACTCGTGCATCACCCGGCCGACGATTTCCTTTTGCTTGCCGCTCTGCTTGGCCATGACGGAATTACCTTTCGGTTGGCCGAACGGCGCCGGCGTGCGCTTGCGTCGCCGCCATCGCGAAGGCGCCTGAACCGGCCGGGATGGCCTTGAAGCGGCCGCTCGAACACCCCTGCGACGCCCGCGGCGAGTCGTTCGCCGGGTTGCCTTGGCGTGCCTGGCCCGGGACGTGCTGGCCCGAGGCGTTTAAGCCGCTGCCAGCGGAGGTGTGCTGCACCCGATGCAATGCGGCCGTGAGCAAGGCGTTCACCCGCGTGATCCTTCCCCGGCGATGATGAGGACAGAGAGCGTCATGTCCCTGTTCAGACGCCGGGACAGCGGCGCGAGTTCGGCGCTCGCCGCCAATTGACCGGTGCGGGCGACGGCCTCGGACGCGCAATTGCCTGCCGTGCGGCGCTTGAACCGAAGGGTTGCGCCGACGGCGAAGCCGCACGCACCTGGCAACCGCACGCATTCCAGCACGAACGAGACCGGCGCGCTGGCAGAGATGGCTTCAAGGCCGGCGTCATGGCCGAGCAGGGACGATGCCTGCTTCAGCGACTGGCCGGGCAAACGGCAGGCGTTCCGCGATCAGGAACGGCGCCCCGCTTTCTTTTTGCGTGTATATGCACAACGCCTCCATCCGACGCCGGAGGTTCAACGCGGCCGAAAGGCGCGCCTCCGCCGCCGGCCGCACCACCCGCCGCTCCGCCTCGCTCAGCCGCCGCGTCAACGTCATATGGAAGAACCAGGTCTCGAACACGTGCGGATACCCCCAGCGCGCCAGCATCGCCTCCTGCGCCGCCGCCAGCCCTTTCCCGCGCCGCCGCGCCAGCTCGGCCTCCTCCGCCGGCGCCCGGTGCTGGTCCAGCCCGGCCACGCAGGCATCCGCCACCGCCCGCAACGCCGGGCAAGGCTCGGTTTCGCGAACCGCCAGGAAGCCCGACAGGTCAGCCACAGCCAACGGCGGCATGTCGAACGGCGTGAGGCTTGCCGCCACCCTCTCCACGTCGGCGCGGAACAGGTCGTAGGCCGTCGCCAGCCGCATCGGCGGCTTCAGCGTGCAATGGAACCCATACAGCCGAGGGCTTGCCGTCAGCTCCGCGATCCCCGGCACGTCCGGCTGCCGCACGCTCGCCCCCGTTTCCGCGTCCCGCCCGAGCCAGGAGCAGGCCGCCGCCCACAGCGGGTCCGCAGGCGCCGGCGCGTAATAAACCGCGACCCGCATCACCGGCTCAGACCACCCGCTCCCCCGCCCGCCAAACCTGCCGCACCACCGGCAGCCCCTCGTGCTCGCGCAGCCGCACCAGGTCGGCCCGCAGCCCCGCTTCCAGCCGCCCGCGGTCATGGAGCCCGCCCATCCGCGCCGGGTTCGCCGTCACCATCGCCACCCCCTCCGGCAAGGTGATCCCGGCCTCGCGCACGCAGGCGAAAGCGGCCTCCACCAGGCTCGCCGGCACGTAGTCGCTGGCCAGCGCGTCAACTGCGCCCCGCCGCACCAGGTCCGCCGCCGCCACGTTGCCGGAATGGCTGCCCCCGCGCACGATGTTCGGCGCGCCGGAGATCACCTGCATCCCCCGCGCCCGCGCCTCCGTCGCCGCCACCAGCGAGACCGGGAACTCGCTGATCCGAATCCCGTCCCGGTCGTTCTCGGCGATCTCCTCGGCCGTCCGGTCGTCATGGCTCGCCAACACGGCCCGGTGCCCGCGCACGCGCTCCAGCACGCGGCGTCTGTTCGGGTCGCGCACCCGCGCCCGCTGCGCCTGCAAATCGCTGATGCGGCGCTCGATCCACTCGGGCGAGTGCCCCTCGCGTCCGCGCATGGCGCGATACCGGTCAAGGTCGGCATACTGTCCCATGCCGGGGCAATGGTCCATCAGGCTGATCATCCGCACCTTCGGATGGTCCGCCACCGGATCGAACAGCTCCATCAGGTCGGGTGCGGGCAGCTCGCAGCGCAGGTGCAGGAAGTGCTCGCTCTTCAGCAGCCCCGTATCGGCCAGCGCATCAAGGTCCACCACCCCGTCCTTGAACGTCTGCAACCGGTCCCGGTCAAACCCGAGGTCGCCCAAACAAAGCGCGTCGAACACGGTCGTCACCCCGCACGCGGCGCACTGCGCGTCGTGCGACACCATGGCCGAGCGCGACGGCCAGCGCGCGTTGTTGCGCGGCTGCACCTGGCGCTCCAGGTTGTCGGTGTGCAGGTCCACCACCCCCGGCATCACGGTATCGCCCCCGGCATCAATCGCCCCCGGCGCACCGCTCCGGCCCGGCTGCACGTCAATGATCCGCTCCCCATCGAACACGACCGTGCCGTGCACGACCTCGCCGGGCAGCACGAGGCGGGCGTTGGTAAGGATTGTCGTCATGCGGCGTCCTGCAAAGGCATAACCGGTAATGTAGCGTTAGCAATGGCTCCGCGTACAGCCGGGTCATGGAAAATACCGACGACCGCCGCCCCGCGGCGCTTCGCGGCCCGGATCATCTCGATCACGATACCGGCGTTGCGCGGATCGAGCGAGGCAGTCGGCTCGTCCAGCAGCAGCACCGGATGCCCGGCCACGAAGCCGCGCGCAAGGTTCACCCGCTGCTGCTCGCCGCCGGAGAAGGTGGCCGGCGGCAGCCCGTGCAGCCGCGGCGGGATATTGAGGTGCGACAGCAACCGCGCCGCCTCCGCCCGCGCCGCCCCCGCATCCATGCCGCGCAGCACCCCCGCCTCCGCCACCACGTCGAGCGCAGGCACCCGCGGCACCACCCGCAGGAACTGGGTGACGACCCCCAGGGTCCGCCGCCGCACCGCGAGCACCGTCCGCGGCTCGGCGGCGGCCAGGTCAACCATTGCCCCCTCGTGCCGCACCAGGATGCGCCCGCGGTCGATCCGGTAGTTGCCGTGCAGGCTGCGCAGCAACGTCGATTTCCCGGCTCCGGACGGGCCGACGAGGGCAAGGCACTCGCCCGCCCGCACCTCGAACGCCACCCCGTCCAGCACCGGGATCGCCACCCCGCCCTGAAGATGCAGCGTGAACGTCTTGCCCACCGCCTCGGCCCGCAGCATGACCGTCATGCCTGCAGCACCGAGCTGACGAGCAGTTGCGTGTAGGCGTGCCGCGGGTCGTCCAGCACCTGGTCGGTCAACCCGGCCTCCACCACAAGCCCCGCCTGCATCACCATGATCCGCCCCGCCAGCAGCCGCGCCACCGCGATGTCGTGCGTCACCAGCACGACGGCGATGCCCAGCCGCGCCACCAGCGTGCGGATCAGGTCCAGCAGCCGCGCCTGCACCGAGACGTCGAGCCCCCCGGTCGGCTCGTCCATGAACACCAGCCGCGGGTGCGTGACCAGGGTGCGGGCGATCTGCAGCCGCTGCAGCATGCCGCCGGAGAAGGTGGCCGGCATGTCGTCGATGCGCGACGGGTCGATCTCGACCTGCCGCAGCCAATCGGCTGCGGCGGCGCGAATGCCGCCGTAATGCCGGCTGCCCTGCGCCATCAGCCGCTCGCCGATGTTGCCCCCGGCCGAGACCCGCATCCGCAAGGCGTCGCGCGGGTTCTGGTGCACGAAGCCCCAATCGGACCGGTGCAGCGCCCGCAGCGCCGGCTCGGACATGGCGTGCAGGTCATGCACGGCCCCGTCCGCTCCCCGCACCAGGACTTCGCCCGCGTCGGGCCGCGTCCGCCCCGACAGCACGTTGAGCAGCGTCGTCTTGCCCGACCCGGACTCGCCGACCACCGCCAGCACCTCGCCCGGCCAAAGGTCGGCGTCCACCCCGCCAAGCGCCACGACCGGCCCGAACCGCACATCGAGCCCGCGCGCGGCCAGCAACGCGTCGTCCGCCATCATGCCGCCGTCCCCGCCCGCCCGGCGCAGTAGTCGGTATCGGAGCAGACGAACATGCGCCCGCCGCGGTCGTCGGTCACCACTTCGTCCAGGTAGCTGTCCGCGGCGCCGCACAACGAGCACGTCTGCTGCGCCCGTCCCGCCCGGAACGGGTGGTCCTCGAAATCGAGCGGGCGCACGTCGGTATAGGGCGGCACCGCATAGATCCGCTTCTCCCGCCCGGCGCCGAACAACTGCAGCGCTGGCATCCGGTGCATCTTCAGGGTGTCGAACGCCGGGATAGGAGAGGGAGCCATGAGGTAACGCCCGTTCACCATCACCGGATAGTCGTAGCTGGCCGCCACGTGGCCGTAACGGCTGATGTCCTCGTATAGCTTGACGTGCATCAGCCCGTACTCCGCCAGCCCGTGCATCCGCCGCGTTTCCGCCCGGCTGCGCTCCAGCTTGGCCAAAGGCTCCGGCAGCGGCACCTGGTAGACGATGATCTGGTTCTCCGTCAGCGCCTGCTCCGGGATGCGGTGCCGGGTCTGGATGACGCTGGCCTCCGCCGTGCGCGTCGTCGTCAGCACGCCGGCGGTGCGGGCGAAGAAGCGGCGGATCGAGACGGCGTTGGTGGTGTCGTCCGCCCCCTGGTCGATCACCTTCAGCACGTCCGCAGGGCCGAGGATGCTGGCCGTCACCTGGATGCCCCCCGTTCCCCACCCGTAGGGCAGCGGCATCTCCCGGCTGCCGAACGGAACTTGGTGCCCGGGGATGGCGACCGCCTTCAGCAGCGCCCGGCGGATCATCCGCTTGGTCTGCTCGTCCAGGTAGGCGAAGTTATACTCCGTCATTCCGCCGCCTCCGCCAGCCCGGCCTCCGCGTCGCGCCGCATCCGCCGGATCGTCTCCAGCTCGCTCTGGAAATCGACGTAGTGCGGCAGCTTCAGGTGCTCGACGAACCCGGTCGCCTCGATGTTGTCGGAGTGGTACAGCACGAACTCGACGTCCTGCGCCGGCGCCTCCACCGGCTCGCCCAGCTCCTCCGCCCGCATCGCCCGGTCCACCAGCGCCATGCCCATCGCCTTGCGCTCGCCCTGCCCGAAGCACAGGCCGTAGCCCCGCGTGAACTGCGGCGGCGCCTGCTTGCTGCCGTGGAACTGGTTGACCATCTGGCATTCGGTCAGCTCGACATCGCCGATATCGACCGCGAAGCCGAGTTCGGGCGGGATGATCTCCACCGCCGCCTCGCCCACCCGCAACTCGCCGACGAACGGATGAGTGTTGCCGTAGCCGCGCTGCGTCGAGTAGCCGAGCGCGAGCAGGAACCCCTCATCCCCGCGCGACAGCGCCTGTAGCCGCGCATCCCTGCCCGCGGGGAAATTCAGCGGCTCGCGCGTGAGGTCGGCGGGCGCAGAGTCGCCCGGCGCAGGGTCGGCCTCCATCAGGCCCTCGCGGCCCAGGATGCCGAACACGGACGGCGCCGGCCCAGCGTCCGCGTCGGCCTCGGGCGGCGCAGGCGGCGCCCCAGGCAGCGCCGGGTCGAGCAGGCGATGGGTGTAGTCGGTGGTGGGGCCGAGCAACTGTCCGCCGGGCATGTCCTTGAAGATGGCCGAAACGCGCCGCATGAGCGCCATCCCGCCGGTCTCGACCGGGACGCTGCTGGCGAAACGGGGCAGGGTCGTGCGGTAGGCGCGCAGCAGGAACGCCGCCTCGATCAGGTCGCCTTGCGCCTGCAGGATCGCCCGCGCGGCCAGTTCGCGGTCATACAGCGAGCCTTCGCCCATCACCCGGTCAACCGCGCGCCCGAGTTGCTGCCCGACTTGCCCGGCGGTGATCTGCGGGATGCCCAGGTCGCCGCGCCGCTCGGCGGCGAGCCAGGCATGGGCGGCGTCGATCGCCCGCTCGCCGCCTTTCACGGCAACGTAGGCCACGGCTCAGGCTTCCCCGATCTGCAGGGTTCGGGGAAACGCGGCAACGCGATCGCCGGCGCAGAGCACCAGGTCGATGCCGCGGGGGAACAGGGCGCAGTTGGCCGCCCAATCTGCCGCGAAGCCGGGGGGAAGCCCTTCGGCCATGAACTCCGATGTTGCCTTAAGCCCCGGCCCGCTCAGCCGAAACCGCTGCCCGGCGCCGAGGGCGGCGAGCTGCAGGATGAGGGTCGCCCCGCTTTCCGGCGCGTCGTCCGACCCGGCATGGAGGCGCTGCATCGGCACGGGCCGCAAGGCGAGTGCGAACGCCGCCTGCTCCAGCGCGGCTGGCGGCGCCCCGCAATGGAAACCGATCCAGTCCCGGGCGCCCTCGGCGGCGCTGTCGAGCCACACGGGCGTGTCCTGGTCCACGAGCGTCAGCACCGTGGCAGCCGCCGCCCGGCCGAGCGGCGGCGGCGGATCGGACGGCGCGCGGACGTGATGGATCGTGCCGGGCCGGGCCATGGCGTCGAGCACGGCGCGGAAGCAGGCCTGGCTGTCCAGCACCGGGTCGGCGAAGCCGGGATGGATCATGCTCATCCGCGCATCGTTGCCATGGTGAAGAACTGCACCTGCGTCGCCGCGGCCTTGCGAGCCATCGCCGCACTTGCCTCGGCCTGCGCTGCGGCGAGCGGACGGATGAGCGTTGCCTGCAAGGCGTCGTGCCGTGCCGGGTCCTGCAAGGCGGCGTCGATGACGGCCGCCAGCTCCGCCGCGCGCAGGTCGCGGCCGAGGCGATAGGCATGGCCAACCTGCCCGGCCTCGGTGGTGACGGCGCATCGCGCGACCGTCGCCTCGCCCAGGTTGAACGCCGCGCCCGTGCCGCCGGCACGCCCCTGCATCATCACCAGCCCGGCCTCCGGCCCGCGCAGGGTCGTGTAGCCCGGCAGCAGCTCCGCCCCCGTCGCCAACTCGTCGGCCGAAGCACGGGCCAGCACGGCCATCCAGGATTGCCGCTCGGTGCGCGAGGTCAGGTCAGGCAAGCGGCTTGGCTCCGAAAGTTGTATAGACAACTTACCGCCCGGCGCTCTAGAGTCAAGCGAGATAAACGACCTGGACGCCTTGCAGGATGACGATTGCATGACGGATGCAGCGCCGGTGGCGCCGGTATGGCGGCGGATCGCTCAGAGCCTCGCCTCCGAGATCGGCGCCCCCGGCCTGCAGCCCGGCGCGCGGCTGCCGACCGAGGCCGAGCTCTCAGCCCGGTTCGGCGTCAACCGCCACACCGTCCGCCGCGCGCTCGACCAGTTGGTTCGCGCCGGCCTGGTGCGGACGGAGCGGGGCCGGGGCGCCTTCGTGGCCGACGACATGATCGCCTACCCCGTCATCCCGCGCACCCGCTTCAACGAGTGGATCAGGAAACAGAACCGCGAGCCGTCCGGCCAGGCGCTGCACGTGCGCGAGCAGCGGGCGGACCCGCACGTCGCGGACGGCCTCGGCATCGAACCTGGCCGCCCTGTCGCCTGGCTGGAGCGCTTGGGCCTCGCCAACGGCACGCCGGTCAGTCTGGGCAGCCACTATTTCGCCATTGAGCAACTTCCGGGCATCCTAGAGGCATTGCGGTCGCAGCCGACGGTGACGGCGGCGCTGAACCATGTGGGAGTTGCCGATTACGTGCGCCGATCGACCCGCGTGTCATCGCGGATGCCGACGGCGGTCGAGGCAAACCTGCTGCAAGTCAGCCGCTCGCGCCCGCTGCTCGTGTGCGACAACGTCAACGTCGATCAGGATGGCCGCATCGTCGAATTCGGGTTGACCCGGTATCCGGGCGCCCGTGTGCAGATCGTGTTCGAGCCGTGACGGAATTGCGGAAGAAAAGCTTGCTGTCGATAAATCCGGCCGCACGCCTTGCGGCCTCGTGGTCTTCACTGACGGCGACGTCGTGCTGCTCCTGAGCGTGGCGCATCAGCTTGCAGTCGCCCTGAGTGGAAACAGCCAGCGCGTCAATTGCCGGACCAGGAGGCGAATGCGTCGCGTTGAGCCGCATGATCGCGGCGACGAGGCCATGCCATTCAAGATCGGCGGGTTCGCCTGCCGGGCCGAGAACGCTGCGGCTCTCGTCGGCATCGCGTCCCGTGTTATGGCGGTGGACGGACCCGGGCGCCAAGCGCAGGCGGGACGGACGGCTGCAGGTGAAGCGACATGAATGGGCCTTCAAGCGGAAATCCGCCCCAACGCCGCCAGAGACCCCAGCCTGGCGAACCCGGCAACGGCGTCCCCTCCTAAAACAGCTTCTTCCCGGCCGCGTACATCACGACCACGTCCGTCGGCGCCGCCACGTTCAGCATCGCCCGCGCCCGCTCGTCCAGCGCGTCCAGATCAAGCCGCTGCGTCCGCAGCCCGGCCACCCGCCGCTCCAGCACGTCCCGCTCCTGCTCTGCCCGGTGCAGCTCGGCCTGAACGCCCTTCAACTGCGCCTGCCGCACCGAGTAGGCGCGCAGCCCGCGCTCCCCCTGCGTCGCATTCCAACTGAAATAGCCGACCAGAACGAGGAACAGCCCCGGCGCCGCGGCCGATTGCAACCCTCGTTTCACCCGCGATCCGAAACTCATCCGCCTGCCCTCGAACAAACTTCACGCGATATATCCGAAGCTGCCCGCAACTGCCTAGGATTATTCACGACCCCTCACGCCCGTCTTCCAATCTTGCGCAGTCCTCGCACGCTCTCGATCAACCCCGTCGCATGATCATGCCGCCACACCCGCCGCCGCAGCAACACCTCCGAAACCATCAGCGCCGCCGCGGGCGCCAGGTGCAGGCCGCCCACGAACCACGCCCACCAGCCGGGCGCCAAGGCCAGCAGCGCCGCCGAGCCCGCCAGCTCGCCCGCGAAAAGCAGGCACCAGGCCATCGTTACGCCCCGCGTATACGGAACCATCCCGGCATGGAACGCCGGATTGACCCGCCGCGCCACGCCCGTCACAAGGCTCTCCTGTCCTCGCCGCAGCGAACGCCCGAACAGCGCCAGCAGCGCGCCGTACAGCAGCATGTGAGCCACCCCTGACATCGCCAGAACGCCCATCCTGACCGACCAGGCCGAACCGGCCGCCAAGCTGGCCAGCAGCGCCAATGACAGAACAGGCCCGGCCCAGCGCGCAAGCGGCCAACTGGCCGAGAGCATCACCCCGGCCGCGACCGCTTGCGCCGCCGAAGCCGCGCCGAGAACGCCATATCCATGCCCCAATGCCAGCGCAACACGCCCGCCGACCGGAGCGCAGACGATCACGATCAACGCGCCAGCCCTCAAAATTTGGATCGGTTTGCAAACCATGACATATCAACCGCTTTGCAGCCTATCAGACACTCCGATATGATCGCTCTTGGAAAAATCCAGTGATACAGTTGCAAACCCTCCCGCCGGTTCAAACCGGCCCCGAGCAAGCCTTGGCGGTCCTGATCGCAAGCTCCCTGCAGCTTGAGGTCGCGCCGGAGGAGATCGCCCCTGCCGAGCCGCTGTTCGGCGACGGTTTGGGCCTCGATTCCATCGACGCCCTCGAACTCGCCCTGGCCATCTCCCGCGCCTACGGCTTCGAGCTACGCTCCGACGACGAGCGCAACCAGCGCATCTTCGCCTCGCTCCGCACCCTGTCCGCCCACGTCGAGGCGCACCGGACCCGCTGACGATGGCCGCGCCGACCACGTTGCTGGACCGGCCCGACGGCAGCCCGTTGTTCTACCGAGCCCAAGGCCCAGTCGCCGCCGGCGCCTTCCTGCGCGACGCCTACGACCTCGCGGCGGCGCTGCCGGACGGGCGCTACCTCGTTAATTTATGTCAGGATCGTTACGCCTTTGCCGTTGCCTTCGCCGCCGGGCTGTTGCGCGGCCGCACCAGCCTGCTCAACGCGGAACCTGCCGCCCTTCTCGCCCTGGCCACGGACTACCCCGGCTGCACCGTCGCCGCCGACACGGAGTGGCCTGACCTGCCCTGGCCGGCAACGCCCGTCCGCCCGCTCGCCGCCGAGCCCGCCCATTGCCCGCGCAACCCCCCGCTCCCGCCCGATCACCTGGCCGCGATCGTCTTCACCTCCGGCAGCACCGGCCAACCGGCGCCGCACCCGAAGCGGTGGGCGGCCCTGCCCGCCCGCAGCCAAGCCGCCTGCGAGCAGTTCGCCCTCGACGGCGCCGCCATCGTCGGCACCGTCCCGCCCCAGCACATGTACGGCTTTGAAACCACAATCCTCCTGCCGCTGCACGCCCGGGTCGCGAGCTGGTGCGGCCCGGCCTTCTTCCCGGCCGACGTCGCCGCCGCCCTCGGCGCCTGCCCAGGCCCCCGCGTCCTGGTCACCACGCCCCTGCACCTGCGCACGCTGATCCAGGCCGCCCGCCCCATGCCGCCCATCTCCGCCTGCATCAGCGCGACCGCCCCGCTGGACCACGCCCTGGCCGCGGACGCCGAGGCCGCGTGGTCCGCCCCCGTCCTGGAAATCTTCGGCGCCACCGAATGCGGCAGCATCGCCAGCCGCCGCACCACCGCCGGCCCCGACTGGGTCGCCTACCCCGGCGTCCAGATCGCTGTCACCGAAGCAGGCTCGGTCGTCCAGGCCCCAGGCGCCGACCCGGTCCCGCTCGCCGACATGATCGAGCGCACCGACGCCGGCTTCCGCCTGCTCGGCCGCCGCACCGACGTCATCAAGCTCGGCGGACGCCGCGCCTCCCTCCCGGGCCTGAACCAGTTGCTGACCGGCGTGCCGGGCATCGAGGACGGCGCCTTCGTCCTGCCCGACGACCCCGCCCGCGCCACCCCGCGCCTCGTCGCCATCGTCGTCGCCCCTGACCGGACCGCCCCGGCCATCCTCGCCGACCTCCGCCGCGTCATGGACCCGACCTTCATGCCCCGCCGCGTCGTCCGCGTCCCCGCCATGCCGCGCAACGCCCTCGGCAAGCTGCCCCGCCAGGCCCTGCTGCAGCTTCTGGAGCAGGCGGACTGATGCGCCCCGCCGGATCCTTCACCATCCCGCCGCAGCACCCCTCCCTTCCCGGGCACTTCCCCGGCCGCCCAATCGTGCCCGGCGTCACGTTGCTGGATGAGGCGGGCGCCCTTATCCTCGCCGCCGAGCTGGGCCGCGCCCTCGCCGGCTTCCCGGCCGTCCGCTTCACCCATCCCGTGCGCCCGGGCGAGCGCGTCGAGGTCGAATACGCGGACGGGCGTTTCACGTGCAAGGTTGGTGGCCGTCCGGCCGTCAGCGGAACCGTGTCGCTCGCATGAGCTGGTCGCGGCAGCGGGAACGCGGCTCCCCCCTCGCCGCCAGGGCCGGCCTGTGGCTCGCGACCCACACCGGGCGGCTGCTCGCCCCGTTCCTCCTCTGGCCCGTCACCCTATGGTTCCTGCTCACCAGCGGCGGTGCCCGCCGCGCCTCGCGCGACTACCTCCGCCACGTCCTGCCCGCCCCGCCCGGCCTGCGCCACGTCGCCCGCCACTTCCACAGCTTCTCCCACGCCGTGCTCGACCGCATCCTGCTGCTCTCAGGCCGCCACGCCGGCTTCGACGTCCGCACCCAGGGCCTCGATCACCTCACCGAACTGCTCGGCCGCGGCCAGGGCTGCATCCTGCTCGGCGCCCATCTCGGCAGTTTCGAGGTCCTGCGCGCCGTCGCCCGCCACTCTCCCGTCCCGGTCTGGGCGCTCATGTACCGCCGCAACGCCGGCGCCCTCGGCCCCCTGCTCGACCGCCTCGCCCCCGCCCTGCACGAGCGCGTGCTCGAAATCGGCGACGCCGCCAGCATGATCCGCGCCCGCGAATGCGTCGAGCGCGGCGAGATCGTCGGCATCCTCGCCGACCGCGCCCCCTCCGGCCACCGCATGGTCAGCCTCCCCTTCCTCGGCGAGCCCGCCCCGTTCCCCTCCGGCCCGTTCGTCCTCGCCAGCGCCATCGCCGCCCCCGTCATCCTGTTCCATGCCGTCCGCACCGGCCCGGCCCGCTACGACGTCCGCTTCACGCCCTTCGCCGATCGCATCGTGCTGCGCCGCTGCTGTCGCGCCGCCGACTTGCGCGATACCATGACCCGCTATGCCACCGAGATCGAGGCCGTTTGCCGCGCGCATCCCTACCAATGGTTCAACTTCTTCCCCTTCTGGAACCAGGCGCCCGATGCCGGCCATGATCCGCCGGCGCCGCTTATGGCTGCTGCTGCCGCTCGTTCTCCTGGCCCCGCTCCTGCCTGGGCAGCCGGCGAAGGCTGACGGCGGCCTGTCGCTTGAAGCTCTGATGGCAAGGCTCGCCTCCGTGCCGCAGCGCAGCGCCACGTTCCGCGAGCAGCGCCGCTTCGCCGCCCTCGACACCCCGCTCGAAAGCAGCGGCGCCCTCACCTACCGCAAGGGCTACCTGGAGAAGGTCACCACCTGGCCGCAGCCGGAGCGCCTCGTGGTGGACGGCGACCGCGTGATCATCACCGCCGGCAACCAGCCCCCGCAAGTCATCCCCATGAGCGCCGCACCCGAGCTCGGCGCCCTGATCGACGCCATCCGCGGCCCCCTGCTCGGCGACGCCGCCGCGCTGCGAAAAGCCTTCCACGCCGCCACCGGCGGCACGATGGCGCACTGGACCCTCGACCTCACCCCCAAGGACCCGGCCGCCGCCAAGTTCCTCCGCGGCGTCCACCTCCAGGGCCACGACGACCAGGTGGACCGCCTCGCCATCACCCAGGCCAACGGCGACGAGCAGACCATGACGATCACGCCGCGATGACCCGCGCCGCACCAGTCCTCGCAAGCCTGGCCGCCGCGGTCGTCGTTCTCCTCCTCGCCATCTCGCTGATCACCGTCCGCACCGACATGGCCGAGTTCCTCCCCAGGGGCCGCACCGAGGCCGCCCGCCTGGTGCTCGACGAGGCCCGCACCGGCGCCGCCACCGGTCTCGTCCTGATCGGCATCGAGAACGCGCCCGCCCCGGACCTCGCCCGCATCGCCGTCTCGATGGCAGCCGCGCTGCCCGCCACCGGGCTGTTCCAGCTCGTCGCCGGCGGCCAGCCCCCGCCGCTCGACCAATCCCTCCTGTTCAGCCGCCGCTACGCCCTCAGCCCGGCCACCACGGCCGCGGCCTTCACCGCCCCCGCCCTGCACAAATCGCTGGAGCGCCTGCTTGCCGAACTCCGCTCCTCCGCCGCCCCCCTGATCGTCAAGTACGGTCTGGCCGACCCGCCCGGCGCGTTCTTCACCCTGCTGCGCGCCTGGGGCGCCACGTCCGGCGTGCGCCTCATCGATGGCGCCTGGTTCTCCCCCGACGGCGCCCGCGCTCTGCTGCTCGCCCGCACCAAAGCCGGCGGCATGGACATCCCCGCGCAGGAAGCCGCCCTCGCCGCCATCCAGTCCGCCTTCCAGGCAGCAGCGCCCGGCCCCGCGACACTCCTCGTCGCCGGCCCCGCCGTCTTCGCCCGCGACGCCGCCCGCGCGATCAAAGCCGATGTCGAACGCATCTCGGTCCTCTCCACCCTGCTCGTCATAGCCCTCCTTTGGTGGCGCTTCCGCTCGCCCTTGGTGCTGGCCGCCATCGCAGCACCCGTCGTGCTCAGCGTCGCCATCGCCGCCGTCGGCGTCCAACTCCTGTTCGGCATGGTCCACGGCGTCGCCCTCGGTTTCGGCGCCACCATGCTCGGAGTCTCGGTCGATTACCCGGTGCTGATGATCGGCCATCGCAAACGCGGCGAACCCGCCGCCCACACCCGCACGCGCATCGGACGCGCCTTCGTCCTCGCCGTCGCCTCGGCCCTGCTCGGCCTTGCCGCGATGGTCTTCTCCGGCTTCCCCGGTCTCGTGCAGCTCGGCGCGTTCGCCGCTATCGGCCTCTTGTCCTGCGCCGTCCTCACCTGGACCATTCTCCCCCGCCTCATCGTCGCCGCCAACCTCGCCCCCGTCGCCGCCTCCGACCCGGCCTGGCTGCCCCGCGTCGAGAACATCCGCCGCTTCCGCGCCTGGTCCGCCCTCCCCGTGGCCGCCGCCCTGGTCTACCTCGCCTGGCACGGCCCGCGCTGGGAAGGCGACCTGCAGGCGCTCAGCCCCGTCCCTGAAGCCTCTCGCAAACTCGACCAGGAGATGCGCGCCCAGATCGGCGCGCCGGACGCCGGGCAACTCCTGCTCGTGCGAGGCCCGACGCCGGAGGCGGTCCTAGAAGCCGAGGAACGGGTGCTGCCGATCCTCGACCGGCTAAAATCCGCCGGCATGATCCAAGGGGCCGAACTGGCAGCCCGCTTCCTGCCCAGCGCCAGGACCCAGGCAGCCCGCGCCGCGGCCCTGCCCGATGCCACAAGCCTGGCCGTCAACCTCGACATCGCCCGCGCCGGCCTGCCTTTCCGACCGGAAGCGTTCCGCCCGTTCAAGGACGCCGTCGCCGCCGCCCGCGCCGCGGCCCCGCTTCGCTTGCAGGATCTCGAAGGCACGCTCCTCGGCGCCCGCCTTTCCCCCCTGCTGCTGCCCCGCGGCGACGGCTGGCTCGGCCCGGTGGCGCTGCAAAGCGTTGCCGACCCCGCCCGCGTCGCCGAGGCTTTCGCTGGCACAGGCGCCCTTTACGTGGACATGCGCGCCGAACTCGGCGGCATCCTGGCCGCCTACACCGCCCGCGCCTGGTGGTGGCTCGGCGGCAGCGCGGGCGCCATCCTGCTGGTGCTGCTGGCCGGGTTGCGCGACCCTCTCCGCGTGCTCCGCGTGCTCGGCGCCCTGCTGGCCGCCCTGCTCGTCACGGTGGCGCTGCTGACCGCCGCCGGCATCCGCCTCTCGCTGATCCACCTGGTCGCCCTGCAACTGGTCGCGGGCGTCGGGCTGGATTACGCCCTGTTCTACGCCCGCCGCCAGCTCGACGCCGAGGAGCGCGCCCGCACCTTGCGGACGCTGGTCACCTGCAATGCCATGACCCTGCTCACCTTCGGCCTGCTCGCCGCTTGCCAGACGCCGGTTCTGCGCGACATTGGAGTAACCGTCGCGGCCGGGGCCTTGCTCGCCATGGGCTACGCCTTCCTGGTCGCCGGCAAGGCCGTGGGCGAAAGGGAATGATGCCGCTGATACTGACCGCCTGCACCGCCGTGAGCGCCCTGGGCGCGGGCGCCGGCGCTCACCGTGCAGCGCTCCTTAACGGAACCGGCGGCCTGCGCCCGAACGATTTCGAGCCGGCGACCGGCGGCTGGATCGGGCGCGTCCCCGGCGTGGAGCAGCACGCCCTGCCCCCGCGCATGGCCAATTACGATTGCCGCAACAACCGCCTCGCCGACATGGCGCTGCGGGCCGACGGCTTCGACCTCCGCGTTGCCGGCGCCGTTGCCCGCCACGGCGCCGACCGCATCGCCGTCGTGCTCGGCACCAGCACGAGCGGCATCAACGCCGCCGAGGACGCCTATCGCGACCGGGACGGCGACGGCCCGCTCCCCTCCGGGTTCGACTACGCCCACACCCAGGACCTTTATTCCCTCGGCGGCTACGTCCGCGCCGCGCTCGGCCTGCGCGGCCCGGCCCTCGTCATCTCCACCGCCTGCGCCAGCAGCGCCCGATGCTTCATCGACGCCGCCCAGATGATCGCGACCGGCGTGTGCGACGCGGCGGTGGTCGGCGGCGCGGACAGCCTGTGCCGCATGACGCTGCACGGCTTCGCGGCGCTCGAACTGATCTCCCCCGACCCGACCCGGCCCTGCGCCGGCGACCGCGGCGGCATCTCCATCGGCGAGGCGGCCGGGTTCGCCCTGCTGGAGCGAGGGGGCGAGGGGATCGCCCTGCTCGGCGGCGGCTCCAGCAGCGACGGCTACCATATGTCCTCGCCGCATCCCGAAGGTGCCGGCGCGGTCGCGGCCATGCGCCAGGCCCTGGCCGCGTGCGATTTGACGCCGGACGCCATCGACTGGATCAACCTGCACGGCACCGGCACGCGCGCCAACGACGCCATGGAGGACGCCGCCGTCGCGTCCGTGTTCGGGGCCGCCGTGCCGTGCAGCAGCACGAAGGGCTGGACCGGGCACACGCTCGGGGCCTGCGGCGTGCTGGACGCGCTGTTCGCCCAGGAGTGCATCGAGGAAGGGATCATCCCGGGCTGCCTAGGCGTCGGCGCGCCGGACCCGTCGTTCAAGTCGCAAGTGGCGACCGGCCTCCTGCGCCGCCGGGTCGGCCGGGTGATGAGCAACGCGTTCGGCTTCGGCGGCATCAATTGCAGCCTCGTGTTCGGCGCCGTCCCTTGACCCCGCTCGCGGCCTCCGTGCTGGGCGTGTCGGTTTGGGGTCCGGGCCTGGAAGGCTGGCAGGCCAGCCGGCTGGTCCTGGCTGGCGAAACGAGCTACGAGCCGCGCCCCTCCCCCGCCCCGGCTCCCGCCATCCTGCCGCCCAACGAGCGACGGCGGACCGGGCCGGTGACCCGGCTGGCGCTCACGGTGGCGCAGGAGGCTGCCGCCGCCTCGGGCCTGGCGCCGGGCGCGTTGCGGAGCGTGTTCGGCAGCGGCAACGGCGACGGGACGACCGTGGGCAGCATCCTCGACGCCCTGGCGCGCACGCACGCGGGGGAGCGGGGCGTTTCGCCGACGCAGTTCCACAACTCGGTCCACAACGCGGCGGCAGGGTATTGGTCGATCGCCAACGCGAGCCGCCAGCCCGCGACGTGCCTGGGCGCGCACGACGACACCTGGCCGGCAACCCTGCTGACGGCGATGGTCGAGTTGGCCAGCGAGCGGCAGCCGGTGCTGCTGTGCTGCTACGACCATCCGTTGCCGCCGCCGCTCGACAGCTTGCGCCCGACTGGCGCGGCCTTCGGCGCCGGGCTGGTGCTGGCGCCGGTGGTCGCGGGCCGCCCGTCGCTCCGCGTCGCCTACTCGCCGGCGCCGGGCGCGGCGGGCAAGCCCTTGCCTGCCGGGCTGGACGCCCTGGCACGCTGCAACGCCGCCGCCCGGGCGCTGCCGCTGCTGTCGGCACTCGCGCGGGGCGATGCGGAAACCCTGGCGGTCGCTTATCTTGGCGGCCATCTTTCGGTCACGGTCCAGCCATGATCGAGGGCGCGCGCCTGGCCGAACTGCTGCCCCATGCCGGGGCGATGGTGCTGCTCGGCCGCCTCGTGGAATGGGATGCGGCGACCATCCGCTGCGCGAGCCGGTCGCATCTCGATCCGCTGAACCCGTTGCGCCGGGCCGGGCGGCTCTCCGCCGTGTGCGGGGTGGAGTTCGGCTTGCAGGCGGCGGCGCTGCACGGGGCTTTGCTCGCCGGCGGCGTGGCGCAGCAGGCCGGCTACGTCGCCCGGCTTCGCGACGTGGCGCTGCATGTGGCATACCTCGACGACCCGGCTTGGGAGGAGATCGCCGTGGAGGCTCGGCTGGAGCGGCAGGAGGCTGGCGGGATGCTGTACGCGCTGGCGCTGATGGACCCGTCCGGGGGCTGCCTGGTGCAGGCCCGGGCCACGGTCGCACTGCCCGCGAGGCTCGCGTGAGGGCGCTGGTCACGGGCGGCGCGAGCCCGCTGGGGGCCGCGATCTGCCGCCGGCTCGCGGCCGATGGGATGCACGTGCTGGTTCATGCCCATGCCGGGCTGGGCCGGGCGGAGGCGTTGTGCGCCGAGATCGCCGGGCAGGGCGGCTCGGCCGAGGCGTTCGCCTGCGACCTGGGCGACGTGCCCGGCGCCGAGGCGGCGATCCTGCGCATCCTGGATGGCGGCGTGCCGCAGGTGGTTGTGCACAACGCCGGCCTGCACGACGACGTGCCGATGGCGGGAATGACCGCGGCCCAGTGGCAGGGGCCGATCGACGTGTCGCTGGGCGGGTTCTACGCCGTCCTGCGCCCGCTGCTGCTGCCGATGATCGGCACGCGATACGGGCGGGTGATCGCCGTCTCCTCGGTCGCCGCCCTGCTGGGCAACCGCGGCCAGGTGGCCTACGCCGCGGCCAAGGCCGGCCTGATCGGCGCGGTCAAATCCTTGGCGCGCGAGGTGGCGACCCGCGGCATCACCGTGAACGCGGTCGCGCCCGGCGTCATTGCCTCCCCGGCGGTGGATGCTGTAATGGATGCGAAACGGATCGCGGAGATCGTGCCGATGAAGCGTGCCGGGCGGCCGGACGAGGTGGCGGATTTGGTCGGCTTTCTGGCCTCCAGGCAGGCGGGGTACGTCACCGGGCAGACGGTCTCGATCAACGGGGGCATGGCGTGAGCAGTTCGCAATGCGACGTGCTGGTGATCGGCGGCGGGCCGGCCGGCAGCACCGCCGCCGCCCTGCTGGCCGAGCGGGGGCATGACGTGGTGATCATCGAGAAGGAGCGCCATCCACGCTTCCACATCGGCGAAAGCCTGCTTCCCCGCAACACGGCGCTGCTCGACCGGCTGGGCCTGCGCGACCAGGTTGCCGCCATCGGCGTGCACAAGCCCGGCGCCGAGTTCGTGGCGGACGACACCGGCAAAACGGTCCAGTTCTCGTTCGCCGACGGCCTGGACAAGACCTACACCTCCTCCTGGCAGGTGCGCCGCGCCGAGTTCGATCAGCTCCTGTTCCAAGCGGCCGAGGCGCGCGGGGCCAGGACGATGCAGCAAGCCGCCGTCAAGGAGGTCGCCTTCGCAGCAGGCGGCGGCCGGGCCGAGGTGACCGTCGCGGAAGCGGATGGCACGATGACCCGCTGGGCGCCGCGCTACGTGCTCGACGCGTCGGGCCGCGATACGTTCCTGGCTGGCCGGTTAGGCCACAAGCGGGCGAACAAGCGCAACAACACGGCAGCGGTCTACGCACACTACAAAGGCGTCGAGTTCCGCAGCGGCGACCTCGAAGGCTACGTCAGCATCCACCTGGCCGAGGACGGCTGGTTCTGGATGATCCCGCTGCCGGACCAGGTGATGAGCGTCGGCTTCGTGGCCAGCCCGGCCGCGTTCAAGGCCCGCCGGGGCGACCTTGCCGCATTCCTGGCAGACCGGATCGCCTCAAGCCCGACCGTCAGCGCCCGGATGCGCGGGGCCGAGCGCGTCTCCGAGGCAGGCGGCAGCGGCAACTACTCCTATGCGGCGGAGAGCATCGGCGGCGACGGCTACCTGCTCATCGGCGATGCCTTCGCGTTCCTTGACCCGGTGTTCAGCAGCGGGGTGCTGCTGGCGATGACCTCCGGCGAGAAAGGGGCGGCCGTCGCCGACGCCTGGCTGGCGGACCCGGCGCGAGGCCGGGCCATGGCGCGGCGGATGGAACGGGAGATACGGCACGCGATGGCGCGCATCGGCTGGATGGTCTACCGCATCAACACGCCGGCTTTGCGGCTGCTGTTCATGGCCCCGCGCAACGCCTTCAGGATGCGCGACGGGATCGTAAGCCTGCTGGCCGGGAACCTGCGGGGCACCTGGCGCTCGGCCTTGCCCGTGCTCGCGTTCAAGTCGATCTATTTCACGACCGTCCTGCTGCTTCGGCTCGGCGCTGTCCGTCCGCCCGAGGCGCGGCGGACCGAGATGCAGCCGGCGGAATAACGCCTATTGCCCGACCGCGACCGCCGCTTCGTTGCGGCGCAACGGCGGCAACGTCCAGGGCGGATCATAGAACCAGGCCATCGGCGTGCCCGTGGGATGCCACGTGCTGCCGGCGAGCGCCCGCAGCAGGCGGGCGTTCTCCGTGTCGACCGTCTTGGCCGACGCGGTGCCGGAGTAGCGCAAGACGGCCACGGTCTGCGGCGGCGCCGTCACGATCTCGACCTTGGGGCTGGTCGGCACGGGCAGCGTCTCGCGCGTGTATTTGGGCGGCATGAAGAACCGGATGCGCCACTCGCCGCCCGGCTCTTGCGCCTGGTCAACCGGGGCGGTCATGGCGATCTTCTCCGGCTTGGCGGCGGATTGCCCGACCGGCGCCGTCATGGCGATGCCCGTCTTGCCCTGGTTGGCGCCGAAGATATACGACGCGAGGATCTGGAAGCCGGTGCTGCGGGCGGCAACCTCATCGCCCGCAACCACGGTCTGGGCGGCCAGACGCGGGCCGTATTGCCGGATCTCGATCTCGCCGACCTTGGCAACGGTGTCGTAATGCGGTTCCTCAGTCGTCCGGATGCCGACCACGGAGCAGGCCGAGAGGAGCAGGCTTGAAACCAATGCCATGATGCGCAGTCCCATAAAGGCCCTTTTTCGAAGCGGCGGCGAAGATCGAAGCCGCCGCCGAGATGAGGGTTGCGCGGGCCGGGTTGCAAGGCGGAGGGCTGCCGTTCAGGGCTCGTTCAAACTTGGCTGCTGCGAGTTTATCGGGCGAACGAGCCCTGAATCCCTGTTTTGCCGGGCAGCTTTGTCGGCGTGCTGCCGCACGTATTGCCGACGCTGCTCTCAGGCGGCGCGCTGGCGCAAGCCCATCTGGACCTTGAGCCAATGAGCCACGTGGCGGTGATGCCGCTCGAACGCGAGATACAGCACCACCGCCGTTGCGTGAATGGCCAGGAACGCGGCAATCAGGGTGGCAGTCGTCGGCACGCCGCGTGAGAAATGCCGAACCAGGATCAGGACCGTGTTGTGCGTGAGATAGAGGCTATAGCTGTATGAGGCGAGCAGGCTGCACGTCTTGAGGACGAATTGCGGCAGGACCGGAATGCCTTGCATCAGGCAGAGCAGTCCCATGATAAGCGCTGCTTCGCACAGCACCATGCCGAGGTCCTCGAAGTTCCAGCCGGTCTTGATCCCGCGCCCGGCGATGCACACCAGGGTCAAGCCGATCACGACCAGGCCGATCTGCGCCTTGTTCTCGACCCGCCGGCTGGCGCGCACCCAGATGTAGGCCCCCATCGCGCCGATCATCCAGACAAGCGTCAGCCCGTTGCCGCCGCCGGCCGCGACGTTCCACAACGCGACCGGAAGGGCGATCGCGCCCAGCGCCAGCGAGAGAGGGCGCCCAAGCCGCTCGCGGGAGACAAGTCCGAAGAAGCCGAGGCCGAACAGCACGTAGATCCAGAACTCGATCGGGATGGTCCAGAACGGCTCGGCGGCGTTGTATGTGCGGATGAACAGGCCTTCGCCGAGCACGCGGTGGCCGAGCTGGAATAGCGGGTAGTCTTGCAGCAGGAACAGGTTGCCCAGGAACGCCAGCGGGCCGTGGGAGATGCCGGGCTGGCCCCAGTCGCCGAGGTCGACCGCGGCGTTGAGCGCCGCGACGAAGATGAGGGCGGGAATGTAGGCGGTGAAAATCCGCGCGAACCGGTCGATCATATAGGGCGCGAAATAAGGCTGCCGCTCCTGGATGCGTTTCAGGCTCGACTGGAAGATGAGGAACCCGGACAGGATGAAGAAGATGCTGACGCCGATCTGTCCGAGCGAGACGTTGTGGGCAATGCCGAACACGTTCGCCGCGTGGCCGCACAGCACCAGGTAGGCCCCGGCCGCCCGAAGCAGGTCAAGCAACGCCAAGCTGTTCGAGCCGATCGCCGCGGGCTTGAGGAACGGCTGGGACGGCGCCTGGGGCCGGGCCATGACCGTAACGGTCCGGCGAGCGGTTTTTAAGCGTGTCAGCGCCATAGCTGGTTTCAACATCGTTTACCTGCACCGTCCGTCGTAAAACATAGCGGTCGGACCTTCATGCCGCTTCGGTCAGCAAGCGTTGGTCAATATCCTAACATTGGAGTAACGATACATTCAATGTGATAACGGAAGATTAATGAAACGCGCATGACGCGCTTCAGCCGATATGGGCCGTCCGTTTGTCGGTTATCAGTCTGTAAACAAATGGTATTCCTGTTCAGTGTTGCAAAAAGGCACGTCGATTGGTTTCTTTGGCGTCCGGGCGCCGCCCGCTTCGGAGTCGACACCGGCAGCGCCGCGCTTTAAGCCGCAGCCGTCACGAATTTAGTAGGAACGGACTTGGGACATCTCGCAAAAGCCGCCTGTCTGGCCGCCGCTGCCATGCTCGCCTCCGGCCCCGGCGCCTGCGCAGCCCCGGGCGATAAGGCGGCGTTCTCGACCGAACCGAACAACCCGCGCATCGACCCCCTTCCCGTCGTTGCGGGCGCGATGCCGGGCCACCGTCTCACGATGACTGCAGGCGCGCGCAACGCCTTCTCCCTCGTCATGGGCAACGCGCAGCCGGGCGCCAACATGACGAGCGGCCAATCGGTGCGCGACCGGTTCTTCCTCAATTACATGTCGGGCGACCTGCACAAGGCGATCGGCAGCCCGATGGACACCGGGCAGGCGAACAACAACACCTTCGCCGCAGTTGCCCGGCACACCGTGCCCGGCGACCCGAACGACCTTCACGTCATGAAGCCGGACGGCTTGCATCTCAGGGCGATGTGCTCGGAGAACCGCACGAACTGCGAGCCCGGCCACGTTTGGGGCGCGATGATCCGGCTGCCGTTCGAGTGGCGTCCGGGCTCGGTCATGAAGGTCCGCTACAAAAGCCCCAAAGGCCCGCATTCCTGGGCGCCGATCTGGATGTTCACCGGGCAGCAGGCCTCCCCCGGGCCGGGCGGCGAGCCCTACCAGGGCTTCAACGGCCCCCATGCGCTGTATCGCGCCACCAAGGCCAATTTCGAGATCGACTGGAACGACAACTATCCGCGCCTGCCCGCGGGCGTCCCGCCCGGGCATCAGATCGACTTCGGCACGCCGAATATCTACGGCACGCAATGGAAGACGCCGCCGCATGGGGTTTATTGGGCCGACGGCGACGGGTGGAAATACTACGGCCCGTCCAACAACCCCGAGTTCGAGCGCGCCCCGTTCGACTGGTCCGAAAGCTTCCACGACCTGATCGGCAACTGGCGCGGCGACGGCAGCAACCTGATCGACCTGTTCGTCGACGGCCAGCTCGTCTCGACCGTTTATATGGAGTACGCGCCCGACACCTACGTCGACCCGGCTGATGGCAAGCGCAAGACCGTCGCGATGCACCTGATCATCGGCAACCAGGCCATCCCGAACTGGACCCGGCGCGGCGGCAAGATCGTCGACAACGACGGCATCCCGGACGGCTGGACCATCGTGGTGCAGGAGATTTCCGGCTGGCATGGCAACATCGCCGACCCGGACCAGTATCGCGCCTCCAAGCAGAACGGCCTCAAGCCGTAAGCCTACGGTCGGCGGCGAGCACGGCGACGCCGGCGAGCAGGCCCCAGAACGCTCCGCCCAAGCCCAGCAGGTTGAGGCCCGACGCCGTGACCCCGAACGCGGTGACGGCGGCGAAGCGCTGCCGGTCGTGCGCGACGGCGGCGGCGAGCGCGTTGGTCATCGGCCCCAGCAGCGCCGTCCCGGCCACGACCGACACCAGCAGCGGCGGCAGGCCCGCGAGCACCGTCGCGAACCCGGCGCCGAACAGGCCCAGCAGCAGGTAGAACCCGCCGTAGAACGGACCCGTGCGCCAGCGTTGGGCCGGGTCGGGGTGGGTCTCGGGGCCGGTGCAGATGGCGGCGGTCACCGATGACAGGTTGGTCGAGTAGCAGCCGAACGGGGCAAGCAGGACCGTCAGCGCGCCGGTCACGACGAGGGCGCTGCGGACCGGCGGCTCATACCCGGCGACGCGGAGGACGGCGGCGCCTGGGATCTGCTGCGTCGCCATCGTGACGAGGAACAGCGGCAGGCCCAGCCCGAGCAGCGCGGTGGGGCTGAAGGCCGGCATGGTCCAGCGCGGGACCGCGAGGCTGAATTCCGGCGCCGGCAATGGATGACCGAGCAGCGCCGCAAGCGGCAGTCCGGCGGCAATGACCACGAGCGGTGCGGACGCCGGGTGGACCGCGCGGGCGATCAGGAACGCGCCGAACAACGGCAGCGCCAGCAACGGCTCCACGCCGCCCGCCTGGAACAGCGCCAGCACGAAGCGGAGCAGCAGCCCGGCCAGCATCGCCGCCCCGATCGGCGCCGGCAGCCTGGCGACCGCCGCCCCCAGGGCCGGGACGGCGCCCGCGAGCAGCATCAGCGCGCCCGAGAGCAGGAACGCCCCGGTTGCCTCGGCCATCGTCATGCCCGGCGCCAGGCCGGCGATCATCACCGCGCCGGCGAGCGACCAGGCCGTCACCACCGGCATCCGGTGCCGGACGCTGAGGACGATGCTGCTGACGCCGATGCCGAGGCAGAGCGCCGCGACCCAGGACGCGGTCTCGCCCGAATCGGCGCCCAGGTTGCGCGCCGCGGCGACGATCAGCGCCAGCGTGCCGCCGAAGCCGACCAGCACGGCGACCAGGGCGGAGGCGACGACCGAGAACCGCACCGCCTCGCAGCCCTGCCGCTACTTGCCGGCGGGGACCTTGCCCTCGGCGACCAGCACCTCGTTGGCGGCCTTGAAGGCTTCGAGGCCGGCCGGGATGCCGCAGTAGACGGCCGCGTGCAGCAGCGCTTCCTTGATCTCGTCCACGCTGACCCCGTTCGCCAGCGCGCCCTTGACGTGCAGCTTCAGCTCGTTGTGCGCCCGCAGCGCGGTCAGCATCGCGAGGTTGAGCAGCGAGCGGGTCTTGCGGTCCAGCCCCGGGCGGCCCCAGGCGTAGCCCCAGGCAAGCTCGGTGGTGGCGTGCTGGAACGCCATCATGAACTCGTTGGCGTTGGCGATCGAGCTGTCGACGTAGTCCTCGCCGAGCACCGCGCGGCGGATCGGCAGGCCGCGGTCGAACAGCGTCTCGGAGGTGGGATGGTCGCCGGGTTCGGGCATGGGAGCCTCCTGGTTGCGGGCGGCAATAGAACGTTTCCGCAAGGGCTTGGCAACATGGGCGGCATCTGGGCAGAGGTGGTATCGGGCGGCGGGCGTCACCATTTCGGCGGCGTGCCGGCTTCCTGTCGTGGCGACATGCGCGGCGGGCGAACGGGGAGGAGTTGGACGGTGTCGCTGCTGATCGTGTTGCTCGTGCTGGCGGCCGTGGTCGTCGTGGCGGCCGGCCTCGGGGTCAGGACCGTGCCGCAGGGGCAGGTCTGGACCGTCGAGCGGTTCGGGGCCTTCACCCGGCTGCTGAACCCCGGCCTCAACCTGCTGCTGCCCATCGTCGAGCAGGTCGGCCATAAGATGAACGTGCAAGAGATCGTGCTCGACATTCCGGAGCAGGCGGTGATCACGCGGGACAACGCGGCGGTTGCCGTGGACGGCATCATGTATTACCGCGTGCTCGACCCGGCCAAGGCCGCGTACGGGGCGCAGAACCTGGTGCAGGCGTTGACGAGCATGGCCATGACCAACATCCGCAGCGTGATCGGCTCGATGGACCTCGACGGCGCGTTGTCCGGGCGGGAGGAGATCAACGCGCGGCTGCTCGCGACGCTGGACCACGCCACCTCGCCCTGGGGCGTGAAGGTCAGCCGGGTCGAGCTGCGCAAGATCGAGCCGCCGGCGAACCTGGTGCAGGCGATGAACCTGCAGATGACGGCCGAGCGGGAGCGGCGCGCGACCGTGGCCCGCGCGATGGGCGAGCGGGAGGCCGCCGTGGCCCGGGCGGAAGGCGCCAAGCAGGCGACGGTGCTGGAGGCCGAGGCGCGGCTGGAGGCGGCGATGAAGGACGCCTCGGCGCGGGAACGCCTGGCGGAGGCGGAGGCGCTGGCGACGCGGGTGGTGGCCGAGGCGGCGCAGGGCCAGGGAGCGGAGGCTTTGCGCTATTTCGTGGCGCAGAAATACGTGGACGCCGTGCGGGCGCTGGCGGCGAACCCGAGCGGGCGGACGCTGGTCATCCCGATCGAGACCGGGGCGCTGGCCGGCGGCATCGCCCAGGCGGTGGAGGCGATGACGCTGGGCGGGGGGAGTGACCGGCCATGAACGCCTGGGGGATTTGGCTGGCCGCCGGGCTGATGCTGGCCGGGCTGGAGATGATGGCGCCGGGGGTTTACCTGCTCTGGGTCGGGGTGGCCGCGGTGGCGACGGGCGGGATCACGCTGCTGTTCGGGCTTGAGGTGATTTGGCAGCTCGCGGCGTTCATCGCCTTCACGGCCGCGGCAGTCGGGATCGTTGCCTTGCGGCTGCAGCGGCGGCCTTTGAAGGACGTGGTGAACGCGCCCTCGGCTGGCTTGCTGGGACAGGTGTGCCGGGCATTGGAGTTCCGGGACGGCGAGGGGCGTGTCGCGTTCGGGGATGGGACTTGGGCGGCGCGGGTGACCGATGGCACGGTGCCGGCGAACGGGCAGGCGCTGCGGATCGTCGGGCTGGACGGGACGACGTTGCTGGTCAGCGACCCCGCTACGCCTCCGTGAACTGCAACGCGGCCAGACGGGCGTAAAGCCCGCCGCCGGCCACGAGCTGCTCGTGGGTGTCGGTGGCCACCACGCGGCCCTGCTCCATGACCACGATGCGGTCGGCGCGGCGGACGGTTGCGAGCCGGTGGGCGATGACCAGGGTGGTGCGGCTCTCGCTGAGCCGGGCCAGGGCTTGCTGGACGGCTGCCTCGCTCTCGGCGTCGAGGGCGCTGGTGGCCTCGTCCAGCAGCAGCAAGGGGGCGTCGCGCAGGATGGCGCGGGCGATGGCGACGCGCTGGCGCTGGCCGCCGGAGAGGCGGAGGCCGCGCTCGCCGAGGAAGGTGTCGAAGCCTTGCGGCAAGCCGTCGAGGAAATCGGCGGAGGCGGCGCGGGCGGCGGCGCGGACTTCGGCGTCGGTGGCGCCGGGGCGGCCGTAGCGGATGTTGTCCCAGACGTCGGCGCCGAAGATGACCGGGTCTTGCGAGACGAGGGCGATGCGGCGGCGGACGGCGTCCGGGTCGGCTTGGCGCAGGTCTGTGCCGTCGAGCAGCACGCGCCCGGCGACCGGGTCGTAGAAGCGGAGAATGAGCTGGAACACGGTGGACTTGCCGGCGCCGCTGGGGCCGACGAGGGCGACGGTTTCGCCCGGGCTGACGCGGAGGTTCAGGCCGTCGAGCGCCGGATCGTCGGGGCGGGAGGGGTAGGCGAAGCGGACGCGGTCGAGCGCGATGCTGGCGCCGGCCACGGCGGAGGGCGGGAGCGGAGACGGGTTCGCAGACGCGATGATGCCGGGGCTCTCGGCCAGCAGCTCGCCGATTCGGCTGGCGGAGCCGGCGGCGCGCTGGACGTCGCCCCACAGCTCGCTCATGGAGGCGACGCTGGTGGCGACGATGACGGCGTAGAAGACGAAGGCGGAGAGGGCGCCGCCGGAAAGGCGGCCGTGGACGACTTCGAGGCCGCCGACCCAAAGGCTGAAGGTTATGGCGCCGAAGCCCAGCAGGATCACCGCCAGGATCAGCCCGGCGCGGGTGCCGGCGCGGCGGAGGGCGGCTTGGACGCTCGCCTCGACCCGGCCGGCGAAGCGGGCCTGGTCGACCGCTTGGTGGGTGTAGGCCTGTACGGTGGAGAGGCTGTTGACGGTCTCTTCGGCATCGGCGCCGAGGTCGGCCAGGCGGTCCTGCGCGGTTCGGGACAGGGCGCGCTCGCGGCGCCCGAACAGGACGAGCGGGAGGACGACGAGGGGGACGACGGCGACCACGATGAGGGCGAGCTTCGGACTGGTGTAGACGAGCATGGCCAGCGCGCCCGAGGCCAGGAGGGCGCTGCGGAGCCAGACCGAGACGGCGCTGCCGACCAGGGTTTGCAGCAGGGCGGTGTCGGCTGTCAGGCGGGTCAGCACGTCGCCCGTGCGCAGGGTCTCGAACACGGCCGGGGAGAGGGAGAGGACGCGGTTGAACAGGGCGTCGCGCATGTCGGCGGCGACGCGCTCGCCGAGCCAGGAGACGAGGTAGTAGCGGGCCGCCGTGGTGACGGCCAGGGCGGCGACCACGGCGGCCATCGCCAAGGCTGCCTGGTTCAGGTGGCCTGCGTTGCCGGCGGCGAAGCCGAAGTCGATCAGGCGGCGGACGCCTTGGCCGAGCGCCAGCACCAGGCCGGCGGCGAGCGCCAGCGCGCAGGAGGCAGCGGCGGCGCGCACGCGGTAGGGGCGGAGAAAGGGCAGAAGGAGGCGCAGCGCCGTGAGGCTGGGGCGCGCTGGGGAGCGGTTCATGGAAGGGATATAGTGGGATTCGGGCATCGGCACGGCTGATTGATTCCAGGCGGCGCTGAACGCAGGGCGGCGGCGGGCGTTGATGGCTGCGGAGGTGCCTGATGAGCATATTTCGGAGCGTCTGGTTCGCGGCCTTTGGCGGGGCGGTGGCGATTGCCGGGGCGGATAAGATCACCGGCGATCGAGGGTATATGCGGATGTTTCGGCACCTGGGGTGGTCGCGCGGGAGCATGAGGGCGGTTGCGGGAGCTGAGATCGCGGGCGGGGCACTGGTGGCGTTGCCGGCGACGCGGGCGATCGGCGGGGTGGTGCTGGCGGCGACGTCGGCGGCGGTGCTGGCGAGCGAGTTGCGGCATGGGGACGGGAAGCTGGCGGCGCCCCGGGCGGCGGTGTTGCTGGCGGCTTTGTCGGCGGTGGCGGTGGGGTCCCGGCGGGGGTGAGGGGCACCGGCAATGAGGAGCAGCGGCCGCAGGTTGCTTTGCCGGGTCAAACGTGTTGCTGGTCAAGCCTGCGATCTGCATCATCGATGAGACAGGCAAGATGGTGCGCGAAGCACAGGGCTGACGGAAACGGGCCTGCCGGCCATCCGCTTCGAAGCGCGCCAGGCCAAGGCGGCGATGAACGCGGTGCCGAACGAGACCGCTCGCCACGACGCTCGCGGACCGCACTTGCGTCATGCCCACCGGCGGGTCAGGCGCCGCGCATGTCCAGAGTTCATCCTGCCGGGCCTAGACCGCTAATCGCGGTGACTGGAAACAGCCAAGGGCGTTAACTGCCAGACCAGAGAAAGCTAGACCCGTATCGCCCTGACCACAGTCAAGGCGATACGGGTCCATCGCGCGGCGCAACGTGGGGGACGGTGTCCGCGCGCGCAAATTGGCCGCTGGCGAGCCGGCACTGGAGGCGCTGACGCATCCATGCCGCGAAACTAATTGAGACGCCTCGCCCTCCTGACCGCATCGTTCGGCGGTCCCTCGCCGAATGGGACAGGCAGCCGGCACGACGAAAAAGGACCGGCTTGACACCCGCAACTCAATCAGAGAGGGGTTTCAATCAGCAGATCCAGGGCGCAAGCGATGGCAATACCGGACTTTCAGGCCTTGATGCTGCCGATCCTGCGCCGGGTGTCCGGGCGGCAGTGGAGCACCTCCGAGCTCGTTGAGGCGATGGCCGACGAGCATGGGCTGAGCGACACCGAACGTGCGGCGCTGCTGCCAAGCGGACGGCAGACGACGATCGCGAACAGGACCTATTGGGCGATCGCGCACCTGAACAAGGCCGAGGTGATCTCGAGGGTCGCGAGGGGCCGCTACGAGGCCTCCGCGCGGGGCGTTGAGCTGCTGGCCAATCCCCCGCCTCGGATCACCATCGGCTATCTGCAGCGCTTCCCAGAGTTTGCCGCGTTTCGCAACAAGGTTAGGGACAACGGCCCTGGCGAGGACGGTCCGCCGGCGGATCGCATCCCTACCCAGGACGCGACGCCGGAAGAACGCCTTGAGGATGCGGCGTCAGCCCTGAAGGCCGAACTCTCCGCCACGCTGCTGACCCGCCTGCAAGCGCTCTCGCCCACGGTGTTCGAGCAGCTCATCATCGATGTCCTGGTCGAGATCGGCTACGGCGGGTCGAGGCGCGACGCGACCGAACGGCTGGGGCGGTCCGGCGACGGCGGGATCGACGGCGTCATCCGGGAAGACGCGCTCGGGCTCGATACCATCTACCTGCAGGCCAAGCGCTACGCCGACGACAACGCGGTGGGCGCCCCAGCCATCCAGGGTTTCGCCGGCGCGCTCCTCGCCAAAGGCGCAACCAAAGGCGTCTTCGTCACCACCAGCCGCTTCACCTCCCAAGCCACGCAGGCCGCCTCCGCCTACAAGGCGCACCGCATCGTCTTGATCGACGGGCCGGAACTCGCCCGCCTGATGGTCGAGCACGACGTGGACGTGCGTACGGTGCAGACGATACGGGTTCAGCGGCTTGCGCTGGACGCCTATGAAGCGGTCGAGGTGGAGTGAGACGGAGCCGGGCGCTGACCCAGGCTTTGCGAAAACCGCAGCAGGTAACCGTCCGGGTCCTGCACGATGAACTGCCGCACGCCCGTCTCCAACTGCCGGGCGCGATACCAGACCGTTTCCAGCTCCAGGAACAAGGGCCAGCCAGCGGCGTTCATCGCGGCGCGCACGCCATCCACGTCATCGACCCCGATCTGGAAGTTGATCCCGCGTCCGAACGGGCGTTCCAGCGGCCCGGTCACCCAACGCCGCCCAGGCATCACCGCCTCTTCCAGCATGACTTGGCAGCCGTCGCGGTCGAGGTAGGCGAACCCATCCTCCGGGCGTTCATAGGCAACCAGGAAGCCGCATAGGCCGCACCAGAAGCGCAGGCTGGTTGGCAAGTCAGTCACCAGCAACTCCGGCGCCATGCCGGCCCAGGCGAAACCGGGCGGCAGGTCGCCCGTCATCGTCTCTGCCTGCCCGCGCGGGCGTCATCCATCTTGTTCAAACCTCCTCCACCCGCTCCACGCCTCGCACGCTCGCCAACGCCTCGGCCAGCCGCGGCCCGACCTGAAACCGCCCTGGCAAGGTAATCTCCACCGCCTGCGCCGCATCCAGCCGCGGCACCAGCGTCACCTGCCCCCTGCCCGTCCGCTCCCGTGCCAGCAGCGCCCGGATGTGCGGCACCGCCTCGGTGCGGTCGAGCCAGACGCGCATCCCGGCGCCGGCCTCGCTCGCGGCTTGGTCCAGAGGGCGGCAATCGGTCGCGGTCAGGCGCAGCGCCTCGCCTTCGAGTTTGAGTTCAATGCCCATGAGGACCGGCGCTCCCGGCTTCAGCAACTCCCGCGCCGCGTTCAGCACCTCGCTGAATACCGTCACCTCGAAGCTGCCGGCCTGGTCGGACAGACGCACCCAGGCCATGCGGCTGCCGGTGCGGGTGTTGCGCTCCTTGCTGGCGACGACGCAGCCGGCCACCTTCGCGCGGGTCGCGCCGGCTAGGCCGAGAGCGTCGAGCTGGCTGGAAGGCACGGCGCCGAGCCGGCGCAGGACGGGGCCGTAGCTGTCGAGCGGATGGGCGGTGAGGTGGAAGCCGACCGCTTCGGCCTCGTAGGCGAGGCGGTCCATCTGCGGCCAGTCGCGCACGTCCGGCAGGCGCAGCGGCGCCGGCCCGGCGGCGCCGAACATGCCGATCTGGCCGGATTGCGCCTGCTCGGCGTCGGCCTGGGCGCGGCGGAGGATGGTTTCCGCGCCCTGGAAGAGCTGCGCCCGGTTGGGGTGGAGCGTGTCGAAGGCGCCGGCGCGGGCCAGGTTCTCAAGCTGCATCTTGTTGAGCTGCCGGGGGTCGATGCGGGCGGCGAGGGCGGCGAGGCTGGCGAAGGGCTTGCCGCCGCGGCACTCCACGAGCGATTGCATCGCGGCCTGGCCGACTTTCTTGATGGCGGCCAGCGCGTAGCGGATGCTCTGCGCGCCGTCCGCGCCGCGCTCGACCTGGAACAAGGGGCCGGAGCGGTTGATGTCGGGCGGCAGGACGGCGATGCCCATGCGCTGCGCTTCCTGGCGGAGAGCGGCGATCTTGTCGGTGTTGCCGAGCGCCAGGTTCATACAGGCGGCGAGAAAGGCGACCGGGTGGTTGGCCTTGAGCCAGGCGGTCTGATAGCTGACGAGGGCGTAGGCGGCGGCGTGGCTCTTGTTGAAGCCGTAGTCGGCGAACTTGGCCATCAGGTCGAACACTTCGGTGGCCTTGGCGGCGGGGATGCCGCGCCTGGTCGCGCCCTCGGTGAAGATCTGGCGCTGCTGCTCCATCTCGGCGCGGATCTTCTTGCCCATGGCCCGGCGCAGCAGGTCCGCGCCGCCCAGGCTGTAGCCGGCCATGGTTTGCGCGATCTGCATCACCTGCTCCTGGTAGACCATGATGCCGTAGGTCTCGGAGAGGATGGGTTCGAGCTCGGGGTGCGGGGCTTTCCAGGCCTCGCCGTGCTTGCGGCGGCAGTAGTCCGGGATGTTGGCCATGGGGCCGGGGCGGTAGAGGGCGACGGCGGCGATCAGGTCCTCGAAGCGGTCGGGGCGCATCTGGCGCAGCACGTCGCGCATCCCCTGGCTTTCGAACTGGAACACGCCGCCGGCGTCGCCGCGGGCGAGCATCTCGAAGGTTTTCGGGTCGTCGAGCGGGACCTTTTCGAGGTCGACGGGGGTGCCGAGGCCGCCGAGGATCTTGGCGGCCTGCTGCAGGATGGTGAGCGTGGTGAGGCCGAGGAAATCGAACTTCACCAGGCCCGCCTGCTCCACGTATTTCATGGAGAACTGGGTGACGAGGGTGTCCTCGCGCGGGTCGCGATACAGCGGCACGAGGTCGATCAGCGGGCGGTCGCCGATGACGACGCCGGCGGCGTGGGTGCTGGCGTGGCGGTAGAGGCCTTCGAGCTGGAGGGCCACTTCCAAAAGGCGGTGGATGGCTTCCTCGCCGTCGCGCATCTGTTGCAGGCGGGGTTCGCCGTCGATGGCCTGGGCGAGGGTGACGGGATGGGCCGGGTTGTTGGGGATCAGCTCGGCGACGCGGTTGGTCTGGCCGAACGGCAGGCCGAGGACGCGGCCCACGTCGCGCACGGCGGCGCGGGCCTGGAGCTTGCCGAAGGTGATGATCTGGGCCACGCGGTCGGCGCCGTACTCGGCGCGGACGTAGGCGATGACCTCGTCGCGGCGTTCCTGGCAGAAGTCGATGTCGAAGTCGGGCATGGAGACGCGCTCGGGGTTGAGGAAGCGCTCGAACAGGAGGCCGAAGCGGAGCGGGTCGAGGTCGGTGATGGTGAGCGCCCAGGCGACGACGGAGCCTGCGCCGGAGCCTCGGCCGGGGCCGACGGGGATGTCGCGGGCCTTGGCCCACTGGATGAAGTCGGCGACGATCAGGAAGTAGCCGGGGAAGCCCATGTTGGCGATGACGCCGAGTTCGTAGGCGAGCTGCTTCTCATAGACCGCGCGGGTCTCGGGATCGGCATGGCGGGCGTCCATGCGGCGGGCGAGGCCCTCTTGCGCCATGGCGCGCAGGGTCTGCTCCTCGGTCGCGCCGGCGCGGACCTTGGGGCAGACCGGGAGCAGGGGCTTGCGGGTCTCGGCCATGACGGCGCAGGTTCGGGCGATGGCGACGGTGTTGCTGCACGCCTCGGGGAGGTCGTGGAACAGGGCCTGCATGGCATGGGCCGGCTTGAACCAGTGCTCTGGCGTGACCCGGCGGCGGTTCTGCTCGCTGACCTGGCGGCCCTCGGCGATGCAGAGCAGGGCGTCGTGAGCCTCGTGCATGTCGGGCTTGGCGAAGAAGCAGTCGTTGGTGGCGACCAGGGGGATGGCGGCGCGGTCGGCGAGGGCGATGAGGCCGGGTTCGATGGCGCGCTCGACGGCGAGGCCGTGGCGGTGCAGCTCCATCATGACGCGGGCGGGAAAGGCCTCGGCGAGGCGGGCCAGGAGGCGGGCGGCCTCGGGCTCGCGGCCCTCGGCGAGGAGGCGGGCGATGGGGCCGTTCGTGCCGCCGGTGAGGAGGACGAGGCCCTCGGCGTGGTCTTGCAGGGTGGCAAGGGGCAGTTGCGGGGCGGCCGGGTCGGACTCGATGAAGCCCTTGGAGGAGAGGGCTTGCAGGTTGGCGAGGCCTTGCGGGGTTTGGGCCAGGAGGACGACCGGGTCGGGGGGGAGTTGGGGATTGTCCTCGCGGGTCAGGGCGACCTGGCAGCCGATGATGGGCTGGATGCCTTTGTTCTGGCAGGCTTGGCTGAATTCGAGCGCGCCGAACAGGTTCGCCGTGTCGGTGAGGGCGACGGCGGGCATCCGGGCGGATTGGGCGAGGCCGGGGATGGCGGCGGCCTTGATGGCGCCTTCGCTGAGGGAGTAGGCGGAGTGGACGCGGAGGTGGACGAAGGGGGGCATCGGGGTCCGGGATGTTGGAGTCGGACAGGGAGGGTAGCATGGGCGTGCGGAGTAGTTGAGGCCTGCTTTGAGAAACCGGCAACGGGCTGCGCCGCGGGTGATACCGGCCCGCGGAACGGCCGCTCTGATCTCAACTCCGGCCGCGCGCTCATGAGCCAGTTCAACGTCGTCCGCAGCGCTTACGTTGACAGGATAGGGCAGCCCAATCTGAAGACTCGCTATACCGCTGAACAGCGCGGCGCGCTCGGAGAGCTTCAAAGGCCGAGGTTGTGACCAATCGTCGCCTGACTGGCTTGGGTCTCGTCGCTTGGACGATGGCGTCGGCCCTCTCGACTCCCGTTTCGGCTACCCTGCCCGCGCAACGTTACGAGACCTGCGTGGCGCAGGCGGGCGGGGTCACGGTACGACTTAAGGAATGCGACGACGCGGAAGTGGGTCGCCGCGACGCGCTGCTGAGTCAGCTCTTTCAAAACGTCTTAGCTGCGGTTGACCCTGAGCGACAGGAAGAATTGCGGACGGCGGAGCGCGCCTGGGCGGCTTTTATGGAAGCCGATTGCCGCTTTCGAATGTCAGCCGAGGCGGGTGGCACGAATGCACCGCTGCTCTACTACGACTGCCGGCTGGAACTCACCGCGCGCCGCATCGCGGATCTGCAACAAGCGCTCAAAATTGCGACGTTCTTCGAGCGGCACGCGCGCGATACGTCCCGCTCACCATGACTTGCGTCATAGACTGAGTCGGCAGGCCACAGCATCAGTCTTGGTGCTTGCGGTGCCCCCGGCCCGATTGGGTCTTGGTTGCCCCGACGTCCGCGGCGTGGGCCTTTTCCCGGGCGCCCTCCGTCGCGGTGCTGGTGTTCTCGCCCGCCGTTGCGCCTTCGACATATGCTTTGGATGCGGCTCCCTTCGGCGCTCCGGCGCCTTCCGTCGGCATCGGGGCCACGCCGCCCTCCTGGACGTTGTCGCCAGGCTTCGGGTGATGGCCTTTCACGGTGCCTCGGCTGGTGGTGCCGTTGGTGCCTTCCTGCCGGGTTACTTTCTTGGTCATGGTCGTCGCCTTCTGTGTCGCCTTTCAACCCGGCAGCGCGGCCCGGGTTGCAGCCGAAACGGCTTGCCTGCCTCCAACGCCCACGCCGGCCGTCAACTCGCGGCGACGATCCGGCCATCGCGCAAGGTGACCTGCCGGTCCATCCGCCCCGCAAGCTCGGGGTTATGCGTGGCGATCAGCGCGGCAACGCCCTGCGCGCGAACCCTCTCCAGCAACGCATCGAACACCAGCGCGGACGTGCCGACGTCGAGGTTGCCGGTCGGCTCGTCGGCCAGCAGCACGGCGGGAGCGTTGGCCAGCGCGCGGGCGATGGCGACGCGTTGCTTCTCGCCGCCGGAGAGCTTGCCGGGCAGATGGCCGAGCCGGTGGGCCAAGCCGAAGGAGGCGAGCAAGGAGCGGGCGCGCTCCCTCGCAGCGGAGCGGGGCTTGGCGGCGACCATCTGCGGCAGTGCCACGTTCTCCAGCGCCGTGAACTCCGGCAGCAGGTGATGCGCCTGATACACGAAGCCGATCCGGTCCCGCCGGATCGCGGTGCGCGCCGGGTCGGACAAGCTGCCGGCGTCCTGGCCGTCGATCAGCACGGCGCCGGCGTCGGGGCGTTCCAGCAGCCCGGCCAGATGCAGCAACGTGCTCTTGCCGGTCCCGGACGGGGCGACCAACGCCACGATCTCCCCGGCGGCGAGGGCGAGGTCGGCGTCTTGCAGCACCTGCAAGCTCGCCTCGCCGCTGCGATAGGCGCGCGAGACCCTCCGCAATTCGAGCGCGCTACTCATGGCGCAGGGCATCGACCGGGTCGGTGCGGGCGGCGCGCCAGCTTGGATACAGGGTGGCGACCAGCGACAGGCCGAGGGCCATCAGCGTGACTTGCAGGACCTCGCCCGGGTCGAGCCGCGCCGGGAGGTGGGACAGGAAATAGACCTCCGGGTTGAACACGCGGGCGCCGGTCACGGCCTCGACCCAGCCCTGGATACGCTGGATGTTGAGGCAGAACAGCACGCCGATGACGACGCCGAGCAGCGTGCCGGTGACGCCGACGCTCGCCCCGCACATCAGGAAAATCCGCATGATCGCCCCGCGCCCGGCGCCGATGGTGCGCAGGATGGCGATGTCGCGCGTCTTGTCTTTCACCATCATGATGAGCGACGAGATCACGTTAAAGGCGGCGACCAGGATGATGAGGGTGAGGATCAGGAACATGACGTTCTTCTCCACCTGGACGGCGGCGAAGAAGCTGTTGTTGCTCTGCTCCCAATCGACGACGCGGACCGGCGTTCCGGCGAGGGCCTGGCGGATGCTGGCGGCGATCCGGCTCACGTTGTCCGGATTGTCGGCGAAGACCTCGATCTGGCTGGCCTGGCCGGGCTGCTGAAAGAAGATCTGCGCGGCTTGCAGCGGAAGGAACACGAAGTTGGTGTCGTACTCGTTCATGCCGACGCGGAAGACGGCGGCGACCTTGTAGGCGCGGACGCGGGGGACGGTGCCGAACGCGGTGGCCGCGCCCTGGGGCGAGATCAGGGTGAGGTCGTCGCCGGCCTGCAGGCCGAACTTGCCGGCGAGGCCGACGCCGATGGCGATGGCGTCCTCGCCCTTGAAGTCGTCGAGCGTGCCTTCGGCGATGTGCCCGGCGATGGACGGGATGTGGCGGATATCGGCTTGAGTCATCCCGCGGACGAAGCCGCCGGTGCTCTGCCCCCTGGGGCCGCTGAGCAGCACCTGGCCATCGACGACGGGGGCGGCGAAGGTGACGCCGGGGACGGCGCGGATCGTCTGCGTGACCCGCTGGTAGTCCTGCAGCGGAACGGTCTGGCCATAGACGCCGAGGTGGCCGTTGAAGCCCAGGATGCGGTTCAGCAGGTCGGTCTGGAAGCCGCCCATGACGGACATGACGATGATCAAGGTCGCCACGCCCAGGGCGATGCCGATCAGGCTGAAGATGGCGATGACGGAGACGAACCGTTCGCCGCGCCGGGCGCGGAGATAGCGGCCGGCGACGGCTCTTTCGAAAGCGTTGAACATCAGGTTCCTTTTGGCAAGACCGGGGCGCGCTGCCCTGGTCCCGGGCCCTCTTTACCCGATTTGCGCCATGGCATCGTCGAGCGAGACATCCTGCCGCTCGCCCGTGGCCCGGCGCTTGAGCTCGACCTTGCCGGACGCCGCCCCCCTGGGGCCGACGATGATCTGCCACGGATGGCCCATGAGGTCGGCGTCGTTGAACTTGACGCCCGCCCTCTCGTCCCGGTCGTCATACAGGGCCTGGCCCGGCAGGCGGCGATAGGCCTCTTCGCAAAGGGCGCCCGTGGCCGGGTCGGCTTGCTTGAGGTTCAGGATGGCGGCTTTGAACGGGGCA
The DNA here is from genome assembly GCA_965217935.1 of Acetobacteraceae bacterium. Taxonomy (GTDB): domain Bacteria; phylum Pseudomonadota; class Alphaproteobacteria; order Acetobacterales; family Acetobacteraceae; genus JBBROS01. The sequence goes on along the minus strand of OZ244581.1, from coordinate 3,708,091 downwards.
ACGGACTCGGGCCAGATAATGCCGGCGTCGTCATGGTGCGCCTCGATCAGCGCGCCGACCAGGCGGGAGACGCCGATGCCGTAGCTGCCCATATTGGGAAAGATCGGTTGCGCGTCAGGGCCAGGCGCCCGAAGGCCGACCAGCTCGCTATACAATGTGCCGAAATTGAAGATCTGGCCGACCTCGATGCCCCGGCCCTCGCGACGGCGCTCAGAGGGCACGCGCTCCCATGCCGCGGCATCGTGCTTCTCGTCGGTGGCGGCGTAGGGCGTTGTCACGGCGATGAAGAACCGTTCGAGCGCGGCCGGGTCGGTATGGTCGACATCGTCGGTGCCGACCTGGATCTGCTCCACCTCGGCATCGTAGAACACCTGGCTCTCGCCCGTCGGCGCGAGGATGTGGAACTCGTGGCTGAGGTCGCCCCCGATCGGGCCGGTATCGGCCGCCATCGGCACGGCGCGCACGCCGAGACGTTGAAAGGTGCGCAGGTAGGACAGCATCATGACGCGGTAGCTGTTGACGGCGGCGGCGTGATCGAGATCGAACGAATAGCCGTCCTTCATCAGGAACTCGCGCCCGCGCATGACGCCGAAGCGGGGCCGGGTCTCGTCGCGGAACTTCCACTGGATGTGGTAGAGGATCTGCGGCATCTCGCGGTAGCTGCGGATGGACTGGCGCATCAAGTCGGCGATGAGCAGCTCATTCGTCGGGCTGTAGATCAGGTCGCGCTCGTGGCGGTCCTTCAACCGCAGCATCTCGGGGCCGTAAGCCTCGTAGCGGCCGGTCTGTCGCCACAGGTCGGCGGATTGCAGCGTCGGCATCAACAGTTCCTGGGCGCCGACCCGGTCCTGCTCCGCGCGGACGATGTTGGCGATGTTGCGCAGCACGCGCCATCCGGCAGGAAGCCAGGCATAGATGCCCGCGGCAACCTGACGCACCAGCCCGGCCCGCAGCATGAGGCGGTGCGAGACGATCTGCGCGTCGGCCGGGTTTTCCTTGATGGTTGGAATAAGGGAACGGGAAAGGCGCATTCGAATCCTGATTGACGTGGTAAACCAACGCCGCCCTGACTGTGTCAGGCCGACCCGGGCCCAAGCGGACAGTCATGGCTTATGCCACGAATGTCTGCTTAGGAGTCTCTGAAGACGCATCGTTTTTCGCGTTGCGACGGCGATCCGTCCCGCGAAACGTCCTTAGCCTTGTTTGAGACGGCGATCCACGTTCTAACTGATTTCAATCAGCACGATCGAGGTCGAGCGCAAGCCTGGTGCGGATCGGTCATCGGAGGAACAGGCCGCCAACGCGGCATGATGCACATCCGCAAGAAAAGTTCGTTGCCATGTATCTGGTATACCAAGCGCAAGTTTGGTGCGTCGCACAATAATTTCCCGCAAGATTCTATTCAGGCCGCGCGGATTAGGGGTGACAGCACCGCAATTCTTGAGTAAACAAAAAGATAGGCCCGCGCTGACAATGCGTCGGGCCTAGTTTAGGGAAGAAACGCCAGTCACACGCCAGAACAAGGAAACATCCTTGTTCTGGCCCTAATGATGTGCCTTCCAGCGCTCTCCGTCTACGTTTTAGACGAAGTTCCGAGTGCCTTTTTCAGCCTTGCAGCACTCAATGCGTCTTCCTGCCGTGCAAGTCCTCCTGGATTGCCTGTTTCGTAAGCATCTGGCTGTCCGCGGGCTGAACGTCACACCCGGAGCAGATGGACGTCGACCATAGGGCGCTTCTGCAGCCGGCGCCCCAACGCGCGGCGGAGAGCCGAACGCGCCGCATCCGCCAGCGCCTCATCATCGTCGCGCAATCCTTGCGGCAGCCCAGCCAGCCCCTCTGCAAAGGCGGCGGTCACGCGCGCGGTCTCAGGATCGTCCGGTTCGAACAGGCCCGGGGCGCTGATCCGCGGCTGGCCGACGATGCGGCCGGAGCGGTCCACGGCCGCGCTTCCGAGGACAATCCCGTTGAACAGCATACGACGCCGGGCACTCAACACATTGCCGTCGAGCGGCACGAGGCGGTTGCCATCCAGCGCCAACCGGCCGACCGGCGCACTATCGATCACCTCGGGGCGGTTGGAGGACAGGCCGAGAACGTCGCCGTCCTCCAGCAGGATCGGCGTCGCGCCCGCTTGCCGGGCAAGCTCCGCATGGGCCGACATGTGCCGCCATTCGCCATGCACCGGGACGGCGATGCGTGGTTTCACCAGGCGGTAAAGACGACGCATCTCCTCGCGCGCCGGATGGCCGGACACATGCGTCATCTCGTCGTCGTCGGTGATGACGTTCACGCCGCGACGGACCAGGGCGTCTTGCACGGACATGATGGCGCGCTCGTTGCCGGGGATCATGCGGCTGCTGAAGATGACGGTGTCGCCCTCGCCCAGGGCGATGTTGGGGTGCGTGTCGGCGGCAATGCGCGAGAGCGCGCTGCGGGGCTCGCCCTGGCTGCCGGTGACGAGCAGCAGGAGGCTGTCGTCGGGAATGCTCCCTGCATCGTCTTCCGCGACGAACTCCGGAACCGTTTTTAAATACCCGCAATCGCGCGCGGCGGCCTCGATGTTGCGCAGGCTCCGGCCCACGAGCGCGACATGCCGCCCGGCCTTCTGCGCCGCGAGCGCCACCGTCTCGACACGGGCCACGTTGCTTGCGAAACAAGCCACCGCAACCCGGCCCTCCAGTCCCGCGATCATGCGCTCGAGGCTTTCGCGCACTTCCGCTTCCGAACCGGAATGGCCATCGACCATCGCGTTGGTGCTGTCGCAGATCATGGCCAGAACCCCCTCTTGGCCAAGCCGCTCGAACGCGGACTCGTCGGTAGGCGGCCCGAGCAGTGGATCGGGATCAAGCTTCCAGTCGCCTGTATGCAGCACCGTGCCGTAGGGGGTGCGAAGGACCAGGGCTTGGGCTTCGGGGATTGAATGCGTGACGGGAATGAATTCCAAGTCGAATGGACCAAGGGCGAAACGGCCGCCGGGCTGGATGGTCTCGATGCGAACCTCGCCCAGCAGCCCGGCCTCGCCCAGCTTGCGCCTCAACACCGCGGTCGCGAACGGCGTCGCGTAAACCGGGACGCGGAGCCGCCGCCACAGGTGAGCCACCGCGCCGATATGGTCCTCATGGGCATGGGTGATGACGAGGGCGAGAAGGTCGTCGCGGCGTTCCGAGATGTAACCGGGATCGGCCATCATGATCTCGACTTCCGGATTCTCGCTTCCGCCGAAACCGATGCCGCAATCGATGGCCAGCCATTTGCCGTCGCAGCGGTAAAGATTGAAATTCATGCCGATCTCGCCCGTCCCGCCCAAGGGCAGGAAGGCCAGACCCTCGTTCAGGTCATCCATTTACTCGCCTTCGATGATGCGTGTTCTGTCGCGATTGAATGTGGGGGCTGGGTTGCGGTCCGCCAACAAGCGGAGGCCATCGAGGGTGAGGTCCGGGGCGATGGTCTGGATCAGGGTGGCGCCTTCGGCGAGCAGGGGAGCAAGCCCGCCGGTGGCGACGACCTTGAGCGGCTCGTCCCATTCGGCCTGGATGCGGCGGACCAGGCCCTCGACCATGGCGACGTAGCCCCAGTAGATGCCGGACTGCATGGCAGGCACGGTGGCGCGGCCGATGACGGCCTGGGGCCGGCCGATGCCGATCCGCGGCAGACGGGCGGCGGCCTTGTGCAGGGCTTCCAGCGACAGGTTGATGCCGGGGGCGATAACGCCGCCGACGTATGCGCCGGACTTATCGACGACGTCGAACGTGGTGGCGGTGCCGAAATCGATGATGATCAGCGGGCCTTCGTAGGCTTGGTGGGCGGCAAGCGAGTTGAGCAAACGGTCGGCGCCCACTTCGGCCGGGTTCTCGACGTCGATGGCAAAGCCCCAGTCGAGGTTGGAGCGGGCGACCAGGGGTTCGGTACTGAACCAGTCGCGGCAGAGGCGGCGAAGGTGATACAGCGCGGCGGGGACGACGGTGCCGATGACGGCGCGGCCGATGTCGGCGGGCTTGAGGCCGGTGAGGCTCAGCAAGGTCAGGAGCCAGACGGCGTATTCGTCGGAAGTGCGCTGCGGATCGGTGGCGATGCGCCAGATGCCGCGCCAGGCGCTTCCGTCGTGGACGGCAACGACGACGTTGGTGTTGCCGGCGTCGACGACTAGCAGCATGGGGTGAAGGCCAGGGCGCTGCCCTGGACCCGCCGGGACCTTGGCCCCGGCCCCATCTTCTCAGCCAAACAGCACATGGGCGGCGGATTGGGCGGCGGCAATCAGGGGGGCGGGGAAGACGAAGAACAGCGTCGTGACCAGGGCGCCGACGCCGCCGACGAAGGTGAGCGACGGGGAGCGCGCATCGAACGCGGCCTCGGCCTCGTCGAAATACATCACCTTGATGACGCGCAAGTAATAGAAGGCGCCGACCACGCTGGTCAGCACGCCGATGATCGCCAGCGTCCAGTACCCTGACTGGACCGCCGGAACGAACACGTAGAGCTTGCCGAAGAAGCCGGAGAACGGCGGGATGCCGGCCATGCTGAACATGAAGACCGCCATTGCCAGCGCGAGGCCCGGGTCGGTCCGCGCCAGGCCGGACAGGTCGGAAATCAGCTCCAGAGAGCGGCCCCGGCGGCGCATGGCGATGATGCAGGCGAACACCCCGGCGCTCATGAACACGTAGACAACCATGTAGATCATCACGCCGCGGATGCCGTCGGCGGTGCCGACCGCGAGGCCGACCAAGGCGTAGCCCATGTGGCCGATCGAGGAGTAGGCCATCAGCCGCTTGATGCGCGTCTGGCCGATCGCCGCCAACGCGCCGAGGATCATGGACGCGATCGAGATGATGACGATGATCCCGGTCCATTGGTGCAGCATCTGCCCGAACGGGACCTCCAGCGCGCGGAGCAGCAGCGCGATGGCGGCGACCTTGGGCGCGGTGCTCATGAAGGCCGTCACCGGCGTGGGCGCGCCCTCATAGACGTCGGGCGTCCACATATGGAACGGCACGGCGGACAGTTTGAACGCGAGCCCGGCGATGATGAACACGATGCCGACGACGAGGCCGGCGGAGGCGGATTGAGGGCTGGACAGGACCCGGCCCAGCCCAGCGAAATCCATCGTTCCGGCGAAGCCGTAGGACAGCGAAATGCCATACAGGATCAAGCCGGAGGCAAGGGCGCCCAGGATGAAGAACTTCAGGCCGGACTCCGCGGACCGAAGCTCGTCGCGAGCGAAGGCGCAGAGCACGTAAAGCGCGAGCGACTGCAGCTCCAGGCCCAAATAAAGCGTCATCAGGTTCGCCGTGCTGCACATGACCATCATGCCGACGGTGGACAGCAGGATCAGCACCGGGAACTCGAAGCGGGCAATGCCCTCACGCTCGTTGTAGTCGAGCGACAGGATGGCGCTCATCGCCGCTCCGGCCAGGATCAGCAGCTTCATGAAGCGGGCGAAGCCGTCCATCACGAACAGCCCGGCGTAGGCAATCCCGTTCTGCGTGGCCAGGACGAGCATGGCGGCGAACACCAAGGCGCCCAGGGACAGCATGGTGCAGACGAACGTGTTGTCGCCTCGGCGCAGCACGCCGAAGATCAGGATCGCCATCGCGCAGAGCGCGAGCGCGATCTCGGGAAGCGCCAACGCCCAATGCAGCAGCGGCGCGTTCAGGCCCGTCATGGCGACACGGCCGCGAGCTGGGGCGCCGCGAGTGCGGCCGTGTGCTGTTCGACCATGGCGTGAACGCTCGCATCGAAGAATTGCGTGAAGCTGCTCGGGTAGATCCCCATCCAAAGCGTCAGCACCACCAAGGGCGCGAACACCGCGACCTCCCGCGGAGACAAGTCCAGGATGGATTTCAGGTCGTCGCGGGTCAGCGAACCGAAAATGACCCGGCGATAGAGATAAAGCGCGTATCCGGCCCCGAGGATCATGCCCATGCTGCCGAGCAAGGCGAGCCAGAAGCTCACCTTGAACGCGCCGACCAGAACGAGGAACTCGCCGACGAAGCCTGCGGTGCCGGGCAAGCCGATGCTCGCCATAGTGAACAGCATGAACACGATGGCATAAGCTGGCATACGCACCGCAAGGCCGCCGTAGCGGGCGATCTCGCGCGTGTGCATCCGGTCGTAGATCACGCCGACGCACAGGAACAGCGCGGCCGAGACGATGCCGTGCGACAGCATCTGGAACAGCGCCCCCTGGATGCCTTGGGCATTAAAGGTGAAGATGCCGATGACCACGACCCCCATGTGCGCGACCGACGAGTAGGCGATCAGCTTCTTCATGTCCGTCTGCGCCAGCGCCACCAGCGAGGTGTAGATCACGGCGATGACGCCGAGCGCGAACATCAACGGCGCGAAGCTCTGCGACGCCTGCGGCAGCATCGGCAGCGAGAAGCGCAGGAACCCGTAAGCGCCCATCTTCAGCAGCACGCCGGCGAGGATGACGGAGCCGGCCGTCGGCGCCTCGACGTGCGCGTCCGGCAGCCAGGTATGGACCGGCCACATCGGCACCTTGACCGCGAAGGAGGCGAAGAAGGCCAGGAACAGCCAGAACTGCATCCGGGCCGGGAACTGCGCGTGCATCAGCACGGCAAGGTCGGTCGTGCCGGCGCTATACCAGACGGCGATCAGCGCCAGCAGCATCAGGATAGAGCCGGTCAGCGTGAACAGGAAGAACTTGATGCTGGCATAAACCCGGCGCGGCCCGCCCCAGATGCCGATGATAAGGAACATCGGGATCAGCACGCCCTCGAAGAACATGTAGAACACTAGGAAGTCCTGGGTCGCGAACATGCCCACCATCATGGTTTCCAGCACCAGGAAGGCGAGCATGTATTCGCGCACGCGGGTCTTTACCGCCTCCCAGCTCGCCAGGATGCAGATCGGGATGAGCGCGGTGGAGAGCAGGACGAACAGGACCGAAATGCCGTCCACGCCCATCCGGTAGCTGACGCCGAACTCGGGAAGCCAGGACAGGCTTTCCTGGAATTGGAAGCCGGGTTCGGCACGGTCGAAGTGCGCCCAGAGCACCAGGCTGACCGCGAACACGATCAGGCTGGTCCAGAGCGCGGCCCAGCGAGCGTTGGCGGCGACCACCTCCTCCTCGCCGCGGATGGTCATGATGAAGGCTGCGCCGACGAGCGGGAGCCAGGTGAGCAGACTGAGGATCGGGAAGCCGGCGGCGTTCATTCTGGTTACCGGAAGATCAGGTAGATGGTCACGAGCAGGACGAGGCCGACCAGCATGGTGAAGGCGTAGGTCGCGATCGAGCCGGTCTGGAAACGCACGGCCTGCCCGCTGCCGCTTTCGGTCAGGGCGGCCAGGCCGTTGGGCACGCCGTCGATGAGCGTCGCGTCGCCGACTTGCCAGAGCACGCGGGCGAGGCGGTTGGCCGGGCCGACGAAGATCTTGTTGTAGAGCTCGTCGAAATACCACTTGTTCAGGACGAAGTCGTAGACGGCGGGGACGGCGTTGGCCATCCGGGTGGGGAGGCCCGGGAAGGCGACATACATCGCGTAGGCCAGGGCGATGCCCAGCAAGCCGAAGATGGTCGGCAGGAACGCGGCGAGGCTCGGGATGTGCTCCATGTCTTCCATCACCGGATTGGCGGGGCCGTTCATGATCGCCTGCTGCCAGAAGCCGGGCCAGCCATGGCCGATGAACTCGGGGGCGAACAGATAGCCGGTCAGGATCGCGCCGGCCGAGAGCAGCATCAGCGGGACGAGCATGACGCCGGGGCTTTCGTGCACGTGCTCGAAGGTGTGGCGGTCCATCCGCGGCTCGCCATGGAAGGCGACGATGATGAGGCGCCAGGAGTAGAAGGCGGTCAGGAACGCGGCGAGCGTGCCGCACCAGTAGCCGTAAGCGCCGAGGCCGCCGCCGTGTGCCCAGGCGGCTTCGAGGATCGCGTCCTTGGAGTAGTAGCCGGCAAAGAACGGGATGCCGGCGAGCGCCAGGCTGCCGATCCAGATCGCGGCGTAAGTCACGGGGATCTTGCGCCAGATGCCGCCCATGCGCCGGATGTCCTGCTCGTCGGACATCGCGTGGATCACGGACCCGGCGCTCAGGAACAGCAGCGCCTTGAAGAAGGCATGGGTGAACAGGTGGAAGATGCTGACCTGATAGGCCCCGACGCCCGCGGCGATGAACATGTAGCCGAGCTGCGAACAGGTAGAGTAGGCGATGATCCGCTTGATGTCGTTCTGCAGGCAGCCGATGGTGGCGGCGAAAAGCGCCGTCGTCGCGCCGATGATGGTGACGAACCCGAGCGCGAACGGCGCGAACTCCAGGATCGGCGACATGCGCGCCATCAGGAACACGCCGGCCGTGACCATGGTGGCGGCGTGGATCAGCGCGGAAACGGGCGTTGGGCCTTCCATCGCGTCCGGCAGCCACGTATGCAGCCCGATCTGCGCCGACTTGCCCATCGCGCCCAGGAACAGCAGGCAGCCGATGACGTTGTAGGCATAGAAAGTGGACCCGAACAGACGATAGGTGTCGTTCGCGTGCGCGCCGATCGCGGCGAAGATGACCGGGAACTCGACGCTGCCGAACAGGAAGGAGATCAGCGCGATGCCGACCGCGAAAAACAGGTCGCCGACCCGGTTGACGATGAACGCCTTCATCGCGGCGCGGCAGGCGCTCGGACGGTCATACCAGTAGCCGATCAGCAGGTAGCTCGCGAGGCCGACGCCCTCCCAGCCGAAGAAAAGCTGCACCAGGTTGTCGGACGTCACCAGCATCAGCATGGCGAAGGTAAACAGGCTCAAATAGCTGAAGAACCGCGGGATGGTCGCGTCGTGGCTCATGTAGCCGATGCTGTAGATATGGATCAGCGTGGCGATGAACGTCACCATCGCGACCATGACGGCGCTGAGCGTGTCGTAGCGCAGCGCCCACTCGACGGTGAACCCGTCCACGTCCATCCAGGCGCCCAGCGAGAGAACGCCGGGCTGGGCGGCGCCCTGGAGGAACGGGATGAAGCTGATCGTGCCGCAGACGGCCGCGACCACCATGAAGAACACCGTGACGGCTTCGCTGGCCTTGTCGCCGATCTGCCGGCCCAGCAGCCCGGCAATCAGCGACCCCAGCAGCGGCGCGAAGACGGCGACGGCGTAAAGCATCGCGCTTAGCCCTTCATCAGGTTGACGTCCTCGGTCTCGATCGAACCTCGGTTGCGGAAGTAGACGACGACGATTGCGAGCCCGATGGCCGCCTCCGCCGCGGCGACAGTCAGCACGAACAGGGCGAACACCTGGCCGGCCAGGTCATGCAGCGTCATGCTGAAGCCGACGAGGTTGATGTTGACCGCGAGCAGCATGAGCTCGATCGACATCATGATGATGATGACGTTCTTGCGGTTGAGAAAAATGCCGAAGATGCCGATGACGAACAGCAGCGCGCCGACGGCGAGGTATTGGCCGACGCCGATCATCCATGCTCTCCAGGGCCGAGCTTATCAACCCCGTGCTCGTGCGGCTCATCGGCATCAACCAGCGCAGGCTCGGGCTTCGGCCGCAGCACGTCGCCGGGGCGGACCCCTTGGCCAAGCGGCACGTTCACCATCGAGAGCGTGTCCGTCATGCTCCGCGCCGTCTGCCGGTTGATGTTCTGATGGCGCGAACGGCTGCGCTCGCGGTGCGTCAGCACGATGGCGCCGATCATGGCGACCATCAGGATCAGCCCGGCCGATTGGAACAGGAAAATGTAGTCCGTGTAGATGAGCTGCCCCAGGGCGCGGGTGTTCTCAAGACCCTCGGGCATCGTGGTGAGGCGCAGAGCGCTGCTCTCGGGCGCGAACTGCCAGCCGCCGAGCACGACCAGCAGCTCGACGAGCAGCGAGACGCCGACGACCGCGCCGATCGGGGCGTAACGCTGGAACCCCTCGCGAAGCTGGGCGAAGTTGACGTCGAGCATCATGACGACGAACAGGAACAGCACCGCGACCGCCCCCACGTAGACGATCATCAGGATGAGCGCCAGGAACTCGGCCCCGGCGATCAGAAACAGCGCGGCGGCATTGAAGAACGCCAGGATCAGGAACAGGACCGAATGCACCGGGTTGCGGCTGGTCACCACCGCGACGGCGCAGCCGACGAGCACGGCCGCGAACAGGTAGAAAAAGAAGGTGACGAGCATCGGGGTCCTCACCGGTAGGGGGCGTCAAGCTCCAGACGCTTGGACAGCTCGCTTTCCCAGCGGTCGCCGTTGGCGAGCAGCCGTTCCTTGTTATACATCAATTCGGATCGCGTCTCGGTCGAGAACTCGTAGTTCGGACCCTCGACGATGGCGTCGACCGGGCAGCTTTCCTCGCACAGGCCGCAGTAGATGCACTTGGTCATGTCGATATCGTAGCGGGTGGTACGGCGCGAGCCGTCCTCGCGGGGCTCGGCCTCGATGGTGATGGCGAGCGCCGGGCACACCGCCTCGCAAAGCTTGCAGGCGATGCAGCGCTCCTCGCCGTTCGGATACCGGCGCAGCGCATGCTCGCCTTTGAAGCGCGGGCTCAGGATGCCTTTCTCGTAAGGGTAGTTCAGCGTCGCCTTGGGACGGAAAAAGTATTTCAGCGTCAGCCACATGCCGGAGACAAGCTCGCTGAGCAGCAGGCTGCGCGCGGTGCGATCGAGAAAAGCCATTGATTCAAGCTCCTTGCTGGCCGGGGAGCCAGCCGAACGCGAGCAGAACCCCGGCCGTCAGCACGAGCCAGAACAACGACAGCGGCAGGAACACTTTCCAGCCAAGTCGCATCAATTGGTCGTAGCGATACCGTGGGAACGTCCCGCGCACCCAGATGAAGGTAAACAGACAAACGCAGATTTTCAGGATCAGCCAGATCGGGCCAGGCACCCAGGTGAAGGGCGCGAACGGGATCGGGCTCAGCCAGCCGCCGAGGAACAGGATCGACGTCATGGCGGACATCAGGATCATGTTCGCGTACTCGCCGAGGAAGAACAGGCCGAACGTCATGGCGCCGTATTCGACATGGAAACCGCCGACGATCTCGCTCTCGCCCTCGGCCAAGTCGAACGGCGCGCGGTTGCACTCGGCCAAGGTGGAGACGAAAAACACGATGAACATCGGGAACAGCGGAATGAAGAACCAAACCGTCTGCTGCGCCATCACGATGTCGGTCAAGTTAAGGCTACCGGCGCACAGCAAGACGGTGACGATCACGAAGCCCATGCTGACTTCGTAGCTGACCATCTGCGCGGCCGAGCGCAACGCGCCGAGGAACGCGTATTTCGAGTTGCTCGCCCACCCGGCGATGATGATGCCGTAAACGCCCATGCTGCTGATGGCGAACAGATAGAGGATGCCGACGTTGATGTTGGCAATCGCCCAGCCGTAATTGAACGGGATCACCGCCCAGGCGATCATCGCCAGCGTCATCGTCAGCAACGGCGCCGTTAGGAACAACAGGCGGTTCGCCCCGGTCGGTATGATCGTTTCCTTGGTCAGCATCTTCAACGCGTCCGCGAACGGCTGCCATAGCCCGAACGGCCCGACCACGTTCGGCCCGATCCGCATCTGCATCGCCGCCAGCACCTTGCGCTCGGCCAAGGTCAGGTAGGCGACGCTGATCAGCACCGGGACCAAAATGGCCAAGGTCTTGAGCACGGTGAGGATCAGGATGCCGAAGTCGGAGGCGAGGAAGGCGTCCACGTTTTACTCCGCCGCCACGGAGAGCGGGGCGTGAGTATAGGTTCGCGTGCACTCGGCCATCGTCGGGCTGGCGCGATTGATCGGGTTGGTTTGATAGTAATCGTCGATCGCGTAGGTAAATGTGCTGTCCGTCATCTCGCCGCCCGCTGCCGGGGCTGCGGTATCGGCGCAGCCGCGCCGGGTCAAGACTTGCTGGGTCGAAAACGCCGGGCTGGTGGTGGCAAGGCGCACCCGCAGCGCCGACAGCGTGTCATACGGCAGCGGCTGGTTGATGACGGCGCTGAACGCCCGGAGAATGGTCCAATCCTCCCGCGCCTCGCCGGGCGGACGGGTGGCCAGGTACCCGCGCTGCAAACGTCCTTCGGTATTCAGGTAGGTGCCGTTCTTCTCGGTATAGGCGCAGCCGGGCAGGATCACGTCGGCGCGTGCGGCGCCGCGGTCGCCGTGGTGGCCCTGGTAGACGACGAAGGTGTCGCCGCCGATCGCTGCGGTGTCGAACTCATCGGCGCCGAGAAGCCAGAGGAAATCGACGCCGCCGCCCATCATCTCCGCCATCGGCTTGCCGCCGGCGCCCGGCACGAAGCCAAGATCAAGCGCCGCCACCCGGGCCGCCGCGGTATGGAGCACGTTGAAGCCGTGCCAATCCCCGGTCAACGCGCCGGCATCGCTGGCAAGCGACCACGCGGCACGCAAGACCGCCGCGCCATCGGCCCGGCGCAAACCCCCTTGCCCGACGATGACCATAGGCCGCTCGGCCTTGCGGAAGGCGTCGGCGAAATCCCCCTTGAAGTCTTGCAGCAGCCCGGTTCCATCGCCGAGATGCACGGCGTCGTAGGTCAGATCGACCTCAGGGCCGATCACGCCCACGGGACAATGGCCGGACGCCCAGCGCTTGCGAATACGCGCGTTCAGCACCGGCGCTTCCCGCCGAGGATTGGCGCCGATCAGCAGGATCGCGTCAGCGTCGTCGATGCCGGCCACGGTGCTGTTGAACAGGTAGAAATCGCGGCGCGAAGGGTCGAGGGCCGCGCCATCCTGCCGGCAATCGAGGTTGTCCGATCCGAGGCCCTGCAACAGATCCTTCAACGCCAGCATGCTCTCCGCGTCGCACAGGTCTCCCGCGATCGCGCCGATACGGTCTGCGGCACAGTCCTTCAGGCGGTTCGCGATCTTCGTGAAGGCCTCAGGCCACGTCGCCGGGCGCAGCTTGCCGCCCTCCCGCACCCAAGGCTTGTCCAGCCGCCGGCGCTTCAGCCCATCATGGCTGAAGCGGCCCTTATCGGCCATCCACTCCTCGTTCACCGCGTCGTTGATGCGCGGCAGGATACGCAGCACCTCCGAGCCGCGCGCGTCGATGCGGATGTTGGTCCCGAGCGCGTCGTGCACGTCGATGCTGTCGGTCTTGCGTAGCTCCCAGGGCCGGGCCACGAAGCTGTAAGGCTTGTTGAGCAATGCCCCGACCGGGCAGATGTCCATCAGGTTGCCCGACAGCTCCGTCGTCAGCGCCTTCTCGATGTAGGTGCCAACCTCCATCGCCTCGCCCCGGCTGGTCGCCCCCATCTCCGGCACGCCCGCCACCTCGCTGCTGAACCGTATGCACCGCGTGCAATGGATGCACCGCGTCATGAACGTCTTGACCAGGGGGCCAAGATACTTGTCCTTCACCGCGCGCTTGTTCTCGGCATAGCGGGAATGGTCCATGCCGTAGCCGTAGGCCTGGTCCTGCAGGTCGCACTCCCCGCCCTGGTCGCAGATCGGGCAGTCGAGCGGGTGGTTGATCAGCAGGAATTCCATTACGCCGCGCCGGGCGTTGCGGACCATCAGCGTGTCGGTCTTGACCACCATGCCGTCGGCGACCGGGTAGGCGCAGGACGCCACCGGCTTCGGCGCCTTCTCCACCTCCACCAGGCACATCCGGCAATTGCCCGCGACGCTCAGCCGCTCATGGTAGCAGAAGCGCGGGATTTCGACGCCTACGGCCTCGCAGGCCTGCAGGACGGACGCGCCGTTCGGAACTTCGACGTCCATGCCGTCGACGGTGAGTTTAGCCATTCGCTGCAGCCTTTCGCTGCGCCAGCAGCGGCGCGATCTCGACTCCATCGAGGCGCAGCCCGGCGATGTTGCAGTTGTTTGTCGTCATCAGAGATAAGTCGGCGTTCACCGCCGACCCACCCTTCAGCGAAACAGTCTCGAACGTGGTCCCCGCCATGTTCACGTCGTCAAACACGGCCCCGGGCGCCGTCGCATCCTGGATCGTCAGGCGCGACAGATTGGCGCTGGAGACCGCCGCCCCGGACAGGTTGACAGTCTCGAACCGGCCGCCGCGCAGGTCGGCATGATGTATGTCGAGCTGCTCCGCCCGACACTTTACCTCGATCATTCGGCCGCCATCGGCAGAGGAGCGCTGGCACGCGCCTTATAAGCGGCGATCCGCGCCTCCATCTCCGGCCGGAAGTGCCGGATCAGCCCCTGGATCGGCCACGCCGCCGCATCGCCCAGCGCGCAGATCGTGTGCCCCTCGATCTGCTTTGTCACCTGCTCCAGCACGTCGATCTCGCCCACTTCGGCCCGGCCCTGCACCATCCGGCCCATCACCCGCATCATCCACCCCGTGCCTTCCCGGCACGGCGTGCACTGGCCGCAGCTCTCGTGCTTGTAGAACTGCGCCAGCCTGTGGATCGCCTGGATGATGTCGGTGCTGCGGTCCATCACCATGACCGCGGCGGTGCCGAGACCGGATTTCACGTCGCGCAAGCTGTCGAAATCCATCAGCACCGTGTCGCAGACCGATTTCGGGATGACGGGAACGGAAGAGCCGCCAGGGATGACGGCGAGCAGGTTGTCCCAGCCGCCGCGCACGCCCCCCGCATAGGTCTCGATCAAATCCTTCAGCGGGATGCCAAGCTCTTCCTCGACGTTGCAGGGCTTATTCACGTGGCCGCTGATGCAGAAAACCTTCGTGCCGCTGTTCTTCGGCCGGCCAAGCGCGCTGAACCATGCGCCGCCGCGGCGAAGGATGGTCGGGACAACGGCGATCGTCTCGACATTGTTGACGGTCGTGGGGCAGCCATAAAGACCGACGGCGGCGGGGAACGGCGGCTTGAGGCGCGGCATTCCCTTCTTGCCTTCGAGGCTCTCAAGCAGCGCGGTCTCCTCGCCGCAGATATACGCCCCGGCCCCCCGATGAAGGTAGAGGTGGAACTCATAATCCGACCCGGCGGCGTTCTCGCCAAGCAGGCCCTCCGCATAGCACTCGTCGATCGCCTTCTGCAACGCGACCGCCTCGTTGTAGTACTCGCCCCGTATGTAGATATAGCAGGCGCTCGCCCCCATTGCGAAACTGGCGATGAGCGCGCCCTCGATCAGCTTATGCGGATCGTGGCGCATGATGTCGCGGTCTTTGCAGGTGCCGGGCTCGCTCTCGTCGGCGTTGATCACGAGATAGCTCGGCCGCCCGTCCGGCGAGGCCTGCTTCGGCATGAACGACCACTTCATCCCCGTGGGGAACCCCGCGCCGCCGCGCCCGCGCAGTCCCGAGGCCTTCATCTCGTCGATGATCGCGTCCCGGCCGCGGGCGATGATCGCCGCCGTGTCGGCCCAGTCGCCGCGCTCGCGTGCGCCGGCCAGGAGCGGGTCGTGCTGGCCATACAGGTTCGTGAAGATCCGGTCTTTGTCGGCAAGCATGGCTATTCCACCGCTTGAAGGGTTGTCGGGCCGCCTTCCGGCGCGGAGGTGAGGCGGCCGATGGTCGAGCCTGGCGCCGGTCGTTCGCCCCGGCGCAAGGCTTGCAGCAGCTCCCGGGTGCGGTCGTAATCAAGGTCTTCGTAGTAATCGTCGTCCACCTGCAAGATCGGCGCGTTCACGCACGCGCCAAGGCATTCCACCTCCGTCATCGTGAACAGGCCGTCCTCGCTCGTTTCCTTCCAGCCCTTGATGCCGGACTCGTCGCGACAGGCCCGCGTGATGTCGTCGCTGCCCCGCAGCCAGCACGGCGTCGTGCCGCATACTTGCAGGTGATACCGCCCGATCGGCTTGGTGTTGAACATCAGGTAAAACGTCGCGACCTCGTAAACGCGGATCGGCGGCATCTCCAGACGCTCGGCAACCGCGTCCATCGCGATGCGCGGAACCCAGGCGCTGCCCGTCTGCCGACCCATCTGGTTCTGCACGGTATACAACAGCGGCAGAACGGCGCTGGCCTTTCGGCTTACCGGGTATTTGCGCAGGATCGGCTCGATCTCGGCCTCGCTGGCGTCGTCGAACGCGAAGACCGCAGGCTCGGCCGGGTTGTTGGCGGGCGGGTTATGCGCGCCGCCGATCGGCTCCGCGGAACCGGTCGCCGTGGCCGCGCCCGCGGGCCGCGTCATCCGCGGAGATGCGTTGTCCTCCCTCGAAAAATCGCTCACCGGTCAATTTCCCCGAACACGACGTCGAGCGACCCGATGATCGCCACCGCATCGGCCAGCATGTGGCGTTTCGACATATGTTCGATGGCTTGCAGGAAGGTGAACCCGGTGGGCCGGATTTTGCAGCGGTAGGGCCGATTGGTGCCGTCTGCCACCAGATAGACGCCGAATTCCCCCTTCGGGCTTTCGGTTGCCGTGTACGTGGAGCCGGCCGGGATATGAAACCCCTCGGTGTAGAGCTTGAAGTGATGGATGAGCGCCTCCATCGAGCGCTTCATCTCCTGCCGCCTCGGCGCGGTGAACTTGCGGTCGACGATCTTCACGGCGCCGGGCCGCATCTTGTCGAGACACTGCACGATGATGCGGACGCTCTCGCGCATTTCCTGCATGCGCACGAGATACCGGTCGTAGCAATCGCCGTTTCGGCCGACCGGCACGTCGAACTCAACTTGGTCATACATGTCGTAAGGCTGTGCCCGGCGCAGATCCCACGGCACTCCGCTGGCACGCAGCGGCGGGCCGGAGAAACCCCAATCAAGCGCGTCATCGGGCGAGATGGCGCCGATATCGACGGTGCGCTGCTTCCAAATACGGTTGGACGTCAGGAGTTGGGCGAGTTCATCGACGAACGTCGGAAACGTACGCGCCCACTCGGCGATCTTATCGGTGAGTTCAATCGGAAGGTCGCGCGCCACGCCGCCGGTGCGGTAGTAGTTTCCGTGATACCGCGCGCCCGAAGCCGCCTCGTAGAACTCAAGCAGCTTCTCGCGCTCCTCGAAGCCCCAGAGGCTCGGCGTAATGGCGCCAACATCGAGCGCGTAGGTCGTGATGTTCAGAAGATGGTTGAGGATGCGGGTGATCTCGGCGAACATCGTCCGGATCCACTTGGCCCGGTCCGGGATCTCGATGCCCAGCAGTTTCTCCTGCGCCAGCACCCAGGTGTGCTCCATGCACATCGGGCTCACGTAGTCGAGCCGGTCGAAATACGGCAGCGCTTGCAGATAAGTCTTGTGCTCGATCAGCTTCTCGGTGCCGCGATGAAGCAAGCCGATGTGCGGGTCGGCACGTTCGACCACCTCGCCATCCATCTCCAGGATGAGACGCAGGACACCGTGCGCCGCGGGATGCTGCGGACCAAGATTGATCGTATGGTTGTCAACCTCGATCACCTTGTTGGTATTCGGCTTCGCTTCGCCGGGGGTGGTGGCGTGCGAGCCGGTCTTGACGTCCAAGTCTGACATTAGGGGGTCTCTTTCGCGGGCTGCCTTGCGGCTTCGCGGGCGGTGAACGCCTTCTCGTCGCCGGGCAACGTGGTCATGCCTTCCCAGGGGGAGACGAAATCAAAGGTCCGGAAATCCTGCGTGAGGCTGACCGGCTCGTTGATGACCTGCTTGCGCTCGTCGTCGAAGCGCACCTCGACGTAGCCGGTCAGCGGAAAATCCTTCCTCAACGGATGGCCGTTGAAACCATAATCGGTCAGGATGCGCCGCAGGTCGGGCTGGCCGCTGAACACGATGCCGAACAAGTCCCATGCCTCCCGCTCGAACCAGGTGGCGACGGGCCAGAGCGTGTAACAGCTCGGGACCGGCTTCGATGCGTCCGTCTCGATCACGACCCGGACGCGATGGTTGAGCGATACGCTGAGTAGGTTGTAGACGATATCGAACCGGTCCGGGCGTTCGGGCCAATCGACGCCGCAGAGGTCCATCATCTGCTCGCAGGCGATGCCGCCGGTGGCCTTGAGCGCCCTGAGCGTCTCCAGCACGGTCTCCCGCGCGGCATGCACGACCACCTCGCCCATCTCAATGCGGGCCGTTTTGACGCCGGGAAGCGAAGCGCAGGCCTGGGCCAGGGCGGCGAGATCAGCCACGGAGAATTGTTCCGGTCCGGCGGATTTTCTTCTGCAACTGGGTGATGCCATACACCAGCGCTTCCGCCGTGGGCGGGCAGCCGGGGACGTAGATGTCAACGGGCACTATGCGGTCGCATCCGCGCACCACGCTGTAGCTGTAATGGTAATAGCCGCCGCCGTTGGCGCACGAGCCCATGCTGACCACCCAGCGCGGCTCAGGCATCTGATCGTAGACCTTGCGCAGCGCCGGCGCCATTTTGTTCGTCAGCGTGCCGGCAACGATCATCACGTCGGATTGCCGGGGACTGGCGCGGGGGATGACGCCGAACCGGTCAAGGTCATAGCGCGGCATGTAGGCGTGGATCATCTCGACCGCGCAGCAGGCAAGCCCGAACGTCATCGGCCACAGGCTGCCAGTACGCGCCCAGTTGACCACCTTGTCGATGTTGGCCACGACGAAGCCCTTGTCGGCGACCTCGCCCGTGATGCCCTTGATCACCGCATCCTGCTCCGGACCCGGCGCAAGCGCCTCTCGGTTCCAGGCAATATCGGTCGTCGTTATCCCGGCCGCGCTCATGCGACTACTCCCATTCCAATGCGCCTTTGCACCACTCATAAATGAAGCCGACCGTTAAAACTGCAAGGAATCCCAGCATCGAGAGGAACCCGAACATGCCGATGTCGCCGAGGCTGATCGCCCACGGGAACAGGAACGCGACCTCGAGATCGAAGATGATGAAGAGGATGGCCACGAGGTAGAATCGAACGTCAAACTTACGCCGGGCATCGTCGAACGGCTCGAAGCCGCACTCGTAGGCCGAGAGTTTCTCCGCATACGGCTTCTGCTGCGCGGCGAGCAACGATGCCGTCACCATCGCGACCGCGATGACGCCGCCGATAGCGATGAATACAAGAATAGGGAAGTAGTCGGCCAAGATTGTCGGCATTGCGGTATCCTGCTCGAAGGCTCTCGCTTGCGTTGCGCTGCAGCGAAGGGAATACACCACCCCCAGGTGCGCTGCTATAGGCTTGCGAAACGGCGATGACGCGAGACTGGCGCGAGTGACGGGGCTCGAACCCGCGACCTCCGGCGTGACAGGCCGGCGCTCTAACCAACTGAGCTACACCCGCATCGTGGCAGGGCGCTTCGTTTATGGCCGCGGCGTGACGACGTCAACCCGGCTTGATGGTCTCCCGACGCATTGCCTGCTCGTAATACACCTCTCCTCAAGCCGCGGCATCGGCGGCAAAATGCGCTCTTGGAGTAGGTTGTCATGGTGGGCGGTGACGGTTTCGAACCGCCGACCCTCTCGGTGTAAACGAGACGCTCTACCGCTGAGCTAACCGCCCGGCCCCATCAGCCTGCGTGACCGTTGCTCTCGGTCACGCAGGATTGCTTTGCTAATGCGGCAGCGACGCGCCTGGGCTGCCGACCAAAGGCGGGACGGGATCGACAGGCTCCTCCCACTCGATGGCCTCCGGCTTGCGCTGCAACGCTTGGCTGATCACCTCGTCCACGTGGCCGACAGGGATGATCTTCAAGCCCTTCTTCACCGCCGTCTCGATCTCCACCAGATCCTTCTCGTTGTCCCGGGGAATGAACACGGTGGTGATGCCGGCCCGAAGCGCTGCCAAAAGCTTCTCCTTCAATCCGCCGATGGGCAGAACCCTGCCTCTGAGCGTGATCTCCCCCGTCATCGCCACGTCCCGCCGGACGGGAATGCCGGTCATGACGCTGACGATGCTGGTGGCCATCGCGATGCCGGCGGACGGGCCATCCTTCGGGGTCGCGCCTTCCGGCACGTGGACGTGGATGTCCTTCTTCTCAAAGAAGGTCGGCTTGATGCCGAACCCGATGCTGCGGCTGCGAACGTAGCTGAGCGCCGCCGAGACGCTTTCCTGCATCACGTCACCGAGCTTGCCGGTATGCTTCACGTTGCCTTTGCCGGGTAGGAGCACACTTTCGATGGTCAGGATTTCGCCGCCGACCTCGGTCCATGCCAAGCCGGTGACGACGCCGACCATATCCTCCGCTTCGGTCTCTCCGTAGCGGAACCGGCGAACGCCGGCATACTTGCTGAGGGCTTTGGCGGAAATCGTGATCTTCCTCGTCTTCTTGGTCACGATCTCCTTGACCACCTTGCGCGCGACGTTCGCGATTTCCCGTTCCAAGCCACGCACGCCCGCCTCGCGGGTGTAATACCGGACGAGGTCGCGGATGGCATCGTCTTGCAATGCCCATTCTTCCGGCTTCAGTCCGTTCGCCTCAGCCTGCTTGGCGACCAGGTGCCGCTTGGCGATCTCGACCTTCTCATCCTCGGTATACCCGGGGATGCGAATGATCTCCATGCGGTCCAGCAATGGCTGCGGCATCTTGAGGCTGTTCGCGGTGGTCACGAACATGACGTCCGAGAGGTCATAGTCGACCTCAAGGTAGTGGTCGGCAAACGTCGCGTTCTGTTCGGGGTCGAGAACCTCAAGCAATGCGGAAGACGGGTCTCCGCGCCAATCCGCGCCGAGCTTGTCGATCTCGTCCAGAAGGAACAACGGATTGCTCGTCTTGGCTTTCTTCATGCCCTGCACCACCTTGCCCGGCATCGAGCCGATGTAGGTCCGCCGATGTCCCCGAACCTCCGCCTCGTCACGCACGCCGCCCAAGGACATACGGACGAAATTCCGGCCCGTCGCTTTGCCGATCGACTTGCCCAAGGACGTCTTGCCCACGCCGGGCGGCCCGACAAGGCACAGGATCGGACCACGGATCTTCGGACTCCGCGATTGCACGGCCAGGTACTCGATGATGCGCTCTTTGACCTTCTCCAGGCCATAATGATCGGCATTCAAGATGCGCTCGGCCTCGGTCACGTCGTTGCTGACCTTGCTGCGCTTCTTCCAAGGAATGGAGAGCATCCAATCCAGGTAGTTTCGCACGACGGTCGCCTCGGCGCTCATCGGACTCATCGTCTTGAGCTTCTTCAGCTCCGACAACGCCTTCTCTCGGGCTTCCTTCGTGAACTTCGTCTTCTTGATCCGGTCTTCGAGCTCGGCGGTCTCGTCCTTGCCGTCCTCCCCTTCGCCAAGCTCCTTCTGGATCGCCTTCAGTTGCTCGTTCAGGTAGTACTCGCGCTGCGTCTTCTCCATCTGCCGCTTGACCCGGTTCCGGATGCGCTTCTCAACCTGCAGAACGCCGATCTCGCTTTCCATGTGCGCGAACACGCGCTCGAGCCGCGCCCCCACTTTGGCGGCCTCGAGCAGCTCCTGCTTCTCGGCTATCTTCAGGCTTAGGTGGGCGGAAATGGTGTCTGCCAGCTTGCTGGAATTATCAATCTGGTTCAACGACACCAGCACCTCGGGCGCGATCTTCTTGTTCAGCTTGATGTATTGCTCGAACTGAGTGATCACGGTCCGGCCAAGCGCCTCAAGCTCTTTCGCGTCGCCCGTCTCCTCGTTGATCGGCGCGACGCGCGCTTCGAAGTAGGCGTCGTTCTCGGTAAAGCCGCCGATGCTGGCGCGCCGGCTTCCCTCGACCAAGACCTTGACCGTCCCGTCCGGAAGCTTCAAAAGCTGAAGGATCGTCGACACCGTTCCGACCCGGTAGATGTCGTCCTTCGACGGCTCATCCTGTGCCGCATTACGCTGCGCGACCAAGAGGATCTGCTTATCGTCCTTCATGACCGCTTCAAGCGCTCTCACCGACTTCTCGCGGCCGACGAATAGGGGCACGATCATGTGCGGGAACACGACGATGTCACGTAACGGCAGAACCGCCATCGTCTCGAGATTCGGGGCAGGCTTGCGCGTCCGTTCGGACCGCGGGGATGGGGATTCACTCATAAGGACCTCCTTCTAGGACAGCCCGTCGCGAAAGCACCCAATTTGGCGTGCTCGCGACGTATCCCTTGCTATATCGGCAGGTCGAAGGTCGGCGGCAAGACCTTCCACAACGCCACGGTCTCGGCGGCGGTTTACGCGCTGCCCTCCGCACGTTCCTTGCCGTAGGTGTAAAGCGGGTTGGCCCGGCTCTCGGCCACCTCGCGGTTGATCGTCACTTCCTCGACGCCGTCGAGGCCGGGCAGGTCAAACATCGTGCTCAGCAGGATCGCCTCCATGATCGAACGCAGTCCACGCGCGCCGGTCTTGCGGGCAATGGCGCGCGTCGCCACCGATTTTAAGGCGTCTTCGGTAAAGGAAAGCTTAACGCCCTCCATCTCGAACAGCCGCGCATACTGCTTGGACAGCGCATTCTTGGGTTTGGTCAGGATCTCGATCAAGGCCTGCTCGTCCAGATCCTCCAACGTGGCCACGACCGGCAGACGTCCGATGAACTCGGGAATAAGGCCGAACTTAAGCAGGTCCTCGGGTTCGACTTCCCGCAGGATCTGCCCCATGCGCCGGTCATCCGGGCTGCTGACTTCGGCCCCGTAACCGATCCCCGACCCCTTTCCGCGCGCGCCGATGATCTTCTCAAGACCTGAGAACGCGCCGCCGCAGATGAACAGGATGTTGGTCGTATCGACCTGCAAAAACTCCTGTTGCGGGTGCTTGCGCCCGCCTTGGGGCGGGACCGACGCAACCGTGCCCTCCATGATCTTGAGCAAAGCCTGCTGCACCCCCTCGCCGCTCACGTCGCGCGTGATGCTGGGGTTGTCCGACTTTCGGCTGATCTTATCGACCTCATCGATGTAGACGATGCCGCGCTGCGCCCGCTCCACGTTGTAATCGGCCGACTGGAGCAGCTTGAGGATGATGTTCTCCACGTCCTCGCCGACGTAGCCCGCTTCGGTCAGCGTCGTGGCATCAGCCATCGTGAACGGAACGTCGAGGATGCGCGCGAGGGTCTGGGCAAGCAGCGTCTTGCCGGAGCCCGTCGGCCCGACCAGCATGATGTTGCTCTTGGCGATCTCGACATCATTGTTCTTCGCGCCATGAGCCAGCCGCTTGTAATGGTTGTGCACCGCGACGCTCAGCACCCGCTTGGCGTGGGACTGGCCGATGACATAGTCATCCAGAACCTTACAAATCTCTTTCGGCGTGGGCACGCCGTCGCGGGACTTGACGAGGTGGGTCTTATGTTCCTCGCGGATGATGTCCATGCAAAGCTCGACGCATTCGTCGCATATGAAGACGGTCGGGCCGGCGATCAGCTTGCGGACCTCGTGCTGCGATTTGCCGCAGAACGAACAATAAAGGGTGTTTTTCGAGTCGGGAGACTTGCCCATGCGCACTCCAGCCCCGCGATGGCGGGGAACAGGCTTAGAGGTTAGCCCCGGCGCCCGGCGTGAACAAGCAGCCGAGCCATCCGGGCTTCGAGAATCGCGGCACGTCTCGGCAGACGGCTAAACGAGATGTGAAAAAGCAAGACATATGCCGGCCCCGGGCCGGAACAACCGTCCTGCCCCGGTCCGGTTCAGAGCTTCGATGCGTCCGGGGCCGCCGGCCGGTCCGTCACGACCTGGTCCACCAGCCCGAAATCGCGCGCCTCCTCGGCCGACATGTACGTGTCGCGTTCCAGCTTCGACTCGATTTCATCGAGCGTCTGGCCCGTATGCTGCACGTAAATCTCATTGAGCCGCTGCCGTAGCGTCAGGATCTCCTTGGCTTGGATCTCAATGTCCGAGGCCTGGCCCTGCGCGCCGCCGCTCGGCTGATGCACCATGACGCGGGAATTCGGCAACGCGAACCGCTTGTCCTTCGCGCCGGCGCAAAGCAGCAGGCTGCCCATGCTCGCCGCCTGGCCGATGCAGACCGTGCTGACGGGGCTGCGGATGTACTGCATCGTGTCATAGATCGCGAGCCCGGCGGACACCACCCCGCCCGGGCTGTTGATGTAGAAACTGATGTCCTTCGACGGGTTCTCGCTTTCCAGGAACAGGAGCTGGGCGCAGATAACCGCCGACACCTGGTCGAACACCGGTCCGGTCAGGAAGATGATCCGCTCCTTCAAAAGCCGGGAATAGATATCGAATGACCGCTCGCCCCGGGCAGTCTGTTCGATAACCATCGGTATCAGCGCGCTGCCGTAGACCTCGGCGGGATCACGATCCCTCATTCGTTGCATCCTTCGTTCATGAACCGCTTACAGATGGGCAGGTGACGGGCGTGTTACAGGGGTTCCATCCCTAAGCTTCATTTCGCGGAACGGCTCGCCGTCACGACGCGAAAGGTGATGCGTCCTCAAAGGCATCTAAGCAGAAACCCGTGGCACAAGCCGTGAATGTCTGCCGAGACGATTGGCCCGGCTATGCGGCGGCCGCACTCTCCGGCTCGGCGGATAGGTCCTCAGGGCTTACGGTCCGGTCCTCGACCTTGGCCAGCTCCAGGATGAAATCGACCACCTTCTCTTCGTAGATCGGCCCGCGCAGGCCCTCGGCAGCCTCCGGGTTCTTGCGGAAAAACTCGATCACCTGCGCCTCTTGGCCGGGATACCGTTGCGCTTCGGCACGCATGGCCCGCGTCATCTCATCGGGCTGGACCTGGATGCCGTTCGTCCGTCCGATCTCGGACAGCAGCAAGCCCAGGCGCACCCGGCGTTCGGCGATCGCGCGGTAATCCGCCTTCAGCGTCTCCTCGTCCTTGCTCTTGTCCTCCTCATCCGCCTTGCCTTCCTTCAGGTCGGCCTCGACCCGCTTCCAAATTTGGTCGAACTCGGCCTCCGTGATGCTCGCAGGCACAGGGAAATCCGCGGTCTTGCTGAGCGCGTCGAGCAGGTCGCGCTTGATGCGCATCCGGCTCACCTGGTCGTATTCGGATTGGATCTGGCTGGAGATCGCCTTGCGCAGGTCGTCCAGGCTCTCGAAGCCCATGCCGGTCGCAAGCGTGTCGTCGATCGCCGTCGTCATCGGCTGCTCAAGCGACTTCGCCGTGAGATCGAACGTCGCCGCTTTCCCGGCCAGGTCGGCCGCATGGTATTCCGCCGGGAACGTGACGTTGATCGTACGCTCCTCGCCCGGCTTCATGCCCTCCATGCCGTCCGAGAAGCCGGGGATGAAGCCCGGGCCACCGAGCTTGACCGGCATGTCGGTCCCGGTCCCGCCGGCGAACGGCTCGCCATCGACCTTGCCGATGAAATCCACCGTCAGCGTATCGCCGTCCCGCGCGCCGCGCTCCTCGGTCACCGGCTCGCGCCCTTCCTGCCGCTTGGCAATCTCGGCCAGCGCCTTGTCAACGGCATCGTCCGCGGGCTCGGAGCGGTAGCGCACCAAGTCGATCGCGGCGAAATCCGGCATCGCGATGTCCGGCAGCAACTCGACCTCGACGTTGAACTGCAAGTCCTGCTGTTCATCCACCTGCGTCACGTCGACCTTCGGCTGCCCGGCCGGGCGAAGGCCGCGGTCCGTCAGCATCTGCCGCGTCGCGTCGTTGACGCTCTGTTCGACAATTTCGGCCATGATCGCCGCGCCGTAGCGCTGGCGGACGATGTTGGCCGGCACCTTGCCGGGGCGGAAGCCAGGAAGCCGGACCTGCTTGCTGATCTCGTTCAGCTTGGCGGTGCGCTTGTCCTCAAGGTCGGACGCAGGGACGGTGACGGCGAAGCCTCGCCGCAATCCTTCGGTAAGCGTCTCGGTAACCTGCATGGCAGTACGTTCCTGTCGTCGGCGGGAGGGTGGTGCGGGCGGAGGGACTTGAACCCCCACGGCTTGCGCCACCAGAACCTAAATCTGGCGTGTCTGCCAATTTCACCACGCCCGCAAGCGTCGTGTCCGGCGGGGGGCTTTAGCGCATGGGAATAGTGGGAGCAAGGCGGACCGCCGCCGGCAGGGAGCCGGCCAGGCGGTCAGGGCCTGGCCGGTCCGAGGTCAGCTCTCGGCGAATGTCCTGCCCGAGAGGTTCGCTTCCGAACGTCTGGGATAAGCAGGCCACGAAAACAAAAAGCTAGTGACCTGCGTCATTCATGGCGCGAGTCACTAGAGAGCCGCCGTCTTTCGTCGTCGCCAGCTTACTTGATGGTCCCGTTCAACCCCTGCGGGAAGAACAGGCCGCTGCTGGCGTTGGCCGCGCCGTAAACGATGTTGAGCACCTGGCGCGTGGTGCGGGAGAACACCAGGCTGTTGCTGTCCGTGGGCACGATGTTGCCGCGTCCGTTCAGGATGACGCCCTGGTCGTCCGCCGCGCCGGAGAGAGAGGCGCGCAGAGCGGAGATCTGCACCGTCGGCTGGGCAAACCCGCGCTGCAGGAGCTGCAGGCGGATTTCCGAGGCGTGATATGCTTCGACCGCCAGGATGGCGCCGGCCGCGGACAGCACCGTCTTGCTCTGCACCAAGGGAGCGGCGCCGAGATAGGCCGTGACGCCCACGTCCTCGAACACGTAAGCGCCGAGGAGGAAGTTGACCTCGCTGGCATACGGGTCGAAGCCGGGCGGGTAGCCCAGCACTTGGGCGAGGGTGTCGAAGCTGTTCTGAATGTCGATCGCGGGCGCCGCGACCGCGCTGGCGCCGAGCACGGAGCGCAGGAACTGGACGTGGTTCTGTTCGTCCTGCGCGATCTCGAGCGCGTAGTGCTGGAAGGCTTGGCTTTCGAACTTGAGCTGACGGCCGCCCGTCACGGCGCCGGGCGTGCCGATGCCGGTACGGTCGGATGCGGCAAGCCCCTGGCCCGTCACGGCGCGGAGGTAATACTCGGCTTCAAGGTATTCGAGATTGAGGGCGAAGTTCAGGATGTCGTTGTCGGTGACGCCTTGGGCGTTGGCCGGCGTGGCCGAGCTCAGCAGGCCCGCGGTCGCGGCAAAGGCAGCCAGCGCGCCGACGCTGCCGCCTCGGAGCATGTCGCGCCGGTCAACATTGGTTGGGGTTTCGGCGGGTGGGTTGGACGTCTTGTCCATCATTGAAGGACCTCATGACTAATTGAGATTTTGCGATTAAAATGACGCACGGCGCGTCCGATGAGCCGAAGGATGCCGGCAGCCGCGTTCGTTGTCGCAAAAATGGGCCCCCCACTTGCTGTAGTCCGAACGCACGTCCTATGTAGCAACATTTTGGACACGTGACTATGGACGTTAGGTAACAATTACGTTTTATGTTCGTTGCGGGGCCGCTCGCCGCGATGTTCGGCGCAGCGGAACGCGGCACGCCCGCCGGCGCCGGCTCGATCAGGCCAGCAGGGCTTGGGCGCAGGCGTTCAGGATGGCGTCGGCGTCGAGCCCGTATTCGCGGTAGAGGTCAGGCAAGTCGCCGCTTTGGCCGAAGCGGTCGGGGCCGAGAGGGATGACGCGCTGCCCGCGCACGGCGCCGAGCCAGGCATGGGCCGCCGGGTGGCCGTCGAGGATGGTCACGAGGGCGGCCGACGGCGATAGCGGCGACAGGATCTGCTCGATGTGCGCGCGGGATGGCCTCCCTGCCCTGCCCGCCCGCGCCGCATCGAGCCACCCGGCGTGCAAACGGTCGGGGCTGGTGATGGCGAGCAGGCCGGCCTCGGGCACGTCGCCTCGCAACTCGGCAAAGGCGGCTTCGGCCTCGGGCGCGATCGGTCCTTGGTAGGCAATCGCGATCCGCGCGCCCGGCTTGGGCGGCACCGTCCAATGCGCGCCGGCGATCACCGCGGCCGGGTCGAGCGCGCGGGACCGCTGTTCGAGCTGGCGCGTGGACAGCCTCAGCCAGACGGCAGACCCGTCAGGCGCCTGCATGTGCGAGAAGGCATGGCGGAGCAGGATGCCAAGCTCGTCGGCATAGGCGGGCTCGTAGCTCGCGAGCCGGTCGGCGGCCATGCCGATGAGAGGGGTGTTGACGCTCTGATGCTGGCCGCCTTCCGGGGCGAGCGTGAGGCCCGAGGGCGTCGAGACCAGCAGGAACCGCGCGTCCTGGTAGCAGCCATAGATGAGCGCATCGAGCCCGCGGTTGACGAATGGGTCATACACGGTGCCGACCGGCAGCAGCCGGGCGCCGCTCAACGTGGGCTGCAAGCCGGCCGCCGCGAGCAGCAGGAACAGGTTCTGCTCGGCGATGCCAAGCTCGACGTGCTGCCCGGCCGGCGACATGCCCCAGCGCTGGGCGCTCGCCAGCTTGGCGTCGCGGAACACGTCGTTGCGGGTGTGGCGGTCGAACACGCCGCGCCGGTTCACCCAAGGCCCCAGGTTGGTGGAGACGGTCACGTCCGGGCTCATGGTGACGATGTGCTTGGCAAGTTCCGCGCAATCGTCCCGGCCGCGCCCGATCTCGGCCAGGATCTCGCCGAACGCCGCCTGCGTGCTGAGCTTGCGCCCGGCGACGGCCGGACCGGGCAACTCGGCCGGAACGGCGATCTGCGCCGCCGAGAGGCGCCGGCCCGCGGAGGTCAGAGGGGTGGCGAACGGGGCGCTGCCGACAACGCCCCGGAACGCCTCAGGCGAAAGGTCAAGCCCCTCCGCCGCGTCCCATTCATGCCCCGGCCGGATGCGCATCTGCGCGCGGAAAGCCTGCATCTGCTCGCGCGTCATCATGCCGGAGTGGTTGTCTTTGTGCCCGGCGAACGGCAGGCCCATGCCCTTGATGGTGTAGGCGATGAAGCAGGTCGGCTGGTCGCCCTGCGCGGCGGCGGCGCGAAAGCTCTCGATCAGGTAATCGACGTCATGCCCGCCGAGGTTGGTCATCAGCGCCCCCAGTTCCTCGTCGTCGAGCGGGTCGATGATGGCGCGAAAGCCCGGTTCGCGCCCGAGTTCGGCCAGCAGCGCCTGCCGCCACGACGCGCCGCCTTGAAACGTCAGCGCGGAATAGAGGCTGTTGGGGCAGTCGTCGATCCACCGGCTGAGCGCCTCGCCCCCCTCGCGGGCGAACGCGGCCTGCAGCTTGCGCCCGTATTTCAGGGTGACGACGTTCCAGCCCATGTCGCGGAACAGGCCCTCGATCCGCCCGAACAGACGGTCCGGCGTGATGCTGTCCAGGCTCTGGCGGTTGTAGTCGATGATCCACCAGACGTTGCGCACGTCGTGCTTCCAACCCTCCAGCAGCGCCTCGTAGATGTTGCCCTCGTCGAGCTCGGCATCGCCCGCGATCGCCACCTGGCGCCCGAGCGGCAGCCCGGCATCGAGCCCGTGCAGGCGGACGTAATCCTGCATCAGGGAGGCGAAGCTGGTCAGCGCCACGCCGAGGCCGACCGAACCCGTGCTGTAATCGACCTCCGGCCCGTCCTTGGTGCGGGACGGATAGCTCTGCACCCCGCCCATCTGCCGCAAGCCCGCCATCTTCTCCGGCGTCTGCCGCCCGAACAGAAGGTTGATGGCATGGAACACCGGGGCCGCGTGGGGCTTGACCGCCACGCGGTCCTCAGGCCGAAGGATCTCGAAATACAGCGCCGTCATCACGCTGATCACGCTGGCGCAGCTTGCCTGATGGCCGCCGACCTTCAGGCCGTCGCGGTTCGGGCGGACATGGTTCGCGTGATGCACCATCCACGCGCTCAGCCACAGCAGCTTGCGCTCGACCTGGTGCAGCGCCGCAAGCCGGTCCGCCGGCAGCGGATGGAACGTGGCGGGCGCGTTCAACTCCACCCCCGCGCCAGGCGGCGGACGGCCGTGCTGGCGTTGCGCTTGCCTTCGCCGGCGTAATCCTCGTGGTAATCCTCGATCTTTGCCGGGTCATACAGGTAGTTGACCATGAGGGTGGCGCTTTCCTTCGCCCCTTTCTCGGAAATGTCGCCGAGCGCCATGATGCGCTCCACGCGGGCGCCGTTGGAGAGATGGAAGTGGGCCACCGGGTCGATCGCCCGGCTCCCGCGGCTCTCGCTCAGCAGGTAGCGGGCGCCCAGGCGGGTCAGCACAGGGTCCATGGCGCGGAACATCGTCTTGTCGCGGAACCAGCCGCGCTTGCCCAGGATGGCGGCAAGCGCCTTGGCGCCGGTTTCCGGCGCCGCGCCATCGGTGGGCGCCACCGTTCGCAGGCTAGAGCTTTCCTCTTCGCTCAGCAGCTTGGGATCGTCCTCGCGCAGCTTGCCGTGCAGCCATCGGCAGAAGCCGGGCATCGGCGACAGCGTGGCGAACGCCTTCAGGTTGCGGAATTCGGCGCCAAGCACCTCGACGACGCGCTTGATCAGGAAATTGCCGAAGCTGATGCCGGCGAGGCCCTTCTGGCAATTGCTGATGGAGTAGAAGATCGCGGTGTCGGCATCCTTCGGGTCCTGCAGCGGGGCCTTCTTGTCGAGCAGGGACTGCACGCTGCCGGACAGGCCGCGGACGAGCGCGACCTCGACGAAGATCAACGGCTCGTTCGGCATCCGGTGATGGAACAGAGCGTAGCAGCGCCGGTCGCTGTCGAGCCGGTTCTTCAGGTCGCTCCAGGACCGGATCTCGTGCACGGCCTCGTAGCCCACGAGCCGTTCCAGCAAGGTCGCCGGGCTATGCCAATCGATCCGCTGCAGCTCCAGGAATCCGACATCGAACCAGCTCGCCAGCAGGTTGCGCATGTCGTGCTCAAGGGCGTTCAGCCACGGATCGTCGCCTTTCAGCGCGAGCAAGGTGGCGCGCAGGTCAACCAGGAACTTCATCCCGTCGGGGATCGTGGTGAACTGCGTCAGCAGGCGGACCCGCGGCGGTTCGAGCGCCCGGCGGAGCGCCACCTTCGCGCTGGCCCGCTCGGCCGGGTCTTCGGCGGAGCCGACAGCGGCGTAGGCGCGCTCGACCGCGGCCGGATCGCTGTCGAAATCAGCCAGATCGCGCAGGAAGGCGCGGCGGCCCGCGTCATCGAGGCCGAGATAGGTCTGCGCGAGCTTGGCGGACCGGTTGCGGGCGCTGATCTCCCCCCCGCGCGCGGCCAGGCACGCGCGCATCTGCCCGGCGATGCCTTCCTCCTCGTCGACGGAGACGGACGAGGCCATGTCCCGCCAAACCCCGGCGATGCGGCGGATGGCACGATCGAAAAGGCCAATCTGAACGGCGGTGTCACTCATGAAGTCGTCTCCGGGGACGAGACAAGTATAGCGCAGATTAGCGCGCGTGCCACTCGCTTGCATCATCCGAGAGGCTTGCTGCGATCGATGTCACGAGGTCTTCCGCAACAAGGCCGCGCCCGGCACGCCCCGCGGCAGCGCCGTGGACGTAGACGGCGGCGCCTGCCGCCTCCCAGGCCGGCATCCCCTGCGCAAGCAGGGCGGCGACCAGCCCGGCCAGCACATCCCCGGCCCCCGCGGTGGCAAGCCAGGGCGGCGCATTGTCGTTGATGGCCGCCCGGCCATCCGGCGCCGCGATCACGGTGTCCGCCCCCTTGAGCACGACCACGCAGCCGATCCGACGCGCCGCCTCGCGCACGGCCGCGAGCTTGTCGCCGCCAATGGGGCCGAACAGCTTCTGGAACTCGCCGCCATGCGGGGTGATGACGGCGCAGCCCTTGAGCATTGCCGGGTTGCCGGCCGCGGCGCCGAGCATATCGGCGTCGGCCACGACCTGCCGGTCCGCGGCCAGAAGCTGCGGCAGCGCCTCGCGGGCGGCATCCTGCCCAAGCCCGGGGCCGCAGACCCAAACCTGCCGGCGGCCATCCTCGAGCAAGCTCTGCAAGGAGTCGCCCGTCACGATCAGCCCAGCCTCGGCCCCGCGATAGGCCTCGGCGCCGCCGAGGGCCGCGATCGTGACCATTCCCGCCCCGCCCCGCCGCGCCGCGCCTGCGGCAAGCCGGGCAGCGCCGCTCATCGCCGGGCCGCCGAGCACGGTCACGTGCCCGCGGGTATACTTATGGTCGCCCAGGCCAGGCGCCGGGATGGTCCACAAGGCGGGCGTGTTGCGCCACGTCCGCACCGGCGGCATCGCACCCGCTGGCAGGCCGATATCGGCAAGCACGGTCTGCCCGCACAACTCCCGGCCAGGCAAAAGCAGGTGACCGGGCTTCCTGGCCGCGAAGGTGACGGTCATGTCGGCCCGGCGCACCTCGCCGCGCGGCTGGCCGGTGGCGCCGTCAAGCCCGCTCGGAACATCGGCCGCGAGCACGCGGCGGGCGGCGGCGAGCGTGGCCGCGACTGGCCCCGGCGCCGGATCGCGCAGCCCGGCGCCGAACACCGCGTCGATCACCAAATCATAGCGCGCCGCCTCATCCGCCGTGAACGGCACGGCCGGGCCTTTCCAGCCGGCCCGCATCCGAGCGGCATCGGACCCGTTGCGCGGCGCGGCCCACTCCGCCGCAGCGACCGGCCAGCCCTGCTGCGCCAGCAGCCGCGCCGCGCCCCAGCCATCGCCCCCGTTGCCGCCAGGACCGCATAGAACCAGCGTGCGGCACGGGCCGAACCGCCGCGCGGCACGGGCGACGGCCAGGCAGGCCGCCCGCATCAAGGCAAGGCCCGGCACGCCCAACGAAGGCGACGCCCGGTCCGCCTCCGCCATCTCGGCGGGCGTCGGCAAAGGCTCCGGCTGGATCGGCGGGCGATGGCGGTGCATCCTGCGGCGAGACAGATTGGGGTTCGGCATGGCGGTTGTGATCACCGTGGCGCAGCAGAAGGGGGGCGCCGGCAAGACGACGCTTGCGGCCAATCTGGCCGCGGCGCTGGCCGGCAGCAAGCGGGTGGCGCTGCTGGATATCGATCCGCAACGAAGCCTGGCGCGCTGGCACGCGATCCGCTCGGCTCGCCCCGCGCCGCCCCCGGCCATCGCCTTCAGCGACGTCGCCGGCTGGCGCCTGGCGGCGGAGCTGGACCGGCTGCGGAAGGAATACGATTTTCTGCTGGTCGACACCCCGCCGCAGATCGACAGCGACGCGCGCCGGGCCATCCGCGGGGCCGACCTGGTGGTGGCGCCGGTCCAGCCCAGCCCCCCCGACATCTGGGCGGCGGAGGGCACGCTGAAGCTGGCCGCCGAGGAGAAACGCCCGGCCTGCCTGGTCATGAACCGCGCGCCCCCTGCGGGCCGGCTGCGCGAACGGGTGGAAGCGGAGTTGCGCTCGCGCTCGGCCCCTATTCTGCCGGCGGTCCTGGGCAACCGGACCAGCTTCGCCCAGGCGTTCGCCGACGGCCTGGGCGTGACGGAGGCGGCCCCGCGCAGCGTCGCGTCGACGGAACTGCGGGCGGTGCTGGCCGGCCTGCTGGAACGCCTCGGTTAAGGGCGCCGCCGGCGATGAGTGCGGCAGCACGCCGACGAAGCTGCCCGGCAAAAAGGCTTGGGGCGCTCGTTCGCCTGACCGAGTCACCGCGGTTATATCCGAACGGGCCCCAACGGCGCCGAGGCAGCGTCATGCCGCCTCATCCGCTCCTCCGCGCCTCCCCCCACCAGGTGAATAAGCCCGACGCGACAAGGACGCCGATCCCGATGGCCTCCTTCGGGCCAGGAACCTCGCCCCAAACCGCCCAGCCAAGGAACACCGTGTAGAAGATCGCGCTATACTCGAACGGCGCCAGCATGCTGGCCTCGCCCGTCCGGTAGCCCTCGGTCATCAGCACTTGCGCCAGGCCGGAAATGGCCCCGATGGCGACCAGAATGCCGAGAATGACCGGCCGCGGCGTCACCCAGACCGGGATCGTCAGCGCCGCGGACAGGATGGTGCAGCAAACCGAGAACAACGCCACGATCGTGACGTTGCGCTCCCCGGCCTGCCCCATCCGGCGGATGCTGACCATCGCCAGCGCCCAGAATACCACGCCGGCCAGCACGACGCCCGTCTCGAACAGCGGCAGCCCGTGCGTCTCGTTCCACGGCCGGATCACCAGCAGCACGCCCGCCAGCCCGGCGCACAGCCCGGTGATGCGCGACGCGCCCAGCCGCTCGCCAAGCATCGGCACGCTCAGCACGGCCAGCACGATCGGCATCGCGAAGCCGAGCGCCGTCACCGCGGCGAGCGGCAGGTGGGCGATGCCGTAGAACGTGCTGAACATGCCCGCCAGCCCCGCGATCCCGCGCAGCAGGTGCGCGAGCGGCCGCGTCGTCAGCAGCACCGGCCACCCGCCCGCGCGCACGATCAGCGGCAGCATGACCACGAGGGCGACGAAGCTGCGGAACAGCATCAGCTCGACGGTCGGCACCTCGGGCGCTGCAAGCTTCACCAGCGCGGCGGCGACGGCGAACGATGCGGACGAGGCCAGCACGAGCAGGATGGGCCGCCGCCGTGCCGCGGCGCTCGCGGGCAGGATCGAGGTGGACATCCGGCGCCTATTCGACCGCGATCACGGCTTCGACGACGTCCGGCTCATCCGGCAGGCGCCGGACCACCGCCCCGATCCGGCGCATGAACGCGAGCATGGGCGCATTCTCGGCAAGCACCTGGCCGATGACCGCCTTCATGCCGCGGCTTCGCGCCCACTCCGCGATCTGCCGCATGAGATGGCGCGCGAGCCCCCTGCCCTTCCACGCCGGGTCCGTGAGCACCGCGAACTCGCCCTCCCCCGTGCCCGGCTCGCGAACCAGGCGGCAGACGCCCACGGTTTGGCCGCTGGCCTCGTCGACGGCCACGAACGCCATCTCGCGCTCGTAATCGACCTGGGTCATCCGGGCGACCTGCTCGGGCGCAAGCTCGCGCACCATGTTGAAGAACCGGTAGCGGATGTCCTCAGGCGTCAGCCGGCGGAACAGGGCGGCATGGGCCTCGGCGTCCTCCGGCCGGATCGGGCGCACCAGCACGGCGCGGCCCTTCGCATCGAATGAATGGGCGAGTTCGGCGGGATAGGGGCTGATGGCGAACCTGGCTGCCTGCCGCGGCGGCCGCAGCGCGATCCGGCCGGCCGCGGCCACTGCGCCGCCAGCGCCGGCCAGCAGCGGATTGAGATCGAGGCCCCGGATCTCCGGGTGGTCAATGCTGAGCTGGCTCACCCGCACCAGGGCGTCGGCAATGGCCTCCAGGTCAGCCCCGGATCGGGCGATGATGTGTGCGGCCCGGGTCCTGGCGATCAAGGCGTACGCCAGGGTCAAGTTGAGCGGCGGCAGCTCATAGGCGACGTCGCCGAGCAGGTCCGCCGCAGTCCCGCCAAGGCCGAACCCGATCGCCGGGCCGAACAGCCTGTCGTCGATGACCTGGATGCGGAGTTCCGTGCCCTCGAAATCCGCCGCGCGCGAACCTGTGCGCATCCCGTAGGCTGACAGGACGGCCCATGCCTCGTCCCGCGCGAGCTGTTCGCGCCCGGCGCCGCGAGCCGCGGCAAAGACCCGCGCCGCCGCGCCCCGGTCCGGCGCGATCGGGAGCACGCGCCGGGCCGGCAACTCCGCGGCGGCGGCTCGCGCCCGGCGTTGCTGCACGAGCTGGTGGAATGCCCGCACGGCCGCCTCAGGCGTCGCGAACACCGCAACCCCAGCCTCCGCCAAGGTCCGCCGATGCCCGGCCCCGGTCGTTTCGCCGGGCACGCACGCCAGCAGCGGGATGCGCAGCGCCGGATGCGCGGCGGCAAGCCCGGCGACGGCGGCCGCGTCGGCTTGCCCAGTCGGCGAGAGGATCGCCACGACGCCGCCCACGCCCGGCATCCCGGACAGCATGGCAGCCGCTTCGGCCACGCGCATTGGCCGGTCCGCGCCGGTCCAGACGATCCCGGAGTCGGCGGGGCCCGGCGGAAGGCGCAGGTTGAGCACCGCCTGAGCGACGCGATCAAGCTCAAGCAGCGGCAAGCCGAGCGAGACCGCCGCATCGGCTGCCATGTGGGCCGGCCCGATGGCGTTGCTGGCGATCGCCAGCGTGTCCGTCCGCGGCGGACGCGACCGGGGCAGCACCTCGGCCGCGCCCAGGAACTCGCTGAACGTGCCCACGCGCAGCACGCCAGCGCGGCGCAGCGCGGCATCGAACACCGCGTCGGACTGGCCGCTCGGGTCGTGCAGCCGTCCGCCGGCCCGGATCGCGACGACGGGGCGAAGCCGGGCCGCGGCCCGTGCGGCGGCAATGAACGTGCGGCGGTTCCGGATCGTGCGGATGTCGAGCAGGATGGCGCCGGTGGACGGGTCGCGGGACAGGTAATCGAGCGCCATGCTGAACCCCGCGACGGCATTGCCCCCGGTGCCGACCACGTGGCTGAACCCGACGCCGTTGGGAGCGGCCCAATCGATCACCGCCCGGCACAGCGCCGCGGATTGCGACACGAGCGCCGTCCGCCCCGGCATCGGCGCGAGCGGCGCCGCTGACGCATTCAGGCCAAGCGCCGGCACGATGATCCCGAACGAGGCGGGGCCGAGCGCCTGGATGCCGGCGGCGCGAGCGGCATCGGCAAGGTTCGCCGCGGGCGTGACGCAGATCGCAGCGTTTGTGCCCGCGGCGGCGAGCGCGGCCAAGGCAGGCGCGACGTCGGCGGGATCGCAGCCGAGGATCGCGAGGTCCGCTGCCGGGTAATCGGCCACGGCGCCCAACTCGGCGTGATCGACCCGGCCCGGAAATGCCGAGAGATTGGCGGCGATGGCCCGGCCCAGATCCGTGCCGGCGCCAACCAGCATCACGGATCGAGGCTTGAACAAGGCGTCCGGACGGAAGCGGCGCGACGAGGCTGGGCGGAGCAAGCATGTTCCTGTAACGGCGAGCCTCACCTTACTCCGCCACGCCGCGTTCCAGAAGCGTGCTCGACAACCTGCAACCGCCTGCTTAGCCTTGCCTTCGATCAGCAGCAGTGCCGGACAACGCGCGATGAAAGTCTTTTGGGACCCGGTTCAACTGCAGCATGACCCGCAATTCTTCCTCCAGCGCGGCGTCGTGCGCCCGAATTTCGAGGCGCCGCAGCGGGCGCGGGCCTTGCTGGAAGGATGCCGGGCCTTGGGCCTCTCCCCCGAACCCCCGCCGCCCGCGGACCGGGCGGCGCTCGAAGCCGTGCATCGCCCGGATTACCTGGATTTCCTGCGCGACGCTCCGGACGCCTGGGCCGCCCTCGAATCGCCCGGTCCGGAGCTGGTGCCGAACATCCACCCCTCGCCGGAGATGCTGGCCAACGGCGCGCGCCCCGGCGGCGCCGTGATCGGAAGGCTCGGCTGGTTCACGGCGGACACCTCATGCCCGATCGGCGCACGCACCTGGCCAGCGGCGTTGGCCGCGGCGGCTGGCGCGGTCGCCGCGGCGGATGAGGCTGCCGCCGGGCGCCATGCCTACGCTCTGGCCCGCCCGCCCGGCCACCATGCCTACAGCGCCCGGGCCGGCGGACACTGCTACCTCAACAACGCGGCGATCGCGGCGCAACGGCTGCGGGACCGCGGAGCCTCGCGCGTGGCGGTGCTCGATATCGACAGCCATCACGGCAACGGCGTCCAGGGCCTGTTCTGGGACCGGGCCGACGTCCTGTTCGTCTCCGTGCACGGCAATCCGGAAGGCTATTACCCCTGGTATGTCGGCCACGCGGACGAGCAAGGCGGCGGCGAAGGAATCGGGGCCAACCTGAACCTGCCGTTGCCGCAGGGCGCGCAAGACGCCGATTGGCTGGCCGCCCTCGAAAGCGGCCTCGAAGCCGTGCGAAAGGCCCGTCCCGACGCGCTCGTCCTCAGCCTCGGCTTCGACGCGAGCGTTGATGAGCCTTTACGGTTCCTCCACGTCACCGCCGACGGTTTCTCGCGCGCCGGCGCGGCGATTGCCGCCCTGAGGCTGCCGACGGCGATCGTGCAGGAGGGCGGATACAATACGGACGTGATCGGCGGCCTGTTGCAGCGCGTCCTTTCCGCCTTCGGCAGCGGTCCAGTGGCTAAACAGCAGTAGCTGCCACAACCTAAGCTTGTCTTCAGGGTCGTTGCTGCTATCGTTACGCTTATATGATCGCACGCATCAGCAGCTTCGCCTTCAGCGGCATCGAGGCCGTCCCGGTGGAGGTGCAGGTGCAGGTCTCATCCGGCCTGCCGGCCTTCCTGGTCGTCGGACTGCCCGACAAAGCCGTCGGCGAATCGCGCGAGCGCGTGCGGGCGGCACTGACCGCCATGGGGCTGTCGCTGCCGCCCAAGCGGGTGCTGATCAATCTCGCCCCGGCCGACCTCGCCAAGGAAGGCAGCCACTTCGACCTGCCGATCGCGCTCGCCGTCCTGGCCGCGATGGACGTGCTGCCAAGGGACGAACTGGCCGGCTACGCGGCGCTGGGCGAGCTGTCGCTCGACGGCAACGTGCATGCCGTGGCCGGCGTGCTGCCGGCGGCGCTCTCGGCCTCGATGCGCGACCTCGGCCTGATCTGCCCGGCGGCGCAAGGCAGCGAGGCGGCCTGGGCCGGACGGATCGAAGTGTTGGCCACGCCGGACCTGCTGGCGATCATCAACCATTTCCGCGGCGCCCAGGTGCTCACCCCCCCGGAAACGGCGGCCGGCCGGCCGGACCTGGACGGGCCCGACCTCTCAGAAGTCCGCGGCATGGAAACGGCCCGCCGCGCGCTGGAGATTGCCGCCGCCGGCGGGCACAACCTCTTGTTCGTCGGCCCGCCGGGCGCGGGAAAAAGCATGTTGGCGGCCCGCCTGCCGCGCCTCCTGCCCGATCTGTCGCCGGTCGACGCGCTGGAGGTCAGCATGATCCACAGCGTCGCCGGAATGCTGGATGGCGGGCGCCTGGTGATGCGCCCCCCATTCCGGGAGCCGCACCACGGCGCCTCGCAGGCAGCCCTCGCCGGCGGCGGACAGCGGGCAAAGCCGGGCGAAGTGAGCCTGGCCCATCGCGGCGTCCTGTTCCTCGATGAGCTGCCGGAATTCCCCCGCCCGGCCCTGGAGGCGCTGCGCCAGCCGCTCGAGAGCGGACGCACCACGGTCGCCCGCGCCAGCGCGCACGTGACCTACCCGGCGCGCTTCCAGCTGGTCGCGGCGATGAACCCCTGCCGTTGCGGCCATCTCGGCGACGCGGCGCGCGAGTGCAACCGCGCGCCGCGTTGCGGGGAGGACTACCTGGGGCGGATCAGCGGGCCGTTGCTGGACCGCATCGACATGGTCGTCCACGTCTACCCGACCCCCCCGGCCGAGCTGTCGCGTGCGCCCGCCGGCGAGGCCAGCGCCGCGGTCGCGGAACGGGTGGCCGCCGCGCGGGACATCCAGCGGGTCCGGTTCAACGACGAAACCCCACGGGTCAACGCGGAGGCCGGCATGGACACGATCACCATGCTGCCGGAGGCGCGCATCCTGGCGGAGCAGGCCTCCGACCGCCTGCGGCTCTCCGCGCGCGGGTTCACCCGCGTGCTGCGCGTGGCGCGCACGATCGCGGACCTGTCGGCGGCGGATGCGGTCCGCCGCGTGGACGTGGCGGAGGCCCTCGCCTACCGCCACCGCATCCCCGGGCGGCCGTCGTAACTCAGGCAAGCTCCAGGACCGCCCGCACCAGCCGGTCCGGCTTTTCCTGCGGCAAGTTGTGGCCCACCCCGTCGACCACGGTCCGGCGACGCAACTGAGTGAAGAGCCGCAGTTCGGCCGGATCATCGGACGGCGGGCCGACGCCGTCTTCGGCTCCCTCAAGAACGATGCTCGGTACGGGAATGGCCGGACGCGCGGCAAGCGCCTGCTCGATCGGTTCCAGCGCCGGATCGCCCGGCGCGCAGCCGAAGCGGTGGCGGTAGGAATGGATGACGACATCGGCCCAGTCCGGGTTGTCGAACAGGGCGGCCGTCCGCGCGAAGGCAGCCTCGTCGAAGTGCCACGTCGGCGACCATAGCTTCCAGAGCAGGCGGCCGATCTCCCGGCGGTTCCGCTTCAGGCCCGCCTCGCCCCGGGGCGTGTGGAAATAATACTGATACCACCACCGCCATTCCTGCTCCGCCGGGCCGGGAGCGGTCGAGCCGGCGATGTCCTGGATATTGTAGCCGCCGATGCTGACAAGGCCGCGCACCCGCTCCGGCCAGAGCGCCGCGGCGATGCAGGCGCCCCGCCCGCCCCAGTCGTAGCCAGCCAGCACCGCCCGCTCGATCTCCAGCCCATCCAGGAGATCGCGCACGTCCGCGCCGAGAGCGGCCTGCTGACCGGACCGCGTCGTGCCCTGATCCAGGAAACGGGTCGGCCCGTGGCCGCGAAGGTGCGGAACGATGACCCGGCAACCGGCCTGCGCCAAGGCCGGCGCGGCCTCGTCATAGGCATGAACGCTGTAGGGAAAGCCGTGCAGCAGGACAACCGGCACGCCGTCGCGCGCCCCCGCCTCGTGATAGGCGATCTCAAGGACCGGCGTACGGACGGCGCCGGCGTTCACGCGCGCGGTTGTCTGGCCAGCAAGTCGCGTATCTCGATCAGCGTCTCCTCGCTCTTCGTCAGCGTCGGCTCCACCTCCTCCGCTTTTTTCGTCCTCGACATCCGGTTGAGCACCTTCACCATCCAGAAGATCGCGAAGCTGACGATCAGGAACGAGATGCAGGCATTGAGGAACAAGCCGAAATTGAGCGTGACGGCCCCCGCCTTCTGCGCCGCGTCGAGCGTCGGCTCGCTCGGCCCCTTCAGCGTGACGAACAGGTTGCTGAAGTCGATGCCGCCGACGATCAGGCCGAGCACCGGGGTGATGAGGTCCTTGACCAGGCTCGTCACGATCGCGGTGAATGCCGCGCCGATGACGATGCCCACGGCAAGGTCGACGACGTTGCCTCGCAGGATGAAGGCGCGGAATTCGGCCACCCATCCGGGGGTGTGCGGCAGGCTGCTCGGCGCTCGCATGGATTGGATGCTCCCTCTTTACAGGGCGCAGACTGCCCAATCCGATCCGCTTAGGATAGTGCCGTCACTAACTTTTCTTAACCGGCCAAAACGCTTTTTAACGCTGGAACCACGCAAGCCCGTCCGCCTTCCAGCCGGCAACCTGTCCGCGATGGCCGTGTTCGTCAGGCGGCCCCTCGAAGCCGTCGGCGATGTTGTAGGCATGGCTAAAGCCGGCGGCTTGAGCGGCCTCGGCAGCAGCCAGGCTGCGGACCCCGCTGCGGCACAGGAAATAGACCGAGTTCTCAGGCATTATGCCGGCCGCGCGCAGGTCATCGAGGAAACCGGCATGAACCTGCATCGTGG
Organism: Acetobacteraceae bacterium; assembly: GCA_965217935.1. Taxonomy (GTDB): domain Bacteria; phylum Pseudomonadota; class Alphaproteobacteria; order Acetobacterales; family Acetobacteraceae; genus JBBROS01. Next base: position 3,667,422 of record OZ244581.1, on the reverse strand, counting down.
GAAACACCTGCCACGGGATCAGCGCCGGCTCCTGCCTGGTCTCGCGCAGGTCCGGCAGGCCGACATAGGCCCACTCCGCATTGGTCCGCACGTCCACGAGGCGGGCGGTCGGGTTGGACAGGAGCGCCTGCCAGACCTCTTTCGGGGCCACGTTCTCAATCATGCCGAACTCCATTGCGATGTCGCCGCCCAACGATGCCCGAGCCGGCCGCCCGACACAAACGTCCCGGTCAGGACCGTCGCATCACCCGGTCAATGAGCGCCTGGTAACCGGCCAGATACTGATCGAGCCCTAGGTGTTCCACCGCGAACGCGCGCGCCGCCTCTCGCACGCGGCGCGCGAGCGGCGGGTCGTCGAGCAGTTCCCGCACTCGTTCGGCGACCGAGCCGGGATCGTTGAAGGGCGCCAGCAGCCCATTCTGCCGGTCGGCGACGAACTCGCGCACCGGCGCTGTGTCGCTGCCCACGATGGCGCAACCGCACGCCAAAGCCTCGCGCAAGCTCCAGGACAGCACGAACGGATAGGTCAGGTAAACGTGCGCGTCCGACCGCTGCAGCAGGCTGATGAACAGCGGATAGGGCACCCGGCCCGGAAAGCATGCGCGGGACGGGTCGATCATGTGCCCCACTTCCCCGAGCAGATGCTCCCGCCAGGTCTTGCCGACGAGGCGCGCCCCGTAGCTGACGCCGTCGCCGCCGACCATCACCACCTTCAGGTCAGGCCGGAGCCGGTGCAGGCGCGGCAGCGCGCGCATGATGGTGTGAAAGCCCCGATACGGCTCAAGGTCGCGCGAGACGAACGTGACCAGCGTGTCGCTCGGCGCAATGTGGAAGCCGCGCACGTCGAGCGTCGAGCGGCGGACCGCCGGGTCCGGCCGGCAGACGCCGAGGTCGACGCCTTCCGCCAGCACGGAGATGCGCGGCTGCGCCCAGTCCGGGTAGGTGGAGAGCTGGAAGCGCGTGGGCGTTTGCCCGTGCCCCGGATTCTCGAGCGCCAGCAGGTTGACCGCGTTCTTCGCCCTAACCTTGCCGAACCCTCCGGGCGGCTCCGCGAATTCCGGATCGAAGCCGACATCGAGGCCGTGCGTGCGGTAATAGAACTCGTAGTAGCCGAGCAGGGGAACGCCGGGCCAGACATCCTGCAGGTTCAGCAGCTCGCCCCAGCCGTGGTGGCCGATGATGATGTCGGGGATGAACCCGAGGGCAAGCAGGCGCCGCCCCATGTCCTCGACGATGCGGGCGCGTTGCACGGCATGTTCGAACTCCTGCGCATCCGGGAACGTCGCCTCGCTCGGCGCCGGCGGCGCGTAGGCGAACTTGCGGACGCCCGGGATGACGTTGTCGTTCGCCTCGGTGATGAACAGGATCTCGTTCGCGGGATCGCGGCTCAGGCGCCGGACCAGGTGCAGGAACTGACCCGGAAAGTTCTGATGGACGAAAAGGTATTTCAAGCGGAGTAAAGCCCGCCCCCGGCGCTCGGCCGCGAGCGCCGGCCGCGGTCAGCGGCGCTTGGAAGCCGCCGCCGGCCGCTTCGGCGCGGCACGCGGTTTCGGCGCCGGCGCCTTCCCGGGCTTCGCCGCCGGCGCAGGTTTGGCCGCGGCCTTGCGGGACGGTTTCGCTGCCTTTACAGCCGCCGGTTCCGCAGGTTTCGCCTTCGCGCCAGCTTTGCCGGGAGCGGTCGCGGGCTTGTTCGTGATCGGCTCGATCGAGACCTGGAACGCCTCGAGCGCCGCGAGGCTCGGCGCCTCGCAGGCGTCGCCGTCAGCGACCGGCCCGATCCTGGTGCCATCGACGAACGTCGCCGACAGCACGACCCGATGCGACGTCGCCGAGTCGCCGCGAAGCCGGATTCGCAGCCCCAGGATCGGCAGCGACATGCCGCGGCTGCCGCAGAACTGGCCGCCTTCCGACCACGGCGACAGCCAGCCGCGCCCCAGCACGGCCTGATATTCGATGTCCGAAGCCGGCACGCCTTCGATCGGCGAGATCCCGAACCCTTCGATCCAACGGTTGCTGCCCGGCTCGCCCATCCAGCCGCCGAGCCGCCCGGCCACGTCGCCGCGCTTATACACGTGGGCCACGACCTCGACGGTCCCGGCGTCCTTGCCCGAAGCTTGCTGCCCCATCTCCGCCGGGGCGGACGGCGTGCTCCCGTCGCCGGACAGCCGGACAACCTGCAGCTTCGGCGCCTCAAGCTTGCTGCCAGGCACCTGGTACACCGTCACCAACACCTCGGCCGCGGCGCCGCTCACCCGCACCAGGGCGCCCGAGTCGGCGCCGATCCAACCATCGGCATGAAAGCCGGCGAGGCTCACCGCCCCGCCTTGCCGCCCCGGCATCGTCGTGATCCGCACGCCAGGCAACCCGCCCTCAGACTCGGCGGCAGCACCGCCAGGAGCGTTGAAAACGCAATACAGCCCAGGGTCGAGCGCCATCGTGTGGCCGGATACGTTCAGTTCCTTGATCTGGTTGGTCGTGGCTTGCGGGGCTTGGTCAGGCATCATCAGTCCTAGCGATCAACGTCGTGCAAATGCAATCCCAGATTGCGACGCCGCCGCGCCCGGCGCAAGGCCCGGCGCAAGGCGTAGAAACGTGTCGTTGATCAGCCCGGGCGGCATGGCCAACGGCAAAACCCAGCCGCGCCCCGTTTTGCGGACCCGCTCCGCCTGCGCGCCGAGGTCGAACACGGCCGCCGAAAGCCCCGCCTGCCACACCCGGCTGAGCGCGAAGCACCAGGTTTCGGGCCAGACGGACGGGATGAACGCGAGCGTGCCCGATTGCGCCCGGATCAGCTCGACGGCCTCGGCCTCCCGGTATTCGCCGGTGACGAACACCTCGCCCGCGGCCATCAGCCGCTCGTCGTCGGCGGTGAAGCCGGCCACGACGAACTCGATCGCAAGCCCGCGCTTGCGGGCATCGCGGACGCACGCGAGCAGGATGTCGTAGCCCTTCTCGGCGCCGATGGCGCCAGCGACGACGACGCGGCAGGCGCCGCCCGCCGGACCCGCAGCCGCGGCGGGAAGCAAGCGGTCGTCCTCCCAGGGCTCGACCACCGGCCTCACGCCCGGGAAGTGCCGGGCCATGCGGGCCGCGGCGTCGTGGGAGGGCGCCACGATCCGGGACGCGCGCGCGAGTTCATGCTCCGAACGCTGCCTCAGCTCGCGCACGGGCGGATCGTCTTCCAATAAGCTGCCCAGATCGGCGATGCAGGCCTCGCAGCCGTCAACGTCCGGCTCGCCGCAATAACGCCGCTCCGTGCTGACAAGGGCGATCCGCGGGCAGAACCGGGCGTAGTCATGCACGACGCTGACCTGTTCGGCGCCGAGCTGCTCGGCCAGGCCCGCCAAACCGTGATGATGGCCCAGCATATGATGCAGCTCAAGCCGGACCGGCCGGTCGGCGCGAAGGAACTTGGCAAGATCCCGCAACTCGGACGGCATGGCGAACACGAGGTTGGGGAACGCCGCCCCCGCCGCCCGCTCGGCACGGACGGCAATCCCGCTCCCGGCCGCGCGGTGCGGACGCAGGACGATGGCCCGTTGCCCGGCCTCTGCAATGGCGCGGGCGCGGGCGGCCACCACATGCTCGACCCCTCCCCCCCCGGCATGGGTGACGATGACGACCGAACGGCCCCGTCCCCGGTCCGCGCGCCAGCGCAGGATGTCCATGCGCCGCCGTGCCGGTTGTAGCGGGTCGCTGGCCTCGTGCCGCGCCACCAGGTCGTCATAGCCCGGATGCAGGCGGTTCAGCACGGCGGCGTTGCGCCGCATGAGGTGCTTGCGCGCCGGCCCGAACGACGTCCCGCCCACGTGGGCCACGAACGCGTCGAGGGCCGCCACGTTGCGCCAGCCGGTGTTCCGGGCGCGAAGGCAAAGATCGGTCTCCTCGCCGTAGCCCTGGGCGAAAACATCCTCCCGCAGCAGCCCGACCTGATCGAGGCAATCCCGCCGGAGATAAAGGCAGAAGCCCACCCCGACGGGCAAATCGACGGTCACGCCCGCATTGGCCTGCTCCGCGAACGCCTGCAGAGCGCACGTGCCCGCGAGATCCGGCGCCGCGTTGCCGCCGGACGGATCAGGATAGCTGACGATGGTCCCGTCATTCGTGAGCGGCGTGACGCTGCCGATGTCGGCGGCACTGTAGGCAGCCGCTCGCAGCCGCTCGATCGCGCCGGGCGGGACAAGCGTGTCGCTGTTGAGAAGCAGGACATCCCGGCCCTGGGCAGCCGCCATCCCGGCGTTCGCGGCGGCAGGAAAACCGCGGTTGCGCGCCTGGCGCAGCAAGGTAATGCGTTGCCGCGCGGCCAGTTTGGCGAGTTCCGCCACCAAGCACGCATCCGGCGACGCATCGTCCACAACGAGAACGCGGGAGCCGCGTGGCTTGCAGGCCAGCACCGAGGCGACGCACGCGAGCGTCTCGGCAACGCCCCGGTAGACCGGAATGACGATATCGACCGGCCGCCGCGCCGGGCTGGGCGCCGCCGCCTGCGCGTCCTCGTCGGCCCAAACAGGGGCGAACGCCGATGGGCCGGTTCCCGCGCGGAACGCGACGCCAGGCTCGACCGGGCTTCCGAGCAGGTGCCTGCCATCGGGGCCGGTGACGCTCAGCGGGGCGCCGAGCCGGGCGACGTCCGCACGGCTGAGCCGGATCGCGCGGGGACGGGCCAAGGGGCGGTCATGCCCGACAGGGCCGGCATCTTCGGCGGCAAGCCGCTCCACGGCGCCGTTCGGGCCTTCGATGCGGATGGTCGGACGCCTCTCCGGGTCCGCCGGATGCCACGCCCATCCCTCGATGCCCTGCTCAGTCGCTTCCACGAAGCCGTCGAGGCCCGCGAACCGGGGCAAGGCGATCGGGCTGCCGAGCAACGCGCCGGCGGCGCCGGTCACGTCAAGGCGCGTGGCCCTGCGCCAGCGTCCCGGAAGCCGGGCCTTGCCGCGAGACCAGGCAACGTCAACGAGCTCCCCATCGAGCCTCACGGCGCACGGCCCTGGGGCGACCGCCTGAAGCGCCCCATCCGTCGTCAGGCCGCACCACCCCTGCGCCGGCGCAACCGCGGCAGCGAGGGTCCGCAACGCCGGATTCGGAACGCCGGCTTTCAGCGCCGCATCGAGCGCGGCCTCCGCCTCCTCGCGCCAGCCCAGCAGATGGGCGCACACGGCCATGCCGGACAGGTCCTCGCCCGCCCCATGCCGTGCCGCCTGCGCTTTGAACACCGCGTAGGCCTCATCGAGCGCGCCCACCTCCAGCCAAGCGGTCGCCAGCGCGGTCGAGACCATCCCGTCGTCAGGCAACAACCGATGGGCGCGTTGCAGCCATCGCACCGATGCCGCAGGCGTGGCGGCCGCCTTCGCCTCTCGCCACGCTGCCTGGGCCAAGGCTTGCCAGAGGTCCGCCCGCGTCCGGGTCCGCCGGCGCTCCGCCCGCGCCTCGACGTCTGACAGCAAGGCGTTGGACATTCCTGGCCGCCGACCTTACGCCCGAACCAACCTCGCGAGCCGGGTTCTAAACGGCGATCGCGGGCTGGGGCTGCGCCGAAGACGACGCCGCGGCGACCGCGCCCAGGTCGGACGCGGCCTCTTTTACCCCGGCGTCCCGCGCGGCCTCCAGCAAGGCCCTGGCGCGTACCAAATCCGTTTGCCCGGCCAGCCCGCGAGCGAGGTAGCGGCCGAGCATCAGCATGGCGTAAGGATGCCCCCGGGCCGCGGCCTTCTCAAACCACGCCTGGGCCGCTGCACGGTCAGCGGGAATGTCGTGGCCGCCGCCCAGCATCGCCCCGGCGGCGAATTGCGCGCCAGCATGATCCTTCGCAGCCGCGGCCTCGAACAAGCGCCGGGCCGCCGCATGATCGCGCGCGCCGCCACGGCCGTTGACCAGCATCTCGGCCAGGACCACCTGCGCGTCGACCATCCCGGCCTCGGCCGCACGCTCGATCCAGCGGCGTCCCTCAGCCAGGTTCGCCTCGACCCCCCGGCCCTCCGCCAGCATCCGGCCATACCAGAACTGCGCGTTGACCACCCCGTCGGCGGCCCGCCGCAGCCACTCGGCCGCGCGCCGGTCGTCGCGCTCGATGCCGACGCCTTCGGCCAGGCATACGCCGAAGTTGAAGGCAGCCAGAAGATCGCCCGAATTGGCCGCCTCCTCGAACCACTCGCGCGTGCGGACGCGGTCCTCGGGCTTGCCGGCGCCGCTCAACACAAGCTGGGCAAGGGTGCCGCGCGCCTGCTTGTCGCCGTGTTCGCCGGACAGGCGGAACCATCGCGCCGCCTCGTCCGCGTCGCGCGCAACCCCGGCGCCGCTGAGATAGAGCATGCCGAGCGCCCGGGCGGCCGCATGATGGCCGTTCTCGGCCGCCCTCGTATACCACGCGCTCGCCTCGGCGTAGTTGGGCGGCAGGTCGCCGCCCCGCGAGTAGAGGTCGCCGACCAGCGCCGCCGCCTCGGTATCGCCGGCAAGCGCGGCCCGGCGAAGGAACGACTCGCCCTTCACGGCGTCCTTCGGAACCCCGCGCCCCTCAAGCAGGGTCAAGCCCCAGCGCGCGATGCCGGACCGGACGCCCAGGGCCGCCGACTGCTCATACAGCTTTGCCGCAGCCTCGATATTCCGCTCAACCCCGATCCCGGACTCCAGCAGCGTGCCCATCAGGTATACGCCGAGCGGCAGCTTGGCCTGCGCCGCCTTGCCGATCTCCCGCGCGGCGCCTGCCCGGGCCTCGTCGTCCTTCGCATCGCGCAGGATTGCCAGCCCGAGGCCAAGATGCCCTTGCGAGCACCCGGCAGCGGCAGACTTCTCATACCAGGTCCGCGCGGCATCAAGGTCGCGCATCGAATCAGGGCCGGAGGTCATGATATAGCCCAGCAAAGCCTGCGCATCGCGCGACCCGGCGTCGGCCGCCGTCCGCGCCCAGCGCGCAGCCAGCTCGAAATCCGGCGCGCTGGCGCTGTCGTCAGCGAAAACCGACGATCCGGCGCTGTCGTCGCGTTTGCTCGCGCCCGTCAGGTATAACGCCGCAAGAACCGATTGCGCCTCGACATAGCCGGCCTCGGCGGACTGCTGCAGCCAGCGCATCGCGCTCGCCCGGCTGACCGGCACGCCCCGGCCTTCCAGGTATGCCTTGCCGACCCAATACTGCGCCTCGCGGTGTCCCTTCCGAGCCGCCGGGGCCAAGATCTTGAATACCTCGTGCAGGGAGCCCGCTTCGGCCCGGCCCAGCGCGAACCTGAGCCGACGCCGCGGGAACATGGCATTCCTGATGCCTGACGCGAGCCTCATCATGCCCCGAGCCGACCGGCGCCCTGCCTCAAGGCTCCCGCATCCCATCGAGCGCCACCGGCAGCACGCGGCTGAGCATGTAGCTCAAGACAGTGCGCTTGCCGACTTTCACGTCGGCGGTGACCGGCATGCCAGGGGTCACGCGGAACCCGGGCGGCGTGTCATGCAGCTTCACTTCGTCGATGCTGACATACGCGCGGTAGAATGCCTGCCCGGACTTCGGCATCTGTTCCACCCCGCGCTGCTTCTCGTCCGGGTTGCCGACGAAGCTGTCCGGGCTGACGGTGGTCACGGCGCCCTCCGCATCGCCGTATTGCGTCGATGGGAACGCATCGAACTTGATGGTGACAGGATTGCCGGGATGCACGAACCCCGCGTCGCTGCCCGCAATATTGACCTCGACCCGTTGCGGCGCGTCGACCGGCGTGAGCGACATAAGCTGCTCGCCTGACTGCAGCACCGATCCCGGCGATACCTTGGCGATGTTCAGCACGATCGAGTCCTGGTCGGCCCGCAACTCGACCAGTTGCTCGCGGCGCTCCGCTTTGGCGAGGTTCTCGGTCGCGTCCGAGAGCTTCCGGCTCTGCTCGGTGAGGTCCTGCACAACCTGGCTGCGCCAGTTCTGGTCATACGCATCCCGCTCGGCCGTCATCGCCGCCATGTCGCGGGCGCCCTGGGATGCCGTTCCCAGCGCATTGTCCAGACCGCGCTGCACTTCCAGCCGGCTGTCCGTCGCCGCAAGCCGGTTGATCTGGCTCCCGACCTTCAGCTTCTCAAGCTCCATCCGCTTCTGCTCAAGGTCGCTCGCCACGGCAAGGCGCTGCTTGTAGGCATTGACGTCCGACATCGACCGCTGGATTTGCGCCTGCAGGCTGCTGATCTTCTGGGCGTAGTTCTCCATCTTGTAGCCGCGCTCGGCTTGGCGCTGCGTGAAGATCGCCTTCTGCAGCAGCGTGCTCGGGTTGGTCTCCTTAGGCTTGTACTCGGTCCCGGACGCCTCGGCCTGCAGCCGGTTGACCTCGGCTTGCAGGCTGGCGACCTGGCTCTTCAAGGCCGACGCGTCGGCGGTCACGAACGTCGGGTCAAGCCGCGCGAGGATTGTTCCCTTGCGGACCTGCTGCCCCTCCTTGACGTTGACGCTTCGCACGATCGCCGTCTCAAGCGGCTGGATGACGCTCGTCGCGCTCTCGGCGACGACCCGGCCTTGCGCAGTCACCACCTTATCGATCGGAATCAGGCCCGCAGCGCCGAAGCACGCCGCGACCAGGGTGCAGACAACGGCCGTGATGCTCCGCGCCCCATACTGGATGGGCGTGACGGCAAGCGCTGCGGTCGGGGAATGGAACTCCAATAACGACGGCAGCGCCGTCGACTCCGCACGCTTCACGGCCCGGCTCTCGCCGCGCAACGTCAAAGCACCCATCACCGAACTCCTATCACGTCAAGCTGGCCATTTAGCAGTATGGCCCCGATTTAAAGCGGACCTCGCAGGACGCCCGCGGATCAGTCACCCTGGGCCGCAACGGACACGAGCGGCTTCTGCGCCTTGCCGCCGTCCATGTGCCTGTTCTGCTGCGCCCATAGCGTCCTATAGATCGAACACCGCTCCAGCAACGTCTTGTGCGGCGCCATGTCGATAACCGTTCCCTTGTCCATGACCATGATCATGTCGCAGTCCAGCAACGAGGACAGGCGATGCGAGACGATGACCATCGTCCGCCCTTTCCCGAGCCGCGTCAGGTTGGCATTCACCAGAGCCTCGCTCTCCGGGTCAAGCGCGCTGGTCGCTTCGTCAAGGATCATGAGCTTCGGATCGGCGATCACCGCCCTGGCGATCGCCAGCCGCTGCCGCTGCCCGCCCGAGAGGTTCGCCGACCCTTCCTCGATGAACGTGTCGTAGCCGGCGTGCAGACGCTCGATGAACTCCTCGGCGCCCGCAAGCCGCGCCGCCCTCACGACATCGTCCAGGGTAAGGCCCGGGCGCCCGGCGGTGATGTTGTCGCGCACCGTGCCGCGGAACAGGAAATTGTCCTGCAACACGACGCCGAAACTGCGGCGCAGATGCGTCAGGTTGATCTCCCGAAGCTCAATCCCGTCGACCTTGAGGAAGCCGTTGTATTCCCGGTTGATCCCCTGCAGCAGCCGCGTAACCGTGCTCTTGCCGGAACCGCTGCGCCCGACCACTCCGAGCATTGTCCCGGCCGGGATCTTGAAGTTCACCTTGTCCAGCGCCGGCGTCTTCGTGCCGGGATAGCTGAACGTCAGATCCTGGAATTCCACCTCGCCTTCCAGCCGCGGCCTCATGCCGCCCTGCATGGCGGCGGTCTCGGTCGGGTTGTTCAAGACAAGCCCGACTTGGCCGATGGAGGCGCGCACGTCCTCGAAATCCTCGATCAGCCGGGCAAGGCCCACCAGGGGCTGCGTCACGCGAGACCCGAGCATCATGAAGGCGATCAGGCCGCCGACGGCGATGCCGGTCTGATCGTTCAGCGCGATGTAAGCGCCGACAAGGATCACGCCCCGCTGAATAAATCCCTCGATTGGATTGATGATCGTCTGCGGCCAGTTTGCCAGGCGTCCGCCCTGCAGCTTCAACTGCCCGGCAATGGCGCTGCGCTCGTCCCACTCCGCCTTCCGCTGCGGCTCGAGCGCCAGCGACTTGATCGTCCGGATGCCATGCACCGTCTCGACCATCGTCGTGCCTTTGTGCGACTCCGCATTGGTCTGCTTGCCGATCACCACCCGCAGCGCCGGCAGGAACGCCATGATGACGCCGGCGATGACCGCGGCGCAGACAAGCACGATCCACGCGAGCGTCGGCTCCATCCAGAACAGGAGCGGCAGCAGGAACACCAGCGTGAACATGTCAAGGAAGGTGCCCATCAGCTTGCCGGTCAGGAACTCCCGGACCTTCCAGACCTGGGCCAGCCGGTAGTTGGTCTGCCCGGCGGGGTTCTTCTCGAAGAAGTCCAGCGGCAAGCCGAGCAGCCGATTGAATACGTGCAGGTTCAGCTTCGCGTCGACCCGGGCCGAAACCACCTGGACGATCTCGCGCCGGGCATAGCCGAGCAGCGTCTCATAGAGCGTCGTGATGAGAAGGATCGTGCCGAGAAGAACCAGCGTCGACATGCTGCGGTGCACGACTACCCGGTCAACCACCGTCATGACCAAGAGCGGCGGCACGATCGTCAGTGCACTGAGGGTAATCGAGGCGATGCTGACGTCCTTGAGCGACCTGCGTTCGAGCAGCACGAGTCCCATCAGCCAGCTCAGGTTGAACGGCTTGTCCGCGTCCGACTGCGACCGCAGCGTGCGGATCAGGAGCGTCTCGCCGTTCCAGACGCCGGATAGCCGAAGCTCGTCGACCGGCACCGGCTCCGCGCTGGAGCCGTTGCGCGGGTCCCGGAGCCAGACCACGTTCCGCTTCGCGTCGGCCCCCACCATGAGGGCGGCCGAGCCGTCGTTGAGCAGCAGGATCACGGGCGGCGACGGGTTCTGCGCGCCCTGCAGCTTGAACAGCGATTTCCAGCGCAACCGGTCCGCCTTCGCATACAACCCCGCATCCCGCGCCCAGGCGGCCAAGGATGCCGGCGACGGGATCGCCTCGTCGAACTTGGCGCGGAAATCGGCCGCCCGCATCTCGACGCCATGATGGCGCGCCGCGGCAACCACGGCCTGCAACCGCTGGTCGATCCGGCTTGCCTCCCCGTCAATCGTGGCCGCATCGATCCTAGGGACAACGATGGGCTCGCCCGGAGACGCCGAATCGAAGCTGTTTTCGCTCAATGCCAAATCCTCAAACCACACTGCCGCAAGGCGCGTTCCCGCTTACCGGCGCCGTCCCTTAGCACGTCCATGCCGGTTATACTCAATCATGCAGGTTAACAATTTGTCAGGCCGCGACGCCGCGAACACGAAAAGCGCACCTTGTCGTCATCCGAGACGCACTTTATGAGACCATGATGGATATTAGGGCGGCGACACCGGCGGATCTCCCCGACATACAGGCGATTTACGCGCATCACGTCCTCTACGGCGCCGGCACCTTCGAGGAAACCCCGCCCAGCCTCGAAGACCTGACCGCGCGGTTTCGCAGCATCGCCGAGAAAGGTTGGTCATATCTTGTCTCCGCCGATCAGACCGGCGTGCTCGGTTACGCCTTCTATGCTCAGTATCGGGACCGTTCCGCCTATCGTTACACGGCCGAAGACAGCATCTACGTGCGCGACGACGTGCGAGGCCAAGGCGTTGGCAAGGCGCTTGTCGCGCGACTGCTGCAGGAAGCCGAGACAGCCGGGTTCAGGCAGATGATCGCGGTCATCGGCGACTCTGAGAACATCGGCTCGATCGGGGTTCATGCGTCGCTGGGTTTTCAGCGGGCGGGAGTCCTGCGGGCGTCCGGGCTGAAGTTCGGGCGCTGGATCGACACAGTATACATGCAGCGCCCGCTTGGCAGAGGCGAGGCCGACATTCCCGACGAGGCTAATCCTCCAAGATAGCGACGGCGCGGGTCCAGCCCGCGGAGGCGCGGTGGACCTTTACCGGGAAGGCAACGATGGTGAACCCGAAGGACGGCAGCGCCTCCAGGTTGTGCATCTTCTCGATCTGACAGTAGGCTCGCTCTCGTCCGGCTCGATGCCCCTCCCAGATCAATCCGGCATCCCCGGTTTCCTGAACCCGGCGGCGGGTATGGCTGAACGGCGCGTCCCAACTCCAGGCATCCGTCCCGACGACCCTGACGCCGCGTTCGGTCAGCCAAAGGGTCGCCTCCCGCCCGACCCCGCAGCCTCTATCGACGTAGTCGTCCTCGCCATACCGAACTCCGGCGCTGGTGTTCACGACGACGATGTCGAGCGGTTGCAGTGCATGGCCGATCCTGTCGAGCTCGGCTTCGATCTCGGCCGGCGTGACCACGTGGCCGTCCGCCAAGCGTCGAAAATCGAGTTTCACGCCGGGTTGGCACAACCAGTCCAGCGGAACCTCGTCGATACGCATCGATGGCACGCCGCCGGGCGTCAACGCCTCGTCCATCCGTGAGAAGTAATGATACGGGGCATCAACGTGGGTGCCGTTGTGGCTGGATATCGTGCATTGCTCGACGGCGGCGTACTGCCCCTCGGGCAACTGGCCGACGTCTATTCCGAAGTATGATGCGATGCCTGCGGCGGATTGGTGATGATCGACGTAATCGATGCGAGGCAGCATGTTGGGAGGATCGCTCGCGATCCCGCCGCGCAAAGGAACTGAGAGGTCAACGAATTTGCGGGCCACAACGAGCGCCTTATTGCAGAAGCCGGGGGCAGCCGCCGTCCGCGACCGGCCGGAACGCCTCCGCACCCGGGATCGTATCAAGCAGCGAGTAGAGATCCCAAGGACCTGTCGAGGCCGCCGGCTGCTTGACCTTCAACACGTAAAAATCATGAACCATGCGGCCGTCAGGACGCAACTTAGCATGGCGGACGACATCGTCCTTGATCGGCAGGCGATGCATCATGCGCACGACCGTCGCCGCGTCGGCGCTCTTCGCGGCGGCGACAGCCTTCAGGTAATGCAGGGTCGCTGAATACAGTCCTGCCTGGATTTGCGTCGGCATCGCGCCGTGCCGTGCAAGGAAGCGCCTTGAGAAGGCTCGGGCGCCGTCGTCGAGGTCCCAATAAAATCCGCTGTCCAGGATTGTTCCGGCCGCCGCGTCGAGACCGAGGCCTTTCACGTCGATCACGGTGAGGAAGAACGCGACGAGGCGCTGCTGGCCGCGCCCGATGCCAAACTCCCCGGCCGTCTTGATGGCGTTCACCGTATCCGCCCCGGCGTTGGCGAGCGCGATGATGTCGGCGTTGGAGGCTTGGGCCTGCAGCAGGAACGACGACATGTCGCTGCTCGGGAACGGGTGGCGCACCGATCCGGCAACGCGCCCTCCGGAGGCGGCGACGATCGCCCTGGCGTCCAGCTCGAATTGCGCGCCGAAAGCATAGTCGGCGGCGACGAGATACCATGTCGTGCCCGGTTTGGTCAGCCGGCGCGCGACGCCGGCGACCTGCGCATACGTGTCCCACATCCACTGCACGATATGCTCGGGCTGGCAGGCGTCCCCGGACAGGCGAGCCGTGCCGCCGGCGAACAAAGCAACTTTGTTCTTCTGCGCGACGAAGGGCGCTATGGCCAGTTGGATCGCCGCGTTCGACATATCGACCAGCGCATCCACGCCCTGAGTGTCGATCCATTCGCGGGCGATGCTCAAGGCGAGGTCGGGTTTGTTCTGGTGATCGGCTACGATGACGTTGATCTGCATGCCGTTGCAATCTGCGGCAAGGCAGTCCTCGACGGCCATGCGCGTTGCCTCGACCGACCCGGAGCCGGTCGAGTCAGAATAAACGCCGGAAAGGTCGGTCAGCACGCCTAGCTTTATTGCCGGTTGCGCACGAGCGGCCGCGGCACAAGAGAACAGCAGAACGCAAAAGCCGATCGCCTTGATCATGCCCGTCAGCCCTTTCCGCCCAAGCGTCAGCCTAAGCATCATTTCGCAGGACGGCTCGCCGTCACAAGGCGAAAAATGATGCATCTTCAGACATTCCTAAGCAGGCATTCGTGGCATAAGCCATGAAAGCCTGCTTAGAGCGCGTTTCCTGCTAAGGCAATCTGGCTCGCTCGTCCTTGCGGCTCTCCTGATCGCCGTGGTCGGTGAAGCGGAAGCGGCCCGAAACCAGCGGGTCGTTTTGCAAAGCTGCCCTAATCGCCGCTTGCCTGCTTGGACTGACAACGGCGAGGACGCCGGTGAACCAAGCCTCTTGTCCGGTTGCGCGCCGGCGGAACAGCTGCGCAAGCGCGCCGGCCTCGGGCGAAGGCCTGAAGCAACACATGCACCCAACCGGATGGGCGTTCCCGCCCGTCTGCAACTGCGGCGCTCCGATGTCGGCATCCAGCAGCACCGTCTCGCCAACGGCCTGCGAGCCCAGGCTGCCAAAACGAAGCGGGATGCGGGAGTCGGCTCGAAGCATCGCATGGACATAAGGATAAGTTTATGTCATGTCGAGCCGATGGATGCGCTTCTCTCCGCCCTGCGAGCCTGCGCCGAACCGACCCGGCTGCGGCTGCTCGCGCTGGCGGCGCGAGGGGCTTTCTGCGTCGTGGAGTTCACCGAGATCCTCGGCCAATCGCAGCCCCGCCTGTCCCGCCACCTCAAGCTGCTGTGCGACGCGGACGTTTTAGAGCGGGTCCGCGAAGGCCCGAACGTCTGGTTCGGTCTGCCTCCCGATGGCGGGCTGGTCGAGAGCCTGCTCGCAAGGCTGCCGGACGACGACCCGGTGCTCGCCTCCGACCGGCGGGCCGCCGCCCGAGTCCTGGCGGAGCGCGCGCGGGTTGCCTCCGAGCAGTTCCGGCGCCAAGGGGCGGATTGGGACGAGATGCGGGCGCTCGGCCTACCGGCGGAGGACGTGGAAGCCGCCCTGCTCGCATCGCTGCCGGACAGGTCGCTGGGGCGCGTGCTCGACATCGGCACCGGCACCGGCAGGCTGCTGGAACTGCTGGCGCCGCGGATGCGCGCCGGGCTTGGGGTGGATGCAAGCCGGGCCATGCTGGCCTTGGCGCGTGCCCGGCTTGCCAAACCCGGCCTTGGCCATGTCTCGGTGCGGCAGGCCGACATGTATCGGCTGCCGCTCGCCGGCGCTTACGATATCGTCGTGCTGCAGATGGTGCTGCATTACGCCGAGGACCCGGCCGCGGTCTTGGCCGAAGCGGCGCGGATGCTCGAGCCGGGCGGGCGGATGATCGTCGTCGATCTCGCCGCGCATAGCCGGGCAGCCCTCGCGGAACGCCTGGCGCACCGGTGGCAAGGCTTCTCGGACGATGCCATGACCGGGTTGCTGACCGGCGCCGGGCTTCGGCTCGGCGCATCACGGACTGTGCCCGGCCCGATCCCCGTTCGCCTTTGGCTGGCGACCGCTCCACCTGCGTCGCCCGCCGATCTAGACCTGATGACAGAGGATGCCCGATGACGAGACCCCATTTGCTTGATGCCCTGCGCGACCAGGTGCTGCTCTGTGACGGCGGCATGGGCAGCCGGGTCCAGGCGCTGACGCTGGACATTGAGCGCGACTACTGGAACCAGGAGAACTGCACCGAGGTGCTGAACCTGTCCCGTCCGGACCTGGTGCGGGAAATCCACCGCGGCTACTTCGAGGCCGGCGCGGACATGGTGGAAACCAACACCTTCGGCGGCAGCACGATCACCCTGGCCGAATTCGGATTGCAGGACCGCGCCCGCGAGATCAACCAGGTTGCCGCCGAGCTGGCGCGCGAAGCGGCCGAGACGTTCTCGGACGGACGGCATCGCTACGTCATCGGCAGCGTCGGGCCTGGAACGAAGCTGCCGACGCTCGGCAACATCGCCTACGACCCGCTCGAAGCCGGCATCGCCGAGCAATGCCGCGGCCTGATCGCCGGCGGCGTGGACGCGATCCTGATCGAGACCTGCCAGGACACCCTGCAGATCAAAGCGGCCGTCAACGCCGCCAAGCTGGCCCGGCAAGAGGCGGGGACCGACACCCCCGTGTTCGTGCAGGTCACGGTCGAGACCACCGGGACCCTGCTGGTCGGACCGGACATCGCCGCCGCCGCGACCGTGATCCACGCCCTGGACGTGCCGCTGATCGGCCTCAATTGCGCTACCGGCCCGCAGGAGATGTCCGAGCACGTCCGGTGGCTGGCGGCGAACTGGCCCGGCCTCCTTTCGGTGCAGCCGAACGCCGGGCTGCCGGAATTGGTCGACGGCAAGACGCACTACCCGCTCGACCCGGCGCAGATGGCGAGCTGGATGGAGCGGTTCGTGACCGAAGACGGCCTCAACCTGATCGGCGGCTGCTGCGGCACCAGCACGCCGCATATCCAGGCGCTCGACGCGATGCTGGGCAAGCTGGGCGCGAGGCGGCCGTCGCCCGTGCCGCGCAAGCCGGCCTGGGTGCCGAGCGTCGCCAGCCTCTACGGGCAAACCGCGCTCAGGCAGGAGAACAGCTATTTCTCCATCGGCGAACGCTGCAACGCGAACGGCAGCAAGAAATGGCGCGAGCTGCAGGAGACCGGCGATTGGGACGGCTGCGTCGCCATCGGGCGCGAGCAGGTCGCGGAAGGGTCGAACAGCCTCGACCTGTGCACGGCCTTCGTCGGGCGCGACGAGGTCGCGGAAATGAACGAGGTCGTCACCCGGTTCACCGCGAGCGTCAACGCGCCGCTCGTGATCGACAGCACGGAAACGCCGGTGATCGAGGCGGCCCTGAAGCTGCACGGCGGCAAGCCGATCATCAATTCGATCAACTTCGAGGACGGCGAGAAGGCGGCAGAGGACCGTCTCAAGCTGGCCAAGAAGTTCGGCGCCGCCGTCATCGCCCTGACCATCGACGAGACCGGGATGGCCAAGACGCCGGAAGCCAAGCTGGCGATTGCCCGGCGCCTCGTGGCGTTCGCCTGCGACAAGCACGGCCTGCCGCAATCCGACCTGCTGATCGACCCGCTGACCTTCACGGTCGCGACCGGCAACGAGGACGACCGCAAGCTCGGTCAATGGACCCTGGAAGGCATCAAGCTGATCCGCGACGAGTTCCCGGACATCCAGATCATCCTCGGCCTGTCCAACATCTCCTTCGGCCTGAACGCCGCCGCCCGCGCGGTGCTGAACTCGGTGTTCCTCGATCACGCGGTGCGAGCGGGAATGAGCGGCGCCATCGTCCACGTCAGCAAGATCAGGCCCTTGCACCTGATCCCGCCCGCCGAGGTCGAGGTCATGGAAGACCTGCTGTTCGACCGGCGGCGCGAGAACTACGACCCGCTGCAGCGGCTGCTGGAGATGTTCGCCGAACGCAAGGCGGCGGACGCGGTCAAGAAGGTCCGGGCCGAGACGGTGGAAGGCCGCTTGAAGGACCGGATCGTCGACGGCGACCGCAAGGGCCTGCACGAGGAGCTCGAGCAAGCCCTCGCCCGCCATAAGCCGCTCGACATCATCAACACGATCCTGCTGGACGGCATGAAGGTGGTCGGCGAGCTGTTCGGGGCGGGCAAGATGCAGCTCCCGTTCGTGCTGCAGTCGGCGGAAACGATGAAGGCGGCCGTCGCCTACCTCGAGCCGCTGATGGAGCGGGTCGAGGGACAGGAGAAGGGCACGATCGTGCTGGCGACGGTGAAGGGGGACGTTCATGACATCGGCAAGAACCTGGTCGACATCATCCTGACCAATAATGGTTACCGGGTGGTGAACCTCGGCATCAAGGTGCCGCTGACCGACATGGTCGCCGCGGTCAAGGAGCATCGCGCGCACGCCATCGGCATGTCCGGCCTGCTGGTGAAATCAACCGTCGTGATGCGCGAGAACCTTGAGGAATTGACCCGGCAGGGCCTCGACATCCCGGTGATGCTCGGAGGTGCTGCGCTCACCCGCAACTATGTCGAGGAGGATTGCGTGCAGGCTTACGCGTGCGGCCGGGTCGCCTACGCGCGGGACGCATTCGATGGGTTGCACCTGATGGACAAGGTGACGGGCAACGACTTCGACGGGTATCTCACAACCGTCCAGGCCAAGAGGGCGGGCAAGGCACGCAACACGAAGCGCAGTCTGGGACAAGCCGATGCCAAGGCGTTCCGGCCGGTGGATGTGGCCGCCGTGCAGCAACGGCGCCGGCGGATCACCGCGGGCGTGCCCATAACGGAGCCGCCGTTCTGGGGCGCGCGGGTGATCTCGGCGCCGACGAAGGCAGTGATCCCGTTTCTGAACGAGCGCAGCCTCTATCAATTCCAGTGGGGCTTCCGCAAGCAAGGCAAGTCCCTCGACGATTTCCTCGGCTGGGCCAAGCAAGAATTGCGCCCCGTCATGCGCAGGATGCTGGGGATCGCGGAGGCGGAGGACATCCTCAAGCCGCAGGCCATTTACGGCTATTGGAAAGCAGCCGGCCAGGGCAATGACCTGATCGTCTTCGAGCCGGATGGGCAGACCGAACTGTGCCGCTTCGGCCTGCCGCGGCAGCCGAAGGAGGACGGCGAGTGCATCGCCGATTTCTTCCGCGACGTCGATGACGCGGAGCGGGACGTGATCGGGCTGCAGGTCGTGACCGTCGGCCAGAAGGCCAGCGACATGGCGCGCGTCTGGTTCGAGGATAACCGGTATCAGGATTACCTTTACCTGCATGGCCTATCCGTGGAAGTGGCCGAGGCGATGGCGGAGTACGCGCATAAACGCATCCGCGCCGAGCTCGGGTTCGCGGCCGAGGATGACCGCGACATGGAGAAGATGCTGGCGCAGAGTTATCGCGGAAGCCGCTACTCGTTCGGCTACCCCGCCTGCCCGAAGCTGGAGGACCAAGCCCCGCTTTTGCGGCTGCTCGGCGCCGAGCGCATCGGGGTCACGCTGTCCGATGAGTGGCAGTTGCACCCTGAGCAGTCAACCAGCGCCATCGTCGTCACGAACCCGAAGGCAAAGTACTTTTCGGTGTAAAGAGCGCTCATGCCGCCTTGATCTCTTGTTGGCCACAATCGTGGCCGGGGTGATGTCGCCGGACGCGGAGATGCTCTAAACCGGCGGAAACGCTGGGGGCCGTTGACGTTGGATCGGGTGCAGCAAATCGCGGTCGGGACCGTCGTCATCGGCATCGTCGTGCTGGCGATGAAGGCGCTTGCCTGGGCGCTGACGGGGAGTGCGGCCCTATATTCCGACGCGCTGGAGAGCGTGGTGAACGTCGTGGCAAGCCTGGTGGCGTTCGGGGCGTTGCGGCTCTCGGCCAAGCCCGCGGACGCGAACCACCCCTACGGGCATCAGAAGGCAGAGTTCTTCTCCGCGGTGATCGAGGGCGTGCTGATCATCGTGGCCGCCCTGTCGATCCTGCAGCATGCCTGGCAGACGTGGCGAGACCCGGTCGTGCTCGACGCGCCGTGGTTCGCGTTGTCGCTCACCGTCGTGTCCACGGCGATCAATGTAAGCTGGGCGGCATTGCTGAAGCGGGTGGGGCAGTCGCAACGCTCGGCGGCGCTGGTCGCGGATGCGCGCCACCTCTGGTCCGACGTGGTCACGTCGGCGGGCATCCTCGCCGGTCTCGCGATCGTCCTGACCACGGGGATTCACTGGCTCGATCCCTTGCTGGCGGCAGTGGTCGCGCTGCACGTATTGTGGTCCGGGCTGAGCGTCGTGCGGTCGTCCGTGGGAGGGCTGATGGACGAGGCGCCGGACGGGGCAACGATGGAGCGCCTCAGAGTGGCGGTGAGCGAGCACGCCGATGGCGCGCTTGAAGCGCACGACCTGCGGACCCGGCACGCGGGAAAGCTCACGTATATAGAGTTCCACCTGGTCGTGCCTGGATCGATGCGGGTCGATGAGGCGCACCGGATCTGCGACCGCGTTGAGGACGCGCTGAAATCCGAAATCGATGGCCTCGTCGTCACGATCCACGTCGAACCGGAAGGAAAGGCCAAGCATCAGGGCGTGCTGGTGCTTTGAAGGGCAGGCGTGACGGGCAAGCGAAGGCTTGCAACGCGGGTTAATCATTCGTTCACGCCTTTGAGCGAAACTGACCTGGTTAATCATTTGCCATTACCGGACCGTTCGGAACCTTGCCCATCGCAACCATTGCCGCCGCGCGGTCAGCTCGTCCGCCCGAGCCTCGCGGCACGGGGCAACTCGCCGTCACGACGCGAACAGCGGCGCGTCTTCAAGGCTTCCTAAACAGACATCCGTATCAAGCCGGCATGACGAAGTGCACGCTTGCCGCATTCCTGCTTCATGCCGCCATACTCTTGTTCATGGCCATCGATCGGCGGGATCAGGGTTTGCAACGGGCCGCAGTCATTGCCATCGAACTGGTTGACCAGGCGCCCCGGAGCAAAGGCATGGACGCGAACGCTTCAAGTCGCGAAACGCCGAAGGCCGGGGCCGGGCAGGTTGCCGCAACCGCCCGCACCGAGCCATCGGGACAGGCAAAGACATCGGGCGCCGCAAGGTTGGTCAGCAACGACGACCAGGCTGGGCTGAAGGTGACGGGCGACAACACCGTCCCGCCCCGGCCCGATGCACGGTTTCACAACGCCGCGCCAGGGTATCCGCTGACCGCTTTGCGCGAGCGTGCGGAAGGCGACGTGTTGCTGGCCATACACGTGACAGCCGCCGGGTTGCCGGAGTTCGTCGCCGTTCAAGCAAGCAGCGGGCATCCAGACCTCGACCGGGCGGCAAGGGACGCGGCGGCGCAATGGAGATTTGTGCCGGCGCGGAACGCCGAGGGGGCTGCCTCGTTTGACTTCAAGCAACTGATCCGCTTCCGCCTCGGAGAGACGCGATGATAAGAATCGATCGGGTGACGACCCGTGGCGGCGACGAGGGGCAAACCTCCTTAGGAGACGGTACGCGCGTCGAGAAGGACAATCTACGCGTCGACGCTTATGGCACAGTGGACGAGGCAAACGCCACGATCGGCCTTTTGAGGCTGCATACGGCCGGCGACGCCGAGATCGACGCGATGCTGGCAAGGATACAGAATGACTTGTTCGACGTGGGGGCCGACCTGTGCGTGCCCGGAGAGGCTGGCGAACGGCTGCGCGTGACCGACGCGCCGAGCGTGCGATTGGAAGCCGAGGTCGCCGCAATGAACGCCGGGCTCCCGTCCTTATCGAGCTTCGTGTTGCCGGGCGGGACGCCGGCCGCGGCCCATGCCCATCTGGCGAGGACCGTGGTGCGCCGGGCTGAGCGGCTCGTGGTGCAGCTCTCCCGCGAGCAGGCCGTCAATCCAGCCGTCATTCGCCTCTTGAACCGCCTCTCCGACCATTTGTTCGTCGTCAGCCGCCGGCTGAACCCTGGCGGCGATGTTTTGTGGACGCCCGGCGCGAACAGGTGAGGGGTTTGGAGAGGCGATTCGCTTTGGGCAGGCCTGGCGGGACCGACGAGATTGTGGACCCGGCGATGCAGGACACCCGGCCGCCGCCCGACGAAGAGGACATGCCGCTCCCGCATGAGCCGCGCACGATCTATCTGGGCGGCCTGTTCTTTTTTGCCTGCCTTGTGCTCCTGTCGGTCGGCCGCGAGGTGATTCTGCCTATCGTGATCGCGCTGGTTCTGAAACTGTTGCTGCAGCCGCTCGTGCGCTTGCAGCAACGCTTCAAGGTGCCGAAGGCAC
Source organism: Acetobacteraceae bacterium (assembly GCA_965217935.1). Classification (GTDB taxonomy): domain Bacteria; phylum Pseudomonadota; class Alphaproteobacteria; order Acetobacterales; family Acetobacteraceae; genus JBBROS01. The sequence goes on along the minus strand of OZ244581.1, from coordinate 3,646,018 downwards.
TCGGCGCGATCGTTGCCGTTTTCATCCTCGTCGGCGTGCTGGCAGGGCTTGCGGCAATCCTTTCCAGCCCGGCCAGCAACATGGTCCGCAATTTTCCCGAGCTGATTGAGAAAGTCAGGTCTCGGGTGCAAGTCTTGCAGCATGTGGCCGATCACGCCGACCGGTTTCTAGCGCCATTGGGAATCGACGCCGCGCATTCGTTGGATTTGCTCAAATTCAATCCTGGAGACTTCGCCGGGGCGATAGCCGGCGGCGCCAGCAGCTTCGCATCGCATTTGCTCGAAATTCTCCTGATCCTGTTCTACATGCTCGCGTTCGGCGATACGTTCATGCGGAAGTTGGTTGAGATACTTCCCCGATTTAAGAACAAGAAGGACGCGGTTGAGATCTCCGGCGCCGTCGAGCGCGACATCTCCGCTTACTTGCTTACAATAACAGTGATAAATGCCGTGGTCGGAGTCGCCAACGGCGTTGTCATGTGGGTATTCGGCGTTCCGGGCGCGTTGTTTTGGGGCGTTGTCGCGTTCGCGTTCAACTACGTCCCGATACTTGGTCCACTGGCTGGGGTGCTGCTGTTCGCGATCGTGGGTCTGGCCGTCTTGGGATCAACCTGGTCAGCTTTGCTGCCAGCCGCCGCTTATCTCGCAATCCACTTCGCGGAAGGCGAGATGATCACGCCGATGCTCCTGGCGAAACGATTCACGCTCAATCCTGTCGCGGTCATCATCGCGCTTATTTTCTGGTACTGGATGTGGGGCGTCCAGGGCGCCGTCCTCTCGATCCCGTTGCTCGCGATAACCAAGATCGTGGCTGACCGGCTACGCCCCCTGCGTGCGGTTGGCCACTTGCTGGAAGGTTAGCGCTTCGACACATTCAAAGAGTGCAGCATGGGTCGAAGCGCTAACCTTATCTGGTGGGCTGATTCAGCCAACGGGCTGAAGCGCCCGTTTGCATCAGACCACTAGCCCGTTCATCAGACCACCGAGCCGGGCCAATTTTGGTCCAGCGTCGCCTTAAAGTCCGATCTTGAGCCGCGCCCCAATCTCGCCAATGATCCCCCGCCGGAACGCCAGCACGCAAACGACGAAGATCGCCCCCTGCGTCACCGTCACCCAGGATCCGAACTGCGACAGGTAGTTCTCCAGCCCGACGATCACCGAGGCGCCGAGGATCGGCCCGAACACCGTGCCCAGCCCGCCCAGCAAGGTCATCAGCACCACCTCGCCCGACATCGCGTAGTGCACGTCGGTCAGCGTGGCGATCCCGAACACGATCGCCTTCATCCCCCCGGCGATCCCGGCGATGAAGCAGGACAGCACGAAGGCGATCAGCTTGTAATCATCGGTCCGGTATCCAAGCGAGGTGGCCCGCGGCTCGTTTTCCCGGATGGCTTTCAGCACCTGCCCGAACGGCGAGTGGACCGTGCGGTGGATCAGCAGGAAAAACAGGACGAAGACGACGGCGACGAACGCATACATCGCCATGTCGGGCCGCAGCGAGATGGCGCCGAATAGGTAGCCTCTCGGCACTTGCTGGATGCCGTCCTCGCCGCCGGTGAAATCGCTGGCTTGGACGCAGAAAAAGTAGTTCATCTGCGCCAGCGCGAGCGTGATCATCGCGAAGTAGATGCCCTGGCGCCGGATCGCGATCCACCCGAACGCCACCCCCAGGGCCGCGCCGGTGAACCCTCCCAGCAGCACCGCCAGTTCCGGCGTCAACCCCCAATGCTTGGCGGTCCAGGCCGTCACGTAGCTGCCCATTCCGAAGTAGGCGGCGTGGCCGAAGCTCAGCAACCCGACGTAGCCGATCAGCAGGTTGAAGGCGCAGGCGAACAGCGCCATGCACATCACCTTCATCAGCGTCACCGGATAAAGGAACAGCGGGCAGACGACGATGAGAGCGATGAGGACGAGGAATGCGGCCGCCTGAACCGTCGTGAACCCGAACAGGCGGAATTGCCGCGCGGTCCGCGGCGCTTTGGCAGCAACGCTTGCGCTCATGCTCATGCCGCCTTCCCGAACAGCCCGGCCGGGCGCGTCACCAGCACGATGACCATCACCACGAACACCACCGTCGCCGACGCCTGCGGGTAGAACACCTTCGTCAGCCCCTCGACGATGCCGAGTCCGAACCCGGTGACGATGCTGCCCAGGATGCTGCCCATGCCGCCGATCACCACCACGGCGAACACGGTGATGATGAAGCTCGATCCCATGTTCGGGTTAACCGAGTAGATCGGCGCCGCCAGCACCCCGGCGAACGCCGCCAGCGCGATCCCTCCCGCGTAGGTCAGGCTGATCATCCGCGGCACGTTGACCCCGAAGGCCTGCACCAGGCCGGGGTTCTCGGTCGCCGCCCGCAGCCGCGAGCCCAAAGCCGTCTTCTCGATGGCGAACCATGTCCCGAAGCACACGACCACCGCGGCCACGACCACCCAGCCGCGGTAGTTCGGCATGTACATAAAGCCGAGATTGGTCGCCCCGGACAACGCCGGCGGGATCTGGTACGGCATCCCCGAGCTGCCGAACGCATTGCGCGCCAGGCCCTCGATCACGAGCGCCAGGCCGAACGTCAGCAGGAAGCCGTACAGGTGATCGAGCTTGTATAGCCGCCGGATCACCGTTTTCTCCAGCACCCACCCGAACGCGCCCACCACCAAGGGCGCGACGATCAGCGCCGGCCAATACCCGATCGACAGCCAGGCCGGCGCCGACAGGCTCGGGTCGATCATGGCCAGCCACGTGTTCGGCGTCAGCATCATCCAGGCGACGAACGCCCCCATCATGAACACCGCGCCGTGGGCGAAATTGATGATGTTCAGCATTCCGAAGATAATCGCGAGACCCAACGACAGCAGCGCGTAGAACGCCCCGTTGATCAGGCCCAGCAGCAGCTGCCCGAACAGCAGCGGCGCAGGGATGCCGAACACCATGAACATGGCCGCTGCCTAGCTCTTTACGAGCGGGCACCCGCCGGCGCCGAGCTTTTCCCACGCCTCATCCGCCGGCGTCATGGCGATTTGCTTATAATAGTCCCAGGGAGACTTGCTCTCGCTCGGCTTCTTGACCTCGAACAGGTAGGACGGGACCAGCGCCAGCCCGTCCGCCCGGATCGTCGTCTTGCCGAAGGCGTCGTCTTCGGCCTGGTTGGCCTTCATCCAGGCCACCACTGCCGCCCCGTCGCCCGCCTTGTCCACGCCCAGCGCCTTCACCGCCTTGAGGAAATGCGTCGCCCCGGCGTAGCAGCCGGCGACCGACATGTTCGGCTTGTTCGCCGGCATGAAGCTCTCGTACCGCTTGCTGAACGCCCGCGTGCGGTCGTTCATGTCCCAGTAGAAGCTCTCCGTCAGGTAGAGCCCCTGCGCCGCTTCCAGCCCCAGGCCGTGCACGTCGTTGATGAACATCAGCAGCGCCGCCACCCGCATCTGCCGGGTCAAGCCGAACTCGGCGGCCTGCTTGATGCTGTTGGTCGTATCGGCCCCCGCGTTCGCCAGGCCCAGCACGTTGGCCCCGCTCGCCTGGGCGGTGATCAGGAACGACGAGAAGTCCGTCGTCCCCGGGAACGGATACGGCGAGGCGCCCAGCACCTTGCCGCCCTCCTGCGTCACGAACCGCGTCGTGTCCCGCTGCAGCTGCTGCCCGAACACGTAGTCGGCGGTGATGAAATACCACTGGTCCCCGCCGGCCTTGACCATCGCCCCCCCAGTTGAGCGCGCCAGCATGTAGGTGTCGTAGGACCAGTGCACCGTCACCGGCGTGCACTGCTTGCCGGTCAGGTCCGTCGTCGCCGCCCCGGTGTCTAGGAACACCTTGTTCTTCTGCTTGCACACGCCGTTCACCGCGAGCGCCACCGAACTCGTCGGCACGTCGATGATGATGTCCACCCCGTCGCGGTCGAACCACTGGCGCGCGATGCCGACGGCGACGTCGGCCTTGTTCTGGTGGTCGGCCGAGATCACCTCGGTTTTGAAGTCGGGCGCGAACTCCGCCACCGCCTGCTTGACCGCGGCCACCGAGTTCATCCCCCCGATGTCTCGATACGGCCCGGACATGTCGTTCATCACGCCCAGCTTGATAGTCTTCTCCTGCGCCCGCCCGCGCCGGGGCATCAGCGCCCCTGCCGCGGCCCCGGCCAGCGTCCCATTCAGCAGCGTGCGGCGGTTCAGTGTCATGCGCGTCTCCTTATCCTTCATGCTCAGGCTTTCACCAGCGAACAGCCGCCTTCGGCCAGCGGCCGGAACGCCTCGTCCGCCGGCGTCGTGGCCAGCAGCTTGTAATAGTCGTATGGCCCCTTGCTCTCCTCAGGCGCCTTCACTTCCCACAGATAGGCCGCATTCAGCTTGCGCCCGTCCGCGCGGATGGTCCCCTTGCCGAAGGCATCGTCGTCGGTCGGCCTGGCTTTCATCGCGGCAACCGTCGCCGCCCCGTCGGCCTTGGCCTCGGCGATGCCCATCTCGTGCGCCACCTTGATGTAATCGAGGGTGCTGGAATAGACCCCGGCCTGCACCATCGTCGGCTTCTGCGCCCCGCCGGTCTCCGCCAGCCGCTTGGCGAACGCCCGCGTCCGGTCGTTCAGGTCCCAGTAGAAGCTGTTGGTCAGGATGATCCCCTTGGCCACCGGCAGCCCGAGCGAATGCACGTCGCTCAGGAACAGCAGCAAGCCGGCCAGCTTCATCGACTTGGTGACGCCGAACTCCTGCGCCTGCTTGATGGTGTTGACCGTATCGGCCCCGGCATTGGCCATGCCAAGGATCTTCGCCCCGGACGCCTGCGCCTGCAGCAGCAGCGAGGAGAAGTCCGTCGTGCCGGGAAATGGGTATTCGGCAGCGCCCAATACCTTGCCGCCCGCCTGCTTGACGAAACCCGTCACGTCCCGCTGCAAAGCGTGCCCGAACGCGTAATTCGCCGTGATGAAGAACCAGCTGTCGCCTCCGGACTTCACGAGCGCGCCGCCGGTGCTCTTGGCCAGCATATACGTGTCATAGGCCCAATGAATCGTATTGGCGTTGCACTGCTTGCCCGTGAGGTCGGACGTCGCCGCGCCCGAGTTCAGGTAAACCTTGTTCTTGCTTTTCGCCACCCCCGCCACCGCGAGCGCCACCGCGCTGTTGGCCACCTCGACGATGACGTCCACCCCCTGGTCATACCACTGCCGGGCGGTGCCTGCGCCGATGTCGGCCTTGTTCTGATGATCCGCCTGCAGCACCTCGACGGCGAATCCTTTGTCGGCCACCCCGAAATCCTTGACCGCCAGCTCCGCCGCCTTCACCGCGAGCGGCCCGCCTAGGTCCTGGTAGGGACCTGAAAGGTCCGTCAATACGCCCACTTTCAGTGTCTTGCCGCCTTGCGCGCGGGCCTGGCCGATGAGGGGGAGGGCCGCAGCGCCGGCGACCAGGCCGCGTCGAGAGATGTGCATGAGACGTTTCTCCGGATTGTGTATTTAATTAGACGCCCAGGTAGTCGTGCAGCTTATCCATGTTGGAGTCCAGATCGCTGTTCTCGATCATGTCGATGATCCGCCCGTGCTCCATGACGTAGTGCCGGTCCGCCACGGTCGCCGCGAAGCGGAAGTTCTGCTCCACCAGCAGCACGGTGAAGCCGCGGGCCTTGATCTCGCGGATCGTGTGGCCGATTTGCTGGATGATGACCGGGGCGAGGCCCTCCGTCGGCTCGTCGAGCAGCAGCAGACGTGCGCCCGTGCGCAAGATGCGGCCGATCGCCAGCATCTGCTGCTCGCCGCCGCTCAGTTTCGTTCCCTGGCTGCTGGCCCGCTCCTTGAGGTTGGGGAACAGCGCGTGGATTTCGTCCACCGTCATGCCGCCGGGCGCAATCTCTGGCGGCAGCATCAGGTTCTCGGTCACGTTGAGGCTGGCGAAAATGCCGCGCTCTTCCGGACAGAAGGCGATCCCGGCCTTCGCCACCCCGTCGGGCGGCATCGACGCGGTCTCCCGCCCCTTGAAGCGGATGCTGCCTTCACGGCGCGGCACCAGGCCCATGATGCTCTTCATGGTCGTGCTCTTGCCGGCGCCGTTGCGTCCCAAAAGCGTGACGACTTCGCCCTCGTGAACGTTGAAATCGACGCCATGCAGGATGTGGCTCTCGCCATACCAGGCGTTCAGCCCTTCGACCGCCAGCATGGCTCCACGGGAAACGACGCCCTCAGGCATCGGCCGAGCCGAGATAGGCTGCGATCACGTCCGGATTGGCGCTGACGCTCGCGTAGTCGCCTTCCGCCAGCACCTGCCCGCGCGCGAGCACCGTGATCCGGTCACAGAGGCCCTCGACCACGCTCAGATTGTGCTCCACCATCAGGATTGTCCGCCCGGCGCGGATGCGGCGGATCAGTGCCACGATCCGGTCGACGTCCTCGTGCGTCATTCCCGCCGTCGGCTCGTCGAGCAGCATCATGGTCGGCTCAAGCGCGAGCGTCGTGGCGATCTCGAGCGCCCGCTTGCGCCCGTAGGAGAGCAGCGCGGCCGGCGTGTCCTCATAGCCGTCCAGCCCGACATCGGCCAGCAACGCGGCCGCACGCTCCTCCAGCCGGTCCAGCACCGTGTCCGACCGCCAGAAATCGAACGACGCCCCCCGCCGCCGCTGCAGCGCGATCCGCACGTTCTCCAAGGCGCTCAGATGCGGGAACACCGCGGAAATCTGGAAGCTGCGGATCAAGCCGAGCCGGGCCACGGCGGCCGGCTTCATGCCGGTGATGTCGCGTCCCTTGAACCGGATGGCGCCCCGCGTCGGCGGCAGGAACTTGGTCAGCAGGTTGAAGCACGTCGTCTTGCCCGCCCCGTTCGGCCCGATCAGCGCGTGGATCGTCCCCGCCTCAATTTTGAGCGCGACGTCGTTGACAGCGATGAAGCCTCGGAACTCACGGGTGAGCCCGGCGGTTTCCAGGATGGTGTCGGACACCCCGGCGCCTCCCCTGTTATGCAATCATTCGGATGCTGATTTGCATATCGGCGGGGTGCGCGCAAGATTGTTGCTAAGCAGGTGCAGCATGAGCGCCGCGTGGGGTCCGGGGCTGGCCCTCGTATAATCTGCATGATCCCTCTATCTGACATCCATGAACGACGACCGTAACGATCAGCTGCTCCTGGAAGCCGCCGCGGCCGGCGACCGAGCGGCGTTCGACGCCTTGGCCGGGCGCTACCTGGTGCGGCCGCGGCAGGCAGCCCTCCGCGTTACCGGCGACCCGGCAGCCGCCGAGGACGTCGCGCAAGACACCCTGCTCCGCGCCTGGACCGGCGCCTGGACCTACCGCCCCAGCCAGGCCAGCGTCAGCACGTGGCTGCACCGGATCGCCGTCAATGCCGCCATCGACCGGCTCCGCGCCGCACGTCCGTCAGCCGGGATCCCGGACGATGTTGCGGACCCGGCGCCTTCGGCTGAATGCGCGCTCTCGGCCAACCAGACGGATGCCCTGCTCGCCGCTGCCATCACCGCGCTTCCAGCCCGGCAGCGGGCCGCCGTTGCTCTCACCTACGGCGAAGGCTGGTCCGGCGCGCGGGCGGCGCAGGCGCTCAGTGTATCTGCGAGAGCTCTGGAGGGCCTGCTGCATCGCGGCCGACGCGCCATCCGCGCCTACCTCGACGAGAGGGACCGATGACCGGCCGCCAGTTTGCCTGGCAGCTTCGCACGCGCGGCCCCTGCATCGCCGGCTGGCCGCAAAGGGAGCAAGCGGCGGCCCTCAACCTGCTGCGGCAGGACTTGGACGCGCGGCAGGCTCTGGCCGAAGCGCTTGCTTCCGAGGCGACGATCTCTGCCGACCACGCCGGGCTCGCGCGCATGCAAGGGTCGATCCGGCGTGCGTTGACGCCTATCCCGACCGCAATGCGCTGGGCCGGCGTGGCGGCATGCGCGGCCGCCGGGATCTATCTCGGCACGCTTGCCGGCGCCGAGCCCATCTCAGGACCCGTCCCCACGATGCAGGCAACGCTCTCCTCGGCGCTGCTGGCCGCGGCCGAGCCGTGATGCGTCTCCTGGAGCCCTGGCGGACGCGCCTGCTCTGGGCGTCGCTGGCCGGCAACGTCTTCGCCGCAGCGGCGTTTGCCGCCCCCGCCGTTCTGGGCCGCCGCTCCGAAGCATCACCAGGCTTCGACCGGATCATCGGCCGCCTGGCCCGGAACCTGGGCGCCTCCGATGCCGCCGGGTTCCGCGAAGCGATGGCCCGGGAACGCCCCTGGTATGAGATGAGCCGGGACCGCCTCGACGACGCCCGCAAGCAGGTTGCTCAGGACATCGGGCGCAAGCCGTTCGATCCCGCCGCCGCCCGCGCGGCGCTCGTTGCCATGCAGGACAGCATGCGCGAGAGTGCCGCCCACTTCGACGACAGCCTGGTGACGGCCCTGGCCACTCTCTCGCCCGACGCCCGCGCCGCGATGGCCGCATCGCTGAACCGGGGCCGGCACTGACCCAAGCCGTCGCACGGCGCGCCGTCCTGCTCGGCAGCGTCACCCTCGCGGGCTGCAGCCTCGGGCCGTTCTACAAGCGTCCGGCGCTCGACCTGCCCGCCTCGTTCCGCGCCACCGCCGGCACCGCCGAGGCGGCCTGGCCCGCGCCGGACTGGTGGCGGGCGTTCCGCTCCGACGAGCTCGACCAGCTCATCGCCCGCGCCCGCGGCTACAACACCGACCTCGCCGCAGCCGCCGCCCGCGTCGTTCAGGCCGACGCGCAGGCGCGGATCGCCGGCGCGCCGCTGCTCCCCGTGCTGAACGGCACCGGCAACTTCGATTACCAACGCACCGGCTCCGGCGGGCGCAGCAGCAGCCGCTCGCTCGTCAATATCCCGACCGGCACGCCCGCTTCGGGCGTCGTCCCCACCGGCGGCGCGTCCCGCTATTTCGACTTCCGCAGCTACAGTCTGGGCCTTGCCGCCAGCTACGAGGTCGACTTCTGGGGCCGCAACCGTGCCGCCTACGAGGCCGCGGCGGCCACCGCCCTCTCCTCCCGTTTCGACCAGGAGAACGTGGCGATCACCGTCGTCACCTCGGTCGCCAACACCTACTTCCAGGTGCTCGCCGGCCAGGACCGCTTGCGCGTCGCCGAGCGCAACCTGGCCGACGCGCGGCGCATCCTCGGCGCCTACCGCGCCCGGCTCTCGGTCGGCACCGCCAACGCGCTCGACGTGTCGCAGCAGGAGGCGCTGGTGGCCGGGCAGGTCGCCGCGCTGCCGCAGTTGCGCAACACGATCGAGCAGCAGCGCATCGCCCTCGGCATCCTGGTGGGCACCCCGCCCGAGCGCCTGCTGGTCCGCGGCGGCTCGCTCGACGACCTGCCCTACCCCGTCGTCGCGCCCGGCCTGCCCTCCGCCCTGCTGCAGCGCCGCCCCGACGTGGCCAGCGCCGAGGCCCTGCTCGTCGGCGCCAACGCCAACATCCGCGCCGCCCGCGCCGCCTTCTTCCCGAGCGTCACCCTCACCGCCCAAGGCGGGCTGACCAGCACCGCGCTCAGCACGCTGACCGGCCCCGGCACGCTGGTGGTACAGCTTGCAGCGGGGCTGACGGCGCCCATCTTCGATAACGGGCTCCGGCGCGGGCAGCTCGAACAAGCGAAGGGCCGCTATGCCGAATTGGTCGCCGACTACGCCAGGGCGATCCTGCAAAGCTTCACCGACGTGGAACAGGCCCTGACAGCATTGCAGTTCGCAGCCGAGCAGGAACGCCTCGAGCGCGACGCCATCAAGGTGGCGCAACGCTCCGCCGACATCGCCAACGCGCAGCTCCAGGCCGGGACCATCGACATCATCACCTCCCTCAACACGCAGCAGACGCTCTACAACGACCTCGACCTGCTCACGCAGATCAGGCTGGCGCGGTTCCAGGCGCTGGTGAACCTGTATAAGGCGCTGGGCGGCGGCTGGCGGAACCGGGCGCCGGCATGAGGCGCCTCATCCTCGTCCTCGTGCTGCTCGCCGCGGCGGGCGGCGTCACCTATTGGTGGTATACGCGGCCAGTCGCCGAGCAGCAGGCGAGCTTCGGCGCCGGCGGCGGCGGCAAGCACGGCGATAAGACGCCCGTGCCCGTGCTCGCCGCCAAAGCGGAATTGCGCGACGTGCCGATCTACCTCGACGGCCTCGGCACGGTGCAGGCCTACAACGAGGCGCAGATCCGCCCGATGATCGACGGTCCGCTGACCGAGGTGGATTTCACCGAAGGCCAGGACGTGAAGCAAGGCGACGTGCTCGCCCGCATCGACCCCCGCCCCTATCAGGCCAGCCTCGACTCCGCCACCGCCAAGAAGCAGCAGGACCAGGCCAACCTGCAGAACGCCAAGCTCGACGCCGCCCGCTACGACAAGCTGGCCAAGACCGCCTACAGCAGCGCCCAGCAGGCCGACACCGCCCGCGCCCAGGTGGCGCAGCTTGAAGCGCAGGTCCGCGGCGACCAGGCGCAGATCGACACGGCAAAGACCCAGCTCAGCTACACGGTCATCAAGGCCCCGTTCGACGGCCGCGTCGGCATCCGCCAGGTCGACGCCGGCAACATCGTGCATCCGGGCGACGCGACCCCGATCACGGTGCTGACCGAGCTGCAGCCGATCTCGGTCGTTTTCACCCTGCCGCAGCAATCCCTGCCCGCCGTCAGCGCCGCCATGCAGGACGGGATGCCCGAGGTGCTGGCCTTGCAAAGCGGCGCCAGCGGCAAGGCTCTGGACCGCGGCAAGCTGGCGGTGCTGGACAACCAGGTCGACCCCGCCACCGGCACCATCAAGCTGAAAGCGACCTTTCCAAATGCCGCGCTGCGCCTCTGGCCGGGCGGCTTCGTCAACGTGCGGATGCTGGCCGAAACCCAGCGCGGCGTCACCGCCGTGCCGACGGCCGCGGTGCAGCGCGGCCCCAAAGGCCCCTACGTGTTCGTCATCAACCCGGACAACAGCGTCAAGCGCGCGCCCGTCGAGGTGGGCCACGAGAGCCAGCAGCTTGCCGTGATCGAGCGGGGCGTGGCCGCGGGCGAGACGGTGGTCACGGACGGCGCGCAGCGCCTGAACGACGACAGCAAGGTCGCGGTTGCCGGGCCGGACGGCAACGCCCCCGAGGCCGCGCCGAGGGACCGTTCGGCCCCGGGGACGGCGCAGCGCCGCGGCCGCCGGGCCGGGTAGCGGGCCGTGAACATCTCCGCCCCGTTCATCGCCCGGCCGATCGCCACCTGGCTGCTGGCGGTCGCGGTCATGCTGGCCGGCATCCTGGGCTACCGCGCGCTCCCGGTCGCGGCCTTGCCCGAGGTCGATTTCCCCACCATCCAGGTCACCACCCAGCTTCCCGGCGCCGGGCCGGACACGGTGGCGACGCTCATCACCGCCTCGCTGGAGCGGCAATTCGGCCAGATCACCGGCCTGAAGAGCATGACCAGCACCAGCAGCGAGGGCACCAGCCAGATCACGCTGCAATTCGGCCTCAACCGCGATATGGACAGCGCCGCCCAGGACGTACAGGCAGCTATCAACGCCTCCGCCGGCACCCTGCCGAACAACCTGCCCTACCCGCCGGTCTACGCCAAGGTGAACCCGGCCGACGCGCCCATCATCTCGCTGGCGCTGACCTCCGACAGCATCCCGATCGACCGCATCAGCGACGCCGCCGACACCATCCTGCAACCCAAGCTCAGCCAGATCCCGGGCGTGGGCAAGGTAACGGTCCAGGGCGGCCAGCGCCCCGCCGTGCGCGTCCGCGTCGACCCGGCCCGCGTCGCCGCCTACGGGCTGAGCCTGGAGGACGTGCGCACCGCCGTCGCCGCCGCCAACGTCAACGGCGCCAAGGGCGGCTTCGACGGCCCCCGCCAGGCCTACGCGCTCGGCGCCAACGACCAGCTCGTCTCCCCGGACGCCTACAAGAGCCTCGTCGTCGCCTGGCGCAACGGCGCCCCCGTCCACTTGTCGGACGTGGGCAGCGTCGTCGCCGGCGTGGAGAACGACCGCGTCGCCGGCTGGTATGACGGCCACCCGGCGGTCGTGCTCGACATCCAGCGCCAGCCCGGCGCCAACATCGTCGCCACCGTCGCCGCCATCAAGGAGGCGCTGCCCAGCCTGCAGAACGCGATCCCGGCGCTGGTCGCCATGCAGGTGGTGGTCGACCGCACCGGCACCATCCGCGCCTCGGTCGCGGACGTGCAGCTCACGCTCGCCATCGCCATCGGCCTCGTGGTGTTCGTGATCTACCTGTTCCTGCGCAGCGCCCGCGCCACTCTGATCCCCGCCGTCGCCCTGCCCCTCTCGCTGGTCGGCACCTTCGGCGTCATGGCGCTGTGCGGCTACAGCATCGACAATCTGAGCCTGATGGCGCTGACCGTCGCCACCGGCTTCGTAGTCGACGACGCCATCGTCATGATCGAGAACGTGGTCCGCTACATCGAGCAGGGCGTCCCCCCGCTCCAGGCCGCCTACCGCGGCGCGTCGCAGATCGGCTTCACCATCGTCTCGCTGACCGTGAGCCTGGTCGCAGTCTTCATCCCGCTCTTGTTCATGGGCGGCGTCGTCGGCCGCTTGTTCAACGAGTTCGCCGTCGTGCTCAGCACGTCGGTCGTCGTCTCCGCCGTCATCTCGCTGACCCTCACGCCGATGATGTGCGGCCGGTTCCTCCGCGCCGACGAGCGCCCGAGCCGCCTCACTGCCTGGTTCGAGCACGGCTTCAACGCCTCCGCCCGCCTGTATCGCCGCACCCTCATGGTCGCGCTCCGCTTCCAGGGCCTCACGCTTCTGGTGGCCGTCCTCACCTTGGCCGGCACCATCATCCTCTACGTCGTCATCCCGAAAGGCTTCCTCCCCCAGCAGGACACCGGCGTCATCGTCGCCGTCACCGAGGCCGCGCAGAGCGCCTCCATCCCGCGCATGGCCCGGCTGCAAGCGCAGATGGCGGCAGCCGCGCAGAACGACCCCGCCGTTGCCGGCGTCACCTCGTTCGTCGGCGCCGGCGCGATCAACGCCACGCCCAATACCGGGCGTCTCACCATCGCGCTCAAGCCCCGCGCCGAGCGCGCGCCCGCGCAAGTCGTGATCGACCGGCTGCAACAGGCGATGAGCGGGGTGCCGGGCATGTCGGTGTTCATGCAGCCGGTGCAGGACATCCAGATCGGCGCCCGCATCAGCCGCACCCAGTTCCAGTACACCCTGATGGACACCGATCCGCGCGAGCTTGCCCTCTGGGCCCCGCGCCTGGTGGACAGGCTGCGGCAGGAGCCCGGCCTGCAGGACGTGGCTACCGACCAGCAAACGGACGGCTTCGCCACCCGCGTCGAGGTGGACCGCGACGCCGCCATGCGTCTCGGCGTCAACATGCAGGCGGTGCAGGACACGCTGTACGACGCCTTCGGCCAGCGCCAGATCAGCACCATCTTCGGCCAGGCCAACCAGTACCGCGTCGTGCTGGAGGCGAACCCGGCCTGGCAAGCCGACCCCGCCTCGTTGCTCCGCCTCCGCGTGCCCGCCTCCGGCGTTTCCGCGGGCTCGGCCAACAGCTCCAGCAACGCCTCTTCCGGCGGGACGGCCTCGCCATCAACGGTTGGCACCACCCAAGTCCCGCTGTCGGCCATCGCCACCGTGACGCGGACGACCGCCCCGCTCGCCATCACCCACCAATCGCAGTTCCCCTCCGTCACCATCAGCTTCAACCTGGCCCAGGGCGCCAGCCTCAGCCACGCCGTCGATGCGGTGAGCCGGGCGGAGGCCGACATCGGCCTGCCTGGCACGATCGTCGGCAGCTACTCCGGCGACGCGGCCGAGTTCGAAACCAGCCTGGCCAGCGAGCCCTGGCTGATCCTCGCCGCCGTGGTGGTGATCTACATCGTCCTCGGCGTCCTCTACGAGAGCACCATCCACCCCATCACCATCATCAGCACCCTGCCGTCCGCCGGCATCGGCGCGCTGCTGGCGCTGATGCTGGCCGGGCAGGATTTGTCCCTCGTCGCCCTGGTCGGCATCGTCCTGCTCATGGGCATCGTGAAGAAGAACGCCATCATCCTGATCGACTTCGCCATCGAGGCGGAGCGCGACCGCGGCCTCTCGTCGCGCGCGGCCATCGAGGAGGCCTGCGCGCTGCGCTACCGCCCGATCATGATGACCACCGCCGCCGCCCTGCTGGGCGCGTTGCCGCTAGTGATCGAGAACGGCACCGGCTCCGAGCTGCGCTACCCGCTCGGCGTCACCATCGTCGGCGGCCTGCTGCTGAGCCAGGTGCTCACCCTCTACACCACCCCCGTCATCTACCTGTTCTTCGAGCGGCTCCGCGCCCGCTTCAGCCGCTCCCAGCGCGTCGCGGCCGAGTAGGATGCAAGGCCCCCGCCCCCTCAGCGTCTCGGCGCCCTTTATTCAGCGCCCGGTCGCCACCATGCTGCTGGCGCTCGGGCTGATGCTGACGGGCATCGTCGCCGCCCGCTTCCTGCCCGTCGCCTCGCTGCCCAGCGTCGACATCCCCACCATCGTCGTGTTCGCCGCCCGGCCCGGCGCCAGCCCCGAGACCATCGCCGCCAGCATCGCCGCCCCGCTGGAACGCCGCCTCGGCGAGATCCCCGGCGTCGACGAGATCACCAGCATCAACAGCGCGGGCGCGGCCTCCATCGTTGTCCAGTTCGACATCGACCGCCCGATCGACGCCGCCGCCGCCGACGTGCAGGCCGCCATCAACGCCGCCTACACCGACCTGCCGTCCGACCTGCCCACCCGCCCCTATTACCGCAAGTTCAACCCGGCCGAATCGCCGATCCTGACCTTGTCGCTCACCAGCAACGAGCTCGCCACTGCCCAGGTCTACGACGCCGCCGACACCATCCTCGCCCAGCGCCTGAGCCAGATCGAAGGCGTGGCGCAGGTGCAGGTGAACGGCGCGGAGCAGCCGGCCGTCCGCGTCCGCCTCGACCCGGGAGCGCTCAAGGCGGCGGGCCTCAGCAGCCAGGATGTCTACGCCGCCATCCGCAACGCCAACGTCAACGGCCCGGTCGGCGGCTTCTCCGGCCCGGACCGCGCCGAAACCATCGAGCTGAACGGCCAGATCACCCAGGCCGAGGACTACGCCCGCCTGGTGCTGAAATCCAAGAACGGCGCCATCGTCCGCCTCGGCGACGTGGCGCAGGTCATCAACAGCGTCTCCAACACCAAGCTCGCCGCCTGGGAGGGCAAGCGCCCGGCGATCCTGCTCAACATCACCAAGACCGCCGGCGCCAACGTCATCGACACGGTTGACCGCATCAAGCAGGCGCTGCCGCAGCTCCTTAAATGGATTCCCGCCGGCATCGACGTCACGATCCTCACCGACCGCACCACCACCATCCGCGCCAGCGTGGGCGAGGTGGAGTTCACCCTGCTGATCAGCGTCGCCCTCGTGCTGATGGTCGTCGCCCTGTTCATGCGCCGCCTGGTGCCGACGCTCGCCGCCGCGGTCACGGTGCCGCTCAGCATCTCCGGCACGTTGGGGACGATGTACCTGCTCGGCTTCAGCATCAACAACTTCTCGCTGATGGCGCTCACCATCGCCGTCGGCTTCGTGGTCGACGACGCCATCGTCATGATCGAGAACATCCATCGGCACCAGGAGCGAGGCCTCCCCCCGCTCGAAGCGGCGTTCGCCGGGGCGAAGCAGATCGGTTTCACCGTCATCTCCATCAGCGTCTCGCTGGTCGCCGTGTTCATCCCGATCCTGTTCATGGGCGGGCTGCTCGGCAAGCTGTTTCACGAGTTCGCGACCGTGCTGGCCGTCTCCATCGGCATCTCCGCCGTCGTTTCCCTGACGTTGACGCCGATGATGTGCGGGCGCTTCATCCCGGCCCGCGCGCCCTGGGGGCCTTGGGCGCGCATCGACGCCCGCATCGACCGCGGATTCGCCTGGGTCATCGGCCAATACGCCCGCACGCTCGCCTGGGCGCTGCGCTGGCGCAAGCTGATGCTCGCGGTCACCATCGGCCTCGTCTTCGCCACCGTCGGGCTTTACCGCTACGTCCCGAAAGGCTTCCTGCCGATCCAGGACACCGGGTTGCTGTCAGGCAACACGCTGGCCAGCCCCGACATCAGCTTCCAGGGCATGGCCGAGCGGGAGCGCCGGGTCGTGGACGTCATTCTGTCCGACCCGGCGGTCGAGAGCGTCGGCAGCACCATCGGCATCACCTCGGGCTGGTCCAGCATCAACCGCGGCCGGCTGACCATCAGCCTCAAGCCGCTCGGCGAGCGCCATGTCAGCGGCGAGGAGGTCATCGCCCGCCTGCGCCCGAAGCTCAAGCAGATGGCCGGGGTCGAGACCTACCTCTACTCCTCGCAGGACCTGCGCGGCGGCGGCGGCTCGGACGGCAGCTCGTTCCAGTTCGTGCTGCTGGACCAGGACATCGGCGAGCTCCGCCGCTGGGCGCTCAAGCTGCAGGACGCCCTGCGCGGCAAGCCCGGCATCGAGGACGTCACCACCGACCAGGACCGCTCCGGCCCGCAAGCCGAGGTGGTGATCGACCGGGAGAAGGCGGCCCGGCTCGGCGTCTCGGTCGGCGCGATCGACAGCGCCTTGAGCAACGCCTATTCGCAGCGCCAGGTGTCGATCATCTACACCCAGCGCAACCAGTACCGCGTCGTGCTGGAAACCCTGCCGGAGCTGACGCGCGATCCCTCGATGCTGAGCCACCTCTACGTGCCGGGCGCCAATGGCACGCAGGTCCCGCTCACCAGCGTCGCCAAGACCGAGATCAACACCGCCCCGCTCTCGGTGCGGCACCAGGGCCAGTTCCCCGCGGCGCGGATCAGCTTCAACCTCAAGCCCGGCACCTCCCAGGGCGACGCGATCAACATCGTCGCCGAGACCGCGCGCGAATTGCGGATGCCGGACACCATCCGCACCGCGTTCTCGGGCAACGCCAAGTTCCTGCAGAAGTCGCTCTCGACCCAGCCCATGCTGATCGGCGCCGCCCTGGTCACGATCTACATCGTCCTCGGCGTGCTGTACGAGAGCCTGATCCACCCGCTCACCATCCTCAGCACGCTGCCTTCCGCCGGCGTCGGCGCGTTGCTGGCCGTGCTCGCCACCGGCACGGACCTGAGCGTGCTGTCGATCATCGGCATCGTGCTGCTGATGGGCATCGTCAAGAAGAACGCCATCATCCTGGTCGATTTCGCCCTCGAGGCGGAGCGCGACCGGGGGCTGTCTCCGGAGCAGGCCATCCACGAGGCCTGCCTGGAGCGGTTCCGCCCGATCACCATGACGACGTTGGCCGCGCTGCTCGGCGCGCTGCCGCTGGCGTTGTCGGCCGGCACCGGCTCCGAACTGCGCCAGCCGCTGGGCGTCGCCATCGTGGGCGGCCTGGTCTTCTCGCAACTGCTGACGATGTACACGACGCCCGTGGTCTACCTGGCGCTGGAACGGCTCAGCGGCGGCAAGCGCGAGCGGATCGCCGTCGCATCGGAGTTCCGGGGGGCGCCGGCCTACTCGGGCGATGATTAGCGCCATCAGCCATTAATCGGTTGTGCTGCGGCGCACCCTTCCGTTAAGTGCGCGCTCAATCGCGTTCATGCCGCGAGCGGATCGACTTCGGCGCGCGCAATTCGGGAGTAAACCATGCGTCTACTTATGATGGCTGCCGCTGCGGCCGCGCTGTTTGCCGGGGCGGTCCATGCCGCGCCGATGACGATCAAGTTCACCCATGTCGTGGCCGACAACACCCCCAAAGGCCAAGCCGCGCTCAAGTTCAAGGAGCGCGCCGAGGCCTTGCTGCCCGGCAAAGTCAAGGTCGAGGTCTACCCCAACTCGCAGCTCTACGGCGACGCGAAGGAGATGGAGGCTCTGGCGCTCGGGGACGTGCAGATGATCGCGCCGTCGCTGTCGAAGTTCGACCGCTACACCAAGAAGCTGCAGGTGTTCGACCTGCCGTTCCTGTTCGACGACATGGAGGCGGTGGACAAGTTCCAAGCCAGCGACGTGGGCCAGAGCCTGCTGTCCTCGTTCAAGGACAAGGGCCTGCTCGGCCTGACCTACTGGCATAACGGCCTCAAGCAGCTCTCGGCCAAGAAGCCGCTGGTCGAGCCGCAGGATGCGAAGGGGCTGAAGTTCCGGGTGCAGAACTCCGACGTCCTCGTGGCCCAGTTCGAAGCGGTCGGCGCGGTGCCGCAGAAGATGGCCTTTGCCGAGGTCTACCAGGCGCTCCAGGTCGGCACCGTCGACGGCCAGGAGAACACCTGGTCGAACTGCTACAGCCAGAAATACCAGGAAGTCCAAAGCGACTTCACCGAATCCAACCACGGCCTGATCGACTACGCCGTCGTCGTCAACGCCGAATGGTGGGACGGCCTGCCGCCCGACATCAAGAAGGGCTTGAAACAGGCGCTCGACGAGGCGACCAAGGTCAACAACGACATCGCCAACAAGCTGAACGAGGAGGCGCGCGCCAAGATCAAGTCCAGCAACGGCGTGACCATCCATGAGCTGACCAAGCAAGAACGGGCGGATTGGAAGAAGGCGATGGAGCCGGTGTGGAAGAAGTTCACGCCGGGCATCGGCGCCGATGTCGTCAACGCCGCCCGGAACGCCAGCACCAGCTGATTTCCACCGCATGTTGCGCCGCTTGATCGAGCATTTGGAGGAAGGTCTCATGGCCTTCCTCCTCGCCGCCATGACGATCCTCACCTTCACCCAGGTCGTGCTGCGCTACGTCTTTAACTCCGGCCTGCTCTGGGCGCTGGAAGGCACGACCTACCTGTTCGCCTGGCTGGTGCTGCTCGGCGTCTCCTACGGCATCCGCACCCATTCCCACATCGGCATTGACGCCGGGGTCAAGCTGCTGTCCATGCCCGCCCGCCGCGCCGTAGGCCTGGCCGCCGTAGCACTCTGCCTGCTGTTCGCCGCGCTGATGCTCTACGGCTCCTACATTTACGACTATAAGCTGTATCGCCTCGGCATCAACGCGCAGGACATTCCCGTCGCCCGCTGGGTGCTCACCCTCTGCCTGCCGCTCGGCTTCCTGCTGCTGGTCGTCCGCCTGCTCGAACAGGCCTGGCGCATCGCCAGCGGCCAATCCGCCGGCTTCGACCTCGCCGATGAGGCCGCCGACACCATCGGCATGATGGGCGGCGACGACGTGCACCGCAGCACCCGATGACCGCCCTGTTCCTCTTCGCCGCCCTGTTCGCCTTCATGGCGATCGGCATGCCCATCGCCATCGCCCTCGGGCTGTCATCCACCCTCACCATCCTGTTCTTCGCCTACGACAGCCTCGCTTCCCTGTCGCTCAAGTTCCTCGACGCCGCGCAATCGCCCACCCTGCTCGCCATCCCGTTCTTTATCCTGGCTGGCAATTTCCTCACCACCGGCGGCGTCGCCAAGCGGATGATCGATTTCGCCGCCGCCTGCGTCGGCCATCTGCCCGGCGGCCTCGCCATCGCCTCCGTCATGGCCTGCATCCTGTTCGCCGCCGTCTCCGGCTCCAGCCCGGCCACCGTCGTCGCCATCGGCTCCATCGTCATCGCCGGGATGGTCCGCCTCGGCTACACGCAGGACTACGCGACGGGCGTGATCGTCAACGCCGGCACGCTGGGCATACTGATCCCGCCCTCCATCGTCATGGTCGTCTACGCCGCCGCCACCGAGACCTCCGTCGGCCGGCTGTTCATCGCCGGCGTCATCCCCGGCATCCTGCTCGGCCTGCTGCTGATGGCCGCCATCTACGTCTCCGCCCGCGTCAAGAACCTGCCCCGCCAGGCGAAGGCCTCCTGGCCCGAGCGCGGCCTCCTGTTCGGCCGCGCCGTCTGGGGCCTGCTGCTGATCGTGCTCGTGCTGGGCGGCATCTACGGCGGCGTGTTCACCCCCACCGAGGCCGCCGCCGTCTCCGCCGTCTACGCCTTCGTCGTCGCCCTGTTCATCTACCGCGACCTCAAGCCCCGCGACATCCCCCGCGTCCTGACCGACTCCGCGCGGACCACCACCATGCTGATGTTCGTCATCAGCAGCGCCTTCCTGTTCGCCCACGTGCTCACCACGGAGCAGATCCCGCAATCCATCGCGGCCCAACTGCTCGCCGCCGGGCTGCAGCCCTGGCAGTTCCTGATCATCGTCAACGTCATGCTGCTGGTCGCCGGCAACTTCATGGAGCCGTCCGCCATCATCCTGATCCTGGTGCCGATCATCTTCCCGATCGCGGTCCGGCTCGGCATCGATCCGGTCCATCTGGGCGTGCTGATGGTGGTCAACATGGAGATCGGCATGGTGACGCCGCCGGTCGGCCTCAACCTGTTCGTCGCCTCCGGCATCACCGGGATGCCGCTGCTCTCGGTGGCGCGGGCCTCGTTTCCTTGGCTGATGATCCTGGTCGCGTTCCTCGTGCTGATCACCTACGTGCCCTGGATCTCGCTCGTGCTGCCGGACCTGCTGTACGGGCCGGGAAGCAGCTAGATCCGCTGGCCCAGGAAACGGAACACCAGGTCTTGCCACCACTGGCTATGGATCTGCTCCAGCAAGGCCCGGTCAACCGGCTCGCGCAACGTGCTGCCGATCGGCAGCGCGATGCCGTAGGTCTGGCTGTCGAACTTGACCGGCAGCACCCGGAGCGACTTGGCGAAATCCTGCTTCACCATCCAGACCAGGAGCGGCCGGTCATACACCACGGCATCGATCCCGCCTGCTTGCAGCGCCCGCAATGCCGCCGGGCCGTCCTCGTAACGCGAGAACTGGATTTTCTCGGCGGTCAGGTACTCCGCGCTGGTCGAGTCGCCCACCGCGCCGACGATCACTGAATGCAGGTCGCCGAGCACCTGCACCCGCCCGGTCAGCTTGCTGGCCGTCAGCGCGCTGGTGATGCCGGCGGTGAAGGTCGAGATCAGGATCACGGAGGCGAACATCCAGGCCACCGCCAGCAGCCGGCCCGGCACGGTCGTCGGCGCCTTGTCGCCGTAGCCGACCGTCGTCATCGTCACCGCCGACCACCAGAACCCGGCGCCCAGGCCCTTGAACATATGGCCGCCGAATTGCGCGTTGTGCCGCCGCTCGAACAGCCAGATGACGAACCCGACCCCCGCGAGCAGCGCCGACAAGGCTAGCACGACCTGGACGAAGGCCAGCGAGAACATGCTGCGCACGACCGGCCACCAGCCATCCTCCGAGATCGGCACGGCGATGCCGAGCCCGGATGCGAAGAAAGGCTGGCTGAAGTCCACCGTCGCCTCGCGTTCCGCGGTGATGGTCAGCGCCGCGACCCCGGCGTCGAACCGCTTGTCGGCCACGCCTTCGATAAGTCCCTTGAGATCGGTTTCCTCGAACCGGAAGCGCAGGTGCAGTTCGTCGGCGATGCGGCGCCACAGGTCGATGCTGATCCCGTGCCATTCGCCGCCGCCGTCCTTCATCGCGAACGGCGGCGCCTGTTTCGTGCCGATCACCAGCTCGCGCTTGGTGAACTGCGGCGGGACGAGGTCGAGCGGCGTTTGCGCTCGGGCGTGCGCCGACGCGAGGGTCAGCAGGAGCAGGAGACAGAGCGCGCCGCGAACATGGTTGAGTGCGGCCGTAGCCAAAGCAGCCATCCGCGTCGCCCCTTAGGAGTCGTCGCCCTGGGCTGCCAAGGGCGCGGAGCCGCCTGACCCGAGCGGCGCCTGCCTCGGCGCGTCCCGCGCGCCTTCGAGCTGCTGCCGGGTCCGCTTGCGCACGACACGCTCGTCGGGGATCTCCGTGGTCGCATCGAGCGGGCGGCCCGCCAGCCGCATGGCCGTCGTCACCAGCGCCACGTGGCTGAAGGCTTGCGGAAAATTTCCCGTAAAACGTTTTGCGCGCGGGTCATACTCCTCGCTGAGCAGGCCGACGTCGTTGCAGAGCCCGACCAGGCGCTCGAACATCGCGCGCCCTTCCTCGGTCCGGCCCTGCTGGTGCAGCATCGAGGCGAGCCAGAAACTGCAGGCCAGGAACGCGCCTTCGCCCGCGGGCAGGCCGTCCTCGACCTTGCCGGTGTGGTAACGCAGCACGTAGCCGTCCACGAGAAGCTCCTTCTCGATCGCGGCGACCGTGCCGACCATGCGCGGGTCGTTGGCCTCGATGAAGCCGGTGGCGGGCAGCATCAGCAGGCTTGCGTCGAGCGCCGGGTCGCCGAAGCTCTGCAGGAAGGTGGTGCGGTCCTTGTCGAAACCCTGCTCCCAGACGAGGCCGTGGATGCGCTGCCGCGCCGCGCGCCAGCGGTCGAGCGGGGCTTCGAAGCCGTAGCCCTCGGCGTCGGCGATGCCGCGGTCGAAGGCCATCCACGCCATCACCTTGCTGAACGTGAAATGCCGCCGCCCGCCGCGGGTTTCCCACATGCCCTCGTCCGGCTGCTCCCACACCGTTTCCAGGTGCTCCAGGATCGCGCGCTGCACCGACCAGGTCTCGATCTCCTCCAGCAGGCCGGTCTTGCGCGCGTGGTGCAGCGCGGCCATCACCTCGCCGAACACGTCCAACTGCAACTGCCCGGCCGCCGCGTTGCCGATGCGGACTGGAGAAGCGCCCTGATAGCCGGCGAGCCACGGCAGCTCGTATTCATCGAGCCGGCGCTCGCCGGCGATGCCGTACATGATCTGCAACTGCTGCGGGCTGCCGGCGACGCTGCGGTGCAGCCAGCGTGCCCAGGACTGCGCTTCCTCGGCGTATCCGGCGCCCATGAACGAGAACAGGGTGATGACCGCGTCGCGCAGCCAGCAGTAGCGGTAGTCCCAGTTGCGCGTGCCGCCCAGCGCCTCGGGCAAGGAGGCAGTGGGGGCGGCCACGATGCCGCCGGTGGGCGCGTAGGTCAGCGCCTTGAGCACCAAGAGCGAGCGCTTCACCATGTCGGCGGCGGGGCCGTCGTATTTGCAGCGGCCCGACCACGCCGACCAATAGGACTCGGTTGAATACAGCGCGTCCTCGGTGTCGGGGCTGAGCGGCAACGGCAGGTGGGACGGCCCGTAGGTCAGCACGAAGGGCACGCGCTCGCCCTTCCTGACGGTGAACTTGGCCACCGTCTTGAGGTCTTTGCCCTCAAGCGCCACCGGCGTGCGCAGCACCACCATCGACGGCCCGGCGATTGCCACGACGCCGTTGCCCCCCTCGCGGTGCGTCACCCAGGGGATCGTAACCCCGTAATCGAACCGGATCGACAGCTCAAGGCGCATCGCGACGGCGCCCTTCCGCCCCTCGACGATCCGCACCAAGCTGTTGTTGGCGGCGTTGGGGATCATGAAGTCGATCACCGCGACCTCGCCGTCCGAGGTCTTGAACAGGGTTTCGAGCACCAGCGTGCCGTCGCGGTACTGCCGGGTCGCGGGCTTGCCCGGCTTTTGCGGCGCGATCAGGAAGCGGCCGTTCTCCGGCGTGCCGAGCAGGGCGGCGAAGCAGGCGGGGCTGTCGAACCGTGGCAGGCACAGCCAATCGATGCTCCCGTTACGCCCGACCAGAGCCGAGGTCGAGCAGTCGCCGATCAGCGCATAGTCCGCGATCGGCAGCGGCTCGACAGGTTTCTTTAGCGTATCGTTCATGAGCGGCATGACGCGCTGATGGGCGTCTTGGTTGCAATCGCCGTCTCGCCAGCGGCCCGATGCGCGAATCTCAAGTTAATCCTCCTGGTGCTGCGGGCCATGCGTCCGCTGCGGTTGACTTTCAAGGGCTGTTTCACGATATGGCACTCACGCGCACACTGTATGCGCGCCTGTCGCTCGGCACTGGTTTCGGTGGGGCGCTATCACCCGTTGATGAAACGAGACCTTTCGCTTGATCCAGACCAACACCGCTATGGCGGATGATACTATGCACGCCGCACCGGAGACAACCACCGAGACGGAGACGGCGCGTCCGGTCGAGGCGCTGCCTGAGCAGCCGATGCCGGCGGCGGAGGCGTCCGCCGAGGAGCCGGAGGCGACGTTCGTCGAGCTCGGCCTTTCCGCGGAAATCATGCAGGCGCTGACCGAGAAGGGGTATCGAAGCCCGACGCCGATCCAGTTCCAGGCCATCCCGACCGTGCTGATGGGCCGGGACGTGCTGGGCTGCGCCCAGACCGGCACCGGAAAGACGGCGAGCTTTGTGCTGCCGATGCTCGACATCCTTTCAAGCGGGCGGGCCCGTGCCCGGATGCCGCGCAGCCTGATCCTGGAGCCGACTCGGGAACTGGCGCTGCAGGTGGCGGAAAATTTCGTCCAATACGGCAAGCACCTCAAGCTCAACCATGCGTTGCTGATCGGCGGCGAGAGCATGACCGAACAGAAAGATGCGCTGATGCGCGGGGTCGACGTGCTGATCGCGACGCCCGGACGGCTGATGGACCTGTTCGAGCGCGGCGGCCTGCTGCTGACCGACGTGAAAACGCTGGTGATCGACGAGGCCGACCGGATGCTCGACATGGGCTTTATCCCGGACGTGGAGAAGATCGTCGGCTTCCTGCCGCAGACGCGCCAGACGCTGTTCTTCAGCGCCACGATGGCGCCCGAGATCAAGCGGCTGGCCGACGCGTTCCTCAGCAACCCGAAGGAGATCACCGTCAGCCGCCCGGCGAGCATCGCCACGACCATCATCGCCGGGCTGACGATCGTCAACGAGCTCGACAAGCGGGAGGCGCTGCGGCGGCTGATCGCCAGCCAGTCGGTGCAGAACGCGCTGATTTTCTGCAACCGCAAGCGCGATGTCGACATTCTCTACAAGTCGCTCAAGCGGCATGAGTTCAGCGTCGGGCAGTTGCATGGCGACATGAGCCAGCCGGAACGCTTTGCCACGCTCGGCCGCTTCAAGGCCGGGGACATCCGCCTGCTGGTATGCAGCGACGTGGCTGCCCGCGGGCTCGACATCGGCGGCCTGAGCCACGTGTTCAACTTCGACGTGCCGATCCATGCCGAGGACTATGTGCATCGGATCGGGCGCACCGGCCGGGCCGGGCTGACCGGCCACGCGTTCAGCCTGGCAACGCCGGACGACCGCGCGTTCGTCGAGGCGATCGAGAAGCTGGTCGGGGCCGAGATCCCGCGGTTCGTGATCGAAGGGATGGACACGCTGCCATTCGCCGAGGGGGACGGGCGCCGCCGCCGGGGCCGGGCCAAGGCGCCGGCCAAGGCGAAACCCGCGGCAAAGGAGCCGGAGGAGCGCGCCGCCAAGCCTCGCCGGAGCCGGAGCCGCAAGGCCGAGCCCGTGCAGACGGCCCCGGAGCAGGCGCCGCAGCCGGAGATCGCCGCGCCGTTGCCGGTCATGCCGGCCGAGCCGCGGCGCCCCCGCGATGCCGAGCCGCGGCGTTACCGCGACGACGCGCCCCGACGCGGCCGAGACGACCCGCGCCGGCATCGCCGAGATGACGACCTTGGTCCGGCCGTGCGCGGTTTCGGGGAAGACGTGCCCGCGTTCATGCTGCTACGCTCGCCGATGAAGCAATCCTCGGCGCCGGGGAGGCCGGACGCCGAACAATAAGGCCGAACAACAAGGATCGTCCGCATGAATGTCGTCGCCCCGGTTCAGAAGCCCGAAGCCGCTGCCGAGCGCAGCCGCCCGTCTAATTACAAGAAGCTCGGGCCGTTCCGGTGGGACGACGCGCTGTTGCTGGACGGCCAGCTTACCGAGGATGAGCGCGCGATGCGGGACGCGGCGCATGATTATTGCCAGGACAAGCTGTTTCCGCGCGTTCTCGAGGCCAACCGGCATGAGCGGTTCGACCGCGAGATCATGAACGAGATGGGCGAGATGGGCTTCCTGGGCGCAACCCTCGACAGCCACGACTGCGCCGGGGTCGGCTACGTCGCCTACGGGCTGATCGCCCGCGAGGTCGAGCGCGTGGACAGCGGCTATCGCAGCGCCTTCAGCGTGCAGTCCTCCCTGGTGATGTACCCGATCTGGGCGTTCGGGTCCGAGAACCAGAAGGACCGTTTCCTGCCCAAGCTCCGCACCGGCGAATTTGTCGGCTGCTTCGGCTTGACCGAGCCCGACGCCGGCTCCGACCCGGCCAGCATGAGGACGCGCGCCAAGGCCGTCGATGGCGGCTTCCTGGTCACCGGCTCCAAGACGTGGATCACCAACAGCCCGCTGGCGGACGTGTTCGTCGTTTGGGCCAAGAACGACGAAGGGGACATCCGCGGCTACATCCTGGAGAAAGGGATGGCCGGGCTGGACGCGCCGAAGATCGAGGGCAAGTTCTCGCTTCGCGCCAGCACCACCGGCATGATCATGATGCAGGACGTGTTCGTGCCGGCCGAGAACGAGCTGCCGCATGTCAAGGGCCTGCGCGGGCCGTTCTCCTGCCTGAACAACGCCCGTTACGGCATAAGCTGGGGCGCTCTCGGCGCTGCCGAGTTCTGCTGGCACGCCGCCCGCGACTATACGATGCAGCGGATGATGTTCGGCCGGCCGCTGGCCGCCACCCAACTCATTCAAAAGAAGCTGGCCGACATGCAGACCGACATCACGCTCGGCCTGCAGGGCGCGCTCCGGCTCGGGCGGCTGATGGACGAGGGCGCCGCCGCGCCGGAGATGATCAGTCTGATGAAGCGCAACAACTGCGGCAAGGCGATCGAGATTGCCCGCGCCTCGCGCGACATGCACGGGGGCAACGGGATCTCCGACGAGTACCACGTCATCCGCCATGTCATGAACCTGGAGGCGGTCAACACGTACGAGGGCACGCACGACGTGCATGCGCTGATCCTTGGCCGCGCTCAGACTGGCCTCAACGCCTTCGGCAGCTAACCCGGTCCGCGTCGGCTCGCTCGGGGCCGACGCGGACGGCGTGGCCGCCTTGCCGGACGGCGCTCCGTTGTATTTGCCCGGTACGCTTCCCGGGGAACTCGTCATACCCGGTCCGCTCGTCCGCCGCGGCCAGGGCTGGACGGCAGCGGGCCGCGTCACTGAGGCTTCGCCCGACCGCGTGGTGCCGCCCTGCCCTCATTTCGGCTCGTGCGGCGGATGCTCGCTCCAGCATTGGGATGACGCCGCCTACGCCGCCTGGAAAGCGGGGCTTGTCGCCTCCGCCGTGGCCCGGCTCGGGTTCGAGGGCGAGCTCGCGCCCATCGCCCGCACGGCGCCCCGGGAGCGCCGCCGCATCGACCTCGCGATCCGCCGCGGACCGGGCGGCGTCATCATCGGGCTGCATCAGCCGCGGTCCGGCGCCATCGTGGACATGCGTGCCTGCCCGGTTCTGCATCCCGACCTGCTCGCCGTCGTCGAGGCGCTTCGGCCCGTGCTTCGCTCGCTGTCCGGGTTGCGGCGGGACGGCTCGGCGGTGCTGAACCTGCTCGACACCGGGCCTGACCTGCTCCTGCGCACCGACGGCGCGCTCGGCGCCCAGGACCGCATCCGGCTGACCGCCCTGGCCACCGCGTTCGGCCTGGCCCGGATCAGCGCCGCCACCGGCCCGCGCGGCGAGCCGGAAACCGCTTGCCTGCTCCGCCCCGCCACGGTCGCTTTTGCCGGGCATGTGACGCCGATCCCTCCGGGCGCTTTCCTGCAGGCGTCGGCGCCGGGAGAAGCCGCGATCCGGGAGGCCGTGCTCGCCGCCCTGCCGCGGATGGCCGCCAAGGGGCGCATCATCGAGCTGTTTGCCGGTTGCGGCGCCTTGACGCACAAGCTGGCCGAGCGCGCCCGCGTGACCGCCTATGAGGGCGACGCGGAGGCGGTGCGGTCGCTTCGCGGCGCCGGGAACCCGCGCGTCACGCCGGAACGTCGCGATCTTGCCCGGCAGCCGCTGCAGCCCTCGGAGTTGAAGGGCGCGGACTGCATCGTGCTTGATCCGCCCTGGGCGGGCGCCGCGCACCAGATGGCGGCCCTCGCTGCCAGCCGCCTGCCCATCATCTACGTGTCATGCAACCCGGCCGCCCTGTTCCGCGATGGACGGGTACTGACCGAAGCGGGTTACGCCGTCGCCAGCGCCGCTCCCATCGATCAGTTCCTTTGGTCCGCCCGGGTTGAAAGCGTCGTTGCGTTCAAGCCGGGGCGGTGAGACCATTCCGACGCGGTGGCTTCATCGAGCCTGATGACGCGGAGGAGACCTGAACATGCAAACCAAACTGCTTGCAATCCTGTCAATCGCCGCCTTGTCAATCACTATGGCCGGTTGCGGGCAGGAGCTGAAATCGACCAAGCATCCGCCGCCAGGTTCGGTGGAGCGGCGCGAGGACCAGTCGTCCTTGCTACAGAACCGGTTGGCAAGCTGGATTGCGCGCGATGATTTCAGCGCGCCGAGCCGGCAATCATCATGACCGGAACGTCTGTGACCAGCCCCGGCGGTGTTTCCCAGCCTGATCATCGGCAGCCGATGAGGCCTCAGGCGGCCAAGCCGATCTGTCCGTTCATGGCTGGCCAGTCGGAATAACCGGTCGCATCGCCGCCGTACCAATAGGGCTTCGGCGCCTCCGCAAGCGGCGCTCCGGTCCTCATCCGCTCGACCAGGTCCGGATTCGCGATGAACGGCCGCCCGAAGCTGATCAGGTCCGCATTGCCGGACGCCAGGGTTTGCTCCGCCAAGTCCCGGTCGAAGCCGTTGTTGGCGATGTAGGCGCCGGAAAAGCGCTTGCGCAGCGCGGCGTAATCCACGCCTTCGGTCTCGCGGCTGCCCTGGGTCACGCCCTCGATCCCGTGCACGTAGACCAGCCCGAACCGATTGAGCCCGTCGATGTAGGCGCCGTAGATTGCCATCGGGTCGCTGTCCAGCGGCGTTTCGCCGGGCATCGTCGTGCCGGGGGAAATGCGGATGCCGACCCGCGAGCCGCCGCCCCATACCTCCGTTACCGCCGCGACGACTTCGAGCGGGAAGCGCAGCCGGTTCTCCACGCTGCCGCCGTAGCGGTCGGTGCGTTTGTTGGTGCTGTCGCGGATGAACTGTTCCAGCAGGTAGTTGTTGGCCGAGTGGATCTCCACGCCGTCGAACCCGGCGTCCTTGGCGCACTGCGCGGCGTGCCGGTAGTCCTCGACGATGGCCGGGATCTCGTCGGTCTCCAGGGCGCCCGGCGTTCCGTGGTCCTGCAATCCCTGGTTGGTGAACGCCTGCCCCGACGGCTTGATGGCGGAGGGCGCCACCGGCAGCGCGCCGTCGTGCAGGCTTGGGTGCGAGATGCGGCCCGTGTGCCAAAGTTGCAGCGCCATCGTTCCGCCCCGCGCGTGGACCGCCCTCGTGACCCGGCTCCAGGCCTCGACCTGTTCCGGCAGCCAGATGCCCGGCGTCAGCGCGTAGCCGCGCGCCTGGGCGGAGATGTTGGTCGCTTCGGAGACGATCAGCCCCGCCGTCGCCCGCTGCGCGTAGTAGTCGGCGGCAAAGGCCGGCGGCACGCCCGCGTCGTTGGAGCGGCTGCGCGTCAGCGGCGCCATGACGATGCGGTTCCTGAGCGAGAGATCGCCCATAGCGAACGGCTGAAACAAGGCGCTTTGTGTCTGCTGCATCGGAGTGTCCGTGACGTGTTGCTGCCGGCGGACATGGTTATTGTTGCGCTGCAATAGAAGGGCGGGACAGCCGCGCGGCCCAGCGGCGGGCCGGCTGCTCGATATACCGGTGCGTAAGCGTGGCAATCGGGAGCAGGACCAGCATGAACGCTGCCACGGCGCTCCACGCCCCGACGGGCGATTGCAGCATCGCCCGCACCGGCGGCAGACGGCCGAATTGGACCAGCAGCGGCACGTGCAGCAGGTAGATGGAAAACGAGATCTGCCCGAGCCAGACAAGCGCCGGGCTGGCCAGCGCGCGCTCGACCGGACGCAGCCGGGCGGCCGGCGCGCCCAGCACCGTCACCAGGGCCGCGGCGGCCAGCGCCGTTGCAATCGGATCGAGCAGCACCACCGCGGCCACGAGCGCGGCCGACGCCAGCAGCGGCGTCCAGCGCCGCGGCGCGAGCGGCGGGCAGGCGGCCAGCGCCGCCCCGAGCGTGAAGCCCGACAGGCCACGCAGCAAGGCGCCGATGCCGACCGTCGTGCCGGCGAAGCGCGCCTGCACGGCTGCCGCTGACACGGCCGCGATCAGCGCGAACGCCAGCAGGGCCGGGCGCGGGAGCCGCCGCAGCAGGAACGCCAAGGGCAGGAACAGCAGGTAGCAGCACAGTTCGACCCCGGCCGACCAGCTCGGCGGGTTCCACGCCGGCGGTCGTTGCAGGAGCGGGTTCAGCAGCAGCAGGTCCGGCAGGAAATCGCCCCAGGGATGAGTGGAGCCGCTGCGGAAACGTTCGCTCAGCAGGGCCGATAGCGCCAGCGCGAGCATGACCGAGACGTGCAAGGGATAGATGCGCGACAGCCGCCGGAGCGCGAACCGTCCGGCGCCGGGCCAGCGGAGATCGCGATAGACCCGGGCCATGATGAAGCCGCTGAGGATGAAGAAGACGTCCACGGCGAGTTGGCCGAAGAGCAGCACGTCATGCACCGTCCGGCTGGCCGGCAAGGACCACCCAAGCTCGGCATGGTGCAGCGCCACCCAGACCGCTGCCAGCCCGCGGAGCGCCGTAAGCGGACGGTTCTCGAGTCCTGCCGCCATAGGCAGGCGCGGCTCGCGGGTGTCCGCCTGCCGGCGCGCCGCCGGGCTTACCGTGTCCAGTAATCGACCAGCGTCATGCCGAACAGGATCGCCACCCAGGCGAAACCGAGCAGGGAGAAGAACCGCATCAACGGGGCTTCCTCCCGCACCTCCATCGAGAACAGCAGGACCGTGATCGCCATGCAGACCGTCAGGCCGAGTTCGAGCCACGACGCCAAGGGCGACGGCATGAGCTGTCCGAGCGCGATGATCGCCGCCAGGAACACGAGCAGGGCCGCGAAGGCGAAGACCGGCACGCGCATCCGCAGCCACAATGCGCGGCGGGCGGCGGCATCGAGTTCCTGCGGCCCGTTCATCGGCCGACGACGTAGAGGATTGGGAACACCATGATCCAGATCAGGTCGATGAAGTGCCAGTAGAGGCCGTAGATCTCGATCCGGTTCTGATGGCGCTGCAGAAAGCCTTCCTTGCTCGCCTGCCAGGCCATCCACAGCAGGATGGCGACGCCGGTGGTCAGGTGCAGGCCGTGCAGCGCGGTGGTGACGAAGTAGAGGTTGGTGAACAGTCGGGAGGCCGGGTCGCCTTCGAGCGCGTAGGGACGGTTGAGGAACGGCGTCATGTGCTCCAGGTAGTCGACGTACCACTCGTAGCCCTTCAGCGCCAAAAACAAGGTGCCGAGGGCTGCCGTCGCAACCATGCAGCGCACCATCCAGCGCTGCCAGCCCATGCGCGAGAGCATGATGGCGCCCGACATCGTGAGGCTGGAGCAGATCAGCACCACCGTGTTCGTGGCGCCGATCCAGAACTTGAGATGGTGCACCGCGGCCTTGACCGAGACGGGGTGCAGGACGTGCAGGACCACCGCCACCGCGAACAGGCCCGCGAACAGCAGCAGCTCGGTCAGCAGCCAGCCCCACATGCCGAGGAGCGCCGCATGGCGCTGCTGCTCGGCGTTGGAGAACTGCTCGTCGACATCGATGCCGACGGGATAGACGACGTCAGACATTGCGTTGCTCGACCGAGGCCAGCGGGTATTCGTACGGCTCGAAATCGACCGTGGGGGGGGTAACGAAGTTGTGCGCCGGGGGCGGCGAGCTGGTGGTCCACTCCAGGCCCTTGGCCTCCCACGGATTGGCCGTGGCCTTCTTGCCGAACCAGAGGGACCAGACGAGGTAGACCATCGGGAACAGATAGCCGGCGGCCAGGATCGTCGCGCCCGCCGAGGACAGCACGTTGAGCAGTTGGAACTCCGGCGGGTAGTCGTGGTAGCGGCGGGGCATCCCGAGATAGCCGAGGATGAATTGCGGGAAGAAGGTCACGTTGAAGCCGATGAACATGAAGAAGGCCGACACCACGCCCCAGGCTTCCGGATACATGCGCCCGGTGAACTTGGGCCACCAGAAGTGCAGCCCGCCGAGGAAGGCGAGCATCGTGCCGCCAACCATGATGTAGTGGAAGTGGGCGACGACGAAGTAGGTGCCGTGGACGTGCTCGTTGATCGACAGCGTGGCCAGGAACAGGCCGGTGAGGCCGCCCACGACGAACAGGCCGATATAGCCCATCGCGTAAAGCATCGGCGTCTTGAGCCGCAGCCTTCCTTTGTAGATCGTCGCGGTCCAGTTGTAGACCTTGACCGCGGACGGCACCGCGACGGCGAAACTGAGCACGGAGAAGATGATCGCGGCGGTGACGCTCTCGCCGTTGACGAACATGTGGTGGCCCCAGACGAAGAACGTGACCGAGGCGAGGCCGATGGAGGCGTAGGCGACGAAGCGGTAGCCGAACAGCTTCTTCTGCGCGAAGGCGGGGACGATCTCGCTGATGACGCCCATGCCGGGCAGCACCATGATGTAGACGGCGGGGTGGGAGTAGAACCAGAACAGGTGCTGGAACAGCACCGGATCCCCGCCCAGCTTCGGGTCGAACACGCCGATGCCGAAGGCGCGCTCCATGACCAGCAGGATCAGGGTGATGGTGATGACCGGGGTGGCGAGCAGGAAGATCAGGCTGACGGCGTAGTGGGTCCAGACGAAGATCGGCATGCGGAACCAGGTCATGCCCGGCGCGCGCATGGTGTGGATGGTGACGACGAAGTTGAGGCCGGTCAGGATCGAGGAGAAGCCGACGACGATGACGCCCATCAGCGCCAGGACGACGTATGTGTTGGAGAAGGTGGTGCTGTAGGGCGCGTAGAAGGTCCAGCCGGTGTCGACGCCGCCGAAGATGACGGTGGCGATCGTGAACAGGCCGCCGCCGATGAACACGTACCAGCTCAGGAGGTTGAGCCGGGGAAAGGCGAGGTCTTTCGCGCCGATCATGATCGGGATCAGGAAGTTGCCGAAGGTGGAGGGGATGGAGGGGATCAGGAAGAACCAGACCATCACTACGCCGTGGATGGTGAACAGCTTGTTGTAGGTGTCGTCGGTGAAGATCTGCCCGTCCGGCACGACGAGCGCCAGGCGCACAAGTCCCGCCGCGATCGCGCCGACGACGAAGAAGCCGGTGATGGTGGCCAGATAAAGCAGGCCGATGCGCTTGTGGTCGGTGGTGAAGAACCATGAGCGCAGCGTGCTGGCTTCGTGCAGGTAGTCCGGCTCGCGCCCGATCGTGCTGCGCGGGGTTTCCGGGTCGCGTTGCGTGATGTCCAGCGGGCTCATGGCGTGGGCTCCGTAGCAGCGTCGTAGTTCTCGATAAAGGCGACGAGCTTGGTCAGGTCGTCCTCCGGGATGACGCCGTTGAAACTGGGCATGACCTGCTTGTAGCCGGCGATCTTGTTGTTGTTCGGGTTCAGGATCTTGTCGCGCAGGTAGCTTGCGTCGGCGACGACGGCGCCGCCGGCCTCCAGCGGCACCGGCTTGCCATACAGCCCGGCCAGGCTCGGCGCGCGCACCGTCCCCTCGCCCTGGTGGCATCCGCTGCATCCGTAGGAGGAGAACAGCCGCTTGCCGGCCGCGGCCAGTCCCTCGCTCGATCCTGATTTCGCCAGCCAGTCGGCGTAATTGCCGGGGGTCATGACGGTGAGCAGGCCGACCATCGACGAGTGCTCGGTGCCGCAGAACTCGCTGCACAGGATGCGGTAGGTGCCGGGGCGGTCGGCCGTGAACGCGAGTTGGGTGTAGCGCCCGGGCAGGGTCTCCATCTGGATGCGCAGCGCCGGAATATAGAGCGAGTGGATCACGTCCTGGGAAATCATGTTGATCTCGATCGGCGAGCCGGTCGGCACGTGCAGGTCGTTGATCTCCGCCTGGCCGCCCGGGTGCTGGAACTTCCACATCCATTGCCGCCCGATCGCCTCGATGCGGGTGGAGTTGGGCGGCGGGTTCTTGTGCTCGATGAACTGCCTCATGCCCCAGAAGAAGAAGAACAGGGTCAGCAGGAACGGGATGATCATCCAACCCAGTTCCAGGATGCGGTCGCGGCTGGTGGTGTGGAGGCGGTTGGCGTTTGTGCCGTCGCGGTAGCGCACCGCGAACCAAGTGATGCCGACGAAGATCGGCACGACCAGCACGAGCGTCAGGATCGTGAACGACAGGATCAGGTAGTCCGTCTCGGTGGCGCTGGCAGACGCGGCGGCGGGCCAGAGCGCCAGAGGGTAATCGGACGGCTTCATGGCGCGGCATCCAGCTGTTGGCCGACGATCAGCTTCATCGCCCGATCGATCGGGATTCGTGCCCTCGTATGCTCGGCATCGACCCAGCCGTAGCCTTCGAGCAAGGACTGCTCGCGGGCCTGCAGCGCGTCCAGCGCCTGGACCGGCGTCGCCTGCACGTGCGGCAGCGGCGGGACCAGCGGCGTCGTCTGCTCGACGGTGAGGCGGGTGTCATTGGCCTCGACCCCGCGTACGACGTAGCCGTGCAGCAGCACCATCGCGCCGATCACGACCGCGACCGTCGCGCCGAGCCCGGCGGTCAACACGGTCAGGGTCCAGCCGCTGAGGTCGACCGTCTCGTGCCCGGCCTTCTCCGCCTCCTTGCTGGGCGGCACGGTCGGCTCGCCGCGGCCGAGGCGCTCGTTCTCAGTGCCGATGAACGGTCCGCCGTCCCCGGCCCGTTGCGGCTGGATCAGCCGGAGCAGCAGGACGCCGCCGGCCACGACCATCGCGCGGGCGGCCCAATCCGCGACCCTGGTCCGCTCGCGGCGAATCCGCCTATGCTGGGACATGGACGCCTCTGCGCCGGGCAAACGATGCGGTGGCCAGGAGCAGGCCGACCGCGATCCCGCCGAAGCCGACGAGCGCCGGCAGGTCAGGCCAGGCGATCACGAAGGCGCCGCGGAAGGCGGGCGTGACCAGCCACAGCATCTCCGTCAGGTGCGCGAGCAGCAGCATGGCGGCGACCGAGGCCATGACGGCGGGCGTCCTCACCAGCCGGTAGGGCAGCAGCGCGATCACCGCGAGCACGGCGGCCGCCGCCATCATCGCCACCGCCGAAATGCCCAGGCCATCGGTTCGGCGGATATACCACGCCACTTCATTCGGGAGATTCGCCGACCACACCACCAGGAACTGGACGAAATGCAGGAACATCCAGATCCCGAGGACAACCCCCATCAGCGGCGGGACCTCTTCCAATAAGGGAAGCCGGGTGGCGACCGAAAGCAGGAACACCGCCAGGCACAGCGCGATCCCGCACTGCGCCGCGATGAACAGCAGGCCGAACGCGGAGGAGCCGAGGCCCGGGTCGAGCGACATGACCCAATCCACCGCGGCCACGCTCGCCAGGGCGAGATGGAGCATCAGCCCCAGCGCCGCCCAGCCCCGCCTCGGCCCGCGCCGCGGCGCGCGGCAGAAGATGAACGCGAACAGGCACGAGACGACGAGGATCACGGCCATCCGTATCAGGCGCCCATGCGGATCGGCGTAGGCGGGCGGCAATGCCTCGGCGGCGCCGGGGCGCTGGAACAGCTCCGGCAAGACCAGCATCAGCGGGATCGCGAGCAGCGCCCCGACCGGCATCAGCAGCAGCAGGCGCCGCAGCACCGGCAGGACGGCCCAGCCGCGGACATCGACCAGCTCCAGCAGCATGACGAGCGGCAACGCGCCGAACGGCAGCGCCATCCAGCACAGCCAGGCGGCCAGGTAGGACGGCATCACCCATTGCCCAAGAACGGCGAGCAGAACCCAGACCGCGGCCCCGATGACCCCGGCTGCCCAGGCAACGCCCTGCGTGCGGCTCATTGCGCCGCCGTCCCCAGCTTGGCCTGGTCGGGCGGCGGCAAGGCGGCAACCTGGGTGTTCTGGCTGAGCTGCAAGGCGCGGATGTAGCTGATGATTGCCCACCGGTCGGCCGGGGAGACCCGGGTGGAGAAGCTGTACATGACGCCGTAGCCGTTGGTGATCGCGTTGTAGAACACTTTCGCCGGCGCCTCGCGCAGCTTGCCTTCCACAAAGCTCGGCGGATGCGGGAAGCCGCGCTGCACGATCATGCCCTCGCCGTTGCCGGCGCGGCCGTGGCACGGGGTGCAGAATATCTCGAAGCGCTCCTTGCCCCGCGCCAGCATCGCGGCGCCGATCGTCTTCGGCTGCTCCACGGGCGGGTTCGGCGCGTCGCGGGCGACCGTGCCGGCAACTGGATGACGCATGGACGACTGATTGTCGAAGAACGTGTTGCGGTCCCAGTTCCGCGATGATTGCTGGGTGTACATGTCCTGCCGCTTGCATCCGGCCAGGGCCACGAGGCTCAGGGCGGCGACGGCCGCGAGTTGCCTCATCGCGCCACCCTCACCACGCGGTCGGGCGGCGTGGTCAATCCGGCGAGGACCTGCTCGATCAGGTCGGGATCGAACTGATGCCCCTGCGCCTCGACGGCGACGAAGAAGCGGTCCTTCGTGACCCGCGTGAAGTCCGGGATGTTGAAGGCCGGGTGATTGAGCCGCGGCAGGCGGTTCAGGATCAGCAGCATCAGGTAGGCGGTGGCGCTGCCGCACAGCATCGCGAACGAGACGCTCGGCACGATGAAGGCCGGCCAACTGAACAACGGACGGCCGCCGATGTTGAAGCGGTAGTCCCAGACCGTCGCGTAGGTGCACATGGCGAACATCAGCAGCCCGCCTATGACGGCGCCGAGGATGGCGTAAGGGTGGATCGGCTGACGCCCGAGCCGGAGCACCTCGCCCGCTTCCGGGATCGGGACCGGGGAGAAGGCGTCCAGCCGCCCGAGATCGTGCGGGCGCAGGACCGCAAGGGCCGCGACCATCGCCTCCGCCGTCTCGAATTCGGCGGAGACGCCCCAGAGCGGGGCCGTGCCCGCGTCGCCCCGCGTCTTAGCCATGACGGGGGAGCCTCCCTTGCTGGACCAGGCGCCGGACTTCCAAGATCGAGACCGCAGGCAGGTAGCGCAGGAACAGCAGCAGCAGGGCCAGGAACAGGCCCGCGGAGCCTGCGAACGTCGCCAGCCCGAAGATGTCGGCTTTGTAGACCTGGGCCGACGAGGGCAGGAAATCGTGCTGCAGCGTGATGACGATGACCATGAAATGGTCGGCGTAGGACCCGGCGGCGACGAGCAGTCCGACCAGCGCCAGGGCAATCGCGGACCGCCGCAGGGCCGGAACCCAGAACAGGTGGACGGGGAGCAGGGCCATGCCGAGCACGCACCAAGTGCTCCAGGCATTGGGGCCGTTGAAGCGGCGGGCCAGCACCGCCTCGTCATAAGGGGTTCCGACCAGCCAGCTCGTCAGGAACTCCGCCGCGTAGCAGTAGAGGTTCAGCAGGCCCAGCGCCAGCAGCAGCATCGCCAGGATGTCGAGATGGCGCGGCGTGACCAGTCGCCCGAGCCCGAACACGCCCCGCAACACGACGGCCAGGACCGCGACGACGGCCACGCCCTGGAAAATGGAGCCGAGCAGCAGCGCGACCGGCAGGAGCGTGTCGTGCCAGCCAGGCTCGACCGTGCCCGCGAACATCACGCCCGCGCCGGTCTGGAGCGAGACCACAAGGATCACGCCGAATAGGGCGACCGTGCGGTAGGCTTGCATCCAGCGGCGCCAATGCAGCGCCGAGCCGCGCCAGCCTAGAGCGACGATGCCGTAAATCTGGGCGCGGAGCAGGCGCATTTCCGCACCGGGCTTGCGCCTGTCCGCGCGCATCCGCTCGATGGCGCGGTCCCGCATCGAGGCAAGGTCGGGCAACATGCCGACATACCAGAAGACGAAGCAGGTCAGCAGATAGCTGATGATGTCCACCGCGTCCCAGAACAGGGGGCTGCGGAACTGCGGCCAGAGCAGGAAGGTATTGGGATAGGGCAGGTTCCAGTAGAAGAACCAAGGCCGTCCGAGATGGATGATCGGATACAGCCCGGCGGCGGCGGCGGAGACCAGCGCCATTGTTTCGGTAATGCGGTTGAGCGCGCCGCGCCATTCCGCGTCGAGCAACAGCAGCGTGGCGGAGACGATCAGGCCGCCGCTCGCGATGCCGATCCACCAGTCGTAGCTGGCAATGTCGAGCGCCCAGACGACGGCGTTGTTGTTGCCCCAGACGCCGACGCCCTTGTAGAGCAGCCAGCCCACGCTCCCGGCCATCACGCCCACCAGGGCCAGCGAGAACGCGAAGGCCAGCCACCAGCGCACGCCGATCCGGTGGTCTAACGCGAGCCCGGCCACGTCGCGCCCGACCGATTCCCAGCTTTGCCCGGGGGCGATGACGGCGTTGCGCTGGCCGCGCCGAAGGGCGGCGTCGCTGGGCATTAGGCGTCTCCCCGCGGGGCCATCTTCGCCAGGTAGGTGGTGCGCGGGCGCACGTTCAATTCGCCAAGCAGGGCGTAGTTGCGCGGGTCGTGCCGGGCGGCGACGACGGCGGCGCCCTTGTCGTTGAGGTCGCCGAAACTGATCGCGCGGGTCGGGCAGGCGCCTTGGCAAGCCGTCTGCACCGTGCCGTCCGGGATCGGCGCCCCGGCCGCCTTCGCCGACTGGATGCGGGCGTGGACGATGCGCTGCACGCAGTAGGTGCACTTCTCCATCACGCCGCGGGCGCGGATCGAGACTTCCGGGTTGCGCTGCAGCGCCGCCGAGGGGGCGATCTTGGCGGCGTAGTCCAGGAAATTGAAGTGCCGCACCTTGTAGGGGCAGTAGCTCTGACAGGCCCGCGTGCCGATGCACCGGTTATAGACCTGCAGGTTCAGCCCCTCCTGGTCATGGATCGTCGCCTCGACCGGGCAGCCGAGCTCGCAGGGCGCGTTCTCGCAGTGCATGCACGGCACCGGCTGGAAATGGGTGGCCGGGGCGTCGGGCGGGCCTTCGTAGTAGCGGTCAATGCGGAGCCAGTGCATCTCGCGTCCCATCGCCACCTGCTCGGGCCCCACCACCGCGATGTTGTTCTCCGCCTGGCAGGCGGTGACGCAGGCGTTGCAGCCGATGCAGGCGTCGAGGTCGATCACCATGCCCCAGGCGCGCCCGTCGCCGTCTTTCGAGGGATACAGCGTCGGCTGGGTGAAGCTCTTGGTCTCTCCGACCGGCGCCGCGCCGACCTCCTGGATGCGGACGAAATCGTGCCCGCCCATCGTGTTGTGGTCCTGGGTCGTGACCAGCTTCGACTTGCGCCCGGTGTTCCGCAGCGTGGCGCCCGGCAAGCGCCACGGCGCCGATGCGTCCCGC
The DNA here is from genome assembly GCA_965217935.1 of Acetobacteraceae bacterium. Classification (GTDB taxonomy): domain Bacteria; phylum Pseudomonadota; class Alphaproteobacteria; order Acetobacterales; family Acetobacteraceae; genus JBBROS01. Next base: position 3,607,074 of record OZ244581.1, on the reverse strand, counting down.
AACTCGTAGGCGCTGTAGCCCACCTGATAAGCAATCCGGTCCGGCACGTTGCGGCCGTAGCCGAGCGTGACGCCGATCGTCTGGTCCGCCTGGCCGGGCATGACCCAGACCGGGCCTTCGACCGAGCGCCCGCCCGCCTCGACCCGGACGAGGTCGCCTTGGGCCAATCCCTCGCGCGCGGCCAGGGCCTGGCTGATTGAGACGGCGTTGCTCCAGACCATCTTGGTCAGCGGCTTCGGCAGTTCCTGCAGCCACGGGTTGTCCGAGCCCATGCCGTCCCAAACCGCCGGGTCGGGGCGGAACAGCACGTCGAGGCCGGCCGCGGACGGCGCCGCGGGAGCGGGCGAGGCGGCTGCGAGGTTGGTTTCCACCGGCTTGGACGCGGAGTTTGCCACGAAGCCGTCGTGCAGGATCGTTTGCCACTGAGGCTCGAACACGTCGTCGCCCTGGTCGCCTTGATAATGCTGCTTGAGCAGGTCGAGCGCCTGCCGCTCCTGCCCGTCCGTCAGCAGGGAAATGATCTGCGCCGGGCTGCGCCCTGTGTAGAGCGGCGCCACGGTCGGCTGCAGCAGGCCGATGGTGCCGTCGAACGACCGGGCATCGCCCCAGCTTTCGAGCGGGTGGGTGACGGGCACGTGCCAGTCGGCCCGCAGCCCGGTTTCATTGACGTGCGTTCCGGCATGGATCTTGAGCGGCACCTTGCGCATTGCGTCGGCGAAGCCGAGCGAGCCTGCGGCGTCGTAGACCGGGTTCGCTTCCATCATGACCAAGGCGGCGACCGAGCCGCCCTGCATGGCCGAGACCAGGCTGCGCAGGTCTTGCGTCTCGGGCACGACCGGCTCGGCGTAGAATACCGTCTTGCCGGCGTTCCCGAGCGCCGCGTTCAGCCGGTGGACGAGCTCGTGCACCTCGGCAGGCTGCGACGTCCCGGCGACGACGAGCCCGGCGCCGCGCGCCCCGTGCAGCGCCGCCGCCGCCCGTGCCCGCCATGATACGATGGGCGACGCATCCGCGGCGGCGGTCGGCGGAGCGTCCGGGCCCGATAGGTCAGCGAGCAGGCCCTGGGCCAGCGCGAGCACCTCGGGCTGGCTTGCCGCGACCGGATCGTCGGCCTTGGCCGAGGTCAGGTTCGGGATCGGCCCGGCGGCGTGCATCGTGAGCAGGCCCCCGCCCGCGATCGACGCCCGGCGGGCCGCGATCCAATCCTGCGCCACGCCCACCTGCTGCGGGCCCGGGTCCAGGAAGTCGCCGTCCAGCGAGACGATCACCCGAGCCTCGGAGAAGCGCCACCGCGTATCGAGCGCCCGACCGAACGCGCGCTTGGCGCCTTCATGCAAGGCTGTGCGGTCGACGGGGCCGTAGCTGTGCCACGCCATGTCGGGATACGCCTCGCGCATCGCCGCGATTTGACCGAGCAGCAAGGGCGAGGTCAGGGGGCCGGTCAGCAGCCTCAGGCCCGCGCCGCCTTGCGCCCGCAAGGCTGCGAACTGCCCGGTCGCCATGCCGCGGAAGGCTTGCCAGTTGCTCACCCGGTCGAGACGGCGAACGCTGGCGGAGCGCGCCGGGTCATAGAGGCCGAGGACCGAGGCCTGGCCGAATACGTCCGTGCCGCCGCGGCTCCAGGGATGCTGCGGATTGCCCTCGACCTTCAGCGGGCGGCCGTTGAGGGTTTGCACCAGGATGCCGTTGGCGAAGCCGTCGACCAACGCCGTCGAGGCGTAATAGAGCGGCTCGCTCGGCTGCATCCGCTCCGGATTGCGGACGTAGGGGACTTCGTAGTTGCGCTTGTCCTCCCGCTCGTCGCAGCCCGTAAGCCCGGCCAGCGCGAACGAAGCCGCCATCAGCTTGAGGAACCGGCGGCGGTCCGGCCCGCCGGACAGGTCCATGACCGCCGGGAACTCTTTTTCCAAAAAGGCGCGGAACTCGGGCGTGTCGGCCAGCGCATCGAGGCTGCGCCATTGGCGGGGGGCGCTCACCGGTGGCATGTGGAGCAATTGGTCAGCAGTTGCGCGGAAGGGATGTTGTAGTCCTTGGCGATCTTGGCGCCGATCTCGGCCTGGTTGTCGGGCGGCGTCCATTCCATGTTCCAGATCTCGCTTTTCGGCCGCAAACGGCTTTCCGGGTTGCGGTGGCACTCGATGCAGAACTGCATGGTGAACGACTGCGCGGCATAGGTCAGCTGCATCGTGTTCACTGCCCCGTGGCAGCTCGAACAGCCGACGCCGACGTTGATGTGCACGGAATGGTTGTAGTAGACGTAATCCGGCAAGCGGTTGACCCGTGCCCACTGCAGCGGCTCGTTCTTGGCCAGGCTGTCGCGGACCGGGGCCAGCATCGAGGAGCCGGTCCAGATCTGCGAGTGGCAGGTCATGCAGGTGTGGGTCGGCGGCAAGCCGGCCGTCTTGTACATCTCGACGGTCTCGTGGCAGTTGCGGCAGTCGATGCCAAGCTCGCCCGAGTGGTGCTTGTGGCTAAAGGGCACCGGCTGCGCGGGAGCGATGCCGACGTTGCCGATGTAGTCGGACCGCGCCCAGCCATACAGGCCAATGGCGGCGAACAGGATGATGCCGAGGCCGGAGAAGATGTACAGGCGGAAGATGGCATCGGCGCCGGGTGCAAAAAGCTGTCGCATCCTGAACGTGCGTCCCACAAAGCGAAGATGAGGCCGAAGCCGGAAACCGTTGGGCCGAACGGGCGCTGATAACTTCTTGCCCGAAACCAGAGTGGGCACCTTCTCTGAATCCACAAGCTACGGCAAGGCGAAACCCATCGTGACGGGACGGTCACAAGTTCGTCGTGGCGCGGTTACAACTCTCCGCGCCGGGCCATGACGCCGATCCGGTCCGCGGCGCGCATCGCGATGGCCGTGATCGTGAGCGACGGGTTGACGCCGCCGGTGGTCGGGAACACGGAGCCGTCGCAGACCCAGAGATTGGGGATGTCCCAACTGCGTCCGTCCGCGTTGACCACGCTCGATCCGGCGTCGAACCCCATCTTCGCCGTTCCCGCGAGGTGGTTGGTGTCGTCCTCCTGACGCCAGATCTCCTTCGCGCCCACCAGCTCCAGGCTCGTCTGCATCTGCCCCAGCGCGTGCTGAATGAGCGCCTTGTCGTTGTCGCCGAAGCTGTACGTCACGCGCGGGATGCGCAGGCCGTACTGGTCCTGCTCGTCGGCCAAGGTGACCCGGTTGGCCTCGCTGGGCAGCATCTCGCCCACCATCTTCAAGCCGACCTGGTGATTGTAGCGCTCCATCTCGCGCGGCAGCGCCTCGCCCCAGAGCTTCCTGCTGCCGGTCAGCACCGAGGCCCACTCCTGCGGCAGCGGCCCTTGCGCCATCCAGCAATAGCCGCCGACCGGGTCCTTGCGGTCGTCGTAGTTCCAGTGCTCGGTGATGGCGGTGGAGGGCGGCGCCTTGCTCGAGCGCACCTCGTCGTCCATGTAGCCCCAGACCGCCTGGTTGGATTGCGTCATCAGGTTCTTGCCGACCAGGCCGGTGCTGTTGGCCAGGCCTTCCGGATAGCGGTCGTTGGCGGACGCCAGCAGCAGGCGCGGCGTCTCAATCGCGTAGCCGGCGACCACCACGTTGCGCGCCTTCTGGAACCGCCATGTCCCCCCGCGCATGTAATGCACGCCGGTGGCCAGCCCGTCCGCCCCGGTCTCGATGCGCCCGACCATGGCGAGATCACGGATTTCCGCCCCAGCCTGCAACGCCCGCGGGATGAACGTCACCAACTGGCTCTGCTTCGCGTTGGTCGAGCAGCCGACCCGGCAGAACCCGCGGTAGACGCAGGGCGGCGAGTCGCCCCGCGGCGCGGAGACGGTGGCCAGCGGCGTCTCGGTCCAACTGATTCCCATCGCTTCGGCGCCCTTGGCCAGCAGCGCCGCCGCCCCGTTGATCTGGTGCGCCCGATATGGATAGCGCGGGCGCTTCGGGCCCCAGGGATACGTGACAGGCCCGGAGATGGCCAAGGCCCGCTCCGCCTTGGCGTAGTAGTCCCACATCTCACGCCAATCGAGCGGCCAATCCGCGCCGTAGCCCATGACCGAGCGCGACTTGAACCACTCCGGGCGGAAGCGCAGCGACACCATGGCGAAATGCACGGTGCTGCCGCCGACCGCCTTGCCGCAGCTGTTGCCGCCCATCTTCAACGGGTTCGCGCCGTCGCTCAACCGCTCGTCGGTCCAATACAGCTTGGTTTGCTCGCTTTCGTCGGAGGCGAACTCTTCCAGCGGGCGGAAATATGGCCCGGCGTCCATGCCGACCACGGAGAAGCCTTGCTCGGCCAGGCCGCAGATCAGCGGGCCGCCGCCGGCCCCGGTCCCGACCACGACGAAATCGACGGCTTCCGCTTCCGGGTACTCGCGCATGGGAACCCAGCCGCCGTGCTTAAACACGTCCGGCGCCCGTCCTCCGGTTGCCCGCGGCGCGGCGAACGGGTCAGCCGACACGCATGTTCTCCCGCCGGGCTTTCTCCTCCTGGCCGGGTTTGGCCTCAACGGCTTCCCACGAGTCGCGGCGGTTCAGGTCCGTCCGTACGTAGCCGCGCGGGCTGGCTGGGCCGCCGAAGCCGATCTCGTTCCAGCCAGTCGGGTGCGCGTAGTATGCGCCGGTTATGTCCGGAATGATGCGGTATTTGAAGAATCTGTCCGGCCACATTGCTTGCAACGCCTCGGCTTTCAGGGTTCCGGCCTCCATCTGGCGCAGCACGTCGTCCTGCTGCTCGGGCCTGGTGGCCGCGAAGCCGGCTCCGTGCTCCCGGTTTGCCGCCTCGTCCAGCGCGGCCAATCCCCGCTTCCAGGCCTCGCCTTGCTCCGGGACGCCCTCGTAGCGGTATCCGTCCAGCTTGCGCGTGAACATCTTCTCGTCAACGTAGGCCGGCAGGGGAACCTTGGCCCTGTCTGACGGCTGAGGCACGATGCGGTCGCAAACCGCCTGCAGCGCCGCCCATTCGTCCTGATTGAAAAATCTTGGCTCGCGCGGCACCGCCAGGCGGCGGTCGATCACCTCTCGCGTGACCGGGTTCCAGGACGGCGTGTCCCGCTTGGCCATCACGTCGTAGCCCGGGTAGCGGTCCTGGCGGGCCTCAGTCATCGGGGTGGTCCTCCAGCAGGCCCATCGCGGCCAAGCCGGCGAGCGCGAGGCCGGTGAAGGCGGGCGGGGCCGGAATCGGCGGCCCGTTCAGCACGTTCTGGCTCCAGTTGGCCCAGCCGCCCATGTTGCGGGCGACGCCGATCACGTGGAAGCCGACGCCGGCGAACCCGAGCAACGCCGTCAGCCGCAGCCAGAGGCGGCTCAGCGGCCGGGGCTTGCGCGCCGGCCCGGTTGCCGTGCCGCCCAGCAAGGCGGCGGCGACCGGGGGCACGGTGACGGGGAGCAGCATGGCCGGGTTGTGGTACGCGCCGCGGAAGTGCAGCAACCCGGCCTCGCCGACGGTGCCGAGCAGGCCGACGCTGGTTGCCCCGGCAACGATCCGCCCGGCTGGCAGCCCGAATATGGTCGGCAACGTGCCGGGTTCGTTGTCCCGCACCCGCTCCGCCAGGTAGCCGGTCATGCCCGACAGCGCCAACGCCGCGGGCGCGCCGATTGGCGCCGCGTAGAACAGGTTTTGCCAGGCGAGGCCGCCCGGGCGCTTGCCGACGTTGTAGGCGTGGAAACCGAGACCGACCAGGCCGGTCAGGCCGGATGCGGCATAGATCGCGTCGCGGATGCGGTGCCGCGCCGGGTTGGCGTCCCGCGTCCCGTGCAGGCTGGCGCCGATCGATAGCGCCGAGGCGGCCAGGGGCGCGAACATGGCCTTGTTGTGGAATGAGCCGCGGTAGTGCTCGACGGCGCTGTCGAACAGGACGGAGCCGGCGATCGTCCCCGCGGCCCGGTTCAGGCGGCGGGCGGCCCGGACCGCCGCCGCGCGCTTGACCGGCGGCGACGGGGGCAGCGGCAGCGGCCCGCGGATCATCGGCAGGCGATCCGAGGCCTCCCGCGCCGGGTGGCGGTTGCGCGCCGCGAGCACCCCGGCGCCGATGGCCGTCAGCGCGCCCAGCAACCCGAGGCTCGCCGCGATCCCGCCCGTCGGCCCGCTCGTTGTCATATCGCGTATCGCTCCGCATCCTGCCGCTTGAATTCCAGTCCCAGGCCCGGGCGCGTGAGGTCCGGCCTTAAGTCGCCGCGCTCGGGCGTCGGCGTTCCATCGAACAGCATCCGTTCGATCCGCACGTGGTCGTGGAACCATTCGAGATGCCTGAAACGGGGCGCGGCGCAAGCGACATGAAGGTGCAACGAGGGGGCGCAATGGCCGGACAGGTCGATATGATGCGCCTCGCAAATGGCCGCGACCTGCAGGAAGCCCGTGATCCCGCCGCACCGCGACGCATCGGCCTGCTGCACATCGACCGCCTTTGCGGCCAGCATCGCCTGGGCATCATCCAAGGTATACACGTACTCGCCGGCAGCAATCTCCATGCCGGGCGGCGCGGCGGCGCGCACCTGGCCCAGTCCCGCCAGGTCGTCCGACGAGACCGGCTCCTCGAACCAGGCCACGCCGGCCTCGCGTGCGAAGACATGGGCCAAACTGACCGCGTGCTTGACGGACAGCGCGCCGTTCGCGTCCACGAACAGCGCGGCGTCTCCGATCGATTCTTTGGCGACCCGAACCCGCCGGGGATCATCCTTCGGCCGCGTGCCGATCTTCATCTTCACCCACCGGCACCCCTCGTTTTCGACCCAGCCGCCCAGCTGCGATTGCAGCCGCGCGTCGTCATACGTCGTGAAGCCGCCGCTGCCATAGATCGGCACGCTGTCGCGGTAACGGCCCAGCAAGGTCGCCAGCGGCAACCCGAGCAGCTTGGCCTTCAGGTCCCACAATGCCGCGTCCACGCCGGATATGGCCGTGGCGGCCAGGCCTGCCCGGCCCATGTTGCGAACCGACCGCTGCATGGCCCGCCATGCCCGGGGCGGGTCCATCGCATCGACGCCGTTTACGGCCTGCGCCAAAGGCCCGGCGACCAAGGCGGCTGCAGGAGCGCTGGCGTAGGTGTAGCCGAGACCTCGACCGCCTGCCGCCTCTGCCTCAACGACGATCAGCGTCGTCGAGGTCCAGCGAAACGTGCCGTCCGCTTCCGGCGCATCGGTCGGGATCGCGTAGGCCCGCGCGCTCAGCGAGCTGACCTGCGCCTCAGGCGCCCGCATCGGATCAACGGCTGCCCGGCAACACGCTGGCCAGCACCTCCTTCGCGCTGTTCTTCACGACGCTGCCCAACTCGGGCTCGCTCGCGAGCATGGTGGTGAAGTGGTAGGCTTGCTCCAGGGTGATGTGCGGCGGCAAAGGCGGCACGTTCGGATCGGTGTAGGCTTCGAGGATAACGGGCCGGTCCGCTGCCAGCGCCTCGTCCCAGGCCGCGCCGACCTGCTCCGGGTCGTTCACGAAGATGCCTTTGAGGCCGATCAGCTCCGCATACTTGTGATACGGGAAGTCCGGGATGCTCTGCGTGCTTTCCGTCTTGCCTTCACCGAGCTGCACCCGCTCTTCCCACGTGACCTGGTTCAAGTCCCGGTTGTTGAGCACGAGCACGATCAGCGACGGGTTCGACCACTGCTTCCAATACTTGGATATGGTGATCATGACGTTCAGCCCGTTCATCTGCATCGCGCCGTCGCCCATGCAGGCGATGACGGTGCGGTCGGGATACGCCATCTTTCCGGCGACGGCGTAGGGCGTGCCGGCGCCGAGCGACGCCAGCCCGCCCGAGAGCGACGCCTTCATGCCGCGCCGGATTTTCAGGTCCCGGGCATACCAGTTCGCCACCGACCCGCTATCGGCCGTGATGATCGCGTTGTCCGGCAGCCGTGGCGAAAGCTCCCAGAACACGCGTTGCGGGTTGATGGGATCGGCGCCGTGCATGGCCCGGTCTTCCAGCGTCTTCCACCAATCCTTCAGGCCGTCGGCGATGCCGTCGCGCCATCTTGAACTGGACTGCTGCTGCAAGAGCGGCAGCAAAGCTTTCAAGGTGACGGCGCTGTCGCCCACGAGATTCACCTCCATCGGGTAACGCATGCTCAGATTGGCGCCGTCGATGTCGATCTGCACGCCGCGCGCCTGGCCGGGCTTGGGCAGGAATTCGGCGTAGGGGAACGTGCTGCCCACCATCAGCAACGTGTCGCATCCCATCATCAGATCCCAGCTCGGCTTCGTGCCCAGCAGGCCGAGCGAGCCGGTCACGTAGGGCAAATCGTCGGGCAAGGCCGCTTTGCCAAGCAATGCCTTGGCCACCCCGGCGCCGAGCCGGTCCGCGACCGCCATGACTTCGTCGGTCGCGTCAAGCGCCCCGGCGCCGACCAGGATCGCAACCTTCTTGCCCGCGTTGAGCACGTCGGCCGCCGCCTGCAACGCGCCGCGCTCGGGTTCGAGCGACACGCCTGGGAAGCCGTAGCCGGTCGTCACGTGTCCGTGGGTGATCGCCGGCTCGTCGTATGCTGCCAACTGCAGGTCGTTGGGCAGGATAATGCACGTCACCGACCGCTTCGCCTGGGCGATCCGCACCGCCCGGTCGAGGATCGTCCTCACCTGGCTCGGGATCGTGCCCATCGCCACGTATTCGCTGGCGACGTCCTTAAAGAGGTTTTGCAGGTCGACTTCCTGCTGGTAGTTTGCGCCGATCGAGGCGCGGGACTGCTGCCCGACGATCGCCACCACCGGGACGTGGTCCATCTTGGCGTCGTAAAGCCCGTTCAGCAGATGGATCGCCCCCGGCCCCGACGTCGCGTAGCAAAGCCCGACGCCGCCGGTGAACTTGGCATGGGCGGACGCCATGAATGCCGCCATCTCCTCGTGCCGCACCTGGACGTATTCCATTTCCTCGTCGCGTTCGAGCGCCACGTCGAGCCCGCCAACCCCGTCGCCCGGGTAGCCATAGACCCGCTTCAAGCCCCACTCGCCCAAGCGCTTCCAGACGAATTCGCTGACGTTCATGGACATGGGGGCATCTCCTTGCGCCGGGTTGCGTGTCGCCGCACGATCTCGCGGGGGCCAGTCCTTCGCTCTACGTCCGGCTGTCGTGAACGTTTCCGCACACGCGAATTCACAAACCCGTGTCGATGGCTGCGCCACGCCCGCGTTCATGCGTTATGCCGGCGAGAGGTGGATGATGGCTGACGTGGAACTGCTGCTCGACGCCCACGCGCAAATCGCCGAATCGCTGCTGTGGGAGCCATCGCAGCAGGCGCTCTACTGGATGGACGTGAAGGCGCCCGCGCTCTACCGCCTCGACCCGGCGACGATGAAGCAGAAAGCCTGGCCGCTTCCCGCCGACATCGGCGCGTTCGCCCTGCTTGAAGGACAATCGGCGCTGGTGGCGCTGCGCACGGGGCTGTTCCGGCTGTCGCTCGCTACGGGGAGCCTCGAACCGCTTGCGCCGCCGCCATTCGACCCGGCCTTGCACCGATTCAACGAGGGCGCCGTCGATGCCGCCGGGCGCTTCTGGGTGGGCGTCATGTTCGACCCCCTCCCCGGCCACGAACGCCATCCGCCGCAGCCCGCCAGCCTCAGCGCCTGGACCGCAGCCGCCGGGCTGGTCATGCAGCCGGATGCCGCGGAATTGCACAACGGCATGGCGTGGAGCCCCGACGGCAAGCGGATGTACCTGTCGCACTCCAACACGCGCGTCGTTTACGCGATCGCCTTCGATGCCGACGCCGGCCGCCTTGGCGCGAGCCGGGCCTTCGTGACCATCCCCGAGGGGATCGGCATTCCCGACGGCGCCGCGGTGGACGAGGAAGGCGCCTACTGGTGCGCCCTGCACGGCGGCGGACGGCTGCACCGCTATGCCCCGGATGGCGCGCTGCTGCAGGATATCCGCTTGCCGGTCAGCCAGCCGACGACGTGCGCCTTCGGCGGCCCGGATTTAACGACGCTTTATGTGTCGAGCGCATCGGACAAGCTCGGCCCTGCGCAACGCGACAGGGAACCTCATGCCGGCGGGCTGTTTCGCCTGCAGACCGACGTGCGCGGCGTTGCGTGCCGTTGCTATGCCAGATGACGTCCCGAAGCATGTTTTCGCGGGACGTCCCGCCGTCGCACCGCGAAACATGATGCGTCCTCAAAGGCGCCGAAGCGGGCATCCGCGGCTTGTGCCGCGAACGCTTGCTCAGGCCTGACACCCCTCGTCCCTCAGCAGCCGCTCCACCTCCGCCTCCGGCACGTCCGCGCTGGTGAACGCCTCGCCCACCCCGCGCGCCAGCACGAAATGCAGCCGTCCGTCGCGCATCTTCTTGTCCCGCCGCATGGTCGCGATCAGCCGTCCCGCGGAGAAGCGGCGGTTCAGCATCCCCGGCTCGCTCGGCAACCCGACGCGCTCCAGATGGGCCGCGACGCGCCCGGGCACGTCCGCCCCGCACAGGCCGAGCCGCGCCGAAAGCCGGAACGCCAGGCCGAGGCCCACCGCCACCGCCTCCCCGTGCAGCAGGCCGCCGCCGTAGCCGACGTCCGCCTCGAAGGCGTGCCCGAAGGTATGGCCGAGGTTCAGCAACGCTCGCCCGCCAGAAGCCTTCTCCTCCCGCTCGTCGTCGCCCACCACAGCCGCCTTGAACGCGCAGGCCCGCAGCACGGCCTCCGCCTGCGCCTCGCGGGCGCCCGCGACCACGTCCGCCCCGTGGCCCTCGCACCAGGCGAAGAAGCCGGCGTCGCCGATCAGCCCGGCTTTGGCGACCTCGGCATACCCGGCCCGCAGCTCGCGGACCGGCAAGGTGCCGAGCGTCGACATGTCCGCCAGCACCATGCGCGGCTGGTGGAACACGCCCATCAGGTTCTTGCCGTGCGCGGTGTTGATCCCGGTCTTGCCGCCGACGCTGCTGTCGACCTGGGAGAGCAGCGTCGTCGGCGCCTGCACGAACGGCAGCCCGCGCAACGTCACCGCCGCCGCGAAGCCGGCCAAGTCCCCGACCACGCCGCCGCCCAGCGCGATCACGGTGGTCCGCCGCTCGACGCCCGCATCCAGCAGGCCATCGACCACGCGCGACAGCCCGTCCATGCTCTTGGACGCCTCGCCCGGCGGGACGACGACCGTTTGCGCCGCGACCCCCGTCGCCGCCAACCCCTCCAGCAAGGCCGGCAGGTGCAGCGATGCCACCGTCTCGTCCGTGACCACCACGGCCCGCTTCTGCGGCATCACCGGCGCGAGCAATGCGCCGGCCCGTTGCAAGAGGCCCTCGCCGACCACGACATCGTATTGGCCGGATTGCAGCGCCACCGGCAAGCGTCGCGGGGCTGTCCAGGCCCGGACTGCATCCAGGACCCGCGCCGTCGTACTCTCCAGCGGCTCGTCCCCGCAATCGACGATCAGGTCCGCTTCCGCATAGACCGGGTGCCGCGCCTCTATCAGACGGGCCAGGATCGCTTCCGGGTCGCCGTCCCGCAGCAGCGGGCGATGCGTGCGCCCCGTCACCCGGCGCACCAACGTCGGCAGCTTGCAGCGCAGCCAGACCGAGGTCGCCCTGGCCCGCGTCGCGGCGCGCGTCTCCGCGTCCATGAACGCGCCTCCGCCCGTTGCCAGAACCATCGGCGGCCCGGACAGCAGCCGGCGGATCACCCGTCGCTCCCCTTCGCGGAAATCGCGCTCGCCGTAGCGCTCGAACAACTCGGGGATGGCGCAGCCGGCCGCCAGCTCGATCTCGGCGTCCGCGTCGTGGAACGGCAGGCGGAGCCGGGCGGCGAGTCGGCGCCCGATGCTGGTTTTGCCCGCGCCCATCAAGCCGACGAGGACGATGCTCCGGCGGGCCTCGGGCGCGGCCCTGTCCGGCGCCGGGCGCGTGCGCAGGGCTGCGATATTGCTTGTCATGATCGCGGAGGTTAGCACAGGCTTGCAGGATACAGCCAAGGATCGTTGATGTTTCGAGTCATGCTCGTCGTGTTCGCACTCGCCATCGTGATCATTGGCGGCGGGATGCTTTACCTCGGCGCGTTTCCGCCAAAACCGCCGGCGCAGCAGGTCGAGCGGGTCTTGCCGAACAACACGTTCAAGCAGCGGTAATGGACCGCCACGAGGAGGCGTTCCTCGAGATGCTGGCGGCCGAGAAGGGAGCGGCGCGGAACACGGTCGCGGCCTATGCCGCCGACCTTGCCGATCTTCGCGCCTCGCTGACCGCCCGCGGACTGCACCCCGTTGCCGCCAGCGCCGACCACCTGCGCTCGTATGTCCGCGAGCTGTCCGGCGCGGTCTCGGCCCGCACGGCCGCCCGCCGGCTGTCCTGCCTGCGCGGGTTCTACCGCTTCCTCGCCCGCGAGGGCGTCCGCCCGGACGACCCGACCATGCTGCTCGACGCCCCGCGCCTGCCGGCAAGCCTGCCGAAAAATCTCTCCGAGGTGGAGATCGAGCAGCTCCTTGCCGCGGCGGGCGGCCGCGCCGGGCTTCCGGGCCTGACGATACGGGCCGCGCTTGAATTGCTTTACGCGACCGGGCTGCGGGTCAGCGAACTTCTCTCGCTGCGCCGGGCCGCGTTCGCGCGCCGCCCGGACATGCTCATCGTCCGCGGCAAGGGCGGGCGGGAACGCATGGTGCTGCTGTCCCGCCAGTCGCATGACGCGGTCACGGCACTTGTGCAGCAGGCGCCGGACAGCCCGCACGTGTTCGCCGGGCGCGATCCCCGCCAAGCCATGACCCGGCAAGGCTTGGCGCTCTTGCTCAAGCAGACGGCGCTCGAGGCGGGGCTGAACCCGGCCCGCGTCAGTCCGCACGTCATGCGCCACAGCTTCGCCAGCCACATGCTCGCCCGCGGCGCCGACCTACGCAGCCTGCAGACGCTGCTGGGCCACGCCGACGTGGCGACGACGCAGATCTACACGCACGTGCTGGCCGAGCGGCTGGCCGAGCTGGTCGCGCTGCATCACCCGCTGGCAAAACGGCCCGCCAAACGGTCACGCGGATAAGGCAGTCCGGGCGCGGCCGGGACATGGGAGAGGGATCAGGATGCGGATCGCGATTATCGGCGCCGGATTGGCGGGGCTTGCCGCCGGACGCCGTCTTGCCCATGCGGGCCATGCCGTCCGGCTGTTCGACAAGGGGCGCGGCGCGGGCGGGCGGATGGCGTCGCGCCGGATCATGACGCCGGCGGGCGAGGCGTCGTTCGACCACGGCGCGCAATACTTCACCGCGCGGGACCCGGCGTTCCGCTCCGAGGTCGAGGCCTGGTCGCAGGCCGGGTTGGCGGCGCGGTGGCCGGCGGCTGGGCCGGATGCCTGGGTCGGCCTGCCGGCAATGAACGGGCCGCTGCGGCACCTGGCGGGCGGCCTGGACGTGCGATGGGGATGCCAGGTGCGTTCCCTCGATCATGAGGAGAACGGTTGGCGGCTGGATGGGCAGGGATTCGGGCAGGAGAGCGCGTTCGACGCCGCGATCGTCGCCGTTCCAGCCGAGCAGGCCGCGCCCTTGCTGTCGCCGTGGGACGGCGCGGGGGCCGCAACCGCGCGCGCGACCCTGTCCCAACCCTGCTGGACCGTCATGGCGGCGTTTGCCGCATCGGTTCCGGCCGAAGGCGACATCCTGCGCGAGGCCGGGCCGATCGGCTGGGCGGCGCGCAACTCCGCCAAGCCAGGACGGACCGGACCGGACGCCTGGGTCATCCAGGCCGGCCCCGAATGGTCGGCCGAACGCCTGGAGCGGAACGCGGATGACGTCGTCGCGCCGTTGCTGCGGGAACTCGCCGCCCGCGTCTCCGGGCCGCTGCCCGGCCTGCTGACCGCGGCCGCGCACCGCTGGCGGTTCGCCCGGTCAGGCAACGCCGGGAACGGCTCGATCTGGGATGCGGGCTGCCGGCTGGGCGCCTGCGGGGATTGGCTGCTCGGGCCGAGGGTCGAGTGCGCTTGGCTGTCGGGGACGGCGCTTGCCGAAGCCGTCATCGCGTCCGGGTAGACTCAGTCCCGCCCTGAGCAGCATTAGCTGGCCTGGCCATGCGCGCATGACGGTTCCAGTCGGGACGATTGCAGGCTAGACCCCCGGCGATGCGCCACTTCCTAGACTTCGAACGTCCGATTGCTGAATTAGAAAGCAAAATCGAGGAGCTTCGCCGGATGCAGGAGCCCGGCGGCATCGATATCGAGGCCGAAATCTTCCAGCTCGAAGAGAAGACCGAGGCGCAGATCCGCGACCTGTATGCCAAGCTCACGCCTTGGCAGAAAACCCAGGTGGCGCGGCACCCGGACCGGCCGAAGGCGCTCGCCTACATCGCGGCGCTGATCACGGATTACACGCCGCTCGCCGGGGACCGCGCCTTTGCCGACGACGCGGCCGTGGTCGGCGGCCTCGGGCGCTTCCGGTCCCGTCCGGTCATGGTGCTGGGCACCGAGCGCGGCTCGGACACCGAGAGCCGCGTGGCGCATAATTTCGGCATGGCCCGGCCCGAGGGCTACCGCAAGGCCCGCCGCCTGATCGAGCTGGCCGGGCGATTCAACCTGCCGTTGCTCACCTTCGTCGACACCGCCGGCGCCTTCCCCGGCATCGACGCCGAGGCGCGGGGGCAGGCCGAGGCCATCGCGCGGGCCATCGAAGCCTGCCTGGACGCGCCGGCGCCCATCGTCGCCACGATCATCGGCGAGGGCGGCTCCGGCGGCGCGATCGCCCTAGCCGCCGGGGACCGCGTGCTGATGCTGGAGCATTCGATCTATTCGGTCATCTCTCCGGAGGGTTGCGCCAGCATTCTCTGGCGCGATGCCGCACAGGCCCCCGCCGCTGCCGACGCGCTGCGGCTGACGGCGCAGGACCTGCTGGGCTTCGGCATCGTCGACGAGGTGATCGCCGAGCCGGTCGGCGGCGCGCACCGCCTTGCCGGCGAGACGGTCAGCGCCGTCGGCGATGCGATTGCGGCCTCGCTCGACCCGTTGCTGGCATTGCCGGCGGCCGCGTTGCGCGATGCACGGCGGGAAAAATACCTGGCCATGGGCCGGGACGTGCCGCACGCCGCATAGCTGGTGGAGCAGGCTTGCGTCTCGCCTTGGTTGCGCGCGGCAACATTTTTATTAATTTGACCGGAAAAACTCACGATTTAGATAGTTGTTGCGCTCAAATAAGATCATACTAACATATGATAGCTTTGGCGTGAAAAAGTGTTATGACAGTCGCAGCAAGCCGGTGAGAGCGGAGCCTTAGTTGCACGTTTCTGTGATCATTCCGGCATTCAACGCCGCGCCGTTTATCCAGGCCACGCTGAGATCGGTCGCCGAGCAGACGCTGCAGAATTACGAGGTCATCGTGGTCGATGACGCCTCGACCGATGCCACGGCCGCGATCGTGAGCGAAGCTGCAATCTCGGATCAGCGGATCAAGCTGCTCCGCCTTGCAGAGAACCGCGGCCCCGCGGCGGCACGGAATGCGGCGCTCCATGCGGCTCGTGGCAACTGGCTCGCGCTTCTCGACGCCGACGACTGCTATATTCCCAGCCGTCTTGAGCGGCTGATCGGCATTGGCGAGTCCAACGCGGCGGACCTGGTTTCCGACAACATTCTCGTCTCTTCAGCCGGACAAACGGAGCCGCCGCGGCCGATGTACTCGTGCGAGCGTATTCCAAGCATTGCCAAGATGAGCCCCAGCACGTTCGTTTGGGAGAATACGCGCGAAGGGGACGGAAGCAGGAAAAGTTTCGGCTTCATGAAGCCGATCATTCGCCGAAGCTTCTTGTCGCACCACCAGCTTGCCTACAACACGCAAACCCGGTTCGGCGAGGACTTCCTGCTCTACGTCGGTTGTCTTGTGACCAACGCCGAGTGGTGGGTCACCCCGGAGCCGCTTTACGTCTACACCGTCCGGGCCAATACCTTGACCGACAATTCGAGCGCCCGGGATCTCGCCGTCATGAGCGCGGAAATCCAGCGCCTCGTGGGCGAGGCGAAGCAGAAGGGCGACGCCGCGTTGGCGAAGGCGCTGCGGCACCACAAGCGGACGATCGACCACTGGCGTTACAACCGGGCCTTCAAGACAGCGCTCAACCAGTCGGACCTCAAAGCGGCGCTGCACGTGGTGCTGTCCAACCGCGACAGCCTCCAGGCCGTCGTGCGCGACATCACGGCGAACACCGTCCTCAAGCCTGTCATCCCTTGGCTCAAGCGCCATTTCGCGTCGTAGAGGCTGTCAGGACTCGTTTTGCCGGACACCTTTGCCGGCGTGCTGCCGCATCTACCGCCGACGCCGCCCTTACCGGTCCCGAGCCGAGGCGGCTGGCTCGAAATAAGCCTCGAACGTGCGGTCGCACGCCTCAAGCAGCACCGCTGGCACCTTGAAGCCTCCGGGGTCGTCACCGATCATGCCGGTCATTTGCGACCGGTGGCACGCAATCGCCCTTCGCTTGACCGGCAGCGTCGCTTCGACGTCAAGCCGATCGCCGGCCGGCGCGCAGGGCGGCAGCCACGTTCGGCTGGATAGCGTCCAACCCCAGACCGCATAGGACTTATGGCGCGCAGCGGCCAACCGGCTTGCCATCGCCGCGATCCGATGCGCCGCCAAGTGGTCGGGTTGCGGGTCATGCTCCCACGACGCGAAGACGCAGCCGACATCCCGCGACTGCATTATGCCGGCCAGCCGCTCGGCCGCTGCCCGAAGCGGGGCGCCGGACCGAGGCGCGTTGCCGTCCTCGTATCCCAGGAACAAGAGGTTCTCCGGGGGCAGCCCCAAAACCGAAACGGCCTCCGCCGCCTCGGCCTGCCGCAGCGCCGTCAGCCCCGCAGCCGGGTAGGACGGGGAATTCGGATGCGAGTAGGCGCCGTCGGTCAGGATCGCGACATGGACCTCATGCCCGGCGGCGCACGCCTGAGCGATCAAGCCGCCGCAGCCGAGGCTTTCGTCATCCGGGTGCGGCGCCAGGATCAGGATCGGACGGTTCCCAGTGATTGCATTTACGTCCGCCATCGGCAACGCGGCGATGGCCGCCAGCACGTCCGTCGCGCGCTGCATCGGCCGGACGAACCGGCGCAGCGGCAGCAACCGCCGATGTACCGCGCGGAGCTTGCCTTTGATCAAGCGGGCCGGCAGACGCGGATTCGCCAGGATACCCCGGTTCGCACGACGCTCGTCTCGTCCAGGACCACGAGCGTCCCGCGCACCTTGCTCCAGGCGCGCACGGATTCCCGGCATTCCCAGAGCGAAACGATGAAGATGCCGTCCGGGGCAAGCTTCTCCGCATAGCGGCCGAGCATCGCCGCCGGGTCGTGCATGTAATACAGCATCTCGTTGAATATGATGACTTCGAATGGGTCTGGGGGGACAAAGCTCTCGGCGTCCGCGGCCTCGAACCGGGTTGCTGCGTCGGCCAGGGCTTGCGCGGTCCCGATTGCCGTGTCCGAAAGATCGATCCCGAGATACCGCGCGTAGCCGAACCGCTGCAGCCACGGCTGCAGCAACCCGGCGCCGGAGCCGACATCGAGCACCGAGCGCTGCCCATTGCCAGTCCCGAAGTAGCCCGCGATCACGGCGTAGCGCGGCATCTCGCGGGCACTGCCGAGGAAATCCCATTTCCCGGCGCCGAATTCTTGGTTCCACACCGACGCGGACACCGCTTTCGGCCCATTCCGGCGGTTGATCCGCGCCCTGACCGACAACGGCACGACCGATTTGAACAAGGCGATTACTGCTGCTTGCCGTTAAGGGCGGCCGAGCTGGACATGGCGCGGTTCCGTTTCGTCGGAGGCGTCATAATCAATGCCGCGGCATCGAGCAACGATCTTGCAACGCTTCAGGAAATGCCCGCGCCGCCGGAACGGATGCGACCTGCGCCATCGTGGCGCCCATCGGCCCCGCCTTCTCAGGGGGCGCGATCCGCAGAACGTAGGTTGCAAACCTGGCAACGCGGTCGGGCCCGATCTTGACCTGGCCAAGCAAGCCGTCCTTGACCGGCCCTGCCCGCAACGCGCTCAGCACCTTGCGCCCATCCGCGCTGTCCGCCTGCTGGATGGCCTGCAGCAATGCGAGGGTGGCGGCGTAGGCGGAGGCGTCGCGCCATGTCGGCTGGTGACCATTCGAGCGGTTGGCGAACCGCTTGGCGAAGGCGCCCGTGGCGGCATTCCGTTGCGGATAAAACGGCGTCGCGAAGAACAGCCGCCGGGTGACGTCCGTGCCGATCCCGGTCGTGTCGGGCGCGTCCATATCGAGCGCGACGAGATCGGCCCGGCTGGAGACGCCAAGGCTGGCGGCTTGATGCAAGGCCCATGTCAGGTTCACGCCGCGGGCGCCGAATGCGACGGCTTCGGCGCCGGATTTGGCGGCTTGGAGGAACGCGCCCGCGTCGCCGGTCGGGCCAGGCGCATAGGCGGCTGACCCGAGCACCTTGGCGCCGGCCGATTTGAGCACGCGACGGGCGCCGCGCTCGGCGGACGCGGCGGCGGAGTCGGCGCCGCTGACGAAGAACCACGTTTTCGCGCCGGCTTGATGCACGGCCTGGGCGGCACTGCTGCCAAGCACCGCCGCGCCGCCACCCCATTGCACCGTCGTCGCATCGCAATACGCGCCTTGATCGAACCCGTTGGGATCAACGGCAACGCCGACGCGGCCGTGCCTGGCAAGCAGACCGCCGATGGGCCGCTGCGCCGAGGTCTCTCCCAACTCGACCAAGCCATCCACGCGCTCGCCGGTCAACAGCCGCTCGACGGCGGCAGGCGCGTCGGCGGGCTTGATCCCGCTCCTGATGCTCAGCTCGACCCCGGCCCCGTGCGGCTCGGCCTCGAAATCCTCACGCGCCATCTGCACCGCGACGAGCGTGCTTTTGTTCTCGTTCGGTTCGACCGGTCCGGCAAGATTGTCCAGGACTCCAAGCTTGATCTTATCCACGGCGCCTGCCGGGTGCGAGCCTGCAACCAGGCTCCCTGCGGCAAGGGCGGCAAGCAGGCCGACCGTCATCAAGCGCGTCCGCATTCCTCTCCCACTCCTCTCGTTGGCGCGGATCGGGGCGCCCGCCGCTCACTGGTCCCGCGTCGTCGTCTTGATGTCGTCGACTTC
Organism: Acetobacteraceae bacterium; assembly: GCA_965217935.1. GTDB lineage: Bacteria > Pseudomonadota > Alphaproteobacteria > Acetobacterales > Acetobacteraceae > JBBROS01. Next base: position 3,588,111 of record OZ244581.1, on the reverse strand, counting down.
CGCCGCATAGCCGCCGAGCATGTCTCCGACATACGGCGTCCGCACGATGGTCAACCCGGCGGCGGCGAGCGGAGTTCCCAGGGCGAGGCCAAGCAAACCGTCGGTCTGCTCTTAGATGACATAAACGGCCGGGATCAGAACAGACGCCGGCTGGCGATGGAGGTCAGGCGGACGAAGAGATTTCGCCCGGCGCGCGGTCCATGATCATGGCGGCATAGGTCGCCTCGGCAACGGACGTGCCGTCGACCCGGGCCACTCCGTTGAACTTCCATACATTGCCGCGGTGGCGCACTTTCGAGACGTGGACGCGAAGCTGGTCGCCCGGCCCCACCGGGCGGCGGAACTTGGCGTTCTCGATGGTCATGAAATAGACGACCTTGCCATTCGCCTGCGGCCCGAGCGTCTGCACCACGAGCGCCGCCGCGGTTTGCGCCATGCTCTCGATGATCAGAACGCCGGGCATGATCGGGTGGTCGGGGAAGTGCCCCTGGAAGAAGTTCTCGTTGACGGAAACATTTTTCACGCCGACTGCCGAATGGCCGGGGACGACGTCGACGATCCGATCAATCATCAGGAACGGGTAGCGATGCGGAATCGCCTTCATGATCTGGGCGATGTCGAGCGTGTAGCCGTGCCCGGCGGCTTCGTCCGGCTCGCTTACGGGCTGTGTTGCTGGCGTTCCGTCCATGGTGGTCTATTCCGTCGACTCAGCTCCGCTTTTGGGCCTCCGCGCCAGCTTACGCAAGGTCACGACGCCGCGGAAAAAGTCGCGGACCGGCTCGGCCGGGCTGCCGATCACGTCAGCGCCGGCGGCGACATCGGACATCACGCCGGCCTGAGCGCCGATCCGGGCCTTGGCGCCCATCGTCAAATGCCCCGTCAGCCCGGCTTGGGCCGCGATGACCACGAAATCCCCGAGCACGGTTGACCCAGAGATGCCGGCCTGCGCGACGATGACGCAGCATCGCCCTATGCGGACATTGTGGCCGATCTGGACCAGGTTGTCGATGCGGGTGCCGGCCCCGATCACGGTGTCTTGGGCAGAGCCGCGGTCGATGGTGGAATTGGCGCCCACCTCGACGTCGTCTTGCAGGACCACGAGACCGAGTTGCGGAACCGTGAGCAGGCCCCGCGGCGTCGTGGCAAAGCCGAACCCTTCCTGGCCGATGCGCACGCCCGGCAGCAGGTTCACCCGGTCGCCCAGGATCGCGTGCGACACGCTGGCGCAGGCGCCGATACGGCAATCGTCGCCGATCTCGATGCCATCGCCGATGATCGCCCCGGCGCCGACGCGCGTGCGGCAACCGATCGAGACGCGGGCGCCGACGACCGCGAGCGGGCCGACCTCGGCCGACGGATCGACGGCGGCGGTTTGATCGACGACGGCGCTGGGGTGGATGCCGGGTTGGGTCGGCGGCGGCGGGTGAAACAAGGCAGCCACGCGAGCCCAGGCGGCGTAAGGCTCAGGCGTCACGAGCGCCGCCGCGCCCGCAGGAACGCGGTCCGCGAACTCGGGATGCACGATGATCACGCCGGCCTTGGTCGTCTCGAGCAGGCTGGCGTAGCGGCGGTTGTCGAGGAAACTGACCTGGTTCGGCCCCGCCGCCTGCAGCGGCGCCACGCCGTCAAGGCCGCCGCAGGTCCCGCGCGGCTCGCCGCCCGCCGCACTCGCCACGTCGGCAAGGGAATGAGGGCCAGTCCGGGCAAAGAAGCGGGGGTCTCCCGCTCCCGATGGGGTCCGCGAAGCCGCCACCGCTATTTTTTCGGCGCGGCATCGGCCGGCTTCTTCGCCGGCGCCGGCGCCTCCGCGCTGGCCGGCGTCGGCAGGGGGTTTGCCGCGGCGAAGGCCGCAGGAGAGACGCCGTCCGGCGGCAGGGCGACGTTCGACAGGATCTTATTCAGCTGCTCCGTCACCTGCTCGGTGATGTCGAACTCGTTGACGTTCAGCGCGACCTGCGCGCGGTGCAGCACGAGGTTCATGCCGCGGCTCTCGGCTACCTGCCGGATCACGGCGATCAGCATGCGCTCGATCTGGGCCAAGCCATACTGCCCGGCCTCCTGGATGATGCGGTTGCGGTCGCGGAACTCTTTCTGCGCCTTAGTGATGCGCTCCTGCAGCTCGCGTTCCTTGTCGCGGATCTGCTCGGCGTTCAGCTTTGCGCGCTGGTTGGCGAGCTGCTGCTGCAGGTCGCGCCAGGACGCCTGCTCCTTCTGCGCGTCCTTGTTCAGCTTCTCGCGCCGCTCGCCGATGGTCTTCTCGATCTGCTGCGCCGCGGCCGACGCGCGCATGATGTCCGGTATTCCGAGCACGCCGATGACGGCGGCGGGAGGCGTGGCGCCCTTCGGCAACGCGGGCAAGTCCGGGACCGGCGGGAGTTGCACCTGCGGCAAGGGCTGCTCCGCCTCGGCCTGGTCCTGCGGCGCTGCCGGGAGCGGAGCGGGCGCCGGCTGCGGGCGCGGCGCGCTCTGGCGGGGGCGCTGCTGCTGCTGCTGCCCGCCCGGGACGAACCAGCCAGGCCCCTGCTGCTGCGCCAACGCGGGCGCTGCCAGGAGAGACATGATCGCCGCCAATGCGGCTGCCAATGCGACTGGATAAAGGATGGGGCGTGTCATCAGGCTAGAACCTCGTGCCGAAGCCAAAGCGGAAAAGCTGGGTCTGATCGTATGATTGTTTTACCACGGCTTGCGCGATGTCGATGTTGATCAAGCCGAACGGCGTCTTCCAGGACACGCCGACGCCGGCGCCGACCCGGGGCGTGGCATTGTCGCCGACCTTGCGCGTCACGCCCGCCGGGTCGTAGCGCGGGTCCCTGATCGTGTTGACGATGCTGAGGCCGCCCACGTCGACGAACGCGCGCCCGGTCAGGCCAAGGTCCGGCGATATCGGCAGCGGGAACCTCAATTCGCTCGATTGGGTATAGAGCAGGCGGCCGCCGATGCTGTCGACGGTCTGCGGGCCGATCGCGTGCGGGCCGGCGCCGCCGGACTGGAATCCGCGCAGATTGTCGCCGCCGAGGAAGAAGCGGTCGATGATCTTTTCCTGGCGGCCGAGCTGGGCGAGGTAGCCGACGCCGGCGGAGAAGACGAGACCCCATTCGGAGTCTCCGGTCAATCGTTCGAGCGAGATGAAGTAGTTCCCGTCCACGCGGGACCGCAGATAACGGGCTGAGCCGCCGATGCCCGCGAAATCGGTGCCGAGGCGGAGAACGGCGCCTTCGCGCGGATCGACCCGGCTGTCGCGGTAGTCGAGCGTCAGGGTCTGGCCGATCTGGGACAGCGTCGACGTGCCCTGCTGGTTGAGGATGTAAATGCTGGCGCCGTCCTGGACGTTGGAGATGTTCCGGTCAACGAACGTGTAGGTCCAGGCCTGCCGCAGATGCTCGTTGAACTCGTAGCCGAGGCGCAGCGCCGCGCCGAACCGGCGCTCGTTGTAATTGGCGATGTCCTGATTGTTGTTGTTGACGTTGAACAGGTCGATGCCGGCTACGAGGTTGCGGTCGAGGAAGTAGGGATCGGTGATCGACAGGTTGATCTGGCTGTTGCGCTGCGCCAGCACGCCGTTGATCCCGGCATCGATGCCGGTGCCGACCAGGTTGCGTTCGCGCAAGCCCACGTTCAGCAACGCGCCGGCATCGGTCGAGAAGCCGCCGCCGATGGTCAGCTCGCCGGTCGCCTTCTCCTGCACGGTGGTGGTCAGGATGGCGCGGTCGGCGGCCGATCCGGGGCTGGGGCGGATATCGACGCCGTTAAAGTAGCCGAGGTCCTGCAGGCGCTGGCGCGAGCGGCGGACAGCGGCGGCATTGAACGGGTCGCCCTCGGCGATGCGGAGTTCGCGGCGGATCACCTTGTCCTTGGTCCGGGTATTGCCGGTGATGTCGATCCGCTCGACATACACGCGCGGCCCCTGGCCGATCTCGAACACGAGGTCGACGGTCTTTTTGGCCTTGTTGCGGGCGATCTGCGGCGTGACCTCGACGAAGGCGAAGCCGCGGTTCTGGACCGCCTCGGTCAACTGCTCGGTGGTTTTCTCGACCACGTCGCCGTCGTAGGTGTCGCCCACGTCGATTGGCACGAGCGGCCGGAGTTCGGCGCCGGGCAGCTTCGGCAGCTTGCTGTCGACGCTCACCTTGCCGATGCTGTACTGCTCGCCCTCGTTGATCGTGAACGTGACGAAGAACGAGCGGCGGTCCGGCGACAGCTCAGCGACCACGTCCTTGACCTCGAAATCGGCGTAGCCGTTCTTCAGGTAGAAGCGGCGCAGCAGCTCCTTGTCGAAGTTAATCTTTTCCGGGTCATATTCGTCGCTGGTGGAAAAAATGCGATAGAACGCCTGCTCGCGGCTGTTGATCACCTCGCGCAGCCGGCTCTCGCTGTAGGCGCGGTTGCCGACGATCGCGATGCGGCTGACAAGGGTGGTCTCGCCCTCGTTGATCTCGAACACGACGTTCACCCGGTTCTGGTCAAGGCGGATAATCTTGGGTTCCACCGTGGCGCCGTAACGGCCTCTCTTGGCATAGAGGTCAAGCAGGCGCTGCCGGTCGGCGGCGGCGAGCTGTGGCGTGAACACGGCGCGCGGACGAAGCTGCAGCTCGGCGCGAAGGTTGGCGTCGGTAAGCTTCTTGTTCCCCTCGAAGGCGATCTGGTTGACGATTGGGTTCTCAACCACTCTCACGACGAGAACGTTGCCGTCGCGGTTTATGCTGACATCCTTGAACAGGCCGGTCGCGAACAGCGACTTCAGGCTCCGGTCGATGCGTTCAGGGTCGAACGGGTCGCCCGGCTGGACCAGCATGTAGGAGCGGATCGTCCCCGATTCGATGCGCTGGTTGCCGTCGATCTTGATGGCCTGGATCGTGGGCAGGTTGGCGGTGCTGCGCGGGGGGATGCGCGCGACAGCCGGACCCCGCGGCGCCACTTGCGCCAGCGCGGGCGAGATCGCCGTCGAGATCAGACAGGCCGTTGCGAGCAGTGCGGCGCGTTTTGAGTGCAACAGCCAAATCCCCCCGGGGCTACATCCGTCTGTTGGGCCGGACGGCCCTTTTGCTCGAAGCCGTCAACGCCCGTGCCGCTTGTAGGCGCGGTCGCGTCATTCGCCAAGGGCCGCGATCTGGTTTCAACAGATGAGGCGCGGCAATGCTTTAGAAGGCGATGCTACAGCAATTCGATGAAGGCCGGGCCTCGCGCGGGAGCTGTTGGCCCGCAATCGCCCTGACCGGATAGCCAGGGCGACAACGATCTAGCCGATCAGGCTGCTGACCCAGCGGAACAGGCCGAAATGGGTCAGGTCGTTCCAGGTTGCGAATACGAACAGGCCGGCCAGCAGCGCAAATCCGGCACGGAAGCCGTACTCCTGCAGCCGCGGCGGCAAGGGGCGCCCCCGCACGGCTTCGGCGAGATAGAACAGCAAGTGGCCGCCGTCCAGCACCGGGATCGGGAACAGGTTGATGAGGCCGAGGTTGACCGAGAGGACGGCGATGAAGCTGACCAGGCTCGCGACGCCGAGACGGGCGACTTGGCCCGAGAGCTGGGCGATGCCGAGCGGGCCGCTGAGCTCGTCCGTCGTGCGGTTGCCGGTGAGCATCTGGCCGAGGCCGGCCACCGTGGCCGCGGTCACGTCCCAGGTCTGCTGCGCGCCGGCCGCGATCGCCGTCAACGGCCCGACAGGGGTGTACTTGACCGCGCCGCCGCGCACGCCGAGCACGCCGGACGGCTTGCCCCCTACCTCGCGCGTGCCGACCGTCACCGGGATCGTCTGCTCCGCCTCGTCGCGCAGCACCAAGAGCTGAAGCGTGCTGCCGGGGTTCGCGGACACGATGCGCTGAATGTCCTCGAAGGTGTTGGTCCGCGCCCCGTCGATGGCGTCGATGCGGTCGTTGGCTTGCAGCCCGGCCTGCGCCGCGGCGCCGCCGGCGATGACGTCGCCGATGACCGGCAGGGCCGTCGGGCGGCCGACAGCCAGGAACAGCCCGGCGAACAGCGCCGCGGCCAGCAGGAAGTTCGCGATCGGCCCGGCGGCGACCACGATCGCGCGGGAGCCAACTGATTTCTCATGGAACGTATGCCCATCGATCCATGCGGCGCGCGCCTCCGGCGTGGCGTCCTCGGGCCGCTCCTGCCCATGCAGCTTCACGTAGCCGCCGAGCGGCAGCCAGCTTATTTTCCAGATGGTGCCCAGGCGGTCGGTCCAGCTCGCGATCGGCTTGCCAAAGCCGATCGAGAACGCCTCGACGTGGACTCCGCGCCACCGTGCCGCGAGGTAGTGGCCCAGCTCGTGCACGAACACGAGGATGCCGAGGACGACTACGAAGGCGGCGCCGTTGCGAAAGAAATCGATGATGTGCGTCATGCCTGTTGATCTCGCCTTGCCGAGGGCGGGCCAAGCGGCCCGCTTCTCACCATATCGGGCCAAGCGGCCCGCTTCTCATCATATCGGGCCAAGCCGCCCGCTTCCCCTTATATAGTGCGTTCAGGCAGCGCGCGCGGCGGTGATTTTCCGCGCCGCGCGACGGGCTTCGCCGTCGAGCGCGGTCACGGCGTCGAGCGTGTCCGCGGGAGGGCTGCCGAGCTGGTCCATCACCCGTTCGACCAGGGCGGCGATCTCGGTAAAGCCGAGCCGGCGGTCAAGGAAGGCCTCCACGGCGATCTCGTTGGCGGCGGACAGAATAGCGGGCGCGCCGCCGCCCGCGCGCAGGGCCTCCCGGGCAAGCCGGAGGGCGGGGAAGCGGACAGGGTCGGGCGGGAAGAACGTTAGTTGTCCTAGGGCGGCAAGGTCGAGCCGGGGGGTCGTGGTCTTGAGGCGGCGGGGCCATGCCAGCGTGTGCGCGATCGGGACGCGCATGTCGGGCGAACCCATCTGCGCCAACATGCTGCCGTCGTCATAATGGACGATGCCGTGGATCACGGATTGCGGATGCACCAGGACGCCGATCATCGATTCCGGCACGTTGAACAGCCGGGCAGCCTCGATCAGTTCGAGGCCCTTGTTGAACAGGGTCGCGCTATCGATGCTGATCTTGGCGCCCATCGACCAAACCGGGTGCCGCAAGGCGGCCTCGGGCGTCGCGCCCGCCATCTGCGCAGCGGTATGCTCGCGGAAGGGCCCCCCCGATGCCGTCAGGGTGATTTTCTCGACCGAGCGTTCGTTGCCGTCCGCGAGCGCCTGGAAGATCGCGTTATGCTCGGAGTCGACCGGCAGCAACGTCGCCTTCGCGTCCCGGACCGCGCGGAGCATCACGTCGCCGGCGCAGACCAGCGCCTCCTTGTTCGCGAGCGCGATGGCCCCGCCGCGCCGGATCGCGGCGAGCGTCGATGGCAGGCCGGCGGCGCCGGCGATGGCTGCCATGGTCCAGTCGGCCGGGGCGGAGGCGGCCTCGATGATGGCGCCGTGCCCGGCGGCGGCGGCGATGCCGCTGCCTGCGAGGACTTGCTCGAGAACGGGCAGAGCCGCCGGGTCGGAGATCACGGCGACAGCGGCCCCGAGACTGCGCGCCTGGGCCGCGAGCAATGCCGCGTTCCGGCCGCCGATGAGGGCATGAACCTTGAAGCGGTCCGGGTTGGCCAGGAGCAGGTCGACGGTGCTGACGCCGATGCTGCCGGTGCTGCCCAGGACCGTGACCGTGCGGGTCAGTTCCATAGAACGCTCTCCCGCCCGAGCAGCATGGCAAGGATGGCGGCGACGGGCGCTGCCGCAAGCAAGCCGTCGAGGCGGTCGAGCAGCCCGCCGTGGCCCGGGATCAGGCGGCCCGAATCCTTGACGTTGAACCGGCGCTTGACCCAGCTCTCAAGCAGGTCGCCGGCCTGCGATGCGATGCCGAGCGCGCAGGCGATGCTGGCGGCGCGGCCGATCGCGGACGGCGACAGCGCCGCGGCTACGGCCTCGCCGACGAGCATGGCAGCCAACAGGCCGCCTGCCGCGCCGGACCATGTCTTCCCAGGCGAGATCGCCGGGGCGAGCTTCGGCCCCCCGAAGGCGCGGCCGAAGGCGTACGCGCCGATGTCGCTGGCCCAGACGACGAAGACCAGGAACAGGACGTCCGCCCGCCCCACCGAGTCGCTGCCGCGAAGCCAAACCAGGGCCGTCACGGGAATGCCGACGTAAAGCACCCCAGCGGCAAGCGAGCGGCGGGCAGCGATCCGCCACACGGCCAGTGCGCCGATCGCCAGAAGGATGAGGGCGACCCGTTCATGGTCCAGGACGGAAGCGGCTCCTGCCAGCACCAGCGCGAGCGGCACGGAGAGGCCGGGCATCCGCCACGGAAGCAGGCCGCAAAGCACCGACCATTCCATTCCCAGCCCGATTGCCGCGGCCGCCATCAGTGCCGTCCAGGCTTCGGCGCCGAGCCAGACGCAGAACAGCGCGACCGGCGCGAGCAGGGCGGCGGACAGCACGCGCTTGCGAAGGTCGTCCCATCGGCCGGCGCTGGATGAGGGCGTGCCGGGACTAGCCAGATCGGGCACCGTAGCGCCGTTCGCGGCCGGCGAATTCACTCAGCGCCTGGTCGAAATGGCTCGGGCTGAAATCGGGCCACAGCACATCCATGAAAACCAGTTCGGAATACGCCGACTGCCAGAGCAGAAAGTTCGACAGCCGCTGCTCGCCGCTCGTGCGGATCATGAGGTCGGGATCGGGCATGCCCGCGGTGGACAGGAACCGCTCGAAGCTGGCCTCGCTGATGGCGTCCGGCTCGATCTCGCCGCGGCGGGCCGCTTCGGCGGCGGCGCGGGCGGCGGAGACGATCTCGTCGCGGGCGCCGTAGGACAGGGCGATATTGAGGTTCAAGCGGGCGTTGCCGATCGTGCTGCGCTCGGCCCGGTCGAGTTCGGCCCTCGTCTCGGCATCGAAGCGCGTGCGGTCGCCGATGATGCGGACGCGCACGCCGTTGCGGGACATCTCCGCAAGCTCCTGACGGATGTAGTGGCGCAGCAGGCCGGTCAGGTCGAGGACCTCATCCAGCGGGCGGCGCCAGTTCTCGCTGCTGAACGCATAGAGCGTGAGCCAAGCGACGCCGGCGTTCGCTGCCGCCTCGATGGTTCGCCGGACGGCCTGCGCGCCCGCCCGGTGCCCGGCAACCCTCGGCAGGCTCCGCGCCGTAGCCCAACGGCCGTTCCCGTCCATGATGATGGCCACGTGCTCGGGCACGCCGTTCGCGGGTTTCGGGGCCGGGCGCGGCTGCAGTTGAAGTTTGCTCACGGCCATTCCCTTACACTTGACGGATTTCCTTGTCTTTGTCGGCCAAGGACTCGTCAATGCGCTTTATATAGCCATCCGTTAGCTTCTGTATCTCGTCGGACCAGTCCTTCAGGGCGTCCTCCCCGATCTCGCCCTTCTTCTCGGCGGCTTTGCTCTGGTCGATGCCGTCCCGCCGCACGCCGCGGACCGCGATGCGGGCACCTTCGGCGTACCGCCCGGCCGCCTTAGCGAGCTCGGCGCGGCGTTCCGCGGTCAATTGCGGGATGGGGACGCGGACGACCTGGCCATCGGCGCCGGGGTTGAGGCCAAGGCCGCTGTCGCGGATCGCCCGCTCGACGGCGCCGATGAGGGTCCGGTCCCAGACTTGGACGGTGATCATGCGCGGCTCCGGGACGCCGATAGTGCCGACCTGGGTGATCGGCACCACGGTCCCGTAGGCCTCGACCTTGACAGGCTCGAGCAAGGCCGGGCTGGCGCGCCCGGTGCGCAGGCCGCCGAAGTCGCGGCGGAGCGTCTCGATCGCACCGTCCATCCGGCGGGACAGGTCATCCTTGAGCGCGTTCAAGTCGGTCGGCACGGCAACCCCTTTTTTATTGAGCTAAGGTGGATAGTCTGGGCATCGTCAATGATCGGACAAGCATCGGGGCGCGGGCGTCAGGTGCATCAGGCCGGCTCCGTGATGCGCGTGAACAGGCCCTCGCCGCGCAACACCTGAGTAAAGCTGCCCGCGCTGTGGATGTTGAAAACGATGATCGGCAGACGGTTCTCACGGGCCAGGCTGATCGCGGCCGCGTCCATCACGGCGAGATCGTTCGACAGCACCTCCATGTAGGTGAGCTCGTCATACCGCTTCGCATCGGCATTCTTGCGCGGGTCCGCGGTGTAGACGCCGTCAACCTGGGTGCCCTTGAGCAGAAGGTCGCAGTTCATTTCCGTGGCCCGGAGGGCGGCGGCCGTATCGGTCGTGAAAAACGGGTTACCGGTGCCGGCGGCGAAAATCACCACCCTGCCCTTCTCCATGTGCCGCTCGGCCCGGCGGCGGATATAGGGCTCGCACACGCTGCTCATCGGGATGGCCGATTGCACGCGGGTCGGCACGCCCCGCCGTTCCAGCACGCTCTGCATCCCGAGCGCGTTCATCACCGTGGCCAACATGCCCATGTAGTCCGCCTGGGCACGGTCCATGCCTCCGGCCGCGCCGGAAATGCCGCGGAAGATATTGCCGCCGCCGATCACGAGGCAGACCTGGACGCCGGCCTCCACGACGCCCTGGACGTCGCCGGCGATGCGCGCGAGGGTATCAGTGTCGAGGCCATACTCGCGCCGGCCCATCAGCGCCTCCCCGGAGACTTTCAGGAGGACACGTTGATAGGCCGGCTGTACTGGCATGACATCCTTTCGGCGAACCGGGCAGCGGCAACCTAAAGCGTGCCGCCGGCTGTCACAAGCGGCGTGACGCGGCCGGCTTAAAGCACGTCCGCGTCAAGCCGTCTGCCCCGGCAAGCTGCGGCGCCCGGCAATGGACGGGTCAGAGCGGCGGGCCATCCTCGGTGGCGTCCGGCGTGCCGGGTGGCAGGCCGCCGTGCTGCGTGCCGGCAACGGCGGCCACTTCGGCGGCAAAATCGCCGGACTGCTTCTCGATGCCCTCGCCGAGCTGAAAGCGGGTGAAGCCTTTCAGGTCCGCGCCGGCTTTCTCGACCACGGCCTTGACGCGGCTCTCGCCGTCGTGGACCCAGACTTGCTCAAGCAGGGCGATCTCTTCGTAATATTTCTTGATCCGCCCCTCGACCATTTTCTGGATCACCGCGTCGGGCTTGCCGGAGGACCGGGCCTGCTCGGAGAGCACCTGCTTCTCCCGCTCCAGGGCAGCCGGATCGACGGCGCTGATATCGAGCGCTTCAGGCCGGGTGGCGGCGACGTGCATGCCGACTTGACGGCCCAGGTTTTCGAGGGCGTCGATCTCGGAGGCGCCTTCGACGGCGACGAGCACGCCGATCTTGCCGAGGCCGGGCTTCAAGGCGTTGTGGACGTAGGTCGCGACGACGCCCTGGCCAACCTGCAGCACGCTGGCCCGGCGCAACGTCATGTTCTCGCCGATCGTCGCGACCAGGTGGGTGATTTCGTCGGCAACGGTACGCGAGCTGCCCGGGAAGGGAGCGGCCTTGATGGCCTCGATGTCGTCACCGACCTCAAGCGCAACGTTCGCGACGTTCGCGACCAGGGCCTGGAACGTCTCGTTGCGGGCAACGAAGTCGGTCTCGGCATTGATCTCGACCATCGCCGCCTTCTGCGGCGCGCTGACGACGCCGACCAGCCCTTCGGCGGCGACCCGGCCGCTTTTCTTTGCGGCTGCGGACAGGCCCTTCTTGCGCAGCCAATCGACCGCGCCCTCAAGGTCGCCGCTGGTTTCAGTCAGCGCCTTCTTGCAATCCATCATGCCAGCGCCGGTCTTTTCGCGGAGGTCCTTGACGAGGGCCGCGGTAATCTCAGGCATCTTTTTGCTCCACGTTAAGACCAGGGCGCCGCCCCGAACCCGCTGGGGCTTTCGCCCCGGACCCCATTCGTCAGGCTTGCGCTGGCTCGGGTTCCGGGAGGGCTTCCGCGGGCAGCTCCTCGCTCGCGCCGATGTCGCGGCCCGAGGCGACCATCTCGGCGCTGATGCCGTCCAGCACCGCGCCGGCGATCAGGTCGCAATACATGGTGATCGCGCGGATGGCGTCGTCGTTGCCGGGGATCGGGTAGGTGACGCCGGTAGGGTCGGAGTTGCTGTCCAGAACGGCGACGACCGGGATGCCGAGCTTGACGGCCTCTTCGACCGCCAGCTTTTCCTTGTTGGTGTCGATGATAAACAGGATGTCGGGCAGCCCGCCCATGTCCTTGATGCCGCCGAGCGCGCGTTCAAGCTTGTCCTGGTCGCGCGTGATGTCGAGCACCTCTTTCTTCGTCAGCCCCTGCACGTCGCCGCCGAGCATTTCCTCGATCTGGCGCAGGCGCTTGATGCTGCCGGTGATGGTCTTCCAGTTGGTCAGCATGCCGCCGAGCCAGCGGTGGTTGACGTAATACTGGCCGCAGCGCCTGGCGCTCTCGGCCACGTGCTCGGCCGCGGCGCGCTTGGTGCCGACGAACAGGACGCGCCCCCCGTTGGCGGTGACGTCGCGGACGGCCCGGAGCGCACGGTCGAGCAATGGCACGGTCTGCTGCAGGTCGATGATGTGGACCTGGTTGCGGACGCCGAAGATGAACGGCGCCATGCGGGGGTTCCAGCGGCGGGTGTGGTGGCCGAAATGGACACCGGCTTCGAGCAGTTGACGGAGGGTGAAATCGGGCATCGCCATCGGCGTGCGTCCTTTCCTGTTGATCCGGTTGAGCCTCCGCGGAGCCTGGCCTCTCGGCACCGGAACCTGGTTGCCCAGGAAAGGCGCCCCGCGTGCGAATTTGTCCGCCTTACCGGCGGACGATACGAGTTTGTCCGCCTTACCGGCGGACGATACGAGTTTGTCCGCCTTACCGGCGGACGATACGAGTTTGTCCGCCTTACCGGCGGACGATACGAGTTTGTCCGCCTTACCGGCGGACGATACGAGTTTGTCCGCCTTACCGGCGGACGATACGAGTTTGTCCGCCTTACCGGCGGACGATACGAGTTTGTCCGCCTTACCGGCGGACGATACGAGTTTGTCCGCCTTACCGGCGGACGATACGAGTTTGTCCGCCTTACCGGCGGACGATACGAGTTTGTCCGCCTTACCGGCGGACGATACGAGTTTGTCCGCCTTACCGGCGGACGATACGAGTTTGTCCGCCTTACCGGCGGACGATACGAGTTTGTCCGCCTTACCGGCGGACGATACGAGTTTGTCCGCCTTACCGGCGGACGGGGCGGATATGGCGGATCAGGCGAGGAATAGCAAGGTCAGCGCCGGGGCCGGAAGACGAGGAATAGGGTCGCCAGGGCTGCGACATCGAAGACGCTGAACCGGTTCCGGTTGACGGAGGCGTGGGCGACGATGTTCTCCACCGGCGTCGATGGCCGTGGCGGCGGCGGGCCGGCGGCGGCAGTCTTGGCGGCGAAGGCCTCCGCGCTGCCGTGATGGCTGGCCCAGACCTTGGTGAACTCCGCCCCGAGAAGGAAAATCTGTGACGAGTAGTAAATCCAGACCAGTATGACCACGAGCGCCCCGGCGGCGCCGTAGCTGCTCGCCACCGAGGAGCTGCCGATGTAGAGGCCGATGAGGGTCTTGCCGATGGTGAACAGCAGCGCCGTCACGACCGCGCCGACGCCCACGTCCCGCCAGCCGAGTTGCCGGTCGGGCAAAATCTTGTAGATCGCGCCGAACAGCGCCGAGACCATCGCCAGCGACACGGCGAAGTTCAACGCCGTCAGGATCGTCGTGGCCCCTGGCATGACGCCGTTGACGTAGGTGGACACCGCATGAAGCACTGCGCTGAGCACGAGGGAGACGAGCAGCAGGAAACCGAGGGTCGCGACCAGGCCAAGGCTCGCCATGCGGGCTTTCAGGATGCCGGTCAGCACGGCTTTCGGCGGTTCGGCCTTCCAGATCGCGTTGAGCGCGACCTGCATCTCCCCGAACACGCCGCTCGCGGTGACGATCAGGGCGACGATGCCGATGATGGTCGCCAGGATGCCGCTGCTTCGGTTGCTGGCGCTTCTGATCGTCGTCTGGATCAGCTCGGCCGCCTGATCGCCCATCAGCCCGCGGAGTTGATCGACGATCGCGCCTTGCGCCGCCTCCTCGCCGAATGCGAGACCGGCGATAGCGATGCAGATCAGCAAAACGGGGCCGATCGAGACGACGGTGTAGTAGGCGATGGCAGCCCCCCTGCTGAGCGCGCCGTCCTCGATGAAGTCGTAGACGGTTTCCACGGCCATTCCCCAGATGGACTTTACCGTTTTCAACATCGCCTAACCCGGACCATTCTTGACATGCCGCTCTGGATCACACGCCAGGGTTGAAGGTCAAGATGTTCCGGCTTCAAGCGCAGCCTTCACGGCTCACGCGCCCGGTGCTGGCGTGTTCAGGCCAGCAGATGCCGCGGGATAGCGAGGCCGAGCCGGGTCGGAACGTCCCAGATCTCCTCGACACGGCGGACTGGCTGGAAGCCCGCCCGCAGGTAGCCTGGCAAGGCGCGCGGGTGGTCGGCGGTGCAGGTGTTGACGGTGAGCGTCTTGACGCCGGGCCGCCAGGCGGCCTGGACTGCCGCGGATAGGAATGCGCCGCCGAGCCGCTGGCCGACGGCGTGGGGCAACAGGCCGAAATAGCTCAGGTTGACTGTCGGGTGGTTGCGGCGGTCCAGCTCGAAGAAGCCGGCCGGTTCGCCGCCGTGGTAGAGCACGTGGATGGAAACGTCGGGCTCGGCCAGCATCTGAGCGAGCGCTTGCGTGGAAAGGGTGCGGCGAATCCACCAGACGTGGGCGGCCCCGGTGGTGTTGTAGAGGTATCGGTAGAACGGGACGGTGCAGTGCGCGAGTTGGATGAGCGCGACGGAGTCCGGCAGGGCGGGACCGGGCCTAGGTCGCTCATCCATGCGCAAGAAGGTGACCGTGACGGCCACCTTGGTTGCAGGCTGCACAATTAATCGTCCAGGAAGCTGCGCAGCTTGCGGCTCCGGCTCGGGTGCTTGAGCTTGCGCAGCGCCTTGGCCTCGATCTGGCGGATGCGCTCGCGGGTGACGTTGAACTGCTGGCCGACCTCCTCAAGCGTATGGTCGGTGTTCATGCCGATGCCGAAGCGCATCCGCAGCACCCGCTCCTCCCGCGGCGTGAGGCTGCTGAGCACGCGGGTGGTCGCTTCGCGCAGGTTGGCCTGGATCGCGGCGTCGAGCGGGATGATGGCGGCCTTGTCCTCGATGAAGTCGCCGAGGTGGCTGTCTTCCTCGTCGCCGATCGGGGTTTCGAGGCTGATCGGCTCCTTGGCGATCTTGAGCACCTTGCGCACCTTCTCGAGCGGCATCCCGAGCTTCTCGGCCAGTTCCTCCGGCGCAGGCTCGCGCCCGATCTCGTGCAGCATCTGCCGGCTGGTGCGGACCAGCTTGTTGATGGTCTCGATCATGTGCACCGGGATGCGGATGGTGCGGGCCTGGTCGGCGATGCTGCGGGTGATGGCCTGCCTGATCCACCAAGTGGCGTAGGTGCTGAATTTGTAGCCGCGGCGGTACTCGAACTTATCGACCGCCTTCATCAGGCCGATGTTGCCTTCCTGGATGAGGTCGAGGAACTGCAGCCCGCGGTTGGTGTATTTCTTCGCGATGGAGATCACCAGCCGGAGGTTGGCCTCGATCATCTCCTTCTTCGCCCGCGCGCTATCCCGCTCGCCGCGGCTGACGATGGTATACACCCGGCGGAACTCGCCGATCGGCAGCCCGGCCTCCTGTGCCACCACGGAGATCTTGCCGCGCATCTCGATGGCCGGCTCGGCATGCTTGGCGGCGAACGCCTTCCACGACTTGCCAGGCAAGGTCGCGACGCGCTCCATCCAGTTCGGGTCGAGCTCGTGTCCGCGGTATTCACGCAGGAAATCCTCTCGGCTGACCTTGGCGCTCTCGGCCAGCCGCATGAGCTGGCCTTCAAGCGTGTTCAGCCGCTGATGGGTCTGTTTGAGCTGTACTACCAGCTCCTCGATGCGGTTGTTGTGCAACTGCACCTGCTTCACGTAGCCGACAAGCTCCTCGCGCTGCTTCTCGTAGCTCTTCTCGGAGCGCGCGGTCACCTCCTCGCCCGAGGTCATGGTATCCAGGCGGCGGGACTGGACCTTGTGCAGCTTCTTGTAAAGCGACTCGATCTCCTCGAACGTCGCCAGCACCTCGGGCTTCAACTTCTCTTCGAGCGCTGAGAGCGACATGCCGGGACCCTCGCCCTCGTCGCTGTCATCCATGTCGTCGGGCGCCTCGAAGGCCGCCGGCGCGGCGGCCGCGGCCTCGGCTGGCGCTTCGGCCCCAGCCTCGGCCGCGGCATCCTTTGGGCCGCCTTGCGTCGCCTCGAGGTCAACGATGTCGCGCAGCAACATGCGGCCAGCCTTCAGCGCGTCGTGCCACTGGATGATGGCGCGGAACGTCAGCGGGCTCTCGCACAGCCCGCCGATCATCATGTCGCGCCCGGCCTCGATGCGCTTGGCAATGGCAATCTCGCCCTCGCGCGACAGCAACTCGACGCTGCCCATCTCGCGCAGGTACATGCGGACGGGATCGTCGGTGCGGCCGAGGTTCGCTTCGTCGACGTTGCCGCCGCCTTCCTTTTCCTCTTCCTCCTCGCCCTCGGCCTTCTCCGCTTTCGCCGCGGCCGGGTCGGCGTCCTCCTGGTCTTCGCTCTCGACGACCTGGATGCCCATCTCGCTCAGCATCGCCATCACGTCCTCGATCTGCTCGGAACTGTTCTGTTCCGAAGGCAGGACGGCGTTCAGTTCGTCGAAGGTGATGTAGCCGCGCTCCTTGCCCTTCGCGATCAGCCGCTTGACGGCGACCGCGTTCGTGTCAAGAAGTGTCGTGTCGCCGTCGGCGTCGGGCGGGGCGGCTTCGGTGGTCACGGCTTGCTTCGTCGCCATTGGGTGGTCTGCTCCGTTTGCTTGCCTGCCCCGGCGTCCCGGGGCAGGGTCTTGACGTTAAAAGTCGGCGTCCAGGCCGATGAGATCGAGGCGGGCGGTTTTAAGGCCGATCAGACGCCGCTGGGTTGCTTCGCTTGGATCGTCCCCGAAGGCGCGCGCCGCCTCCGCGACCTCGTCGTCGAGGCGGGACAGTCCTGATATCAGTCCGAACAAATGCCACCATTCCGCCTCGGCCTCCGCCGGCATCGCGTGCGGCCTGGCACTGGGGGGAAGCGGCATCGCGGCGGACAGCACGAACGCAATTTCCTCCATCAGACCCGATGCTTGCAGGTGGGAAAGCAATTCGGCGGAATCAAGCGCGGCGTGATGATCGGCGCCCAGGATGGCCGCGCGCAGCCGAGCGAGCGGCGGCGGCAGATCCAGCCCGGCATAGGCTTCCTCGGTGTCGCGCAACAGGACAGGGTGGCGGAGCAGGATCGCGGTGAGGCAGCGGGCGCGTTCCTCCAAGGCGGCGTTGGGCGCGGGCAGGGACCGCGGAAGCCGGCGGGGCGGCGGCTTCTTCCCGGGGCCTGGACGGCGGGCGGCGTAGAAGCGGTCGCGCAAGGCGTTGCGGAATTCCTGCGACAGCGCCCGGTCGGCGATGCGCGCCGCGGCGGCGTCGAGCCGGGCCCGGAACGAGGCGCGGGCTTCCGGCCCGTCGCCGGCGCCTTGCCGCAGGAGGGAGAACAGGGCCTGGTCGAGCGGCTGCTTGGCGTCGAGCAACGCCTGGAACGCGGCGGCCCCGCCCGCGCGGACCAAGCTGTCGGGGTCCTGCCCGGACGGCAGGGTGACGAAGGCCAGCGAGCGGTCGGGCGTGACCATCGGCAGGCACAGTTCCGCCGCCCGGGCCGCGGCCCGCCCGCCCGCCGCGTCGCCGTCGAAGCAGAGGACCGGCGCCGGGCTGAGACGCCAGAGGGCTTCAAGCTGTTCCGCCGTGAGCGCCGTGCCGAGGGGGGCGACGGCGGCCTCGAACCCGGCCTGGTGCAGCGCGATCACGTCCATGTAGCCCTCGACCACGACGAGAGGGCCGCGGCGGACGCCTTCGCGGGCGAGGTCGAGCGCGTAGAGGGTGCCACGCTTCTGATACAGGGTGGTATCCGGGCCGTTGATGTATTTCGGCTTGGCGTCGCCCAGGGTGCGCCCGCCGAAGCTGACGATGCGCCCGCGGCGGTCGCGGATCGGGAAGGTGACGCGGTTCCAGTACAGCTCGCGCGCCGGGCCAGCCTCGTCGGCGGGGCGCAGCAGGCCGGCTTCTTCCAGGCGGGCCGGTTCAATGCCGGCTTGGCGCAGCGCCTTGGTCAAGCTGCCGCGGCCGTCCCCGCTCCAGCCGAGGCCGAAGCGGGCGATGGTTGCCTCCGACAGGCCGCGGCGGCGGAGATAGGACAACGCCTCCCCGCCTTGCCGCTCGTGCAGCAGGCGGACGAACTCGGCCTGGGCCGCGTCCATGACGCCGAACAGGTCGAGCCGCTCCTGCTCGGCTTCCACGGCGCGGGCGGATTGCTTGGGGAGTTCAAGCCCGGCTTCCCCGGCCAGGCTCTCGACCGCGTCCATGAACGATCCGCCGCCGGTCTGCATCGTAAAGGTGATGGCATCGCCGTGCGCGCCGCAGCCGAAACAGTGGAAGCCGTCCTCGTAGACGTAGAAGCTCGGCGTTTTCTCGTTGTGGAACGGGCAGCAGCCTTTCCAATTGCGTCCCGACTTGGCCAGCTTGACCCGGCGCGAGACCAGCCCGTGCATGGGCGTGCGGGCGCGCAGCTCGTCCAGAAAGGCGGGAGACAATGCCATTACGGGGCGAGGCGTGCCCGGACCAGTGGCCCGGCGCGGCCCATATCGAGCTCCGCGCCGTGCTTGGCTTTGAGCGCGGCCATGACGCGGCCCATGTCCTTCGGCCCGGACGCGCCCGTTTCGGCCACGGCGTCGGCCACAGCGGATTCGAGCGCGGACTGGTCCATGGCCTTGGGCAGGAACTCCTCGACGACGGCGATCTCCGCCTGCTCCTTCGCGGCCAGCTCCGGACGGCCGCCTTGCTCGTATAATGCCACCGATTCGCGGCGGGACTTGACCATGCCGCGCAGCATGGCGGTGACCTCGTCGTCGGGCACTGCCGTGACGCCTTTGGGCCGGGCGGCAATGTCGGCGTCCTTCAGCTTGGCGAGGATCATACGGAGGGTGGAGGTTCGGGCCGAGTCGCCGGCCTTCATGGAAGTTTTGAGTGCGGCCGTGAAATCGTCGCGCAACGCCATGTCAGATCACCTGGTAAGTTTTTTCCCGTATAGCGCAAGAATTCTTGTGCTGGGAAGTTTGCTCTCGTATTGAGAACGGATGTCCAGCATCGAATCGATCATCGACCGTCTCGGCGGGGCCGAGGCTGCGGCCAAGCTGACCGGGGTTGGGGCGGAGGCGATCCGGAAATGGCGTCAAGCGCGGGTGATCCCAGCGAAGCACTGGCCGACGGTGATGAACGCGACCGGGTTGCCGATCGAGGCCTTGTCCGGAGAGCGGGCGAGCGTTGCGGGCGACGCGCCGCCGGGTGCGACGGCCGCGTTGGTATTGGGCGACGGGACGGTGTTCTGGGGGCGGGGGTTCGGGGCGCATTCGTCCGGGCGGGTTGGGGAGGTTTGCTTCAATACGGGGATGACGGGCTACCAGGAGACGGTGACCGATCCGTCTTATGCCGGGCAACATATCGCGTTCACCTTCCCGCATATTGGCAACGTGGGCGTCAATCCGGAGGACCTGGAAGCAACCAATATCGCGGCCCTGGGCGTGATCGTAAAGCAGGAGGTGACCGCGCCGAGCAATTGGCGGGCGACGCAAGGGTTGCAGGCGTGGATGCGGGCGAAGGATTTGCCGGGGATTGCCGGGGTGGACACGCGGGCGCTGACGGTGCAGGTGCGTGATGGCGGGCCGCCCACGGGCATACTGAGCTTCCCGGCGGACGGGCGGTTCGACCTGGCGGCGCTGGCGGCGCAGGCGCAGGCCTGGCCGGGGCTGGAGGGGATGGATCTGGCGCGCGAGGTGAGCTGCACGCAGACCTATACGTGGGATGAGGGCGTCTGGTCCTGGGCCGGGCGGCAGCAGGCGCCTGCGCCGCGGCATCACGTGGTCGCGGTCGATTACGGGGCGAAGCGGAATATTTTGCGCTGCTTGGCCTCGGCCGGATGCCGGGTGACAGTCGTGCCGGCGACGGCGACGGCGGAGGACATCCTGCGCCACGAGCCGGACGGGGTGTTCCTGTCCAACGGCCCGGGCGACCCGGCGGCGACGGGGGCGTATGCCGTCCCGGCGATCCAGGGCGTGCTGGAGCGCGGGGTGCCGCTGTTCGGGATTTGCCTGGGGCACCAGTTGCTGGCGCTGGCGTTGGGGGCGAGGACGTATAAGCTCGGGCGGGGGCACCGGGGCGCGAACCAGCCGGTCAAGGACTTGCTGACCGGCAAGGTCGAGATCACCAGCCAGAACCACGGTTTCGCGGTGGACGACCAGAGCCTGCCGCCCGGGGTGCGGATCACGCATACGAGCTTGTTCGACGGCAGCAACGAGGGGCTGGCGTGCGAGGGCCGGCCGGTGTTCAGCGTGCAGTATCACCCGGAGGCGAGCCCGGGGCCGGGGGACAGCCATCATTTGTTCCGGCGGTTCGTGGCGATGATGGCGGAGGCCAAGTGACGCTGTTCGACCTTTCAGGGCGCGTCGCGCTTGTATCCGGCGGCAACGGCGGCATCGGGCTCGGGATGGCGCAAGGATTGGCGCAGGCCGGAGCGCGGGTGCTCGTCATTGGCCGCAACGAAGCCAAGAACGCCGCCGCTGTCGCCATGCTCGGCCAGGATCACGCAGCCTACACAGCCGACGTGACGCGCGAGGGCAATTGCGCCGCCGCCATCGCGGAGGCGGAGCGGCTGTGGGGGCGGCTCGACATCCTGGTGAACAACGCCGGGACGAACATCCGCAGGCGTCCGGAACAGACCGGGATGGATGACTGGCATACCGTGCTCAATGCCAACCTGACCAGCATGCACCTCATGTCCCGGGCCGCTTTCGCGCTGTTGCGGCGGCAAGGAGGCAAGGTCATCAACATCGGCTCGATGATGTCGATCTTCGGGGCCGCGTTCGCACCGGCGTACGCCGCGAGCAAGGGCGGCGTCGTCCAGTATACCAAGGCGGTTGCGACGGCTTGGGCCGGGGACGGCATCCAGGTGAACGCGGTCCTGCCGGGCTGGATCGACACGAGCTTGACCGAAGCGGCCCGGCGCGAGGTGGACGGGCTGCACGAGCGCGTGTTGTCCCGCACGCCTGCGGGCCGTTGGGGCGTTCCTTTGGATTTGGCCGGGGTTGCGGTTTTTCTTGCCTCTCCTGCTTCTGACTTCATTACCGGCGCCGCGATCCCGGTGGATGGCGGCTACTCAGTGCAGGGATAAGGGTGGATGTGCGATATCTGATAATGTCGCCTGGATTTTATGGAGACTGTTATGACCGATATCGTACTGCGCGACATTTCCGAAGAAACGCACGAGGCTCTCTGCCAACGCGGCGAGCGGAATGGGCGTACGGCGGAAGAAGAAGCGTGTGTTTTGATCGACAACGCGCTGATGAGCGAGAGAATACTGCGGATCGCGGACGAGAAGGGGCTGGGCTCAGCGCTTCGGGCAATTGGCGAAGAGGCCGGCGGCGTCGAGCTTGACATCACGCGGGATAAGAGCCTGCCGCGGTGGGCGACGTTTGATTGATCATAACAGATACCAATGTCATCTCGGAGCCGCTAAGGCCAAAGCCTGACAGCAACATGCTGCGATGGCTGCGGCTTCAATTGGCTGACTCGTTGGCGTTGGCCGCCCCAAGCGTTGCCGAAGCCATGCTCGGCATCGCGATCCTGCCTGTCGGGCGAAAGAGAACAATACTCTCAACCCAACTCTCGTCCCTGATTGAAAAACGGTTCAATGGCCGCGTTCTCTCTTTTGATGACCGGGCCGCGCGACTATTTGCGGAACTCGTTGCCGCGGCTCGAAGTTCCGGGATCACGATCGGAACGGTCGACGGCCAGATCGCCGCCATCGCGCTCGCCAGCGGCGCGACGGTCGCCACGCGCGACACCGCCCCTTTCGTTGCCGCCGGCGTTCCGACGATCAACCCCTGGCAGCTTCCTGCCTGAACCGAGCGAGCACCCATGCCCCGCCGCACCGACATCCAATCCATCCTCATCATCGGCGCAGGCCCGATCGTCATCGGCCAGGCGTGCGAGTTCGACTACTCCGGCGCGCAGGCCTGCAAGGCGCTGAAGGCCGAGGGCTACCGCGTCATCCTGGTCAATTCCAATCCGGCCACCATCATGACCGACCCGGGCCTGGCCGACGCCACCTACGTGGAGCCGGTCACGCCCGAGACGGTGGAGAAGATCATCCGCCGCGAGAAGCCGGATGCCCTGCTGCCCACCATGGGCGGGCAGACGGCGCTGAACGTGGCGATGAAGCTGGATGCGGCCGGGACGCTGGAGCGCCTCGGCGTCGAGCTGATCGGGGCGAAGGCGGACGTGATCGACCGCGCCGAGGACCGGCTCAAGTTCCGCGACGCCATGGCCGAGATCGGCATCGAAAGCCCCCGCAGCGGCATCGCGCACTCGCTGGAGGAGGCGCGGACGGTGCTGGCGCAGGTGGGGCTGCCGACGGTGATCCGCCCCAGCTTCACCATGGGCGGCACCGGCGGCGGCATCGCCTACAACAAGCAGGAGTTCGAGCAGATCGTCGGCGCCGGGCTTGCGGCCAGCCCGACCACGGAGGTGCTGATCGAGGAGAGCGTGCTCGGCTGGAAAGAGTACGAGATGGAGGTGGTGCGCGACCGGGCGGACAACTGCATCATCGTCTGCTCGATCGAGAACATCGACCCGATGGGGGTGCATACCGGCGACAGCGTGACGGTGGCGCCGGCGCTGACGCTGACGGACAAAGAGTATCAGATGATGCGCGACGCCAGCATCGCCTGCCTGCGCCGCATCGGCGTCGAGACCGGCGGGTCGAACGTGCAGTTCGCGGTCAACCCGGCCGACGGGCGGCTGGTGGTGATCGAGATGAACCCCCGCGTCAGCCGCTCGTCCGCGCTCGCCAGCAAGGCGACCGGGTTCCCGATCGCCAAGATCGCGGCCAAGCTGGCGGTCGGCTACACGCTGGACGAGCTGGCCAACGATATTACAAGAACCACTCCGGCCAGCTTCGAGCCGACCATCGACTACGTCGTGGTGAAAATCCCGCGCTTCACCTTCGAGAAGTTCCCCGGCACCCCTGCCCTGCTCACCACCAGCATGAAGTCGGTCGGCGAGGCGATGGCGATCGGGCGCAGCTTTGCCGAAGCGTTGCAGAAAGGCCTGCGCAGCATGGAAACCGGGCTTTACGGGCTGGACCCGGTGGAGCCGCCCGGCGACGGCGGGCACGACGCCTTCCGCGCCGCCTTGTCCGCGCCGCGGCCGGACCGGATATTGATGGCGGCGCAGGCGTTGCGGGCCGGGCTGCCGGTGGAGGACATCCACGACGCCTGCAAGTTCGATCCGTGGTTCCTGCGCGAGCTGGAGGGCGTCGTCGAGGCGGAGCGCCGGGTTGAGGCGTCCGGCTTGCCAAGCGAGGCCGCGGGATTGCGGCAGCTCAAGGCGATGGGGTTCTCCGATTATCGTCTCGCAGCCCTCGCCGGGCGCCGCGAGACCGAGGTGGCGGCGCTGCGGCAGAAGCTCGGCGTGCTGCCGGTCTATAAGCGCATTGACACCTGCGCGGCCGAGTTCGCGTCCGCCACCCCGTACATGTATTCCACTTACGAGGGCGGCTTCGGCGCGCCCTCCTGCGAGAGCGAGCCGACCGAGCGGACCAAGGTCGTCATCCTCGGCGGCGGGCCGAACCGGATCGGCCAGGGGATCGAGTTCGACTATTGCTGCGTCCATGCCGCCTACGCGCTGCGGGACGCCGGGTTCGAGACGGTCATGGTGAACTGCAACCCGGAAACGGTCAGCACCGATTACGACACCTCCGACCGGCTGTATTTCGAGCCGCTGACGGCCGAGGACGTGATCGCCCTCGTGCGCAAGGAGCAGGAGCGCGGGCAGGTCCTGGGCTGCATCGTGCAATACGGCGGGCAGACGCCGCTGAAGCTCAGCCAGGCGTTGTCGGCGGCCGGCATCCCGATCCTGGGCACCAGCGCCGACGCGATCGACGCGGCCGAGGACCGCGAGCGGTTCCAGGCGCTGCTGCACAAGCTCGGGTTGCGGCAGCCGGAGAACGGCACGGCGCGCTCGACGGCGGAGGCGGAGGCGATTGCCGAGCGGGTCGGCTTCCCCGTCGTGATGCGCCCGAGCTACGTGCTGGGCGGGCGGGCGATGGAGATCGTCTACGACCGGGGCGGGCTGCTGCGCTACATGAAGACCTCCGGCGAGGCCTCGCTCGCGGGCGGCCCGGTGTTGATCGACCGCTACCTGAACGACGCCATCGAGGTGGACGTGGACTGCATCTGCGACGGCCACGACGTTTACGTGGCCGGCGTCATGGAGCACATCGAGGAGGCGGGCATCCACTCCGGCGACAGCGCCTGCTCCCTGCCGCCGTACTCGCTCAGCCCGGCGACGGTGACGGAACTCAAGGCGCAGACCGAGGAGATGGCCCGGGCGCTGGGCGTCGTAGGCCTGATGAACGTGCAATACGCCATCAAGGACGAGACGGCGTTCGTGCTGGAGGTCAACCCCCGCGCCAGCCGCACCGTGCCGTTCGTGGCCAAGGCGACCGGGGTGCCGGTAGCCAAGATCGGCGCGCGGGTGATGGCAGGGGCAAAACTCTCGGAGTTCCGCCTCGACGACGACGCCATCGCGCCGCACGTCGCGGTGAAGGAGGCCGTGTTCCCCTTCGCCCGCTTCGTCGGCGTCGACACCATCCTAGGGCCGGAGATGAAATCGACCGGCGAGGTGATGGGCATTGACGCCAGCTTCGAGCGGGCCTTCGCCAAGAGCCAACTCGGGGCCGGGGTGAGGCTGCCCGATGCCGGCACGGTGTTCCTCTCGGTGCGCGACGGCGACAAGGGCGGGCTGGTGCCGATGGCCCGGCGGCTGACCGAGATGGGGTTCGGCATCATGGCCACCCGCGGCACGGCGGCGCGCATCCGCGACGCCGGGCTTGCCGTGCAGCAGGTCAACAAGGTTTTGGAAGGCCGTCCGCACTGCGTCGACGCAATCCAGTCGGGCGAGGTGCAGATGGTGATCAACACCGCCGGCGGTCCGCAGGCGGTGGCGGACAGCTTCGATATCCGCAGGAGCGCGCTGACGCACGGGGTGCCGCACTACACGACGATCGCCGGCGCACGGGCGGCGGTCCACGCCATCGCGGCGCTGAAGGCGGGGACGCTTGAAGTCGCGCCGCTACAGTCCTATTTTCGCGGATCGTTTTGAACTCGGCGGCATTCCGGTCTTGGCTGGGGCGCCGCCCGCTCGTATGCACATGCAATCAAGGGGCACGCCTTGCAGAAGTTTCCCATGACCGCACCCGGTCTGCAGCGGCTTGAAGAAGAATTGCGCCATCTGAAGTCGGTGGAGCGCCCGGCCGTGATCCGCGCCATCGCCGAGGCCCGCAGTCATGGAGACCTGAGCGAGAACGCGGAATACCACGCGGCGCGCGAGCGGCAATCTTTCATCGAGGGGCGCGTGATCGAGCTTGAGGAGATCGTCTCCGGCGCGGAAGTCATCGACCCGGCCTCGCTCTCGGGCGACCAGGTGAAGTTTGGGGCCCACGTGCGTCTTGTCGATGAGGAGACGGACAAGGAAGCGAGCTACCAAATCGTCGGCGTGCATGAGGCGGACATCAAGCAGTCGCTGCTCAGCGTGTCCTCGCCGCTGGCCAAGGCGCTGATCGGCAAGGCGGTCGGCGACACGGTTTCCGTGCCAGCGCCGGGCGGGGACCGGTCGTATGAAATCCTGGGGGTCAAGTACGGGTAAGGCGGTTGCCGCTGCAGGCCCTCTCCGGGCGGGACGCCCAGCCGCTTGAAGAGGCCAGCCCCCACTCTATCGATTTCGCCGACATCGAGGCCGCCGCCCGCCGGATCGAGGGGCGTGTCCTGCGCACGCCTGCTCTCGCGTCAAACGCGGTCAGCAAGGCAACCGGCGCCCAGGTCACGCTCAAGCTGGAAAACCTGCAAGCGATCGGCTCCTTCAAGGAGCGCGGCGCGGCCAACCGGCTGGCAATGCTGTCGGAGGCCGAGCGGCGTGCCGGGGTGGTGACCATGTCAGCGGGAAACCATGCGCAGGCAGTTGCCCGGCACGCCAGTCTGCTCGGCATCGCCAGCACCGTCGTCATGCCGCGCTTCACGCCTTCCACGAAAGTGACGCGCACGCGCGCCTGGGGCGCCAAGGTCCTGTTGCACGGCGACAGCCTGGCCGAGGCCGCGGTCCACGCGCGCGGGCTGGCCGCTGAGCACGGTCTCGTCTTCGTGCATCCCTACGATGACCTTGCCGTGATGGCCGGGCAAGGCACGCTCGCCGTCGAGCTGCTGGCCGATGCGCCCGACCTCGACGCCCTGCTGGTGCCGGTCGGCGGCGGCGGCATGATCGCCGGGTGCGCGGTCGCGGCGGCAGCCCTTCGGCCCGGCATCGAGATCGTCGGCGTCGAGGTCGCCGCCTACGCCTCCCTGCACCAGACGCTCGCGGGAACGCCGGTCGAGACCGGCGGGCCGACGATCGCCGAGGGCATCGCGGTCCATCACATCGGCGCGCTCTGCCTGCCGGTGATCCAGCGGCACGTGCAAGAGGTGCTGGTGGTGCCGGAGCGGGTGGTGGAGGACGCGATCGCCCTGCTGGCCGAGGGCGCGAAGCAGGTTGCGGAGGGCGCGGGCGCCGTGGGCGTGGCGGCTCTGCTGGCGCATCCGGCGCGGTTCGCCGGCAAGCGCGTCGGCCTGCCGGTCTGCGGCGGCAACATCGACGGGCGCATCCTCGCCAACGTCCTTCTGCGCGGCCTGTTGCGCGACGGCCGCCTGCTGCGGCTGGTCATGGACATCCCGGACCGCCCCGGCGTGCTGGCCGACATCGCCGGGCTGATCGGCGCCTCGGGCGGCAACATCATCGAGGTCGTGCATCAGCGGCTGTTCGACGCGCCGAGCGTGCAGGCCGCCGAACTCGAGCTGATGATCGAGGCGCGTGACCCGGCGCATGCGGAAACGATCACCTCGGCGCTCGAACAAACCTACGTGGTCAGGCGGGTTTAGCTTGCATCCGGCCAGCGGAGTGCGCTCCGCTCTATGAATGAGGCGACGCTCCTTCCTGGCTTCCGCTGCCGCCCTGGCCCTGCCGGTCCAGGCACGGGAGCCTGTCGATCTCCTGCTCGTGCTCGCGATCGACGTCAGCCGGTCGATTGTGGAGAGCGACGCGATCCTGCAGCGCAACGGCTACCGCGCCGCGATCACCGATCCGGTGGTGCTGAGCGCGATCGGCGGCGGCCCGCTCGGGGCGATCGCCGTCGCCTACGTCGAGTGGGCGGGATACGGCCAGCAGCAGCTCCTGCTGCCCTGGACGCGGATCGCGACGGCGGAGGACGCTGGGGCATGGTCGCGCGCGCTGGCGGCGAAACCGTGGAATAGCGTGTCCTGGACCAGCCTATCGGGCGCGCTGCGTTTCAGCGGCAGCGTACTGGCGAATGCTTCGTTCGAGGGCACGCGACGGGTGATCGACGTCTCCGGCGACGGGGTGAACAACAACGGGCCGGATGCGGAGCCGGAGCGGGATCGGCTGGTGGCGGCGGGCGTGGTGATCAACGGCTTGCCGATCGTCAACGACCGGCCGCGTTACGGCATGTCCTCCGGCTCCGAGCTGGCGCCTTACTACACGAACTCGGTCGTGGGCGGGCCGGGGCATTTCGTGATCGTGGCGGAGAACTTCGACGCGTTCGGCCAAGCGGTGCGGCGCAAGCTGATCCAGGAAATCGCCTGAGCGGATCGTCCGGCAAACCCGGCATGTTTCGCTAGACCCATATCGCCCTGATTGTGGTCAGGGCGATACGGGTCTAGCCTTCTCTGGTCTGGCAATTAACGCCCTGGCTGTTTCCAGTCAGGGCGATTGCAGACTAGCGCACATACCCGGCCGAACTCTGCAGCAGATGCCTGGTGTAGGCGTGCTCGGCATGGCCCCGGCGCAGATCAACCACCCCGAGCGTCTCCACCACCTCCCCATCCTTCATCACCGAAACCCGCTCGCAAAGATGCGCCACGACGGCGAGGTTGTGGCTGACCATCACGTAAGTCAGGCCTCGCTCCCGCCGTAAATCCGCGAGCAGGTTCAGGATCTCGGCCTGCACCGAAACGTCGAGCGCCGAGGTCGGCTCGTCCAGCAGCAGCATCTGCGGCTCCGGCGCCAAGGCCCGGGCAATGGCGACGCGCTGCCGCTGCCCGCCGGAAAGCTGGTGCGGGAAGCGGAAGCGGAACGCGCGCGACAACCCCACGTCGTCGAGCAGCTTCAGCACCCGCCCGTCGCGGCCCTTGAAGCCGTGCAGCTTGAGCGTCTCATCCAGCACGCGGTCAACGCTATGGCGCGGGTGCAAGGACGCGTAAGGGTCCTGGAACACCATCTGCACGGCGCGGTAAAACCCGCGGTCGCGCGTCCGGCCGAGCGCCGCCCCGTTCACCCGCATCGCGCCCGACCACGTCGGCGCCAGCCCGGCCACCGTACGCAGGATGGTGGACTTGCCCGAGCCGGACTCGCCCACGATCCCGTGCGACGCCCCCGCAGGCACGCTCATGTCCACCGACCGCACCGCGTCCACCCGGTCCCGTCCGGCGCCGAACCAGACGTTGAGGCCGGACAGCTTGAGCGCCTCCGCTCCGGTCAAGCGCCGGCGTCCGCCCAGGCCGGGTCGCGCTGCAGCGCCTGAAGCCGTTCGGCGGGCGCGTCCAGCCGCGGCAGCGAGTTCAGCAGCCCGCGGGTGTAGGGATGCGTCGCCTGGTGCAGCGCATCGGCGCGGCAGGTCTCGACCACGCGCCCGGCATACATGATCAGCACGCGGTCGCAGAACGCCGAGACGAGGTTGAGGTCGTGGCTGATGAAGACCAGCCCCATGCCGCGCTCGGCCACCAGCTTGTCCAGGATGCGCAGCACCTCGCCCTGGACGCTCACGTCAAGGGCCGAGGTCGGCTCGTCGGCAATTAGGATCTGCGGGCCGGGGATGATCATCATGGCGATCATGATCCGCTGGCCCATCCCGCCCGACATCTCGTGCGGGTAGGCGCGGAACACGCGGGCCGGGTCGCGGATGGCGACGGCTTCCAGCATCTCCAGCGCCCGCGCCTTCGCGACCCGGCGCGAGGCGCTGTTGTGCAGCCGGTAGGCCTCGACGATCTGCTCGCCCACCGTCATCACCGGGTTGAGCGAGAATTTCGGGTCCTGCATCACCATCGAGACGCGCTGGCCGCGCACCGCCCGCATCTGCCGCTCCGACAAACCCTGCAGCTCAGTCCCGTCCAAAGCGATCCGCTTGGCCTCCATCCGCCCCGGCGGGCGGATCAGCCGCAGGATCGCCCGCCCGGTCAGCGACTTGCCGGAGCCCGACTCGCCGACGATGCCGAGCCGCTCGCGCCCGAGCGTGAACGAGACCCCGCGCACGGCGTCGAACGTCGCCTGCGCCCCGTCGCGCAGCACGGGAAACCGGACCCAAAGGTCCTCCACGGCAAGCAGCGGCGTCCCGCTCATCCGGCGCCGGACTTCGGATCGAGCACGTCGCGCAGCCCGTCGCCCAGCAGGTTGAAGCCGAGCGAGACCATGAAGATGGCGACGCCGGGCACGGTCGCGACCCACCAGTAGTCGAGGATGAACTTGCGCCCTTCCGAGATCATCGCCCCCCATTCCGGCGACGGCGGCTGCGCGCCAAGCCCGAGGAACCCGAGCCCGGCGGCGGCCAGGATGATCCCGGCCATGTCCAGCGTCACCCGCACGATCAGCGACGACAGGCACAGCGGCCAGATATGCCGGGTGATGATGTGCATCGCCCCCGCCCCTTGCAGGCGCACCGCGGCGATGTGGTCGGCGGCGCGGATCGTCAATGTCTCGGCGCGGGCGATGCGGGCGTAGGGCGGCCAGGCCGTGAGGGAAATGGCGATCACCGCGTTCTCGATCCCGGCGCCGAGGGCGGCCACGAAGGCGAGCGCCAGCACCAGGCGGGGAAAGGCGAGGAAAATGTCCGTCACCCGCATCAGCACGGCGTCGGCCACGCCCCCGGCATAGCCCGCCACCGTGCCCACCAGCAGCCCCGCGGCCGGCGCGATCACCGCCACCAGGGCCACGATGGTCAACGTGATGCGCGAGCCGTAGATCAACCGCGACAGGATGTCCCGCCCCAGCGAGTCGGTGCCCAGGACATGCCCCGGCGCGAGCAGCGGCCGCAGCCGCCCGGCCAGGTCCTGCGCGTAAGGGTCGTGCGGCGCGAGCCAGGGCGCGAAGGCGGCGACGAGCAGCAGCGCGGCGAGGATGGCCAGGCCGAACACGGTGAGCCGGTTCGACGCGAGCTTCAGCCAGCCGCCGTAGAGCGAGCCGAGCCTGGCCTGCGCCCGCGAGCCGGGCGTGTCGGTCAGCAGCCAGGCGCGCCAGGTCCGGGCCGCGGCAGCCTCAGCGGGCACGGGGGTCG
Organism: Acetobacteraceae bacterium; assembly: GCA_965217935.1. Classification (GTDB taxonomy): domain Bacteria; phylum Pseudomonadota; class Alphaproteobacteria; order Acetobacterales; family Acetobacteraceae; genus JBBROS01. The sequence goes on along the minus strand of OZ244581.1, from coordinate 3,557,710 downwards.
AACACCTTATACAGCAGGTCCGAGACCACGTTCAGCAGCACGAACACCAGGCCGATGACCACCGTGCCGCCAAGCACCGCGTTCATGTCGGCCGAGAGCAGTGCGGTGGTGATGTAGGAGCCGATGCCCGGCCAGGAGAAGATGATCTCGGTCAGCACCGAGCCTTCCAGCAACCCGGCATACGAGAGCGCGATCACGGTGATGAGCGGCACGCGCACGTTGCCGAACGCGTGCCGCCACACCACGGTCCATTCCGGCATCCCCTTCACCCGCGCCGTCGTGACGTACTCCGCCGAAAGCTGTTCCAGCATGAACGACCGCGTCATGCGCGAGATGTAGGCCAGCGAGTAGTAGCCCAGCAGCGAGGCGGGCAGGACGATGTGCGACACCGCGTCCCAGAACACGTCCACCTGCCCGTCGAGCAGCGAGTCGACCAGGATCAGCCCGGTCACCGTCGGCACCAGGTCCACGTAGAAGATGCCGACCCGGCCAGGCCCGCCGACCCAGCCGAGGATGCCGTAGAACACCAGCAGCCCTACCAGCCCCAGCCAGAAGATCGGCATCGAGTAGCCGACCAGGGCCACGAGCCGGGCCAGGCTGTCGATCCAGGTGCCCCGCTTGACCGCCGCCAGCACGCCGAGCGGCACGCCGAGGCCGACGCCGATGATGGTGCCAAGGGTCGCCAATTCGAGCGTGGCCGGGAACACGCGGGCGATGTCGTCCGCCACCGGGCGCGCGGTCAGCAGTGACGTGCCGAAATCGAGGTGGGCGACCTGCCAGAGATAGACCGCGAACTGCACGATGACGGGCTTGTCCAGCCCCATCTCGGCCCGCATCGCCGCGTAGGCGGAGGGCGAGGCGCGTTCGCCCAGCACGGCGGTCACCGGATCGATCGGCATGACCCGGCCGATGATGAACGTGAGCGCCAGCAGCCCGACCATGGTGATGGCGACCGAGCCCACCGTCGTCAGCGATCTGAGCCCGTACGACCGCGCCCGCCGGAACCGGGGTGCGGCCTCGGGCGCGCCGGCGGGCGAGAATGGGAGCCGGGCGCCGCCATCCGTCAAACCGCTCAAGCGGCAGGTCCTGGGCTGGCTATTTCTTCACCACCGGCCAGTACGCCGCCGAGGTGATGGCGCCGCCTAAGGTCAGGTTCTTCACGTCCTTCTGCATGCCGAACTGCTCGATCTGCTGGAACAGCATCACGAACGGCGCGCGCGCCTGGAACTCGCGCTGCAGGTCCTCGTACATCTTGACCCGCTTGTCCTGGTCAATCTCGGTGACCGCTTCCAGCACTTTCTGGCTCATGTCCCCCGGCGACCAGGCGATGCGATAGGCAAGCAGGCCGGTCGCCTTCGCCGCGTCGGAATTGTCCGGGTTGTAGGCGAAGGTGCCGGCATTGGTCTGCGGGTCCGGGTAGTCCGGCCCCCACTCCTCAAGCGTGATCGGGATGTCGCGGGCGCGATACCGGGTCAGGATCTGCTTGCCGGTGCCGGTGGTGATGTTGAGCTTGATGCCGGCCTGCCCGAACGTGTTCTGCAGCGACTGCGCGATCTCCACCCGCTCCTGCGCGTCGCGCACGCCCAGCTCGAACTCGGCGTTCTCGATGCCGCCTTCCTTCAGCAGCGCCTTTGCCTTGGGGATGTCCAGCTTGAACGGCGTGTCATCGAGCGCGCCGAGATAGGTGGCCGGCAGGAACGTCTGGTGGATCTCGTACTGGCCCTTCAGGAACGAGTTGACTATGCCCTTGTAGTCGACGAGGTATTTCACCGCCTCGACGAATTTCGGGTTGGACAGCGTCTTGTCCTTCTGGTTCAGCCCAAGGTAGACGATGCGCCCGCGCTGTTCCGACACGACGCCGAGCTTCGGGTCCTTCTCGACCGCGGCCACGTCCTCCGGGTTCAGGTTGCGCGCCACGTCAATGTCGCCCTTCTCCAGCAGCAGGCGCTGCGTGGCGCTCTCCTGGATATGCCGCACGATCACCCGCTTCATCGCCGGCGCGCCGAGATAGAAATCCGGGTTGGACACCAGCGTCACCGAGGTCGACGGCTTCCAGTCAACCAGCTTGTAGGCGCCCGAGCCGGCCGAATTGGTCTTGAGCCACTCGTTGCCGAGGTCCCCATCCTTGTCGTGCGACATCACCGTCTTCTGGTCCACGATGGCGCCGATCGTCGCCGTCAGGCAGTTCAGCACGAAGGTGGTGGCATACTTCTTGTCGGTCTCGAGCACGAGCTTGCCGCCGTCCACGCGGATCTTCTGCTCGACGTTCTGGGGGGTGAAGCCGAACTGGCCCAAGATAAAGGCGGGCGTCTTGTTCAGCTTCACCGCCCGCTGCAACGAGAACGCGGCGTCCTCGGCCCGCACCGGGTTGCCGGAGTGGAATTTCAGCCCGTCGCGGATGGCGAACGTGATCGTCCGGCCGTCGTCGGACACCGTCCACCCGGTCGCGATATCGGGCTGGAAGCCTTTCTTGAGGTCCAGCGGGTCGAAGTTCACCAGCTTGCCATAGACGTTGCGGATCACGTCGGCGCCGGCGAACTCGAAGCTTTCCGCCGGGTCGAGCGTGGTCATGTCGTCGATGCGGTTGGCGATGACGAGCATGTTGGCGGGCGTCTTGGCCCATGCCGCGGCGGCGAACGGGCCGGACCCCATGCCCAGCGCGAGAGTGGCGGTTGCTGTCAGCAACGCGAGACGACGGGGCAGCGGACGCGGCATGAGACACCTTTTCGGACAATGCTGGTTGGAAATCGTCAGGCTTTGTGGACTCCATTCAAGGGTCATGCAAGATTTCGTTATCAGCCATGCGAAGGGCAGGATCGGCAACGGGCGCCTCGGCGCGCCGATTAAGCTGCCCGGCAAAACGAAGGATGCCGAAATGCAGCGCAGAACCCTCCTGACCGGCGCCGCCGCCCTTGCCGCGGCGCCGTATCCCAAGGCCCGCGCCGCCTCGGCCGCCAATACCATCCGCTTCGTCCCGCAAGCCGACCTGTCCAGCATCGACCCGGTCTGGACCACCGCCACCGTCGCCTTCAACCACGGCATGATGGTCTACGACACGCTCTACGGCATCGACGAGACCCTGACCGCGCAGCCGCAGATGGTCGCCGGCCACGAGCTCAGCGACGACAAGCTGACCTGGACCTTCACCTTGCGCGACGGCCTGCTGTTCCACGACAACGAGCCGGTCCGCGCCGCGGATTGCGTCGCCTCGATCAATCGCTGGGGCAAGCGCAAGGGCTTCGGCCAGAAGCTCCTCTCGGTCGCCCACGAGATCAAGCCGCTCGATGACAAGCGCTTCCAGATGCGGCTCAAGGCCCCCTTTCCGCTCATGACCTTCGCCCTCGGCGGCCCCGACATCTGCATGGTCATGCCCCAGCGCGTCGCCGAGACGGATCCGTTCCAGCAGATCACGGATGCGACCGGCAGCGGCCCGTTCCGCTTCCTGCCGGGCGAGCGCGTTTCGGGCTCGTTCGTCGCCTACGCCAAATTCGACAAATACACGCCGCGCCAAGAGAAGCCGTCCTATTGGGCCGGCAGCAAGGCCGTGCATGTCGATCGCGTCGAATGGCGCGTGATGCCCGACCCGGCCACCGCCGCAAGCGCGCTGCAGCAAGGCGAGGTCGACTGGATCGAGTTTCCCCTGCTCGACCTGCTGCCGATGCTGCGCCAGGCGGACGGCGTGAAGGTGGTCAACGTCTTCCCGCTTTTCCTCCCCGCGGTGATCGGACTGAACCATACGCAGCCGCCATTCGACAACGAGAAGCTGCGCCAGGCCATCCTGCCCGCGATTGATCAAACCGAGTTCATGACCGCCGTCGTCGGCGACCAGGCCGACCTGATGGACGTTCCCTGCGGCATCTTCACCCCGCATACGCCGATGGCGAACAACGCGGACTTGCAGACGTTCACCAGCAAGCGCGACGTCGCCTTGGCCAAGAAGCTGGTCAAGGAGAGCGGCTACAAGGGCGAGAACATCGTGCTTATGGCCGCCACTGACCAGACGACGCTGATCCCGATGGCGCAAGTGACCCGCAGCTTGTTCACCGAGCTTGGCCTGAACGTCGAATACCAGAGCATGGATTGGGGTACGCTGGTCGGACGCCGGGCCAGCGACAAGCCGTCGTCCGAAGGCGGCTGGAACGCCTTCTGCACGTCCTGGGGCGGCCTCACCCTGTCCAATCCTGGCAGCCATTTCCCGCTGCGCGGCAACGGCCGCGGCGGCTGGTTCGGCTGGCCCGTAAGTCCGGTGCTGGAGGAGCTGCGCGATCAATGGTTCCAAGCGCCGGACGTCGCGGCGCAAAAGCAGATCTGCGAGAAGATGCAGGCCGTGGCCTTCAAGGAAGTGCCGTATGTCCCGATCGGCTCCTACAGAATTCCGTCGGCGCTGCGCTCAACCATCTCCGACATCATCCACGCCGACAACACCTGCTTCTGGGGCGCACGAAAAGCCTGAGCGCCACTCCCTGAAGCGGGCTGACGGTCCGCGGGCATGAGTGCGGCCAATTGCTGCGAAGCGGGTATCAATGTCACACCCGCAAGGTTAGAACCCGCCCGCCCCTACACCTGCGCCCCCAGTCCAAGCTATAAAGCGCGGACCAATGTCAGATTCCGTTCCTTCCCGTCCCACCCTCGTCACCGGGGCCACCGGCTTCGTCGGCTCCGCCGTCGCCCGTGCGCTTGCCGCCCGCGGCCATGCCTTGCGCCTGCTCGTACGCCCTGCCAGCGACCGCAGCCTGATCGAGGGCCTCGGCGAGCCGGTCATAGGCGACCTGCGCAACCCGGCCTCGCTCGCCGCCGCCGTGCAAGGCTGCCGCTACGTCGTCCACGTCGCCGCCGACTACCGCCTCTGGGTGCCGAAGCCCGGCCCGATGATGCAGGCCAACGTCGACGGCGCCGTCGCCCTGCTGCGCGCCGCGCGGGACGCCGGCGTGGAGCGGATCGTCTATTGCAGCAGCGTCGCCGCCCTCGGCCTGGTCGGCGACGGCACGCCCGGCACGGAAGAGACCGAAGTCCATCCGGAACAGATCGTCGGCGTCTACAAGCAATCCAAATACCGCGCCGAGCAGGCGGTGCTCGATCTGGTCCGCACCGAATCGGTCCCGGCGGTGATCGTCAACCCCTCCACCCCGGTCGGCCCGCGCGACATCAAGCCGACGCCCACCGGCAAGATGGTGCTGGACGCCGCGGCCGGACGGATGCCGGCCTACGTCGATACCGGGCTGAACATCGTCCACGTGGACGACGTGGCGGAAGGGCACGCGCTGGCGCTGGAACGCGGCCGGATCGGCGAGGCCTACATCCTCGGCGGCGAGGACCTGTCGATGCCGCACATGCTGGCCATGATCGACGACGTGATGGGCCGCTCCGGAGTGCGCCGGCGGCAGATGTCGCACCGGGCGCTGATGCCGCTCGCCCTCGGCATGGAGGGCGCGGCCCGGGTGTTCCGCATCGAGCCGCTGGTCACGCGCGAGATGCTGGCGATGGCCAAAAAACGTATGTATTTCAGCAGCGCCAAGGCAAAGGCGGAGCTGGGCTATGCCGCGCGCCCGGCACGCCGGGCCTTCGCCGATGCGGTCGCCTGGTTCCGCGAGCAGGGGCGGCTGCGGGCATGACCGTCCTTGCCGCCGTCGCGGCGCTGATCTGGCTCTATCTGCTGCTGCTGCACGGGCGGTTCTGGTCCGCGGGGCCGGTCCTCGCTCCCGTCCGCCTCGGCGCCGCGCCGGCGCTCGATGTGGTGGTGCCGGCGCGCGACGAGGCGGACGGCATCGAGCCGGCGTTGCGCTCCTTGCTGGCGCAGGACTACCCGGGGCCGCTGCGGGTCGCGCTGGTCGACGACGGCAGCTCCGACGGCACCGGCGACATTGCGCGGGCCATCGGCGACCCCAGGCTGACGGTCATCGGTGGCCGCACGCGCCCCCCCGGCTGGAGCGGCAAGCTCTGGGCGGTTTCGCAGGGCGTGGAGCACGGCGAGGCCGGGCTGGTTCTGCTGACCGACGCCGACATCGTGCACGAGCCGGAGCACCTGGCCACGCTGGTTGCCAAGCTCCAAGCCGGCCGGCTGGACATGGTGTCCGAGATGGTGGAACTGCGCTGCGCAAGCCTGGCCGAGCGGGCGCTGGTCCCGGCCTTCGTGTTCTTTTTCCAGTTGCTCTACCCCTTCGCCTGGGTGAATGCGCCCTCTCGCCGGACCGCCGCCGCAGCTGGAGGAACGGTCCTGTTGCGCCGCGCCGCCCTGGCCCGGATTGGCGGCATCGCCTCCCTTCGCGGCGCGTTGATCGACGACGTGGCCCTCGCCGCCGCCATTAAGCCCGGCGGCCCGATCTATCTCGGCCACAGCGCCCTGGCCCGCAGCGTGCGCCCCTACCCCGGCGCCGCCGACATCTGGCGCATGGTGGCGCGCACCGCCTACGTGCAGCTCCGCTTCTCGCCCTTGCTGCTGCTGGGCACCATCCTCGGCCTGGCGCTGATCTGGCTCGCGCCGCCCGCCTTGGCAATCTTCGGCCAGGGCGCGGCCCGGTGGCTCGGCTTGCTCGCCTGGATCGGTTCCGCCGCCTCGTACCTGCCGACGCTGCGCCGCGTCCGCCAGTCGCCCGCTTGGGCGCTGCTGCTGCCGGGCATCGCCTGCTTCTACCTGGCGGCGACGGTCGGCTCGGCGGTCAACCATCACCTCGGCCGGGGCGTCGTTTGGAAGCGCCGCGCCTACCAGAACGCCGGCGCATGACGGAGTCGGTTGAAAGCTGGTCGGGCAAGGACCACGGCGACGAGAACTTCCCCGTGGGCTCGCTGCTGATCCGCCCGGCCTTGCGGCCGCACGTCCATGCGTTCTACGCCTTCGCCCGCAATGCCGACGACATCGCCGACAGCCCAGCCCTCGACGCCGACGGCAAGCTCTCCCGCCTGGCCACGATGCAGGCCGTGCTGACCGGCGAGGAGGACGCGGGCGCCGCGAGCGCCGTGGGCCTGCGCGCGAGCCTGGCCAAGACGGGCGTCACTGCGCAGCACGCGCTCGACCTCCTGGCGGCATTCCGGCAGGACGCGGTCAAGACTCGCTACGCGACCTGGGAGGAGCTTTACGATTACTGCCGCCTCTCGGCCATGCCGGTCGGCCGTCATATGCTCGACCTGCACGGCGAGGACCCGGCGGCGCACCGCCCGAGCGACCCGCTCTGCGCCGCCTTGCAGGTGCTGAACCACTTGCAGGACGGGGCGAAGGACCTGGCCGCCCTGGACCGCTGCTACCTGCCGCAAGACCAGCTTGCCGCCGCCGGAGCGCGGGCCGAGGACCTAGCCGGCAGCGGAGAAACGCCGCAACTGCGCCGGGTGTTCGCGAGCTTGCTGGACGAGGTGGACCGGCTCCATGCGCGGGCGTCCGACCTGCCCCGGCAAGTGCGGGACCGCCGCCTGCGCCTGGAATGCGCCGTCATTCTCGGCCTGTCGCGCAGGCTCGCGCGGCGTCTGCGCGGGGCCGATCCGGTCGCGCGCCGGGTCAAGCTGCTGAAGCAGGACGTGGCCGGCAGCGTGCTCGGCGCGCTGCGGTTCGCGGCATGACCGCCTTGGGCGCCTCGCCGGGCGACCTGGCCGAAGTCGAGACGCTGGTGAAGCGGGCCGGCACGTCGTTCTTCCGCGGCATGAAGGTGCTCTCGCGCGACCGCCGGGCGGCGATGTATGCCATCTACGCCTTCTGCCGCATCGTCGACGACGTGGCCGACGAGCCCGCGCCCTTGCCGCACAAGCTGGCCGGCCTCGCCGCTTGGCGCGACCGCATCGCGGCACTCTACGCCGGCAAGCCCGAGGACGCGGTCACCCGGGTGCTGGCCCCGGCCATCGGCCGCTACGCCCTGCGCCAGGAGGACTTCCTGGCCGTGATCGACGGCATGGCAATGGACACGGCGCAGCCGATCGTCGCTCCGGACCTCGCAACCCTTGATCTGTATTGCGACCGGGTCGCAGCCGCGGTCGGGCGGCTCTCCGTCCGCGCGTTCGGCGACGCATCGGCCGCGGCGGACGAGGTTGCCTGGCACCTGGGCCGGGCGCTCCAGCTCACCAACATCCTGCGCGACGTGGCCGAGGACGCCGGGCGCGGACGGCTCTATCTGCCGCGCGAGTGGCTGCACGATGCCGACGTCCCGTGCGAGCCGCGGGAGGCGCTGAACCACATCGCCTTGCCCGCCCTGTGCGCGAGGATGGCCGCCCAGGCCCGGCGCCATTTCAAGGCGGCGGACACCGCCATGCAGGCCTGCGACCGGCGGGCGATGAAGCCGGCGCGGCTGATGGGCGCGACCTACGCCGCCCTGCTGGAACGGCTGCAGCAACGCGGCTGGGCCGATCCAGAGACGCCCGTGCGCCTGCCGCGCTGGCAGAAACTTTGGATCGCGTTGCGCCACCTTTGACCAGGCATGTCCACGTGATCGGGGCCGGCCTGGCGGGGCTGGCGGCCTCCCTGAGCCTGGTCCGGGCCGGAATAGGCGTCACGCTTTACGAAGCCAGCCCCCAGGCCGGAGGCCGCTGCCGATCCTATTTCGACAAGGCGCTCGGCTGCCGCATCGACAACGGCAACCACCTCCTGCTGTCCGGCAACCGCGCGACCTTCGCCTTCCTCGGCCAGGTCGGCGCGCGGCAGACCATGACCGGCCCGCCAGCCCCGCTGTTCCCCTTCATGGATGTCGCGACCGGGGAGCGGTGGACGTTGCGCCCGAACGCGGGGCGCGTGCCGTGGTGGCTGCTCGCGCCGGGCCGGCGCGTGCCGGGGATGCGGATGCGGGACGCGCTGCCGGCCCTCCGGCTGCACCGCGCGCCGCCCGGAACCACGGTTGCCGAGGCGTTGCGCCCGGGAGAGCTTTACCGCCGCCTGCTGGAACCCTTGGCCATTGCGGCCCTCAACACGCCGCCGGAGCAAGGCAGCGCCCGGTTGCTGGGCGCTGTGATGCGGGAAACCCTCGCCGCCGGGGGCGCCGCGTGCATTCCGGCCTTCCCGCGCGAGGGTTTGTCGGAGAGCTTCATCGATCCGGCCATCGCCTGCCTGCGCGCGCAAGGCGCGGACATACGGCTCGGAACTCGTATCAGCGCCGTGGAGATGGCCGGCAACCAGGCCGTCGCCATCGACGGGCGGAAGATCGGGGCCGATGAGGCGGTCGTTGTCGCCACGCCCGCCCCCGTCGCCGCGGCGCTGCTGCCCGGGCTGCGAACGCCGGATCGCTTCGAGTCGATCCTGAACGTGCACTACCGCATCGACGCCGACCCCGGCCCGGCCGGTTTCATGGGCCTGATCGGCGGCACGGCGGAATGGATTTTTATCAAGCCCGGCGTCGTCAGTGTCACGATCAGTGCGGGAAACCGGGCGATCGACACGCCGCCTGTGGCGCTCGCGCAACATGTGTGGCGCGATATCCGTTGTGCACTGCAGCTTGATGAGACAACTCCTCCCTACCGTGTCGTAAAAGAAAAGCGGGCGACGTTCGCAGCGACGCCGGAGCAGGATGCGAAACGGCCGCCTGTCCGGACTTCTGTGCGCAATCTCGTCCTCGCGGGCGACTGGACGGCCACTGGCTTGCCCGCGACCATCGAAGGAGCCATCAGGTCTGGCCGGACCGCCGCCGAAGTTCTTAGTCAGGATTGTTAGAAACCGAGATGCCACCCGATTTGATGCCCGCCGGCCTGGACCACTTTCCCGGCGACACGATCTCGCGTGGCGACCCGGCGCTGGACCAGGCGATCGCGAGCGCCTCGGCCGCGCTGCGCCAGCGGCAGAAGCCGGATGGGCATTGGGTGTTCGAGCTTGAGGCCGATGCCACGATCCCGGCCGAGTACGTCTTGCTGGAGCATTACCTCGACCGCATCGACCAGCCATTGCAGGACAAGATCGCGGTCTACCTTCGCCGCATCCAAGGCGAGCATGGCGGCTGGCCCCTGTTCCACGACGGCGCGTTCAACATCTCCGCCAGCGTCAAAGCCTATTTCGCCCTGAAAGCCATCGGCGACGACCCCGCCGCCCCGCACATGGCCCGCGCCAGGGAGGCGATCCTGGCCGCCGGCGGCGCGGCCCGGACCAATGTGTTCACCCGCATCCAGCTCGCCCTGTTCGGCGCCGTGCCTTGGCGCGCGACGCCGGCGATGCCGGTCGAGATCATGCACCTGCCGCGCTGGTTCTTCTTCCATCTGTCGAAGGTGTCCTACTGGTCGCGCACCGTGCTGGTGCCGCTGCTGGTGCTGATGGCGCTGCGGCCCAGGGCGCGGAACCCGCGCGGGGTGACGATCAACGAGCTGTTCACGACCCCGCCCGAGCAGGTCCGTGACTGGTTTCACGGTCCCTACCGCTCCGCCTGGGGGCCGGTGTTCAAGGCCGTGGACAGCGTTGTCCGCGCCGTCGAGCCGCTGTTCCCGGCCCGCCCGCGGCAACGCGCGGTCGAGCAGGCGGTGGCCTTCGTCACCGAGCGGCTGAACGGCGAGGACGGCCTGGGCGCGATCTACCCGGCCATGGCGAACACGGTGATGATGTTCGACGCCCTGGCCTACGCTCCGGACCACCCGCACGCCGCGACGGCTTGGGCGGCCATACGCAAGCTGATGATCCAGACCGACGACGAGGCCTATTGCCAGCCCTGCCTGTCGCCGATTTGGGATACGAGCCTGGCCGGGCACGCCGTAGCCGAAGCGGAGGGGGCCGCCGCGCCGGAAGTCGACGCCGCCTCGGCCTGGCTCGCGGCCCGGCAGGTGACGGAGTTCCGCGGCGACTGGGCCGATCTCCGCCCCGGCGCCCGCCCCGGCGGCTGGGCGTTCCAGTACGCCAACCCGCACTACCCGGACGTGGACGACACCGCCGTTGTCGGCATGCTCCTGCACCGCAACGCCGACCCGGCCCATGCCGAAAGCGTGGAGCGCGCGCGGGACTGGGTGCTGGATATGCAGAGCAGCAACGGCGGCTGGGGCTCGTTCGACGCCGACAACAACCACGACTTCCTGAACCACATCCCCTTCGCCGACCACGGCGCGCTACTGGACCCGCCGACCGCCGACGTCACCGCCCGCTGCGTCTCGTTCCTGGCCCAGCTTGCCGACGACGCCTGCGCCCCGGCCCTCGCCCGCGCCGTCGCCTTCCTCCGGCGCGAGCAGGAAGCCGACGGAAGCTGGTTCGGCCGCTGGGGCACGAACTACATCTACGGCACCTGGTCGGTGTTGTGCGCGCTGAATGCGGCGGGCCTGCCGCACGACGACCCGGCGATGCGCCGCGGCGTCGCCTGGCTGCTCTCGAAGCAGCGCCCGGACGGCGGCTGGGGCGAGGACGAGGACAGCTATGCCGATGCGCCGCGCGGGGAGTACCACTCCAGCACGCCATCGCAGACAGCTTGGGCCATGCTGGGCCTGATGGCGGCCGGCGAGCGCGGCGAGGCCGTCGGGCGCGGCGCCGCTTATCTGGCGCGCACGCAGCGCACGGACGGCGAATGGGACGAGGCGGCCTTCACCGCGGTCGGCTTCCCGCGGGTGTTCTACCTACGCTATCACGGTTACCGCCTGTTCTTCCCGATGCTGGCGCTTGCCCGCTTCCGCAACTTGCAGCGAGGCAATCTGAAGCGGGTGGCTTTCGGGTTTTGAGCCGTAGAGAAGGATGGCCTGCTTTGCCATCTGAACTGATCATCTCCCCTCGGCTCGCCGGCAACCGTGTTGGACTTCGTCTTCGCCACCCTTGTTGACCCGGCGCCGACTGATATTCAGCGCAAGCTGGCCGGTGCCCGGCGCGCAGTCGAACCGGCGGATAATGAGTCGACCCATGCAGGCAGTCGGCACCGGGGCGTAACGCAGTAGGTCGTCGTCGAGCAGGTCCCATACCCGAGCACGATGCCGGACACGCGCTGCATCAGAAGGGTCCTGACCGAGTGACCAGTCAAGCCGGAAGCGCGTTCATTGCAAAAGCGAGCGGCACTGCGTCCATCTTAGCCGATAGCCTCGTCGGCACAAAAGCGGCATCGGCAACAAGTGCGGCAGCACGCCGACAAAGCTGCCCGGCAAACCGAAAGCTTGAGGCGCTCGTTCGCCCGATCCCGTCACGCTGCCTGCACCGGGGCATAGAGTTCTGCTGAGCCTTAAGCCTTCGCAAAGCAATTTGCGCCGCCCCGAAGATCCGACGCACCTGCTCCGGTAAAAAATTCGATCATAACGCTTCAGGCCCGAGTGCAATCATCCGGGCCTATGAAAGCCGTCTCAAAACAGACTAGCGGCCTGTCCAACGCCGCCAATCGTGGCGACAGGCTTTTGACAACCTCTACGCCGCCAAGCTCTCCGGCTCGTCAACGGACAGCCGCGTCCGGATCAGCCGCTCGATCCCGCGCAGATACGCCCGCTCGCTGCTGTCGCAGAAGCTGATCGCCACGCCGGCATGACCGGCCCGAGCCGTCCGCCCGATGCGATGCACGTAAGCCTCCGGCACGTTCGGCAAGTCAAAGTTGACGACGTGGGTCACGCCATCCACGTCGATGCCGCGCGCAGCGATATCAGTGGCCACCAGAACCTGCACCCGCCCCGCCTTGAACGCCGCAAGCGCACGCTCGCGCTGGGGCTGGCTCTTGTTGCCGTGAATCGCCGCGGCCGGCAGGCCGACGGCCTCCAGGTGATGCGTCACCTTATCAGCCCCGTGCTTGGTGCGGGTGAACACCAAGGTCCGGCCCATCTTGCCCTTGCGCAAGATCTCGGCCAGCACCTGCCGCTTCCGCGCCGCCTCGACGAAGATCACCTTCTGCTCAACCCGCTCGGCCGTCGTGGCAACGGGCGTCACGGCGACGTGGATCGGGTTCCGCAGCATCTGCCCGGCGAGCGTGGAAATCTCCTTCGGCATCGTCGCGGAGAAAAAAAGCGTCTGCCGTGCCGACGGAATGGTCGCTACGATCTTACGGATCGGCACGATAAAACCGAGGTCGAGCATATGGTCGGCCTCGTCCAAGACTAGCACCTCCACGCCGCCCAGTTGAACGGCGCGGTCATTCATATGATCGAGCAGGCGGCCCGGCGTTGCGACGAGAACGTCAACGCCGCCCGCCATCGCCCGCGCCTGCCGCGGCTTCGGGACGCCGCCGAAGATCAACGCTGTCCGAATGCCGGTCCCTCGCCCGTAGGCCTGGAAGCTTTCGGCGATTTGGCTCGCGAGCTCGCGCGTCGGGCTCAGGACGAGAACCCGGCAGGACCGAGGCTTCGCCGGACGCTTGTCGGCCATCAGGCGGTGGATGATCGGCAGCGCGAACGCCGCGGTCTTGCCCGTTCCGGTCTGGGCGATGCCTTGCACGTCCCGTCCTTGCAGCACGTGCGGAATGGCTTGGAGTTGGATCGGCGTCGGGGCGGTATATCCCTCGGCAACCAATGCCTTCAGGATCGGCGCGGCGAGGCCGAGCTCAGTGAATGTTGTCATCGTGGTCATCGTCTTTCAAAGTCCCAATCCGTCTGTCAGATCGCGCGGAAAGGGCGCAGCGATCTACAGGATCGCGAACCGGCGCTGAGAGATGAAGTGGACGTACCAGTCGAAGACAGCGCACGAGGTCACGTCAAACGCGCAACAAACATATAGTGTTGCGCTGCAGCAAAGTCAAATGAGCCGTGCCTACACGGACAAGTTCAGCAGCGACCCCCGCGGCGGCGCCATCCCCGGCCGCGCATCCGGCACGGATGCCGCCGTGGCCCCTCCTTGCGTCGGCGCCCGTTCCTGCTGCCCGCGCGCGAGACGCACGAGCCCGGCTGCGCCTTTCTGCGTGATCGGCGCCGTCGTGGATGCGCTCGAGAAAGCCTGAAGCGATGATGTGGAAAGCATACGGATGACTGTAGTGTGCATTGGTTAACGATACGCTAACGCAACGCCGATATCCAGCTTAATCGTTCCGCCGCCACAACTCTTCCTGCAACAGCGCGGCAAACCCCAGCCACGCCACAAGCGGCGTCATCGCTCCGGCCGCGCGTCGGTCGAAGGTCGCGGCAGCGCCCACTGCCGTCAACGTGCCGGCCAACATGCCGGCCACTGCCCACAGCGCCGTGCCCAGCCGATGCCGCCCGAACATCAGCACTTGATAGACCGGAATGCCCGCCACCGCCGTGCCCCATCCCGCAAGCGCCGTGGTCCGCGCCGGGCTGGGCGGAGCGGTCAGCATCCGCGTCCCGGCATAGGCCAGCAGCCCATCCAAAATGGTCCATGCCACCCCGATGGTCGGGCCGGAGGGCCGGTAGGACGGCTTGTCCAGCCGCTTATACCAAGCGGCGTTCCCGGGCTGATCCGGCGTCGGCCGGTATCGGGACCCGGCGATGGCCGCCGCCAGCACGATCCCGGTCGCGAGCAACGCCGCGTCGTTCTTCCGCATGATCAGTTCTCCAGAGCCGCGACGCCGGGTAAGGTCTTGCCTTCGAGCCATTCGAGAAACGCGCCGCCGGCGCTGCTGACGTAACTCAGCCCATCCACCACCCCGGCCTGACCCAAGGCGGAAACCGTATCTCCTCCCCCGGCCACGCTGCGAAGCCTGCCCTCCGCAGTCGCCGCCGCGACGGCGACGGCCAGCGATGCCGTCGCGGCGTCAAACGGCGGCGTTTCGAACGCGCCCAGCGGCCCGTTCCAGACCAGCGTGCGCCAGCCCGAAAGCCGGGCCTTGAGGTCCGCCACCGTCTCCGGCCCGACATCCAGCATCATCGCGTCCGCAGGGATCGCTGCCGCCCCGACCGTCTCGGTCGCCGCATGCGGCTTGAGCTCCCGCGCGACAACGGCGTCGCTCGGCAGGATAACGGCGCAGCCAGCCGCTTCAGCGTCCCTTAGGATGTCGCGCGCGGTGCCGTGCATGTCCGCCTCCTGCAAGCTGCGCCCGACATCGATCCCCTGCGCCGCGAGGAACGTGTTGGCCATCGCGCCCCCGATCACCAGCGCATCAACCTTTCCTGACAAATTCCCCAGCAGCTCCAGCTTGCTCGACACCTTGCTCCCGCCAACGATGGCGGCCACGGGACGCACCGGGTTGCCGAGCGCCGCATCCAGCGCCTCCAGCTCCTGCTGCATCAGCCGCCCGGCATAAGCGGGCAGCATATGGGCGACCCCCTCCGTACTGGCATGGGCGCGATGCGCCGCCGAGAACGCGTCGTTGACATAAAGCTCCGCGTTCGCGGCCAAAGCCTTGGCGAACTCAGGATCGTTGCTCTCTTCCCCAGGGTGGAAGCGGGTGTTCTCCAGCACCGCCACACCGCCGTCCCGAAGCGCCCTGGCCGCCCCGGCCGCCGCCTCGCCCACGCAATCCTCGGCGAACGCCACCGGCCGGCCCAGCGCCTCGCCGAGCGCTTCGGCCATCGGGCGCAGACTCATCGACGCCACCCGCTTGCCCTTCGGCCGGTCGAAATGGCTGCAAACCACCACCCGCGCCCCACGATCCGCAAGCTCGCGGATCGTGGGCAACAGGCGCTCGATCCGAGTCATGTCCGTGATCCGCCCGTCCCGCACCGGCACGTTCAGGTCAGCCCGCACCAGCACCCGTTTGCCCGCAACATCCAGCCCATCCAGCGTCCGCAGCGCCATCCGACTACATGCCCCCGAACAGCGCCGCCGTATCGGCCATCCGGTTCGAGAACCCCCACTCGTTGTCATACCAGCCCATGACCCGGGCAAGCGCCCCATCCACCACCGCCGTCTGCGTCGCGTCGAACGAACACGAGGCGGCGACGTGGTTGAAGTCGACGCTGACCAGCTTCTCCGTACTATAAACGAGAATGCCCTTCATCGGGCCTTGCGCGGCCTTGAGCATCGCCTGGTTGATTTGCTCCACGCTCGCCTGCTCGCGCAGGTTCACGTCGAGGCTCACCAGCGAGACGTTGGGCGTCGGCACGCGGATGGCCGTGCCGTCGAGCTTGCCTTTCAGCTCGGGCATGACAAGGCCCACCGCTTTCGCGGCGCCGGTGCTGGTGGGAATGCTGCTGACCGCCGCGGCCCGCGCGCGGTGCAGGTCCTTGTGCAGCGTGTCCACCGTGTTCTGGTCGCCGGTGTAGGAATGGATCGTCACCATGTAGCCGCGCAGGATGCCGAACGCATCGTGCAGAACCTTCACCATCGGGACCAGGCAGTTCGTGGTGCAGGACGCGTTCGAGACCACCGTCATGTCCTTGGTGATGACCTCGTGGTTCACGCCGTAGACGACGGTCGCGTCCACGCCATCGGCCGGCGCGCTGATCAAGACCTTGCGCGCCCCGGCGCCCTCGATCAGCGGCATCGCCGCCTGCTTGCTGGTGAACCGCCCGGTGCACTCCATCGCCACGTCGATGCCCTGATACGGTACCTTCGACGGCTCCCGCTCGGCCGTCACCTTGATCGGCCCCCACGTGCGCCCGCCGTGGCTGATGCTGATCTTGTCGCCATCCACCGTCACTTCGCCGGGGAAGCGGCCATGCACGCTGTCGTAGCGGAACAAATGCGCGTTGGCCTCGACGCTGCCGAGGTCGTTGATGGCGACGGGCTCGATGTCGGTGCGCCCGCTCTCGACCAGGGCGCGCAGCACCAGGCGCCCGATGCGCCCGAAGCCGTTGATAGCAACTGTTACCGCCATGATCTCATTCCTCCGCCAATCAAGTAAGATTCAACCGCCGGCGCACCGCCGACGCGATGGCCTCCGGCGTGATGCCGAAGTGCTGATATAATGCGTCCCCGGGCGCGCTGGCGCCGAAGCCGGTCATGCCGACGAAGATGCCGTCCGCGCCCAGCCAGCGCTCCCAGCCGAAGCCGCAGGCCGCCTCGACGCCAACGCGCAGACACGCTCCCAGAGTGTGCGCCCGGTAAGCCTCGTCCTGCGCTGCGAACAGTTCCCAGCAGACGAGCGAGACCACCGCGGCTTCGAACCCGGCCGCTTGCAGCAGCCGCCGCGCCTCGACGGCCACGGCAACCTCCGAGCCGGAGGCGATGAGCGTCGCGCGCCTGGGGCCGTCCGGCTCAGCGATCACGTAGGCGCCCCGGGCGCAGCGGTTCCGGCCCGCGGACATGCGGACAGGGGCGACCTCCTGGTCCGGCAAGACCAGCAGGTTCGGGCCGTCCGCCCGCCGTACGGCGACCTCCAGGCTTTCCACCGTCTCGATGGCGTCCGCGGGGCGGAACAGCAACAGGCCGGGCATGGCGCGCAACGAGGCGAGATGCTCGACCGGCTGGTGCGCCGCGCCATGCTCCCCGGCGCCAATGCTGTCGTGGGTGAGCACGTAAACGACCCGTCGACGCATCAGGGCCGCCATCCGCAAGGCCGGGCGCATCGCGTCGGTGGCCGCGAACCGGGCGCTGCCGAAAGGCAGCGGGCCGCCGTGCAGCGCCATCCCGTTCATGCACGCGGCCATCGCGTGCTCGCGGGCGGCATAGTGGACGAACCGGCCGCCGTAATTGCCGGGGCCTATGGCGGCCCCCGATGGGGCGAGACAGTCCGACGAGTCGCCGACCAGCTCGGGGATCGAGCCGGCGAGGGCAGTCATGGCCCGCTCGCAAGCCTGCAAAGCGGAGGGGGACGGCGAGCCGTGCAGCAGTTCGGCCTTCAGTGCGCCGGTCGCTTCGTCCCACGCTTCTGGAAGCCGCCCGGCCATCATGCGCTCGAACGCGGCCCGCAACGGGTGGTTGACCAGCCGCCGCCGCCATGCCCGGCGGGCCGTCAGGCCCCTCGTGCCGGCTTTCTGCCAAAGCGCATCAGCGTCATCGAACCGCTCGGACGGCCCGTCGATCGCGGACGCGCCGGTGCGGAACGCAAGCAAAACAGGTTTCTTCGAGCGGACGGCGGCCGAGAGGGCGCCGGCGATGGCCGCGAGGTCGCGGCCATCCACCCGCTTGGTCGCCCAACCAGCCGCGGCGAAGCGTTTCAGTGCCTCATCGTCCCCCGCGCCAGCCCCGTCATCCAGCAACACGACCAGCCGCTCCAGCCGCAACTGCCCGGCCAGGCACGCGGCCTCGTGGCTCACCCCCTGCATCAAGTCGGCGTGGCAGGCCAGCACCCAGGTGCGGTGATCGACCAGGCTGCGCCCGAAGCGCGCCGCCATCATGCGTTCGGCGAGCGCCAGGCCGACCGCCATCGCCAGCCCCTGCCCGGGCGGGCCGACCGTGGCCTCGATGCCGGGATGCGCGCCAAGTTCCGCCTGCGGGCCGAGGGCGCAATCAAGCTGGCCCACCCGTCGCAGCACGTCCGCCTCCATCCCCGGATAGCCGGTCAGGTGCAGCATGGCATAGAGCAGCGCCGATGCATGGCCGGCGGAGACGACGACGCGGTCGCGGTCCGGCCAAGCCGGTTCGGCCGCGTCGAACCGCAGCGCGCGGGACCATAGTCCGGTTGCGACATCCGCCATGCCCACTGCCGGGTGGTCCGCGCCGAGCGCCGCGCGGACGGCGCCGGCCATCTGCCGCTCTGCCATTGGCGGCTGGCGTTGGCCGGGCGCCTGCAAAAGCGACGACCACGCCTCGGGCGACATCTCCTCTCGTCTCAGCATGACGGGCTGGTGAATAGTCGGCGTCCTCTCCCGAATGGCTCCGCCCAAAGGTCATACGGGGCGTTGCCGGTCACGGCAAGGTTGGCGCGCGCCCCTCATTGCCCCCCTTCATTGAGTGTGGGCGTCGGCGCAGATACAAATGGGGCAGCACGGAACCAGCGGAGCGCGCGCCTTGAACAGACCTGCCTTCCTGCGCTCGCTGATCGACGTCGAAGGGACCGGCATCGAGATCGGGCCGAGTTACAACCCGCTGCTGCCGAAGTCGCAGGGCTTCAACGTCGAGATCGTCGACTATCTCGACGCCGCGGGCTTGCGCGCGAAATACGCCGGCAACCCGAACGTGGGCGTCGACGCGATCGAGGACGTCGACCACGTGCTCGATGGCAGCAAGAGCCTGGCCGAGGCGATCGGGCGTCAAGCCCATTACGACTACATCGTCGCCTCGCACGTGATCGAGCACGTGCCGGACATGCTGGCCTTCTTGAAGTCATGCGACGCGCTCTTGAAAGACGACGGCGCCCTGTTGCTGGCCGTCCCGGACAAGCGGCACTGCTTCGACGTGCTGCAGCCGCTCAGCACGACCGGCAGCGTGTTGCAGGCGCACCTGGAGCGGCGCACCATCCCAAGTCCCGGCGCGGTCTTCGACGACCGCGCCTACAACGCGGTCCGGGACGGGCAGATCGGCTGGCCGATCGGGGGCGCCGGCGCGCTCAGCTTCTTCGCCGGGCTGTCGGACGCGATGGACTCGTTCGAGGCGGTTCGGCAGCAGCAAGTTTATGTCGACGTGCACGTCTGGCGCTTCGTGCCCTCCAGCTTCCGCCTGATCATGCGCGATCTCAACGAGATCGGGCAAACGGCGCTGCGGGAGCGCTCGTTCCATGACAGCGTCGGCAACGAGTTCTACCTGACGCTGTCCAAGTCGGCGGAAGGCTGTCCCGTCCCCCGCCTCGAGCTGGCCTCGGCAGCGATCGCAGAGCAGGCGGCGATCCCGCTATAGCACTCAGCCGTGGAGCGCGGCCATACCCCGTTCGAGGTCGGCGATCAGGTCGGCCGGGTCTTCCAGCCCGATGTGGAACCGGGTTACCGGGCCTTCAAACACGCCCGTTCCCGCCGAGCGGACCAGGAACCCGGTGGTCGGCAGCGCCAGGCTCTCGTAGCCGCCCCAGCTCGCGCCGATGCCGAACAGCTCAAGCTGATCGATCATCCGGTGCATCGCCTCCCGCGACACGGACGGCTGGAACTCCACGCCGAACAGGCTGCATGCGCCGGTGAAATCCCGCTTCCAAAGCTCGTGCCCCGGCGCGCCAGGCAAGGCAGGGTGCATTACGGTGCGAACCTCGGGCCGGCTGCGGAACCATTCCGCGACCTCGATCCCGGACGCCATCTGCCGCTGCAAGCGCACGCCCATGGTCCGCACGCCGCGCAGCGCCAGCCAGCAATCGTCGGGGCTGGCGTATTGCCCGAGTTCGAGCGCCCCGGTGCGGACCCGCTCCCACTCCTCCGGGCTGGCAACGGTGATGCTGCCGAGCAGCACGTCGGAATGCCCGACCACGTACTTCGTCAGCGCCTGGATCGAGACATCGACGCCGTGGCGGAACGGCTGGAAGAAGTGGATGCCCCAGGTGTTGTCCATCAGCACCTTCGCGCCCTTGGCATGGGCGACGACGGCCAAGGCGGGGACGTCCTGGACCTCGAACGTGTGGCTGCCGGGGCTTTCGAGATAGAGGACGGCGGTATTGGAACGGAACATCGCCTCGATCCCGGCCGCGTCGATGGCCGGGTCGTAATAGGTGGTTTCGATGCCGAGGCGGGAGAGCATGCCGTTGCAGAAGGCGCGCGCCGGGCCGTAGACGCTGTCGGGCATGAGACAGTGCTCGCCGGCCGTCAGGTAGCAGAGCAGCGGCGTCGTCACCGCGGCCAGGCCGGAGGAGACGATCTGGCAGCGCGTGCCGCCCTCGATCTCGGCGATGACATCCTCCAGGGCATGATGCGTGGCGTTGCCATGAGTGCCGTAAGCCTGCACTTGCTCCAGGCGCGTCTTGCTGCCGGCGACGCGGTCGGCCACGTCGGTGTGCAGCATGGTCGAGCCGCGATGCACCGGCGGGTTGACGAATGCGTGGACCTTCGTGCCGGCGCGCCCGGCGTGCGACAGCCGGGTCATCAGGCCTTGTGCCCGGCGGGAGGACTGGTCATCGGGCATCACGTGGTCTCCTTTATAGTGTCGGGGCGGCTCGCCCATTCGGTCCATGACCCGTCATAGACGGCGCCTTGCGGCAGCCCGGCGCGCAACAGGCCGAGGGTGAGGATGGTCGCCGTGACGCCGGTGCCGCAACTGGTGACGACCGGCCTGCTGCCATCAGCCCCGGCGGCGGCGAAGATGGCGCGCAGCCGCTCCGGCGGCAGCATCGTGCCATCCGCGGCGAGCAGGCTGGCGCTGGGGACGTTGCGGCTGCCGGGCATGTGGCCGCTCGGCAGTCCCGGACGCGGTTCGGGCGCCGTACCGTCGAACCGCCCGGCGGCGCGGGCGTCGAGCACGACCACCTCCGGGTCCGGCGTCAGCATGTCGCCGATCCCGCACAGGCGGGCGGCGCGCAAGTTGGCCTGGAAACGCCCGGGCGCGGGCGCCTGCGAAGTCCCGGCCTCGCGCGCGCGGTCCTCCTGCAGCCACTTCGGCAGGCCGCCATCCAGCACCGCCGCCTGATCATGGCCGAACAGGCCCATCATCCACCAGCCTCGGGCGGCGCTTTGCAGCCCTTTCTGATCATAGAACACGACCTGGCTGCTGTTGGACACGCCCAGCGAGGCCATCAGCCGCTCGAACCGTCCTGGCGTGGGAACCATGTGCGGCAGCTCGGTATCGGGATCGGCGATCTCGCCGATGTCGAAGAACCGGGCGCCGGGAATGTGCGCCTCGGCGAACAGCGCGCGGGCATCCTTGTTCTCAGTCGGCAAGTAGTAGGTCGCGTCGAACACGATGAGGTCAGGCGCTCCAAGCCTGCCCGCCAGCCACTCGGTCGAGACCAGCGGCTCCATCATCATCATCCCTCCAGGCCGATCGCGATCCGACGGTTCTGCCGGCCCTTCTTCTCGATCTTGAGCACCCGCATCCGCCCGACCTGCCCGGTGCTCGCAACATGGGTGCCGCCGCACGGCTGCACGTCAACGGCGTTGTCGCCGGCGCCGATCCGCACCAGGCGCAGCCGCCCGGCCCCGCGCGGCGGCTGCACGCTCAATGTCCGCACCAGGCCGGGGTTGCTGTCGAGCACGGCCACGTCAACCCACTCGCTCGAAACCGCATGATCGGCTGCCACGAGCGCGGCGAACCCGTGCTCAAGCGCCTCCTTGTCCGGCGCGTCCTGCAGGTCGAAGTCGAGCCGCGACCGCTCGGCGCCGATCTGCCCGCCCGTCACCGCCGCCCCAGGCAGCAGGCTGCATAAAAGGTGCAGCGCCGTGTGCATCCGCATATGGGCGAAGCGGCGCGTCCAATCGACCTGCGCCTCCACCACCGACCCGACCTCAGGCGCCGTCTCCCCATCCGCCGGGACGTGAAGGATGGCCTCGCCCTCCCCTTTCCTCGCCTCCGCCACCGCCAGCCTGCCATTCGGCCAAACCAAATCCCCGGCGTCGCCCGGCTGCCCGCCGGAGCGCGGGTAGAACGGCGTGCGGTCAAGCACGACGCCCTCAGGCCCGCTCTCCAGCACGGTCGCCGGGGCGCGGCGCAACGTCGCATCCTGAAGATAAAGCCGCTCCGTCACGCGAGCCACGCCTCGCGCAGCGCGTCCCGGCGCAGTCCAAGCCAGAGCAGCGCGATCGTCGTGACCGAATTGGGGTAGCGCCCGTCCGCCGCGCGCTCGATCGCCTCAGACGCCGCCAGCACGCGCACCCGGATGTCCTCCTGCTCGCTGGCCAGCCCCCCCGGCCCGGCAATCCCCTCGGCATCGGCGGTAGGGACGTGAACGCGCCCGGCAAACATCGTGCAGCGCTCGTCGCAGCCGCCCGGCGTGAGCACCACGTCGGCCAAGGAACGCAGCCGATCCGGCGCCAGACCCATCTCCTCGCGCACCTCGCGGCGTATCGTCGCCTCAGGCTCTTCGCCCTCGTCGCACAGGCCGGCCGGTATCTCGACCATGACCGGATCAACCCCGGCCGCCAGGGCCGGGAGGCGGAACTGCTCGATCAGCGCCACCTGATCGGTCCAAGGATCATACGGCAACAGCGCCGCCGCACGGCCGCGGCGAAGCAGCTCCCAGGTTCGGATACCGGACATCGAGCCATCGAAGCGCCGGTGACGGAAGCGGACCCGCTCGACGGCGTACCGGCCCGACCACACTGTCTCCCGCTGCTCGATCGCGACATCCGGCCGGTTGCCAAACAGGTCGTTCGTCATGAAAGGAGCATAGTGCGGGGCCCGGCGTCCGGCTAGTGGTCCAAACCTGACGCTCGAGTCTCGAGCGTCAGGGCAATTTGGCCCGCCAGATCAGGCTCGTGGTGCGAATCGAGCGGGTCTCTTCCGTCAGAACCGCACCACGAGCCTGCAAACGGGCAGAATGAAAGTCCGCAGGATAAGACCTAGGGCCTGTTGAGAATCAGGGGATTCCCTTGACCACGGCGCCTGTGATTCAAGCTCCGAAAGGAGTTTGCTATGGATCGGTTCAGCCTGACGGATGCTCAATGGGAGAAGATGGAGCCCTTCGGCTTGGGTAAGCCGACCGACCCTGGACGCACCGGAGGGGACGCCAGATTGTTTGTCGAGGCTGTGCCGTGGATCGCGCGGACCGGTAGCCCTTGGCGGGACCTGCCGGCGTCGTTTGGGCGCGGGAACACCGTCTTCAAGCGCTTTCGCGATCGGGTGAAAGCGGATGTTTTCAAACGCATGTTCGACGCGGTTTCCAACGAGCCCGACATGGAATACGCCATGGTCGATGCCACGATCGTCCGCGTTCACCGCCATGGGCAGGGCGCAAAAGGGGGACTCAAAGCCAGGCTGTCGGTAAATCCCGTGGCGGCCTGACGACCAAGATCCTGGCGTTAACCGACGCACTGGGCAACCTTGTGCGCTTCGAGCTGCTGCCGGGTCAACGCTACGACACGATCGGCGTGGCGCCACTGATCAAGGGCGTCGAATTCGGCGGCTTGATTGCTGACAAGGCGTTCGATGCGGATTGGATCATCGCAGAGTTGAACGAGCGCGGCGCCAAGGTCGTCATCTCGCAACGGCCGAAACGCAAAGCACCGCGCGGCATCGACCTCGACGTCTACAAATGGCGGCACCTGGTCGAGAACTTCTTTTGCAAGCTGAAGGAGTTCAAGCGAACAGCCATGCGCAGCGACAAAACCGATACCAGCTTCGCAGCGATGATCCTCCTCGGAGCAGCCATCATCAACTCACGATGAATCTCAACAGGCCCTAGAGCAGGATGGACGAAGCTACGACGAAGCAGCGGCGATCATCTCTCTCATGGCCGAAGCGGCTGCCGGGCCGCGCAGGGCATCCCGCCACAACGCTTCGGCCACACGCTGATGAGAGGCGACCGCTTCGTCGGCGCCGGTGATCATCGCGACGCCAGTTTGCGCGCCGGGCACGCTGTCGGCGCGGAACGGATTGATGGCCAGGGTCGCACGGTCGCGGCTGCGCAGGATCAGGAACCCGCTCGACGGCTCGATCTCGGTCAGAAGGCCGAACTGCAGGCCCATCGGCTCGGTTTCCATCTGCCCTGCGATCCGCTCCATCTCCGCCGCCGCCACGGCGCGGTTCCGCTCGCGCAACGCGGCCGGCAGCGGCAGCCCCGAGAGCAAGCCTTGCTCGAGGAACAAGCGAACGAAACTCGATGACAGCAGCGCGATGATGTTCGGACGGCGATGCTGGTATGCGCGCTTGCGTGCGGCCAGCAAGGCCAGCACCTGTTCCACCGTGACCCGGGCGGAGGCGCTGTCAGGCCCCACCCTCACGAGCGCCTCCGTCAGCGACTCCGCCAACGCCGCGTCAAACCCCTCGGACGTCGTCAGGTAGCAACCGGGACCAAACACCTGCAGGATCTGATCCGCGCTTTCCTCGATCTGCCGCACCCGCTCGAAATAGCCGGCCGACCGGCTGTAATACTCGACGCCTATGCCCAACAACGACAATGGAGAGACCTTGAGCAGTTCGCCCAGACGTTTCACCGTATCGAGCTTGATGACTTCGCCCTTCTCGTAGCGATAGAGGGCGGCCCTCGATACGCCCAAACGGGCGGCAATTTCTTCCGCCCGCAATCCCGATTCCATGCGGTACGCTCGCAATTGCTGGCCAATTTCTGAAAAACGCATCCCTTGGTCCATTCGCCGCGATTCTCCGCGAATCCGTATACTAAAAAAGCATTCTCCCGTCTGTTATTATGTCATCAAGAAAGACTTAACTTGCTTCATTCTTTAGCGCTCAACATCGAAAATTATCGTCAAACGCCGTAAATATCCCGCCATGCCAGGCCGTCCACGGTGGCGCCGGCCGGGCGGTACTCGCATCCGACCCAGCCGTCGTAGCCCAGCCGGTCGATCTCGCCGAACACGAACGGCCATCCGACCTCGCCGGTGCCAGGCTCGTGCCGCCCGGGCACGTCGGCGATTTGCATGTGCGCGATCAACGGCATCAGCGCCGCCATCCGGGTAGTGACGTCGCCTTCGGTGATCTGGCAGTGATAGATGTCGAACTGCAGCCCAAGCCGGTCCGGCCCGAGAGCCTCGACCACCGCGGCGGCCTGGCCAGTCGTATTGAGAAAGAACCCCGGCATGTCCCGGTGGTTGATCGGCTCGATGATCAGCTTGACCCCTCTCGGAGCCGCTTGCTCCACGGCCCAGGCCAGGTTGGCGGCGTAAACCGCGGCCGCGGCGCCGAGGCGCAGGCCGGCTGGCGGAATGCCGGCCATGACGTGGACGAGGCTGTTGCCGAGCACGCCGGCATACTCCAGCGCCCGGTCGATGCCGTCGCGGAACTCCTGCTGGCGGCCGGGCAGGCTGGCAAGCCCGCGCTCGCCCGCACTCCAGTCGCCGGGCGCCGCATTGAACAGCACCTGTTGCAGCCCGGCGCCGTCCAACCGCAGGCGAAGCTCGGATGCGGGATAGTCGAAGGGAAACAGGAATTCCACCCCCTTGAAGCCCGCGGCGCCGGCGGCCGCGAACCGATCAAGGAATGGCATCTCATTGAACATCATGGAGAGGTTGGCGCAGAAACGGGGCATCATGTCGAACCTTGACAGGAGCTTTATACCCTAGAGCGCGATGCCGGCCTTTGTCATGGCTGCAAACGAATGTCCCGCGCATCTCATCGCCGAGTTGCGTCGGTGCGGAGCGGGTGTTACGGCCCTGCGCCTATGAGGGATAGAGCCGACCGGGTGCCTGAGCGCGTGATGGCAGCCGCGTTGCTCGTGGGGCTTGCCATCGGCTGCGTTGCCGTTCTTTTGCCGTTCCTGTCGGCAATCCTTTGGGGTGCGATCCTGGTGTTCGCGACGTGGCCGATATTCACCTGGGTGCGGGCGAGCTTGCACGTCGGAAGCCGCGGGGCTGCGGCAATCATGGTGCTGCTGACGGCGGTGCTGATCGTGCTGCCCATCGCCGTCGCCGCCCCCGCCGGCGCCGACGATGCCAACGCTTTGCGCCGGGCGGTCCAGGCGGCATTGGACGCTGGCCTGCCGGGAGCGCCGGGCTGGCTCGTCCGCATCCCCGTGATCGGCCCGACGCTGAGCGGGTATTGGAACCAATGGGCCGCCGACCTCAGCGCGATGGTCGCGTTCTTCAGCCCGTATTTCGGCATGGTGGCCGAGAGCGGCCTGAAAATCCTGCTCGGCATCGCCGGCGGCCTCGCCCAGTTCGTCATCGCCTTGCTGGTGGCGTTCTTCTTCTGGTCCGGCGGCGACACGCTGAACATCTACCTCGACCGGATCGCGCGCCGCATCGCCGGCGACCGCGCCTCCCGCTTGGTCGCGGTCACGGGCGCCACCGTTCGAGGCACCGTTTACGGCATTCTCGGCACGGCGGTCGTGCAAGGCGTTCTGACGACGATCGGGCTTTACGTCTCTGGCGTGCCGCGCCCGCTGCTCCTGGGCTTGATCGCGGGGCTGCTCTCGGTGCTGCCGATCGGGGCGCCGGTCGTCTGGATTCCGGCAAGCCTCTGGCTGCTCGGGTCCGGCCACACTGGATGGGGAATCTTCCTCGCGACCTACGGCCTGCTCATCGTCAGCGGCTCGGACAACGTGATCCGCCCCTATTTCATCGCCCGCGGCGCCCAGTTGCCATTCCTGCTGACGATCCTGGGGGTGTTGGGCGGGGCGCTCGCATTCGGGCTGCTCGGCATCTTTCTAGGGCCAGTTCTGCTCGGCGTCGGGTTCACCCTGGTGCTGGAGTTCGCCGGCGACGGCGATGACGACAGCGCGACGACGGGTCCGTTCAAGCTTTAGCGTCCCACTGCAACGAGGCGTTGCCGTTTCATTAACAAATCGATGCGACTGTCGACAGGAAGAATTCGGAGAGCGCTATGAACTCACGAGCGGCTGCAGTTCGGCAGATGCGCGGCCGCGGCGCCCAGCTCCGCGGCCTCACCGCCGAGGCGGAGGCGGAGGACGCTTTGCGCCAGGATGGATGGGAAGTGCGGGCGCGCCGGTTGCGCACGCCGGCCGGAGAGATCGACCTCGTGGCGGAGCGGGACGGGCTGACCGCAATCATCGAAGTGAAGGCCCGGCCCACCCTGGCCGAAGCGGCCGCCGCACTCCGCCCGCAGCAACAGCTTCGCCTCATCGCGGCCGCAGAATTCGCCCTCGCGCAGAACCCGGCTTGGGGCGGCAAAGGCATACGCTTCGACGTGCTGCTGGTCGACGGCGCCGGCCAGGTCCGGCGCGTTGCGGACGCCTTCCGGGCCGACGCCGCGTGAGCCGCTAAGGGCAGCGTCGGCGATAAGTGCGGCAGCATGCTGACAAAGCTGGCCGGCAAAACGAAGAATCAGTGATCGTTCACCTGATCGGCGCACAGCAATTGTTCCGAACGAGCTCTAATTGTTCTCAGGCAGCAGCGCCGTATCCGGCACCTCGTATTCCAGGCCGGCCTGATACGCCTGTTTCCTGGCCATCGCCATGATTCCAACCCCCATGCCGCCTGCGAGAAGGGTCACGACGCCAAGCATAAGCCGCACGCGGAAATTGACGCTCGCGCTCTCTCGCCGCTGTTCATCGACGACCCGTCTCCGCGCTGCCGCCACGCGGTCGGCCAGCGGGCCAGGCGCATCGAGCACGTCGGACGCGAGGGCGCCAAGCTGAGGCCGCAATTCCGCAATCTTCTCTGCCGCGTCCGGCGCAGTCTCGGCGGCAACGACGGAATCGAGCAGAAGACTTCGCGCCATGCCGCGCTGCCACGGCAGGCTGCTGGCAAAGCCGGTAAACAAGCCGCAGAGCCCGACAACGACGAAAAGCATCAGCAGAAAGGCGGTCCAGGCATCGAACGTGCGCATAACCCATCCATCTGCGCGATTACCGGCGTGGTCAAGTCCGCGGCGTTCGTCCCGCGCAATCATGCGGGGCGGCGCTTATGCGGTCTCTCCGTCCCGGTCCGGCCCGGGGCTTGACCGCGGCGTCCTGCATCAGCATTTTCTCGCCTTCACAGCCGTATCTTCGGGTGCGGCGCCCTCCAAGGAAGCAGGCGATGGCCAAGAACAACACCGTGCAGATCAGGCTCGTCTCGACAGCCGACACCGGCTATTTCTACGTGACAAAGAAGAACGCACGCACCACGACGACGAAGCTGGAACTAAAGAAGTACGATCCAGTCGCGCGCAAGCACGTGCCGTTCAAAGAGGCCAAGATCAAGTAACGTGCCCGCCTATTCGCAAACGAGAACGCAGGCTGGCTGAGGGCAGCCTCGGCAGCAAGCTGACAAAGCTGCTAAGCCTTTGGATGCTCGCTCGCCCGATCGGGTTAAGGCACCCATTTACGAACAGGCCCTAACGCGGAGCGAACTGCCTGGAGCCGAACATCACCTCGCGCTCGGCCTCGGTAATGGGCCCCGCCCGGCGGTGGCTTGCCAGGACCTCGACCCCGCGCTGCACCGCCGCCCGGCTCGCTATCGCGTCGTGCCAACGCCGAACGGCCGGAAAATCCTCGAGATTGATTCCCCGCCGCTCAGGGTTCCGCACCCACGGAAAGGTCGCGATGTCGGCGATGGAGTAATCCGCCCCGGCCAGAAAGGCCGTCTGGCTCAGCCGCTTCTCCAGCACGCGATGCAGACGGCGAACCTCGTTGCCGTAACGCTCGACCGCGTAAGCGATCGGCTCCGGCGCATACTGGCTGAAGTGGTTGAACTGGCCGAACATCGGTCCGACGCCGCCCATCTGGAACATCAGCCATTGCAGGCAGACCAGGCGCTGCAACGGGTTGGCGGGGATCAGCTTGCCGGCCTTCTCGGCCAGGTAGATCAGGATCGCCCCGGACTCGAACAGCGTGAGCGTCTGCCCGCCGGGTCCTTCCTGGTCGACGATGGCCGGTATCCGGTGGTTGGGCGTGATCGCGAGGAACTCCGTCTTGAACTGGTCGCCCTCGCCGATGTTGATCGGCATGACCATATACGGCAGTTCCAATTCCTCGAGCGCGATATGCACCTTGTGCCCGTTCGGCGTCGGCCACGTCCAGACTTCGATCATCGCCGGTCCTCCCGCTAATGACTCCGCACGTGGGGACGCGCCCGCCCTTCGTCCATGCCGCATCGCGCAACGCCACCCCGCGCAACGATTGACTTGCCCCCACGCCCGCTCTGCGCCAGCGTCAACCTATGAACCCCGATCCGATCAAAGCCAGCATTCTCGCCCCGGCCGCCCCGCGCCGCCCCGGCAAGCTCATCTTCAATGAGCTGGTCCGCGGGGCGATCCGCCGTCATCTCAGCGGCGGCGCGCGATGAAAGGCTCGCTTCGCGACGTCCTGCGCGACGCCTGGCGCCTCGCTTCGCCATACTACCGCTCGGAGGAGCGCTGGACCGCGCGGCTGATGCTGGCCTCCATCATCGTCATGAACTTCGCCCTCGTCGGCATGACGGTGGTGCTGAACTACTGGAACGGCGCCTTCTTCGACAGCCTGCAGAACAAGAACTGGGACGTCTTCATCAACCTGCTGCTGTTCTGGCGCGCGCCATCCGCCGAGTCCGGCTTCATGCCCGGCTTCGTGCCGATCGTGCTGGTCTATATCCCGATCGCCATTTACCGCACCTGGCTCACCCAATGGCTGCAGATCCGCTGGCGCCGCTGGATGACCGACCGATACCTTGGCGAGTGGCTCTCCGACCGGGCCTACTACACCATCGGCCTCAATCAGGCCGCGAACAATGGCGGCGACGCCAACCCAGGCGCCGATCCTGGCGCAACCACCGCCACCGACAACCCCGACCAGCGCATCGCCGAAGACCTGCGCGCCTTCACCGTGGACACGCTCGACCTCGGCATCAGCCTGCTCCGCACCATCGTCAGCCTGTTCAGCTTCGCCGGCATCCTCTGGAGCCTCTCGGGCGCCATAACCCTCTTCGGCCTCCACGTCCCCGGCTACCTGCTATGGGTCGCCATCCTCTACGCCATTCTCGGCACGGCGCTGACCCACTACGTCGGGCGGCCCTTGGCCCGGATCGAGTTCCAGAAACAGAAGCTCGAAGCCAATTTCCGTTTCTCGCTCGTGCGGGTGCGCGAGAACGCCGAGGGCATCGCGCTCTACGCCGGCGAACGCTCCGAGCGGCTGGGCCTGCTCGACCGCTTCGCCGGCATCGTCGGCAATTGGCACCAGTATATGAACCGCACCAAGCTGCTGAACGCCCTCATCGCCGGCTACGAGCAGGTCGCCGGCATCTTCCCGTTCGTCGTCGCCTCGCCCCGCTACTTCGCCGGCGAGATCATGCTGGGCGGCCTCACCCGCATCGCCGGCGCGTTCGCCCGGGTGCAGGACGCGCTCTCCTGGTTCGTCACCGCCTACTCGCAGCTTGCCGTCTGGCGCGCCACCGTCGAGCGCCTGACCAGCTTCGAGCACGCCGTCAGCACCGCCCACGCCCTTGCCGGCCAAGGCGTGCGCGTGCGCGAAGGCGAGGCGGACGGCATCGCCCTGCAGGACGTGACGCTGAGCCTCCCCGACGGCCGCGCGCTGATCGAGCACGCCGATCTCGACGTGCCGGCCGGGCGCTCCACCGTCGTCTCCGGGCGCTCCGGCGCCGGCAAGTCCACGCTGTTCCGCGCCATCGCCGGCATTTGGCCGTTCGGCGGCGGCGACGTGGAACGCCCGCCGGGCACGATGCTGTTCCTGCCGCAGCGGCCGTATATCCCGCTCGGCACCTTGCGCCAGGCCATCACCTACCCGGCCGACCCGGCGACCGTGGACGACAACGCCGTCCGGGGGGCCTTGGACGACGCCGGGCTGGGCAGCGTCGCCGGCGAGCTGGACGCCGAGCAGCCTTGGGCGCAACGCCTCTCGGGCGGCGAGCAGCAACGCTTGGCGATCGCCAGGGCCTTGCTGCAGCGCCCGGACTGGCTGTTCCTCGACGAAGCGACGGCAAGCCTCGATCCGGAAGCGGAAGGCGAACTCTACGCCATGCTGCGCCAGCGCCTGCCGAACACGACCATCCTGTCGATCGCCCATCGCGGCGAGGTAGCCAAATGGCACGACGAACGGTTAGTCATGCGCAGCGGAGAGTTGAAAGCGGCATGACGGCAATCGCCTCGATGGTAAAACATTTGTGAGAAAGCCGTGCCGCGAATGGCCCTTGTGCCGCCGCGCGGATCGTGTCGCTTATTGCAGATCGAGAATATCCGCGCCTCGCCGTGCGGGCCAATGAATGAGGGAGGTCGGGATGTCCAAGACGAGGTCCGTTGCAATCACGCGCAAGGCGCTCCTGATGGCAACGCTCGCCGCGGCGGTCGCAGGCCCGGCCTGGGCGCAGGATCAGCCGCCGATCAAGATCGGCATCATCGCCGAGGAGTCCGCCATCGCTGGCGCCGGGATCAGCAAGGGCGCGCAGATGGCCGCCGACTCGATCAACGCCGCCGGCGGCGTCAACGGCCGCAAGGTCGAGCTGGTCATCTACGACGACCACTCCTCGGCGACCGACGCCGTCCGCGCCTTCCAGCGCGCGGTCAGCCAGGACAAGGTGGTGGCGGTCATCGGCACCTACATCAGCGAGATCGCCCTGGCGTTGCAGCCCTGGTCGGCGCGGATGAAGACGCCGTTCATCACCACGGGCGCGGCCAGCAACGAGATCAGCAAGCACGTCCACGACGACTATGCCCGCAACAAATACACCTTCCACGAATGGATGACCTCGAAGTTCATCGCCGAATCCGCCTGCGATTCGATGCAGCAGCTCCTGCAGCCGAAATACAGCATCAAGACCGCCGTCGTGTTCAGCGAGGATGCCGCCTGGACTACCCCGCTCGATGCCGAATACCTTGCGTGCCTGCCCAAGATCGGCATCAAGGTGCTCGACCACATCCGCTTCTCGCCCGACACCAACGACTTCACCCCGATCTACAACCAGATCGAGGGACTCAAGCCCGACGTCATCGTCACCGGCATCAGCCACGTCGGCGTCCAGCCCACCGTGCAGTGGGCGCAGCAGCAGGTGCCGATCCCGATGGTCGGCCAATCCTCGCAGGCGACCTCTGGCACCTTCTGGAAGGACACCAACGGCGCTGCCGCGGGCGTCGTCACCCAATCCGCCGCCGCCGCCGGCGCCCAGCTCACGCCCAAGACGCAGCCGTTCATGGCGGAATACGCCAAGCGGTTCGGTGAGCCGCCGCCCTACACCGGTTTCTCCACCAATGATGCGGTCAACGTCGTCGCCGAGGCGATCAAGCGCGCCGGCTCGACCGACGGGGACAAGCTGGTCGAGGCGCTCGAACAGACCGATTACGTCGGCACCATCGGCCGCGTCGCCTTCTACGGCAAGGATGACCCGTTCACGCACGCCATGAAATACGGTTCCGACTACGTCACCGGCGTCACCCTGCAATGGCAGGGCGGCCAGCAAGTGACGCTGTGGCCCAAGCCGAGCGGCGACGCGCAGGTGAAGTTCCCGCCGTTCGTCAAGCTGAACGCCGCCAACTGACCCGCGACGCCCGGGGGGCCGGCGGCACGGCCCCGGGCGCCATCCTTGACGCGGCCGGCGGTCCGGCCAGGCGGGAGCCAGTATGCTCGCACTGCAAATCCTGATCGACGGCTTCGCGATCAGCGCGCTTTACGGCCTGGGCGCGGTCGGCTTCACCCTGATGTTCGGCGTCTCCGGCGTGCTGAACCTGGCCCACGGCGCGACGATGGTAGTCGCCGCCGTGACCGCCTGGGTCGTGGCCGGGCAATACGGCACAGGCTCCTGGATCGCCGCCGGCGCCGGGACGCTCGCCGGGCTCGCGACCGCCTTCGTCACCTACTTCCTCGTCGTCCGCCCGATCCAGCGGTCGAGCGCGCTGCCGGAATCGGAGAAGGAGATCTTCGTCCTCACCGGGACGCTGCTATGGGGCATCATGCTGCAGGAGGCGGTCGCCTACTTCTACACCGACAACCCGAAAACCGTCCGTCCGCTCATCCGCGGCATCACCGAGATCGGCGGCGTCCGCTTCCCCACCAACGAGCTGCTGATCGCCGCCATCTGCTGGGTCGCCATCGGCCTGCTCTGGCTGCTGATCAACCGCACCAAGGCGGGCAAGGCCCTGCTCGCCGCCTCCATCAACCCGCGCGGCCTCACCCTGCTCGGCTTCGAACTCTCCAGCATCTACCTGCTCGTCTGGGCCATCTACGGCGTGCTGGCCGGCATCGCCGGGGTGCTGCTGGCCACCTTCCTCGGCGCCAGTTCCGCCCAGGCCGGGCAGCTCACCGCCAGCGCCTTCTCCATCGTGGTGCTGGGCGGCCTCGGCAGCGTGTCCGGCTCGCTGCTCGCCGCCTACGTGGTCGGCTACCTGGAGACCTTCACCGCCTACATGATCTCGCCCACCATCCGCTCGATGCCGGCGCTGATCCTGCTGGTGCTGGTCGTCTATGTCCGCCCGCAGGGCCTGCTAGGACGCCGGTAGGTGCGCCGCATCCTTGCCTTCCGGCTGACCTGGATCGCGCTCGCGGTCCTCGTCGTCCTTTGCCTGCTGCCGTTCACCGTCTCCGCCTACATCCTCGGCATCCTCACCATTGCCTACTACTTCGGCGTGTTCGCCATGGCGTGGGACCTGCTGTTCGGGTTCGCCAACGAGGTCAATTTCGGTCCCACGTTCCTGATCGGAAGCGGCGCCTACGCGGCCGGGCTGCTCAACAACCAGGGCTGGCCGATCTGGGCCTGCCTCATCGCGGGCGCCGTCGCGGCCGTGCTCGGCGGCCTCATCCTCGCAGTGCCCGCGCTGCGCCTCACCGGCCCTTATTTCGGTCTCGTCACCCTGGTCGCCGTCTTGCTGCTGCAGCAGGTGATCGTCATCTTCGCCAGCGTCACCGGCGGCGAGATCGGGCTGACCA
Source organism: Acetobacteraceae bacterium (assembly GCA_965217935.1). Taxonomy (GTDB): domain Bacteria; phylum Pseudomonadota; class Alphaproteobacteria; order Acetobacterales; family Acetobacteraceae; genus JBBROS01. The sequence goes on along the minus strand of OZ244581.1, from coordinate 3,523,790 downwards.
TGTATGACATCCTCTCCATCGACGCCCTGACCAACTACTGGTACGCGCTCGGCTTCATGACCGTCTCCGGCGCCATCCTGTTCACCCTGTCCCGCTCGTCGGTCGGCCTGATCCTGCAGGCCAGCGGCCAGGACCGCATCGGCGCCGCCGCACTCGGCTTCAACATCACCAAGCACAAGCTGGCCGCGTTCTGCATCAGCGCGCTGTTCTCCGGCCTCGCCGGCGCCATGCTGGTGTTCTACCTGGGCACCGCGTCCGTCGGCAGCATCATCGACGTCGCCGTCGGCGTGCAGGTGATCATCGCCGCCGTCCTGGGCGGGCGGCGCACCATCCTCGGCGGGGCCGTCGGCGCCATCTTCCTGATCGTCGCCGGCGAGTTCCTGCGCCCGCTCGGCCAGCTCAGCACCTTCGTCGTCTCAGCCGTGGCGCTGGCCGTCATCCTGTTCTTCCCCGGCGGCCTGCTGGGCTACGTCCTGCGCCAGAAGGGGGAAGCATGAGCGCCGCCGCCGAACGCCGCCCCGGCACGCGCCCGAACCGCGCCAACGCGCCCCTGCTCGACGTCCAGGGCCTGACCAAGCGGTTCGGCGGTTTGGTCGCCGCCAAGGACATCAGCTTCAGCATCAAACCGGGTGAGATCCTCGGCCTGATCGGCCCCAACGGCTCCGGCAAGTCGACGGTCATGAAGCTCATCATGGGCATCGAGCGCCCCGGCGCCGGGCACGTGCTGGTGGACGGGACCGACGTCGCCGGCTGGCCGAGCCACCGCATCGCCCGCCAGGGCGTCGGCATCGTATTCCAGCATTCCCGCCCGCTGCACCGGCAGACCGTGCTGGAAAACATCATGCTCGGCCTGCTGCCCGACAGCCTGCTGAAATTGGCCGCCGCCCCGCACATCGAGGAGCAGGCCCGCGCCATCGCCGAGCGCGTCGGCCTCACCCAGGTGCTTGATCGCCGCCCCGCCACCCTCCCCTTCGCCGACCTCCGCCGTATGGAACTGGCCAAGGCCATAGCCCGCAATCCCCAGGTCGTGCTGGTAGACGAGCCGTTCGCGGGCCTCACCTCCGGCGAGGTCGCCGCCTTCTCCGAACTGATCGCCGCCTTCCGGGACGACGGGCGCGCCGTGCTGCTGGTCGACCATAACGTCAAATCCGTCGCCGCCCTGGTGGACCGCGTGTTCGCCATGTACTTGGGCGAGCGCATTGCCGAAGGCACCGCCGAGCAGGTAACGCAGGACCCGACCGTCCGCCGGGTCTATCTCGGCGGCGGCATCAACGTCGCCTCCCGGCCCGCCTTGGCCAAAGGCGGCACGCCGCTGCTGCAAGTCGACGGCGTCAACGTGTTCTACGGCAAGGCCCAAGCCTTGGAACAAGTCTCAATCCGAGTCGACGAGGGCGAATGCGTCTCCGTTGTCGGCTTGAACGGCGCCGGCAAGACGACGCTGTTCAACGCCATCTCCGGGCTCGTCCCCTATCAGGGCCGCGTTGCATGGCATGGCGAGCCGCTCTCCGGCCGCACCCCCGCCGCCATCGCCCGCGACGGCATCGTCCAATGCGCCGAAACCCGCGAGCTGTTCGGGGGCATGAGCGTGCGCGAGAACCTGGATCTCGCCGGCCAGCACCTGCCCGGCCCCGAAGCGGCCCGGCAGCTCGAATGGCTCTACGACCTCTTCCCCCGCCTGCGCGACCGCGAGCGCCAGGCGGCGGCCACCATGAGTGGCGGCGAGCAGCAGATGCTGGCGATCGCCCGCTCGCTGATGATGAAGCCGCGGCTGCTGATCCTGGACGAGCCGACGCTGGGCCTGGCGCCGGTAATCCTGGAGCAGATTTCCAACGCCTTGGAACAGTTGCGCAACACCACGCCGATCACCGTCCTGCTGGGCGAGCAGAACGTGACCTTCGCCCTGCCGCACGCCGACCGGGTATATGTGCTGGAACACGCCCGGATCATCTGGGAAGGGCCGCCGGAGCGGTTCGAGGCCGAGGCCGGGGCGGATTTCCTGTAAGCGCGCCGTTGCGGCAACGAGCGGAACACAAAAGCTGACTCATCAAATCTGTTAGTAAATAGACGGGTCGGCCCCAAGACGTTACGAATCCGTGACGCTTTGGATTGCCGTTACATGCTCCTCAAGACAAGCCATTATAAGAACACTTCCAAAATGATGCGCTTGAGTCTCGTCGCGGCTCTCGCCGTCGTGTCTGGCTGCCAGGACCCGAATGCCGTGGCGTTGCGAATTGGACAGCCGCCGAAGTCACCGCTCGCGATCAGAGAGGCCGAAACCAGGCTTGTTCCTGCCGCGGATCAGACAGCAGCGTTGATCAATGTCACGCAAACGTTGCAAGATCTTGGGTTTGCGGTCAGCGAATCTTCGGCAGAGCTTGGCGTCGTCACGGGCAGCAAGTCACGGGATGCAGAAGAAACCAGCGCCGTTGCTGGCCAGATCGCAATGACGGTCGCCTTCGCCTTCCTAGGCGCAGCCTACACGCCGGTTTGGGATAAGGTACAAGACATCCACGTGACGGCCACAGTCGCTCCAACCCGGTCGCCGACCGATTACAGCGTGCGCGTGTCGTTCGACCGATACATGACAAACAATCGTGGCGAGCAGTGGCGGACAGAACTGATCCAAGACCCTAGAATTTACCAAGACTTCTTCGCCAAGCTCCGAAACTCGTCAACAATAGCCCAGTCCCTATGATGCGCCCTCTCCTCATCCCTGCATTCGCTCTCCTGGCGTCCGGCTGCGCCGCGGTGAAAGAACCCCCTGTCATCGCCAGCAAAAAGAGCCCGGTTGAACTGCGCGCCGTGCAGTCACGCACGTTCGGCACGCCGGACCGGAACAAGACGGTTCGCGCCGTGATCTCCACTTTGCAGGACCTCGGCTACAACATCGATAAGGTTGACGCCGGTTCAGGCAGCGTGAGCGCCACCAAGCTGGCGCAATTGAAGTTGTCCGCCGCCGTAACGCCGCGAGGCAACCGCATGTCGGTGCGAGCCAACGCCTACGTGAAGCTGGGCCCGCAAAGCAACGAGGTCGACTCGCCCGAATTCTATCAAAAGCTGTTCTTCGCGCCGCTTTCGGAAGCCTTGTTCCTGAATGCGGCAGCAGACGATGAGCCGGGCGCGGCACAAGCCGGCAGCGTCGCCGCCCAACCGAACAGCCCATCCCTCGCCGGACCGCCGCAATCATGAAACGCACGCCAATTCTAGCCGCGGTTTTGCTGACCGCCATACTGGTCTCGGGCTGCTCTGCGGCCAATCACGCAGCCTCCGTGAACGGCGCCCAAGGCCGCAGCGCGGCACTGACGGTCGGCGCCGTTCAGCGCGAGATCCGCGTCGGCATGACGAATGCGCAAGTCGCTGAAACGCTCGGTAGCCCGAATATGGTGACGACGGACGAGCACCGGCGGGAAAATTGGGTTTACGATCGCATTTCGACGGATACGGCCTACTCTTCGAGTTCCGGCGGAGTGGGACTGCTGCTGCTCGGCGCCGCAAGCAGCAGCGGGGCGCGCAGCACGTCGCAGCGCACCTTGACGATCATCGTCAAATTCGATGCCGCGAACCGCGTCCGGGATTTTGCCTATCGTTCAAGCGCATTCTGACCATGCTGCCGCGCCTCGCGCTCGCAGTCCTGTATGCCGGGATCGCGTCCGGCTGCGCGCAACAAACCACCGTCGAGCGTCAGACGGCAGCGCTGACGTCAAGACAGACGATCGCCGAACGCCAGCTCAGCCAGCGGCGTTTCGACACGAACGATGAGAAGGTTCTTCTGCAAGCCTCGATCGGCGTGCTGCAAGACCTCGGTTTCCTCATCGAGGAGACGGCATCCGGAAGCGGCCTCGTGCTGGCGTCGAAACGGCGTGACGCCGTCGAGACAGGCCAGGTTGCAACTCAGATGTTGCTGGTGATGCTGGCCGCCGCTGCCGGGTCACGGGTTGACCCGGTTTGGGAGCGAGATCAGAAAATCCGCGTTTCGGTCGCGACCCGGCCAACATCCGATCGGACCTCGACGATCGCCCGCGTCACCTTCCAGCGCGCTGTTTGGAACACCAAGGACCAGTTGTCGCGCATCGAGACGATCGACGACCCCAAAATCTATCAGGAGTTCTTCGACAAGCTAAGCCAAGCCGCTTTCCTGCAGGCGCACGACATATGAAACGTCACGCCTTAAGCGCCTTTTCGCTTCTGTTGCTGCTTACGGGTTGTCTGGCCGACTCGCGCCAGCAAATCCTCTTGACCGATCGAAGCCAGGTGGAGCTGCGCGCTGTCCAAACGCGGTCGTTCTCGACAACGGACCATTCCCTCGTCCTGCGTAACGTGATCGCCACGCTCCAGGACCTCGGCTTCGTCATTGATAAGTCGGACGACGTGCTCGGGACCGTCACTGGCACGAAGCTCAATGGCTATGTCATTCGCATGACGGTCACGATCCGGTCCCGCGGATCATCCGAAACCGCGGTCCGGGCGAGCGTACAGGACGGTTTGGTTGCCGTATCGGATGCAGCGCCATACCAGCAGTTCTTTGCTGCGCTTGAAAAATCGATGTTCCTGACCGCGAACGAAGTCGACTAAATCGGGGTTTTGGATAAGGCTGGCGTCCAAGCAATCCTGACTTGATGGCGGCAACGTGGAGTTTTCAGGTTGCGGTGTGATCGTGGGTTGCCGAGTTTTTAAAAAGGCGGCACGAACCAATGCCCCAAATGCTCGTTTAGCCTTCAACGATAAACCGGAGGAACCATTGGTCATACGCACCCTTTTGCTCGCAAGCGCAACCGGCATCGCGGCAGCGCTCAGCGCCGGCGCAGCATTTGCCGGACCCTGTTCAGCCGAGGTCATGGAACTCGGGCACAAGCTGAGCCAAAGCCCGGCATTGGGCCCGGTCACCACCGGCACGCTGCAAGGCTCCAGCCCCAAGACCGCTCCTCACACGGATGCCAACCGCCCTGGCGAACCGACGACCAAGGGCACCTCCGCTTCGGACAAGGGCGGCGGCACCCTCGGTACCAAGGAAGCCAACGCCGCTGTCGGCAACCAGGTCGCGACATCGTCCCAGGATGTCCGTCGGCAGCAGGAGGGACTGCCCACGGCCGCCGCCGCCGCCGCCGCGAGCGGGAAAGGTTCGGTGGAGACCAAGCCCGAGCTTGGCAGCAGCAAAGAACTGAGCGGCAACATGTCGGAAGCGAAGATGGCGCTGGAGCAAGCCCGCATGCTCGATCATGCCGGCGATAACAGCTGCAAAAGCGCCATCGAACGCGCTCGCAAGTTGATGAACGGCTGAGTATGGCCCGGTGGTTCGCTATCCTCCTCGCGGCGTCGCTACTGGCGGTCGCAGGGCCGGCATGGGCGCAGGCTCCCGCCGATGCCGGCCCGGTGACGGATAAGCGGGGCGTCGAACGCCGACCCTCGGAGCTGAATGCTGACCCGATGAAGGCGTTCGACATCGACCATGATGGTTTTCTCGGCTCAGCGGAAGCGAAGAGCGCGGCGGCGGCGTTTTATGACGGGCTGAACCCCGCGCTCGACGACCGGCTGAGCCCGAAGCAGGCGTCCTCCGTTTTGACCAGCAAGGAATTCCACCAGGCCGATACCGACAAGGACGGCCATCTCACCAAGGCCGAATACCTAGCCTTGGTCCTCAAGCGGTATGACGCCGTCGATGCCAACCACGACGGAAAGGTTAGCCGGAAGCAATTTGGCACGAAGGCCGGGCAATCACTGCTGAAGATGATGCGATGAATCGCGACCGCCCTGGCTGCAAAAGTGGGGCGTGTCATTTGCCAGCCAAGATCAGACTGCCTCCGTGTCCAGGGCATACCCAGCCGCCCGAACGGTCCGCACCATGTCCAGCTCCTCCGGCGCGTTGATGCTTTTGCGAAGCCGGCGGATATGGACGTCTACCGTCCGCGGCTCGACGTGGATATCCGGTCCCCAAACCGAGTTCAGCAATTCCTCGCGCGAGAACACCCGCCGCGGATGCTGCATCAGGAACTCCAGCAGCCGGTATTCCGTCGGCCCAAGGTGGATCGCCCGCCCGTTCCGCTGCACCCGGTGCGACGCCAGATCCATCGTGATGTCATGGAAAACGTGTTGCCCGCGCGCCGGCGCCCCGCCCGACCGCCGCAACAGCGCCCGCATCCGCGCCAGCAACGACTCCATGCTGAACGGCTTGGTAATGTAATCGTCCGCCCCAATGTTCAGCCCGCGCACCGCGTCCTGATCCTCGCTGCGCGCCGTCACCATGATCACCGGCAAATCCCGCGTCGCCGAGCGCCGCCTGATCTGCCGGCAAACCTCGATCCCGGACATAACCGGCAACATCCAGTCCAGCAGCACGATGTCCGGCGCCGTCTCGGCCACGCGCGTCAAAGCCTCCTGGCCGTCGACCGCCTCGTCAACCCGGAAGCCCTGCTTCTCCAGGTTGTAGCGCAGCATGGTCGCGAGCGCCGCCTCGTCCTCGACCACCAGCACCAGCGGCTTCGCGGCGCTCGTCATCATCGGCCTAGCCCTCCGCCTCGCGCGGCCGGACTACAGCATAGGGCGAGTTGTCGCCCTTCGGCCGGTCCTGCTGCAACGTCTCGCCCGTCACGGCGTAGTGCACCGTCTCGGCGATGTTGGTCGCATGGTCGCCGATCCGCTCCAGGTTCTTGGCGATGAACAGCAGGTGCGTGCAAGGCGTGATGCTGCGCGGATCTTCCATCATGTACGTCACCAACTCACGGAAGATCGAGTTATACAGGTCATCGATCGCCTGGTCGCTTTGCCAGGCCTGCACCGCCTTCTGCGCGTCGCTCTCGCCCACGGCGTCGATCACGAGCCGCAGGTTCTCCTGCACCAGCCGGCTCATTGCCGACAGCCCGCCCATGCTGAGCGTGGACGGGAACTGCGCCAGCGCCATGCTTCGCTTGGCGACGTTCTTGGCGTAGTCGCCGATCCGCTCCATCGCCGCCGTGATCTTCAGCGCGGCGACGATCTGCCGCAGGTCGCTGGCCATCGGCTGGCGCAGCGCCAGCATACGGATCACCATCTGCTCGGCCGAGCGCTCGAGCGCATCGACGGCGCGGTCCTGCTCCACCGCGTGGCCCGCGGTCTCCGCGTCGTTGCCGACCATCGCCTTCATGGCCATCGCCACCTGGCTCTCGACCAGCCCCCCCATCTCGGTCATCAGGTCGCGCAGCCGCTGCAGCTCCTGCTCGTAGCTCTTGACGATATGCGTGGCGCCGGACATGGCGAACCTCCTGCCTCAGCCGAACCGGCCGGTGATGTATTCCTGGGTGCGCTTCTCCCGCGGCGAGGTGAACATCTGCGCCGCCGGGCCGACCTCGACCATCTCGCCCAGGTAGAAGAACGCCACCTGATCCGCGCACCGCCCCGCCTGCTGCATGTTGTGCGTCACGATCGCGATGGTGAAGTCCCGCTTCAGCTCGTCGATCAGCTCCTCCACCTTCAGCGTGCTGATCGGGTCGAGCGCGCTGGTCGGCTCGTCGAGCAGGATCACCTCCGGCCTGACAGCAATGGTGCGCGCGATGCACAGCCGCTGCTGCTGCCCGCCCGACAGCCCGGCGGCCGAGCTGCGCAACCGGTCCTTCGCCTCGCCCCACAACGCGGCGCGCGTAAGCGACCACTCCACCCGCTCGTCCATGTCAGCCTTCGACAGCCGCTCGTGCAGCCTCACCCCGAAAGCGATGTTGTCGTAGATCGACATCGGGAACGGCGTCGGCTTCTGGAACACCATGCCGATCCGGCTGCGCAGCCCGTTCACCTCCACGTCGGTCCCGACCAGGTTGATGCCGTCCATCATCACCCGCCCCTCGGCCCGCTGCCCGGGATACAGGTCATACATCCGGTTCAGCACCCGCAGCAACGTCGACTTGCCGCACCCGCTCGGCCCGATCATGCCCGTCACCTGCTTCTCCGGCAGGTCGAGCACGATGTCCTTCAGCGCCTTGTTGCTCCCGTAATAGAAGCTCAGCCCCTCGATGGAGATGCGCGGCGTGTTCATAGCCTGTTCAAATCGTCCGGTCGTGCCGCCGCCCGGCATGGCTTGGCCCGGCGCCGTGGCCTGTCTCAGCGCGTGTCCCGACATGATCCCCTCAACTCCGTTTGCGCAGCGCGATCCGCGCCGCGACGTTGATCGCGAGCACGCCCGCGGTGATCAGCATAGCCCCGACCCAGGCCAGCTCCACCCAGTCCGAGAACGCGGCGCCCGCATACTGATAAATGGTCACCGGCAGGCTGCTCATAGGCTGATCGAGGCTGACCGACCAATTGAGGTTCCCGAGCGAGGTGAACAGCAGCGGCGCCGTCTCGCCCGCCACCCGGGCGACCGCCAGCAGCACCCCGGTCAGAATGCCATCCAGCGCCGCCGGGTAGCAGACGAACACGATTGACTTCCACTTCGGCGCGCCCAGCGCCACCGCGGCCTCCCGCAACGCCACCGGAATCAGCCGCAGCATGTCCTCCGTCGTCCGCACCACGATCGGGATCACGATCACCGCCAGCGCGATGCACCCGGCCCAGCCCGAGAAGCCGCCGAACGGGTTGACGAAGATCTGATATACGAACAGCCCGATCAGGATGCTCGGCGCCGACAGCAGGATGTCCGACACGAACCGCACCGTATCCCCGAGCCTCGACCCGCTCGCATACTCGGAGAGGTAAGTTCCCACCATCAGCCCGATCGGCGTGCCGATCAGCGTGCCGAGCGCCGTCTGGATCAGGCTGCCAATGATGGCGTTGAGCAGCCCACCATTGCTGCCGGGCGGCTTCGTGACCGTGGTGAACACCCGCAGGTCAAGCCCGCCGAAGCCGCGCGCGACCAAGGTCAGCAGGATCGACGCCAGGAAGAACAGCCCGATCAGCGTGGCAACCCAGCACAGCGCCTTCGCCACCCGGTCCGACCTGCGCCGCCGCCGTCCCAGCCTGCGCGCGACCCGCTCGTCCCGCCCAGGATGCGCGAGGGCGGCGCTCGCGCTCACGACTTCGCTCCCGGCCGCAGCAGCAGCCGCGAGATCGCCAGCACGATGAACGAGATGACGAACAGGATAAACCCCAAGGCCAGCAGCGCCGACAGCTTGAGGCTGCCGGCCGGGCTTTCCGGGAACTCCAGCGCCACCAGGGACGCGATCGTGTTGCCCGGCCCGAAGATGCTGGTGGAGATCCGGTTGGTGTTGCCGATCACGAACGTCACCGCCATCGTCTCGCCCAGCGCCCGCCCCAGCCCCAGCATGATGCCGCCCACCACCGACACCCGCGTGTAGGGCAGCACGATCGAGCGCATCACCTCCCACGTCGTGCAGCCCACCCCGTAGGCCGACTCCTTGAACACCGGCGGCACGGTCAGGAACACGTCCCGCATTGTCGCCGCGATGAACGGGATGATCATGATGGCCAGGATCAGCGACGCGGTGAAGATGCCGGTCCCGAACGGCGGCCCGGAAAACAGCCAGCCGATCAGCGGCGCGTCGCCCAGGCTGTCGATCACCCAGGGCTGCACGGTGCGCGCCATGATCGGCACGACGACGAAGAACCCCCACATGCCGTAGATGATCGACGGCACCGCGGCCAGCAGCTCGATCGCGGTGCCGATCGGGCGCCGTGCCCAGGCGGGCGCGAGCTCGGTCAAGAAAAAGGCGATCCCGAACGCGACCGGGACCGACATCAGGATGGCAATGATCGACGTCACGACCGTGCCGTAGATCGACACGGCGCCCCCGAACACTTCGGTCACGGGGTTCCACGTGTCGCTGTAGAGAAAGCCGAACCCGAAGGCGCGGAATGCCGGCAGCCCGCCGATGAACAGCGTAACGATAATCGCCCCGAGCAGGATCAGGACGAACACGCCGGCCAGCGTCGCCAGAACCGAGAAAACGACGTCTCCGGTTCCACGTCGGCCCGCGCGGCTGCGGGGGATCGGTCCGGCGATGGCCTGCGACAAACTCTGCTCCTCCGGCAACGAAACGGCTGGCAGCGGCGCGCCGCCAGCCAATCTGGTCGGTTACTGCGTATAGACGGGCTTGCCGTCAGCCATGATCTTCGTCTTCCAAGCCTCGCGCACGTTGTCCTGCACCTTCGCCGGCAACGGGATGTATTCGAGCTCGGTCGCGATCTTGTCGCCGTTCTTGTAGGCCCAATCGACGAACTTCAGCACGTTCTCGACCTTGACCGGCTCGCCCGGCTGCTCCGGCACGATCAGGAACGTTGCCGAGACGATCGGCCAGCTCTGGGCGCCCGCCTGGTTGACCAGGTCAACCGCGAAGTTCTGCGCGTTCGCCCAATCGGCACTGGACGCCGCGGCCTGGAACGTCGCCATCGTCGGCTTGACGAAGTCGCCCGCCTTGTTCTTCATCTCCGTCGTGTTGAGCTTGTTCTGCGTGGCATACGCGTTCTCGACGTAGCCGATGCCGCCGCGCGTGTTCTTGACCGTGCCGGCAACGCCGTCATTGCCCTTCGCGCCCGTTCCAGCCGGCCACGCGACACTGGTGGCCGCGCCCACCTTGCTCTTCCAATTCGGATCGACCGCCGACAGGTAACTCGTGAACACGAACGTCGTGCCCGACCCGTCGGCCCGGTGGACCGGCGCGATGGCGAGACTGGGCAGCTTGACCCCCTTGTTGATGGCCTCGATCTTCGGGTCGTTCCACTTGGTGATGGCGCCCATATAGATACCGCTCAAGATCTCGCCCGTCAGCTTGAGCTCGTTGTCCTTGATGCCGGGCAGGTTCACGATCGGCACCACCGCGCCCATCACGGTCGGGAATTGCAGCAAGTTGTTGGATTTCAGCTTCTCCGGGGCCATCGGCGCATCAGACGCGCCGAAATCGACCGTCTTGTTGATGATCTGGTTCTGCCCGCCGCCCGAGCCGATCGCCTGATAGTTGAGCTGGATGCCGATCGCCTTGTTCGCCGCCTCGCCCCACTTGGTGTAGACTGGCGCGGGGAATGTGGCGCCGGCTCCGGTGATCGTCTGCGCGAACGCGGGATGGGCCGCGAGCGCGGCCCCGGATATCGCGATCGCCATCGCGGCACGATTGAGTTTCATAAGTCCTCCGATTGCATGGATGCAGGCCGTCCTGGCCTCTGCGGAGCCCCGCCATCCAGGCCTGGCCGCACGGCCGGAACCTAACTGCGGACCAAGACTCAATGATTGCGGATTTGTGACAGTTCGATGACACCCGGCCAACAAAAATAAACCCCGCCTCTGGGCGGGGTCTGTGGCTGGCGACGGATTCGACGTTCGGATGGTGGGCGCGACAGGGATTGAACCTGTGACCCCCGCCATGTCAAGGCGATGCTCTACCGCTGAGCTACGCGCCCATCCGAGCCGCGCTTCTAATGCGGTTTTCCGCCCGCCGCAACCGCCCCCCGATGCAACGACCGGCCCCGTCCGCCGTATACCAAAGAGTGCCAGCCTCGTAAGGTGACAGACAGGCTCGGCAGGGCTTGTATACCCCGATGGACACCGCCTTCCCCGTGGCTCCGCCCCCGTTCGAGCTAATCTGCCCCGCACGCCAAACCGCGTCGCTGGCCTTCGCCTCCCCGCATTCCGGCCGCAACTACCTGCCCGATTTCATCCGCTCCGCACGGCTCGACGCAATGGCGCTTCGGCGCAGCGAGGACAGCTTCGTCGACGCATTGTTCGCAGGCGCCGCCGCCGCCGGCGCCCCCCTGCTTGCCGCCACCTTCCCCCGCGCCTACTGCGACGCCAATCGCGAAGCCTGGGAACTCGACCCCGGCATGTTCGCCGACCCCTTGCCCGATTGGGTCAACACCACGAGTCCCCGCGTCAACGCCGGTCTCGGCACCTTGGCCCGGATCGTGTCCACCGGCGAGAGCATCTACCGCGCCAAACTGCCCTTCAGCGAGGCCGAACTCCGCATCGAAACCTGCTGGAAACCCTACCATGCCCAGCTCCGGCGTCTCATTGACGACACCCGAACGGCCTTCGGCGCCTGCCTGCTGATCGACTGCCATTCGATGCCGGCCTACGCGGGCCGCGGCGGCTCGCCGGACATGGTGCTGGGCGACGCGCACGGAACCGCCTGCACCCCGGGCGTGACCCGGCTGATCGAACAGACGCTCACCGGCATGGGCTATCAAGTCCGCCGCAACGATCCATACGCCGGCGGCTATATCACCCGGCACTACGGACGGCCCCGCGAAGGCGTGCACGCCTTGCAGATCGAGATCGCCCGCGGGCTCTACATGGACGAAACGCGGTTCGAACGGAACAGCGGCTTTGCCAAGCTCCGTGACCATCTCACCGCGCTCGCGGCACGCCTGGCCATCGAAGCGCCGACGTTGCTCGCGTAAAAAAGGCGGCGCTGTCAACGCCGCCTGAGTTCAGGGAGGAAACGTCCAATGGCCACGCCTCAACGCAACCAAGTTTATCTTTACAGCTCAAATGTTTCTCGCGCAAGATGTATTTCGCGTTGCGAAGATTTTTGACATTTACCTTAGGTTGTGCGTTTAAGGTTTTTTCACCTTCGTGTGGCATTTGAGTGTCATGCACGTTGCTTCCCGCACCGCTCTCATCGCCCTCCTGCTTCTGTTCAGCGCCCAAGCCCTCGCCCAGCGCCCCGGGGCGGACCTTTGCCGCAACGCCATCGCCACCGTCGAACGCGCCGACTACGTGCCGGACCGCCTGATGCAAGCCATCTCCATCATGGAGAGCGGCCGCAGGGACCCCGCGAGCGGCGTCGCAGCCTGGCCCTGGACCATCAACGTCGAGGGCGTCGGCGCGATGTTCGACACCAAGGAGGAGGCGATCGCCGCCGTCCGCGCCAACCAGGCCCAAGGCAAGCGGTCGATCGACGTCGGCTGCATGCAGGTCAACCTCATCCATCACGGCAGTGCATTCAGCTCGCTCGAGGAAGCGTTCGATCCGGTCTCAAACGTCCGCTACGCCGCCCGCTTCCTGAAGCAGCTCCTCGATAAAACCGGCTCCTGGCCGAATGCCGTCGCCGGCTATCACTCGCTCACGCCCGACATTGGCGGCGAATACGCCAAAAAGGTCCTCGCGATCTGGGCCAGGCCCAATCTCGGCGCCCCAGTCACCCAGCAGGCAACGATGACCACGCAACTCCGGGCGTCAGCCGCGACGGCCATCCCCGCCCCTCGCTCGAGCCCGGTCATGGCCCAGGTCTCGGCCATGCCGGGCGGCCTGCCGGCAAGGCTGTTGCCCATGCCAGGCGCCGGCGGCTCGGCCGTTATGGGCCGCGGTCTCGCCTCCTACCGTGCCTTGCCGACGCAGCTCGTCGGAATTCAGGCAATCCGCCGGTTCTGATCCGGGCGGCCGCACGATCCTGAATATCGCTGGCGCCGAACGGGCCCGGCCTTTCCTGGCCTGGCAAATGACGCCCTGGCTGTTTCAGTCAGGGCGATCGCAGACTAACCTGGCTCATGACCTTCGCGCCCGCTCGCCGCGCAACGGCAAGACTTTCGGCTCAACTCACGGCCTGCTCGCGGGTTAAGGCTTGAATGCCGCTCACCGAAGCCCTGCGCGCCCATGCCGGGCAAATCGCCGCTCGTGCCGCGCTGCTCGATGAGGGCGCGCTGTTCCCCCTTGAGGACGTCGCCTGCCTGGTCCGTCTCGGCCTCGCCAAAGCCCCGTTGCCCGCAGCCCTCGGAGGCGCCGGCGCGGGCACGCAACCGGGCGGCGCCCTGGCGCTGTTCGGCCTGCTTCGTCTGCTCGGCCAAGCCAACCTGTCGCTCGCCCGTCTTTATGAGGCCCACGTCAACGTCGCCCGCCTTGTCGTCCGCTACGGCGCCGCGGACCAGAGCCGGGCCTTTGCCGCCGATTGCCGGCAAGGACTGCTCTACGGCCTCTGGGTCACCGACGCGCCCGGCCAAACCGTTCGCCGCGACAACGGGCGGCTGTCCGGCCAGAAAGGGCCGTGCTCCGGCGCCGGGCATCTCCGCCGGGCATTGGTGACGGTGACCGAAGGCGACAGCGTGCGAATGGCCCTCGTCAGCCTGACCGGACAGGAGCCGGTCGCCCCGCTCGGCTCAAGTCTCCTCGGCATGAGAGCGAGCGCCAACGGCGTGATCACCCTCGACGGCGTCCCCGTCGCCGACGCCGCCGTCATCGGCCAGGACGGCGACTATCTCCGCGAGCCGGATCTCTCGACCGGCGCCTGGCGCACGATGGCCGCGACGCTCGGCGGCCTCGACGCCCTGACCGGCGCCGTCCGCACCCAGCTCCGCGCCCGCGGCCACGCCGAAGCGCCGCTGCAGCAGGCCCGCTTCGGCCATATGCTGATCGCCCAAGAGACCGCCCGGCTCTGGACTTGGCAAGCCGCGCAACGCGCCGAGACCGCGAACGCGCCCGCAGCCGACCAGGTGGCCTACGTCAACCTCGCCCGCATCGCCATCGAGGCCGCCTGCCTCGACGCCATGCGCCACGCCCAGCGCGCCCTCGGCCTCGCCGCCCTGGTCCGGCCCAACCCCGTCGAGCGCCTGCTGCGCGACCTGACCACCTATCTCCGCCAGCCAGCCCCCGACTCCGTGCTGACCGAAGCCGCCCGGCATGAGCTCGCCCGCGCATGATCCCGGCCGCAGCAGCGCTCGCCGCCATCGAAGCCTTCCCCTTTCAGCCGCTGCCGGCCCTAGCCGCTGCCGGCCCGCCCCTGATCCTCGCCCCGCATCCCGACGACGAGAGCCTCGGTTGCGGCGGCCTGATCGCACTGGCCTGCGACGCCGGCTCGCCCCCGTTCGTCCTCGTCATCACCGACGGCGCAGGCTCCCACCCGAACTCGCGCGCCTACCCCGCCCCCCGCCTGCGCGCCATGCGCCAGCAGGAGGCCCGCCGGGCCGTCGCCGCCCTCGGCCTGCCGCCGCAGCGGATCGGCTTCCTCGGCCTGCCGGACACCGAAGCGCCCACGTCCGGCCCGGCGTTCGATGCGGCCGTCACCGCGATCGCCTCCCTCGCGCTGCGCATCGGCGCGGGCACGCTCCTCGCCACCTGGCAGCACGACCCGCACGCCGACCACGAAGCGACCCACCTGCTCGCCGCGGCGGCGGCGGCCGAGACTGGCATCCGCCACCTCTCCTACCCGGTCTGGGGCCTGACCCTGCCGCCCGACGTGCCGCTGCCCGGCCCGCTCCCGTCCGGCTTCCGCCTGGACATCAGCCAGCAGCTCCCGCGCAAACGCCAGGCCATCGCCGCCCACCGCACGCAAACCTCGGATCTCATCATCGACGACCCGCAAGGCTTCAAGCTCCCGGCCGACTTCCTCGCCCGGTTCGATCGCCCATTCGAGACGTTCATCAGGAACCCGCGTTAGCCTGCAATCGCCCTGCTTGAAATGTCAGGGCACCGATTGCCAGTCCAGATCAGCGCTAAACTGCAACCGTCCTGACACAATCAGGGCCACAAAGGCCTATTCGGCCGCCGCAAGCGCCCGTCCCCGCAATCCATCGAGCATGACAAGCGCCCGCTGCATCTCCGCGGGCAACGAGGCGGCCGCCACCCGCCGCGAAGCCATTTCGGCGGAGACCGCTTCCCACGCCGCCCCGAACCCGCCCGTGGCGCCATTCGCCCCGAACGCCCGCCGCGCCGCCGCGCGGGCGCGAATCCGCGCGGCCCGATCCATCACCGGCTCAAGCGCCTCATCCAGATATTGGTCCGGCGCCGCCATCCGCCGCCGCATCGTATCGGCCATACCCCCCTTGGCCCGGCCCACGATCCGCCCCGATACCACGACGCCGACCTCGGGCGCATGGCGGATGCGCGCATCGATCCGCCGCAGCGCCAGGTAGAACCCCCTGTCCTCCCCGAGCGGCATCGCCGGCAACCCCCCAACCGAACGGTAGACATCCCGGGCCACCGCGATGCTGGCGCCGGCCCGCTCCGTATGCCGCGGCCACGGATCATCCGGGTCAGGGTCGATCAGGCTCTCGATCTCGTCGAGCGCCGCCGCATACGCGCACTCCCGCGCATCATCCTCGTGCAAGACTGCCGGGATTTGCAGCGCCTCGACCGGATCGATCACCGCCCGGCCGAACACGGCATCCGCGCCGCGCCGCAAGTGATACAAGTTGCGGGCCAGCCAGTCCGGCGCCACCCGTCCATCGGCATCGGTCGTCAGCAACGGCAGCCCCGGCGGCGCGAGCCGGTCGGCCAACCGCATCGCAAGCTGCCGCGCCAGCCCCGCACTCGCCTTGTCCGGGGCAAAGTCATGCGCCGCCACGCGCAACGGGCACGGCAATGACGGCGCCACGGCAGCGATGGCCGCCAGGGTTGCGTCCGTGGTGTTGTTGACCAGCAGCAGGATGCCGGGCCTGCGGTCCCGTTGCTGTCCAAGCGCCCGGAGGCAGTCCTGCACGCGCTCCGCTTCGTCGCGGACCGGCACGGCAACGATCGCGTCAACGCCGGGCGCGCTGGGGTTAAACGGCGTCATCCTGGCAACCGGTCTCCCGAGCGTGGGATCATGAATGATACGGACGAACGCAGCCAAAACGCCAGGGTTCTCGCCGGGCCTGGAACGTCGCGCAACAGGACTCAGATGCTTCTATGATCCATAAAGCGCCGCCGGGTCGGCCTCCGGTTCGCTCAGCGTTGCCAGCGCCCCATCCCGCGCGGCGCGATAGAAGCAGGACCGCCGCCCCGTATGGCAAGCGACCCCATGCTGCCGCACCAGGAGCAGCAAGGCGTCCGCGTCGCAATCGACCCGCAGCTCGACCAGCCGCTGCACCTGCCCGCTCGTCTCCCCCTTGCGCCAAAGCGCCCCGCGGCTGCGGCTCCAGTAGCACACCCGGTTCGTCGCCAGGGTCTCCGACAGCGCCTCGCGGTTCATCCAGGCCAGCATCAACACCTCGCCGGTATCATGCTGCTGCGCGATCGCCGGAACCAACCCGGCGGCGTTGAACCGAACCTGATCGAGAATGCTGGACATGTCTGGCCTTGCGATGGCACCCGTGCGAAACATAAGGCCGATGCAGGCAAAAGCCCAACCCGCCGAGCCGGTCGCGGCCCAGCTCGAACGGGCCGCGGCATCATGCGAACGGCGCGGCGCGAGACTGACCGGCCTGCGGCGGCAGGTGTTGGCGCTCGTGCTGGAGGCGAGCCGGCCCATGGGCGCCTATGACCTGCTGGACCGGCTCAGGGCGCAGCGCCCGGGCGCTGCGCCGCCAACGGTCTATCGCGCCCTCGACTTCCTGATCGAGCAGGGATTGATCCATCGCATCGAACGCCTCTCAGCCTTCGTCGGCTGCCCGGTCGGCGAGGACCATGATCACCACGCCCAGTTTCTCATCTGCGGCAACTGCGGCGCCGTGTTGGAGCTTGAGGACCCGGCGCTGCTCGTATCGCTCCGGCAAGCCGCGGCCCGGCGCGGCTTCATGATCCAAGGCGCCACCATCGAGGCGGAAGGGCTGTGCGCGCGCTGTGCCAACCCGGCCGAAGCCCAACCCGGCGTTTAGCCCGCGATCGCGTCGCGACGGCGCGCCATACGGCATCCCGATGCCGCCTTTGCCCCGTTCAGCGCAACGCGCCCGACAACCGGCCAGCATTACCCTGGGTTGCTCGCGGGTCAGCGCCGCCAGGACGGGGCCAGCCTCAAGCCAGCCCCTCGATCGCCGGCACCGGCGGCCCGATCTTCGTCGACGGCTGCTGCTGATGCACGTCGCCATCCGTCCACGCGACCCGGCCCGGCGCGCCGCACGCGTCGCACACCGGATGCCATGCCTGATGCGCCATGCCGCAGGCCAGGCAACGCCAGGTCGGCTCCGGCTTCGCGGTCGGAATGCGGCGCAGCGCCTCCTGCGCCGCATCGGCGTCGTTGTCGTGGTCGGCAAGGTCCGCCTGCAGCACGTAAAGCCGGCGGTCGTCCAGCCCCGCCTTCTGCGCCGTCTCAAGATGGCGCCGGGCCTCGCCGGTCAGGCCCGCCTCCATCGCGGTCTGCGCCAGAAGCAGCGCGCTGTCCGGATGGGCCGGGTTCGCCCCCGCGAGCTCCTGCGCGGCGCGCGTCCGCCCGAGCTTGTCCTTCACCGGCTCCAGGTACGCCTCCGCCACCGCCGGATGCGGCACGGTCGCCCAACTGCGGCGAAGCACGTCGAGCGCGGCCCGCTCCCGCCCCTTCCGGCGCAGGTGCCCGGCATACGACAGCGCGGCCGGGGCAAGCGACGGGTCCGTCTCCCAGGCGTCCTTCGACAGCTTGAGGGCGGCGTCGCCGTCGTCCTGCTCGCGCGACAGCGCCAACGACATCGCCGAGATCGCCGGCTTGTCAGCCCCTTGGGCGCGAACCGGCCCCATAAGGCGCAAGGCCTCGCCCCATTGCCCGTTGCGGAGGGCGATGTAACGGCGTTCCTCGGTCAGCCATCCCGTGCCGGGATGGGCCAACTCGGCGCGCTGGGCGATGGCCGCGGCGCCCTGCCAATCCTGCTTGGCCATCGCCTGGCGCAGAAGCCCGCGCAAACCGAGGATCTGCGCGTCCGGACGGTCGGCGAGCAGCTTGTAGATGCCCCCGGCCTCATCCTCCCGCCCGGCCTGCCGGCCCGCCTGAGCGGCAAGCAGCAGCGTCAGCGGCGTATCGCCCAATAGGCGCCGGCTGCGCTGGGCCTGCTGCAAGGCCAGGCTGACGTCATTGCCGGCAAGCGCCAACAACGTCCGGTTGACCGCGGCCTCGCCGCGGACGCGCCGCTTCTCGCCGCCGCGCCGCCGCGCCGCCCGCGGGCCGCGGAACAGCGCGGCAATCAGCCGGATGATGACGTAAAGAACGATGAACAGCAGCGCGAGCAGGCTGATCGCCACCGGTGCATTGGCCTGAAACGTCGTGCCGTTCACGGTCGCCGTGAAGGTTCCCGGAAGATCCGCCACCCACCAGCCAAGCGCGACGCAGACCGCGGCCGCGAGCGTGAAGAGAAGGACCGTGCGCATCAGGTGCGCGCCGCCATCTTGGCGATTGCGGCGCGGGCGTTCAGCAACGACTGCGCCTGGTCGATCCACCCCGACATCGCCGCCCGCGCCGGCCCGGCCAGCCCGTCGAGCGCCTTGACCGCGCCGGACAAGTCGCCCGCGTCGAGCTTCTGGCGCGCGCTGGCCAGGTAACCGGAGATCGGATCGCCGACCACGACGTTGTCGCCCTGCCGGATCGTCACGGATTGCTGCGCCCGCGTCCACATGCGGTCGACGAAGTTCTGGTTGTCGGTCAGCGCCGGCTGACTCGCGTGCCGGGCCGCCTCTGCCGCGGTCTCGAACGACAGGCGAAGCCCGGATTCGGTCGGCGGCGCACTGTGGGCGAATTGCGCCAGCGCCGGCGGCGCCCCATCGATTTCCCCCAGCGGCTGCCCGGCATTCAACGCGACGTTCGCGGCTTGAAGCTGGCCAACCTGCTGCGCCTGGCCCTTGAGCGAGGCCAAGGCCGAGCCCGTCTCCTTCGACTGCGCCTCAGCCGCATCGAGCCGGTTGCCGAGCTTGCCGACCTGCGATCCGAGCGCGCCGATCCGCTGCGTGACCTGATCCAGCTTGCCGGACGTGTCGCCCGCCATGTCGGACTGCTTCGTCTCCAGCGCCGCAAGCTGCGACTTGACCGGGGCAAGATTGCTGTCTGCCTGCTGCCCCGCTTGATCCAGCCTCTTCGCCAGCTCCGCCTGCTGCGTCTTCAGGGCATCAAGCTCGGACTTGACCGGGCCAACGCTCGCCTGCGCCTGCTGCCGGGCTTGATCCAGCGCCTGAGCCATCTCCGCCTGCTTTTTTTCGATCGCGTCGAGCCGCGACGTCAAAGGCCCGAGATCGGCCGGCGGCGACGGAGGCGGCCTGTTCTCAAGCGCCGCGACTTTGGCCTCCAGCGGCGCCAGGTTCGCCGGCGCCGGGGCCTGCTTCGACTCCAAGGCCACGAGCCGCTTCGTCAGGATCTCGTACTGCTGCTGCCGCGCCACAGCCTCCTGGGTCAGCGCATCCACGCGCGCCGCCTCTTGCGCCGCCTCGCGCGGCCGCGTCGGGTTGCGGTAGACGTAGAACACCGCCGCGGCCAGGACCACGAAGCCGATAATATACAGCAGCGGCAGCCCATCCCGCCGCCTCGATGCCGAAGCAGGTTCAATCCGGGCGCGCTCCGGGGGAGTGTTGGGTTCGTTCGGGACTTCGTCGCTCATAATAACGCCAATACGTGATCCAAGGTTGGCCCTACTGACACACGGACCCGCCGCCAGGGCAAGGGGGCGAGCGCATCCGCCGTCTTCTCGCTGATGGCAAGCGCCTCCACCCCGGCAACGCGGGGCGCATACTCCATCGGCAACAGACGAACAAACGTCCGCGCAGTCTCGGACGACAGGAACAGCGCCGCCCGAAGCCGCCCGCGAGCTAGCGCCTGGCAGGCGGCCTCGGGCAAGCGGCTCACCGGCCGGGCCGCATACACGCTGCGGCGGTGAACCCGGAACCCGGCGCCCCGAAGCCGCTGCGCCAGCGCATGGCCTTGGCCCTCTCCGCTCGCGAGCAGCAGGCGCGCGCCGGGACGGCAACGAGTTTCGGCCAGCGAGAACAGGTCATCCGCGCTCCCGCCCGCGCTGGTCACGTCCGCCAAGCCTGCCGCCCGGGCCCGTTCGGCCGTCGCATCCCCCACCGTCAGCACCGGCGCCGCGAGCCCGGCGAGCGCGGGCAGCGCGTTGCCGCTGGTCACGAGCGCGGCGTCGACATGGTGCGGCATACGCATCGGCATATGACGAACCTGCAACAAAGAGGCAACAATAGGCAACAGGCCCCGCGCCCGAATCCGCTCAGCGACCGACGACGCCTCAGCGTCCGGCCGAGTAATCAATATTTCGTGAACAATAGGGGCAGCCGCCGGCTCAGCCAAGGATGTCGCGCGGGCTGTCGCCGCGAAGGCTGCTGCCAAGCTCGGCCCCGAGCCGGGCGGCATCGCTCGGCGCCCCTTGCACCGTTCGCTTGAGCAGGAACGTGCCATCCGGCCGCGCCACCAGCCCCGTCAGGCGCAGCGTGTCCGGCCGCCCGCCCCCCGAACCCGGCAGAAGCCGCGCGTGCCCCCCGATCGGCGTGCGGCAACTCCCATCCAGCCGCGCCAGCAACGCCCGCTCGGCGGTGGAGACGGCCCGGGCCTCCGGGTCCTCGATGCCCGACAGCAGACCATGCAGCGCCTCATCCGAGGCCCGCGTGGTGATGCCCACGATCCCCTGCCCAGCCGACGGCACCATGATATCCGGGTCCAGCACCGCCATCGGCGTATCCTGCAAGCCCAGCCGCTTGAGCCCCGCCAGCGCGAGCAGGCTGGCAGCGCAATCCCCCCGCCGCACCTTCTCGATCCGCGGCTGAACGTTGCCGCGCAACAGCACGGTCCGCAAATCCGGTCGCGCATGCAGCAACTGCGCCTGCCGCCGCAACGAGTTCGTCCCGATCACAGCGCCATGAGGCAGGGCGCTCAGCGGCTCCTCGCCCGGCCCTTCGCAAGCCGGCCCAAGGATCAGCGCATCCCGCGCGTCCTCGCGCTTCAAGGTGCAGGCCAGCACGATGCCCTGCGGCAGCTCGGTCTCCAGGTCCTTCAGGCTGTGCACCGCGAAGTCGATCCGGTGGTCGAGCAGCGCCTCGTGGATCTCCTTGCTGAACAGCCCCTTGCCGCCGATCTCCGCCAGGCTCCGGTCCTGCACCCGGTCGCCGGTGGTGCGGATCACGTGCTCCTCGAACACCGGCTGCCCCCGCACCCCAAGCGCGAGCACCGGGCAGAACCGAGTCAGCAAGTCGAGGAACATTCGCGTCTGCGTCCGCGCCAGCGGCGACCCGCGAGTGCCGACGCGCAGCGGCAGGCCGCGCCCGTGATGCACCTCGGGGGTGCGCGGGTTGGGCTGGGCATCTGGCATGGCGATGTCCTATGAGATCGGGCCTTGGTTGGGAAGGGCAAGGCGTTGCAGCCTCTGGCGGGACCGGTGCTGGGGATCGAGAGCTCGTGCGACGAGACCGCGGCGGCGGTGCTCGGCCAGGACGGCCAGGTGCTCGCCGAGGCCGTGCTGAGCCAGCAAGCCGAGCACGCCCCGTTCGGCGGCGTCGTGCCGGAAGTCGCCGCCCGCGCGCATCTGCTGCACCTGCCGGGCATGGTGGCCCGCGTCCTGTCGCAAGCGGGCGTCGAGCCGGCGGGCCTCGGCGGCGTCGGCGCAAGCTGCGGGCCGGGCCTGATCGGCGGATTGATCGTCGGCGCCGGGTTCGCAAAGGGGGTGGCCTTGGCGCACGGCCTGCCCTTCGTCGCCGTCAATCACCTGGAAGCGCACGCGCTCACCGCCCGCCTACCCGGCCTGACCCCCGGCGGCGCCGCGTTCCCCTATCTGCTGCTGCTGCTGTCCGGCGGCCATTGCCAATGCGTCGCGGTCGAGGCCGTGGGCCGCTACCGCCGGCTCGGCGGCACTATAGACGACGCGGTGGGCGAAGCCTTCGACAAGGTCGGCAAGCTGCTCGGCCTGCCGTGGCCCGGCGGCCCCGCCCTGGAACGCCTGGCCGCGCAAGGCGACCCGGCCCGGGAGCCGTTCCCAAGGCCCCTGCTCGGACGCGCGGGCTGCGACTTCAGCTTCTCCGGCCTGAAAACCGCGGTCGCCCACCGTCTTGCAACCTTCCCGGACGGCGCTCTGCCGATACAGGCCGCGGCCGACATCGCCGCCGGGTTCCAGGCCGCCGTCGCCTCCGTGCTGGCGGACCGCGCCGCCCACGCGCTCGCGATGATGCCGGAGGCCCGCTTGCTGGTGGTCGCCGGCGGCGTCGCGGCCAACCAGGCCGTGCGCGCGGCGCTGGCCGCGGCGGCGGACCGTGCGGCGGTGCCGATGGCGGCGCCGCCGATCCGCTTATGCACCGACAACGCGGTGATGGTGGCCTGGGCGGCGCTGGAGCGCTTGCGGCTGGGGCTGTCCGATCCGCTCGACACGCCGCCCCGCCCCCGCTGGCCGCTGGCGGAGATGACGGGCGCGCCGGACGCAGCGATAGTGCCGAGCGTCTGAAGCTTGAACTACCGCCACGCCTTTCACGCCGGCAACTTCGCCGACTGCATGAAGCACGCCCTGCTGCTCTCGGTCCTCAGGCTGATGCAGCGCAAGCCGGCCGCCCTCTTCGTGCTCGACACCCACGCCGGGCGCGGCGCCTACGACCTGATGGCCGAAGCCGAGCGCACCGGGGAATGGCGCGACGGCATCGCCCGCCTGATCCCGCCTCCGCCGCCGCTTAGTGATTACGTCGCCCTGGTGCAGCGCCTCGGCCTCTACCCCGGCTCGCCCAACATCCTGCGAGCCTGCCTGCGCCCCGGCGACGTCCTCGCCTGTTGCGAGCTGCACCCGGACGACCATGCCGCACTCCGCCGGCTGTTCCGCAACGACCCCCTGGTCTCCGTGCATCGCCGCGACGGCTACGAGGCGGTCGGCGCCTTGCTGCCGCCGGCGCAGCGGCGCGGACTGGTGCTGATCGACCCCCCCTACGAAGCCGACGGCGAGTTCGCCCGCGTCCTGACGGCGCTGCAAACAGCGGCACGCCGCTTCTCCCCCGGCGTCTACGCCGCATGGTATCCGATCAAGCACCGTAGCCCAGTCAACGCCTTCCACCGCGCCGTGCAGCAGAGTGGGCTGCGGGACATCGTCGCGCTGGAACTGTGGCGCCGCCCGCCGACCGACCCGGCCCGGCTGAACGGCTGCGGCCTGCTGCTGCGCAATCCGCCCTTCGGCCTCGAGGAGACGGCGACGCCCATCCTGACCGCGCTGCAACAGGCGTTCGGGGAGCACGGCGCCGGGTCCGCGCTGCTGCGCATCGCCGATGAGTAAGCTGGCCGTCGTCGGCGCAGGCGCGTGGGGCACGGCGCTGGCCCTGCAGGCGCACCGGGCCGGCTGCGAGACGAGCCTGTGGTCGCGCTCGCCGCTGCCGGGCCGAGTCAGCCCCCGCTTGCCCGGCTTTGCCCTGCCGGACGCCATCCGTCTGCCCCGGACCCTGCCCGATCAGGACGCCGGCGCCGTCGTCGTCGCGGTGCCAATGCATGATCTGCGCGAGGTGTTGGAACGGATGCGGCCCAGGGCGCCGTTGCTGCTCTGCGCCAAAGGGCTGGAGCCCGGCACGTCGCGCCTGCCGCTCGAAGTTCTAAAGGACGTTCACCCCGGAGCGCCGTCCGCAGTCCTGACCGGACCGAACTTCGCCCACGAAGTCGCCGCCGGCCTGCCGGCAGCCGCCGTGGTCGCGGCCAGGGACCCCAGCCTGCGGGCGCTGCTGATCGACATGCTCGGCACGCCCGCCTTCCGCCTCTACGGCAACGACGACCCGGTGGGCGCGCAAGTGGGCGGCGCGGCGAAGAACGTCATCGCCATCGCCGCCGGGGTGGTGATCGGCGTCGGCCTCGGAGAGAACGCCCGCGCCGGCCTGGTCACGCGCGGCTTGGCGGAGCTGGGACGGCTAGTGACGGCGTTGGGCGGCAGAAGCGAAACGGTGGCGGGCCTCTCCGGCTTGGGCGACCTGCTGCTGACCTGCACCGGCGCATCAAGCCGGAACTTCCGCTGCGGCCTCGCCCTCGGGCGGGGAGAGACGCTGGCGAACGCCATATCAAGCAGCGGCGGCGCCGTGGAAGGCGTCGGCGCCGCCCCTGCCCTGCTGGCCCGCGCTCCCGGCCAGGACCTGCCGGTCTGCGCCGCCGTGGCACGCCTGCTCGCGGGCGCAACCACGCCGGGCCAAGCCATTGCCGCCCTGCTGGCCCGGCCCATGCGGGACGAATAGGTGCTCCGCGGCATCGTCACCGTCGGCGGCTGGACCATGGCGAGCCGCCTGCTCGGCTTCCTGCGCGACATCCTGATCGCCGCCCTGGCCGGCACCGGCCCCGTGGCCGATGCCTTCTTCGTCGCCCTGCGCGTCCCCAACCTGTTCCGCCGCCTGTTCGGAGAGGGCGCGTTCAACGCCGCCTTCGTGCCGGAGTTCTCCGGCATCCTCGCCACCAACGGCCAGCCAGCGGCCAAGCAGTTCGCCGGGGAGACCATCGCCGTCATGGCCTTCTGGCTGCTGCTGCTCACCCTCCTCGGCGAACTATTCATGCCGCAACTCATGGACATCCTGGCGCCAGGCTTCTCCGACATCCCCGGCAAGCAGGAGCTGACCGTCGCCCTGGCCCGGATCACCTTCCCCTACGTGTTCCTCATCTGCCTCGCCGCCCTGCTCTCCGGCGTCCTGAACGGCCTCGACCGCTTCGCCGCCGCCGCCGCCGCCCCCCTGGTGTTCAACGGCGTCTCCATCGCGGCGATGCTGCTGCTCACCCCCTACGTGCCCACCGTGGGCCACGCCCTGTCCTGGGGCGTCACCGCCTCCGGGGTGCTGCAACTCGCCCTGCTGGCCTGGGCGGTGCGCCGCGCCGGGATGGCGCTCCGCATCCCGCGTCCCCGCCTCACCCCTCGCGTCCGCCTGCTCCTGCGCCGCATGGGACCCGGCCTGCTCGGCGCCGGCGTGACGCAGCTCAACCTCGCCGTCGACGTCGTGATCGTCACCCTGCTCCCCCCCGGCTCCGCCAGCCTGCTCTACTACGCCGACCGCGTGAACCAGCTCCCCCTAGGGGTCATCGGCACCGCCATCGGCACTGCCCTGCTCCCAACCCTGTCGCGCCAGGCCCGCGCGGGCCAGACAGACGCGGCCATAGCATCCCTCAACCGCGCCATCGAGATCGCGCTGGTGCTGACCATCCCCGCCGCCCTGGCGCTCGCTGTGGCGGGCGGCCCGATCATGCTGGTCCTGTTCGGCCGCGGCGCGTTCGGGCCGGAGAGCGCCATGCTCAGCGCCCAATCCCTCGCCGCCTACGCCTTCGGCCTCCCGGCCTTCGTGCTGCTGAAGGTTCTAGTCCCGGCCTTTTTCGCCCACGGCGACACCTCGACGCCCGTGCGCGTCGGCATGATCGCCATCGGCCTCAATCTCGCGCTCAATCTGCTGCTGATGGTCCCGCTGCGACACGTCGGCCCGGCAGCCGCCACCAGCCTCTCCGCCATCTTCAACGTCGTCACCCTCGCCGTCTTGCTGACCCGGCACGGACGGCTCTCGGTCGACGCCCGGCTGCGCCGGCGCATGGGCCGGATCGCGATGGCCGCGGCCGCGATGGCGGCGGCCCTTGTGCTCGTCGAGCGCTGGATCGCGCCGCTCTTCGCCGGGCATCTCCGCTGGGCGGCGCTCGCCGGTCTCGTCGGCAGCGGCCTTGCCGCCTACGGCCTGGCAGCCCAGCTCCTGGGCGGGTTCGACGTCCGCGACCTGCTGGTCATGGTGCGCCGCAGACGGGCTTGACCATGCCGCGCGAGGCGCGGACAAACCCGGCCATGCAGCGCATCTTTTCCGGCATCCAACCCTCGGGCGTGCCCACCCTCGGCAACTACCTCGGCGCCGTGCGCAACTGGGTGGCGCTGCAGCAGGACCACGAGTGCATCTTCTGCGTCGTCGACCTGCACGCGATCACCCAATGGCAAGACCCGGCACGCCTCGCCGCAGCCACGCGCGAGATGGCCGCGGCCCTGATCGCCTGCGGCATCGACCCGAACAAGCACATCCTGTTCCACCAATCCGCCGTCCCAGCCCACGCCCGCCTCGCCTGGATTTTCACCTGCGTCGCCCGGCTCGGCTGGCTGAACCGCATGACCCAGTTCAAGGACAAGGCCGGCAAGGACCGCGAGAACGTCTCGGCCGGGCTTTACATCTATCCGAACCTCATGGCCGCCGACATCCTGGCCTATCACGCCACCCGCGTCCCGGTCGGCGACGACCAGCGGCAGCACCTGGAACTGGCCAACGACATCGCGGCCAAATTCAACCATGATTACGGCGTTGAGTTCTTCCCCACCATCGAACCCGTCATCATGGACCAGGCCGCACGGGTCATGAGCTTGCGTGACGGCACGAAGAAGATGAGCAAGTCCGACCCTTCCGACCAGAGCCGCATCAACCTGACCGACGATGCCGACACGATCGCGCTAAAAATCCGCCGGGCCAAGACGGATGCCGAACCATTGCCGAGCGAAGCGGGCGGACTGACCGGCAGGCCAGAAGCACGCAACTTAGTCGGTATCATGGCCGCACTGGAAGGTCGAGAGATGCTCGCTATCCTGCGCGATCACGGAGGCAAGGGCTTCGGCGCGTTTAAGGAAGCGCTGGCAGAGGCAATGATAAGCCGGCTCGCCCCTATCGCTGCCGAAACCCGCCAGTTGCTCGATAACCCGGCCCACATCGACAACATCTTAAAACAAGGCGCGACACGTGCATCAGTAATTGCTGACCCCATCGTGGCCGAAGCCGAACGCATGGTTGGTTTCTTGAAATAGCGATTCGCAGCAATGGGGTGGCAATCAGCCCCGCCCCGTCGCCCGCCGGATCAGCGCCGCTTGTAAACCACCTTCGGAGACGGTTTCGTCGCCATCGCGATCAGGAATCCAACTCCCGCCGCGATCAGCACCGATGTGATCGGCCGCGCATCGATCTTCTCGGCCAGAATATCGCCATACTCCTCAACCGTATCGAGTAGCTCGGAGCCGTAATCCCCGGCACTGGCCGCAGCGCTCCGCGCCTTGTCGGCAGCCTGCCCATAAGCCCGCTGCGCCTTGCCCGCGCCCTGGTCCATCATGCCCTCGGCCTGCATCTTTTCGTCGCCGGTCAAATCCCCGACCGTGCTCTTGATGTTGCCGCCGACGTTGCGGGCCGTTCCTTCAAACCGATTCTCGTCCATGACTCGCTCCTATTGTAGTCTCGCTCGGAATGAAACCATTTTCCAGCCCATGAGTTCCCGCCCAGCCATAAGCCGGGCGACCCTCACAGCGCCCGTGCCATATCGACAAGCGTAAAGCCCGGACGATACGGATTGGGCCTTCGCCGAACCTCGTAAAAACCGGTCTGCCGATAAATCTAAATGTTTCGCGCCATCAAGGCATTGGTGAACAGCCGCAGGCCAGGCAATCCGAGACAACGCGCACGCTCCGCGGCGAAACCAAGCATCCAGCGCCCGACCCCGCTCCCTTGTTCAAGAGGCAAAACGGCAAGGCTGTAGATGACCAGATGATCCAATCCGGGCAGCAACACCGCCAGCGCGACATCGGCCTCGCCGTGAGAGACCATCCAAACCTCGCCCGCCGCAAGCCTCGGCGTAAAATCTTCCGTCATCTGCATCGGCATGAAGCCGAGTTCATCAACGTAGCGCCGATAGGCTTGCCGCGTGATCGCCTGCACCGCCCCAAGCTTGTGCAGCCGGCAAGCCGAGCAGCCAACACTACTCCGCCGCCTGCAACATCCCTCGGCGTTCGCGCATCACATCGCCGAACGCCGCGAAAATGCCCCAAGACACAGCGTCCGTCTCGAAATCATACTCCGGATGCCACTGCACCCCAACCGCCACCCCGGGCGAATTGACGCAACGGACCGCCTCAACCGTCCCGTCCGGCGCAACCGCTTCCGCAGCCAGTCCCGGCGCAAGCCGGTCAATCCCCTGGTTGTGCAGCGAATTCACCATAAGCTTGCCGCACCCCACGATCCGGTGCAGCCACGACCCGGGCTCAACCCGCAGCCCATGCGCCTTGCCGGTGCGGATGCGCGCGTCGGGATGCAGCGGCGTCGAGTGGTCCAAACGGCCCGGCAGGTCTTGCAACCGCTGATGCAGCGTCCCGCCCAAGGCCACGTTCATCTCCTGTAGCCCGCGGCAGATCGCAAGCACCGGCACGCCCCTAGCGATCGCCGCGCGGATCAGCGGCAACGTCATCTGGTCGCGGTCCTCATCTTCCGGCGTGCCTTCGGCATGAGGCGGCCCGCCATAGAAGCTGGGCATAACGTTTGACCGGCTGCCAGTCAAAATGATGCCATCCAAGCTCGACAACAGCGCCTCAGCGTCCCTGCCCGACCCACTCGCCGGGATCAGCACCGGGATCGCTTCCACAACCTGCTCGGTCGCGCGCACATAGGTGCCGGACGCGGCATGGTTCGCCATGCCATACGTACCAAACAATTTGGTGCAGCAGGATATCCCGACCAGGGGTTTCATATCGTTAGTATGCCTGAAACCGCATTAGGGCTGCAAGATTGACCTTTTTGCCTGGCCGGCGTCCAGGCTGGGACAACCCTGCTCAGCCGTTGCCGCCGCGATTGTTCTGAAAGAATTTAGGGTCGACGAATTCGAACAAGCTGTCCGGGTAGCTGTCCCCTAGCTTGACATCGGACAAAGCCACCCGCGTCAGATGCCGTTGCGCGTCCAGCACCGTCCACGCCTGCAACGCGAGCGGGTCGGTCGAGAACACAAGCGTCAGCACGCCGTCCTGCGGCGACCGGGTCCGGACCACCCCGACCGAGATCTGCCCCGGCGTCCGCTGGAACGAGACGATCGTGATGTCCCCCGACAGTCGCAGATGGTCCTGCAACAGCAAACCGAGCGGCGTGGACTCAAGCGGCACGGTGCTGGTCTGCTGCAACTGGCTGTCATGGAACACCAGCAGCCCATGACCTCCGACGAGCAGGAACGGCGCCGGCGGATCATACTGGAACCGCATCCGCCCCGGACGCACCAGCCAAGCCTGCCCCTGGCTGATGGACCCGTTCGGGGCGACCTGCGTGAAGCGCGCATGAAGGGTGCGTACCGAATTGAGGTAGGCCTCGATCCGGGCAACGTCGGCCCTGTCTTGCGCCGACAGCGCCGCGGCAGGCGCCTGCGCCAAGGCGGCGAACGGCGCGAACGCGAACGGCAGGAGGAAAAAGGCACGGCGGTTCATCGGTTGAATGTGGCAACGCGCGAGCATAGGGTTAACCCCCGGGCGCACGCACCCTGGAACCCCGCACGCCGTCCCGCGTAAACAAGCTCGGACAGCAAAGGACATCGTCATGGCCGAAACCGAGACCCCGAAGCCGACAGGCACGACCGGAGCGCCCAATCCCGAGACCGGCAGCGCCGACGCTGCCCGCGGACTGGGCGGACACAGCAAGGACGTAAGCCATAAGCCTGGGGCGCCGGCAGAATACGTCGAGGAGGGTAAGCCTCATAAGGAATGAATCATGTTGCATTGATTAGATTGCAAAAACTCGATCTTTAAGGCAGATAACTTTGCTCTTATGTTGATTGGGTCATTTGTTAGGGCAAAAGAGAAACGTTAGTATTAGTACTCTCATCACGTGTTTACTTTGGCTTTCATCGGGTTCCGAAGCGGTAGTCCGGGTGGTGTTACTGGCGGGTGTCTGGCGTGATGGCTAAAGCATGCGAGGAGCCTTTGCCTTTATTCTTGCGTCTAACTTAATTAATCTTTCCGGGCTGGTGGACGATGCCGAGTGCTTCACCTTTGTGCGCCAGCATCGCTGGTCGGAAGGTGCGCGCTGCCCCGGATGCGCCAGTTCCTCGGTGGTCCAGGGCGGGTGATACGACACGCAGCCGCATCGCTAACGTGATCGCTGCAAGACGTGCGCTGGGGGCGTCGACGACCTCACCGGCCCGGTGGTGGCCGGGCATCGCCAGTCAGCCGTTGCGGGTGTGGCTGCTATGCCTCTCCTTCATGGGCCTGAAGCTGTCCAACCTGCAGATCGCGGGTGACCTGGGCGTGGCCGTCTCGGACGTGCAGGCCATACTGGAGCAGCGGTGCCCCGGTTTGGCCGCCAAAACGCCGGGGGCGGAGCTGGCGGGCGAGGTGGAAATTGATGAGGTTTACATGTTTGCCGAGCACAAGGGGCAGCCGGACGACGTGGCCAAAAGGGACGGCGCGCAAGGTATCGCAGGCTGGCAGGCGCGCCGGGACGCGGCACGCTGGAGAAAGACAAACCACGCTCATTCTTGGCCTGATCCAGCGCGGTGGCCAGGTGGTCCTGCATATGCTGGCCAATGTGCAAGCCGCCACGATCAAGCCGATCATCACCGCAGCCGTCGCCCTAGGTGTACTCGTCCACACCGACGAGCATAGTATTCCTGCCCGGTTACCGCCTTGGGGCTACGGGCGCCAGACCGTCTGCCACGCCCAAGGCATACGCCCGCGACGAGGACGGGGAAGGCTTCTGCGAGGTCCACGTCAACACCATCGAGGGGTTCTGGTCGCTGCTGCAACCTTGGCTCCGCCCGCACCGCGGCATCTCGCAGGACAAGCTGCCGCTTTATCTCAAATTCTTCTGATCCGTGCACAACGCGCGCCGACGCGGCAGAGCCCTACTCGGCGCCCTTGTCGCAGCCTTGGCCGCATGATCCCGGCCTACCACCCCGGAACCCGACAAGAGCCAACATCATTTCTCCGGCACAAACTCGCGGATCTTCGCGTGCAGCGTCTTCACGCCAATCGCCGCCGCCGCCGCCTTGGCCATAGGATCAGACCCGAACACCATCGCGAAGCGATCCCACGGAGATACCGTGTTTGGGGTCAAGAGAGAGAAGTGACTGTCTTTCCCGTCAAGCCGTTTTCCAGGGCTGACGGGTGTGGAGGGTGGCTTTGAGGATGGTGAAGAGTTTCCGCATGCAGGCTGTGAGGGCCACCTTGGCCGGGCGTCCGGCAGCGCGAAGCCGTAGATAGAGCGCTCGCACGGGCGCGTTTCGCCGCGCAGCCACCAGGGCAGCCATGCACAGGACGGCGCGGATAGAGTTTCGGCCACCCTGCACGACACGCCTGCCGCGCATGGTGCCGCTGTCCCGGTTGAGCGGCGCCACGCCGACCAAGGCTGCGAGCTTGGGGCGGTCGAGGCTGCCCAGCTCAGGCAACTCGGTGAGCGAGGTGCGCGCCGTGGTGTTACCACTCCTGGTACGGAGGTCAGCAGCTCCTCGTTCGCGCGCCAAGCCGGACTGGCCTTCACGGCGTCGTCGAGATCGCATTCGACACCGGCCAATTCCTGGCGAAGCCAGACGATGTGTGCGGCAATGCGCCTGGCCAACTTTGGATCGCGTGCCTCGCGATGTCGATGTCCTTCCGCGGTGATCATCTCGACTATTTGCCGTCGACGAGCGACCAGGTCAGCAAGCGTCCGCGCCTGCTCGTCGGGGATAAGTGCCTGAGCTGAAACAACCGCGTCAGGTGCGGGTGGTTTGGGGAGCGATGGTGTAGTTCCACTCGCCATGAAACTCGGCTGGGGTGATATTGAGGCTGGCGATCTGCGCGTCGGAGACCTTGGCGCCCTTCTGGTAGGTGTTCTCATCGAGCCTGCATTGGACGGTGGGTCCAGTCCGTGTCGTCGTGCTGGCGATCAGCTGGACGATGACTTGATGCGTCAGCAGCGGCTTGCCGCGCCAGTTCTGGGTGATGAATGCGAACAGTCGGTGCTCGATGCGGTTCCACTTGCTGGCGCCGGGCGGCAGGTGCGCCACCGTGATCGACAGGCCGGTCTGGTCGGCGAGCGTCTGCAACTCGGTCTTCCACAGCCGCACCCGCGCCCCGTTGCTGCCGCCGCAGTCGGCCGTGATCAGCAGCCGCGTGCTCTCGGGATAGCGCGCCTGGCCGAGTTCCCGCCACCAGCGCCGGATGCTTTCCACAGCGAACGTTGCAGTGTCGCTGGTGATCCCGAGATTGATCCAGCCGGCATTGGCGGCGATGTCATAGACGCCGTATGGCGCCACCTTGCCGAGCTCAGGCAGGATGAAGTCGTGCACCCGCACCGGCTCGGGCTGACCGCGGGGCCGCAACTCGCGCCCGGCGTTCTTGAAATCGCCGACCACCTCCTTCTTCTTGGTGTCGACCGAGATCGCCGGCTGCTTGGCCGCCTGGAACGCCTGCACCTGGGTGTTGATGTGCTCGAACTGCGCGTCGCGGTCGGGATGGCTGGCGCCTTCGCGTGTCTTGCTGTTGGCCTGCAGGCTGAACCCCAGCCGCTTCAGCAGCCGCCCGACCAGCTTCTGCCCGGCAGTGAAGCCGCGCTCGGCCAAGGCGCGGACCAGATGACGCTGGCTCCGGCTGACCCAGAGCAGCGCTGCCTCGGGATCGCCGCGGATGGCCGATTGCACCAGCTCGGACAATGCGTCGAGCAGGCCGGGTTCGGTCTCGGTCTTCGGCTTGCGCCCGCCGCCCGGGCGGCGGATGCGGCCGGGGATCTGGTCCTTGCCATGCCCCAACTCGGCAAGCCCTCGGCCAATCGTGCTGCGCGCGATGCCCGTCACCGCCGACACCGCCAGGATGCCGCCCCTGCCAGCCGCGTAAGCCTCGCTCGCGGCCCATAGACGGCGCTCACGCTCCCCAAGGAACGGGGCGATGGCTTCAAAGCGGGCTCGAATGGCGGCGGTGTCGATCACCTCTCAACGCTAGTACGAGCCGCAGACCGAATTCCTACCCACAATCGCGATTCGATTAATTGGGCTCGGGCCCTAAGGCGTGCTTCCGGCTGCATGCGCTCCGCGAAAAGGGCGATCGCCTTGGCGTCCAGGGTGTCCGTTTTGGCGAGCTGCCCGCAGGCACGAGCGAAATCTCGGATTTGGCGTGGGTTGAAGACCGCAAGCTGCAGTCCGGCGCCTGCGATTGCGGCTGCGACGGTGATCTCGAAGCCGCCGGTCGCCTCGAGCACGACGAGAGTGGGCTTAAGGGGAAGGAGGCAGTTGGTCAGCTCGATGAGGCCATCCGGGTTGCGTGGGACCGAGAAGGCGAGGCCGGCTGGACGTATGTGAACGTCCAGTTGACTTTTTGAGATGTCGATGCCGACGCAGCTCGGCGTTGTGGGAGTGGTTTCAACCATCATGACCCGTCCTTGCAATACGGGCTCGACGTGCGGTCCTGGCGGCTGTTCGGGTTGCTGATAAGCAACGGAAAGGGCACCAAGCTTCTCTGCGGGCTACGTACCCAAGGGGCAAACGGTGTCCCTTCCGCCGGTAGCGTCGTCGCTCTAATCCCGGGCGACAACCCGGAAGATACAAGGGGCATTCGGGAAGGAGTCCAACGGCGTCTGAGCGCGAACGACGGCATGGGCGTAGACGAGCGGCTTGCGGACGACAGCGACGAAGATGACTTTGGGCGGCTTACCGGCATGTTTGAGACGCTGCACGAAGGCGAGAAGGGCTTTGTTGGTGCGTGCGGCGCTGAGCGCGCACATGTAGAGCGGGGTGCCTTGAGCGCGTCGCAGCGGCACGCTATATTTCGAGACTCGAACACGTGAGCGGCGGGCGGCATCCAGGCGGGCGGGCTCTGGGCGCGGCAGACGCGAGCGATCAGCGCGGCATCGAGCGGGTCGGTCTTGTTGCAGGTGCCCTTGCTGCTGCCATACGCCTTGATGCGGGCAGGGTTGACGATGCTGACCTGCACATCTTGGCCATGCAGGAAGGCGACTCAGTCGAGGCCCCAGTTGCCGGTTGCTTCCATGCAGGCGTGTCTTGGGGCATCTGGGTCACAGCCCTGTTTGGCGAGGCAGGCGAGCAACTGCGCGAAGCCGGCCTCGGCGTTGGAGAACGCGGCGCGGCGGACACGCTGATCCACGAGAAGGGCTGCGCCGAACTTGGCCCTGCTGATGTCGATGCCGATGATGGGCATGGGGCCTGCGAACTGGTTGTCTGGCTTCGCCCTTGTCAGCCCTACTTGTAATCAGGCTGTCCGGCATGCCGGCGCCCTGGACACCGTTCAACCCAAAGGCGGATCGTGCGTCGGGACTTCATCTCCCTGACGAGCACAAGGCTCAAGAGATGAACAGGCTCACCGGCGCCGCGCCTGCAACGGCCATCGCAGGCGCGGCCGCGACTTACAAGTGGTGTCAGCAAAGCCGACAGGGGCCGTCCCTTCAAGCAGGTATGCCCTCCACGCCGTAATCTGGTTTGGGTGAAGGTCGTACAGCTGTGCCAGCTCAGCCAGCGCCTTCTCGCCCTTGATGGCTGCCAACGCTGCCTTTGCCTTGAAAGCCGGGGGTTATGGTTCCGGCGTGCTCGCTTGGTCATCCTTGCTCCTGATCCGCGGCATCCTCGCGGCGCTCAGGCAGGAAATCCACTTAGCAACCCATCCGGATTCTTCCGGCCACCTTTTAGGGCCCGAGCCCAATTAATCGAATCGCGATTGTGGGTAGGAATTCGGTCTGCGGCTCGTACTAGCGTTGAGAGGTGATCGACACCGCCGCCATTCGAGCCCGCTTTGAAGCCATCGCCCCGTTCCTTGGGGAGCGTGAGCGCCGTCTATGGGCCGCGAGCGAGGCTTACGCGGCTGGCAGGGGCGGCATCCTGGCGGTGTCGGCGGTGACGGGCATCGCGCGCAGCACGATTGGCCGAGGGCTTGCCGAGTTGGGGCATGGCAAGGACCAGATCCCCGGCCGCATCCGCCGCCCGGGCGGCGGGCGCAAGCCGAAGACCGAGACCGAACCCGGCCTGCTCGACGCATTGTCCGAGCTGGTGCAATCGGCCATCCGCGGCGATCCCGAGGCAGCGCTGCTCTGGGTCAGCCGGAGCCAGCGTCATCTGGTCCGCGCCTTGGCCGAGCGCGGCTTCACTGCCGGGCAGAAGCTGGTCGGGCGGCTGCTGAAGCGGCTGGGGTTCAGCCTGCAGGCCAACAGCAAGACACGCGAAGGCGCCAGCCATCCCGACCGCGACGCGCAGTTCGAGCACATCAACACCCAGGTGCAGGCGTTCCAGGCGGCCAAGCAGCCGGCGATCTCGGTCGACACCAAGAAGAAGGAGGTGGTCGGCGATTTCAAGAACGCCGGGCGCGAGTTGCGGCCCCGCGGTCAGCCCGAGCCGGTGCGGGTGCACGACTTCATCCTGCCTGAGCTCGGCAAGGTGGCGCCATACGGCGTCTATGACATCGCCGCCAATGCCGGCTGGATCAATCTCGGGATCACCAGCGACACTGCAACGTTCGCTGTGGAAAGCATCCGGCGCTGGTGGCGGGAACTCGGCCAGGCGCGCTATCCCGAGAGCACGCGGCTGCTGATCACGGCCGACTGCGGCGGCAGCAACGGGGCGCGGGTGCGGCTGTGGAAGACCGAGTTGCAGACGCTCGCCGACCAGACCGGCCTGTCGATCACGGTGGCGCACCTGCCGCCCGGCGCCAGCAAGTGGAACCGCATCGAGCACCGACTGTTCGCATTCATCACCCAGAACTGGCGCGGCAAGCCGCTGCTGACGCATCAAGTCATCGTCCAGCTGATCGCCAGCACGACGACACGGACTGGACTCACCGTCCAATGCAGGCTCGATGAGAACACCTACCAGAAGGGCGCCAAGGTCTCCGACGCGCAGATCGCCAGCCTCAATATCACCCCAGCCGAGTTTCATGGCGAGTGGAACTACACCATCGCTCCCCGAACCACCCGCACCTGACGCGGTTGTTTCAGCTCAGGCACTTAAGGAGGTCGGGGGGATAATACCGGCCTTATCTATCCCACGATAAACCCCATCAGGGTCTCCAACCGATCCGCCTCCTCAACCTTCTTGTCCCACCTCAGCCTCGAAACCCGGGGGAACCGCAAAGCCACGCCCGACTTATGCCGCCCGCTCCGCTGCGCCGCATCGAACGCGATCTCCAGCACCAGCCCTCGCTCCACCTCTCGCACCGGCCCGAACCGCCCCACCGTATGGTTGCGAACCCACCGGTCCAGCTTTACCAGCTCCGCGTCCGTGAACCCTGAGTAAGCCTTGCCCACAGGCACCAGCTCCCCGTCCTCCCGCCAAAGCCCGAAGGTGTAATCCGAGTAGAAGCTGCTCCGCTTCCCATGCCCCCGCTGCGCATACATCATCACCGCATCGATCACGAGCGGATCGCGCTTCCACTTCCACCACTGCCCCTTCGGACGGCCCGGCACATACGCGCTGTCCCGCCGCTTCAGCATCAACCCCTCGATGCTCGCCGCCCGCGCCCCGTCCCGCACCACCCCCAGCGCCTCCACCGTCTCGAACGGGATGATCTCCGACAAATCCATCCGCCCCGGACGATGCGCCGCATACCAAGCCTCCAGCCGCCCCCGCCGCACGTCGAACGGCAAGCCCCGCAAATCCTCCCCCCCGTCGAACAACAGGTCGTACAGCCGCACCCAGCAGGGCTGCTCCCGCAGCATCTTCGCCCCGGGCGCCTTCCGGTTCAGCCGCTGCTGCAAGTCCGCGAATGGCGCGACCACCCCGTCCCGAACCACCAGCAGCTCCCCATCCAGCACCGCCTCGAAGTCCATCGCCTCCACGATCTCCGGGAACGCCCCCGAAACGTCGTCCGCCCCGCGCGAGAACACCCGCCGCCCCCCCGGCGTCGCCACCAACTGCACCCGGATCCCGTCCCACTTCCACTCCGCCCGATACGAGGCCGGGTTCAGCGCCGCCAAATCCCCGGCCTCCAACGGATGCGCCAGCATCGGCGGGCGGAACACCGGCGCGCCCGCCGCATCCGGGCGCTCCCCGCGCCCCTCCAGCCAAGCGAACAGCGGCGCATAAGGCGGCGCTGACCCATGCCACACCTCCTCCACGTCGTCCGCCGCCACCCGCCCCCCGCTCAACTCCGCCAGCGCCACCTTCGCCAGCCGCGCCGAAGCCCCCACCCGCAGCCCCCCGGTGATCAGCTTCAGCAACGCGTACCGCACCGAAGCCCCCGACGCATCCAGCCACCCCGACACCACGAACGGCAGCTCGCTCTTCGGCGTGCTGAGCAGCATCTGCACCACCTCGGTGATCGAAGGCGGCCCGGCGTTCGTCAAACGCTCCGGCCAGATCAGCGCCACCGTCTCCGCCAAATCCCCCACGTAGTCATGCGACCACCCGAACAGCACCGGGTCTGTCCGCTCCTCCGCCAAGGCCCGGATCAACCCGGGCTTCGCCGACTGGAACGCCAACTCCCCCGTCAACGCCGCGAGCCCAAACCCCCGGTCCGGATCCGGCGCAGTCTCGAAATACCGCCGCAGCAACGCCACCTTCGCCAGCCGCCCCGGCGTGAACACCAGCCGCTCCAGCAGCTCCGCGAACGCGATCACGTCACTGCCAGGGACATGTAATCTGCCCTTAGGTCTGCCTTAAAAATAGAAGCAGTTTTGCGTTTAGAGATCATCCGGTCATAGCCAACTCTTCTGCTTCTCTGGCAAGCCCGTGTCGAACCTTCTTCACAGCACAACCCATTTCACGGTCGCAGTGAATAATCTGACGCCATCTGGTCATCCATCGCTCGTTGTCTCCTTCAGTCTCATGATCGGTTTGTTGAAACTCACGATTTTCCCAATGAAACGAGTTGATACATTCTATAAGTCCTCTCATTTCTACAGAAATCTTTGGAAAATAGATTTCGATTAGCGAACGAACTATATGCACTCGACTATTTAGCGTATTCCAATGCGCTTCCTGCTCGTTGAGATCACGTCCCATCTGATAGTATCTCATAGCCCAGCTTTGAGAGCATTGCCCATCAGCCTCTGATAAGAATACATAAATCTCTTCTAGCTTGGCTCGTTTCAGCATTACTTCGGCATTTGTTTTCGCATCCTTTAATCGCTCTGCTTGTAATCTAAGGTCTCCTTCAACCCTCTGAATATTCGTAGCTATCTGCGCGCGAGCGCTGGCTCGTATTCCTAAGTATGAGCAAAAACCGCCAACGCCCGCGCCAACTGCTCCGCTAACAGCACTTGTTAAGCTCGGCACGAAATCGATTGGCACGTTACTCGTCTTTTCCCCTTTAAGCAGTTTCTGTTTCTAATGGCGGACCGCCCGCCGCCGGACCCGGCTCCGCGTCCTCCTCCTCGTCCCCATACCCGATCAGCCGCAACGCCTGCCCCCGTATCCCCCGCTTCGCCGCCTCATGGATCAGCGCCTCCTCACGCCCATGCGTCACCCAAACCTCCGGCGCCCCCACATCGTCCAGCGTCGCGTTCAGCTCATCCCAATCCGAATGGTCGCTGATCACCATCGGCAGCTCCACCCCCCGGCTCCGCGCCCGCTGCCGCACCCGCATCCACCCGCTCGCCATGCACGTCACCGGCTCCACCAGCCGCCGCGCCCACCGGTCCGCAATCGCACTCGGCGGCGCAATCACGATCGCCCCCGCCAAGGCCGCCTTGTCCTGCACCGTCGCCGGCAGCAACGCCCCCAACCGGACCCCCATCCGCTCATACGCCGCGCACAACGGCATCATCGCCCCATGCAGGTAAACCGGCGCGTCATACCCGGCCGCCCGCAACAGCGCGATCACCCGCTGTGCCTTCCCCAAGGCATAAGCCCCCACCACATGCGTCCGCCCCGGAAACAGCGCCACGCTGTCCAACAGCTTCCCCACCTCATCCGCCGCCGGCGGATGCCGGAACACCGGCAACGCGAACGTCGCCTCCGTCACGAACACGTCGCACCCGGCCGGCACGAACGGCAAGCAAGTCGGGTCCGCCTGCCGCTTGTAATCCCCGCTCACCACCACCCTGGAGCCCCGCCACTCCATCGCCACCTGCGCGCTGCCCAGCACGTGTCCGGCCGGCTCCAGCCAGACCCTCACGCCCCCGACCGTTACCGCCTCCCCATACGGCAGGACCTGCTGCACGCCGCCGGCCCGCCCCGCTCCCATCCGCACGTCCATCAGCGCCATCGTCTCCGCCGACGCCATCACCGCCCCATGACCCGGACGCGCATGGTCGGCGTGGGCATGGGTCACCACCGCCCGCTCCACCGCCTGCACCGGGTCAACAAAAAACCCGCCGGGCTCGCAATAGAGCCCAGCGGGCAGCACCTTCAGCCAAGTCTCCGGATGCGGCAAGCTACCCCGGCTGGCGCTTGTCGCCCTGATCCAGCGGCACCGGCACCCAACGCATGCCCTCTCCGCTCTGGATCAGCATCAGCACCGTCTTTCGGTTCTGTTTCCTGTACTTCTGCAACTGCTTGGTCACGTCGTCCGCGGAACTCACCGGCTCCTGCTGCACCTCGACGATCACGTCGCCGGGCTTCAGCCCGCGTGCCGCCGCCGGCCCGTCCGGGGCAACGTCGGTGACGACGACGCCCTTTTGGTCCGCCTGCAACTTGAACTGGTCGCGCAACTCGTCGGTGATCGGCGCGACGCGGGCTCCGAGACCGGAGATTTCGGGGCTTTTGGCCGGCGCCGGCGCCTTGCCGGTATCCATGCTCGCTTGCTGCACCTCGTCCGGCAACTCGCCCACGGGCGATTGCAGCGTCACCTCTTTGCCGTCGCGCCAAACCACGACAGGCACGGTCTTGCCCACCGCCGTCTCCGCCACGATCCGCGGCAGCGCCCGCATCTCGTCAACCTCATGCCCGTTGAATTTCAGGATGATGTCGCCGCTGTGGATGTTCGCCTTGTCCGCCGGCCCGCCGTCGTTCACCCCGGCCACCAAGGCGCCTTGCGCCTTCGTCAGCCCCAGGCTCTCGGCGATATCCGGCGTGACCTGCTGGATACGAACCCCGAGCCATCCCCGCCGGGCGTGCCCATACTCGCGCAACTGCATCACCACCGACTTCGCCAGGTTCGACGGCACCGAGAACCCGATGCCCACCGACCCGCCGGACGGCGAATAGATCGCCGTGTTGATGCCGATCACCTCCCCATTCATGTTGAACAGCGGCCCGCCTGAGTTGCCCCGGTTGATCGCCGCGTCCGTCTGGATGAAGTCGTCGTAAGGCCCTTGGCGAATGTCCCGCCCCCGCGCGCTCACGATCCCCGCCGTCACCGACCCGCCCAGCCCGAACGGGTTGCCGATCGCCAGCACCCAGTCGCCGACCCGCTCCACGTCGCTGTCGCCGAACGAGACCGCCTGCAGCGGCTTGTCGCTCTCCACCTTGAGCAAGGCGAGATCGACCCGCTCGTCCTTGCCAACCAGCTTGGCTTTCAGGGTCGTGTTGTCGGTGAACGTGACCGTGATCTCGTCCGCCCCATCGATGACGTGGTTATTCGTCACGATGTAGCCTGCCGGGTCGATGATGAACCCGCTTCCCAGGCTCGTCGCCCGTCCTCCGGGCGGCCCGCCGGGTCCCGGCCGCGGCGCGTTCTCGCCCCGCCGCTGGCCCGGATGATTCCGATCCAGGAAATCCTTGAAGAACTGCTCGAACGGCGACCCTGGCGGGAACACCGGCATTTCCGGCCCGCCGCGGTCGGCCAGCTTGCGCGCCGCCTGGCTGCTGCTGATGTTGACGACCGACGGCTGCAGCTGCGCCGCAAGGTCGGCGAAACTGTCCGGCGCTCCCCGCGCGAGGGCCGGGGAGGGACGGACGACCGGCATCGCCAGCACGCTGGCAAGCAAGGCGGCGCGCAGGAAACCGAGGCGCATGGGACTCTCCTACTTGATAGGCCCAACCTCGGGCCGGTCTGCTTCAACTCAGCACATGGTAGCGGCAACGCCCCGGGAAAGCCGCCTCAATTCGCTTTCGGTTCCTGCTGCAGCAGCTTCAAGAACTCGCTATCGGGCGTCAGCACAAGCCGCGACCCATTCCCCGAGCCGAATGCCTGCCGGTAGGCCTGCAAGGTCCGGTACGTCGCATAGAATTGCGGGTCCTTCTGGAACGCGTCGGCATAGATCTTGATCGACTCCTGCTCGCCCTGGCCGCGAAGCCGGTCCGCCCCGGCGCGGGCGTCGGCTAGCAGCACCGTCCGGTCCCGGTCCGCGTCGGCGCGAATCTTCAGGCTTGCCTCCGCGCCCTCGGCCCGGGCCTGGCTCGCCACCCGCTGCCGCTCGGACTTCATCCGCCCCAGGACCGCCTGCGTATTCTCCTCCGGCAAATCCGCCCGCCGCAGCCGTACGTCCTCGATCGCCACGCCGAAGTTCTTCATCTCGCCCACCACCTGCTGCTTGATCAGGTTGGTGATCCGCGGCCGGTCCGTCGACAGCACGTTCAGCAACGTCTCGTTGCCCAGCACCCGGCGCAACGAGGACGTCACCACCGAGCTGAGCCGCGCCCGGATGTTGCTCTCCGACGACCCGACCGTCTGGTAGTATTCCAGCGGGTTCGCGATCCGGTACAGCGTGAACCCATCGACGATTAGCCGCCGCTGGTCGCCCAGGATCACCTCCTCGCCGTTGTTTTGGTAATCCAGCAACCGCCGGTCGAACGTGATGATCGTTTGCACGAACGGGATCTTCGCATGAAGCCCGGGCGTATTGATCACCCGGATCGGCTCGCCGAACTGCGTGATCAGGACCTGCTCGGTTTGCTTCACGGTGAACAGGCTGGCGCTGAGGACGATCAGCAGCACCAGCGCGGCCGCGCCGGCCGCGATATACTTCGGGCTCATTTGGCAGCGCCCTGCGCCGAGGCCGACGGCGCGATCCGCCCCGGGTCGAGCGGCAAGTACGGCACGACCCCTTGCAGCTTGTCGTCCACCACGATCGACGGCGTCTTCTCCAGAATGTCCTGCATCGTCTCGATGTAAAGCCGCTTCAGCGTCACGTCCTTCGCCGCCGAATAAGCCTGATACACGCTCAGGAACCGGGCCGCCTGGCCTTTCGCCTCCGCCACGGTCGCCTGCTTGTCGCCCTCCGCCTCGGCCGTCAGCCGCGCCGCGTCGCCGCGGGCACGCGGGATGATGTCGTTGCGGTAGCTCTCGGCCTCGTTGCGCACCCGCTCCGCATCCGTATTGGCCCGCTGCACGTCCCGAAAGCTCTCGATCACGGCGGCGGGCGGATCGACCCGCTGCAACTGAACCTGCGTAATTTCGACGCCCGTCCCGTATTGATCGAGGATCTCCTGCGCGCCCTTTGTCACCGCCTGCTCGATCCGTGCCCGAGCCTCGGTCAGCGCCGGCTGGATCGGCGTCCGTCCGATCACCTGGCGCATCATGCTCTCCGCGGCCGACTTCACCAGCTCATCCGGGCTGCGGGTGTTGAACAGGTAATCCGCCGCCGTTCGGATGCGCCAGAAGACGGAGAAGTTGATGTCGATGATGTTCTCGTCGCCCGTCAGCATCAGCGCCTCCTGCGGCACCTCGCGCGCCACCCCGCCCGGCAAGTCCCGCCCGCGCGTGTTCAGCGTGATGTTTGGGTCCGACGCATTGCCGCGGAACCCGACCTCGATCCGGTTGATCCGCGTCACCGCCGGCGTCAAGGCGTACTCCACCGGCCAGGGGATATGGTAGTTCAACCCCGGCAGCGTCGTCCGGTTGAACGCGCCGAAGCGCATCACCACGCCTTGCTCGTCCGGCTGCACCCGGTAGAACCCGCTGGCCAGCCAGATCGCCACGGCCACGGCCGCGAACAGCGCGATCAGCCGTCCCTGCCCGCGCCCGCCACGGCCCCCGAAGCCGCCTGGCCCGCCCGGCACGAACCGCCGGGCCTTCTCCTGCATCTTCGCGATCAGCTCATCAAGGTCCGGCAACCCGCCGGCGGCCTGCCCCCGCCCGCCAGCGCCCCAAGGACCGCGCGTCGGCTCGCCGTCGCCCTTGCCGCCGCGATCGCCTCGCGGGGGCTGCTTGCCGCCCGGGTTGCCCCACGGGCTAGGCCCGCCGCCGCTGTTCCAACTCATCCGTAACCCGTTCTCCCCTTGGCAGCCGACACGGCTTGGGCCATGTCCGCCTGCACTATGCGCCAACATGGCAGCAGCCGCGCACTCGCGGCATATTGACCACTCAAGGAAGGTTTACAAGCGATGCCGTCATCGAAGGCCGACCGGCTCTACGACGTTCTCCGCACGGTGGCGCTGCCGGGCGTGGACATGGACGTCGTCTCCGCAGGCCTGGTCGACAGCCTCGACGAGCGCGACGGCCTCGTCCACGTCGCGCTGAAAACCGAGCGCGCCAACGCCCCAGCCATGGAAGCCGTGCGCCGCCACGCCGAGAGCCTGCTTGCCAAGCAGCCCGGCATCAACAACGCCACCGTCGTGCTCACCGCGCACCGCCCCCAGGGAGCGACCCAGGGAGCGACCCACGGAACGCCCCAGCCGGCGCCCAGGCCCGCGGCGGCGGCCCAGCGCGCCCCGGCGCCGGGCAAGGCCCCTTTGCTCCCCGACGTGCAGCACATCGTCGCCGTCGCGTCCGGCAAGGGCGGCGTCGGCAAGAGCACCGTCGCCGTCAACCTCGCCGTCGCCCTCGCGCAGCAAGGCCTCCGCGTCGGCCTGCTCGACGCCGACATCTACGGCCCCAGCCTGCCCCGGATGCTGGGCCTCGACGCCAAGCCCGAGATCGACGGCGGCCGCATGCTGCCGCTCCAGGCCTGGGGCCTCAAGGCCATGTCCATCGGCTTCCTCGTCGACCCGGACAGCGCCATGATCTGGCGCGGCCCGATGGTGATGAGCGCGCTTGAGCAGATGATGGGCCAGGTCGCCTGGGGCGCGCTCGACATCCTGGTGGTCGACATGCCGCCCGGCACCGGCGACGCCCAGCTCACTATGGCGCAGCGTGTCAGCCTCGCCGGCGCCGTGATCGTCAGCACGCCGCAGGACATCGCGCTGATCGACGCCCGCCGCGGCGTGCGCATGTTCGAGAAGACCATGGTGCCCGTCCTCGGCCTGATCGAGAACATGAGCGTGTTCTGCTGCCCCAACTGCGGCCACGAGACGCCCCTGTTCGGGCATGGCGGGGCCAGGCGCGAGGCGGAAACGCTCGGGGTTCCGTTCCTCGGCGAAGTCCCCCTCCTGCTCGATATCCGCGTCACCGCCGACGAGGGGCAGCCCATCACCGCCAGCGCCCCCGGCAG
Source organism: Acetobacteraceae bacterium (assembly GCA_965217935.1). Classification (GTDB taxonomy): domain Bacteria; phylum Pseudomonadota; class Alphaproteobacteria; order Acetobacterales; family Acetobacteraceae; genus JBBROS01. Next base: position 3,479,386 of record OZ244581.1, on the reverse strand, counting down.
CCCGGCCGCCAGAGCCTTTGCCGCCATCGCTGGCCGCTTGTGGGATGGCCTGGCGAACCGGCGGTTCGCTGGCCCGAAAATCGTCGACGAGGGCTGATTTGCAGCGGCCGGCGACGGGGACACGGTTGGAAGCGGCGAATCCGTGCCGTACGGAGCAGGCATGTCGGCGCAGGCGCCCCAGCCCCGTCCGAGGATCAGGCGCCACGGACGGAGTTGGAGCGTCCCGGTTCCGGCATGCGGTTGAGCGCACCCTTGGTCAGATCGCCGATGGGCTCGGTGCATTGCCAAAAAGCAATGAGGCAATTTCGTGCGGAATCCCCGCAGCCGGAAACCTGTCCGCGCGGCAGGTGGAGTGCCGGCGGAAGGCGCGCTCGCCCACGGATAAGCGTCGGGCGAGCGAGGCCGGGCGCCGCCGTTCAGGCGCTCAACCGCATGGCGGAGCTTGGATACCCGACCTGCGTCCGTCCTGCCTAGCCTGAGACAAGGCGGGGCCGCCTGCGCCCGCTCCTTGGCTCCATGCGACACGCCGCTCCGGTGCAGCCGCGCTGTCCGTGATGTGCTGTCTCGCCCAAGAACCTCATCTCACTCTGCAGGTGTCGCCGTTCCACAGTCCATACGACATGGGCCGAGCCAGGCCCTTGAGACCGGCCCGATCGGCACGTAGTAAGGGCTGCTGGCAATAAAGGTTGGGTGAATGGCGACGCGCAGCGTGGCGACGGTTATCGGCGGCAGCGGGTTCATCGGGCGCTACGTCGTCAAGCGCTTGGCCGCCCAGGGCCAGATCGTGCGCGTCGCGGGCCGCAACACCGAGCACGCGAAGGATCTGATGACCACCGGCCGCGTCGGCCAGGTGGTGCCGCTTTACGTCTCGATCGGCAACGAATCCACGGTCCAGCGCGCCGTCGACGGGGCCGATATGGTCGTCAACCTGGTTGGCATCCTGGCCGAGAAGCAGCCCGGCGATTTCCAGCGCACCCAGGCCGAGGGCGCGGGCCGGGTCGCCGTCGCCGCCGCCTCGGCCGGGGTGAAGCGGCTCGTGCAGATCTCCGCGATCGGCGCCGACCCGGCAAGCCAAAGCGAATACGCGCGCACCAAGGCCGAGGGCGAGGCGGCCGTGCGCGCGGCGCTGCCCGGCGCGGTCGTGATGCGGCCTTCGATCGTGTTCGGGGCCGAGGACAAGTTCTTCAACCGCTTCGGCTCGCTGGCGATGTACTCGCCCGTGATGCCGGTGATCCACGGCAGCACGCGGTTCCAGCCGGTCTACGTCGGCGACGTCGCCGACGCGATCGTGGCCGGCCTTACCCGCGACGACGCGCCCGGCGTCACCTACGAGCTGGCCGGCCCGCAGGTGTATACCTTCCGCGAACTGCTGCAATTCATCCTCGACGAAACCAACCGCCGCCGTTTCATGTGGAACGTTCCCGCGGGGCTGGCCCGGCTCCAGGCCCGGCTGGGCGAGCTTGTGCCGGGCAAGCCTTTCACCCGCGATCAACTGCTGCTGCTGCAGCGCGACAACGTTGCCGATCCGAAGATGCCGGGCCTGACCGAGCTTGGCATCACCCCGACGCCGATCGACTTGGTCGTGCCGGCCTACCTCGATCGTTACCGGGTCGGAGGCGGCAAGCGGGAGGACGTCCCGAGCTGATTGATTGGTCCAACTCGGGCCTTTTTAGGCTTGGCAATCCGGCCGCAGAGCCAAGCAATATGGAAAAATGGCCGTTCTGGGACAGATTTGCTGTCCTAAATGTCGTTTTAGCCTTTCCCCGCAAGGCAGTCGGTCCCATAACATCAAAGCACAAATCATAGTGATCTCGATGGAGCGCCGCCATGGCTGACCGAATGCTGCAATTCGTCAACCTGCCGCAGCAACCGCCGGCCAAGCGCGCCGTCAGCATGAGGCGTGAGGACTTTGCCGAAATTTACGACGACTTCGACCCGGCCGCCGCCGGCGAGCAGGCCAGCCGCTGCAGCCAATGCGGCGTCCCGTTCTGCCAGGTGCATTGCCCGCTCTCCAACAACATCCCCGACTGGCTGAAGCTCACGGCCGAAAACCGGATGCAGGAAGCCTACGAGGTCAGCGCCGCCACCAACACCTTCCCCGAAGTCTGCGGCCGCATCTGCCCGCAGGACCGGCTGTGCGAAGGCAACTGCGTCATCGAGAAGGGCTTCGACAGCGTCACCATCGGCGCCGTCGAGCGCTTCATCACCGACCATGCCTGGGAGCAGGGTTGGGTGAAGCCTCCGCGTCCGCGCCAGGAGCGTCCGCAATCGGTCGGCATCGTCGGCGCCGGGCCTGGGGGCCTCGCCGCCGCCGAGCGCCTGCGCACCCTTGGCTACCAGGTCCATGTCTACGACCGCTACGACCGCGCGGGCGGCCTGATGATCTACGGCATCCCCGGCTTCAAGCTGGAGAAGGACATCGTGCTCAGGCGCTGGAAGCTGCTCGAAGAGGGCGGCATCACGTTCCACCTCGGCGTCAGCCTGGGCGAAACCCTTTCCTTCGCCGACCTGCGCAGCCGCCATGACACCGTGCTAATCGCCACCGGCGTTTACAAGGTGCGCGACATCGCGGGCGTGGGCGCCGGCCTTGAAGGCATCGTTCCCGCCATGACCTTCCTCACCGCCAGCAACCGCAAGGGCCTCGGCGACGCCGTTCCCGCCTTCGACAGCGGCGCGTTGAGCGCCGAGGGCAAGCGGGTCGTCGTCATCGGCGGCGGCGACACCGCGATGGATTGCGTCCGCACCGCCGTCCGCCAGGGGGCCGCCAGCGTCACCTGCCTCTACCGGCGCGACAGGGCCAACATGCCCGGCTCCATGCGCGAGGTGAAGAACGCCGAGGAAGAGGGCATCCGGTTCGCCTGGCTCAGCGCGCCCGAAGCCTTCCTCGGGGACGGGCACGTGAGCGGCGTCCGCGTGCAGGCGATGCGCCTCGGGATGCCCGACGCCACCGGCCGCCAATCCGTGGAGCCGGGCGAGGAGCGCCACGTCATCGAGGCCGACCTCGTGATCAAGGCGCTCGGCTTCGACCCGGAGGAGCTGCCCCGGCTGTGGGACCAGCCCGGCCTTGAGGTCAGCCGCTGGGGCACGCTCAAGACCGACCACCGCACCGCCATGACCACGCTGCCGGGCGTGTTCGCCGCCGGCGACATCGTTCGCGGCGCGAGCCTCGTCGTCTGGGCCATTCGCGACGGGCGGGACGCGGCGGCGGCGATGCACAAGCACATGCAGCAGCCGGCTTTGGCCGTGGCGGCGGAGTGAGGCCGATGTCCAGGATCACCGTCGCCCTGCTCGCCCTCGGCCTGGTCATCCCCGCCGCCCACGCGCAAGCGCCCGCACCGCCCGCCGGCCTGCCGAACGTGACCGACGAGACCCGCACCGCCGCGCGCGAGTTGCTGAACGCCTCGGGCGCGGAGGCGACGGCGACGCAGATGCTGACGCTGCTTCGCGGACAGATGATCGCGATTTTCCAACGCGCGCCCGGCAAGACGGCCGAGGAAACCGCCAAGGCCGTGGACGAGTTGCTGTTGCCGGAGTTGAAGGCGCGGATCGGCGAGCTGTTGGCGATGCTGGCCGAGATCTACGCTTCCAACTACACGGTGGACGAAATGAACCAGCTGGTCGCGTTTTATCGCTCGCCGCTCGGGCAGCGCGTGGTCGCGGCGGCCCCGAAAATCGGCCAGGAAAGCGTCGTCGCGGGACAGGCTTGGGGGCAGCGAGTGGGCCGGGACGCGATCGAGAAGCACGCCGCGGACCTGCGCCGCCGGGGGATCACGCTATGACCGCCGCCAACTTCATCGCCGACTGGCACGCCAACGCCGCCCGCCTCAAGCACACGTACGACCCCAGCCAGGAGCACGATGCCTGCGGCGTCGGCGTCGTCGTCGCCCTCGACGGCAAGCCCCGCCGCGACGTCGTCCAGGCCGGCATCGACGCGCTGCGCGCCGTCTGGCACCGCGGCGCTGTCGACGCCGACGGCAAGACCGGCGACGGCGCGGGCATCCACATCGAGATCCCGCAGGACTTCTTCGCCGGCGCCATCCGCCGCAGCGGCCACGAGCCCGGGCGCGACCCCGTCGCCGTCGGCATGGTGTTCCTGCCCAAGACCGACCTCGGCGCGCAGGAGCGCTGCCGCCAGATCGTCGAGACCGAGATCCTGGCCTTCGGCTACGGCATCTACGGCTGGCGCCAGGTGCCGATCGAGGTCGCCTGCATCGGCGAGAAGGCCAACGCCACCCGCCCCGAGATCGAGCAGATCATGATCCGCGGCAAAGGCGGCGACCCCGACGCCTTCGAGCGCGACCTCTACGTCATCCGCCGCCGCATCGAGAAAGAGGCCATCGCCGCCCAGGTGGGCGAGCTTTACATCTGCTCGCTGTCCTGCCGCGGCATCATCTACAAGGGCATGTTCCTGGCCGAGAGCCTGACGGAGTTCTACCCGGACCTGCAGGACGCCCGCTTCGTCAGCCGCTTCGCCATCTACCACCAGCGTTATTCGACCAACACCTTCCCCACCTGGCGTCTCGCGCAGCCGTTCCGGATGCTCGCCCACAACGGCGAGATCAACACCATCCACGGCAACGTCAACTGGATGAAGAGCCACGAGACCCGGCTCGAAGCCGGCGAGCTCGGCGATTATGTCGAGGACATCAAGCCCGTGGTCCAGGTCGGCGGCTCGGACACCGCCACGCTGGACGGCGTGTTCGAGTTGCTGGTCCGCGCCGGGCGCGACGCGCCGATGGCCAAGGCGCTGATGATCCCGGCCAGCATCAGCAACGACGCCACCATGCCCCGGGCGCACCAGGACATGTTCCTGTACTGCAACGCCGTCATGGAACCCTGGGACGGCCCAGCCGCCATCGCTGCCACGGACGGCCGCTGGGTCATCGCCGGGCTTGACCGCAACGGCCTGCGCCCGCTGCGCTACACCATCACCGACAACGACCTGCTCGTGGTCGGCTCCGAAACCGGCATGGTGAAGTTCTCCGAGACCGAGATCGTCGCCAAGGGCCGCGTCGGCCCCGGCCAGACCATCGCCGTCGACCTGCACGGCCCCGCCTTCTACGCCGACGACGCGCTGAAAGACCTGCTCGCCGCCCGCTATCCCTACGCCGACTGGACCCGCCGCATCACCAAGATCGACCAGGTGGTGAAAACCGACGCGCCCGAACCCGTGCTCTACGACGGCGAGGAGCTTCGCCGCCGCCAGCTCGGCGTCGGCATGACCCTCGAAGAGCTGGAGATGATCCTGCACCCGATGGTGGAGACCTCGGCCGAAGCCGTCGGCAGCATGGGCGACGACACCCCCGTCGCCGTGCTGAGCGAGAAGTACCGCGGGCTGCACCACTACTTCCGCCAGTCCTTCGCCCAGGTCACCAACCCGCCGATCGACAGCCTGCGCGAGACCCGCGTCATGTCGCTGAAGACCCGGCTCGGCAACCTGGGCAACGTGCTCGACCAGGACAGCCAGCAATGCGACCTGCTCCAGCTTGAAAGCCCCGTTCTCTCCACCGCCGAATTTGCCGCGATGGACCAGACCATTGGCGACCGAGCCTGCCGGGTCGACTGCACCTTCCCGGTCAGCGACGGCGAGGACGGCCTGCGCGCCGCCATCGAGCGCATCCGCCGCGAGGCCGAGGAAGGCGTCCGCGCCGGTTGCGCCCACGTCATCATCACCGACGAGGCGCAAGGGGAGCAGAGGGCGCCCATCCCGATGATCCTCGCCACCGCCGCCGTCCACACCTACCTCGTGCGCCACAGCCTGCGCACCTTCACCAGCCTCAACGTGCGCTGTGCCGAGTGCCTGGACGTGCACTACTTCGCCGTGCTGATCGGCGTCGGCGCCACCACCGTCAACGCCTATCTGGCCCAGGAAAGCATCGCCGACCGCCAGCGCCGCGGCCTGTTCGGCGCCATCTCGCTGAAGGAGGCGGTGCAGCGCTACAAGAAGGCCATCGACAAGGGCCTGCTGAAGACGATGTCCAAGATCGGCATCTCCGTTCTCAGCAGCTACCGCGGCGGCTACAACTTCGAGGCCATCGGCCTCAGCCGCGCGCTCGTCGCCGAGTTCTTCCCCGGCATGCAGTCGCGCATCAGTGGCATCGGCCTATCGGGCATCGCCCGCAAGGTGCTCGGCCTGCATGCCGCCGCCTGGGACGGCGAGGCCGCGACGCTGCCCGTGGGCGGCGTCTACAAGCTGCGCCGCCGCGGCGAGACCCACGCCTTCGACGGCGGCCTGATCCACACCCTGCAAGCGGCCGTCGCCTCCGACAGCTACGAGACCTACCGCCGCTACGCCGACGGGGTGCGCCGGCAAAAGCCCGTGGCGCTGCGCGACCTGCTGGATTTCCGCACCGACATCGTCACCCCCATCGGCGTTGACGACGTGGAAAGCATCACCGAGATCAGGAAGCGGCTTGTCGCCCCCGGCATCTCCTTGGGCGCCCTCGGCCCCGAGGCGCACGAGACGCTCAGCATCGCCATGAACCGCATCGGCGCGCGCAGCGACAGCGGCGAGGGCGGCGAGGACCCGGCCCGCGCCACCCCGCGCGCCAACGGCGACAACGCCAACAGCGCCATCAAGCAGATCGCCTCCGGGCGCTTCGGCGTTACCGCGGAATACCTCAACGCCTGCCGCGAGATCGAGATCAAGATCGCCCAGGGCGCCAAGCCCGGCGAGGGCGGCCAGCTCCCCGGCTTCAAGGTCACCGGCCTGATCGCGAAGTTGCGCCACTCGACGCCGGGGGTCACGCTGATCAGCCCGCCGCCGCACCACGACATCTACTCGATCGAGGACCTGGCCCAGCTTATCTATGACCTCAAGCAGATCAACCCGGACGCGACGGTGTGCGTCAAGCTCGTCTCGCGCAGCGGCATCGGCGCCATCGCAGCCGGGGTGGCGAAGGCGCGCGCCGACGCGATCCTGATCAGCGGCCACAGCGGCGGCACCGGCGCCAGCCCGCAGACCAGCGTCAAGTACGCGGGCCTGCCCTGGGAGATGGGCCTGTCCGAGGCGCACCAGGTGCTGACGCTGAATCGGCTGCGCCACCGGGTGAAGCTTCGCACCGACGGCGGCATCAAGACCGGGCGCGACGTGGTGGTCGCCGCCATGCTGGGCGCCGAGGAGTTCGGCATCGGCACCGCGAGCCTGGTGGCGATGGGCTGCATCATGGTGCGGCAGTGCCACAGCAACACCTGCCCGGTCGGCGTCTGCACCCAGGACGAGGCGTTGCGCGCCAAGTTCGAGGGCACGCCGGAGAAGGTCATCAACCTGTTCAGCTTCATCGCCGAGGACGTGCGCAACATCCTGGCGTCGCTCGGCGTGCGCCGCCTCGCTGACGTGATCGGGCGCACCGACCTGCTGCAGCAGGTCAGCCGCGGCTCCAACCTGCTCGACGACCTCGACCTCAACCCGCTGCTCGCGCAAGCGGACCCCGGCGGCCATGCCCGCTACTGCACCCGCGAGGGCCGCAACGAGGTGCCGGAAACGCTCGACGCGCAGATGATCGAGGACGCCGGGCCGATGTTCGAGCGGGGCGAGAAGATGCAGTTGCAGTATGCCGTCCGCAACACCCACCGCGCGGTCGGCACTAAATTGTCGTCCAAGATCACCCGCAAATACGGCATGTTCGGCCTGCAGCCCGGCCATCTCCAGGTCCGTCTCCGCGGCTCCGCCGGCCAATCCCTCGGCGCCTTCGCCGTGCAGGGCCTGAAGCTTGAAGTGCTCGGCGACGCCAACGACTACGTGGGCAAGGGCCTTTCGGGGGCGACGATCGTCGTCCGCACCGCCCCGAGTTCCCGTCTGGTCAGCAACCAGAACACCATCATTGGCAACACGGTGCTTTATGGCGCGACCGCTGGCACCCTGTTCGCGGCCGGGCAGGCGGGCGAGCGCTTCGCCGTGCGCAACAGCGGCGCCACAGCCGTGGTCGAAGGCTGCGGCAGCAACGGCTGCGAATACATGACCGGCGGCACCGTCGTCTTGCTGGGCGCGGTGGGCGACAATTTCGGCGCCGGGTTCACGGGCGGCCAGGCGTTCGTCTACGACGCGGAGGATCTGTTCGAGCGCCGGGTCAACCCGGAGACGCTGCTTTGGCAGCGGGTGGGGCATCCGCACTGGCAAGGCGTGCTGCGCGACCTGGTGCAGCGCCACGCGGACGAGACGCAGAGCCGCTTCGCCGCGATGATGCTGCATGACTGGGAGCGCGAGCTGCCGAAGTTCTGGCAGGTGGCGCCGAAGGAATACGTCAAGTATCTGCCGGCGCCGATGCAGGAGGAGCAGGCGTTGCGCGCCTGACGCATTGGCGGCAGCGAGGCAGGGTGCGATAGTGCGGACATGCGACTTTTGTACCACCTCCCGCTCTCGCCCTTCTCCCGCAAGGTCCGGCTGGTCCTGGCCGAAAAGCGGCTGCCGTTTGAGTTGCAGGTCGAGAAGGTGTGGGAGCGGCGCGAGGAGTATCTCGAGATGAACGCCGCCTGCACCGTGCCCACCTTGGTCGAGGAAAACGGCTTGGTCGTCCCGGACTCGGGGGTTATCTGCGAATACCTTGAAGAGGCCTACCCCGACACCCCGCTCATGGGCCGCACCCTGGCCGAACGGGTCGAGGTCCGCCGCCTGGTCGCCTGGTTCGACGGCAAGTTCGCCGACGAGGTCACCCGCAACCTGCTGGGCGAGCGGTTCATGAAGCGGCTGCTCGGCCGCGGCAACCCGGATGCGGGGGCGTTGCGCGCGGGCTACGGCAACCTGCGCCATCACCTGACCTACATCGGCTGGCTGGCCGAGAACCGGACCTGGCTCGCCGGGCCATCTCTGTCCTACGCCGACTTCGCCGCCGCCGGGCACCTCTCCGCGCTCGACTTCGCCAGCGACGTGGACTGGACGGTCTCGGCGGCGGTGCGGGACTGGTATGCCAAGGTGAAATCCCGCCCCAGCTTCCGCGCGCTGCTGGCCGACCGGGTCCCGGGCGTCACCCCGCCCGGCCATTACGCAGACCTTGATTTCTAGTCCGGACCTGCGCGGCTCCGGTCAACCGTCATCGTCTGCCCCTCGCTTCCAAGCTGGGCCTTGAACTCGTCTTGCCCGATCATCCGGCGTGAGCGCGATCCCGGCCGCGAACCGGCGCAAAACCCCTACCAATCCCGAACTCCCATGCTAGGCTCCGGGATTGTGCGCTGCGATATGAGCCGAACTTGCCCATCCTAACCGTACGACACCTCACCGCCTATACCTACCGGCAACCCGTCGCGTTCGGCGAGCACCGTATGATGCTCCGCCCGCGCGAGGGCCACGACCAGCGCCTGATCGAGGCCCGCATCAACATCACCCCGGCGCCGAAAGAGGTGCGCTGGGTCCATGACGTGTTCGGCAACAGCGTCGCCGTCGTGACGTTCAGCCGCCGCGCCCGCGAGCTCCGCATCGAGAGCGTCAGCACCCTCGACCACTCGCCGCACAACGTGCTCGACTTCAAGCTCGACCCGCACGCCACAACCTACCCGGTCGCCTATGCCCAGGAGGAAATGCCGGACCTCGCCCGTTCCATCGAGCGCCACTACCCGGACCCGGAACGCCAGATCGACGCCTGGGCGCGGTCGTTCCTCCGCCCGGACGGCCCAACCCCCACCGTCGATCTCCTCGCCGCCATGACCCGCGGCATCAAGCGCGACTTCACCTACCTCGCCCGGCACGAGCGCGGCATCCAGGACCCGACCCGCACGCTTCACCTCGGCAGCGGCACCTGCCGGGACTACGCCATATTGATGATGGAAGCCGCCCGCGCCCTCGGGTTCGCCGCCCGCTTCGTCTCCGGCTACATCTACTCCCCCGGTCTCGACGGCGGGCCTTACCTCGGCGGCGGCGCCACCCACGCCTGGGCGCGCATCTATCTTCCCGGCGCCGGGTGGGTCGAGTTCGACCCGACCAACGGCATCGTGGGCAACAAGGACCTGATCCGCGTCGCCGTCGCCCGCGATCCGGGGCAAGCCGTGCCCCTGCAAGGAACCTACACCGGCTTCCCGGCCGACAATCTCGGCATGACCGTCGAAGTCCAAGTCACCTCCAACGATGCCCCGCAACCCCTCCGCCGCCAGGCCTGACCGCAACGAAAGGACCGCCTCATGCTCATCCGCGCCGGCTACGAGATCGCCTATGACAGCCAGCAGCCGACCCCCATGCTGCTCAACCTCAGCGTCCACCCCTCCCGCACCAGGGATCTGCGAACGCCGCACCAGATCCAGTTCAACCCCCCGATCGAAGCCCGGGACTACACCGACGGGTTCGGCAACGCCTGCACCCGCATCCTGGCCCCCGCCGGGCGGCTGACCATCTCCACCAGCTTCGACATCGAGGACACCGGCGAGCCCGACCGCCAATCCCCCGGCGCCATCCAGCACCCGGTCCAGGAGCTTCCCGACGACGTGCTCGTGTTCCTGCTCGGCAGCCGCTACTGCGATACCGACAGGCTCAGCGACCTCGCCTGGTCCCTGTTCGGCGCCGCCGAACCCGGCTGGCCCCGCATCGAGGCCATCTGCGACTACGCCCACGACCGCATCACCTTCGGCTACGAGCACGCTGACCCCACCCGCACCGCCCACGACGCTCATGCCGGCCGCTACGGCGTCTGCCGCGACTTCGCCCACCTCGCCGTCACGCTGTGCCGCTGCATGAACATCCCCGCCCGCTACTGCACCGGCTACCTGGGCGACATCGGCGTCCCCCCGGCCGACGCGCCGATGGATTTCAGCGCCTGGTTCGACGCCTATCTCGGCGGCGAGTGGCATACGCTGGACGCGCGCCACAACGTCCCGAGGATCGGCCGCATCCTGATGGCCCGCGGGCGGGACGCCACCGACGTCGCGCTCACCACCACCTTCGGCAACTGCCGCCTGGCCGGGTTCCTGGTCCACACCGACGAGATCGTCCCTGCATGATCGAGCCGGTCAGCATCGTCAACGAGCGCGGCGCGTCGCCCTACGTCCTGCTCTGCGAGCACGCTTCCAATTATATCCCCGACGAATACGACCGCCTCGGGCTCAACGAGTCTGACCTGGGCCGTCACATCGCCTGGGACATCGGCGCGGCCGGGACCGCCCGCCACCTGGCCGAACTGCTCGACGCGCCCCTTTACCTCTCCGGCTTCTCCCGCCTTCTGATCGACTGCAACCGGCCCGAAGGCGTCCCCAGCAGCATTCCCGCCGTCAGCGAGGACACCGAGATCCCCGGCAACCAAAACCTCTCGCAAGAGGACCGCGACCGCCGGGCAAGGGACTACTTCCACCCGTTCCGCGACGCGGTGGCCGAAGCGCTGGACCGCCGCCAAGCCGAGGGCAAGGCCGCCAAGGTCGTCGGCATCCACAGCTTCACCCCGGTTTTCATGGCCGTCCCGCGCCGCTGGCAAGCCGGCATCCTCTACGGCGCGTCGGCCGGGTTCGCCCGGACGCTGATCGCCAGCCTACACGCCCGGACCGGCCTTGAGATCGGCGACAACGAGCCTTACCGGGTCAGCCGGGAGACCGACTACACCGTTCCCCGGCACGGCGACGCCCGCGGGCTGGACGCCGCCCTGGTCGAGATCCGGCAAGACCTGCTGACCGACAAGCAGGGCATGGAAACCTGGGGGCGCCATCTCGCCGAAGCCCTCAAGGCCAGTTCGTAGGGCCGCGCGAGCAGGTTCGGATCATGAAGCTCCGCCTCGCCGCCAACCCGGCCACTTGGCTCGACATCGCCCAAGCCCGCCAGGCCCTCGTCGCCTACCTGCTGGCCCGGCGGCATGGCGCCCGGCTCCTCCTCCGCCTCGACGACGCCGACCCCGGCCGCGTCCGCCCCGAACGCCTGCAAAGCATCCCGCACGACCTCGCCTGGCTGGGCCTCGATTGGGACCAGGCCGTGCAGCAATCCGCCCGCCTCCCGCTCTATCAGGCCGCGGCCGACCGACTGCGCGCCGCCGGGCGCCTCTATCCGTGCTTCGAGAGCGAGGAGGAGCTCAACGCCAAGCGCGACCAGCGCCAGCGCCGCGGCCTCTCGCCCATCTACGACCGCGCCATGCTCAAGCTCACCCCCGAGCAGCGCGCCCGGGCCGAAGCCGGCGGCAAGCGCCCCTACTGGCGCTTCCGCCTCTCCGGCGTCGACGCCGAATGGGGCGACATGGCGCTCGGCCGCCAGCGCGTCAAACTTTCCACCGTCAGCGACCCCATCCTGGTCCGCGCCGACGACGCCCCGTTGCAGGCCTTCGCCGCCGCCGTCGACGACCAGGACCTCGGCATCACCCACGTCGTCCGCGAGGGCGGCCAGCTTACCAACACCGCCATCCAGCAGGACATCCTCGCCGCCCTCGGCGCCCGCCCCGGCGGCATCCGCTATGCCCATCTTCCCGCCCTCGATCTCCCCAAACCGGGCAAAGGCGCGCGGGCGCTCACGCTGCGCGCACTTCGCAGCGACGGCATCGAACCCGAGGCCCTGACCGCCTATCTCGCCGCCCTCGGCGCCCCGAACGCCCCAACGCCCGCGCCTGCCGCAGCCCTCGCCCGAACCTACGACCTCTCCCAGATCGGCACGGCCGCCCCCCGGTTCGATGCCTCTGAACTCCTTGCCCTGAACCGCCGCCATCTGCGGACGCTCCCGTTCGAGGCCGTCCAAGCCCGCCTTCCCCCCGGCACCGCCCAGCCGTTCTGGCACGCCGTCCGCGGCCACCTCGACCTGCTGACCGAAGCCCGCGCCTGGTGGGACATCGTCGCCAACGATTTCGCCGCGCCGCCGATGCCGGCCGAAGCCCTTTTTCTGCAACAGGCCGTGAACGGACTGCCCGCCGAACCGTGGGACGCCGCCATTTGGCCCGCGTGGACCGAGGCGCTGCGCCGCACGACCGGGCGTGACGGCGAGCGCCTCCACCTGCCGCTGCGCCTGGCCCTGACCGGCGAGGAACAAGGCCCGGACCTCACGGACCTGCTGCCGCTGATCGGCCGGCCGCGGGCCGTCAGCCGACTGACCCGGGCGATGCGCTGAACGCCACCGTGCCGGCAATCCGCCCGGCGGCAGCGCATGAGTCGGTCGCGCCGGAGGCCGTCAAAGCGGCTGCGGTTTTCCACGCCGCCAAGGCGCGCGCCCGGACAAAGCGTCCTTGTAAACCTGGCAGATGCGGCGCAGGGCGGGGCGCTCCACGCCGAAGGAGATGAGGCTCGCCAAAAGCAGGGAGACGATGATCGCGGCGGCCAGTGCGATCAGATGGTCAACCCCGGCACTGTCCAATGCGCGGATAGCGGTAAAGCCCACCGTTTCGTGCGACAGCTATAGCGCGCATGGAATCGATCCCAGCCACAGAAGCGGCGCCGCTTCGAGCCAACCCAATCCGCCCCGCGTCGTCCAGGCAATCGGTCCCATAGCGATGAAGCAACTCGCTGCGGGAACGGGCTGGTAAGCGGCGCCGATGGCCAGAACGCAGAGCGCCAGCGTTGCCGCCGACCAGCCCGCGCGCTGCCGCTGCCAGAGCCGATAAAGCATCATGCCTCCGGCCACAAAAGGCGCTCATTTGAGCAGGAGCACTTGCGTGACCCGCCAAGGCGCATGCATCTCCCATTGCTCAGCGACGACCGCCGCAAGCGCCATGCAGACCCAACCGAACGCCAGCCGATGCAAGAGGCGCCAACAGCCGCAGGCAAAGATGTCCAGGACCCACGCATAAAAGGTCAGCTCGACGGTTAAGCTCCAGAACACCCCATCGGCTGGCGGCTCGCCCAAATACTCCTGCAGCATCGTCAAGTTGGCCAGAACCTGCGGCAGCGTCAGGTGGACGCCGGGCAGCGGTGCCCAGGCCGAGAGCAGAACCGTGATCGCGATGGAGGCCCAAAAGGCCGGGTATAGGCGCGAAAGCCGGCTGACGATAAAATCGGCTGGTGTCTGGCGCCGGTCGACTGTCCAGGCGATCACGAAGCCGCTGATCAGGAAACCAGAGCACTGGCACGACGCCGGCGTCGAAACGGGACAAGCCAGGAAGCAGCGAGGTGTGTTCAACTTACACCAACTCGCGAAAGCATTGACTCGCAACGGGATTTCCATCGGCGCTGAAATCTGATTCGCTCTGCGGCCTCTGCTTTGCAAGGCTTCGCGCCATGGGCCAGCCGGTCGAGGTCACCCGCGCGGAACACAGCTCCGGCGCGCTGCGGCAGATCGCCTCGCGTCTGCGCGATGGCCGCGGTGTTCGGCGCCTGCTTGCCATCGCCCGCGGGGTTGCCGGGCTGTCGAACCAGCCTATTCCCGGTCGGCCGCCGCACCTGAGCGATGCGCAGATGGCCGAACTCAAGCAGGGTGCGCTCGACGGGCCTGACCTGGACCGGCACGCCGTCGTGCGGTGGCGCTGCGTTGATCTGCAACGCGAGATCAAGCAGCGTTTCAAGATCTCGGCGCATGTTGCCACGGCCGGCACATGGCTGGGCACGCTGAACCTGACCCGCTTGCAGGCGCGCCCGGCCCATCCGGGCAAGGATGCCGACGACGAGGCGGCTTTTAAAAACACGTCAGCGACATTGTCTGCCGCGCCGTGGCCGCGCGATACGGCGGCCCGGCCGGAGAGGTCTGGTTCGAAGATGGTTGAGGGCCGAAGGCCATCGGCCGCGTCGGTGAGCCAGGGGACGCTGGGCGCGGTTTGGGCGAGACTTGCCAAAGGTTCCGGCCGGCGTAGCCGGATGCAATGGCAAGGCGAGGGCGAACGCGGCTCGTGCCCGGTTGCCGAGCGCGATTGCCGCCGCGACCGGGCCTATGTCTTCGGCGCCGTGCGTCCAGCGCGCGCAGCCGGCGAAGCCCTAATCATGCCATCAGTCAACATCGATGCCATGACCCTGCATCTGCGGCAGATCAGCGCGCGGGTCGTGCCCGGCGCCCATGCAGCGCTGGTCCTCGACGGCGCCGGATGGCATCGCACGGGCGGTGCGCTTGCCGTGCCGGATACTGCCACGCTGGTGCGGCTGGCACCCTACAGCCCTGAATTGAACCCCCTTGGAAAACGTCCGGGAATATCTACGCGGCAACACGCTGAACATGACGGTTTGGGAGAGCTATGACGCCATCGTCGAGGCGTGCCGCAACGCCTGGACCTTCTTCATTGATGATTTGGATCGGGTCGTCTCCGTAACCAATCGGGCTTGGGCAAAGGTCAATTCTTAGGCGGGTTGGTATGAGACAAAACAGACCGTGTGAAAATTCTGGCCGGCTCGGGCGCGAAGTCGGTAGCCTGGCAGTGTGCACCACATCGAAGGCTGCGAGCATGACCAGAGCCAACTACTGCTCGCGCGCGTGGACGACTACGTGCTTGCCGAGAACTCGGTCCGCTTCATCGACGCGTTCGTCGATGGACTGAACCTTGCAGCGGCAGGCTTCGGCCGGGTACAGCCCAAGGACACGGGCCGGCCCGGCTATCACCCGGCCGATCTGCTGCGGCTCTACATTTACGGCTATCTCAACCGGGTGCGGTCCAGCCGCCGGCTTGAGGCCGAGACGCACCGCAACCTTGAGGTGATCTGACTGCTGCGCGGCCTGCGGCCCGACTTCAAGACCATCGCCGACTTTCGGCGCGACAACCGGGTGGCG
The DNA here is from genome assembly GCA_965217935.1 of Acetobacteraceae bacterium. GTDB lineage: Bacteria > Pseudomonadota > Alphaproteobacteria > Acetobacterales > Acetobacteraceae > JBBROS01. The sequence goes on along the minus strand of OZ244581.1, from coordinate 3,463,815 downwards.
TTCAAGGCGGTATTCCAAGAGTTCGTGCTGCTGTGCCGCACGCTTGACCTGTATGGCCGCAAGCTGGTTGCCGTGGACGGCGCTCGGCTCAAGGCGGTCAACAGCCGCGACCGCAACTTAACCCGCGAGAAGCTGGCCAAGTTCCTGCACGATGCCGAGGAGCGCCTGGGCCGAGGAGCGCCTGGCCGACGACCTGGAACGGCTCGACCGCACGGACGCTGAGGAGAGTCCGGCCAGCAGCGCCCGCGCGAAGACTCTGGCCGAGAAGATCGCCAACCTGAAGCAGCGCCGGACCCGCTACACGGAGCTGCAGGCCGAACTGGAGCGCACGGGCGAGAGCCAAGTCTCGCTGACCGACCCGGACAGCCGGGCCATGGCAGCCCATTCCAAGGTCGGCGTGGATTACAACGCCCAGGCGGCAGTGGACGCCAAGCACAAGCTGATTGCCGCATTCGAGGTGACGAACGCCGGCAGCGACCTTGGGCTGCTGGCGCAGACCGCCCAGGCCGCCAAGGAGGCGCTCGGGGTCGAGACGATCCAGGCCGTGGCGGACCGCGGCTACTACAAGGGCGAGGACATCCAGGCCTGCGAGAATGCCGGGACAGAGGCCTACGTCGCGCGCCCGCAACGCGGCTTGGAAGTGAAAGATAGCTTGTTCCGCAAGGACGAGTTCACCTAACGACCCGGCGGCCGACACCTACGCCTACCCCAACAGACAGCTTTTGCACCCGCTCTACCGCTCAACCAAGGGCGGCACGGAGCGGCCTCATTATGCCAACCGGCACGCGTGCCGGGACTGCGAACTGCGGCCCCAATGCACGGGCAACACGCATCGCAATGTCACGCGTTGGGTGGGCGAGGCCGTGCTGGACCGCATGGAGCAGCGCCTGGCCGCACGGCCCGGCATCCTCGACCTGCGGCGCGAGACGGTCGAGCATCCGTTCGGCAGCATCAAGCAGTGGATGAACCAGGGAGCGTTCCTGATGCGCGGCCTGGAGAAGGTGCGCGCGGAGTTCAGCTTGACGGCGCTCGCCTACAACATGACACGGGCCATCAACCTGGTTGGCGTCCCGGGGCTGATGCGGGCCGTCTAGCGCCCGTCCAACACCAGGAGAGCCTGAATGGCCGGCACGGCCACCTGGATCGCTCCAAAACGCTGGAAGCCACTCTCGCGGAGAGAAAGCTCCGCCGCCAGTCGGCAAACGGGCCCTGACCTCGCCCTCGGCTTGCAACCGTCCAAATGTTGGCCGCCCCAATTCGTTTTCACACGGTCTGGAAGGTTTGCGTAACAACATTGAGAATGGCCGTATTTCGATCTATGAGATGACTGGGCCCTGAAGGGGGAAACCAGTTGCCCAAAGTTGTCCGGGGCGTCACATTCCGCAACGGCGTCGAGGTCACTGACATGCCGAACCAGAGCGCTGCCTGATTACGGCGTCACCCAAAATCCAGCATAGCTCGCAGGGAAGCGGTGGCCGACCTAGCTGGAGCAGGCAGGTGCGATCGTCATCTGACCCGGCTACGCGACCCGCTCCGTCCCGGCAATCCATCAATCTCATAATACCGGCCATGACTGGCGCCGGCGCCAGTCATGGCCGCCCTCGCCTCCTGTCCATTCGGCATCCCTTGCCACCCCTCTCCGTTTCGAGCCTTGAATGCAGCAGCGAAGGAGGCGAAGCAGGCGGCCTGCAACGGCGGCATGCCTTCCGCGACGCCCAGTGCGAATATGCCGTGGAAGACGTCGCCGCACCCCGTGGTGTCGCGCACGGCGACAGGGACGGCGGGAACGTGGTGGATCGTGCCCTGGATCAGCCACAGGCTGCCCGAGGCGCCCAAGGTGACGCCGGACGCGGCTGCCTGCGGGTGATCAAGCGAGCGCAGCGCTGCGTCCGGGTGGAGGCCGGGCGCGATGACTGCGAGGCCCTGCCGCGAGAAAATTGGATAGCTGACAGCGGCGGCGAGTTGGCGCAGGTCGCCGGCGTCGCCACCCTCGGCGTCAAGGACGCTTGGCACATTGGCAGGGATCGTGGCCAGCAGCGTCATTGCGGCAGAAGGCGCGCGATGGTCGATCAGGACGGCGTGAGCCCCTGCCAGCAATGCCGGGTCAGGCGGTTCGGCCGCGGCGGTTCCCCGGTCCACCACCAGGCATCGCTCGCCGGCGCGGTCCACGACGACGCAGGCGCTTGGCGTGCGCTGGCCCGGCCGGATTTGCAGACCGGCGAGGTCCACGCCGGACCGCTCCATCTCCGCGGCCAGGAACTGCCCGGCCGCATCGTCGCCGACCGCGCCGCAGAACGCCGCTTCGCCGCCCATCGCCGCGATCGCCACGGCCGCCGTGCCGGCAATCCCGCCGCCGGTCTCGCTGTAGCTGCTGGCAGTATATTTGCCTTCCCCGCCCGGGAGCGCATCGACGCGGTAGACCCGGTCGGCGACGGCCAGGCCGAAACAGACGACCCGGGCTACGCCGGGCATAGCAGCGGCTTCAGCCGCTCGCCGCGGGCGAACTCCGCGAACAACGTTTCCAGCCCATCCAGCGTGGCGGTGGCGTCGATCAGGCGGGCATAGTCGGCCCGGTCCTCGCGTAGCAGCTCTAAATTGGCTTCATAGTCGCCGATCGGGAAATAGAAGGAGCGGATCAGGACATAGTCCTTCCGCCGCACTGCCTTCGTCTCGTCGATGCTCCAGCGCTCGGATTCGCCCAATTGCACAACGGCGCCGCCGGCGGCGACCGCCTCCAGCGCCAACTGCCGTCCGGCATCCTTGCCGCTGCATTCCAGGATCAGCGGGACGGGCGCCGCCAGGGCCTGCTCGGGCGAGACAGGCGTGGCGCCCAGGCTCTCGGCCATCGCGGCGCGATAGGCGTTCGGCTCCCGCACCGAGAGCGGCCCCCAGCCCATCCGGCGCAGCACCAGCAGTCCGCCGAGACCGACTGGTCCGGCGCCGATCACCATCGCCGGGCCGGGTGAGACGAGGCGGGCGGCGAGGCGGACGCCGTGGGCGCTGGTGCCGATGGTGTCGAGCAACAGGGGGGCGAGGTGGTCGGGGATGTCGTCCGGCACGGGCAACAGGCATTGCTCCGGCACGCGCACTTGGTCGGCGTAACCGCCGGGGCGTTGCCAGCCGATCAAGGAGGCGGTGTCGCAGAGCTGGGTTGTGCCGGCGCGGCATTGTGCGCAATAGCCGCAGAAGACGGGAATGTAAACCGCTACGCGCCGTCCGTGCATGGCGTGGCCGGGCTGGTTGACCCGTCCGGCAATCTCGTGGCCCGGCGTGCGCGGCCAGCCCTGGCGCCACGGACGGAGATCGCTGCCGCATAGGGCGCAGGCGAGCACGTCGACGCGAACCCCGTCCGCACCGAGGCCGGATGCCGGTTCGATGCTGAGGCGGCCCTCGCCGTGGAAGCGGGCCGCGCGCGGGTTGCCGCTCAATGGCTGACCGCGCGGTCGACCACGTCGCAGAGGCGTTGCAGGCGCGGCGCCGCGTCCTCCCGCAAAGCGCGCGGCACGTCGGGCTGGCCGATCGTGCCGGCCCAAACGGCGCGGCCGGCGAGGAAGCCCGAGGCGCCCTCCTCGCAGGCCCAGGCGACCGCTTGCGGAAACGCGTCCTGCGGCACGCCGGAGGAGAGCACGACCCACGGGCTTGAAACGCTGCGGTTGACGGCGGCAAAGGCGCCGCGGGTCTCGGCCTCGGAGCCGACGCCGAAATAGGGCACCTCGCCCTTGTAGATGTCAGCCCCGCGCCCGCCCAGTTCGGCGGCGGCTTGCAGGATGGCGGCCTCGCGGTCCCATTCGCCGCCGGCGCGAGGGCGGCGGGTGACGGGTTCGACGATGCTGAGCAGGCCGCCGCGGCGGCAGCGGGCGATGAAGTCGTCGACCATGGCGATGCGCGGCTCGGGCGGCTCGCCGGGACGCCACAGCACCAGCAGCTTCATCGCCGCCGCGCCCTGCTCGCGAACGGTTTCGGGCACGACCAGGTCATCGATCTCGACCTCGGCGACCAGCTCGTCGGCGCTCGGGATGAGCACGTCGGCGGCGGCGATCAGGGCGCAATCCGGGGCCACGGCGTTCTCGGCAATGGCTTGGTCCCAGGCAAGCTCCCGGTCGATCAGCACGGCCGAGGCATAGGGCGTGAGCGCGCGGATGGCTTGCAGCTTGAATTCGGTGAGCGCCGCGTCCGGCACCGGGCCTGCGGCGTGCTGCGCCATCATGGCGCGCAGCCCCTCGCGCTGGTCCACGGCGAGCATCGCGAGTGCGCCAGACGGGCGGGCCAAGGCGGTGAGCCGGGGCGCGGTGCTTTGGGTCAAGGCGGTCCTCTCTCGCGGGGCGCGCGCGGTTGACGGTTGAAACCCGCTTCGTTATCGCTGGCGTGCCTGATCTTATAAATACAACGCCCCGTCAAGCGGGCCGGCGGAGGAGACGACCGATGCGAACACCGCTGCTTCCCATCCTGATGGCCGCCGCGATCGCCCTTCCCGCGGTCGCCCACGCGGCCGACTTCGATTGGCAGAAGTACAAGGGGCAGACGGTCTCGTTCCTCGCCAACAACAACGCGGTCGGCAAGGCGATCACGGCCAACAAGGCGGATTTCGAGACGCTGACCGGCATGACGCTGAAGGTTGACACCTACCAGGAGCAGCAGATGCGCCAGCGCCTGGTGACGGTGCTGAACTCCCGCAGCGACGAGGTTGACGTGTTCATGACCCTCGTCTCGCGGGAAGGCGAGCAGTTCCAGAAGGCGGGCTGGTATGCCGACCTCGCGCAGTTCAAGGGCGACGTTGCGCCGGATTATGACCTGCAAGGCATCAGCCCGGCGCTGGTGAAGGCCGCGACCATCGGCGGGACGCTGACCAGCATACCGGCCAACATCGAGGGGCCGGTGGTTTACTACCGCACCGACATCTTCAAAAAATGCGGCGTTGCCTACCCGGCTCGATTGCAAGATCTTCCCGAAACGGCCAAGAAAATCAAGGATTGCGACTCCGCCATCACGCCCTTCGTTTCCCGCGGGCTGCGCGATGCCGTCGCCTACACGTTCAGCAATGTCATGCACAACATGGGCGGCCAGTATATGAAGGATGGCAAGGCCGACCTCTGCGCCGCGCCAGTCCAGGCCGCGACGGCGCTCTATGCCGGGCTGCTGAAGGATTATGGGCCGCCGGGGGTGGTGAACTACACCTTTAACCAGATCAGCTCGCTGTACCGCACCGGGCGCGCCGCCATCGCGTTTGAATCGTCTAACGAGTATCCCTCGATGATGCAGGGCGATGCCCGGCTGAAGGACACCGGCATCAAAGTGTTGCCGCCCGGCCCCGCAGGGTCGGTGCCGACGGCCATTGGCTGGGGCCTGTCCATCTCGGCCTACAGCCAGCATAAGGGACCGGCCTGGTATCTCGTGCAATGGGCCACCAGCCCCGAGATGCAGGCCAAGCTGCAGCTCGCCGGCGTCGCCGCGCCGCGCGCCGCCGTGAGCGAGAAGCCCACGGTGAAGGAGTGGCTCGCGGCCGAGCCGGTGCGGCAGGAATGGCAGTCCGCCTTGCAGGACGTGGCCCGCGACGGCAGCTCCGAGGTGGGCTTCCCGATCACCGCCAACCCGGCCTCCCGCAGCGTGATCGGGCACATGGTCGACCAGGTCCTGCTCGGCTCCGAGACGCCGGAGGCCGCGTGCAAGGAAGCGAACCAGGACGCGGCCAAGCTGATCTCCGGCGGCTAATATCTAAGAATGGCTCCAGCCAACGGCACGCGCTGGGGCCTCGCCGGCCTGGCCGCCCCAGCCGTCCTATTCACGCTGCTGCTGATCGCTTTCCCGTTCCTGTATACCGGCTGGCTGAGCCTGCAAAAGGTCGAGCTCGGCGGCGGCGGCACGTTCATCGGCGCGGCGAATTTCGCCAATATGCTGGCTGACGACACGTTCTGGAACGGGTTGCGCGTGAGCCTTGTGCTCTACGTTGCCTCACTCGCGCTGCAGCTCGTCGCCGGGACATACCTCGCCCTGCTGCTGTTCAACGCCAAGCGTATGCCCGGGCCGCTGCGCTCGCTGCTGATCTCGCCGTTCATGCTGCCTCCCGTCGTCGCGGCCATGATGTTCCTCGTCATCCTCGACCCATCAATCGGGGCGGCCAACTATCTGCTGCAACAGATCGGCTTGGCGCCCTCCGCGTGGCTCGCTTCGCCGCAATGGGTCATCCCCACCATCGCGGTGATCGACACCTGGCAATGGGCGCCCTACGTCGCCCTGATCGTGCTCGGCGGCCTGCAATCCTTGCCGCCCAGCGTGTACGAGGCGGCGCAGATCGACGGCGCCAACGGATGGCGCACGTTCTATCGCATCACCCTGCCGCTGCTGCTGCCGACGCTCGCCACCGCCACGGTGCTGCGCAGCGTCGACCTGCTGCGTTTCTTCGACATCATCTACATCACCACGCAGGGCGGGCCGGCGGATGCCTCGAACACGCTCAACATCTACGGCTTCCGCGAGGCGTTTGAATACTTCCGCTTCGGCTATGCCGCGGCACTGGCCCTTACCCTGACGGCCATCGTGCTTGGGGCGGTGCTGCTGCTGAACCAGATGCGCAACCGGGTGGCCTGGTAGGCGATGCAGGAGGCTCGCTGGCTTCGCGCCCTCAACGCGCTTCAGCTCCTGCTGGTGGCGGTCATCATCGTCACGCCGCTGGCTTGGATGGTCGCGTCCTCCTTCAAATCCTCCGCCGACGTCACCGCCTATCCGCCGACCCTGACGTTCTCGCCGACGCTGGACAACTACGTGCGCCTGTTCCGCGCCACCCCGTTCGTGCTCTATGCCCGCAACAGCCTGATCGTGACCACCGGCTCCACCCTGCTCGGCATCGCGCTGGGCGTGCCGGCGGCCTACGCGGTGTCGCTGACGCGGATCACCTGGCCCGCCTTGCTCGCCCTCGCCGCGCGGATGGCGCCGGGCACGCTGTTCCTGCTGCCGTGGTACGTGATGTTCCGCGAGATCGGGCTGATCGGCTCCTACTGGGCGCTGATCCTGACCCATGCCGTGATCACCATGCCGATCGTCATCTGGGTGCTGCTGCCGTCGTTCGATGCCATCCCGCGCAGCGTTCTGGAGGCGGCGCAGGTGGACGGCTGCGGGCCGGTGCGCAGCCTGTGGCGCATCGCCCTGCCGCTGGTCAGCGCCGGGCTGGTGGTGGCCGGCATCCTCGCCTTCGTGTTCTCCTGGAACTACTTCCTGTTCGCCCTCGTGCTGTCGAACTCGGAAACCAAGACGCTGGTGGCCGCCGCGTTCAACTTCGTCGGCGAGGGCGCGACCGACTGGGGCGGGCTGATGGCCGCGGCCACGCTGATCGCGCTGCCGCCGTTGCTGCTGGCCGCGGCTGTGCAGCGGTGGCTGATCTCCGGCCTCACCCTCGGCGCGGTGAAGGGCTGATGGCGTCCATCCGCATGAAAGGGCTGGTCAAGCGCTTCGGCGGGCTGGAGGTGATTCCCCCGCTCGACCTCGACGTGGCCGACCACGAGTTCATCGTGTTCGTCGGGCCGTCCGGGTGCGGCAAGTCGACGCTGCTGCGCATCATCGCCGGGCTGGAGGCGGCGACGGCGGGCGACCTCTACATCGGCGAGCGCCGGGTCAACGAGCTGCCGCCGGCCCGGCGCGACGTGGCGATGGTGTTCCAGGACTACGCGCTGTACCCGCACATGACGGTGCGGCAGAACATGGCGTTCGGGCTGGAGATGCGGGGCGTGCCGCGGGCGCGGATCGCGGCCCAGGTGGAGCGGGCCGCGCGGATGCTGCATCTGGAGCCGCTGCTCGGCCGGCGGCCCAAGGCGCTGAGCGGCGGGCAGCGGCAGCGCGTGGCGATGGGCCGCGCCGTGGTGCGGGAGCCGCAAGTGTTCCTGTTCGACGAACCGCTCTCCAACCTCGACGCCAAGCTGCGCACCCAGGTGCGGGCCGAGATCAAGGCGCTGTCGCAGCAGCTCCGCATCACCACGGTTTTCGTCACCCACGACCAGGTGGAGGCCATGACCATGGCGGACCGCCTGGTGGTGCTGGACGGCGGGCGCATCCAGCAGGTCGGCACGCCGGAGGAGGTGTACGAGACGCCGGCGAACCGCTTCGTCGCCGGGTTCATCGGGTCGCCGGCGATGAACTTCTTTCCTGTCAGCCTGGACAGCGGCGCGGCGACGCTCCCCGGCGGCACGCGGATTCCGCTCGACGGCCCGTCAGGCCCCGCGGTCCTGGGACTTCGCCCGGAGGCCATGCTGCCCGTGGCGAGCGGCGCGCCGGGCCTGCCCGTCACCGTCGGCCTGGTCGAGCCGCTCGGCTCCGACACCCTGATTCACTTCCATCTGGGCGAGGCGGACTACGTCGCCCGCGTCCCGCCCGAGACCCGGCCGCACGTCGGCGACCGGCTCACACTTGCCGCCGACGGGGCGCGCTGCCACCTGTTCCATCCCGATACCGGCAGCCTGCTCAAAGCGCGCCCATGACGCCCTTCCGGCTCCGCGCACTCGAGGCCCGCGTCTATCGCGCGCCGATCCCGGCGCCCGTGACCACATCGTTCGGCGCCATGACGAACCGGCCGATGGTTCTGGTCCGCGCCGAAGACCGGGACGGCGCGGTCGGCTGGGGAGAGGTTTGGTGCAACTTTCCCTCGGTCGGCCCCGAGTATCGCGCCCGGTTGGTCAATCAAGTCATCGCGCCGCTTGCCGTCGATCAGATGTTCGCGGGCCCGGCCCAAGCCTTTCAGATGCTGACCGAGCGCACGGCCGTGCTCGCCTTGCAATCCGGCGAGCCCGGGCCGTTCGCCAACGGCATCGCCGGCATCGACATCGCTCTTTGGGACCTGCAAGCCCGCCGCGCCGGCGTGCCGCTGTTCCGCCTGCTCGGCGGCACGAACCCGCAAATCCGGGTCCACGCCAGCGGCCTCAATCCGGACGGCCCGGCAGCCCTCGCCGCCGAGCGCCAAGCCGAGGGCCACCGGGCGTTCAAGCTAAAAGTCGGCTTCGGCCATGCCCGCGACCGGGCGAACCTGCGATCCTTGCGCGACACGCTCGGAGACGACGCCGCCTTGATGGCAGACGCCAATCAGGCCTGGACCCTGGAGCAAGCCCTGGACGCCGCCCCGGCGCTGGGGCGTTTCGGCCTTGCCTGGCTGGAGGAGCCCCTGCGCGCCGACCGGCCCTGGGCCGAGTGGCAGGCCCTGGCCGCCCAGGCGACGATGCCCTTGGCCGCCGGGGAAAACCTTTCCGGCGAGGCGTTCGACGCCGCCGTCGCCGCCGGTGCGCTCGGGATCGTCCAGCCCGATGCCGGCAAATGGGGCGGCGTGTCCGCGACCTTGCCCGTCGCCCGCGCCGTGGTTGCCGCCGGGCTGTCGTATTGCCCGCACTGGCTTGGCGGCGGCATCGGGCTGCTCGCCTCCGCGCACCTGCTCGCCGCGGCCGGCGGACTTGGGGCGCTGGAGATCGACAGCAACCCCAACCCGCTCCGCACCTTGCTGTGCGGCCCGCTCGCCAGCATTGCCGAGGGCTTCGCGGCCCTGAGCGAGCAGCCGGGGCTGGGGGCGACGCCGGACGAAGCCATGCTCAAAGAGTTTGCCGTGACGCCATGAGCCGCAACAGCCGCCTTGCCCTCAACGCCGCCGCCGTCGTGCTCGGGATCGCCGCGTGGTATGCCGTCACCGCCGCGGGCGTCGCCGGGTTGCCGGGGCCGCAGGCGGTGCTGGCGCAGGCGGTCAAGTCGCTGCGAAGCGGCCAGCTCGAATCCGACACGCTGGCGAGCCTGGCGCGCGTGCTTGCCGGGTTCATTCTCGGCGCCGCGGCGGCGGTCCCGGTCGGCTTCCTCATGGGCTGGTATGGCGCGGCGCGCGGCCTGATTGAACCGTACGTGCAGTTCTTCCGCATGATCCCGCCGCTGGCCGTCATCCCGCTGGCCATCGTCACCATGGGGATCGGCGAGCTGCCCAAGGTGTTCGTGATCTTCCTGGCCTCGTTCCTGTCGTGCGTGATCGCGGTCTATGGCGGCGTCGTCAGCGTGGACAAGACGCTCATCAACGCCGCCCGCGTGCTGGGCGCGGGCGATGCGACCATCTTCCGCCGCGTGGTCGTGCCCGCGTCGCTGCCGTTCATCATGGTGGGGCTGCGGATCGGTCTCGGGTCCTCGTGGGCCACCGTGGTCGCGGCGGAACTGATCGCGGCCCAGTCCGGCCTTGGTTTCCGGATGCAGCAGGCGCAGCTTTACTACAACCTGCCGACGATCTTCGTCTGCCTGATCGCCATCGGCATCGTCGGCTTGGCGATGGACCGGCTGCTCATGTCCGCCGAGCAGCGGCTCACGCGCTGGCAGGAGCGCGCATGACGCCCAAGGTCTCGTTCCAGCAGGTTTCCCAGACGTTCGGCCTGCCCGGACGCGACGACCTTCTCGCGCTTGACCGCCTGGACCTCGACATCGCGGACGGCGAGTTCGTCACCGTTGTCGGCCCGTCCGGGTGCGGCAAGTCGACGGCGATGAACATCGCGGCCGGGCTGCTCGCGCCGTCTTCGGGGCAGATCCTGGTGGATGGCGCGCCGGTGCAAGGCCCGGGCCCCGAGCGGGGCGTCATCTTCCAGCAATACGCCTTGTTTCCTTGGCTCACCGTGCGCGAGAACGTCGAGTTCGGCCTGCGGATCGCCCGCATGGGCAAGGCGCGGCGCCGCGAGACCGCCGACTATTTCATGGACCTGGTGGGCCTGCGCGACTTTGCCAATTCGCTGCCAAAGACCCTGTCCGGCGGCATGAAGCAGCGCTGCGCCATCGCCCGCGCCTACGCGGTCAACCCCAAGATCCTGCTGATGGACGAGCCGTTCGGGGCGTTGGACGCGCTGACCCGGGTGCAACTGCAGGACCGGCTGCTTGAAGCCTGGCGCCGCGAGCGGCGGACGGTCATGTTCATCACGCATGACGTGGACGAGGCGGTCTATATCGCCAACCGCGTCGCCGTCATGGCTGCGCGGCCCGGCCGCCTGCAACGCGTCGTCGATATCGGCCTGCCTTACCCGAGAACGGAGGACATCCGCCTCTCCCCCGAGTTCGCCGCCATCCGCAACGAGGTTTGGCGGGCCGTTTATCACCAGAGCCAATAACGAGGAGACCCGCAATGCTTTCCCGCCGCAGCATCATGGCCGCGACCGCTGCCCTGCCATTGGCCCGGCCCGCACGCGCCGCCAGCAACACCGTCCGCATGGGCTACATCGCCGACTACCAGAACGCGAGCCTGCCCGCGATCGCCGCGGACCAGGGATACTGGAAAGCCGCCGGGCTGACGCCGGACGTGAAGGTTTTCACCAACGGCCCGATCCAGATCCAGGCGATGGGCGCCGGCAGCCTTGATTTCGGCGCGATCGGGCCGGGGGCGCTATGGCTGCCGGCCAGCGGGCGGACCAAGATCGTGGCCGTCAACCTGCTGACGTTCAGCGACCGGGTGATCGCCCAGCCGGGCATCGGCTCGATGCAGGCGCTCAAAGGCAAGAAAGTCGGCGTCCCGCAAGGCACGTCCGGCGACATGATCCTGCGCCTTGCGCTCAAAAAGGCTGGCATGAGCATCAAGGACATCGACGTCGTGCCGATGGACCCCAGCACGATCGTCGCCGCCTTCACCTCGGGCCAGATCGACGGCGCCGGCATCTGGTATCCGCTGATCGAGATCATGAAGCGCCGGGCGCCGAAGCTGAACGAGCTGGCCAACGACGAGGAGTTCTACCCTGGCACCTCGTTCATCAACACCTTCGTCGCCGGCAACGACACCTTGCAGTCCAACCCCGACCTGGTTCGCCGTTTCGTCCACGTGCTGAAGCAGGCGATGGACTGGCGGGTTGCCAATTTCGACCGCTCGGTCGAGCTTTCCGCCGACTTCCTCGGCGTGCCGGTCGAGGCTGTCCGCGCCGTCGCCGCCACCGTCAAGCTGCTGACCAGCGCCGAGCTGACGCAGATGACCAAGAACGGGACGGTGGACGGCTGGCTCGGCACCTTCAACGGCATGTTCAAGGCGTTCGGCGCCGTCGAGAACCCGCTGCCGCCCAGCCAGTACTACGAAGCCAAGCTGTTCACCGAGGCCTGACCATGGATGCCGCCCGCCGCCCCAACATCGTCTTCATCATCACCGACCAGCAGCGCTTCGACACCATCGCCGCCGCCGGCTACCCGTATATGGTGACGCCGAACCTCGACCAGCTCCTGCGCGACGGGGTTTATTTCGACCGCATGTTCGTCACCGCGCCCTCGTGCGCGCCCTCCCGCGCCAGCCTGTTCACCGGCCTGTATCCGCACACCAACGGCGTGTTCCGCAACGACGAGCGCTGGACCCATACCTGGGTGCGGCAACTGGCCGAAGCCGGCTATCACACCGTCAACGTCGGCAAGATGCACACGTCGCCGTTCGAGGCGCCGTTCGGCTTCCATGAGCGGCACGTCGTGGAGAACAAGGACCGAGCCAATCCCACGCTGCCCTACTTCATGGACAACTGGGACAAGGCGATCTGGTCCGCCGGCTACGAGAAGCCCAGCCGCGTCACCCACCGCCGGCGCAACGACTACGGCGACCGCATGGGGGCGTTCACCTGGGACTTGCCGGCGGCGCTGCACTCGGACAACTTTGTCCCTGCCCTCGCCTGCCAATGGCTCGACACGTGGCGGGGCGACGAGCCGTTCTTCCTGCAAATCGGCATCCCGGGCCCGCATCCGCCTTACGATCCCACGCCCGACATGCTCGAACAATACGCCGGCCGCGACCTGCCCGAGCCGATCGGCGACCAGGCCGACTACGACAGCCAGCCCGGCCCGCTGAAGGCGCTCCGCGCGCAGCACCTCTCGACGGACCACGACGCCATCGTCCACCTGGAAAACCCCACCCCGGAGCAGACCCGCCGGCAGCGGCAGCACTACTTCGCCAACGTCACCATGATCGACGCGCAGATCGGCAGCCTGTTGGGGGCGCTGCAGCGGCGCGGCGTGCTGGACGACACGGTCGTCATCTTTACCTCCGACCACGGCGACTGCCTCAACGACCACGGGCATAGCCAGAAGTGGTCGATGTACGAGCAGAGCATCCGAGTGCCGGCCATTGTCTGGTCGCCGGGGCGCATCCCGGGCGGGCGGCGGATCGATGATCTGGCGCTGTTGTTCGACTTTGGCCCGACCATCCTTGAGCTTGCTGGCTTGCAGCCGCCCAGGTGGATGGAAGCGCGCTCTCTCATGCCTTACCTGAGCGGCGGTGCGCCCACCCCCCGGCGATACGTCTTCGCCGAGCACGCCGGCGACAAGATTTTCCACGGCACCCAGTTCATGACCATGATCCGCGGCCACGACTATAAGCTGGTGCATTTCATCGACACCGACGAAGGCCAGTTGTTCGATCTGCAGGCCGATCCGCAGGAGCTGCGCAACTTATGGGCGGACCCGGCCCACCAATCCAAGCGCCGGGAGCTGATCGACGAAATCCTGACGTGGCGGATCCGGAGCGACCTGACGACGCAAGGCTGGACCGAAGCGATCCGCGCACCGGCTTGGCCCTGAGTGTCCGTTGACCCGACGAGCAGTGAGCGCGAAGGCTCGATTGACACCCGTCGCTCGCGGGTGACATCCTGCAATCGTCAAAAAGCAACAAGAAGCTGGCGCGGACGTGCCGGCCAAAAGAAGCACGCCTCCGGAGAGCGCACGATGAAGATTATTACCCTCGCCGCTTGCACGGCCCTTGCCGCCGCGATCGGCGCCGGGCCGTCAATGGCTCAGGACTATCCAACGAAACAGGTGAACTACATCATTCCGTTCAATGCCGGCGGGGAATCTGACATCACCGCCCGCTTGCAGCAGCCGGCGTTCAAGCAGACCACCGGCCAGAGCCTTGTGATCCAGTACATGGAAGGCGCAGGCGGCGCCCAGGCTTGGTCGCAGCTCAACGGCATGCCCGGCGACGGCTACACCATCATGGGCACCAACCTGCCGCACATCATCCTGCAGCCGATGGCGCAGAACGTCGGCTACAAGACCGACGACATCGCCAACGTGTATTTCTTCCAATACACGCCGGATGCCATCATTGTCCCCGTCAAAAGCCAGTTCAAAACCCTGAAAGACCTGGTGGACTACGCCAAGAAGACGCCCGGCGCCGTCACCTTCTCCGGCAGCGGCACCAACTCGGCCAACAACGTCGCCAAGGCCAAGTTCGACGCGGTCGCCGGCGTCACCACCACCTATATCCCGTTCTCCGGCACGAATCCCGCCACCGCCGCCGTGCTCGGCAGTCAGGTGATGGCCGGGTTCAGCTATACGACGGCTGCGATCAACCAAGGCGACGCGCTGCGCGTGCTCGCGATTGCGGCCGACAAGCGGGTCCCGAGCCTGCCGGACGTGCCGACGTTCAAGGAACTGGGTTATGACCTGACCGGCGGCGCCTACCGCGGCGTCGGCGTGCCCAAATCCACCCCGGAAGACATCAGAGCTAAGCTTTCCGACATCATCGGCAAGATCAACCACGATCCGGCATTCATCAAGAAGATGGAAGAGGGCGGCTACGTCCTGATCGACGTGCCCTACGCCGGCATGACGTCCTTCATGCAGGAGCGCGAGACGCAATACCAGGCCGTCGCCAAGCAAATGGGGATCGCGCAGAAGTAGCTTAAGCCTGGCCTGATGGAAAAGCTGGTCTACCTGGCCGAGGCGCTGACGCCGCTCAACCTGCTGTTCGCTGCCGGCGGCGTACTGGCCGGCATCATCATCGGCGCGCTGCCCGGTCTTTCGGCAACGATGGCGGTCGCCGTCCTCGTCCCGTTCACCTTCGGGATGAACCCGGCATCCGGCCTAATCGTGCTGGGCGCCATCTACACCGGCGCCATCTACGGCGGCTCCTACTCCGCCATCCTGGTGAACACACCCGGCACGCCGTCCGCCATCGCCACGACGTTCGACGGCTTCCCGATGGCCAAGCGAGGCGACGGCGCGTTGGCCGTGACGCTCTCGACCTTCGCGTCCGTCTTCGGCGGGCTCGTGGGTGCACTGATGCTGATGTTCGTAGCACCCCCGCTCGCGAGCGTGGCGCTGGCGTTCGGACCGCCGGAGTATTTCTGGCTGGCGGTGTTCGGGCTGACGCTGATCTCCGCCCTGTCCACCGGAAACCTGCTTAAAGGCCTGATCGGGGCGTGCTTCGGGTTGCTTCTGTCGATGGTGGGCGTCGCCGTCATCGGCGCGGACGTGCGGTTCACCATGGGCAGCCACGCGCTGCTGGGCGGCATCGACATCGTCGCCGGGTTGATCGGGCTCTACTGCATCCCGGTGCTGATCGACCTCGTCGCCACCAAGGACCCTCATTTGCAGGTCGAGACCGACGCGACCGGGTTCCGGCTGAAGCAAGCCTTGCGGATCATGGGCGGCGAGAAGCTCAACCTCGTGCGCAGCTCCGTCATCGGCACCCTCGTCGGCATCTTGCCCGGCGCCGGCGGATCGGTCGCGAGCCTCGTGTCCTACTCGGAAGCGCGGCGCGCCTCCAGGCGCCCCGAGCGCTTTGGCCAAGGCGAGCCGGGGGGCGTCATCGCCACCGAGTCCGCGAACAACGCCACCGTCGGCGGGGGCTTCATCCCGACGCTCGTGCTCGGCATTCCCGGAACACCGCCGGACGCGGTGATCCTGGGCGCCCTGCTCGTGCAAGGCGTCCGCATCGGCCCGGCGCTGTTCACGTCACAGGGATCGATCGTCTACACCTTCATCTTCGGTCTGCTGATCGGCACCATCCTGATGCTGCCGATCGGCCTGGTCGTCGGGCGTTACGCCTACAAAAGCATCATCGCGATCCCCAAGGCGGCGCTCGTGCCGACGATCGCGTTCCTGACCGTCGTCGGCAGCTTCGCCATTCACAACAGCCTGAACGACGTTTGGGTGATGCTTGGCCTGGGCGCGATCGGCTGGGTGCTCAACCGGGCCGGGTTCGCGCCCTCGCCGATCGTGCTCGGCCTGGTTCTCGGCCAGATTGCCGAGCAGGGGTTTGTTCAGAGCTACTTGATCGGCAACGCCACCAACAACGTGGCGGGCCAGTTCTTCGCGCGCCCGATCTCGCTCGTCATCATCGCCTTCTCCGTGCTGACTCTGTTTTATCCCCTGATCGCGGCCCGCATCGGCGCCCGGCGCGCCCGGCAATCCCACCCCAACTCGACCGTGGAGGGCGCCCGTGGCGGACAGACCACGAGCATATGATCTGCCCGGCACGATTGCCGGCGCCGCGTTTGCCTGTCTGGCGATCGTGCTGATCGTCGAGAGCCGTTCAATGACGGCGATGGGGTCCGTGTTCCCCACTACCATCTCCGCCGCGATGCTGGCTCTCTCGGCCGCCCTCATCGCGCGCAACCTGCTGCCCGCCTTTGCCAAGAAGCCGGACAGCCCGCCAGCGGCCTCGTCCACGCAGCGGGAATACGGAGCAAGGCGGATCGCATTCATGGCCGTCATGGCGGCATGGGTCGGTTTGATCCCGTTCCTCGGGTTCTACCCGGCAAGCCTGGCCGCGTTCGCCGCTATCCTCGCCATCGCGTCGCACGAACGCAGCGGTCCGAAAACCTGGGCCTTGCTCGGCGGCATCGGCCTCGCGATCGTCACGGGATTTTCCCTGCTGATGTCCAAGGTTCTGCTGATCCCGTTGCCTTGATGCGTTTGAGTTCTACGCGGCGCCTTGGCTGGAGAAGTCAGGACGCCAGCAACGGCGACCGCGGCGCTGCATAGAAGGACCGCATCGTCGTTGCTGCCTACTCGGCATTCTGCTCGCGCGCGTTGCCCTGCATGTTGACGTCATAACCGACCCCCTGCCAGGCCTCCATCGGCGTCGGCCGCAAGCCGGAGGCGATGGATCATCTCGATCCTGCGGCCCGTGATGGCGAACGCCTGGCGCGGGGTTTGCGCGGCCCTGACGGGACGCCCGATCTGGCGTGCGGCGAGAGCGGCGAACACGGTTCTCTCGTGCAGCCGCAGCGTCGACCCGAAGCCGCCGCCGACGAGGGCGGCGTCGGCCTGGACCCGGTCAGGCAAGATGCGAAGCGTCGCCGGCAAGTCAGCGCGATCCCAATGCGTCGCGAAGTCATACGCGCCCGGCTCCGGCGCGCAGGCGATATCGACGAGACCACCTGCCGCCCGGGCCTGCTCGAACCTTCCTGAGACCATCAGGACGACCGGCTGGCCAAAGAACATGACCTTATCGCGGTCCGGCACAGGCGGGATCACGTGTGCCGATTGACGATCAGATTTAAGTCTTGCGGCGCGGGTCGGCACTGGATTCCAGTGATGAGGCCTTAGCCGCACGATCCATGCCAGCCTCAGCCGCCGGGTAAAAGCCCGATCTCGACGGCGGCAGCAACTGCGCGGGGCCGCAAATGTCAGCCGGTGCGCGGTTGGCGGCCCTCGATCGGGTAGGCCGGGTCGTTGTAACCCGGTGTCGAGGCGTGGCCGGGAGAGACCAGGCGTTCGATCAGCGCCTCGTCCTCGGCGGTGAAACGGGCGTCAAGTGCGGCGAGGTAGTCCTCCCATTGCGCCTCGGTGCGCGGGCCGCCGATAACGCCGGTGACGAGGCGGTTGTTCAGCACCCAGGCAACGGCGAAATGGGTGGCGGACAAGCCGGCGGCTTCGGCGTGCCGAGCGATCTCCCGCGCCATGCGCAGCGATTCCGGGCGCCACTCGGTCTGCATCATGCGCGCGTCCTGGCGCCCGGCGCGGGTTCCTTCCGGCGGCGGGGCGTCCGGGTCATATTTCGCGGTCAGGATGCCGCGGGCCAGCGGGCTGTAGGTAACGACGCCGAGGCCGTAATAGCCGCACGCGGGCAGGTGTTCCGTCTCCGGCGCGCGGTTCAGGGCGTGGTAGTACGGCTGGCTGACGACCGGGCGGCCGATGCCCATGGAGTCGCATAGGTTGCAGATCTCGGCCACGCGCCAGGCGCGGTGGTTCGAGAGGCCGAAATAGCGGATCTTGCCCGCCCGCACGAGGTCGCCCATCGCGCGCACCGTCTCGGCCAGCGGCGTGTCATGATCCTCCTTGTGGAGATAGTAGATATCCACGTAATCCGTGCCGAGGCGCTGAAGGCTGGCGTCGATCGACTGCATCACCCGTTTGCGCGACAGCCCGGCTTCGTTCGGCCCTTCGCCGGTGCGGTTGGCAACCTTCGTCGCCAGCACCCAGCGGTCCCGGTCGTCCCGGATCGCCTGGCCGGTGATCTCTTCCGATCGGCCCTCGGTATAAACGTCGGCGGTGTCGATGAAGTTAATGCCGGCCTCGCGGGCGCGGGCGATGATGCGGCCGGCGGTCTCGGCGTCGGTTGGGCCGCCGAACATCATTGTGCCGAGGCACAGGGGCGAGACGTGCAGGCCGCTGCGGCCGAGGGTGCGATACTCCATGTGGGCGGCTCCATTCTGGGCCAGACGTGGCCTGATGGCTCCTCATCTGCGGCAGGACGGCGAACCCCGCAATTGAATTGCTGGAGAGGCTGACCGCCAGCGCCTGCCATTCTACGAAGCTGCGAGGCAGTCCCGGTCGCGCCCTATCGCAATCTCAGCCCAACAAATCGGTCTTTCTCCAATGCTGATTCAAGCTTTCCTATATCGCTTCCATCCTCGCTGGCCCGCTCATGTTTTTAGCCCGGTTTCGAACCATCGCGCCGAAAGCGTCGTAGCAGCGCTGCATCGCCGGGCCTTTGTAGGGGTAGAGCTCGGGCTGATCCATCGAGTGGATGATGGCGGCGGTGTCGGCTTCGAAAACCAGGATGCGGCCATCGGGCAGCTCGGCGCAGTCGATGGAAAAGTAGTCGAGGCCCATAGCACGGACGAGTGCGTCCAGGCCGGCCCGATGCCGGCGGGCGAACGCGTCGAACTCCGCCATCGCCTTGGCTTCGGCGGCGCGCTTGGCCGGGCTCTTGTCCATGCCGGCGTTCAGGTAATGCACCATCCAATGCTCGGACGAGGCCATGTGGCAGAGGAAGGGAGCGCCGTCGACGAAGGCGATGCGATGCTTGCCATACCAGCCGTTCGCGCCGCGGTAGTCGATGAACTGGGTCAGGGTGAAGTCATCGCCCGGCGTCATGCCGAGGAAACGCTCGACATCGCCTGGAGCGTCGATCGCGACCAGGCCTTGGCCGGCGTGGGAACCGAGGGGGCGGAGCAGGAAGGGGAATGCCGTGCCGGGAAGCAGGGTGGGGAGAAGCGTTGCAGCCAGTTCGCCGCGGCTGACGATGCGGGCCGGCGCGGTGAACAGGCCGGGGAGGCCCGCGAGCGCGGTTGGCAGCCAGGTGCGTGAAATCGGCAGGATGCGCGCCGGGTCGTTCAGGATGGGCCGCGGCCATGCGCCGTAGACGCGGGCGATGGCGGTGAGAACCTCGGGCTCGCTGTCGCTGGCGGCGACGATCGCGGCGTCGTGGTCCGGCAGCAACGGCGGCAGCCCGCCGCCGGGCCGGATGATGGCGAGGTCGAGCGCGAGGCCGGCGGGCTCGGCGATGAAGTCGAGCGGGGTGTTGACCATCAGGCCGCCGGGGGCCGTCAGGGCGAGCAAGCGCGGGCCGTTGGCGCTGCCGCGAACGCGGAACACCTGGTTTGTCCGCAAGGCTTGCCGCTGCAGCTGGTCCGATTGCTCCGGCGCGAAGTTCAGCGCGTAGATCCAGGACAGGTCCATGAGCCAGCCGGCGCGCTCGGCCGTGTCGGCTGGCTCGGGGCCGATCAGGTTCAACAAGTCGTCATTGCTGCCGCCGGCGTAGAGGATGCCGGCCAGACGGGCGACGCCGTGGACGAGGGGCGGCGACATGGCCTGCAGATCAAATCCCAGCGCGCCGTCCAGCATCGATTACCCTTTCGCGATGATGTGCAATCTTACCCGCGAGGGGTTAACGGAGCGTGAAGCCGGTTAATGGTTCCACACCCGGGCGCAGAAATCGGGATAGGTGGCGAGCATTTCGGCGCGGACCGGGCCGCGGAGCAACTCGAGCTGCTCCGGCGTCGGGCTGGGCGTGGCGGGGGCGTCGTTGTTGTCATAGTCGAAACCGGTGTGTTCGCGGATGTCCGCGGCGGATTGGCCGGGGTGAAGGGTGTCGAGAGCGAAGCGGGCCCGGGCAGGGTCGAAGCGGAAGACGCAGCGGGCTGTCACCAGCGCCTGTGCCGTGCCGCGGCGGAACGCCTCTGGAGGCGATATGCCCGGCGCGCTGACGTGATCGACCCGAGGGACAAGAACCCGGCGGCTGTGCTCCTCGCGGAACAGGATGGTGCGCGGCGTCATGAGATACATGAAGGCGGAGCCGAAGCTGCCGGGAAAGCGGGCGGTTCGGCCAGGCCAGGGACCCACGCCGAGCAGGTTGAGGTTGGCAGCGCCGTCGATCTGGCCGCCACCAAGAAAGAACAAGTCGATCCGGCCCTGCCCGGCAAGGTCGAACAGCTCGCGGGAGCCCTCGGTAAACGGGTTGCCAGCGGGGCGGTGAAGCAGGGAAAGGCGGACGGGGCAGCCTTGCTGCTTGACCAGCCAGCAGGCGGCGGCGGGAATGGGGCTGGCGGCCCCGACGGCGATGTGGCGGGCGGGAGGCGCGAATGGATCGAGGATCAGCCGGGCCAGGGCGACGGCAAGGCGTTCCTCGGGGCGGATCATTCGGCCGCCGCTGCGTTGGGTTTGAGCACGAAGCGGGCGAGGTAGTCGCGAAAGCCCGCCTCGGTGCGGGCGGCGCGGGCGTAGAGGCGGAGATGGGCCGGGTCGGACGGGTATTCGTCGAGCAGGGCGAGGGGCCATGCGCCATTCGCTGCGGGGGCGATGCCGTCGATGTACGTGGCGGCGATGACGCCGGGGGCGAGGCGCTCGTCATCGAGCAGGTTCGCCTCGACGGTGCGCTCGACGGTGACGACGACGCGGCGGCTGGCATGGGCGAGGGTTGCGAGTTCACGGCGGCGTCCGACCCAGACGTTGCCGTCGCGGTCGGCCAGCGGGGCGTGGAAGGCGGCAAATTCGGGGGAGAGGGCGGGGAGAAGGAGGATCGGGTCGGGGGTGCGGCTGAACGGGTTCTGCTGGATGATCCAGTCGGGGCGGTGGGACACAAGGTCGCTGCCGATAACGCCGCGGAGGGGCATGAAAGGGACGCCTTTCTCGGCGGCCTGGAGCATCGTGTGGATGGCTGGGCAGGTGGCGTCCTGCACGTCGATGGCGCCGGCAGCGACGGCGGCGGTGAAGCGGGGGGCGGCGCCGGCCTCGCCCAAGGTGACGGCGCTGGTCTGGACGCTGGCCACGCAGCCTGCGCCGATCAGCAAGTCGGTCGCGTAGCCGCTGACGGGAACGCCGATCAGGCGCAGGCCGCGGACGCGACGGCGAACCAGGGCGTGGGCCAGCGCCGCGGGGGTGAGGGAGTTATCGGGCGGGAGGGCGAGTTCGGCGCCGTCGGGGATGAGGGCGGCAAGCTCGCCCAGACCCGTCATGCGAGAGCGGCTTCGAGCGCCTCGGCGCTGCGGCCGTTGGCGATCGCGGCGGCACGGGCCTGGAAGTGGGCACCGCCCGAGCGGGCGAAGGCGTGGTCCGCGTCGGCATAGGTGTAGGCTTTGATGTGCGGATGGTCCTTGGCGGCGGCGACCACTTTCCGCCGTCCCTCCGCCGGGAAGAACTGGTCCTTCTCGGCGATATGCAGCATGAGCGGCTTGCTGATCTGGCCGAGGCCGTCCAGCAGGTTGTCGAGCTGCACGCCGTAGTAGGAGACGTTGACGTCGGCGTCGGACTGCTCGGCCATCATCATGGCAAGGCGTCCGCCCAGGCAGTAGCCGATGGTGCCGGCGCGGCCGTTCGTGCCGGGCACGGCGCGGGCGGCGGCGAGGGTGGCCTTGAGGTCGTCCACGCCCTTCTGCTGGTCGAACTGGTTCATCAGCGCGAAGGCTTCCTTCCATTCGGCCTCGGTCTTGTCGCTGAGGTTGACGCCGGGGCGGATGCGCCAGAACAGGTCGGGGGCGAGGACGTGGTAGCCCTGGGCGGCGATGTCGCGGGCGGTCTGCTTGATGCTGTCGCTGACGCCGAAGATTTCCTGGATCAGGACGACGGCGCCGCCGATGCGCTGTTCCGGGGCGGCGTGAAAAGCTTCAAACGAGCCGGCGCCGTCGTCGGCTTTGATGGTCATGCTGTCCATTGGCGTCTCCTTGATCGAGGAGAAGGTTATCATGCTTGCGAGGATTAGCGAGAGCGGCGGTTGGGAGGCCGCGGCGATATAGGCGCGGAACGATCCGGCGTCCCGCGCGATACCACCGGGGATGACCTCACGAACACGGCAACTTCACAGGGAGCATATGCGGCGGATGAGAAGCGGCGCGCATGTCTAGCGTTCGGGCGCACTTGGCTGATCTGTTCGTCCGTTGGCAGGTCAAGCGCAAGATGGGCGGGCTCATGGACCTTGCCGAGGCGAAGGCGACGATGGAGGCGGGCACGCTGCCCGCGCCGCGAGGGGTGCGGTACCGTGCGGCGACCTTGGGCGGCGTCGCGGGCGAGTGGGCGGAGGCGGAGCGCGGGACCGCAGCGACGGCGACGCTGATGTACCTGCATGGGGGCGGCTTCATCGCCTGCTCGCCAGTCACGCATCGGCCGATCACCGGGTGGTTCGCGTTGCACGGCTTCCGGGTGTTCGTGCCCGACTACCGGCTTGCGCCGGAGCACCGCTTCCCCGCCGCGGTCGATGATGCCGTCGCGAGCTGGCGCGGATTGATGGGCGCGGCCGATGGCCCGGTCGCGGTGGCGGGGGAATCGGCCGGGGGAAACCTGGCGCTGGCGTTGATGCTGTCGCTGCGGGAGCAGGGGGAGAGATTGCCCGATGCGGCGGCGCTGTTCTCGCCGGCGACCGATCTGGCGGGAACGGGCGCGTCGATGCAGTCGAACCGGCGGCGGGATGCCATGTTCAAGGGCGAGGGGATGGAGAACCTGGCCGAGGCCTACCTCGGCGAGACGGACCCGCGGACGCCGCTGGCGTCGCCGCTTTACGCGGAGCTTGCCGGGTTGCCGCCATTGCTGATCCACGTGGGCGACCGGGAGGTGCTGCGCGACGATTCCGTGCGCCTGGCGGAGCGGGCGCGGGCGGCCGGGGTTCGCGTGGAGCTGAAGGTCTGGCCGGTGGTGCCTCATGCTTGGCAACTGGCGCATCAAATGGTGCCGGAGGCGCGGCGGTCGCTGAAGGCCGCGGCTGATTTCCTGCATGGGGCATGCGGGTCCGCAGCCAAAGCGGACGGCGCCGGACGGCAGGAGGCCGCGTGCGGTTTGCTCGACGATTGATCGCTTTAGCTCAGGCGACGCGGCGGAATTCCTGGACCGACCAGCGGACGAGGGCCGGGGCACTGACAAGGCGTGGCGCATTCGGGTCCGCGGCAAGCGCTACAGTCGCTCCGGTTCCAGCAACCCGTCCAAGAGCAAGCCTGTCGATGCCGCCACGCGCCCTTGGGTGAGCAAGGACCGGATTCGCGGCTTGGCGTCCCGCAACGACGACGCTTATAGGCTGATCCGCCGCCTCTATCGGGGCTACCATCAGCCATGCACCCCAAAATACCAGTATCCGGCCTGCTGGGGCTAAAAGCGAAACTGTAACGCCAAGCCCGTTGCATCCGCAGTATACGCCGATATACGCGCGACCGAACCATCGGGACCGACGCGAAACATGCTTGCCTCCTAGGAGCCTGTCCGAGAATTGGCTAGCCAACGCGGGGTGAGGTTTGATTCACTGCTGGGCATGAGCAAGGCCTTTCGATCGTGGGACGTGGACCAAGCGTGGCTTTTGCCGGCGTCGTTGCATCAGTTCGTGCCGCCGGGGCATCTGGCGCATTTCGTGCGTGACACCGTGCGCAAGGCGCTGGACCTTTCGGCGATCACTGGCGTCTTCAAGGCCGAGCAGGGCCAGCCGCCCTACCATCCCGGCATGCTGGTGGCGTTGCTGCTGTATGGCTACAGCCGCGGCATCTACTCCAGCCGCCAACTGGCCCGGGCCTGCGAGGAGCGGGTGGACATGATGGCGGTTACCGGATTGAACCAGCCGGACTTCCGCACCATCAGCGACTTCCGCAAGCGGCGCCTGCCAGCGCTGCAACAGCTCTTTGTGCAAGTGCTTCGGCTTTGCCAGGCGGCCGGCTTGGTCAAGCTGGGCCACGTCGCCGTGGACGGCGCCAAGCTCAAAGCCAACGCGAGCAAGCACAAGTCGATGAGCTACAAGCATATGGTGAGCCAGGAGCCCAAGCTCGCCGCCGAGGTCGCGTCCTGGCTGGACAGGGCCGATGCCGCCGACGCCGCCGAGCACGCCGAGCACGCCGAGCACGGCGCGGGTCGCCGCGGCGACGAGACGCCGGCCTGGATGGCCGACAAGCAGCGCCGTCTCGAGCGCATTCGTGCCGCCAAGGCGCAGCTCGAGGCCGAGACGAAGGCCGGACCGGACAGCACCGACCCGACCGGACCCGGCCCCTCGTCCGGCATGCAGGAGCGTGGCGCCCGTAAGGACAGGCCCGCCGACACCCCGCCGGAGAAGGCCCAGCACAACTTCACCGACGGCGACAGCCGCATCATGCCGAGCCAAGGCGGGTCCATTGCCGGCTACAACGGCCAGATCGCGGTGGATGCTGCGCACCAGATCATCGTCGCCCAGCAACTGGGCGCCAACCCGGCCGACTTCGCCGCCCTCATCCCGCTGGTCGATCAGGCCCGCGCGAACCTCGGGCGCAAGCTGCGCGAGGTCTCGGGCGACACCGGGTTCGCCACCGAAGCCAATCTGGAGGCCATGAATAATCGCCAGGCCGCGGCCTATCTGTCGCCGGGCCGCATCCGACATGGCGACACCGATCCCACGGCCGGGCGATTGCTCAAGCGCAAGCCGCGGATGCAGGCCATGGCTGACACGATCCGCAGGGCCGGGCGGCGAAGTCGATACCGGCTGCGCAAGCAGCTCGTCGAGCCGGTGTTCGGACACACCAAGCAGGCCAGAGGCTTCCGGCAGTTCCTCCTCCGGGGACTTACAAAGGTCCGAGGCGAGTGGGCCATAGTCTGCACCGTCCACAACCTCCTCAAGCTGCACAAGCCAGTAGCGTGAGGAGGCAACGCTCACACGGGCTCACCCGCACAACGGCCGACTGTGATCCCGCAACCGATCATTCTCGGACAGGCTCCTAGTACCCGGAATCATGAATGACTGACCCGTGTTCCGAGATGTTTTTGCCGGATGGTCGCGGCCTTCCAGGAGAACGGCGTGGCCTTCTCGTTGTAGCTTTCGATCAAGGCATCGATCGGTTCCCTGACCTGTTTTGTGGAGGTGAAGCTGGCGCCTTGGAGGGCGTTGCGGCTGAGGATGGAGAACCAGATCTCGACCTGGTTCATCCAGGACGCATGGGTCGGCGTGAAGTGGAACTGCACGTTGGGGTGCCGCGCCAGCCACATGTCGCGCTTGGGTTTGTGGGTGTTGAGGTTGTCCAGCACGACGTGGATTTGCCGGTCAGGGTAGTCGGCAATGACGCTGTTCATGAAATCCAGGAACTCGACCCGCCGCCGCCGCTGGTAGAGCCCGGCCTTGACTTGGCCGTTGGCAATGTCGAGGGCCGCGAACAGCGTCGTCGTCCCGTGCCGCTTGTATTCATGCGTCCGCCCGGTCAGCGTGCGTCCGTTGCCCAGCTTGAGGGAGCCCTGCGCCCGCTCCAGCGCCTGGATGGACGGCTTCTCGTCGACCGAAAGCACCACGGCCCCTTCGGGAGGCGCCAGATAGAGCCCTACGATCTCGGCCGATTTGGCCACGAACGCGGGGTCGGTGCTGACGCACCAGGACTTGCGGCCATCCAGATCGATCTTCTGCGCTCGCAGGAACCGCCAGATATACTGCTCGCTCACGTCGCCGAGCGCCCGGGCCAACACCTTGCCCATCCAGCGGGCATACCCCGCGGGTGGCGGCTGATCCAGTTGCGCCAGGATGCGCTTTTGCGTGGTCTCGTCGTAGCGGGCCGACGAGGCACGACCGCCAGGCCGGGCCTTGTCGGCAAGCCCGGCCAATCCGTGATCGGCATAGCGAATGCGCCACAAGCTGACCGTGCGCGGCATCGTGCCGAGCCGGGCCGCAATCGAGCGCGTCGAAAGCCCCTCAGCGGCCAGCAGCACGATCCGCGCTCGAAGCACCTCGCGCTGCTCCGTTGTCGGAGAACGAATGCGAAGTTCCAGGATGGATTGGTCGTCCGGGCACAGCCGGACCTCGCGAGCAGGAGCAATCATCCCTATGGTCAATCATGAAGCACCCGCCCGCGAAAGCGGGTAGTAGTCTCACTGTGTCATAAACATTGGCTCGGCCACTTGTCTCTGACAGGACGGGCATCGTGGCAGGGTTCTGGCGAGTGCGCGAGCGATCGTTGTTTGCAGCGTGGTCATTGACCTGGCCGTGTGCCGCTCAGGCCGGATCGGGAGCGCCGCGAGGTCGGCAAGCGGCGGGTAGGGCAGACGCTTTGAGGGATGGCGGCCGGAACCCTTCCGAGGGGGGAAAAGCACCGCGTTCGGCGATGAGGAATCCGTAAGCCGCAATGCAAAGTGTCGCGTGGTGGTGAAAGCCGCGCCATCCGCGCCCTTCGCAGTGCCCCAGGCCGAGTTCCTGCTTGAGGTCCTGGTAATCGCGCTCGATGCGCCCTCGCAGCTTGGCTTGCTCGACCATGGCCCGGCGCGTGACCGTAGGCGGCAACGTGGAAAGCCAATACTTGGTGGGCTTTGGCTCGTCGCGAGGCCACTCGATCAGGAGCCACTCCTCGGGTCGTGGGATCGGGGGGTTGGAGTCACGATGGGCGGGCCGGACGCGCACGGCGGCAAAACGCCCAGCCGGCATGGTGTTGCTGCCCTCGCGCCAAGTAACTCGGCGCCAGGCGCTCTTTGACAGGCTGACCGCGAGTGCCTTGGCCGGCATGGGGGTATGCTCGGCATCGCGCCGGATCAAGGACGGTGGACGACCACGCCCGCTCCAGGATTTGGGCGGCAGAGGCTCTGTCCCCGGCGGCCACAGGCTGGTGCGGGACTGGATGCCGATGACGTAGGCGAGACCGAGTGCGGTGATGCCGTCCCGGAACGCGGTGTCCATGCCGTATCCGGCGTCGGCGGGCACCGGGGCTTTCGGGACGCCGGCGGCTACCGCGGCGCTGATTTGGGCAAGTGCGATCTGCGGCTTGGTCTGAAACGCGATGTCTGCCGGCACGCCGGCTGCGGCACGCCGGGCCGGGTCGTCAGCCCAAGGTTGGGGCAGATAAAGACGGTGGGCGATCGGCAGGCTCGCGTGATCGGCTGCCAGTGAGAGGGGGACGGCCACCTGGCAGTTGTCCTGCTTGCCCAGTTGTCCGCAGTATTGCCGGGCGGCGCCGACCGAGTGGGCGCCTTTCTTGGGAATGCCGGTGTCGTCGGCCATCCAGCCGCGGATGGGGCCTCGTTGCTCGGTGATGGGCGGCGCCTGGGTGTGGACGGCAGTCAGGAGCGCATCGTCGGACCAGTCGGCCTTGGCGACAAAACGGCGCAACGACTGATGGGCCGCCTGCACCCGTGCTGGTTCGACCCGGGCCGCCATCGGTTCCACGCTCTTGCGAGCGCCCGGCAGCAGCAGGCCCGTGCAGTAGGATCGCAATGGCGCTGCCCTATCAGCGTGCCCGAGCGCGCGGGTCAGCGCCTCGACATAGGCGACAAGGCGTGATTCGCTCCCGAGCGTGCCTGTGGAAGAACCCACAATTCGCCTCTACGGCCATGAGTCAATCCACTTACGCAAGGCACGCGCATCGTACAAAAAATTTATGACACAGTAAGATTAGCAGACGTATGCCAAATCAGGTCGCCAAAGTCTGAGGTTCGGGGGCATATTTCTGATGCCGACTTGGTCTCCTTTTTCCCAATGGAAGCACTAGGCTCTGTGACTGAACTGCTTGGCGGCCTGGGCTTGATCCGGTCTGTGACCGTGCCCCCCTGGCAGGTGTCGAGGCTTTCAGAGAGACACGGTCATGACCAGGACTGGCCTGGACGACGCCCAATGGACGTCGCTGATGCTTGTGATGCAGCAAATCCCACGGGCATGGAAGCGCGACGAGGCGGCGCTGCGCCGCTTCGTTGAGGCCGCGCTCTGGGTGTGCCGGACGGGCGCGCCGTGGCGTGACCTGCCGGATGCGCTGGGCTGTTGGGCCAGCATCTACCACCGCTGGCGGCGCTGGTGCGTGCGTGGCTGGTGGGAGCTGGTGTTCGAGGCCTTGCGCCCGAGCCTGCCCGCGGACGGGCTGTTGCTCCTGGACAGCACCACCTGCAAGGCGCACCGCGCCGCGAGCGGCGTCGCACGCAGCACGGCCGCCGCCGAGGCGCTCGGCCGCAGCCGTGGCGGGCTGTGCTCCAAACTCCATGCCTGTGTTGACGGCGCGGGCCGGGTCTTGCGGCTGATCGCCAGTCCCGGCCAACACTCGGACCTGCGCTATGCGACCGCGCTCGCGTCCGGCATCCCGGCCTGCAACGCGGCCCTTGACCGAGGCTACATCTCGGCGCCACTGCGTGCCGCCTATGCGGCAAACGGATGCACGGTCCATACCCCGCCCAGAAAGGGCATGATCGACCCGCCTGCCTGGGAACCCGCCCTGTATGCCAGGCGCCACCATGTCGAGAACCTGTTCGCCCGCATGAAGGATCAGGGGCGCATCGCACTTTGACGCGACAAAACACGCCAAAGCTGGATGGGCTTCGCTCATCTCGCCGCCACCATGATCAGCTTGCGCCTCGCCCAGTTCAGTCACAGAGCCTAGCCTCTATTAGGACTTAATCACTGATCTTCTACTTAAGCCAATCCATGCTGGCGGCGATGCATAGGGCGCCCATGAAGGATTGGGCGCGTTTCTCGTAGCGCGTGGCCACAGCCCGCCACTCTTTCAGCCTGCCCCACAGGCGTTCCACTTCGTTGCGGTGCCTGTAGATGAAGTCCGGGCAGCGCACGGACGCCTCGTTGCGTGTCGTCGGGATCGCAGGCCGTGCGTCCATGTCCCACACCTGCCCGCGCAGGCGGTCCGAAGACAGGCCGCGGTCGCCCACCACCCACAGCGGATTGTCGGGCAAGGCGTCCAGCAGCGCAGGCGCCAGCGGCGCCTCGTGCGCCTGGCCTGGCGCCAAGGCGAAGCCTATCGCCCGGCCGTGGCTGTCCGCCAGCACGACGGCCTTGGCGCCGAAACCGCCGCGCGAGCGGCCCAGGGCTTCGCGCACGTCCCGCTCGGCGCTGGCCCCTCTTTTTTGGCCGCACCCGCCGCGCACCGCTGTGCACGGATGTTGCTGCCGTCCAGAAACGTCATGCCGAGCTTCGCACCCCCGCCCTGCTCTTGCGCCAGCGTCAGCAGGTGCTCCCAGACACCAAGGTGGAACCAGCGATTGTAGCACTGGGCGGCCATCCACCAAGGACCAAGCTCCGCCGGGATGGAGCGCTACTTGGCGCCGTTCTCATGCCGCCAGATGATCGCCTCCACCGTGCGCCGCAACGCGTGCGGTTCCGTTTTGCCATGCGGCCGCGCCGCCTCGATCAGCGGCGCGAGCCGCGCCCACTGCGCGTCCGTCAGAACGCCATAAAGTCCCTCGTTGTGCATGATCTAAATATAGGCAAGTCGTCCTAGACCTAACAGAGCCTAGGAATTGGACAGAAACCCATTGTTGCGGCGCAAGAGAGAACATTAGCCGAGGTTATAGGCAGCTACACTTATTTGCCGACGGCGATGTCCTTCTCGCAAAGATCACACCTTCTTTGAAAACGGCAAGTTTGGGATTACGCAGGGTCTCAGCAATGGTGTTGGGTTCGGGTCGAGCGAATAAATCGTTTTTCGGCCGGGCAGCTTAATCGATAAAGGGTGGTTGTATTACTTCCTCTCTCGGAAGGCTTTTAGGCGAGAGGGCGCAAAGCGCATGAGCGGCGCAGTAGGGCATAAACGAGTCTCGAAAGAATTTATTGAGACACACTCGATACCGCTTCCACCCCTTCCCGAGCAGAAGCGCATCGTCGCCATTCTCGACGAAGCGTTCGAGGGGATCGGAACGGCGGTTGCCAATGCGGTGAAGAACCTCGCCAATGCGCGTGAGCTGTTTGAGAGCTATCTGAATTCCGTTCTCGCCCAAAAGAGCGAGGGGTGGATCGAGCGATCACTGGGCGAATGCTTCAGGTTGAAAAGCGGAGACGGCCTGACGAGTAAAGCAATGGTCAATAGTCCGTTCCCGGTCTTTGGCGGGAACGGGATAACGGGTATGTACAATGCATTTAATCTCTCCGGAAATAATGTAACCGTTGGGCGGGTCGGTGCTCTGTGCGGAAATGCCAGATATTTAACAGAAGAAACATACTGACAGACAACGCATTTAAAGCTGTAGATTACTGTCAGAAATTTGATTGTCTTTTCCTGACGTTCTTATTAAATCATCTCAATCTGAAATCTCTCGCGAGACAGTAGGCCCAGCCAGCAATTTTCAACTCGTCATTAAAGAAAATCTTGCTAGTCTTTCCAAAGTCTATAGCGGAGCAGCATCAAATTGCGACAAATGTTGAAACGGTGTTCTCCGAAATGCAACGCGTATAAAGCGTGGTTGTTATTGGGTTCCGGGGTGGTGAGATCGGGACCGCAGCGCGGGGTTGAGGACGGCTGGCGCGAAGGCGGGAACGGGAGTAGCTGACCGGCTCGTGCGAGGAGCCTGCGTCGTGGCTGTATCCGACCTGGTCGACCTATCCGGCCTGATGGACGATGCCGAATGCTTCGCCTTTGTGCGCCAGCGCCGCTGGCCGGAGGGCATCCGAAGCCCTGCCTGCGCCGACGATGCGGTGATCCGCGACGGTCACGATGACACGCAGCCCTGCCGGCGGCGCTATCGGTGCAAGGCATGCACTGGGCGCTTCGACGACCTGACCGGCACGGTGCTGGCCGGGCGCCACCAGCCGTTGCGGGTGTGGGTGCTGTGCCTTTACGTCATGGGCCTGAACCTTTCCAACCGACAGATCGCCTTGGAGCTGGGCCTGGATGCTTCGGATACGCAGGCGATGACGGAGCAGCTGCGCGCCGGATTGGTCGCCAAAACGCCGGCGGTTGAGCTAACGGGCGAGGTGGAGATCGACGAGGTCTATGTCGTGGCCGGGCACAAGGGGCAGCCGAAGGAAGTGGCCAAAAGGGGCGGCTTGGACGGCGCCGCAGGCTGGCAAGCGCGCCGGGCCCAGCACCCTTCGCGCAAGCGCGAAGGGGACCGGCCGCGGCACGCTGGAGACGGACAAGCCTCCGATCCTTGGCCTGATCCAGCGCGGCGGCCAAGTCGTGCTGCGCATGCTGGCCCGCGTGCGAGCCGCGACGATCAGGCCGATCATCACCGCCGCGGTCGCTCCGGGCGTCCTCGTCCACACGGACGAATACAGCATCTATGCGCGCCTGCCAGCTTAAGGCTACGGACACAAGACAGTCTGCCACGCCCGCGGCAAACACGTTCGCAACGAGGATGGGGACGGGTTCTGCGAGATCCACGTCAACACGATAGAAGGGTTTTGGTCGCTGCTGCGCTCCTGGCTACGCCCGCACCGCGGCATCTCGCAAGACAAGCTGCCGCTTGATCTCGGCTTCTTCCAGTTTGTGCACAACGCTCGCCGGCGCGGCAAAGCCCTGCTCGGCGCCCTCATTGCCGGCTTGGTCGCGTGACGGACCCAGCACCACCCCGAAACCTAATAAAAGCCTAAACCGTTTACCGGCAGAAGCTCTCCAGCCTCGCAGAACTCAAACAATCCATCTGAGGTGGTCCCGTCTCATTGGACAGTTTGACGGCCGAGTTAAGCTTGGTTCTGGTTGTCGTCAGGCCGCCAGTTTTTCCGTTATCAAGCGACATCAGGAACCCATCCAGGGCCGACACTGAGAACCCAGCCACCTCCGCTCCTGTGACGCCTCGGCGGATGCCGGTGCGGGTGTTGCCTTGATCAGCCCAGAGCGCCGCTTTTCGCGTAGCCGGTAGCTGTCGCCGCGGATGGCAAGCGCGTGGCTGTGGTGCAGCAACCGGTCCAGGCTAGCGGTCGCCACCACCTGATCGCCCAGCACCGTGCCCCAGTCGCCCACGGCCCGGTTGGACGTGATCAGGACGCTGCCCTTTTCATAGCGGCGGCTGATGAGCTGGAACAGCAGGTGGGCCGCGGCGGGCTCGAACGGCAGATAGCCGACCTCGTCCATGATCAGCAGCTTCGGCTTGGCCAGCTGCGCGAGCCGCTGTTCCAGCCTCCTCTCCGCATGCCCCCTGACCAGGGTTGTCACCAGGGTCGTCGCCGGGGTGAACAGCACCGAGTAGCCATGTCGGATCGCCTCCCGTCCCAGGGCGATGGCCAGGTGCGTCTTGCCCACGCCGGGCGGACCCTGGATCAGCAGCGTGTCGCCGTTGGCCACCCAGCGGCAGGCTGTCAGGTCGCGCACCTGCTTGGCGTCCAGCGAGGGCTGGGCGGCGAAATCGAATTCTTCCAGCGTGCGCTGGTGCGGGACCTTCGCGATCCCGGTGCCCATCTGGATGCGCCGCTCCTCGCGGTGCGACACCTCCGCCCGGCACAGCAGCGCCAGCGTCTCGCGCAAGCTGAGATCGCCCCGTGCCGCCTCGTCCAGCAGACCGTCGAGCCGGTCACGCATCGCTGTCAGCTTGAGCCGTGCCAGCATGTCCGGCAGCGCATCCACCTCGACGCTCGCCAGCCGCCTCCTGCTGCCTGCTCGTACTCGGCCAAGGGGCGGAGCAGATCGATGCCGGGCAGCACGGCGGGCGATCGCGATGCGACGTCGGTGTCGCGGGCAGGATCCGGGCGGCACGGCACGATGCCATGCAGGTGGGCACGGTCAACGGCACGCTCGCGGCGGCCGAGACGCTTGTCGTGGCAGGCCACCTCGACCCCGGCATGATGGATGCGAACCTGGTTGTCGCCCACCACCACGCTGACCTCGGCGCCGATCAACCGCCACGGCACGCTGTAATGGTTGGTGTCGACGTCCACGCAGGCATCGGTCTGCACCCGTCGGGTCAGCTCGCGCAGTTGCCGGAACGGTGGTCGGCCGTTCAGCGGGCGCAGTGCCTGCCGCTCCTCGCGCTCGGACCGCACGATCGGCGCCGCGCCCGTCGTGCCGTGCACCCGCGTGTCGGCCACCTCGCGCATCCACCAGGCCAGGTGCGCCTCCAAAGCGCCCCACGAGGCGAAGCGCCGCCCGGCGATGGCGTTGTGCTTGACGTAGCCCACGCCCCGCTCGTCCTTGCCCTTGGTGCGGGCCCGGTAGGGCGCGCAGGCGACGGGCCGCACGTCCCAGTATCGGGTGAACGCGTGCAGGCGGCTGTTGAACTCCACCTCCCGCGTCACCGGGTCGTGGTGCTTGACCAAGGCGCTGGCATTGTCGAGCAGCAGCTCGCCCGGCAGGCCGCCGACGTAGCGGAACGCGCCCTCGATCCCCTCCAGCCAGGACGATTGCCGCTCATGCCGGAACGGCGCCGCGTAGATCCGGCGCGAATAGCCCAGTGTCGCCACGAACAGGAACACCTTGCCCCGCTCGCCATCGATCGCGATCCGGCGCTGGCCGAAGTCGATCTGCAATTGGCGACCCGGCGGCGTCTCAAACCGCACCGTGGCCAGCGCCTCGACCGCCAGCTCGCGCCGCAGATGCGACACCGCCCGCTCCACCGTGCGCAGGCTGACCACGACGCCCAGATCAGACGCCAACTCCTGGCGCACCATGTCCGCGTTGCCATGGTGGCGCCGCAGCCGCTCATCCAGCCAGGTTGTGTGACCCACCAGCAGGCTGGGCCGGGTTGGAACCCGGCACGGCGCCCAGCCCCCCGTAGCCAGATAGCGCTGCACCGTCTCGCGGTTGCACCCGATCTCCGCCGCGATCCGTCGGGTGCCCCAGCCCAAACCGTGAAGACGCTGCATCGCCGCCACCTCGTCCGGCGTCCTCATCACCTGTCTCCGCCCATCCTTGCCAGGCGGAAATACATCCGATCGATCCGTCAACTTGCCTCTCCCTGCTACGCAGGGTGGCTGGGTTCCTGATGTCGTCGGTGGATGGGCTTACCCTGCCTGTTGATTTTCGCTGAGAACTGACCCGGCGTTTTCGTCGAGATTTGACCCGCCTTGTGTTATCTCCCGCGTGCTGCGGGTCTGGGTCAAGCGAGCGTTTTGGTTCTCCTGCCTTTTCCGTCGGCTGCGCTGTTCCGGAACCTGAAACTGTCGTTTCCGGTTTCCAGGATGTGGCAGTGATGGGTGAGCCGGTCGAGCAGTGCGGTCGTCATCTTGGTGTCGCCAAAGACGTTGCCCCACTCGCTGACGCTCAGGTTGGCGGTGATCGCCACGCTGGTCCGCTCGTAAAGCTTGCTGAGCAGGTGGAACAGCAGGGCGCCGCCCGATGAGCTGAACGGCAGATATCCAAGCTCGTCGAGGATCACGAGATCCAGGCGGAGCAGGCGATCGGCGAGCTGCCCGGCCTTGTTGGCAGCCTTCTCCTGCTCCAGCGCATTGACCAGGTCCACAGTGGAATAGAACCGGACCTTTTTGCGGCCGTGCTCGATACCTTGGACGCCGAGTGCCGTGGCGAGATGGGTCGTGCCGGCGCCGGGCCCGCCGATCAGCACGACATTGTCGGCCCGATCGGTGAACTCGCCCTGGTGCAGCTGCCTGATCATGGCCTCGTTGACCTCGCTCGCCGCGAAATCGAAGCTGGTCAGGTCCTTGTAAGCGGGAAACCGGGCCGACTTGATATGGTAGGCGATCGAGCGGACCTCACGTTCGGCCAACTCGGCCTTGAGCAGCTGGGACAAGGTGGGGATGGCGGCCTTGAATGCCGGTGCGCCCTGCTCCACCAGGTCGCCGGCTGCCTGGGCCATGCCATGCATCTTCAAGCCGCGCAGCATGACGACGAGCGCGGCGCTGGCGGGGTCATGACGCATGGCGCACCTCCCGGTCCCGCAGCGCGTCGTAGCGCTGGATGTCGGCCCGTGGCTCCTGCGTGAGGACGAGAGCCTGCGGTGCGTCGATGGCGGCGGCTCTGCTTTTGCCGTCCGTCAGGCGGTGCAGGAGGTTGAGGACGTGGATCTTGGTGGCGACACCGCCCTCGAGAGCCAGCTCCACCGCGCACAGCACGGCCTGCTCATCGTGTTGCAGCACCAAGGCGAGGACGTCCGCCATTTCCCGGTCGCCCCCTGGTCGTCGCAGCAGTTCGATCTGGAGCTTGCGGAACGCCTCAGGCATCTCGGCACAGGGCGCGCCGTAGCGCAACGCCCCGGGCTTGCGCTGGATCACCGCCAGGTCGTGTCGCCAGTCGTAGATCGTGCGGCCGGGTATGTCGTGGGAGCGCTCGACGACCCGGGCGTGCTCGCACACGATCTGCCCCTCGGCGACAACGACGAGCCGATCGGGGTAGATCCGCAGGCTGACCGGCCGGTTGGCAAACGAGGCGGGAACGCTGTAGCGGTTGGTCTCGAAGTGCACCAGGCCGGTCGGCGACACCCGCTTGGTGTGCTCGACGAACCCGTCGAACGCTCGGCCGACCGGCATCAGGTTCGCCCGCTCCTCGGCGTGCACGGCGGCCACACTGCCCGGCAGGACCCCGTGGGCAAGCTCGCTCCAGCGCTCGATGCCAGCGGGCCTCGAGCCAGGCATTGAGCGATGGCATGTCCGCCAAGGGCGGCATGGCTTGCCAGATCTGCCCCCGTGCGTCCTGCACGTTTTTTTCGACCTGACCCTTCTCCCATCCTGATGCCGGGTTACGGAACGTCGCCTCGAACAGGTAGTGGCTGGCCATCGCTGTGAAGCGCGCGTTGACCTGCCGAGCCTTGCCCACGCCGATCCGATCGACGGCTGTCCGCATGTTGTCGAAAATGCCGCGGCGCGGCACGCCGCCCAGTATGCGGAACGCCTCAGCTAATGCATCGAACAGCATCTCGTGGGTTTGCAGCCGGTCGGCGCGGATCACGAAGGCTCTGCTGTGCGACAGCTTGGTATGTGCCACCTGAAGCTTGACCCGCTTGCCGCCCACCACCGTCCAGTCCTCGCTCCAGTCGAACTGGAACGCCTCGCCAGGCTGGAAAACGAGCGGAACGAACACGCCCCGCCCGGTGATACGCTGAGCGGTCTCACGCTCCGCCCGCCAGTGGCGGACGAAAGCAGCGACCCGCGCATAAGAGCCATCGTAGCCCAGGACAACCAGGTCAGCATGGCGCCGCCGCGCGTTTCGGCGCGCCTTGCGACCCTTGCCCGCCTCGACGCGCAGCCATTCCGCCAACTTGTCGGCATACGGGTCCAGACGACTTGGACGCTCCGGAACCTTGAACCGAACCTCGACGGCGTTGGACCGCAGATACTTACGAATGGTGTTCCGCGACAGGCCCGTCCGCCGCTCGATCTCGCGGATCGGCATCTGCTCTCGGTGATGCCGCCGACGAATAACGCTTAACAACTCCATGTCGATCACTCCGATAACCCCGACGGTTCCGTCGGGGGACGTGGTCAGACACGGGTCATTTCTCAGCGAAAACTCAGGACCTCTCCGGGTCAGATCTCAATGCAACTCAACACCCTGTCGCCTGACACCGTCACGCCCGCGCCATATGCCTCGTCAGGCGTGCGCCCGCCCAATGTGGAGTGCGGGCGTCGGGTATTGTAGGAGCCGATCCACTGCAAAAGTCCGGCGCGCAGTTCAGACCCGGTCTCAAACGCATGCAAGTAGATGCATTCATACTTCAGGCTCCGCCACAGCCGCTCAATGAAAACGATATCCATCCAGCGGCCACGGCCATCCATCGAGATGCGCACCTGGGCCGACCGCAAAACGTCGGTGAACTCCGTCGAGGTGAATTGGCTGCCCTGATCGGTGTTGAAGATCTCCGGACGGTCGAACGTCGCCAGCGCCTCCTGCAGCGCCTCAAGGCAGAACGCTGCGTGCATCGTGTTCGACACCCGCCGCGACAGCACCCGCCGCGTCACCCAGTCCATCACCGCAACAAGGTATAGAAAGCCCCGCCGCATCGGAATATACGTGATGTCCGCGCACCAGACCTGGTTCGGCCGATCCACCACCAAGCCACGCAACAGATACGGGTAGATCCGGTGCGCAGGGTTCGCCACCGTCGTCCGAGGCCGCTGATAAATCGGCGCCAAGCCCATCACCACCATCAAGCGGCGCAACCGCTTGCGCCCAACCTCATGCCCCTCCCGCCGCAGGTGACGCGACATCTGCCGAGAGCCATACCAGGGCGTCTGCAGGAACTACGCGTCGATCAGACGCATCAGCGCCAGGTTCTCCGACATCTCGCCCGCAGGTTGGTAGTAGAACAATGACCGGCTGATCGACACCAGCGCGCATTGCCGCGCAATAGACAGATGCCCGTGACCCGGCTCGATCAGCGCGCGCCTGCGCTCCACGCCCATCGACCGGACGCCTTCGCCAAAAAATCCCGCTCCACCACCAGCTGGCCGATCTTGGCGTGCAGCTTCTCCAACGCCTCTTCCCGGATGCCCTCTTTCACCTCCGTCCTGCCTGCAAACACCGACACCAGACCCTCCGTCGCCTGGCGCTTCCATTCGCCAATCATCGTCTGATGCACGCCGTGCTTCGTCGCCAACTGCGGCGCTGTCAGCTCACCCCGCAGCGCCTCCATTGCCACCTTCGCCTTGAACTCTGCCGAATAACGCTTCCGCTTGCCCATCATGGGTCCGTCCTTCAAAGGGCAAACCAAGCTTAACCACCTGTCCGAAGATTGGGGACCACCTCAATCCTCCAAAAAGCCTTCACCGGCGAACTCACCGCCCGCTCCGCCAACCTCGTGCAAGACGCCGCCGAATGAACGAAGCCGAAACCCGCGCCGAACTGATCGATCCGGCGCTGAAAGCCGCTGGCTGGGGCGTGGTGGACGCAAGCCGAGTCCGCCGCAAGGTCATCACCCTCGGCCGCCTGCAAGGCGCAGGCCTGCGCGACCCAGGACATCGCCGACTACGTGCTGACCTACCGCGGCCACAAGCTCGCCGTGATCGAGGCCAAGCGGCGGGACCTGCCCGACACCGAGGGCCTCGCCCAGGCCAAAAAATACGTTGAGAAGCTGCAAACCCGCTTCGCCTACTCCACCAACGGCGTCGGCATCTATCAGGCCGATATGACGACCGGTGCGGAGCGCCACGTTGCCGCCTATCCCACGCCGGACGAGCTCTGGCGCCAGGCGTTCGCCGAGCGGAACGCCTGGCGCGACCGCTTCGCCGCCGTCCCGTTCGAGGACGGAGGCAGCCAGTGGCAGGCGCGCTATTATCAAGACACTGCCGTCCGCCGGGTGCTGGAGGCCATCGCCGAGGGCCGCAGCCGCATCCTGCTGACGCTCGCGACCGGCACCGGCAAGACCTTCATCGCCTTCCAGCTCGCCTGGAAACTGTTTCAGAGCCGATGGAACCTCGCCGATTGGAAGGGCGGCGGCGAGCCGGCGCGCCGCCCGCGCATCCTGTTCCTCGCCGACCGCAACGGCCTCGCCGACCAGGCCTGCGAATCGTTCTCGGCCTTCCCGAAGGGCGCGCTCAAGCGGATCGACCCGGAGACCATCCGCAAGAAGGGCCGCGTGCCGAAGAACGGCAGCGTGTTCTTCACCATCTTCCAAACCTTTATGACCGGGCGCGACGCCGCCGGGCAGCCCGCCCCGCATTTCGGCGACTACCCGCCGGATTCCTTCGACCTCATCGTCATCGACGAGTGCCACCGCGGCGGCGCCAACGACGAAGGCAACTGGCGCGCCATTCTGGATTACTTCGCGCCCGCCTCGCAACTCGGCCTGACGGCGACGCCCAAGCGCCGCGCCAACGCCGACACCTACGCCTATTTCGGCGAGCCGGTTTATGCCTACTCCCTGAAGGACGGGATAAACGACGGCTTCCTGACCCCGTTCAAGGTCAAGCAGATCGCCACCACCCTCGACGACTACGTCTATGCCAGCGACGACGAGCTGATCAAGGGCGAGGCCGAGCAAGGCCGGCGCTACGTCGAACGCGACTTCAACCGCGTCATCGAGATCGCGGCGCGCGGGCAATACCGCGTCAAGCTGTTCATGGACGCCATCGACCAGAGCCAGAAGACCCTCGTGTTCTGCGCCACCCAGGACCACGCGCGCGCCGTCCGCGACCTGGTGAACCAGATGAAGACGAGCCAGGAGCCGAACTACTGCGCCCGTGTCACGGCCGACGACGGCGCGCTCGGCGACCAGTTCCTGCGCGCCTTCCAGGACAACGACAAGACGGTCCCGACGGTCCTGACCACGTCGCAGAAGCTGTCCACCGGCGTCGATGCGCGCAACGTGCGCAACATCGTGCTGATGCGCCCGGTCGGCTCCATGATCGAGTTCAAGCAGATCATCAACCGGGGAACGCGCCTGTTCGACGGCAAGGACTATTTCACGGTTTACGATTTCGTGCGCGCCTACGAGCATTTCAGCGACCCGGAATGGGACGGCGAGCCGGCCGAGCCGGTCCCGCCCGCGCCGGGCGGCGGCGAGGAGGAGCCAGAGCCGCACGCCGGCGGCGAGGAGAACCCGGAGGGCGGCGAGGACGGGCCGCCGCGCAGGCAAATGCTGAGGATCAAGCTTGCCGACGGCAAGGAGCGCGCCATCCAGCACATGACGGCGACGACGTTGTGGAGCGTTGACGGCAGGCCCATGTCGGCCGCCGAATTTGTCACGCGCCTGTTCGGCGAGCTGCCAGCGCTGTTCAAGGACGAGGACGGGCTGCGCGCGTTATGGAGCCAGCCGGACACCCGCAAGGCGCTGCTGGATAGCCTGGCCGAAAAGGATTGCGGCCGCGAGCAGCTCCGAGAGGTCGAGCGCATGATCGGCGCCGAGAACAGCGACCTCTACGTGCTGGCCTACGTCGCCTTCGCCCTCTTGCCGATGGCCCGGCAGCAACGCGCCGACGCGAGCTGTCCGTCCATATCCGCGCAGTACGATGAGCAGCTTCGAAACTTCCTGGAGTTCGTCTTGTCTCAGTACGTCAAGGAGGGCGTCGGAGAACTTGACCAAGCCAAGCTGCCGCATCTTTTGGAACTGAGATACCGTGCCGTCAGCGACGCGGCGGCTGAACTAGGCGACGTGGCGAAGATTCGAGGGGCATTCGTCGGATTTCAGGGCCACTTGTACGGCAGAACCGCAGCCTGACGGATCGGTCGCTCCGCAGGCCTGAACGCATGGGCGCTTTGCCAATGGAAGCGGCGGTCAGTCGAACGATTGCGGCCAACTATTTAACGCACGTTTGGCTTTCAATTCAATCGAGTATGTAGACCAGTTTGTGGACCAAAAATAATATATCCAGAAAACATTGTTCTAAAACAATAATTTAAATGGAAAGTTCGGCGGAGAGAGTGGGATTCGAACCCACGGTACGCTTGCACGCACACACGCTTTCCAAGCGTGCGCCTTAAGCCGCTCGGCCATCTCTCCCGCTGTTCGGCGCTATAGCACCGCCTGCCTAGCTCGTCACCCGCTCCCGCGCGCAGCTTCGCCATTCAAATGCCGGATTAACCGTCTCCCGTCCCCAAGATCCTTCGAAGCAATGCCGGTCCGGGTCAAAGCGCAGCCGGGCCACTCCGGCGCCGTACACGTCCGTCCAGCGAAAATCGACCGTATCGCACCCGGCATCCCCGAGCGGATCCAGCATGCCCGCAACATCCCGCCCGGCCTCATGCAGCACGTAGCGCCCTTCAAGCCGCCCGTCCGGCCCCAGCTTGATCCAGGTGTCGATCGTTTTTTCCCCAAGACTCTCCACCGTGCCCAGGTAATGCCCCACGGCCTGCGGATGCCAAACCGCGCAAGCCGCAGCGAGCGCCGCCGCCGCCAGCATCAGGCATCCATCTTGAGCGCCGCCAGGAACGCGCTCTGCGGGATCTCCACCTTGCCGAACTGCCGCATCCGCTTTTTGCCCTCCTTCTGTTTGTCCAGCAACTTGCGCTTGCGGCTGATGTCCCCGCCGTAGCACTTGGCCGTCACGTCCTTGGACAGCGCGCTGATCGTCTCCCGCGCGATCACCCGCCCCCCGATTGCCGCCTGGATGGCGATCTTGAACAATTGCTTAGGGATCAGCCCTTTCAGCTTGGCGCAGATGCTCCGTCCCCGGCTTTCCGCCACGCTGCGGTGCGCGATGAAACTGAGCGCATCCACTGGGTCCTGGTTGACCAGGATGCTGATCCGCACCAGGTCGCCTTCCTCGTAGCCGTCGATCGCGTAGTCGAAGCTGGCGTAGCCCCGGCTTACGCTTTTCAGCCGGTCGTAGAAGTCGAACACCACCTCGTTCAGCGGCAACCGGTACACCGCCATTGCCCGGTTGCCCACATACGTGAGGTCCGCCTGCTGGCCCCGCCGCTCGCTGCATAGCGTCAGGATGCTGCCGAGATAGTCGTCCGGCACCATGATGGTCGCCTTGATCCATGGTTCCTCGATGTGATCGATGTGGCTCGGATCGGGCATGTCGGCCGGGTTGTGCAACTCCTCCACCGCGCCCCGCGTCGTATGTACGCGATAGACGACGCTCGGCGCAGTCGCGATCAGGTCGAGGTTGAATTCCCGCGTCAGCCGCTCCTGGATGATCTCCAGGTGCAACAGCCCCAGGAACCCGCAACGATACCCAAACCCGAGCGCCGCCGAACTCTCCGCTTCATAGTGGAAGCTTGCGTCGTTGAGCCGCAGCTTGCCCAGGCTCTCGCGCAGATGCTCGAAATCGTCCGCATCGACCGGGAACAGGCCGCACCATACCACTGGAATGCTCGGCTTGAAGCCGGGCAGCGCAACCATCGCCGGCACCCGGTCGTCCGTGATGGTGTCGCCCACGTTGCAGTCGGCCACCGTCTTGATCGCGGCCGTGATGTATCCCATCTCGCCCGGCCCAAGCTCGCCCACCGGCGCCATCTTGGGCGTGAACACGCCGACCTGCTCCACGCTGTGAGACGCATTGTTCGACATCATGCGGATGCGCTGGCCCTTCTTCAGCCGCCCGTCCTTCACCCGCACGAGGATGACCACGCCTAGATAAGGATCGTACCAGCTATCCACCAGCAGAGCCTTCAGGGCCGCATCCGCGTTGCCCACGGGGGGCGGCAGCCGCGTCACCAGC
Organism: Acetobacteraceae bacterium; assembly: GCA_965217935.1. GTDB lineage: Bacteria > Pseudomonadota > Alphaproteobacteria > Acetobacterales > Acetobacteraceae > JBBROS01. The sequence continues at coordinate 3,421,751 of OZ244581.1, read as the reverse complement.
GCCTCCAGCACGGCCTCGACGTTGAGACCGGTCTTGGCGCTGATCATCACCGCGTCGTCGGCCGGAATGCCCACCACGTCCTCGATCTGCTGCTTCACCCGCTCCGGCTCGGCGGCCGGCAGGTCGATCTTGTTCAGCACCGGCACGATCTCGTGGTTTGCGTCGATCGCCTGATACACGTTGGCCAGCGTCTGCGCCTCCACCCCCTGGCTCGCGTCCACCACCAGCAGCGAGCCCTCGCACGCCGCCAGGCTCCGGCTCACCTCGTAGGCGAAGTCCACGTGCCCCGGCGTATCCATCAGGTTCAGCTCATACGTCAGCCCGTCCTGCGCCTTGTATTCAAGGCGCACCGTCTGCGCCTTGATGGTGATGCCGCGTTCCTTCTCCAGCTCCATGTTGTCCAGTACCTGGCTGGTCATCTCCCGCGCCGTCAGCCCGCCGCAGGTCTGGATCAGCCGGTCAGCCAGCGTGGATTTGCCGTGGTCGATATGAGCGATGATCGAGAAGTTCCGGATCTGCGCGAGCGGGGTGTCAGTCATGCCTCAGATGTACAGCGCCCAGGGGCGAGTTGCCAGGGGCGCGCGGGCCTCGATTTGTCACCGTCCGATCGCATACCCCTGCATCCCGCGCGGGTTCGCCCCGGCATACAGCATCGCCGCCTCCTTGCGCGCCGCCGAGAGCCGGCCTTCAGACCATTCCTCCCCAAGCTCCGCGGCATGGCCCCGCTTCAGCAGCGCGTCGAGCGTCCCGTTCCCAAGCCGCCCCTCCAGAACCAGCCTCCCGGGCCGGGCCATCCGCGGCCAGAAGCTGCTCGGCCAATGCTCCGAGTGGAAATTTGGCGCGTCGATCGCCTCCTGAATGCCCATCCGGTGATGCGCCATGCGCAGGAAGAAGGTGAGCGACCACTGGTCCTGCTGCTCGCCCCCCGGCGTGCCGAACGCCATCCATGGTTTGCCGTCCCGCAATGCGAAACTTGGCGACAGCGTCGTCCGCGGCCGCTTGCCGGGCTGCAGGCTGTTCGGCAGCCCGTCGCGCAGCCAGAACATCTGCCCCCGGGTACCGAGCGGGAACCCGAGACCGGGAACCACCGGCGATGATTGCAGCCATCCGCCGGAGGGCGTGGCGCTCACCATGTTGCCCCAACGGTCGATCGCGTCGATATGCACCGTGTCGCCGCCGACCACGCCGAGCCGGGCCACAATCGGCTCGCCGACCCCTGGCGCCCGCGTCAGCATCTCCGCGCGCCGGTTGGCATCGTGGTCCACCCAAGGGCTGCGTCCGGCCACGGTCCCCGGCCGCAGCTCGACAGACGCTTGCTCTCCAACCAGCGCCCGGCGCTCATCGTTGTAGGCGTCCGAAAGCAGGGTCCCGAGCGGAACGGGGCCGAACGCCGGATCCCCGTAAAACGCCTCCCGGTCCGCGAAAGCCAGCTTGGCGCATTCGGTGACGGTATGGATGAAATCCGGCCCCACGGGATTCATCGCCGCGATGTCGAAACCACGCAGCAACGCAAGCTGCTGCAGGAACACCGGCCCCTGGCTCCAAGGCCCGCACTTCAGCACCGTGTAGCCATGATAATGCAACGATGCCGGCGTCTCGACGCTTGGCGACCACGCGGCCAAATCCGCGCCGGTGAGCAGCCCGCGATGACGGTCGCCCGACGTGCTGAGAAGCTCGGCCTCGCGATAGAACCGGTCGATCGCCTCGGCCACGAATCCCTGATACCAGGCCCGCCGGGCGGCCTCGATCCGTGCCTCCCGGCTGTCCCCCACCGCGTCCGCGCAAATTCGCCGATACGTCGCCGCCAGCGCCGGGTTGGCGAACAGCTCCTCCACGCCGGGCACGCGGCCCCCGGGGAGGAACACCGCCGCGCTGCTCGGCCACTCCGTCTCGAACAGCGGGCGCACGCTCTCGATCGTCGCCGGGATGCGGGGCACCAGCGGCACGCCGCGCTCGGCATAGCCAATCGCCGCCTCCAGCACGTCCGCCAGCTCCCAAGTGCCCCAATCGCGCAGTAGCACGCACCAGGCGCCGAAAGCCCCCGGCACGGTGGCCGGCAGCAGCCCGGTGCCGGGTATCAGGTCGAGGCCGAGTCCCGCGAAATACGCCGTGGTCGCGCTTGCGGGCGCCGGCCCTTGTCCGCAAATCGCGTGCTGCCGACCGCTCGCGGCGCTATGCAGGATAATCGGCACGTCCCCGCCAGGCCCGTTCAGGTGCGGCTCGGCCGCCTGAAGCGTGAAGGCCGCGGCGGCGGCGGCATCGAAGGCATTGCCCCCACGTTCCAGAACGGACATACCCACCGCGCTGCCAAGCCAGTGAGTCGTCGCGACGACCCCGAAAGTCCCGGCGATCTCGGGGCGCGTAGTGAATGCCATGACCGCAACCTAAGTTGAGACTCGCCAACCTCCAAGACCTGTCGGAGCAAATTTGAGACAAGAGGACGAATGCTGATACTCATCGTCGGGCCGAGCGGGGCGGGCAAGGACACCTTGATGAATGGCGCCCGCTCGATCCTTGCCCGTGAGCCCGGCATCCGTTTCGTCCGCCGCGTCATCACCAGGCCAGCCGATCCGGGCGGGGAACAGCACGACGCCATCAGCGAGCAGGCTTTCGAGGCCCGATCAAGGGCGGGGGAGTTCGCCTTGACCTGGCGCGCGCATGGACTGCGTTACGGAATTCCCTCCGACATCGCCATCGACTTGGCCCAGAACGCCACGATCGTCGCCAACGTCTCGCGCGCCCTGGTGAGCGAGGCGGCCCAGCGCTTCCCCATCGCCGTGATTGAGATCGCCGCCCCGGCCGACATTCTGGCCCGGCGCCTGGCTGCCCGGGGCCGCGAAGACGCTGTTGACGTTGCCAGGCGCCTTTCCCGGGCCATCGAGTTGCCGCTTCCGGTCGATCGCGAACAAATCTTAAATAACGGAACCGTCGAGCAGGGTGTCCGCAAGCTCGTCGGCGCAATTCAACGCATCATGAGACAGCAGGCGTGAGCGCAGACGCTATTTTGTCAACGAAGGGGTCGGCGCTGTCGGCTTCATCACGCCGCGCCCGGTTGCCGGCGTGTCTTGCCCGGGGCCGGGCATCAAGGTGCTTGGCTGCCCGCTGAATGGCGTCCCTGAATGTCCCCCAACTGGCCCGCCCGCTCGGAATGCCGGATCGACGCGTTGCGGACCGATCGACGGCACAGGCGCGGGCATGAAGTGCTTTTCCTGAGCGTCCGCCGCCCCGGCAAAACTGAACGCAGCCGTGGCCGCAATGATGATCGCCTTCATTCCGCCGTCAACGTCGGCAAGCCCGCGTGAGTTCCAAGCCGATGCCGAGGAGCTGATCCTGCCCGCCTGGCTGCCCTTCACCTTGGCCGCTGCCTTATTCCAGACCTGGCGCACCGCCCTGCAACAGCGCCTGCGCGGACGGCTCTCGGTCGGCGCCGCCGGGCTGGTCCGCTACCTCTATGCCATCCCGGTTGGCCTCGTTTTGCTAAGCGCCTACTGCGCCGCTATAGGGGCATGGCCCCCCAACCTAACCGTGGGCTTCGTCATCGGCTGCGCCGCCGGCGGCTTGAGCCAGGTCTTCGGCACCGTGCTGCTCATCATGGCGTTCGGACACCGCAACTTCGCCGTCGGCACCGCCTATTCCAAGACTGACGCTATCCAGGCCGCAGTGATTGCCTGGGTCCTGTTCGGCCAGCGGCTCGAACCGGCGGCCTGGGCCGGCATTGCGGCCGGCGTCACCGGCGTTCTCGTCCTTTCGCTCGCCGGCCGTGGCTTGCACCCCGCGGCCCTGTTGCGCGCCAGCGTGCAACCCGCCGCCCTGTGCGGCCTCGGCGCCGGGACCGGGTTCGCCGCCGCCGGCATCGGCATCAAGGCCGCCGTCGGCGCCCTCGATGCGCCTGACCCGATCCTGGCCGCGCTCTTCGCCCTCGTCGTCACCAATACGCTCCAGATCCTCATGCAAGGCGCATGGATGCTATGGCGCGAGCCTGCCGGCCTACGCTCGGCCTTCACCGCCTGGCGCAGCGCCCTTTGGGTCGGCGTCCTGTCCGCCGCCGGCTCCGCCTGCTGGTTCATCAGCTTCGCTTTGGCGCCGGTTGCCTTGGTTCGCACCGTGGGCCAGGTTGAAATGATCTTCACCCTGTCGTTCAGCCGCTTCTACTTGCGCGAGACGCTCCGCTTCGCCGACATCGCCGGCTTATGCCTAATCATGGCCGGAGTCCTGCTCGTCCTGGCGTTTCACTGAAACCATGCCGCCAAAGCGGGAACGTCCACCTGTTCGAGCGATTTCGGCGACCATTGCGGCGACCGATCCTTGTCGATCACCATTGCCCGCACGCCCTCGGCGAAATCCGGATGCGTCCCTGCCCGCCGGGTCAAGGCAAGCTCGGCGGCAAAGCACTGCTCCAGCGTTTGACGGGCCCCGCGCCGGATGATCTCGAACGTCCAATGCACGGCGCTCGGCGAAACCCGGCGAAGCGCGGCCAGTGTCTCGCGCGACCAATCCGTCCCCGACCGCTCCAGGCCGGCCACGATACCGGCCACGCTGTCCGCGCCGAATGCGGCGATGCCAGCTTCGGCGATCCCTGAAGCCTGTCCTGAAGCCGGCAGCGGCGCAACGGCGCCGGCAAGCGCGGAAACCCCGTCCTCGGCCATCGCATCGGCCAAGCCGCCGACTGTTTCGCGCGCAACGAAGTGCGTCGCCAGCCCCAGCCGCGCCGCGTCCGCGCCGCCCACTCGCGCGCCAGTCAACGCAAGGTACATCCCGTAATGCCCTCGTAACCGCGGCAGGATGTATGTCGCCCCGATATCCGGGAAGAACCCGATCGCAGTCTCCGGCATCGCGAACGTCGCCGCCTCGCTGGCGACGCGAATGCCGCCATGCACCGAAAGCCCGATCCCGCCTCCCATGCAGATGCCATCGATCAGCGACACGTACGGTTTCGGATACCGCGCGATCGCCAGGTTCAGGGCATACTCCTCCGAAAAAAACCGTTCCGCACCGGCATGATCACCCGACAGCATCTGCGACCGGATTGCGCGAATGTCGCCCCCGGCGCAGAACGCCCGCCCGGCCGCATCCAACGCCACGGCATGGACCGAGGGGTCGTCCCGCCACTCATCGAGGGCCAAAGCGATCCGGCGGATCATCTCCAAGTCCAGCGCGTTCAGCGCGTCGGGCCGGTTCAACGTCAGCCGCCCGATCCGCCCCTGCCTGCCGACGATGACCGAGGCTTCGGCGGTGCCAGGCAAGGTTGCCGCTACCGCCCGATCAACCGCGACGCAAGCCCGGCGGCAATGCCCGCGGCTCCGCGCCGCGCCCCTGACCGCGCCCTCATGCGGAACGCAAGCCCCGTCGTCTGCGCCACGATCCCCATCAGCGTCAGCGACCGCTTCAACTCGGCCACCGCCTGCTCCTTTATCTGCCGCGCTTCCTCCTCGGCTGCGTCATGCCCGCCGCCGATCGCCAAGCCGACCATGATGCCGGCCAGCACGACATCCACGCCGATGACGCAAACGACGGCAAGCAGCGGCGTCAGCCACCGCAGCAGAAACATCCAGAGCAGCACATGCAGCCCGAAGAATACCGCCAGCAGGAAAATCACCCCGATGGCGGCGTAGACCGCCCGGAAAGCCTGGCGGCGGGCGAGGCGGCGAAGGCGTAGTGCTTCCGCCGCCAGCGCGACCTTCGCAAGTTCAACCGACCGCATCGCCTTAACGGGCGATACGGCCGAGCAGGTATCCGATCCCGGTTGCAACCATGATGGCGATCATCGGCGACTCGCGGACCCGCTCGGACAGCGCCTCCGTCTGCTCGTCATACGTGTCCTTGGCTTGCCTGGCATAATGCTCGGCTTGCCCGGCCGCGTTCGAAAGCGCCGGGGTGACGCGCTCGCTCATCAGCGTCTGCACCTGTTCGCGAAGCTGGGCGATCTGCGCCTTGGCGTCTTGCGAGGCGTCGTCGTAGTTCGAAGCGGCCATGCGGGCCTCCCTGATGTGGAATGAACGCCCCAACGCGACGCCTGCGTCACGGTTCCGGGCAAAGGCCAGTTATAGGCCAGTATCAGGTTTCGTAAAGATTTGCAGAAACGCCTGCCGAACAAGCAATGACGCCGTTCATGGCTCTTTAACGTCGATCGGTTATCGAGTACGGGACCGATAGGAGATCGAATTGAAACTGCTGGCTGTCGAAGCCGCGCGGGGAGTGGCTGCCCTGATGGTCGTCATGGTCCACGCCGCCCATATCCTCGGCGGCGCCGAGGATTATGGCCGCCAGCCGTTCGGCGGCCTGTTCGACTTCGGCCGCGCTGGCGTCGACTTCTTCTTCGTCCTCAGCGGCTTCATCATCGCCCACGTCCATGCGCGGGACATCGGCCGCCCCGCAGCCTTCGCCGGCTTCTGGCAGAAGCGCCTGCTGCGCATCTACCCGGCCTACTGGGCCGCCTTCGCGCTCTGGGGTCTGTTGCTCGCCGTCAGCCCGACGCACGGCCGCGCCGAGCAGGATGCCTGGTATATCCTCGGCAGCGCCGCCCTCGTGCCCGAGGACGGGCGCGTCCCGATCCTCGGCGTCGCGTGGTCAATTCAACACGAGCTGCTGTTCTACGCCGTTTTCAGCCTCTCGATCCTGAGCAGGCGCATCGGTTCGGGCGCCTTCGCGGCCTGGTTCGCGCTCACGGCTCTCAACGCCGGCTGGTCGACCTTCGCCGGATCGCCGCTCCTGTCAGGCTTCCCGGCAGACTTCTTGCTGCGCGTGCTCAATCTCCAATTCCTGTTCGGCATCGCCGCGGCCATGCTGTTCCGCTCCCAGCCGGCACCGTGCCCGAGGGCGCTCGCGACCGCCGGTGCCGGCCTATTCATCCTGACCGGCCTGTTCGAGTCCTTCGTCCCGGCAAGGCCGCACGAGTGGCCGCCGATGCACCTCTCCTACGCCACGGCGAGCGCGATGATCCTTTACGGCCTGGCAACCCTGGACAGCGCGCGCGCGATTACGGTGCCTGCTTTCATACTTGAACTCGGGACATCGTCCTACTCGGTTTATCTCGTTCATATCGTGTTCCTGCTGCTGGCCCAGCAAGCGATACGGTATGCCCGTCCGATCCTGGGCATCCCGCTCGAACTCGCCTTCGTCCTGTCGGTCGCCTTCGCAGCCCTTGGCGGGATCGCGTTCAGCCGCCTCGTCGAGCGTCCCTTGCTGCGGATGGGCCGCCGGGCAATCGGGGCCAAGCCACGTCTGGCGCAGGCGGAGCCGAACGCCGGATGATCAACACCCTCAGCATCCTGTTCAGCCTGGCCGCGGTCGGCTTCGTCGTGATCCGCGCGGCAGCGCTCGACCGTGCGATGCCCTGGTTCCAGGCGTCGCGGCCTGACCATGCCGAACGGCCCGGCCGGCCGGACCCAGCCCCGCCGTGAAGGACCTGCTTCTTCTCAGCGTGTTCGTCATGTTCATGGCGGTGGGCACGCTCGCGCCATTTGTCTGGGGCCTCGGCTACATCTGGGTCGATGTCCTCGTCCCGCACCAATTGAGCTACTCGTTGCTCAGCGGCTTGCCGGTCGCCTTGATCATGGGCGCGGGCGCGTTCTTCTTCTATCTCCTGTTCGACCGCCGGTTCCCGCCGCGCATCTCCGCCCTGCACATCCTCTGCGGCGTCATCGCCATCTGGATCACGCTCACGCAGACATGGGCGGTCGTGCCCGATGCGGCCTGGGAGAAGTGGAACCCCAGCTTCAAGGTCGTCGCCTTCGCGGCGTTCATGCCGTTCATGTTCCGTTCCCGCATCCAGATCGAAGCCTACCTTCTCGTGCTCGTGCTCTCCGCGGCCGGACACCTACTGCCCTGGGGGCTCAAGACCCTAGTGACCGGCGGCGGATACAACCAGTCGCTCGGCCTGCTGGGCGTGAACGGCACCGTGCTGGCTGAAAGCAGCGCCGTTGCCGCCATCAGCATCATGTTCGTGCCGTTCCTGGTCTGGGTCCGCAGTCACTCGTTGATCATTCCCTGGCAGGCCGCCCGGACGGCGCTCAGCGCGGGGCTGATCGTGCTTTATCTCGTCGCCACCATCGGCACCTTCGCGCGGACGGGCCTGATCGGGCTCGCCGTGCTGGCCGCGGGCCTACTCGTGCGGTCCCGGCGTAAACTCCTGTTCATCCTGCTCGCCCTGGCGGTCGGCGGCATCCTGTTCGCGGTCACGTCGGACAAATGGTTCGCCCGCATCGACACCATTACCGACTACAAGGAAGAGAGTTCGGCCCTGGTGCGCCTGCTGGTCTGGCAGTGGACCCTCGGGTTCGTCGCCGAGCATCCCCTGGGCGGCGGCTTCAACAGCTACATGATCAATACGATCAGCCTGGATACCGGCCCGGACGGCTTGCCCTTCGTCGAGCACGGTCGGGCCTTCCACAGCATCTATTTCGCAGTGCTCGGCGAGCACGGCATCCCGGGCCTCGCGCTCTATCTCTCGATCCTCGGCCTCAGCCTGCTCAGCATGCAGAAGGTCATCCGCGAGTGTAAAAACCGGCCCGACCTCGCCTGGGCCGGCGACCTGGCCAGGGCCGCCCAATTGGGCCTGCTGGTCATGATGGCGTGCGGCAACTTCGTCGACCTGTCGTTCATCTTCGTCATTTGGGACATCGTCGCCCTGATCATGTGTCTGAGCGCCCACGTTCATCGCGTGCTGCACGCCGCCCAGACGCCGAGTCCCCGGCCGGCCCGGCCGGGCGCTCCCGCGCTGGCCACGGCGCGAACCGCCGCCGGGCCAACCGCGCGCTGATTGCCGGGTTCGGCTCAGGCTGGACCGAACGCTTGTTGCCAGGCATTCTCGCCGCAGCGCCGGCAAGGGGCGCGAAGGCTTGAAAGGTGACGCCGATGCCGGACTTGGCGCAAACCCTGCACGAAATCGTCGGACCGTCCGGGCTGCTGCTCGGCGATGAGGCCGAACCCTACACGCGCGATTGGCGCGGCCTCTATCAAGGCCGGACCGAAGCCGTCGTCCGGCCGCGCACCACTGAGGAGGTTGCCGAGATCGTCCGCGCCTGCGCCGCGCTTGGCCGGGCCATCGTGCCGCAAGGCGGCAATACCAGCATGGTCGGCGGCGCAACCCCCGGCGGCGGCCAGAACGTCGTCCTCAGCCTCGCCCGCCTGAACCGCATCCGCGACGTCGACCCGGTTGACATGACCATGATCGCCGAGGCCGGCCTGCCGTGGCAAGCGGCGCGCGAGGCGGCCGAGGCGGCGGGTTGCCTGCTGCCGCTGTCTATCAGCAGCGAAGGCACGGCACAGGTCGGCGGCATCCTCTCCGCCAACGCCGGCGGCAACAACACCGTCCGCTACGGCAACGCGCGGGACCTCGTGCTCGGCCTCGAAGCGGTCCTGCCCGACGGCCAGGTCTGGCACGGCCTGCGCCGGCTTAGGAAAGACAACACCGGCTACTGCCTGCGCCAGCTTCTGGTCGGCGCGGAGGGAACGCTCGGCATCATCACCGCCGCGGTGCTGAAGCTGGCACCCCGTCCGGTTGATACCCAGGTCGCCCTCTGCGCCACGCCCAGCGTCGAGGCCGCCTGCGCCCTGTTCCGCCGCTTCCAGCAAACCGACCCGGCCTCTGTACAAGCCTTTGAGTACATGTCCGGCGCTGGCATGGGCTTCGTCCTGCGGCACATCCCGGGCGCAAGTCTGCTGCTCGAACAGCCCGGCGAGCATTACGCGCTGATCGAACTCGCGACCGCCCGCGCGGACAGCGGCCTTCGCGGCAGCCTCGAAGCCGTCCTGGAGGCCGCCCTCAACGAAGGCCTGGTCACCGACGCCGTGATCGCCGAGAGCGAAGCCCAGCGCCAGGCGATTTGGAAACTGCGCGAGGAGCATGCCGAGGCGCAGAAGCAGGAAGGCGCCAGCATCAAGAACGACGTATCGGTGCCGGTCTCAAAAGTTGCCGAGCTGATCGGACGGGCAAGTGCGGCCGGGGCCGGCCTGATCCCGGGCATCCGGCCGGTCCCGTTCGGCCATCTCGGCGATGGCAACATTCACATGAATTTCGAGCAGCCGCCGGACATGCCGCCCGAAGCGTTTCTTGCCCAAGACCATGCCCTCATGGACGCGGTCAATGCCGTGGTCCGCTCGCTCGGCGGCAGCTTCAGCGCCGAACACGGCGTCGGCCAGCTCAAATCCTACATGATGCCCGAGTGGCGCGGCGGCGCCGAGCTCGACGCCATGCGCCGCATCAAGGCCGCGCTTGACCCTGCCGGCATCATGAACCCAGGCAAGATTTTGGCTGCTTAGGGCTTGTCCGGCAATATCGCTACGTTCCGCTGGATCGGCCAAGCGCCTCAAACCTTTGTTCAAACGGGCAGCTTTATCGGCGTGCCGACGCACTTAGCGCTGAGGCGGCCCTTAGCCAGACGTTGGCCATCTCAGGCTGGGTCGGATGCGGCCTCGTCGATGCTGTCCATGACCGTGCGCGGGATTGTTGCCGCGCCCTGCACCTGCGGCGACGCCGACCGGCTCGCGGCGTGGTTCGCCGAACGCCCTCTCGCAGCGGCGCGGGTTTCACGCTGCGCCGCGCTGGCCGTTAACGAGCGGATTGGCTGACGGCGTCCGTTGCCGTTTCATGCAGCCGGCGATGAGTTAACTGAAATCTGGTTAACGCCCATATTGCGTTGCACAACAATGGTTTTGCCGCTCGGCCTTGTCGAAGGCGGAAGGGGTCGCTAGGTCATTGGCTCGAATTCAGCGGAGATCGGGCGGATGGCTCAGGCTGCCGAGGCGCGCAAGCGCGGCAAGACGCGCGAGAGCGCGATGACGCGGGACCAGTTGCTGAAAGCGTATGGCGACATGATGCTGATCCGGCGCTTCGAGGAGAAGGCCGGGCAGCTTTACGGGATGGGGCTGATCGGCGGGTTCTGCCATCTTTACATCGGCCAGGAAGCGGTCGTGGTCGGCGTGTTGTCGGCGATGGGCGAGGGCGACCAGGTCATCACGTCGTATCGGGATCACGGGCACATGCTGGCGACGGGGATGGACCCGCGGGGCGTAATGGCGGAGCTGACGGGGCGGAGCGGCGGCTACTCCAAGGGCAAGGGCGGCTCCATGCACATGTTCAGCAAGGAAAAGCGGTTTTTCGGCGGGCATGGGATCGTCGGCGCTCAGGTCAGCCTGGGAACGGGGCTCGCGATGGCCAATTGGTATCGCGGCAATGACCGGGTGTGCGCCACGTTCTTCGGCGAGGGGGCGAGCAACCAGGGGCAGGTGTTCGAGAGCTTCAACCTGGCGTCGCTGATGAAGCTGCCGTGCGTATACGTGATCGAGAACAACAAGTACGGGATGGGGACGAGCGTGGAGCGGGCGTCGGCCTCGCGCGATCTGTCGAACAACGGCTCGCCGTGGGGGATGCCCGGCGCGCAGGTCGACGGCATGGACGTGACGGCGGTGCACGAGGCGGCGGCGGCGGCGATCGCGCACTGCCGAGGGGGGAACGGGCCTTATCTTCTGGAGGTGAAGACGTACCGCTATCGGGGGCATTCGATGTCGGACCCGGGGAAATACCGGACGCGGGAAGAGATCCAGAAGATGCGCAGCGAGCGGGATTGCCTGGAAGCGGCTCGGCATCTCCTGGAGGGCATGGGCGTCGGCGAGGAGGAGATCAAGCAGATCGACACCGACGTGAAGGCGCGCATTCAGGACGCGGCGGATTTCGCGCAGTCGAGCCCGGAGCCGGATGAGAGCGAGCTTTGGACCGATATCCTGGTGGAGGGCTGAGCGTGTCCACGCAAATTTTGATGCCGGCGCTGAGCCCGACGATGACGGAGGGCAAGCTGGCGCGGTGGCTGAAGAAGGTGGGGGAGGACGTCCGCGCGGGGGACGTGATCGCGGAGATCGAGACGGACAAGGCGACGATGGAGGTTGAGGCGGTCGACGAGGGCACGCTCGAGCGCATCCTGATCGAGGAGGGGACGGACGGGGTTGCGGTGAACACGCCGATCGCGGAGCTGGCGGGGGAGGGCGGCGAGGCTGCGGCCGCGGACACGGCGCCCGGCACGGCGATGCCGGCGGCGGAGTCTTTGCCGGATGCGTCGCCGACCGTAAAGGCGCAGGCGATGCCGGGGACGACGGGACAGGCGGCGCTGGTGCCTGCGGCTCAGCCGATCGCGGCGCCCGGGCCGGAGAAGGATTGGGGCCCGACGAAGCCGATCACGGTGCGCGAGGCGACCCGGGATGCGATGGCGCTGGAATTGCGGGCGGACGACCGGGTGTTTCTGATGGGCGAGGAGGTGGCGCAGTATCAGGGCGCGTATAAGATCAGCCAGGGCTTGCTGGACGAGTTCGGGCCGAAGCGGATCATCGATACGCCGATCACCGAGCATGGGTTCACCGGTATGGCCGTGGGGGCGGCGATGGATGGGTTGAAGCCGATTGTTGAGTTCATGACGTTCAACTTCGCGATGCAGGCGATCGACCAAATCGTCAATTCGGCGGCGAAGACGTTGTATATGTCCGGTGGGCAGATGGGATGCCCGATCGTGTTCCGGGGGCCGAATGGGACGGCGTCGCGGGTGGCGGCGCAGCATAGCCAGGATTACGCGAGCTGGTACGCGCATTGCCCGGGGTTGAAGGTGGTGGCGCCGTGGTCTTCGGCGGACGCGAAGGGATTGCTGCGGGCGGCGATCCGCGATCCGAACCCGGTGATCGTGCTGGAGAACGAGATCCTTTACGGGCAGACGTTCGAGTGCCCGGTGGATGAGGACTTCGTGCTGCCGATCGGCAAGGCGAAGGTGGAGCGGGCCGGGTCGGACGTGTCGATCGTGAGCTACGGCATCATGGTGGGCGTGGCGATGAAGGCGGCGGAGACGCTGGCCGGGCAGGGGATCGAGGCGGAGGTGATCAACCTGCGCAGCCTGCGGCCGATGGACACGGCGGCGGTCGTCGAGAGCGTGAAAAAGACGAGCCGGCTGGTGACGGTGGAGGAGGGGTGGCCTTATGCTGGGATCGGGGCCGAGATCGCGATGCAGATTATCGAGCATTGCTTTGACTGGCTCGACGCGCCGCCGGTGCGGGTGACGGGGCTCGACGTCCCGCTGCCTTACGCGGCCAATCTCGAGAAGCTGGCGGTGCCGCAGCCCGAGTGGGTGGTGGAGGCGGTGAAGAAGGCGACCCAGGGGGCGATGGGGTAGATCATGGCGACGAATATCCTGATGCCGGCGCTTTCCCCGACGATGACGGAGGGAACGCTGGCGCGGTGGCTGAAGAAGGAAGGGGAGCAAGTCAGCGCGGGGGACGTGATCGCCGAGATCGAGACGGATAAGGCGACGATGGAGGTGGAGGCTGTTGACGAGGGGGTGCTGGGGCGAATCCTGGTGCCCGATGGGACGGCGGGCGTGAAGGTGAACGACCCGATCGCGATCCTAGTCGAGGAGGGGGAGAGTGCGCCGGACGAGGCGCCCGGCGGCAAGGCGGCTCCTCCGCCCGAGCCGGCCAAGGCCGAGCGGCCGTCAGCGCCGTTGGCGAAGACTGAGCCGGCGCCGTCCCCCGGGCAGCTGAGGGACCCGGTGCAGCCGATGTCGAACGGGCATGATGCGGGGCGGGTTTTCGCGACCCCGCTGGCGCGGCGGATGGCCAAGCAGGCTGGCATTGATCTGGCGAGCTTGAAGGGCAGCGGGCCGAACGGGCGGATTATCCGCATCGACGTAGAGGCGGCGCACAAGGGCGGGACGGCAACTCCGGCGGTTTCTCCGGCCGAGGCGGCGGCGGCGCGGGAACCCGTGGCGCCCGAGGCGGCGGCGGCACCCGCGATGCCGCCGCCGTCGAAGCCGGCGGCGATCACTGCGCCGCACCGGCTCGTGCCCAACTCGCAGATGCGCAAGGTGATCAGCCGGCGGCTGACCGAGAGCCATCAGCAGGTACCGAACTTTTTCGTCACGCTTGATATGGAGATCGACACGCTGTTGAAGCTGCGCGGAGAGCTGAACGCGAAGTTGCCGAAGGAGGGGCCCGGGGCGCTGAAGCTGTCGGTCAACGATTTCGTCATCAAGGCGGCGGCGGCGGCGTTGCGGAGGGTGCCGAAGCTGAACGCATCGTATACCGAGGACGCGATGGTTCTGTACGACGATATCGACATCAGCGTGGCGGTGAGCATGCCGGACGGGCTGATCACGCCGATCATCCGGCGGGCGGACCAGAAGGGGTTGGCCACGATCAGCGCCGAGATGAAGGACCTGGGCGCGCGGGCGAAAGCGGGCAAGCTGAAGCCGGAGGAGTTCCAAGGAGGTACGTTCTCCATCAGCAACCTCGGCATGTTTGGGACCAAGCAGTTCACGGCGATCATCAATCCGCCGCAGGCCGCGATCCTGGCCGTGGGCGCGGGGGAGCAGCGGCCGGTGGTGAAGAACGGGGCGCTGGCGGTGGCGACGGTGATGACCTGCACGCTGAGCGTGGATCACCGGGTGGCCGACGGGGCGCTCGGGGCGGAGTGGATGGCGGCGTTCAAGGCCATCGTCGAGGACCCGTTGAGCTTGATGCTTTAGACGGGGTTGGAGAGCGTTGATGGATACGAAATTCGACCTGATCGTCGTGGGCGGCGGGCCTGGCGGCTACGTCGCGGCCATCCGGGCGGCGCAGCTTGGCATGAAGACGGCGGTGGTGGAGCGTGAGCATCTCGGGGGCATCTGCCTCAATTGGGGGTGTATTCCCACGAAGGCGCTGCTGCGGTCGTCCGAGATCAGCCATCTGCTGCACAATCTCGATGAATTCGGTTTCGCCGCGGACAACATCCGGGTCGATCTGGGCCGGGTGGTGAAGCGGTCCCGGGCGGTGGCGAAGCAGTTGTCGTCGGGCGTCGGGCACTTGCTGAAGAAGAACAAGGTGGCCGTGGTCGACGGAGAGGGAAAGCTGGCCGGCAAGCATCGGGTGGCGGTCTCAAAAGCGGGCAACGCGGTGGCGACGCTTGAGGCGCCGCACATCATGATCGCGACGGGCGCGCGGGCGCGGCAATTGCCGGGGCTGGAGAGCGACGGGGCGCTGATCTGGACCTACCGCGAGGCGATGGTTCCGGAAGCGATGCCGAAATCGTTGCTGGTGGTGGGGTCGGGGGCGATCGGGATCGAGTTCGCGAGCTTCTACCGCAACATGGGCGCCGAGGTGACGGTGGTGGAGGTGCTCGACCGCATCTTGCCTGTGGAGGACGAGGAAATTAGCGCCTTCGCGCGGAAGGCGTTCGAGAAGCAGGGGATCACGATCCTGACCGGGGCGAAGCTGTCGGGCGTAAAGAAAAACGGGGACAGCGTGACCGCGACGGTCGAGTCCGGGGGGACGGCGCGGGATTTGACCGTCGACCGGGTGATCTCGGCGGTGGGAATCGTGGGCAACGTCGAGAGCCTCGGGCTTGAGGGGACGGGCGTCGTGGTGGACCGGACGCATATCGTGATCGACGAGTGGTGCCGCACGGGGGAGCCCGGCGTTTATGCGATCGGCGACGTGACCGGCGCGCCGTGGCTGGCGCACAAGGCGAGCCATGAGGGCGTGATCTGCGTCGAGGCGATCGCGCGGGTGAACGACGTGCATCCGTTGAACGTGGGCAACATCCCGGGATGCACATACAGCCGGCCGCAGGTGGCCTCGGTTGGGCTGACGGAGGCGCGCGCCAAGGCGGCCGGGCATGAGGTTAAGGTCGGGCGGTTCCCGTTCATCGGCAACGGCAAGGCGATCGCGATGGGCGAGCCGGAGGGAATGGTGAAGACGGTGTTCGATGCGACGACGGGCGAGCTGCTGGGGGCGCACATGATCGGGGCCGAGGTGACGGAGATGATCCAGGGCTACACGATTGCGCGCACGCTGGAGACGACCGAGACCGACCTGATGCACACGGTGTTCCCGCATCCGACGGTGAGCGAGACGATGCATGAGGCGGTGCTTGGGGCCTATGGGCGGGCGATCCACTACTAGGAGCCTGTCCGAGAATGATCGGTTGCGGGATCACAGTCGGCCGTTGTGCGGGTGAGCCCGTGTGAGCGTTGCCTCCTCACGCTACTGGCTTGTGCAGCTTGAGGAGGTTGTGGACGGTGCAGACTATGGCCCACTCGCCTCGGACCTTTGTAAGTCCCCGGAGGAGGAACTGCCGGAAGCCTCTGGCCTGCTTGGTGTGTCCGAACACCGGCTCGACGAGCTGCTTGCGCAGCCGGTATCGACTTCGCCGCCCGGCCCTGCGGATCGTGTCAGCCATGGCCTGCATCCGCGGCTTGCGCTTGAGCAATCGCCCGGCCGTGGGATCGGTGTCGCCATGTCGGATGCGGCCCGGCGACAGATAGGCCGCGGCCTGGCGATTATTCATGGCCTCCAGATTGGCTTCGGTGGCGAACCCGGTGTCGCCCGAGACCTCGCGCAGCTTGCGCCCGAGGTTCGCGCGGGCCTGATCGACCAGCGGGATGAGGGCGGCGAAGTCGGCCGGGTTGGCGCCCAGTTGCTGGGCGACGATGATCTGGTGCGCAGCATCCACCGCGATCTGGCCGTTGTAGCCGGCAATGGACCCGCCTTGGCTCGGCATGATGCGGCTGTCGCCGTCGGTGAAGTTGTGCTGGGCCTTCTCCGGCGGGGTGTCGGCGGGCCTGTCCTTACGGGCGCCACGCTCCTGCATGCCGGACGAGGGGCCG
This sequence comes from Acetobacteraceae bacterium, assembly GCA_965217935.1. Classification (GTDB taxonomy): domain Bacteria; phylum Pseudomonadota; class Alphaproteobacteria; order Acetobacterales; family Acetobacteraceae; genus JBBROS01. Next base: position 3,405,132 of record OZ244581.1, on the reverse strand, counting down.
GGTCCGGTCGGGTCGGTGCTGTCCGGTCCGGCCTTCGTCTCGGCCTCGAGCTGCGCCTTGGCGGCACGAATGCGCTCGAGACGGCGCTGCTTGTCGGCCATCCAGGCCGGCGTCTCGTCGCCGCGGCGACCCGCGCCGTGCTCGGCGTGCTCGGCGTGCTCGGCGGCGTCGGCGGCATCGGCCCTGTCCAGCCAGGACGCGACCTCGGCGGCGAGCTTGGGCTCCTGGCTCACCATATGCTTGTAGCTCATCGACTTGTGCTTGCTCGCGTTGGCTTTGAGCTTGGCGCCGTCCACGGCGACGTGGCCCAGCTTGACCAAGCCGGCCGCCTGGCAAAGCCGAAGCACTTGCACAAAGAGCTGTTGCAGCGCTGGCAGGCGCCGCTTGCGGAAGTCGCTGATGGTGCGGAAGTCCGGCTGGTTCAATCCGGTAACCGCCATCATGTCCACCCGCTCCTCGCAGGCCCGGGCCAGTTGGCGGCTGGAGTAGATGCCGCGGCTGTAGCCATACAGCAGCAACGCCACCAGCATGCCGGGATGGTAGGGCGGCTGGCCCTGCTCGGCCTTGAAGACGCCAGTGATCGCCGAAAGGTCCAGCGCCTTGCGCACGGTGTCACGCACGAAATGCGCCAGATGCCCCGGCGGCACGAACTGATGCAACGACGCCGGCAAAAGCCACGCTTGGTCCACGTCCCACGATCGAAAGGCCTTGCTCATGCCCAGCAGTGAATCAAACCTCACCCCGCGTTGGCTAGCCAATTCTCGGACAGGCTCCTAGACCATTGTTTTCGTAGTCTGCTTATCCCAGCCGTTCGAAGGCGAACGTCTGGGACAGGACACTGGGCTTGCGCTAACGGTTGACGTTCTTAGCAGGCTTCGCCACCTGTAGCGCGGAACGAGACAAGGACCGCCGATGGCGACCCGGTTGCTGATTGATCACCGCACGGCGCCGCGCCACCCGGAAAAGGTGAGGCGGCCCGACAATCCCATCCAGCGCAAGCCCGATTGGATTCGGGTGAAAGCGCCGAACCACCCCGTTTATCACGAGACCCGGTCGCTGATGCGCGAGAACGGGCTTGTTACGGTTTGCGAGGAGGCGGCTTGCCCGAATATCGGCGAGTGCTGGTCGCAGCGCCACGCGACGATGATGATCATGGGCGACACCTGCACGCGCGCCTGCAGCTTCTGCAACGTGCGGACCGGGATGCCGGATGCGCTGGACGCGACCGAGCCCGGGCGGGTGGCGGACGCGGTGGCGAAGCTCGGGCTGCGGCACGTGGTGATCACGTCGGTGGACCGGGACGACCTGGCCGACGGCGGGGCGCGGCACTTCGCGGACGTGATCCGGGCGGTGCGGTCGGCGGCGCCGGGGACGACGATCGAGGTGCTGACGCCGGACTTCCTGCGCAAGCCGGGGGCGACCGAGGTGGTGGCCGAGGCGCGGCCCGACGTGTTCAACCACAATTTGGAGACGGTGCCGCGGTTGTATCCGACGGTCAGGCTGGGGGCGCGATATTACCAGTCGCTGCGGTTGCTGGACCGCGTGAAGGCGGTTGATCCGACGATCTTCACCAAGTCAGGGTTGATGGTGGGGCTTGGGGAGGCCCGGGCCGAGATTTTGCAGGTGATGGATGATTTGCGGGTGGCGGATGTCGATTTCCTCACTCTTGGGCAATACTTGCAGCCGACCATCAAGCACGCGGCGGTGGACCGGTTCGTGACGCCGGACGAGTTCGCGGATTATAGCGGCATGGCTCGGTCCCGGGGATTTCTGATGGTGAGCGCCACGCCGCTGACGCGGAGTTCGTATCATGCGGACAGCGATTTCGCGCAGCTTCGCGCGGCGCGGGACCTGAAGCTGGCGGGCGGCTAGTGCCCACCCATGCCGAGAAGCGGACGCTGCCGTATACGCCGGAGCAGATGTTCCAGCTCGTCGCGGACGTAGGGAAATACCCGGAGTTCCTGCCCTGGTGCGCGGCGGCGAGGGTGAGGTCGCGGACCGAGACGGAGATCGTGGCTGACCTGACGATCGGGTTCAAGCTCTGGCGGGAAAGTTTCACTAGCCGGGTGAGCCTTGACCGGCCGCATAAGTGCATCGTGAAATACGAGCATGGGCCGTTCCGGTACTTGAACAACCAATGGACGTTCGACCCGGACCCGATCGGATGCCGGGTCAGCTTCTTCGTTGATTTCGAGTTCCGCAGCCGCATCCTGCAGGCGGCGATCGGGGTCGTGTTCAACGAGGCGGTGCGGCGGATGGTGAACGCGTTCCTGAAGCGGGCGCGGGACGTTTACGGCGCTCCCGCGCCGGCTGGACGCGCCGCCGCTCCGGCGCGCTCGTAACCGAACAAGGAGCATCGATGGTCCACGCGCCGGCCCATTTCGACACCGCGGTCCCGGTGCGGATCAACCTGTATTCGGATACCCAGACGAAGCCCACGCGCGCCATGCGCGAGGCGATGATGGTCGCCGAGGTGGGCGACGAGCAGTCCGGCTCCGACCCGACGATCAACGCCCTGAACGAGCGGATGGCGGCGTTGCTGGGCAAGGAGGCGGCGGTGTTCATGCCGTCCGGGACGATGTGCAACGAGGTGGCAATCCTGGCGCAATGCCGCGCGGGGGATGAGATCCTGGCGCATCATACCGCGCACATCCTGACGGCTGAGGGCGGGGCGCCTTGGGCGTTGGCCGGGGTGCAGGTGACGGGATTGCCCGGCGAGGCAGGCACTTTTGGCGTGGAGGCACTGCAGGCGGCGGAACGGCCGCGGAACCGGAACTCGCCGCCGCAGCGGATGGTGGCGACCGAGCAGACGGCGAACCTGGGCGGCGGCGCCGTTTGGCCGGTTGAGGCGCTGGATGCGGTGGCCGAGTGGGCCCATGCGCGCGGGATGGCGACGCACATGGATGGCGCGCGGCTGATGAACGCCGTCGTCGCGTTGGGCGTTCCGGCGGCGGAGATGGCGGCAGGATACGACACGGTTTGGCTTGATTTCACCAAGGGGCTTGGGGTGCCGTTGGGGGCCGTGCTGGCCGGGTCTTCGGCGTTCATCAACGAGGCTTGGCGCTGGAAGCAGCGGATTGGCGGGGCGTTGCGGCAGGGCGGCCTATGCGCCGCTGGCTGCCTTTATGCGCTCGATCATCACGTTGACCGGCTGGCGGACGATCATCTGAATGCTCGCGTGCTGGCGCGGGAGCTGAGCCAAGTGCCGGGGTTGAGCGTGGCGGTCCCGGCCACGAACCTGGTTTACGTCGACACGTCGGCGGCCGGGCTGACCGCGGACGATCTTGCCGCGCGGGCGCGGGCGGAGGGGTTGCTGGTCTCGGTCATGGGCAAGCACCTGGTGCGGGCCTGCACGCATCTCGACGTCGATGCCGAGGGGGTGGAGCAGGCGGCGCAGATCATCCGGCACGTGGTGGCCGGGGCGTAACCCTTCCTGACTTGCCGTGCCGGCCCGCGTGGGCTGAAACGGCGGGGCTGCTTTCAGGAGGGTTCCATGCGTCTTTTCTGGTTTCCGTTGCTCGCTATGCTGGCGATCGGCCCGGCTTTCGGACAGACGCGGCAAGCGTCGACCGATGCGCCGTCGGCGATGCCGGACGAGGGAACGCCAGCAGCCAAAACGCTGGGAAAGAAGGTGCCGGGCGCGCACCATCGCCGGACCGCGAAGCAACGGTTCGAGGAGGCAAATACGACGCATGACGGCAAGCTGACGTTGGAGCAGGCGCAGGCGGCGAAGATGACGCGGGTGGCAAAGAATTTCGACGCGATCGACACGGAGCATAAGGGATATGTGACGCCGGCCGAGATCAAAGCCTACAACAAGGCGCAGCGGGCGGCTAAGAAGGCTGCGAAGTCGGGCGCATAGCCGCGCCGGAACAGGCGGCGATGACCAGGAGCAGGGCTGCCACAACCAGGAACGAGACGGGCAGCCCGGCGGCTTGGGCGATGAAGCCGATTGCGGCTGGCCCGGCGAGGACGCCGGAGTAGCCGAGCGTGGTAACGGCGCCGACGGCCAGGTTGACCGGCATCGCCCGTTGCAGGCCGAGCGCGGTATAGAGCACCGGCACGACGTTGGACGCGCCGACGCCGACGAGGGCGAAGCCGGCCATGGCGGCCGGCCATGACGAGACGAGGACGCAAAGCGCCATGCCGAGGGCGGCGCAGGTTCCGCTGCATAGAAGGACCAGGCGGCCGCCCATGAGTTGGACAATCCTGTTGCCGGATAGTCTGCCGGCCGTCATCGCGACGGAAAACACGGCATAGCCGGCGCCTGACCATGCCGGGCTCGCGCCGTGCAAGGTGGTGAGGATGAGGGCGCTCCAATCCAGCATCGAGCCTTCGGCGAGGAAGGAGATGAAGCAGAGGGCGCCGATGAGCAGCACCGGGCCGCGCGGGGGGGCGAAGACCGGGCCGCCCGCTTCGCCGCCGTAGGGCAAAAGGCCTCGCCGGCAGGCGAACAGGATGACGATGATGAGGGCTGCGGTGCAGAGCGCCCCGAGCAGGGGGGAGCCGCCGGCCCAGAGAATGCCGCTCGCGCCGCCTGCGCCCGCGATGCCGCCGATGCTGAAGAAGGCATGGAAGCCTGACATGACGGGGCGGCTCAGGGCGCGCTCGACGATGACGGCCTGGATGTTGATGACGACGTCGATGATGCCGACGCCGGCGCCGAAGAGGAGCAGGGACAGCGCCAGCGTGGGGATGGCGCTTGCCGTTGCGAGCAGCGGCAGGGTGAGGCAGATGATGATGGCGGCGGCGAGGATGACGTGGCGGCAACCGTGTTTTGCCGCAAGCGCTCCGGCGAGCGGCATGACGGCGATGGACCCGGCACCGAGACAGAGCAGGAGCAGCCCGAGCGAGCCATCGCCGATGGCGAGGCGCTGTTTGGCATAGGGCACGAGGGGCACCCAGGTGGCGGCGCCGAAGCCGGCGATGAAGAAAGCGGCGTACGTTGAGCGCGTCTCCTTCAGACCCGGTGCTGGATCTGGCGCGTCGGACGCTCGCGCGGCGCTCACGAGGGGTCGATGGCCGGGTTTGGCATTCCGCTAGCATGATGCGGTGCGGCTTGGCCGTAAAGCCGGCGTCTGCCATTCGGGGCGCATGGCAGCGCCGCGGCTGGCCTCTTGGCAGGTCCTAAACCGCCTCTCTCCTGAATTTGCCAACCTTGGGCCTGGGCTGCGGTTTCGGGAGAGAGTTCGCGCAGATCAAGGTCTGCATGAGATGGGACATCCCGGCCAGCAATCCTGCGGTGGATTTCTCACCGCGCTGCGTGACGCTGACAGCCGGCAGCGGCGTACACAGGCTAGTGGTCTGATGCAAACGAGTGCTTCAGCTTGTTGGCTGAAGCAGCCCACCAAACAAAACCAGTGCTTTGACTCATGTTGCACTCTCTGAATGTGTCGAAGCACTAGCCTCTATTAGGACTTAATCACTGATCTTCTACTTAAGCCAATCCATGCTGGCGGCGATGCATAGGGCGCCCATGAAGGATTGGGCGCGTTTCTCGTAGCGCGTGGCCACAGCCCGCCACTCTTTCAGCCTGCCCCACAGGCGTTCCACTTCGTTGCGGTGCCTGTAGATGAAGTCCGGGCAGCGCACGGACGCCTCGTTGCGTGTCGTCGGGATCGCAGGCCGTGCGTCCATGTCCCACACCTGCCCGCGCAGGCGGTCCGAAGACAGGCCGCGGTCGCCCACCACCCACAGCGGATTGTCGGGCAAGGCGTCCAGCAGCGCAGGCGCCAGCGGCGCCTCGTGCGCCTGGCCTGGCGCCAAGGCGAAGCCTATCGCCCGGCCGTGGCTGTCCGCCAGCACGACGGCCTTGGCGCCGAAACCGCCGCGCGAGCGGCCCAGGGCTTCGCGCACGTCCCGCTCGGCGCTGGCCCCTCTTTTTTGGCCGCACCCGCCGCGCACCGCTGTGCACGGATGTTGCTGCCGTCCAGAAACGTCATGCCGAGCTTCGCACCCCCGCCCTGCTCTTGCGCCAGCGTCAGCAGGTGCTCCCAGACACCAAGGTGGAACCAGCGATTGTAGCACTGGGCGGCCATCCACCAAGGACCAAGCTCCGCCGGGATGGAGCGCTACTTGGCGCCGTTCTCATGCCGCCAGATGATCGCCTCCACCGTGCGCCGCAACGCGTGCGGTTCCGTTTTGCCATGCGGCCGCGCCGCCTCGATCAGCGGCGCGAGCCGCGCCCACTGCGCGTCCGTCAGAACGCCATAAAGTCCCTCGTTGTGCATGATCTAAATATAGGCAAGTCGTCCTAGACCTAACAGAGCCTAGGCTCTGTGACTGAACTGCTTGGCGGCCTGGGCTTGATCCGGTCTGTGACCGTGCCCCCCTGGCAGGTGTCGAGGCTTTCAGAGAGACACGGTCATGACCAGGACTGGCCTGGACGACGCCCAATGGACGTCGCTGATGCTTGTGATGCAGCAAATCCCACGGGCATGGAAGCGCGACGAGGCGGCGCTGCGCCGCTTCGTTGAGGCCGCGCTCTGGGTGTGCCGGACGGGCGCGCCGTGGCGTGACCTGCCGGATGCGCTGGGCTGTTGGGCCAGCATCTACCACCGCTGGCGGCGCTGGTGCGTGCGTGGCTGGTGGAAGCTGGTGTTCGAGGCCTTGCGCCCGAGCCTGCCCGCGGACGGGCTGTTGCTCCTGGACAGCACCACCTGCAAGGCGCACCGCGCCGCGAGCGGCGCCGCACGCAGCACGGCCGCCGCCGAGGCGCTCGGCCGCAGCCGTGGCGGGCTGTGCTCCAAACTCCATGCCTGTGTTGACGGCGCGGGCCGGGTCTTGCGGCTGATCGCCAGTCCCGGCCAACACTCGGACCTGCGCTATGCGACCGCGCTCGCGTCCGGCATCCCGGCCTGCAACGCGGCCCTTGACCGAGGCTACATCTCGGCGCCACTGCGTGCCGCCTATGCGGCAAACGGATGCACGGTCCATACCCCGCCCAGAAAGGGCATGATCGACCCGCCTGCCTGGGAACCCGCCCTGTATGCCAGCCGCCACCATGTCGAGAACCTGTTCGCCCGCATGAAGGATCAGGGGCGCATCGCACTTTGACGCGACAAAACACGCCAAAGCTGGATGGGCTTCGCTCATCTCGCCGCCACCATGATCAACTTGCGCCTCGCCCAGTTCAGTCACAGAGCCTAGTCGTACTGTGTCATAAATTTCTTGTACGATGCGCGTGCCTTGCGTAAGTGGATTGACTCATGGCCGTAGAGGCGAATTGTGGGTTCTTCCACAGGCACGCTCGGGAGCGAATCACGCCTTGTCGCCTATGTCGAGGCGCTGACCCGCGCGCTCGGGCACGCTGATAGGGCAGCGCCATTGCGATCCTACTGCACGGGCCTGCTGCTGCCGGGCGCTCGCAAGAGCGTGGAACCGATGGCGGCCCGGGTCGAACCAGCACGGGTGCAGGCGGCCCATCAGTCGTTGCGCCGTTTTGTCGCCAAGGCCGACTGGTCCGACGATGCGCTCCTGACTGCCGTCCACACCCAGGCGCCGCCCATCACCGAGCAACGAGGCCCCATCCGCGGCTGGATGGCCGACGACACCGGCATTCCCAAGAAAGGCGCCCACTCGGTCGGCGCCGCCCGGCAATACTGCGGACAACTGGGCAAGCAGGACAACTGCCAGGTGGCCGTCCCCCTCTCACTGGCAGCCGATCACGCGAGCCTGCCGATCGCCCACCGTCTTTATCTGCCCCAACCTTGGGCTGACGACCCGGCCCGGCGTGCCGCAGCCGGCGTGCCGGCAGACATCGCGTTTCAGACCAAGCCGCAGATCGCACTTGCCCAAATCAGCGCCGCGGTAGCCGCCGGCGTCCCGAAAGCCCCGGTGCCCGCCGACGCCGGATACGGCATGGACACCGCGTTCCGGGACGGCATCACCGCACTCGGTCTCGCCTACGTCATCGGCATCCAGTCCCGCACCAGCCTGTGGCCGCCGGGGACAGAGCCTCTGCCGCCCAAATCCTGGAGCGGGCGTGGTCGTCCACCGTCCTTGATCCGGCGCGATGCCGAGCATACCCCCATGCCGGCCAAGGCACTCGCGGTCAGCCTGTCAAAGAGCGCCTGGCGCCGAGTTACTTGGCGCGAGGGCAGCAACACCATGCCGGCTGGGCGTTTTGCCGCCGTGCGCGTCCGGCCCGCCCATCGTGACTCCAACCCCCCGATCCCACGACCCGAGGAGTGGCTCCTGATCGAGTGGCCTCGCGACGAGCCAAAGCCCACCAAGTATTGGCTTTCCACGTTGCCGCCTACGGTCACGCGCCGGGCCATGGTCGAGCAAGCCAAGCTGCGAGGGCGCATCGAGCGCGATTACCAGGACCTCAAGCAGGAACTCGGCCTGGGGCACTGCGAAGGGCGCGGATGGCGCGGCTTTCACCACCACGCGACACTTTGCATTGCGGCTTACGGATTCCTCATCGCCGAACGCGGTGCTTTTCCCCCCTCGGAAGGGTTCCGGCCGCCATCCCTCAAAGCGTCTGCCCTACCCGCCGCTTGCCGACCTCGCGGCGCTCCCGATCCGGCCTGAGCGGCACACGGCCAGGTCAATGACCACGCTGCAAACAACGATCGCTCGCGCACTCGCCAGAACCCTGCCACGATGCCCGTCCTGTCAGAGACAAGTGGCCGAGCCAATGTTTATGACACAGTGAGATTAACAATCCGTTGGGAAAGGGTCATTGCATAGCCACTGATGCGAGCAGCCGCCCGACGGAGGCGAACAGGATGGTTGCGGCCGAGACGTGGGTCCGCGTCTCGTAGTCGATCTTGAGACGGCGCGAGATGGTCAGGGCGCCGGCGCTCTGCTCCACGCGCCAACGCTTGGGCAGCAGCACAAAGCCCTTCGCGAACTCTGGCCGCTTGACCGCCTCGGCGACCTGGCCGGCCATCGCCTGCACAGCCTTCACGAAGGTCTTCTTTTAGCCGCCGTCCACCACCACGGTCCTGATCCAGGGGCACAGCCGCACAAGGCGGCGCGCCAGGCCGATGCCGCCGTCCTGGTCCTGCACGTCTGCCCGCGTGACGCTGACCGCCAGCAGGCGGCCGTCCATGTCCGCCGCCACATGCCGTTTGCGCCCCAGCACCGTCTTGACGGCGTCAGGCCCCCGCTCGCCCTGGGGCGCGTCGCACGTGACCGGCTGCGCGTCCACAATCGCCAGCGTGGGGCTGGCCTCCCGCCCCGCCTGCTCCCGCCCCGCCTGCTCCCGCCCCGCCTGCTCCCGCCCCGCCTGCTCCCGTTCGGCCATGACCAGGACGTGGTTGATCCGGTCCAGGCGGCCATTGTCGGCCAACAGCCGCCAGTAGTCGTAGCAGATGCTGCCCGGCGGCAGGTCCTTGGGCATCGCGTCCCAGGGCACGCCGTAGCACTGCACGTAGCGGATGCCGTTCATGACCTCGCGAAGCGCATGCGTGCGCGGACGCCCCTGGCCCGGGGCCACCGGAGGCAACGGCTCCAGCACCGCCCATTCCTCGTTCATAAAATCGCTCGGATGCCTATGCCCGCGGCGGTCATGCCGTGGCCTGTTCTCGTCCGTCCAAACCAAGGCAGTCCCACTCAACAGCCAGATACGATGCGATATGCTTGCCAGCCATCAATCCTATACTCAACCAGGCTTTCCCAACGGACTGTAAGGCGTGTCTGCAAACTGAGCGGCTACAGCCAAGGCACGATCATGCCGAGCGTGGCCATGGCGAGATCGTTGACGCCGCGCTTCTCGTATCGGGTCGCGACGCGGCGGAACTGCTTGAGGCAGTTGATCAAGCGCTCGATGCGATTGCGCCGCCGGTAAGCGTCGCGGCCGATGCCGGGCTGCCGGCGCTGGTTGCTTTTGCTGGGGATCACCGGCCGGATATGCCGCCGGCGCAGGCGGCCCCGAGCCGTGGGGCTGCTATATCCCGTGTCGCCCGCCACGCAGCGTGGCCGCAGCCGGGGACGGCCCCGGCCGAGACGGCGGACCGCGCCCTGATCCAGCAGCGCCTCCAACGCAGTCTGCTCATGCCGCTCGCCTGCGGTCAGCACGGCCGTGATCGGCTTGCCGCCGCCGTCAGCCCGCAGGTGCAGCTTGGCCGAGAACCCATCCTGGCTGCGGCCCAGCGCCTCGGGGCTGTCGCTGCCCTCAACAGCATGAGCCCCGCCTGCGCCAGCCGGGTGCTCAGGCGCGCGGATCACGGTCGCGTCCACGACGCGCAGGTCCCAATCCGCCTCGCCACGCGCATCGGCGTCAGCCTGCAACGCCGACAGCGCCCGGTCCCAAATGCCCGCCGCACGCCAGCGTGAGAGGCGGCTCGACACCGTGCCCACCCGGCCATGCCGCTCCGGCAGGTCGCGCCAGGGCCCCCCGGCGCAGTTGATCCACAGCACGCCGTTCAGGATGCGCCGGTGGTCCTCGTTCGGCCGTCCCCGTCCAGGGCTTGTCCGGCGGCAGCAGCGGCTCCAGACAGCGCCATTGCGCGTCCGTCAAATCGCCTCGTCTCACCCCAGCAATATGGGATCACGCATCCAAAACGTCTGCCGTTTGCAGACACGCCTTAGCCACGCAAAGTGCGGGAGACCCAACGAGACGAGACTACCTCAGTCATCCAATTTTTGGGATGGCAATGGCTAGACAAGAAGCTTGAATCGAAAGCAGAGCTGTTTTCCACAAGATTTTGTGGCCAATGGCGCTGCTTACACTATCCATAGCAAGGGCAACTGAGTAGCTATAGCAACACGTGAATCAGGAGGTTCGTGATGGACTGGTCAGATGATGCTATTGCTCAGCTCCGGCAATTATGGATCGAGGGGCATTCGACCGCAGAAATAGGGCGAAGGCTTACGACAACAAAAAATGCAATTGTTGGAAAAGCGCACCGTCTTGGGCTTTCAGCCCGACCGTCACCTATTCAGAGACACTCGGAAGAAGGTTCAGGAACATCCCGCAATGTAAAACGACCGAGTAATCGTCATTTTCATGAGTCAGCGAACTTTAGAAATAAATCGGTCATGCGATTGTCGAAAGTTGATACTGTAGCTGACTTGCGGGTTATCCAACAAGTTCCAAAAGATAATTACAAACTTATGTCATGCTGTTGGCCTTTGGGGGAGCCTGGGACCGCAAACTTTCGTTTCTGCGGAAAGATTGCGAGTAGCGGAAAACCTTATTGCCCCGATCATGCAGCGATCGCTTACATCAGAGTCCGGGATCGTCACCAAAACACTGCATGATCTTATCCTGTTCCGTTCCTGCGTGAGTTCGCCATAACAGCCACCATGCGCTTGATCGGTCACCTGAGTGAGGGTAGGAAACATTAGGGAGACATTATGCCGCTTTCTCACGATGCGATTGACCATGAAAGATCAGTCTTACCACACACGTCCCTTGACGCTGACACGGTTCGTGCTGCGTATGCGCGTTGGGCGGGAATTTACGATGCTGTTTTCGGCGGCGTCTCAGCATTCGGGCGTCGGAGGGCTGTTGCGGAGGTCAACAAGCTTGAAGGCACGAAGGTACTTGAGGTGGGAGTAGGAACCGGCCTCGCACTGCCTTATTACGATCGATCAAAAGTCATAGTTGGGGTCGACCTATCGGCAGCAATGCTTTCGGTTGCAAGGCGACGCGTGCGGAAGGCCGGATTGGAGAATATAGAAGCTTTAATAGAGGTGGATGCTGAGCACACCGGGTTTGCGAATGAGTCGTTCGACATCGCTGTCGCGATGTTTGTGGCCTCGGTTGTCCCGAATCCTCGCAATCTTTTAGCTGAGATGCGTCGTGTCGTGCGGCCAGGCGGCTATCTCCTGTTTGTGAATCATTTTGCAGCGAGGAAGGGTCCGAGATGGTGGGTCGAAAAAGCGATGGCGCCCGCGTCTCATAGACTTGGATGGCATCCTGATTTCGCACGTGAGGCGTTATTCTTACCTGATGATATGGCTTCGGCGCAGTTCACGCCCGTACCGCCACTCGGATTATTCTCGCTTGTGGCTTTGGCGAATTAAGCCTCTTGGCTTACGGAAATTCGCGCATACGTTGATGCAGATATTTACGCGAGAGTGAGATGAAAGCCGGCTTAAATTCGCGAGTGTTTTTGGGACTACAAACGTTTGTGATAGGCGAAATAGCAGTAAATGCGGGTCGTGCCTTCGCTCAGGCTCCGACAAATTGGCAGTTGGGGTTTCAGCCTGCTCAAAGTCCCACCCAATCCGGAATTGAGGGCCTGCACGCCCTCGTAATCTGGTTGATGGCTTTTGTCACAATTTTTGTCGCGGCGCTTCTCCTTTTTGTGATCTGGCGATACCGGGCACGCAAGAACCCCGTCGCCAGTCGCACCAGTCATCATACGGTTTTAGAAATTGCCTGGACAGTCATACCCGCCCTTGTCCTGATTGTCATAGCGATACCATCGTTCCGCCTTATCTATTTCGAGGACCGAACCAATGCGGCCGATATGACATTGAAGGTGACGGGGCATCAGTGGTATTGGGAATACACTTACCCTGATCAAAATAACCTAAGTTTCTCAAGTTACGTGATTCCTGAAGATCAACTCAAAGCTGGTCAATTGCGGAACTTAGCCGTGGACAACCGGGTTGTTGTTCCAGCAGGTAAAAATATTCGGATTCTAACGACGAGCGCCGACGTGATTCATAGTTTCTTTATACCGTCATTAGGCGTGCAACGGTACGCTATTCCTGGACGGACGATTGAGACGTGGGTAAAGGTTGATAAGCCGGGGGTGTACTATGGCCAATGCAACCAGATTTGTGGAACAAACCACAGCTTGATGCCGATTGCCGTCGAGGCGCTTTCACCAAACGAGTTCGAGGCGTGGGCAGTAAGAGCGAAGGCAAAGTTTGCTTTGGATGATAAACTGCTAAATTCGACCAGGCATATGCTAGCTTTTGCCAAAGTCGTGCATTAGTAAGGCAAGAACTGACGTTCGAGAAAGGGGTCCGAACCGTGTCCGCAGCTTTTCAAGGCCATGATCGTGGCACGCATGGCGATCACCATTCGCCGGGATTTGCTCGGCGTTGGTTGTTTAGCACCAATCATAAAGATATCGGAACTCTCTATCTGATCTTCGCAGTATTCGCTGGAATCGTTGGCGTAGCGTTAAGTGTGCATATGCGGATGGAGCTTGCACATCCTGGCCTGGCGTATTTTAAATCAGGTCAGGAGTGGAACGCGACTGTGACGGCGCATGGGCTCATAATGATCTTCTTCATGGTTATGCCTGCGATGATCGGAGGTTTTGGAAACTGGTTTGTTCCTATTATGATCGGAGCGCCTGACATGGCGTTTCCAAGGCTTAACAACATCAGCTTTTGGTTGCTGGTTCCGGCTTTTGCATTGATTGTGCTCGGTCTTATGAGTGGAGATGGTGCCGGTCCAGGCTGGACCCTTTATCCGCCCCTATCTAACTCAACCTACATGTCTGGTCCCGCTATGGACTACACACTATTCGCTCTCCATCTTGCGGGAGCAAGTTCACTGCTAGGAGCAATTAATTTCATCACAACAATATTCAATATGCGTGCCCCCGGAATGACTCTACATAAAATGCCTTTATTTGTGTGGTCAATGCTCGTAACGGCATTCTTGCTGTTGCTTGCAGTTCCGGTGTTGGCGGGTGCCATTACAATGCTTATTACTGACCGGAACTTTGGGACTTCCTTCTTTGAGCCGCAAGGCGGTGGCGACCCTGTTCTATTCCAACACTTATTCTGGTTTTTTGGTCATCCTGAAGTCTATATCATGATATTGCCAGGTTTCGGGATGATAAGTCATATTGTATCAACTTTCTCCAAAAAGCCTATATTTGGCTACTTAGGGATGGCTTACGCAATGGTCGCGATAGGCGTCGTTGGCTTTGTCGTTTGGGCGCATCATATGTTTGTATCCGGCATAAGCGTTGACACACGTGCCTACTTTATGGCCGCAACAATGATTATCGCAGTTCCGACGGGCATAAAGATTTTTTCGTGGATTGCGACAATGTGGGGAGGTTCGATCGAGTTGAATACCCCGATGCTATTTTCAATCGGCTTTATCTTTTTGTTTACGTTGGGAGGGGTAACGGGCATCGTGCTCTCAAACGCAAGTATCGATCAGATCCTTCACAACACCTACTACGTTGTTGCTCATTTTCATTATGTTCTCAGTCTCGGTGCCGTGTTTTCTATTTTTGCAGGGTTTTACTACTGGATTGGTAAAATGTCAGGGCACCAGTATCCGGAGTTTTGGGGGAAGGTCCATTTTTGGATAACTTTTATCGGTGTCAATTTAACATTCTTCCCGATGCACTTTCTTGGATTGGCTGGCATGCCTCGACGCTATCCAGATTATCCGGATGCATTCGCGGGCTGGAACTACGTGTCGTCTATCGGGGCATATATTGGGGCGGTCTCTATGCTCGTATTCCTCTATGTTCTTTATCGAACTTTTACATCCAAAGATGTCGTTGCTGACAATTATTGGGGTGTTGGAGCTACAACTTTGGAGTGGACAGTGACGTCCCCCCCTCCATTTCACACATTTAGTGAGTTGCCAAAGGTCCGCTGATGTACTGCTATGGACTACAAACCTGCGATCTTACGCCAGTTTTTTGTGGTAAGTCTAGTCTAGAAGCAACTACATGGGATTGGATTAACTTACTCAAACCACGTGTTGCCATGCTTGTGGCATTTACTGGTCTAGCTGGATTGCTTCTCGCGCCAGGACATCTAAATCCACTATCAAGCTTAGCCGCTCTTTTAGCAATCGTGATTGGTGCAGGATCTGCCGGGGCGATTAACATGTGGTTTGATCGTGACATAGATGGCGTCATGAGACGTACATCAAAAAGGCCAATACCATACGGAAAAATTTCAGCCTCAGATGCGTTAGCTTTTGGTATTATCCTAGCCTTTGGGTCCGTCATCCTCATGCTACTTGTGACGAATATTATAGCATCCGGCTTCTTGGCGATATCTATTGTTTTCTATGTAGTGATTTACACGATGTGGCTGAAGCGGAGAACTCCGCAGAATATCGTCATTGGAGGTGTTGCTGGTGCATTTCCTCCTTTAATCGGTTGGTTAGCCGTGACCGGAACTTTGAGTTCCTTGCCTTTACTGATGTCGTCTATCATATTCTTTTGGACGCCGCCACATTTCTGGGCATTGTCTCTTTATGCCAGTGTAGACTACCGTGAAGCAGCAGTCCCCATGCTCCCTATTGTTCGCGGCAGACAAATAACGCGGCTACATATACTTCTATATACGGTTGTGCTTGTCTTGGTGTCAGTTGCTCCCTGGACATTTGGTAAGACTGGATTGCTATATGGAATTTCTGCTGTCTTACTTGGATCAGCCTTTACCGTTTTCTCTAGTAAAGTTTATTTAGATCAAGACCACGAAGGCAACAGCCTATCAAGTGATCTATTTGCTAGGAAAACCTTTGCATTCTCTTTGATTTATTTGTTTCTGTTGTTTTTTATGCTTATTGTTGATAGCATAGTCAGTCCGGCGAGTTCATACTTCAGGTAGTTAGTTGATTTGATAAACTTGCAGCTTTGGTGCGGAGGCCATGAGTGTCTGTGGATGGAATGTACTGCAAGCGGTGCGGTAGTTTGGATCGCGTCAAAAGGGGCCTGGCACGGGGTCGTCAGCGCCGCCACTGCCGGGAGTGCAGTTACCATTTCACTGATGCGCCTATGCTTGGCAAGCCGCCTGCGATGAAGGCCCTTGCGGTATTGTTGTTTGGCATGAGCGGTATGAGCTTCAGCGCAATCGGCCGCCTAACGAGGGTCAGTGACGTGGCGGTGCTGAAGTGGGTGCAGGCCGAGGCGTCAGTCCTGCCGAAGCCGGAAGTTTCGGCGGCTGTGGTGACGGTCAAGGTGGACGAGATGTGGCATGTCCTGAAAAAAGGTAACAGCTGTCACTGGCGAGTGCATTCTCCGCAGATCGGGCGTTTGAAAAGTCCCCAGTTCGACGGTGCGGTACACCTCTGAGCCGGGCGTCATCTGGCGGGTCCCGGCAGGAGGCCATCATCCCCTCGGTTGGTTCGGGGGACAGCGTTGGTGGTCAGGCTTGGAGAGCTCGTCATGATTCTGGATCTGCGTCAGCAGGGCTTGAGTGTGTCCGCCATTGCCCGCCGTCTTGGCATCGACCGTAAGACGGTGCGCAGATATTTCGGGCGCAGCCTGCGGCTGGCGCTTACCATTGGCCGACTTGTTGCTCTTTCCGATGCAGCGGTAGAAAACAAGCCAGCCCGGTCCTCACAAGGCGGCCATCAGCAGACGTTTACGAATGAAAAAGACAATGTGAATTGGCCAAAGCCAAATTGGCCATCTATGTTGGCTGTCACCACCTTGGCAACGAGCGCCAATGTCAGATTGCCAATTCGTTCTTCAATGTCGTACAGCCACGTGCAGTGAAGTGGTTCCGTTTGTCTGAACAGCAGCTTGCGTGTGTTTGGGTGGAGCCTTGCCGAGTTCAGGCTGCCGCGGTCTGCGGCAGCCCGTCAAAGTAGGCCTGGTCCGGCGTCTTCCGGTCAAGGCTGGAATGCGGCCTCCGGCCATTGTAGAAGGCCAGATACCGGCCGATCGAGGTCCGGGCCTCGCCGACCGTGTCGTAAGCTCTGAGATAGATCTCCTCATACTTGACCGACCGCCAAAGCCGTTCAACGAACACGTTGTCCCGCCAAGCCCCTTTCCCGTCCATGCTGACGGCCACCCCCGCCCTGAGCAGCACGCTCGTGAAACCCTGGCCGGTGAACTGCGATCCTTGATCCGTGTTGAACACGTCCGGCTTGCCGTGGCGAGCAAGCGCTCCCTCAAGCGCCTCGACGCAGAACGCGGCCTCCATGGTGATCGACAGCCGCCAAGCCAGAACCCGGCGGGAATACCAGTCCACGACGGCGGCCAGGTAGACGAAGCCCCGCGCCCTGGGCACGTAGGTGAAATCCATGGCCCACGCCTGATCGGGGCGGCTCACCGTCACGCCGCGCAGCAGATACGGGTAGATTTTGTGGCCCGGCGCCGGCCTCGAGGTGCTCGGCTTGCGGTAAAGGGCTGAAATGCCCATCCGCTTCATCAACGTCGCGACATGCCGGCGGCCGATCTCAATCCCTTCCCGATTGAGCAGGTCGCGCAGCATCCTGCTGCCGGCAAAGGGGAAGTCGAGGCGGAGTTCGTCCATCCGCCGCATGACCGCAAGGTCGGCCGGCAACGCCGTCTTGGGCGTGTAGCAGATGCTGCCGCGGCTGATCCCGAGGGCCTTCGCCTGTTTGGCAATCGACAAATCATGATCGCCGTCGATCATCGCTTTGCGCTCAGAAAGCCGGCCTTGGCGAGCGCGCCGGACAAAAAATCGTTGGCCAGCGTCAGCTCGCCGATCTTGGCATGCAGCGTCTTCACGTCGACTACCTGTGCCGCGCCCGCCTTCGGCTCCGATCCGAATACCCCGGCTGCCCCCTCCAAGAGCTGGCCCTTCCAGGAGGTGATCTGGTTGGGATGCACGTCGAACTGCTGCGCCAACTCGGCCAGCGTCTTCTCGCCCTTCACGGCCGCCAAGGCCACCTTTGCCTTGAAGGCCGGCGTATGGTTCCGGCGTGGTCGCTTGCTCATCGTCTCTCCTGTTCCGAAGCCATCCTGGCCGCCGTCAGGCAGAAACTCCACTCATCAGACCTGTGCAGATTTCCCGAGCCATCTCACAGCTCTTGGCGTCACCCCCACCTGGGCTGCCAAGCCGTCGGACCCGTAGCGCATGCTGATCGGACGGCAGGCTAGATAGACCTTGGTCCCGGGCGCCGCCTGGATCACGACGCCGCCCGCAGTATTGTCAGCGCCCGCAGTTGCGCGCCACAAGCCAGGTCGATCTCGACCATGCCCGGACGGTCCGTAGCTGCCAGGGATGGCCATGGCACGTGGCCAGGCAATGGCGCCGCCGCGGTCGGCGCCGGGCGAGCAATCAGGGCAGGCCCGCCATCGTCCGCGCGCCCCAGCACGCCGATCGGCACGAACCCGAGCGGCGGTTCCGCGACCACCGACTTGTCCGGCGCCGTCGGTGCGGCAGCGCGCGGTTGGGCTACGGCTTCTTGCAAGACGGCGCGGCGCCAACGGTAAATCAGGCTGGTCCAGAGCCCATAGCGGTGCGCCAGATCCTGCACCCGCGCACCGGGCGCAAGGCACGTCTCGATCACGCGCGCCCGGAATGCCGCATCATGCATTCGCCGTCGTTCGCCGCCGATCTCAATCCGTGTCTTCGTGGCTGCCGCAGCGGCAGCCATATCTGCCAACCTCGTGCTGTTTTTCATGCAGCGATAGAAAACAAGCCGACCGGGTCCTCACAAGGTGGCCATCAGCAGACGCTTACGGTCAGAAGAAGCCGTGCAGGAACCAGCCGAGGCCGCCCGTGGCCGGATCGGCGCCGTCGCCCTGGCGGAATAGCCAGAAGCGGCGACCGTCGCCGTCCTCGACCGCCCAGTAGTCGCGCAGGGCGGCCATCTCGCCCGGCTGGCGCCACCACTCGCCGTGGACGCGCTCCGGCCCGTCCGCCCGGGCAACGCGGCGGCGCACTCGGCGCCAGATGAAGGCGCGCGGCGGATGGTCCGGCAACAGCGCCAGCGCCTGCACCGGCTCCGGCCGGCGCAGCAGCCGCACCGGGCGCGGCCAGGGCGAGACCCATTCCCCCGCGGCGGCCCCCGCGGCGGCGTCCGGCGGGACCGCGCGCTGCGAGCGCTCCGGCACGTCGCTCTCGACCGCGGCCAGGCGGTAGACCTTGCCCGGCCCGAGCCGGTTCGCCAGCCGGTCGATCAACTCCGACACGTCGGTCTCCGCCGATCCGTTTGCGGTCAAATGATTGGCTTGCTGGGCACCGGGCAGCGGCTCGACCAGGCTCAGCGCCAGGCGCATGGCCTCGACGCCGGGGCCGGGGTCGACCTGCTCGACGCGCTGCTCAAGCAGCCGGGCCAGATGCCGGGCGTCGCGCGACGGCCGCATCGTGCCGACGCGAAGGGCCTGCGCCGTCGCGTCCACGCGCTCGAACACGAGGTCGAGCCGTCGCGCGCCCTCGCCGCGCCGCTGCAACCGGGCGCAGGCGTCCGCGGCCAGCACCCGGATTACGGCCACGAATGCCTTGGCGGTGGACACCGGCTCGACGAAGCTGCGCCGCACGGCGATCATCTCCGGCGGCAGCGCAGGCCGGATCGGCTCCGGCGCGCGGCCGGACGCCTGGTCGAGCCGGCGCAGCGGTTCCATGCCGAAACGGCGCGCCAACGGCCCGCGCGGCGTCGCCGCCAACTGGCCGACGGTCTCGATCCCGAGGCGGCGCAAGCCGTCCGCCACGCCCGGACCGAGCCGCAGGGCGGCGACCGGCAAGGACGCCAGGGCATCGGCGCCCGCCTCCGCCACGGCCACCGGCGCAGCGCCGAAGCGGGCCAGGGCGTATGCGGCCCCGGGCGTGCCGGCAACCGCCGCCCGAACCGTCAGGCCCTGCTGCCCGAGGCGCCCGACCAATCCGTCCAGCAACGCCCGCTCGCCGCCGTGCAGGTGGGCGCAGCCGGTGGCGTCGATCCAGAGACCGTCCGGCGGGTCGGCCGCGGTCAGGGGCGACAGGCGCAGGCACCAGGCCGCCAGCCGATCCAGCGCCGCCGCGTCGGCCAGCGGGGCGGCGTCGGCCACGTGCAGGCCCGGGACCATCGCCCGCGCGTGCGCCAGCGGCAGCCCGGCCCGCAGTCCCAACGCCTGGGCCGCGGGGCAGGCGGCAGCGACCACCATGCGCCGCCCGTCATGCAGGCGCGTGACCAGGGGGACGTCAGCCGGCAGCGCGGCGCCGCGCCGGCGCAGCCGCTCGGTGGGCCAGAACGGCAGCCAGAGCGAGACAACCCTGCGCATCGGCGCCCTCCACGATCCAAGACGCGCCCTCAGCCCCGCGGCAGCGCAACAGGTCCACTTGCCACAGGGGGCGGTGCAGGCCGGGCACGTCCGGCGCATGGGCGAGCGCCGGCGGCGACGGCACGGCGCCAATGCGCCAGCGCGTCATGGCCGCGGACGGCTGGGCCAAGGCCGGATCATCGAACCGGCGGCTGCGGCGGAGCAGGAAGCCGAGCACCTCCGCGCCTTCGGCCGCCAGTTGCAGCCGGCGCGAGGCGGTCAGGCCAAGCGTGCCCTCCAGTTCGCAGACGACGCCGGCGATGCCGGGATGCCTGAGGGCGTCCTCCGTGGCCAGCAGCGCCGCTTGGCCCGCTTCGACGACCACCACGCGACGGGGATCGAGCCCCGCCCGCAGCAGGCCGTGGCCGAACAGGGGGGCGGCCATCCCTCTGCCACGGTTGATCCAGACGACCGGGCCGGGGCGGCGGGCCAGTGCGCCCGCTATGAAGAGCGCCGGGACGGCCGCGGTCTCCACGTCAGGGCCGGCGCCCTGCAGCTCGTGGATGGCGCCGAGCTGCAGGCCGCCCGCCGGCAGGCGCTGATCGATAGCTGGAAGTCCGAACGGCAGCGCGGCCATCCGGGCCGGCGCCGGATCATGCCGCTCAAGTGCGCCGATCTGGGCGCGCAAGGCGGCAATCGTTGCGATCTGGGTCTGTGTCATCGCCGCGCTCAAGCCCTCCGAATGAGAACGTATAAAGAACGCTTTGGCCGCCGCAAGGCAGAAATTTAGGACAGCAAACCCAGACAAAAGCTGACATCAGCCTGGAGCTGACCGAAAACCATTTCAAGTCAGAGACATGGAATGTCGCTCCTGATTCCTTAAATGAGCGAGCGGGACCCCGACCTCGCTCCGCCCCTTCCGAGGACCATTCATGGCGTCGACGACACAGATCATCTATCAGCCCTACGTTGCCGGGCCGCGCGGCACGCTGAAACCCGGCCAGGCGGTCGCCTGCCGGTCGCCGGAGGAGGGCGTGCGGCGGGCCGAGCGTGCCCTGGCCAACAACTCGATCCTGGGCGCCCAAATCGTGCGCGTGACGCACGACGCCGATGCGGACGAGTTCGGCGCTCCCGAGTTTCTCGGCACGGTGGGCCGCGTGCCGGTCAATTATTGATCGCTTGCTCTCTTCGGGGATGCTTTCAGTCGCGCGTGCGGAGCAGCGCCTTTCAGGTCGTATGAGTCGCTCGCTAGACCAGATGCTCGCCTGAGCACGGGGTGACCCGTCTTGCTATATGCAGGCTCCGAGGGTTGCGCTGGATGGTCCGGCGTATTGCCTCATGCAGAGGAGACGGGTGGCGGGGCATTCCATCACCTACGTCGGGCTGGATGTGCGCAAGGATACGATTGCGGCGGCGGCCGAGCCAGGCAAGCGGGGGGACGTGCGCGAGCATGGCAAGGTCGCGAACGCCCCCGCTGCCCTGAGAACGCTGGTGGCCAAGCTTACGCGCGTTGGTTGCATGGTGCGGTTCTGCTACGGTTGAGGCCCGAAGGGCGTCAACGGGCCATGTGGCTATGGCATTCAACGGCAAGTGACTGAAGTTGCCCCGATTTGGTGGACGGTCAGGGTTTTGCGGGGAGCAGCTTGGCATGCCTGTCTTGTTCATAGCGGACAGGTGAGCGGGAGCCCAGCGCGGAATGGAGGCGGATTGGGGTGCGCCCGCCCTCAATAGAGCTGAAGCAGGCCATGCGCGCCTCGGCCTGGCAGGCGAACCGGCGCCGTTCGAGCATCTCGCAGTCCAAGGCGGCGAAGACGCTCTCGCACATGGCGTTGTCGCAGGCGTCGCCCCCGGAGCCCATCGGCGGCCGCACGCCGGCCCCCTTGCAGCGGGCGCCAAACGCCAGCGAGGCGTATTGCTTGGGTTCAACCGGTCGTCGCAACGCCTATGTGCGCGGACCGCACCGCCTCGTCAAACGCCCCGGCCGGCGTTCTCCATCCGAGCGTCTTGCGCGGCCTGCCGTTGAGTGCGGCGGCCACTGCCGCGAGGTCGTCCACACCGAGGCGCTCAGGTCGGCGCCCTTCGGGAAGCATTGCCGCAGCAGCCCGTTGGCATTCTCGTTCGTGCCCCGCTGCCACGGGCTGCGCGGGTCGCAGAAGTAGACCGCCAGGCCCGTGTCGATCCGCAGCCGGGCGTGTTGGCTCGTCTCCGCACCCTGGTCCCAGGTCAGCGGCCGCCGGAGTTGCTCCGGCAAGCTGGTGATCTCGCGCGCAATGGCGCCGCGCACCGCCTCGGCGCCGTGCCCGGCGAGCGCAGGCCCGTTCTTCACGCGCGGCCCGCAACCGTGGCCGTCCATTGGCGGCACGTGCAGCAGCATCGCGAACCGCGTCGTGCGCTCCACCAGCGTGCCAACCGCGGAACTGCCCAAGCCGAGGATGAAATCGCCTTCCCAGTGCCCCGGCGCCGCCCGGTCAGCCGCCTCCGCCGGGCGTCGGCTGATCAGGACATCAGGGCCGACATGGGATTTGCCCCGGCCGCGCCTGCCTGCGCCCGTGCCGTCCACCCGTCCACGGCCCCGCGGGCCCAGTCACCGCCGTTCCGCCCGGAATGGCCGCGGCGCCGGACAGGCGGTCCTGCACATACGCCCGCAACGCTGTGTTGGCGGCCAGCTTCGCCCGCTTCGGCCGGCGTGCCGGCCGCTCCGCGTGCCAGTGCGCCGTGGTGGCCCGATACGCCAGCTCGCCATCCCGCGTGGCCGCATCGCGCGCAGCTCGCGCGCAATCGCGGACGCCGCCCGCCCCAGCCGGCGCGCAACCTCCCGCACGCCCAAGCCCTGCGCCCGCAACAGCGCGATCTCCCCCCGCCCAGCAAACGAACGAGACCGTCCCGAAAGCGGCTTGGCCGAGCGCGACAGATGCGGCGGCGGCGCCCCGCCTGCCGTCCGCAACCAGCGGAACCCAACCGGCTGCGATGCTCCGGCCTGCATTGCCGCATCCTCGCTCGACAATCCTGCCGCAACAAACGCCCAGAACCGCCGCCGGCGCTCCTGCCGCGCCACGGAACAGCGCCACGGACGGGCGCCCCGGCGATTTCAGCTTGCCCCGCAAAGCCCGATCCGTACGCCGCCGACCCGCCATCGCAACAATCCTCCCAACCCGAGCTGCAAACTGCCCGGGCGCGTGTCGAGCGTGCGGTCGCGATAGCCGTGGCGGTAGGTCGTGCGCTCGCCGGTGCGCCCGTGCCGCCCGGCGGCCGATCAGGCCGTCCACGTCCGTCTCCATCAGCACCTGCGCAACAGCCTCCGCCACGCTGCGCAGACAGTCGCCGTCTCCGGCTTTGGCCAGCAGCTCGGCCAACGGCCGTCTGCCCTCGGTCATCGGGTCCTCGTCGGTTCGGGTTGGAGCCTCGCAACTCCGCCTGAGCCAGCCAATCCGGTGACCACCTCCGCCTGCAACGCCGTTGTGAGCGAATTTCCACCATGAGCGCGGATGCTACCCGCCCAAATGCCCGATGCCTCCTTGCTGGACGCCTTGCGTGCGCCGGGCCATGTCGTGCTGATGCGTCATGCCCTGGCTCCGGGATCGCTTGACCCGAGCGGGTTCAAGCTCAATAACTGCACGACGCAGCGCAACCTTGGTGGCCAGGGCCGCACCCAAGCAAGGCGGGCCGGGGATGCGTTGCGCGAGGCCGGCATCGTAGTTTCGGCCGCCTATTCGGGGCGCTAATGCCGCAATTTGGAAACCGCCCGGCTGCTCGGCCTAGGTGAGGTGCAGCAAGCACCTGGATTCAATTCTCTGCTCAACCTCGGACGAGGCAAAGCTGAGGAAAGCCGGGTGTTGCTGGCGGCGCTGCCGCGCGGTGCGCGAACGGCCATGATCGCGTCGCACTCTTCCAACATCCGCGGCATCACCGGCAGGAACGCGTCATCCGGCGAAATGCTCGTTCTCAAGCTGCTCAATGGAGGCAGGTTCGAAGTTCTCGGGTCCTTGGGCGGGGAATTGTCCAGGTCGGGGGCGTAACCCCGAACACCAGAAAATTCCGTCAAGCCCAATCCAGCTCCGCCGCGATCTTATTCAGGTCTATGACATCCACACTGCCGCGGAAGATGTATGCTGCGGTCGAGTTCGTGCCTGTCATCGACCGCATCGGTTGAGGCGCTCGCGACGGGGTTGCCGCAATTCGAAGAGCGGTGACGACGGCTTGCGCTATGATCCTGGCTTGTGGGGCGATTGGCGGGGTGAACCGCCCTGGGTTTGCCGGAGGCTGGTTTATGTGAGTCCTACGCTGCCATTGGCCTAGCCTCAAGCTCGGCGTAGTAGGCCGCCTCAGCTTCGGCGGGCGGGAGATTGCCGATCGGCTCAAGCAGCCGCCGGTTGCTGTACCAGTCCACCCATTCGAGGGTGGCGTATTCGACGGCCTCAAAGGATCGCCAGGGTCCGCATCGGTGGATCACCTCGGCTTTGAATAAGCCGTTCACCGTTTCGGCGAGAGCGTTATCGCAGCTGTCGCCGACGCTGCCCACAAAGGGCTCGATGCCCGCCGCGGCCAGACGCTCGGTGTAGCGCAGCGCGAGATATTGCGATCCCCTGTCGCTATGATGCACGAGGCCGCCGCCTTGGATGGGCCGACGTTCGTGCAGCGCCTGCTCCAGCGCGTCGAGCACGGCGGTTCGGCGAAGCCGAGAGCCGGCATGAGCAGTTCGGGACACCCGCCAGCCGACGATGCGGCGGGCGAAGACATCGATAACGAACGCCACGTAGACCAAGCCCGCCCAGGTCGCGACATAGGTGAAATCCGAGACCCACAAGGCGTTCGGCCTTGGCGCCTTGAACTGCCGGTTAACCCGATCAAGCGGGCAGACGGCGGCCGGATCAGGGACGGTGGTGCGGATTTTCCGGCCTCGCACGACGCCCTGCAGCCCCATGGCGCGCATCAGCCGCGCCACCGTGCAGCGGGCGGCCCTGATGCCCTCGCGGCGGAGCTGCCGCCACACTTTGCGAACGCCGTAGACGCAGAAGTTCGCTTCGAACACGCGGCGGATCTCAACCATCAGCGCCGCGTCGCTCCTCATTCGCGTCGACTGCTTGGCAGGATCAGCCTGCCGGGCGGCATGGGCGCGGTAAGTTGACGGAGCGATCGGCAGGACCTTGCAGATCGGCTCGACCCCGTGAACCTCCCGGTGCTCGTCGATAAAGGCGATTATCGCTTGAAGGGGCGGTCGAGCTCCGCCTGGGCAAAATACGCTGACGCCTTGCGCAGCATCTCATTGGCCTGGCGCAGCTCGCGAACTTCTCGCTCCAGCGCGCGAAGCCGCTCCTGCTCCGCAGTTGTCGGGCCACCCCGCAAGCCCTGGTCACGTTCGGCTTGGCGCACCCACCGGCGCAGCGTCTCGGCCCGGCAGCCAATCTTGGTCGCAATCGAGCCAATCGCCGCCCACTGCGACGCATGTTCGCCTCCATGCTCAGACACCATCCGCACGGCACGCGCGCGGACCTCCTCTGAAAACTTGTTTGTTGTTGACTTGCTCATGGCTCCATCCTCTCAACGGTTGGAGCCTTCGGCAAACCCGGGGCGGTTCAGGGCAGCATATTGGGGTACTCGCGGATGCACGCGCTGCAATGATCTCACGCAAGGCGCCGACGCTCTTTGGGTCCACTCAGCAATAATCAGCCATCAGTCAGCCGCCTTTGTGTGAACGCGTGGAATGTATCCTTGCCATAGTCCGACCTGATCTGGATTGCGGTGACGCTGACGGTCAGCCTGGAGATGGGCCTGATCACGCCGCCAGTGGGACTGAACCTCTCATACCAACCCGCCTAAGAATTGACCTTTGCCCAAGCCCGATTGGTTACGGAGACGACCCGATCCAAATCACCAATGAAGAAGGTCCAGGCGTTGCAGCACGCCTCGACGATGGCGTCATAGCTCTCCCAAACCGTCATGTTCAGCGTGTTGCCGCGCAGGTATTCCCGGACGTTTTCCAAGGGGGTTCAATTCAGGGCTGTAGGGTGCCAGCCGCACCAGCGTGGCAGTATCCGGCACGGCAAGCGCACCGCCCGTGCGATGCCATCCGGCGCCGTCGAGGACCAGCGCTGCATGGGCGCCGGGCACGACCCGCGCGCTGATCTGCCGCAGATGCAGGGTCATGGCATCGATGTTGACTGATGGCATGATTAGGGCTTCGCCGGCTGCGCGCGCTGGACGCACGGCGCCGAAGACATAGGCCCGGTCGCGGCGGCAATCGCGCTCGGCAACCGGGCACGAGCCGCGTTCGCCCTCGCCTTGCCATTGCATCCGGCTACGCCGGCCGGAACCTTTGGCAAGTCTCGCCCAAACCGCGCCCAGCGTCCCCTGGCTCACCGACGCGGCCGATGGCCTTCGGCCCTCAACCATCTTCGAACCAGACCTCTCCGGCCGGGCCGCCGTATCGCGCGGCCACGGCGCGGCAGACAATGTCGCTGACGTGTTTTTAAAAGCCGCCTCGTCGTCGGCATCCTTGCCCGGATGGGCCGGGCGCGCCTGCAAGCGGGTCAGGTTCAGCGTGCCCAGCCATGTGCCGGCCGTGGCAACATGCGCCGAGATCTTGAAACGCTGCTTGATCTCGCGTTGCAGATCAACGCAGCGCCACCGCACGACGGCGTGCCGGTCCAGGTCAGGCCCGTCGAGCGCACCCTGCTTGAGTTCGGCCATCTGCGCATCGCTCAGGTGCGGCGGCCGACCGGGAATAGGCTGGTTCGACAGCCCGGCAACCCCGCGGGCGATGGCAAGCAGGCGCCGAACACCGCGGCCATTGCGCAGACGCGAGGCGATCTGCCGCAGCGCGCCGGAGCTGTGTTCCGCGCGGGTGACCTCGACCGGCTGGTCCATGGCGCGAAGCCTTGCAAAGCAGAGGCCGCAGAGCGAATCAGATTTCAGCGCCGGTGGAAATCCCGTTGCGAGTCAATGCTTTCGCGAGTTGGTGTAACAGCATGTATATGAACGGGCCGTCGACCGTTTCGAGGTTCAGCTTGGGGTTCGCCTGAATTGCCGCCGTCGACTGCCAGGGCACGTATTCAATCAGGTCCACGTCGCCCGTCTGCAGCGCCGCCACGCGTGTGGTCTCGTCGCTATAGACCACCATGCGCAGAATCTTCAGCTTGGGCAGGCCCGGCTTGTAGAACCCCGGGCAGGCCTCCAAGTCGAGCATGCAATGGGTTCCTGGCGCCGCGACGATGTTGCGATAGCGGACGGGGCGCGGTTCCAGCGCGGTCATGCGCTTGCCGTCGGAGGGACGCGGGACGTGCACGCCCTGCGCCGTCACGCGCAGCAGCGCCTGGCGCGCGCTGCCGTACGCCCTGAACCGGGCGAAGACCAGGCGGATGGCCTCCTGCATGCGCAATGCGCCGGTCCGGACCCAAGCCCAGATCAGCGTCCCGGCGCCGGACGCAGCCGAACGGCGCCGGGATGCGGGGGCGCATAACCCCCCGCTCGAACGGGCTGATGCCGCCCTTCATGGCGGACAGCACGCAGGTCATTCGGCCGGCAAGGGTCATAGACGCCTTGCGTGTCATTCGTCCTGGCCTCCGCCAAGCCGCAGAGCTCGAGCAGGCGACGCCAGCCGCGCCCGTTGCGGGCGAGGCGGGAGGCATCGAAGCGCGGCACGGCGCCGACGTCGCCGGCGCAGAGCCAGGCTGCGAGGCGGTCGCCGCCGATCGCCTCGACGCCGTAATAGCCGTGCTGGCGCGCGACTTCGACCAGGCCGCGTTGCCGCCGCTTGCTCTCCAGGGTGGTCCGCGCCTGCGGCTGGCTGGACTGCCGCACGCAGCCCGCCGCCCGGCGGCGCAGCGCCGAGGCCGGCAGGGCGTCAGCCGCTGTCATTGCGGGCCGCCTTGGGCAGCGCGTCGGCTGCCAGCAACAGCCTGGCCAGAGGCCGCCGCCCGCCGCGCCGCGCTCGGGCGGCATCATCCTCCATAGCCTCCTGCCGTCCAACGCCGTCACGGGTCGGCGTGCGGGCGGCAGGTCCTGTTGCGCGGGCTTCGCCGTTGCTCCCTTGGGCGACGTTCAGGCTGTCCGGGCAGTCTGTCCTGAAACCCGGCGCAGTCAGCAGGCGGCGCAGGTCAGCCAGTGCGGAAACCCCGGCACAGGGCGCGCCGGTCTCCATGCCCGCACAAGCAACAGGGTCCAGCATCGAGGCCGCGGCCACCGTGACGATGCCCGGCGCCGTCTCGGCATGGACCACGTCGCCACCCGCACGGCGCCCGCCGACACGGCGACGCAGCCGGCGCCCGTGACGCGGATGCCGACGGCCGTGGATGACGGCCTCCCGCCCGATATGGCCAGAATGATCCCGAGATGGCCCTTGGAAGAACGGCGTGGCTGTCCTGTGGATCAGACCGGGGCGGCGACCGCGCCGCGGCCATGCACTCCTTGATCGTCACCGCCACGCTGAACGACGTCGGCCCGCGCGCCTGGCGGGCCTGCATGCTGCGCCGCATCGCCGGCCATTTCGCGTTGCGGCTGCACGAGCTGCTGCCGTGGACCTGGCATCAGCCCGCCCAAAGCACCGAGGCCGCGGCCTTGGCCGGGTGGGTACGCTTGGTCGAAGATTCCAGCAACAAGGCGCTCTTCAGCGCGATCAAAATCTGGGACATTGCAAACAAAGCCGCCCTGAACCGATTCGATTCCCCTCTTTGTTCGCAACGGATCGCCGAGTCCGTCCAACTTTACGCCAATGACCCCGCACCGATCAACATCCGGAACTGATCGTCGTGACCGGAGACCTCAAGCCCAAGTCAGCGCAAGCCTCAAAACCCGAACATATGATCCAGTGAGAACGCCCCCTCGTCAGTCATCAGCCCGTGATAGCCGAACAACCGGCACGTCGGATCGCGGACAATCACGTAACCTCCCGGCCCGGCCTGCTTGATCAGCGCTTGCCCGAACGCCTCGTGCGGACGCACCAGCGCGCTGCCGGAGCACCGGATCGCCAGCGCCTGTTCAGCGATCGGCGCACCGCTCTGGTCGTGCAGAATTAACGTCGTGCTGCTCGTCTCATGCCATTGCGCCGAGGCCGGGTAGATCAAGTGCGCGAAGCTCGGGCGCCCAGGCATTCCCAGTTTCAAAAACAGCCGCGTTGAAAGCCCGGGCGGCGGCCCGGCATAACTCTGCGGCTCGTCGCGGTAGGTCATGGCCGTATTGTAGATATGCGCCCCGAAGCTGCTCTCGGCCGCGTGGCGCGTCCCCCGATGCTCATAACGCACCAGGCAATGCAGCCACCCATCCGCATCCCCGCCGTCCCGGAAGTCATAGACCAGTTCCGCATGGCCCTCCTCTGCCCCAAGCTCGGCTAGGTCTACGGCAATCGCATGGTCGCGAGGCAGGTTGCCCAGGAAACGCTCCGCCGTCTTCTGCCCCTCAGGGTCGAACGCGTCGAGCCGGATCGGCAAGGATTGCTGCCGCTCGGCCATCGGCGTCGGCAGCACGATGCTGCGGAACTGCGCCGAGGGCAGGATCGGGAAGGGAAGCAGGTAGCCCCGGCCCAGAAGGTTGCTGAGGCTCTTGATCCCCGGGTCAGGCGTCAGGTCGGCCCGCTCCACGTTCAAATGCGCGATGCGGGTACGCCCATCCTCCACCACCTCATACCGCGGACGCACCACGTGCCGCCCGGCCCGAAGCTCGATCTGCTCAGGCCAGGCTACGCCCGGCAGCACGTCGGAAACATCGAGCGCAACGCTGGCGTAGGCCGGCACGTCCGCAGCCAGCGCCGCAGGACGCTCCGTCCCCATCCGGTCCAGCGTCACCGCACCTGCCGGGATCGGCGCGGCGTGGCTGTTCTGCAGCCACACCATAACCCTCTGCCCCGGCTTCGGCGCAGGCAGCCCGGCATACCGGTCGCTCGGCCAGGCGTTCGCGTCGTGCGTGCAGGACAGCGTCCGCTCCTCCCCGCTGCCATAGGTGTCGAGCGCATACTTGACGACGTCGTGCCCCGCTGCCCCGATGACATGCACGAAAAGCTGCCCCTCGAAGGCGCCGAGACCGAACCGCTCTCGCACGTCCGCGCTGTCCAGCGTCAACCCTGCCGCCGAGCCCGGCAGCTCCTGCTCCCATTCCGTCAGTGTGCTGCCGTTCCTGCCGATCAGCCGCAGCCAGAGCCGGGGCTTCGCCGCGCCATAGCTGTGCCAGTAATTGGCGCTCACCAGCCGCGTGTGCAGCCCCGTGCCGCCCGGCTCCCCGGTGTCGCGGAAAAAGGCGTAGTTAGTCGCGAAATTCAGCCGGTCGAGATACTTGCCCTGATTGGTCAGCATCGAATCCGGCAGACGCGCATCGTCCAACGTGTAGACGCCCATCCCCGCCGGGATTTGCGGCGCGATCCGGGCCTTGATGCGCGCCGCGTCATACGCGGCGATCAGCAGCGAGGCCGCATCGCTGTCCGGCAGATCAGTCAGCGCCGCAGCAACAACCCCGGCCCGCTTCTGCCCAAGCTGGCCCACGTCATGAACGTACGCCGCCCGAGGCGAGGGAAGGCTCGGATTGAGCGCATAGAGCGCATCGGCATTGTTGTCAGGATCATAGACCGCGAGCGGCCCGGCTTCCCGCAGCGTCGCCGCGAGCCGCGCGACGGCTTCGGCGGCAACCGGATGGGCCAGGGCCTTATAGAGCACATTGCCGCCGGCGCGGGCGTCAAAAGTCTTAATGTCGAGCATGGCCTGCTGTAGCGCATCTTTCCCCGACGGGAAACGAGCTGCCCCTATGCCTCCGCCAACGCCCGCCGCTCCTGCCTCGGCATCACCGCCAGCAACGCCGGCAAGAACGCCAACGTCACCAGGATCGTGCATCCAAGGCTCAGCAACAGCAGCACGCCCATGCTCGCCGTTCCCGGATGATGCGACAGGGCGAGCGAGCCGAACGCCGTCGCGGTCGTCAGCGCCGAGAACACCACCGCCCGCGCCGTGGCCGACCCGAGCGGGCGCGCGAGCCCGTCCCGCCAGTTCATCACGAAATACACGTTGAACGACACCCCGACCCCGAGCAGCAGCGGCAGCGCGATGATGTTGGCGAAGTTCAGCGACAACGAGGCCGCCATCACCGCCACCACCGTCAGCAGCGACGACAGCAGCAGCGGCGCCAGCACCAGCGCCACGTCCCGCGCCCGGCGCAGCACGGCCGCCAGCAGCGCCGTGATCGCCACGATGGCGCAGATCGCCGCGAACCGGAATGCCGACAGCACCGTATCCGCGCTGCTGACGATCGTCACCGCCGATCCGGCCGCACCCGGCGCAACCCCATGCACCTCCGCCACGAACCGCCGCAGTCCCTCCGTGCCGCGCACGCCGGCCTTCGGCGTCACCTGCAACCGAGGCCGCCCGTCCGGCGCCACCCAATCGGCCCGCAACGAGGCCGGCACGTCCGCCTCCGTCACCGGACCGGCCTTCAGCGCCTGCCGCAACCGGTCAAACTGCATCGGCAGGAATCGCACGATCGCCGCATTGGTGGCCAGCAGCAACGCATCCGGCGCCGCCTCGAGCCGCTTCAGGTCCGCCGCGATCCCGATGAGCGGATCGTCCGCCGCCAGCCGCGGCAGCACGCCCGAGAGCCGAGACGCCGTCTCCTGCGCCGCCTGGCGCAACGCCTGCGCCGTCACCGGCGGAACACGCGCGGGCGGCGCCAGCGTCACCGCCAGCAAGCTGGCCGCATCCTCGATCAGCGGCAGCTTCCGCGCCTGCTCGTCAGGCACGAAGCTGCGCAGCCAGATCACGCCATCGACCGTCGGCAGCGCATCGAGCCGCCTCGCCAGACCGGCCGCCGCATCCATGTCGGAGGCAAGCAGCTCGATCGTGTAAGGGTTGGTGACCGGATCGTGCATCAGGTCCGCCAGCGTCCGCATCGCCTCGGTATTCGGGTTCTTGGTATGCAGCGGATCGCTGTCGAACGGCACGCTCGGCAGCATGACCAACCCGGCCACGCCGAGCGCACCGAACGCCGCCACGACCGGCCAGCGCAACGCGCTCGTGACCGCGTCGAACGGACGCAGCGCCCGCAACCCGGTCTCCGCCGCCCCGCCCCGAGGCCGGAACGCCGTCAGCAGCGCCGGCAACGCCGTCATGGTGCAGACGAACGCGATCAGCATTCCCGCGCCCGCGATCAACCCAAGCTGCGCCACGCCCTGGAACGCGGTCGGCGTGAACGCCAGGAACCCGGTCGCCGTCGCCAGCGCCGCCACCAGAATCTGCCCCCCTGCCCGCCGTCCCGTGGCCGTGATCGCGTCGCCAAGGCTCCCGGCGCGCAACTGCGCCGCCCGCATCCGTACGCTGAACTGGATCGCGAAGTCGACCGCGATGCCGACGAACAGGATGGCGAACGCCACCGACACCAGGTTCAGCGTCCCCACCGCCAGCGCCGCGAACGCGCCCGTCATCAGCAGCCCGAGCAGCAGCGTCAGCAGGATCGGCACGACGACGCGCCACGTCCGCACCGCCGCGAACAGCCAGACAGCCACGAGCGCCGCGCTGCCGATCAGGCCGGCCGCGGCGCCTTGGGCCACGCTGGCGAACTCCTCGTCCTCGAGCGCCACCGCCCCCGTCAGCCGCACCCGCGCCGAGCCGTCCCGCACGTAATCCAGCTTTGAAGCAGCCTCCCGCAACGCCATGCTCGCCGCGTGCCCGGGTTCCAGCGCCCCGTAATCGAGCCGGGGCTTGGCCAGCACGAAGTGGAACTTGCCCGCGAGGTCCGCCACAGGCCCGGCCAGCAGCCGCTCCCAGGACAGCGGCCTGGGCGACCCGTCCGCCGCCGCCGCCAAAGCCGATTGAAAGCTGCCAAGCGCCGCCCGGAACGGCTTGAGGTCCGCCTGCCCCCGCTCCACCCCTTGCGCGATCAGCGACAACGCCTCGGACAGCCCGCGCAGGCTCGGGTCCGCCACGAGCTGGGCCAGGAACGGCTGCGCGTCGATCGTCTGGTTCAGCACCGCCTGCAGCGTGTCCGGATCAAGGAACAGGAACGCGTTGCGCGCCAGGTAGGGCGACGCATCCGGCCGTGTGACCGAGATGAAATGCCGTTTGTCAGCCGACAGCGCCGCAGCCAAATCCCGCGCCGTCGCCTCCGCCTCCTCGGGAATTTTCGCATCGACCACCGCAACGAGCAGCTCCTCGTTCTGCGGGAACGCCTGCTGCAACTCCGCCGAGCGCTTCTTCCAAGGCAGGCCGGCATCGAACAGCAGCCCGGTGTCGGTCGTCACCCCGAGTCGGGTCGTCACTGCCCAGAAACTCCCGCCCGCCACCAGCAGCGCCAGCGCCAGAACCAGCCAGGCCCGCCGCGCGCAGGCCGAAACCACCGCCGAGAGCATCAGGCCCGCACCGGACGCCGCAGCAGCCGGTTCAGCCGCCAGCTCGTGAGAATCAGCATCGCCGTGGTTCCGACAGCCGCCCCCACCAGCACCGGCGACAGCCATCCAAGCCAGGCAAGCGGGCCCATCAGGTAAAGCGCGTCGTCTGGGTCGAATCCCCAGCGCCCGCTATAGGCCCGCGTATCCGGCGGGCTCCGCCGCTCCAGCCATTCCGAAACGGTGTTGCAGGCAAGCAGCGACGCCGCGCTGACCACCCCGAGCGGGATGGCCCAATGCCCAAGCCAGCCGTGCCGCAACCCGACCCCGATGCAGACGAAGAACAGCGCGGTGACCAGGTTGTCCACGTAGTAGTCGAACACATGCCCGCCTGGCGTGCCCAGGTTGCCGAGACGCGCCAGCTCCCCATCGGCCCGGTCGAGGAACGCGGACGCCACCCAAACAACCCCGCCCCAAACCATTCCCTCCCGGCTGCCGAGCGCAAACAGCGCGCACGCGGCCAGCCCGGACAGCAGCCGCAGCACCGTGATATGATTGGGCCGCACCCAGGTTCCGATCAACGGCCGCACCAAGGGCTGGGCCGCCAAGTGGGTCCAGGATCCCCCGATCAAGGCGACGCCTCCTCAAGCGAGGACGCCTCGTGCGAATGCCGCGCCTCCAATCGCTGCCACGCAACCAGCGCCGGCGCCCCGAGCAGAACCTCCCGCAGCCGCTTCATCAGCGACAGCGCGATCGCCACCTCGGGCGAGAGGCCGAACAACTGGCAGATCACGATATATCCCCCCTCCTGCACGCCCAAGGCCCCCGGCACCGCGAACCCGGCCGCCTTCAGCGCCTGCCCCAAGCTTTCGATCGCCAACGCCGCGCCGATACCCACGTCATGGCCCAAGAAATGCAGCGCCAGCCAAACTTCAACCCCGCCCAGCAGCCACGACGCCGAATGCCAGGCCGCCGCCAGCCCCACCCGCCGCGGCGCGCGGTAGCAGGCGATCAGCGCCTCATGCAGCCCCGTCGCCTGCCCCATCCCGGACCATCCGAGCCTCTGCCCAAGCCAAACCAGCCCTGTCTCGATCAAGCTCGCCAGCCCGAGCCACTGCGCGCCCAAAAAACCGCCCGCGACCAGCGCCGCAAGCACGGCCCCGCCCGCAACAGTCCCGGCAATGTCCCCGCCGCCGACCGTGTTCAGCAAGATGCCTAATCCCAGCAGCGTGAAGGCGATCTGCGTCAGCATCTCCAGGGTAAGGTCGGCGACGTTGCCGGCGATGGCCGGGGCCAGCGGCACGCCCCGCAGCGTCAGCAGCCGCGAGGTCACGACCTCTCCTCCAATCTGCGCCACCGGCAGCAGGTTGTTCACCCCCTCCCGTATCCATCGCAGCAGGACATACGCCCGAAACCGAGGCTGCGCCTCGCCCGCCCCGGCCACGGCTTGCCAGGCCGCCGCCGAGAATGCCACCTGCAGCAGGTGGAATCCGGTCACGGCCCCGAGCCCGAGCCACCCGGCATGGCGCAGCAGATCAAGGATGCGGCCCAGCCCGTAGGCATGGATCAGCCACGCCGCGAGCGCCAGCCCGACCACGCCCCCGACAACCGCTCCTAATCTCATTTCCAATCCCTCGCAGCGCGCCTCATTAGCGCCCGCGCCCGCCTTGCGCTACACCGCCGCCATGCCTGCCGACCACGCCCTGCTCCTAACCCCCGGTCCGCTGACCACCTCCGACGCCACCAAACGCGCCCTGCTCGCCGACTGGGGCTCGCGCGAGGCGGATTTCGTCGCCATGAGCGAGGCCGTCCGGCGGCGCCTGGCAGCCCTGGCCGGCGTTCCGCAAACCCACGTCGCCGTCCCACTGCCCGGCGCCGGCACCTACGCGGTCGAAGCCGTCATCCAAACCTTGGTCCCGCGCGACGGCAAGCTCCTCGTCCTCGTCAACGGCGCCTACGGCCGCCGCATGGCCGCAATCGCGGACCACCTTGGCCGGCCCCACGCCAGCATCGAGACCGCCGAAGACCAGCCCATCGACCCCGCCGCCGTTGCCGTCGCCCTCGAAGCCGATCCCGCCATCACCGACGTAGCCCTGGTCCACTGCGAAACCACCAGCGGCCTGCTGAACCCGCTCGAACCCGTGGCGGAAATCGTCGGGCAAGCCGGGCGCCGCTTCATCGTCGACGCCATGAGCTCCTTCGGCGCCATCCCCATTGACGGCGCTCGATTTCGCTTCAGCGCCCTGGTCGGCTCCGCCAACAAAGGCCTCGAAGGCGTCCCCGGCCTCAGCTACGCCATCGCCGAAACCACCCATCTCGCCGCCTCCGCCGGCAACGCCAGCAGCATCAGCCTGGACCTTTACGAGCAATGGCGCGGCTTCGAAAGCAACGGCCAATGGCGATTCACCCCGCCCGTTCAAGTCGTCGCCGCGCTGGCCGCCGCCCTCGACCAGCTCGACGCCGAAGGCGGAGTCCAGGCCCGGCACAAACGCTACAGCCGAAACTGCCAAATGCTCCGCGACGGCATGACCGCTCTAGGCTTCGACCCCTTCCTGCCGGACGTCCTGCAAGCCCCGGTCATCGCCACCTTCCGCATCCCTCCCGGCGGCTGGTTCCGCTTCGACCCGTTCTACGACTTCCTGCGCCAGCGCGGCGTCGTCATCTACCCCGGCAAGCTCACCGCCGAACCCAGCTTCCGCATCGGCGCCATCGGCGCCATCGGCCCGGACGACATCGCCCGCGCGCTGGAGGCCGTCGCCGCATTCGTCGCTGCCAACGCCCCGGGCCGCTCCGCCGCCTGACGCAAGAATGCCCGGAACCGCTGCGCCACCTCATGCGGCGCCACCGTCGGCCGCCCGAGCCTCTCCAGCGACCCGGGCCTGATCCGCACATGGATCAAACACGGTCCAGACGTTGCCAACCCCTCCCGGAACGCGGCCGAGAACCCCTCCGCAGTGTCGCAAGCGAACGCCGCAGCATAGCCGCACCCCAGCGCCACCCGGGCGAAATCAACGCTGCCCGAAACCGTCACCTGCCCGCCAGTCGAATCATGCACCCCGTTATCCAGCAGCACGTGCAGCAGCCCCTGCGGCTGATAGGCCCCGATCGTCGCCATGCTCCCCAGCTTCATCAGCGCCGCCCCATCCCCGTCCAGCACGATCACGCGCCCCCCGGTGGTCATGGCGACCCCAAGCGCCATCGGGCTCGCGCATCCCATCGAGCCTACTTGATAAAGATGCTGTTCCCGGTCATCGAGCGTGAACAGCTCACGCCCGGCCTTCCCCGTCGTCACGATGACCGGCGCATCCCCCGGCGCCTCCGCCAGCACCCGCTCCAGAATAGCCAGCCGCGCCGGCCTCTCCCCTTTTGTCCGCAGATCGACGTGCCGCCCGGCAAACGGCAGCGCCCTCTCGCCCTGATCCAGCGGCTCGTCCGCCAACGTATCCTTCTGCATCACCAGCGCGAAGGGCAACCCGGTCTTGCCCATCGCCGCCCGGACCTGCTCGATGGCCGGGCCAAGCGCCTCGGCGCTGGACGGGAACGGCGCGTGCGGCACCTCGATCACCTCCAGCAGCCGCTGCGTGATTTGCCCCATCAGCGCGTGCTGCGGCTCGTCCTTCAGCCCCGGCTGCCCGCGCCACGTCACGATCAGCAGCGTCGGAATCCGGAACGGATGGTTCAGCGACGTCAATGGATTGACGGCGTTGCCGAGCCCGGAGTTCTGGCACATCACTGCCGTCTCCCGCCCGGCCAGCCACGCCCCGGCTGCGATCGCCACCGCCTCACCCTCGCTCGCCGCCCCAACGTACGTCAGAGACCGGTCGCTCAGCGTCCGGTTGATCAGCGGCGTCAGGAAGCTGCAAGGAACGCCGGCATAGAACCCGATGCCAGCCCGCCCCGCTGCCTCGATGAACGCCGCAGCGCTAAGCATCAGGAGAAATTTCGCGCCTCGGCCAA
This sequence comes from Acetobacteraceae bacterium, assembly GCA_965217935.1. Classification (GTDB taxonomy): domain Bacteria; phylum Pseudomonadota; class Alphaproteobacteria; order Acetobacterales; family Acetobacteraceae; genus JBBROS01. Next base: position 3,368,049 of record OZ244581.1, on the reverse strand, counting down.
GTCGGATGGCGTGTCCACGTCCAGCCAATGCCCGCGGATGTAGTGCACCGCGACCGGCACGCGCGCCGCCAGCCGCTCGAGCAACGCCGCCATGTCGGCGCCGGCCAGGCTCCCATCCGCCTCCATCGCCGCCAACGCCTCAGCCGTCAGCTCGGCCCCCCGCGCGCTCAACCGCATCAGGCCGATCCACTCCCCGCTCGCCTCCGCCGGGTCGGCGTGGACGTGCGTCAGATGCGCGAGGCCATCGTCGTAGAATCCGCCGTCATCCGCCCGGTCGGCCCTGACCAAATCCCGCGCGTTGGCCCCTGCCCGCTTGCTGGAATCAACCACCACCGTGATGTCCGCCGTGGAGTCCAGCAGCCCGTCCAGGATATATCGCCGGAACAGCACATCGCCGTAAACCACGACGGTCTCCCCCTTCAGCCGAGGCAGCGCGCAGGCCAGTGACCCAGCCTCGCCCGTCCCGGCATAAGCATCGTTGTCGATCATCGCCGCCCCCGGCGCCGACACCGCCTCCGCCCGGTAGCCGCGCACAACCGCCACGTCGAGCACGCCGCTCTCGTTCAAGCTCGCGATCAGCCGGTGCAGCAGCGGCTTTCCCCGCACGTCCAACATGCACGCCGGCTGGTCCGCTCCCGCCGCCCCCTTGCCCGCCGCCAGCACGATCGCCCGCACGCTCCGGCTCGCCGGCAGATAGCGCTGGCTCGCCTCTTCCAGCTCCTCGTTGCCGGTCAGCCGGAAAATCTCCCGCACCGGCGTCACCCGGTCCTCAACCTCCATCAGCGACTGCGTGCCCGCGATCGTCCGCGCCGTCTCGCGCATCGCCGAGATCGACGCCCGCACCAGATGGTTGGCCCAGATCACCATCGAGACCCCGGCCTCCCGATAGGCGCTCGCCGGCGTCGCGTAGTACATCGTCGGCACGATCACAATCGGGCACCGCCCGTCCCACCGTTGCATGAACCCCAATATCTGCCCGGCATCGGATTTCTTCGAATGCACCAGGATCGCATCCGCCCCCGCCGCGTGATACGCCTCGGCCCGCAGCAAAGCCTCCTCCATCGAATGCCCCGAGATCAGCGCCTCGGTCCTCGCAACGATGCAGAAGTCATCATCGGTCTGCGCGTCCTTGCCCGCCCGCAGCCGCCCGCAGAACTCGGCCACGTCGGCCAGCGGCTGCCGCTCGCCCAGGAACGAGTTGGTCTTGGGGAACAGCTTGTCCTCAAGGCAGACCCCGGCGATCCCGCGCTCCCCCAGCTTGCGCACCAGCCGCCGCACGTTGTTGAAGTTGCCATACCCGGTGTCCCCGTCCACCAGGATGGGCAGCGTCGAGGCATCGGCCATGAACTCGAGCACGTCCAGCACCTGCGTCCACGACGCCTCGTTGTTGTCGCGCAGCCCGAGCATGGCCGAGACCGACAGCCCGGACGCCCAGATGCCGCCGAACCCCGCCTCTTCCACGATCTTGGCCGAAAGCCCGCTATGCGCCTCCATGATGAACTCGAGCTCGGACGAATGCAGCATCGACCGCAGCCGCGACGTGCGAAAGGGGCCGGACGCGCCGCGCGCCGTCCAGGGCTTGATGTCGTTGGGCAATCACATGTCCTTCATGAAAACTGATTGACTGGACGCTGAACACAAATCCTGTCATTCGCCCGTCATAATCTGACCGTTCCTTGCCAAGGAGGCAACCCTGCCCCCCGCGCCGCCAACCCAAGCCCTGATCCTCGCCGCCGGCGTCGGCCGCCGCCTGAGCGGCGACCCCGGGCGCCAGGGCAGGCCGAAAGCCCTCCTGCCGTTCGGCGGCAACACCCTGCTGGCCCGGCACGTCAACGCACTCCGCCGAGCCCAGGTCGCGCCCATCACCGTCGTCGCCGGCTTCGCCGCCGACCAGGTGCAATCGGCGCTCAACGATCTCGGCGCTGAGCCGCCCGCCTCCGTGCCCGTCTCCACGATCATCAACCCCGACTTCCGCGAAGGCAGCGTCGTCTCGCTCTGGGCCGCCCGCTCCGTGCTGCGCGCAGGCGGCCCCGTCCTGCTGATGGACGCCGACGTCCTCTACGATAGCCGCCTCCTCGCCCGCCTTGTCGCCAGCGTGAATCCCGACTGCCTGTTGCTCGACCGCGACATCGAGCCGGGCGACGAACCCGTCAAGCTCTGCATCCAGGACGGGCAGATCGTCGACTTCCACAAGCGCCCGGCCCGCGCCCATCAGTGGCACGGCGAATCGGTCGGCTTCTTCCGCTTCTCGCCGCGAACCGCCGCCGAGCTGGCGGACCGGGCCGAGGCGTATGTCAGCTCCGGCCGCCGGGCATTTGAATACGAGGAACCCATCCGCGATATGATCCTCGAAAGCCCCCCCGGGCGATTCGGCTTCGAGGACATCAGCGGCCTGCCGTGGACCGAGATCGACTTCCCCGAGGACGTTGCCAAAGCCCGCCGCCTGTTGCCGGAGTTGATCGATTGAGCGACGTGACCGACCGCCTAGCCCCCGCCGGCGAACGCCTGCCCACCCCTGCCGAACAGGCGGACATGGACCGCGACGGCTACCTCGTCGTCCCCGGCTTCTTTGGCCAAGAGACCACCGCCGCCCTCCTGCGCTGGACCGAGGAGCTGCAAGCCGCCCCTGAGCGGCCGGGCCAGCACTGGGTCTATCGCGAGGACAGCCTCGCCGAGCCTACCCGCAGGGTCATCCAGCGCATCGAGAACTTCTGCCCCGTCCACGCCGGCTTCGACCGCCTGATCCGCGATCAGGCCCTCTCCCGCTGGACCGCGAGCCTGATGGGCGGCCCCGTCGTCCTGTTCAAGGAGAAGATCAACTTCAAAATGCCCGGCGCCCCCGGGTTCAAGGCCCACCAGGACCAGCAAGCCGGCTGGACCCGCTACGCCCCCCTCTTCGTCACCGCACTCGTCACCATCGACCGCTCCACCCTGGAGAACGGCTGCCTGGAAATGGTCCCCGGCCGCCACCGCGAGGGCATGATCGGCGAGGAATGGAACCCGCTGGACGAAACCGGCCTCGGCCTCGTCCCCGTCCCCACCGAACCCGGCGACGTCATCTTCTTCGACAGCTACGCCCCCCACGCCTCCAAACCCAACTTCACCGCCGCCCCCCGCCGCATCCTCTATCTCACCTACAACCTCGCCAGCCAAGGCGACCACCGCGCCCAATACTACGCCGAGAAACACGCCGCTTTCCCGCCCGACATCGAACGCGACGCCGGCAAAAGCTACGTATTCAGGGTCTGATGAAGTCGTGGCGGGACTTGCGGATCGCCCGGCCCGCGGCATATGCCAGCTAGACCCTTGTTGCCCTGATTGCATCAGGGCAACAAGGGTCTAATCAGGCATTCGTGTCTTAAGCCGCGAATGCCTGATTAGGGCGTAAGCGACGGGGACGGCGCGATCTTCGGCGCCACGACCGGGGGCGGCGGCTGGTTCGGCGGCATCGGCATCGGCTTGGCGCGCGACGGGAACCACGCCGGCGCCGTCGCCGGCAAGTCCGCCCGCGCCGCTTCAATGTCACTCGCCCGGTTCTGCTGATACAGCGAGCGGAAGGTCGCATACGGGTCGAGCGCCGTCTTCTCGATCGAGTCCGTCACGTCCAGCACCCGCGACCGGCTATCGACCGCGCCCACCCCGAACCGGGCCGTCCCCAACGTGGCGCTCCCGCCGAAACTGGCCCACGTCAGCGGATCCAGCACGGAGTTGGCCCCATACCCAATGCCGTCGCGCGGGTTGCTCGGCCCGAGCACCGGCAGGAATAGGTAAGGCCCCCCCTGGATGCCCCAGACGGCGAGCGTGCGCCCGAAATCGTTGTCATGATCCGGAAATCCCAATCCCGAAGCCACGTCGAATACCCCTCCCACTCCCGCCGTCGAGTTGATCAGCAGCCGCATCAACGTGTTGCCCGCCTTGCGCGGATGCGCCTGTAGCACGTCGTTGGCGAATTGCGCCGGGTTGCCGAGATTGGACAGCACGTTATGCACATGCCTCCGCACGCTGCCGGGCGCCACGTCCACGTAGCCCCGCGCCACCGGACGCACGGCATACCGGTCGAGCGCGCTGCTGACCGCGTACAGCTTGCGGTTGGTCGGCTCCAGCGGATCGTTGCGCTCGTTGTAGTCGGCCAGCTCATCGGGCTTGCTTGCCGGCGGCTTGGGCGCGCAAGCGGGCAGCGAGACGCAAAGCGCCGCCAGGAGGAGGGCCGGCCCAAGGAACGGTTTCGTCATCGGCAGTGGGAGACGCATCGAGGTCCTTGGAATCAGTTGCTGGCCTACACTATGCCAAGCCTCGCTCCAAAGGGCGCCGCCGGGGGGAAAAATTTCGTGCGCGAGCCGATTGTCGTATGGATCGAGAACGGCGTCGGCAACGCATGCGGCAGCACGCCGGCAAAGCGGCCCGGCAAAAAGACTTAAAGGCGCTTGCCCGACCGATCGGATACGGCAATCGTCTCCGAACGAGCCCTCAACCTAACCGCGCCGCGTCGTGACCCGCTGCACCCTTCGGCAAGCTCTCCCTCCGGAACGTCAGCACCAATACGTCCCGGAACGCCGGCAGCGCCGGGTTCAGCGGCTCGACCGGGGTCACCCCATGAAATACCCGATGGTCGTCGATCAGCGCCGCGTCCATCGGCTGCTCCAGGGTGAAGCTGCTGAGCGGCGTGCGGTCAAGCCCGTAGATCGTGGTCGTGCCCGACGCGACGTTCTGCCGCCCGACCATCAGCACCAGCACCCAATCGACGCCATCCTGGTGCATCCCCTCCGGCGTCGGCTGCCCCGCTTGGCCCGGCGTCGCCTCGATGCGAAATTGATGCGCCTCGACATGCCACGCCGGCGAGGGCGTCAATTCGTCGAACAGCAGGGCGCAAAGCCGAACGATGGACTGAAACGTTGGCCCCTCGGCGACGTCCGGCTGCACCGGGTCGAACCACCGCGCGATGCCGCCGTTCAAGGCGTTGTAATCGCGGCTTTGATAATGCGGCTGGTGCGGCTTGCGCAGGATCGCATCCCCCGTGACCTGGAAGGCGGCGTGCCGGCGCTTGCGGTAGCGCCCGCCGTCGGCCATGTAGTTGTCCGATCCGAGATCGCTCCAGCTTTGGGCAAAAGCCGGCCAGGCCTGCACGGCGCCGGTATCGATGGCTTGCTTTATGTCGGGGCCATGGACGAATAGGAAACCGGTTTCGGACAGCCTTGCCGGCCAGCTTTGCGAACGCGGCATGCTGACGCCGCCTTTCCGGCCCGTTCGGTCCATTTGCAAACCCTGCCTCCAGCGCGTTGTTGCTAGGGCTGCGATCATCGCGCATCGGACGGCGAAAGTCTCGCCGGAGCCTATGCAATCCCGGTGTGTCTGCCGTGAGGGATAGACAAGCGGCGTGGCTCCGCCATGTTATCGACCATGACCACATTCGTCGGCATCTTGACCGCACTGGCCATGCTCGCAACGCTTGGAACCCTGTTCGCCGGCATGGTCGGCATGGTTCGCGGCACAGGCCCTGAGCGGTCGAACGCGTTGATGCGATGGCGCGTTTTGCTGCAAGGCGTGACGGTGTTGCTGTTCGTGCTGTTCCTCATGCTGGTGCGCGGTTGAGCGCTTTCCCTGGCTTTGCGCGGTCCGTCGCGATATGAACCCGGTCATCCTGCGGCGCCGGTTCGTTGCCCACGCCTCACACGAAGCATTGGTGGTCTAGCTCATGAAGCTCCTTATCGCAGTCAAACGGGTCGTCGACTATAACGTGAAAGTCCGCGTCAAGTCTGACGGCACCGGCGTCGAGACCGCCGGGGTCAAAATGTCGATGAACCCGTTCGACGAGATCGCGGTCGAGGAAGCGGTGCGGCTGAAGGAGAAGGGGGTCGCCACCGAGATCGTCGCCGTCAGCATGGGCGTCGCCGCCTGCGCGGAAACGATCCGCACGGCGCTGGCGATGGGCGCGGACCGCGGCATCCTGGTGCAGACCGACGCGGAGCTGCAACCGCTGGCAGTGGCCAAGCTGCTCAAGGCGCTGGTGGACCGCGAGCAGCCCGGCCTGGTCGTGATGGGCAAGCAGGCGATCGACGACGACATGAACGCCACCGGGCAGATGCTGGCCGCCCTTCTTGGCTGGCCGCAAGGCACCTTCGCGAGCAAGCTCGAGATCGAGGATAAGACCCTGACCGTGACGCGGGAGATCGACGGCGGCCTGGAGACGCTGGCGTTGAACCTGCCCGCGGTCATCACCACCGACCTGCGGCTGAACGAACCCCGCTATGCGAGCCTGCCCAATATCATGAAGGCGCGCAAAAAGCCGATCGAGACGCTGAAGCCCGAAGACCTCGGCGTCGACCCGGCGCCCAGGCTGACCCTGGTCAGCGTGGCCGAGCCGCCGAAGCGCCAGGCCGGGGTCAAGGTGGGCTCGGTGGCCGAACTGGTGCAGAAACTGCGTGCAGAAGCGAAGGTGATCTGACGATGGCATCCCTGGTGTTGCTCGACCATGAGAACGGCGAGATCAAGCAGCCTTCCCGCAGCGCCGTGGCCGCGGCCAAGCTGCTGGGCGAGGTTCACGTCCTGGTGGCCGGCGAGGGAGTGGGCGACGCCGCGGCAGCCGCGGCCAAGCTGGACGGCGTCGCCAAAGTGCACGTCGCCGACAGCCCGGAACTCGCGCACGCTTTGGCCGAGCCGTTGGCCGCGCTTCTGGTGCGGATGTCCGGCCATCACGACCACCTGTTCGCCGCGAGCACGGCGACGGGCAAGAACGTGATGCCGCGGGTGGCGGCGTTGCTCGACGTGCAGCCGATCAGCGACGTGGCCGGGATCGAGGACAAGGACACGTTCGTCCGCCCGATCTACGCCGGCAATGCTATGGCGACGGTGCGCTCGTCGGACCCGAAAAAGGTGCTGACGGTGCGGGCCGCGAGCTTCGACCCGGTGGCCGCCGAGGGCGGCGAGGCCGAGGTCGAGCCGGTGTCGCTGGGCGACACGGACCACAGCTCGCGCTTCATTTCGGCCGAGCTGTCCAAAAGCGAGCGCCCGGAGCTGACCGCGGCTCGCGTCGTCATTTCCGGCGGACGCGGCATGCAAAGTGGCGACAATTTCAAGCTGATCGAGCCGATCGCCGACCGGCTGGGCGCGGCTGTGGGCGCGTCGCGGGCGGCGGTGGACGCCGGGTTTGTGCCGAATGACTACCAGGTTGGGCAGACCGGGAAAATCGTGGCGCCTGACCTGTATGTAGCCGTGGGCATTTCCGGCGCCATCCAGCATCTGGCTGGCATGAAGGACAGCAAGGTGATCGTGGCGATCAACAAAGACGAGGAGGCGCCGATTTTCCAGGTCGCCGATTACGGCCTGGTCGGCGACCTGTTCGCGGTGCTGCCAGAGTTGAAGGCGGAACTTGAGGCGCCGGCGTAGGGCGTCCTCGTCGCCGCATTTGAGCGGTGGCCCGGGCCAGACCAATGAACTCGCGCCCAATCGATGGTGTCCACGAACCAAGCCAAACGGCCGCATGGCTTCGCTCACGACATTGGCATAGGAAATCGTCGGATTGCGGGCTGTTGCCGCGAGGCTCCGATGCCATTGTCTAGCTATAAGCTAAAGTCGTACTGTTGCTTTAATGTATGATACTTTGATTGCATTGGCCTATCGCATCAGGTTTCGCAGTGCCTCGTAACGATGTCGTTGCGGATCGGTACGCTTGAAGGTATTGAGAGAGCAAGACTGAGATGGGAGCTGTTTGGCTGACGCTAGCTGAAGGACAGAAAGCGGCGAATAGGCTATGCAGCGGCCAAAACCTGTCGTGGCCAACTGAGATTTGAAGGCGACGACCGATGGATGCGCTTCTAGACCAGTCAAATTCGGGACTACGCGTTGCGGTGATCTTCCGCACGCATTTCTGGGACGCATTCGCCGCTCGGCAATTCCAAAGGCTTACGCAGAAAGTCGGCGGCGGCGACGTCTACGTCCTCGTCGACGAGACGAGCGGTCCGGTCGAGGGCATCCCGCACGAAAAGGTCGTGCGGATGACGGAAACCGATGTGCTGGCGCTCGGGTTCCCGCGCGCGGGCAAGGGCAACTTGCTCTGGTTCAATGGGGACTACCCGCTCTACTACTTCATGAAGGAACACGGGTTTTACGATTATTACGTTCTGCTTGAATACGACGTGGCGCTGAACGTTGACGTCGATCCCTTGGTGGCCCGAGTCGCTGCCGCCGGGATTGATTTCGTAGGCTTGACGAAAGGCGAGCCGGTTCGCGAATGGCCCTGGCTCGACACGTGCCGCGATGCCTATCCGCTCGAAGACATCCAATACAAGCTCATCTGTCTCTCGGTCTATTCGGCCCGCGCCGTTTGCTGGCTCGCGAACCGTCGGCTGGAGCTCGCGGCGCAGGTGCGCGATGGCTCAATCAAGGCCTGGCCCTTCTGCGAAGGCTTCATCGCCACCGAGATGGCCCGCAACGATTTCGTCACTGCCGAACTCACGGACTTCGTCGATACCGGGACTTACGATTTCTGGCCGCCTTACGTCGAGGCGGACCTGCCCGAGATGTTGGACCGGCCGCTGATCCATCCGGTGCTGGACCGGGACCGCTACGTCGGCAGCCTGCTGAAATACAAGGTTGGGTTGAACGGATACTTCAACGTCAACAGCACGTTGCACCGCAAGCTTCGCCGGCTTCCCGTGCCGCTTTATGTCAAGACCCTGACCAACTCGTTCATGCAGAAAGCGTTGCGCAACCTGAAGGCAGGCCGGGTCGTATCCAGATAGCGGGCTCCCCTCGCCAGATCGACAAACCCTGCCGTAGGTCCAGACCCCGGCCTGTTGCGGAACACTCTGCGAGGGAACTGCTTAAATAGAGGATTGGGGTTTGGGGCCTGCAACCCCAACGGATCCAGGGCAGCGCCCTGGCCTTGCTTTCTGCCAAGCGGCGCCCCGATCAGGCGTGTTGCGCCAATGGGACCAGTTGCCGGTCGAACGCCTTCAGCGCGGCCCCGATCGCCTGGTGCATGTCGAGGTAACGATAGGTCCCAAGCCGTCCGCCGAAGATCACGCGCCGCTCCTGCGCCGCACGCGCCGCGTACCGGTCATAGGTCAATTTATCCATCGGCGTGTTGACCGGATAGTATGGTTCGTCCTCGGCCGTGGCGAACCGCGAGAACTCCTTCATCACCAGCGTCCGGCCCTTCAGGTTGGTCCGCTCGGGATGCAGGTGCTTGAACTCGTGGATGCGGGTGAAGGGAACCTCACGGTCCGGGTAGTTGATGACCGACGCGCCCTGGTAGTCGTCGACGGCGTGGCGCTCGATCTCGAAATCCAGCGTGCGCCAGGAGAGCGGGCCGTGGCAATAATCGAAATAGCGGTCGATCGCGCCGGTATAGACGACGATGGCGTCGGGGCGAAGCTGCGGACGGACATCGAAGAAGTCGCAATTGATCAACGTCTCGATCTTCGGGTTCTTGAACATGCGCTCGAAGATGGCATGGTAGCCATCGACCGGAAGGCCCTCGTAGATGTCGTTGAAATAGAAATCGTTGTAGTTGAAACGGACCGGAAGGCGCGTGATGATTTCGGCAGGCAGCAGCTTCGGGTCGGTCTCCCATTGCTTGGCCGTGTAGCCCTGGATGAACGCTTCATACAGGTCCCGCCCGATCAGGGAGATGGCTTTCTCCTCGAAATTGGCCGGGTTGGGGTAGGGTTCCGCGGCGGCGCGCTCGGCGATGAAGGCACCGGCCTCGCCCGGCGTCAGGTCCACGCCGAAGAAGCTGTTCAGCGTCATCAGGTTGATCGGCATGGTGAACATGCGCCCGCCATGCCGGGTCAGGACGCGGTGACGGTAGTTGGTGAACGCGGTGAACCGGTTGACGTAATCCCACACGTCCCGGCTCGAGGTGTGGAACAGGTGCGAGCCATAGCGGTGGTATTCGATGCCGGTTTCCGGATCGTGCTCGGAATAGGAGTTGCCGCCCAGGTGGTTGCGCCGTTCGAGCACCACCACGCGCTCGCCCAGCACGTTGGCTATCCGCTCGGCGAATACGGCGCCGAAAAATCCGCTCCCGACCACGATGAAGCGCGCGTCAGCAATCCCGGTCATGTCCATGCTCCTCTAGGCAAGCCGATCGCCTGGACCCGTCCGACGAGCCCCGTCGTTCATGCGGCCAGACAATTCCTGGCATAAGCTACTCGCGCCATGAATGGTGGGCACTATATTGCATTGCACAATCATGAGGAAGCCCTGGCCTCGCATGGCCGAGGCTCCATTTCTCGGATGCGGATAAAAGTCATGCAGATCGACATCCCCAACCCTGGCCTCGCTGACGCAACGGGATGAAGCGGGCCAACCTGGTCATCGTCCGTGCCGGCAACAGGTCGTTGCACCCGGAGTGGCTCGTCGGGCCAGAACCGCGCAATTGGGATTTGGTGGCGAACTATTTCGGCGATGACCCTGATATCTACCGCAGCGAGGATGTCCGCCGGATCGACAGCAAGGGGCCGAAATGGCCGCCGTTGCAGGCGCTGGTGAAGGAGAACCCCGAGTTCGTCCGCGACTACGACTATATCTGGTTCCCGGACGATGACCTCGCGATGACCAAGGCCGACATCAACCGCTTTTTCGACATCTGCCGCGAGAACGAGCTTGAACTGGCGCAGCCGTCGCTGACCGCCCGCAGCCCGGTCACCCACCCGCTGGTGCTGCGCAATTCATGGAGCCGGCTCCGCTACACGAATTTCGTTGAGGTCATGGCGCCCTGCTTCAGCGCCGCCTGCCTGCGCAAGCTCGTCGATACGTTCGACGGCACCGAGAGCGGCTGGGGCATTGACTGGCTGTGGCCGCGGCTGGTGCCGCATCCCCGCTCCGGAATCGCCATCGTCGACGAGGTCGCGATCCGCCACACTCGCCCGCTCGGCGGCCCCAACTACGACGCCATGCGCGCCAAGGGCGAGTCGCCGCGCGACGAGCTGGAGCGGTTCGTGCAAGCGCACGGCATCAACAAGACGCAGATCGAGATCCACCGCATCGTGCTGAAATCCGGCGAGGTGAAGGAGATCAGCCGGTTAACGCCGTTCTTCATCGCGTTCCTGCTGTTCGGCTATTCCCAGGCCCTGCTTGAATCGCCCGCGCGCTGGCCGCTGCTGATCCAGATCGCCAAGCTGGTGAAAAGCCCATTCCGGTAATGCAGCGTGGCAAGCCTTGCCGCCAAAGCTGATGGAACAGCCGCTGATGCAGGATGAGGTCGTCATCGCCCGCTATTCGGAGGACCTGGACTGGGTGGCCCGGATTCCAAGCGCCTTCCAGGTTGTGATCTACAACAAGGGCGCGCCGATCACGTCGGAGCCGGCGCTGCGCCGCGCCGGCCAGGTCACCGCGTTGCCGAATGGCGGGCGCGAGTCCGACACCTTCCTGCGCCATGCGCTCGGCCAGCCGGCGGCAGCGGACGGCTATACCGTGTTCCTGCAGGGCAACCCGTTCGAGCACAGCCCCGACATCCTGCGGCTGCTCGAGGCCCGCGCCCGCTGGCAGGCGCTGCAGCCGCTCTCCTGGCGCTGGATCGGAGCCGAAGAGACGCCGCCGCCCGACCTGCTGGCCCGGGAAACCGATGCCTTCATCGGCGGCGCGCGGGTGCGCCCGGAGCTGTTCTCCTTATCCACCTGGGGGCCGTTGCAGTTCTTCGACCCGGGCACGAAGCGGGTCGCCGACGACTACGCCCGCCTGCATTCCCTACCGGGCGGAAGCAACATCGCGGCCGACTTCTTCCGCCGCTGCGAGTGGGAGGAGCGGGCGCAGGCGGCCGAGGCGCACCTGGTCGGCTGCTTCGCCTACGGCGCGATGTTCGCCGCCCGCCGCGGCCTGCTGGCCAGCCTGCCGCGGCGCAGCCTGGAACTGGCGCTCGAAGCGGCCAACGCGCACCAGACCTACGGCTATATCCTGGAGCGGCTGTGGCTGCACATGCTGGGCCAGCCGTTCCAGCTTCAGGCCCCGGCCGCGAAGCCCGGCGCCAACGGCGCGCCGCCTGGCCCGGCCCGGTTCGCGCCCCAGCCAGCCCCCGCACCCCGTCCCGCGTTGCACCGCCGCATCGTGCCCGCGGTGAAGCGGCGCATTGTCGCATGGGCGCGGGCGTGAGCGGCGGCTTTCACCCACGCCGCCGTGGCGAAAGCGGCGCAGGCCCGGTAAACCCCCGGTCATGACCAGCCATGCCATGGACTTCACCGGCGTCTCGGTGCTCTGCGTCGGCGACCTGATGCTTGACCGCTTCTGCTACAGCGATATGGAGCGCATCTCGCCCGAAGCGCCCGTCCCGGTGCTGCGGCTCAAGCAGGTGCGCGAGATGCTGGGCGGGTCGGGCAACGTCGCCAACAACGTGGCCTCGCTCGGCGGCCGGGCGATCCTGGTGGGAATGCTGGGGCACGATGCGGCCGGCAGCGCCATCCGCGCGCAACTCGCCGCCCTGCCCGGCGTCGTTGCCGCCTGCGTCGAGACCGGCAACCGCCCCACCATCTGCAAGACGCGCTACATCGCCGCCAACCAGCAGGTCATGCGCACCGATGAGGAGAACGCGATGCCAGCCACGGCGTCCGAGCAAGCCGACGTGCTGGCCGCGGTGCGCGCGTCCATCGGCGAGGCCGGCGCGCTGGTGCTGTCGGACTACGGCAAGGGCATGTTGAATGCCGCCTCGATCCCGGAGTTGATCGGCCTGGCCCGCAACGCCGACGTGCCGGTGTTCGTCGACCCGAAATCGCGCGACTTCTCGCTCTACCGCGGCGCAGCCTGCATCACGCCCAACGTTCGCGAGCTGTCGGCCGCCTCGGGCGTCGCGCTGGCCGAGGAGGCGGACATTGCCGAGGCAGCGCGGCGCGTGCTGGCGGATGCCGCTGCAGGGGCGATCCTGGCCACCCGCTCGGAGAAGGGCATGATGCTGGTCGAGGCGTCGGGCGCGGTCCATTCAGTCCCGGCCCGGGCGCGCGAGGTGTTCGACGTGTCGGGCGCCGGGGACACGGTGATCGCCGCCATGGCGCTGTGCCATGCCGCCGGGCGCCCGTTGGCGCAGGCGATGCACGTGGCCAACGCCGCTGCCAGCGTGGTGGTGAGCAAGCTCGGTACGGCGACGGCGACGGTCGCGGAAGTGATGCGCGAGTTGCGGGCGCAGGATTCGGAGCAAGGAGCCGCCGCGGTTCCGGGCTTGCAGTCGCTCGAACGGGTCAGCGACCTGGTCATGCGGTGGAAGCAGCAAGGCCTCGTCGTGGGCTTCACCAACGGCTGCTTCGACGTGCTGCACCCGGGCCACGTGGCGTTGCTGGCTCAGGCCCGCGGCGAGTGCGACCGGCTCGTGGTGGCGCTCAACACCGATGCCAGCGTCCGCCGGCTGAAGGGGCCGGCCCGTCCGGTCAACGGGCTGGAGGAGCGGGCAATGGTGATCGCGGCGATTCGCTACGTGGATTGCGTGCTCGGCTTTGACGAGGAGACCCCGATCGAGCTGATCCGCGCCTTGCTGCCTTCGGTGCTGGTGAAAGGGGCGGACTACACCGTCGATGCGGTGGTGGGCGCCGACGTGGTGCAGGCGGCGGGGGGGCGGGTCGTGCTGGCCGCGCTGGTGCCGGAGCAATCGACCACCGGGACGATCAAGCGGATGCAGGCGGCGGCCCCTGGATGAATGGGTTTTCTGCCGTGCATGACGCGGCCTCCGCCCATGCTGCGTTCCATGATTGGATGTTCGGACAGGCGTTGCCGTTCTGGGGCGCGGCCGGGCATGACGGGCCGGGGCGCGGGGCTTGCGAGCACCTGGGGCTGGACGGCGCGCGCGCCGACGTGCCGTTCAAGCGGATGCGGGTGCAGGCGCGGCAAATCTACGTGTTCTCGCACGCGGCCCTGCTGGGCTGGGCGGAAGGCGACCGGCTGGCGCGCGACGGGTACAGGTTCATCACCCGGCAAGGGCAACGGAAGGATGGGAGCTGGGCGCGCACCCTGTCCCGCTCCGGCGACGTGACCGACCCGGCCGCCGACCTCTACGATCTCGCGTTCATGCTGTTCGCCCTGGCTTGGTATGCGCGGCTGACCAGGCTTGAGGAGCCGTTGCAGCGGGCGCGGCGGACGCTCGGTTTCATCCGCTCGTCGATGCGGGGGCCGGTGGCGGGCTACTTGAACGTCGTGCCGGCGGAGCCGGGGCCGCGGCAGCAGAACCCGCACATGCACCTGCTGGAGGCGGCGCTCGCATTGCATGAGACGACGGGCGGCACGGCTTACATGGACCTTGCGGGCGAGCTGGCGGCGCTGTTCCAGGAACGCCTGTTCGACGCCGAAAGCGGGACGCTGGGCGAATTTTTCGCGACCGATTGGTCGCGCGCCCCGGGCGACGCGGGAACGCTGGTTGAGCCCGGGCATCATTACGAATGGGTGTGGCTGCTGGATCGCTACCAGCGCCGCGCGGGCGTATCGCTCATGCCGCAGGCCGAACGGCTGTATTCCTTCGCGCGGCAGGCGGGGACCGATCCGCGCACCGGCCTGGTATGGGACGCGGCCAGCCGGGACGGCTCGGCACGCAGCCGCGCGACCCGGCTATGGCCGCAGACGGAGGCGCTGAAGGCGCACATCGTCATGGCCCGGCGAGGCCTCGTATCGCCCAAGGCCATTGTCCCCGTGGCGCGCAACATCGGCCTGCGTTTCCTCGACGGGTGCCCCGGCGGCGCCTGGGTGGACCAGCTCGACGCCGAGGGCAAGCCGGCGGCAACCAAAATCCCGGCCAGCTCCCTCTACCACTTGTTCATGGCCTATGCCGAGCTTGCCGACTTCGCCGCCGGGGCAACGCCGACATGAATCGCGCTGTCCTCAAGGACAAGTTCCGGGCCCGCGTGCGCCAACCCATCCTGGCCCGGTCCGGCTGGCTGGCGCGCGCCTGCCTGCATCCCTATCCGTGGCGCAGGCCGGGTCGGCGGCCCACGCTCAACGTCGCGCGCGATGCCGGCATCGGCGACGTCATTATGCTGACGCCCGCGCTGCGCGAGTTGAAGCGGCTGAACCCGGCCTTGCGGCTGCGCTTCTTCACCAAGTTTCCCATGCTGGTGCAAGGCTTGCCGTATCTCGACGAGGTGGCGCCTTACTCGGAGTTGCCGGCGGACCATCTGTTCGTCGAATACACCGACATCGTGCCTTCGAACGCGCACATCGCCCGGCTCATGGGCGACCGCCTGGGCGTCAATGTCACTGACACGCGCCCGGATTGCATTATCGATGAGGCGCTGGCGGAGCAATACCGCAAGGCATGGCGCGGCCTGCCCCGGCCGCACTGCCTGATCCTGCGCCGGGCCAGCCGGTTCACCCCGAACAAGGATTGGCCGGACGCGTCCTGGGCATCGCTGAACGAGCGGCTCGGAGCGGCCGGAACCGTGATCGAGATCGGCGACATCGTCGATGGCGAGCAGGCCGCGCCGTCCGGCAGCTACCTTGACCTGCGCGGCAAAACATCGGTTGCGGACATGGCAGCAGCCGTCGCCGCTGCCGATCTCTACGTGGGTCCGGTATCAGGCCCGATGCACATTGCCGCCGCTGTCGGCACGCCCTCGGTGGTGATCATCGGCGGCTACGAGCACGCGCTGAACGCGCATTATCCGGGCAACGTCGAGTTCTATACGCCGCTGTCCTGCTCGCCCTGCTGGCTGCGGGAGCCGTGCCCGTTTGACCTGAAGTGCTTGCACGCCATCGCGCCGGACCAGGTAACACGAGCCGTGGCACAGATGTGGGCAGAAACAAAGCCGGCCTAACCCTCCGCTGCCCGCCGCCCGAACAGCCGGGCCAACAGCCGGCGCAGGACGGCGTCGACAGGGAACCGGTTGAGCACTTCTCGCAGCATCGCGGGCGCCAGCAGCCGGAGCAGCAGCAGGTATGCCAGCGGGCTGACGACCCCGATCACGGCGATCTGGGCGATCAGCATGGAGTTGAGGCCCGGCCATTTCGAGCAGGCATAGGCCCCGCCGACGGCGATGGCGGCGAGCGCGGACGGGTAGACGTAGATGTGCATGAAGTCGGGCGCGGTCATGGAATGCCGGAACACCAGCCAGGAGTTCAGCGGCTTGACCAGCGCGTAGTAGAGCGCGACGGCGATGGCCACGCCCAGCGCGCTGCCGAGATAGGCGCCGACGATGACGAACGCGAAGAACGGTGCGGCAAACGAGCTGATCAGCACGAAATCCCGCCGGAACTCCTTTCGTGCCACGAGCAGCGCGCCCGCGATCCAGGCGATGGCGTCGCCGGGCAAGCCGAGGCTCAGCACCTGGATCAGCGGGATCGACCCCGCCCAGCGCTCGCCGAACATCAGGCGCAGCACCGGGCTTGCGAAGGCGGCCTGGGCGAAGCAGACGGGCGTGACCGTATAGGCGAGGATGCGGGCGGCTTGGAGGGCTGCCTGCTCCTGGCGGGCCGGGTCGCCGCGGAGCTGCGTGAGCGCGGGGAACAGCACGGCCCCGAAATTGCCGGCCAGCATCCGGATCGGCTGGGCGGCGAGGCGGAAGGCGAAGTAATAGACGCCCACCACCGTCTCCGTCGCGAGCAGGCCGAGCACCATGTAGTCGCCCTGGTTCACCGCCTCGATCACGATCCGCGACGCGAACACGATCGAGCCGTTGCCGAGGATATAGCGGAACTGCACCGCCTTGATCGGGACGCGCAGCCGGGCCGGGGCCTTGCGCCAGAGAACGACGATCTTGATCAGCGCGGCGACAGGGATGGGCAGCACGAAGCTGTAGGCGCCGAAATTCAGCGCCGCGAGGATGACGGAGGCGAGCTGGACGCCGATCGTCTCAAGGCCGTTATACAGGGCGAGATAGCGGAAATTCATCTCGGCGCGCAGCTTGGTTGCGGGCACCGTGGACAGCGCCCCGAGCGGCAACGCGATGCTCTGGACGACGATGAGGCCGACGAGGTTGGGGCTGCCGTAGACGTAGGCGGCCAACGGGGCGGCGGCCAGCATCGCCGCCATGCCGGCCACGGCCAGGCCGAAGCTGGTCCAGAACGCGGGCGCGACCCAGAGCCGGATGTTGCGCAGCCGTTGCAGCAAGATGTCGTCCACGCCGAAGCTGATGCAGGCGTTGACCAGGGTGGAGACCGTCATCGCCAGGCCGATCTGGCCGAATGCCTCCGGCATGAGCAGCTTGGCCAGCACCAACTGGCTGAAGAAGCTGGTCAGCCGTCCGCTCAGGCTCTGCAGCATAAGCCACAGGAACCCGCTCGCGGTGCTGCGGCCCAAATTTGGCACGGTCGGCAATTCGAGGTTCTCCGAGGGCGAGGCCGTGCCTATCTGGTCTGATAACAGTCAGGCAAGCCCGGCGTCCGTCTATACTCGCCGGCGCCCAACCGCATTACAGGAGGCCGCCCATGTCCCGCCCCGTCGACGCCGTCATCGCCCAAGCCCGCGAGGTCCTCGGCGAGCGCATCACCACCAATACGGCCCTGCTCGAGCAGCACAGCCACGGTGAGGACACCCATCCACGGGTCAAGCCCGACGCGGTCGCCTTCATCGAAACCGGCGCGGAGGCGGCGCGCCTGCTCGGCCTTTGCTTCCAGCACGGCGTGCCCGTCGTGCCCTTCGGCGCCGGCACGTCGCTGGAAGGTCATGTAACCCCCGTGCGCGGGGGCATCAGCCTCAATCTCAGCCGCATGACCAAGGTGCTGGCCGTCAACGCACCGGACATGGATTGCCGCGTCGAGGCCGGCGTCACGAGGCAGCAACTCAACGAGCATTTGCGCGACCAGGGATTGTTCTTCCCCGTCGACCCCGGCAGCGAGTGCACGATCGGCGGCATGTGCGCGACCCGCGCGAGCGGCACCGCCGCCGTGCGCTACGGCACGATTCGCGAGAACGTGTTGGGCCTGCAAGTCGCCCTCCCGGATGGACGCCTGATCGAGACCGGCGGCCGGGTGCGCAAATCCGCCACCGGCTACGATCTGACGCACCTGATGATCGGCTCGGAAGGCACCCTAGGCGTCATCACCGAGATCCAATTGAAGCTGCACGGCATCCCCGAAGCGATGAGCGCTGCGATCTGCCAGTTCGAGAGCCTGGCCGGCGCCGTCGCCAGCGTCATCGACATCCTCCAGGCCGGCATCCCGATCGCCCGCATCGAATTGCTGGACGACGTGCAGATGGGGGCCAGCATTGCGTTCTCGAAGCTCGAGGGCTACGCGGCGAGCCCGACGCTGTTGCTTGAGTTCCACGGCAGCGCCGCGGGGGTCGCCGAGCAGGCCGAGCTGGCCCAAGGCATCACCGCCGAGCATGGCGGGCGCCGTTTCCAATGGGCGACCGATGCGGAAGAGCGCAACCGCTTGTGGAAGGCCAGGCACGATGGCTATTGGGCGGCGCTGGCGCTGAAGCCGGGTCACAAGGGGCTCACGACGGATGCCATCGTGCCGGTCTCACACCTGGCCGAACTGATTCTCGGCGCCAAGGACGACATCGCCGCCTCCGGCCTGACCGCCCCCATCGTCGGCCACGTCGGCGATGGCAATTTCCATACCGTGATCCTGGCGCCGGAGAGCGAGGACGGGATCGAGCAGGCGTGGAATCTCGACAAGAAAATCGTCGCCCGCGCCCTGGCCCTCGGCGGCTCCTGCAGCGGCGAGCACGGCGTCGGCATCGGCAAGCGCGAGTTCCTGGAGCAGGAACGGGGGCCGGAGGCGCTGGCGCTGATGCGGCAGATCAAGACGGCGATCGATCCGCGCGGGATCATGAACCCGGGCAAGCTGTTCCTGAACTAGCCGGATCCCGCTCCGTCGCCTGCGGATGACGCCGGACTAGCGAGGCCTCTCCCTAGGCCGGTTCAGGCTTCAGGCTCAGAACCGCAAGGCGTTCCCGGGCATTTGCCCGGCGATGCGGTTTCTTCATCGCCGAACCCGCTTCTGTTCGGTTACGCTCCAACCATGTCAGACAACCCGCCCGCCAGCACGGACCTCGACGCCAGCGACCCCGACGCCCGGGAAGCCCAAACGTTTCCCCTGTGCAGCGCGGCTGAACCCACCCGCGTGCGCGTCCAAGGCATTCAAGAAGTTTCCGGCAATGGCCAGCTCGTCTTCAGTTGCGGCATCGTCTTGCAGGACGCGACAACCAGATCCAGCGTGTTCGCAATCGGCGACGTGCGCTCCGGCTCGGTCAAGCGGGTCGCCTCCGGCGTGGGCAAGGGTTCCGTCGTCATCCAGGCCGTCCACCACGTCCTCAACCCCGGCGTCGCCTGACATGGACGACGCCCACGCCCTGCTTTCCGCGCTCCTGCCCGTCATCATCCTGCTGGCCCTCGGGGTGCTGGCCGCGGTCGGATCGCGGGCGCTGCGGCTCAGCCCGATCGTCGGCTACCTGGCGCTCGGCCTTGCCCTGCGCGGCGCCGGGCTGCAGCCGGTCGGCACGCAGACCACCGTCGCGGTCCTCTCCGAGCTCGGCGTCGTGTTCCTCCTGTTCGATATCGGGTTGCACTTCTCGCTGGCCCACATCCGTAGCCAGGCGCGCGACATCTTCGGCTTCGGCCCGGTCCAGGTGCTGGCCGGCACGCTGGGCCTCGGCGCCGTCGCACTCCTGTTCGGCTTGCCGCCGATGGCGGCGCTCGTCGTCGGCGCCACGCTCTCCCTGTCGTCGACCGCGGTGGTGGCCGGGCTGATCGCCGAACGCCACCAGCAGAACTGCCCGGTCGGCCTGACCTCCACCGCCATCCTGATCTGTCAGGACGTTGTCGCCATCTTCCTCCTGATCGTGGCCGGCGCGCTGGGCGGCGGCGAGGCGATCCTGCCCGCCATGAGTATCGCCCTGCTCAAGGCCGCCGCATCGTT
Source organism: Acetobacteraceae bacterium (assembly GCA_965217935.1). Lineage (GTDB taxonomy): Bacteria > Pseudomonadota > Alphaproteobacteria > Acetobacterales > Acetobacteraceae > JBBROS01. The sequence continues at coordinate 3,348,279 of OZ244581.1, read as the reverse complement.
CGCCGTCGCCGTTGCGCTGGCCCGCATCGTGGTGCGCCCGCTGTTCGACCTCATCGCCCGCAGCCGTAACGAGGAGGTGTTCACCGCGATGGCCCTGCTGGTGGCGCTCGCGGCCGGGTGGCTGACCGGCGCCATCGGCCTCTCGCTGACCTTGGGCGCATTCCTCGGCGGCATGATCATCGCCGAGACGCCCTATCGCGCGGTCATCCAGGCCGAGATCAAGCCGTTCCGCGGGCTCCTGCTGGGTTTCTTCTTCATCTCGGTCGGCCTCTCGCTCGACGTCGCAGCGCTGCTGCAGTCCTGGCCCGCGGTGATCGGCGTCGCGGTCCTGCTGATCGCGGTCAAGGTCATCACCAATGCGGCGGCGAGCCTGGTGTTCCGCTGGTCGGCGCCGGGCTCGGCCCAGCTCGGCTTCCTGCTGGCGCAAGGCTCGGAGTTCGCCTTCGTCATCTTCGTCCTGCCGCCGGTGCGGGCGCTGGTCGGCGACCGGGAATGCGCCATCCTGATCGCCGCCGTTGCCCTCAGCCTGGCGGTCACGCCGACCCTGGCCGAGACAGGGCGCGTGCTCGCGGGCAAGATGCGCCGTTTCACCACCGCACGTTCCGAGTCCGAGCTGCAGCCGCGCGAGCTCGACGCCCCCGTCGTCATCATCGGCATGGGCCCGGTCGGGCGGACGGTGGCGGACGCCCTGTTCGAGTTCGGCATCGGCTACACCGCGCTCGTAAGCGACGAGCGCAGCTTTCGCCGGGCCGTCGCCGACGGCTACTCGGTCGCGTTCGGCGATGCAAGCGACACGCGGATGTGGGAGCCGCTTGCCATGCACGGGCGGCGAGCCGTTGTGGTCACGATGCCCAACTTTGAAATCGCGACCGATCTGACGCCGGTCGGCACGGCGCTTTATCCTCAATTGAAGCGCTTCGCCGCCGTGACGAGCGCCGAGGAGGCTGGCCGGTTCGGCTCGATCGGCGGCCTTACGGCTATCGTTGACCGCAGCGTGCCCCCGGGGCTGGACATCGCGGCGGCCGTGCTGGAGGAACTCGGCGCCGACGCGGGCGCCGTCGCCGCGTGGATGCGGCGGCTGCAGGAGCGGATGCTGTCGGCCGGAGAGACCTTGGCGGCCTGAGAAAGGCAGGTTCAATCGGCGCGGGAGGCCAGGTAAGCGTCGATCTCCGCGCCGACCAGGATGGCGTAGGCGCTGACGTAGAACCACAGCAGCACGACCGCGACCCCGCCCAGCGAGCCGTACAGCCGCCCGAACGAGGCCACGTTGGCGACATAGAGCGACAGCCCGACGGAGGCTGTGATCCAGAGGACCGTCGCGGCCAGGGCGCCCCAGCCAACCCAGTAGTCGCTCGGAGGGTTGCGGCTCGGCCCAAAGCGAAACAGCAGCCCGAGCGCGGCGGTGAACAGGGCGGCGAGCGCGGGCCATCGCGCCCAGACAAGCCGATGGCCGATCTCCCGGTACGCGCCGCCCGCCAGCAACGCCGGCACGCTGAGCGTGACGAGCGAGGCGAAGAGCAGGACGATGCCGGACAACCCAATCAGCAGCGCGACCACCGCTCGCCACAGCCACGGCCGCGCTTCGGCGCGCTCGTAGACGATGTTCAGCGCAGACAACAGCGTGCTCGCCGCTTTGTAGGCGGTGACCATGACGAGCCCAAGGCTCAGGGCTAAGCCGAGCCCGCCGCCGAACCCCTTCGGCACTCCGGTCACGAATTGCTCCAGCAGCTTCGGCGTGCCTTCCGGCAGCAACGACCCGGCGCTATCAGCCGATTGCTTCAAGGCCCCGAAATCCGCCACTTGGCCCCAGATGGCCGCTGCCGCGGCAAGCGCTGGCAGCAGGCCGAAGATGGCGCGATAGGCCAAAGCCGCGGCGACCAGCGAAAGGTTGTCGGCCAGGATCTCCACCCGAAGCGCCTGCACCAAACTGGAGTAGCGCGCCTTGCGGGGGTGATCCGCGGCGCCCTGGCGCGTCATGCTTAGCTGCCCCTTCGATCCGCGCCACCTTGGAAGTCATTTGCCTGTTGAAGATAGTTTGACTGTCCGAACCCGGCGAATTGCCGCATCCTGACCTAAACCTTGCGGCAAACTGTCTATGAATTGGTGTGCATGGCAACTCGTTCCTTCTGGCCCATCGCTGCGACCGTCGCGGCAGTCGCCTTCGCCGGCCTGGCTGGTTTCGGCTGGTACGAGGCCGTGCAGCGCGGCAACGCCAAGTCCACCGTCGAAGTCGCGCTGAACGTCGAGAAGCAGCAACGCCACGCGCTGCAGCAGCAGGTCGTCGCACTACAGCAAGATTTGGCGAAGGCGCGCGAGAGCGAACAGGCGCTACGGTCGCAGAAATTGGACGCCCAGGCGTCGCTTTCGGCCAATGAAGCGCAGTCCAGCGAAGTCGACGCCCTGACACAGCGCGCGGACAAGGCGGAACAGGCGCAAGCCGCGGCCCAAGCGCGCGTGAGGGAGCTCGAGACGGCCGTGGTCCAGGCCAAGGCGCAAGCGGCGCCGGCGCCAAGCCCTGGCCCAGTTGCGACAGCCAACGCGAACGTCTCCCCAGCCCTGCCGTCGCCCGATCTGCCGCCCGGCGCCACCTCGCGCGACTACCTGGTGGCCGCCCAGCAAGCGATCCGGGAGGATAAGCCCGGCCTCGCCCGGTCGGCGCTCGGCCGGGCCGAAGTGCGGCTTCTCAATCGGCTGTCGAACGCGGGCAAGCTGCCGCCGCTTGGCAAGCACCCCGACGTGTCGGAGATTGAGCAGGTGCTGGATTCACTCGGCCAGAACGACAAGCAAGCAGCCTTGAATGCGCTCGACGGCCTGCTGAAACAGGACTCTGCCGTCGATTAGCTCCGAACCCGGCCCACCCGCTGCCTGCGCCGAGCGATCACGTCCGAGAGCCGGTCCCTTGTCGCCGGATCGCGCCAGAGCAGCACGAGGCTCGCCAGCAACCCGCCATGCAGCAACAGCGCCCCGGCCCCGACATGGGCCATGTTCCAGATCAAGCCAAGCGCGGCCGCCATTGCGGCGCAGCAGGCGAGGTAGGCAGCCAGCCAAGCCGGCGAAACCTGGCTCCCGAGCCGCCATAACATCCCGGCCGCAGCGCCGCCCGCCATCAGCATCTTCAGCCCTGCCATCGCGCGGAGCAGCCGCGTCAGTTCCGGCCCAGCGTTCGCAACCGCCGCCGCTGCCGCATCCGGCGAGGTAACGAGAAAGCCGGCCAGCGCAGATAAGCCGGCAACTGCGACGAGGATCGGCCGCGACGTCCTGGGCGCCAACGAGAGGGCCGGAAACGCCGGTTGCGCGGCATCAGGCTTGCTCGTTGCGCTACTCATGCCATGCGATCCTTGGACGTTGATACCCAACTTCACCATAGTCTTGCCAGGCAGCCCGAACGTCAGGAGCTGGTCTTCACATTCTCGCGCAGCGAAACATCTGCAGGCTATAGCACGCCGAAACCCGGTCAACACTTCGTGTGCAACCATGACGCGACATAACTGAAGAACGGCCCCGTCTTCGTCTAGTCTCGCAACGATTTGCTGCCGCCCGTCATTTGAGGCATCCATAATGAACGTCGTCGTCAGTCCCTCGTCCGACCAGGACCACCACGCGCCGGAGCCTTTCTCCGTCGCCGCCACCGTGTCGCTGCAGGAACGGCGCTACCGAACCATCAAGAACGGCGAGACCTTCGCCGTCTTTGATCATAGCGGCGACCTGCTATCGGTCGCCGGCGGCGCCGACGGCCTGTATCACCGCGACACCAGGCATCTGTCGCGCTTCGACCTGACCCTGAACGGCGCCCGTCCGCTCCTGCTCAGTTCCACCCTCGGCGCCGACAGCGTCATGCTCACGTCGGACGTGACCAACGGCGCCGCCGACCAGTTCGGCGATGCCGAGCTCGACCACGGCGTGATCCACGTCCAGCGCTCGATGTTCCTGGGCGAGGCGTCCTGCCATGCCCGGCTCGCGGTGCGCAATTTCGCGTTCTCGCGCCGCCGGGTGCGCCTGGAACTGCGCTTCGACGCGGATTTCGCCGATTTGTTCGAGGTGCGCGGCATGAGGCGCGAGCGGCGCGGCGAGCGGTTGCCGACCGCCGTCACCGAGGACGGCGTCACCCTGTCCTACCGCGGCCTCGACGGGCAGGACCGCTCGACGCGCCTGGCCTTCGAGCCGTCGCCGCAGTCCCTGACCGGCAACGCCGCGGTGTTCAGCCTCGACCTGGAGCCCCGCGTCCGCGCCAATATCTTCGTTGCCGTCGCCTGTGCCGACCCCGGCACGCATGCGCCCGGCCCGCGCGCGCAATTCCTCGCCGCCTACGTGCAAACCAAGCGCCGCCTGCGCGCCAGCGCCGCCCGCACTGCCGAGATCGGCTCGGCCCAGGAGGAGTTCGACGAAACCATGCGCCGCTGCGCCAGCGACCTGCGCATGCTTGTCACCGACAAGCCGACCGGCCCTTATCCTTACGCCGGCATTCCCTGGTTCAGCACCGCCTTCGGCCGCGACGCCCTGATCACCGCCATGCTGTCCCTGGCGCTCGACCCGGAGCTGGCCGCGGGCGTCCTGCGCTACCTCGCCCGCGAGCAGGCAACCGCGTTCGACCCCTCCGCCGAGGCCGAGCCGGGCAAGATCCTGCACGAAACGAGGGCCGGCGAGATGGCCGAATTGCGCGAGGTGCCGTTCCGCCGCTACTACGGCAGCGTCGACTCCACCCCGCTGTTCGTCATGCTGGCCGGGGCCTACCTCGGCCGCACCGGCGACATCGCCACGCTGCGGGCGCTCTGGCCGCAGATCGAGCTGGCGCTCGTCTGGATCGACCGGCGCGCCGACGCGGACGGCTTCGTCGGCTACCACCGCAGCAGCGAGGACGGATTGGCCAACCAAGGCTGGAAGGACAGCTACGACTCCATCTCCCACGCCGACGGAACCCTCGCCCGAGGCACGATCAAGCTGTGCGAAGTGCAGGGCTACGTCTTCGCCGCCAGGCGTGCCGGGGCCGCGATTGCCAGCCAGCTCGGCCTGCACGCTCAGGCCCAATCCCTGCTGCAAAAGGCCGAACGTCTCCGCGCCGCGTTCGAGCGGAGATTCTGGTGCGAACGCCTCGGCGTCTACGCCCTGGCGCTCGACGGCGACGGCAGGCCCTGCGAGGTCCGCTCCTCCAATGCGGGTCAAGTCCTGATCACCGGCATCGCTGACCCTGAGCGCGCCCGCCGCGTGGCCGCGGCCATGATGCAGCCCGGCATGTTCACCGGCTGGGGCATCCGCACGCTTGCCGCGGACGAGGCGCGCTATAATCCGATGTCCTACCACAACGGCTCCATCTGGCCGCACGACAACGCAATGATCGCGCTCGGCATGTCCAGCATCGGCCTCAGGGGCGAGGCGGTCCGGGTGCTCGAGGCGCTCTATAACGCCGCGGGCGCGATGGACCTCCGCCGTCTGCCCGAGCTGTTCTGCGGCTTCCGCCGCCGCCCGAAACAGGGACCGACCTCCTACCCGGTGGCCTGCTCGCCCCAGGCTTGGGCCGCGGCCGCACTGCCCGCCCTCGTCCAAGCCAGCCTCGGCCTGAGCTTCGACCCGGCCGCCCGGGCCATCGCCCTCGACCGCCCGCAACTCCCGCAGTTCCTGGACAACCTTACCCTACGTAACCTGACGCTCGGGAACGCGAGGGTCAGCGTCCACGTCACCCGCATCGCCGGCGAGGTGGCGGTGAGCGTTTTGAAGCGCGACGGCGAAGGGCACGTGCAAGTGGTCGCCACGACCTGACCCGGTCTATAGTGGCCCGGCAACGGAGGGCTAGGCCATGAACGTCCATGTTCCATCCAGCCTCGCGCGCGAGGCCGATGCCGCCGGCATCGCGCGCGGCTACATGTCGGGCTTCGGCAACGGCTTCGAAGCCGAGGCGCTGCCCGGCGCGCTCCCCCGAGGCCGCAACTCGCCGCAACGCTGCCCCTACGGCCTCTACGCCGAGCAGGTGTCCGGCTCGCCCTTCACCGCACCGCGCACGACCAACGAGCGAAGCTGGCTCTACCGCATCCGCCCGACCGTCGCCAATTGGGGCACGTTCCAGAAAGCCCCGGCTAACCTCTGGCGCACCGCGCCCGCGCAGGAGGCGGAAACCCCGATCGCGCCCGTCCGCTGGGATCCGGCCGCGATCCCGTCGGAACCGCTGTCGTTCATCGAAGGCATGAGGACGATGACCACGGCAGGCGACGCCGGCGCGCAAGCCGGAATGGGCGCTCACGTCTACGTCGCCACCCGCTCGATGCAGGACGAATACTTCTACAACGCCGACGCCGAGATGCTGGTCGTGCCGCAGCAAGGCGGGCTGCGCTTCGCCACCGAGTTCGGCCTGATCGACGCCGAACCCGGCGAGATCTGCGTCGTTCCCCGCGGCATAAAATTCCGCGCCGAACTGCGCCACGGCCCGGCCCGCGGCTACGTCTGCGAGAACTACGGCGGCGCCTTCACCCTGCCGGAACGAGGCCCGATCGGCGCCAACTGCCTAGCCAATCCTCGCGATTTCCTGACCCCGATCGCCGCCTACGAGGACCATGACGCGCCATCACGGCTGTTCGTAAAATGGGGCGGAGCGCTGCACGTGGCCGAGATTGCCCATTCCCCGCTCGACGTTGTCGCCTGGCACGGCAACTACGCGCCCTACAAATACGACCTCCGCAAATACTCGCCGGTTGGCCCTATATTGTTCGATCACGCCGACCCGTCCATCTTTACGGTCCTCACCGCGCCGTCCGAGACGCCAGGAACCGCGAACGTCGATTTCGTCCTGTTCTCCGACCGCTGGCTGGTGGCCGAGAATACCTTTCGCCCGCCCTGGTATCACATGAACGTCATGAGCGAGTTCATGGGCCTGGTCTACGGCGCCTACGACGCCAAAACCGGCGGCGGCTTCGCCCCCGGCGGCGCCAGCCTGCACAATGCCATGCTGCCGCACGGCCCAGACCTCGCCTCGTTCGAGAAAGCAAGCCAGGCGGACTTGGCGCCGCACAAGCTGGAAGGCACGCTCGCCTTCATGTTTGAGACCCGCTTCCCGCAACGCCTCACCCGCTTCGCCGCCGAGCATGCGGGGCTGCAACCAGACTACGCATCCTACGGCCGCGATCTCGTCAAGCATTTCGATCCGGGCCGGCCATAGAGCCACTTCGGCCTGGGCAGCGAGGCTCCGGTCCGAAGACTGCGGCACTACGCATCATTCGCCGCCAGGCGGCCTAGAACCAGCACAGGCCACGCCGTAAAGTATCGTCATCTATGCCGCCAGCACGCTCTGCCGCGGCCCCCGCGCAAGCGCCAGGAGATCGGCGACGCGCTCGACGCCAGCCAGGCAAGGCGCGATGGCGCATCCTCGGCGCCGACGCGGTGGACGCCGCGCTCAAGCTGTTCGATCCCGCACGCGATGCCGCTCTCGACCGAGGCTACGTGTTGGCCCGGCTGCGCGCAGTGTTCGCTGCGGACGGCTGCGCCGTCCACACCCCGCCAAAGCTTGGCATGACGGACTCGCCGCCCCGGGACAAAACAATTTACGCCCGGCGCCATCATGTCGGGAACCTGTTTTCAAAGCTGAAAGGTTGGCGCCGCGTCGCACTTAGGCGCGACAAAACCCGCCGAAGCTGAATGGGCTTTGCCCATCTCGCCGCAACGCTCGTCAACCTCCGCGTCGCAAAGTTCAGTCATAGATCCTAGTGCTTCGACACATTCAGAGAGTGCAGCATGAGTCGAAGCACTAGCCTTGTTTGGTGGGCTGATTCAGCCAACGGGCTGAACCGCCCGTTTGCATCAGACCACTAGCTTTGTTTGGTGGGCTGAAGCACCCGTTTGCATCAGACCGCTAGCTAAATCTTCGACCCCTTGATCACCTCCCCGAAGCGCTCCCACCGCGTGCCGTTCCAGCGCTGCAACTGCATCTGCTCGATCGGGTGATAATCGGTCGGGCTGGTGTCGACGACGCAGCCGGGCAAGACGGTGGCAGGCTGGAAATCGTGCAGGCTGGCGGCCTGCTTCATGATGTTCTCGCGTGAGAAATCGTCGCCGCACTGCTTGAGCACCTGCATCAGGGTCTGGCTCACGCCGTAGGAGAAGGTGTAGTTCGAGTCGCTGACGTCGGCGTCTGGCATGCGTTCCTGCATGAAGGCGCGCCACTCTTTCATGCCGGGGTCGTCCTTCAAGGCCGGGTCGCTCTCCTCTTTCAAGTAACCGGCGGCGATGATGCCCACCGCGCGCTCCGGCCCGGCCGGGTTAATGACCGCGGCGACCGAGATCGACACGTCCGTCAGCAGGTGCAGCGGCTTCCAGCCGAGGTCGTAGACCTTGCGGATCATCTGCGCGGCGAACTTCGGCGTGGCCGCCGTCACCAGCACGTCGGCGCCGGAGCCCTGCAAGGCCACGGCCTGGCTGTCGATCGTCGGGTCAGTGACTTCGTAGCTGGCCTCCTTGACGACGATGCTGTCGTATTTCGAACCGAACACGTCGCGCAGGCCGATCAGGTAATCCTTGCCGAAATCGTCGTTCTGATACAGCACGCCGACTTTGCCGTTCGGCGCGTTCTGCTGGATGTACTTGGCGTAGATCTGCCCTTCGGTGCGGTAGCTCGGCTGCCAGCCGATGGTCCAGGGGTATTTTTTCGGGTCGGCCCATTTGTCCGCGCCGCTCGAGACGAACAGTTGCGGCACCTTCTTCTGGTTCAAGTAGCGATGCACGGACGAGTTGGTCGGCGTGCCGAGGCTGTTGAAAATGAACGCCACGCCTTCCTGCTCCACCAAGCGCCTTGTCTGCTCGACGGTCTTGGGCGGCAGGTAGCCGTCGTCGACCGAGATGAAGTTGATCTTGCGCCCGGCGATGCCGCCCTGGTCGTTGACCCGCTTGAAGAAGGCGGATTGCAGCCGCCCGATGGCGCCGTAGGCCGACGCCGGGCCGCTATAGGCCTGGGTCTGGCCGACCTTGATCTCGCTGGCGGTAACGCCCGGCGTGGCGGCGCGGGCGCGGATGATGCTGAAAGGGGCGGCGAACGCGGCGGCGAGCGGGCCCGCGGCGGCGAGCAGGGTGCGGCGATGCATGATGGAAGTGTCCTCCGTTGTGTTGTTAGGCGGTCCGTTTCGTCACAAGGCTGAACAGGCGCCCGAGGCCGCCGGCGACGCCCGAGGGCAGGAAGAACATGAAGGCGATCAGGATCAGGCCATAGATGGCGCCCGGCGCGGCCTTGGAGATCTGCTCGGCGAAGTTCGGCAGGAAGGCGATGAACAGCCCGCCGAACACCGGCCCGGCGATGGAGGCGACCCCGCCCACCACCAAGCCGACGAACAGGGTGATGGAAAGGAACACCGTGAAGCTGTCGGGCGCTATGAAGCCCACCGATATGGCGCCGAGCGACCCGGCGATGCCGGTGACCATCGCGCTGACCGCGAAGGTGCGGGTCTTGAACAGCGCCACGTCGATGCCGGTCGCCTCGGCGGCGAGGGCATGGTCACGGATGGCGCGCATCGCAAGCCCGATGCGTCCATGCACCAGGTTGGAGACGAGCACGAACACGCAGACGCCCACGGCAAGGGTGAACAGATAGAGCCACTGGTCGACGCTGAGCGGCAGTCCGAACGGCGGGTCCGGCTTGAAGACGACGAGGCCCTGCACACCGCCGGTCCAGTCCTCGAACAGGCGGTATTTCAGCAGTTGCGGCGTGGCGACGGCGAGGGCGAACGTGGTCAAGGCGAGGTAAAGCCCGCCCAGCCGCAACGCCGGCAGGCCGACGAGGAAGCCGACGGCGGCGCAGACCAGGGCGGAGACCGGCAGCGTGGCCCAGTACGGAACCTCATAGAGCGACATCAGCACCGCCGTCGTGTAGGCGCCGATCGCGTAGAACGCGCCGTGGCCCAGCGAGATCTGGCCGTTGAAGCCGGTGACCAGGCCGAGGCCGAGCACCGCGATGGCATAGACGACGACCATGCTGAACTGGAACAGCCGGTAGTCGCTGAGCAGAAACGCCAACGACGCCGCGGCCGCGACGAACAGAACGCGGGCCCAGGCACGCACGCCGCTAGACCCGCGTGACCAAGCTGCGCCCGAACAGCCCGGCGGGCCGCACGGTCAGCACCGCGACGATGATCACCAACGCGACCGAGAGCTTGAGCTCGTTGCCGACCAAGTAGGCGCCGGCCAGGTTCTCGATCACCCCGATGGCGAACCCGCCCACGACCGCGCCGAGCGGGTTCGCGATGCCGCCCAGCAGCGCGCCTGCAAAGGCGTAGAGCAGCACGCCCGACATCATGTTGGGGTCGAGGAACACCACGGGCGCGACCATCATGCCGGCAACGGCGCCGATCCCGGCCGCCAACCCCCAGCCGAGCGCCAGCATCCGGTCAACCCGCACGCCCATCAGCCGGCTCGACACCGGGTTGTAAGCCGCGGCGCGCATCGCGAGGCCCAGCTTGGTGAAGCGGAAGAACGCGTAGACCAGGCCGAGCACGAAGAGGGTGACGGCGGTGGAGCCGAGGTCATGCCGGGTCACGAAGCCGCCGAGCAGCGGCGGGCCCTCGAACGGGGTGGGAAACTGCTTCAACTGGTAAGTGAACAGCCATCCGGCGACGGCGTTGAAGATCAGCAGCAGGCCGATGAAGACGCCGACGCTGGCCAGCACGGGCGCGCCCGCCATCGGGGCCAGCAGGACCTGCTGGATAACGGCGCCGATGACCATCGACGCCGCCACCGTGATGACGAACGCGCCCCAGTAAGGCACGCCGGCATCGATCAGCGTCAGCGCGATGTAGGTGGAGAACATCGCCATCTCGCCCTGCGCAAAGTTCACGTGGTGCGTCGATTGAAAGATCATCACCAAGGCCAGGGCCAGGCTGGCGTAGATGCCGCCGGAGGCGATGCCGGAGAGGATCTGGTGCAGGAACTCGTCCATCTAGCGGCCTGATGGCAATGGGCGCTTCGGCCCGTTGGCTGAATGCGCCCACGAAACCAGGCTCGGGCTTCGACCCATGCTGCACCTCCTGGCTATGTCGAAGCGCGAGCGCATCGCCTCAGTAGCCCAAGTAGGAGCGGCGGATCGCTTCGTCCGCGCGCAGCTCGGCGGCCGGGCCGGCGACGACGACGCGCCCGGTCTCGAGCAGGCAGGCGTGGTCGGCGGCATCCAGGGCGAGGCGCGCATTCTGCTCCACGAGCAGGATGCCGACGCCGTCCTCGGCATTGACCCGGCGCATGATGTCGAAAATCTCCCGCACGATCAGCGGCGCGAGGCCGAATGAGGGTTCGTCGAGCAGCAGCAGCTTGGGGCGCAGCAGCAAGGCGCGACCGATCGCCAGCATCTGCTGCTCGCCGCCGGAGAGGGTGCCGGCTTGCTGCCGGATTCGTTGCTTCAACCGCGGGAAGTAGCCGAAGACGCGCTCCATCCCGGCCGCGGCCTCGGCGCGGCTGCGCGTGTAGCCGCCCAGGCGCAGGTTCTCCTCGACGGTCAGCTCCATCAAGGTGCCGCGCCCATCCGGCACATGGGCGACGCCCCGGCGGGCGATGTCCTCCGTCGCCAGCCGCCCGATCGGCGCGCCATCAAAGACGATGCGGCCTTCCGTGCGCACCAGGCCGCTCAAGGCGCGCAACGTGGTGGTCTTGCCGGCGCCGTTCGCGCCCAGCAACGTGGTGATGCCATTCTGCTGGACGGAGAAGTCAAGCCCGTGCAGAGCCGGGACGGCGCCGTAGAAGGCGCGCAGGCCCGTGACTTCCAGCAGCGGCGCCGCTGCAGCTTCGCCGGGCCTTCGCAGCGTGGGCGCCTCACTCATCATCGTCTGCCTCGCCCAGGTAGGCGCGGATGACGTCCGCGTTGTTCCGCACGTCCTCTGGCGCCCCGTCTGCGATCTTGGTCCCGAGGTCGAGCGCCACCACCTTGTCCGAGACGCGCATCACCAAGTTCATATGATGCTCGACCAGCAGGATGCTGAGCTCGAACGCCTGTAGAATGTGGCGCATCAGCTCTTCCAGCGCGTCCACCTCCGAGTGGTTGAGGCCTCCAGCGGGCTCGTCCAGCAGCAGCAGCTTCGGATCGCCGATCAGGGCGCGGGCGAGTTCCACCCGTTTCTGCGTGCCGAACGGCAGGCTCGCGACCGGCGTCTCGGCCACGTCATGCAGGCGCAGCAGGTCGAGCAGTTGCTCCAGCTTCCGTTCCGCCGCCGCCGTCTCGCGCACCGCGCCCGGCAGGCGCAAGGCGTTGGCGACGAAGCCGGACCGCCCGAGATGGTGCGCCCCGGCCAGCATATTCTCCCGCACGCTCATGCTGCGGAACAGGGCGACGTTCTGGAAGGTGCGCCCGATGCCGAGATCGACGATGCGGTGCCGGCTGACGCGCCGCAGCGACTGGCCCTGCAGCCGCACCTCCCCGCCATTGGGGCGATAGATGCCGCTGATGCAGTTGAACAAGGTTGTCTTGCCTGACCCGTTCGGGCCGATCAGGCCGCAGATCTGCCGCTGCCCGACGTCGAACGACACGCCGTCGAGCGCCACGATGCCCCCGAAGCGGACCACCACCGCGGACACCTCAAGCAGCGGCGGCTTGCCGGGCGGAGCGGCCGATCGTCCCGCGGCAGGCGCGAGTGCGGCGTCGTGCATCACCGGGCCGGTCAGGCCGTATCCATGCGGCAGGGTCTCAATACGCGCATCACGCTCACTCCCATACGCCGCGGCGCGCTTGGCCGCACCGGGCTGCGCGCCGCATTGCGCGATAGGCTAGAAGCCTGTCTGGTTTGGTTCAAGCGGACGGCATGGAGGCGGCGCCGGGCACGCCGGTGCGCCCGCCATCGACGACGTAGTGCGCCGCGGTGACGCTGCCCGCCAGATCCGAGCACAGGAACAGCACCACGCTGGCCACTTCGCCGGCCGTCGCGTAGCGCCCGAGCGGAATGGAATTGCGAAAGCGCCGAGCGCCGGCCTCGGGGTCGTTGGGATGGCCTTGCTGCTCGAGCGACTGGATCATCCGCGTTTCGGCCGGGCCGGGGCAGACGGCATTGACGCGGATGCCGCGCGAGGCGACCTCGCCCGCAGCCGTCCGGGTCAGGCCCAGCACGCCGTGCTTGGAGGCGACGTAGGCCGAGAGCCCCGGCGAGCCCACGAGCGCTGCGGTCGAGGCAGTATTGACTACCGCCCCGGCGCCTTGCCGCAGCATGACCGGCAGCACGTGGCGCAGGCCGAGGAACACGCCCTTCAGGTTGACCGCGATCACGCTGTCGAACACCGCCTCGTCATACTCCGCGGTGGGCACGACGGCGCCTTCGATGCCGGCGTTGTTGAAAAAGCAGTCGATGGCCCCGAATGCGTCGAGGGTCGCCCGCACGTAGGCCTGCACGTCGGCGGACCGGGTGACGTCGGCGGCGGCGAAGCGTGCCTCGCCGCCCCGCTCGCGGATGCGCGCCGCTTCCTGCTCGCCTGCGGCATCGCGGTCGACCAGCATCACGCGGGCGCCTTGCCGGGCAAATGCCTGCGCGGCGGCGAGTCCGATCCCGTTCGCGCCGCCGGTGATCAGGGCCACCTTGCCGTCGAATTGCATCGCGCCGCTTTCCCTCAGAATTTCCAAAGCCTCAGACTGCCGTGTAGCCGCCATCGACCGTCATCGCCGAGCCGGTCACGAACCCGGCGCGGCCGGAGCAGAGCCAGGCCACCGCCTCCGCAACCTCGCTGGCGGCGCCCAGGCGCGCGAGCGGCGTCGCCGCCATGATCGTCCCGCCCCGGCGCGTCACGCTCTCCGCGATCATCGGCGTGTCGACGAAGCCGGGGCAGACGGCATTCACCCGCACCCCGGCCGCGGCATAGTCGATGGCCGCCGCCTTCGTCAGCCCGACGACGCCGTGCTTGGCCGCAACGTATGCGCCGGCGCCCGGCAGCCCAACAAGCCCGGCGATGGAGGCCGTGTTGACGATCGTGCCGCCGCCTTGACGTTGCATCTGCGCCAGCTCGTGCTTCATGCAGAGCCAGACGCCGGTGAGATTGACGGCCAGCAACCCCTCCCAGGCATCCCGCGTGAGGTCGCCCACGCGGCGCCCGGCCGAGCCGAGCGCGGCGGGCGCGATGCCGGCGTTGTTGAACGCGCAGTCCAGCCGGCCCCAGGCCGCAACGGCCGCGGCAATCATGGCAACGACATCGGCCTCGTCCGTCACGTCCGCCGCGACGGCCTGCGCCTCGCCGTCCGTGTCCCGGATCTGGCGCACCGTTTCCGCAGCGCCAGGCCCCGGCAGATCTGCCACCAGCACCCGGGCGCCCTCCCGCGCCAAGACGAGCGCCGCGGCCCGGCCGATGCCGGACCCGCCGCCCGTCACCAGCGCCGACTTGCCGGCAAGCGTGCCGCCGGTCAAACGGTCCGCCACGCATCACGCAGCGCAGCGGCGGCGATGTCCAGCGCCACGCCGCTGGCCGCGATCACCTGGCCCATGGTGATCATGCCGTGGATCTGATCGGAAAGATGCAGCGCCGTCACCCGCACGCCCTCCGCCTCGAGCCGGGCGGCGTAGGCGCGGCCCTCGTCCGCCAGCGGGTCGTGCCCCACCGTCAGCACCAGGGCCGGCGGCGTCCCGGCCAGGCTTGCCGCCAGCAGCGGGGAGGCGCGCCAGTCGCTACGCTGCGCGGCGTCGGGCACGTAATGATCCGCGAAGTAGCGCATCGTTCCGGCCGTGAGCGGCACGCCCTCCGTGACCCGTGCGTAGGACGCGGTCCGCATCCGGAGGTCAACGACCGGATACAGCAGCGCCTGGAACGTAGTCGGCGGCGCGGCGCCGTCGCGCCCCATCAGCGCGAGCACGGCAGCCAAGTTGCCGCCCGCGCTGTCGCCCCCCACGGCGATGCGCGAGGGGTCGACGCCGAGCTCCGCCGCGTGCCGCGCCACCCAGGCGAGGGCGGCGTGGGCATCGTCCACGGCCGCGGGGAACGGGTGCTCGGGCGCCAGCCGGTAGTCAACGGCGACGACTTGGCAGCCTGCCCGGTTGGCCAGTTGCCGGCACGCGCCGTCGTGGCTGTCGAGGTCGCCCAATATCCAGCCGCCGCCATGCAGGAAAACGAGGCACGGCGCCGGCGCCAACGCCATCGTGCCGGCGCCGCGATACAGCCGCAACGGCAAGGAGCCGCCCGCGCTGGGAATGGCCATGTCGCGCACGTCGGCAACGTCCTCGGGCGGGGGCTGCAGGATCGTGCGGCTCGCCGCATAGGCCTGCCGAGCCTCGGCCGGGGCCAGCGTTTCGAGCGCGGGGCGCCCGGACTCGCGGATCATCGCCAGCAGCCGCCCGGCATCCGGGTGCAGCGCGCGATGGCCGGCTGGCTCCGTTCCCAAGCATCCTCCCTTGCCGCGTTTATTCAAACTGCGCGGTGACGGGCACGCTACGTCACGCTCCCGCCTCCTGCAACCTGCGCCAAAGCGTCGTCGAAATGACGAATGCGCCCTCGAGGCGTTCAGGCGTTATGTTGCCGCTCAGCCGGTCCTACATCATGTCCGCGAACAGGTTCAGCTTGCCGATGACACGCTGGAGGGAGCGGGCCTGCTCTTCTGCCGTCCGCGCCGTGCCGGGCTCCGGCCTCAAGCCTGGCCGCACGCCGGCACGGCGCGGCTCTAATGCGGGCTTCTTGATCAGGCCTTCGGCGCAGCTGTCGATGAGGCTATCGGTTATCGCCTCGTCAAGCGGCTCGGTTGCCACCAGCCGTGCCTCGCATCGGCGCTCGCCATGACAACGGCTGCGGTCCGTTCCGCAGCAACGTTCATGGCGCCACCGCCCGCGATGGCGGTGGCCGCCGAGCCCGTGGCCGCAGCTCTGGCAAGCCAGCAGCCAGCGCAACAGATCGCGCACGCTGGCGAGCCGCTCGCGGTTGCGCGCCCTGTTCTCCGCCGGACGTTGCGCCGCGCTTGCGAACAGGGTTTCCCCCATGCTCGCCGGCACTGGGACGGTGATGCGCTATCCGGCTGGGGCCTTGGTCTGGCTGGCCGCGGTCGTTGGATGGACAACCAGTTCATCGAGCCGCTCCGGCGCTCTCTGAAACACCAAGGCGCCGACATGCATGCGTTCGAGGCTGGCCGCGCGCTCCGTGTCGGGCTGCTGCGTTGGATCGGCCATTACAATGGGCGCCGGCCACCCTCCCCGCTGGATAGACCCACACCGGACGAGGCATGCAACGAGGTCGGCTCGACGCCGCCAACCTGTCCAGGCGATCGGGGCCACCTCAGATGGAACATTCGCCAATCAACCGACCCGGCATCAAACCTCAAGCGGCAGTGGACACCTGGAAAACCAATGCAAGCAAACCCGCTCGCAACCACCCCCGAACCGCAAGTGCCTGCACTGACGGCTCATGACAAGCGCGAGCCTCTGGCCATGACCGGCGTGTTTTGCGACAATGCCCTCATTGCGAACCGCGCTTGATGCCCGCGAGTGCATGGCTCTTTATAGGCAGAGCGATCCGAAGCCATCCGCACTTGCCAACCGAAGGAGAACGAGATGGCCCAGGACCTCTCAGGTAAAGTTGCAGCCATCACCGGCGCCGCCTCCGGCATCGGCTTCGAATGCGCCAAAGCTATGGCCGCGGCCGGCGCCCGCGTCGTGCTCGTCGACTATGCCGAGGACAAGCTCCGCCAGGCCTGCGCCGAGATCGGCCCGCAGGCGATCCCGCTGGCCGTCAACCTGCTCGATCCCGCGAGCGTGACCGGCATGATGCCGCAAATCCTCGAACAAGCCGGCCAGCTCGACATCTTCCATGCCAACGCCGGGTCATACGTCGGCGGCGACGTTCACGGCGGCGACCCGGATGCGTGGGACCGGATGCTCAACCTCAACATCAATGCCGCTTTCCGCTCCATCCACGCCGTCCTGCCGCACATGGTCGGGCGCGAGACCGGCGACATCATCGTCACCAGCTCGGTCGCCGGCCACGTCCCCGTCGTGGTCGAGCCGGTCTATACTGCCTCGAAGCACGCCATCCAGGCGTTCGTTCACACGCTCCGCCGCCAGATGTTCAAGCACGGCATCCGCGTCGGCGCGGTCGCCCCCGGCCCGGTCGTCACGCCCCTGCTCAACGACTGGCCCAAGGCCAAACTCGACGACGCGATCGCCACCGGCGGCCTGCTGCAGCCGCAGGACGTGGCCGAGGCCGTGCTGTTCATGCTGACCCGGCCGCGCACCGTCACGATCAGGGACTTGGTGATCCTGCCGCTGAGCAACGACCTCTAGAGGCTTGTCGCCCTGACTGTGTTTAGGATGATTAGGGTCTGGCACTGATCTGGACTGGCAATTGACGCGCCTCGCTTTTCCAGTCAGAGCGATTGCAGGCTAACCGCTGTTGCCCGACCAGGCCACCTGATACAGCGCCACGATCTCGGCCTTGTCCGGCGCCCGCGGGTTGTTCGCCGGGCTGCCGGACGCCAGCGCCTGCTCCGCCATCAGCTCAAGCCGCCCGTCCCAGGCCGCCTTGTCGATCCCGAACCCCGCGGGCGTCGGCACCTCCAGCTCGCGGTTGAGCGCGGCCAAGCCTTCCGCCAGCTTCTCCGCCGCCGCCCCGTCCGCATCCTCCCGCCCCGCGAACCCGATCGCCCGCGACGCTTCGGCATACCGCGCCTCCGCCGCCTCCAGCCCGAACCGGGTGACCGCCGGCAGCAGCATCGCGTTGCTCAGCCCGTGCGGCACATGGAAATGCGCCCCGATCGGCCGCGACATGCCATGCACCAGCGCCACCGAGGCGTTGGTGAAGGCAATCCCCGCCAAGGTCGCCCCCAGCATCATCGCCTCCCGCGCCTTGGCATCCCCTGGCTCGGCGTAAGCTGCACGCAAGTTCCCCCCGATCAGCCGCATCGCCGCCAGCGCCTGCACGTCCGAATAAGCGTTGGCCCGGCGCGACACGTACGCCTCCAGCGCATGGGTCAAACTGTCCACCCCCGTGTCAGCGGTGATCCGGCGCGGCACGCTGAACGTCAGCTCGTAATCGACGATCGCCGCCAGCGGCAATGCCCCTAGCCCCGCGATCAGCATCTTCTCCCCCCGCTCCGTGTCGGTGATCACGGTGAACCGCGTCGCCTCGCTGCCCGTCCCCGCGGTGGTCGGAATGGCGATCACCGGCAGCAGGGCCTGATCGGCCGCGAACGGAACCTTGAAGTCCCGCATCAGGGCGCCGGGCCGCGCCGCCCGGCCCGCCGCCAGGATCGCGACCGCCTTCGCCGTATCGATCGGCGAGCCGCCGCCGAACCCGATTAGGCAGTCGTAATCCCCCTCTGCCACCGCCAGCACCCCGGCCTCGATCACGGTGTCGGTCGGCTCCGGCACCGTGTCGCTGAACACGGCGAAACGAAACCCGGCCGCATCCAGCGGATCGAGGCAGCGCCGCACCAGCCCGGACGAGACCATATACGGGTCGGTCACCACCAGCGGCCGGCTCAGGCCGAACGTGGCCAGCACCTCCGCCACCTGCCCCACCGCCCCGCCGCCCAGGCGCATCGCCCGCGGCGAAAACAACGGCGCGGTCATGCCGCATCCGACCGAACAAGGCCGCGCCGCTCGGCATACAACGCCAACCGCCGGGCCGCGGCCGGCGGCGGCGCGTGGACCTCGGCCGCATCGTCGGGCGGCGGCAACTCCTCGGCGCGATGACAGGCGGAAAGATGGCCGGTTTCGATCAGTCGCAAGGCAGGGTCCTCCATCCGGCAGCGGTCAACCGCGTACGCGCACCTTGTATGGAACCGGCAGCCCGGCGGGATGTTGGCCGGGCTCGGAACGTCGCCCCCCGCCGCCTGCCGCGCCAGCCGCCGGTGCGGGTCCGGCCGCGGAATGGCCGATAGCAGCACCCGTGTATACGGATGCCGTGGATTGGCGAACACCTGCGCCTTGGCGCCGGTCTCGACGATCCGCCCGAGATACATCACCGCCACCCGGTCGGCCACGTGCTTCACCACCGCCAGGTCATGCGCGATGAACAGGTAGGACAGCCCAAGCCGCGCCTGCAAATCCTTCAGCAGGTTCACCACCTGCGCCTGAATGCTCACGTCGAGCGCGCTGACCGGCTCGTCGCACACGATCACCGCCGGCTCGACCGCCAGCGCCCGCGCGATCCCGATCCGCTGCCGCTGCCCACCCGAGAACTCGTGCGGATACCGCGCGGCGTGATACGGCGCGAGCCCGACCAGCGCCAGCAGCTCCGCCACCCGTGCCCGCCGCGCTCGCCCGTCGCCGATCCGATGCACCACCAGCGGCTCCTCGACGATCTCGCCCACCGTCATCCGCGGGTTGAGCGAGGCGAACGGGTCCTGGAACACGATCTGCATCCGCCGCCGCAACGCCCGCAGCCCCGCCCCCCCGAGCTTGGTGATGTCCTCGCCCTCGAACCGCACGCGGCCCGCGGTCGGCTCGATCAGCCGCAGAACCAGCCGCGCCGTCGTGCTCTTGCCGCACCCGCTCTCCCCCACCAGCGCCAGCGTCTCCCCGCGGGCCAAGCCGAACCCGATGCCGTCCACCGCCCGAACGGCGCCCACGGTTCGGGACACCACGAGCCCCCGCCGCATCGGGTAATGCTTGGCCAGCCCCTCCGCCTCCAGCAGCGCCGTCATGCCGCGATCTCCTCCACCGGCGCGCGGATGCAGGCAGCACTGTGCTCCGGGCCGAGCGGACGCAAGGCTGGGTCGGTCTCCGTGCACGCCTCGGCGCCGAACACGCAGCGCGGATGGAACCGGCACCCGGGCGGGAGCGCGAACGGCGCCGGCACCGCCCCCTCGATCGCCAGCAGCCGCTCCCGCTCCTCCTCGATCTTGGGGATGCTGCCGAGCAGGCCGAGCGTATACGGGTGCTGCGGGTCATCGAAGATGCCCGTGCCGCTGCTGCGCTCGACCACCCGCCCGGCATACATCACCGCCACCTCGTCGGCCATCTCGGCAACCACGCCCAGGTCATGCGTGATCAGGATGACCGCCATCCCGCTCTGCGCCTGCAAGTCGCGCAGCAGATCGAGGATCTGCGCCTGCACCGTCACGTCGAGCGCCGTCGTCGGCTCGTCGGCGATCAGCAGGTCCGGGTTGCACGACAGCGCCATGGCGATCATCACCCGCTGCCGCATCCCCCCGCTCATCTGATGCGGGTAATCGTCCAGCCGCTTCGCCGCGGCCGGGATGCGCACCCGGTCCAGCGCCTCGGCCGCCCGCGCCCGGAGCCGCACAGCACTCGCCCGGCGGTCATGCGCCCGCATCGCCTCGGTGATCTGGTCGCCGACGGTGAACACCGGATTGAGGCTGGTCATCGGCTCCTGGAAGATCATGGCGATCCGGTTGCCGCGCAGCCCGCGCATGACGGCGGCCGAGGCGGACAGCAGGTCCTGCCCCTCGAACAGCGCCCGCCCCTGCGCGATCCGCCCCGGCGGCGGCACGAGGCGCATGACCGAGAGCGACAGCACGCTCTTGCCGCACCCGCTCTCGCCGACGATGCCGAGGGTCTGGCCGCGGTTGACGGAGAGCGAGACGCCGTCAACGGCGGCGGTTTCGCCGCGGGGGCCGGGGAAGACGGTGCGGAGGTTGTCGATTTGGAGGAGGGGGGTCATAAAGAAACGCTCAGACGCAACCACGCTTTGGAAGGCTTCTCAAGCAACAAGAGCAGATTTCTAGTAAAGGCACAAAGATACACGGACATTGTTGTTGCAATTATTTGCAGCAACTTGCCCACGGGCTATGCGGGATTCGCTTCTATACACGATCGTCACAAGACCGTCCCCGGTCAAGCCCGTCAAGAGGCAAACTGAACCCTATTGCCAAATCTTCGCAAACGGTCTTTGGTGTGTAGATGGTTCGTAGGGCTACGTACAAGAGATGATCGAAAAATCTAAGCAACCTGAGATAGAGTATGACGAGCTAACTTCCCTTAGCGGTTCAGCCGACATTGCTAGACAAACGATGACAGATGATCGCCGGGAAGCAGACGATTGGGAGATGCACTTCGACAATCTCGACGGCGGCTTCGTAAACGGATGGGCATGGATTCGCAGCCTTCCGAACACGACCGTTAAGGTTGAGGTCTCATTAAATTCAAACAAACGTAAACTCGGCGTTGCGAACGCGTTTAGGAAAGACCTGCTCGACGCCGGAATCGGCAACGGCGTTCATGGTTTCCGCATCGACGTCCGGGATTGGGACCTTTCTGGTGCGGCAATTACGCTGGCCCAGCCTGGGAAGCGCGGCGAGGCCGGTGCAATCACCATAGCGACAAGCACGTTCGGCACTCTTCTGCGTCAGGACTGGTTCCCGAAATTCCTCGATGTGCTTGAGCCTGCTCTGGCGACCCACTTGGCGGCTGATGCCGATTTGCCTCCTCGATAGTGAAAGAGCTGTCCAATGTTCGTAAGCCGCGCTGACCCAGAGAAACTTTTCGCCGACAGCAATCATGGCTCTTCAGATGGTCTGATCAGCGCCTACTTGGCTTTTGAATTCTACCGGGTCCGAGCCGAAGACAAATTTGACTTAAACGGGAACATTCAGGAAAAACTTCGGATTTTAGATTGGTATCTGCGAGTTTATCATCAACACAGAAAGAAAATACTTCCTCTTTCGGCTAAGCAGATCGCTTTCCTGAATAAGCCATTGCCCGTCCACGATTTCGCTCACCCGATCAGCGTTGTCTCATACAGCTTCATCCGGCGAGAATTAGGCCAGCAGTGGAACATGGCCGATGCGAAACACTGTTTAGAAGCTATATATTGGTGGTGCATAGAGCGCGTACCAGATTTGAATTTAGAAGATAGCCTTATTCCGGACTATTATGTTGATCTACTCCGTCAGATTGATCCAGGGCAGCGATGGTTACCCTATCACCTGAATTATTTTGCATTCAGATTTTATGCTGTTAGCCCAAGTCTTCATTTCCTAGATATAAGCCGCGTGACAGATAGGCTTGCATTGTTAACTCTTTTGCTCGTGAAATGCGCTGAAAGACCGTATCTCGTTCGGTTTTTGCCGCCAGATGCCGTTGGGCGGCTGCTACGGCCCTCAGAAAGCCATCCTGGCTACATTACATTGGACGAGGTGCTGGCGACGCCATGTGCCGCCGAGTTCATGAATCTGACGCGCTTTGCCGCGCGGGATGTTTCAGACCGGCCAAAAACGTCGCAACTGTCCGGTCGAGAGCTTCAGCAAGCTTTGGAGAGTGGTCGGGAGCTACGGCAACTGTTGATGCAGTCCATAGAGCGTGGCGGATACTCGTTGAGGTCGGGCCGTCGTCTAGATAACGACTCCATCATTCACGCTGGTGAGTGCTTTGGCTGGGATAAGGCCTCTGACGCAAAGCCCGAAGCTGGCGTTGCACTTATTGGACCGCTGACGTCTGCCTCAGGGTTGGGCCAGGCATCGCGAATGTCATTGCAGGCGCTCCTAAGAACGGACCATGAACTGTCGCTTCGAGTTTTTGACATGGATAACCCGGCGCCTCAGGGTTACTCCACAATGTCAGAAATGGAATATTCAGACGCTGTAAGAGAGATCAATCTTATTCACTTGAACGCCGAATCCATTCCACTTGCATTCGCGTATATGAACAACTCTATATACAAAAATTCTTATAATATAGGGTATTTTTTTTGGGAACTTACCAAACTTCCAAAATGCCATCGTCTAGCTTTGGAAATGCTGGATGAAATTTGGGTGTCTTCCGAATATAATCGAGAAATTTACAGCAGGCAAACCAACATTCCAGTCATCAACGTAGGAATGGCGGTTGAGGAGACGCCTATCGGCCTGGATGTGACTCGCAGATACTTTGGGCTGCCGGAGAATGCCTTTATCTTTCTCGTCACGTTTGATTCGTTCTCATACATTGAACGAAAAAACCCCTTGGCTGCCGTACAAGCATTCCGGGATGCGTTCCCACCCGAAAACACGAATGTGAGGCTGGTCTTAAAAACTCAGAATCGCACGAAGGTCGACACCCTGAACCAGAAGAAGGTTTGGACGAAAATTTTGGAGCATTGCAGTGCCGACCAAAGGATAATCGTGATTGATGAGACGCTTACCTATGCGGAGCTCATTGCTTTCAAGCGGCTCTGCGATTGTTATGTCTCGCTGCATAGATCTGAAGGGTGGGGTTTCGGGCTTATCGAAGCGATGCAATTAGGTATCCCGGTCGTCGCAACCGCCTACTCAGGCAATCTTGAATTCTGTAACGAGGAGACCTGCTTCCTCGTTGATTTTGACCTTATTGCCCCATGGCAAGACGAATACATCTTTGTCGAACGCGGAAGCCAATGGGCCGAGCCGCAAATCCGGTCCGCGGTTGAGTGCCTGCGACGGGTTGAGGAGCAACCGAGTGAGGCGCGGAAGAAGGCCAAGATCGCTCAGAAGTACGTCATGAAGCATTTCAGCGCTTCCGCTGTCGCCCAGCGATACAGGCAACGGCTGGAGGCAATCCAAGAAATCATTGCCAAACCGCATTATCGGACTGGCGTTGTGGACCGAGTAGGTGTTACCGAGCCGAGCTTGCAGCGGCCCCGGTTAAGGGCGGTGCGATGAAATGAATTGCATTGTCCTTGCCCTTGCTATCCCGGATAATTCACGGGCATGGCTGCGGTTTGCTGGCGGGTGCGGCTCGGCGTAATGACGGGAACAAGTGGCTTCGACACCCAATCCGTAAACCCTATCAGTAGCTTACGCGACACCCGCCAGCAAACCGCAGCCATGCCCGTGAATAAGATGGGTTAGGACAGGTCTGCGCCGGTGAAGATGTGGACGGCCCACTCGAACGGGCGCTCGACGATCCCCGCACGGCCTTCGTGAACATTCACACAGCTCGCCCGGGCTGACTGCTGCCTTTGGTGGTGCGCGTGCCCGCCGGGCCGTGAAACGATCGTCATGGTAGCGTCCGCGCTCATGGTGGAAATTTGCTGACAACGGCGTTGCAGGCGGAGGTGGTCACCGGATTGGCTGGCTCAGGTGGAGTTGCGAGGCTCCAACCCGAACCGACGAGGACCCGATGACCGAGGGCAGACGGCCGTTGGCCGAGCTGCTGGCCAAAGCCGGAGACGGCGACTGTCTGCGCAGCGTGGCGGAGGCTGTTGCGCAGGTGCTGATGGAGACGGACGTGGACGGCCTGATCGGCCGCCGGGCGGCACGGGCGCACCGGCGAGCGCACGACCTACCGCCACGGCTATCGCGACCGCACGCTCGACACGCGCCCGGGCAGTTTGCAGCGGCGGCCCCCAAAGCTGCGCCAGGGCCGCTGCTTCCCGCCGTTCCTGGAGCCGCGGCGGACGTCGGAGAAGACCCTGGCCGCTGTCGTCCAGGAGGCCTGGATCGGGGGCGTCTCGACCCGGCGGGTCGGCACCGGGTGCAGGCGATGGGGCTGGCGGGGATCGGCAAGAGCACGCTGCGCAAGCTGCGCCGCGACATCGACGACCGCGCGGGCGCCTTCCTCGAACGCCCCCTTGCCGGCGACTGGCCCTGCCTGTGGCTGGATGCCGCCTGCCTCAAGCAGCGCGAGGGTGGGCGGATCACCAGCGTCGCCGCGACAGCCGCCGCGGCGGCGAACGCCGAGGGCCAGCGGGAGATCGCCGGCCTGCGCATCGGGCCTTCGGAGGCGGAAACGTTCTGGGCGACATTCCTCAAGAGCCTGGTCCGCCGCGGCCTGCGCGGCGCCAAGCTGGTGATCTCGGACGCGCACGAAGGCCTCAAAGCCGCGATCCGGCGGGTGATGGGCTCGGCCTGGCAAAGATGCCGGGTTCATTGGATGCGCAACGCGCAGGCCTACGTGCCGAAAGCCCAGCAGAACATGGCCTCGGCCGCGCTCCGTCAGGCGTTCATCCAACCCGGCCGCCCGTCCGCCAGCCAAACGCTTCGCCACGTTGCCGACCAACTCCGACCCGCGCGGCCAAAGCCCGCCGCATTCATCGACGACAGCGAGGCCGACGTGCTGGCGCACATGGGCTTGCCCGCCCAGCACCGGGCCAAGCTCCACCCCACGAACCCGCTTGAACGCCTCAACAAGGAGATCAGACGCCGCGCCGACGCCGTCGGATCGTCCCCGGCGAGGCATCCATCATCCGCCTGATCGGCGCCGTGCTATTGGAAGCCCACGACGAATGGCAGCTCCAGCACCGCACCATGCAGACCGAGGTCATGGCCGAACTCACGCCGCCACTGATCGACGCCGCTCCACCACAGCGTTCCACCGTAGCAGCCCGACATGCGGCCACCTCAACCTACGCCGCAATTTCAACCACGTTGACGGACGTGACCTTGGCGATCGGCTCGGGAAGCCGCCGGTGATTGAGCTAGTGCCCTTCGTCATTGATTTCGCGGCCCATGTCTGAATCGATCGTTCCGGCAACCTCGCAGACGCGTCGTGACCGCGAAACAACCTGGCGTGAAGACGTATGTCGTAGCGCTGAGTGTCGAAGAGCGGCAGCAGCTGACCGCGCTGATCCAAACCGGCAGACGACCGGCACGCCAAGTGCTGAAGGCGCGGATCCTGCTGAAGGCCGATGCCTCGGACGCCGGCGAGGGCTGGAGCGGCAGCGAAGTCGCCGGAGCGCTCGATACCAGCGTCGGCGCCGTTGCCCGCACCCGCCAGGACTTGGTGGAAGGCGGAGTGGACGCCGCGCTGACCCGCAAGCATTCCCCACGGTCAGCCAGAAAGCGCGTCTTCGACGGCGTCGCTGAGGCCAAGCTGATCGCGCTCGCCTGTTCCGAACCGCCCAAGGGGCGTTCACGATGGACGCTGCAACTGTTGGACACGGCGGTGGCGGAGCTGAACATCGTCGCGCGCGCCAGCGACAACACGATCGGGCGGACGCTCAAAAAAACACGCTCAAGCCGCATCTTCAGAAGCAGGGGTCATCCCGCCCGAGGCCAACGCCGCCTTCGTAGCCGGCATGGAAGACGTGCTCGAGGTCTATCACAGGCCGCATGATCCCAAGCGCCCGGTGGTTTGCCTTGACGAGACCTCCAAGCAGCTGATCAGCGAGACCCGCGTGCCGATCCCGGCCCGGCCAGGGCGACCGGCCCGGCACGACGACGAGTATGCACGCAACGGCACTGCCAATCTGTTCATGATGTTCGCCCCGCTGGAGGGCTGGCGGCACGTCAAGATCACCGGCCGCCGCGCCGCGCTGGATGACGCCGTGGCGCTCAAGGAGTTGTCCGACACGCATTGTCCGCCAGCAAGCCGGATCGTGCTCGTGCAGGACAATCTCAGCACCCACAAACCCGCGTCACTTTACGAGGCCTTCCCCGCCGCCGAGGCGCGCCGCTTGGCCGAACGCTTCGAGTGGCATTACACGCCCAAGCACGGCAGCTGGTTGGACATGGCGGAAACCGAGCTCAGCGTCTTGTCGTCGCAGTGTCTCGGCCGGCGCATTCCCCAAAAGCAGACCCTGATCGACGAGGTCGCCGCATGGCAAGATAGCCGCAACAAGAACCACACCAAGGCCGATTGGCAATTCACCACCGCCGACGCACGCATTAAGCTCAAGCGCTTATACCCGGCATTATAAGCGATTCAGGGCACTAGAGCGATTTGCGTTGAGGTCCGGCGATTTGTTCCCATATGCCTGGTTTTGGGATGGCTTTGCTGGCTGGTGCGTATTCGGCGGACTTGCGGGAGCGGGTTTTGGCGGCGGTTGAGGCGGGAGAAGCGATGTCGGCTGTGGCCCGGCGGATCGCGGTGGGCCGCTCGACGGTGCAGGACTGGGCGCGGGCGCTTCGGCGGGACGGGCGGCGCGTGGCGGGCAAGATGGGCGGCCACCGCAAGCCGGTGATTGCAGGCAAGGCAGAGGCGGCGCTGCGGCGGGTGCTGGAAGGCGCCAACCACCTGACCTTGGCGCAGTGCCGGGACCGCTTGGCCGAGGAGGCCAAGGTGCTGGTTCACGTGTCCACCGTGCGCCGGGCGCTGGCGCGCATGAGGTGGAGCTGGAAAAAAGCGCACGCTGCGCGCGGCCGAGCAGGACCGTGACGACGTGGCACGCGCCCGGGCCGCCTGGCGCACGGACGCGCAGGCCGGGGTGGAAGGGATCGCGCCGGAGCGGCTGGTGTTCCTGGACGAGTGCGGCGCGCTGACCAACATGGCCTGCCTGCATGGCCGCGCCCCGCGCGGGCAACGCGCTCTGGGCACAGCACCCGCGGGCCGCTGGAAGCGCGTGACCGTGCTAGGCGCGCTTGGCGTAAACGGCATCGTGGCCGCCATGTCGGTCGAGGCCGCAACCGACGCCGCCGTGTTCACGGCCTTTCTCGACAAGGCGCTGCTGCCTAAGCTGCGCCAAGTGCGGCCTGACGCCGTGCTGGTGATGGACACCCTGGCCGCGCACAAAACGCCCGCGGTGCGGGCGGCGCTGGACGCCTCGGGGTTTGCCTGCCGTTACCTGCCTCCCTACAGCCCAGACCTGAACCCCATTGAGCCAGGCTGGGCCAAGCTGAAAGGCAAGCTGCGCCAAGCCGCCGCACGCACAGCAGACGCCCTGCACAAGGCGCTCGGACCAGCACTCGCCGCCATCACGCCCCAGGACGCACGCGGCTACTTCATGCACTCAGGATACGTGCTCGCCGGACTTAAATGAAAACCGCTCTAGTACTACAGCCGGGTTTCAACTGAATGTCCCCGTGTTCGTTTACGCCAGTGGGCGCGCTTGGATCGCTGCTGGTGGCGCCTGCGCCAGGTTGACCACCGCAGGGCGGCATCGGGCCTGGATGGTTGCTTGAGCACGATGGCTGAGATGAGCCGCCGGATCTCTGGAACTGTGAGCGGCAACAGGTCCGCTTGGAGGCTTGCCGGGTCCGCACCCCCCGGCAGCGCCCTGTTCGGCGCTGCGGCGGACCACGGCGAGGTAGGCCAGGGCCAGCATGGACAAGGTGACGTGGCGGCGCCACCCGACCCAGGAGCGCCTCCCAGCTTCGCTGAACCGGCATACTGGTCCAGGCCGACTTCGCCCTTGGCCTGCTCGAACAGGCTCTCAATGGACCAGCGCGTGCCCGCGACGCGCACCAGTTCGGCCAGCGCGGTGTCCTGGGGCGCATGGGTCAGGTAGAACGTGACCTCCTCGGGATCAGCAATGCTGCGCCGGACCAGGAGCGCACAGGCAAAGCCCGGCGCCCCGCCGTTGTAAGGCAGGTGCGCCCAGTCGTATAGCCGCGGTCCCTTGGCGCCGTCGCCTGCGCTGAGTCGCTGCCACGCCGCGTCCGGCAGCCCCTCGATCCAGGTCGTGACCGGGCGCATGGCCAGGCGCTGGCCAGACGTGACCGCCAGCACGTAGCCGCGCCGGCGCCGCTCCGCCCACCGGCGGATGGCGCTGTCCGCCCCATACACGCTGTCGCCAGCGACCCAGGAGAAGGGCACGCCTGCCACGCGGGCGTGTTCCAGCATCGCCAGGCCCTGCTTGGGCTTGGTCACACGCTCCACGTCAGCCGGGATGCGCGCCTCGCGGCACCGCGCGTCGTCCCCGGCCCACTCCTTGGGCACGTAAAGCGCTCGGTCAATCAGGGCGCGGCCGTGCCGCCCTGCGTCGCCCAGGAACACGCCCACTTGCGCGGTCTCGATGCGGCCCGCGGTTCCCGTATACTGCCGCTGGACGCCAGCCGACTTCGTCCCTTTCTTCAGGAAGCCGGTCTCGTCCAGAACCAGCACCGCTCCAGGGTCGGCCAGGCGCTCCGCCACGTAGGCTTGCAGGTCGTCGCGCACCGCCTCCGCGTCCCAGCGCGCGCGGCTCAGGAACTCCTGCACCCCGTCCGGCGTCGCGTCGCCAGCCACCTCGGCCAACTGCCAGCCGTTCTTGCGCTCAACCGGAGCCAGCAGCCCGCGCAGATAAGCGCCTGCCCGACGCCGCGGCTCGGCACGCCCGAAGCGCGGCGCAATCCGCCCAGCAACCTCATCCAAACCCGCAGCCCACCCGCAAACATCCCGTTTCGTCGTCATTCCACCCGCCTCCGGACAGACACAACGCTCAACTACGGCTGTAGTACTAGAGCGCCGTGGTGGCCCGATACTCCAGCCCGCCACCCCGCGCGGCCGCATTGCGACGCCGCTCGCGCGAGATCGCGGACGCCGCCCGCCCCAGACGGTGCGCAACCTCCCGCATGTCCGGTTGTGAAGCCTCCTTGGCAGCGTCTGCGATAAGGCGCGCTTTGGTGGCGTCGCAGGGGCCTGCGCGTCCGTGCGGCGCCGGGTTGGCGAGTTCGGACTTGGCTTTAAGGCGCTCAGCGACGGCCTGGTTTGGCGTCCTGCCGTCCAGCACGCGCTGGCGGCGGGCGTTGTAGGCCGTGTTGAAGCCGCGCAGCAGCTGTTCCAGGGCGCGGTGCGAGCAGATGTTGATGCCGAGCGCTTCGCTGCTGACCCGGCCGTTGAAGCGCTCGACCATGCCGTTGGTCTGGGGCGCGCGGGGGCGAGTGTGCCGATACTGCGCGCCCAGGTCGGCGCAGGCTTTGGCGAAGGCTGGCGTGAGAGCCGCTGCCGTTGCCGGTCAGCACATGGGTGAGTTGGAATGGGAAGGCAGCAGCAGCCTCGCGCAGGACGGCGATGGCGCTTTGCTCGGTTTCGTTGTCTTTGACCGCGAGGTGGACAGAGCGCGAGCAGCGGTCGATGGCGACAGACAGGAAGCGCTTGCGCCGCTCGCCGTCGCTGCTTTGCAGTTTGGGCGGAGCAGCCCAAGGTTCCAGCCGCATGGCGGTTGGAAAGGCTGCGGAGGGAGGCGCTTGATGTCGATGCGCACGACGCCGAGGTCGTCGTCGCGGAAGGCGCCCTGGCCTTTGGCGGGGCGTTCGGAGAAAGGTTTCGGCCGGTGGTTCAGGCCCTCGGCCTTGAGGATGCGCCAGACGCTGTCGCGGTTGAGGTGCGGCAGGACGTGGCAGACAACGACGGTGAGGTCGTCGAGCGGGACGCTGGTTGCGCGCCGGAGGGTGCAGGCGATGGCGCGCTCCTCCTCACTCGCCTTCCAGGGCAGGTTGTGCGGGCGTGCAGAGCGGTCGAGGCAGTCATCGGCGCCTCGCGCGCCACTTGCGCACGGTTTCGGCGCTGACGCCATAGCGCTTGGCGACTGCGCCGCTGGGTTCCGTCGAGCGCGCGATTTCGGCGCGGGCAGCAGGGGTGGTGCGGGCATTCGGGTGCATGCGCAGCGTGGGTCCCCCTTGTCCTGAAACGGTCGTTAGACGCTGAAACCGGTAGGCATGCTCCATAATAGCCAATCCGACCGGGTCCCAACAATGTTCCGCAACCTGATAGCTAGCATTACAGTTGCATTTCTTCCTATAGATGCGAGCGTTGTGCGATCGCTTGATGCGCCCTGCGCCAGAGTGACCATGCGATGACGTGGGCCGGCTGGATCCGCCTCTGCGCCGGGCGGTTTGCGATCTGGCGGATTTCCTGCAGCGACCAGCGGATCAGGCTTGGTGGCGATTGCGTCTGGGCGGCGTCCATTTTTTTGGGAGTGCTGCATTGGCCTGGCGCCGGATTGCCGCCAGCCTTGCGAAGGCCAGCATGACCAGGCAGACGTGCCGGCGCCAGCCGTGCCAGGGCCGCCTCCCAGCTTCGCTGAACCGGCGTTGTAGTCGAGGCCGAGTTCGGTCTTGGCGGTCTCGAAGCTGTCCTCGATCGACCAGCGATGCCCCTCGACGCTGACCAGGGCGGCGATCCCTGTTTCCGCCGGGCGCCAGGTCGACAAGAACGCCAGGTCGCCGCCGGCGATGCGGCGCCGGATCAGCAGGCCCCGGGCCCAGAGCGTCGCGGGGGCGGCATCGTGTGCCTTCGGGCGGTCGGCCTTGAGGTCGGCGAGTTCGATGCAGCGCCAGTCGTGCAGCCGCGGCCCCTTTGTTCCCGCCCCGGCTGACAAGCGCTGCCACGCCTCGGCCGGGACGGCGCCCGCGATCATGGCCGCGGCGCCCGCGACCCGCCGCGGCTTGCCCCACGAGTTGAACCGGTGCGCCGAGGCGACACCCAGCACGTAACCCTTGCCGGCCCGGCGCAATCGCTGCTCGACGGCGCCGACGCCATAGACCGCATCGGCCGCCGCCCACGCGAACGGCACGCCGGCCGCCAGTGCCCGCTCGATCATCGCCGTGGCCAGCTGGGGCTTGGTCGCAAAGCCGGTCGCGGGAGGGACGTGGGCGGCGGCCATGCGGGCCGGGTCGCCGGTCCAACTCTTGGGCAGATACAGCGCGCGGTCGATGAAGGCGTGGCTATGGCGCGAAACGTAGGCCGCGAACACCCCGATCTGGCAGTTGGCGATCTTGCCGGCAGACCCGGTGCATTGCCGACCCGCCCCGCAGGAGGCCCGCCCCTGCTTGAGGAACCCGGCCTCGTCGATCACCAGCGCCGCATCCGGGTCAGCCAGCGTCTCGAGCGCGTCGTCCCGCACGATGTCGCGCAGCGCGTCCGCATTCCACCGGCCTCGCCCCAGCACCGCCTGCTGCCGCCACGGCCCCGGATCGCCCGCCGCCTCGGCGCGCATCCAGCCGGTCTTGCGCCGCTCCTCGCCCAGCAACCCGTCCAGGAACAGCCCACCCGAGACCGCGACCCGCTCCTGCGTGAACAGCCCGCGCATCCGCGGCTTTACATCGCAATGCCCAGGCGCCCAGAACTCCAACGTCGTCTCGATCGATGCCAGAGACATCCACGACCCTGCGAATCATGGTTGCCCATCGATTAAGAACTCCACAGAGAATGCAACTGTAATGTTAGGGCCTGTTTGACGATTTGAGCCAGTCGCGCGTCATCCATTGACATAGAGGCGCGCAATGTGGACTGACGAAGCGCGGGCGCGATACAAGGATGACGGTCGGCGCGACCCGAGTGACTTGACGGATGCAGAATGGCAGACAATTGAGCCGGTTCTGCGCGGTTATGCCACGCTGACGGCAGATCTGCGCGAGATGATCAATGCTTGTCTGTATCTGGAGAAGGCGGGTTGCCCGTGGCGCTTTCTGCCCAAGGAGTTTGGCCCCTGGCAAACCGTGCGAACTTGGCAAACCGTGCGAACTTGACACGACCGTTTCCGAACCGACGCGATCTGGTCCGACATCGCCGCCCTGCTCCCGCGGGCGGTGCGTGCCAAGCAGGGCCGGAACCCGGAACCGGCGACAGCTATCCTCGACAGCCAACGCGTGCCTTCGGGTCCGCAGGCGGGACCGCGCGACGTGGGCGGCAACAAGACGGTGCGCGGCATCAAGCGCCATGTGCTCACGTGCTCGCTGGGCTTCGTGCTGGCGATCCTGGTCACGGTCCCGCCAACGCGCACGGCACGCAGTCAGTGGCTGCGCTGCTGGCGCTTGCGGCTGGGAACGGCTGGGCCGTCGAGCGTGTCAAGGTGGATGGCATCTACATAGGGCCGCGCATGTCGCAAGCCACCCAGAACCACATCGTGGACGTGCAGGTCACGATCCGCGACGCGGATGCGAAAGGCTTCCAGCCGCTGGCGCATCGAGGCCACGTTTGGCATGCTGAGTAACCGCTGGCACCGCCTCACCCGCAAACCTGGAGCAAAGCCCGGCTGCCGCTGAGGACGCCGTGGCCATCGCCAACTGCCATCGCCTGCTACGGGCCTATCACCGCCACGAATACATCACCGCGTGATCAAACAGGCTCTGAGAAGCCCACCTTACGGGCATAACTCAATAACATCCGTCTTCGACAAATCCAGGGCGGTTTAGCCCGGCCCTAAGCCGGAGATGCGATCAACTCGACACGCCGGTTTTGCGCCCGGCCCTCGGGATTGTCAGCCCTATCGGGAAGCGTGTTGGGCGCGACCGGCCGCTGCTCTCCAAACCCTTGCGCCGTGATGACTTGTGGCGGGATGCCTGCCGCAATCAACCATCGTTTCACTGTTTCAGCTCGCGCCGTTGAAAGAACGTCGTTCGTTGCGACACTACCGACGCTGTCGGTGTAGCCTTCAACGCGGATTGCCGGGTATGGGTAGACGTTGCGCATTTGCGCCAATATCGCCTGCAGTGCAGAGTCTGCGCCCGACCGCAATTTCGCGCTGCCGAAATCAAACAAGACATCGGCTGAAAGGTCGTATCGCTGATACGGGCCTGCTACAGGGACAGGCCCGTAAGCCACGCCAACACAGGCCGCAAGCGGCATTGCGAACAAAGCCGTGGCCGTGAGTTGCAATGCCGTTCTGCGGCCAACTTTCTCAACCATCAACCGTGACCCTCAACATCGATTACCATTTCCCCAGAACGCCAAAATGCAGCGATGGTTTGGCTCGCCCGCTCCGGCTTCATGCCACTTGACGCGGCCAGCGCCAGAACGGCAGCAACTTCAGACCAGCTCTCGGCCATGCCATTCAACGCAATCGCCAGCGCCGGGTCATAGCGCCCGCGCCGGGCGGCCCGCGCAAGCTGAAATTGGAACGTCTTCGCTTGGTCGGACAGCCGCTCTGCCGCCTCGGCATTGCTGCCAAGCCAGGCCAGGTGCTCAGCCAATAGGCCGAACCCGGCGCCAAGTTGCCGGGCCGTGTTGAAGCATAGGGCGTGGACCTTATTCGCGAGTCCCGGCCGCTCGAAAAGCAAGGGCAGCGCCGCCGCGAACTGCTCAACCGGATTGCCTGGACCGCGCATGGCGTTGAGCCGCCCCAACACGAGGCGAGCCGCGGCGTGTTGGCTCGCGAGACTGGGAGCTGCCGAGGGCAGGCGCGCCAGTTCCGCATACGGAAACAGCATTCGGGCATGAGGAGCCAGGCTTAATACGCCCGCATAGTCATCGCCGCTCAAGCGAAACAGCCCGCCATTATGGACGTAATCCAGAACCCGGGCAGTCGTGTCGATCGCGACGATCCCGATCGTCGTCTTGCTGTGCTGACGCTGGTAGTCGCCGGTGTCCGGAAGAAAGAACGAATCCACTTCCGGCAACGGCGCCGATCCGGCTGTAAGTTGGGTCGCGACCTGGGCCTCGACCTCGTCCCAAAGCGCCAATTCGTGCATTACCACGCCAGCAAGATCAAACAGGTCTGCGGCATTCGGCTTGATAAAGGTGAAGTGATCGCCCTCCCAACGCATCCCGGTCGCAGCCCCCATCAGCGGCCGGGCATCCTGCCCAACCGTTCGCAGCAGCCCGATCCAGAGGTCGAGATAGCAGTTGGACTCCGGCCAAGTCCGCGAAGAATTGTTCAGCGATGAGAGCGCAAATGCTTCGGGCTCGGTAGTGGTGATACGGCACTGCATCAGAGGTCGAGCGCCTTCCGCACCTCGATCGGCCAATCGGCGACGCTCACCCCGTGCTGGCGGAACATGGCCAGCACCATCCGCTCGATCCCGAACCCAACGCATCCGGTTCGCGCCGTCGTGCCATCCGACTGCTGCAAACCGAACAGGCCGCCGAACAGATCCTTGGCATCGTTGAAACTCGCGCAGGCGCTCGGCGAGTTCCCTTCAATCGGGATCAGCAGCTCGAACTTTGCCTGCTCCTCACGCTGCATCCCGGCACGGAGCTTGCCAGACCGACCGAAAAACGGGTCATTGGCAATATCGATTTCTGCCCTCAGACCCAGTCGAGCCGCGATGTCTTGAGCTTTCGCCATCCAATGCGTACGGAACGCCTTGATATCGTCCGCCGACCCGACCCGTACGAATTCGCGCAGGCGGAAGCTGCGCATTCGCGCCGGATGCTCGGACGGCTCTTCTCGATAGCACCACGACATCAAGTCGATCGTCAGGCCACCCTCGGGCAGCGGCCCCCGCTGCGCCAGGAGCGGGTAAACCGGGTAGCATGCAGCCGGGGTGAGCACCACGTCGCTCGCGCGCTGTTGGCCAGTCCAGTCCTCGCTTTCGGACAGGCAGCGGAGCAGCGTCCGGTGGTCGGCCTCCGTGCCGCAAAAGCAGTGGATCGTGCCGGCAAGCTGCGGGAAGCCCTTCATGTAGCCGCTGGTCTCGAAGTGTTTGCGCGGCATGATCGGCGGAAAGCGCACCACCTCCATACCCTGCCCGGCCGCCTCCTGGTCAAGCAGTCGTTCAAGCCCGGTCACGACCGATTGGAAATCGCCTGACCACGCCACCACGCCCTGCGCCGCACTCGGCAGCATCAGCCCGGCCGACACCATCTCTGAAACCAGACCGCTCATGCGAATAACGGCTCCTCACCGCGATAAGCTGCAACCATGTTGGCGTTGTTGGCGAGTATGCGGTCGTTGCCGATCATCAGCACCGACGAGTGGACGTCGCGCAGGTGCCGGGCGACGCTGTAGGGCGTGTCGTTGCGATAGCCCGCCAGGCCGATCGCTTGCATCGCGTGGCTCACAATCTGAATCGAGGCCGTGCTCGCCGCCGCTTTTAGGCTGTTCATCGCTAAGCCGAACGAGATCGAGCCGAGCCGCTCAGGCTCAGCCAGCGCCGCCTCGTAACGGTGCACCGCCTCGATCAGCGTTGCCCGGGCGCTCTGCATCATCACGAGCGTTTCAGCCAGTCGGCCAGCGCCCGCCGGCGTCCGGCCGGGCGCCTTTCGGGCACGATCGCGAACAGCGCGGCGCGCCCGGTTGCAAGCGTCCGTCGCGATGCCGAGCCAAAGCGACGCCCAGACGATATGCGATACCGGCAACATCGTCTCGGCCGAGATGACGGCATAGGGCGCCGGCATGACCTGCCCGGGGCGGCATACGGCTCGCAGGCGGTAGCCCCGGCTATCGGTGCCGCGCATCCCCAGCGTGTCCCAAGTTCCCTTCTCTTCTAACTCGAGCTGCGACCGTTCTGCGACGAGCAGAACTTGGTCGTTGCCCGGCGCGTCCGGGTCACGCCGGGCCGTAATCAGGACGCCATCGGCGGCGGCGGCATAGGAAATCACGCAACCCGCCTTCTCGACCCGCACCGAACCATCGTCTGCAAGCATGGCGCAGTTGCTTTGCCTCACGTCGCCGCCGGTCGCGCCCTCGGTCGTGCCTGAGGCGAGCAGCAGCCCTTCGTCAGCGACCCGGCGAAGGAACATCGACTGCCACGGCTCATCGCCGGCATGGCGGCACAGGCACGCGACTTGAATCTGGTGCATCGCGAACACCATCGCGGCACTCGAGCAGCCCTGGCCAAGCTCGAAGCAGGCAGCGGCAATGTCGGCGATCCCTGTCCCGAGCCCGCCATGCGAGCGCGGCACCGCGGCGCCCAGCAATCCGGCCTCTCGCAACGCGGCGATTGCCTCAAACGGGAGACGCCGTTCGGCATCGACCGCTTGGGCCGCCGGCATCGCGAAGTCCCGCGCGATCCGCCGCGCCTCCGATGCCACGCTGCCAGCCGCCGGCATCCGCGGCATCAAAGCTGTCATGTCGACGACCGCAACGTATCGACCGCCGCGGTCAGGTTCGCGAGCGTCGCGAATGTCCGGCGGTTCAGCATGGTTTCCGGGAACTCGATCGCGAAACGGTCCTCGATCGCCAGCATGAGGTCGACCGTTGCGAGCGAGGTCAGGCCTGCGGCAGCGAGGTCGTCATTCCGCCCGACCGCGTGGCCGCTCAACCGCAGCTCCGCCAATACTTCCCGCAACGCAACCTCAGTATTCTCGGACACATCGACGCTCATGTTCAAATACTCCTTCAGCACCATCCGACGAAAAGACTAAGCCCGGGTTAAGACGGCGGACTTGCGGTGCGGGCTTCGCACAAGACCGATCTCCCGGCGCCGCTGCAGGCAGATCGCCGACCGGCGCATCATGCGGCTGCCTGAAAGTAAGCCACGGCCGTGCCGTTGAGCGCGGCAACGCTTCCGCTTGGCATCGAGGAGAGCTGGGCCGAGGCGCTCGCGCGCAAGGCGATCCGCCGCGTCTCGCCGGGCCAAAGGTGCAGATGGTTGGTCTCCGGCACGTAGCCGCCCGCATCGATCATGACGAATTGGGCGAAGCGTTTCACGTGAAGCGTGATCGCCCAAGGTTCGCATGGCGACAGGACCGCCTCCAGCCCAACATCCTCGCGCGGCAGCAAGGGGCTGACGGGGAAGATCGTGGCTTCGGACAAGACTGCCTTGCTTTCGACATCGCTGAGACAAGCGCTCAACGCCCTGTACGGCGGCGGACCGAACTGCCAGCTCCCGGCCAGGTCCTGGAAGCGGCCCATCAGCGCCGTCGCTGGACGCACGGCATGACCGCGTGCATCGAGCGCATGCTCGGTCTCGGCCAATACCTGAACGGCCCCGCCCGGCGTGAGGCCGCGGAGTTGCAGGCGCACCAGGCGGGGCCGGGCCGTTTCGTTGAACAGGTGCGCGACCACCCCGTCCAATCCCTTATCGACCAGCAGCGCCTGGATCGGTCCAAGCACGCCGGCGAGCGCATGAAAGGCAGATTTCGGACGTCCGTTGCTGCTCATGATCCCCCAGCCAGGTCCAGGCGCGTGATCCTGCCACGACAGCACCAAACCGCCGCCGCAGCGCGGATCGGTGCGCCATGCGGCGAAGGCCGACTGCATCGACAAAGCCACGGCCGCACGCCCAAATGCGAGCCAGCGCTCGGGGTCGGTCCGGCGCAGCGACGCGGGGTCCTGCTGAAACAGCGTCGCGACGTAATGATCCCGCACATCGTCGAAATGCCAAGACGCGCCGAGGTCGCGCGGGACCGCCTGCTGCCAGCCGGCATCGCCGGGAACGGGCGAGAGCGCCCGGCATTCGTCCGGGTCTTCCGGGTTGGCGAACGCCAGGCAGGCGGCAGCGAAGCGAACCCCGGCGGAATCCGATAACGGCCGCAAATACCCTCCGATGCCGAAGTAGTGCGTCACCGAAGCGGACACGGCGAAGGGCGGCAGTCCATCGCGTTGCTCATTGAAAGGCGCGTTCGACACATAGACAACGTCCGGCCGAAGAGAAACAACCGAATCCGGCAGGATCTCGTTAAACAAAGGGTGTTGCCACTCCGCAACAGGGCGGCCAGCCATCGCGGCAGCTTGAGTGACCTCATGTCCGCCGCATAATACTGCCAAAGATGGCGAGCCTGCCGTTTCATCGAGAAACCACCGCGCCTCCGCGCCTGCCTCCTCCAGGAAAGAGGAATTGCGCGGGTAATCCGCTCGGGCAAACATAAAATCCTGCCAGACTAGTAACCCTAGCTTATCGCACGCCTCGAAAAAGCTCCGTTCCGGGTACACGGCATATCCAGGAACGCGGAGCATGTTGATGCCGCCGCTCCGCGCCGTCGGCAGCGTCGCCTCGCCGCCACCACTCCATAATGCGCCGCGGCAGAAGACCGTCTCGCCGTTGACGCGCAGGGCCAGCCCGCCGTGGCCCGCTCGCTCAACCGAGCGGAATCCGGTCCTGCCCAGCGGCATCTCCTGCCCATCGAGCGAAGCCGTCACCTCGACCAAGGTCGGTTCGCCATGCGTATGCGGCCACCAAAGCGGCGGATCGGGTAGCGTCAGCCTGGCAACTAAACCTTCGCCTTGCGGCTCCAGCCGCGCCTGCTGGCCGCCCGCCGTGACGAACCCGGCGCACCGGGCCGCATTCGGCCCTGAGAACCATACCTCGATCATTCCGGCGCCATCCTGCAGCGTCGCATGCAGCCGCTCCAGGCGCGGCGCCGCGCCCGGCGGGTGCAGCACAACCGGGCGGAACGGCCCGATAACCGGCCGCCCCGTGCGCGCCATGCGCCCGAGCAGCGATGTCCGCACCCCCCTGAACGTCTCATCCTCGACCAGCCGGTTGCGCCAGCGCGGACGCTTCATGCGCCGATGGCTTGCCGCGAGCGCCCGGAAGCATAGATCGAGCCGACCGCCGCCGGAACCCGGAACCGTTATCCGCAACGGGCGGAACATGGTCTCGTGACGGCACAGCAGCGCGCCGTCGAGCCAAACCTCCGACAGCGTCGCGAGGCCGCGGAACTCCAGCGTTGACCCGCCGGGCAGCTCCGCATCAAGCCGGAACCAGTGATCGAGCGCGTCACTCTCCGCGATACCCACGTCGTCGGGCAGCATGACCGGTTGCCAAATGCCGTCCGCGGGCGGGGCCGCGTCGCTGGGCGGCGCGGAGCGGTATTGCCATCCCTCCCGCAAAACGCGCGAGGGAACGAATGCCTCTCCGCCAACGAAACGGTAATTATCTGCCAAAAGACATCAACCTAGCGTTTGAAGGCATATTACAATGCCTACTGCTTATACGCTAATTGTTAATCAATCGTTACTGTCATGTTTTGTCAGTCCGATCAGCCGTAGACGTCAGCTTCAAGCCTGTCAGCCGCCCTTCAAATCCCGCCGCATATCCAGGACGCCGCGCGCGTCGATGGCGGCAACCCAGCCGGGCCCGACCAGCGTGCTCGTTTCATCCTCGGCGATGATGGCCGGGCCGGCAACGCGGGCGTCCGCACCGAGGCTGGATCGGTCATGCACCGTCCAGTCCGCCACCTCGCCGGTCGCCGTATCGCGTACCGCTTGCCGCCGGGGCGGAGCGGGCACGGGTTCAGGCAGCGCCGGCGACGGCACGGCGCCGGCCACGGTGCTGACCGTCACCGCGTAACTCATGATCTCGACATCCGAACCCGGCACCGGCCGGTCGTAAAACCGCGCATACGCGGCATCGAACGCGGCACGCAGCCTGCCGACGCCGGCCTCGGTCAGCGCCTCGACCGGCAAGGGCACCGGGATCTCATGCCCTTGCCCGACATAGCGCATGTATAACGTGCGCGTCTCCACCGTGTCCGCGCCGAAGCTGCCGAGCGCGACCGCCGCCGCGGCCTCGGCAGCCATGCCGGCGAGCAGCTCGTTGACGGCGTCCGCCTCGAACGTGCCGAGCCGCTGATACAGGCTGCGCACCACTTCGTAGCCGACCGGAGCGCGCAGGAAGCCGATGGCGCTGCCGACGCCCGCGCCGACCGGCACGAGCACGCGGCCGATCCCCACCTTCTCGGCAACCCGGTAAGCATGGACCGGCCCGCCGCCGCCGAACGCGATCAGCGTGCGCCCGGCATAGGTCTTGCCGCTCTCGATGGCATGGACGCGCGCGGCGTTGGCCATGTTCTCGTCCACCATCTCGATCACGCCCAACGCCGCGATCCCGGGCGCCAGCCCGAGCGGCCCGCCGACCGCGGCGTCCAGCGCCCGTTCCGCCGCGGCCATGTCGAGCGCCATCGTGCCGCCGGCGAACCGCGCCGGCTCATACCGGCCGAGCGCCAGGTTGGCGTCCGTCACCGCGGGCCGCTCGCCGCCGCGGCCATAGCAGGCTGGCCCCGGGTCCGCCCCGGCGCTCTCCGGGCCGACCGCGATCCGGCCCAACGCATCAAGGTGCGCCAAGCTGCCGCCGCCGGCGCCGATCTCGACCATCTCGATCACCGGAATCCGCAGCGGCAGCCCGGAGCCTTTCTTGAACCGCCCGACGCGGGCCACCTCGAACGTGCGCGAGGTTTGCGGCTGGAACGCGTCGATCAGGCAGATCTTGGCGGTGGTTCCCCCCATGTCGAAGCTGAGCACCCGCTCCAGCCCGCAGGTCCGCGCGATGTCGGCGGCGAAGATAGCGCCCCCGGCCGGCCCGCTCTCGACCAGCCGGATCGGGAACCGGCGGGCCGTCTCGATCGTCGTCAGCCCGCCGCCGGAAAGCATGAGGAACACCGGCGCCTCGACGCCGATCTCGCGAAGCCCCTGTTCAAGCCGCCCGAGGTAGCCGCTGATCAGCGGCTGCACGTAGGCGTTGGCGGCCGTCGTGCTGAACCGCTCCCACTCGCGCATCTCGGGCGAGACGTCCGACGACAGGCTGACGGCCAGGTCCGGCAAGGCCGCCCTGAGCAAATCGCGCGTGCGCCGCTCATGCGCCGGGTTGGCGAAGCTGTGCAGGTAGCCGACCGCGACGCTCTCGACAGCCTCGCGCCGCAGGATCGGGACCAGCGCCGCGACCGCGCCCTCGTCAAGCGGCAGCAGCACCTCGCCCAGATTGTCCAGCCGCTCCGGCACCGGCAGGCGAAGATGGCGCGGAACCAGCGGCTGCGGCAGCACGATGTTTAGGTCGTACTGGTCGTAGCGGCTCTCGTTGCCGAGCGCCAGCACGTCGCGGAACCCCTGCGTGGTGACCAGCGCCGTCCGTGCCCCTTTGCGCTCGATGATCGCGTTGGTGGCGAGCGTCGTGCCGTGGACGAAGATGCCGATGTCGGCCGCTGCAAGCCCGGCCTGACGCAGCAAGGCCGCGATCCCGTCCAGCACGCCGCGCTCCGGCTCCGAGGGCGTGGTCAGGACCTTCATCGTGGTCCGGGCCGGGCCGTGCTCGATGGCAAGGTCGGTGAACGTGCCCCCGATGTCGACGGCGAGACGAGCGTGCTGCATGGCCTCAACCTGCCGCCCCTTCCGCCCAGGGGCAACCCCGGCCATGATGCGGCCAAGCAACAGGAGGAACCGGCAATGGCAAAGCAACGCATCGTGGTGGCCCGTCCCGTGCCCCCCTCGGTCACGGCACGGGCGCAGGAAGAGTTCGACGCGCACGTATTCGACGAGCGGGACGCCTCGCCGGACGAGGTCGTCGCGGCGCTCGAAGCACACCGCGCAGATGCCTTGTTCTTCAGCAGCAACCTGAAATTGAACGCGGACCTGGTCGCCCGCCTGCCGGAGCGCGTGAAAGTGGCCGCCACTTGCAGCGTGGGCTTCGACCACGTGGACGTCGCCGCCGCGAAGGCCCGGGGCCTCGTCGTCACCAACACGCCGGAGGTGCTGACCGACTGCACCGCCGACCTTGCCTTCCTGCTCCTGCTCGGCGCGTGCCGCCGCGCCGGGGAATACGGCGCGGTCATGCGCGAAGGCTGGGGCCGCAGCTTCGGGATGCGCGACATGCTGGGTATCCGGGCCAGCGGCAAAACGCTGGGGATCGTCGGTTTCGGCCGCATCGGCCGCGCCGTGGCCCGGCGGGGGCGCGGCTTCGGCATGACGGTGCTCTATACCGACGTGGCGCGGGCGGCGCCGGATCAGGAGGACGGCGCCGAGTTCGTTTCCTCGCTGCACGAGATGTTGCCGCGTTGCGCGCTGCTCTCCCTGCACGCGCCGGGCGGGGCGGCCACGGACAAGCTGATGAACCGCGAAACGATCAGTCTACTGCCGAAAGGCGCGGTGCTGATCAACGCCGCCCGCGGCGCCCTGATCGACGAGGACGCACTGATCGAGGCTCTGAAGAGCGGCCACCTGTTCGCCGCCGGGCTTGACGTATACCGGACGGAACCGGCGTTCGACCGCCGCCTCGCCGAGCTGCCGAACGTGTTCCTGACGCCGCACATGGGCAGCGCCACGACCGAGACCCGCAACGCCATGGGCTTCCGCGCGCTCGACAACATCGCCGCGGTGCTGGCCGGCCGCCCGGCGATCGACCCGTTGTGGAGCTGAGCCGATGAAGCCGGTCCTCCTCGTCACCCGCCGCCTCCCCGCCGCAGTGGAGGCGCGCGCGGCGCGGGACTACGAGGCGCGCTTGAACGCCGACGACATGCCGGTCACGGGCGACGACATCATCGCCCGGGCGCAGGGCGCGGACGCGGTGCTGTGCTGCCCGGCGGAGCGGGTGGACGGTCAGGTGATCGCCCGCCTGCCGGACAGCGTGCGGGTGATCGGCACCTTCAGCGTCGGGTTCGACCACGTGGACGTGGCCGCGGCGCGGGCGCGGGGCATAAAGGTGGTCCATACGCCGGACGTGCTGAGCGTGGCGACCGCGGAATGCGCGATGCTGCTGATCCTGGCCGCCGCGCGCCGGGCCAACGAGGGCGAGCGGCTGGTGCGCGGCGGCGGCTGGGGTGGGTGGGCGCCGACGCAGTTGCTGGGCACGCTGGTCTCGGGCCGGCGGCTGGGCATCTTCGGCATGGGCCGGATCGGGCGCGAGCTGGCGCGGATGGCGCGCGGGTTCGGGATGGAGACGCACTACCGCGACCAGCAGCGCCTGCCCCCGGACCTGGAGGGCGAGGCGACGTACCACGCCGGCGACGACAGCTTCCTCGCGGCCTGCGACGTGCTTTCCCTCCACGCGCCGGGCGGGGCAGGCACGCGGCGCTGGCTGAACGCCGAGCGCATTGCCAAGCTGCCGCCGGGCGCAATCGTCGCCAACGCGGCCCGAGGCGCCTTGATCGACGACGATGCGCTGATCGACGCGCTGCGGTCGGGCCGGGTCGCAGCCGCCGGGCTTGACGTCTACAACGATGAGCCGCGAGTCAGTGAGCGCTACCTGGAGCTCGAAAACGTCGTCCTGCTGCCGCACTTGGGCAGCGCCACGGTGGAGACGCGCGACGCGATGGGATTCCTCGTGCTGGACGGAATCGACGCGGTGCTGGCCGGACGAGAGGCGCCAAATGAAGTGGCAGGATAACCTGAGCCAGTTTTGTACGTCGCGTTCCCAGCCCTGGTCTTCATGACGCTGCTGCTCAGTGCGGCCGCCGGATGGAGCGCGCAACGCAAGCTGCATGAACGTTTCGTTTCAGAGAAGTCGGTGGAAAGCGTCCGGCTCCTTATGGGAATGCTGCTGACCTTCTCGGCGCTCGTGCTCGGGTTGCTGACCTCCTCCGCCAAAGAAAGATTCGATGAGCTCAACAACGAATTGAGAGTGTTCGGCGCGGATTTGATCGAACTCGATCATCGTCTCCGCGTGTATGGCGCTGAAGCGGACGTCATTCGCAAGCTGCTACGAAGCTACACTGCTGCAGCGATCGCCGACACATGGCCGGGCGAACCATTGCCGCCCGGCCGCTACCCGCGCTTCGATCACGCTTCAGGGTTACGCAGCGTGGAGGGCGCGGCCCTTGGCAACATGCTCTCGGACATTGACGTGGCCATTGGGCGTCTTGCGCCAGGGACCGAGTTTCATCGGCAGACAGCCGCGCGATTGCGCGACCGCGTGGCGCAGACGATCCAGCAGCGCTGGCGCTTGGTCTTCTCCGCCAACTCGACAGTCTCGTGGGCTTTCCTATCGATACTGACTTCGTGGCTCTCGATCGTGTTCGCGATCTTTGCCCTGACCGCTCCGCGCAACAAATTGATCTACATCGTCGTCGTATTGTCGGCCTTGTCGATTACGTCGCCGTTATACCTGATCATTGACTACAGCGAAGCATTGACTGGCTTGCAGCAGCTCTCCAGCGAACCCATGCGGATTGCGTTAACGCATATGGGTCAAGCCGACTAGACCCTTGCCGCCCTGACTATGTAAGGGCGGCAAGGGTCCAACACTGATCTGGACTGGCAATTGACGCCCTGATTTTCCAGTCAGGGCGTTTGCAGTCTAAAGTTGGTTGAGGCGCTCCGGCGGTGTCACTGCCTCGGTTACAAGGAATGCGGGGCGTTCGGATCTTACGCGGCCAATCCGTTGAGCGTGCGCATGGGAAACCCTCCCCGCGTATCATGGCCGCCCCATCTCAGCCGGCCGCCCAGGCGCGACACGCAGACGTCGCCACCGCAACGCCGGCCGCTCCACCGCCCAGCGCGACAGCATCCCGCAGCCGAGCGCGATCGGCAAAGCCGTCAATGCCAGCCCGACCGGCCCCATTCCCGGCCCGAACGCCGCCAGCAACGATTGCTGCACCGGGAATGCGTAAAGATACGTCCCGTAAGACACGTCGCCCAGCCGCCGCAGCAGCCCGGCCGCGACCGGCGGCGTCAGCGCCAGCCAAAGCACCAGGTAGGGCAGCACGAGGTGGAACAGCACCGGCCCCGCCCAGCTCTCCCGCCCGGCCGCCAACGCGCCCACACCCAAACCTGCCAGCCACCATCGCCGCGGCGCCTGGTCGCGATAGCACCAAAGCGCGGCGCCCGCGATGAAATGCAGCCCGCAGTCCAGGATCGACACGACCCGCAGCGTTCCCAACGCGGACGGCGCAAGCCCCGCCCGCGCCGCGATCGTGACCCCCAGCGCCGCGAATCCGCCCGCCACCGCGAGCAGCACCCGGCCCCGCCGCAGTAGGCCCAGCACGGCCATGCCCAACAGGCCGCCGTAGCACAGGACCTCGATCCGCAAGGTCCACAGCGAGCCGTTCACCGCCGA
The DNA here is from genome assembly GCA_965217935.1 of Acetobacteraceae bacterium. Lineage (GTDB taxonomy): Bacteria > Pseudomonadota > Alphaproteobacteria > Acetobacterales > Acetobacteraceae > JBBROS01. Next base: position 3,303,449 of record OZ244581.1, on the reverse strand, counting down.
GGGCAGCGGGTTGCCCTCGAACACGCCCGGCAGACCGAGCCGCGGACTGAACAGGAGGCCGCGCAGCGCCGCATCCCATGTTGCGCCATCGCTGAGATACGTCCCTGCAGGCAGCGTGGTCGCGGCCAGCCCGACGGCGAACGTCTGCGCCAGGATCGCCGCCGCGAAGGCCGGGTAGATGCGCAGCGCCCGCGCCCGCAGGTAGTCGGCCACCGGATGCAGCATCGCCGAGCGCGCGATCAGGAAGCCGCTGACGACGAAGAACATCGCCACCGCGAGCCCGCCGCCGTCCGTGTAGTTCAGCAACAGCGGCGCGAACGGCTCGCTTTCCGCACGCCCGGTCAGCACCCAGGAATGGCTGACCAGCACCAGCGCCGCGCCGGCGAGGCGCATCAGATCGAGGTTGCTGCCGCCCGCGGCGAACGCGGCCCCGAGCGTGCCTCGGTTCACGCCGGGCCAATCCTAAGTTGGCTCAAGCCGCGCCGATCATGGGTCGGCACAAGCCGCGGCTCACGTCGCGCCGGGGTCCGTGACGCCGGCGAAGTTCTTGGCCAGGTCGTCGAACTGCCGCAGCCGCGTCAGCAACGCCGGCATCTCCTGCAACGGGATCATCGTCGGCCCGTCGCTCGGCGCGCGATCCGGGTCTTGATGCGTCTCGATGAACACCGCCGCCACGCCCACGGCCAGCGCCGCCCGCGCCAGCGCCGGGGCGAACTCCCGCTGGCCGCCGGAGGAGGCCCCCTGCCCTCCCGGCTGCTGCACCGAGTGCGTCGCGTCGAACACCACCGGGTAACCGGTGCGCGCCATCAGCGGCAAGGCCCGGAAATCATTGACCAGCGTGTTGTAGCCGAAACTCGCGCCGCGTTCGGTCAGCAGGATGCTTTCGTTGCCGGTCTCGGCGATCTTGGCCGCCACGTGCGCCATGTCCCAGGGCGCCAGGAACTGCCCCTTCTTCACGTTGACCGCCCGCCCCGTCTCGCCGGCCGCGATCAGCAGATCCGTTTGCCGGCACAGGAACGCGGGGATCTGCAGCACGTCGACCGCCTCCGCCGCCGGGTCGCACTGGCGCGGGTCGTGAACGTCGGTCAGCACCGGCATCCGGAACCGCTCCCGCACCGCGGCCAGGATGGACAGGCCCCTCGGCATCCCGACCCCGCGCGCCGCCTGGGCGCTCGTGCGGTTGGCCTTGTCGAAGCTGGATTTATAGATCAGCGGCACCCCGGCCGCGCTCGCGATCCGCTGCAGCGCCTCGGCCATCTCGAAGGCGTGCTGCTCGCTCTCGATCTGGCACGGCCCGGCGATCAGCACGAACGGCAGGTCATTCGCCACCCGGACGTCGCGGACGCGCACGGTATGCGGCCCCGCCGGCTCCGGCACGTCCGGCCCGGCATCGTCCATGCCCTCCGGCAGCTCGTCGATCTCCTCAGACAAGGCGCGACTGCCTGACCGCCGCGCCGATGAACCCGGCGAACAGCGGATGCGGGTCGAGCGGCTTCGATTTCAGCTCGGGATGATACTGCACCCCGATGAACCACGGATGGCCCGGCAGCTCCACCGTCTCCGGCAGCACCCCGTCCGGCGACATGCCCGCGAACCGCATCCCGCTCGCCTCGAGCGCGCGGCGGTAGTTGACGTTGACCTCGTAGCGGTGCCGGTGCCGCTCATGGATCTCCGTCTCGCCGTAGATCCCGCCGATCAGCGATCCCTCATCCAGCACCGCCGGGTAGGCCCCCAGCCGCATCGTCCCGCCCAAATCCATGCCCTCCGCCCGTCGTTCCATCGCAGTCCCTCGCGCCCATTCCGTCAATAGCCCGACCACCGGCGTCTCGCACGGCCCAAATTCGCTCGACGACGCATCATCGAGCCCCGCCATGTTCCGCGCGCACTCGATCACCGCCATCTGCATCCCGAAGCAGATGCCGAAGAACGGCACCCGCCGCTCGCGGGCGAACCGCACCGCCGCGATCATGCCCGGCGTCCCCCGCTCGCCGAACCCGCCCGGCACCAGGATGCCGTGGACGCCTTCCAGCCGGGCCACCGCGTCGGGCGTCTCGAACACCTGGCTGTCCACCCAGTCCAGGCGCACCCGCACGCGATGCCTGATCCCGCCGTGGATCAGCGCCTCGGCGAGGCTTTTATAGCTGTCCAGCAGGCTGATGTACTTGCCCACCACCGCGATCCGCACCTCGCCCTCGGGCGCGCGCACCACGTCAACCACCTGCTGCCAGGCGGACAGGTCAGGCTCCTCGTCGAACGGCAGGCCGAAATGGCGCAGCACCTCGCGGTCCATCCCGTCCGCGTGATAGCTGATCGGCACGGCGTAGATGGTATCGACGTCGAGCGCGGCGATCACCGCCTGCGGGCGCACGTTGCAGAAATTGGCGATCTTGCGCCGCTCGCCGTCCGGGATCTGCCGGTCGCAGCGGCAGAGCAGCATGTCGGGCTGGATGCCCGCGTTCTGCAGCTCCTTGACCGAGTGCTGCGTCGGCTTGGTCTTCAGCTCCCCGGCGCTCGGGATATACGGCACCAGCGTCAGGTGCACGAACATGCACTGCCCGGCGCTCAGGTCGTTGGCCAATTGCCGGATCGCCTCCAGGAACGGCAGGCTCTCGATGTCGCCCACCGTGCCGCCGATCTCGATCAACGCGAAATCGACCTCATCGACCTCCCGCGTGATCGCCTCCTTGATGGCGTCGGTGATGTGCGGAATGACCTGCACCGTGGCGCCCAGGTAATCCCCCCGGCGCTCCTTGGCGATCACCTCGGAGTAGATGCGCCCCGTCGTCGCGTTGTCCCGCTGCGTCGCGTGCACGCCGGTGAACCGCTCGTAATGCCCGAGGTCGAGATCCGTCTCCGCCCCGTCGTCGGTGACGAACACCTCGCCATGCTGGTAGGGGCTCATCGTCCCCGGATCGACGTTCAGATAGGGGTCGAGCTTGCGCAGCCGGACGCTGTAGCCACGCGCCTGCAGCAAGGCCCCGAGGGCTGCCGACGCGACCCCCTTGCCCAACGAGGACACCACGCCGCCGGTGATGAAGACAAACCGCGTCATGGACGCTCCTGATACAGCAAGCAGCGCGCATGCGGAAACCCGGGCACGGAAATCGTCAGTTCGTCGGCACTTGCGGAGCTTTCGGCGCGGCAGGGGCCGGCGACTCGGGAGACGCGGGCCCAGGGCTGCTCGTCGCCGGCGGCGGATTGTCGAGCAACGACCGTCCCACCCCGGTCGTTCCCCGGTTCAGCAACGCGAGCGACAGCGACAGCACGAAGAAGATCGTCCCCAGCACCGCCGTCGCCCGCGTCAGCAGGTTCGCCGTCCCCCGCCCGGACATGAACCCGCCCATCCCCTGAGAGGACCCAATGCCAAGCCCGCCCCCCTCGCTGCGCTGGATCAGCACGACGCCGATGAGGGCGAGGGTAACGAACAGGTGGACGATCAGCAGCACGGTTGTCATGGGCGCGCGTTCTACGCCCGGGGCCGCGGGTTGGGAAGCGTGCGGCGCGTCCGTCATGGGGTTTTTAGGCACGGCCCTTCCAGCGTGGTCATTGCACTCCCGGCCTTGATGGATGAGTGCCTCGGGTGAGGCCGGGTCGGTTTGGCCCGCGGTTCTGGAGCGGTTCGAGCGGCACGGGCCGGCGAGCGTGACGGCGCGGCTTGCGCTGGACCATGCGCTGCCGGCGGGCCGGGCGGACGAGGCGTCCGAGGCCAATCGCGACGAGCCGTGCGCGCGTGAGCTGTTGGTCTTGGCTATGTCGGAGCTGGCCACGCTGGTGTCGCTGGGTTTGCGTCCCAGCCTGCACGCGGCGGCACGGCAGATGGCGACCCTGCTGGTGTCGCCGGCCTCGCTGCATGAGAAGGTGCGCCGCTCGGCGCTGTGCCCCTGCGGGCGCTTGTGCAGGGCAGCGCCGAGCGGCTGGCGGCTGCGCATGCTGGCGGGCCGTCATCTGCCCGCGAGCGAGACGCCTCCGGCGCCCCTGCGTATGCTCCGCGGCGCTGTCCGGGCAGTCGCTGGCGGCGTATGGGCCGGACAGCGGCCTGGTGACCGACCTGGCGGCCCACGAGGACGCGCACGCGAGCGAGCGCCGCGGTGGCGCCGCTGCTGGGCAGCGCGCAACCTGGCGCGCTGTGGATCGCCGACCGGCATGTTTGCGCGGCCGCGGCACTGGGGGCTGGCAGGCCGCAGGCGCCGGCTTCGGCTTGCGCATGCGGCGGGTCTCGGGTTCGGCGCTGCGGCAGGACGTCGATGCGGCGCTTGGTCAGGTCGGGCTCGCGGGCCTCGGCGGCCGGTTCCCGGCGGAGCTGAGCGGCGGGCAGCAGCAGCGGGTGGCGTTGGCGCGCAGCCTGGTGGTGGAGCCTGGCATCCTGCTGTTCGACGAGCCGCTCAGCAACCTCGACGCCAAGCTGCGCGAGCATATGCGGGGCGAGCTGAAGCAGTTGCAGCGGCGGACCGGGATCACCTTCGTCTACGTCACCCACGACCAGGCCGAGGCGCTGGCGCTGTCCGACCGGATCGCCGTCATGTCGAAGGGCCAGTTGCAGCAATACGGCACGCCGCACGAGGTGTATCGCCGGCCGGCCAACAAGGTGGTGGCGGACTTCATGGGCCTGGTGAACTTCCTGCCAGGCCGCGTGTCGGCCCTGGGCGCGGTCACGCTGGACGGCGGCGAGACGCTGCGCGTCGCCTTGCCCTCCGGCCTCTCGGCCGGCGATGCCGTCGATGTCGCGGTCAGGCCCGAAGATATCCGCCTGACCCCGCCGGGAGGCGGTCCTGCCAGCCTGTCCGGCACCGTGGCCGAGCAGGTCTTCCTTGGCAACATGACCGAGCACTGGCTTCGCTTGCCCAGCGGCGCGACGCTGCGCGTGCAGACCCATCCGCTCGAAAGCCACGCGCCGGGCGTCCACGTCGCCGCCACGATCGACCCGGCGCAATGCAACGTATTTGCCCGAACCTGAGGAGGAGACCGCATGTCAGCCACGACCGCCGCAAAGAGCATCTCCGGCAAGGGCCGCGAACACTGGACCAAGAAGGGGGACGTGTCCCTGTTCATGTATGATATCCCAGCCCAGGGCGCGAGCCGCGGCACGATTCTGTTCGTGCACGGCTCCTCGATGGCGTCGCAGCCGACCTTCGACCTCGACGTGCCGGGCAGGCCGCATTCCTCGGCGATGGCCTACTTCGCCGAACAGGGCTTCGACACGTGGTGCGTGGACATGGAAGGCTACGGCCGGTCCGGCAAAGACCGTGACATCAACAGCGACATCGATACCGGCGCGGACGACCTGGAAGCGGCGTCGGACTACATCGCGGCGCAGGGCGACACGGGTAAGCTGTTGATGTACGGCATCTCCTCCGGCGCGCTGCGGGCGGCGAAGTTCGCGGAGCGACATCCGGACCGGGTGGCGCGACTGGCGCTGGACGCCTTCGTCTGGACCGGCGAGGGCAGCCCCACGCTGGCGGAGCGGCGCAAGAAGCTGCCGGACTTCATCAGCCGCAACCGCCGCCCGATCGACCGGCCCTTCGTGCACAGCATCTTCCAGCGCGACCATCCCGGCACGGCGGCGCCGGAGGTCGTCGAGGCTTTCGCCGACGCGATCTTGTCGCTCGACGACTCCATGCCGACCGGCACCTACGTGGACATGTGCTCCCGCCTGCCGATCATCGACCCGGCGCTGATCACCGTGCCCACGATCGTCATGCGCGGGCAATATGACGGGATCGCCAGCTTCGACGACCTGATCGAGTTCTATAAGCTGCTGTCGAACCCGGACAAGCAGTTCACCGTCATGCCGGGCATCTCGCACGCCTCGTTCCAGCAGAAGAACTACATGCTGGTGTATCACATCCTACTCGACTTCTTCTCGCGTCCGGAGCCCAGTTACAGAGGCACATAAGCCATAAATGGAGGAAACCATGCCGATCAGCCGCCGTGCCTGGCTGGCCACAGCCGGCCTTGCGCTCGCCGCCCCCCATCTCGCGCGTGCCCAGGACGCGCCCGATGTGGCGGCGGCCAAGAAAGAGGGCAAGGTCGTCTGGTACAGCTCGACGCCGATCGCGCAGGCCAACGAGATCGCGCAGTTGTTCCAGGCCGATTACGGCATCGAGGTTGACCTGTTCCGCTCCGGCGGCAGCGCCATCCTGCGTCGCTTCATGCAGGAGTACTCGGGCCGCTTGGTCGCCGCCGACCTGCTGACCACGTCGGACCCGGCGGCCTCCCGCCTGCTCGGCAGCAAGGGCGTGTTCGTGCCGTTCAAGCCGGCAGGGTTCGACGAGGCGCCTGCCCAGGCGAAGGACCCGGATGGGCTGTGGGTCGCGCAACGACTCAACCTCATGACCATCGCCGTCCGCACCGACAAGGTCGTCGACGCGGACGTGCCGAAGGGCTGGATGGACCTGACGGACCCGAAGTACAAAGGCCGGCTGGTGATGACCGATCCGTCCTTCACCAGCCTGCAATTGATCGTGGTCGGCACGCTAAGCCAGAAATTCGGGTGGGATTACTATCGCAAGCTGCGCGCCAACGACATTATGGTGGTGCCGAGCAACCAGCAAGTGTCTGAAAACCTCAAATCCGGCGAACGCAGCATCGGCGTCGGCGTGCTCGACAGCTACATCGCCGAGAACCGTGAGGCCGGGCACGAGATCCTTAGCGTCATCCCGGAGGAGGGGGTGTTCGTGATCCCGTCGCCGACGGCGGTCATCAAGGGCTCGCCGCACCCGAACGCCGCGAAACTGCTGGCCGCCTTCATGCTGAGCGACAAGGTTCAGGCCGTGTTCCCGGACGGCGGCGGCTACGCGGCGGTGAAGACGGCGCCGCCGCCGAGCGGCTCGCCGACGCTCTCGGGATTGAACTTGATGCCGGTGGACTACGGCGAGATCGAAGGCAACACGCGATCGATCAAGGAACAGTTCTCGCAGATCTTCCGGTAAAGGTAAGACGACGATGGACAATGAATTCTCCCGCCGCATCGCCGTGGGCTTGATCGGCGCTTCGATGCTCACCCGGGCGGCCCGGGCGGCGGACGCCTACCCCGATCACCCGGTCACCATCATCGTGCCGTTCGCCGCCGGCGGCTCGGCTGACGTTTACGCACGGCTGCTGTCGCCGCACCTGCAGGCCTCGCTGGGCCAGCCGTTCATCATCGATGACCGGCCCGGCGCCGGGTCGATCATCGGCACGGAGGCGGTCAAGAACAGCCCGGCCGACGGCTATACGCTGCTGCTGATGTCCAACACGCACACGGTGAACGAGACGCTGTTCGCCAAGAAGCCGTTCAAGCTGATGACCGACTTCGTGCCGGTGGCGCCGATCAACGCGTCCGACCTCGTGCTGGTCACGCGCCCCGACCTCGGCGCGAACTCTGTGCCCGAGTTGATCGCCATGGCGAAGGCCAATCCCGGCGACCTCACTTTCGCCTCCTCCGGCCCCGGCACGCCGTACCATATGGCCGGCGAACTGTTCAAGCAGATGGCAGGGATCGACATTCTGCACATCCCTTATAAGGGCAGCAGCCCGGCCCGCATCGACGTGATCGGCGGCCACGTGGACATGATGTTCGACGCGACCACGACGATGACCAGCTTCATCGCCGCTGGCAAGGTAAAAGCGCTAGCCACCACCGGGCTCGAGAAGTCGGACGTATTGCCGACCCTGCCGACCGTCGCCAGCACGCTGCCGGGCTTTGAGGCGACAATTTGGCTTGGCTTGATGGCGCCGAAAGGCACGCCCGCCGATGTCGAGGACAAGCTCAATGCAGCCGTGACGGCGGCGGTGAACAAGCCGGAGGTGAAGAGCGCCTGGGAGGAGCAGGGCGCGGCGCCGATGACGATGACGCCGGCCGGGTTCAAGACGTTCCTGGACGCCGATATCGTCAAATGGTCCAAGGTCGTGAAGATCTCCGGCGCCCAGGTCGGTCGCTGACCTGTGCGCCCGGTCACGATCAATGGCTTGTCGCACGACGTGCCCGGCGATGACGGCACGCCGTTGCTGGACGTGCTGCGCGCGACGTTGAAGCTGACCGGCACGCGGTTCGGCTGCGGCGCCGGGCAGTGCGGGGCCTGCATGGTGCTGCTCGACGGCTACGCCGTCCCCGCCTGCACGACGCCGCTATGGTTGGTGGCGGGCAAGGAGGTGATCACGGTTGAGGGGCTTGGCACGCCGGAGCGGCCGCATCCGCTGCAGGCGGCGTTCCTGGACCACCAAGCCGGGCAATGCGGCTATTGCTGGTCCGGCGTGCTGATCAGCGCCGCCGCCCTATTGCGCCGGCAGCAGCACCCGGACGAGGCCAGTATCAGGGAGGCGCTCGACCGCAACCTTTGCCGCTGCGGCGCGCATAACCGCATGGTCCGCGCCGTTGAGGCCGCGTGCCGGTGAGCGACATGGTGCGCCGGCCCGGGAGCCTCGACGCCAACCGGCGGCTCGATCAATGGCTGCGCATCCGGCCCGACGGGTTCGTCGAGATGCGGTCCGGCAAGGTGGAGCTCGGCCAGGGCATCCTCACCGCGCTCGCGCAGATCGTGGCGCGGGAGCTTGGCGTGCGAGCCGACCAGGTCCGTCCCATCGCGGCCAGCACCGCCGGCAGCCCGGATGAGGGCGTGACCTCGGGCAGCCTGTCCATACAGCACTCCGGCGCGGCGTTGCGGCAGGTCGCCGCCGAGGTGCGGGCGATCTACCTTGCCGAAGCCTCCCGCCGTCTCAACTGCCCCGCCGCCGAACTCGCGCTCCGGGATGGCGAGATGACAGCGCCCACTGGCGCCGGCACCAGCTATTGGGCGCTGGCCGATGACGCGCTGCTGGCCCGCGACGCCGACGGCAAGCCCGCCGAAGCCGCCGCCGCGCCGCAGCCGGCCGCGCGGATCGATTTGCCCGACAAGGCGTTCGGCCGGCCGCGCTTCATCCATGACCTGCAACTGCCCGGCATGCTCCACGGCCGCATGCTCCGCCCGCCTTCTCCCGCCGCGCGGCTGCAAAGCCTCGACGAGGCGCCAACGCTGGCCTGTCCGGGCGTCGTCGCGGTCGTGCGCGACGGCTCGCTGGTCGGTTTGCTGGCGGGCGCCGAGGCGCAAGCCGAACAGGCGCTCGCGACCCTTCGCGCGTCCGCCGCGTGGGACAGCCCGGCAGACGAATTGCCGGACCAGCACGCCTTGGCGGCCTGGCTGCGCACGGCGGCGGCCGACGCCCCGGAGATCTGGCAGCACGGATCGGCCGATGCCGTGCCCGGAGTGATGTTGCGGCGACGCTTCGCCCGACCGTATCTTGCCCACGCCTCGATCGCGCCGTCCTGCGCCCTGGCCCGCGCCGACGGCGCGGCGCTGTCGGTCTGGACCCATAGCCAGGGCATCTACAATCTGCGCCGCGACTTGGCGCTCGCGTTCGGCATGGACGTCGGGTCGGTTACGGTGCAGCACGTGGAGGGCGCCGGGTGCTACGGCCACAACCCGGCCGACGATGCGGCGTTCGATGCCGCTTGGCTGGCGCGGGCAGCGCCGGGGCGCCCGGTGCGGGTGCAGTGGAGCCGGGCCGACGAGCTGGCCAGCTGCCCGTTCGGTCCGGCCATGGCCATCGACATCGAGGCCGGGTTGGACGCCTCGGGCGCTATCGGCTCGTGGCGGCACACGGTCTGGAGCAACGGGCACGGCACCCGGCCCGGCCGCGGCAGCAGCCCGGCCCTGCTCGGCGCCTGGCACATGGACCCGCCCTTCGAGCGGCAGCCTGCGACCAACGCCCCGCCGTCCTCCGGCGGCGGGGCCGAGCGGAATGCGATCCCGTCCTACGACCTGCCGCATTGGACGGTCACGAGCCACCGGGTGATGGCCATGCCCTTGCGCGCCTCGGCGCTGCGGTCGCTCGGCGCCTTTGCCAACGTGTTCGCGGCCGAGCAAATGATGGATGAGTTGGCCGAACAGGCGGGCATCGACCCGGTCGCGTTCCGGCTGCGCCACCTATCGGACCCGCGCGCCCGTGCCGTGATCGAGCGCGCCGCGGCGCTTTCGGGCTGGGGCGGGGCGCTGCCGGAGGGGCGTGGCCGCGGCATCGGCTTCGCGCGATACAAGAACGCCGGCGGCTATTGCGCGGTGGTGGCGGAGATCGAGGCCGGCGCGGCGATCCGCGCCATCCGGCTGACGGTGGCGGCCGACATCGGCCTCGTCGTCAGCGCCGACGGGGCCGCTAACCAGCTCGAGGGCGGCGCGATCCAGGCCACGAGCTGGGCGCTGAAGGAGGCCGTCCCGTTCGGCCGCGGCCGCGTCGCCATCGAGGGCTGGGACGACTACCCGATCCTGCGCTTCTCCGAAGCGCCGGCCGTCGATGTCCACCTCATGCCGTCCGCGGCCCCTTCGGTTGGCGCCGGCGAGTGCTCGGTCGGGCCCACGGCGGGCGCCATCGCCAATGCCGTATCCGCCGCGCTGGGCGTGCGGGTGCGCGAGACGCCGCTCACGCCCGAGCGCATCGTCGCCGCGATGAACGAAACCGAGGAGACCGCGCCCTGCCCCTCAATCTGCTGAGCGCCGGAGCCGCGAAGGGCCTGGTCACTTCCGTCCATTCCGCCCACGCGCTCGCCCCAATGAACGCCACGTTCAACGCTGTCGGCGCGATCCGCGAGCAGTTCCTGGCCGGCGCAGCCTGCGACGTGCTGATCCTGACGGCAGCCCAGCTCGACGCCTTGGCAGACGAGCTTCTGCCCGGCGGCGCCGTCCCGCTCGGCGCGGTGCACACCGCCCTGGCCGTGCCGGCCGGGCAGGCGCCGCCCAACATCAGCGCCGCCGCCGCATTCGCCGCCGCCATGCGCGCCGCCACCGCCATCTACGTGCCGGACCCGCTCAGGTCGACTGCGGGGATTCACGTCATGTCCGTCCTGAAAACGCTCGGCGTCGACGTGAGCGGCCGGCTGCGTGCGTTCCCGAACGGCGAGACGGCGATGCGCGCGCTCGCCACCGACGCGCGGCCGGGCAGCATCGGCAGCACGCAGACGACCGAGATCAACAATACCGAGGGCCTGACGCTGGTCGGCCGGCTTCCGCCGGGTCACGGCCTGGCGACCGTCTATTCCGCCGCGGTGCCTGCCCGTGCGGCCGACCAGGGCGCCGCGCGCCGGCTCGTCGCGTTGCTGACCGGGCCGGAAACCGCGGCCGCTCGGCGACGGAGCGGCTTCGAATGAGCTGGGCCACGCGCAAGGACCAGCTTGGCGGTCTGCTGATGCTGGTCATCGGCCTGGCCACGGCGGTGCAGGCGACCAATTACTCGATCGGCTCGCTCCGCCGCATGGGACCCGGCTTCTTTCCGCTCAGCCTCGGCGTGATCCTCGCCGCCGTCGGCGTCGCGCTCATGCTGACAGCCAAGCGCGGCATTGCGGAGCAACCGCTCGCGCCGGAATGGCGGGGCTGGCTGTGCATCTGCGCCGGGATCGCCGGTTTCATACTACTCGGCAAATTCGGCGGCCTGGTTCCGGCGACGTTCGCCATCGTGTTCATCTCGGCGCTCGGCGACCGCGACAACTCGCTTCGGATTGCGGCATTGCTCGCCGCGGCGATGGCGGCCATCTGCGTGCTGGTGTTCTGGTGGCTGCTGCAGGTGCCGTTTCCATTGTTGCGCTGGGGCTGAGCGGCATGATCGGGCAGGCGCTTTCAGACTTATGGCAAGGCTTCGGCGTGGCGCTCGCGCCCGCCAACCTGATGTGGTCGCTGTTCGGCGTGCTGGTCGGCAACCTGATCGGCGTGCTGCCGGGCATGGGGGCGCTTTCGGCGATTTCCATGCTGCTGCCGCTGACGTACGCGATGCAGCCGGTCCCGGCGATCCTGATGCTGGCCGGCATTTTCTATGGCTCGCAATACGGCGGCGCGATCGGCGCGATCCTGCTCAACCTGCCGTGCCATCCGCCCCATGCGGTCACCTGCCTCGACGGCTATCCGCTGACGACGCAGGGGCGCGGCGGCGCGGCGCTCGGCATCACCATGATCAGCTCGTTCTTCGCCGCCTCCGTCGGCATCGTCGTCATGATCGTCGCCTCGCCGCTGCTGGTCGGCATCGCCTTCAAGTTCGGCCCGGCCGAGCTGTTCTCCATCATGCTGCTCGGCCTGCTGGCGGGGGCCACCATGTCCAGGGGATCGCCCTTGAAGGGGGTCGCCATGACCGTCGTCGGCCTGCTGCTCGGGGTGGTCGGAACCGACGTGAACACCGGCGTCCAGCGCTTCACGTTCGGCTTCAGCGTGCTCGATGACGGGGTCGAGCTGGTGGCGCTTGCGCTCGGCCTGTTCGGCGTCACCGAATTCCTTCGCAGCGTGAACCGCATGGCGGGCGTCGGCAGCGCCGTCCCCATGCGTATCCGCGACATGCGGCCCAGCATGGCGGAGCTGCGCCAAGCCTTCTGGCCGATGGTGCGCGGCACGTCCGTGGGCGTGCTGTTCGGCGCCATGCCCGGCACCGGGCCCACGATCACGACCTTCATCGCCTACGCGCTCGAACGGAAGGTCGCGCGCGACCCAAGCCGGTTCGGCCACGGCGCGATCGAGGGCGTGGCCGCGCCGGAAGCCGCCTCGCACTCCAAGACGCAGGTCGATTTCATCCCGACCATGAGCCTCGGCATCCCCGGCGATGCCGTCATGGCGCTTATCCTGGGCGCGCTGCTGATCCAAGGCATCCAGCCCGGCCCGCAACTGATCACCGAGCACGCCGACCTGTTCTGGGGCCTGATCGCCAGCTTCTGGATCGGCAACGTGCTGCTGATCGTCTTGAACGTGCCGCTGATCGGCATCTGGGTGAAGCTGCTGCAAGTGCCATACCGCTTCCTGTTCCCCTCGGCGCTGTTCTTCATCGCCGTCGGCGTGTTCAGCGCCAACCACAACCTGTTCCAGGTCTGGGAGGTGCTGGGCTTCGGCATCGCCGGCGCCGTGTTCGTCGCACTCGACTTCCCGGTGGCGCCGATCCTGCTCGGATTCGTGCTCGGGCCGTTGGCGGAAGAGAACTTCCGCCGCGCCCTGCTGCTGTCGCGCGGCGACATGACGGTGTTCCTGCAGCGCCCGATCAGCGCCGGGTTCGTCACCGCGTCGGCGTTGTTGGTCGGCGTACAGGTCTTCTTCTGGCTTCGCGCCCGAACCAGGCGCGGCGGGGATGTTGGAATACCGATCGCGCCGAGTGATGGCCGCGTCGCAAGTGAGTGACGCGCGGCGCTACTGCAGGAACAGGCGGATCTGGCCCGCCACGCGGTCCGGGTCCTGCAGCTGCGGCACGTGCGCGCAGTTGTCAAGCAGCAGGAAGCGCGCCATCGGCATCAAGCCGGCCAGTTCCTCCGCCAGGTGCGCCGGGGTGGCCTGATCGCCATCGCCGGCCATCAGCAGCGCCGGCACTGCCAGCGATGGCGCCACGGGCCGCAGGTCCATCGAGGCCAGCGCCTCGCAGGCGCCCGCGAACACGTCGAGGTCGGTGGCGATGAAGCGGGCCCGGCGCTCCGCCATCACCTCGGGCATGCCGTCCTGCACCGCTTTCGGGAACAGGCGCAGCATGGCCGTATCGGCGACCGCGGCCAATCCGTTCGCGCGCGCGCCAGCCGCCATGCCGCGGAACTGGGCGGCGCCTGCCTCTGGAAAGCAGGCCGCGGCGCCGGCGAGCACGAGACGCTGCACCAGGTCCGGGCGCCGCGATGCCAGCGTGAGCGCCACGAACCCGCCATAGCCGTTGCCGAACACGTCCGCCGGCCCGGACAGGCCTTGCATCGCCGCGGCCATCCGGTCCGCCACGTCGTCGAGTGCCGGGCCAATCCGTTCCGAGGCGCCGAAGCCCGGCAGTTGCGGCAGGAACACCTGGAAGTCGCGCCGCAGCGCGTCGGCGAGCGGAACGCAGCTTCCCGCGTCGGCCAGGAGGGAGTGGAACAGCCAAATCGGCCGCCCCTGGCCGCTGACCTCGACCTGCACGCCCGCGGCGAACCGTTGCATCGCTTTCTCCCCGATCAATGCCGGACCGTATCGCAGACGACGCGGCCGGGGCCAAGCCCGCCAAGCAGTTTGGCTTGACGTGAGATATCACGAAGCCGATGCTCCGCCGCGTGAAGCAGGATGAGATCTACCGGGCGGTGCGGGAGGACATCCTCGCCTGCCGCTTGCACCCGGGCGCCGAGTTGCGCGAGCAGTCCCTCGCGGCTCGGCTCGGCTGCAGCAAGTCGCCGGTGCGGGAGGCGTTGCTGCGCCTGGCGGGGGACTGCCTGGTCAGCATCCGCCCTCGCCAGGGCTACCGCGTGACGCCGGTGTCGGTGCCCGCGGCGGCGGACTTGCTGCAATTCCGGGCGGTGATCGAATTGGCTTGCGCCCGCACGGCCGCGCGTGACGCCACTGTCGCGCAGCGGGCGGCCTTGCAGGATGCCGCGCGGCTGGATCAAGCGTCTTGCAGCGATCCCGCCAGTTTCATCGCTTACAACCGTCGGTTCCATACCATGCTGACGGCGTGCTCCGGCAATGCGCGCCTCGCGCGCGCCGGGGCGGACGCCGTGGCGCAGGCGGACCGGCTCGTCTATCTGAGCCTCGGCGCGATGCGGGGGCGGAACCCGCTCGCGCTCGCGGCCGAGCACGAGGCGCTGGCCGCTTGCATCGCGGCGGGCGACGCGCGGGCGGCGGTCGCGCAGTTGCGGCGCCATCTCGACGAGGCCGGCCGCCGTATCCTGGGGGCCTTGAGCGATCTCGAAACCAAAGCCGCGGCAAGCGGCGCCACGAATGGGGACTGGGCATGTCTGCAGCACTTGTCGGCGTAAACGCGGGGCCGCGGCTCGACCGGCTGCCGATCTCGGGGTTCCACAAGCGGCTGTTCGCGCTGGTGGGCCTCGGCATGTTCTTCGACGGGTTCGACATCTACATCGCGGCCACGGTGCTGGGCGCCACGATCCGCTCCGGCTTCTCGACCTTGGGGCAGAACGCCGTGTTCGTCTCCTCCACCTTCTTCGGCATGATGCTCGGCTCGCTGCTGACCGGCTTCATCGGCGACCGCTACGGCCGCCGGGTCACCTACCAGCTCAATCTGGCGCTGTTCGGCGGCGCGTCCCTGCTGTCCGCCTTCGCGCCCAGCATGGAGGCGCTGATCATCCTGCGCTTCTTCATGGGCGTCGGCCTGGGGGCGGAGAACGTCGTCGGCTACTCGACCATGACGGAGTTCGTGCCCGCATCGGTGCGCGGCCGTTGGCTGGGCTACGTGGCCGTGCTGGTCGTGCTGGGATTGCCCGTCTCGGCGCTGCTGGGCTGGCTGCTGGTGCCGTATGCGGGGTGGCGCGTCATGTACGTGCTGGGCGGCATCGGCGCGTTGCTGGTGTGGCAGGCGCGCAAGGCCATGCCGGAGAGCCCGCGGTGGCTGGAGAGCGTCGGCCGGGCCGAAGAGGCCGAAACGCTCGTCCGCTCGATCGAGGCGGAGGCGTCCGGCGGGCGGTCCCTGCCGCCGCCCGCCCCGGCGCCGGCGCACGCGCCGCCGCGCTCCGTCGCAAGCCTGTTCCAGCCGCCGTTGCTCGGGCGGATGGTGCTGGGGACCGTGTGCCTGATCGTCATCAACACGCTGATCTACGGCTTCATCACGTGGCTGCCGACGTTCTTCGCGCGCCAGGGCCTGTCGATCGCCGCCTCGTTCGGCTACTCGCTGGTGATGGCGCTGGGCGCTCCCGTCGGCGCGTTCCTCGGCGCCTCCGTCGTGGACCGCCTCGGCCGCAAGCCGACGATCGTGGGCGCCGGGCTTGTGTCCATCCTGTTCGGCTGCATCTACCCATTCGTGCACGATCCCATTCTCCTGCCGCTGACCGGCCTGGCGCTGACGGTTCCGATCTACGTGCTCGTGGCCGTGCTGTTCGGGATCTACATCCCCGAGCTGTTCCCGACCGAGGTGCGGTTGCGCGCGTCCGGCATCTGCAACACGGTCGGACGCGGCGCCACGGTGCTGACGCCGTTCGCTGTGGTGCCGTTGTTCACTGCCTACGGCGTCGGCGGCGTGCTGGCGCTGATGGTGGGATTGCTCGCGCTGATGATCGCGACCGTGCTGGCCTTGGGCGTGGAGCCGAGCGGCCGCTCGCTCGAGCAACTGGCAGCCGATGCCGGCGCCCCCGCCACGACACCTTCTCTCTCCGTATCGAGGTCATGATGGACGGTTTCGCATCATTCGCGGGCCGGCGTGAGGACCGGCGCCTGCTGACCGGCGCCGGGCGCTACACGGCCGACCACGATTGCGCCGGGCAGGCGCACGCCGTGTTCGTGCGGGCCGACCGGGCGCACGCGCGCATCGCCTCGCTCGGCCTCGAAGCGGTTCGCGCGGCGCCAGGGGTGGCGCTCGTGCTGACCGGGGAGGACACGCGAGAGGCCGGATTCCATCGCACGCCGGCGCTGCTGCCCTATGCCGGGCGTGGCGGCGCGCCGCTGATCGTGCCGCCGCGCCGCGCGCTGGCCGACGACAAGGTGCGCTACGTCGGCGAGCCCGTGCTGCTGATCCTGGCGGAGACGCTGCAGGCAGCGCTCGACGCGTCGGAGCTCGCCGTCATCGACTACGAGGACCTGCCGCCCGCGGTCCATGCCGGCGCCGCGCTCGCGCCCGAAGCGCCTTCGATCCACGCGGAAGCGCCCGGCAACCTCTGCTTCGATTACGAGTATGGCGACGCGGCGGCCGTGGACGCGGCCTTCGCCGGCGCCGCCCACGTCGTCACGCTGGACCTGACCAGCGAGCGGGTCGTCGCCAATCCGATGGAGCCGAAAGCGGCGCTCGTGGCCTGGGAGGACGGGGCGCTGCATATCTGGGCCGGCAACCAGGGCTCCCGCGCATTAGGCGAAAGCCTGGCCGGGCTGACCGGCATCGACCCGGCCGCTATCGTCGTGCACGCCGACGACGTGGGCGGCGGCTTCGGCGTCCGTGGGCCTGCCTATCCCGAGCACGTGGCGATGGCGCTGGCGGCACGGCTGGCCGGCCGCCCCGTCAAATGGGTGGCGTCGCGGAGCGAGACGTTCCTCAGCGACTATCACGGCCGCGGCCTCGCGATGAATGGATCGCTCGCGCTCGATGCGGATGGCCGGTTCCTCGCCGTGCGGCACGATTGGATCTGCGACCAGGGCGCCTATCCCGTCGCCACTGGCCCGCTGATCAGCACGTTGAACCCGGCCATGATGTGCACGGGCTGCTACCGAATTTCCGCGGTCTATGGGCGGCACCGCCTCGCGCTGACCAACACGGCGCCGATCACCGCCTATCGCGGCGCCGGGCGGCCCGACATGGCCTACGTGATCGAGCGCCTGGCGGACGAGGCGGCCCGGCAAACCGGCCTGGACCGCATCGCCCTGCGCCGGCTGAACGCCATTCCGCCCGACGCTTTCCCCTACACGCTTCCCGCCGGCGGGCCGATGGCGGCCGTCTACGACAGCGGCGACTACCCGGCGCTGCTCGATGCGGCACTGCGCCACGCGGATTGGGCCGGCTTTCCGGCACGGCAGGCGGAGGCGGCGGCACGCGGCGCCCTGCGCGGCATCGGCTGCGCCTTGTTCGTGGAGCCGTCGGGCGGGGTCGTGCCGAAGGACGAGGTGGCGATCCGGTTCGATGCGGACGGGGTGGAAATCCATTGCGCGACCAAGTCCTCGGGCCAGGGCCACGAGACCGTGTTCCCCGAGATCGTCGGCCGGGCGCTCGGCATCGCGCCGGAGCGCGTCACGTTGCGGGCCGGGGCGCCCGGCGGCCCCGCATTGCTGGGCGGCGGCGCGTTCGCCTCCCGCTCCATGTTGTCGCAGGGCGCGGCGAGCGTGGTCGCGGCGGCAACGGTGGTCCGCAAGGGACGTGCCTTGGCGTCAGAGGCGCTGGAGGCGGCCGAGGACGACATCGCCTTTGATGACGGCATGTTCCGCGTGGCAGGCACGGACGTTGCCATCGAACTGTTCGACCTCGCGCGCCGCCATCCCGGTGCGCTCGACACCACCGAGGCGCTGGCCGCAGCGCGGGCCTATCCCTCCGGGGCGCACGTGGTCGAGGTGGAGATCGATCCGGAGACCGGCGTCGTAGGGTTGCAGAACTACGTGGCCGTGGACGATTGCGGCGTGGTGCTCAACCACACCCTGCTGGACGGGCAGATCCTCGGCGGCATGATGCAGGGGCTGGGCCAGGTCATGGGGGAGGCCTGCAGCTACGAAGCCGATAGCGGGCAACTCGTGACCGGCAGCTTCATGGATTACGCGATGCCCCGCGCCGACCTGCTGCCGCAGTTCTCAATCCACGACCTCGGCGTGCCCTCGCCCAACAACCCGTTGGGCGTCAAGGGCGCCGGAGAGGCTGGGACGACCGGCTCCCTGCCAGCCGCCATGAACGCCATCCTCGACGCGCTGGCGCCGGCCGGCGTGACACGGCTGGACATGCCGGCGTCGCCCGCGCGGGTTTGGGCCGCGTTACGGGAAGCGCGAGCCGCGGGCTGAGGGAACACGCCGCGACCCGGCGAGCGGCCCGTATCGTTTGCCGCCGCCCACCGTCAGGCAGGCAGCCCGACAACCAGGCCGCCCAGGCCGGATCGTGCGTAAAGCCCGAGCTTTCGCCACTGAGCCTCCGTTGCTTGACCTTGTGGTCAGCACGGGCCGGATGGCGACGTCGGCCGCGGCCGAGGTCGGCATCCCTCGCGCGTTGCTGTCGCGCTGGGTCCGGCGGCACGATCGTGCTGGCCGCATTCACTGTCAGGGCTTGCAGCATCCGCGTCTGCCCGGTCCCCAGACCGATCGCGCCTGACCGTCGAGGCGCTGGCGTCCGCTGGTCTGGGCGACGGCTACGGGGCTGCCTTTCGGCGTCCGGCAACCGGCCGGCCGCACTGAATGAGGGGGCGCGCCGCATCGCCGAACAGCGCTGCTTCGCCGTCGGCCAGATGGTTCAGCAGGTCGCTTTGGATGAAAGCGGCCTGCTTATCCAGTTTTGGTAAGGAAGTTTTAGTGATTGAGGCGCACCCTACCGGTTGACCGCGTAAGTTTTGCAGCGGCGCCACGAAACGCCAGAACGGCTCGACGGACACCCGTATCGATGACCGAATGGAACGCGCTGCCGGAAAGCCTGCAGCTTTACTTGGCGCAACAAGCGTTTCGCCAAGCAGTCGAGACAATAGCCGAACAAGCGGACGTCTTGGCGCAAGAGTTTGCCGATGGCGTGCTTGCGGACAGGGGCGGCGCCGAGGCCTTGCACCTGATGGCGGCCATCATCCGCGCCATCGGCCCAGGCAGCGCCCCGACGCCGGGGCTTGCCTGACGGAGTTGGGGCGGCTTCCCGCTCGTTCGGGAACCGCCCCGGCTTCGTCTCCTTAGGGCTCGTTCGGAAATAACCGCAAGAGCCGATTGGGGGAACGAGCCCTAAGCCTTTGTCTTGCCGGGCAGCTTTGTCGGCGTGCTGCCGCACTTACTGCCGACGCTGTCCTCAGCTATTCGACTGATGCCAGCCGCCCGATCGAGCGGCCGCTATCAGTGTCGATTTTCGCGCGCCGCCGCCCGCCAACCCGGCGCGCATGCCAGTCAGCCCAAAAGGCTCCTGGCAAAAGCGGCTGACTACCCTTGCGCGTTGGGCGAGACCGCGATGAAGCGGGCTTGGCCGTCGCGCACGACGCGAAGCGCCACGTCGTTGCCGTTCTTGGTCGCGCCGCGGATCGCCGCGACCGCATCACGTGGCCCGGTGATGGCCTTGGCGCCGACGCCGACGATCACGTCGCCTTCGCGCAAGCCTGCCTCGGCGGCCGGCGAGCCCTGTTGCACGCCGGCGACGACGACGCCCTTCTGGTTGTCAGGCAGGTTGAGCCGGTCGCGCATTTCGGGAGACAACGGCGCCAAGGCGACGCCGATCCGGCCTTGCTGGCCCTGCTCCGAGCTGTCGTTGGCATTCGACGCCTGCCGCTGGTCCTTGATGGCGCCGACCTTGACGTCGAGCGTCTTGTCCTGGCCGTCGCGGACGAGGCCGATCTGGGCCGTGTCGCCGGGCTTGATGTCGGCAACCATCAGGGCGAGCTTGTGCGGGTTTTCGACCGTCTTGCCGTCAACGGAGCGCAGCACGTCGCCGGGTTGCAGGCCTGCCTTCTGGGCGGGGCTGCCGGGGGAGACGCCAGCGACCAGGGCGCCCTTCACGTCGTTGCTCAGGCCGAGGCTCGGGGCGAGTTCGGCCGTGACGGTCTGGGTCTCGACCCCCAGGTAGCCGCGGGTGACGTGGCCGCTGGCAATAAGCTGGCCGGTGACGTCCTTGACCAGGTTGCTCGGGATGGCAAAGCCGATGCCGACGCTGCCGCCGGAGGGCGAGAGGATCGCGGTGTTGACGCCGACCACCTTGCCGTCTTGCGTGAACAGCGGTCCGCCGGAGTTGCCCTGGTTGATGGCGGCGTCGACCTGCAGGAACGCATCATACGGCCCGGCGCCGATGTCGCGCCCGCGGGCGGAGACGATGCCGGCGGTGACGGTGCCGCCGAGGCCGAACGGGTTGCCGACGGCGACGACCCACTGGCCGGGTTCGACGTCGTTCGAGTTGCCGAGCTTGAGCGAGGGCAGCGGGTGGCCGGCATCGACCTTGATCACGGCCAAGTCGGTGCGCGGGTCGGCGCCGACGACCTTGGCCGGCAACTCGGCGCCGTCATTCATGGTGACGACCACGTGGTCGGCGTCCTTGACCACGTGGTTGTTGGTGACGATGGTGCCGTTCGGGTCGATGATGAAGCCCGACGCGCGGCCCTGGCGGACCATGCCGGCGTGCGGACCCATCATGCCCATGCGAAACTGGGCCGGGCCTTGCTCGGGCTTCTCGCGCACGGTGACGGAGACGACGGCCGGGCTGACCTGGGCTGCCAGGTGGGAGAAGTCCGGCAAGCGGGCCGATGGGCCGGTGGGCTGTATGGCCCCGCCGTTCGCGGACGCGGAGTCCTGGGCGTTCGCGGTGACGGCGTACGTGCCGAGGCCGCCCAAGGCGGTGCCGCCGAGCAGGACGGCGACGAGGCCGGCGCGGATGGCGCGGGGAGTGCGTTTCATCATGGTCTTGGTCCCTTCGTTTCAGACGGCCCGTTCCGGGCGGTCGCTTGATGCCAACATAAGACGGGACGCGCCCTGAAACACTTTCGGCGGGATGACGGTTGCTTCATGAACGCGTTGTCATGATTTGATGCGCGATGCGATGGGGGGACTTGAAAGCGGTCCCGGAAAAGGGGAGGCTGGAACCATAGGGCCGGGTTAGCACAGCGGTAGTGCAGCGGTTTTGTAAACCGAAGGCCGGGGGTTCGATCCCCTCACCCGGCACCATGTCATCTCTCATCGGACGGTCCTCGTGGGTTTCAGGTTTCAGGCGGCGGCTCCTCCACCTCGGCGCGGGCAGGTGAAGCGCGGCCCTGCTTGAAAGCCGTCTTCGAACAGGGCGTCGTCGTCGTCGGCGCCGGAGTGGCCGGGCTGGCCGCAACGAGGCGCCTGCGGGCGGAGGGCGTTGCGGTGACGCTGCTCGAAGCAGGCGGGCGGATCGGCGGGCGGGCCTGGACGGGCCAGGTCGGCGGCGACCCGTTCGATCACGGGGCGTCCTGGCTGCACGATGCGGAGCGCAACCCGCTGGTCGACCTGGCGGCCGGGGATGACTGCCTGATCAACTCCGACGTGGCGCGGCGCGAGCGCGTCACCCTCGGCGGGCGGCTTGCAGGGCCGGACGACCTGGCCGCGTACGAGGCCGCGTGGGACCGCCTCGACCCGGTCGTGGCCCCTGCCCTCGCCGGACCGGACGTGAGCCTTGCCGCGGCCATGGCGCCGATGCGCGAGGACCCGTGGGCGGGGCTGGTCGCGTTGTGGGAAGGCTCGATCATCGCCGCCGCCGACGCGGAGCAGCTCGGCTTGCAGGACTGGCGGCGCAACCGGCTCGACGGCAGCAACGTGGTGCCCGCCCAGGGCGTCGGCGGCTACGTGGCGAAGCATCTCGGCACGCAAGCCGAGCTGAATGTCGCGGCGCGGCGGGTGCGATGGGATGGGGCCGGGGTCCGGGTCGAGACCGGCCGCGGAACGCTCGCCGCCGGGGCCGCGGTGATCACGGTCTCGACCGGCGTCCTGGCGGCGGGAGGCATCCGGTTCGACCCGCCGCTGCCGGGCGAGCTGCGGCAGGCCATCCAGTCGTTGCCGATGGGGTTGCTGAGCAAGGTCGCGTTCGCAAGACCCGGCGGCGACCGGCTCGGGATCGAGGACAGCACGCTGCTGGTGGACCGCGACGGCCGGATGACGTTCAACGTCTGGCCGCAAGGGCGCCGCTACGTCACAGGCTTCGTGGGCGGATCGGCGGCGTGGAGCGTGGCCGGGGACGCGGGCGCCGCGGAGGCGCTGGCGCGGGACGAGCTGCGCCGGGCCTTGGGCGGCGACGCTGTCCGGCGGCTCGGCCCTGCCGCGGTG
This sequence comes from Acetobacteraceae bacterium, assembly GCA_965217935.1. GTDB lineage: Bacteria > Pseudomonadota > Alphaproteobacteria > Acetobacterales > Acetobacteraceae > JBBROS01. Next base: position 3,281,103 of record OZ244581.1, on the reverse strand, counting down.
GTGACGGATTGGGGACGCGATCCGCTTTCGGCGGGGTCCTACGCATTCGCCGGGCCGGGGGACGCGGATGCGCGAGGCGCGCTGGCGACGGCGTTCCCGGGACAGCGGCTCGTATTCGCCGGGGAGGCGACGCGGACCGATGGGCTCGCGGGCACGGTCGGGGGGGCATACCTCAGCGGGGTGGCCGCGGCCGAGCGTCTGCTCGGCATGGACGGGGGCGCGCGGCGGGCCTGAATTCAGCCGGCCGCGAAGGCTTTTCGCAGCGTATGAAACTGCGAAGCTAAATTAAAACTGCCAAACCCAGCTTAATCGTTTAATTCGGGTTGGAATTGACGCACAAGTGATCTAGATAACAGCAATCGCCCTTAATTGAAGTGGCGACAGAGAGACAGAGGGTGCTCCCGCGATTTTGCCGCAGGAGACATTTCAATGTCCATTCCAGAACAGTCTGGCATAACCAACCGTCTTTTACGGTCCGTGTCGCCCGAAATCTACGCATCGTTGCAGGCGAAACTTGAGGCCGTCGAGCTGAACAAAGGCGATATTTTGCTTGAAGCCGACACGCTCTATGAATGGGCCTACTTCCCGGAGAGCGGTCTCGCCTCCGTCGTCACCGCCAGCAGCGTCAGCCGCGTGCTGGAGATCGGCCTGTTTGGACGCGAAGGGATGGGGAGCACAGCCATCGTGCTCGATGCAGGACGCTCGCCGCATCGGACGTTCGTTCAGCTTGCCGGGATGGGGCATCGGCTGCCGGCGCACGAGCTCCGGCAGTTGATGGGCCGCTTCCCCGACTTGTCGGCGCTGCTGCTGCGATACGTGCAGGCATTCCTGCTGCAGGTCTCGCAAACCGCGCTTTCGAACGGGAGTTTCAGCATCGAGGACCGTCTGGCCCGGTGGCTGCTGCTGACGCATGACCGGCTGGATACCGACGACATCGCCCTCACGCACGAGTTCCTCTCGACCATGCTCGGCGTCCGGCGCACGGGGGTCACGCTCGCGATGCAGATGCTGGAAAGCCGCGGCCTGATCCGCGCGAGGCGGAGCATGTTGACGATCATCGACCGTCCGGGGCTGGAAGAGATCGCGGTCTATGGCTATGGCCAGGCCGAGAGGGAGTACGAGCGGCTGATCGGCCCGCTGCGCTGACGGCCTGGCGAGGCTGGCGCCGCCGTTCAGCCGCTCTATGCTGTTCCCGTTCGATGGCGCACTGAGGCGCCGAGGAGAGCGACATGCGGAAAGCGATGATGGTTGAGGGCGCTGCGAAGCCGGCCGGGCAATACTCCCACGCGGTGGTCGCGAACGGGTTCGTGTTCATCTCCGGCCAAGGCCCGGCGGACCCGGCGACCGGGGTGATGCCCGACGGCTTCGCCGCCCAGGTCAGGCAGACGCTGGCCAACGTGGTCGCCATTCTGCGGGGGGCCGGGGCCGCCGATGTCGTCAAGGTCAACGCCTACTTGAGCGACGTGACCCGGTTCCGCGAGTTCAACGACATCTACCGCGAGACCTTCCCGCACGAGCCCCCCGCGCGCACCACCGTCGCGTGCCAGTTGCTCGGCATGTTGATCGAGATCGACTGCATCGCCGCCTTGCCGCAAGCATGACGCCTCCTGGCAGCCGGCACGCCGCCTCCGCGTTGCAAGCCTAACGGTCCCGCATCCCCGAGCGGTCTGCCTAGGGGTCTGACGCGAACAAGTGCGTCAGCCCGTTGGCTGGATCGGCCCACCGAACAGGGCTTGCGGTCCAAACCTGACGCTCAAGTATCGAGCGTCAGGGCAATTTGGCCCATCAGATCAGGCTAGTAGTGCGAATCTGACGGGCCTTTTCCGTCGGGTTTGCGCCACGAGACGCTTGCAGCGACGGCCCGGCCGCAACGATCCCGGCGGGCGTCCGGACCGAGACCGAACGCACTGGCGCCGGCCGTGGCGCGCCTGGCCTGGCTGTTGCAGGAGCCGGGCGGCCGGCCTTGCGCATCTGCGCGCCAACGCCTTGGGCAGCCCTTGCAACCCAACCTGCCATCGTTCGGCTGCCTGGTCCACGCCCTGCCGATCACTGTTCAGCGCGGACTCCGTGCTAACCTGTATCGCCGTTCCGATCGGGAAGGATAAGGTCCGAATGACGCCGCTGCTGCTTGCTGCCCTGTTCTTCATTGCCATCCACCTCGGCTGGTCCGGCACGGCGCTCCGCGGCGCCGCCGTGGGCCTGACTGGATTGCGCGCCTACATGATTGTCTTTTCCCTGGCGTCGGCGCTCGGGATGGCGTGGCTCGTCTCGGCATATATCGGTGCCCCTTACGTGCCGACCTGGGGACCGCTCGAGTGGTGGAAGCCCGTGGCGATCGTCCTCATGCTGCCAGCCTTCCTCTTGGTCGTCATCGGGCTCGCGACGCCGAACCCGACCGCGGTCTCGCAAGAGGGTCTCGCCAGCCAGCCGCCGCGCGGCATCGTCCGCATCACCCGGCATCCGTTCCTGGTCGGCGTCGCATTGTGGGCGGGCGTCCACTTGGTCGGCAACGGGGACTGGGCATCGCTGGTCTTCTTCGGGTCCCTGGCGATCGTCGCCTTGGCCGGAACCGTCTCAATCGATGCCAAACGGCGGCGTTCGCTCGGCGCCGAAGCATGGGACCGGTTCGCCGGCCGCACGTCCATCGTCCCGCTCGCGGCCATCATCGCGGGCCGCAATTCCTTGGTCTGGCAGGAGATCGGCTGGCGGCGCCCGGCGGCCGGCCTCGCTGCCTACGCGCTCATGCTCGGCGGCCACGCGCGCGTTATCGGCGTATCCCCGTTCCCAGGGTCGTAGAAACCGCAGCATCGTCCAGACGACAACAAATTCCTTACAGTCTCAAATTGAACCCAACGAAGTCTGTTGCTTGTCAAATACCGGGCTGGCCAATCCATGCGACGGCCTAGAAAAAACGCTTTCCGGCAATACTCCGTAAACCTTCTTTCGTCAGTATCGCGCCAAATGCGATACCGCCCCGCCCGCAAGCCACTGGCCCTTGCCGACCAGATCAAGAGCTTGCACCAGAAACGCAGAAGCGCCAGCGTGCGCCGCGCGCAGACCGCTTTGCAACTCGGGGTGCTGGGCGGCGCCGCGTCCGGCCAGCCCATCGAGCAGATTGCGCGCATCCTCTGCCGCTCGATCGAGTGGCTGCTGCCGCGCGCCGTCTGCTCCATCATGCTGGCGGCGCCGGACGGCACGCTGCGGCCGCTGGCGGCGCCGAGCATGCCAGACGGCGCGTTGCAGGCGCTGGACGGCGCCTTGATCGGCCCCGAAACCGCAAGCTGCGGCGCGGCAATCGCGTCGGCCTCGCCGGTCATGGCGGCAGACATCGCCTCTGACCGGCGTTGGACCCGATTCAAGGCAGGCCCGCTTGCAGCGGGCTTCAAATCCGTCTCGTCCTATCCCATCATCGACCAACGCGGTAAGCCGCTCGGGTCCATCTCGCTGTATTTCCGCACGCAACGGCGCCTCAGGCGGTCTGATGAAGAGTTGCTTGATTGCTGCCTTGGCCCCTTCGCGCTCGCGATCGAGCGGGGCGAAGTGTGGCAGCATCTGCAACGGACCAACGAGCGCTTCAACCTCGCACTGAGCAACATCTCCCAAGGCGTATGCTTCTTCGACGGCGAGCGCACGCTGATCGTCGCCAACCGCCGCTTCAGCGAGATATACGGGCTGGCGCCGGAAAGCATCCGCGTCGGCATGAGCCTCGCTGACATCGTGGCCGCCCGCGCCGCCGTCGGGGCAGGACCAAAGATGCAGCCCCAGGAATACCTGAGTTGGCGCGATGCGGTCCGCGACGAAGATGCCGCCACGGATTCCGTGGTCGAGCTGGACAATGGCCAGATCATCGCGATCCACCATCAGCCCATGCCAGGCGGCGGCTGGGTCGCCACGCACGAGGACATCACGGACCGCCGGAAAGCCGAGGCGCAGATCGTCCACATGGCCCGGCACGACGCGCTGACCGGACTGCCCAACCGCATCCTGTTCCACGAGCGGCTGGAGCAGGCGCTCGCGTTTCTGGGCCGCGGCCAGGAATGCGCCGTGCTGTGCCTCGACGTGGACCACTTCAAGGACATCAACGACACGTTCGGACACCCGGCCGGGGATTTCGTGCTGCAGACGGTCGCGGCCCGGCTTCTGGCCAGCGTGCGCGAGGTCGACACCGTGACCCGGCTCGGCGGCGACGAGTTCGCGGTCCTGCTGGTCGACACCGACACGCCGGCTGGCACGCACGACGCCGCGCAACGCATCATCCGCGCCTTGCGCGAGCCGATCAGGCACAACGGCAACACGATCGTGTCCGGCACCAGCATCGGCATCGCGCTGGCCCCGCAGGACGGCGACACGCCGGTCAAGCTGCTCAAGAACGCCGACCTGGCCCTGTATCGCGCCAAGAGCGAAGCGCGCGGAACCTATCGCTTCTTCGAGGCCGACATGGATGCCCGCGTGCAGGCCCGCATGGCGCTGGCGCAGGACCTCCGCCAAGCCATGCACGACCGGGCGCTCACCATCGTCTACCAGCCGGTCTTCAACATCGAGCAGCGGACGATCGCCAGTTTCGAGGCGCTGCTGCGTTGGGATCACCCGGCTCACGGCCCGATTGCGCCGAACGAATTCATTTCCGTCGCCGAAGAGACAGGCTTGATCCTCGATCTCGGCGCCTGGGTGCTGCGGCGCGCATGCCGCGAAGCCGCGCAGTGGCCGAGTTCGGTCCGGGTTTCCGTCAACCTGTCCGCCGCGCAATTCAAGAACCAGTCGCTCATCGCCACCGTCCAGGACGCCCTCGACAAGTCCGGCTTGTCGCCCGAACGCCTGGAACTGGAGATCACCGAGTCGGTGCTGCTGAGCAAGCATCGCGACACCCTCAACACGCTGCGCTCGTTGCGAAACATGGGCGTGAGCGTGGCCATGGATGATTTCGGAACCGGCTACTCGTCGCTGAGCTATCTCCGCAATTTCCCGTTCAACAAGATCAAGGTCGATCAGACGTTCATCCAGGACATCTCCGAGCAGGACGAATCCGTGGCCGTCATCCGCGCCATCATCAGCCTGGGCCGCAGCCTCGGCATGGCGACGACGGCGGAGGGCGTGGAAACGGAGCAGCAGCTCGAACAGCTCCGCCGGGAGGGCTGCACCGAGGTCCAAGGCTTCCTGTTCAGCCAGCCCATCACTCCCTCGGAGGTCGTCGACCTGCTCGCCCGGCACGAGCAAACGCCGGCAACCGACTGAGGGCTTGTTCAGAACTGGTCGCCATGTATCGAGCAGGCGAACGAGCGACCCACGCCGTTATGTTGCCGGGCAGCCGTTTCCGGCGTGCTGCCGCGCTTGTTGCCGACGCTGCCCTAAGGTCCCCGCCTGTCACGGCACACTGAATGCGCGCCTGATGGGCGGGGCGCGCTACTCCGCGGCCGTCTGCATGGGCTGCCGCATCTCGGTCCAGGCGGCATCCAGCCCCTGGCCGAACCGGCGGCAGAGTTCCCGCGCCTCCGCCCCGTCCAGCACGAGCGGCGGCGTGAAGGCGATCCGGTCGCCGATCGCCCGCACGATCAGCCCGGCCCGCTCGCAAGCCGCCTGGACCCGCGGCCCGACGGCGGCGGACGGCGGGAACGGCACGCGGCCCGCTTTGTCCGCCATCAACTCGACGCCCGCGATCAGGCCCACCCCGCGCACGTCGCCCACGAGCGGATGGCTGCGGAATGCCTCAAGCCCATCCAGGAACGCGGGGGCGACTTCCCGCACGTGCCTGACGATATCGCGTTCCTGGTATATTTTCAGGGTTTCCAGCGCAACGGCGCAGGCGACCGGGTGGCCGCCATAGGTGTAGCCGTGGCCGAACGTGCCGTGCTGCCGGCTCGCCTCCAGCAGCGCCTCGTGCACCCGCGTCCCGATCAAGAGCGCCGAGATCGGCTGGTAGGCGGCCGAGAGCTGCTTGGCGCAGGAGATCATGTCCGGCTCGATGCCGTAGGTGTCGCAGCCCCACATGGCGCCGGTGCGGCCGAAGCCGCAGATCACTTCGTCAGCCACCAGCAGGATGTCGTGCCGCTTCAGCACCGCCTGGATCGCCGGCCAGTAGCCGCGGGGCGGGGTGATGGCGCCGCCGCCGCCCTGCACCGGCTCGCCGAAGAAGGCTGCGATCGTCTCCGGCCCCTCCTGCTGGATCAGCGCCTCAAGGTTCGCGGCCATGCGCTCGCTGAACGCCTCCTCGCCCTCGCCGTCCTCGTGGACGCGGTAGTAGTTCGGGTTGTCGGCATGGATGAAGCCGGGGAGCGGGAGGCCGAAGCCCTGGTGCATGTGCGGCTGGCCCGACAGGCTGACGGTCGCCAACGTGTTGCCGTGGTAGCCGCGCACCCGGCCGATGATCTTGCGCCGCTGCGGCTGGCCCTGGATGCTCCAATAGTTCCAGGCCAGCTTGATCGCCGCGTCGTTCGCCTCCGACCCGCTGCACTGGAACAGCGCGCGCGCCATGCCGGGCGGGGCGATCCGCAGCAGCGCCTCGGCCAGCTCCACCGCCGGCTCATGCCCCTTCTGGAAGAACGTGTGATAATAGGGCAGCTTCAGCATCTGGCGGTGCGCCGCATCGGCGAGCCGCCGCTCGCTGAACCCGAGGCTGGCGCACCACAGCCCGGCCATCGCCTCGATGTATTCCCGCCCCTCGGTGTCCCAAACCCGGCAGCCCTCGCCGCGGTCGATCAGGATCGCGCCCTCGCGGGCGTGGCGGGCGAGGTCGGTCTGCTGATGCACAAGGCTCGCGATGTCGCGGGCGTGAAGCGAGTTGGGCTGCATGGTCAGATTCCTTCAGGAACTGTCTATTCTTCCGCCATTTGCCATATCAAGGATAGCACGTCCTCACGCCTGGCGACGAAATCGGGCCGGCTTTTCACGCCGCGGATGCCTTCGGCGGCGTGCCCGCGGGCGAACGGCATCGGCAGCCGGGCCACGATCCGCCCGGGGCGGGGCGACATCACCACGACCTCGGTGCCGAGATAGACCGCCTCTTCGACGCTGTGGGTGATGAACACGACGGTCATCCCGGTCCGCCGCCAGACGGCATGAAGCTCCTCCTGCATCCGCTCGCGCGTCAACGCATCGAGCGCGCCGAACGGCTCATCCATCAGCAGGACCTTCGGTTCGTTGCACAAAGCGCGGGCAATCGCCAGGCGCTGCTGCATCCCGCCGGACAGCTCGTAAGGGTAACGGTGACGAAATTCCCATAGACCGGTGGCGCGCAGCCATTGCTCGGTGCGGCTGGCCGCCGGGGCGCGGGCCTCGCCGCGCATCTGCGGGCCGAAGCCGGCGTTGGCGGCGACCGTCATCCACGGGAACAAGGCCGGCTGCTGGAACACCACGCCCCGCTCCGGCCCCGGCCCTGTCACCGTCTTGCCATCGACGCTCACCACGCCCGTCGTCGGCGGCAGGAATCCGGCCAGGGTCTGCATCATGGTGGTCTTGCCGCAGCCCGAGGGACCGACGATGCAGACGAAGTCGCCCTGCGCGAAGCCGAGGTCGGCCCGCTCCAACGCCCGCACCGCCGATGCCCCGGTCCCGTAAGAGACCGACACGTCGGCGAGCTGGACGAACGAACTCGTCACCCGATCGCCTTTTGCAGGTACTCGGTGTCGATCGCCTGCTGGAATGCGTCCAGACCCGGCGCGCTGCGGATGCTGCGCTGCTCGACCAGGAACTCGGCGGTGTCGTGCAGCACCTTGGCGAACTGGCCCGGCGCGCCGGTTTTGCCGAGCCACTCCTTGCCCTCCTGCGCGCGGAAGGGGATGAAATCGTATTGCTTCATGTCCGCCATCGCCACCTCCGGCGTCACCCCGGTCTGTTGGGCGACGATCCGGGCCGCCTCCTCCGGCTTCTGCGTCCACAGGGTCAAGGCGCGGTCGTAGGCCTTGAGGAAGCCGACCACGGCTTGGGGATACTGCCGGGCGAACTCGTCGCGCACGATGATGAGGTCGGCGATGACGTAGCCCGCTTTGTCCAGCTTGTCCCAAGTGGGATACAGCGTGCCGCCGTCCTCCACGAGCTTGCTGCGCGCCGGGGGCCAGACGTAGGCGGCGTCGATGTCGCCGCGGGACCAGGCCGCCTGGATCGCGGCCGGCTTCATGTCCAGCACCGTCACGTTTCGCTGGGTCAGGCCGTTGGTCTTCAGGAAGCCCAGCAGCCGGAAATGGCTGGTGGAGCCGAAGGGGGTCGCCACCTTCTTGCCCTTGAAGTCGGACGGCTTGGCGATGTTCTCGGAGGTCTTGACCACCATGTCCTCGCCGGGGCCGATGTTGTCCATGATGGCGACGACCTTGTAGCCCAGTCCCTGGCTGATGCCGGCCGCCACCGGCACGGAGCCTGCGCCGAGGCCGATATCGAGGCTGCCGGCGGCGATGCCGGCGTTGATGTCGGCGCCGCTGCCCATCTCGGTCCAGTTGATGCGGGCGGCGGTGTCCTGCTCGAACCAGCCGTTGCCCTTGGCGATCATCGAGGGCTTGGTTTCGGTGAAGAAGCCGGCGTTGACGCTGCCCGGCCCCGCGGCCCTCGCCGTGCTTGCCAGAAGCGCGCCGGCGCCCGCGCCCAGCAGGACGCCGCGCCGGGTCAGTCGATCAAAACTCATGATGTCTCCTTCAAGGTTAACGTCCGGCCCAATGCACCAGCCGGCGCTCGACCCAAACCAGCAACCGATCGATCGCCAGCCCGGCCAGGCCGATCATCAGGATGCCGGCGAACACGTAATCCGAGCGCAGGAAGCGTCCGGAGTCCATGATCATCCAGCCAATGCCGTTCGAGCCGGCGATGATCTCGGCGGCGATCAGGGTTGCGTAGACGATGCCGGCGGCGAGGCGGGCGCCGACCAGGATTTCCGGCATTGCCGACGGGATGACCACGTGGCGGAACACTTGCCAGCGGCTCGCGCCCAGGGCTTGGGCCACGCGCAGGCGCTCCGGCGGCACGTTGCGGACCCCGTCGCGGGCGGCGATGGCCGCGACCGGGAGGGCGGCCAGGAACAGCAGGGTGATCTTGCTGGTCTCGCCGATGCCGAGCCAGACGATCAGCAGCACCAGATAGGCGAGCTGCGGCAGCGGGCGCAGGAACTCGATGAAGGGGGCGGCGGCGGCGTTCAGCCGGGGGGCGTAGCCCATGCCGAGGCCGAGCAGCGTGCCGACCGCGGCGCCGGTCAGGAAGCCGACGCCCACGCGCACGAGGCTGATGCCGACATGCTCCAGCAGGCTGCGGCCCTTGTAGCCGAACTCGGCCAGTTCGGTGAGCCCGGACCATACGTCGAGCGGGCCGGGGAGGAAGATGTCGCGGACGAAGCCGCCGCCGGTGACGGCGATCCATAGGGCGAGCGCGACGGCCATGCTCAGGCCGGTGATGGCCCATGACGGAAGGGGGCGGCGCATCACTCGCGCCCGCGCCAATGCACCAGGCGGCGGTCGAGCAGGCGCATCGCCCAGGTGAGGGTGACGCCCATCGCGCCCAGCAGCAGGATGCCGAGCAGGATGACGTCGTTGCGCAGGAACTGGCTGGCCGACAGCACCATCCAGCCGAGGCCGTTGGTGGCGGCCAGCAGCTCGGCCGCGACCACGGTCGAGAACGCGGCGGCGAGCGCGATCTGCAGCCCGGTCAGCACCATCGGCGCCGCGGAGGGCAGGATGACGTGGCGGAACACCTGCGCGGAACCCGCTCCCAGCGATTGCGCCGCCTGGACACGCTGCCGCTTGACGCCCCGCACCCCCGCGGCGCTGGCGGAGACGATGATGGGGAAGGCGGTCAGGAACAGCAGCGCGGCCTTGGAGGCGTCGCCGGCGCCGAACCAGAGGATGAGCAGGATCATGTAGGACAAGGGCGGCAGGGGGCGCATGAACTGCACGATCCAGTCGAGCGCTGCATGGGCCGCGCGGTTCACGCCCATCCAGAGGCCGAGCGGCACGCCGGCCAGGGCTGCGAGCGAGAAGCCGCTGGCGAGGCGGCCCAGGGTGGCGAGCGCGTTGCCCCAGAGCGTCGTGCCGCGGTAGCCGTGCTCGGAGATGCCGAGGGCTGCGGCCCAGACGTCGGCCGGGCCGGGCAGCAGGGCGCGCGGGACGAGGCCCCAGGCGGTCAGCGCCCACCAGATGAACGCCATCGCGGCGACCGACGCGACGCCGTAGGCGGGGATGGGCAGCGCGAGCGGGCGCTTGGCGCGCAGTTCGGCGGGCTTCGTGCCGGCGGCTTGGGCATGGGTGGCGAGGACGGTCATCGCCGGAGCCGATGCAACCCTGGCGCCATCGGTGTTGCGAACGGTTCGCGCCATTACGAAGCCGGGTTGATCGTTTCGGCCGCGCTCGCCATTTTAGCGGAGATGCGCAATTTCAAAGATCTCGACGAGCGGGAAGTCCTTGCCCTGGCCATCAGCAGCGAGGAGGAGGATGGGCGGATCTACGCCGACTTCGCCGAGAGCCTGCGGGAGGAGTTCCCCGACAGCGCCCGGGTGTTCCAGGACATGGTCGCCGAGGAGGACACGCACCGGCGCTGGCTGATCGACGCCTATGTGGAGAAGTTCGGCAACCATATCCCGCTGGTGCGGCGGCAGGACGTGCGCGGCGCCGTCGTGCGCAAGCCGGCCTGGCAGATCCGGCCGTTGGGGATCGACGCCGTGCGCCGCCATGCGCGGCAGATGGAGGTGGATGCCAGCCGGTTCTACGGCGAGGCGGCGGGGCGCACGTCCGACGCGTCGATCCGCAAGCTGCTCGGCGATTTGGCCGCGGCGGAGATCGAGCATCAGCACGCGGCCAACGCGATCGAGGCCAAGCGATTGCCTGGGGAGAAGCGCGAGCTGGAGGACGAGGGCGCCCGCAAGCGCTTCATCCTGCAGATCGTGCAGCCCGGCCTCGTGGGGCTGATGGACGGGTCGGTCTCGACCTTGGCGCCGGTGTTCGCGGCAGCCTTCGCCACGCAGGACAGCCGGGATGCGTTCCTGGTCGGCATCGCGAGCTCGGTCGGCGCCGGCATCTCGATGGGGTTCGCCGAGGCGCTGGCCGACGACGGCAAGCTCTCGGGGCGGGGGACGCCGCTGTTGCGCGGGTTCGTGTGCGGGCTGATGACGATTGCCGGCGGCATCGGGCATACGCTGCCTTATCTCATTCAGGACTTCTGGACCGCAACCGTGCTGGCCGGGGTGGTGACCGTGTTCGAGTTGCTGGCGATCGCTTGGATACAATGGCGGTACATGGACACGCCGCCGGTGTCCGCGGCGGCGAAGGTGATGCTGGGGGGCGCGCTGGTGCTGGCCGCGGGGATCCTGATCGGCAACAGTTGAGGATGGGGTCAATGTCGGAAGTGCCGCATTCCGGTGAATGCCATCGCGACCCCGGCCTTGTCGGCGGCGGCGATGACCTCTGGGTCGCGCATTGAGCCGCCGGGCTGGATGACGGCGGTGGCGCCGGCCTCGATGGCGGCCTCCAGCCCGTCGGCGAAGGGAAAGAAGGCGTCGGAGGCGACGACGCTGCCGTGGGTCAGCGGCTCGTCCTGTCCTGCCGCCCGGGCCGCCGCTTCGCCTTTCCAGGCGGCGATGCGGGCGCTGTCCACCCGGCTCATCTGCCCGGCGCCGATGGCTACGGTGGCCTCGTTCCTGGCGTAGACGATCGCGTTCGATTTGACGTGCTTGCAGACGCGGGCGGCGAAGATCAGGTCGCGCAGCTCCTCGCGGCTGGGGGCGCGGCGGGTGACGATTTGCAGCGCGTCCGGCTCGGCCCGGGCGGCGTCGCGGGACTGGGCCAGGAAGCCGGAGGCCACGGTCTTGACGGCGAGGCCGGGGGCGGCTGGGTCCGGCAGGGCGCCCGTTAGCAGCAGGCGGAGGTTCTTCTTTCGGGCCAGGATCGCTTGGGCGGCTTCGTCGGCGTCGGGGGCGATGATGACTTCTGTGAAGATGGCGGCGATGCGCTCGGCGGCGGCGGCGTCGAGCGGGCGGTTCATGGCGACGATGCCGCCGAAGGCGCTGGTTGGGTCGCAGCGGAGGGCGGCTTGCCAGGCGGCGCCGAGCGTGCGTGCCGTTGCCACGCCGCAGGGGTTGGCGTGCTTGACGATGACGATGGTGGGGGCGGCGAACTCGGCGGCGCATTCGAAGGCGGCGTCGGTGTCGTTGAGGTTGTTGTAGGAGAGCTCCTTGCCCTGGACCTGGCGGGCGGTGGCGATGCCGGGCCTCGTGCCGTTCGTGTAGAAGGCTGCTTGCTGGTGGGGGTTCTCGCCGTAGCGCAGGGTTTGGCGCAGCGTGCCTGAGAGGGTCATGCGTCGGGGGAATTGGGGGCCGGACCGGGCGAACCAGGCGGCGATGGCGGCGTCGTAGGCGGCGGTTCTTGCGTAGGCGTCGGCGGCGAGTTGCCGGCGCTGGGCGAGGGTGGGGCCGCCGTTGGCGAGGGCGTGCTGCATCGCGTCGTATTGGGAGGGGTCGGTGAGGACGGCGACGGCTTCGTGGTTTTTCGCGGCCGAGCGGATCAGGGCGGGGCCGCCGATGTCGATCTGCTCGATGCAGTCCGCGGGCGGTGCGTTGGAGGCGAGGGTTGCCTCGAAGGGGTAGAGGTTGACGCAGACGAGGTCGATGGGGGCGATGCCGTGCTGCTGGATTTGGGCCAGGTGGTCCGGCAGGTCGCGCCGGGCCAGGATGCCGCCGTGGATCTGCGGGGCGAGCGTTTTGACGCGGCCGCCGAGCATTTCCGGGATGCCGGTGTGGTCGGCGACCTCTTTGACGGGGATGCCGGCTTGGCGCAGCGCGTGGGCGGAGCCGCCGGTGGAGAGGAGTTCGGCGCCGTGGGCGACGAGGGCTTGGGCCAGGGGGACGAGGCCGTGCTTGTCGGAGACGGAGAGGAGGGCGCGGCGGATCGGGAGCAGGTCGGGCATGGGCGCGGCCTTACGCTCGCGCGTGGGGGAGCGCAATCGCGTGGGCGGCTGTTTGGGGGCGGCGTTGCCTGGGGGGCGCTGGTTCGGCGGGCGGGCGGGCTATTTGCCGCGGAAGCGGGCGGCGGGGAGGAGTGGGGTGGGGGCAGTCTTGGCCGGGGTTGGGGCCGGGGTTGAGGCGAGGCTCTCGGGCGGGGCACTCGGGTTCGGCGCGGGGGGGTTCGGCGCGGGCGGGTTCCGGGCGGGGCGGGCGGCGTCGACGGGGCTGGGGCGCCGCTGCGGGAGGCCGGGCGGGGCCGGGGGGAGGCCGAGGTCGGCGCAGATGGCGGCGATGATGTCGTTGACCGGGCGGGAGAGGATGTCCTCGTCGAGGTCCGGGGCGTCGAGGCGGTCCTGGGCCTCGCGGCGCAGGGCTTCGGCGCGGTCGTTGTCGGCCGCGGCTTGGATGGCGTCCTCGACGGCGCGGACGATGCGCCGGCGGGCGGCGATGGGGGTGGGGGCCTCGTCGTTGGCGGGGCGCGGGCGGGGCGGGGCGTCGAGGGCGCGGGCGAGCATGATGCTGCGGCGGACGGCGCGGGCGATGCGGTCGAAGGCGGTGTCGAGCGGCGGGGTGGGGGGCGGGGCGGGCTGGAGCGCGTGGGCCGGGGGTTCGGCGGGGCCGGGGGCTTCGGCGGCTACGGCGGCCTTGGCCTGGGCGTGGAGGATGCGGGCGAGATCGGCGCCGATGTCGATGAGTTCGTGGAGGACCTGGCGGTAGTAGTCGGCGTGGTTGGGCTGGGCGGGCTTGAACGAATGGGGACCATTTACGGGGGGCGGGTGTCAAGCGTTTCGGTGGGGGGGAGGTCACATTTGATCTGCTATCCGGAACGCCTTAAAGAGCGTTCGACATTGCATTAGCGAGATGTTTGGACGGTTTTTGGGGAGACGAATTCTTCCGGTAAGGATTACAACAGGTTTTCGCGATGCATACAGTTGACGAATCGCTTAATGGAATATCAGGCTCACATCGTTCCGGGATGGAGCGCAGGAATCTGAAATGGTAATCTACCGCCGCACAAGCCTTCTGGAGTCAACATCACAGACCCTTGTCAATACGGTAAATTGTGTCGGAATAATGGGCAAGGGCCTGGCCAAATCCTTCAAAGAGCGTGATCCCCGCATGTTCAAGGCTTATAAGAGCATTTGCGATCGTAATCTTCTACAGCTAGGAAAACTTTGGCTGTGGCAAGGTGAAGAGCATTGGATTTTAAATTTCCCAACGAAAAAGCATTGGCGCCATCCATCAAAGCTAGAGTGGATTGAGGCCGGGTTGGCGAAATTCGTTTCTCAGTACAAAGATCGCGGGATAACAGACATCTCGTTCCCTCGTCTTGGGTGTGGAAACGGTAATCTCGACTGGAATGATGTTAAGCCCTTGATGGAACAGTATTTAGGGGATATTGACATCCCCGTTTACATCCATGATTACGAAATTAATATTGGCATTCCGGAGCATTCTGAGCAGATTTCACGTCTTCTCCGTGCCGAGGGAGTTCTAATGACTACCTTCATTGACTTTTTGTCTGCACTCAAACGCGCTTCTGAGTTAGCGACAGAAAACTTGGTCGAGCTTAAGACTGGTTTTCCGTTTCGCGCTCATATGGACACTAATTGGAATCTGAGCTTGCACACAAGCACAGGAACACGGATTCTTGAAAAGGACGATCTTCGAGGCATATGGCTGAGTCTGCATAACGGCCTCCTGACTACTGCTCAGGCAGGTTGGACCAGGATTGAGCACGGAAACGCCATGCTCTCTTTGATAAGTATTCTTCCCAAAACGCGAGTCATCGAAATTGAAGGCTCGTCTGGGAAACCAGAACTCGCGATTGAGCTTCTGACTTCCGCTACACCCACTCCGATTGTATCGGAACGTGGAGACCAATCTCAACTCGCATGGGCCTAAACGCTGCATTCCTCGACGCGCATATTGAGAAATGGGAGCGGCAACTCAGCCTAGCAGCGTACCCCTATCGAAAGAACTGGCCGAGACACTTGTTCCATCATGCGTCTCTCGATAATGCCGTACGCATTCTTACCTCCGGCTCACTCCTGTCACGCGCTCACTCAAATTCTGTTCGTGCAGACGACATCGCTGCACCAGACGTCGTTGCGAACAGCTTCCGAGCTCATCCTTTTGCAAGACTGTATTTCCGACCGAGAACGCCGACTCAATACAATGTGGAGGGAATACGCAAGAGTGGCGAAGGTAAATACGGCAACAGCGTTCACGCTCCCATACTTGTCATGTTTGTATTCGATGCGCGTCGAGTGCTCTTATTAGATGGCGTTTGTTTCTCAAATTCCAACATGCAGACAGGAGCGATCGAGATGTCTGAGGTGGAGGATTTCGAGAAAATTCCATTTGAGAAGGTCTATCATGAAGGCGGAATTGGTGGAGATCGTATGATCGTATCCCATCGTTGTGCGGAGGTCCTAGCGCCGTCTCCTTTGAACATTCATAACTGTTTGCGATGGATATACTGCCGGTCCGTAGCTGAACGAGCCACACTTATGCACGCTCTTGAGGACCGGAGGCAGTGGTGGGACAAATACATTCGTGTTTCGGATGACCTCAAAGTTTTCCAGAAGGACTATGCGTTTGTTGAACGAGTCTACATTGGAAGCGATAAGATCGTCTTCCGATTGCATCCGCGACACGATCTTAAACCGCTGGAAGTGGAAGTCAGCGCATACGATGAAAGTGGCCGCCTTCATTTGAATTTTAAGCATAACTCATTAATGGCTCGTCCCCCAGGAGCACTCAGTTGGTAAATCAAAGCTAATTTTAAGCCCGGTGTTTATTATGTTTTGCTAAAAGTCGATAAACATCTTGGATATAGTTCAGCCCTTAAAATAGATGATCTGCCATTCTAAGTCATTTTTCAATAGCGTGGTATATAGGATTGTTATTCGTAATTAGTCTGAGTATTATTTGAACCGTGATCCATTGCCTCAAGTAGTCTTGATACCATCCTTGCAGGATCCGCCGCCCGCGTCACCGCCCGCCCCACCACCAGGTAATCCGCCCCCCGCCGCACAGCCTCCGCAGGCGTCGCGACCCGCCGCTGATCCCCTGCCTCCCCTCCCGGCAATCGTATGCCCGGCGTTGCCACCAGCAGCCGTCGTCCCGCCGCACGGCGTAGCCCGTCCAGGTCATCCGCTGCCGAGGCGATCACGCCATCCGCGCCGGCTTCTGCCGCCGCCCTCGCCCGCAGCGTTACGAGATCGGCCACGGTCCGTTCATAGCCCATCGCCCGCAGCGAGGCGTCATCCTGGCTCGTCAGCACCGTGATCGCGAAGACCAGCAGATCGCTGCCTCGGGCGCCGTCCACGGCGGCGGCCACGATCTCCGGGTCGCCGTGGACGGTGACGATGCGGACGCCGCGCCGGGCCACTGCCGCGGCGCCGTGGCGGACCGTCTCCGGGATGTCGTACATCTTGTAGTCGAGGAAGACCTGCTTGCCGGCCGCCGTCAGCTCGTCGATGAACCGGTCCACGCCCGGCGCGAACAGCAGCCACATGCCGACCTTGTAGAAGCGCGCCGCGTCGCCGAGCCGGGCCACGAGCGTCCGGGCCTCGTCCACGGTGGGGACGTCGAGGGCGATGATCAGGCGGTCGATCGGCTCCATTGCCCGCGTGCCCTCAGGCCGTCTCGCGGAACAGCTCGCGGCCGATCAGCATGCGGCGGATCTCGCTCGTGCCGGCGCCGATCTCGTACAGCTTCGCGTCCCGCAGCAGCCGGCCGGTCGGGTAGTCGTTGACGTAGCCGTTGCCGCCCAGCACCTGGATCGCCTCCAGGGCCATCCAGGTGGCGCGCTCGGCGGCGTAGAGGATGGCACCGGCGGCGTCCTTGCGGCTGGTTTCGCCCCGGTCGCAGGCCTTGGCCACCGCGTAGACGTAGGCGCGGGCGGCGTTCAGCGTCACGTACATGTCGGCGATCTTGCCCTGCATCATCTGGAACTCGCCGATCGCCTGGCCGAACTGGCGGCGCTCGTGCGTGTAGGGCACTGCCACGTCGAGGCAGGCCTGCATGATGCCGAGCGGCCCGGCGGCGAGGACGGCGCGCTCGTAGTCGAGGCCGCTCATCAGCACGTTGACGCCGCGGCCCTCGCCGCCGAGCACGTTGTCTTCCGGGACCTCGCAATCCTCGAACACCAGCTCGCCGGTGTTGCTGCCGCGCATCCCGAGCTTGTCCAGCTTCTGGGCGCAGCGGAAGCCCGTGAAGCCGCGCTCGACCAGGAAGGCGGTGATGCCGCGCGGGCCGGCGTCCGGGTCGGTCTTGGCGTAGACCACCAGGGTGTCGGCTTCCGGGCCGTTGGTGATCCAGAACTTGCTGCCGTTGAGGACGTAGCGGCCGCCGCGCTTGTCGGCGCGGAGACGCATGGAGACGACGTCGGAGCCGGCGCCGGTCTCGCTCATGGCGAGGGCGCCCACCTGCTCGCCCGAGACCAGGCCCGGAAGGTAGCGGCGCTTCTGCGCCTCGCTGCCGTTCTTGCGAATCTGGTTGACGCAGAGGTTGCTGTGCGCGCCGTAGGACAGGCCGACGCTGGCGCTGGCGCGGCTGATCTCCTCCATCGCGACGCAGTGCTCGAGGTAGCCCATGCCGGCGCCGCCGTACTCCTCTTCGACGGTGACGCCGAGCACGCCCAACGCGCCCATCTTGCGCCAGAGGTCGTGCGGGAAGTCGTTGCTGCGGTCGATCTCGGCGGCGCGGGGGGCGATCTCGTCGGCGGCGAACGCGGCCACGCTCTCGCGCAGCATGTCGGCGGCCTCGCCGAGGCCGAAGTTCAGCGACGGCGGACGGTTCGGCAGGCTTGCGGACATGCTGCATTTCCTTTTCTCTTGCCCGCAACATTATAGGGCGGAGATGCGGAATGGCCACGCCATCGGGCGAACCGAGCTACGTTCACGGCGCTGTCGACGTCCCGCTGCTGGGCGAGACGCTGGGCCAGAACCTCGGCCGCACTGCCGCCCGGGTGCCGGACAACCCGGCCCTCATCATCCCGACCCAAGGGGTGCGCTGGTCGTATCGCGAGCTGGTCGAGCGCGCGGAGGCCTTCGCGGCCGGGCTGCTGGCGCTTGGCCTGGTCCGCGGCGACCGCGTCGGCATCTGGTCGCTGAACAACGCCGAATGGGTGGTGACGCAGTTCGCCACCGCCTCGGCCGGGCTGATCCTGGTGAACATCAACCCCGCCTACCGCACCAGCGAACTCGAGTATGCCCTCAACAGCGTCGGGTGCCGCGCGCTCATCACCGCGACCCGGTTCAAGACCAGCGACTACCTCGGCCTGCTCTCGGAACTCGCCCCCGAACTGGCCACGGCAGCCCCCGCGCGGCTTCGAGCGGCCCGGGCGCCATCGCTCGAGATCGTCATCCAGATCGGCGGCCATGCCCCCGGCACGATCGCCTTCGAGGACGTTGCCGGCCTTGCCGCGCCCGAGCACCATGCCGAGCTCGCGCGGCTGCAGCCGCTGCTGCAGTTCGACGACCCGATCAACATCCAGTTCACCAGCGGCACCACCGGCTCGCCCAAAGGCGCCGCGCTGACGCACCACAACATCCTCAACAACGGCTACTTCATCGGCCGGGCGATGCGCCTGACCGAGGCCGACCGGCTGTGCATCCCGGTGCCGCTGTACCACTGCTTCGGCATGGTGCTCGGAAATCTCGCCTGCACCACGCACGGGGCGGCCATGGTGTATCCGGCGCCGGGGTTCGACCCGCTGGCGACCCTGGAGACCGTCGCCGGCGAGCGCTGCACCGGGCTGCACGGCGTTCCCACCATGTTCATCGCCGAGCTGGAGCATCCCGAGTTCGAGCGGTTCGACCTCGGCAGCCTGCGCACCGGCATCATGGCTGGGTCGCCTTGCCCCACCGAGATCATGCGCCGGGCCGTCGAGCGGATGAACCTGGGCGAGATCACCATCTGCTACGGCATGACCGAAACGAGCCCGGTCAGCTTCCAGAGCTCGGTGGATGACCCGCTGGAGCGCCGGGTCAGCACCGTGGGGCGGGTCCATCCGCATCTGGAGGTGAAGGTCATCGATGCCGAGGGGCGGATCGTGCCGCGCGGCACGCCGGGCGAGCTGTGCACCCGCGGCTACGCTGTCATGCTCGGCTACTACGGCGACCCGGAGCGCACGGCGGCGGTCATCGACGAGGCGCGCTGGATGCACACCGGCGACCTCGCCACCATCGACGACGAGGGGTTCTGCAACATCGTCGGGCGGATCAAGGACGTCGTGATCCGCGGGGGCGAGAACGTCTATCCGCTGGAGGTGGAGAACTTCCTCTATGCCCATCCGGCCATCGAGGACGTCCAGGTGTTCGGCGTTCCTGACCGGCGCTACGGCGAGGAGCTTTGCGCCTGGGTCAAGCTCCGCGCCGGCGCGGCCCTTACCGAGGCCGAATTGCAAGCGTTCTGCCGCGGCCAGGTCGCGCACCAGAAGATCCCGCGCTACGTGCGCTTCGTCGAGGCGTTCCCGATGACGGTCACGGGGAAAATGCAAAAATTCTTGATGCGCGAGGCGATGCAGCAAGAATTGGGCCTTTCCAAAGCCGAAACCGCGTGACCGATCCCGGCGCCTGCGAAGCGGGCTTGAACAGGCGCGGGTTTCCCGGCACCTAGTGCTTCGACACATTCAGAGAGTGCAGCATGGGTCGCAGCACTAGCCTTGTTTGGCGGGCTGATTCAGCCAACGGGCTGAAGCGCCCGTTTGCATCAGACCACTAGCGTCCATGCCGAGCTTTGCACGCAACGTTCCCGAGGGGGACACGCTCGAGCGGGCCGTGTGCACGCAATGCGGCTTCGTGGCCTATGAGAACCCCAAGATCGTCACCGGCGCCGTCGTCGCGCACGGCGGACGGGTGCTGCTCTGCCGCCGGGCCATCGAGCCTCGGCGCGGGTTCTGGACCCTGCCCGCCGGCTACCTCGAACTGCTCGAGACCGTCGAGGAGGGGGCGATGCGCGAGGCGTGGGAGGAAGCCGAGGCCCGCATCACGCTCGACGGCATTCTCGGCTGCTTCAGCATCAGCCGGATCGGCCAGGTGCAGATCATCTTCCGCGCCCGCTTCGATGGCGAGCCGCGCTTTGCCGCCGGGCCGGAGAGCCTTGAGGTCGGCTTGTTCGAATGGGCCGACATTCCGTGGGCGGAGATCGCGTTCCCCTCCGTCCGCTGGGCCTTAAACGCCTGGCGCGGCACGGGCGACGCGCCGCTCGGCCAGCCCGCCGCCAATCCGCCCGCCGACCCGCGCGGGACCAACCTTCTGCAGGAGACTTCGTGATGAGACGCTCGGTTTTGCCGCTTCTGGCGCTCCCGTTGCTGGCGGCGTCGCCGGGGCAGAAGCCTCTGAGCCTGGTCGTCCCGCTGCCTCGAAGCCCGGCCCTGCCGCTGCCGCCGAAACCCCCCGTCGTCGCCGCGCCGTCCGGCTATGAGCTGGCGCCGCTGCCGAACCGGGGCCTCGCCGCGCCGTTTGCCAAGTCGGACGATACGGCGACATCGCTGGGGCCGACGCTGTTCACCAACAAGGACACCTATCGCGGCGAGGGCTTCATCAAAGGCTCGACCGCTCAGGCGGAGCAGGACCGCCGCGCGCGGCCAACCCCGGGCTTCAGCCTCGTCATGCCATTCGCTCCGAACTGAAGCGCGGCTTTACCAGTTCTTCAGCCTTGGTCCGTTATCCTCCGTGCAATCCACGGAGGTCGCAAGATGCGGGTCAAGGGCAAGCGTTTCTCAAGCCGGCACGACGAGCTTGATCCTGTTGCGTTGTCCCTCGCGATCTGGCTTGGCCTGCTCGCCTCCGTTGCCGGCATCGCCCGCCTGTCGGAAACGACAGCCTTGCAGAGCGCATTGACGGAGCTGCGCCATTCAGGGCCTGAGGCCGCCGCCGAACGTCCCCTGCCATCGCTTGCCGCCTGGTCGCTGGCCTACGGCGGTTGAGCGGGCGGCCGGTTCCGCACCCAGCCGCCCTCGGTTTCCGCGGCCGCTCCGTCGGCGCCGAGCTTGAGCAAGTGCGCGACGACGTTGCGCTCCGCCGCGCGCTTCAGGCCCGGGTCGAGCGACAGATAGAGCCGCTGCATGAGGACCGCGCTCGATTGCGGCCGGTCCGTCAGCATTCGGATGATCGCGGCTTCCCGCGCCTGCCGGTGCGCGAGCAGGCCCTGGACGAAACCGTTCGGAGACGGCAGCGGCGGCCCGTGGCCCGGCAGGTACAGCCGCGCCTCCCGCGACAACAGCCGGCGAAGGCTCGCCATGTAGTCGGCCATGCCGCCGCCCGGCAGGCCGATCACCGTGCTCGACCAGCTCATCACGTGGTCCGCGCTGAACAGGACGCCGTCCGGCCCCGCCAGGCAGATATGGTCCGACGCATGCCCGGGCGTGTGCAGGACCTGCCAAGGCCCGGCCTGGTCCCCGTCGTGCAAGGGCACATCCGGCGTGAAGCCTGCCGCGGCCGGCGCGTGCCAGGCATAGCTTGGCGCCCCGGTCTCGCGCCGGAGCGCGGCCAGGGCGCCGAGGTGATCGGGATGGGAATGGCTCAGGACGATCCCCCTGACTGTCCGACCGGCGGCTGCCAGCACATCGGCGACATGCGCCGGGTCATCCGGTCCCGGGTCCAGCACGAAGGCGCCCTCGGCCGTTTCGGCCAGGTAGGTGTTCGTGCCCCAGTACGTCATGGCGCTTGGGTTGCGCGCCACGATGCGGCGGATGCCCGGGGCCACCGGGAGCGCCACGCCGCGCGGCGGCTCCGGCTCGGTCAGGAACCGCAATTGTCCCGCGCCTCCGGCCGCCATGCCCGAGGCGCGCCGGGGGCCGGGCGCGTCATTATCCAATCTCGGCCGCCGCCTGCATGCAGACCGCGCCGTCCGGGTCGAGCGTGCGCAGCGCGAAACCCTGGCCGTCCTCCCACGCCTGCAAGGCCAGGCGCCGGCCGTGGAACGCGGGCCGCAGCCCCTTGAAGCTGAACCGGGTCAAGGCCCGCCCGCGCAGCAGTCCCGCCAGCCACGTCGCCTGCAGCGGGCCATGAACGACGAGGCCGGGGTAGCCCTCCACGCCGCGGACGTAGTCCTGGTCGTAGTGGATGCGGTGGCCGTTCCCGGTCAGCGCCGAATAGCGGAACAGCAGCACCGGATCGGGCACGACCTCCGCCGACAGGCTGCCGGCGGGCGCCGGGCCGGCCGCTTCGGCGCCTTTCACCGCCGCGCCCTCGGCGCCGCGGTAGACGATGTCCTGCGCCTCCTCGACCGCGAGCCCGGCGTCGCCTTCGATCCGATGCCGCACCGTCACGAACACCAGCCTGCCGCTGCCGCCCTGCTTCTCGCGGACCGCCTCGATCGAGCTGGTCCGCCGCACGCGCTCGCCGGGGCGCAGCGGCCGGTGGAACGACAGCCGCCCGCCGGCCCACATCCGGCGCGGCAGGTCATGCACCGGCGGCAGGAACCCGCCGCGCTCCGGGTGGCCGTCAGGCCCGAGCGCCGGCGCCGGCGCCCAATCCTGGAACAGCATCCAGTGCCACAACGGCGGCAACGCCTCGGGTTCGGGCACGCCCAAGGCCGCCGCCAGCCCGCGCACCAGCCGAGGCGAGACCTCGTCCTCCTGCGCCTGCGTGCGGCCGATGGCGTCCTCATAGCTCATGCGCGCGCCCGGGCCGCCGTCATGCGAACTGGGTCTCGCCCGACCGGTCCGGCGGCGGATGGATCGGCGGGAGCGCCGCGACGCCGGTCATCTCGACCTTCCAGGCCGGATCGGCCAACCGCGCCTCGACCGTCGCGCGGGCCGGCTTGCATCCCGCGCCGAGCCACGCGTCCCAGGCGCGGTTCATGGCGGCGAGGTCAGCCATGTCCGCCAGGAAGACCTGCATCGACAGCAGGCGCTCCTTGCTCGTCCCTGCCTGGCGCAGCAGGGCGTCGACCTGCCGCAGCACGTCGGCCGTTTGCGCCTCCGCGTCGCCGTCCGTCTGGTCCGGGACCTGGCCGGCCAGGTAGACCAGGCCCGCATGGACGACGGCGCCCGACAGGCGCTCCTCCTCGGCAAGACGCTGGATCATGCCGGGGCCTGCGCCCGGCGCCAGGCGCCCTGGAACGCCCCGGGCGGCGGCGCGACAGCGCTCACGATCTGGCGGGCCCGCGATCCGCGTCGCAGGCAACCGGCGCGAAGCCAACTTCTTCGAGCGTCATGCCCTGACGATAGCCCGGCAAACCCGCTCTGCGAAGGGCCTCGTTGACCGTGGAGTCGGCCCTGGCCGCGAGAAGTGCTAGTGGTCCGGCACATTGGGTAGATGCAGTATGAGTCAGAGCACGAGCTTGATGTTGCGGGCCGATCCGGATGACGGACTGAAGCGTCCGTTGTCATCGGATCGCTAGAGGGGCGCCGCATGGTCCCGGACCCCGAACACGAGCTGCGCCGCAGCCTGCGCCTGCACAAGGCGTTCGCGACCGGGCTGCTGGTCCTGATGGCGGCCCTTCTCGGCCTCGGCTACGCGCTGCCGCGAGGCTACTGGCCGGATCTGCTGCAGGCCAGCGCCAAGGCGGGCTTCATCGGCGGCATCGCCGACTGGTTCGCCGTCACCGCGCTGTTCCGCCATCCCCTCGGCCTGCCGATCCCGCACACCGCCATCATTCCCCGGCAGAAGGCCCGCCTCGGGCGGGCGCTCGGACGCTTCATCGCCGGGCACGTCATCACGCCCGCCGAGGTCAGCCGCGTCATGGGCCGGCTCGACGTGTCTGCGATCCTGTCCCGCTTCCTGCTCGACCCGGCCGCGTCCCGGCCAGCGGCGCAGGCCGCGGCTGACATGCTCCCGCGCATCCTGGCCACGGTCGAGGACGGACGCGCTCGGCGGACCCTCTCCCGCCTGCTGCCGCGCATCGTCGGCGGGCCGGCCGCGGGGATCGTGGTTGCCCGCGCGCTTCGCACCCTGGTCGAGGGCGGGCGGCACCAGGACGTCGTGACGTTCCTGATGCGCGAGATCCGCACGCTGCTCGACAGCAGGCACGACCAGCTGCATGAGTTCATCGAAGGCAAGGTGCGCAGCCAGGGCGGGCGGCTGGTCGGCTGGATGCTGGGCGCGCAGGTCGCCAACCGGGTCGTGGGCGTGCTGCGGGAGGAGCTCGACCGGGTCGACCCGGACGGCAGCAGCATCCGCGCCGCGTTCGACGAGTGGGCGCGCGGGGAGATCGGCCGCATGGAGACCGACCCGGCCCGCGCCGCCGAGATCGGCCGGGCCATTCGCGGCGTCGTCGCCCACGAGACCGTGCAGGCCTGGCTGTGGGACGTCTGGGCGCGGCTGCGGGCTGCGATCAAGCTCGACGCGGAGCGCCCGAACGGCCGCACGCTCGCCGTCATCGAGGGATCGCTGGCCAACCTCGGCGCGTTCCTGGCCGACGACGCGGGCGCGCGGACGCGGATGCAGCAGGCGGCCGAGCGCGTTGTGGCCACGCTGCTGCCGAGCGCGCAAACCCAGCTCTCCGACTTCATCGCCGACGTGATCGCCGCGTGGGACACGCAAACCATCACCGACAAGCTCGAACTCCGGGTCGGGCGGGACCTGCAGTTCGTCCGCGTGAACGGCACGATGGTCGGGTTCTTCGCCGGCGGCCTACTGTTCTTGCTGCTGCAGGCGATGACGGGCCGGGCGGCCGGGTAGCCGGCGGCGCGCCTCCCGCGAGGCGGCAACCCGGCGTTAACGATTTCCCGGCAATATGCCCGGCATGGAGGGCAGGGCATGGAGACTGACGTGAGCGCGCCGACGGACGAGGCAGCGAACCTAGCCGCCTCCGGCCTGGACGCGGCAGCCGCCAGGCCGCCCGGCGTCCTCAGCCAAGCCGAGATCGACAGCCTGCTGAGCGGCGCCGAAAGCCGGGACGCGCGGAGCGAACAGACCGGCATCGAGCGCATCGTCGATGCGGGCCTCGTCTCCTACGAGCATCTGCCGATGCTCGAGATCGTGTTCGACCGGCTGGTCCAGAGCCTGTCCAGCAGCCTGCGGAACTTCACCGGCGACAACGCCGAGGTCGACATCGACGGCATCCAGTCCGTGCGGTTCGGCAACTACATCAGCAGCCTGCCGATGCCGGCCATGCTTGCCGTG
Organism: Acetobacteraceae bacterium; assembly: GCA_965217935.1. GTDB lineage: Bacteria > Pseudomonadota > Alphaproteobacteria > Acetobacterales > Acetobacteraceae > JBBROS01. Next base: position 3,256,113 of record OZ244581.1, on the reverse strand, counting down.
TTCAAGGCCGAGGAATGGGACAATTACGGGCTGCTCGTCATCGACAGCGCGATGGTCTACAGCATCGTCGACGTCCTGCTCGGCGGGCGGCAGGGCGCTGCCATCATGCGGATGGAGGGGCGTCCCTACACCGCCATCGAGCGGTCGCTGATCGAGCGTCTGGTCAAGGTCGTGCTGGCCGAGCTGCAGGCGAGCTTCGAGCCGCTGACGCCGGTCACCTTCACGTTCGACCGCCTGGAGGTGAACCCGCGCTTCGCCACCATCTCGCGCCTGTCGAATGCGGCCATCCTGACGCGGATGAGGATCGACATGGACGACCGCGGCGGGCGGATCGAGCTTTTGCTGCCCTACGCGACGCTGGAGCCGGTGCGCGAGCTGCTCCTGCAGCAGTTCATGGGCGAGCGCTTCGGCCGGGACCGCATCTGGGAGACCCACCTGGCGGAAGAGCTGTGGGAGACCGACGTGCGGCTGGATGCCGTGCTCGACGAGCAGACGATGCCGTTGTCGGAGGTGATGAAGTTCGAGGTCGGCACGCAGATCGTGCTCTCGGCCCCGCCGGGCGCTTCGGTGCAACTGCGCTGCGGCTCGGCGCCCCTGTTTCAAGCGCGCGTCGGGCGGAAGCAGAACCGCGTCGCCATCCGCATCGAGGGCGAGGCCGGCCCCGCGTTGCCGGCGCTTGCGTGAGCGGTGGTCCGATGATGACGGACGCTTCGGTCCGTCCTCTGAATCGGCCCACGAACCTAAGCTGGCGTCACGGCAGCCAGCCAAGCGCCTTGGCCAGCAGGCGCGTTTTCGGGCTGAACAGCCTGTCGGTGAAGGCGCTGCCGGCCGCGCGCTTGCCGGCTTCGGCGAGGGTCGGATAGGGCACGATCATGTTCGCCAGGGCCGAAAGCGGCAGCTTGCGCCCGAGGGCCAGCGTCCAGGCGCCGATCATCTCGCCGGCGTGCGGGGCCAGGATGCCGGCCCCGAGCAGGCGCCCGGATTTGCTCACGACGAGCTTGGTCAGGCCCGGCGTCCGGCCTTCGGCGATGGCGCGGTCATTCTCGTCCAAGCTCCAGCAGAGGGCGCGGACGCCGCCCTCTCGGCTCTCCGCCTCCGCCTGGGTCAGGCCCACCTGAGCCAGCTCCGGGTCCGTGTACGTCACGCGCGGCAACGCGGCGTAGTCGAGCCTGGCCGGCAGCCTGAACAGGATCCGCCGCGCCAGGATGCCGGCGTGATAGCTGCCCACGTGCGTGAACAGGCGCGGGCCGATCCCCTCCGGGTCGGCGATGTCGCCCGCCGCGTAGACATGGCTTGCGGACACGCTGCGCAGGCCGGCGTCGGTGGCGATGCCGTGCCGGGTCGCGCGAACGCCTGCGGCGTCGAGGCCCAGCCCGTCGAGGCTCGGCACGCGGCCGGCGGCGACGAGCAGATGGCTGCCGGCAAGCCGCCGGCCATCGCCCAGCAGCAGCGCCGGGCCGGCTTCTACCTTGGCCACTTCGGCCTGCTCGATGATCTCGGCCCCGTCGCGTTCCAGCTCGGCGCGGAGCAGCCCCGCCAGTTGCGCGTCCTCCTTCGCCGCGATCCGGCCCGCGGTCACGACGGTCACGCGGCAACCGAGGCCCGCATGGGCCTGGGCCATCTCCAGCCCGATCGGGCCGCCGCCGAGGATCAACAGGCGCTCCGGTTTCCGCTCAAGCCCGAACAGCGTCTCGTTCGTGAGGTAATCGACCGCGTCCAGCCCCGGAATGGGCGGGGCCGCGGGCCTGCTCCCGGCCGCTATGACGATCCGCTTAGCGACGATCCGCCGGCCGTCGATGTCCAGCTCGCGCGGCCCGGCAAACCGCGCGTGGCCGCGCAGGACCGTCGCCCCCAACGCTTCGTAGCGCTCCTGCGAGTCCATCGGCGCGATCCTCGCGATGGCGCCGCGGACGTGCCTCTGGACAGCGTCCCACTCGATCACCGGCTCGCCCGTCCGCACGCCGAGCCGGTGCGCGCGCCGGGCCGCCTGGGCCGCGTGCGCCGCCGCGAGCAACGCCTTGCTCGGCACGCAGCCGGCATTGAGGCAATCGCCGCCCATTCGCGCGCGCTCGATCAGCGCCACGCGCCGGCCAAGCCGTGCGGCGACGTAGGCGAACGACAGCCCCGCCGCACCTGAGCCGATGACGGCGATGTCGAAACTATCCACGATGGGCCTTCCACCGGCGCCAGACGACCGGAAGCAGGGACAGCAAGGCCAACCCGAGCAGGGGCAGGATCACCGCCGGGCGAAAGAGGGCGCCGAGATCGGGCCGCTGCCCTTGGGCCAGCACGCTGCCGATGCCGGCGCCGATCGAGGCGAACACCGTCGTTCCGGGAATGATGCCGAGGAACGTCGCGGCCGCGAAGGGCCACAGGCGCATCCCGACCAGCGCCGGCGCCAAGTTCACGAGCCAGAACGGCACGACGGGGATGAAGCGCAGTGCCAGCAGGTAGCTGAACCCGTCCCGCTGCAGCCCCTCCCTGATCCGCCCGGTCAGCGGCCCGGCCCGGCCCGCGAGCCAGTCGCCGACCGCGTAGCGCGCGGCAAGGAACAGCAGCACGGCCCCGACCGTGGCGGCAACCACGGCGCAGGCGGCGCCGAGCGCGGTCCCGAACAGCAGCCCGCCCGCGATGGTCAGGACAGCCGATCCCGGCAACGAGACCGCCACGGCGAGCGCGTAGACGGCGATGAAAGCGACCGGCGCGAGCAGCGGGCGCGCTGCTGCCAGGGCCTGCAGCCGGTCCTGCTGCTGAGCGAGGACCTCGAACGAGAGGTACCGCTGCAGGCCCATCGCGTAAGCGGCGGCCAGGGCCAGGGCCACGGCCCCGACCGGCCACAGCCGGGCCAGCGGCCGGCGTTCGGAGCGCTTGGTCAACCCAGGCGACAATCGCGCTGCCTTGCCTGCCATCGAGGCGGCCTTTTCGCGCCGAGGCGCCTTCCTGTAAGCCTTCCCGTCATGGCCGACCCACGCCTCCCGCCGCGCCTGTCCGTGATCATCCCGCTCGGCCCTGGCGAACGCGAGGCGACGGGGCTGCTGCACGATTTGCTGGCGCTCGCGCCGGCATCCGAGATCATCCTAGTGCATGCCGACCCGGAGCCATACCCGCTTCCTTTGGATTGGCCCGCACGGCTGCCCGTGCTGCAGCGCCGGGCGCCGGGGGGGCGGGCCAAGCAGCTCAATCTCGGCGCGCGCCAGGCGGCCGGCGCGTGGCTCTGGTTCCTGCACGCCGACACGCGCCTGCTTCCGGGCTGCCTCGACGCGCTGCAGGCGTTCATCGACCGGCCCGGCCCGGCCCTCGGCTGGTTCGATCTCACGTTCCGCGCCGACGGCCCGCGGCTTGCCCGGCTGAACGCGCATGGGGCGAACCTGAGGGCGCGCTGGCTCGGCATGCCCTTCGGCGACCAAGGCTTCGTCCTGCGGGCGACGCTGTTCGCTCGCCTGGGCGGCTACGACGAGACCGCCGCCTACGGCGAGGACCACCTGTTCGTCTGGACCGCACGCTCGGCCGGCGTGGCGCTCCGGCGCATTCCCGGCACGGTTGCCACCAGCGCCCGCAAATACGCCCGCCGGGGATGGGCCCGCACGACCCTCCTGCATTGGGCGCTGACGGCCGCGCAGGCCTGGCCCGCCTGGCGGCGGCTTCGCCGGGCGCCGAAGCAGCGATGAGCACAGGCGCTCGCAATCGTCGGGGCTCGTGCCCGCAAACGGAGCGGAGTCCTGCTCCGATTAGCTGACAATGAGGCGAGCGTTGCGCTCGCATTGTCTGCCACTCTGCTTGCCAACATCGGGCCGCGCTCGCCAATGGAGGATCGCGCTCGCCAATGGAGGATCGCGCTCGCATTACGTGCCGATAGCCCTGTCTGGTGGCAAGCGGAGACTGACGACGTAACGAGGGTTTTCGGTTATGCCACGCGCTCCCCGATCAGTCGCAGCCAATTGCCATGTGCGAAACCGGCTTTCGCGGCGTCATTTAGGCCGCACTCGTTCAGGAACCGCCTCGCGTCGTGCCCAGCGCGATACTGGTATGGGAAGTCGGTCGAGAACAGCAGGCGGTCGGGACCCACGATGGCGGCGGCGCGTTCCAGGTAGTTGGGCAGGAACATGCCGCTCGCCGTCACGTACAGGTTCTTTCGGAGATAGGCCGCGATTGGGTGGGCCAGCCCGGATACCCGGTCCATCGCTGACAGGCGTTCTGCGTAGAACAGCACCAGTTCGCCCCAGTGGCCCAGGATGAGCTGCAGGTTCGGCAATCGGTCGAAGGCGCCGGCGAGCACCAGGCGGACGAACTGAACGCCCGCGTCGTAATGCCAACCCAGTCCGTAGGAGGCGAAGGCAGCGTCGAGCTCCGGCGTGAAACCCCAAGTCGTATGCCGCCCTGACCGCCACGTCCGGCGTACGGGGGTGGAGCAGCAGCGGCACGCGCAACGACGCCGCGCTCTCGAGGATGGGCGAAAAAACCGGGTGGCCGAGATTGCGGCCGCCCACCCTGCCGCACAGCATCGCGCCCCTGAAGCCGAGCGTCCGGACGCACCGGTCCAGCTCCAACGCGGCCTCCCCGGGCATCGCTACCGGCAAGGCGGCGAAAGCCTCGAAGCGGCGCCGGGATGGCGGGCCACTGCCGCCGCTGCGGCGTCGTTGGCGCGCCGCGCCAGTGCGACGGCGTCCGGCCCGAAATCGTGCAGGGCCGGCGTGGTCAGTGACAGGACCTGAACGTCGAGGCCAGTCTCGTCCATAAGCGCCAGCCGCTCCTCTGCCACGTCGAGCAGCCGCCTCTCGATCTCGCTGGAATGCAATGCCGCGCCCGGGTCGCGCGCGGCCAGGCCGATGGCGTTCCACGCATCCCGCACCTCGCGTGTCAGTAAATGCTCTTCGATGCCAATCAGCTTCATGGCTGTTCCTGCTTTCGGAGTTGGACATCGATGGGTCGCACCAGCGGGCGACCCGGGCAGGCGCTCACCAGGGAACGGCGTTGCCGTCGCGATCGAGGTAGCGCAGGCCGGGCCGGCCCTGCTGTGACACGAGCACGTCGACGATTTTCGGAATCGCCTCCTCGATGCTGAACGGCGCCTCCGGTCCGCCAAGCTCGGTGCGTATCCATCCCGGCGCCATCAGCACCATGGCACGGGGCTCGCCGGCGTGGCGCGCAGCGTAGCTCCGCATATACTGGTTCAGGGCGGCCTTGCTGCCCCGGTAGACCTCGTGCCCGCCCTTGGCGTTGTTGCCGACACTCCCCTGCCCCGAGGACATGACACCCAGCAGGCCATCCGGTCGCACGACGTCCTGCAATCCCTCGACGGCCCGCATGACGCCCAGCGCGTTCGTCAGCATGACCTGCACGAACTCCTCGGACGACACCTCGGCAATGCTCTCGCTTTGGTTCCGATTGGCGGCGCCGGCGTTCACGAAAAGGACGTCGAAGCGGCGCCCGGACAGACGGCCGCGAAGGGCCGCAATCTCGTCGGCGTCGGTGATGTCGAGCGTCTCGACCTCGACCCGGCCGGGGTGCGCGTCGGCGAGGTCGTGCAGCCCGGTCCTCGCGTCGCCCCGCACGGTGCCCACAACGTTCCATCCCCGCTCTGCGAACTCCGCGGCCATAGCGTGACCGAGACCGCGCGATGCGCCGACCAGCAGGATTGTCCCGACCGTGTTCTTTGGTGCGGCAGCGCTCATGTGCGTCTTCCTAGTTCGATGATCAGACCGGCAAGGTGAGCCTCGCGGCGATGCGGCGCCAGACGCACAAGACACAAACTATAGTTGCACCGGACGCCTGGCGGGATGCTGTGGCCTGGGTAGGATGCTGCATGGATGGCGTAGACCTTAATCTGCTCGTGGCCCTGGATGTCCTGCTGGCCGAGGGCAGCGTGACCAGGGCCGCCCGTCGCCTCGGCCTGAGCGCCTCTGCGATGAGCCGGACACTTGCCCGGCTGCGGTCCGCGACGGGCGATCCGCTGCTCGTGCGGGCCGGACGCGACTTGGCGCCCACGCCACGGGCGGCCGAACTTCGCGGCCGGGTTCATGACCTGGCGCGAGACGCACGAGCCGTCCTGAGCCCTGAGGCCGGCCGTCTGAACGTCGCCTCGCTGGAGCGGACATTTACCATCCGTGCCGGCGAGAGCTTCGTGGACCTGTTCGCCGGGCCGCTGATCGCTGCCGTCTGCGAGGCCGCACCCGGGGTGCGCCTGCGCTTCGCGCCCAAGCCTCTGAAAGACTCCAAGCCGTTGCGGGAGGGCGAGGTCGACCTGGAGATCGGGACGCCCGGCCTGACGGCGCCGGAGGTGCGGACGCAGCTGCTGTTCCGCGACGGCTTCGCCGGCGCCGCCCGTATCGGGCACCCGTTGCTGGCGGGCCTGGTGACGCCGGAAGGCTACGCGGCGTGCGGACACGTCGCGGCATCGCGCAAGGGGGCTTTCGCGGGACCGATTGACGATGCCTTGGCAGCACTTGGGCTCAGGCGGAGTGTTATCGCCGTTGTGCCGGGCTTCCCGGACGCAATGCGCGTCGCGCGCCAGACGGACCTGGTGGCGCTCGTGCCGCGGTCCTATCTCGGCGGCCGAGCGGGGCAGGCGGATCTGCTGGCGGAGGGCTTGTGCGGCTTCGACCTTCCCGTCCGCACGCCGGACATCGCGGTGTCGGCATTGTGGCACCCCCGCCTGGACGCCGACCCGGCGCAGCGTTGGTTGCGGAGCACGGTAACGACAGCCTGTCGGGCGGCGGCGGCGTCGCGGTGAGGACAACCCGCCGTTGGCGCGGCCAGCATCGCGGTTGCGCCGATCGTTTCCGACAATCAGGCATGGGAAAGGCCCGCTCAGGGTTGATAGCGCCCAGCACAGGGCTTCTCCAAAACCAAGGCGCGCGGAAACCGCCGGCCTTGGAGGGCCGGATCTCGGTTGGAGGGGACTTTGATCACGGACGGCGGCGAGCCTGCCCGAGTTCAGCCCGCCGGGGCCGAAGCGGTCCCAGGCCCAACGGGTCGCGCGCTCCCGGTCCGACTCGTTCCCGATGGACAACGCCCGGCGCGCGCCCTATCCGGGGCCGGATGCGGCTTCGCTTCCTGCTTTGCGCCCTTTTGTCCGTCTCCCTGGCGGCCTGCGCCGACGCGCGGTTTGACCTGCCAGGCAGCGACCCGGACGCCTACGCGGCGGCGCATCCGACGTATGCCGAATACTGCGCCCTGACGCAGATCAAGAAGAAGCCGGGCTTCGGCGCCGACATCCGCGGCGAGATCGGCGGGCACGCGGTGTTCTACCTCGGCGGCGCCTGCCTCACGCCCGGCGAGCGATACCCCGTGCTGCGCCTCTGCCAAGCCGGCGAGGCGGACGGCGTCGGCCTCAGCATGAACGCGCATTTCCGCAACGCCAAATGGGCGGCGATCCCGGGGCGGCGCTTCTTCTTCGGCGGCGGCCTGCCGGAGGGCGCCCCCGTCAGCCGCGCCAGCTACGAGGCCGTGAAGCGCGAGGCCGAGCGCCTCGGCATCTACGACGGCATCCAGTTCCACCGCGGCGTGTTCGACGACAAGCCCGACGGCTGGCCGGACCGGGATTGGAAATACGAGGTCTCGATCGGCACCGATTACGGCATCTCGCTCGCCCGCGGGCGCTACTGCGCCCAGGCGCCCGTCACCAAGGCGCAACTGCGGACGATGATCGGCTTCCTCAACGCCCAGAACGCCCCCTACCGCGAGGGAAGGCGCCTGTTCCGCTGGAGCGTGTTCAACGACAACTGCATCCACCTGGCGCACAATGCGCTGGCCGCCGCGGGCTTCTGGGCGCCTTGGCCGATCGAGCGGTTCCTGCCGGTCGCCATCTTCGACTTCCCGGTGCCGAAAAATGAGTTCGTCAACATCATGCGCCGCGCCAGCGACGACTGGCTGCCGGACCCGGGCGCCGTCTACCGCGACCTTCCGGCCCGCTCCGAACTGCTGGGTTACGCCCGGCTGCCGAGCTTTCCCGGCGCGCTCGCCTATGCCCGAGGGCCGCACCAGCCGAACGCGGTCTACGACACCGACCTCAAGCTGATCTTCTACGACGACCCGGTCACCGGCTCGTATCAGGCCCGTTTCGACCGTATTTTCTCAGAGCTCCGCTACACCGATCCCGAGGCGAACCGCGCCCACTTCGCCGCCCTTGCGCGGACGGCGGAGGCGGGCCGCAAGCCGCTCTCCTGGTGGCTCGAACGCCAGCCGTACGGGCGCGACCCGGCCGGGTTCACGCGCGTCTACGACAGCTTCTACCGGGCCCTCGCCGCTATCGATTGAGGATGGCGCGTCCGGCGTAGCGCGCGGCCGGGCCGAGCTCGGCTTCGATGCGGATCAACTGGTTGTATTTCGCCGTGCGGTCGCTCCGCGCCAGGCTGCCGGTCTTGATCTGGCCGCAGTTGGAGGCGACCGCGAGATCGGCGATGGTGCTGTCCTCGGTCTCGCCGCTGCGATGGCTCATCACCGTGGTGAACCGCGCCCGCTGCGCCAGCTCGATCGCGTCCAGGCTCTCCGACAGCGTGCCGATCTGGTTCACCTTGACCAGGATGGAGTTGGCCGAGCGCTCCTCGATGCCCCGGCGCAGCCGCTCCGTGTTGGTGACGAACAGGTCGTCGCCCACGAGCTGGATGCGCCCGCCCAGCGCGGCGGTCATGTGCTTCCAGCCTTCCCAGTCGTCCTCGGCGCAGCCGTCCTCGATGCTGACGACCGGGTAGCGCCCGGCCAGATCGGAGAGGTAGTCGACCATGCCGGCGGCATCGAGCGTCTTGCCCTCGCCGTCCAGCGTGTAGGCGCCGTCGGCATAGAACTCGGTGCTGGCGCAATCGAGCGCGAAGGTCACGTCCTCGCCGGGCCGATAGCCGGCCTTCTCGCAGGCGCGGGCGATGAAGCCCAGCGCCTCGTCCGCCGACTTCAGGCCCGGGGCGAAGCCGCCCTCGTCGCCGACGTTGGTGTTGTGCCCGGCGTCCTGCAGCTGCTTCTTCAGCGCCTGGAACACCTCCGAGCCCATCCGCACGGCGTCGGCGAAGGTGGCCGCGCCGACCGGCTGGATCATGAACTCCTGGATGTCGATCGGGTTGTCGGCGTGCTTGCCGCCGTTGACGATGTTCATCATCGGCACCGGCAAGGTGCGGGCGAACACGCCGCCCACGTAGCGGTACAGCGGCACGCCGAGGTCGGCCGCCGCCGCCTTCGCCACCGCGAGGGAGACCGCGAGGATGGCGTTGGCGCCGAGCCGGGACTTGTTCGGCGTGCCGTCGAGCTCGGTCATCAGCGCGTCGAGCTTGATCTGCTCGGACGCCTCCATGCCGCCGATGGCGTCGAAGATCTCGCCCTCGATGTTGTCGCAGGCGTCGCGGACGCCCTTGCCGCCGTAGCGGGACGTGTCCCCGTCGCGCAGCTCCATCGCCTCATGCGCCCCGGTGCTGGCGCCGGAGGGGACGGCGGCCCGCCCCATGGCGCCGCCTTCGAGCGTTACGTCGGCCTCGACGGTCGGGTTGCCGCGGCTGTCCAGGATCTCGCGGGCGACGATATCGGCGATGGCGCTCATGCGGGTGGGTCCGGCCTGTTGCTCGGGCCGGGATAGCACCTTTCTTGGAACGCGGGCTACTGGAGGGACGGGGCGAAACGCCGCCTGCCTGATCCGGGTGCGGCGCCGGGCATGGCTGCGATAAGGCGGGCAGCGCCCGGGGGGTCTCGAACGTGCGGCACTGCTCGGTTTTGGCTCTCCTGCTGCTGGCGGCGCTTGGCGCGTGTTCGAGCGCCGGGTCGCTCGACTACGCCCCCACCGTGGCCATCAGCCCTAAGCAGGCATTCATGGCTTACGCCACGAATGCCCGCTTAGGATTCCTTGATGACGCATCTTTCGCTTTGCGACGGCGAGCCGTCCTGCGAAACGATGCTTAGCCCGTCCGGCGCGGTCTCGGGCGCGAGCGCGATCGACCGGCGCGACGAGAAGCCCAACCGCTTCGCCACCCTCCTCAGCGGCTACGGCAGCCCGATGCACGTCGCCGATACGAAGCGGACGGTTGCCGAGGAGGTCGCCGAGGGGCTGAAGGATCGCGGCATGCTCGCGCCGTCCGGCAACGCGCCTTGCCGCATCGCCCTAAGCAGACATTCATGGCTTGTGCCACGAATGTCTGCTTAGGAGTCTTTGAAGACGCATCATTTTTCGCGTTGTGACGGCGAGCCGTCCAGCGAAATGATGCTTAGTCCTGCGCACGTTCTACGGCAACCAGTATTTCAGCCGCCACGCGCACATCGATATCGACATGCAGGCGCTTGGCCGCTCCGGCGGGCTGGTCTATGAAGATTCGGTCAAGGACGCGCACGACCAGGGCAACGTCTTCGGCACGGACATTGCCGATTTGGAGACGCTGGTGAATTCCCTGCTCCGCTCGACCATCGACCGGATGCTGGACAAGCCGGCCTTCCGCGCGGCGCTGGCGCGGACAGGCCGGGGCGCGCCGGGCGGCTGACCGGGCACGCCCCGTCCCCTTCATGCGCTGGCGTGAAGGGGGCTACTCCTCCCGGAACTCCCGCGCGCTGGCCTCCCCTGCCCCGGCCCGCTGCGCCTCGGCGTGCCGCAGCTCGACGCGCCGGATCTTGCCGGAGATGGTTTTCGGCAGCTCGGCGAACTCGATCCGGCGGATGCGCTTGTACGGCGCGAGCCGGGCGCGCAGGTGGGCGAAGATGGATGCGGCGGTCTCCTCCGTCGGCTCATGGCCCGCGGCCAAGGCGATGAACGCCTTCGGCAGCATGCCGCGCGTCGGGTCGGGCGTCGGCGCCACGGCGGCTTCGGCCACGGCCGGGTGCTCGATCAGCACGCTTTCCAGCTCGAACGGGCTGATGCGGTAGCCGCTTGATTTGAACACGTCATCGGCGCGGCCGACGTAGGCGTAGGCGCCGTCCGGCGTGCGGAGAGCCACGTCGCCGGTGCGGTAGTAGGCGCCGCTGACCGGCTGGATCGCGCCGTCGTCCTGCAGGTAGCCCTGCATCAGCCCGAGGGGCACCGGGTCGAGCCGCAGCGCGATCTCGCCTTCTTCCGCCTCGGCTCCGTCCGCATCGAGCAGGGCGACGTCGTAGCCGGGCAGCGCCCGCCCCATAGAGCCCGGGGTCACCGGCTGGCCGGGCGTGTTGGCGATCTGCAGCGTGGTCTCGGTCTGGCCATAGCCGTCGCGAATCTGCACGCCCCAGGCTTGCTGGACGCGGGCGATCACCTCCGGGTTGAGCGGCTCGCCGGCGGCGACCGCCTCGCGCAGATGCACCCGGCGCGCGGCCAGGTCCTCCTGCACCAGCATGCGCCAGACGGTGGGCGGGGCGCAGAACGTAGTCACCCGGCATTGATCGAGCGCCGCGAGCAGCCCGGCGGCGTCGAACCGGGGCTGGTTGAGGATCAGGATCGTGGCCCCCGCGTTCCAGGGCGCGAAGACGCTCGACCACGCGTGCTTGGCCCAGCCCGGGGAGGAGATGTTGAGGTGGACATCGCCGGGCTGCAGCCCGATCCAGTACATGGTCGAGAGGTGGCCGACCGGGTAGCTCTGGTGGCTGTGCAGCACCAGCTTGGGTTTCGAGGTGGTGCCGGAGGTGAAATACAGCAGCAGCGGGTCGGCTGCTTGCGTTTCGCCATCCGGGGCGAAGTCCTCGCTTTCGGCGTCGAACCCGGCGAACGGGCGCCAGCCGTCCGCGGTCCCGACCGCGACGCGGGTGTAGGCGCCGGCGACGGTCGCGAACCGCGGCGCGAGCGCGGCATCGGCCACCACGTGCCGCACCCGGCCGCGCTCGAAGCGGTCCTGCAAGTCCTCGGCGGTCAGCATCGTGCTTGCGGGGATGACGACCGCGCCGAGCTTCATCGCGGCCAGCATCGTCTCCCAGAGCGGGCCTATGTTGCCGAGCAGCAGCAGGATGCGGTCGCCGCGCCGGACGCCGAGTCCGCGCAAGCCGTTGGCCACCTGGTTGGAGCGGGCGGAGAGCCGGGCGAAACTGACCGTCTCGTCCGCATCGCCGGGGCCGACGAAGCGCAGGGCGGCCGCGCCGTTGCCGGCGGCGAGCCGATCGAAATGGTCGAGCGCCCAATTGAACTGGGCGAGCTGCGGCCATCGGAACCCGGCGCGGGCGGCTGCCAGATCGGTCCGATGCCGCAGGAGCTGGTCGCGCGCGGCCAGGAATGGCTCGATAGTGCTGTTCATTGAGAGCCTCAGGACGTTCCGGCCCTGAGACTATACGGCGCCCGCCCGCATTGGAACCGCCGCGTGAGCCGATCCGCCTGCGCATTGCCGGCGCCGCAGTTGGACAGCTTTATTCTTCGCGCCGTGGCGGCGGGCCGTCCCGCGACGTGACGCTCAGCGCTGCGGGACGGCCTGCGCCTCGGCCTGCGCCCTGGACTGCGCCCTGGCCGGACGGATCAGGCCGATGACCCGCCGGCGCTCGTCCGGCCGCGCATCCACCGCCTCGGCCACTTCCTCGGCCGCCGCCGCCGCATAGCGCAGCCGCTGGGATGCCGGCCTGAGGTCGACCGGCGCCGCGTCGAGCGCCGGCGCTGGCGCGGTGACGGCGTTCGCGACCATCACCCCGCGGTCGGGCCGGTCATAGATGAAGCCGTAGGTCGGATAGATGCTGCCGAATTTAGCGCCGTCGCTCAGCGCGACCCTGACGGCCGACCAATCGTTGCGCTGCGACACGTCGATCACCGTGATGTTGCGGGCGATCTGTCCGCCGCGGGCGCCGGGACCCGCCCAGTTCGCGTGGTCGATCTCGATCGTGCGCGGGTCGACCACGTTGGTCACGACCGCCACGTGCCCGAGCCGCATCCGCCCGTTGGCGCGGAAATTCAGCACGCTGCCGACCTCGGGGTTGGACCCGCGCTCGTACACGCCGGTCGCCTGCCCCCACCAGGTCGCCGCGTTGCCCTTGATCTGGATGCCGCTGCTGTTGCGCGCGAAGGGGACGCACTGCAGGCCGGCCGGCCGCGTGTAGATCACCCGCGCGTGCGGATAGGCCGGGCCGCGAACGCTTTTCGTTGCAGCCTGCGCCGGTCCGAGCGGGGCTGCGACGGCCAAGGCAAGGCCGATTGCCGCGAGGCGCCCGCTCGGGAAGAAACCAGATCGCATGAAGCCCCCTTTTGGCCGTCCGAACCATCGGACAGAGGGCTAACGGCGCAATTGCCCGCGCCGCAACCGAGCGGACGCCATAAAGTTTCATGACAAAGGATTTAGACAGATCACCCCTGTTGATAAGTCTCGGCTTGAGGCAATAATTCTTATTTTTCCGCTTTGGACAGGATGGTTTGGCCTTCCGCAGGGTTGTGGCCGAATGGATACACTGTTATTTTTCGGCCACAAACTTCATGGTTTCAGAACGGCTTATCGGTTGGCGTTAACGTTATCTATTCGGATTTGAGCGGCTATTTGCAGGTCGTCACCATGATCTCGACGAGGTGCCGGGGGTCAGCCATATGCGCCTGGACGCAGGCCCGCGCCGGCGCTCCGCCCTCGGGCAGCCAAGCCGACCAGACCGCGTTCATGGCCTCGCGGTCACGGATGTCCTTCAGCCAGATCTGCGCCTGCAGCAAGCGGGTGTTGTCGGCGCCATGCGTCTCGAGGATCGCGTCGATCTGGCTCAGCACGTCGCGCGTCTGGCCCGTCACGTCCTGGCCGAGATCCTGGGCCGTGACGCCCGCGCAGTAGACGAAGCCGTGGTATTCGACGGCCTTGGCAAGCACCTTATTTGGTTCGGTGCGAACGATCTTGCTCATCGGAACTCCTTTTGAGATGACGGACCCGGGCGTTCTACGTCATGGCACGCCGGCCGTCATGCGTGATCGGCTGGGCCTGGCGTGGCGCCGGGATGGCGCGCCCTGAGGGATTCGAACCCCCGACATGCGGATTAGAAGGCCGCCGCTCTATCCGACTGAGCTAAGGGCGCCTGCGAACCCAAGATAGCTCTAATGGGTCCAGTTTTCACTCCGGCCATAGCGGAAATTATCCGCGTAGGCCTTGGGCTTGATCGGCTTGGTTTCCGGCGGCGCCTCGAGGTCGAACGGCACGCCGTTCGCCTCGGCGTAGGCCACCGCCTGCTCCTGGGTGTCGAACAACAGCCGGACCTGGCCGCGCACGTCCGAACTGCCCCACCAGCCCATGAGCGGGTCGTTCACCTCCCGCTCCTCCGGCTGGTATTCGAACACCCAGTCGCCTGCCTTGGCCTGGCCGGACTGCGTCGCGGTCTTGGGGCGTCTGAATACGCGGGCACGCATGAACCGGGTCTCCTCAACTGGTCGGGGCGGCCGGACTCGAACCGGCGGCCTCTTGTACCCAAAACAAGCGCGCTACCAGGCTGCGCCACGCCCCGAACCCGCGCATGCTATAGCCTGGTTGCGGCAAATCAGGAAGCCTCTCCGCCGCTCCTCGCGGGAGCGCCCTCGAGCTCAGCCCACGCCTGGCCTGCGCATCGCGTCGCCGGGCTGCGTCCGCAAGGCGGCGAGTTCCCTCGACACCAGCGCGTCGTGCGCCTCGACGTCCGCCCTCGCCGCCGCCGGGCTCCATCGGCCCCGCATGGCGAAGATCGTGAGGACGAAGAGGATGACGCCGGCGATGCAGACCCAGTACCAGGTTTGCCACTGCCCGGCGGTTTCGGCGGCGGCTTTCTGGATCGCGCCGAGGCGGGCGAGGAGGTCCGGGCTGGGGGCCGCCTTGGCGGCGAGGGCTGCCTGGTATTCGGCGAGGGTGGGAGGCGCCTCGATCAGCGGGGTCACGCTGTTGACGATATAGGGCAAGGCGAGGAAGCAGGCGGTGACGACCAGGCGCTGCAGCCAGCCCCAGACGGCGAGGCCGGTTGCGGTGAGGGCCGGGTTGCGGGCCTCGACGGTCTCGGTGAAGCTCGCCATCCAGGCGGTGTAGGCGAAGCCGACCAGCACGGATTGCGAGCAGCTGACGATCACCAGCGTCGAGTAGGCCGGGGACGTGCCGGCCAAGGCGAGCCAGTAGCCCATCAGGACGGCGGCGCCGGCGCCGCCGATGAGCATGAACGGCTTGCGCACGCGCAGCCTGTCGGACAGCACGCCGGCGGCGACGAGGGAGACGGCGTTGGCGGCCCAGGTCCAGTTCGCGAGCGCGTTGGCTTGGACCACGGTGAACTTGAACACGGTGACCAGGTAGATCGTGCCGAACGCGACCGAGGTGTAGTAGAAGATCAGCAGGGTGGAGACGCCGAGAGCCGAGGCGAGCACGTCGGCATGCAGGATCTGGCGCCAGGGCTGGCTGAGGCTCGCCTCGACGTCGAGGCCCTTGGCGCGCATCTCGACCAGCATGCGGTCGCGCTCGCTGACCATGACCTGGTCGCGCAGCGCGGGGGCGAGTTCGCGCAGACCGAAGAAGGCGGCGACGAACATGACCAAGCCGATGACGCCGCAGATCTGGAACTGGCTCTGCCAGGTTCGGAAGGTGGACAGCGTCAAAGTGTTGACGGCGCTGACCATGAGGCTGCCGAGGACGGGGCCGACGGTCCAGAACCCCATCGCGGCGGCCCGGCCGACCTGGGGCGAGAAGTCGCGCATCAAGGCCGGCGTGGTGACCAGGATGATGCCTTCGACGAAGGCGGTGGCGACCGAGACCGCGGCGAACTGCACGGGCGTCGTCACCAGCGGCATGACGAACAGGGTCAGCACGGACACGACCAGCAGGCCGTAGACGACCAGGTTCGCCCGTCCGAACCGGTCGGACAGCCCGGCCAGGAGCGAGCCGAACGCGCCGGCCAGGTTGCCGATGGCCAGGATGAACACGAAGTGGCCGAACGGCAGCCGCAGCGCGCCCAGCATCAACGGCGCCACGCCGCCGCCGACGTAGAGCTGATAGTAAAGCGAGACGGTGATGGCCACGACGAGCAGCAGGAGCGCCATCCGCGCGCCCTGGGCCGGGTAATGCGGCAGTTGGCGGTTCCAGACGGGGCCGAAGGAGCGCTGCGGCGTTGGGGTTGCGGCTTCGCTGGACATGATGGCCGTTCGCGTCCCTTCGGAGTTTATTGTTTCCGGCCCCGCGTGAGAGGGCCTCAGCGGCGGGAAAATTCCATTGTCCTGTCGCGCACGGGGCCGAAGCGGAAGGCCAGCGCGTCCTCGGCGTAGTTGCGGCCCATCTTCCACGGCCGCTTGGCGCCTTGCTTGGGCAGCATGTGCAGGCCGCGCTTGACGTAGCCGGAGGTGAGGCTGAAGAACGGGCTTTCCGCTTCGGCCGGGTCGTGCCTGGGGGTGGCCGATCTGTAGCCGCGGCGGCGCATGTGCTTGAGCAGGCGGACCATGTATTCGCAGGTCAGGTCGGCCTTGAGGGTCCAGGACGCGTTGGTGTAGCCGATCACCGAGATCAGGTTCGGCACGCCGCTGAACATGACGCCCTTGTAGAACAGGGACTTGGAGAGGTCGATATCGCGCCCGTCGACGCTGAGCGCGACGTCGCCGAGCAGGTTGAGCTGCAAGCCGGTCGCCATCACGACGATGTCGGCGGGCAGCTCGGGGCCGGAGCGGATCCGGATGCCGGTTTCGGTGAAGGCCTCGATGTGGTCGGTCTCGACCGAGGCCTTGCCGCCGCGGATGGCCTTGAACAGGTCGGCGTCGGGGACGAGGCAAAGGCGCTGGTCCCACGGGTTGTAGCTGGGCGTGAAGTGCTTGCCGACGTTGTAGTCTGGGCCGAGCGCGTGCTGGACCATGGCGATGATCTTCCGCTTGGTCTCCTGCGGCTTGGTGCGGGCCACGCGGTAGAAATACATGCCGAGACCCATGTTCTTGAGCCGGCTGATCCGGTAGGCGAGGCGGGCGGGAAGCCGGGCGCGGAGCCAGTTGGCGACGCCGTCCTCGGACGGGCGGGAGACGACGTAGGTCGGCGAGCGCTGCAGCATGGTGACGTGGGCGGCAGCCTTCGCCATCTCGGGGACGATGGTGACGGCGGTGGCGCCGCTGCCGACGACGACGACCTGCTTGCCGGCGTAGTCGAGGTCCTCGGGCCAGAATTGCGGCTGGACGATGCGGCCCTTGAACTGCTCGATGCCGGCGAAATCGGGGGCGTAGCCGCCGGCATAGCTGTAGTAGCCGCTGCACATCACGAGGAAACCGCAGGTGAGGTGCGCCGTCTCGCCGGTGTCGGTCCGTTCGGCTTCGACATGCCATTGCGCGTCGGCCGAGGACCAGGCGGCGTGGCGGACCTTGTGGTTGAAGCGGATGCGCTGGTCGATGCCGAACTCGCGGGCGGTCTCGCGGACGTAGTTGAGGATGGCGGGGCCGTCGGCGATGGCCTTGGCCTCGTTCCACGGGCGGAAGGAGTAGCCCAGCGTGTACATGTCGGAGTCGGAGCGGATGCCGGGGTAGCGGAACACGTCCCAGGTGCCGCCGATGGCGCCGCGGGCTTCGAGGATGGCGTAGCGTCGTCCGGGCGCGCCCGACTGCAGGTGATAGGCGGCGCCGATGCCGGACAGCCCGGCGCCCACGATCAGCACGTCGAGATGCTCGGTGGCCGTAGCGGCAACGGTCGCGGCCTGATGCGCGGCCCCCTCGGCGGCTTCTGTGGCGATGGCATCCTGGTCAGCCATGATTGCAGTCCCTCATTCGTTCGCGGCCCTTTGGTTCAGACCGCGCTTTGGGTGAGCCGGCGGACCTTGCGGGCCATGGCGCGCGCGACCATCGGCCAGTAGTCAACCGGGAACAGGCGCTGGAGCGCGGCCAGTTGGCGGGCGTCGCGGCCGATCAGGACGCGCTTCTCGCGGCGGAGGATGCCGCGGACGATGCGGGCGGCCGCCGTCTCGGGCGGCATCCGCAACAGGGCGGCGGAGATCATCCGCTGCCTGTCGGCCTCTTCCTGGCTCAAGCCGGTGCGGCGCGCGTTCTTGTCAACCAAGGTGCGGATGCCGCCCGGGTGGACGATGGTGAGGCCGACATTGGATCCGTCCAGTTCGTGCCGCAGCGCCTCGGAGAAGCCCCGCACGGCGAACTTGCTGGCGGAGTAGGCAACCTGGCCGGGCGGGGCGACGATGCCGAAGATGCTGGAGAGGTTGACGATCTGGGCCGTTTCCGCCCGGCGCAGGGCCGGGAGGAAGGCGCGGGTCATGTAGACGACGCCCCAGAAATTGACGCCGAACAGCCACTCGAAATCCTCGCGCGGCGCCTGCTCGAACGTGCCGCCCAGCGCCACGCCGGCGTTGTTGATGAGCACGGTGACGCGCCCGTGCTGCGAAAGGACGGCGCCGGGAAGCGCATCGACCGCCGCCTCGTCGGCGACGTCGAGCGGATGCTCGCTCACCGTCGCCCCGGCGGCGCGGGCGCGGGCGGCGACGGCCGAGAGACCCGCCGCGTTCACGTCGGCGAGCGCCAGGCTGCAGCCGCGCCCGGCCAGGTCGGCGGCCAGGGCGGCGCCGATGCCGCTGGCCGCGCCGGTGACGACGGCGACGCCGCCCCGCAGCGGGAACCGTCTCGCGGCGCCGGGCCTCATCGGCTCGGACCGCCGAGCTGCGCCCTGAGCGCCCGCAGGTCCGCGAGGTTGCCGCGGATCAGCGACAGGCCGCGGCCTGCCAGGCTCATCAGCGGTTGGCTGTATTGCTGCGGGTTCATCATCTCCTGGCTGCGCACCGCCTCCTCGTGGCTGGCGATCTGGTCGTCGAGGTAGGTGCGGTCGAAGAAGGCGCCGTTCTGGATCTGCATGCGGGCCAGCCGCACCCGCAGGTCGTTGCGCAGGATCGTCGGCGGCTTAATGCCGGCCTGCTGGGCGACCGGTCCGAGCCGGTCGGCGTAGTCGTTGGCTTCCTGCAACAGCCGGGCCGCGATGGCCTTGACCCGCGGGTCGTTGGCCTGCTCCTGCGCGATCCGGCCTTCCTGCCGGTCGAACTGGATAATCTGATAGGCCTCGGTGATGAACCCGGCGTCCGCGTTGTTCGCGCCGGCGCTCGATGTCGCGGTCGGCGACGCGCAGCCAGCGAGCGCCAGCAGGACCGCGGCGCCGGCGAGGAGTTTTTCGTATGTCATGGCGTGTGTCTCCGTTCAGGCGGGCTTAGGTCAGAAAGCTTTAAGCACGCGCAGGGTCGCGCCGAATTCCTGCCTGAAGCCGCCGGTCCGCTCGACGTCGTGGTTGAGTTCCAGGATGGTCTGCAAGGTCGGCGACAGGAACAGCGTCCCGGCCGCGCGGATGCGCTGCCGCTCGCCCTTCGCCCCGTCGAAGTTGCCGTTGATCTGCTCGCGTCCGCCGAACAATCCTTCCCAGCCCAACGAGGTGAAGAAGGCCCGCGACCATTCGTAGGTGGCCCAGACCTGGCCGCGGTAGATCGGCTCCTCCGACTGGCGGCGGTTGCCGGGAAAGGAGTTGGTATTGTCGCCGAAGAAGTTCGCATCGAAGGCCAAGTCCATCGAGATGCGCTCGGTCAGCCCTTTGGACAAGCCGAACTGAATGTCGCCCTCCCAGCGGTTTGTGCCGACGTTGATGGGCGACGTGCGGTCGTAGGTGCCGGTCGGCGGATAGAGGAAGGCGGTGGTGTTGAAATAGGTCTTGGTCGCAGGGTTGGAGTAGAACCAGTACGAGCCGCTGACGCTCAGGTTGGCCGCCCCGAAGGCGCTGCCGACTTTTCGCCCGCCGACGTTCGCGCCGGAGAGCGAACCGAACGGCTGTATGAGCTGGATCACCGCCGGATGGCCGCCAAGGTCGAAAAAATGCACGTAGCGGCCGACGCCGAAGTTCTGCTCCAGGCTGGAGTTGTTGAAGGTCGGCCCGCCCGCGAGATTGTAGGACGTGTTGTGCCCGTAGATGTAATAGAATATCGCCAGGTTGGTGCCGGCAGGCAGCGCGACGAATTCGTTGGGCTCGATTTCCTGGGCTCGCGCCTGGCCGGCCAAGCCGAACGCCAGGGCGAGGCCTGCCAGGCTGCAGGCGGCAAACGCCCGCATCATCCCTGCCGCCCGCATGATTTTTATGCGCATGAGACACGTTCCTCTGTTCGTTATTGTTCGCTTATTATTGGTTGCGAAACGGATGGCAATTGAGCGGCGTGCCGGCCAGATTTGTAGCCGTCTCCTGTCACCAAGACGACACACCGGGCGCCGCTCATGGCAGCAGCATCACCTTGCTGGCCGCACGCTGGCGCGACAGTTCGAACCCCTCCAGGCCGCGCGACAACGGCAGCCGATGGGTGATCATCGGCCTGTAGCTCTCCGGCTCGCGGGCGATCAGGGCCGCCACCCGCTCCCAGGTGCGGCGCTCCGAGCTGTGGGAGGCGCGGAGCTGGTGGCGGTTGCGCACGAACGCGGTCAAAGGCAGCGACAGCGGCGCGGCGTGGATGCCGGCGGCCACCAGGATGCCCTGGCGCTTCAGCAGCGGCAGCGCGTCGGTGATCGACGCGGGATGCCCGGTCGCCTCCAGGACCACATCGGCCAGCTTGCCGCCGGTCAGCGCCAGCGCCTGCCCGGCCATCGGCGCTTCGGCCACGTCGATGCAATCGTCGAAGCCGAGTTGGCGCAGCACGTCGAAGCGGGGGCCGTCGGCGCGTCCGGCGACGATCACGCGGGCGGCGCCGGCGGCGCGGGCCATCAGGGCCATGCCCTGCCCGATCGTGCCCGGGCCGAGCACCAGCACGGTGTCGCCGAGGCCGACCTCGCCGGCCATGACGGCGTCCGCGGCCACGGCGAGCGGCTCGATCAGCGCCCCGAGCTCGGCGTCCACGGCGTCTGGAAGGATCAGGGCGTTGCCGGCCTCGACGCGCAGGTAGCGGGCGAAGCCGCCGTCGCAGGTCAGGCCGAGCGCCATCGGCGGGCCGGCGAGCCTCGGGTCGCCGGGCCAAACGGCGTCGTGCCCGGCGCGGACCACGCGCGGATGCACCGAGACCCGGGCGCCCGGGGGCACGCCCGCGCCGGGTCCTGCGGCCTCGACGACGCCGGCCAGCTCGTGCCCCATCGTCAGGGGCATGTGAGGTTCCATGAACTGGTAGCCGTCGGTCCATTCGTAGGCGTGCACGTCGCTGCCGCAGATGCCGGCGGCCTCCACCCGTATCAGCACCTGGCCGGGACCGGGCGCATTGGGGGGCGCGACCTCCTGCGCGTCCAGCCCGAAGCCGGGCCGCGTCTTGCGCAGCGCCAGCATGGCTAATGGTCCGATGATGACGGACGCTTCAGTCCGTCGTCTGAGTCGGTCCACAAAATTAGGCAAGCGCTCTGACTCATGTTGCACCTTCCGAATGTGTCAGAGCAGTAGCGGTCCGATGCGAACGGGCGTTTCAGCCCGTTGGCTGAATCAGCCCGCCAAGAGAGGCCCGTGCTTCGACTCATGCTGCACTCTGTGAATGCGTCAAGCACTAGAACGGCTCCGGATAGTGCCCGTGGTAGAACGTCAGCGGCGGCTTGGCATCCGGGTCGGTCAGCACCTCGATCAGGTTCGGGGCGCCGGACGCGAAGGCCTCGTCGAGCGCCGCGCCGAGGTCCTCGCCGCGCTCCACCCGCGCGGAGCGGATGCCGCAGGCGCGGGCGATGGCGGCGTGGTCCACGTCGGCGAAGTCGCAGGCGATGGTGTGCTCGCCCAGGATCGCGTCCTCCGCGTGCTTCTGGAAGCCGAGGATGCCGTTGTTCAGGACGATGACGGTGACCGGCAGCTTCAGGCGGCGCAACGTCTCAAGCTCGGCCCATGAATGAGCGAAGCCGCCGTCGCCGCACAGGCAGACCACCCGGGCATCGGGCGCCGCCACCTGCGCGCCGATCGCGAGCGGCACGCCCCAGCCGAGGCCGGCGAGCCCGCGCGGCGTCAGGAACCGTTGGCCGGCGCGCTTCGCCGTCAAGTAGGTGATGATCCAGTTGGAGGAATAGGATGCGTCGGCGCAGACGACCGCGTCGGCGCCGATGCGTTTCTCGATCTCGGCCACGACCCGCTCGGGGCGCACCGGGCCGCCGTCGCGCGTGGTCACGCCGGCAACGAGCGCCCGCCAATCGGACAGTGCCGCGGCGATCCGCGCCTCCACGTCCGGCCGTGCTGCGGCGCGGGCGGCGAGATCTTGCGTCAGCATCGCCTCGCGCAGGGCGGCCAGGGTCAGCTTGGCGTCGCCGACCAGGCGCAGCGCCTCGTAGGTGCGGCCGATCTCCAGCGGGTCCGGGTCGATGTGGATGTATTGGGCGCCGCGCGGGTAAAGCTGCCAGGAATCGGTGCCGTTCTGGTTGGTCCGGTTGCCGACCAGCAGCACGGCGTCGGCGCCCTCGACCATGGACCGCATGTCGCGCGTGCGGGCGCCGAGGCCCATGGTGTTGCCGACGACGCCGAGCGACAGCGGATGCGTCTCGCAGACGGCGCCCTTGCCCATGAACGTGGTCGCGACCGGCAGGTGGGCGTCCTGCTGCAGCGCTGCGAGCTGCTGGGCGGCGCCGGACAGATGGACGCCGCCGCCGGCGATGACGAGCGGGCGCTGGGCGCTGGCCAGGAGTGCTGCGGCCTCGGCGATGCGGGCCGGGTCGGCGATGGTGCGGTCGAGCGGGTAGCGCCCGAGGCTCGACGCGCGCGGCGACGGGCGGCCTGCCTTCTCGGTCAACAGGTCGGCCGGGACCAGGAGCACCGCCGGCCCCGGGCGGCCGGAGGCGGCCGCCGCGAACGCCATGTCGACGTAGTCTTCGAGCCGGTCGGCGCGGTCGACGCGGCGGACGAACTTGGCGACCGCGTCGAACAGGCGCAGGTGGTCGATTTCCTGGAAGGCGTTCTTGTCCGTCGCGCTGCGCGCCACTTCCTGCACGAGGGCCAGGACGGGGACGCTGGCCTTCATGGCCTCGGCGAGCGGGGGGACCAGCAGGGTCGCCGCCGGGCCGTTCTGGGCGGTGACGACGCCGACCTTGCGCGAGATGCGGGCGTAGCCGTCGGCCATGGCGCCGCCCATGTTCTCCTGGCGGTACACGGTCTGCCGGATGCCGACGTGCGGGGCGGCGAGGTGGAAGGCCGACGGCAGGCTCTGGCCGAAGGCGACGGTCACGCCGTGGCGGGCGAGGGCTTCGGCCAGGCGAAGCGCCACGGTTGCGTTACCGATTGCAGCGCCTTGTTCGGGCATGGGCACGTTTCCTGACCAAGCGTCGTGTCGCGGGACGGCTCGCCATCGCAGCGCGAAAGTTGATGCGTCTTCGAAGACGGCCAAGCAGGCGGCCGTGGCATAGCCCGGATGCCTGCTTGGCCGCTTTGTTATTTGCTATAGCAAACCTCACCCCGCTTGACGTGTCAATCGACTCGCGCGCATGAGGCGGCGGCGATGAGCACCGCTGCAGGCTTGAAACCGATCGACCGGGCGGACAGCGTTTCGGGCATGGCGTATGCGCGGCTGCGCGATGCGCTGGTGCAGGGACGGCTCGTGCCCGGGCAGAGGCTGGTCCACCGCATCCTCGCCGACGAGCTGGACGTGAGCCCGACGCCGGTGCGCGAAGCCTTGCTGCGCCTGGTCTCAGAGGGCGCGCTCGAGCTCGATGCCCGCGGGGTGGCCTGGGTGCCGCACCTTGCCGCCGACCGTTACGACGAGATCATCGGTCTGCGCCTCGATCTTGAGGGCCGGGCCGCCGCCCGCGCCGCGGCGCTCGCCACCCCGGAGGACATCGACGAGCTTGCCGCCACTCAGGAGCGGTTCCTGCACGGACGCGCGGTGATGGACCGGAGCGTGGTGCTTTCGGAAAACGAGCGGTTCCATTTCGGCGTCATCCGCATCGCGGCCATGCCGGTGCTGAAGCGGGTGGTGGAGAGCCTTTGGGTTCAGGTCGGCCCGACGATCAGCCTGCTGTTCTCCGCGCCTCCTGTGCCGTCTCCCGAGGGGCATGGACATGACGCCTTGATCGCGGCGCTGCGGTCGGGCGATGCGGAGGCGGCCAGCGCTGCGATCAGGCGCGACCTTCGCGACCATGCCGCGGTGCTGTCGCCGATGCTGGCGCGCCGGGCGCAACCGGGCGCTGTCGTGCCGGGGCGAGCGAGGCGGCCGCGGGTCTTGCCCTGATGCGGGGCCGCCCGGGGCGCGAAGCTGGCGGAAGGGACCGGTCAGGTTCGCGCCGTTAGGCTGATCTGGTAGGCCATATTACCTTGACGCTCGAGACCCGGGCATCAGGTTTGGACCACTAGCCTGGTTTGGTGGGCTGATTCAGCCAACGGACTGAAGCGCCCGTTTGCATCAGGCCACCAGGCTGCTGACCGATGAGCTTGCGGCCTGCCGCGGGGTCGGCCCGCAACGGGGAGGCGCGCCCTGTCGTCGAGCAGGTCAACGCGGAAGGTGGGGCGATCGCATTTGAATGAGAGGCCATAAGCTTCGCTCCTGGACCCCGCTGGGGCCGCAGGCCCCAGACCCCGACTTGTTATAGAACACTCTGCGAGGGAACGGCTTGATAGAGGATCGGGGTTTGGGGCCTGCGGCCCCAACGGGTCCAGGGTAGCGCCCTGGCCTTTGTTCAAATGCGATTGCCCTGACGCGGAAGGCGGTCCGGGTTGTTCAAGCTCGGTATCTTTGGCGTTTGCCGCCCCGCCCCGGCCAGGCGCATGCAGGCTCATGCCGCCGGGCACGGCTGCCGCTGCGACATGGCGGGCGCCGGCGCCGCGCCCCTGACGGATGCCGGACCGATGCTGGCCAGGGCCGGCGCCGGCGGCGGGCTGGTTCGCCTCGCGACGCTCAGGGCCGCATCGGCAGCGCATGCGGCGGCATCGCCCGCGACGCTGCGCGGCGAAAAGGCGTGAGGCGCTCGTTCGCGCGACCGGATCGCAGCGGTCCGGTTCCAACAGGCGCTCGACGACGGCGGCGAGGTTGACCACACCGGGCGTGCCCGCAAGGGCGCGTCAGGCGCCTGAACCGGTAGCGCGACGGGGCGGCGCCATGCGCTGCGCGCTCTGCGGACCGCTCGTGCCGCCCTGCGCCGATCAGACCCTTCACGTCCGTCTCTGTCAGCGCCTGCGCCACGGCCCCGGCGCAGCGGCAAGCCCGGTCATCGGGTGCTGTTGGGTCAGGACTGGCGTCGCAACTCCGCCCTTCGCCGCGATCCGGTGGCCGCCCAACCCCGCCACGAATGTCCGCCACGCATGCGGACGCTGTCGACGGGAGGACCGGCAGCGTCGGCATGCCTACTTGCCGCGCATGCGCAAATCGCCTCAAACTGCGCCGACCCATCTCAGGCAAGGCCATGACGACCAAGCACCTGGCGCCAGCTCTCATGATTGCTGCGGCCCTGCTCCTTCTGCCGCCCTCCCCGGCACGGGCCGAGGTCGCGGGGCAGACCATCACCGTCGTGGAGCTGTTCACGTCGCAGGGGTGCTCGTCCTGCCCGCCCGCCGACGCGCTGCTCGCAGAGCTTGCCAGCGCGCGGCCCGATGTCCTGGCGCTCGCCTTCCACGTCACCTACTGGGACCGCCTTGGCTGGAAGGACCCCTATTCCCTCCCGCTGGCGACCGAGCGCCAACGGCGTTACGCGGGCCTCTGGGGCGACGGGTCCGTCTACACCCCCCAGCTCGTTGCCGGCGGGCGATACCAGGCCATCGGCTCGGACCGCCCCGCGGCGCTGGGCGCGCTGGCCGCCGCCGCCGGGGCCGGCCGCTCCGCGGTTCCGCTGCGGCTCGCGTCCGAGCCGGCCGGGGTCAGGCTCGACGTCGGCGCCGGGCACGGACGCGCCATGCTGCTCCTGGTCGGCTTTGACCCGTCCCACGTGACCCGCGTCGTCCGGGGCGAGAACGGCGGGCGCACGTTGACCAGCATCAACGTCGTCCGCTCCCTGGCGACGGTTGGCGCCTGGCAGGGAGACGCCTTGAGCCTGCACGCGCCGAAGCCGCCCGGCGAGCGCACGGCGCTGCTGCTCCAGGCGGATGACGGACGGGTGCTCTCCGCGGCCGTGCTGCCCTCGAACTGACGTCGACATCCGTTGGAGCTGACCGGTCTCGGGCGCGTCGCGGTCGTCATCCCGACCTGGAACGAGGCGGAGGCCATCGGGCCCGTGGTGGCCGAAGTCCTCGCGCAACAGGTCGGCCAGGTCATCGTCGCCGATGGCAGCAGCCGCGACGGCACGGCGGCGCGGGCGGCGGCGGCGGGCGCCACGGTCATCGATTGCGGCCGAGGCTACGGGCGGGCCTGCAGCATGGGCGCTGCCGCCGCGCGCCCGCAACACGACGTGATCGCCTTCATGGACGGGGACGGCGCGGACCGTCCGGACCAATTGCCTGCCCTCTGCGGCCCGATCCTCGGCGGCACGGTGGATTTCGCCATCGCCTCGCGCACCCGGGGCGAGCGGGAGCCCGGCTCGATGAACTGGCACCAGGTCGCCGCCGGGGCCTTGGCCGGCCGGCTGATGGGCGTGCTGTATGGGGTGCGCTATACCGACATGTGCGCCTTGCGCGTCATCCGCCGCGATGCGCTCGAAGCGCTCGGCATGGCCGAGATGACCTATGGCTGGAACATCGAGATGCAGATGAAGGCCGCCCGGGCGAGCCTGCGCATCCTCGAACTGCCGGCGCCGTACCGGGTGCGGGCGGCCGGGTCCTCGAAAGTCGCAGGCTCTTTCAGGGGCACGCTCACGGCCGGCTCGAAGATCGTTTCCGCCTTCCTGCGGGTCGCTGCGATGCCGGCGCCCGGCAAATCCCGTCCAAACGACTGAGACGGCGGTTGAGTCTTAGCCCTCGAAGGGGTCGCGCATGAGGATCGTGTCGTCCCGCTCGGGACTCGTGGACAGCAGCGTCACCGGCGTCTCTGTCAGCTCCTCGATCCGCCGCACGTACTTCACCGCCTGCGCCGGGAGTTGCGCCCAGGAGCGGGCGCCGCGGGTCGAGCCGGACCAGCCTTCCACCGTCTCGTAGATCGGCGCCGCCGCCGCCTGTGCCGCCTGCCCGGCTGGCAGGTGGTTGAGCCGTTCGCCGCCGATCTCATAGCCGACGCCGATCTTGAGCTCCGGCAACCCGTCCAGCACGTCGAGCTTGGTCAAGGCGAGGCCTTGCACCCCGCCCACCTTGCACGCCTGCCGCACCAGCGCCGCATCGAACCAGCCGCAGCGTCGGGGCCGGCCCGTGACGGTGCCGAACTCATGCCCGCGCGTCCCCAACGCCTGCCCGGTCTCGTCCGACAGCTCGGTCGGGAACGGCCCGGCGCCGACGCGCGTCGTGTACGCCTTGGCGATCCCGAGCACGAAGCCGACCGATGCCGGCCCGATCCCGGAGCCGGCCGCGGCCGTCGCCGCGATCGTGTTGCTGCTGGTCACGAACGGATACGTGCCGTGGTCCACATCGAGCATCACCGCCTGCGCGCCCTCGAACAGGATGCGCGTGCCGGCCCGGCGGGCCTGATCCAGCCGCTCCCAGACCGGTTCCACGTGCGGCAGGATGCGCGGGGCAAAGCCGAGCAACAGGCCGAGCAGCGCCTGCTTGTCGAACGGCTCCGCCCCCAACCCCGTCAGCAGCGTGTTGTGGTGCAGCAGCAACTCGTCCAGCTTGTCGGCCAACGTCTCCGGCTCGGCCAAGTCGCAGACACGGATCGCCCGGCGCGCCGCCTTGTCCTCGTAGGCGGGCCCGATCCCCCGCCCCGTGGTGCCGATCTTGCGGTCCCCCCTCGCCGCCTCGCGCGCACGGTCGAGGGCCGCGTGCAGCGGCAGGATCAGCACAGCGTTCTCCGCGATGCGCAGCGTGTCCGGCGACACCTCCAGCCCCTGCGCCCGCACCCGGTCCATCTCGGCCAGCAGCGCCTCCGGATCGATCACCACGCCGTTGCCGATGATGCCGAGCTTGCCGCGCACCAGGCCGCTCGGCAGCAGGCTGAGCTTGTAGGTCTGGTTGCCCACCACCAGCGTGTGCCCGGCGTTGTGCCCGCCCTGGAAGCGCACCACGATCTCGGCCCGGCTCGCGAGCCAATCCACCACCTTGCCCTTGCCCTCGTCGCCCCATTGGGCGCCGATCACCGCGACATTGGCCATTTAACCCTCCAGCGGCACGGCCGCTCCATCGTGCAAAATGTGGGTGCAGCGGAGCCGGGCCGCCTCGTGCCAGGCGTCGATTTCGGCTGACAGCGCCGCCACGGTGGCGAAGCCCTGGCCGCGGAGCCGTGCCCCGAGCGCCGGATCGGCGCCCCACGGCAGGAACGCCCTGGACCGCGCCGCGGGGGCGGGACAGACTCGCAGGACCGCATCCGGGAACAGGGTCAGGCCGGTCGCCATCTCGTTTCCTCCCGAAACGTAGCGTCCGCCCCGCCCCAGCTCCTCGCTGCGGCCCCGCGCGAACACGGTCAGGCAGATGCCGGTATGATAGCGGAAGCCGCGGAACTCAAGCGGGTCAAGCGTGAGGCGGAGATCGGGAGCGCCCGCCGTGATCGCCTCGACCGTGGCTTGCAGCCGGCTGCGAAGAGCGTCCGACGCAGGCCCGAATTGTGCCCGGCCAAGCACGTCCAATGCCGGCCCGGCAAGCCCGGCGGCAAGCAGCAACTCGGTCAGCATCCCGGCGATGGCGCCGCCGTGGCGCGCGACGCCCGCCGCGTCCTTGCGATCGAGCGCGTGGGTGAGCGCCTCGCGGCCGGCGCCGTGAATCCCCGCCTCGTCGAGCAGGGCCGGCGCCAGCGTCGGCAACGTCAGGTCGAAGCTGAGCCGGGCGAGCCCGAGCGCCTTGAGCGCCTCGGCGGCGAGCAGCACCATCTCGGCGTCCGCCGCCGGGGCATCGGGGCCGATCAATTCGATGCCGGCCTGGGCGACCTGCCGGTTCGGGTCGATCTGGCTGCCGCGCACGCGCAGGCACTGCCCGGCATAGGCCAGCCGCAGCGGCCGCGGCCACCCGGCCAGCCGCGTGGCCGCGATCCGCGCCACCTGCGGCGTCATGTCCGCCCGCAGCCCGAGCGTCCGGTGCGTGTCCGGGTCCATCACCCGGAACGTCTGGTCGGCGGTCGGCGCGCCGGCGCCGGTCAGCAAGCCGTCGGCGAATTCGAGCAGCGGCGGCTTCACGCGCTCGTAGCCGTGGGCGGCGAACACCTCCATCAGCGTCGAGACCACCGCCGCCTCGGTCTCCGCCTCCGATGGCAGGAGGTCGGCGAATCCGGCGGGCAGCAACGCGGGGTTGGGGAGCGGGTCGTCGGTCATGCCGGGGATGGTTTAGACGCAGGGCCGCCGCCCGTCATCCCCGGGCGGCGCGCGTCAGAAATCGAGCGCCGTCGCCTGCACCACGGCCGGCAGCGTCCGCACGGCCGCCAGCACCTCGTCGGGCACCCGCTCGTCGACCGAGACGAGGCAGATCGCGTCCCCTCCCCGCTCCGCCCGGCCGAGATGGAAGGTGCCGATGTTGATGCCGGCCGTGCCGAGCGTGGCGCCGAACCGCCCGATGAAGCCGGGCTTGTCCTGGTTGGTGACGTAGAGCATGTGGCGACCGAAGTCGGCTTCGACCTTGATGCCCTTGATGTCGACCAGCCGGGGCGAGCGTCCGGCGAACAGCGTCCCGGCCACGGAGCGCGTCTGCCTGTCGGTGGCGACCGTGACGCGGACCAGGGTCTGGTATTCGCTCGGGCGGTCATGCACCGTCTCGGCCACGTCGATGCCGCGCTCGCGGGCCAGCACCGGCGCGTTGACCATGTTGGCGCCGGCCATCATCGGCGCCATCAGCCCGGCGAGAACGGCCGCGGTCAGCGGGCGCTGGTTCACCTGCGCCGCCTGCCCCTCGTACTCGATCGCGACGCTGCGCATGGTGCCCTCGCTCGCCATCGTCATCTGCCCGGCGAACGCGCCCAGCAGGCGGCACAGCTCCATATAGGGCTTCAGCCGCGGCGCGTCCTCGGCGGAGACCGACGCCATGTTGATCGCGTTGCTGACCGCGCCGGTGAGCAGGAAATCGCTCATCTGCTCGGCCACCTGCAGCGCCACGTTCTCCTGCGCCTCGGCCGTGGCCGCGCCGAGATGCGGGGTGCAGACCACGTTGTCGAGCGCGAACAGCGGGCTGTCCTTGGCCGGCTCGGTCTCGAACACGTCGAGCGCCGCGCCGGCCACCTGGCCCGATTTCAGCGCCTCGGCCAGGGCCGCCTCGTCGACCAGCCCGCCGCGGGCGCAGTTGACGATCCGCACGCCTTTCCTGCAGGACGCGATCGCCTCCCGCGACAGGATGTTGCGCGTCGCGTCCGTCAGCGGCGTATGCAGCGTGATGATGTCCGCCCGGGCCAGCAGGTCGGCCAGCTCGACCTTCTCGACCCCGATGTCGAGCGCCCGCTTGTCGGTCAGGAACGGATCGTAGGCTATGACCCGCATCCGCAGCCCGATCGCCCGGTCGGCGACGATGGAGCCGATGTTGCCGCAGCCGATCAGCCCGAGCGTCTTGCCGGTCAGCTCGACGCCCATGAAGCGGTTCTTCTCCCATTTCCCGGCCCGCGTGCTCGACGTGGCCTCGGGGATCTGGCGGGCGAGGGCGAACATCATGCCGATGGCGTGCTCGGCGGTGGTGATGGCGTTGCCGAACGGCGTGTTCATCACCACGACGCCGCGCGCGGTCGCGTTCTTCACGTCCACGTTGTCGACGCCGATGCCGGCGCGGCCGACGACGCGCAGCTTCGGGGCCACGTCGAGCAGCTCCTTCGTCACCTTGGTCGCCGAGCGGATCGCCAGGCCGTCGTAGCCGGCGATGATGCCGCGCAGGTCGGCGGGCGACAGGCCGGGCTTCAGGTCGACCTCGATGCCGCGGTTGCGGAAGATCTCGACCGCGGCGGGCGACAGCTTGTCGCTGATCAGGACGCGGCAGGTCATGGCGCCACCTGCGCGTAGGCCCAGTCGAGCCAGGGCAGCAGCGCCTCGATGTCGGAGGTCTCGACCGTGGCCCCGCCCCAGATGCGCAAGCCGGGCGGCGCGTCGCGGTAGGAGGCGATGTCGTAGGCCACGCCTTCCTTCTCCAGCACGCTGGCGATGTTCTTGGCCGCCTTCGCCTGCCCGTCCCTGTCGAGGGCGGCGAACCAGGGTGCGGTGATCTTGAGGCAGATCGAGGTGCAGGACCGCGCGGCCGGGTCTTCCGCGAGGAAATCGACCCAACCGGTGCGGGAGACCCAGGCGGCGATGGCGGCCAGGTTGGCCTCGCTGCGGCGGATCAGGGCCGGAAGGCCGCCGATTTGCTCGGCCCAGCGCAGCCCGTCGAGCGCGTCCTGCACGCACAGCATGCTCGGCGTGTTGATCGTCTCGCCCTTGAAGATGCCGGCCGACAGCTTGCCGCCGCTGGTCAGGCGAAACACCTTGGGCATCGGCCATGCGGGCCTGTGGCTTTCCAGCCGGGCGACGGCGCGCGGGGACAGCGCCAGCATGCCGTGCGCGGCCTCGCCGCCCAGCGCCTTCTGCCAGGACCAGGTGACGACATCGAGCTTGCCGTAGGGCAGCGCCATCGCGAAGGCGGCGGAGGTGGCGTCGCAGATCACCAGGCCCTCGCGGTCATCGGCGATGAAGTCCGCGCCGGGCAGGCGAACGCCGGAGGTGGTGCCGTTCCAGGCGAGCACGACATCGTGGGCCGGATCGACCGCGGCGAGGTCTGGAAGCTGCCCGTACGGAGCGGACAGCACGCGCGCGCCTTCGAGCTTGAGCTGCTTGACCGCATCGGTGGCCCAGGCTTCGGAGAAGCTCTCGAAGGCTAGGATGTCGGCCGGCCGCGGCCCAAGCAGCGACCACATCGCCATCTCGACCGCCCCGGTGTCCGAGCCTGGAACGATGCCGAGCTGCCAATCGGCAGGCAGGCCCAGGATAGCCCGCGAACGCTCGATCACCTCGGCAAGCCGCGCCTTCGGCCCGGCAGCGCGATGGCTGCGGCCGAGCAGGGCGCCGTCGAGCGCCGCGAGCGACCAGCCGGGACGCTTGGCGCAAGGGCCGGATGAGAAATCAGGATTTGCCGGACGCTTGGCCGGCGTGGACACAGCCTGCTCGCGCAGGAGGGTTGCTTCGCTCATGTCAGCTCTCCCTTTCAGAAGAGAAGCGCCCCGGTGGGGGGGCGTGGCCCGCAGCCGACCTAGGGCAACGACGGGCGGAAGGCAACACGAACATACGAAGCACTGCGTCACGTTAAGTTCAGTTGATCCCGCCCCAGGAGGTGAGATCAGCGGTCCGCGTAAAAATCGGTGTCCGGCGTTCAGGCAAATGGAACCGGACCGCCGCAGTATGATATGGACCCATCCATGTCCTCCGCCCTCAAGCTGCCGCCGCGTCACATGACAATTGCCGAGTTCCTGGCGTGGGACCCGGAGGACGGCTCCGGCGCCCTATGGCAACTGCGCGACGGCGAGCCGGAGATGATGGCCCCGGCAACGGACGCGCACGGCAGCATTCAGAGCGAGCTTTGTTACCTGCTTCTCGCGCATCTCCGGGCACGGGGCAGCTCTTGCCGGGTGGTGACGGCGCCGGGCGTCATCCCGCGGGTTCGCGCCGATCAGAACATGCTCATCCCGGACATCGGCATCACCTGCACCCCGCCGTCCAAGGAGCGCGCATTGCCGGAGCCGCTCGCGCTGATCGAGATCCTGTCTCCCTCGAACGAGGCGGAAACCCGGTCGAACATCTGGGCCTTCGCCACCATCCCGTCGGTTGCCGAGATCATCGTCGTCAGCAGCTTCAAGGTTCAGGCCGAGGTGCTGCGGCGCCAGCCAGACGGGTCATGGCCGGAGCAGGCCGAGGCGGTCAACGCGGACGGCGACCTGCGAATGGAGGCGATCGGCTTCCAGACGCCGCTTCGCGAGCTTTACCGGATGACGCCTTTCGCCGGGTCCTGAGCGGCGTTGCCCGGGCCAGCGCGGCGCCGCGTCATCCCTCCCCCGCCGCCGGCTCAGGCATGGCGCTCACCCTCGTCACCCGCCGCCCGTCCATCTCCAGCACCTCGAACCGCCAGCCGGCGAACACGATCCGGTCCCCCGTCCGCGGCACCCGGCGCAGCAGCGCCAGCACCAGCCCGGCCACGGTGTGATAGCTCCCCTCCGAAGGCAGGTCCGGCAATTCGAGGCGGGACTTCACTTCGTCGACGGCCATGGCGCCGTCCATCACCATCGGCCCGGCGGGCGCCCCCTCGGCCAGCTTGGCGTTGGCCGGCGTCACCGGCTCGCCCACGATCGCCTCCAGCACGTCGGCGGCCGTCACCACGCCCTCGAAGCTGCCGTACTCGTCCATCACCAGCGCGAGTCCCACCGGGTCGCCCTTCAGCCGCTCCAGCGCATCGGCCGCCGTCGCCGTGTCCGGGATCACCATCGGCTTTTCGAGCGCGCCCGCGATCGACAGCTCGCCGCTGACCAGCATGCGGTTCAGCATCGATTTCGCGTGCACCACGCCGACGACGTTGTCGACCGCGCCGTCGCACACCACGAAGCGGCTATGCGGCGCCCCGGTCAGCACGGCCACGATCTCGGCGCGAGGGTCGGTGCGGTCGATCCAGTCCAGCTCGTTGCGCGGCGTCATGATCGCGCGCACCGGCTTGTCCGCGAGCCGCAGCAGGCGCTCGATCATCGCCCGCTCCTCGGTCTCCAGCACGCCTTCCTGCTGGCCCTCGGCGAGCACGGCCCGAAGCTCCTCCTCCGTCACCCCCTGCCGCTCCTCCGAGTGCTGGCCGAACAGGCGCAGGATCACGTTCGACGACGCGCCGAGCGCCCAGACCACCGGCCCGCCGACCTTGGCCAGCAACGCGAGCGGCCCGGCGATCCGGGCGGCCACCTGCTCCGGCTGCCGCAGCGCCAGTTGCTTCGGCACCAGCTCGCCCAGCACCAGCGTCAGATACGTCGTCAGCACCACCACGATCGCGAGCGACAGGCTGTCGGCCACCGGCTGCAGCGCGGGGATGGTGACGAACAATTCGCTCAGCCGGGCGGCGATGCGGGCGCCGCCGAACACGCCGGCCAGCACGCTGACCAGCGTGATGCCGATCTGCACCGCGGGGAGGAACCGCTGCGGGTCCTCCGACAGCTCGCGCGCCATCGCCGCGCCCCTTACGCCCCGGCGCTCCAGCACCATGAGGCGCGCGCGGCGGACCGAGACCAGCGCCAGCTCGCTGAGGGCAAACACGCCGTTGAGCAGGACGAGGAGGAGGACGACGAGAAGCTCGAGAGCAAGGCCCATGCCTCAGCATAGCCTATTCGCGACGAGATTTGCAGAGCGGGTCGCCCAAGGCTAACCAACGGCGCATGCGCAGTGTCCCCCCCATCGCGATCCTGCTCGGCGGCGCCGGGCTGCTCCCGTTCATCATAGGCAGCTACGGCGCATTGAGCTTCGACGGCGACGCGGCGCGCATCTCGCTCCTGGGCCTGGCCGCCTACGGCGCGGTCATCCTCGCGTTCCTGGGGGGGGTGCACTGGGGTTTCGGGCTCGAGGCCGGGTCGGCGCAGACGGTGCGAACCCAGCGGCTGCGGTTCGGCCTCGGCGTCGTGCCGTCGCTGATCGGCTGGGCCGGGCTGCTGGTCACCTTCGCCGGCTTGCCCAAGATCGGCCTGCTGGTGCTGCTGGCCGGCTTCATCGGGACCACCATCGCCGAGGCCCGCGGCGCGCAGGAGGGGCTTGTGCCGCAGAGCTACATGCTGCTGCGCTGGGTCCTGTCGGTCATCGTCATCCTCTGCCTGGTCATGGACTGCCTGGTGCTGACGCTCGGCGGGCGCGTCGTGCTGTAAAGGGCTTGCCCGCGCGCCTCGGACGATCTGGGTAAGGGCTCGGTCGGAAACAATCGCACCGAATCGATCGGGCGAACGAGCGCCGCAGGTCTTTGTTTTGCCGGGCCGCTTTGTCGGCGTGCTGCCGCAGTTGTTGCCGACGCTGCCCTAAAGCGAGGCCACGAAGCCCGGAAGGCCGGGCTGGCGGCGCCGTGCGGTCCTCGCCGCGGCGAGGACGCTGCGGACGCCGCTCAGGGCGCGGGCGAAATCGGTGTTGACGATGACGTGGTCGAACTCGACCCAGTGGCCGATCTCGCTACGGGCCGCCGTCATCCGGCGCCCGATTTCCTCGGCCGAGTCGCCCCCGCGGCCATCGAGCCGGGCTTGCAGCGCATCGAGCGACGGCGGCAGGACGAATACGCCGACAACATCGTCCGCAAGAGCGGCGCGAAGCTGCTGGTGGCCTTGCCAGTCGATGTCGAAGGCGATGTCGCGCCCGGCCGCGAGCGCCGCTTCGACGGGCGCTCGCGGGGTGCCGTAGCTGTGCTGGAACACGGTGGCCCATTCCAGCATCTCGCCCCGCCCGACCATCGCCTCGAAGCCGGCCTGATCTGTGAAATGATAGTCGGACCCATGCCGCTCGCCCGGCCGAGGCCCCCGCGTGGTCGCGCTCACGGAAAGGGTGAGTTCCGGCTCCTGCTCCAGCAAGGCCCGCAGGATGCTGCTCTTGCCCGCCCCGGCCGGCGCGGACAGCACGAGGCAAATGCCCCGCCGGCGCAGGTCACTCGACATTCTGCACCTGCTCGCGCATCTGCTCGATCACCGCCTTCAGCTTCAGGCCCGTCGCGGTCAGCGGGATCGAGGCGGACTTGCTGCACAGCGTGTTGGTCTCGCGCACGAATTCCTGCACCAGGAAATCGAACCGCCGCCCGATCGCAGTCCCTTCGTCGAGCAAGGCCCGCGCGGCGGCGATGTGGGCGGACAAGCGGTCGAGTTCCTCGCGCACGTCCGCCCGCGTGGCAAGCAGCGCCACCTCCTGGGCGATCCGTTCGGACGGCAACCCGGGCTGGTCGCGCAGCAGCGCGGCCAGGCTTTCCATCATGCGGTCCCGCTGCGAGCGGGGCTGGTCATCGGCCTCGGCCTCGGCCTGGGTCCGAAGGGCGGCAATGCTGTCGAGCTGCGCCCGGAGCAGGCGGCCCAGCCGGGCGCCTTCGTCCTGCCGTGCCGCGACCAGGGCGGCAAGCGCGGCCTCGAACCCGGCCTGCACGGCCTCGAGGCCGGGGGTTGCGGCGCCCTCCTCGCTGGCGGTGGGCGGGCGAATGACGCCGGGCAGCCCCATGAGCAACTCGGCCCGCGGCGGCGGCGCGTCCGGGATCTGCGCGGCGATCTGCCTCGCCAGCGAGAGCAGGTCGGCCAGCACCTCCGGGTCGGCCACCAGCCGCGCCCGCTCCTCGCGTTTCACCGTCAGGCTCGCGCCCACGTTGCCGCGGCGCAAAACCTGTCCAGCCAGCTCCCGCAGCTTCGGTTCCAACCCGTCGAACCCCGCGGGCACGCGCAACTTGAGGTCGAGCCCGCGCCCGTTGACGCTGCGGACCTCCCATGCCCAGGCAAACCCGCCCTCGGCGCCGTCGGTGCGGGCGAACCCGGTCATCGAGGCGATCGGCCTGCTCATCGGCGCGGCGCCGGCGGCGCGTTGCCCGCACGCTGACGCTCCATCTCGCGCCAATGCGCGACGTTCTGTTGATGCTGCTGCTCCGACTTCGCGAACGCATGGCCGCCCGTCCCGTCGGCGACGAAATACAGCTCGTCCGTATCCGCCGGATGGGTGACGGCCTTCAGCGTCTCGGCGCCGGGCATGCTGATCGGCCCGGGCGGCAGGCCCGCTTTGCGGTAGGTGTTGTACGGGTCGTCGGTTTCGAGCTCCGCGCGCGTCAAGCCATGATCGAGCACGCCGCTTCCGCCGCTGGCGAAGTAGGCCACGGTCGCGTCCGACTGCAGGCGCATGCCCCGGCGCAGCCGGTTCAGGAACACCGCGGCAACCCGCGGCCGCTCCTCGGGCTTGGCCGTCTCCCGCTCGACGATGCTGGCCAGTGTCAGCGCGTCGTGCGGCGAGCGCAGCGGCGTATCCGCGCTCCGTCCGGCCCACGCCTCCGCCAGCGCCTTGGCCATCGCCTTGGCGCCGCGCCCGAGCAGCGCGTCGCGCGACATGCCACGCTCGTAGGCGTAGCTCTCGGGCAGGATGCCTCCTTCCGCCGGCACGGGGGTGTCGCCATCCAGCGCCGGAGCGTTGGCGACCAGCCAAGCCACCTGCGCCGCCGTCAAACCCTCCGGGATGGTCAACAGGTGCTGCACCGGCTTGCCGGACCGCAGCACCTGCAGCACGTCGCGCAGGCTCGCTCCCGCCGGGAACGCGAACTCCCCCGCCTTCACCGGCCCCTCCCCCCGCGTGGCCAGCGCCGCCAGCCGCAACCCCGCCGCGCTGGCGACGACGCCATCCGTTTCCATCAGGTTCGCGACCTGGTCGAGCGTGGCCCGCGGCACGACGACGACGCGGTCCTCGGCGAGCGGCCCCGGCAAACGGTACGCCTTCGACGCCGCGTAAGCCCCTGCCCCGAGCAGCAGCGCGACGACGGCCAGAGCCGCGGCGATCCGCCAGGCAGCCCGCATCGTCCAGGCTATCCTGAGCAGACATTCATGGCTTGCGCCACGGATGTCTGCTCGGACGCCTTTGTAGACGCGCCATTCTCCGCGTCATGCGGGCGGGCCGTCCCGCGACGTGATGCCTGGCGCCCGGGGCGACGAGAGGCCCCTCGCGATGCAGGCCCGTCCAGCGCACGCCCTAGGCTGCGCGCTTGAACAGGATGCTGGCATTCGTCCCGCCGAACCCGAAGCTGTTGGACAGCGCCACGTCCACCCGGCGCTCCTGCGCGGTCCGCGGCACCCGGTCGATCACGCTCTCCCGGCTCGGTTCGTCCAGGTTCAAGGTCGGCGGCACCACGCCGTCGCGGATGGCGAGCAACGAGAAGATCGCCTCGACCGCCCCGGCCGCACCGAGGAGATGGCCGATGGCCGATTTGGTGGACGACATCGCCACGTGGCGCGCGTTGTCGCCGAAGAACCGCTCCACCGCCTGCAATTCGAGGTCGTCCCCGAGCGGCGTGCCGGTTCCGTGAGCGTTAATGTACTGCACGTCGCCGGGCTGCATGCCGCCATTGCGAAAGGCCGCCTGCATCGCCCGGTAGGCGCCCTCATGGCCCTCCGCAGGCGCGGTGATATGATGCGCGTCGCCTGACATGCCGTAGCCGCAGACCTCGCCGTAGATCTTGGCCCCGCGGGCCTTGGCGTGCTCAAGCTCCTCAAGCACCAGGACGCCAGCGCCCTCGCCCATGACGAATCCGTCCCGGTCCTTGTCCCAAGGACGAGAGGCCTCGGCGGGCCGGTCGTTGAAGTTGGTCGACAACGCGCGGCTGGCGCAGAAGCCGGCGATGCCGAGCTCGTTCACCGCCCCTTCCGCGCCGCCCGCCACCATGACGTCGGCGTCGCCCCAGCCGATCAGCCGCGCCGCGTCGCCGATGGCGTGAACCCCGGTGGCGCAGGCCGTCACCGCGGAGTGGTTCGGCCCCTTGAAGCCGTACTTGATCGACAGGTTGCCGGAACTGAGATTGATCAGCGCCGACGGGATGAAGAACGGCGACAGCCGCCGCGCCCGGCCCTGGGACACCATCACCGACGCCTCGTAGATCGACCCGAGGCCGCCGATCCCCGAGCCGATCATCACGCCCGTCGCGCACCGGTCCTCCTCGGTCCCGGGCGCCCAGCCGCTATCCTCGACCGCCTCGATCGCCGCCACCATCGCCAGATGGATGAACCGGTCCATCTTTTTCTGGTCCTTGACCGGTATCCATTCCGACAGGTCGAGCCCGCCTTCGGCCCGCGTGCCGGCGGGCACCTGCCCCGCGATCTTGGCGGTCAGCTCGCTCGTGCTGAACGATTGGATCGCCCTGATGCCGCTCTCCCCGTTCGTCAGGCGGGACCACACATGCTCCGTCCCGACACCGAGCGGGCAGGCGATGCCCAGTCCCGTCACGACCACTCGACGCATCGCCGTGCCTCCCTGCCCAGCGTGGACCGGACCTATTCCGCCTTCTGTTTCTCGATGAAGTCGATCGCGTCCTTGACCGTGCTGATCTTCTCGGCCGCGTCCTCGGGGATCTCGACGCCGAACGCCTCCTCGAACGCCATGACCAGCTCGACGGTATCGAGGCTGTCGGCACCCAGGTCGTCGATGAAGGAGGCTTCCGGCGTCACCTTGCTTTCCTCGACGCCCAGGTGCTCCACCACGATCTTCTTAACCTTGTCGGCGATCTCGCTCATCTTATCCTCGATTTCCTATCAATCATGCGCTTCATGGCCAGCCGGAACTTGCCGCGCCTCACGGCGAAGCGGGGCGCATACCATAGTTATGAAACGCCCGCCAAGGCGGCGCGGGCCGCTTGTGTCCTGCAAACTTAGATCATCGCCATTCCGCCGTTCACATGCAACGTCGTGCCGGTCACCCAGCCGGCTTCGTCGGACGCGAGCCAGGCGACCGCGGCCGCGACATCCTCCGGCCGGCCCATCCGCCCGAGCGGGATCGCGCCGGCCAGTTTCGCCGTCTGCTCGCCCGAGAGCGATTCCGTCATCGCCGTCTCGATGAACCCCGGCGCCACGACGTTGACCGTGACGCTTCGGCTGGCGACTTCCTGCGCCAGCGCCTTGCTCATGCCCACGAGCCCGGCCTTTGCCGCGGCGTAGTTCGCCTGCCCCGGGTTCCCCGTCGCCCCCACCACGCTGCCGATGCCGATGATCCGTCCTGCCCGGCGGCGCAGCATGCCGCGCAGGGCCGCGCGCGCGAGGCGGAACGGGGCGCCGAGATCGACGTCCATGACCTGCTGCCAATCCTCGTCCTTCATGCGCAGCGCCAATCCGTCACGGGTCATCCCGGCATTGTTGACGAGCGCGTGCAACGGCCCCGCTGCCGCCTCGGCCGCGCCGACCAGGCTGTCCGCGGCGGCCGGGTCGCGCAGATCGGCCGGGCAGACGTGGGCGCGCTCCCCCAACTCGGCCGCAAGCCCGTCCAGCGCGTCGCGCCGGGTGCCGGAGAGGACCACCACGGCGCCCTGCTTGTGCAGCGCCCGCGCGATCGCGCCGCCGATCCCGCCCGAGGCGCCGGTGACCAGAGCCGCCTTGCCGTCAAGCCGGAACATGGCTCAAAGCTCCTTCAACACCGCCTCGATCTCCCCCGGCGTGCCGGCCGAAAAGGCGGCGGCATCCGGGGCGATGCGGCGCACGAGACCGGCCAGAACCTTCCCCGCGCCGAACTCGAAGAACGCGTCGACCCCGATCGCCGTCGCGGCCAGCACCGACTCGCGCCAACGGACGGCGCCGGTCACCTGCCTTACGAGCAGCTCGCGGATTTCGCCGGGCTCTGTCGCACGATCGGCGCTGACGTTGGCGATCACCGGCACGACCGGCGGTCCGAGCGAGGCGGAGGCAAGCGCCTCGCGCATGGCCTCCGCGGCGGGCGCCATCAACGAGCAATGGAACGGCGCCGAGACCGGCAGCAGCATGGCCCGGCGGATGCCGCGTTCCTTGGCCAGCGCGATCGCCCGCTCGACCGCCTCGCGGTGGCCGCTGATCACGACCTGCCCGCCGCCATTGTCGTTCGCCGGCTCGATCACCTGGCGCTCGTCGGTCCCGTCCTCATGCCGCAGCACCGCGGCGTCGGCGCAGATCGAGGCCGCCTGCTCCAGCTCGGCGCCGATCAGCGCGGCCATCGCCCCCTCGCCGGGCGGCGCCGCCTTTTGCATCGCGCGCCCGCGCAGCCGCAGCAGCCGGGCCGCCTCGGCGATCGTCAGGCTGCCCGCCGCCGCGAGCGCGCTGTATTCCCCGAGCGAATGCCCGGCCACCAGCACCGCCTTGTCCTCCAGCCGGAAGCCGCCCTCCGCCTCGACGACCCGCAGCACCGCCATCGACATTGCCATCAAGGCCGGCTGCGTGTTCTCGGTCAGCGTGAGCTCTTCGCCCGGCCCCTCGAACATCAGCTTGCTCAACTTCTGCTTCAGGACCTCGTCGACCTCGCCGAACACCTCGCGCGCGGGCGCGAATGCCGCGGCGAGATCGCGCCCCATGCCGACGGCTTGGCTGCCCTGGCCGGGAAAAATAAACGCACGGACGGACATTATCGGAACGGTTCCAGGTTTCTGACGCCCCGCACTTGGCCCACAGCCCATCAGCGTGTCAATCGCGCGACAGCGTCGAGGCATTCGTTCGTATCAATTTCAAAACGAGTTGCTCGATGCGGCACGCGGTTGTAACATGTCTGTTACAATGGAGTTGAGGCGCCGCGATGTGCCGTTTCCTTGCCTACCACGGCGAGCCGATCCTGCTCGAGACGCTGATCACCGCTCCGTGCCACAGCCTGATCCATCAGTCGCTGCACGCCGCCGAAGGCAAAACCGAAACCAACGGCGACGGCTTCGGCGTCGGCTGGTATGGCGAGCGCCCAACGCCCGGCCTGTATCGCGAGGTCCGCCCCGCCTGGTCGGACGAGAACCTGCGCAGCATCGCCGAGCAGGTCCGCAGCGGAACCTTCTTCGCCCACGTGCGCGCCGCCACCGGAACCGCCACCAGCCGCGCCAACTGCCATCCGTTCTCGCATGGCCGGTTCCTGTTCATGCACAACGGCCAGGTCGGCGGCTGGCAGCAGGTGCGGCGCCGGGTCGAGGCGATGATCCCCGATGCGCTCTACGCCGCGCGCGCCGGAACGACGGACAGCGAGGCGATCTTCCTGGCGGCCCTTGGACGCGGCCTGCGGCACGATCCGGTCGGGGCGATGCGGGACACCCTGCGGGAGATCAAGGCCGCGATGCGCGCGGCCCATATCGACGATGCCCTGCGCTTCACGGCCACGTTGACGGATGGGGAGACGCTCTGGGCGTTCCGCTGGGCCTGCGATGCGCGGCCGCCGTCGCTCTATTATAAGCAGGACAGCAGCGGGCTGCGCCTGGTCTCCGAGCCGATCGACGGCCAGCGCGAGGGCTGGCACGAGATCCCGCGCGGCTTCACGCTGATCGCCCGGCGCGGCGCGCTGGCGGAGCTGGAGGCGGACCGGGCGGACTTGGCGCGGGCGGCCTGACCCGTGCGGTTTACAATCTCGCGCATCGCACATATGTAGCCCTTCCCTGCCGGCGCGGCGGCATCCGCGCCGGCTATGCCCATGTCCGGGCCGACCACAGCCATAGGGGTGCATATGCCGCTTTATGAATGCGTGTTCATCGCACGCAACGACGTGACGCAACAGCAGGTCGAGGCCATCGCCGACACGATCGGCACGGACCTTGAAGGCGACGGCGGGGCCGTCCAGAAGCGCGAGTACTGGGGCCTTCGCAGCCTCGCCTACCGCGTCAAGAAGAACCGCAAGGGCCACTACATGCTGCTCGGCCTCGACGCCAAGCCCGCGTTCGTCACCGAGATGGAGCGCCGGATGCGGCTGAACGAGGACGTGCTGCGCTTCATGACCTTGCGGGTGGAGGCGATCGAGGAGGCGCCCAGCGCCATCCTGTCGCGCAAGTCCGACGACCGCGAGCGCAGCTTCCGCGGCCCGAAGCCGGCCGGACGGTTCGAGAGCGGGCGCAAGCGCGGCTTCGACGACCGCGAGGAATTCCGCGCCCGCGACCCCGAGGCGTTCGCCCAAACCGAAACGGTTGAGGAGTAAGGCCGATGTCCGACCGCAACGCGCCCGACACCGACGACGCAGGCCCGGCCAACCGCCGCGCCGCAGCCGGGGGCGCCCGCCGTCCCTTCAATCGCCGGCGCAAGAGCTGCCCGTTCAGCGGGCCGAACGCGCCCGCGATCGACTACAAGGATGTGCGCCTGCTGTCCCGCTTCCTGAGCGAGCGCGGCAAGATCGTGCCGTCGCGCATCACCGCGGTCAGCGCCAAGAAGCAGCGCGAGCTGGCCAACGCCATCAAGCGGGCCCGCTTCCTGGCCCTGCTGCCCTACGTCGTCGCCTGAGGAGCGCCCAGCATGGCAACCAACGTCGAACTGATCCTGCTGCAGCGGATCGACAAGCTGGGCCAGATGGGCGACGTCGTTCGCGTCAGGCCGGGTTACGCCCGCAACTTCCTGCTGCCACAGAAGAAGGCGATGCGCGCGAACAAGGCCAACCTGGCGCAGTTCGAGACGCAGAAGGCGCAACTGGTCGCGCAGAACCTGAAGCGCCGCGAGGAAGCCGAGCGCCTGTCCGAGCGGATGGCCGGGCTGACGGTCGTGATCATCCGCCAGGCCGGCGAGAGCGGGAGCCTGTACGGCTCGGTCTCGGCCCGCGACATCGCCGAGGGGGTCACTGAATCGGGCCTCACCGTCGACCGCAACCAGGTGGTGCTGGACCAGCCGATCAAGACGCTCGGCCTGAGCCAGGTGCGCCTGGTGCTGCACCCCGAGGTCAGCCTGCCGATTACGGTCAACGTGTCGCGCAGCGCCGAGGAGGCGGAGCGCCAGGCCCGCGGCGAACGGGTGGGCTTGGCCGCCGAGGAGGACGTGGCCCCGGAGGACGACCTGGAGCTTGGCGCGGCCTTGGCGGAGGCAGGCGGCGACCGGGAGTGACCCCTGCCCTCTCCCGATGGTCTCGGGAGAGGGCAAACTGCCCCCGTTATCCTCAGTCATCCACAGGCTTCACGTCTCGTTCCGGCCCGGCTGATCGGCTATGAGTCGGTCGAGATGAACAGCATCAATCCCCCGCTCCT
The DNA here is from genome assembly GCA_965217935.1 of Acetobacteraceae bacterium. Taxonomy (GTDB): domain Bacteria; phylum Pseudomonadota; class Alphaproteobacteria; order Acetobacterales; family Acetobacteraceae; genus JBBROS01. Next base: position 3,212,824 of record OZ244581.1, on the reverse strand, counting down.
CGGCCTGTCGCAGCGCCTCCCTCCGTCCAATGACCGCGCGGAGATGGCCTTGCTCGGCGCGCTGCTGGCCAACAACAAGGCCTATGAGCGCGTCAGTGATTTCCTTTCCCCGGACCATTTCGCCGACCCGGCGCATGGGCGCATCTACCAGGCGATCGCCCGCCGGGTGGAGGCCGGGCAACTGGCGGACGCCGTTACGTTGCGGGCCGAGTTCGAGCACTCGGGCGCCTTGGATGAGGTGGGCGGCACCGCCTACTTCGCCCAGTTGCTCGCCTCCATGGTCGGCATCATCAACGCCGGCGAGTATGGCCGGGCCATCCACGATGCGTGGCTGCGCCGCCAGCTCATCGACATCGGCGAGACCGTCGTCAACAACGCCTTCGCCAACGAGGACGACCTCGACGGGCGCGGCCAGATCGAGCACGCCGAATCGCAGCTGTTCGGTCTCGCCACCAAGGGCGGCGCCGACGGCGGCTTCGTTACCTTCGAGCGCGCGCTCACCGACGCCATCCGCGGGGCCGAGCGCGCCTTCAAGCAGCAGGGCGGGGTCAGCGGGCTGTCCACCGGCCTGCGCGACCTCGACAAGAAGACGGGCGGCCTGCACAACTCCGACCTCATGATCCTCGCCGGGCGGCCCGGCATGGGCAAGTCGGCCTTGGCCACCAAGATCGCGTTCGGGGCCGCGCGCGCCCTGGTCGCCAAAGCGCAGGACGAGGACCCGAACAAGCTGCCGGAGGGGTCGGTCGCGGTCTTCTCGCTGGAGATGAGCGCCGAGCAGCTTGCCACCCGCCTGCTGGCCGAGGAGGCCCGCGTCTCGGGCGACCGCATCCGCCGCGGCGAGATCGGCCAGCGCGACTTCGACCGCTTCGTGCAGGTCAGCCGCGAGATCGGCGGCCTGCCGCTGCACATCGACGACACGCCGGCCATCACCATGTCCGCGCTGCGCACCCGCTGCCGCCGCCTCAAGCGCACGGTCGGGCTCAGCCTGATCGTGGTGGACTACCTGCAGCTGATGCGCCCGAGCGTCGGCACCAAGCCGGAGAGCCGGGTGCTGGAGATCAGCCAGATCACGCAGGGATTGAAAGCCATCGCCAAGGAGATGGCCGTGCCGGTGCTGGCGCTCAGCCAGCTTTCCCGCGCCGTCGAGAGCCGCGAGGACAAGCGCCCGCAGCTTTCCGACCTGCGCGAGAGCGGCACCATCGAGCAGGACGCCGACATGGTGCTGTTCATCTACCGCGACGAGTATTATCTGCAGCAGCGGGCGCCGAAGCAGATGGCGTTCGACAGCGAGGACAAATTCCAGGCGGCGCTGGACAAGTGGCAGCGGGACATGGAGCAGGTGCACAACAAGGCCGAGATCCTGATCGAGAAGCAGCGGCACGGCCCGACCGGCAAAGTGGATGTGCTGTTCGAGGGCGAGTTCACCCGCTTCGCCGATATCGACGTGGTGCATGACGCCATGCACTGAGGACGCGGCGCATGACGCCGTGCACTGAGGCGGCCGAACTCGAGATCGATCTCTCCGCGGTCGCTGCCAACTGGCGCCTGCTGAACCAGCGCGCGGCGCGAACGGGCGGCGCGGCCGCCGCGGTGCTCAAAGCAGACGCCTACGGGCTCGGGGCCGGCCGCGTCGCTCCGGCGCTGTTCGAGGCCGGGTGCCGGCACTACTTCGTCGCCCACCTGAACGAGGCCCTGGCCGTCCGCGCCGCCCTGCCCGGCGGCATGATCGCCGTCCTGAACGGGCTTTGGCCCGGCACGGAGCGGCAATACGCCGAGCACGGCATCCGCCCCGTGCTGGGATCGCTCGGCGAGATAGAGGCTTGGTCATCGGCCGCCGCCCGCCTCGGCCGCCCGCTCCCGGCCTTGCTGCACGTCGACACCGGCATGAACCGCCTGGGTCTCTCGCCCGACGAGGTGCGAACCCTGGCCGCGCAGTCCGCCCGCCTCGGCGGCATCGCGGTCGACTACGTCATGACCCATCTCGTCTCGGCCGAATCGCCGCAGGACGAGATCAACGAGCGGCAGCGCCGGCTGTTCGAGCGCGCCTGCGGCTGCCTGCCGCCCGCCAAGCGGAGCCTCGCCAACTCCTCCGGCCTGTTCCTCGGTCCGGCCTTCGCCTCGGACCTCGCCAGGCCCGGCGGCGCCCTCTACGGCGTGAACCCCACCCCCGGCCGTCCCAACCCGATGCGCCCGACCGTCCGGTTGACGGCGCGCATCCTGCAGGTGCGGACCGTCTGCCCAGGCGAGGCCGTGGGCTACAACGGGCTGTGGCGCGCCGGGCGCGAAAGCCGCATCGCCACGGTGTCCGTCGGCTACGCGGACGGGTTTTTCCGGTGCCTGGGAAACCGCGCCGTCGCGCATTTTGACGACACCCCCGTCCCGCTGGTAGGCCGTGTCTCGATGGACCTGACAACGTTCGACGTGACCGACGCGCCCGCCGCCCGAGCCGGCAGCCTGCTTGAGCTGATCGGCCGGAACTCGGTCGACGACATGGCCCGGCGCGCCGGCACCAACGGCTACGAAGTGCTGACCAACCTTGGGCGCCGTTACGCGCGGACCTACCGTCCCGCATGATCGGTCCCCTCGATGCGGCGGCAACCGTCGGACGCGGCGCGATCGGCATCGTCCGCGGCACGGGCGCCGTCGCCCTGTTCGGCGCGACCGGCCTGTCCCACCTGGTGCGCCCGCCCTTCTACGGGCGCATGTTCCTGGCCTCGTTCATCGAGTTCGCCTTCTTCAGCCTGCCGGTGGTCGCGATGACGGCGGTGTTCTCCGGCATGGTCATCGCGCTGCAGAGCTATTCCGGCTTCGCCCGCTTCAACGCCTCCAGCGCCACGGCCAGCGTGGTCGTCCTCTCCGTCGTCCGGGAGCTGGCGCCCGTGCTGGCCGGGTTGATGGTCTCGGGCCGGGTGGGCGCTGCGATGGCGGCCGAGCTCGGGACCATGCGCGTCACCGACCAGATCGACGCGCTCGGCACCCTCTCGACCAACCCGATGAAGTACCTGGTCGCCCCCCGCCTGCTGGCCGGCCTGCTGGCCTTGCCGCTCCTGGTCGTGGTCGCCGACGTTCTCGGCGTGGCCGGCGGGTTCCTGGTCGCGACCCTGAAGCTGGGTTTCACCCCTCAGGATTACCTGCACTCCACGGTCAACACCCTGCAAACCAACGACGTGGTCGCGGGCCTGGTGAAGGCCTGCGTGTTCGGCTTCCTGGTCGCGCTGATGGGCTGCTACAACGGCTACAACAGCCGCGGCGGCGCCGAGGGCGTGGGCACGGCCACGACCAGCGCCGTCGTGTCGGCCAGCATCCTGATCCTCGCCTTCGACTACGTCCTGACCGAACTGTTCTTCGCCCGATGACCGCTCCAGGCACGCCGAAAATCCGCGTCCGCGGCCTGCGCAAGGCGTTCGGCGCCAAGCAGGTGCTGGACGGCATCGACCTCGACGTGCCGGAAGCCACCTCCCTGGTGGTGATCGGCGGCTCCGGCAGCGGCAAGTCCGTGCTGCTCAAGTGCATTCTCGGCCTCATCGAGCCCGACGCGGGCGTGATCGAGATCGACGGCCAGGACGTGCTCGCGGCCGACGCGGCCAAGGCCGACGGCCTGCGCTCGCAGATCGGCATGCTGTTCCAAGGCGGCGCCCTGTTCGACAGCCTGCCGGTCTGGGAAAACGTCGCCTTCGGCCTGCTGGCCCGCGGCGATGTGTCCCGCGCCGACGCCAAGCAACGAGCGGCAGACATCCTCTCCCAAGTTGGCCTCGATCCCGGCGTGGGAGACCTCTCCCCGGCCGAGCTTTCCGGCGGCATGCAGAAGCGCGTCGCCCTGGCCCGCGCCATCGCCAGCCAGCCCTCGGTCATGTTCTTCGACGAACCAACCACCGGCCTCGACCCGATCATGGGCGCCGTCATCGACGGGCTGATCGTCGATTGCGTGAAGACGCTCGGCAGCACGGCCATCGCCATCACCCACGACATGGCCAGCGCCACCCGCATCGGCGACAAGGCGGCGATGCTGTTCCGGGGCAAGCTCGTCTGGCAGGGCGAGGCGGGCGCGCTGCTGGAGAGCGGCAACGCGATGGTGGACCAGTTCACCCACGGGCGGCGCGAGGGGCCGATCGAGATGGAGCTGCGGCGGTAGGCGAAAGCGATTGCGCCGGGGTTGTTGCGGCATCATCTTCCAAACATGACCATGCTGCCCCATGAGGATTTCGAGTTGCTGGAACAACAGGTGCGAGAGATGGTGCGTAAGCATCATCTGCCCGAGCCCGTGAGCGGCTTCGAGGTCGATTTCGATGACACGTGGTACGGGGACCCGGCGGTACGGATCAAGCTTCACGTTCCCCCGGATACCATCAGCAGCGATGAAGCACAGGAATACGCGCGCCTGCTGGCTGAGCTTGCTCAAGGGCTGCGCGCAACCATTCCAGGCCGCTCCGCATCGATCAGCATGATAGCGGCGCCGAACGTTCTCCGCTGAGGCTGACCGGCGTGTTGACTCCTTCCTTATTGCTCGAGCATGCAGGCCGTCTGCTCGGCAATAAACCCGACAATGCAGATGTCCGGCGCGCGATTTCCGCTATGTATTACGCGTTGTTCGATTTTCTCTCTGATGCTGCGGCGACGCGGATTGCGGGACGCCACGCCGGCGCCCTGCACGCGTCGATCCGTCGGTCAGCGCAACATCGGGATGTCAGACGAGTTTGCGAAGCCGTGCTGGCATCTCCGGCGTCCAGGTCCCGGCCTATGCGGCACGTTCTGGCGAACCCGGTCTCTCGTGATCTGGTTGCTGTCGCATTCGCGTTCGTTGAGCTGCAGGACGCTCGGTTGGCCGCCGATTACGACCTGGAGAACGACCCCGCTGTTCCATTTGCCAATACCTGCTTGACCCTTTGCCAAATCGCGTTTGAGCGCTGGCCCGCCATTCAAGCCGACCCGAACACCCATGCTTTCCTCGTTTCCCTGATCCTAGCCGACCGCTCGAACCGCCGTGGCTAAACCCGCCGCCCGCTACGTCTGCCAATCCTGCGGCGCCGTCTATCCCAAATGGGCGGGCCGCTGCGACGCCTGCGGCGAGTGGAACACGCTCGTCGAAGAAGCCATCGAAATCCGCCCCGGCGCCGCCCGCGGCACGGCCAAGCACCGCCTCCAGTTCGTCGGCCTTGAAGGCAGCGCCCAGCCGCCGCCCCGCGCCGAATCCGGCATCGCGGAGCTTGACCGCGTGCTCGGCGGCGGCTTCGTGCCCGCCTCCGTCGTGCTTGTCGGCGGCGACCCGGGGATCGGCAAGAGCACGCTGATGCTTCAGGCCGCCGGCATCGTCGCCTCCGCCGGGCGCAAGGTGATGTATGTCTCCGGCGAGGAATCCGTAGACCAGGTCCGCATGAGGGCCCGCCGCCTCGGCCTCGACCAAGCGCCCTTGCAGCTCGCCGCCGCCATCAACGTCCGCGACATCGCGGGGGCCCTCGAAACCGAACCCGGCCTCGGCCTCGTCGTCATCGACTCCATCCAGACCATGTGGCTCGACACCATTGAGAGCGCGCCGGGCACCGTGGCCCAGGTGCGCGCCACGAGCTTCGAGCTGATCCGCTTGGCCAAGTCCCGCGGCTTCGCCCTCGTGCTGGTCGGCCATGTGACCAAGGAGGGCGCGCTTGCCGGGCCGCGCGTGCTGGAGCACATGGTCGACGCCGTGCTCTATTTCGAAGGCGACCGCGGCCATCAGTTCCGCATCCTGCGCGCCGTGAAGAACCGCTTCGGCGCCACCGACGAGATCGGCGTGTTCGAGATGACCGGCGCAGGGCTTGCCGAGGTGCCCAACCCGTCCGCCCTGTTCCTGGCCGAGCGGCGCGGCAACATCGCGGGCTCCGCCGTGTTCGCCGGGCTTGAGGGCACGCGCCCCGTGCTGCTGGAGGTGCAGGCCCTGCTCGCGCCGAACAGCGGCGGCTCACCCCGCCGCTCCGTCGTCGGCTGGGACAACGCGCGCCTGTCCATGCTGCTCGCCGTGCTCGACTCCCGCGCCGGGCTCAGGCTTGGCGCGTCCGACGTCTACCTCAACGTCGCCGGAGGCCTGCGCGTCAACGAGCCCGCCGCCGACCTCGCCGTCGCCGCCGCCCTCGCCTCCGCCGCCACGGAGACGCCGACCAACCCCGGCACGGTCTATTTCGGCGAGCTTGGCCTTTCCGGCGAGGTCCGCCAAGTCGCCCAGGCCGACTCGCGCCTGAAGGAAGCGCAGAAGCTCGGTTTCGAGACCGCCTGCCTTCCGCGCCGCCTCGCCCGCGCCGGGCGCCCGCACGCCGCCCCGGACGGCATTCGCCTCGACGAGATCGGCCACGTCGCCGATCTGGTGGCGAATTTCGGCGGACGCGCGCCTGTCATAAAATAGACGCGGTTTACCCGGCAGCCCCCCTGCCCTATATGCCGCTCACGATGTCTTGGGGCCGTCAATGAACTGGGTGGACCTTGCGGTCCTGGCGCTGATCGCGCTGTCCGGCCTGCTCGCCTTCATGCGCGGCCTGGTGCGTGAGGTGCTCGGCGTCGGCGCGTGGGTCGCGGCCGCGCTCGTCGCCAGCCCCTACGGCGTTTTTCCCTATATCCAGCCCTGGGTGCGCAGGCAGTTCAGCGATCCCACGACGGCCGACCTCGTGGCGTTCGGCGCCGTGTTCCTGGTTGCGCTGATCGTTCTCTGGGTGGTCGCGGGCGCCCTCAGCAGTGCCGTGCGCGGCTCGGCCCTGGGCGGGCTGGACCGCACCCTTGGCCTCGTCTTCGGCCTGGCGCGCGGAGCCGTCCTGGTTGCCGTCGCCTACGTGCTGGTCGGCATGGCGATCCCGGTCGAGCAATGGCCGGCTCCGGTGCGGCAAGCCCGTTTCCTGCCCACCGTTTACGAGGGCGCCGTGTGGCTCGCTGACCAGGCGCCGCCGCGTTACCGCCCGGCGGTCGCCGAGCCGCCCCCCGGCCGGCCGCTCAGTTCCGCATCGCTGCTGCAATCCAGCCCCAAGGGGCGGGCATTCGGTTCCCGATCCGCTCGGGACTAAGCAGACATTGGTGGCTTGTGCCACGGATGTCTGGTTAGGAGTGTTTGAAGACGCATCATTTCCGCGTCGCGACGGCGAGCCGTCCCGTGGGATGATGCTTAGGAGGAGCCATGGGTTTCAACCAACCGCTGTCAGACGACGACCTGCTGCACGACGACAAGCTGCACGAGGAGTGCGGCGTCTTCGGCGTCTGGGGCGTGGCCGACGCCGCCGCCGTCACCGCCCTCGGCCTTCATGCCCTCCAGCACCGCGGCCAGGAGGCGACCGGCATCGTCAGCTACGACGGCGCCCGCTTCCACATCCATCGCGGCCTCGGCCTGGTCGGCGACAATTTCGGCCAGGCCAAGGTGATCGCCTCCCTGCCGGGCCAGAACGCGATCGGCCACAACCGCTACGCCACCACCGGCGACACCATCCTGCGCAACGTCCAGCCGCTTTACGCCGACTTCGCCTTCGGCGGCTTCGCCGTCGCGCACAACGGCAACTTGACCAACGCCAACGTGCTGCACCGCCAGCTTGTCCGCCGCGGCTGCCTGTTCCAGAGCACGACCGACAGCGAGGTGTTCATCCACCTCATCGCCATCAGCCTCTACTCCACCGTGGTCGACCGCCTGATCGACGCGCTCAAGCAGGTTGTCGGCGCATACTCCCTGGTCGCCATGTCGAACGAGGCGATGATCGGCGTGCGCGACCCGCTCGGCGTCCGCCCGCTCATCCTGGGCCGCATCGGCAACTCAGGCGCCGGCGGCTGGGTGCTGGCGAGCGAGACCTGCGCCTTGGAGATCGTCGGCGCCGAGTTCGTCCGCGACGTGGAACCCGGCGAGATCGTCCTCATCGACGACCGCGGCGTGCGCAGCGTCAAGCCCTGGGGCGCCACGCAAGGCCGGTTCTGCGTGTTCGAGTACATCTACTTCGCCCGTCCCGATTCCGTCATGGAGGGCACCCCGGTCTACGACGCCCGCAAGCGCATCGGCGCCAATCTCGCCGTCGAGAGCCACGTGGACGCCGACGTCATCGTGCCCGTCCCGGACAGCGGCGTGCCGGCCGCGATGGGCTACAGCATGCAGAGCGGCATCCCGTTCGAATTGGGCATCATCCGCAACCACTACGTCGGGCGCACCTTCATCGAGCCGACCGACAGCATCCGCAACCTGGGCGTCAAGCTGAAGCACTCCGCCAACCGCGCTACCTTGGCCGGCAAGCGCGTGGTCCTCGTCGACGACAGCATCGTCCGCGGCACCACCAGCCGCAAGATCGTCGAGATGGTTCGCGGCGCCGGGGCATCCGAAGTGCATATGCGGATTTCCTCGCCGCCGACGACGCATTCGTGCTTCTACGGCATCGACACCCCCGAGCGCGGCAAGCTCCTTGCCGCCCGTCACAACATCCAGGAGATGGCCGACCTGATCGGCGCCGACAGCCTGGCGTTCATCTCGCTGGACGGGCTCTACCGCGCGCTCGGCAAGTCCGGCCGCGACGCCGCCAAGCCGCACTTCTGCGATGCCTGCTTCACCGGCGAATACCCCATCCCGCTCGACGACATGAGCGACAGCGCCGACCGCCAGCTCAGCTTGCTGACCGAAGCCTGAGCCGTGTCCCTCGGAGGCGCCGTCGCACTGGTCACCGGCGCAAGCCGCGGCATCGGCGCCGCCTGCGCCATCGAGCTGGCCCGGCGCGGCGCGCATGTCGTGTTGCTGGCGCGGACGCAGGGCGGCCTTGAGGACACGGACGATGCCATCCGGGCCGCCGGCGGAACGGCGACGCTGGCGCCGCAGGATCTGTCCGACGGCGCGGCGCTCGATCCGCTTGGACCCAGCCTCTACGCGCGGTTCGGCCGGCTCGACATCCTGGTCCACGCCGCCGGCGCATTGGGCACGTTGACCCCGGTCGGGCACATCACGCCCAAGGACTGGGATACGGTGATGGCGGTCAACCTGTCCGCGGCCTGGCGGCTGATCCGCACGTGCGCGCCGGTGCTGCAAGCGGCGCCGGCCGGGCGAGCGGTGTTCATCACCGACAGCCGCGCCGCCGACCCCCGCGCCTACTGGGGCGCTTACGGCGCCAGCAAGGCCGGGCTGGACCATCTGGTGAAGACCTGGGCCCATGAGGCGCGGTCGCTGCCGTTGCGCATCAACCTGTTCGATCCTGGACCGGTCGCCACCCGGTTGCGCAACAAGGCGATGCCCGGAGAGAATCCAGCGACGATCGCCGCGCCGGCGGATGTGGCGGCGTCCGTCGCGGACCTCTGCATGCCGCAAGAGGCGAGGCATGGAGAGGTGGTCCGGCATGGCCTTGCCGCGTCATCTTATGTCGTTCCTGGACATCGTTAACTTATCGCTCTGAGGTTGGGAGAGAGCGCGATCAGGACGGCGTGCTCGTGGTTGCGCCGCGGCAGCGACGCCGGTGACCTCGGCCCAAACCTGGAAGGCTTGAGTGCGGGCAGCCCGATATTGGGGCGCGGGCACTTGATGGCGGCGAAGGTGGAAGAGGTTGTCGATCCCGTCGTGGGCGGACAGGAAGCGCTGCGCCTGACCGGCTGACTTGAAGCGCTTCATCTGCCGCTCTCGCCGCCGTGCCGGCTGGTGCGAGTTCTCCGCCCTGTTGTTCAGCCCCTTGCGTTTCCTGTGCTCGACGGAGGACACTGCCTCCCGCGGGGCCGCCCCGTAGCTCGCCAGCTTGTCGGTGACCATGACGCGAGGCGGGCGACGTTGCCGTTTCAGCAGCTTGCGCAGCAGGCGCTTGGCGGCCTGCTTGTCGCGCCGGCTTTGCGCCAGGATGTCCGGCGCCGTCCCGTTCTGGTCCACCGCACGCCACAGCCAGCGCTTCACGCCCGCGATTGTCAGCACGACCTCGTCCAGGCGCCACTTGCCGCCCGCCGCGGGCAGCCTGCGGCGGATCTGATTGGCGAAGCCCTGCCCGAACTTCAGCGCCCACTGGCGCGCGGTCTCGCGGCTGACGAGGAGGCCGCGCGCGGCCAGCAGTTCGTTCACCAGCCGCAGGCTCAGGGGAAAGCGGACGCACAGTCAGACGGCGTGGCTGATGATCTCGGCCGGGACGCGGTAGCCAGCGTCGCTCGGGCAGGCAGGCGTCGTCATTCCGCCCGCCTACCCGGCGCAGCCCCGTCCCGCAAGCCAGTGGCCAAGTTGGCGATGCCGGCGAGACAGTGCTGGCGCTGTTGCCGGCGGGGATCGTCGGCGGGTTCGGTCCTGAGCTGCGGCGCTTCGTGCCGGCCCTGCACGCCCAGGGGCAGGCGCCGACGGAACGGCGTGTGGCGTTGCTGAACGGGATCGGCGTGGAGATCTCCAAGCGCCAGGCGGCGCGCATGCTGACCGGGCCGCTCGACGATCTCATGGCCGAGGACCAGAAGGCGCTGCGGGCTGGCCTGGCCACCGCGCGCTGGATGACCGTGGACGACACGGCCGCGCGCCATGCCCGCAAGGACAGGATCGCCACCCAGGCTGGCGACGAGCGTTCTGCCGTGTTCCGGACCGGGGCGTCGACGTCACGCGAGACGTTTCCGTCGCTGCTGCGGGCGGGGCACGCGGAGTGCGTCGTGAACCCGGCGGCGCTGGACTCCATGCGCGGGCATGGCCTGTCGGGGCAGGTGGTCGCCCGGCTGGACGCGCACCCGGCCAGGCTGTTCGCCGACGCGTCGGCGTGGGCCGCGCACCTGGCCCGGCTCGGCACGCCGCGCGAGTGGGCGCCGGCGAACGGGGCCTGGGGTGCCCCGAAGCCCTCGGAGCGGTTCGATCCGCGCAACGGTCGGTTCGGCTCGGTGGAGGTCGGCGCCCGCTATTCGACGCTCAACCTCAACAGTGCAGACGTGCGCGGCGGGCAGGAGCGGATCTGGTTGGCGATCGTCAACTGGCGGCCGATCGAGCCGCTGCGCTTCGGGCTGCAGTACGAGCACGCCAACGTCGATGGCGGCTCCGCGCCGATTCGATGCGGTCGCCGGCCGGGCAGAATTCCAGTTCTGACCATGTTTCCACGAAGGAGGTTCACAATGGAAAAGCCATCACGCCGGTCGATGATCTCGGCCACACTCGGCGCCGCCGCCCTGTTCGCGGCCGCGTCGGCCACCGCGCAGACGCCCGAGCCGGCCCGCTCCGGTCTGGGTGCGAACATCATCAGACCTCGCAACATCCCGGTCGAGCGGCAAAACCCAGATACGCTGGCGCCGCCGCGCATGGCGAAGGTCTGGAACAACTATTCGGAAACGGCAGCTAGACCGCACGAGCGCCCTGGGCGGGAAATCCGGCCTGAAAGTTTTACGATGGACTTCCACGCACATGTCGGAGTTCCAGAGGCTACCGCATTGGCACAGCCACACGTAGGCATGTCAAAAATTGCGATCGTTCGATTTCAGTCACCAGAAACTCAAGCCGTTAACGAAAAGCAGCAGCAGGATCTCAAGACACGGATGATCGCCTTTACTGATCGGCTGGCCGATCTCGATCAAAAGGGGATCGACAAGCAGCTTATTCTTCCCGCGCCGCCGCAAACCTTCTACGCTGTGCCGCTCGACATTGCCGTTCAGTCGGCGCGCTTAGTCAATGACGGCCTCGCCGAGTTTGCCTCAAGGGAGCCCAACCGCTTCATACCTTTCTGCACCGTGCCAATGCCTGACGGGAACGAGGCTGCTAAGGAGTTGGAGCGTTGCATGACGCAGCACGGCATGAAGGGTGTGCAGGTTCTTACCAATGTTAACGGAAAGGAGCTATCCCATGCCGAGTTTGCGCCGTTCTGGCGAAAAGCCGAAGAGCTTGGCGCGCTTGTTGTCATTCATCCGAACGGTTTTACCGATGCTGAACGGCTGAAGCCATTCTATTTGAACAACGTGATAGGTAACCCGCTCGAAACCACTACAGCATTGCACTAGCTTATCCTGGACGGTGTGCTCGAGAGGCATCCGAACCTACGATTACTCACCGTTCATGGCGGTGGATATATGGCAGCCTACTGGGGCCGTATGGATCATGCCTGGGGGGCGCGCTCCGATGCCCATAACAATCTGCCTAATTCTCCGTCGTCGTATTTGCGGAGAGTGTATTTCGACGCCTGCGTCTATACGCCGGGGCAGCTCAAACACCTCGTCGACACATTCGGCGCCGATCACATCCTTATGGGAACGGACTATCCTTACGACATGGCTGATGCAAATCGCGTCGGTCTTGTGATGTCAGCGGGTTTTGACGAAGCTACGACCGCAGCTATTGTTGGCGGCAACGCTTCAAAGCTGTTAAGTATTTAAGTCAAAAGGGTTTGGTGGCTTCTGCTGGCGGACAGATTGGCGCCTGAACCAATCTTTACGTCACTTTGATCACGCAACCAACCTGATGGACCGTCAGGCGAACTGGGAGGTGTCCGCGACGGGGCGCCTTACCAGTTTGACCGCCTTGTCGCCGGACAGTTCGGCGCGGGTCTCGCCGCCCTCGCGCCAGACGTGCAGGTCAACCCGGCGCCGGCCCACGTGCAGGCCCTCGATGCGCAGGTCAGGCAGCCAGTCGGGCAGGAACGGGTCGAGCGAGACGGTGTCGTCGGACAGGTCGATGCCGGCCCCCAGTAAGGCGCGGACAAAGGTGAACACCGCGCCGGCTGCCCAGGCCTGCGGCACATTGGCGCCGAGGTACTGGACCGGGAACGGCGTGTCGGCGCGTCCGGTGCCGGCGAACACCTCGGGCAGCCGGTGCAGCAGGAAGCGGCTGCCGGCGTCGACCATGCCCCTGACAATCCGAGCCGCTTCGGCATGGAAGCCGTAGCGCTTGAAGCCCATCGCGATCAGGCCGTTGTCGTGCGGCCAAATCGCGCCGAGCTGGTAGTCATGCGGGTTGTAGGCCGGGTGCGCGGCCGAGAGGGTTCGGATGCCCCAGCCGCTCCACATGTCATCCGCCATCAGCCGCCGCACGACGGCCCCGGCGCGGTCCTGCGGCACGATGCCGGACCACAGCAGGTGTCCGGGATTGGAGCTTATGCTCATCACCGGGCGCTTCGCCGGGTCGAGGCAGAGGGCGTAGAACTGCTGCTCCTCGTCCCAGAACATGGTGTTGAAGCGGTCGAACAGGACCTGCGCCTTGCTCCGCAGCGCCGCGGCCCGGCTGGACAGGCCCAGCGCATCGAACACCTCGGCCGTACGGCGCCAGGCGTCGTACACATAGCCCTGTAATTCGCACAGCGCCTTGGGCGCTGGGACGTCGTCGCCCGCCTCGTCCAGGACCCCGATGCCGGAGTCCCTCCAGCCCTGGTTCTCCGCGCCGTCCGGGGTGCGGCGGCAGTATTCCTGGAACCCGTCCCCGTCCATGTCGCCGTGCTCGTCGATCCAGCACAGGCAGCGCTCCGCGGTCTCGCGATGGGTGCGGATGAGCTCGTCGTCGCCGGTGTAGCGCCAGGCCTGGTGCAGCAGGATCAGATAGAGCGCCGTGGCGTCGGCGGTGCCGTAATAGGGTCGGTACGGCGCCAAGCCGAGTGCCGCGAGCTCGCCATGGCGCAGCTCGTGCGGAATCTTGCCCGGTTGCATGTCTCGCGAGTCGTCCATCTGGTTGGCCTGGTAGCGCGCCAGCACCTCCAGCGCACCGCGGGCGAAGTCGGGGTAGACCGGCACGGTCTGCAGCGCCGTAACCAGGCTGTCGCGTCCGAACAGGGCGGCGAACCAGGGGATGCCGGCTGCCGGCACGAAGGCCTTGAGGTCTGTGCCCTTGATGGGCAGGCGGAGTGCCGCCAGGTCGTTGAGCGACTGCTCGAACAGGAGCTGCAGCGGCACGCAGCTGCTGCGTAGCCGCATGGCCTGGGCGCACCACTCGTCGGAGGCGCGGGCCTGTGCGGAGGTTTTGCGTTCGGCAAAGTTGTCGGCCGAGGCTTCCAGCAGATCGGCGCCGTCGATGAGCCGGTAGAGCAGTTCGCCCTGCCAGCTCCCCTGCGGCGCAAGCTCGACGCGAAAGGCGAGCGCACCGTCCTGCAGGACGGGCGCCGGGCTGGCGGGTACTGGACCGACGGAAACGCCGCGACGGAACCCGGCGTTGGCGTGCACGGTCTCCAGCCGGGCGTCATCGGTGGACCAGGTGGTGGTGGTTTCGCCGCGGGAGATCACCCGATGGGATTTCACATCGAAGATGTCGGCGAAGTCGCAGCGCATCTGCACGGCGACCAGGATGCAAACCACGGTCCGGTTATGGTTGCGTAGGGAGAGCGTTTCGCGCATTCCGCCTAGGCCGAGCATGCGGCCGATAGTCAGGCTGATGCTGCCGGCGGGCAACTCGGCCGCGTCAGTAGGCAGGGCGGGGTTCGTCAGCACCACCTGTGCCGCATAGTGCGCCACGGCGGCGGCGTTCCGCGCCTGCCAGGCGCGGCCGTTGACGGTAACTCGCCACTCGCTGATGACGCGGGTGTCGCGGAAGAACAGGCCGCGTTCGCTTGGTTGGCGGACCTGGCCGTCGGTCTCGGTGATCAGCACGCATTCACCGATGTGGATCGTGAGCTGCGCGGGGCCAACGCTGATCTCATAGGCCAAAGTGGGGCATCCCGGGCTGGCTGGCGTTCCCGCCGGCGTGGTTCATGGCACCGCCCATCATCGCTGCATCTGCATGATCTTGTCCATGCTCGGCATGTTGTTGTCGAGGTGCCCCATGATCCAGACCGAGCCGGCGATCAGCAGGAACACGATCAGCACCCCGAAGGCGAGCGCCATGACGTTGTTGGCGCTGTCCGGGCCGGTGCTGATATGCAGGAAGAACACCAGGTGTACGTCCATCTGCGCGATTGCCAGCGCGAACAGCGCTATGGGGATACTGGGTGTCCAGACCAGCGTGGTGCGCGCGACCACGAACGAGACGACCGTCAGCACGACGGCTAGGGCGTAGCCGACGAGGTAGCCGCGGGCGCCCTCGCCGAGCTGGCCGGACCGCTGGTCGCCGGGCGCGCGGTCTCCGAGGTGGCGGTCGGCGATCTCGGCGTCGCTCATGTCTGCACTCCCATCAGGTAAACCACGGTGAACAGGCCAACCCACACGATGTCGAGCGCGTGCCAGAATAGGCTGAAGCATAGAACCCGGCGCAGGATGTCAGGGCGGTGTCCCTTTGCCCAGACCTGGGCCGTCATGGTCAGCAGCCAGAGCAGCCCGGCGGAGACGTGCGCGCCATGCAGCCCGACCAGCGCAAAGAACGAGGACAGAAAGGCGCTGCGTCCCGGGCCGTTGCCGGCGGTGATCATAGACCAGAACTCCTTCAGCTCGAGCGAGAGGAAGGCCGCGCCCAGCACGAAAGTCGCGGCCATACCGAGGTAGAACCAGCGGTCGTCGCGTGCCTGCAGGCCCACCATGGCCAAGCCGCAGGTCAGGGTGGAGGTCAGCAGGCATCCGGTCTCAAGCGCAGCACTCGCGATGTCGAACAGGTCCCGGCCGGAGGGGCCGCCGGCGGTGCGGTTGTGCAGCACGGCGTAGGCCGCGAAGAAGGCCGCGAACATAATGATGTCCGACAGCAGGAACACCCAAAAGCCGTAGCCGACGATGATCCGTTTGGACGCTGGCTTGCGCTCGCCGTGCTCGGTATTCGGCTGCCGGTCATCGCCGCCGTGGCCGAGCCGGTATGGGTCCGTCCGCTTTCTCGGTGGCGGATTGGGCTGATCGCGGCCGCGGGATCTGGGCTGAGGGCCCGGTCGCGCCATCACATCGCCCAGGAACGGCGTCGTGGCTTGGTCCGCGACTGGGCGCAGCGCCAGCAGGGCCGCGACCGCGGCGCCCGCCCCCAGCAGCGCCGTACCCATGCCGCGCAGCACGGAGGGCCGCGCAGCGCCGCCGTCGCCCGGCCGGGTCATTGCGCGAGTTCCAGCCGTGCATGCGCCGCTTGGCGCTTGCCTTGGTCGGCGCGCTCGACTTCGGCGGCAGGAATGACGTACTCGCTCCGGTCGCGCCAGGCGAACACCACGAAGGTGGCGACCGCGCAGACCAGGGTCGTGATCGCCAGCCACCAAATGTGCCAAACCATGGCGAACCCGAAGCCTGCGGCGAAGAAGGCGCAGACGAAGCCAGTCGGGCTGTTGCGCGGCATTTCGATGTCAACGTAGTCCGGTTTCGGCCCCAGCACGCCTTCCGCGCGGGCCCGCTCCTTGATGCCCCAGTAGGCGTCCTCCCCGGTGACCTCGGGCAGGACGGCGAAGTTGTAGGCCGGCGGCGGCGAGGCCGTCGCCCATTCCAGCGAGCGGCCCTCCCAGGGGTCACCGGTCCAGTCGCGCAATTCGTCGCGCCGGCGGATGCTGACGAACAGCTGAGCGCACATCAGCACGATCCCGGCCAGGATGACCACGACGCCGGCCGCCGCGATCAAGAGCCAGGGCCGCCAGGCGGCAACGTCGTAATGCTGCATGCGCCGGGTCATGCTCATCAGGCCGAGCGCGTAGAGCGGCATGAAGGCGAGATAGAAGCCGACCAGCCAGCACCAGAACGACCATTTGCCGAGGCCTTCGTGCAGACGGAAGCCGAAGGCCTTGGGGAACCAGTACATGTAGCCCGCGAAGGAGCCGAACAGCACGCCGCCGATGATGACGTTATGGAAGTGCGCGACCAGGAACAGAGAGTTGTGCAGCACGAAGTCGGCCGGCGGCACCGCCAGCAGCACGCCGGTCATGCCGCCGATCACGAAGGTGATCATGAAGCCGATCGCCCACAGCATCGGCGAAGCGAAGGTCACCCGGCCGCCGTTTATGGTGAACATCCAGTTGAATACCTTCACTCCGGTCGGCACCGCGATGATCATGGTGGCGATCCCGAACACCCCGTTCACGTCGCCGCCGGCGCCCATGGTGAAGAAGTGGTGCAGCCACACCATGAAGGCGAAGATGCAGATGACCATGGTCGCGATCACCATGGAGCGGTAGCCGAACAGGGGCTTTTGCGAGAAGGTCGACACCACTTCGGAGAACACGCCGAAGGCCGGCAGGATCAGGATGTAAACCTCTGGATGGCCCCAGGCCCAGATGAGGTTCATGAACATCATCACGTTGCCCCCGCCTTCGTTGGTGAAGAAGTGGAAGCCGAGATAGCGGTCGAGTGCGAGCATCAGCAGCGTCGCCGTCAGGATCGGGAATGCGGCCACGATCAGCAGGTTGGACGCGAGCGCCGTCCAGCAGAACATCGGCATGCGCAGGTAGGTCATGCCCGGCGCGTGCATCTTCAGGATGGTGGTGACCAGGTTGATCCCGGTCATCAGCGTGCCGACCCCGGAGACCAGCAGGGCCCACAGATAGTAGTCGACGCCCACGCCGGGCGAGTAGTTCAGCTCGGACAGCGGCGGATAGGGAAGCCAGCCGGTGCGGGCGAACTCGCCGACCAGGAGCGAGATATTGACCAGCAGCGCGCCGACACAGGTCAGCCAGAAGCTGACGCTGTTCAGCGTCGGGAAAGCGACGTCGCGGACGCCGAGTTGCAGCGGCACCGCGAAGTTCATCAGGCCGACCACGAACGACATCGCCACGAAGAAGATCATCAGCGTGCCATGGGCCGAGAAGATCTGGTCGTAATGCTCCGGCGGCAGGTAGCCCGGTGCGTTGTAGGCTAACGCCTGCTGCGACCGCATCATGATCGCGTCGGAGAAGCCGCGAAGCAGCATCACTAGCGCCAGCACGCAATACATGATGCCGATCCGCTTGTGGTCCACGCTGGTGATCCACTCGCGCCGCAAATAGGGCAGATGGCCCTTGACCACGATCCAACCGATCACGCACAGGATGACGAAGCCCACGGCTCCGGCCGCGATCAGCGGCAGAGGCTGATCGAAGGGGATCGCGGCCCAGGTCAGCTTGCCGAACATTCAGTGCTTCCTTCCCGTGTGGACGGTCATGTCGGGCGCGGCGTCGTTAGCATTGGCCGTCTCGGCGCCGTCGCCCACTCGAGGCGGCGCCTCGGCCTGCTCATTCCGCTTGCTGCCGGATTTCCCGCCCTTTGTCGGCTTCGGTCCGGGACCCGGCGCCAGCTCCTGGCTCACAATGTCGTCGAACAGCGCTGGATCGACTCGTCCCCAAAAGCGCACGGGGTCTCTGGTGCTCTGCCGAGCCAGTTGGCGGTACGAATCTGCGTCCAGCCCGGCGGTGTTCGCGCGCGCCGACGCGATCCAGCGTGCGAAGCTGGCGTCGTCCAGCGCGCGGACGGCAAAATGCATGTCCGAGAAGCCGTCGCCGCTGTAGTGCGAGGACAGGCCGTGGAACGTGCCCTGATGGTCCGCCTGCAGGTGCAACCCGGACACCATGCCGTTCATGGTGTAGATCATGCTTCCGAGCTGCGGCACGAAGAACGCGTTCATGACGCTGGCTGACGTCAAGGAGAAATGGACGGGTTTTCCGGCCGGGACGGCAACTTCGTTCAGGCTTGCGACACCCTGTTCGGGATAGATGAACAGCCATTTTTAATCGAGCGACGCCACCTGTGTCTCGATGGGCTTTCCGTCCGGCAACGGCCGCCCCGGGTCGAGGTCGTGGGCGCCGACCCAGGCGACGCCGCCCAGGAGTGTGATGGTCAGCAGCGGCACGCCCCAGGTCACCATCTCGATTCGGCCCGAGTAGGCCCAATCGGGCAGGCGCCGGGCCCGCGCGTTGCCGGCGCGGAACCACCAGGCGAAGGCGAGGGTTCCGATCATCATCGGGATGACGATGGCGAGCATGATCGCCATCGAGTCCGTCAGGATCGAGAGCTGGGCGCGGCCAACCGGGCCGGCCGGGTCGAGCACGGCAGGCTGGCAGCCGCCCAATAGAATTGGAACCGCAGCCAACGCATAACGGCGCGCGAGCGGGCCGATGCAGTTCTCGCAATGCCCAGCAGCGGGTTCGAACACACGCGTCCGTTTCGTTAGCATCATGAGACTCTTGGTTCTAGCTGGCAGTTTTGGCGCGGGGCATCCGATTGGTTTCAGCAAAGAGGGTTGGGCAGCCCTGCTTTCGGATACCGGCCACGACTTTTGTTTTCCGATTGCCCCTGGGTTCAAAGCGCCGTAAGCCGATCAGCGTAGTGGAAGGCGGGATCACGAAAGTCGCGCCCAAAATCTGAAGGAGGGCGATCGCGGACGGCGCTACCTGTCTCATACTGGCCGAGTAAACGGCTCAGAACCGGATTGGCGCGCGCAGCCAGGTCAGGCGCCAGGCTATAGGATCAACATGGAACTTCGGCCTTTCCTCGGTCTTGTCGGCATCGTTCTCGGTTCCATTTCAACCGACTTCAACAGCCAGGTCGCCTCCATCGCCATGGGCAACGTTTCGGGTGGCCTGGGCCTCAGCCACGATCCCGGCACCTGGTTCAGCAGCCTCTATCTCTCCGCCGAGGTGGTCGGCATGGCGTTGTCGCCTTGGCTGATGGTGACGTTCTCGCTGCGCCAGTTCACCTTGTTCGTCTTCCTCCTCAACGCGGTCTCCAGCGGGCTGATCCCGTTCTGTCCGCAGACGTCGGCGCTCTACCTGCTTCGCGGCCTGCAAGGCTTGTCCGGCGGGCTCACCATCCCGCTGCTGATGACCACAACGTTGAGGGTGCTCGACCCGTCGACCAAGCTGTACGGCTTGGCCGTTTATGCCTTGACCGCCACCTTCACCCCTGCCCTGTCCCCCGCCATGGCCGGCCTGTGGACCGATCTGGTCGGCTGGCGTTTCGTGTTCCTGGAGTCGCTGCCGTTGTGCGCCATGGCGGGCCTGCTGGTGTGGTACGGCGAACAGCAAGACTCGCCGGACTACGGACGGTTCCGCATCTTCGACTGGCGCGGCGCGCTGCTGGTGGTCGTCGGGCTCGGCAGCCTGACCACGATGCTGCAGCAGGGCGACCGGTTCGACTGGTTCAACTCGCCCTTCATCTGCATGCTGGCGCTAGCTAGCCTGGTCGCAGTCCCGCTGTTGCTGGTCAACGAGTGGTTCCATCCGCTTCCGCTGCTCAAGCTGCAGCTCTTCGGCCGCCGCAACCTCGCCTACGGCGGCATAGCGATATTCACATTCGTGATCGTCGGCCAGTCCAGCTCGACTGTTCCGGACACCTTTCTGCAGGAGGTGCAGGGGTTCCGGCCGGAGCAGTTCTACCTGATCACCTTCATCATCGCCGGGTCGCAGCTCGTGCTGCTGCCGGCGACGGCGTGGCTGCTTGATCACCGCCGGGTCGATGCGCGGGTGGTGCAGATGGTGGGCCTGGCATGCGTCCTGATATCCTGCATCGGCGCGTCGCAGCTCACGACGGTCTGGTTCCGGGGGCAGTTCTACCTGTGGCAGGCGTTCCAGGCCGTGGGCCAGCCGCTGATCGTCATGCCGCTGCTGCTGCTCTCGACCAACAGCGTGAAGGGTCCGGAGGAGGCGCCATTCATCTCCGCCGCAATCAACACGCCCCGCGCGCTGGCCGAGGCGACGGGCGTGTGGCTCATCCAACTGATCGACCGCTGGCGCGGCGGGTTGCACTACAACCGGCTTGCCGACCAGGCCGGGCAGGACCGCTGGCGCCTGATCGAGGCGCCGCCGATCCCGCCCAATCCCGCGCCCGGCAGCATGGCCAATCTGCAGCAGATGATCGAGCAGCAGGCCCGGGTGCTGACGCTCTCCGACACGTTCCTCGTCATGGCGGCGCTCACGGTGGCGCTGATGCTGGTGCTGCTGGTCATGCCGCAGCGCACGCTGCCGCCCCGGATCATCGCCGCCGAAAAACAAGGATCAGCGACGTGAGCGAAGCAGAGACGCAAAACAAAGCCCCATCGAAGCCGGACGGCGACAAGCCCGGCAAGCCGGAGGATCAACACAAGCAGGACAAGCAGGACCAAAAGCCGAAACCGCCTCCTGCGCGTTGGCCCTGGGTGGTCGGCGGCCTCATCGTGCTCGTGTTCGTCGCCATCGTGCTGTACGAGGTGTTCGCGCCACGCCCGAATGTCTGGACCAATGACGCTTACGTGCGCGTCCACTACGCCCGCATCTCGCCGCGCGTGTCCGGCTACGTGAGCGAGGTGCACGTCAATGACACGGAGGTCGTGCGAGCCGGGCAATTGCTCGTCACGCTCGACCCGCGCGACTACAAGACTGCCGTCGCCATGGCCGAAGCGGCGCTCGAGCGTGACACCGCCCAGGTCGTTGACGCCTCGGCCAACCTGGACCGGCAGCCCGCGCTGATCACCGAGCAGCAGGCCGCCGTGGCTTCCGCCCAGGCCAACCTTGCCTTCGCCCAGGCCAACCAGCGCCGCTACGTCAATCTCGCCGCCACCGGCGCCGGCACCGGCCAGCAGAAACAACAAGCGAATTCCGCCGCCGAGCAGGGCAAGGCCTCGCTGCAATCCGCGCAAGCCGCCCTGGAGGCGACGAAGCGGCAGATGCAGGTGCTGGAGGCGAAGAAATCCTCGCAAGACGCCGTGGTCAAGGCCGATCAGGCGCAACTGGAGCAGGCCCAGCTCAACCTTGCCTACACTCGCATCCTCGCGCCCATCGACGGCATGGTCGGCCAGCGCAGCGTCCAGGTCGGCGACAACCTCACCTCCGGCAGCACTACTATGGTGCTGGTGCCGCTCGACGCTGTCTACATCGAGGCGAACTACCGCGAGCTCGACCTGCGCCACGTTCGCAGCGGGCAGAAGGTGACCATCCACGTGGACGCCTACGACATCGATCTCGACGGCACCGTGATCGGCGTCGCCCCGGCCTCCGGCGCCGCGTTCTCGCCCGTGCCGCCCAATAACGCCACCGGCAATTTCACCAAGATTGTGCAGCGCCTGCCGGTCAAGATCGCGATCTCGCCGAACCAGCCCCTGGCCAAGCTGCTGCGCGTCGGCTTCTCGGTCGAAACCACTATCCACACCGGACTGGAGAACGTGGTTGCCGACCAGCGCGACTCCGCCAGTCGCGTCACCGCCCCCCGGTGATGCGCGTCTGGTCCCTCCCGCGGCTGCTCGCGATGCTCGCACTCTCCGCCTGCACGGTTGGCCCCGACTTCCAGCCGCCCGTCGTCGCCGCGCCCACCGTCTGGGCGCCCGAGCCCGGCGGCGTGCCGAGCCAGACTGTCGCCGCATCGGTCGACCCAACCTGGTGGCGCAGCTTCGGCGACCCGGTGCTCACCTCCCTCGTGGACCGGCTCGCGGCGCAGAACCTCGACCTGAAGTCCGCCGCCGAGCGGATCATGCAGGGCCGCGCGCAGACCCGTGTCGCGGCCGCCCAGGGCCTGCCGCAGATCAATGGCCGCTCCTCCTACAAGCGGGAGCGGCAGAGTCCGACCGGCTTCGTCTCTCTGGTCGAGCCCGCGCCAGGCGCACCGCTGGAATACGACCTGTTCCAGAATGGGCTCGACTCCTCGTGGGACCTCGACCTGTTCGGCCGGGTCCGCCGCGCCGTGGAAGCTGCCGACGCCCGCACTCTTGCCTCGGTCGAGAGCCGGCACGGCATTGCGCTCGCGGCCCTCGCCGATCTCGCGCAAGACTACCTGCAAATGCGCGGCATCCAGGCTCAGCTCGGCATTGCCGAACGCAATCTCCGCCTGGTGGAGCAGAATGCCAAGCTGGTGCGCGACCGCTTCGCCAATGGCGTCGCCAACACGCTCGAGATGGCGCAAGCCCAGGCCCAGCTCGCGACCGTCGCCAGCACCGTCCCGCCACTGCGCACCCGCCAGGCCGCCCTGATCAACGCCATCGGCTTGCTGCTTGCCGAGCGGCCGCGCGCGCTGGAGGCCGAGCTCCGCCCCCGGGCGGCGCTGCCGAGAGTGCCCGCCATCGTACCCGTCGGCCTGCCCGGCACCCTGGTCCGCCGACGCCCGGACGTACGCCAGGCCGAAGCCGAGCTGCACGCCGCCACCGCGGATACAGGCGTGGCAGTCGCCACCTTCTACCCCGATATCTCGCTCGCCGGCAGCTTCAACCTTGAAGGCCTGCGCCTGCGCGACGCCTTCAGCCTCCCGTCCCGGGCATTCACTCTCGGCCCGGCAATCTCGCTGCCCATCTTCCAGGGCGGACGCCTGCGCGGTGAGCTGCGACTGCGCGAGTCGCAGCAACGCGAGGCCGGCATCGCCTTCCAGCGCACCGTGCTGCAAGCCTGGCAGGAGGTGGACAACGCGCTCACCGCCTACGCCGAGGCGCAACGCCGGCAGGCGCAGCTCATCGCGGCACTGAAGCAGAACGAGATCGCGCTCCGCGCCGCCCGTCAGCAATACACCGAAGGGGCGGCCGACTTCCTCAACGTCATCACCTCGCAGGCGCAGCTGCTGCAAACGCAAAACGACCTTGCCGCCATCGCCACCGAAATCGCAACTGACCTGGTCGCCTTGTATCGCGCCCTCGGCGGCGGCTGGGAGATCGCCGATGCAGGACCGTCACCCAAGTCGCGATGAACACCACTAGGAGGAATCCTCCGATGGCTGACACCTTGTTCCAACCTGCCGAGTTCGCAACCTTCGGGCGATGCCGCGAGCTTCCCGTTGCGGACATGCCGGCCGAGATGCGGCAGGCCTACGATTTCACCAAGGGACTACAAGGGCTCCTACCTGGTCCGCATCGCATTTGGCTGGCTAATCCCGCGCTGTCAAAGACGGTCGTTCCCACGGGCCTGTACTATCAGACGTTTTCATCGCGGACGAAAGCTGAGATCCCCAACCCGTGGGCCGGGCTCAACGGCGGCTGCCTCATCGCACCCAACGTCCTGCTCGCGGTCGGCATGGCGGAGCTCATCTGGCGTGTCGATCTCGGCGAGGACGGCGGCGCTTCCGCCCGCATCTGGCTGCAGCACGACAGTATGAAGAACCGGCCTGGGCAGATGAAACCCGAGCAACCCGGCGCCAATGGCGTCCAGCTCGATTACAAAACGGGCAATGTCTATTACACGACGACGTCGCAACAGATGATGCTGCGCGTGAAAATCGACCCCGCCACGCAGGATCCGGTCGGCCTCCCTGAATTCATCGCCGGCGACCGCGAGTGAAACAATTTCTTAATCGACGCGGAGAGAGATGTGGCCTACGTGACCACACACCGCGAGAACACTATCGATTTGGTTCGCCTGACCCATGATGGCAATCGCGAGGGCAGGGCCGTGATTGCCGGAGAGCCTTTTACCGAAAAGCTCGTCGGGTCATCTGCGGGCGCTTGGGGCCGCGAGCCCGGGAACGAAGGCCGTCTCGCCTATTTCATAAGCGATGCGGCACAGCTCAGCCACCCGACGGCAATTACCGCACAGCCAAGGTACTGCGTATCGAACTGCCGCCGGGTCACTCCATGTGCGAATCGCGCCGAGAGGCAGGGGTTTGAAGTCGAGCCGTCCAAGAGCGCGTCGCCCACGTCTGCCGAGATTGCGGCGTAAAACATGCCGGAACGCTTTGTTTGTGGGTGATGACGGCGCCATGGAGCAGCACTGCTCTGCAGCACGCGCCGGTCCCGCGGGTAAGCACGGCCGAACTTGACGCTGGGAAATCGAAATTCGTGCGAAAATCGCGAATACGGTAGGGTTCTCGGCGGCCTACTATCGCAGCCCTGGCTTCCATCCCCGATGCTGACCTGTCCTGATCAGGAATTGCTAGACCGTTGGCAATCCCGCCCACCATACTGGCATTAGTGGTTGACCGCACAGCGTCGACTTGCCTGGCGCTGCATGAGGCGCCGGCTCCGGCGCCCTCCGACCATGAAGCGATCGTCCGCGTGGCCTCGGTCTCGCTCTCGTTGGACGAGGTCGAGTGGGCGCTGCGGTCAGCCCCGGACGGAGTGAACCGCCCTGGGTTTGCCGGAGGCTGGTTTATGTGAGTCCTACGCTGCCATTGGCCTAGCCTCAAGCTCGGCGTAGTAGGCCGCCTCAGCTTCGGCGGGCGGGAGATTGCCGATCGGCTCAAGCAGCCGCCGGTTGCTGTACCAGTCCACCCATTCGAGGGTGGCGTATTCGACGGCCTCAAAGGATCGCCAGGGTCCGCATCGGTGGATCACCTCGGCTTTGAATAAGCCGTTCACCGTTTCGGCGAGAGCGTTATCGCAGCTGTCGCCGACGCTGCCCACAAAGGGCTCGATGCCCGCCGCGGCCAGACGCTCGGTGTAGCGCAGCGCGAGATATTGCGATCCCCTGTCGCTATGATGCACGAGGCCGCCGCCTTGGATGGGCCGACGTTCGTGCAGCGCCTGCTCCAGCGCGTCGAGCACGGCGGTTCGGCGAAGCCGAGAGCCGGCATGAGCAGTTCGGGACACCCGCCAGCCGACGATGCGGCGGGCGAAGACATCGATAACGAACGCCACGTAGACCAAGCCCGCCCAGGTCGCGACATAGGTGAAATCCGAGACCCACAAGGCGTTCGGCCTTGGCGCCTTGAACTGCCGGTTAACCCGATCAAGCGGGCAGACGGCGGCCGGATCAGGGACGGTGGTGCGGATTTTCCGGCCTCGCACGACGCCCTGCAGCCCCATGGCGCGCATCAGCCGCGCCACCGTGCAGCGGGCGGCCCTGATGCCCTCGCGGCGGAGCTGCCGCCACACTTTGCGAACGCCGTAGACGCAGAAGTTCGCTTCGAACACGCGGCGGATCTCAACCATCAGCGCCGCGTCGCTCCTCATTCGCGTCGACTGCTTGGCAGGATCAGCCTGCCGGGCGGCATGGGCGCGGTAAGTTGACGGAGCGATCGGCAGGACCTTGCAGATCGGCTCGACCCCGTGAACCTCCCGGTGCTCGTCGATAAAGGCGATTATCGCTTGAAGGGGCGGTCGAGCTCCGCCTGGGCAAAATACGCTGACGCCTTGCGCAGCATCTCATTGGCCTGGCGCAGCTCGCGAACTTCTCGCTCCAGCGCGCGAAGCCGCTCCTGCTCCGCAGTTGTCGGGCCACCCCGCAAGCCCTGGTCACGTTCGGCTTGGCGCACCCACCGGCGCAGCGTCTCGGCCCGGCAGCCAATCTTGGTCGCAATCGAGCCAATCGCCGCCCACTGCGACGCATGTTCGCCTCCATGCTCAGACACCATCCGCACGGCACGCGCGCGGACCTCCTCTGAAAACTTGTTTGTTGTTGACTTGCTCATGGCTCCATCCTCTCAACGGTTGGAGCCTTCGGCAAACCCGGGGCGGTTCAGACCTGAGTGGCGAGATTGATTTGGAGCTGGACGACGGCCATGTAGTCCATTTGAGAGCGGGTGACAGCGTCGTCCTCCGTGGCTGCACGCACGCTTGGGTCAACCGCGGCGCCGTCCCTGCGGTGACTGTATTCATGCTGATCGACGCACAGCCAGTTGTCATAGCTGACAAAGAGTTGCCGCCACTATTCCCTTTATAAGCGGATAGAGGTCGCCCATCTTGCCGGTTGGGAAGCTGCTCTCGAATATGCATCAGTCGGTGCCGGACAGGTCGGTGCAGGTCTCGATGTAGGGCTCCCGCAACGCCGCCAGCTCGGTCGACTGTAGCGCGATAAGCCGGGCGCTTTCGTAGTCGGCCGCCCGCTGATGCTCAGTCAGCGACACGGCTCCGGTGAAGCCCGGACGGCACGGCGTCACGGTGATGTATCGCGTGGGCAGCCTGGCGAGCCCGCAAGGCCAGTTCGGCGCCCGTCGTCAGCACGGAGACTGCGACGAACAGGATGAGAAGGGGCGGTTTCGACCGGTCATCGCAACACGGATTGAGAGGATTGTTGCGATGGCGGGTCGGCGGCGTTGGCCGTGATCTCGATCTCCTTGCGCGCCAGCTCGGCTTGCAGGCCGGCCGCGAACTGCCGCAACGCTTCCGGGTCGGTGGGCAGAGGAGCGGTCGCCAAGGACATGGCCTGATCGTACCAAAGCCCGGTCTGGACTGACAGCGTTTCCTTTGACTGCTCCCGAACTCAGGCGACATCAGACCGCCACGGGCGTGCGCGGCGGCTCGGGCGCCACCATGCGCCGCCAGTCCATCGCCTCGATCAGCAGGCCCAACTGCGCCGGCGTCAGCGCCATCGCGCCATCGACGATCGGCGGCCAAACGAACCGGCCCGCCTCCAGCCGCGGGGCTGCCAGGCACAGCCCGGTTCCGTCCCAGTAGAGGCATTTCAAATAGTCGGCCTTTTTGCTGCGAAACAGGAACAGATGCCCGCTGAACGGGTCGCTCACCAAGACCTGCGCCACTTGCGCCGCCAGCCCGTCAAATCCGTCGCGCATGCTGACCGGACGGCAGGCCAGATATGCCTTGGTCCCGGGCGCCGCCTGGATCACGACGTCCCTCCATCCGCAGCGCCGCCAGCACGCGGCGCAACGCGCGCTCGTTGACGAACGCGTCCACCCGCAGCCGCGCGCCGCAGGCCAAATCGATCTCGATCATGCCCGCACGGTCCTCCACCGCCAGGGATGGCCGCGGCACATGGCCAGGCAATGGCGCCGCCGTTACGGCCGGCGCCGGATGAGCGATCAGGGCAGGCCCGCCATCCTCCGCGCGGCCCAGCACGCCGACCGGCACGAACCCGAGCGGCGTCTCCGCACCCCGCGCCTTGTCCGGCAATGCCGGTGCGGCGGCGCAAGGTTGGGCCGCCGCTTCCTCCAAGGCAGCACGGCGCCAGCGATCAATCAAGCTGGTGCAAGTGCCGAACCGGCGCGCCAACTCCGGCACCCGTGCGCCGGGCGCCAGGCACGCCTCGACCACCCACGCCCGGAACGCCGCATCACGCATCCGCCGCCGCTCGCCGACGATCTCAATCTGTGTCTCCGTGGCTGCCACAGCGGCAGCCACATCGGCCGACGTGTTGCTCTTTTCCATGCAGCAATAGAAAACAAGCCAGCCCGGTCCTCTGAGGCGGCCATCAGCAGACGTTTACCGCGTATTCGAGCGTCCCGAGATCCCGTTGCGCGTCAACGGGTCGGAGAACGACACGCGCACCTGCGTGACCAAGCGCAAGATCTCCGGCGAGACCATGAGCACGGCAGGACACATCGCGCGCGACGTCCTGCTTGGCCTGATGAAGACCTGAAGCAAGCTTTGGAGTGTCGTTCTTCCGCTACCTCGGCGACCACCTGCACGTTCCGGGGCGCCATCACCGTCCCGCCGCTTCCCGACCTTGTCCGTAAGGCCGCAACCGCAGTTTGATCGCCCGGATTTCTGCCCGGTTACATGTTCACTTACACTCGTGATCTTATTGGGCTACTCAAAAAAATATTAAGCACAGATTTTCCATGAGGAACTACAGTCATTATAGAGTTCGGCCGTTTTTCTTGCCACGGTAATCCAGTCATCTGAATTAATATTTAAGTTGATATTTGCCGAAGAGCAAGCACTTGCGAATTTTCTATCCGCAACCATATGATTCATTGCAAGTGTTAGTTCATTAACACTACCAGGCAGTACAAGATGGCCGTGTAGGCCGTCTTGAAGCGTCTCTGCGAATACTCCTACCTTAGACGCTATAATTGGTCGGCCAAACGCAAGGGCCTGTGATAGCACGCCGCTAGTTTCCAACTCGCGATACGGAAACACACACACGACGCCTTGCCCAAATAAATTCGGTATTTCAGAGTCTGGTATAAAGCCTGGCTCTATCGATATGCGATCCTGCATCGCATTTGCTTGAATCGCTTTATAGAAACCTGACATGTCCATGTAAGGTTTTCCAATGATCCGTACACGAGCTTGTTGCTGCAAGTTTTTGGGCATTCGAGAAAAAGCTTCAATAAGCACATCGACGCCTTTATACGGCTTGATCTTACCAAATAAAACAAATGTTAGTATACCATCCATTGGATCAGGACTGGACCCCAGTAGCGAGTCAAACGATCGGCCATGCGGGAAAACTACTATTTTGTCAGCAGGCACACCAGAGGCCATCAGTCTATTCACCCCTTGTTTAGTATGAACAATCAACCGATCAACATTAGTAAAGCATGCAGATATTCCACGTGACTGAATGCTTGCCGATGGATCTCCGTTGAAAGGATTGGTGTCATGAACTGTTAAGACCACCGGTGCCATTTTACGAAATTGCGAAAGCAACCAACGATCACCAAGAGGTAAAGGAAGCCATTGAAAGTGAATAATATCAGGCCGATTCTTGCGTAACAAACGCAAAAGTCTAGCCATCGACCAAAGATGGTCAATACCCTTGAATGCAAGCCTCAAAGGCCTTGGTATGGGAGTTTTGGAGAGCCTATTGGTTGCATCATAAAAAAGAGGAACTAATTCGACGTTCCCTAGATCGTTGTCATCTGGCCCAGTTTTTCTACCATATAGTTTGACATTATGACCAAGCGCTATCAGCCCTGTTGCTAGAGCGTTGTCGTAAGGCAAGGTGAACAACGATGGATCGATCATAGAGACGCGCAAAGTTAGATACTCTCGTTGTGGTTACTGGCCTTCGTATTCTTACCCCGGGTAGAAGCAGGCGGACTCCACGTCTGGAAGCGTTCGCCAGCAAGAGATTTCCAGATACCAATGCCAGTTGCAACGAACGCTCTGAAAATATCGCGCAGTTTTGCCGCCCTTTCGCCTGGAAAGCAAGTCGATAGAAATAGAAAGAATATTATAAAAATCGAGAAGGAATATTTCAGCATCGCACTTCTATGAATAAAAGCGCTCAGTGAAAGACAGACAAGGCTGCCCACAAGAAAGTAAATTGTGAACCAACGTAGCAACTTGTGGGAAAAGTATTTATATCGGTCTAAAATCTTCATTTTTCTTAGACGATGTCGTAAGATCCGGTGAACATTGAACGCTTGGCAGGCTATACGGATTTTGCGACTGAACTCTTCGCTGGCGCGTGAAGCTGACTCCTCATAAGCGTAAGCATCGCTTACTCGCACCACGCGATATCCCATCACAAGGATCGATAACGATACAAACATATCGTCTATGAGATCGGGGGGTGGCGGTCGATGTAAATTTCGACGGATTGCAAAGATTGAGCCGTCTGCCCCAATGACTGATCCAGTATCGCTTTCAAGTGACTTAATCTTCTCCTCAAGCCGCCAATACATTGAGCCTGCCTGAGCAGTAGCACTGGTAGTATTTGCCAAATAGATGAGATGACCGCAGACTGCGCCAACAGTGATGTCCTCAAAAGGTTTTATGAGCCGACCGATAGCATCTCGATCAAAGATTACATTCGCGTCGCTAAAAACAATGACTTCTGCCGACGTATGACTGAGCAATGTATTCATGCCAAATGTTTTGCCATGTCTCGCGTCGCCGACAACGTATGTAAGCGAGTCCCTAAACTCCTGAACGATGTTGGCGGTGTTATCCGTAGCAGCATCAATGTAGATAAGAAGTTCTAGAGTTGGAAAAGCTTCTCGAAGTTCAAGCATGTTTATGATCTTGTCACGAATGACTTGCCCTTCGTTATAGGCGCAAACGCATAGAGCAACCGATCTAGGGCCGCTACCCGGTCGTATCGGGCAAGGGCGCAAGCGAGCAATTAGACTTAAGCTCAGGGGATAAGTGGTGAACGGATGGACTGCTAAGGCGAAAAGAACGGCAGAGAGGCCAACGAGCGCGACCGTCGGACTGATCATGACCTGGACAGCAAAACCGCTACGGTCGGGGTGCGATGGGCGGACCCGAGCCGGGAGACTGCGTCGTGGACAGCTTGGTGGATCAACTTGCCTTCAATCACCAGGACAGCAACGTCTACTTTCTCAACAACCGAGATGGCGTCCGCTGAGGCAACTGCGGCCACGTCCAGCACGATGAGGTCGTATTCTTCCCGAGCTTCGACGAGTAAGTTCTGGAATTCAGGACGTTGCAGGAAAGATACCGCGCTCGCATCCGCCCTCCCCGCAATCAGAAGGTCTAATCCAGACTGACGGTCCTCAGTGATCGTTTCATGCCAATCTTCGCCAGAAAGAGCTCTGAGGAGATTGCCTGACGTGCTGTTCTCCTGGCAAAGTAAATGCTTCAATTGCGGGTTCGCGATGTCTGTCCCAATCAAGAGCACGCGCTCACCCTGACGGGCCGCGGCCCGCGCTAGGCCCGCTGCAAGCAATGCGGCCCTGTCGCTTTTCATCACGGGAGCAAACGCAACAGTTCGGGGCGCCAGTCCGCGACCAGCAAATCTCAGCCGGCTCCGTAGTGTTCTCAGCGCCTCTGCATCGTCGCCATCGACTGGCAAGCGCGCCAGAAGCCCACGACCTCTCTTGAGAAAGCCCGGCTGAAAGGTCGCCACGACCGGGAAGCCGGTCGCGGCGGTTACTTCCGCCGCTGAGTCAAATCCATTCGCACTCCTCAAGCGGGTCAGTGAGAGAAGACATCCGATGAGCGCTCCACCGACGCCGCCCATAAGCCCGGCAAGTTTCATGTTTGGGCCAGAGGGCATTCCCGGGGGAACGGCTGCGCTTAGAATACGGACGTCCGGTGTTTCTGAGCCTAGCGGCTGCACAACGGTCTGCTGCGCTCGCTCGAGAAGCGTTTGATATAGATTACGGCGCGTGGTTGCCTCTTGCTGCAATTGTTCAAGTTGAGCCCTGACGTTTTCAGCTTTGACGCCTGTTGTCCGTGCGATATCAAGCTGACGCTTCACGTCGGCCTCTTGCTCGCGGGCTACGCGCAACTGCGCGCCTAGCGAGGACACAATTCTGTCTGCTTCTTCTCGCACGCCACGGCGGGCCGAACTGAGTTCGGCATTTGCGCTCCGGATGCCGGGATAACCAGGCCCATACCTGCTGGAGAGCTCCGCTACCCTACGCGACGCAGTCTGTTCTTGATCACGTAAACGGGAGACGGTTGGGGAGTTCAGAACGGCTGCGAGCGCGTCCGACGAGCCCTGTTTAGCGGCGGCTACGGCGCGCTCATAATTTACTTCCAGCTGAGATCTCTCGATGGTTGCACGAGCGGCAGCTGTCGTCAGTTCCTCAAGCTGTTGCTGACCTACGCTTCCCGCTCGAAGACCGACAATCTCGCTCTTGCTGCGGAGATCTCTCATCTGTGACTCAATTCTATTAAGGTCATCTCGAACTTGGTCGATCCGTTCCGTAATAGCTGTGTTTGCGCCCTTATTCGCGGCGACGCGACGTTTCGCGCGGGTTTGAATGTATGTCTCAATCAAGTCATTCACGACTTTCGCAGCTAGATTCGGGTCTTTAGCTGTAAAGAATACCGTAATTACAAGGCTTCTGTTGTCTTGGAAAACATCGAGGGCCTTTGTCACTGACGCAACGACGGGATCGTCAGGGTCTGTTGGCTCAGAAGGCCCGGACTTGCTCGGCAAGAACGGCCCGATTGCACTTTTGATTTGGTCAATCAAGGTTGGAGGCTGTAGTGCTGGGTTGAATTCCCGAACCGTATCGAGGCCGAGATGATGAACGACCTGCATGACGATTTGGCGGGCAGTAAGCGCCTGCACTTCGGTTCGTACCCAAGGCATCGGGTCGGGCGCGCTGTCGCTGCGCAGAGCGCCCTGCAATTCCGGGATTGCGAATTGATTTCCTTCAACTGTCAGCGCGCTTGAGGCGGTGAAGCTTTTGGGCAATGTGCGAGCGTAGAGAAACCCGCCTACGCCGCCACAAACCGCTAGCAGCACTATAAGCCAAAGGTGCCGACGAAGCAGCTTTGTCAGTGCCGTGAGCCGGAGCAGTCCATATTGAGGCGTTGCGGCCGCAGTGGGCGTAACAAACGTGTCCATAATCGTTGTCCTTAGCCGCGCGACATAATTGGATGCAGGCTGGTCGGTTCAGGAACAGAACGTGAGACATCCTCGAAACCGTCTGGAGTGGGCAGATCGGGCGCCGTGACGTCCCGCGCCGCGAGAAGGAGCGCGTGATGCATGAGCGCTCGCTCGGCAAACGAGTATAGTCCAGACCCAGGCACATCCGGCTGCAGCACTTCAGCTGCTCGCAGACGGTCCCAACAGGCGGTCGGAATCATGCGATCGGCAAGCATGACGCCATTTTCGATCTCTGTCAGGCGAAGTCTTCCCCACGGATCTTGCGGGGCGGTCGCAACACGCCTCAACGACAGCACCATCTCACTGTTCGTCGAGTGGTCGGTAAGCCGGCTATACAGGGCGACAACGCGGTTCGGGGCGTCTTCAACCATGCGTCCGACTGCGGATGCAAAGTCTTCGTCGGAAATAACTGTCCCACCCCGGGCCGTTGCGGCCTGAGTTAGTCGCAACCCAAGCAATTGGGCGATATACGGCATTCCCCGCGACAAGACTGTGATCCGAACGACGGCAGCCGGGGGGAATTCAAACCCTGTTTCGCGGCCGCCGCGCACGATGATTTGCGCGATGTCCCGGTCAGAAAAGAGCGGCAAGTGCACACCCGCAACGCTTCGTTGGATGGAAGGGTGCTGACCTAGGATGTGATCCAGGTCGCGAGAAACGCCGACGATCAGGAACAACAATGGCACGTCGCGATCCGAAAGCTGTTTGATGCTGTCGGCCAGTTTCGTCCGAGCGAACGGATCTTCCACCCTGTCGAACTCATCTAGGACACAAACGAGCGAGCGGCAGGCAAGCCGTTGAGGGAGTGCGACTATGTCTCTAGGCCGGACTTCTCCTGCTGGCAAAGCGGCGATGCATCCTTCATCCTGGTCTCCCAAGCTCGGTTGAGCCGAGGCGGCAAGCAGGTTATGCGGCAAATCCGCCATCAACCCGCGCATCATGGTATCGAATGTCGTGCCTGCTTCGCAGATATGCCGGGCAACGATAACGCCTTTCCGGCGTAGGGTTTCGACGACGATGTTTGACAGAGACGTTTTGCCGCGCCCTCTCTCTGCATAAAGGACAACGTGCGCCCGATCCTGTTGCAATGCCTGCAAGATTCGTTGCAGTTCGATTTCCCGTCCGACAAGACGCCGTCCTGTTTTCGGCTGACTGGGCGTAAATACATCGCTTGGCAGAATTAAACGCTGTGGCTCCACTCGTTGGATGTAGGTAGGGTTCGTCGCGGCGGGCCGATTCCCAAAGAAGCTCCTGAACAATCCCATTCCCGTAAAATCCTTGACGAATAGCTAGACTGCGCCGCGGCGTTTTAACACCGCCGGTATCGTTTTGAACAAGATGGCAATGTCCTGCCAGATGCTCCAGTTTTTGACATACCACGTGTCAAGGCGGACACGTTGAGCGTAGCCTGTATCTGACCGACCGCTGACTTGCCATAACCCGGTTAGGCCCGGCCGGGCTTCATAGTAGTAAGCGATGTCGTCACCATACCGTTGCACCTCTGCTAAAACGATCGGGCGGGGCCCAACGAGGCTCATTTCTAAGCGCAAAACGTTAAGCAATTGTGGCAGCTCGTCGAGGCTCGTTTTCCGAAGCAGGCGTCCGACCCAGGTTACTCGAGGGTCGCACCTCAGCTTCTGCGTCTCTTCCCATTCTGTTGCGGCAGCGGGATCGCTTTGCATCAGCGTTTGCAACACCATGTCGCTGTTCACCACCATCGACCTGAATTTATAGCATGGAAACATGCGACCCGAGGCTCCGACCCTCAGATGGGCGTACAACACAGGTCCTCCATCAAGCGATACGAGAATTGTTATGAAAACTAGAACAGGCAGAAGCGCGATCAGGAGCACGAAGGCGGCGGCAACATCGAAAACCACTTTGACGCCGCGGGCGACTGGCTCGGCGAGATTGTTGCTGAATGTAAAAAGAACAGTGTCGTGGTTCAATAAGCTAGTGCGCTCAAACCCGTGAACTGGCAGTCCCGTCATTGGCGGCACGATCGCAAACGGCACTCTACCGCGAACAAGCGATTCAGCAATTTCTGACGCCCCGTCATGTGCAAGAACAAGAAGCTCGCATCCATTCCGTCGTAGAATTTCGCGCCATAAACCAGGACCAGGCTTCGATCCAGATGGAGGCGGAGCCAGCACGGCCCCGATCTTGTAGCCTAGTCGAGGCTCCGAGAGCAGTGCAGTCGAGGCTTTCTGAGCTAAGTCTGCATCTCCCACGACGACGACCCGAATATGCCACAAGCCAGCAGCAATCAAAATCCAACGCGCGATCGCACGGCAAGTCATTATAGATAATGGAAGCAAAAGCCATGTCATTATCAACAGAAGTCTTGAATCATGCTTTTGCAAGGAATACTGAACGAAGCCGCTGCCAAGCAGAGCAGCGAAACTGGCCGTGGCAACCCCCTGTATTTCGCTCCAAAATGGTATTCGGCGGGTGTAAAATCCTTTGCCAGTCAGATAAACAATCACGGCTACAAACAAGCTGGACTCAACTAAGAGCGTTGAGCGAATTTGGGACAAGTTGATGAGGGCCAGACTGAACCACACATCGCTCGAAGCGACTTGGCTTACAAGTAACGCTCCCAGAAGCGCCAAAGAAAACGCGATCAGATCCGCAATGAATAGCGCAGCAATGGAAATCAGGTGCGCTAAGACCGATTTGCGGCGAAGCGACCGGCCTTCATCAAGAATTGATGATGTCCGCCTAGCAGGAAGGAATGCGCTGAGAGACGTGAACGTAGTCATCGATCCAAACTGCCTTATCGCATCAAGTTAGTTCGCAGGTGCAGCATTAACGTACTGCTCACGGAAACAGCAATGATTAACAGCAAGCCTCAATCGATTTGTGACCTGAACGGTCGAAAGCGTTGCAATAACGGTACGCTTTGGCACTTGAGACCGCTTCCCCAACCGTCGGGTTGTGTAAGCTCCTTCGCAGTTTCGACGATGAGGCGTGCGCGGGCGACGTCGCCCGGCCCGGTGCGGCCCGTTGGTTTGCAAGCTCTGGCCAAAACTGAGTGACGACGGACGGATCAGCGCGGCGCATCAAGGCGGGCGAAGGCTTGCCTGAACTCCCGAACGAGCCGATACGCCAAGCCGAGCAGTAGCACCCTTGTTGCCCTGCGTCAGCCCGACCCGCTGGACGAGGACCCACTGGCGGCCATCCTACGCCGCGGCGCTCGCCAGTTGCTTACCCAGCCAGTTGAGGCCTAGGCTGAAGCGTTCCTGGCTGCGTCGAAAGGGAGAAAGGACCGCGACGTGTTGCTGGCGTTTTACGATGCCCCGGCCGAGCACTGGGACCATCTGCGCACATTCACGCCCGTATAAAGCGTGTTCGCCACCGTTCAACCGCGCGCGGCGCTCTTTCCACGAGGGCGCTGTCGCAAGACGCCGCCCGGCTGACGGCGTTCAAGCTGATCATGACCGCCGCGGAAACCTGGCGACGGCTGAAGGGGAAAACCAGTTGCCCAAAGTCGTCCCGGGCGTCATCTTCCGCAACGAGGTCGAGGTCACCAATACGTCGAACCAGAGCGCCGCCTGATCACGGCGCTACCCAAATTTCGGCACAGCTCGACGATTGCGTGCGGTGGCTCCTCGGCGCTCACGTGTCGCACGAGCGTTTATCGGGCCGTCACGCGCGTACTGCAATGATGCCGGGACGCTGTGCCGGAGGCGATCACGAAGCTGCATTCAGAGCCGCCGTAGCAGCGGTCGAGAGTGGCCTTGTGCCAGTTGGCGGCCGGGTCTGCCAGGCGCTGCGTCAAGTTTGGCGACCGGTCGCCCCCAACCGGGGGCAGCCAACCGTGCCCGGCATGCGCCGCGGCGCGGCGTGGGTGCGTAGAGAGCGGCGTCGAGCCGCAACTGGGAGGTCAGGCACAGATGCCGGCCCGCGTCGCGCAGCAGCTCGATGGCCGAGAAGCGGCAATCGGCGACCGCGACGACGCGGCGGCCTGGCAGCCAGCACTCGGAGGGGGCAAGCGCGGTGAGGAACGGCAACGCCCACACGTGGCTGCCGGCCCAGGGCACGGGCGCCAACGGCATGACGCAGAGCCAGCGCAGGCTGCTCGCCTTGGCGCAGTGACCGTAACCGGAGCGCACGGGATCACGGTCGATGCCGCGGGCGCTAATTTGCGCGCCCCAGCGGCACTCGACGGCATCGTCGATGCCGAGCATGGCCGGTCCCATCGGCGCGACGGCCGCAGCGAATGTCAGCAAGAGCTGGCGCGCGACGAGGCGCGACGGCTAGACCAGATGCTCGCCTGAGCACGGGGTGACCCGTCTTGCTATATGCAGGCTCCGAGGGTTGCGCTGGATGGTCCGGCGTATTGCCTCATGCAGAGGAGACGGGTGGCGGGGCATTCCATCACCTACGTCGGGCTGGATGTGCGCAAGGATACGATTGCGGCGGCGGCCGAGCCAGGCAAGCGGGGGGACGTGCGCGAGCATGGCAAGGTCGCGAACGCCCCCGCTGCCCTGAGAACGCTGGTGGCCAAGCTTACGCGCGTTGGTTGCATGGTGCGGTTCTGCTACGGTTGAGGCCCGAAGGGCGTCAACGGGCCATGTGGCTATGGCATTCAACGGCAAGTGACTGAAGTTGCCCCGATTTGGTGGACGGTCAGGGTTTTGCGGGGAGCAGCTTGGCATGCCTGTCTTGTTCATAGCGGACAGGTGAGCGGGAGCCCAGCGCGGAATGGAGGCGGATTGGGGTGCGCCCGCCCTCAATAGAGCTGAAGCAGGCCATGCGCGCCTCGGCCTGGCAGGCGAACCGGCGCCGTTCGGGCATCTCGCAGTCCAAGGCGGCGAAGACGCTCTCGCACATGGCGTTGTCGCAGGCGTCGCCCCCGGAGCCCATCGGCGGCCGCACGCCGGCCCCCTTGCAGCGGGCGCCAAACGCCAGCGAGGCGTATTGGCTGCCCTGATCGCTATGATGGATAACGTTGCCCGGTGGGCGGCGCTGCCCGATGGCCATCTGCAGGGCATCGGCGACCCGCTCGGCCCGCAGATGGCTGGCCATCGGCCAGCCGGCGATGCGCCGGCTCCACGCGTCCAGCACGACCGCCAGGCCTGAAAACCCGGCCGCGGTTGGCGCAAAGGTGATGCCGGGACATCGTTAACTTATCGCTCTGAGGTTGGGAGAGAGCGCGATCAGGACGGCGTGCTCGTGGTTGCGCCGCGGCAGCGACGCCGGTGACCTCGGCCCAAACCTGGAAGGCTTGAGTGCGGGCAGCCCGATATTGGGGCGCGGGCACTTGATGGCGGCGAAGGTGGAAGAGGTTGTCGATCCCGTCGTGGGCGGACAGGAAGCGCTGCGCCTGACCGGCTGACTTGAAGCGCTTCATCTGCCGCTCTCGCCGCCGTGCCGGCTGGTGCGAGTTCTCCGCCCTGTTGTTCAGCCCCTTGCGTTTCCTGTGCTCGACGGAGGACACTGCCTCCCGCGGGGCCGCCCCGTAGCTCGCCAGCTTGTCGGTGACCATGACGCGAGGCGGGCGACGTTGCCGTTTCAGCAGCTTGCGCAGCAGGCGCTTGGCGGCCTGCTTGTCGCGCCGGCTTTGCGCCAGGATGTCCGGCGCCGTCCCGTTCTGGTCCACCGCACGCCACAGCCAGCGCTTCACGCCCGCGATTGTCAGCACGACCTCGTCCAGGCGCCACTTGCCGCCCGCCGCGGGCAGCCTGCGGCGGATCTGATTGGCGAAGCCCTGCCCGAACTTCAGCGCCCACTGGCGCGCGGTCTCGCGGCTGACGAGGAGGCCGCGCGCGGCCAGCAGTTCGTTCACCAGCCGCAGGCTCAGGGGAAAGCGGACGCACAGTCAGACGGCGTGGCTGATGATCTCGGCCGGGACGCGGTAGCCAGCGTCGCTCGGGCAGGCAGGCGTCGTCATTCCGCCCGCCTACCCGGCGCAGCCCCGTCCCGCAAGCCAGTGGCCAAGTTGACTGTGCCGGCGAGACGCTCCGTGCGTTGTATCAAGGCGGCCGTCTGCCCGCGCAGCTGCCGCTGGCCTTTTTAGGCCGCAAATGGCGCCAACGTGTTCGTGCCCGCAATGACGAGATGGACATCCGCGCTTGGGAAGTGGCGGTTCTCGTCCACCTGCGCGATCGGCTGCAGATCGGCGACATCTGGGTCAAGGGCAGTCGTGCCTGGCGAAACTTAGAGGACTACCTTCTGCCGCGGCCAACCTTCGCGCCGATGCGTTCCGAGCAACGGCTTGGTCTTGCCGTGCCGGACAGCTTCGCCGCCTGGCGTGCTGAACGTGCTGCAATTCTCGATGCGAATCTGAAAGCTCTGGCCAAAGCCGCCGCTGCCAATGCCATTCCGGATGCGACCCTCACCGACAAGGGGCTGTCGATCGCGCCGATCTGCGAAGAGGAGCGAGGTCATGTCGCCGCTCTCAGTCGCAGGCTCTACAACCTGGTGGCGCGCGTGCGGATCACGAGCCTGCTTGCCGAGCTGCACAGTTGGGCCGGCTTTCTCGATAGGTTCACGCATGACCGCACCGGCGAGACCGCCGGCGACGAAGCCGCGTTGATGGCCGCGATTCTCGCCGACGCCACCAATGCCGGCATCGAGCGCATGGCCGAAAGCTCGCGCGGCGTCACAATCCATCAGATGATGCTGATGATCTTGCATCATATCCGCCCAGAAACCTATGCGGCCGGGGCCGCTGTGCTGGTTGATGCCCAACTGGCGCACCCCTTCGCCGCGATCTGGAGTGATGGACACGTCTCCTCCTCCGATGGCCAGTTCTTCCCGGCGGCGGCCGTGGCGAGGCTGCCGCCGACTACAACGCCAAATACGGCGCCAAGCCCGGAGCGTCGCTCTACGGCTTCCTGTCCAACCGGTTCGCCTCCTTTTTCTCCCAGATGATCCAAGCCTCGGAAAACGAGGCCCCCTGCGTGCTCGACGGGCTCGTGCACGATGAAAGCTCAGTCGAGATCCGCGAGCACGCGACCGATACAGCCGGGGCCACCGAGTTGAGCTCTGCCATGTTCCACCTGTTTGGCTACCGGATGATCCCGCGAATCCGCGATCTCGGCAGCCGCAGGCTGTCCGTGATCGAACCAAGCGTGGACTATGCTCCGCTCAGCTCCCTGATCGCTGGCGCCGCCGACCTGACGGTTGTCGAGAATCACAGGGACGAAGTCCTGCGCGTTGCAGCGTCCCTCGGCGCTGGCCTCGTGCCGCCGTCGGTGATCCTTACGAATATCGCCGCCTCCCCGCGCCAGACCGGGCTGGCAAAGGCCCTCGCCGAGACCGGCCGCATCGAACGCTCCATCTTTATCTGCGGCTGGCTGCTCGACCCAACGCTGCGCCGCCGACCGCAAGCCATTCTCAACAAGGGAGAAGGCCGCCATACGGTGGCCCGCGCCGTCTTTCTCCACCCGCTTGGCGAACTGCGCAGTCGTATCGCCGAAACCATGCCCTATCGAGCCTCAGGCCTCAACCTCGTCGTCAACGCCATTATCCTGTGGAACACAGTCTATCCCAGCCGCGCCATCAGCTTCGTGCAGAGACAAGGCATCGAGATTTCCCGACACGTTTCTCGCCCAGGTCGCCCCGCTGCCGTGAGGCCACATCGCGCTCACCGGCGACTATCTCTGGAACGAAATTGACCAACCCCGCGAACGCTTCCGTCCCGTCCGAGCCAAACGCTTCAATCCAAAGAGTTTCGTCTTTCCCTAGGGTACAAGGCTGCAGAGAGTCCCTCGCAACCCTATTAAGTCAGAGGGACAAACGGACGTCCCGGCGCCCGACGCGCAAGCCTGCCCTCTCGGCATAGGGCGTCAGCTTCCGCCAAGCCGGCTGCGATCGGCTTGCTTTTGCGCCTCATGCGCTGCCTTCAGCTGCGCCCTGGTATACATCAGCGCGTGTCCGGCAAGGTCGGCGCCGTCTTCCCACAAGTTGCGCCAGATGCCGAGTATGCCCTCGAGCGGTTGGCCGACCACGCGCGACGAAAACGACTCGAACGTGATCGGCCCCTGATATCCGGCTTTGACCAGCGCGCGGAATACCCCGGCGAGGTCGATCGAGCCCGAGCCCATGTAGCCGCGATGCGAGTCGCCGGTATGGAAATAGCCGAGGTGCGGACCGGTCTCGATGATCGCCTGCTGGATATCCGATTCCTCGATGTTCATGTGATACACGTCGAGGTGGACCTTGACGTTGGGCGCGCCGATCCGTTTGCAAAGCTCCACACCCTGCGATGCGGTGTTGAGCACGTTGGTCTCGTAGCGGTTCACGACCTCGAGACCCAGGATCACGTCGGCCGCAGCCGCCTTCTCGGCGACCCGCTGGAGCACCTCGGCCGACCGCTTGATGCCTTCGCCCGTGGTCGGCGCCGCATACTTCTGGAACGCCGAATAGATGATGCCGCACACGTGCGTGGCGCCCATCTCGCCCGCGAGCCTGACCGCCTGCTCGAGCTTGGCCTCGCCGCGCCGCTCCCGATCGCGATCGTCGCTCGAGATGTCGCAGCTGTCGTCCAGACCGAACGAGAACGTGGCCCCGATCTTGGCTTTGGCGAGTTCGGACCGGGTGTGGGCCGGGTCGATCTGCCCCATGTCCATCGCCGATACCTCGACCAGATCGAAGCCAATCTCGGCGCTCTTGGCGATGGCGCGGCTCGCCTCTTCGCGACTCCAGCCCTTTTCCCAAACAAAGGCGTGAACTCCTAGCTTGTTCATATGTCCGTCCCTTCAAACCTTTTGACGTCGGCGCCTGCCGGGTCGCGCTCATCGGCCCTGGCGCTTTGCGTGACGAGCGGCGCCACGGAGCCGCGCAGAACCAAGTGGCACGTTATGGCATGTTGCTGGGGCGGGAACCGTCCCCCGCCCATTCTGACCGCGAGCACGGCCCAGGCCCGCGCCGCCATCGCATCGACGTCCTGGCGCACCGCCGAAATACCCGGCGAGGCGGCGCGCATCCACTC
The DNA here is from genome assembly GCA_965217935.1 of Acetobacteraceae bacterium. GTDB lineage: Bacteria > Pseudomonadota > Alphaproteobacteria > Acetobacterales > Acetobacteraceae > JBBROS01. Next base: position 3,171,325 of record OZ244581.1, on the reverse strand, counting down.
ATTATCGTCGAACCCGATCAGAGACACGTCGTCGGGCACGCGCATGGCGATGCTCGACAGATGCGCGAGGACGCCCATAGTCACGAAATTCGTCAGCGTCAGGAACGCCGTGGGAGGCTTGTTGGCCGACAGCCACGCCGCCAGCCCGTCGGCAACGGTCTCGAAGGTGAGCCCGACCTCCAGCTTCGGCGGGGGCCGCAAGCCATGCTCGCGAAACACCCCGGACGCCCCCGCATATCGTTCGCGAACATTTCTAAGGTTGAACGACGAACCGACGACGAGGATCTCACGATGGCCATGCGCGAGCAGGTGCGCCGCAGCATTCGCGGTCGCCAGTTGGTTCGCGGCCGCGACGCTGTCACCCTGGAAGGCTGGCGGGATGCGGTCGACGACAACGCAAGGAAAGTCGCAGCCATCGAGCATTTGCCAATTCGGAAAGGCATCGGAATTGGGAATGACGACGACGCCTGACGGCCGCCAGGAGAGCAGCGCCGCCAAGCGACCCTGTTGCATGGACCCGTCCAGTGGCGTCCGGGACCGGCGCAGCGTAAGAGGCTCCGCCCTGACCTGACCTCGGATGCCCATTTTGCCCTTCAAACTGAACCAGGACCGCCGCCACCACATTCCCAAGCAGAAGCACAAGGTCATGAACTGGCGCGAGTATGACGCCAGCTTGCGCCAGCGCGGGAGCTTGACGGTCTGGTTCACGGATGAGGCCATCGAGGGCTGGCGGGCGGAGCCGCGCACGACCCCGGGCGGCCAACTCTGGTATTCGTCCCTTGCGATCCTGACCGCCCTCACGCTCCGGGCAGTGTTCCGCCTGGCCCTGCGCCAAACGGAGGGCCTGATCGGCTCCGTCATCGGCCTGCTCGGGCTTGATCTGGCGGCGCCGGACCATTCGACCCTGTGCCGCCGGGCGGAAACGCTCGAGGTGCCACGCCCGACACCGCGCAGCGACGGCGAGCCCCTGCATCTGCTGGTGGACAGCACGGGCCTGAAGCTCTGCGGCGCGGGCGAGTGGTTGGTCGAGAAACATGGCGCCAAAACGCGACGGTCCTGGCGTAAGCTGCATATTGGTTTGGATGCCGACACCGGCCAGATCGTCGCGGCGACGCTGACCATGAAGGACATCGACGACGGCGCCGAGGTCGGCGTCTTGCTCGACCAGATGGCGGGACCCGTATCCTCCTTTACCGGTGACGGCGCCTACGACCAGGAGGGCGTGTCCACTGCGGTCGCCGAGCGCCATCCTGAAGCGGCAATCATCGTGCCGCCGCGGTCCACGGCCGTGCCGAGCGAGACGGCCGAGAGCGCGCCCACGCAACGGGACCGCCATCTTCAGTTCATCGCCGAGCACGGACGAGCGGCTTGGCAAAAGGCGTCCGGCTACACGAAGCGGGCTCGCGTCGAGGCGACCATCAGCCGGTTCAAACACGTGATCGGTGACGGGCTGCGCTCGCGCACGGACCAGCGCCGGGCGACCGAAGTGGACGTCGCCGTCCATGCCCTCAACCGCATGCTGGAGCTTGGACGCCCGAACTCCGTCCGCATTGCCTGAAGCCAAGCGGGGCTGGGATAACTGCACCTACACATCTGCTTCATGCAACACGGCAGCCGGTCGGCGCGGATCACGAAGGCTCTGCTGTGCGACAGCTTGGTATGTGCCACCTGAAGCTTGACCCGCTTGCCGCCCACCACCGTCCAGTCCTCGCTCCAGTCGAACTGGAACGCCTCGCCAGGCTGGAAAACGAGCGGAACGAACACGCCCCGCCCGGTGGCACGCTGAGCGGTCTCACGCTCCGCCCGCCAGTGGCGGACGAAAGCAGCGACCCGCGCATAAGAGCCATCGTAGCCCAGGACAACCAGGTCAGCATGGCGCCGCCGCGCGTTTCGGCGCGCCTTGCGACCCTTGCCCGCCTCGACGCGCAGCCATTCCGCCAACTTGTCGGCATACGGGTCCAGACGACTTGGACGCTCCGGAACCTTGAACCGAACCTCGACGGCGTTGGACCGCAGATACTTACGAATGGTGTTCCGCGACAGGCCCGTCCGCCGCTCGATCTCGCGGATCGGCATCTGCTCTCGGTGATGCCGCCGACGAATAACGCTTAACAGCTCCATCCCGATCACTCCGATAACCCCGACGGTTCCGTCGGGGGACGTGGTCAGACACGGGTCATTTCTCAGCGAAAACTCAGGACCTCTCCGGGTCAGATCTCAATGCAACTCAACAAGCGTCCGCCCGATCGTGTTGTCGCTGTGAACCGCCCCGGGTTTGCCGAAGGCTCCAACCGTTGAGAGGATGGAGCCATGAGCAAGTCAACAACAAACAAGTTTTCAGAGGAGGTCCGCGCGCGTGCCGTGCGGATGGTGTCTGAGCATGGAGGCGAACATGCGTCGCAGTGGGCGGCGATTGGCTCGATTGCGACCAAGATTGGCTGCCGGGCCGAGACGCTGCGCCGGTGGGTGCGCCAAGCCGAACGTGACCAGGGCTTGCGGGGTGGCCCGACAACTGCGGAGCAGGAGCGGCTTCGCGCGCTGGAGCGAGAAGTTCGCGAGCTGCGCCAGGCCAATGAGATGCTGCGCAAGGCGTCAGCGTATTTTGCCCAGGCGGAGCTCGACCGCCCCTTCAAGCGATAATCGCCTTTATCGACGAGCACCGGGAGGTTCACGGGGTCGAGCCGATCTGCAAGGTCCTGCCGATCGCTCCGTCAACTTACCGCGCCCATGCCGCCCGGCAGGCTGATCCTGCCAAGCAGTCGACGCGAATGAGGAGCGACGCGGCGCTGATGGTTGAGATCCGCCGCGTGTTCGAAGCGAACTTCTGCGTCTACGGCGTTCGCAAAGTGTGGCGGCAGCTCCGCCGCGAGGGCATCAGGGCCGCCCGCTGCACGGTGGCGCGGCTGATGCGCGCCATGGGGCTGCAGGGCGTCGTGCGAGGCCGGAAAATCCGCACCACCGTCCCTGATCCGGCCGCCGTCTGCCCGCTTGATCGGGTTAACCGGCAGTTCAAGGCGCCAAGGCCGAACGCCTTGTGGGTCTCGGATTTCACCTATGTCGCGACCTGGGCGGGCTTGGTCTACGTGGCGTTCGTTATCGATGTCTTCGCCCGCCGCATCGTCGGCTGGCGGGTGTCCCGAACTGCTCATGCCGGCTCTCGGCTTCGCCGAACCGCCGTGCTCGACGCGCTGGAGCAGGCGCTGCACGAACGTCGGCCCATCCAAGGCGGCGGCCTCGTGCATCATAGCGACAGGGGATCGCAATATCTCGCGCTGCGCTACACCGAGCGTCTGGCCGCGGCGGGCATCGAGCCCTTTGTGGGCAGCGTCGGCGACAGCTGCGATAACGCTCTCGCCGAAACGGTGAACGGCTTATTCAAAGCCGAGGTGATCCACCGATGCGGACCCTGGCGATCCTTTGAGGCCGTCGAATACGCCACCCTCGAATGGGTGGACTGGTACAGCAACCGGCGGCTGCTTGAGCCGATCGGCAATCTCCCGCCCGCCGAAGCTGAGGCGGCCTACTACGCCGAGCTTGAGGCTAGGCCAATGGCAGCGTAGGACTCACATAAACCAGCCTCCGGCAAACCCGGGGCGGTTCACTGGCGCGCGCGACGATGTTCAGCTCCGCCACCGCCGTGTCCAACAGTTGCAGCGTCCATCGTGAACGCCCCTTGGGCGGTTCGGAACAGGCGAGCGCGATCAGCTTGGCCTCAGCGACGCCGTCGAAGACGCGCTTTCTGGCTGACCGTGGGGAATGCTTGCGGGTCAGCGCGGCGCCCACTCCGCCTTCCACCAAGTCCTGGCGGGTGCGGGCAACGGCGCCGACGCTGGTATCGAGCGCTCCGGCGACTTCGCTGCCGCTCCAGCCCTCGCCGGCGTCCGAGGCATCGGCCTTCAGCAGGATCCGCGCCTTCAGCACTTGGCGTGCCGGCCGTCTGCCGGTTTGGATCAGCGCGGTCAGCTGCTGCCGCTCTTCGACACTCAGTGCGTATTCCGACGCAAAGCAGCCGGTGATTCCGACGCAAGCCAGCCAGTGATTCCGAGGCATTCCAGCCATCCCTGAGCAGGGAGTGGCGGCGCGGTTCGCGAGCAGTCGTTCACCGACGGCAGAGTTGTTCTCCAGGCTGCGGCAACAGGCGACGCCGGAGGACCTCGACCAACGGGCCGCTCGCGGCCTTGATCGCGCCCTGTTCAAAATGCTGACCGGCGGCGAGTGGATCGAACGCCATCAGGATTTGCTCGTGACCGGTCCGACGGGCACCGGCAAGACGTGGCTGTCCTGCGCGCTCGGCCACCGTGCCTGCCGTGACAACCGGTCCGTGCTGTATCAGCGCGTGCCGCGGTTGCTGGAGGGGCTTGGCTTGGCCCGCGGCGACGGCCGCTACGGCCGCATGCTGAAGAACCTGGCACGGGTGCAATTACTGATCCTGGACGATCGGGCGATCACGCCGTTGACCGCTGAACAGCGCCGCGATCTGATGGAGATCGTCGATGACCGGCATGACCGTGCGTCCACCATCGTCACAAGCCAGGCACCGGTGGAACTTTGGCACGAGCATATCGGCAATCCCACCATCGCCGACGCGGTGCTGCACCGGCTCGTGCATGGGGCACATCGGATTGAGTTGAAAGGAGAGAGCATGCGCAAGCTTCGTGCACCCAAAACCAGGCTTGACGAAGCAGCTATTCAGTAGCCCAAATCATCCGCTCGCGACCCGCGCCGTGACCCGGCTGGCATCCTCGGAATGCCCGGCTGGCTTCGATCGGAATCGATGGCTGCGATCGTCGGAATATGCATGCAGTGTCGGAAGCGATCTCCAGCTCGCGCGACCGGCCACCATACCACTCCGCCACGGTGACCCGCGACCATACGGTGTTCGGGTCGGCCAGCACCGCCTTGAGCGCTGGCAAGCGTTTCCCCTTCAGCCGCGGGCGGCCCATCTGCCCCGGCCGGCGTGGCGGGGCCGGCGCGAACAGGCTAGCGTCGATCCGCAGCCGGGTGACCAAACAGGCGTGGTGGCGCAAGGCCGCGATCAGGCCGACGCCGGAGAAGCCAGCATCGGCGACGACGATCAAGCGACGATCCGGCAGCCAGCGCCTGGTTTGCAGGACGGCTTGGCGAGCCCAGTCGACCACGGTCTTGTGCCGCCGACCCCGCTCGCTGCTCCAGCGCTCGGAGGGAGCAAGAACGGTCAGGAACGGCAACGCCCAGCGCCGACCGGCCCAAGGGATCGGCACCATGACCATGAGCGACAGCCAGCGCAGGCCGCTCGCCCGGACGAAGTGGCCGCGGGACGAACGCACCGGGTCGCGGTAAAGCCCACATGCTTTGATCCTGATGCCCCAGCGGCGCTCGATTGTGTCATCAACACCGAGCACCACCTCGCCCGCGGGCAGGAAGGCGCCGAGCACATGCACCAAGAGCGTGCGCGCCACGGCGCGACCGTCCCAGCACGCCCGGTTCAGCACCTCGTGGTAGCGCGAGAAACCCGGTCTCGCCGCCAGGCCCATGACCCGCAGCGCCTGGCTCACCGTGCGCTGGCCCGGCGCGAGCACGGCGCCTGCGACCAATACGAGAACGCGAGACCAGACCGGCGCCGAGAAGCAGCCGCGGAAGGCCGCTAACCAGCCGGCAAGCACGGGCGGTGTCGGGTTTGAAGGCCCAGAGGCGACGCCGGGATGAGTGCGGTGGGACGGCATCGGGCATCAACGCAGCTTCCATGTGCGTCGAAAGCAAAAACCGCCGGCCGATGTTAGCTCAGCCCCAAATTGCAGAAAGTCGAGCTCAGGATACGTGCTCGCCGGACTTAAATGAAAACCGCTCTAGCTGCGTCATTCATGGCGCGGGTCACTGCGCGCGGATTGGCGGGCGGCGCGCGCCAAACGTAACTCTATTGGAACACGGCATTTTCAATGACGTGTTCCAATAGGTGTTCAGTCCCGGAGTGTAGTGGTGCAAACTCACCCCTGACACGTCAGCACGAGGATGCACTGTAGCAAGCGTTCTTCACGGCAGCGCCCGAACAACGCCGCGCGTTCGAGCCGAACTCCAAACAGCGCAAGCGTCGTCCCGTGCCCTCGCCGCACAGTACGGCCTCAACCCCAAAACCGTCCTGAAATGGCGCAACCGGGAGGACACCGCCGATGCCACCATGGGACCCAAGCCGCGCAGCACCACGCTCACCGAGGCCGAGGAGGCCATCATCGTCGAGTTCCGGCGTCGCATCCTTCTGCCGCTCGATGATGTGCTCGGGCGGCTCAAGGACCAAATCCCCAAACTCACCCGCAGCGCCCTGCACCGCTGCCTGATCCGCCATGACATCTCCCGACTGCCCCGGGACGAGAAGGTCGCCTCCAAACGCCGCGCGTTCAAAGAAACGGAGATCGGCTACGTTCACGTCGACAGCGCCCAGCTCCGCTCCGCCGAAGGCAAGACGCACATGGTCCTCGCCATCGACCGCGTGACCACATTCGCCGGACGGCCGAGTTCCACGACAGCCCAGTCAAGATAGAGGGCGCCGCCTTCCTGCGCGGCGTCGTCCAGGCCTTCCCATACCAGATACGCATCGTGCTGGCTGACAACCGCGTCGCGTTCACCAAGAACGCCTCGACCAAGTGGGACACCATGCAGCACCCGTTCGACCGCGCCTGCAACGAACACGGCATCGAGCACAGGCTCGACCCCGCCATGCCACCCCTGCCCCCTCGGCCAGGCCGAACGCATGAACCGAACCGTCAAGGACGCAACCACCAAGGCGTTCCATTACAGCACCACCCAAGCCCTGCATGCCCACGTCATCGCCTTCGTGTCGGCCTGCAACTTTGCCAAGCACCTCAAAGCGCCTAGATGGCGAACACCCTTCCAAACCATTTGCGATACTTGGAAAGCTGGCCCAATCCCGTTCAAAATCAACCCGCACCACCTCATCCCGGGACCAAACACCTAGGCTCTGTTAGGTCTAGGACGACTTGCCTATATTTAGATCATGCACAACGAGGGACTTTATGGCGTTCTGACGGACGCGCAGTGGGCGCGGCTCGCGCCGCTGATCGAGGCGGCGCGGCCGCATGGCAAAACGGAACCGCACGCGTTGCGGCGCACGGTGGAGGCGATCATCTGGCGGCATGAGAACGGCGCCAAGTAGCGCTCCATCCCGGCGGAGCTTGGTCCTTGGTGGATGGCCGCCCAGTGCTACAATCGCTGGTTCCACCTTGGTGTCTGGGAGCACCTGCTGACGCTGGCGCAAGAGCAGGGCGGGGGTGCGAAGCTCGGCATGACGTTTCTGGACGGCAGCAACATCCGTGCACAGCGGTGCGCGGCGGGTGCGGCCAAAAAAGAGGGGCCAGCGCCGAGCGGGACGTGCGCGAAGCCCTGGGCCGCTCGCGCGGCGGTTTCGGCGCCAAGGCCGTCGTGCTGGCGGACAGCCACGGCCGGGCGATAGGCTTCGCCTTGGCGCCAGGCCAGGCGCACGAGGCGCCGCTGGCGCCTGCGCTGCTGGACGCCTTGCCCGACAATCCGCTGTGGGTGGTGGGCGACCGCGGCCTGTCTTCGGACCGCCTGCGCGGGCAGGTGTGGGACATGGACGCACGGCCTGCGATCCCGACGACACGCAACGAGGCGTCCGTGCGCTGCCCGGACTTCATCTACAGGCACCGCAACGAAGTGGAACGCCTGTGGGGCAGGCTGAAAGAGTGGCGGGCTGTGGCCACGCGCTACGAGAAACGCGCCCAATCCTTCATGGGCGCCCTATGCATCGCCGCCAGCATGGATTGGCTTAAGTAGAAGATCAGTGATTAAGTCCTAATAGAGGCTAATCTGAAGGGAAGCGTTCGTGTACGTGCCCAAGCAATTCCGCGAGGAGCGGACCCACGTGCTGGCTACGGCCATACGCCAGATCCAACTCGCGACGCTGATCACGCCCGGAGCGGACGGGTTGCAGATCTCGCATCTGCCGATGGTCCTGAAAGGGGACGAGGCCGGCGGATGGACGCTGGAGGCGCATGTCGCGCGGGCAAACCCGCATTGGCGCCATGCCGGGCCGAATGCCGCGTCGGTGGCGGTGTTCCAAGGCCCGCAGGCGTACGTCTCGCCATCATGGTATGCGAGCAAGCGCGAACATGGGCGCGTGGTGCCGACCTGGAACTACATCGCGGTGCACGTAAGCGGGCGGCTGGAGGCGGTGCAGGATGAGGCCTGGCTGCTCGGCCACGTGGGCGATGTCACGGACGTGAATGAGGCCGGGCGGGATCGGCCCTGGGCGGTGACGGATGCGCCGGGCGGGTTCGTGCGCACGCTCACGCGGGCGATCGTGGGGTTGCGGATGGCCGTATCGGGCATCGAGGGCGCTTGGAAGCTGATCCAGCACAAGCCTGAGGCGGATAGGCTGGGCGCGATGGCCGGGCTGGATGGCGAACCGAACGGGGCCGCGATTGCGGAATTGATGCGCCAGGCCGAGGCGGCGCGCGATTAAGTGATGGCGGCAGGACGGAACGGGCGACCGCAGCGGCGTTCCTCTGTCTTACGCCAGGGAAGTTGAAGCGCATGCATCCGGTCTACTTATTGCTCTTTTTTACTTTAGCCGTCGTGGTTTTCATTGGGGTTTGGCAATTTCGCTCGGTCCGCGGCAGCCAAAGGAAACGGGATGAGACACAAGAGAAAGGCCACCCGTTCGGGCCGTCGTCATAAAAGCGGCCTCGGCGCCTAAGCCTGAGCGGTGGCCGCTTGCGCCCTGCGGCTTTGCCAAAGCGCGACGAAGTCGATCGGTTGCAGCAATACGGGCGGGAACCCTCCGTCGCGGGTGACGTCGGCCAGAATGTTGCGCGCGTAGGGGAACAGCAGACGTGGACATTCGACCAGCAATACGGGTTCGACCGCGTCCTCGGCCAGGCCGTTCAAGGTGAACACGCCGCAATAGGCGAGTTCTATGATGAAAACGGGCGCAGGCTCGGCGCCGTTTGGGGCCGCCTGCGGTTCCGTTGCCTCGGCCTTGATCTGCAGCGTCACCTCAAACACGTCCTGGCCGTCCTGGATACGCCGGGCGTTGACGTCGAGGTTGATGTTGACGTGGGGTTGGGTCCGCAGCGTGCTGTAGATAGCCGGGGCGTTCGGGACTTCGAAGGAGAGGTCCTTTACATATTGGATGTTGACCGTCAGCGGCTGGGCTGGCTGGGCTTGAGGCTGGCTTTCGGTGTCGGACATCAGGCTTTCCCAGGGTACGTTCGCGAGGCGCGGTAACACGTTCGGGGCGAGTGCGCCACCCGGCCGGGTCATTGGCGCGTGTTGGCCGGCGTGACGCTGCTCTGGCCACCGATCCGGCGGCGAGCGGGCGATTGCCTACGGCCCGGCGCCCGAAAAGGCCAAAGCGCCTGGGCTTTCGAAATCGCCGGCGATCCTGAACTCCTTCGGCACGCGGGACCGTAGCCGCTGCATTTTCGGGGCGGTTGTTTGGTGATCGCGACCTGGACGTGTCTCAATGCAAGGTGAAGCCTGCGAATTTGTTATTGCACTGTTAAATTTGCTTTACACTTTGGTTTGCCCAGCGGTCTGAGCCTCCTTAAAGGTTTGATATTACTACCCTTTACTGTCTGGCACAGTTTTTGCTAACGTCTCAATAACTGGAGAATCTCCTCCGGTTGCGACGGTGAACAAACAATGAGAAAACTGCTGATTGCGGCGACGGCTGCGGCCGGGCTGCTTGGAATGGCGCCCGGTTTGGCAAGCGCGGCGCCGATTACGTTCGACTTCACGCCTTCAGGGCATAACTCGACGGTCAATCTCGGCCCGACTGAGGACTACACCGTCAATGGCGTGACGATCACGGCGAGTTCGGGCTACGTGAACCTGTTCGGCGGCGTCAGCCTCAGCAGCAGCGTGCTGGTCGGGAACAACCGCGGCGCAGACGAGAAGGGGCTCGGCGTGTGCCTCGGAAGCTGCAGGGGCGGGAGCTTTGACAACGACCCGGAGATCGACAGCGGTTTTCCGAGAGAACTGCTGCAACTCAACATCACCAACTTGCTGGCGGCCGGCTACACATCGCTGCTGGTTAATGCCGACTCCGCGACGGGCGGCGAGCTGCTCAACATTTACTCCAGCATGACGAGCAGCGGGCTGGGCACGTTGCTCGCGAGGATCGACAGCGCCGCCGGGGACGTTGCCATTTCGCAGAACGGCAATTTCCTCAACTTCACCTCGGGCAGCAGCAAAGGCGGCGCCGACGTGCTGGTGCATTCGCTGACGGCCAACAAGGTGCCGGAGCCGATGAGCCTCGCGATGCTCGGGACCGGGCTGCTTGGCATTGGACTGACGCGGCGGCTGCGCGCGCGGGCCTGAGACGCAAAGCAAATCCGGCAAAACGCCGGGCTTAGCCCAATCCGGGCGTGCAGCTACCTCAACGGTCCGCGGGCGACGAACCACGATAGAATGCGCCGGCGCAGGACCAGGCCGACCGCGCCCACGCCGACCGCCGCCAGCCAAAGCAATTCTGTCGAGCCATCGCCCCCATCAGGCGAGAGTCCGAACCAGGCCTCGATGAAATCCATTCCCTTCTCCGAATCATCTTTTAAAACGGCAACAAGGCTGCCCCAATCCTACGCGCATGTCCAATATGCGGCGGTTGCATATGTGCATTGACGTGTCTGCGCGAAGCTGATCTTTTCGTGGCTTGACTTAGCGGCAATTCAGGGGAGTTGGCCCATGGGCACACGGGACCTTCAGGGCATGATCGACCGCGTGAAAGCGGGGCGTTTGTCCCGCCGCGGCTTCGTGCGGCGGATGATGGCGGTGGGGCTGACGGCCCCGATGGCGACGCAGTTGCTGGCCACGGGCGGCGTCGCCTGGGCGCAGGAGCCTGAGAAAGCCTGGAAGCCGACGAAGCGCGGCGGCGGCGGCGTGGTCAAGGTGTTGTGGTGGCAAGGGCCGACCTTGCTCAACCCGCATTTCGCCAACGGAACGAAGGACCAGGACGCATGCCGGATATTCTATGAGCCGCTGGCCGGCTGGAACAAGGACGGCGAGTTGCAGGCGGTGCTAGCGGCGGAGTTGCCTAGCCGGGACAACGGCGGCCTCTCGCCCGACGGCAAATCGGTGACGTGGAAGCTGAAGCAGGGCGTGAAGTGGCACGACGGCCAGCCGTTCACGGCGGACGACGTGGTGTTCAACTGGGAGTACGCCAGCAATCCGAAGACCGCGGTCGTGACGAGCGGAAGTTACACCGGCATCTCGAAGGTCGAGAAGATCGACGACCATACGGTGCGCGTCCTATTCTCGGAGCCGACGCCGTTCTGGGCGGACCCGTTCGTCGCGGTGAACGGCATGATCATCCCCAAGCACCTGTTCAAGGATTACACGGGCGAGAAGTCGCGCGACGCGCCGGCCAACTTGATGCCGGTCGGCACCGGGCCGTACAAGTTCAGAGCTTTCCGGCCTGGCGACCAGGTTTCCGGCGTGATCAACCCCGACTACCACCAGCCGAACCGGCCCTATTTCGACAGCTTCGAGATGAAGGGCGGCGGCGACGCGACATCCGCGGCGCGTGCGGTGCTGCAGACCGGCGAATACGACTACGCCTGGAACATGCAGGTAGAGGACTCTGTCCTGACCCGGCTGGAGCGCGGAGGCAAAGGGCGCGTCGAGGTCATCGAGGCTGCCGGTATCGAGCACGTCCAGTGCAACTTTTCCGATCCGAGCAAGGAAGTGGACGGCCAGCGTTCAAGCATCAAGACGAAGCACCCGACGTTGACCGACCCGGCAGTCCGTCAGGCGCTCAGCTTGCTGTTCGACCAGGATTCGGTGCAGAAGTACATCTACGGCCGCACCGGCGTAAAGACGCCGAACTTCGTCACCAACCCGGAGCGGTTCCGGTCAACCAACACCAAGAAGGAATTCAGCGTCCAGAAAGCGATCGATCTGCTCGAGAAGGCGGGCTACAAGCCCGGCCCGGACGGCATCCGCGCCAAGGACGGCCACGCCCTGCGGTTCCTCTTTCAGACATCAATCAATCCGACGCGGCAGAAAACGCAGCAGGTGTACAAGCAATCATGTCAGCAGGCCGGCATCGACCTTGAGTTGAAATCAGTCGTAGCCTCGGTGTTTTTCTCGTCGGACACATCCAATCCGGACACGTACCCGCACTTCTACGCTGACCTGCAGGAATACAACACCACGCAAACGCAGCCCGACCCTGGCTTTTTCCTGCAACTCTTTCTCTCGACGGAAGTGGCGCAGAAGGAGAACAACTGGCAAGGCCGGAACATTACGCGGTGGCAAAGCAAAGAATACGACAAGGCTTACGCGGAGTCGGCGAAGGAGCTTGATCCGATAAAGCGGGCGCAATTACTGATTAAGTGCAACGACATGGCTATCGAGAACTTCGTTGTTATTCCGGTTGTCTATCGTCCGAAAGTCCAGGCGGTCAGCAAATCCCTCAAGACCTACACGAGCGGGTATGACGCCAACACGAGCGACCTGGCCGACTGGCACCACGAGACCTAGGCTGTTGCGCGCAACGCAGGCGGAATGCTCGCTCTGGACGGAGGCGATCTAGGTGTCCGGCTCTTACCTCCTCCGCCGCATCCTGCTGGCCATCCCCGCCCTGCTCGGCATCAGCGTCATCCTTTACACGGTGCTGGCGCTGGCGCCGGGCGACCCGTTTGGGGAATTGGCGACAAACCCCAACATCCCGCCCGAGGTGCAGGCAGCCCTCCGGGCGAAATTCGGCCTCGACGATCCGGTCTGGCAGCGTTACCTGAGCTGGCTTATGCAGATGATGCAGGGAAATTGGGGCTTCTCCTTCGTCAGCCGCATGGATGTCGACACCCTTATCCTGCAACGCCTGCCGGTGACGCTCGCCGTCATCGGCGCGTCGCAGCTCATCGCCATCCTGGTTGCCCTCCCGGTCGGCGTCCTGGCCGGAACGCGCCCCTATTCGGTGTTCGACCAGGTGGCGAACACCCTGGCCTTCATCGGCTTCTCGCTTCCCACCTTCTTCACCGGCATCCTCCTGATCCTGTTGTTCAGCATCAAGCTCGACTGGCTTCCCTTCGTGTTCCGCACCGACCTGCGCGTCGGCGGCTGGGAGTGGTGGTGGGTCAACATCAAGCAATCCATCATGCCGGTCATGGTGCTGGGCCTGTTCCAGGGCGCGTCCCTCGTGCGCTACGTGCGCTCCTCGGTGCTGGACGTGGTGAGGCTCGATTACGTCACCACGGCGCGCTCCAAGGGCATCGGCGGACGCCGGGTCATCACCCGGCACGTGGTGCGTAACGCCATGATCCCGGTCGTCACCCTGGTCGCGCTGCAGATGCCGGTCATCTTCGGCGGCGCGATCATCACCGAGCAGATCTTCCGCGTCCCCGGCATCGGCTCGCTGCTGATCAGCTCCATCCTCGCCAACGACACGCCGGTGGTCATGGGCGTCACCTTCGTGTTCGCCTGCCTCGTCGTGCTGTTCAACCTGATCGCGGATCTTTTGTATGGCTGGCTCGACCCCCGTATTGCTTTCCGGTGAGGCGTCCGCCCCCGGCATCGTCCTCGCAGACAAGCCCCGGCGCCGGGTTGGCCCGGCGCAAGAAGCCTGGCGCCGCTTCCGCAAGCACCGGCTGGCGGTGGCCGGCATCGTGGTGCTGGCGTTGCTGGTCGTCGGCGTCGGCGCCGGGCCGTGGCTCTGGCCGGTCAACATCAACGACATCGACTTCACCGCGCAATTGCAGCCGCCGTCCTGGGCGCACCCGTTCGGCACCGACGACCTCGGGCAGGACCTGCTGGCCCGGCTGATCTATGGCGGACGCATCTCGCTCGCGGTGGGCTTGGCGGCGATGCTGGTAGCGGTGTTCGTCGGCACCACGGTCGGTGCGCTGTCCGGCATGGCGAGCGGCCGGGTGGATGCGGCGCTGATGTGGATTACCGACCTGTTCCTCTCCCTGCCGCAACTGCCGTTGCTGCTGCTGGTCATCTATTTGTTCCGCGACGCGCTCAAGGCGGTGCTGGGCGCGCAGGGCGGCGTGTTCGTGCTCATCGTCGTGGTCATCGGCGGCCTGCGCTGGATGCCGGTCGCCCGGCTCGTCCGCGCCCAGTTCCTGACCTTGCGCGAGAAGGAGTTCGTCGAGGCCGCCCGCGCGCTCGGCGCGTCGAAGTTGCGCCTGGTCGCCTGGCACATCCTGCCGAACGCCATGGGGCCGGTCATCGTCGCGGGCACCATCGACGTCGCCGCCGCCATCATCGCCGAATCGACCCTCTCCTTCCTCGGCCTCGGCTTCCCTCCCGACGTGCCGACCTGGGGCCGCGTGCTGTTCGACGCCAAGGACTACCTCGATGTCGCGCCCCACTGGGCCTTGTTCCCGGGCGCGCTGATCTTTCTCGCCGTGCTGTCGATCAACTTCATCGGGGACGGGTTGCGCGACGCGCTTGATCCGAGGCGGGTGCTTTGACCGTCGTCGTCGAAGGCCAGGGCGCTGCCCTGGACCCGCTGGGGCCGCGGGACCCAGGCCCCTTGCTTGAAGTCCGCGACCTCAAGACTTGGTTCAAGACCGATGACGGCATGGTGCGGGCCGTGGATGGGGTCAGCCTTTCGATTGCCAAGGGCGAGACGCTGGCCGTCGTCGGCGAGAGCGGCTGCGGCAAGACCGTCACCGCCCGCAGCGTGCTGAAGCTGATCGACATGCCCCCGGGCCGCTTCGAGGCCGGGCAGATCATGTGGAAGGGCCGCGACCTCATCCCGCTCGGCGCCGCGGAGATGGATAGGGTCCGCGCCCGCGAGATTGCTATGGTGTTCCAGGAGCCGATGACCTCCCTGAACCCGATCTATTCCGTGGGCGACCAGATCGCCGAATCCCTGCTCGCGCACGAACGGCTGTCGCGCAAGGCGGCGCTCGCCCGGGCGGTGGAGATGCTGGAATTGGTGCAGATCCCGAACGCTTCACGCCGGGTCAACGACTACCCGCACCAGTTCTCCGGCGGCATGAGGCAGCGGGTGATGATCGCCATGGCGCTGGCCTGCCGCCCGCAACTGCTGATTGCCGACGAGCCGACCACGGCGCTTGACGTCACCATCCAGGCGCAGATCCTCGAACTGATGGACGACATGAAGGCCCGGCTCGGCATGTCCATCATGCTCATCACCCACGACATGGGCGTGGTGGCGGAGAACGCGCAGCGGGTGGTGGTGATGTATGCCGGCAAGGTGATCGAAGAGGCGCCCGTCGAGGCGCTGTTCGCCCAGCCGAAGCACCCCTACACCCAGGGCCTGATCCGCTCCATTCCCCGGGTGGACGCGGCAGCGCACGGCCGAGTCCGGCTCGAGCAAATCCCCGGCACGGTCCCGAGCCTGCTGCATCCGCCGAAAGGCTGCCGCTTCGCCGACCGCTGCAAGTTCGTCATGGACGCCTGCCGCGCCGCGGAGCCGCCGCTGCACGAGGTCGCGCCCGGGCACTCGATGGCGTGCATCCTCGAATGACCATGGCCGAACCCCTCCTCTCCGTCCGCAACGTCAAGAAGCGCTTCCCGATCACGGGCGGCGTGTTCGGCCGGGTGGTCGACCAGGTCCACGCCGTCGACGGCGTCAGCTTCGACATCGCCGCCGGGGAAACCCTGGGCCTGGTCGGCGAAAGCGGCTGCGGCAAATCGACCACCGGGCGCTGCATCATGCGCCTGATCGAGCCGAGCTCCGGCGAGGTCTGGTTCCAGGGCCGCGACATCACCCGGCTCGAAGGCGACAGCCTGCGCGCCATGCGCCGCGACATCCAGATCATCTTCCAGGACCCGTTCGCCTCGCTCAACCCGCGGCATACCGTGGGGCAGATCGTCGGTGAAGCCATGGTGATCCACAAGCTCGCCAAGCGCGGGCGCGAGCTGGACGAGAAGGTGGTCCACCTGCTCGAAACCGTGGGCCTGCAGGCCGGGCACGTGGGCCGCTTCCCGCACGAGTTCTCCGGCGGGCAGCGGCAGCGCATCGGCATCGCTCGCGCCCTGGCCGTGGAGCCGAAGCTGATCGTCTGCGACGAGCCGGTCTCGGCGCTCGACGTCTCGATCCAGGCGCAGGTGATCAACCTGCTGGAGGATCTGGGCGAGAAATTCGGCCTCACCTACCTGTTCATCGCCCACGACCTCTCCGTGGTGGAGCACATCAGCGACCGGGTTGCGGTGATGTACCTGGGCCGCGTCGTGGAGGTGGCGCCGGCCCGCGCGCTGTACGACAACCCGAAGCACCCCTACACCGAGGCCCTGCTTTCCGCCGTGCCCATCCCCGACCCGGCGATGAAGCGCAAGCGCATTGTGCTGCAGGGCGACGTGCCGAACCCGATCCGTCCGCCGTCGGGGTGCCATTTCCACACACGATGCCCAATTGCCCAGGCGCGATGCTCGGTAGAGGACCCGCTGCTGGAGCAGGGCGAGGCCGGGCACTGGACGGCGTGCCACTTCCGGCGCTGACGGAGACGGCAAAGACAAGGGTTGCAAAATTTAGCCAGCCTTATAAAAGGCGGCAAACTATTCCGAATTGGAACCGATTGACTTACATCAGCTTGGTCTTAACCGGCTGCCGCAAGCCAAGTGGCATCGACAAGTAGGAAGTTTCTAGGGAGAAACGATATGAGCAACGATTTTACGCCTAAGCCCATAACCCGCCGCGCAGCGCTCGGCGCCGGCGTCGCCGCAGGTCTCGCGGCCGGAGGCGCCGGCCGTGCGTGGGCGGCCGATGAGGCGGCGATCGGGGTTTGGCCCGCCTCGGCAAAGGGCGACAGCGTGTTCATCGGCCTCGGCTGCGAGAGCACCGGCCCGTACTCGGCCCAGGGCGGCGACATGCTCAAGGGGTTCGAGTTGGCGATCAAGCATCTCAACGCCAATGACGGCCTGATCCGTTCGATCGCGCCCGCCTCCAAGCCCGGCATTTTGGGCAAGAAGGTCGAATATCAGAACGCCGACACCGCCTCCAATCCGAACAATGCGGTGCAGGCCTTCACCCGTTTCATCAACCAGAACAAGGCGGTGATGACGGCCGGCTCCGTTTCCTCGGCCGTCGCCATCGCGGCGCAGAAGCTGGGCGACCGGGAGAAGGTGATCTACCTCGCCGGCATCTCCGGCTCCAACGAGACGACCGGGACGGATTGCCAGCGCTACGGCTTCCGCGCCTGCCATTTCGCCTACACCGCCGCCGCGGCGCTGGCGCCGGTGCTGGCCAAGGAACTCGGCAAGTCCCGCAAGGTGGCCTACCTGGTGCCGGACTACACCTACGGCCGCACCGTGCTCGCCAGCATGAAGGAATTTACCGAGAAGCAGGGCTGGAAAACCGTCACCGAGCAGCTTTGCCCGCTGGGGTCGACCGATTATTCCTCCTACCTGCTGAACATGATGGCCTCCGGCGCCGACACGCTGGTCAACATCTGCTTCGGCGCCGACGCGGTGAACAGCACCAAGCAGGCGAGCCAGTTCGGCGCGCTGAAGCAGATGAAGCTGGTGATGCCCTACTCCGCGCCGTTCTTCGCCCAGGAGGTGGGGGCGGACGTCATCGCCGGGGTTTACGGCTCGACCGAGTTCTGGTGGACGCTCGAGGACCACAACGACATGGCGAAGACGTTCGTCGCCGAGTTTGAAAAGGCCTACGGCTACAAGCCGGAATGGGGCGCGCACATCGCCTACCTGCAGACCGCGCTCTTCGCGCGGGCCGTCGAGAAAACCGGCACCTTCCGCCCGGTCGAGGTGATCAAGGAATACGAGAAGGGCGAGCCGATCGACACCACGATCGGCAAGGTGCACTGGCGCGCGCAGGACCATCAACTCGTCCGCCCGGTGTATATCATCCGCGGCAAGGCCAAGAAGGACATGAAGAACAAGGACGATTTCTACGACGTGGTCGCAACAGTTCCCGGCGAGGAGGTGATGCCGGCGGAAGGCGCGCTGGGCTGCAAGCTCGGCAGCTACACCTGACCCATTGGGGGCCGGCGGGACATCGCCGGCCCCTGCTTCGTCTGAGGATCGCCAGCCTTGACCACCATCTTCGGCATTCCGCTCGGCCTCATCGAGGCGCAGGCGTTCAACGGCCTCCAGCAAGGCATGTTGCTCGCCCTAATCAGCGCCGGCCTGACCATCATCTACGGCGCGCTCGGGGTGCTGAACCTGACGCATGGCGCGCTCTACACCGTGGGCGCCTATGCCGGATACGTGGTCTATGCGCAGACCGGTTCGTTCATCGCCGCCATTCCGTGCGCCGGGCTGGCGGCGCTGGCGACGGGGCTGCTGATGGAGCGGGTGATCGTCCGCTATTACTACAACCGCCCGGACGAGGATCAGATCCTGGTCACGTTCGGCGTCGGCATCATCATCGTGGAGGCCATCCGCGCCACTTTCGGCGGCCAGTCGCAAGGCGTGCCGACGCCCTGGTGGGGCATGGGCGCGTCCGACCTCGGCTTCATGTCGTTCCCGTTCCCTTGGTACAAGATCCAGACCATCGCCATCTCGGCGGCGCTATTGCTGGCTTTTTACCTAATCTTATATAAGACCAAGCTTGGCCTCGTGGTGCGCGCCGGTATCGAGGACGCCGGCATGGTCAACCTGCTCGGCATCAACGTCTACCGCATCTTCCTGATCGTGTTCGGCCTGGGCGCGATGGCGGCCGGGCTCGCGGGCATCATCAACTCGCCGGTGACGGCGCCGACGCCCGACGTGGGCGCGAAATACCTGGTGTTCAGCTTCGTCGTCATCGTCATCGGCGGGGTCGGCTCGTTCCCCGGCGCGGTGCTGGGCGGCATCGTCGCCGGCGAGATCATGACGCTGACCTCCCTGTTCAACCCGTCCTATTCCGAGGTCATGCTGTTCGCGGTCATGGCGCTGATCCTGCTGGTGCGCCCGCAAGGCTTCTTCGGCCAGGCGGGGCGGGCATGATGGCTGCCACGCGACGCGGCTTTCCCTTGGCCGAGATCGCGGTCGGCGTCCTGCTGATCGCGGCCCCGTTCGTGCTGCCCTTCATCGCCGCCGACGTGCCGATGCTGAGCCGCATCCTGATCTGGGGCTTGTTCGGCCTCGGCTTCGCCATCCTGTTCGGCTACACCGGGCTGCTCTCGCTCGGGCAAGCGGTGTTCTTCGGGACCGGCGGCTTCGTTACCGCCTCCTTGATGATCCAGCAATCCATGCCCGCTTTGCTGGCGCTGCTGCTCGGCACCATCGCCGCCACCTTGATGGGCGTCATCATCGGCTACTTCACCGAACGCCGCAAAGGCATTTATTTTGCCATGATCACCTTGGCGTTCGGCGAGATGTGCGCCCACCTCGATCTCACCACCTTCGCCGCCTACACCGGCGGCGAGAACGGCCTCCCCGGCGTGCCAACCCCCAGCATCTTCGGCTGGCGCGCCGAATCCGGCCTGCCGATGTATTGGTTCATCGCCGTCTTCTTCTTCGCAGGCTACGTCCTCTCCCGCCGCATCGTCGCCTCGCCTGTCGGCCGCATCCTGACCGCCATCCGCGACAACGAGCAGCGCGCGCTGGCCACGGGCAATGCCGTGCACCTCTATAAGCTCTGCGCCTTCACCATCGCGAGCGCCTATGCCGGGCTGGCCGGCGGGCTGCTCGGCATCTTCCAGAACTACATGCCGCCGGACGCCTTCACCTTCGAGACCTCGGGCCAGTTGCTGGTGCAGACCGTGATCGGCGGGGCCGCAACCCTGCTCGGCCCGCTCGTCGGCGGCGCGGTGTGGATCTACCTGCGCGAAACGCTGCAGCACAGCCTCGGCTTCGACGCGACCTGGCGCCTCATCCTCGGCTTCATCTTCGTGCTGCTGGTCAGCTTCCTGCGCCAGGGCATCGTCGGCGAGGCCATCCGCCTGGTTCGGCGCCCGCCTCCCGCCATCGACGCCGAGGAACCGGAGCACGCCGTCTCCACCCCATCCGTCGGGCAATCCGCCCCCGTTAGCCTCGGCCCCACGGTGCTTGAAACCCGCAGCCTGACCCGCCGGTTCGGCGGCCTGCTCGCCAACGAGGACGTCAACTTCCAGGTGGCCGAGTTCGAGGTCCGCGGCCTGATCGGCCCGAACGGCGCCGGCAAGAGCACCTTCTTCAAAATGCTCGCCGGCGAGATGCCGCCAAGCTCGGGCGCCGTGCTGTTCCGCGGCCAGGACGTGACGCGCGACGGCGTCTGCGCCATCTGCCAGAAAGGCATGGCCAAGAGCTACCAGATCAACCAGCTCTTCGATCGCCTGACCGTCCGCGAGAACCTCGTTATCCCGACGCTTGCCGCCCGCCGCGGCCGTTTCCGCCTCGACCTGCTGCGCAGGCTCTGGTCCGTGCCCGGCGTGGAAACAGGCGTCGAGGACACTCTCCGCCTGGTCGACCTGGCCCATCGCGCCGACACGCCCGTCAACCAACTTGCCTATGGCGAGAAGCGCCGCCTGGAAATCGGCCTCGTGCTGGCGACCAATCCCGAGGTGCTGCTGCTCGACGAGCCCCTGGCCGGCATGAGCCCGAGCGAGCGCGCCAACACGGTGCAACTGCTGCGCAAGCTGCGCGAGGGCCGCACCATGGTGATCGTCGAGCACGACATGGACGCCCTGTTCGGCCTCGCCGACCGCATCACCGTGCTGGTCGAGGGCCGCATCCTGATTGAAGGCACGCCGGAGCAAGTCCGCAACGACCCTGGCGTGCAGGAGGCCTATCTCGGCGGCGTCCACGCCCCCGGCCACGCGCCTGTGGCCGAGAGCGCCGCATGACCAGCCTTCTCAAGGTCGACGGGCTAAACGCCTATTATGCCGACAGCCACGTGTTGTTCGACATCGGCATGCGCATCGAGGCCAACGAGGTGGTGGCGCTCCTTGGCCGCAACGGCGCGGGCAAGAGCACCACGTTGAAGTCGATCGCCGGCGCGGTCCGCCCGCGCCGGGGCTCGATTAAGCTCGAAGGCGACGAGATCGCCGGGCTCGACCCGTTCCGCATCGCCAACCGCGGCGTGCAGTTGGTGCCGGAGGAGCGCCGCATCTTCGGCTCGATTACGGTCGAGGAGAACCTGATCCTGGCCGGCATCTCCTATAAGGACCCTGCCTCGCTCGACGAGATCTACGGCTACTTCCCTCGTCTCAAGGAACGCCGGAAGTCCGGCGGGCACCAGCTCTCCGGCGGCGAGCAGCAGATGCTGGCCATCGCCCGCGCCCTGGTGCGGAAGTCGCGCCTCATTCTCCTCGACGAGCCGTTCGAGGGCCTGGCGCCCGTCATCGTCCACCAACTGCTCGATATCTGCGGCAAGCTGGCGCAGGAGGGCCGCACCATACTTATCGTCGAGCAGAACGTGTTCGCGGTGCTGAGCCTGGCGCACCGGTGTTACGTGCTGAACAACGGGCATATGGTTTTCGAGGGCGGGCCGGATGAGCTGCGGCACGACAAGGCCCTGATGCAGCAGCATCTCGGCGTTTAGTGTCCCGATGCATAAGTTCGTCCAGTTGAGAGCGCGTGCCTCGGGACACTAGAGCGATTTGCGTTGAGGTCCGGCGATTTGTTCCCATATGCCTGGTTTTGGGATGGCTTTGCTGGCTGGTGCGTATTCGGCGGACTTGCGGGAGCGGGTTTTGGCGGCGGTTGAGGCGGGAGAAGCGATGTCGGCTGTGGCCCGGCGGATCGCGGTGGGCCGCTCGACGGTGCAGGACTGGGCGCGGGCGCTTCGGCGGGACGGGCGGCGCGTGGCGGGCAAGATGGGCGGCCACCGCAAGCCGGTGATTGCAGGCAAGGCAGAGGCGGCGCTGCGGCGGGTGCTGGAAGGCGCCAACCACCTGACCTTGGCGCAGTGCCGGGACCGCTTGGCCGAGGAGGCCAAGGTGCTGGTTCACCTGTCCACCGTGCGCCGGGCGCTGGCGCGCATGAGGTGGAGCTGGAAAAAAGCGCACGCTGCGCGCGGCCGAGCAGGACCGTGACGACGTGGCACGCGCCCGGGCCGCCTGGCGCACGGACGCGCAGGCCGGGGTGGAAGGGATCGCGCCGGAGCGGCTGGTGTTCCTGGACGAGTGCGGCGCGCTGACCAACATGGCCTGCCTGCATGGCCGCGCCCCGCGCGGGCAACGCGCTCTGGGCACAGCGCCCGCGGGCCGCTGGAAGCGCGTGACCGTGCTGGGCGCGCTTGGCGTAAACGGCATCGTGGCCGCCATGTCGGTCGAGGCCGCAACCGACGCCGCCGTGTTCACGGCCTTTCTCGACAAGGCGCTGCTGCCTAAGCTGCGCCAAGTGCGGCCTGACGCCGTGCTGGTGATGGACACCCTGGCCGCGCACAAGACGCCCGCGGTGCGGGCGGCGCTGGACGCCTCGGGGTTTGCCTGCCGTTACCTGCCTCCCTACAGCCCAGACCTGAACCCCATTGAGCCAGGCTGGGCCAAGCTGAAAGGCAAGCTGCGCCAAGCCGCCGCACGCACAGCAGACGCCCTGCACAAGGCGCTCGGACCAGCACTCGCCGCCATCACGCCCCAGGACGCACGCGGCTACTTCATGCACTCAGGATACGTGCTCGCCGGACTTAAATGAAAACCGCTCTAGTGCCCTTCGTCATTGATTTCGCGGCCCATGTCTGAATCGATCGTTCCGGCAACCTCGCAGACGCGTCGTGACCGCGAAACAACCTGGCGTGAAGACGTATGTCGTAGCGCTGAGTGTCGAAGAGCGGCAGCAGCTGACCGCGCTGATCCAAACCGGCAGACGGCCGGCACGCCAAGTGCTGAAGGCGCGGATCCTGCTGAAGGCCGATGCCTCGGACGCCGGCGAGGGCTGGAGCGGCAGCGAAGTCGCCGGAGCGCTCGATACCAGCGTCGGCGCCGTTGCCCGCACCCGCCAGGACTTGGTGGAAGGCGGAGTGGACGCCGCGCTGACCCGCAAGCATTCCCCACGGTCAGCCAGAAAGCGCGTCTTCGACGGCGTCGCTGAGGCCAAGCTGATCGCGCTCGCCTGTTCCGAACCGCCCAAGGGGCGTTCACGATGGACGCTGCAACTGTTGGACACGGCGGTGGCGGAGCTGAACATCGTCGCGCGCGCCAGCGACAACACGATCGGGCGGACGCTCAAAACAACACGCTCAAGCCGCATCTTCAGAAGCAGGGGTCATCCCGCCCGAGGCCAACGCCGCCTTCGTCGCCGGCATGGAAGACGTGCTCGAGGTCTATCACAGGCCGCATGATCCCAAGCGCCCGGTGGTTTGCCTTGACGAGACCTCCAAGCAGCTGATCAGCGAGACCCGCGTGCCGATCCCGGCCCGGCCAGGGCGACCGGCCCGGCACGACGACGAGTATGCACGCAACGGCACTGCCAATCTGTTCATGATGTTCGTCCCGCTGGAGGGCTGGCGGCACGTCAAGATCACCGGCCGCCGCGCCGCGCTGGATGACGCCGTGGCGCTCAAGGAGTTGTCCGACACGCATTGTCCGCCAGCAAGCCGGATCGTGCTCGTGCAGGACAATCTCAGCACCCACAAACCCGCGTCACTTTACGAGGCCCTCCCCGCCGCCGAGGCGCGCCGCTTGGCCGAACGCTTCGAGTGGCATTACACGCCCAAGCACGGCAGCTGGTTGGACATGGCGGAAACCGAGCTCAGCGTCTTGTCGTCGCAGTGTCTCGGCCGGCGCATTCCCCAAAAGCAGACCCTGATCGACGAGGTCGCCGCATGGCAGGATAGCCGCAACAAGAACCACACCAAGGCCGATTGGCAATTCACCACCGCCGACGCACGCATTAAGCTCAAGCGCTTATACCCGGCATTATAAGCGATTCAGGGCACTAGTCGAAGTGGCGCGGATCGGCATCTTCAAGCTGAAGTAGCCGTCTCGCTTTCGGATAGGGCGTCCTGGGCAAGCCACAACGGTTCCTTAAGCCGCTGCACGAAATCGGCGTGCCGCGCCAGATCCGCGTCACTTGGCGTGATCAGCCGAACGGTGCGTGGCCCGGTCAGCGCATAGCTCGCTGCGGGCATCCTGCCGCCGCCTTCCTCTTCGGCCAGCAGCAGCCCGCGCTGCCGCCCGCCGGTCAGCTCGACATACACGTCCGCCAGCAGGCGGCAATCGAGCAAAGCGTTGTGGCTGGTGCGCTCGCTCAGGTCGATGCCGTAGCGCCGGCACAGCGCATCGAGGCTGTTCGGCAGGCCGGGGAAGCGGGCTTTCGCCAGGGCCAGCGTGTCGACCATCCGCGACGGGTCGAGCCGGGGCAGCCGGAGGCGGCCGAACTCCATGTCGAGGAAGCCGAAGTCGAATGGGGCGTTATGCGCGACCAAGGGCGAGTCGCCGACGAAGGCCAGCAGCTCGTCGGCGATGTCGGCGAAGCGCGGCTTGCCGGCCAGGTCCGCCCGGGTGAAACCGTGGACACGCGTCGCCTCGGCCGGGATGTCCCGGTCGGGGTCGATCAGCACGTGCAGGACCTGCCCGGTCGGCAGGTCGCGCAGGAGTTCGAGGCAGGCGATCTCGATCACCCGGTCGCCGTTGAGCGGATCGAGCCCCGTCGTCTCGGTATCGAATAGGACAGACCGGCTCATTGACGCATGTCCCTCACAAACTGGCGAATTTTTCGTTGCGCATGGTGCCGCGAAAGCCCCGTCCGCACCACCAGGTCGGCGCGATGTCGCTTCTCCTGGTCGGGCATCTGGCGGGCGACCAGCGCGTCGATCTGCTCAGACGTCATCTGCCGCCGCGCCCTCACGCGTATCCGTTGCACCGAGGCGGGCGCCGAGACCACGACAACTTTATCGACCCGCCGCTCGCCGCCGGTCTCAAGCAGCAGCGGGATGTCGAGCACCGCGAGCCGTCGGCCTGCGCGTCGGGCGCGCATCAGGAACTGCCGCTCGGCCGCGCGCACGAGCGGGTGGACGATCTGCTCAAGCCGTCGCATTCCCGCTGGGTCATGCACGGCGGCGGCACGCAGGCGGGCGCGATCGACCGCGCCATCACGGACCGTGCCGGGAAATGCCGCCTCGATCGCCGGCGCCGCCCGCCCGCCTTTGGCCTGCAACCGATGCACCTCGGCATCGGCGTCGAACACCAATACTCCGGCGCGGCGGAACGCGGCGGCGGCGGTGGACTTGCCCATGCCGATCCCTCCCGTCAGGCCAATCACCTTCATGCGCCCAGCACGGCCTCCTGCAGCGCCAGATCCACCACGGGCGTGATCCCGAACCACGCGGCGAACCCCGGTACGGCCTGGTGCAGCAGCATGCCGATGCCCCCCACCGTGGCGAGGCCCCGCGCGCGCGCCGCGGCCAGCAGGGCGGTCTGGAGCGGCGCGTAGACGATGTCGGCCACGACCAGGCCCGATCCGGCGGCGTTGAGCGGCATCTCCAGCCGGTCCTGTCCCGTCATTCCCAATTGCGTCGTATTCACCAGCAGGGCGAAATCCGAGAGGCTCGCGGCACGCTGCTCCCACGGCATTGTGCGCACGCCGGGCAGGGCGCGGGCCAGGTCCTCGGCCCGCCCGGCGGTTCGGTTGCAGACAACGACCTCGGCGCCCTCCCCCAGCAACGTGGCCGCGATTGCCCGCGCGGCCCCTCCGGCGCCGAGCAGCAAGGCCGGGCCGGCGCCCGGCTGCACCCCGTGCGCCCGCAAATTGGCCGTGAACCCGGCGCCGTCGGTGTTGGTGCCGGTCACGCCTTCGGGCGTGAACGCCAGCGTGTTGACCGCGCCCGCCTGCTGCGCGGACGGCTCCACCCGGTCGCATAGCGCCATCACCGCTTCCTTATGCGGCAGGGTCACGTTCACCCCGGCGAATCCCGCCGCCTGCAATCCACGGATGGCGACGCCGAGCGCGTCCGGGCGCACCGGCATCGGCACGTAGGCGCCGTCCACCCGGTATCGCGCCAGCCAATGCCCGTGCAGCCGTGGCGAGCGGGAGTGCCCTACCGGCCACCCGATCACCCCGGCCACCCGCCCCGCGCCACTCAGCATCGAACCTCCGCACAGCCAATTCCCGCATGTCCTAACAGGCCCGGGCAGACCAAGCTATCTCGCGGCGCCAGGCGGGGCGAACACCCGGGACACCAGCGCGCCGAGCGTGGAGAACACCCCTTCCACGCCGAAGCCGGCAAGGAAGGCCACGCCGGAGGCAGTCAGGGTGAGGGACGAGATGAGCGTCGATGCTTGGCCTTCAAGCTGAGGCATCGGTCCGTAGGAGCTGAAGAACAGCCCGATGCAGGCGCCCACCACCACGCCAAGCACCAGACGGAACGGCGCGAGGGCGAAGTCCCTTGGATGCAGCAGGCTTTGCCGGATCTTGGTGTAGTGCTCCATGACGACGAAGATCGCCGAGCCGATGCAGCCGAAGATGACCGGCAGCACGAAGTTGCCCTCGACGAGCAGCACGGGGGCGATCATGAATTCCTGGTCGTTGGCGTTCTCGGTCGTGAGGCGAGCCGTCTCGCCGCATGAGGGTTGCCCGCACCGCAACAGGTTGCGGGCGGCCAAGAAGCCGCCGCCGACAACGCCGACCCAATCTTTCCGGTAATCCACAAGGTTGCTGCGAACGATTTGCAGATTGGCCGTGAGGACCTCGTCGCGGCCACAGATGTCGCGCTCCTCCGGCGTCGAATAGGCCGGGATTGGCTCCGACTTGCTATTGACCGGCTTCAAGGCATTGGAATTGTATGCCATGAAGGCGAAATGGCGATCGCACAGCCGGTATGCCGTCAGCGGGACCATATCCTTTGCGGCAAGGGCTTCGAGCACCATCGGCTTCTGCGTCGCCGCCGATTGCGACAGCTCGTAGCGGACCTTTTCGGCATTCAAGCTCGTCTGCGCCGTCCGCAGAGTCTGAAGGTTCTGCAAGATCGCTTTGCCCAGGGCGACCTTGGCCGATTGCCAGCCCGCGACGACGGTCAACAAGACTGCGACGACCAGCACTGCGGCCTGCAAATAGCTATGGGCCCACGCGCGCAGGGTAAGAGTGGAGTAGACCTGCTGGGCCAACAGGAAGCGTGAGGCGGCCCGGCGGCGCAGCGGGCCGGTCACCATCGAGCTGTATGCCACCGTAAGGCCGGTCGCCGGCGCGGCGATCCCATTCAGCGCGTCGCGCACGAGCTGGATGAACGCGCGGTCGCCCGGCTCAACCTCGCCTTCGCCCGCGACCCTGCGCTGCGTGTCGCACACGCGCTGCAGCAGCTCCTGCAAGCTGACGTTCGTTCCTGGCTTGCCCTGATCCGGTATCTGGACAGCGCTCAAGACCTTGCCCGGGCTGCCGGCCAGGAAGTCGACGAGCATCCAGATTTCGTCAGCGAGCGACAGAATCTGCGCCCGTTCATGATTGCGGATGTCCACGGCCGTTCCCTCCGCGGCCTGGCTGCCGCAAAGGGACCCTGGCCGGCGAGCTAAAGCGGCGCCGTGACCGTGGTCACAGCCTGATCGGCGTTACTTTGCCCCCCAAATCTTCTTGTATTCGCCGCGGTAGCCGTTGTCCGGGTCGAACACGTTCTTCGGCCCGCCGTCGAAAGCGATGTTGTCCGCGGTGACGAGATGCACGCCCGGCACGTAGCCGGACCACGGCACATGCGCGAACGCCCGGTTGGTCTCGTCGATCGCCTGCCATCCCTGCATCACGAGCGGCTCCGGCACAGTCGCCATCTGGTAGTCGTGCGCGCGGATGCGCTGGAACGCCGACTCCGAGCCGTCGCCGGCGGAAATGTTGTGCGGCGCGCCGTCGCCCGGGATGCCGGCGGCCGACAGCGAGGGCGGCATGAAGTCGTAATACAGGTCGTTGATCGCCAGCGAGTAGGTCCATTTCGCGCCGTTGCGCTGCAGCAGCGTCGTGGCGAGCTGGGGGATGCGGGTGGACACGTCGGCCAGCGGCGTGTCCTCGAAATCGAGCACCTTGCAGCCGGCGCACTTCATGATCACCGCTTCCATGGCCCGGCCCTTGGAAATCGCCATCGCGTAGGTGGAATCGGCGAAGATCACGACCCCGGCCTTGCCGTCGGAATCGGCGATCGCCTTCATCGCCGCGACGCGGGCCACCTCGTTCGAATCGGTCACGACGTTGGCGAACACCGGGTTGTCCTCCATCGGCCCCGGCTTCGGCCCGCCGTGCCAGGCGACGATGACGATCCCCTGCTTGGCCGCGTTCTCCAGCCCCGCTTTCTGCTCCACCGCGTCGCTGCCGCCCAGGATGATGGCGTCGGGCTTGAGCGCGATCGCCTGGCTCAAGGCCGACGCCTGGCCCGACACCGAGCCCTGCCCGTCGATCGCCCGATACTCCCAGCCGATCACGCCGGCCGCCTCCTTCACGCCCTGCGCCACGCCCAGGATGCCGCCGTTGCGCATGTCGCCGGCCACGAACACGACCGACTTGCCTTTAGCCGCCTTCGGCCCCGAGGTCGGCCCGTCCCACGTGTCGGCGCGGGCGCTGGCCTTCGCCACCACGGCCTTCGCCTCGTCGGTAAAGGCGTCGGCGTGCGCCAGGCGAAGCGGCAGCGCGAACGCGGTTACGAGCAAGAGAGTGCGTGTCAGCATCAATGTGTCCTCCTCCGTGTGCGGCGGGACGTCAGCCGCCCGCCTTTTTCGTGATCCGCCCGCCCGAGCCGCGGCGGCGCTGCGCGTAGCCGGCGATGCCGATGGCGATCAGCAAGGTCATGCCGTTGAACATCGGCTCCACCCAGAACGAGCCGCCGAATTGCTGGATGCCGGAGATGCCGACCGCGAGGATCATGACGCCGACGACGGTGCCCCACACATTGACCCGGCCCGGGCGGATAGTGGTGGAGCCGAGGAACGCGCCCACGAGCGCCGGCAGCAAGTACTCGAGCCCGACGCTCGCCTGCCCGATCCGCAGCTTCGACGCCAGCAGCACGCCGGCAGCCGCCGTCAACGTGCCGGAGGCCACGAACGCGCCGATGGTGAAGCGCCGGACCGGGATGCCGTTGAGCGCCGCAGCGCCCGGGTTCGCCCCGATGGCATAGAGATAGCGGCCGACGGGCGTATATTCGAGGATGGCCCAGAGCACGATGGCGACGGTCAGCACGTAGGCGCCGGCGATCGGCAGGCCGAAAAGCTGCGTGCCGTTGATGGCCAGGAACCCGCGCGGCAGCGGCGCCACCACTTGCCGCCCGCCAGTATACCACAGGGCGACGGCGTAGAGCACCGTGCCGGTCCCGAGGGTTGCGATGAACGAGTCGATCTGGGCGACCTCGACCAGCAGCCCGTTGAGGACGCCGACCAGCGCGCCGAGCGCCAGCACGATCAGCACCGCGAGCGGCCAGGGGATGGCGAACGCCGTCTGCAGGCTGATCGCCAGGATGTGCCAGATGACGATGGCGTAGCCCACGGTGAGGTCGATCTTGCCCGCCGTCATGGGGATCATCGCCGCCAGCGCCAGCAAGGCGATCACGCCCTTGTCGGAGATGACCGAGCGCAGGTTCAGCATGGTCGGGAACGTTTCTGGCAGCAGCACGGAGAACAGCGCGGCCAGCAGCAGCATGATGATCGGCAGGCCATAGACCGGCAGCAGACGGACGACGGCCTGGCCGGGGCCGAGGCCGCGCAGCTCGGACCGGGTCGGCTCCAGCGCGTTGGACTTGATCGAGTTCATCGCCCTACGCCGCCTCCGACATGCTGGCGGCGGCGATCACGGCCTCGGTCGTCAGCGCCGCCCCGTCGATCTCGGCAACGATGGCGCCGCGGTTGAACACCAGGGCGCGATGGCAAAGCGTGGCGACCTCCTCGAAATCGGTCGAGACCACGACGACGGCGAGGCCGGCGCCGACCGCCGCCTCGATCAGGCGGTAGATCTCGGCCTTCGCGCCGACATCGACGCCCGCGGTCGGGTCTTCGAGGATCAGCAGGCGCCGCCCGGTCGCCAGCCAGCGCCCAACCACGACCTTCTGCTGGTTGCCGCCCGAGAGGCTCTCGATCGGCGCCGACGGCTCGTTCGGGCGCAGGCCGACGGCGGCGCCGATGCCGCGCGCCCGCTCCGCCTCGGTCCCGCGGGAGAGCACGGAGAAGAGCGCGCGCCCGCTGGCCCCGGGGTTGAGGAACAGGTTCTCGCGGATCGAGAGCGTCGGCGCCACCGACTCCGAAACCCGGTCCCGCGCCACCAGGCCGATGCGGGCGGCGAGCGCGGTCCGCGTCGAGGCGAGGTCGGCGGCGTGCCCGTCGATCACCGCATCGCCCCGGTGCGGCAACGCCCCGAACAGCGCGCGGCCCACCTCCTCCTGCCCGGCCCCGCGCAACCCCGCAAGCCCCAGCACCTCGCCCGTGGCGATGGTGAAATCGACCGGCCCGGCGGTCTCGGTTTCCAGCCGGCGCACCTCGATCATCCCCCTGCCCGACGCGGGCGCGGGCTTTTCATACAATTTCAGCGCGCCGGAGCCGACGATCAGCCCGATAAGGTCGTCCGGCGTGGTCTCCGACACAAGCTGCTCGCCGGCCAGCGCCCCGTCGCGCAGCACGACGACGCGGCCGGCGATGCGGAACACCTCGTCGAGCCGGTGCGACACGTAGATCAGCCCGACGCCCGCCGCCTGCATCCGGCGGATCGCGGCGAACAGCGTCTCGACCTCGTCGGCTGGCAGGCTCGCCGTCGGCTCGTCGAGCACCAGGAAATCGCATGGCGTAACCAGCACGCGGGCAATGGCGACCAGCGACTTCTCGGTGCGCGACAGCGACGACACCCGCGCCTGCGGGTCGATGCCCGCGCCGATGCCGCCCAGCGCCTTTGCCGCGAGCGCATCCGCGCCCTGCCAGTCGATCGGCCCCCAAGCGCGCCCGCCGCGCTTGGGGTAGGAATTGGCGATGGCGACGTTCTCGGCGACGGTCATCCACTCGATCAACCCAAGGTCCTGATGCACGAACGCGACTGGACGCTTCGCCCCGGCCTTGCGCTTCGTTTCGTGCAGATAGGGCTTGCCGTTTAGCAGGATGCCGCCGGTATCGGCGCGGTGAATGCCGCCGAGGATTTTAATCAGGGTCGACTTGCCGGCCCCGTTTTCGCCGAGCAAGGCGACCACCTCGCCGGACCGAACAGCGAAGCTGACGCCTTTCAGCGCCTCCGTGCCGCCGAACCGCTTGCGTATGCCTTCGAACTTGAGCTCGGACAACGGCGTTCCTCCGGCGCGCTGACTATCACGGCGAAAGGCGCGAAGATAGCGAAGCCGTGAGGCGAGAGCGCGACATTAGGGCCAAAGGCGCTCTAATGCCGCCGGCGCGGCTTCCGGGCGGCGGGACGGCGAGTAAGCTTCTCCGCTCCGCGGTTGGGCGGCGCGGCAAGCGTCCCCAGGAGCCCGAGCACGGCCTCCGCGAACTCCGGGCTCGGCGGCAGCTCATCCCGGAGACGATCGCCGTACAGGGTTGCTGCGAGCGAGTGGCGGAACGGGTGGCCTCGCGGGCTCTGCCGGGTGGCAATGCATATGTCGACCGTCTCCTCGTCCGGCTGCACGACGATGCCGAACCCGGCGTGATACGGCCCGGCGTCGAACAGGCGCACGCCGGAGACGACGCCCTCGGTCGCCGACGCCTCCATCGACTCATCCATCAGCCAGATGCGGCGATCGTCGTCGAGCAGGTCTTCAAGCCAGCAACCCGCAGCCACGTGCCGCCCGGCGTAGCGGAAGATGGCGAACCTGGCTCTGCCCATCAACTCGGCGAGCGCCTCGTTGGGAGGGTCGAGGGTCTTGGCGCCCTCAGCAAGGAAACGGTCATAGGCGCGACGCTTATGCTGGTTGGGCTCGAACAGGGCGACGTCGCACACCATCTGCATCGCCTCGCTGCCCTCCGGCACGACGATGCTTCCATCGTTCCAAATGCCGAGCTGCTTTGCCGCTCGCATCCAGTCCGACTTGTTGCAGGCTCCGACGGCGAGATTGAGCACGTGGCGGATGGAGGCGCGCAGGGGACGATACCCGGCCAGCAGCTCCTGCCGCGCCGGGCTGGCCGGGGTCTCTGGCTTGCGCGGCCCTTTCTCGCCGACGGGAGCCCTCTCGCCACCTATGCCGCCGCCCGCACGCTCACCCCGTCCAGAGCCTGGCCCAGGTCGGCCAGGATGTCGTCGATATGCTCGATCCCGACCGAAAGGCGGACGTAGCCGGGGCTGACGCCGGTGGAGAGCTGCTCCTCGGCGGCGAGCTGGCTGTGCGTGGTGCTGGCCGGATGGATCGCCAGCGTGCGCGAATCGCCGATGTTGGCAACGTGGTAGATCATCTGCAGCCGGTCGATGAACGCGCGCCCGGCGTCCGCCCCGCCGGCCAGCTCGAATCCCATCAGCCCGCCGTGGCCGTGCTTGAGGTACTTGGCGGTGCGCTCGGCGGCGACGCCCTTGTGGTGCGCCGGGTGGATGACGCGGGAGACCTCGGGCCGCTTGGCGAGCCAGTCGGCCACCGCGTCGGCGTTGCGGCTGTGCTCGCGCATCCGGAGCGGCAGGGTTTCGAGGCCTTGCAGGGTGAGGAAGGCGTTGAACGGGCTTTGCGAGGGCCCGAGGTCCCGCAGCAGGGTCACGCGCAGCTTCAGGGCGTAGGCGATCGGCCCGAGCGGCTTCGCGGCCTCGGTCCAGACGGCGCCGTGGTAGCTGCGGTCGGGGCGGTGCAGCGCCGGCTGCCGCTCCGGGTGGGCGGCCCAGTCGAAGTTGCCGCCGTCGATGACGATGCCGCCGATGCTGCTGCCGTGGCCGCCGATGTATTTGGTCGTGGAATGCATGACGATGGCGGCGCCGTGGTCGAACGGGCGCACCAGCAGCGGCGCCGCGGTGTTGTCCATGATGAGCGGGATGCCGTGCTTGCGCCCGATCGCGGCCACTTCGGCGATGGGGAACACTTCGAGCTTGGGGTTCGGCAGCGTCTCCGCGTAATAGGCCCGGGTGCGGCCGTCGGTCGCGCGGGCGAACGCCTCCGGGTCGGCGGCGTCGACGAAGCGGACCTCGATGCCGAGATCCTTGAACGTGTTGGCGAACAGGTTGTAGGTGCCGCCGTAGAGCGCGCTGCTGGCGACGATGTTGTCCCCGGCATGGGCCAGGTTCTGCACCGAAAGCGCGGTCGCCGCCTGCCCGGAGCTGACCGCCACCGCCGCCGCCCCGCCTTCGAGGGCGGCCACGCGCTGCTCCAGCACGTCCGTCGTCGGGTTCATGATCCGGGTGTAGATGTTGCCCAGCTCCTGCAAGCCGAACAGCCGGGCGGCGTGGGCGGTGTCGTCGAACTGGTAGCTCGTGGTCTGGTAGATCGGCACCGCGACCGACTTGGTGGCCGCGTCCTTGCGCCAGCCGGCATGGAGGGCAAGGGTTTCGGGGTGGTTCGTGTCCATGGCTGTTGCTCCCTTTTGACGGGAGCTTAGATCGGGCGACGCATCCGTGCCACTGTTGACAAATCGTAACGGGTCTTTAGCATTTACGCGGCATTATCCTGCCGTCAAACCGGACGGATACGCCAAACCATGCCAAGCGAGAAATACCGCCTCGTCACCCGCAGCGATTTCGACGGCCTCGTTTGCGGCACGTTGCTGCGCGAGCTGGACCTGATCGACGAGATCAAGTTCGTGCATCCCAAGGACATGCAGGACGGCGCCGTGCCGATCACCGGGCGCGACATCGTGACCAACCTGCCCTATAGCGGGCAATCCCACATCGCCTTCGACCATCACGCCAGCGAGGTCGCGCGCAAGGGCGGCGAGGTTTACGCCAACCACGTGATCGACCCGGACGCGCCCTCCGCCGCCCGCGTCGTTTACAACTACTATGGCGGCGCCGAAGCGTTCCCGCGCGTCAGCCCCGAGCTGATGGAAGCGGTCGACAAGGCGGACTCCGCGCAGTTCGCCCGCAACGAGATCCTGGACCCGCAGGGCTGGGTGCTGCTCAATTTCCTGATGGACGCCCGGACCGGCCTCGGCCGCTTCCGCCAGTTCCGCATCTCGAACTACGAGCTGATGATGCAGCTCATCGAGCGCTGCCGGGACCACACGATCGAGCAGGTGCTGGCCCTGCCGGACGTGAAGGAGCGCGTCGACCTCTACAACGAGCACCGCGAGCAGTTCGCGGCCCAGCTCCGCCGCTGCACGTCGGTGCACCGCAAGCTGGCGCTGATCGACCTGCGGGACGAGGAGGTGATCTACGCCGGCAACCGCTTCGCCGTGTATGCGATGTTCCCCAACTGCGATGTTTCGGCCCACGTGTTGTGGGGCATGAAGCAGCAGAACACGGTGTTCGCGATCGGCAAGTCGATCCTGGACCGCGGCTCGCCGGTCGATGTCGGCGCGCTTTGCCTGGGCTACGGCGGCGGCGGCCATCAGGCGGCCGGGACCTGCCAGGTCTCGAACGACCGGGCGGAGACGGTGAAGGCGGAGCTGATCGAGGTCCTCTCGGGAATGCCGGCGCTGGCGATGACCTGACCGGACGCGCCCCGGCGGCCGGCCGGGGCGCCGAACGTCCTCGATCCCGCCGCCTCGCCGATTTGGAAACGCGGCCGGCTCAGCTGGCCTGCCTAAAATTTGGACTCTGCCGGGCCAAGTTTTGACACGCCTGCCACTCGACGCGCTATCTGTTCCATAAAGGGCAATCCGGACTAAGTGCTCGCCACCGAGGCCGCCTGCCCGACCGACGCCTCGTTTTGGAACAGGAGCATATCGCGCGATGATGGATGCCGAACTCGCCCCGCCGCCGGGCGGCCTGGAGCTGGCCAGCTACGCCACCGCCGATGCCGCCACCGTCGTCGCCGCCGACAAGGCGGCCCGGCACTGGACCAGCCCCGAGCCGGGCAGGCTCCGCCCCGGCACCAAGGCGCACAAGCAGGCCGCGGCCCAGATGTTCCGCGACACCTTCAACCCCTATAAGCCGACCATCATCGACTGGCCCAAGCTCGGCGCCGAGGCGCGCGAACGGCTCATCGCCTTGCCCATCTGGGACATCGCGGTGCAGACCGAGGGCAAGGCCCGCATCCGGATGCTCGCCTATGCCCACAGCCTCGCCGACCCGGCCTGGCACGACGCCATCGAGCTGAACGGCTGGGAGGAAGGCCGTCACAAGACGGTGCTGTCGAACCTGGTCGAAGCCTACGGCATCACCCTCGAGCCCGAGCCGCCCTACCCGCCGCCGAAGCGCACCGAATGGGCCTACCTCGTCACCGGCTATAGCGAGTGCATCGACAGCTTTTTCGCCTTTGGCCTGTTCGCCCTCGCCCAGCGCTCCGGCTTCTTCCCGCCCGAGCTGGTCGACACCTTCGAGCCGGTGATGCAGGAGGAATGCCGCCACATCTTGCTGTTCGCCAACTGGCTCGCCTGGCACCGCCGCAACCTGGCCTGGTGGCGGCGGCCCTGGTTCGAAGTCAAGGTCGCCGCCTGCTGGGCGTTCCTGGGCTGGGAACGCATCGGCCTTGCCCGCGGCATGGACGGCGGCGCGGACAAGGCCAAGCAGCAGGACAACAACTTCACCGTCACCGGCAGCAAGGCCGTCAGCAACGTCGATGTCAGCGTCCGCGAGCTGATGCAGCTCTGCCTGCACGAGAACGACCGGCGCTTCAGCGGCTACGACCGGCGTCTGCTGCGGCCCACCACCATGCCGTTCCTGACCCGCCTCGCGCTGCGGTTCATGCCCCGGCCAAAAACCAAGACGCAAGGAGCCCCCGCATGAGAATGGACGCCGGGTCAGAGGCCCACAAGGATTTTTTCTGCCGCCAGTTCATCGACACCCACCAGCAGTTCGACCCCGAGACCCTGCCCTGGCCGGAGCTGGACGAGGCCGCCCTTGCCCGCCTGCGCGGCGTGCCGTTCTGGCAGGAGGTATATCATACCGAGCGCCGCGCCGGCGCCATCGTCGACGCCTTCACCCCCCAGGTGATCGACCCCGTCGTCCGCGAAGCCGTGGCCTTGCAAGGCCTTGAGGAGACCCGGCACGCCAAGCTGATCAGCGTGATGATCGACCGCTACGGCCTCGACGCCACCGAGCAGCCGCTTGAGACCTTTCCGCCCGACCTGGAGACCGCCTTCATCGATTTCGGCTTCGGCGAATGCCTCGACGCCTTCCTCGGTTTCGGCGCGTTCAAGACCGCCCGCGAATCCGAGTTCCTCCCCGAAGCGATGTTCGAGATCTTCGACGTGCTCATGTTCGAGGAAACCCGGCACATCGTCTTCTTCATCAACTACATGGCCTGGCGCGAGCGCCGCCGCGGCCATATCCGCCCCACCCGCGCGCTGAAATCGGCCTGGTTCTATGGCCGCGCCGCCCGCCGCCTGCTCGGCATGGTCCGCCGCGGCCAGGACGCCAACGACGGGCGCGACTTCGACGTCACCCAGGCCAACCTGTTCCTCGACGGCTTCAGCTTCCGCAAGTTCGTCGAGGACTGCTACCGCGAGAACGCCCGCCGCATGAGCGCGTTCGACCCGGACCTCATGCAGCCCCGCCTCCTGCCTACCATGGCCGACCTTGCCGTCCGCGGCCTGCGGCTATGGGACCGGCAACGTCCGCAGCTCAAACGCGCGGCATGACGCTCGCAGTGGCGCTGGGCCTGCTCGCAGGGCTGGCGGCCACGACGATCCTGGTGCTCTCGCACGGCGCCGGGGCGATCTGGCACAGTGCGACGCTGCTCGGCGCGAGCGGTTTCGCCGTCGTCGTCGCCTTTCACCTCGCCCTGATCGCTTTGATGGGCGCGGCTTGGCGGCTGCTGGGGCGCGGCCGCGTGGACGCCACCCTGCCGCGCTTCGCCTGGGGCCGCCTAATCCGCGATTCCGCGTCCGAGGCGCTGCCGCTGTCGCAGGTCGGCGGCTTCGTGCTCGGCGCGCGCGCCCTGGCCGTCAGCGGCGTCTCCGGCGCCTTCGCCGCCGCCTCGACCGTCGTCGACGTCACCACCGAGCTTTCGGCGCAACTCGTCTACGTCGTCATCGGACTCGCGCTGATGACCCGCCTGCGCCCCAACAACGGCTTCGCGCTCCCGGTGCTGGCCGGCGTCATGGCCATGAGCCTTGCCGTCGCCGTGTTCGTCGCTGTCCAGGCCAGGGGCGCGGGCTTCGCGGAACGGGCGTGCGCGCGCCTTGCCCGCGAGTTCCTCGGGCGCGACCTCGGGCAAGCGGGCGCGGTCCAGGCCGGCATCCGCGGGCTGCATCGAATGCCCGCGACGCTCGCGCTCGCCGCCGCCGTCCACCTCGCCGCCTGGCTGCTGAACGCGGCCGAGACCTGGATCACGTTCCAACTGATGGGCATTCCGCTTGGCCTGCCGGCGGCGCTCGCCATCGACAGCCTGCTCTACGGCGTCCGCAGCGTCGCCTTCATGATCCCGAACGCGCTCGGCGTGCAGGAGGGCGGCCTCATCCTGCTCGGCGGCCTGTTCGGCGTCACCCCTGATGCCGCGCTGGCCGTGTCGCTGATCAAGCGCGCCCGGGATCTTGCCATCGGCGTGCCCGCGCTCCTCGCCTGGCAGTCGATGGAAGGCCGGCGCGCCTGGCGAAGAAGAGGCGGCCTGGACAAAGCTCCGCAACAGCCGCGGGCAAGCGCCCGCGCTCCTCAATAACCGCTGCTTAGACTGCAATCGCCCTGACTGGAAAAGCGAGGCGTGCCAATTGCCGGTCCGGATCAGTGCTACACCCTTATCGCCCTGCTGCAGTCAGGGCGATAAAGGTCTAGGGCGTAGATATCGGGCCCTTGTAATCCGGCGTGTTCGGCGCTTTTGCCGGGCAGATGCGCAGCTTCAGCGGGCCTTCGTGCGTGAACCGCTCGCCCGTGAAGCACGGCGCCCCGGGAACCGGAACCGGCGGGGGCGGCGCATTGGCGGCCAGCAGCCGCTCCGGCACGTAGCCGACCGCGTAAACTGCGGCGATCTGGCACCAGCCGCCCGTGCAGCCCAGCGACGTCACGGTCTCCCCGGCCTGCAGCTCGTTAATCACCTTCGCTTCCTTGTCCGGCCCGGCACGCAACCAGGTCGACCAGGTGACGACCATCGGCGTGTCGGCCCAGGCCTGGCTGACCCACGCTGGGGCGGCCAGAACAAAGACCGAGGCGAGCAAGGCGACTGAGGAGAGACGGGGTACACGCATGATTTGATCCTTCCGACTGTCAGGGCAGCTTGACATAATTTCTGTTCTGAGTAGTTGACAAGGACGTGTTCCAGCCGCGGAGAGCGCGATGTCGATGCTCAGTTTCGAAGCGAAATACCGGGTCAAGGGCGGCGGCCTGATTTTCCCCGAGTTGTTCGACTTCTGGGTCGGGCCGTTCTACGTCGGGTTCTTCGGCGTCACGACCATCTTCTTCGCCACCCTCGGCACCCTGCTGATCATCTACGGCGCCGCGATCGGCCCGACGTGGGCCTTGTTCCAGATCAGCATCGATCCGCCAAACCTGGCGAACGGCCTGCACTGGGCGCCGCTGAAGGAGGGCGGGCTGTGGCAGCTCATCACCATCTGCGCCCTCGGCGCCTTCTGCTCCTGGGCTTTGCGCCAGGCCGAGATCGCCCGCAAGCTCGGCATGGGCCTGCATGTCCCGTTCGGGTTCGGCGCCGCCATCCTGGCCTACGCGACGCTGAACGTCGTCCGCCCGATCTGGCTCGGCGCCTGGGGCTACGGCTTCCCCTACGGCATCATGAGCCACCTCGATTGGGTGTCCAACGTCGGCTACCAATACCTGCATTTCCATTACAACCCGGCGCACATGCTGGCGGTGACGTTCTTCTTCACCACGACGTTCCTGCTGGCGATGCACGGCGGCGAGATCCTGTCCGCCGCCAACCCGGGCAAGGGCCTGCCGGTCAAGTACGGCACGCACGAGAGCGTCTATTTCCGCGACACCATCTTCTACTCGATCGGCGAGCTCGGCATCCACCGCCTCGGCTATTTCCTCGCCATCAACGCCGGGGTGTGGAGCGCTATCTGCATCCTGATCTCCGGCCCGTTCTGGGCCCGCGGCTGGCCCTACTGGTTCGACTGGTACCTACGGTTGCCGATCTGGAGCCCGATCACGCTCGGTTAAGGACGTCCGATCATGGCAAAGTTCCA
Organism: Acetobacteraceae bacterium; assembly: GCA_965217935.1. GTDB lineage: Bacteria > Pseudomonadota > Alphaproteobacteria > Acetobacterales > Acetobacteraceae > JBBROS01. The sequence continues at coordinate 3,132,455 of OZ244581.1, read as the reverse complement.
CACGCTCTACACCGCCGTCGAACTCTCAGGACCGGGCGATGAAATTCCCCTTCCCCCCGGCAGCTTCGCCCGCGTCGTCAAGCCGGCGATCGAGAGCACATGGCTGGGCCGGATGGGCGAGCGCCAGTTCGGCCCGACCTACCTGGGCGTCCTCGGCATCCTTTCCATCGCCTGCGGCTTCGTCGCCATCGAGATCATCGGCCTCAACATGTGGGCCTCGGTCGATTGGAACCCGTTGCGGTTCCTGAAGATGCTGCCGTTCCTGGCGCTGGAGCCCCCGCCCGCGAGCTATGGCCTCAGCATCTTCCCGCCGCTGGCCGAAGGCGGCTGGTGGCTGATGGCCGGGTTCTTTCTGACCGCATCGATCCTGCTGTGGTGGGGCCGCATGTATGGCCGCGCCCGCGCGCTCGGCATGGGCACGCATATCCCCTGGGCCTTCGCGTCCGCGATCTGGCTCTATCTCGTGCTCGGCTTCATCCGCCCGATCCTGATGGGGAGCTGGTCGGAGGCGGTGCCGTTCGGCATCGTCCCCCACCTGAACTGGACCGCCACCTTCTCCGTCCGCTACGGCAATATCTTCTATAACCCGTTCCACATGCTCTCCATCACCTTCCTCTATGGGTCGGTGCTGCTGTGGACCATGCACGGCGGCACCATCCTCGCCGTCGCCCGCTTCGGCGGCGAGCGGGAGGTCCACGAGATCGTCGACCGCGGCACCGCGGCCGAGCGCGCCGGCATCTTCTGGCGCTGGACCATGGGCTTCAATGCCACCTACGAGTCCATCCACCGCTGGATCTACTGGTTCGCGGTGCTGACCACGCTGGCCGGCGGCCTCGGCATCCTGCTGACCGGCACCGTCGTCGACAACTGGTATCTGTGGGGCGTCAAGCACGGGATCGCGCCGCAATACCCGCAGGTCTATGAGCTGCCGCCGACCCCGCCCGATCACTTCCACTGGTCGCCGGAGGCGCTGAAATGAGGCTGGCACCGATCATCGGCGTCGCGGCGGCCGCGGGCACGCTGTTCTTCGCCTTCGTGCCCACTTGGACCCCGTCGCACGGCGGCGTCCAGATGGGCTACCGGTCCGGCTCGGCGGTGCAGTTTAAGACCAACCAGCCGGAGGTGGAGCGGATGAACCAGCCGCCGGCGCCGACGCCGCCCGGCAGCTACGGCGTCACCCAAGAGCAGTTGAACGACAGCCGCCCGGCCGATCAGGTCTACCAGAACATCAAGGCGCTGAAGGGCATCACGGCCGGCGAGTTCATGAAGCTGCAGGTGGCCTACACCGATTGGGTGTCGCCGAAGGAGGGCTGCTCGTTCTGCCACGCCGGGGACAACTTCGCCTCCGACGAGAAGCCGCAGAAGCATGCCGCCGAGATCATGACGCAGATGGTGCAGACCATCAACGCGGACTGGCGCAACCACGTCGCCGAGCAGGGCGTCACGTGCTACACCTGCCACCGCGGCCTGAACGTCCCGGCCAGCGCCTGGTATCCCGAGCAACATAAAGAGGTGCGTAAGTTCGTTGCCCGGCAGGAGGGCTGGCATGAATCCGCGACCACGGTGCGCGACTTCTTCCCCTACGACAGTTTCGCCGAATACTGGCTGCAGGACACGTCGGGCCGAGGCCAAGCCTATAATGCCCTGCCGATCGTCGGCAAGCAGGATTCCGAGCCGCGCGACGCCGTCGTGGTCAAGCGCCTCTATGAAGTGATGATGCAGCAAACCGACGGCATCGGCGTCAATTGCGGCTACTGCCACAACTCCCGCGCCTTCTTCGACTGGCGACAGAGCACGCCGAAGCGCTGGATCGGCCTGTACGGCATCCAGATGACCCGGGCGATCAACAACGACTTCCTGCTGCCGATCACGCAATTCATGCCGCAGACCCGGCAGCTCGTGAACGGCGGGCGCCTGCCCATCACGCCGGCGCACGAGGCGGGGGCGCAGAACGGCAACGCGCTGGCCATCTGCCGCACATGCCACCTCGGCGCGCCGAAGCCGCTCAACGGCGTCAACATGGTCGACGACTACCCGGCGCTGCTCAAGCCCGCCCAGGCGGCCGCGGCCCCGCAGCAAGGAGCGCAACGATGAGCAGAGCGGAATTCGCCGGCCAGTTCGACGTGGCCCTGGTGGTGCTATGGGCCTTCATCGGCTTCATCGTGGCCCTGTTCTTCCATCTCTGTCAGGAGAACAAGCGCGAGGGCTACCCGCTGATCGACACCGTCACCGGCGACACGATCGACGGCTTCCCGCCCCCGCCCGCGCCCAAGCGCTACAACCTCATGGACGGCACCCATGCCATCCTGCCCCACGGCGAGGGCCGCACCAACCTGGCGCTCAAGCCGGCCTACCCCTTCCCCGGCGCGCCCTATGCCCCCACCGGCAACCCGCTGGTCGACGGCGTCGGCCCGGCCAGCTACGGCGCAAAACGGGACGTGCCGCTGACGGACTGGAACGGCGAGAACGTGCTGGCGCCGCTGCGCATCCTCAAGGACTGGACCGTCGCCAAGGAGGACCCCGACCCGCGCGGAATGCGCGTGCTCGATGCCGACGGCGTGCCCGTCGGCCAGGTGGCCGACCTCTGGCTCGACAGCGGCACCAAGATCCTGCGCTATCTCGAAATCGAGCTGACCCTGCCGGACGGCCCGCCGCGGGCGATGCTGGCGATCTACTACGCAGACATCTATAGGCACTCGCGCCAGATCCGCGTGCCGCCGCTGTTCGCCAGCGACTTCGCCCTGTTCCCGCAGCTCCGCAACCCGGACCAGATCACCGCCCTGGAGGAGGACCGCGTCTCCGCCTATGCCGCCGGCGGATACCTCTACAACAAGCAGCGCAAGCACAGGAAATTCGCATGAGCGCCATGAATCCCGGCCGCATCCGCGGCATGCCCGGCCCGATGCCGCCCGGCGAGCACATCCTGTGGCAAGGCGCCCCGTGCTGGCGCTCGCTGGCTGTGCGGATGTGCCACATCCGCACCGTGGCGCTCTACTGGGCTGTGGTCGCCGCCGGCGCGGGCGCCGCCTCGGCATACAAGGGCGCCACCCTCGGCCAGACGCTGCTCACGCTCGCCCCGATGCTGGCCGCCGCCGCCGTGGTGCTGGCGATCCTGCTGACGGTCGCGTTCATCACGGCGCGGACCACCGAATACACGCTGACCAACCGCCGCATCGTGATGAATATCGGCGTGGCGCTGACGGCGACGCTCGCGATCCCCCATCGCGGCATCAGGCAGGTCGCGGTCGCGGTCAACAAGGACCAGACCGGCGACCTGCCGATCGAGACCAAGCCCGGCTACGAGGTCGCCTACCGCCGGGTCTGGCCGCATGCCCGCCCGTGGCATCTGCGCCAGGCCCAGCCCATGCTGCGCAGCGTGCCGCAGGCAGGCGCGCTCGCGGCCCTATTGGCGAGGACCCTGGCCGCCGCAGAATCGGAGGCGCGGTCGGAGCAACGGCGTCCGGTTGAAGCCATTAAGGCAATTCGCGGTACGGAACTGTTACCAACTGGTTGACGGACGATAACCGGGCAGGATACGCCCGGGCGATGGTGAGTAGTACGGCACGCCCCCGATCGTTCCTGCGCCTGCGCGGCAAGTCGTTCATGTCCGTGGTGCTGACCCCGGAACTGCCGCTTGAAGGCTGGATCGGCGAGCTCGACGAACAGGTCGCGCGGTCGCCTAAGGTGTTCGAGGGCCGCCCAGTCCTGCTCGACGTGTCGCTGCTGGTCGGCGAGGAGAGGTCGATCCCTGGCCTGGTGCAGTCGCTCGGCGAGCGCCGCATCCGGGTCATCGGCATCGACGGCACCATGCCGCACACGCTCGGGTCGATGGCCGACAGCCTGCCGCCGGTCATGGCCGGAGGCCGCAACGCCGCCCTGCTCGGCGACAATGAGCCGGGAGGGGAACCGCGCGGAGCCGCCTCTGCTGCCGCCGCAGCCCCGGAACCGCAGCGCCAGGCCGAACCTGCCTCACTGATCGTCGAGCAATCGGTCCGCTCCGGCCAGAGCATCACCCACACGCAGGGCGACGTGACGGTCATCGGCTCGGTCGCGTCCGGCTCGGAAGTGATCGCCGGCGGCTCGATTCACGTTTACGGCACGCTGCGGGGCCGGGCCATCGCCGGCCTGCTGGGCGCCGGCCCGGGCGGGACACGTCCGCGGATTTTCTGCCGCAAGCTCCAGGCCGAGCTGCTGGCGATCGATGGCATGTATAAGACCGCCGACGAGATCGACCCCAAGCTGCAGGGCCAGGCCGTCCAGGCCTGGCTGCAGGGCGAGGAGCTGATGGTCGCGGTGCTGGACTGACGCGCGGATACAAGGGAGCAGGGAATGGCAGCGAAAGTCCTGGTGGTGACCTCCGGCAAGGGAGGCGTGGGCAAGACGACATCGACGGCGGCGTTGGGGGCGGCGATCGCGGGCCTGGGCAAGAAGGTCGTGGTGGTCGATTTCGACGTCGGCCTTCGCAACCTGGATCTGATCATGGGGGCCGAGCGCCGGGTCGTGTATGACCTGATCAACGTGACGCAGGGCGACGCCAAGCTCACGCAGGCGCTGATCCGCGACAAGCGGCTCGACGCGCTGAGCCTGCTGCCCGCCAGCCAGACCCGCGACAAGGACGCGCTGACGCTGGACGGCGTCACCCGGGTCATGGAAGAGCTGCGCGAGATGTTCGATTGGGTGATCTGCGACAGCCCCGCCGGCATCGAGCGCGGCGCGCTGCTGGCCATGCACCACGCCGACGTGGCCGTGGTCGTCACCAACCCCGAAGTCAGCTCCGTGCGCGACAGCGACCGCATCATCGGCATGCTCGACAGCAAGACCGCCCGCGCCGAGCGCGGCGAGCGGGTCGAGAAGCACCTCCTGCTCACGCGCTACGACCCGGCGCGCGCCGCCCGAGGCGACATGCTGAAAACAGAGGACGTGCTGGAAATCCTCTCCATCCCGCTGCTCGGCATCATCCCCGAAAGCCAGGACGTGCTGCGCGCGAGCAACGTCGGCAGCCCGGTGACGTTATCCGACCCAACGAGCGCCCCGGCCCGCGCCTACCTCGACGCAGCGAAGCGGCTCCAGGGCGAGACGGTCGAGATGGCGGTGCATGGCCCGAAGCGCGGGCTGTTCGGCAAATTCTTCGGCAGGAGAGTTGCGTGAGCATTTTCCAGCTTTTCAAGAAAAAGGTAACCGCCCCCGTCGCACGCGAACGCCTGCAGATCTTGCTCGCCCACGAGCGGGGCAGCGGCGGCACGCATAGCCAGCTCGTGGCTGTGTTGCAGGAAGAGATCCTCGCGGTGATCGCCAAGCACATGCAGATCGACCGCGACAAGGTGCAGGTGAAGCTGGGACAGGCCGACGACGTCAACACGCTGGAGATCGACATCGAGATGCCGACGGCGGCGCAAGCCTGACATTTCCAAGCAAGCAGCATTCTCACGCAGACGGCGTTAAGTTGAACTGAAGCGTCCGGCTTCAGGACGGGCCGCGGCGGCGCCCCCGCGTCGGCGGCCAAGGCGCAAGATCCGGCGCAAGGCCCGATCGAGCTTTCAACGCTCCGACAAATCGACCAGGGCGGCGAAGCCGGTTTCGCTTCCGAATGCCAGCCGGCTGCCGTCAGGGGACCAGGCCAGGGCGGAAACCGGGCCGCGGCCGGGGGCGGCGACCGGGAGGATGCGCTCGGAGCCGACGTCGGCCACCACCACCAGGCCATCGGAGAACCCGGCGGCCACCATCTCCTGCTGCGGATGAAACGCGACTCGGGTGCAGAGAACATTATCGCCGCCGGCGAGTTCGCTCGGGGTCTTGCCCATCGGGCCGCCGCCGAAGAAGGGCCACATGACGACGCTCTCCGCGCCGGAGGTGGCGAGCCAGCGGCCGGTGCGGCTGAAGCTCATGCTTTCGGTCTTTGCCGGGTAGCCGCTCATGCGCATGTGCTGGCCGTCGGCGAGGCGCCAGCCGTGCAGCGCGTTCTCCTGCATGGCGGTGACAACGGCGTCGCCGCCGGGGTGGAGGACGATGCCGGTGTGGCTGCCTTTCCATTCGAGGGTGCGCGGGTTGTCGGTCTTGGCGGCCACGAACCACAAGGCCGCGCCGTTGTAGTGGGAGGCGGCGACGCGCTTGCCCTTGGCGTCGAAAGCGATGCCGGTGACGGTGGAGGAATGGGGCAATTCCTTCAGCCTCCGGCCGTCGGCGCCGAAAACGTGGACGGCCTTGCCGACGCCGCAGGCGGCCAGGGCGGATTTCGGGTCAGTGTGGGCGGCGACCTGCTCGACCCATTTGGAGCCGAATTTCGCGATGGTGCTGACAGCGCCGTCCGGGGCAATGCGGTTCAAGGCCCCGTCGTCGCCGCCGGTGATCCAGCCGTTCGCGGAGGCCGCCAGGGAGAGGACCGCGCCGTCATGGGCCTCAATGGCGCGCCACGCGCCGTCCAGGGGCGCGATGCGGACGGCGCCGTCGCCCAGGGCGTAGGCCACGGATTTGCCGTTCCTAGCGAAGGCGACGGACACGACGTATTCGCCGAGATCGTGCCTGGTTCCGCGCTCTTGCAGGACGAAGTCGGCGGCGGCGCCCTCGCTCAAGCGGGGGCCTGACAGGCTTCGAAGCCGCGGCGGAGCTGGGGGCGGTTCAGGTTGCGGCCGATGAAGACGAGCTTGCTGCGCGGCTCGGTCCCTTCGGGCCAGGGGCCGATGAAGCCGCCGTCGGCCATCATATGCACGGCCTGGAAGGCGAAGCGGCGGGTCTCGTTCTGGTAGGCGAGGATACCCTTGGTGCGGAGCAGGTCCTGGCCCTTCTCCTGCAGCAGCGTGCCGATCCATTGGTTGAAGCGTTCGGGGTCGATCGGGCGGCTGGCCTCGAAGCTCATGCTGGCGACGTCCTCGTCGTGCTCGTGGCCGGCGTCCTCAAGGAAGGCGGGTTCGCGTTCGAGGGTGCGGGCAAGGTCGAACGCGCCTTGGTCGAGCACGTCGGCGATGGGGATGGCGGCGCGGGTGGTGCGGTGGATTTGCGCGAACCGGTTGATGGCGCGGATGCGGGCCTCGACGGCGTCCAGCTCCTCGGGGGTGACAAGGTCGGTCTTGTTGAGGAGGATGACGTCGGCGAAGGCGACCTGTTCCTGGGCCTCGTGGCTGTCCTCCAGCCGGGCCAGGAGGTTCTTGGCGTCGACCACGGTGACGATGGCGTCGAGCCTGGTGCGCTGGCGGATGTTGTCGTCGACGAAGAAGGTCTGGGCGACGGGAGCCGGGTCGGCGAGGCCGGTGGTCTCGATGATGATGCCGTCGAACTTCCGCCCGCCTTTACTGCCCTGACGCTTCATCAGGCCGCCCAGGATGCGGATGAGATCGCCGCGGACGGTGCAGCAGATGCAGCCGTTGTTCATCTCGAACACTTCCTCGTCGGCGTCGACCACGAGGTCGTTGTCCACGCCCAGCTCGCCGAACTCGTTGATGACGACGGCGTATTTCTTGCCGTGGTCCTCGCTGAGAATGCGGTTCAGGAGGGTGGTCTTGCCTGCGCCGAGGTAGCCGGTGAGGACGGTGACAGGGATGGTCGTGGGGATGGGGGCCTCGGACATCTCACGTGCTCCTTTCCGATGGGCCGTTCATATAGTGCCGCGTCTCGGCCAGGCCCAACCCCAGGAGGACGAAGAAGTAGCCATTGAGCGGCATGGAGGTGAAGGCCGTGGTGGAGGCGATGGGCCAGAGCTGGATCAGGGCGGCGACGAGGAGGCCGACGCGGAGAGGGTCGGGATCGCGCCAGAGGCCGGCGGACAGGCGCAGGAGCATGGCGGCGGCCATGCCGGCAAAGAGGATCAGGCCGGGAATGCCGGCCTCGACCAGGGCCTGGATGTAGAAGTTGTGCGGATGCTGGACGCAGATGGCCGCGCCGCCGCCGTCGCCGCCGTGCCAGCCGTGGAAGTGGCGGGGGTCATCGCAATCGCGGCGGAAGCCGTCGAAGCCGTCGCCGAGCAGGAGGTCGTTCTGGGCGATGGCCCAGGAGCGGGCGTAGATCTGGCCGTAGGCGCTCTCGGGGAAGTTCTCTAGTTGGGCGGAGAAGGTGACGACGAGGCGCTCGAAGGTTCGCGGCGCGATGAACTGGGTCGCGCCGATCAGGAGGCTGGCGCCGACGCAGGAATAAAGGACCAGCGCACGGAGGCGAGGGACCAGGAGGGCGGTGACGAACAGGCCCATGACGGTCAGGAGCAGGGGCATCCTCTGCCCGGTCAGGACCATTACGGTAACGGCGGCGGGGAGGAGCAGGATGCCGCCGACGGCCTGCCAGGCGGGGCGGGCCATCCAGCGGACGGTCAGGGGCAGGACGGCGGGGAACAGCAGGCGCGAGAGGGGCGGCCCGGCGCGGGGGTTCTCGTAGGGGCCGGTCAGCTCCCCCGCCGCGCCGCGGGGCCAGCCATAGAGGTTGCGGCCAGAGGCGAACTGCAGCAGCGATTGCAGCGCGATGTAGAACGCGGACCAGCGCAGGATACTGGCGAGCCACTCCCGCATCGGCCGGGTGCGGAGCGTCCAGAATTCGAGGGCGGCGGCGAGCAGGAGGAAGCGGACCACGCCGGCGGCTTGGCCGAACGAGTCCCAGCCGTGGCGCGCGGAGCAGAGGACAAGCCAGGCCCACCACGCCAGCGCGATGCGGAGCCAGCCGCGGCCGAGCCAGGCCCAGTCGCGGCGGAGTGCGGCCTGGACAAGGAAGCCGGCAGCGATGAGGGCGAGAACGACTTCGGCGATGCCCCGGCCGTGAAGGAGAAACAGGGGCAGGATCAGCGTCAGGGCGCCCGCGGCGCGGTCGAGCCAGATCAAGCGAGGGCCTCGGCGCGGAAGTCGAGCAGGCGCTGGGCGGCGGCGGGAGCGGCGAAGGTCTCGGCGCGGGCGCGGGCGGCGGCGGCGAGAGCGGCGCGGCGGGGCTGGTCGCGGGCGAGGCAGAGGATGGCTTGGGCAACGGCGCCGGGTTGCGCCGGGTCGGCATAGAGGGCGGCGGCGCCGGCGACTTCGGGCAGGCCGCCGGAGGGGGCGCAGATCAGGGCTGCGCCGTTCGCCATCGCTTCGAGGGCGACGAGGCCGAAGGGTTCGGCCCAGCGGCTGGGGACGGCGACGATGGCGGCCCGGCGCATGGCCTCATTGACGGTGGCGTTGGGCTGGTGGCCGCGCAGGACGATGCCGGCCGATGCGGCCTGGGAGCGGAGGGATCGCAGGAAGGGGGTCTCCGGGCTGTCGGGGCGGAAGCGGTCGGCGCCGATCATCTCGGCTCGCCAGCCGGGCAGTTGCGGCAGGGCTTCGGCGCAGGCCTGGACGAAGATGTCGGCGCCCTTGTCGGCCACCATGCGGCCGGCGAACAGGATCAGGGCCTCGCGCTCCGGAGGCGGCGGGGGCGGGAGGTCAATGCAGTTGGGCAGGACCGGGGGGCAGCGGGCTGGAGGGGACGTGTGCAGCAACAGCCGTTGGCGAAGCCATTCGGAGGCGGTTGCCGTGCCGGCCAGGCGGTTCAGAAGAACGCCCCGCTCCGCCGGGGTGCGTGCGGCGCGCATGCGTTGGGGATCGTTATGCAGGATTAGGGTGACCGGGCGGCCCAGGCGGCAGAGTCGCAGGGCGATCTCGGGCCAATTGTGGACCTCGATCAGGGCGGGGCGCAAGCGGCGGACAACGCGGGCGACGCCGGAGGCGTAGCGGCCGGCCCGGCTCATGCCCCATCCCGGGCGGACCGGCTCGAAGGGAATGCCGGGGAAGGTGGGCGCGCCGTTCGGACGGCCCAGCACCGTGCCCCCTGCCCCGGCCCTGGCCAGGCGTTCGACCAGAAGGCCGATCGCGCCGACTGCGCCGGGGGTGAAGCCTTCCTTGGGCGGCAGAACGATCGCGACCTCAGCAGGGAGCACTGGCGGCGCCCCCTGCCCTGCCCCGCGAGTTGCTCAACCGGCGTTCTCGTAGTGGTCCATCCGCCAGGCAACCGGCTCCTCGGCGGCCAGGTCATGCCATTGCCGCATCAGGGGATGGGCACGGACGGCGTCGCAATAGGCTTGGGTGTCCGGGGCGATCTCGGGGCGGTAGGTCAGCAGGCGGGTGACGATGGGGGCATACATGGCATCGGCGAGGTTGAAGGCTGCGCCGAACAGATAAGGGCCGGTTGCGGCGTGGGCTTGGCGGGTCTCGCGCCAGATGGCCTCGATGCGGGCGATGTCGGCCAGCGCCTCCGGCGTGCGGCCCCGGCCGGCGGCATCGCGGCCGAGGACCATGGGCATGGCTTGGCGGATGCCGCGGAAGCCGGCATGCATCTCGGCGCTGATGACGCGGGCGTGGGTGCGGGCGGGTAGATCATGCGGCCACAGGTTCGGGGCAATTTCCGCGCAGTATTCGCAGATAGCGAGGCTTTCCCAGATGCGGAGGCCGTCGTGTTCCAGGTAGGGAACAGTGCCGCCCGGGGTTCGCCGGGCAACCTCCGAGTGCGGGCCGCCGCCTTCAAGGCGGATCACGACGTCCTCGGCGTCGAGGCCGGCGAGGCGGACGGCGAGCCAGCCGCGGAGGGACCAGGAGGAATAGCGGCGGGTGCCTATGTATAGACGGCCTTGGGGCATTGGCGGGCTTTCCCGTTCAAGAACCGGCGGACCATGCCACGCTTGCGCGGGGGCTGCCAAAGCGCGATGTTTGCATGGCTGTCATGGAGGCCGCCGTGAACGAGATCAGCCGTCCGAACAACCTCGATGCCTACTGGATGCCGTTCACCGCCAACCGGGCGTTCAAGCAGGCGCCGCGGATGCTGGCCCGGGCGGAGGGCATGTATTACCACACCAACGACAACCGCGAGGTATTGGACGGGACGGCCGGGCTGTGGTGCGTGAACGCGGGGCACGGGCGGCGGGAGATCGTGGAGGCGATCCAGAAGCAGGCGGCGGTGCTGGATTTCGCGCCCTCGTTTCAGATGGGGCACCCGATCGCGTTCCAGGCGGCGGCTCGGCTGGCGGAGATCCTGCCCGCGCCGCTGGAGCGGGTGTTCTTCACCAACTCGGGCAGCGAGAGCGGCGACACGGCGCTGAAGATCGCGCTGGCGTATCACCGGGCGCGGGGCGAGGCGCAGCGGGTGCGGCTGGTGGGGCGCGAGCGGGGGTACCACGGGGTGGGGTTCGGGGGCATCTCGGTGGGCGGGATCGGCGCGAACCGCAAGCAGTTCGGAGCGCAACTGCCCTACGTCGACCACCTGCCGCACACGCACGACCTGGGGCGGAACGCCTTCAGCAAAGGTCAGCCGGAGCATGGCGGGGACCTGGCGGATGCCCTGGAGAACCTGGTGGCGCTGCACGGGGCGGATACGATCGCGGCGGTGATGGTGGAGCCGGTGGCGGGCAGCACGGGGGTGCTGCCGCCGCCGGTAGGATACCTGGAGCGGCTGCGCACGCTCTGCAGCAAGCACGGCATCCTGCTGATCTTCGATGAGGTGATCACCGGGTTCGGGCGCATGGGGACCAATTTCGGCGCCGAACGGCTGGGAGTCGTGCCGGACATCATGACGCTGGCCAAGGGCTTGACCAACGCCGCGGTCCCGATGGGCGCGGTGGTGACCAGCGACGCGATCCATTCGGCCATCGTCGATGGCAGCCCGGCGGGGATCGAGCTGTTTCACGGCTACACCTACAGCGGCCATCCGCTGGCCTCGGCGGCGGCGATCGCGAGCATGGACCTGCATCAGTCCGAGGACCTGCCGGGGCGGGCGCGGGCAATCGAGCCGTATTGGCAGGACGCGGTTCACAGCCTGCGCGGGCTGCCAAACGTGATCGACGTGCGGAACATGGGATTGATCGCCGGGATCGAGCTGGAGGCCCGGTCGGGAAAGCCAACGGAGCGGGCTATGCAGGTTTTTCAGCGCTGCTTCGACGATGGGGTGCTGATCCGCACGACGGGGGACATCGTGGCGTTGTCGCCGCCGCTGATCGTGGAGAACCGGCATGTGGACCGGATCGTGGAAACGTTGTCGGATGCGATCCGGGCGGAAGCGGCTTAGGGTTCCTTCGCCCTGACCGGAAAAGTCAGGCTGATTGCAGTCTAAGCCTTTACCTTGCCCGGCAGCTTTACCGGCGTGCTGCCGCATTGAATGCCGACGCCGCCTGCAGGCGCCTGGGCGTCAGGACCCGCCGATGAGGGCCGGCAAGGTGAGCGACAGGGCGGGCACGTAGGTCGTCAGCATGAGGGCGGCAAGGATCGCGACGTAGAAGGGCCAGATCGTCTTGACGGCCTGCTCGAGACGCACGCCGCCGATGGCGCAGCCGACGAACAGGCAGGAGCCGACGGGCGGCGTGGTCAGGCCCAGACCGAGGTTCATCATCATGATGATGCCGAATTGCACCGGGTCCATCCCCATGCCGCGCACCACGGGCAGGAAGATCGGGGTGCAGATCAGGATCAACGCCGCCATGTCCATGATCATGCCAAGCACGAGGAGGATCAGGTTGAGCATCAGCAGGATGACGACCGGGTTGTCCGAGACGGCGGTGAGCGACCCGGCCAGCGCCTCCGGCACGCGATAGAGGGCCAGCAGGTAGGCGAAGGCGGAGGCGGTGGCGACGAGGATCATGACCAGGGCCGTAGTCTTGACCGAATTGAGCACCGCGGCCTTGAAGCCCTCCCAGGTGAGTTCGCGATAGACGAGGAGCGTCACCAGCAAGGCGTAGATGGCGCCGAACGCGCCGGATTCGGTGACGGTCATGACGCCGGACAGCACGCCGCCGACGATGATGACGGCGGTGAGCAGGCCGGGGATGGCGACGACGAAGCTCAAGCACAGGGTTCGCCAGCCGGGGAACGGCTCGCCCATGTAGCCGCGGCGAATGGCGACGAGGTAGGCGGCGACGGCGAGGCACAGGCACATCAGCACGCCGGGGACGACGCCGGCGATGAACAGCCGGCTGACCGAGACCCCGCCCGCGGCCACGGAATAGAGGATCATGTTGTGCGACGGCGGGATCACGACGCCGGCGATGGATGAGGTGACGGTGACGTTGACGGCGTAGTCGGCGTCGTAGCCCTTCTCCTTCATCACCGGCATCAGAATGGAGCCGAGCGCGGAGGTGTCGGCGACGGCGGAGCCGGAAATGCCGCCGAACAGCATGGAGGCGGAGACGTTGACGAGGCCGAGCCCGCCGCGCACCGAGCCGACCGCGGCGGCGGCGAGACGGACGAGCCGGGCCGCGATGCCGCCCTGCATCATCAGGTCGCCGGCGAAGATGAAAAAGGGAATGGCGAGCAACGAGAACACGGAGACGCCGGAGAGCACGCGCTGGAAGGCGACGAAAAGCGGCAGGCCCTCGTAGAGAAACCCGGCCACGGTGGCGATGCCGAGCGCGAAGGCGACCGGGACGCCGGCGATCATGGCGGCGAAGAAGATGCCGAACAGCAGCGACAGGCCCATGCTACGACTGGCTTCGGTCGGACCCGGCAAGGCGGATCAGCAGCCCGGCCACGGCGAAGACGACGGTCAGCGCGCCGCAGATCGCGAGCGGGACGGCGCGCCAGCTCTCCGCGATGCCGAGCATGGGGATCAGGCGGCGCGAGGTGCCGAGCGCGAGCGAGGTTCCATAGTAGGCCATCGTGGCGCCGAAGGCGGCGAGCAGGGCGTCGGCGGCGAGGCTGAGCGCATGGCGCGCGGCGGAGGGGAACGTGTCGCGGATGAACTCGATGGATAAGTGGGTGTTGCGCCAGACGCCGACGCCGGCGCCGAGGAAGGTGATCCAGACGATAAGGAGCAAGGAGGCCTGCTCGACCCAGGTGGGGGTGTCGTTGAGGACGTAGCGCCCGAACACCAGCCAGCCGAACAGCGTGATCAGGGCCACCATCATGATGCCGGCGGCGAGCATGCAAAGGGAGGCGAGCCAATCCAGCGCGGCGGCGGTTTGGGCCAGCCAGCGGGGCAGCCGAACGGCCGGGAGGAGGTTGGAACCTCCGCCCGACGCACCTTGAGGCGCGAGCAATCAGTTCGCCTTCGTAGCCTGAATGTCGGCGACGAGCGGCTTCATATCGGGGTTCTGCTTGAAGAACGCCTCGTAGACCGGCTTCATCTTGTCCTGGAACGCGGCCTTGTCCTTGATCTCGTTGATCTTGACCCCGGCGGCCTCGACCTTCTTGCGGCTCTCCGTCTCGCGCTTGGCCCAGAGATCGCGCTGCTCCTTGGCGGACTCGACGGCGGCCTGGCGGACAATCTCCTGGTCTTTCGGCGACAAGGCGTCCCAGCTTGTTTTCGCGATGCACACGCATTCCGGCAGGATCAGGTGCTCGGTCAGCGAATAGTATTTGGCGACTTCGTAGTGGTTGGAGCTCTCGAAGGAGGGGAAGTTGTTCTCGGCCCCGTCGAGCACGCCGGTTTTGAGCGACTGGAACACCTCGCCGTAGGCCATCGGGGTGGCGTTGCCGCCCAGGTCATTGACCATGTTGACGTAGAGCTGGTTGTTCATGACCCGGACCTTCATGCCGTCGAGGTCGCCGGGCGTCTGGATCGGACGCTTGGTGTCGTAGAAGCTGCGCGCGCCTGAGTCGTACCAGGCGAGGGCGACGATGCCCTGCTTGGAGAGGTCGTCGGAGAACCGCTTGCCGATGGGGCCGTCCATGACGGCGTGCATCTGGTCGACGCCGGTGAAGAGGAAGGGGAGCGAGAGGACGTTGACGGAGGGGACGAACTCGCCCATCGGGCCGAGATTGAAGTTGGCGAAGGCGAGGGCGCCGTTGCGGAGCTGGTCGATGGCGTCGGGCTGGTCGCCGAGGACGCCGTTGTTGTAGACCTGCGCTGTGACGCGGCCGCCGGTCTTGGCAGTGACCTGCTTGGCGAAGTCGGCGAGGGCGGTGGTGTTGGGGTAGCCCTCAGGGTGGATGTTCCAACCCCGCCAGGCGGCGGCGCTGGCCGGGGCCAGTGCCGCGGCGCCGATGAGGGCGGCGAGGCTGGCGGTTCGGATCAGTGTTCTCAAGGTCAAGACGAAAGTCCTCCGGTTCTCGTTTCAGCCATCTTGTCATATAGATTCTGAAACAACAGCCCGAAATTTCGCGTCTTGCAGATCCACGGCTGCCAAGGCGCCGTTGACCGCCTCGGGCAAGGACGGTCAAACTTCGGCCTCCTTTGGATGGGCGGCGACCGTGGCGACTGTGCTCGGGATCGATTTCGGCACGACGAACAGCGTCGTCGCGGCGCTGGATACGATGAGCGGGGCGGTTCGGACAGTTCAGTTTCGCGACGGCGACGCCGTGCATGACGTGTTCCGCACCCTGCTGTGCTTCTGGAGCGAGGCAGCCGGCGGGCGGGCCAGCTTGCGTCATGCGGCCGGGCCGGGGGCGATCTCGGCCTATCTGGAGGACCCGCTGGACAGCCGGCTGGTGATGTCCATGAAGACTTACCTTGCCAGCCGCAGCTTCGCCTCCACGAACCTGCTGGGGCGGGTCTGGACGTTGCAGCAGCTTATCGGGCTGTTCCTGCGCGAGTTGTTCGCGGCGGCGTCGCTGGATCGGGGCGGGCTGCGGATCGTCGCCGGGCGTCCGGTACGGTTCGCCGGCGAGGGCGCGGACGACGCTTTCGGGGAGGCGCGGCTGCGGGCGTCGTTCGCGGCGGCGGGACTGGATGCGATCGATGTCGCGTTGGAGCCGGAGGGCGCGGGATACCGGTTCACGCGCTCGCTCGATGCCCCGGCGACGGTGCTGATCGGGGATTTCGGCGGCGGAACGAGCGATTTTTCGGTCCTGCGGTTCACGCCGGGAAAGGCGGACGCGATCCAGACGCTCGGGCGCGGCGGCGTAGGGGTTGCGGGGGATGCGTTCGATGCCCGGATCATCGACCAGGTGGTGGCGCCCTTGCTGGGCAAAGGCACGCAGTATGCTCCTTGGGGCAACCGGCTGCCGGTACCTGCGGAATGGTACTCGGCGTTCGCCCGGTGGCACCGGCTATCGTTGATGCGCAGCCCGCGGACGCTGCGGGACATCGCCGAGGTGCGGCGGACGGCGGAGCATCCCGAGCGGTTGGACCATCTGCTGAGCATGATCGAGGGCGGGCAGGGATATGGGCTGTATCGCGCGGTATCGGACGCCAAAGCGGCGTTGTCATCGATGCCGCGGACGGCGCTGCGGTTCGAGCATGACGGTTTCGGTATCGACCAGGTGATCGAGCGGGAGAATTTTGAAAACTGGATCGCGCCCGATCTCGCGCGGATGGACCGCGCGATCGGCGAGGCGCTGGCCGATGCCGGAATTGCGGAGAAGCAGGTTGACCGCGTGTTCCTGACGGGCGGCACGGCGTTCGTGCCGGCGGTGCGGGGGCTGTTCGCGCGGCGGTTCGGGGAGGCGCTACTCTCAGGCGGCGGGGAGTTCGTGTCGGTGGCCGAGGGGTTGGCGCTGATCGGGGCGGAGCGAATGAGGCACGGGGCTGCCCAGGGCATCTGATCGACGGCAAAGGATAAAGGCATGGTTGAGCTTCGCACCGAACGCCTGCTGCTCCGCCAATGGCGGCAGGCGGACCGTCCCGCGTTTGCCGCGATGAACGCCGACCCGGAGGTGCGGCGGTTCTTTACCAGGACGCTCACGGCGGAGGAGAGCGATGCCTCGGCGGACCGGATCGAGAGGCACATCGCCGAGCATGGGTTCGGGTTCTGGGCGATCGAGGCGCCGTGTGTCGCGCCGTTCATCGGCTTCGTCGGATTGGCGCACGTTCGGTTCGAGGCTCCGTTCGCCCCGGCGGTCGAGACCGGCTGGCGGCTCGCGCGGGCGCATTGGAACCGGGGCTACGCGACGGAGGCGGCTCGGGCGGCGTTGGCGCATGGCTTCGGGGCGCTCGGCTTGCGCGAGATCGTGAGCTTTGCCGTGCCGGGCAACGTTGCCTCGCGGCGCGTTATGGAGAAGATTGGGATGCGTCAGGACTTGGATGGCAGCTTCGATCATCCGAGCCTGGAGGAGAGCGACCCGCTTCGCCGACACATGCTGTATCGCGCGACGGCGGGATGATCCTCCCTCCCTTGCCGTTCTCAGGGTTTGTTCTTGTCGTCCACTGCAATCTCCCTCAGCAGGACCGAGCCCGGCGTGCCGGCGGGCATCCCGCGTTGGCTGACCCTTATGCTCGCGACGGTTTGCGGGCTGATCACGGCCAGCATCGGTGGAGCGGGCCTGCGACCGCGGGGGCGATGGGGATCGTGGCGGCATCGTTCCTGCTCAGCCACTTGTCGGGAACGAAGTTTTACCTGGCGCTAGAGGGGCTGATGTGCGGGGCGATCCTGCTCGACTCCGGGGCGAAGACGCATCTCATACTCGGGCAGTGGCCGATCTTTTCTTGCCGGGGCAGTTCCGCAACCGGCTGAACGGCTTGTTTATGGCGACATTCTTGACGGGAGGCTCGGCGGCCGGAGGGTGGGCCTACGCGCACGGGGGATGGGAGCTGGCGACGTGGCTCGAGTTCGTCCCGCCGGTGGCGGCATTCGCGTGCTTTGCGGCAAGGAAATGACGTCAGCCCACAGGCAGGCCTTGCTCGACGAGGCGGGCGTAGAGGCCGGCGCCGAAGGGGATCGCGGCGTCATTGAAGGCATATTCCGGGTGGTGCGGAGCGAAGCCGGGACCGTTGCCGACGTTGAGGTATGCGCCGGGGACGCGTTCCAGCATGAAGGAGAAGTCTTCCGAGCCCATGACGGGAGGCTTCGTGGTATCAAGCCTGGCCTCGCCGACCAGGTCGATGACGGCTGCCTTCACCGCTTCGGTGGGCTCGGGGGCATTGATCGTGGGGGCGAAGATCAGCCGCCAGTCGGTCTCGGCCGTTGCGCCGAAGCCGGACGCCACGCCCTCGGCCAAGCGGCGCATCGCCGCCTCGATCCGCTCGCCGACGTGACGGTCGTAGAAGCGCGCCGTGCCGGATAGCGTCGCGGTTTGCGGGATCACGTTGTAGGCGTCGCCGCCGACGACCTTCGTGACGCTGACGACGGCCGGATCCCGGGGCGAGAGGTTGCGGGAGACGATGGATTGCAGGGCAGTGGCCAGGTGGCAGGCCGTCAGCACCGGGTCGATGCCGGCATCGGGGCGGGCGCCGTGAGCGCCCTTGCCGGTCACGGCGATGTCGAAGAACGCGCCCCCGGCCATCATGGCGCCTTCGCGCACGGCGAACGTGCCGACATCCATGCCGGTGCGGTTGTGCATCCCGTAGATGACGTCGCAGGGAAAGCGGTCGAACAGGCCGTCGTTCAGCATGGCAAGGGCGCCGCCGCAGCCTTCTTCGCCGGGTTGAAAGATGAAGTGGACGGCGCCGCTGAAGCGGCGAGTCTCAGCAAGGTACTTGGCCGCGCCCAGGAGCATGGCGGTGTGGCCGTCATGACCGCAAGCGTGCATTTTCCCGGGAGCGATGGAGCTGTAAGGCAGATTGGTCGCTTCGTGGATGGGCAACGCGTCCATGTCGGCGCGCAGGCCGATCGCCCGGTTCCCGGCCCCGTTGCGGAGCACGCCGACGACGCCGGTTTTGCCGATGCCGCGATGGACTTCAATGCCGTAGCTTTCGAGCGCGCTGGCAACGATGGCCGCCGTGCGATGGACGTCGAGGCCGAGTTCCGGGTGGGCGTGCAAATCTCGGCGAACGGCGGTTAAGGCCTCGTGGTCGCGGGCGATTTCATCGATTGCGGACATGGACAGAGTTCCTGGACAGGCTGGGTCGACGCGGCCGGGCATTAACTGATGCGGCGAAAAGTTCTGGCCACGACTTCATGCCCGTTCGGTTCAGGCTCGGCGCGCTCGGCCACATAGTGTTTCGCCGGCATGATTGATAGCCGTCGCGTTGAGAGGCCCCGGCTTTGAAGCGCGTGAGCGCCTGGCAGATCGGCGCGAGGGTCCGCAGCTTAATACTCTGCCGGGACCGTTAGCCGTTGGCGGCGCTACGGAGCTGGGCCTCGTCGAACACGCGCTCATGGCTGTCGAGAGCGTTCTTGGCGCGATACTGGCAACCCTGGGGCGTTTCGGGCATGGCGCGGACAATGGTGTAAACGCCGGGCCGCACATTGGCGTTGAGGCGGTCTGGCTGCAACGTGACGCGGTCTCCGACGGCGAATTTGTGCACGGCCATTGATGTGTTCCCTATGGAAAGGGCGGCGCCTCGCAGCGCCGCCCCGGTTGTTAGCTGGCCTTCAGATTGACGGCCGAGACCTTGCCTTGCTTGCCTTGCTCGAGATCGAAACTGACCTCCTGGCCCTCGTTGAGAGTGCTCAAGCCGGCGCGCTCGACCGCGGAGATATGAACGAAGACATCCTTCGAACCATCGCTCGGCTGGATGAAGCCGAAACCCTTCTGCGGGTTGAACCACTTTACTGAACCTGTCGACACCGCGTGCCTCCATGACTGGCTTGCGCCCCGCGGACGTGCGGAGCGTTCGGACTTTCCAATTGGGGGGAATAGCGCGACGGATAGGACGAGCAACATCTGGCCCCGGCTGAAAAGTTCAGCCGCACGGCAAGTTTACACAAATGGGGATGAAAGGCCACCCTTTAATTCATCGCGTCAAGATTGTTGTCCGCTTATGACACGGCAGAGACCTGCATTTCGCCAAGATAGGCCTGGCGCACGTCCTCGTTCTGGCGCAGATCGGCCGCCGAGCCGGACAAGACGACGACGCCGGTTTGCAGGACGTAGGCGCGGTGGGCGATCGTCAGCGCCATGGCGGCGTTCTGCTCGACCATGAAAATGGTTGTACCCTGGCGGTTGATCTCCTGGATGATGTCGAACACCTGCTCGACGAACAGGGGCGAGAGACCCATCGAGGGCTCGTCCATGCAGATGAGCCGAGGCCGGCCCATCAGCGCGCGTCCGATGGCGACCATCTGCTGCTCGCCGCCGGAGAGGGTGCCGGCGATCTGGGCGCGGCGTTCCTTGACGCGGGGGAAAAGGGCGTAAACGCGGTCGAGATCCTGGGCGAACTCGGGACCACGCTTGCGGGCATAGGCGCCCATCTCCAAGTTCTCGTAGACGGTCATGCGCGGGAACAGGCGGCGCGCCTCGAGCACGGGGCTGATGCCGCGCCGCACGCGCAGGCTGGTGGACAAGCGGTCGATCGGTTCGCCCTCGAACAGAACCGTGCCAGTCGTAGGGCGGACGACGCCCATAATGGTTTTCATAGTGGTCGATTTGCCGCAGGCATTGCCGCCGAGCAGGCAGACGATCTCGCCGGCGCCGATGCTGTAGTTGACGTCTTTCAGGACATGCAGGTCGCCGTAATGCGTGTTGACGCCGCGGAACTCGAGGAGCGGCCGGCTCAGCGCGTCAAGCAATTTCGGCCTCCATCGCGGCCCTGGCGGCGCGGCCCAGGTAGGCGGTGAGCACCTGCTCGTTGCGGCGGACCTCTTCGGGGCGGCCTTCGGCGATCTTCTCGCCGTGATCCAGGACCACGACCTTGTCGGCAAGCGTGGTGACCACGTCGAGCTTGTGCTCGATGATCAGGATGGTCAGGCCTTGCGCATGGAGCGATTTGATCTGCTCGGCGAGTTCGAGGGTTTCCGCCGGGTTCATGCCGGCGGTCGGCTCGTCGAGCAGAAGGATCTCGGGGCGCGACGCCAGCGCGCGGGCGATCTCGACCCGGCGGCGGTTGGCATAGCTCAGGCCGCTGACCGATTGCTGCAGGCGAGGCGTCAGCCGGTTGCCGAACAGGCCGATGATGTCGATCGCTGCCTGCTGGGCCGCCTGCTCCTCGCGGCGGTTGGCCGGCGTGTGCAGCACGGACGAGACCGCGCCGCTGCGCAGGCGGGCGTGACGGCCGATGAGGACGTTCTCAAGCACCGAAAGACCGGGAAAGACGCGGATGTTTTGGAAGGTGCGGGCGACGCCCCGGGCCAGGACCTGGTGCGGCGCGCGCCCGAGCAGTTCGTCGCCTTGAAAGCGGATCGAGCCGCCGGCTGCCGGCACGAGGCCGGTGATGACGTTGAACAGCGTGGACTTTCCTGAGCCGTTCGGGCCGATGACGGCGACGACGCTGCCGTGCGGGATGTCGATCGTGACGGCGTTCAGCGCGGTGAGGCCGCCGAACTTGACGCTGACGCCGCGGATGTCGAGCAGGGCGCCGACGCCGGGTTGCCATCTCGGCAAGGCGGCGAGGGTCTGGAAGCCGCCGCGGGCAACGGTTGCGTGCTGCGCTTCGAAGGTGAGGGCCGCGAGCTCGCGGCGGGCGGGGATGAGGCCCTGGCGGCGGAACAGCATCATCGTGATGAGGATGACGCCGAAGATGAGCTGCGTCCATTGCACGAGGTCGACGCGCTGGAGCGCGCCGCTGCCGATGGCGCCGCCGACGAGGTGAAGCCAGCCGCTGAGTTCGGGCAGGAACCAGGATTGCATCAGTTGCAGCAGGATGGCGCCGACGACCACCCCCCAGACGCTGCCCATGCCGCCCAGAACGACCATGACGAGGAGCATGGAAGAGACGTTGAAATTGAACATCTCCGGCGTTGCGGTCTGGAGCTTGGCTACGAAGTAAACGCCGGTCATGCCAGCGAACCCGGCGCCGGTGGCGAAGGCGAGCAGCTTGAAGCGAACGGGGTTCACGCCCATCGCGCCGGCCGCGGTCTCGTCCTCGCGGATCGCCATCCAGGCCCGGCCGATGCGGCTGTCCCGCAGGCGGCCGGAGACGAAGATCAGGACGGCGACGAGGACCAGGCCGACGTAGTAGTATGGGGTTGCGCTGACCCCGAAGTTGAAACCGAACAGCTTCGGGGCCTGCACGCCGTTGAGGCCGGCGGCGCCGTTGGTGAGCCAGTCGAGGTTGCGGGCGAGGATGGGGACGATCTCGCCGAAGCCGAGGGTGACGATGGCGAGGTAGTCGCCGCGGAGGCGCAGGGTGGGGGCGCCGAACAGAATGCCGAACACGGCGGTCACGAGGGCCGCAAGCGGCAGGGCGAGCCAGAAGGAGAGGGTGAAGTGAACCAGGTCGGGGCCGCCCTGGTTCATTTTCTCGACCAGGCCGACCGCGGCGAAGGGCGCCCAGGCCGGGCTCCAGAGCGGCATGATCTGGAAGCTGGTCAGAATGCCGTAAAAATATGCGCCGATGGCGAAGAAGGCGGCATAGCCGAGGTCGAGCAGCCCGGCGAAGCCGACGACGATGTTCAGGCCCAAGGCAAGCGCGGCGTAGGACAGGGCGTTGGCGGCGCTGTCGACGTTCGCGTCGTTGTCGGTCACGAGCGGAAAGATGGCGAGGATGGCGGCCAGTGCGAGGAGGGCTGCGGCTCGGCGCTGGGATGGGGAGAAGCGGCGGGTCAGGCGGGCGAACGGGCCGAACATCGGTCAGGACTTATTGGGGGCGAGCTGGCCCAAGAGGCCGGATGGCTGGAGGGTGAGCACGATGACGAGCAGGCCGAAGATGACGACATCGGACCAGGCAGCGCCGAAGAACTGCGCGCTGGCGGCTTCGATCAGGCCGATCAGGATGCCGCCGAGCATGGCGCCGGGGACGTTGCCGATGCCGCCGAGCACGGCCGCGGTGAAGGCGCGCAGGCCGGCGGCGAAGCCCATGTCGACTTTGGCCAGGTTGTAATAAAGGCCGAAGATCATGCCGGAGGCGCCGGCGAGGGCGGAGCCGACGAAGAAGGCGGTCATGACGACGCGGTCGACTTCGACGCCCATCATGCGGGCGGCCTCCGGGTCCTGCGCCGTGGCCCGCATGGCTTTGCCAAGGCGGGTGTAGCGGACGAAGTAGGTCAGAAGCGCCATTAGCGTGACGGCGACGCTCCAGATCAGGATTTCGCGGAGGCGAAGCGCGGCGCCGCCGATATGATAGACGGCTGGCGGCAAGGGGTTGGGGAAGTTCTGCGAATCCGAGCCGAGGGTGAGCAGCACGACGTTGAACAGGACGTAAGAGACGCCGATGGTGGTGATCATGGCCGCCGGGCCTTTGACGTGGCGCAGCGGGCGAAGGAGCGTGCGCTCCATGACGACGCCGATGCCGCCGCAGACGAGCATGGCCGCGGCGAAGCCTGCGGCAAGGACGCCGATGAGCGGGAGGCCGGCGAGGACCGTCTGCTGGCCTGAGATCCCGAGGGCCTGCAAGGCAAGCATCGCGACCATTGCGCCGACCATGAACACGTTGAAGTGGGCGAAGTTGATGAGTTCGGCAATGCCGTAGACGAGGGTGAAGCCGAGGGCGAGGAGGGAATACATCGCGCCCACGCTGAGGCCGTTGATGGCCTGTTGCAGGATGATGTCGCCGTAGGTCACGCGCCGGACCTTGGCGGTCAGCTCATGGGCGCCACGCCGACATACTTGTACTGCGCGTTCACGTCGTCGAGCGGCGCCTTGGCATCCTTGACGATTTGAAAGACGCTGATGATCTTGTCCTTCAAGTCGCCGTTGGCGTCGAAGCTGATCGGCCCGATCAGGCTGTCTTTCAGCGACGTGTTCTGGATGCCTTCGCGGACGGCCGAGCGGGTGACGGGCTTGCCCTCGGCGGCGAGCGTCTTGACGGCGCCGATGACCACCTCAGCGGCGACGTAGGCGCAGACGGTGTAGTCGTCCGGGCGCGAGCCGAATGCCTTGGAGTAGTCGTCGCTGAATTTGGCGGTTTTCGGGTCATCGCTGACGTGGGGGGAGGCGACGGTGGAATACCAGCCCTCGACGGCGGGGAACCCGGCGCCTTTCAGGAAGTCGACGCTGTTGACGCCGTCGCCGCCGGCCTTAACAGCGTTGGGGATGATGTCATAGGACTGCTTGGCCAGCTTGACGCCGGCCTGGGACACGCCGCCGTAATAGATCGCGTCTGGGGCGAGTGCCTTTATTTTGGTCAGGATCGAGGAATAGTCGGCGGCTTTCGGATCAAGCCGGTCCCGGCCGAGTATTTTGATGCCGATTTTCTCGGCCTGGGCCTGGAAGGCGTCAGCCAGCCCGACGCCGTATGCGCCGGAGTCGTCGAGGACGAAGATTGATTTCACCTTCAGGGTATCGGCCATGTAGTTGGCCATGTTGGGCCCCTGATAATCGTCGGTGGCGACGGTGCGGAAATAGATGGCTTTGCCGCCCGGGCGGTATTGCGCGGCGAATTTCGGGTTGGTGATGTCGGGGTTGGTCGAGCTGGGCGTGATGATCGGCAGGCCGCCCTGGCTGAGGATCGGGGACATCGCCTTGCCGGACCCTGACATCTGCGGGCCGATGGCGGCGAGGTACTCCCGGTCGGAGACCATCTTGCGGGCGTTGGTCGCGGCTTGCGCCGGATCGTATTGCCCGGCGGTTGCGGTCGCGTCATCGAGCTTGACCGGTTCGAACGTGTAGCCTTTGACGGCGCCGGCGGCATTGGCCTCATTGAAGGCGAGGATGGCGCCATTGGCGATGCGAAGGGCGTTCTCGCCGTCAGCGCCGGTGAAGGCGAGAGCGATGCCGACCTTGATGGTCTTATCGGCAGCCCAGGCGGGCATGATGCTGAAGGCGGTCGCGGAAGCCGTCGCGGCGGCAAGCCTGAAGGTCATACGGCGTGAAATCATGGCAGCCACTCCCTCAACATCGCTGACCGGGCCGCTGTCATAGGCCGATCAAGCGGGATGCTGAGCGAGTTGCAAACTTTGTGCCAGTTAGTTCCTGGCTAGATCATCGCGACGGTGCGAATGCGGGCGCGGGGGTGGATCTCTCCTTGCGCCAAGACCGGGGTGGAGGGACGCAGGCGTTCGACGATGGCGCGGACGTGGGAGCGGATCTGGCCGGAGCAGAGCAGGACGGCGCCGTCCCCGGTCGCGGTCTCGAATACGGTGCGGAAGCGCTGCATGAACTCGCCGAGCCGGGAGGGCGATATGGCAAGCTGGCGGTCCTCCGGCGGGCCGGCAAGGCTTTCCGCGAAGGCTGCTTCCCACTCGGGCGAGAGGGTGATGAGCGGGATGAAGCCGCCGGGGCCGGTGTGGCTGTCGCTGAGCTGGCGGGCGAGGCGGGACCGGACGTGGGCGGTCAGCAATGGGATCGCGCGCGCTCCGGTGGCGCAGGCCTCATGGATGCCTTCGAGGATGGTCGGCAGGTCGCGCAGGCTGACCCGTTCGGCAAGCAGGGACTGCAGCACGCGCTGGACGCCGCCGATGGAGATTTGCAGCGGAATGAGTTCCGCGACCAGCTTCTGCTGCTCGCGGGGAAGCTCCTCCAGCAGCTTGGCGGTTTCGGCGTAGGAGAGAAGCTCGGCCATGGAGTCGCGGACAATCTCGGTGAGATGCGTGGTGAGAACGCTGGCCGGGTCGACGACGGTGCAGCCGCGGAGCATGGCTTCGTCGCGCTTGGCCTGATCGATCCACAGGGCGGGCAGGCCGAAGGCGGGTTCGGTGGTGCGCTCGCCAGGCAGGTCCGGCACGGTCCCGGACGGGTCCATCACCAGCAGCATCGCCGGGCGCAGTTCGCCCTTCGCGGCCTCGATCTCCTTCAGCTTGATCGCGTAGCTATCGGCTTCGAGCTGCAGGTTGTCCTGGATGCGGACGGGCGGGAGAACGAAGCCCATCTCGGCGGCGATGCTGCGGCGGAGGCCTTTGATCTGCTCCGTGAGGCGCGGCTTGTCGCCGCCTGCGAGCGCCAGCAGGCCGTAGCCAAGTTCGAGCCGG
Organism: Acetobacteraceae bacterium; assembly: GCA_965217935.1. Lineage (GTDB taxonomy): Bacteria > Pseudomonadota > Alphaproteobacteria > Acetobacterales > Acetobacteraceae > JBBROS01. Next base: position 3,106,945 of record OZ244581.1, on the reverse strand, counting down.
ATCGTGTCCATGCGGAGGGCGTCGGTGATCGGCGCCTCTCCGGGAGCGACGTCAACCGGAGCCTCTTCGACCTCGGCGATCTTCGGGTTCTTGTGACGGAGCCAAGCGCCGCCGCCGCATAGGAGCGCCAGGGCGAGGAACGGCAGGGTGGGCAGGCCGGGCATGAGGGCAAGCACGGCTGCGGCGCCGCCGGCAAGCGCCAGCGGCTTGGAGCTGCCGCCGAGTTGGCGCATGAGCGCGGCGTCGGCGGTACCCTCCATGCCGCCTTTGGTGACGACGATGCCCGCGGCGGTGGAGACGAGCAGGGCGGGGATTTGGCTGACGAGGCCGTCGCCGACAGTGAGCGTGGTATACGTGGCGGCAGCGTCGGCAAACGGCATGCCGTGACGCACAAGCCCGATGGCGAGGCCGCCGAAGACGTTGATGACGGTGATCAGCAAGCCTGCGATCGCGTCGCCGCGGACGAACTTCGCCGCGCCGTCCATGGCGCCGAAGAAGCCGCTCTCCTCCTCAAGCTCCCGCCGGCGGGTGCGGGCGGCCTTCTCGTCGATCAGCCCGGCGGACAGGTCGGCGTCGATGGCCATCTGCTTGCCGGGCATCGCGTCGAGGCTGAAGCGGGCGGCGACTTCGGCGATGCGGCCCGACCCCTTGGTGATGACCATGAAGTTCACCACCAGCAGGATGGCGAACAGGATCACCCCAATCACGACATCGCCGCCCATCAGGAACCCGCCGAATGCCTGGACGACGTGCCCGGCGGCCGTCGGGCCTTCGTTGCCGTGGCTGAGGATCAAGCGCGTCGTCGCGACGTTGAGCGAGAGGCGGAGCAGCGTGGTGAGAAGCAGGAGCGTCGGAAAGCTCGTGAAGTCCAGCGGGCGGGTCAGGAACATCGCCACCATGAGCACGAGGATGGACGCGGTGACGGAGAGCGCGAGGCCGAGGTCGAGCAAGGTGGTGGGGAGCGGGATGACGAGGACGGCGAGCAGGCAGATGATGCCCAGCGCGAGGCCAACGTCGGTGCCGGGCAACATCGGCTTTGCCCGGCCAAGAAGGGTCGTCAACATGGAATAGGCACCCCGTTCGCGACGCTCGGCGGAGGCACCGCGACGCCTGCCTGGGCATAATCGCGGAGTTTGTTGCGCAGCGCACGGATAGAAATGCCGAGAATCGTTGCGGCGTGGGTGCGGTTGCCCAGGGTGTGGCCGAGGGTATCGATGATCAGCGCCTGCTCGACCTCGCCGACCGTGCGCCCGACGAAGCAGCCGGCGGCGCCGTGAGCCTGGGCTGCCGGCATCGCGCCGCTGGCAGGGAGTTCGATGGCCTCCGCTTCGATGTCCGGCCCGGCGGCGAGCAGGACGGCACGATGGATCGTGTTCTCAAGCTCGCGCACGTTCCCGCGCCAGGCGTGATTGCAAAGACGGGCCAGGGCGGAGCTTGAGAGCCGGCGGAATGGAACCCCGTTCACCTCGGCATAGCGGCGGGCATAATGTTCGGCGAGCGCGGGAATGTCGCCCGGCCGCTCGCGCAACGGCGGAAGGCGCAGGTTGACGACGTTGAGCCGGAAGTAAAGGTCCTCCCGGAAACGGCCCGCGGCGGCCTCGGCTTGCAGGTCGCGGTTGCTGGTGGCCAGGATGCGGACGTTCACCTTGACCGGGGCCGTTCCGCCCAGGCGGTCGATCTCGCGCTCCTGGATGGCACGCAGCAGCTTGGCTTGCAGGCGCACGTCCATCTCGCTGATCTCGTCCAGCAGCAAGGTGCCGCCATTGGCCGCTTCGAACTTGCCGAGGCGCCGCGCGATCGCGCCGCTGAACGCGCCCTTCTCATGGCCGAATAGCTCGCTTTCCAGCAGGTTCTCCGGGATGGCCGCGCAGTTCAGGGCGACGAACGGGCCTTGGGCGCGGCGCGAGCGGCGATGGATATGTCGGGCGAGCACCTCCTTGCCGGTTCCGCTCTCGCCGGTAATCAGGATGCTGGCCTCAGCCGCGGCCACCTGGTCGGCCCGGCGGATCGTGGCGAGCATCGCCGGGTCCTTGGCGACAACAGCGTGGCTTTCGCCGGACGCCGCTTCAAGGATGGCCGCGATCAGGTCCGGGTCGGCTGGCAAGGGCAGGAACTCCCGCGCGCCGGCGGCGATGGCGCGAGCCGCATCGTCCGCGTCGGAATCGATGCCGCAGGCCACGACGGGGACCGGGATGCGCTCGGCGGAAAGGGCGCGGACGAGACCCGACACGTCATGCGGAAGGGCAAGCAGCACCAAGTCGACCCGCGCGTCGGCCCGGAGATAGTTAAGTGCTGCGCGGTCGTCGTCCACCTGCTGCAACTTGGCGCCGCGGGTCGTGGCGATCTGCGCGGCTTGGCCCAACTCGCCTGCGAGCGAGCCGATGATGAGCACCTGCATGGCAATTCTCCCTACGAAGCCCGGTCGCCTTTGACGATCTCGGTCATGGTCACGCCGAGCCGGGTCTCGTCGACCATGACCACCTCGCCGCGGGCGACCAGACGGTTGTTGACGTAGATGTCGATCGCCTCGCCGAGCTTGCGGTCGAGCTCGATCACCGCGCCCCGGCCCAGCTTCAGGAGCTGGCTGACCTGCATCGTCGCGTTGCCGAGCACGGCGCTGACGGTGACGGGGATGTCATACACGGCGTCCAGGTTGCGCGGGACCCTGGGCGATTCCATCGGAGCTTGATCGCTGCCCGGGGCTGCGAGATCGGCAAGGTCCATACTATTCGGCATACGCGAAGCTCCATGCGTCTTGCAGGCTTGAGATCGTTTCGGGCGCGTTGGTCAGGCCGAGTTGCGCGAGGCTGTCCTCGATCGCTTTCCTGATCGCGGCGCTGTCGCGGGCAAGGCTGCCCTCGTCCCATGACAGCTTGACATCCCCGGCGGAGAGGTTCGCCGCCCTGAGCTCAACCGTCTCGAACGCGCCGTCGTTGAGCGTGTCGATATCGGTGCGGACCAGATCGATGAGTTCCGGTCGCACCCGGATGACGACCGGCCCTGTGCGGGCGATCAGCGGCAGCAACGTCTTGACAAGCAAGCGGACCTCCTGATCGCCGTGCGACTTGCAGAGCTCCGGCAGCAGGCTCGCCACCATGGCCAGCGCCGTTCGGGCAACGCCGTCCGCGACCGCTTCCGCCGCCTCTTCGGAATCATGCCGCGCACTGGCCAACCCTTCGGCAAGGGCCTCAAGCGCCAGGGTTCGGCGCTCCTGGGCACTGTCCGCCCAGGCCGCCTGCGCGGCTTCGACGGCGCGGATGCACAGGGCGTTGACATCGGCGCGCGGCATGGCCTGCGGCGCCTTCGCCTCAGGCATCAGCTCTGGCGCCAACTCGGGCTGAGGCTCCGGAACTGGCCGGAGCTTGGCCGCAGGCTCGGGCGCTGGCGCAGGCTGCTCCGGCTCGGCATCGAAATCCTCGGCATAGAGGATGCCCAGGGCCGCGCTCGAACGGTATTCATTTTCTATCATCAGTCCACCATCTCTTCGGCGCCAGATTGACTAATCTCGATCTCGCCGCTCCCGGCGAGCTGCTTTGCGGTCGCGACCATCATCGCTTGGGCATCATCCACGTCGCGGAGCTTGACGGGGCCGAGTGCGGCGATCTCCTCCTGGAGCATGCGCCCGGCGCGCTCGCTGAGGTTGCCGAAGATGAGATTGCGCATACCGTCCGAGGCGCCTTTCAGCGCCAACGGCAACTTCTCCTTGTCGACCGAACGCAACAGGACTTGCAGGTGTGGGGCCGAAAGCCGGCGCAAGTCCTCAAAGGTGAACATGAGCGCCTTTATCCGGTCGGCGATTTCCCGGTTGCGTTCCTCAAGCGCGCCGACGAAACGGCTTTCAGTTTGACGGTCGAGGCTGTTGAAGATCTCGGCCATGACTTCATAGCTGTCGCGCCGGGCGCTTTGGGCGAGGCTCGACATGAACTCAGACCGCAAGGTGCGCTCGACGCCCTCAAGCACGTCTTTCTGCACGCTTTCCATGCGCAGCATCCGCATGACGACTTCAATGGCGAAGTTGTCGGGCAGCAGGCTCAGCACGCGGCCGGCATGATCAGGCTTCACCTTGGTCAATATCACCGCGACCGTCTGCGGATATTCGTTTCTCAGGTAGTTGGCCAATACGGCCTCGTTGACGTTGCCAAGCTTGTCCCACATCGTACGCCCGATTGGACCACGGATCTCTTCCATGATTTGCGCGGCCCGCTCTTTCGGCAGCGTGGACTGGAGCAGGCGCTCCGTCGTTTCCAGGCTGCCGACGAGGGCGCTGGGGCCGCCGATCCCTTGCACGAACTCGGCGCACAGAGCTTCGACTTCCGACGCGCGGACGGTTCCGAGCTGTGCCATCGCGAAGGATACGTCGCGGATCTCGTCCTCGTGCATCATGCCGAAGAGCTTGCGGGTCTTCTCTTCGCCGACAGCGAGCATCAGGACCGCCGCCTTCTCACGCCCGGTCAGCTTCAGTGCCGGGGGCTTGCCCTCCGGCATCGGGAGCAGGCGGGTGCTGGCGCCGCTCATTCGCCGGGCTCCGGGGCAAGCCAGCCGCGGACGAGGGCGAGAGTTGCGTCCGGGTGACGGTCGACGAGTGACGCGACGGACTGGATGGAGGCGGCGCGCAGCTCTCCGTCGACATTGGCGATCTGAACCATGGCGTTGGAGTCTTCTTCGGCAAAGGTTTCACCCGAGGCGATGGCCGCCCTGGCTTCGGGACCGGACAAGGCGGCAGCAGGCTGGCCCGCCACGACCGACAAGCGCAGCATGAGCGGGCGCAGGACCAAGAGCAGGCACAGGATGACTGCTATCCCCAGGATGCCCGCTTCCGCGAGGCGGACGGCGTCGGCCTTGGTGAATTGCGACCAGATGGACGTGGCGGCAGGCTCGGCGGCGGCGTCGGCGCCGGCGAAGCGCATCGAGACGACTTCTACATGATCGCCGCGCTTCTCGTCGTAGCCGACCGCGCTGCGCACGAGGTTGGCGATGCGGGCAAGTTCCTCGGCCGAGCGCGGGGCCCAATTCGGTTTGCCATCGGCGCCGGCCGTCGTCACGCCATCGACCATGACGGCGAGGCTTAGGCGGCGCAGTTGCGGCTGGTCGCGATTAACGGTACGGACGGTCTTGCTGATCTCGTAGTTCGTCGTCTCGTCTGATTTCTGCTCCTGGCTTCCAGCGGCGCCGGCCTGAGGATCGGCGTTCGGAAGGTTGTTCTGGACCGAGACGTTCTGCTGGGCTTCGGTGCTCTTGCTGCTGCTCGTGCTGTTCTGCTGGCTGCGGACGACCTGGCCGTCGGGATCGAATTTCTCTTGCGTCTCGTGCACCTGCTCGAAGTCGAGATCGACCGTGGCCTCGGCACGGACGCGGCCGGCGCCCAGGCTGCGTTCCAGCATTTCCTCGACGGCATGGGAAATCCGCAGCTCCGTGGCGCGCTTCAGCTCCTCGCCGCTTTGGGCGGCTGCGAGACCCGCCTCCGGCTGCCCGGCCCGGGCCAGGAGATTGCCGCGGCTGTCGATGATGGCAATGTTCTTAGGCTTCAGGCCCGGCACGGCAGCGGCGATCAGGTTCAGCACGGCCTGCACGCCCTCACGATCAAGCCGGGCAGCGCCTGCCATCGTCAGCACGACGCTGGCTTGAGCGTCCTGCCGATCCCTTGAGAACGGCTCGCGTCGCGGCAGCACGAGATGGACCCGGGCGGCACGGACGCCCTGCAGGCTGCGGATGGTCCGGCCGAGTTCGCCCTCCAGTGCCCGGGTCTGGCTGATGCTCTGCTGGAAGGCGCTGGCGGTCAGCCCGTCGGAGCGATCGAAAATCTCGTAGCCGATCGAGCCGCCGGACGGCAGGCCTTCCTTGGCGAGCAGCATGCGGGCGCGGTCAACCTGGTCCGAAGGGACGAGGATGCGGGTGCCGCCGCCCTCGCTCTGATGCGCGATATGCGCCTTGTCGAGCTGGTCGACGACTTGCCCGGCCTCACGCAACTCAAGGTCGGCATACAGCAGCGACATGGGTTCGCTGCCGGTATGCAATGCCAATGCGCCGACCAGGCCGAGCGAGACGAGCGCCACCGCGGCCAAGGCGCCGAGCTTCAACGGCCCCAGCGCACGCAAGCCTGCCAACATGGAGGCCAAACCGCTCATGCGGATTGACCTTCGAAGAGCTCGTTCTCGTTTTGCCAACGTCCCATGCCGGGAGTTTGGCTGGATAGTGTTTCTTAAAGGTTAACGGATCGGCAGAAGATGCCTACTGGGCGCCAATTGACTGGACGGCGCTGAAATCGACGTTGAGGCCGCCAAGCTGAACTTTCATGCCGTCGGCCGTACGCTGGACGCCGGTCGCGATGGCACGGGTCGTAAACGGCACGGCGGAGCCGTCCTGCCGCACCGCGATGACCCGGTAGGGACCGTCCGGGAGCGCGTTGCCGGCCGCGTCGGCGCCGTCCCAGTTCCAGCTGTTGCTGCCTGGGTTGGAGGTGATCGTGGCATCGCGCAGCTTGGTTCCGGCGCTGGAATAGATGCCGATGCTGACCGGTTCAGACGTCGGCGTCTGAAAGCTGACCGTGCCATGACCGTTCTGCAAGCTGAGCTGATCGCCCGACACCTCTACGTCCTGCCCAACCAACGAGGAAGACTGCAACAGGTTTGCGCCCTGCGTTGCCTGGATCAATGTGTTCAGGCTTGTATTCGTGTTGATTTGCTGCTCGACGCTGGTGAACTGCACGAGTTGGCTTGTGAACTGGTTGGTGTCGAGCGGGCTGGTCGGGTCCTGGTTTTTTAGCTGTGTCATGAGCAAGTTGAGAAAGTCGTTGAAATTGCTGCCGAGAGACCCGAGCGCGCTTTGCCCGGCTGCGGCGGGCGCGGCGGTGGCGGACTGACTCGTGGCGTTGCTGACGTTCATGCTGCACCTTCGATTCTAAGCTGTGATATCGATTCCATCGCGGAGCCAAATGCTGCGGCTCTTGCGTTCCGGTTCGCCGCCGGACGAGCTGCTATGGCCGGGATAGTTGCGGCCGCCCCAGGCGCCATGCCCGCCGGACCCGCCATTCGAACCAGGCCCGAACCCGGCAAGGCTTGACCCGTGGCCGGGGCTGGAAAGGCTGAATTGCAGCGTTCGGCCTTCGGGCGGAACGCCGGCTAGATCAAGCGCCTTGTCGAGCTGCGGCCGGTCTTGCAGGAGTGTCATAAGGGTGTCGGTGCGCTCGACTGCGAGTTCGACGCGGGCCGGGCCGCCATCGGTGCGGTCGATGCGGACTTCGACCTTGCCGAGCTCAAGCGGGTCGAGCCGGATGACCAGGCTTTGCGGCGTTTCGGGAGTGCCGGCGCCGGTGAGCGTTGCGAAGGCCAAACCAAGCTGCGCAGACGGCGGGGGCGGCGATGACTGGACGACGGCTTGCGGCACTGGAGGCAGGGTCGGCGCTGGAGCGGAAGAGTGCGTTATCGCGGCAGTCGCCGGCGTGGACTGGGCGAAAGACTGCAGCGCCGAGGCGGTCTGGCTCTCGGAGGGCGTGTGAGCCGACGCTGCCGCAAGAGCGCCGTGGAGCGCTCCGGTATCGGTTGAGCTGTTGTTAGGCTGCGCTGCATCGACGGCTTCTGCCGCCTTTGGGTTGCGGGCGGCATCCTGGATTTTGTCGCCAGCAATTGCCGTAACGGCTACGCCGCCTTGAGATCGCAACGCACTTGGAAGCGGCCCCGGCCCATTAGCTGGCGAAACTGTCCCTGACGCGGGAACAATCCGATCGGCTTTGGCAGGAGTTGCGGCCGTTGGCTGCAGTGTGACGTTTGCGGCCGCGTTGATGGCAGCTTGGCTGTCGATCGCTGTGCCTGCAGGCTCGACTATGGGACGGGTCTGGATCTGCGGGTTTGCAAGTAAAATGGCTTCATCGGAGAGCTCTGCAGGACGCTGGATGGTCGGCGACGGCATGGTCGGACTGTTGCGTGCTTTGTTGGATGCGGCAGCCGATCCGGTCGGCTGCATCGTCTCGCCAGGCGTACGCCCTTGACCGATTGCGGATTCTGGTCTCGGCGTCGGAGCGGCTAATGCTTCTTCGGCAGCAGTTTTGGCTTGAGGCAGCAGCGTTGCGGGATCTGCCGCGCCGACACGGCTGTCATTGGAGACTGTTTCATTGCTGCCCTGGTCTGGAGTTCTCGACTGCAAATTGTCCTGCGCCCAGCCCTGATTTGATAAAACCGGTCCCGCAAGGCCGCTCGCGTCCGTCGTCACTGGCGGTAAGGGCATTGGAGTCGCAATTGGCGCCGCCATGACGTTGAGTGACGCGCCCGATTGCGGATCTGGCGTGGTCGCCTCAGCTTGGTCGCGAAGCGCGCCTTTCCCGCCACTCTTCCGAGTTGGTTGGCGTTGGCCAACGAGTGTCTTCAGTTCAGCGGAATCAGGCTGTTCGCCTGCTGATGGCAGGATGGCGGCTTGGGCCGGCGGATTGCGATTACTGAGGAAAGCTTGTGGGTTGGGCGCGCGGATGTGGCCGGGCTGCGACGGGGCAGACGCTGGCGCCGAACCGGCGGCATCATGTGCCGCTGCCGTATCCTGCCGCCCGCTGATCTGATCGGCACGGCCGGCAACGGCGATGCAAGGCGCATCCGATGTTGCCTGCGCAGTGGCGGACCCAAGGCTTAAAGAGGGCGTTGTCTCGGCCGGGGTCGCGAATTGGCTTACGAGGCCGGTCTCCGCGAGGGCGTTCCGACTGGTCAAGAACGTCAAGGCGCGGACGGGCGCCCTCACGACTGAGTCAGATCGAACGATTAACCCGGACTCTGTAATTGATTGCTCATCCGCGCTGGACGGCGTTGCCAAGCCATATCCCCCGGCAACGCCTTGCGGCGGCAGAAGGACTGCGCCCGGAGTGGCTGATCCGTTTGGCCCGGTCGCGTCCAGCGCCTGGCTAACCTGGTCGAGAAAAGTTGGGCCATCGCTGGGCGCGGGCAGTCCGGCTTGCACGGCGCCGGGGCTGCGGCTCGTGGACGGCGAGAATATGGAGAGTGAAGGTGCGGTTGACATTGCCGGCTTCAAAGCAAGAGGCGGGCCACTGTTGCCGGGCTGAAATTACGAGGAAAGACCGCAGAAGCTCGGTCAAAATTGCCGGGTGAGGATGGCTTACCCGGTCAATTCTGCCGTGTTGCGCCAGCGAAAAGTTCAGAACAGGCTTGGAAACACTGGCCCGAACAAATGGCACGGGAAGTGCAACAAGGTTTGCTGCAAGGCCGATGGACGGCCGTTTGACCAGAAGGAATACTCTATGTCGCTCTTCGGGGCCTTGAATACCGCCGTTAGTGGCCTGAACGCTCAATCCGCCGCGTTCGGCAACATCGGCGACAATGTCGCCAACAGCCAGACGGTCGGTTTTAAGCGGACGGACACCAACTTCATCGACTACATCACGTCCAGTTCGCAAAGCCTCAATCAGCCCGGCGCCGTCATCGCCCGGCCCGACTACGTGAACAGCGTTCAAGGCGCCCTGACGCAAACTGACAACCCGCTTGACCTTGCGATCTCCGGTCAGGGATTCTTCACAGTCTATCGCCCGACGGGAGAGAGTGGCGCGGCGTCAACGGCAATTAATCCGACTCCGCTCTACACCCGGGCCGGCAATTTCAGCCTGAACCGCGAGGGCTATCTCGTGAATGGCAGCGGCGATTATCTGGCGGGCTGGGTCGGCGGTAATAAGGACAACATTGTGCCGATCCGGATCGACCGGCAAGACTATACCTCAACAGATGCCAACGGCGTCGACACGACCGGCTCTTATAAGGGCGTGTCTCTCAAAGAAAACGGAGATGTGTCAGTCAGCTACGACAATGGAACCACGCAAGTGGTGGCGCAGATTCCCGTCACGACGTTCGTCAGTCCGGACGCGCTGCACCGGGAAAACGGCCAGGCGTTCCGCATGACTGAGGAGAGTGGCATGGGCACGTCGCAGGCTGCCGGGCAAAAGGACGCAGGCGCCCTGGTCACGAGCGCAGTCGAGAGCAGCAACGTCGATATTGCCGGAGAATTCACCAAGCTGATCGTCGCCCAGCGCGCTTATTCCGCCAACACCAAAATCGTCACCACGGCGGACGAACTGCTGCAGCAGACGCTTGACATCAAGAGGTAACGGCCGGGACAGCGGGAGATAGGCAGCCATGACCCTCAACAGTATTCTCGGCCAAGCGGCGAGCGGGATCGACAGCGTCACGCGACGGCTCGCGGTGGTGTCGCAAAACGTGGCGAACGCCAATACCCCGGGCTACTCGCGGGAAGTGCTGCCTGTCTCCAGCTTCGTGGGCGACGGCGTCGGCTATGGCGTGCGGAGCGGTGTCGCGGTGCGCATCGTCGATGACGCGCTGCAAACCGACCTGTTCGCGTCCGGGGCCGACGTGGCAGCCGGGCAGGCGCGGCAGTCGGCGTTGTCGGCGGTTGATGCGGCATCCGGGGCGCCGGGGAGCGGGCAAGACCTGGCAAGTCTGCTGGGCTCGTTGCGCGATGCGTATTCGACGCTAGGAAATGATCCATCGAGCGAGACGCAGCAACGCCAGGTGGCTAACCAAGCTGCGGCACTGGCGCGCGGGATCAATACGCTCGGGAACGCGATCTCAGGACAGCGGCAATTGGCGCAGGACAACCTGGTTGACGCGGTGGACCAAGCCAACACGGCACTGCGGACGGTCGGGGCACTGTCGAAGCAGATCGTCATGGCACAGGCGCGTGGGCTGACCACGGCGGAGCTTGAAGATCAGCGGGATGCGGCAATTGCGACCGTGAGCGGGCTTACGGGCGCGAAATTCCTGCCGCAGTCCAACGGGAACGTGTTGGCGGTGAGTGACACGACGCCTCTTCCGACAGATGCGGAGAGCGGACCGTTCTCGATCGACCCGGCGTCTTTGATGCCGGGCGCGGCAGGTCCGCAACTGTTGCTGAATGGGGCTCCCGCATCGCTTGCCGGCGGGCAGATTTCGGCCCAGTTGGAGTTGCGAGACACGACATTGCCCGGTCTGCAGGCGAAGCTCGATGGCTTTACGCAAGGGCTCGCGGGGGGATTTAAGGCGGCAGGCTTGGAGTTGTTCACGGACGGGTCCGGTACGATCCCCGGAACGAGCGCCGGGTTTGCCCAATCGGTGCAGGTCAATCCTACCGTGCTGGCAACCCCGGGCACGGTGCGTGACGGAAACGCCGCGGCAACGACGGCCGGCAACGCGACGTTGATCAATTCCGTGCTTGGCTCGGTTTTGCGGACAGGCCCGGGGTCGGTCGCTTCTCAGGCAACGGCGATCGTTGCTGGCCATGCGAACCTCGCAGCCAACGCCGCTCAGCGGCTCGAGACCGATCAGGCCGTGCAGTCCAGTCTGCAAACCAAGCTTCAGGCAACGACCGGCATCTCGATTGACTCGGAGCTGGCGGACCTCGTTGGGCTGCAGAGGAGTTACGCCGCTAACGCAAAGGTAATCTCTGCGGTGCAAACAATATGGGATCAGGCGCTGGAGATGGTGCGATGAGCGGGTTGACATCAGTTACCGGCGGATTTCTGGGGCAGCTTGCAAACAATAGCGCCTCGATCAAGCGGCAGTTGGACGCGGCTCAGGTGCAGCAGTCCACTGGCTACGTCTCGAATACCTATTCGGGTCTTGGCTCCAGCACACGCACAAGCCTGGACCTAAGCCCGGCGGTGCAGCAACTGCAAACCTGGCAGAGCAACATCGATACCGCCACGGGCAGGCTCGCCGTGACCCAGACGGCGTTGACCCAGATCACCTCGATCGCGTCAGATTTCTTTGCCCGCACCAACGCCCTCAGCGATGCCGGCGCGTCGCAGGCAGGAACGATCGGCGCCCAAGCGAGATCGGCGCTGGAGCAGGTGGCGCAATTGCTGAACACGAAGATCGGAGACGTCTACGTTTTTGCCGGAGACGACACGGCCAATGCGCCGGTGCCGAAAACCGACGCGGCAACCTTGATTGCTGCCGTCCAATCGGGCGGTCCTGGGCCATTCTCGCCAACGATAGGCGGCGCCGTACCGCCGCAGATCGAGGTGGGCGACGGGCAGCAGGTCCCGGTGGGCGTCGTGGCCGACAGGAACACCCTGACGTCGACGAGCGGCTCCTACGCACACGATATCCTGCAAGCTTTGGCATCACTCGCGGGCGTGACGCCGGCAACGGACAACGCAACAATCTCGAGCAACGCTCGCGGCCTGCTGGGCGGCGCTATCAGCGCGATTGCCAATGAGAGTGGGGCGCTCGGCAACGTGCAAGCCGACTTGGCGAAACGGCGGGACTCGCTTGCCGCAATGCAGACAGTGCTGAGTGGACAGCTCGCGAACGCCCAGGATACCGATCTCGCGGCGACGCTTACTCGCGTGGCAACGCTACAAACACAGCTTCAAGCATCCTATCAGGTATTTGCCGGAGCAAAAAATCTCTCTTTGGCTAACTATATCTAAGCCTAACTGCCCGGTTGCGGAGCATTGTTGGGATCCGGCAGTCTTGGCCATCACGAACTACGCCCACCGCTTCGAGCGCCTGCCGCGCCAATGCGGGACGGAGATGGCCCATGCTCCGCATCAACCTGAACGCCCGCGCCACGCCTGCCGAGCCCGCCGAGATGGCGCGCTCCAGCGAGCCCCGTGGCGCCGTGGCGCCGTGGCGCCGTGGCGCGCCGCTAGGCATCAGCGCCGAGACCGTCCGCAAGTGGCGCAAGCGCGCCGTGGCGGCCTGCGTGGACCGCTCCGCCCGGCCTCGCCGCCTGCCTTGGAAAGCCGCCAACGAAGAGCCCACCGTGATCTGCACCCTGCGACGGGCTGCCAACGCCGCCCTGGATGACCTTACCTTCGTCGTCCGCCACATCCTGCCGCGTGTCGACCGCAACAGCATCTGGCGCATCCTGCGCACTGAAGGGCTGAACCGCAGGCCCAAGATCGCTTCTGGCCGCCCCGCCAAGGGGCAGGAACCTGCAAGGACGACGGCCTCGGCTTCATTCACATCGACATCAAGCATCTGCCGAAGCTGCAACGGCCGATGGCAAGCGGTGCAAGCGCGACCTATTCGTCGCTATCGACCGGAGGTCCCGCTCCGCCCATCTCGCGGCCAAAGATGGCGAAACCGAAGCAAGCGTCGTCGCCTTTCTCCGCGAGGCTGCAACGGCGTTCCCCTTTCGTATCACCTACGTGCTGACCGGAAACGGCAGCGGCTCTCACGCCCGTCTTCACCCGTGCCTGCAGCGAACGTAAGCGTCTGCTGATGGCCACCTTGTGAGGACCCGGTCGGCTTGTTTTCTATCGCTGCATGAAAAACAGCACGAGGTTGGCAGATATGGCTGCCGCTGCGGCAGCCACGAAGACACGGATTGAGATCGGCGGCGAACGACGGCGAATGCATGATGCGGCATTCCGGGCGCGCGTGATCGAGACGTGCCTTGCGCCCGGTGCGCGGGTGCAGGATCTGGCGCACCGCTATGGGCTCTGGACCAGCCTGATTTACCGTTGGCACCGCGCCGTCTTGCAAGAAGCCGTAGCCCAACCGCGCGCTGCCGCACCGACGGCGCCGGACAAGTCGGTGGTCGCGGAGCCGCCGCTCGGGTTCGTGCCGATCGGCGTGCTGGGGCGCGCGGACGATGGCGGGCCTGCCCTGATTGCTCGCCCGGCGCCGACCGCGGCGGCGGCGCCATTGCCTGGCCACGTGCCATGGCCATCCCTGGCAGCTACGGACCGTCCGGGCATGGTCGAGATCGACCTGGCTTGTGGCGCGCAACTGCGGGCGCTGACAATACTGCGGGCGGCGTCGTGATCCAGGCGGCGCCCGGGACCAAGGTCTATCTAGCCTGCCGTCCGATCAGCATGCGCTACGGGTCCGACGGCTTGGCAGCCCAGGTGCGGCAGGTGCTGGTAGCTGATCCGTTCAGCGGGCACCTATTCCTGTTCCGAGCTAATAAAGCGGATTACTTGAAATGCCTTTACTGGGATGGGACCGGGCTGTGCCTGTTTGCCAAGAGGCTGGAGACCGGCCGGTTCGTCTGGCCGCCGATCGTCGATCGCGCGATGGCGCCGGCGCCGGCGCGCACGCCCGTGGCGGTCTGACGCCGGGCTAATTTCGCCGGCGGCAGCCCGGGAAAGGCTGTACGCCCGGGTCCGGCTTTGGTTCGATCAGGCCATGTCCTGGGCGACGGCCTCCTTGCCAACCGACCCCGAAGCGCTGCGGCAGTTTGCCGCCGGCCTGTAAGCCGAGCTGGCGCGCAAAGGTATTGAGATCGCGGCCAACGCCGCCGAGATCCACGCCATCGCGAAGCGATCCCACGGCGTGACGTCAGCGAAGCTGACAGGGACGCTGCACATTGAAAAACTCAAGATGCAGCTGGCCGTGCTGCGGCGCGCGCGATTTGGCCGGTCGTCGGAACAGCTCGACCGCGACATCGAGCAGCTCGAGTTGCTGATCGGCGAACTGGAGGAGGAGGCGGCCGAGGGCGCCGCCCAGGCCCAGTCGCCCGGCGGTCCCCAATCGCGCCAGGCCGGCGTGCGTGAGCGCCGCCATCCGGTGCGCAAGCCGCTGCCGCCGCAGCTGCCGCGCGAGACCCTCACCCACGAGCCGCCCTGCGCCTGTCCCGGCTGCGGCGGCGCCGTATTCAGCCGGGTCGGCCAGGACGAGCGCAACGTGCTGGAGCATGTCCCCTCCAGCTTCAAGGAGATCCGCCACGTGCGGCCAAAGCTGAGCTGCCGGGCCTACGAGACGATCGTCCAGCAGCCGATGCCTTCGTTGCCGATCGAGCGCGGCCGGCCGGGGCCGGGCCTGATCGCGCATGTCCTGGTCTCGAAACACTGCGATCACATCCCGCTGCGCCGCCAAGCGGTGATCTACGCCCGCGAGGACGTCGAGCTTGACCGCTCCACGCTGGCGGAGTGGGTCGGCTCAGCCGTGTTCCTGCTGTCGCCGCTGGCCGAGGCGATCGCCCGCCATGTCCGGGCCGGGCGCGCGCTGCACGCCGGTGACACCACGGTCCCGGTCCTGGCCCCCGGCTTGGGCAAGATCATACCAACCCGCCTAAGAATTGACCTTTGCCCAAGCCCGATTGGTTACGGAGACGACCCGATCCAAATCACCAATGAAGAAGGTCCAGGCGTTGCAGCACGCCTCGACGATGGCGTCATAGCTCTCCCAAACCGTTATGTTCAGCGTGTTGCCGCGCAGGTATTCCCGGACGTTTTCCAAGGGGGTTCAATTCAGGGCTGTAGGGTGCCAGCCGCACCAGCGTGGCAGTATCCGGCACGGCAAGCGCACCGCCCGTGCGATGCCATGCAGCGCCGTCGAGGACCAGCGCTGCATGGGCGCCGGGCACGACCCGCGCGCTGATCTGCCGCAGATGCAGGGTCATGGCTTCGATGTTGACTGATGGCATGATTAGGGCTTCGCCGGCTGCGCGCGCTGGACGCACGGCGCCGAAGACATAGGCCCGGTCGCGGCGGCAATCGCGCTCGGCAACCGGGCACGAGCCGCGTTCGCCCTCGCCTTGCCATTGCATCCGGCTACGCCGGCCGGAACCTTTGGCAAGTCTCGCCCAAACCGCGCCCAGCGTCCCCTGGCTCACCGACGCGGCCGATGGCCTTCGGCCCTCAACCATCTTCGAACCAGACCTCTCCGGCCGGGCCGCCGTATCGCGCGGCCACGGCGCGGCAGACAATGTCGCTGACGTGTTTTTAAAAGCCGCCTCGTCGTCGGCATCCTTGCCCGGATGGGCCGGGCGCGCCTGCAAGCGGGTCAGGTTCAGCGTGCCCAGCCATTTGCCGGCCGTGGCAACATGCGCCGAGATCTTGAAACGCTGCTTGATCTCGCGTTGCAGATCAACGCAGCGCCACCGCATGACGCCGTGCCGGTCCAGGTCAGGCCCGTCGAGCGCACCCTGCTTGAGTTCGGCCATCTGCGCATCGCTCAGGTGCGGCGGTCGACCGGGAATAGGCTGGTTCGACAGCCCGGCAACCCCGCGGGCGTTGTCGCGCAGCAGCCAGTCGCGCAGGATTTGCCGGTCCATGCCGCAGGCCGCCGCCGCCTCGGCGCGGGACTGCCCGTCCAGAACAAGGGCGATGGCAAGCAGGCGCCGAACACCGCGGCCATCGCGCAGACGCGAGGCGATCTGCCGCAGCGCGCCGGAGCTGTGTTCCGCGCGGGTGACCTCGACCGGCTGGTCCATGGCGCGAAGCCTTGCAAAGCAGAGGCCGCAGAGCGAATCAGATTTCAGCGCCGGTGGAAATCCCGTTGCGAGTGAATGCTTTCGCGAGTTGGTATTAGAGCCGGGCGGCTGTGGGCGCTCTGGTGCGCGACGAGCGGCCATCGCCCTTGCGATCCGTCTGCCAAGCAGCCGGTGGCGGAGCCACCGGAGGGGAGCTCGCATGTCTTTCCGGCAGCATTCTACCGCTACTCGGCCGATCGCCGCGGCATCCATCCCATCGCGCGAGCTGACCCACGGCGTGACGTCAGCGAAGCTGACAGGGGCCCTGCTCGACGGCTGCCATGGGTTCCTGCACGCGGACGGCTATGCCGGCTTCAATGCCCTGTATGCTCCGGATACGCCCTCAGCCAGCCCGTTGCTGGCCGAGGGCGTAGCCGGAGCCATGCGCGTCGGAAATCCTACGACATCCATCACGCTACCGCCTCGCCGATCGCGCTCGAGGCCTTGCAGCGGATTGCCGCCCTGTTCGCCATCGAGAGCAGCATCTCCGGTCAGTCGCCCGAGCGGCGGGCAGCGGCCCGCCAGGAACACGCCCGCCCGCTGCCCGACCAATTTCATGCGGTTCTCGATGCCGCACTGAACCGGATCAGCGGCAAAAGCGCGCTGGCGGGAGCCATCCGATACGCCCTGTCGCGCTGGACAGCGCTCACCCGCTACGCCGCTGACGGCCGCCTCGAAATGTCCAACAATGCCGCCGAACGCGCCATGAAACCACCGGTTCTGGGATGGGAAAACCACATGTTCTGCGGTTCCGACGCCGGAGGGCAGCGGGCGGCGTGCATCGACGCCATCGCCGAAACCTGCCGCATGAACGGCATCAACCCTCAAACCTACCTGGCCGACGTGCTCGGGCGTATTGCCGAACATCCCATCAATCAGATCGACACCCTCTTGCCTTGGCACTGGACACAGTAACCGATCAAAGCGGCCGACCCGAATAACTAAGAACCCCGGTCAGGCGCGGACGCTTACGCACGACCGGCGCCCGCGACCAATCCGCCAACGCCGCCTCGATATGCGCCTCCAGCCGGTCGCGCCGTGCGGTTGCCGCCTCGGCCGTCGCGATGCAATCCTCCAAGACGATATGATGGGCAGCGCGCTCGACGTGGAGCCCGCTCAGCCAGCGCCGGCGCATCAGCGTCCAGGCTGGCCGGTGACAGTGGCGGCCGCGGCGCAGGAGAAAACCCGGCAGTTGCTGGCGCGCTTGGCGCGCGCTTCGCACCGCCGCTTGGCGCACACGCGCCAAGCGGCGGACAGCCTCATGCGCCTGGTCCGGCGCCCAGACCGGCATGAGTTCACCAGCGCGATGCCGCTTGGCCAGATTGATCGCATCACGTCGGCCGGTCTTGATCCGGTCGCCCGACTGACGCGGGATCAGCGATGGCGCAACGACAACGCACTCATGGCTTGCCGTCCTCAGTTGCCGTTGAATGCCATAGCCACATGGCCCGTTGACGCCCTTCGGGCCTCAACCGTAGCAGAACCGCACCATGCAACCAACGCGCGTAAGCTTGGCCACAAGCGTTCTCAGGGCAGCGGGGGCGTTCGCGACCTTGCCATGCTCGCGCACGTCCCCCCGCTTGCCTGGCTCGGCCGCCGCCGCAATCGTATCCTTGCGCACATCCAGCCCGACGTAGGTGATGGAATGCCCCGCCACTCGTCTCCTCTGCATGAGGCAATACGCCGCACCATCCAGCGCAACCCTCGAAGCCTGCATATAGCAAGACGGGTCGCCCCGTGCTCAGGCGAGCATCTGGTCCACGGCGATACCAATCTATTGCGCAAGCGCCCCGCCCCAGGCCCACCAGCCGGATGGCGCCGCGGACGCGGCCTGCTCGGCATGGACGGTATTCGCGAACAGGCCGAAGCAGGTTGCCCCGGAGCCGCTCATGCGGGCCAGCAGGCAGCCAGGCCGCGCGCCAAGCCACTCGAGGGCGGCGGCGATCTCGGGACAGAGCAGGAGGGCCGGCGCCTGCAGGTCGTTGCCGAGACATGCCAGGTCGGCGGCCATGACGGCTGCGTCAGGCCAGCTTGCGGGCAGCTCGGCGGGAGCGCTGAAGGGTGCGCTCCTGGCCTCGAACACGGCCTTGGTCGAGACCGCGACGCCGGGGTTGACCAGGACGATGCCGCAAGCCGGCAAGCCCGGCGCCGTGCCGAGCAGGTCTCCGACGCCGCTCATCCGGGCCGGCCGCGATGGCAGGCACACGGGAACGTCCGCGCCCAGGCTCGCAGCAAGGCCGGCCAGATCTGCGGGCGGGAGCGACAAGCCCCATGCTCGGGACAGCAGACGCAAGGCCGCTGCGGCATCGGCCGATCCGCCGCCGATGCCGCTGGCGATCGGCAGGTTCTTTTGCAGCGTGATCGATGCCCCCGCCCCGCAGCCCGCCGCCTTTGCCAATGCCGCCGCGGCGCGCAGCACGAGGTTTGCCGGCTCGGCCTCCAGCCCTGACGCGAAAGGACCTTCGACGGTCAGCGTCAGCGCCGCCGCCGGCTCGGCGCGAAGCCGGTCCGCGATGCCGGGAAACACCGCCAGACTGTCGAGCTGGTGATACCCGTTCGGCGCGCGGCCGACGACGTGCAGGAACAGGTTGACCTTGGCCGGAGCCGCCTCGTGCAGCACCGTGCTCAGCGCACCTCCGGAGCAGGGGTCGAGGCTTGCTTCGGCTTCGCGGCCGAGATCGAGTTCAGCCGGGCATTGATGCGCTCGGCGTCGGCGGCGTCCGGCTTGAAGGTCAAGGCCCGGCGCCATTGATACTCGGCCTCGCGGTAGCGCCCGACGGCGGCGAGCGCGTCGCCGAGGTGGCCGTTGATGACCGGGTCCTCGGGTTGCAGATCGACGGCCTTGCTGAGGTTCTTCAATGCGGCGGCGGTGTCGCCCTGGCGAAGCTCCACCCAGCCGAGGCTGTCGATGTAGGCGGCCTGGTTCGGACTCTGCTCCACGGCGCGCTCCAGCATTGCTCGCGCTTGCGGCAGGTTGCGGTCCTGCTCGGTCCAGGCATAGGCGAGATAGTTCATGACGCCCGGCTGGTCGGGGGCCAGCGAGAGGGCGTATTCAAAATCGCGTTCCGCCTTGGCCCATTGCCCGGCGCGGTCGTAAGCGACGCCGCGCTCGTAGAACAACGGCCAGGCGCTGCGGCTGGGCGCGCCGACGCGGTCGATCGCGCGGGTGAATATGGCGGCGGCTTCGGAGAACTGGCCGGCGCGGCGGAGATTGCTCGCGGCGAGCGCCAAGGGTTCGGGGCGATCAGGGTATTCGCTGGCGAGCTGTTCGAGCAAGCGGGTGGACTTCTCGGTCTGGCCGAGCGATTCCTCAAGACTGGCCCGCCGAAGCTGGACGAGGGCGTAGAGCGGATCGCTGGAGGCGACCGGCTCCAGCGTTTCGATCGCGGCGTCGCTGCGCTTGGATCCCTGCTGCAGATCGGCCAGCAACAGGCGGGCGGCGGTGAAGTCAGGACGCATCGACAGGGCGAGGCGAATCATGACCTGGGCGGAATCGTTAGCGTTCTGCTGCTTCAACGTGGCGCCCATTGCCAGATACGCCTCGGCGATGCCGTCGGCCGCGTTGCGGACCACCGGCTTGCCGACGTTCGCCTCGAGCGCGAGACGGGTGATGGCGAGGTCGCCATTGCTCGCGGTAAGCTCGCGGATGAGGGCCTGCGCGTTGTTGAGGGCGCCTTGCCGGGCCTGCCAGCTCGCGAGCAGCACGCCGAGCCGGAGATTGAGCGCGCCGTAGTCGACCTGGGCCACGCGGTAGAGCCGGGTCGCCTCGGCCGGCTGGTTGCCGATGTCGGCGATCAGCGCGGAATGCAGCGCCATGACGCCGCGCAGCCGCCCGCCGTCGACGAAAGGCTGCAACGTGGCCAGCGCCGCGGCCGTGCGCCCTGCCCCGGCCTCGGACCAGGCGACCAGGAGCGGACGGAGGATCTGGGTCAAGCCTTGCTGCGGCAGGCGGGAGAAGCGGCTTTCGGCCTTGCTCCAGCGCCCGCTTTTCGCGTCGGCATCGGCCAGCACCAGCTCAGCGACCGGGTTGTTCGGCACGGCGCCCGCCAGCTTGGCCGCCTCCGGGCGCCCGGCCATGACGGCGGCGATGAAGGCCTGCACCTGCACTTCGGGCACGCCGCTGAGCTTGGCGGCCTTCTCCAGCCTCTCGGCGGCGATATCCATGTCGTCGAGCTTGGCGGCATAGCGTCCGGAGAGATAGTCGCCGAACGCGCCGGTCGGCTCGAAATCGGCGCCGGCCTTGTTGCCGCCGGGCTTGCTCGCGGCGCAGGCCGAGAGCATCGACAGAACGAGCAGGGCGGCGCGGCTGATGGTGCGGCCAGGATTCATGTACTCGCCTTCTCGTTATCGGGCCTAAGCAGACATTCGTGGCTTGTGTCACGAATGTCTGCTTAGGAATCTTTGAAGACGCATCATTTTTCGCGTCATGACGGCGGGCCGTCCTGCGAAATGATGCTTAGAGCGCCCCGCTCACATGCCGCTCGGGTAGTTGGGGCCGCCAGCGCCTTCAGGGACCTGCCAATCGATGTTCTGCGTCGGGTCCTTGATGTCACAGGTTTTGCAGTGAACGCAATTCTGGGCGTTGATCTGCAGCCGGGGATGGTCGGTGTCGGTGTCGACCGCCTCATACACCCCTGCCGGGCAGTAGCGGCTCTCAGGGCTCGCGTATTCGTCCCAGTTCACCGCCTCCCAGCGCGCCTTGTCGCGCAATACCAGGTGCGGCGGCTGGTCCTCCTCGTGGTTGGTGTTGCTGATGAACACCGAGGAGAGCTTGTCGAACGTGAGCGTGCCGTCGGGCTTCGGATAGTGGATTTTCTGCGCGCTGGAAGCCTTGGCAAGCTCCTCGTTGTCGGCGTGCCTGTGGTGCATGGTCCAGGGGGCTTTGCCGCGGAACACGTAGGTGTCGACTGCGGCGTAAGCGATGCCGCCATACAGGCCGAAGCGGGCGAAGGCGGGGCGGATATTGCGCGCGCCGTGCAGCTCGGCATGCAGCCAGCTCTGGCGAAACCGCTCCTCCATGCCCGGCGGCTCCGGCGGACGATTATTCTCCAGCGCCTCGGCCACGGCTTCGGCGGCGATCATGCCGGATTTCATGGCGGCATGGGTGCCCTTGATCTTCGGCACGTTGAGGAACCCGGCGGCGTCGCCCAGCAGGGCCCCGCCCGGAAACGTGAGCTTCGGGATCGATTGCAGGCCGCCTTCGCTGAGCGCCCGCGCGCCGTAGCTGATGCGCCGCCCGCCTTCGAAGTGCTTGCGCATGTGCGGGTGGGTCTTGAACCGCTGCATCTCATCGAACGGCGAGAGCCAGGTGTTGCGGTAGTCCAGGCCGACCACGAACCCGTAGCTGACCAGGTTCTCGCCAAAGTGATATAGCCACGAGCCGCCATAGGTGCTGCTGTCGAGCGGCCAGCCGGTCGTATGCTCGATCAGCCCGGGCTGGTGCTGCCCGGCGGGGATTTCCCACAATTCCTTGATGCCGATGGCGTAGGTCTGCGGATCGCAGTTCGAGCGCAGGTCGAACCGCTCCATCAAGGTCTTGGACAGGCTGCCCCGGCAGCCTTCGGCGAACAGGGTGTAGGCGGCGCGGAGTTCCATGCCGGGCTGGTGGTTGGGGCCGGGCTCGCCCGCCTTGGTGATGCCCATGTCGCCGGTGGCGACGCCGACGATGCGCCCGTCCTCCTCCAGCAGTTCGGCGGCGGCGAAGCCTGGGTAGATCTCGACCCCCAGGCCTTCGGCCTGCTGGCCGAGCCAGCGGCAGGTGTCGCCGAGGCTGACGATGTAGTTGCCTTCGTTGTGCATCTGCCTGGGCGTGGGCATGCGGATGCTGCTCGTAGCGGTCAGGTAAAGGAAACGGTCCTGCTTGGCCTCGGTGTTGAGCGGGGCGCCGTCCTCCCGCCAGTTCGGCAGCAGCTCATTCAGCGCCCGCGGCTCGATGACCGCGCCGGAGAGGATGTGCGCCCCAACCTCGCCGCCCTTCTCCACCACGCAGACGGTAGCCTCGGGGGCGAGCTGCTTGAGCCGGATCGCGGCCGAGAGACCGGCCGGGCCTGCCCCTACGATCACCACGTCGAACTCCATCGCCTCGCGCTCTGACATTCCATCCTCCCGTGACAGACTATTCAATTAGGGTGTTTGCCCGGTTGCGCAAAACCGGCAAGCGGGAGAAATCCTGCTGATCGGCGAACGGAGGCATGATGGACGCGCTGGCCGCACTTCGGCTGCAGATTGAGTGGGGAGCGGACGAGGCGCTGCTGGAAACGCCAAGCGACCGGTTCGCGCCTGCCGTAGCACGCGCACCCGCCCCGTCCCCGCCGGCAATCGCCCAGGGTCCGGCTCGCGCATTGGCGGCGCCCTCGGGCTTGGCTGCGGCAGCCGCCGCGGCGGCGGATAGTTTTGCTGCCTTGCAGGCGGCGATCGACTCCTTCGACGCTTGCCCCTTGCGCGCGACGGCGTCGCGAACGGTCTTGCCGGACGGTGATCCCGGCGCCGGCCTGGTGCTGGTCGGGGAGGCGCCGGGAGCGGATGACGACCGCTCGGGCCGGGCGTTCAGCGGCGCCGTCGGCGCGGCGCTGGACCGGGTGCTTGGCAGCGCCGGACTCGGGCGGAACGCCATGCTGCTGTCATTCCTGGTGCCGTGGCGGCCG
This sequence comes from Acetobacteraceae bacterium, assembly GCA_965217935.1. Classification (GTDB taxonomy): domain Bacteria; phylum Pseudomonadota; class Alphaproteobacteria; order Acetobacterales; family Acetobacteraceae; genus JBBROS01. The sequence goes on along the minus strand of OZ244581.1, from coordinate 3,084,113 downwards.
CCCGGGGGGCGCGCGCCCAGCGAATCGGAGATCGCGACGTGCTTGGCGTTCACGCACCGCTTGCTGGCGCTGGTGCGCCCGCGAAGGGTGGTGCTGCTCGGGGCCGGGCCGCTCCGGGCATTGACGGATGAGACGGGCGGGCTGCGCCAGGCGCGTGGCCGCTGGACCCATGCGGTTGTCCCAGGGTTGCCGGAGCCAGTCGCGGCGCTGCCGATGCTCGCGCCTGAGTTGTGGCTGAAAACTGGCGTGAACAAGCAGGCGGCGTGGGCCGACGCCCTGACTTTACAGGATGCATTAAGTTCTGGTTAGAACCGTCTGTAAAGGCAGTTCACTTTTGCGTGAATTGCTTGCGTTTTTACGCGCTTGTAGCAGCGGAGTAACATGCTTGAGCGCGTATTTTCACGAATCAGCCTGCCGACCGCAAAAGCCCTGGTCGCTGGCACGGCGATCTTGGCGGGCGCATTCATCTCGGTGGGAAGCTCCGCCGGGGCGCAAGACCCGCCCGAGGATACCGCTCTCGCGATTCCGCGCCTCGCCCCGCCCAGTGAGAACGGATCAGTCGCCTTGCCGCAGCCGCTCGCCGCGGCCGAGATGAATGCGGCGCGTGCGGCGTTCAGCGGTCGGCCGGAGCCGATCGAGGCGCTGAAGCTCGGCCCGCTGCTCGGCTACGTGCTGGCGCACCGTTACCTATCCGGCCCAAAACGATCCAGCCCGGCGGAACTGCGCGCCTGGCTGGGCGCCTATCCGGATTATCCTGATGCGCCGGCGATCTACGACTTGCTGATGAGCCGGTTGCCGAAGGGCGAACCGGCGCCGCACGAGCCTGTGCTGCCTGTCTTCACCCCGGCCCCTTACGGCGACGACATCGAGGCGCAGGCGCCGCTGCTGCCGCGCAACCCTGCGCTGGACCGGCGCGTGCGCCAGGAAACGGCGGACGGCGATTTCGACGCGGCGATCCGAACCGTCGCGCGGACCAAGATGGCCGCGGATTATGGGGCCTTGCTCCGGGCGGAGATCGCGCGGGCGATGTTCGGCGCCGGCGACAACGAAGGCGCGCTGCGGATCGCCACGGCAGCGGATGCCCAGGCGCACGGAGAGATCGGCCTGGCAGGCTGGATCGCCGGGCTATCGGCTTGGCGGCTCGGCCGGCTCAGTCTTGCCGAGACGATGTTCGAGCGGGCCTACCATGCCGGGCTGATCGGGCCGGGGCAGCGGGCCGGGGCGGCTTTCTGGGCGGCTCGGGCGTCGATGGCCAGAACCGGCGATTACGGGCCATGGATGGATCGGGCGGCACAGGATCCACGCACCTTCTACGGGCTGCTGGCGCGGCGCGTGCTGCATCGGCCGATCCCTGCCGAAGACGCGCCGGACGCCACGCTCGGCGAGGCGGATGTCGAGGCGGTGCAGGCCCGGCCGCGAGGCATGAGGGCGTTCGCCCTGCTGCAGGCCGGCGAGCCCAAGCGGGCGGCGGCCGAGCTGCGGCTGCTCTGGTCCGAAACGCGGGACCAGCCGGGGTTCAGCAGGTCCGTGCTGGTCGTGGCGCGGGCGGCCGGCTTGCAGGACCTGGCGGGGCAGCTCGACGCGGTGATGCAGCCGGCCCGGGTCCGCATTCCCGCGCAACGCTTGCGCCCGGCGGGCGGGTTCCAAGTCAGCCCGGCGCTGATCTACGCGATGACGCGGCTGGAATCGAACTTCGATGCCGAAGCCGTCTCGCCGTCGGGCGCACGCGGCCTGATGCAGTTGATGCCCTCGACGGCGCGCTACATCCAGGCCGGCGCCGGCACGCCCAAGCTGCAAGACCCCGCCGCCAATCTGGCGCTCGGGCAGAAGTATCTGCTGCATCTCGAACGGCTCGATCATGTCGGGCCCAACCTGATCCGCTTGCTCGCGAGCTACAACGCCGGGCCGGGCACGATTTATCGCTGGCTCGGCGCGATCAGGAACGAGACCGACCCGCTGCTGTTCATCGAATCCTTGCCAGGAGACGAGACCCGGGCCTACGTGCCGCGTGCGCTGGCCTACACATGGCTGTATGCTGCGCGGCTCGGCGTGCCGTCACCGAGTTTGGATGAGCTGGCGGCCGGACTCTGGCCGCAACTCCAGGCCCCGAAGCCGTCGCGGCAGGCCGTCGTCCGGCTGCATTGAAGGAGCTGTTATGGCAGGCATCGACGAAACCCGCACGTTCATCCCGGTGACCATCGCGGTGCTGACGGTCTCGGACACGCGCAGCTTGGCAAACGATAAGTCAGGCGACATGCTGGCGCAGCGGATCGAGGCCAGCGGCCATCGGGTGGGCGCGCGGGGGATCGAGCGGGATGACGCCGGGCCGATCGAGCGGCGGCTGCGGGAGTGGATCGCCGAGCCCGCCATCGATTGCGTGATCTCGACCGGCGGCACCGGCATCACCGGGCGCGACGTGACCCCCGAGGCCTTCGAGCGGGTGATCGAGAAGCGGATCGAAGGCTTCGGCGAACTGTTCAGGATGCTGAGCTACCAGAAGATCGGCACCTCGACGATGCAGTCCCGGGCGCTCGCAGGGGTGGCCGGCGGCACGCTGCTGTTCGCTCTGCCAGGCAGCACGGGGGCGGTGAAGGACGCTTGGGACGACATTTTGCTATGGCAGCTCGACAGCCGGCACCGGCCCTGCAACCTGGTTGAGCTCATGCCCCGGTTGCAGGAGCACCTTCGCGCGGCGGAGTGACATCCGCTGAACGTGTCTGACGACTCCAGACACTGCGTGCATCGTCAGATAAAGAGCGGACAAGGAAGGCAGCGGCGTCTGACAGGTCGCATCCCTTTGTAAAGCCTGACTACGAAGCTTAAGCCGCCTCCAGCCTGGCGGAGTTTGCGGAACAAGCGCCTGAAGTTCGGTTGCCGAGCCAAGCGCGCCGCGGACGAGGAGCGGTCAGGAACTTAGCAGTGTTGCATGGAGCAGACATGTAGGCGCAGCGAAGCCAGGATCGGCTCCCGCTTGAAGCCATATGCACGGCTGACATGGTGTTTGCGCTTGGCCAGCCAATTGGCGCTCCAGGCCAGCAGAGGTCCAAGCACGTCGCAGAGGTTGTGGCCGGCATCGGCCAGCAAGGCCAGCGAACCTGAAAAGATGCCGAATGTCGCTTCGAGCGCCACGTAAAGAGCGTTCAGCGCCACGCCGATGGCGAACGCGCGCCCGAAATCGGCAGGTGCGTGACTGTGCCGACATACGGTCGCGGCGGCGCCGGCCTTGGCGGCAAGCCGGGGATCGCGCTGTAGCCCAGCACGGGAACCAGGAAGGCCATCGTGCATCAGCCCTGCCCCCGCCAGCGCAGCAGCCGCAGCGCGTTCAGCGTCACCAGCACGGTCGCGCCCGTGTCCGCCAGGATCGCCGGCCACAGCCCGGTGACGCCGGTCAGCGTGGTGACCAGGAACACCGCCTTCAGCCCGACGGCCACGCCGACGTTCTGCCGGATGTTCGACAGAGTCGCGCGGGACAGCAACACCAGTTCCGCCACGCCGCACACCGTCTCGCGCATGATCGCCGCGTCCGCCGTCTCCAGCGCCACGTCGGCGCCGCCGCCCATGGCGACGCCGACCGAGGCCGCCGCCAGCGCCGGCACGTCGTTGATGCCGTCGCCCACCATCACCACCGGCCCATCGGCTCGTAGCGCCGCGATCTCGCGCAGCTTGTCTTCGGGCAGCAACCCGGCGCGGATATCCATGCCCAGCCTGCCAGCAATGGCTCGCCCGGTCCGCTCGTTGTCGCCGGTCAGCATGACCGCGGCCACGCCCAGGCGGACCAGCGCCGCGACGCCCGCGGCCGCGTCCTGCCGAGGCTCGTCCCGTATCGCGATCAGGCCAAGCGGGACAGCGTCCCGCAGCACCACGACGCAGGTCTTGCCCTCGGCCTCCAGCGCCCCGGCACGCGCCTGCGCGCCCGCATCGAGGCCTGGGCCGGTTTCAGCCGCATGACGCGGGCTGCCGACCGCGACGCGCCGCCCGTCCACCATCGCCTGCGCCGCCCGGCCCGGCACGGCCTGAGCGTCTTTGCCCTGGAGCGCCGGCACGCCGCGTTCGGCCGCGGCGGCCAGGATCGCACGCGCCAGCGGATGGCTCGACCCGTTCTCCACCGCAGCGGCCAGCGCCAGCACGCAGGCCTCGTCCACCCCGTCGGCCAGCGGCGCCACGTCGGTCACGCGCGGCTTGCCTTCGGTCAGCGTCCCGGTCTTGTCGAAGGCAATGGTGCGCGCGGCGCCGATCGCCTCCAGCGCGGCCCCGCCCTTGACCAGCAGCCCGCGCCGGGCGCCTGCCGACAGGCCCGAGGCGACGGCCGCCGGCACCGAGATCACCAGCGCGCAGGGGCAGGCGATCAGCAGCAGCGCCAGGCCGCGATAGGCCCAGACCCACCAGTCGCCGCCGAACAGCAGCGGCGGGACCAGGATGACGAGCGCCGCGGCCGCCATCGCCGCCGGCGTCCACCAGCGGGCGAAGCGCTCGACGAAGCGTTGCGTCGGCGCGCGCGAGGCCGACGCGTCCTCCACCATGGCGATGATCCGCGCCACCGTGTTGTCGGCAGCGTCCCGCGTCACCCGGACGCGCAGCACGCCGTCCGCGTTGATCGACCCGGCCACCACCGGTTCGCCGGGCCCGCGCGGAACGGGCATGCTTTCGCCGGTCACCGGGCTCTCGTCCAGCGCCGACTGGCCCTCGACGATCTCGCCGTCGCAGGGCAACCGGTCGCCCGGACGCACTTGGACCACGTCGCCCACAACCAGCGATGCCGCGGGCGCCTCCTCGATCTTGCCTCCGGCCTCCCGCCGGGCCATGCGCGGGATCAGCGAGGCGAGCGCGCGGATGCCGGCCCGAGCCTGGCCGGCAGCGGCATTCTCCAGCAGCTCGCCCACGGCGAACAGCAACACCACCACTGCCGCCTCGGCCGCGGCCCCGATCGCCACCGCGCCGAGGGCTGCGGCGCACATCAGCGTCTCGATCGAGAACGGCGACCCGGCCCGGGCCAGCGCGAACGCGCGCCGGCCGAACGGGACCAGCGCCGTCAGCGTCGCCGCGACGTAAATCCAGTAAGCCTCGCGAGGGAACGCCGCCGACAGCGCCCATGCCACGCCGACCAGCACGGCCAAGCCTGCGGCCAACGTCGCCTTGCCGGTGCGCCACCAGGGCACGCCCGCCCGCTCCCCGGAGTCGTTCGCCGGGCTGCGCGCACGCTTGTGGCCGCTGTCATCATGCGCGCTGCCGCCGCCGCGGCCCGAGGCCGGCGCGCTGCCGCCGTCCAATCGTTTCGGCCGATAGCCAAGACCTGTCACCTGGCGCTCCACCGCGTCCGTGCCAGCCCAGCCGGCTGCCGTCCGGAGCGTAAGTCGTTCAGCCATCAGGTTCACCTCGACGTCGGAGGTCCCCGGCAGCCGCTCGACGGCGGTCCGCACCTTGGCGACGCAGGACGCGCAGTCCATGCCCTCGATGCGCCACGCCAGCGTCTCGCTGTCGTCGATCGCCGGCAAATGGTCTGGCATACTGCGCTCCTGTCGTTGCTCGCCCCTTTATGGGACCTACAGTCACTAGAGGTTCAACCCCTCTGCCTGCTATGGTCGCGCATGACGACACAATCGCTCAGCATCGGCGAGTTGGGCCGCCGCACGCATTGCAAGGTGCAGACAATCCGTTGGTATGAGGAGGTCGGCCTGCTGCCGGCCCCGGCGCGCTCCGGAGGCGGGCGCCGCCTTTACGGCCAGGCGCATCTCGCCCGGCTGGACTTCATCCGTCACGCCCGCGAGTTCGGTTTTTCCCTCGATGCCGTGCGTTCGCTGCTGGCCCTCGCCGACCGTCCGGACCGTTGCTGCGAAGAGGCTCATGCGCTGGCCAGCGCCCACCTTGCCGCCGTCGAGGAGAAACTCTGCCGCTTAGCCAGCCTCAGGGCCGAGCTGGCCCGCATGACCGACGCCTGCCGCAGCGGGTTCGCTGCGGACTGCCGCATCCTGGAAACCTTGGCCGACCATGAGCACGGCCACTGCCTTGACCCGGACCATGGAACGGGGACCGCTGACTGATCCAGGCGCGCCGCCGTGGCCGGGCGGGTCGCTATCCCCCGTGGCGATGAGGAGCGTGCTCGTTCCCGCCATGCCTTTGATGCCCATGGCGCATCGGGTTCTTGCGGCTGACGTAGGCAAGCCACGCTGCCAATGCCCCGAACGCCAGGTTCAGGAAGAACGTATAGTTGAAGCTGAACGTCTCGACCTGGGCGCGCACGTCCGGGTTGGGCGGGGGCACGAGGCCGAGACCGGAGAAGGCGAGGTCCATGATGAGTGCGGCGATCACCATGGTGGCGAAGAAGACTCCGCCGATATACGCCGCCATCTTCCATCCGAAGTAGCGGCGGTAGGCATCCAGCAGCGGCAAGACGATGAGGTCGGCGTAGAGGAAGGCGAGCACGCCGCCGAAGCTGATGCCGCTGGCCCATAGGATCGCGGCCATCGGCACGTTGCCGATCGAGCAGACGAACGACAGCATGGCCACGACCGGTCCGATGAGGGCATTCGCGGGCGCCTGCAGCCAAGGGGACACGCCTTTCAGGAACAGGGCCGCCCACCAGTCCTGCGGCACGAAGACGGAGAGGAATCCGGCGATCAGGAACCCGCCAACCAGATCCTTCCAGAGCATCGACACGTCCATCGCTACGTTCTGCGCCACCCGGACCGCGGTCTGTGGATTGCGCAGCTTGTCCCACAACGTTGCGCCCTCGACCGGCATGCTGGAATGCTCGTGGCCGCTTTCAGGCTCCTCGTGGTTTCGCGCGTCCTCGACCAGCCGAGCCGGGTAGGTGAGCCGGACCAAGGCCGCCATAACGGCCACCAGAACGAGGCCGCCCACCCACTCCGCCGCCATGAACTGCCAGCCGAGCAGCACGTACAGCACGAGGCCGAGTTCCAGCACAAGGTTGGTTGAGGCGAACAAAAAGGCGAGCGACGGAACAAGCGCCGCACCTTTCTTGAACAGCGTGCGCGTGACCGAGGCGGACGCGTAGGAGCAACTCGAACTGGCGGCGCCGAACGCCGTTGCGAGGCCTATCTCCTTGATCCCGTCCCGCCCGAGCGCCTCGCGCATCCGCTCCTGCGAGACGACGGCCTGGATCAGGCCGGAGAGAACGAACCCGAGCACCAGGCTCCAGGCAACGCTCCAGGCCATTCCGGCGGACATGAGCAGCGCGTCGCCGATTTTTCCGAGCAGGTCGGTCATTCGCAGCAAGCCTTCACGTTGCCGGGTTCGTTGCGGCGTAGATCCAGCAGGCGGCGCCGAGCGACGGACGCCCGTTGCCGCTCCGCTCCCGCAGTGCCGCGCGCACGGCTGATACCGCACGCTCCGATGTCGCAGGATCGGCTTCGCGCAGCAGTGCCGATGCCGGGCCAAGTTCCACTGCGAAGCGCAGCGCATCCTCAAGGGCCACGTCGGCGGAAGCATCCTGATCGGCCGTTGTCGCGAGGGCTGCCTCGACGGCAACGCTCTCAACCGATACGAATCCCGCCTGCAACAGGATGCCGCTGACGTGAACCGCATCCGCGAAGGCGAACGGGCCCGGCGCGTTCGTCGGCGTCGGCTCAGGCGCTGGCACGACTTTGAGCATCGCCGCCCGAGGAACCGAAACCCACGCGTTCTTTTCGAGTGCTTGCCAACACAGCATGACCAGTCGTCCGCCCGGCCGCAAAGCCCGGCGCAAATTCCGGAACGCCTGAACAGGATCGGCGAAGAACATGACGCCGAACCGTGATACCAGCAGGTCGGCTTCACCGTTTGCGAACGAAAGCGTTGCCGCATCCTCTTCGCGCCATTCGACGGTCGCCCGCGCCTCCTCGCCAGCCGCTTCTCCGCGCATCCGGGCCTGGTCCAGCATCGGGCGGGACACGTCCACTGCGAGCACGCTCCCTCTGGCGCCGACAGAGCAGGCTACTGTGAGGGCGAGGTCGCCGCACCCGCATCCGATGTCGATGGCGCGCTCGCCGGGTTGCGGAGCAGCTTTCTGGAGCAAGGTTGCCGTCAGCGGGCGGAAAGCGAGATCAAGGCGTTCCTGGTTGCGGACCCATTTGCCGCCGGTGTCACCGTTCCAGTAGTCGATCTGCTCTGAGTTGCCGGGCTGCCCGGAGGGCGCTGAGGCGGGATCAGAAGACAAGGCGCGCGCCCATCCAGATTGCCATCGCCATCATCATCAGGTTCTCGGTCAGCGACACGAAGCCGAGCGGCACGTTGCTGGCCCCGCCGACGCAGGCGCATTTCAGGTCGCGTTCCTGGATGTAGACGGCCCGGAAGACGCTCCACGCCCCCACCGTGCCGATGAACAGCGCGACCGGCGCGGACAGGATCGTGAGGGCGCCGGAGATCATCAGGACGCCGGCGAACGCCTCGGCGAAGGCGTAGATGCGCGCGTACGGCACCCAGCGCTGGGCCAGCAGGTCGTAGTTCAGGAACATGGTCGCGAAGCTGCTGAGGTCGCGCAGCTTTAGGATGGCCAGGACGCACATCGAGAAGGCAATGAACCACTCGACGGCGCGGACCGTCAGCACCGTGCCGAATGCCGCCCAACTCGTCGCCAGCGCCATCAGCGCGGCGACCGCGAATACCACCAGAACCGGGGCATAAGTGGTCTCGTCCGGGTCGGGCACGGACTTGCCGAAATGCTTGCGCAACGCGTCGTAGCCGCCGATCCGCTCGCCGTCGATGAACACTTGCGGCGTGCTCTCGACGCCGTGCTCGCGCTTGAACGCATCGGTCTGCTCGCGCGTCTCGAGCCAGTGGTCGTCGACGGCGAAGCCCTCGCGTTCCAGCAAGTCCTTCGCCTGCAAGCCGAACGGACAGATGTGCTTGTCCATCACCATGCGGTAGATCGAGGCGTCGCGCGTCTTGGTCATTCCGTCCATGTCATGCCCCTTCTCAGAACCAGGTGCGCAGGCCGACCAGGAAGCGCACGTCGTTGATCTTTTGGCCTTCATCGCGGCGCAGGCTCGACGTGCCGCCGAACCAGCGCTGATAGGCGACGCCGATATAAGGGGCGAACTTGCGCCTGATGTCGTAGCGCAGCCGCAAGCCCATATCGATATCCGACAGCCCGGCGCCGACGCCGCGTCCGCGGTCGATCTTGGTATACCAATTGGTCTCGAACTGCGGCTGCAGCACCAGGCGTTGGGTCACGTAAAGGTCGTAGTTCGCATTGGTGCGCAGCGCGTAATGGCCGTTGTCGCTGGCATAGGTGGTCACCTCCAGGTTCCAAAACCCGATCGCCAAGGCCTGAATGCCGAGTGCGGCCCAGGTGCGGGTGATGGCGCTGTCCAAGTCGACCCGCACGCCTGCCTGCACATCGATGTAGCGGTCGATCGGGCGAGCATACAGCAACTCGTGGTCGCCATCCTCCATGCGCCCGCGGTTGCCAGGGTTGAAGCGCCCTTCCGACTTGAGCCAGAGCTTATTGTAATCGTTGCCGATCCAGGCTTGCCCATCCCAGCGCAGGTAAGTCCCGTCGCCGATACGTCCTTCGAGCTGATTGAACCAGCCATGAATATAAACCCGGCTGTCCTCGATCGGGTTGCCGTAGGGCGCTGCCCCTTGCAAGGTCTCCGACCCGAGCCCGGAGCCGAAGAACTTGCTTTTGTCGAACAACTGGGCCCGCGCCGGCGCAGCGGCCAACAGCAGCGCCGCCGCGACGGGTCGGAACGCGGCGCCATGACGCACGTCAGGCTACCGTCTTCGGCAGCACGCGCAGGGTACGGAACATCCCGGCCTCGAAGTGATACAGGAAATGGCAGTGCAGCGGCCATTGCCCGGTCGCCAACGGCGTCACCAGCACGCTGACGTTGGCAGCCGGCTGCACGCTGATGGTGTGCAGGTAAGGCCGGTGCGCGCCGTGGCCGTTCTCCAGCTCCATCCACATGCCATGCAGATGGATCGGGTGCGTCATCATGGTGCTGTTGACGAAGCGCAGGCGGAAGCGCTCGCCGAGCGTCACGTCGATCGGGCCGACCTCGGAAAACTTGCGGCCGTTGAAGCCCCAGATGAAGCGGCCCATGTTGCCGGTCAGGGTCAGCGTGATCTCCTTGGTCGGCGGGCGCGGGTCCACTCCAGGATGGACCGAGCGCAAGTCGGCGTAGGTCAGGATGCGCCGCTCGCTCATGAGATGGTTGAGGCCGTCGCCCGGCTGGTTGAGCCGGTCAAACGAATGGTCGAGAACGTATTGCTGCTCGACGCCTGGCTTCAGCGCCTTGGTGACGGTGGGCAGGCCGAGCTTGGATTGGTAGCCCGTACGCCGCTCCTTCTCGGTCGCCGTCACCCCTGTCATCGACGGCATGATGCCTCCGATGCGCGTGCGGTCTGGCTGGGAGGCCGCCACTTCGCCCGGCATCATCGTCATGCCCATGTCGGCCATGTTGCGCATCGGGGCTGCGTCGAACGGCGGGACCGCCGCCGACATACCGGGCCGCGGCGCCAAGGTGCCGCGGGAATGGCCGCTGCGGGTGAAGTTCTGGGCGAAGATCGTGTAGGCCCGGTCGTCCTGCGGCTGCACGATCACGTCGTAGGTCTCGGCCACGTTGATGCGGAATTGGTCCACTGGCGCCGGGACCACGTCGTTGCCGTGGACGTGGACGACGTTCATGGTGAGGCCGGGGATGCTGACGTCGTAGGTGGATTGCGCGGACGCGTTGATGAAGCGCAGCCGCACGCGCTCGCCGGGGCGGAACAGGCCGATCCAGTTCTGGTCGGCGCGCAGGCCGTTCATCAGATAGGTAAAGGCGGTGCTGGTCGGCTCCTGCAGACCGCTCGGGTCCATCCGCATGGTGGCCCAGTTCGCGCGTTCCTTGAGCGTCGGCATCAAGCCGCTCTGCTTGACGTCGGAAACGAACGTGCCCGCCGTGCGGCGGTTGAAGTTGTAATAGCTGCTCATGTGCTTGAGGTTATTCTGCACCACCAGCGGCGAGCCATCGAGCCAGTCGCTCAGCACGACGACGTAGTCGCGGTCGGCGCAGACGAGCGGCTCGCCGGCCGGATCGACGACAAGCGCGCCGTAGACGCCCTTGTTCTCCTGGTAACCCATGTGGCTGTGATACCAATAGGTGCCGCTTTGCACGACCGGGAAGCGGTAGGTGAAAGTCTCGCCGGGCATGATGCCGGGAAATTCGAGGCCGGGCACGCCGTCCATGCCGTTGGGCAGGATGATGCCGTGCCAGTGGATGCCGGTCATCTCGGGCATGTTGTTGGTCACGTTGAGAGTGACGACGTCGCCTTCGCGCCAGTTCAGCACCGGAGCGGGGACCATGCCGTTGATCGCGTTGGCCCAGTCCTGCGTGCCGGACTTGTTGATGGCAATGCGGTCGACCGTCAGGTTGAACGTGTTGCCGCGCAGCACTGGGTAGCCGCCAACGCCGGACGCATTGGCCGCGAAAGCCTCGCTGCGGGGCAGCGCCAACGCCGCTCCGGCGCCTAAAGCAGCGGCGCCCTTGATGAGGCGCCGCCGGGGGAGGACTGGGCCTTGCTTCGAACCACTCATGAAACAGCTCCTCTGACCGTCGTTCTCATTGCCGCTACAGCGCTCGAAAATTGACGCTGATCTGGGTGCTTCCCACGTGGTCAGGTCAAGGCGCATTCATCGAGGAATGATGCCGGATACGCTCGATTTGATGAGCGCCCTGAACCTGTTCAGGCGGCGCCTACGGCAGGCCGATGCTCGCCAGCAGGCCGCCGCTTGGCCGGTTGGCCCATGTTAGCGTGCCGCCCTGCTCGGCCAGCGACTGCCGCGCGATGGTGAGGCCCAGCCCGACGCCGCCAGTCGCGCGATTGCTCGAGGTATCGAGGCGGCGGAACGGCTTTGGACACCCGTTCCGGGTCGGCGTCTGGAATGCCCGGCCCCTCATCTTTTACGGTGATCCGCAGCGAGGCAGGCCCCGGCATAAGCCTGACCACTGTGCCGCCGGCGTAAGACACCGCATTGCCGATGAGGTTGGCCACGACCCGGCGCAAGGCAACCGGGCGGCAAACGATGTCGAGAGGGGCCGCGCCCTCGTTCGTCTGTCAACGGCGGATGAAAATTCCCCATTTCGTTACGGTTCAGTCGCGTCCATAGCCGCGTGGCGGCTGGATGCCGGCGAGGTCGGAAAGGTCGAGGTCGGCGATCGCCTGCAGGGCGTTTGCGGTGGCGGTGTCGCGCAGGGCGTCCGGGAGGGCGTCGGCCCAGGCGGCGTCGTGGGCGTGCAAGGCGAGCGGCTCGGCGACGGCGTCGTGCCAGCGCTGGGGCCGGGTTACGCAACGCGTGACAGGCAGCTCTGCCCGAAGCCTTGCTCAGCCGGCGTCCGCCGTGGCGGCGGCGGCGGGCTTTGGCGGTCGGCCCCGGCGCTTGGGCTGGGCGTCCGGGAAGGTGGTGGGCGGCGGGGCCGGAGGCAGCAGGCCGGCGTGCTGGCGCATGCGGTGGCTGGAGCCCTCGATGCGTACGACGACCGGGTGGCGCAGCAGCCGGTCCAGTAGGGCAGTGGCGATGACGGGGTCGCCGAACGCCTGGCCCCACTCGGCCAAACCGCGGTTGCTGGTCAGGATTATGGCGCCGCGTTCGTAGCGGGCATTGACCAATTGAAGGAACAGGTTGCCGGCGGCAGCGCCGAGCGTGACGTAGCCGGTCAGTCCGCTTCGCGGCCCGGCCGCCGATGATCAGCAGCTGCGTGCGGCTGCCGGCCCAGGGCACGGGCGCCAACGGCATGACGCAGAGCCAGCGCAGGCTGCTCGCCTTGGCGCAGTGACCGTAACCGGAGCGCACGGGATCACGGTCGATGCCGCGGGCGCTAATTTGCGCGCCCCAGCGGCACTCGACGGCATCGTCGATGCCGAGCATGGCCGGTCCCATCGGCGCGACGGCCGCAGCGAATGTCAGCAAGAGCTGGCGCGCGACGAGGCGCGACGGCTAGACCAGATGCTCGCCTGAGCACGGGGTGACCCGTCTTGCTATATGCAGGCTCCGAGGGTTGCGCTGGATGGTCCGGCGTATTGCCTCATGCAGAGGAGACGGGTGGCGGGGCATTCCATCACCTACGTCGGGCTGGATGTGCGCAAGGATACGATTGCGGCGGCGGCCGAGCCAGGCAAGCGGGGGGACGTGCGCGAGCATGGCAAGGTCGCGAACGCCCCCGCTGCCCTGAGAACGCTGGTGGCCAAGCTTACGCGCGTTGGTTGCATGGTGCGGTTCTGCTACGGTTGAGGCCCGAAGGGCGTCAACGGGCCATGTGGCTATGGCATTCAACGGCAAGTGACTGAAGTTGCCCCGATTTGGTGGACGGTCAGGGTTTTGCGGGGAGCAGCTTGGCATGCCTGTCTTGTTCATAGCGGACAGGTGAGCGGGAGCCCAGCGCGGAATGGAGGCGGATTGGGGTGCGCCCGCCCTCAATAGAGCTGAAGCAGGCCATGCGCGCCTCGGCCTGGCAGGCGAACCGGCGCCGTTCGAGCATCTCGCAGTCCAAGGCGGCGAAGACGCTCTCGCACATGGCGTTGTCGCAGGCGTCGCCCCCGGAGCCCATCGGCGGCCGCACGCCGGCCCCCTTGCAGCGGGCGCCAAACGCCAGCGAGGCGTATTGCTTGGGTTCAACCGGTCGTCGCAACGCCTATGTGCGCGGACCGCACCGCCTCGTCAAACGCCCCGGCCGGCGTTCTCCATCCGAGCGTCTTGCGCGGCCTGCCGTTGAGTGCGGCGGCCACTGCCGCGAGGTCGTCCACACCGAGGCGCTCAGGTCGGCGCCCTTCGGGAAGCATTGCCGCAGCAGCCCGTTGGCATTCTCGTTCGTGCCCCGCTGCCACGGGCTGCGCGGGTCGCAGAAGTAGACCGCCAGGCCCGTGTCGATCCGCAGCCGGGCGTGTTGGCTCGTCTCCGCACCCTGGTCCCAGGTCAGCGGCCGCCGGAGTTGCTCCGGCAAGCTGGTGATCTCGCGCGCAATGGCGCCGCGCACCGCCTCGGCGCCGTGCCCGGCGAGCGCAGGCCCGTTCTTCACGCGCGGCCCGCAACCGTGGCCGTCCATTGGCGGCACGTGCAGCAGCATCGCGAACCGCGTCGTGCGCTCCACCAGCGTGCCAACCGCGGAACTGCCCAAGCCGAGGATGAAATCGCCTTCCCAGTGCCCCGGCGCCGCCCGGTCAGCCGCCTCCGCCGGGCGTCGGCTGATCAGGACATCAGGGCCGACATGGGATTTGCCCCGGCCGCGCCTGCCTGCGCCCGTGCCGTCCACCCGTCCACCCGTCCACCCGTCCACGGCCCCGCGGGCCCAGTCACCGCCGTTCCGCCCGGAATGGCCGCGGCGCCGGACAGGCGGTCCTGCACATACGCCCGCAACGCTGTGTTGGCGGCCAGCTTCGCCCGCTTCGGCCGGCGTGCCGGCCGCTCCGCGTGCCAGTGCGCCGTGGTGGCCCGATACGCCAGCTCGCCATCCCGCGTGGCCGCATCGCGCGCAGCTCGCGCGCAATCGCGGACGCCGCCCGCCCCAGCCGGCGCGCAACCTCCCGCACGCCCAAGCCCTGCGCCCGCAACAGCGCGATCTCCCCCCGCCCAGCAAACGAACGAGACCGTCCCGAAAGCGGCTTGGCCGAGCGCGACAGATGCGGCGGCGGCGCCCCGCCTGCCGTCCGCAACCAGCGGAACCCAACCGGCTGCGATGCTCCGGCCTGCATTGCCGCATCCTCGCTCGCCTCGGACTGGAAGTAGGATTGCCCCGGTTCGGTGGACACCCTGAAGCTTTCACGCGAGGTGTTCACTATGCCCAAAAGCCACCCAGCTTATTGCCCTGAGTTCCGACGCCGGATGGTCGACCTGGTGCGTGCCGGACGGTCTCTGGACGACCTGGCGCGCGAGTTCGAGCCGTCGTCGCATTCGATCCGCGCCCGGGTTGCCCTGGCCGACAGGCAGGAAGGCCGCCGGGAGGAGGCCGCCCCTGGCCTGGCCGCGGCTGAGCGCGACGAACTGGTTCGGCTGCGGCGCGAAGCGCGCCAGCTCCGGCTGGAGCGGGACCTCCTGTCAAAAGCCGCGGCGGGCCTCCCATCGCGCTCGCGCGACGGGGCCCGAGGCTGCCGTCCGGACCGTCCGGTTCATGAGCGCAAATCAGGCCTCTTTCCCGATTGCCCTCATGGCCCGCGTGCTCGGCGTGTCCAAGGCGGGCTACTATGCTTGGCTTCGCCGCCCGCCGTCTGCCCATGACGTGGCCGATGCGGCGCTGCTGAAACGTGTCCGGACCGTGCACGCCAGTTCGCGCCAACCCGACGGCGCGCCCCGCGTCCATGCCGCGCTGCGGACACGAGGGGAGACGCACGGACGCAAACGGATCGCGCGCTTGATGCGCGATGCCGGGCTGGCCGGCGGCTGCCGCCGGCACGGCGGACCTGCCACGACCCGGCGGGACAAGGACGCGCGGCCCGCGCCCGACTTGGCGGCTCGCCACGTCACGGCGTCAGGGCCGAACCGGCTATGGATCGCAGACATCACCGGTCTGCCAACTGCAACGGGCTTTCTCTGCCTGGCCGTGGCGCCCGATGTTTGGAGCCGCCCTGTCAGCTTCGCTGACATCACGCCGTGGGATCGCTGCGCGATGATGGTCGGCTGGTCCATGGCGAACCATCTGCGGGCCGCCTCCCAGCTTCGCTGAACCGGGGTGCTGGACGCGCTCGAGAGGGCCGTAGGCCAACGACGACCTAAAAATGTCGTGCGTCACAGCGACCAGGGCAGCCAATAGACGTCCCTGGCATTCGGGAAACGGTGCGGCGAGGCAGGTGTCCGGCCCTCGATGGGTTCGCTCGGCGATGCGTATGACAACGCCATGGCCGAGAGCTTCGTCCCAACCCTTAAAGCCGAACTGCTCAGCCGCCGTCGGTTCGCATCCCAAGCCGAGGCGAGAAGGGCCTGCTTCGGCTACATCGAAGGCTGGCGCAACCCAGTGCGGCTGCATTCGGGACTGGGCTATCGCTCGCCCATGACCTATGAAGCCGATATGCAGGCCGCCATGAGCGAGACGTAGCTCGTAAGCCAGCAAACCGTCCACCGAACCAGGTCAATCCCAAGTTCCGGAGTCGTCGCTGTCGGGCCGCGCCCTCTCGGCTAGCCGTAGCAAGCCTTCCGCGAAGTCATCCATCTCGATGGGCTTGCGAAAAACGAGCCGCTCCCAACGACGGTAGAGCTTGGGATCAGATCGAAGCCGATCGCGGTGCGTGGCGAAGAACTGATCAAACGCTTCGTTGGGACGCGCGCTTTCGGAACGCAGACCTCCGAGCAGACCGCGTTCGTCCGGCGAGAGGGCGACGGGATGCCTCGCGTCAAAAAGCCGCAACGTTTCCTCACCGAAGGTGAGGCGCGCCCTCCGGCGATCCTCGGTGAACAGGCGTTCCACCTCCTCCCAGGCGAGTTCGGCGGCTGCGGCCTGGGTTGTGGCCCAGCCGTCGTCGCCCACCATCGGATCTCCGAGGAGCGCCGCGAGCACGGCATAGGAGTCCGGCGAGACCTCGCCGTTGTCGGACAGCGACTTGAGCCGCCGTTTCAGGTCGGCTCTGTCGAGGGGTTCGCCATCCTTGCTCCTGATGTGCAAAGCTGGGCTTGCCTCGTCGAACACCTTGCGGAAAAAGTGCTCCGTCTCAGATGCGCCGTCGAGCTTGGCACGCGGGTCGCCCGCGTCGCGCGGGAGGCGCATTGCGGGCAGCGCGCGGCACGGGCCAGCGCAAGCCCGTCATCGGCCATGTGGGGGCCAGCCTCACGGTGAACTCGGCGACCCTGCGCGTTGAAGGCTGCTTCCGACCGGGCGAGGCCACGCAGGAGTTGCTCCAGGTGACGCCGCATGTCGTCGTCGCCGGACGGGAGGCCATGCTTCGCCCAGGGGCCTAGATCTTCCAACAGCCACGCGTCATTGATCCGCTCGACGTGCTGCATGCTCGCCTCGACCGAGGCGACGCGGCCCGCAGGAACCGAAAAGAGCGTCAGTGCGATGTCGTCGGCATTCGGGTGGTTCCGATGGTGCGTCGCCGTTTCGTCCGAGATGGGGCGGGAGGCCCATCTCGGACGAAACGCAGGGTAGCGGTATTGGACGCAATGTTGAGGGTCGAGTTAGCGGCGGCCTGACTGCCGGTTTGTGAGAAGGGCGTGCAAGCCGAGTTCGGCGTCGGTCATGGCCAAGACACGCTCGATGGTTCCATCGCGTAGCTCGGATGCCAACGCGAGGACATCGGCCGTCACGGCCCGCGAATGGGCGTTCTGTGCCCCCATGCGGTCCAGTTCGCGTGTTCGATCGGCTGACGGCTTTTCCGTCCGCCAGCAGCTGATCTGCTGGGTGTAGATGTCGATGAAGTCCATCTGCCCGGTGTGGACCTGTTCGACCCGGTCAATCGTGGCGTCATCCAAGACATGCGGCTGAGTTCGCGCCTCGGTCAACGTTTGGAGGTGCTTACTGGTGTCGTCCAACGAGCCGTGGATCATGCTCGCGACCAGTGGCATTTGGCCAATGGGCTGCCAGTTTACGGGGCCGGCGTTCGGCATACGTGGGCTTCTTCGGCTCAGGCCATGACGGGTTCGGGCGCTGCCTCGACACGCCGGCGCGGCGACTGGAAGTAGCTGCCATTCGCGATGGCGTGGGCGTGCGTTAGGGGTGAGACGCGGGCCAGGTCCTCGCCGCGCACCTCGTGGCCGGCAGCGCGGAGTTGGTCGACGATGCGGGTGATGTGCACGGCGTTCCAGACCAGGACTGCGTTGGACAGCAGACTGAGGCAACTGGCCTCGTTCATCACCTCCTCGTAGCCGCCGGAACGGAAGCTGCCCCAGTTGGCGAAAAACAGCGACTTGGCGAGGATGTGGCGGAACTTGCCGCGGTTGAGCTGCAGCTGGATGGCGTCGCGGAGCGGCTCTTCCTGAATGCAACGCAGATTTATGTGGAATATGGCTGACAAGAGGAATGCGGAGGCCGCGCCGCGATCTCGCGCGGCGTCGGGCCCGCTGGGGTCGGCGTGTTGGCCAGGCCGTCGAGAAGCTTGCTGAGCGCCTGCTGGTCCTGCTCCACGGCGGCGCGCTCGCCATCAGTGAGCGGGACCAGCGCCAGCCTGCGGTCCACGTCGGCCCTAGCCTCAAGAAGCTGCGCCTTGCTGCTCGGCTTCGGCACGTAGAAGTCGCAGCGGGCGCAGGCCATCCGGTGCGGGCACTGCTCGAAGAAGGTGTAGCTGCAGTAGCCGTGGCCGAGGTCGTAGTGCTGCCACGGCACCCCCGCCGCCGCCGAGCCGTCGAGCGCCGCGCCGCGGTCGATCAGCACCTCGATGGTGCGCACATTGCGCGCGAAGTAGCCTGCGTCCGTGCCCGCCTTCTGGTATCCCCAGTTCTCCAGCGTCGAGAACACGGCGCCGAGGGCACTGCCGACCGCCGCACGGCCGAACACGCGCTCGGCGAGCGTGAGGCGGTTGAAGGCGCCGAGCCGATGGAACGCGCCGAAGCCGCAGAGCAGGTAGCCATAGGCGGCAACGTAGGGCCGCACGGTCGCGTCCACCCAACTCGGCCAGGGCCTGGCAAAGGCATGGCGATCTTCGCCGATCAGCCGCACCCAGTCCTCCTCGGACCAACCCCAGTAGGCGGCACCCTCCTCCGCGCAGCGGGACAGCACGAGCGCGGCCGCGTCCAGCGCCGAACGGCGATGGAGCAAGTTGTCGGGCCGGTCGCGTATGGCGAGCCGGGCGGCGTCGAGCGGCGCCAGCAGCCGGCCGATGGCGTCCCATCCAGGCAAGCCCGGATCGTAGTTCCGACAGCGGCGGAGCTGCCAACCGAGAAACGTCAGCGCCTCGCGCTCGCCCGGCAACAGCGCCGGCGTGCGGTCGAAGCCTGTGTCGTCGAGCAGCGGCGGCGATGCAGGCGCGGTCATGCGTGGCCTGCCAGATCGGCTCCGGCCAGCATGGCGACGCGCCAGTCGTGGATCGGCGCCATGCCGCGCGCAAGCTTGCCGGCGAGCTCGCGGCCGGAGAGGTGGACGTACTGCATGGTGGTCGCCGGGTCGCGGTGCCCGGCGAAGGTGGCAATGGCGTGCAGCTCCCATCCCGCGCGGGCGAGGTCGGTGAGGCAGAGGTGGCGCAGCGTGTGGGTGCCAAAGCGCGGCACGCCGGCCGCAAGCGCGATGCGGCGCACCACCTTGGACCAGGTTCAGGAGGTGATCGGCTCTGCATGGTTGCGCCGCGACTTCGACAGGAATAGCGGCCCGCGCGCCCGGCTGATCCCGGCCCGGTGCAAAAGGTAGTGGCGCAGCAGTTCGCCGCCCGCGGCGGAATACGGCGCCACGCGCTCGCGCCGTCCCTTGGTGGTCTCGGCGCGTACGCGCAGCGGCCGGTGTCCGGGATCGAGGTCGTCGGTGCGCAAGCTGCACAGCTCCTCGCGCCGCAAGCCCGCGTCGTAGCCAAGGGCGAGCATGGTCCGGTTGCGGATCGGCTCGCCGCGGGCCGCCTCCAGAATGGCGCGCCAGTCCGCCTCCCCCACGATCCAGGGCAGCCGCGTCTGGCGCGGGATCAGCCCTCGCCGGTTGTCCCCACTTCCTGCCTGGGCGCGGGTAGCGGGCGCATACCCGCCGCGGCCGACCGGGTTGCTGTCGCGTAGGCCCTCCTCCACCAGGTAGTCGTGGAACAAGCGGACGGCGGTGAGCCGCTGCTGCACGGTGGCGTTGGACAAGCAGGGGCAACCGGAGAAGGAAGGGGCGGCGCCTGCGTGCCGCGCCGGGCGCTCGACGAGATGGCGGACGAAGCGGGCGATGTGCTCGCGCCTGGCCTGTATCGGATCAGTCCCAAGATCGGCGCAAAACGCCAGCTATTCGAAGAGGCCCCGGGCGTAGGCGTCGAGCGTGCGCGCTGCCGCGCCCAAATCTGACCGTATGCGAAGCCTCACGATCGCGGGCGGCACCGCGGCCAGGACAGGCCAGCGCTCCTGTAGCGACACCGCGGTGGTTGCGGCCATGCTCCCTCCGATGGCGGATGATGCCGGACCAGGATTGATTCCAAGTAACATATATGTGCAGCGTCTTCATCAATCGCCCGAGCTGGCTCAGGGCGCCGGCCAGCCGGTCCGAGGCGTTGGCGTTGCATAACGACGCGGGCCGGGGTCAGCCGGTCCTTCAGCGAGGCTGCAAGCCGCACAAGCTGGTCCCACTGCTCCAGGATGAGCTCGACGTTGATGCGGCCGCGCAGCAGCGGCTGCAGCGCGCCGTAGTCGGCGTCGCGGTCGATGCGGCTGAGCACCTGGTCGGGCAGATCCTTCAGCCGCGGCATGAAGGCTATGCCGAGGAGCGCGCAAAGTCCAAACAGGTGCTCGGTGAAGCCGTGGGTATCGGAGGTATGTTTACGGATCGCCAGCGCGGTGTCGTCGTGCGCTTGCGCACGCGGGCGTGCGACGTCGAGGATGCCGCCGAGCGCGTAGCCGGCCTTGCGCGGCGCGCAGGAGATGGCCTGGATGGCATAGACGCTGTGCTGGTCGGAAGTGTGGGCGTAAAGCGCCAACGCCCGGTCGTAGTAGCCGAAGTAGCGCGGGTAGACGCTGCCGAGCAGGCTGTCACGTTCGACTACGAAGCGCTGGCCATCGGAGGAGGAGCGGCTGCCATCGCCCCAGACACCGCTGAGCTTCAGGCCGTGGTGATGGTCGACCAGGACGGCGTTGCCTGCCTTGAGCGTGGCCGGGCGCAGGAACCATCGGCTGGTGTCCTGCAGGGCCTCGGCGGTCATGCTGTCGACGCTCTGGCTCATGGCGGCGAGGCCGAGGTTGGTGCCGTGCGCGATCAGGGTGGCGAGCAGCGAGCGATGGGGGTCGCCGCCGCGGGGCTGGTAGCCGCCGAGCGGCTGAAAGGCGCGGACGAAGCCGCACCACTCGTCGACGTCCTGCAGGAGATCCTCGATGCGCACGCGCGCCGGGCGAGGCTGGCGATCACGGCCTGGACAGTGCGCACCGGCATCGTGGTCTCCCGGCTGCTGGTGAACAGCGCCGCAGATCCCGCCGCCGTCCGATAATCGAGGTGCTGCCTGGCTGCGCGGCGCGCCGTGGCGTTCAGCGGCACGTCGCGCGCCTTGAGCCCCTTGCCTTGACGGGTGCGGACGCTGCCGGAGCGGTCGTTCATGCTGATGGCGACGACCGTCAGGGCCGCCACCTTGCCGACACGCAGCCCGGCCTGGAGCATGATCTGCACCAGCGCATAGTTTCGTGGCGCCAGGCCGTGGGAAGAGGCGCCGGCAGTCCGCAACAGAGCGTGCGCCTCGATATCGGTCAGGCCAACCGGCTGACACTTCCGGACAGTGCGCATCGGCCGAACGTTGCCAGCGGCATCGGCGTCTAGGGCGCCGATTCCGCGCGCCCACCGGCAAAGCCGGCGCAAGGCCTCCAGACGGCGGTTGACCGTCGCCGGCCAGTGCCCGGCGGCAACCATTTACTGGCGCTAGGCGATCAGTTCGTACTCGGCCAAGCCCTCGATGGTGAAAGGCGTGCGCTGGACGGTGCCATGCCAAGCGAGAAGGTGGCGCAGGTCGTATCGGTAGCCGCGCAAGGTGGCGGGTGCGAGATCGTCATGCGACAGGCTGGCGAGGAACGGGCCCATCCAGCTCGGCTCCGCAGACGGGCTGCCTGGCGGTGCTGGTATTGCGCGCGAAGCAATCCCCCGCGTTAGCGCCCCGGTTTATTGTGTGCAATACGCCAGTCCTGACGTGCTTACCGCGTCCAATCTTGCTTGCACGCCATGATCGCACGCAATAAACGGCCAGCACGGTCCGTCATCGGAACGAAGCCGGGCGATTTCAGGTAAATTCGACGACATATCGGCCGTGTTCCCGTTTCTTACCGTATGTCTCCGTTCAGATGGGCCTTCTGGTCCGGGTTGGGTGAAGGCCGGTCGCACGCCGCAGGGGTGCGGTTGATTGAAGCGGATGCATCGACTGGACCGGCTCCCGGCGCGATCTGACTTTGGCCTGCGTGCCAGCCAGTGAGAGACCGGCGAAGGCGAGCAAGAACGCAACGCGGAGCGTCGCCACGGTCGACCCTGCGGCGGCCCTCGTCGCCCGCCCGCCGCATGGCGCTCTGGCCGGGCATCAAGCGTCAGAGGGTCACGCTGTCGCCGGTGAGGACGTTGCGCAGGCAACCGGCCGCCCGCAATAGGCCAGGTGCGCGCTGCCGCCCGCAATGCCGGCCGCGCCGTTCGCGCAGGAAAAAGGGCGCCACGGCCTCCACCGCGGAGGTGGCCTTGATGTCAATGCGACGTCGAGCTGCCCAAGCTGGGTTCATGCGGCACCGGGCGCGAGGGGGCGCGTAACGGGATCGTCGCTGGACGTCGGCACGGCGACCGCACTGTGCAGGCTGATCAGGTCGCCCGATATAGCGGGCGGGCTGGATTGACAACCTGAACCAACTCGGCAGACGATCGGGCCCACGAGGAAACACGCAGGAAGGCACGCCCGATGTCCGTCCGGTTGCCGCGCAATCGAAGTCACTTGGCCGGACGCTTCCAGCCGTGACCGTCCTGCCGCGCGCAGGCTTGGCGCCCTGCCGGCGCAGGGTTCCACGCCCGACGTCCGCAAGGCCGCCGCGCGCGGCACGATCGACGGGTTCCTGGCCCCGCATTCCTCCATCTTGCCTCACGGCCTGGCTCGCACGGCACGTGCCGCCGCCACCGGGGCGAATTTCGGCAGCTTCGTCGCCGCCGAGATGATCGGCGGCCGCAAATGGATGGCGGCGCCGAAGAACGTGCAGGCCGCCATGGACGCAGCCGCTGACCGGTCGGGGCACGCCGGCTGCACGTCGGCCGACGACGCCGAGGCGGGCGATCTTGCGAACGTGAGGGCCGCCGGGGTCGCGATGGGGCCGCTCGCGCCGCCCGGGCGTGCCAGGCTCGTTGACGTGACAGGCGATGCCGGCGCCGGCTGGACGCGGCGCCTCCACCGGCGCGGCAAGCAGGGCATGGCGGCGCTCAGGCAATGAGCGGCGGCCGGCGAACGGAGGGCTGAGATGGCCGGACCGCTGGGAGGCGTGCGCATCCTCGATCTCACCAGCGTGCTGATGGGGCCATACGCCACGATGATCCTGGGCGACCTCGGCGCGGACGTGATTAAGGTCGAGCCGCCATCCGGCGACCTGGTGCGCGGCATCGGCCCCATGCGCCATCCCGGCATGGGCGCGATCTTCATCAACGCCAACCGCTCCAAGCGCGGCGTCGTGCTTGACCTCAAGCATCCCGATGGCCAGGCCGCGCTGCGCGAGTTGAGCCGCACCGCCGATGTGCTGGTCACAAGCGTGCGCCCGGCGGCGATGCGCCGGCTGGGCCTGGGCTACGATGACATCCGCCCGATCAACCCGCGCATCGTCTACATGGCGATCGTCGGCTACGGGCAGAGCGGCCCCTATGCGCCGCGCCCCGCTTACGACGACCTGATCCAGGGCGCCGTCGCGATCCCGGCGCTGATGACGGAGTCGGGCAGCCAGGCGCCGCGCTACGTGCCGTCAGCCATGGCCGACCGCGCGGTGGGGCTGCGCGCCGCGTCGTCCATAACGGCGGCGCTGTTCGCGCGGGAGCGAACGGGGGCGGGGCAGCAGATCGAGGTTCCGATGTTCGAGACGATGGCCGAGTTCATCCTTGGCGACCACATGCAGGGCCAGACGTTCGAGCCGCCGCTCGGCCCGCCCGGCTACCGCCGCCAGCTCGCCCGCGAGCGCCGGCCCTACCCGACCGCCGACGGCTACGTCTGCGCGCTGATCTACAACGACAAGCAGTGGCAGGCCTTCCTGCGGGCCATCGGCCGGGCCGACATCTGGGACAGCGACCCGCGCTTCGCCACCGTGTCCAGCCGGGCCGACAACATCGACGCGGTCTACGGCTTCGTCACGGACACGATGCGCGGGCGCACGACGGGCGCCTGGATCGAGCTGCTGGACGCGCACGACATCCCGGTGGCGCCCATGCACGACCTGGCCAGCATTTTCCACGACCCGCATTTGCTCGCCACCGGCTTCTTCCAAACCGGGCAGCACCCGAGCGAGGGCGCGATCCGGACGATGCGCGTCCCCGGGCAATGGTCGGCGACCCCGCCCGAGCCGTCCCGCCTGGCGCCGCGCCTGGGGGAGCATACCGCCGAAGTGCTGCGGGAGGCCGGGTTCGGCGTGGACCGGATCGACGCCCTGCTCGCGAGCGGGGCCGCGTGGGCGGAACCGCCGGGGGCGGCGCCATGAACGACGGCCTGCTCGACGACACCGCCGCGCGCCTGTTTGCCGCGCACGCAACCCAGGACGTGCTGGCGGACGCGGAGCGCGGGGTCTGGCCCGGCGCGCTCTGGGGCGCGATCAAGGAGGCCGGGCTGCATCAGGCGTTGTTGCCGGAGGCGGCGGGCGGGTTCGGCGTGCCGCCGGCCGAGGCGCTGGGCGTGCTGCGCCAGGCCGGGGCCGCGGCCGCGCCGGCGCCCCTGGCCGAGACGATGCTGGCGGGCTGGCTGCTGGCCGGGGCTGGTCTCGAGGTGCCGGAGGGGCCGCTGGGCCTGGCCGCCGGAGACGGATTGACGCTCCGCCAGGATGGCGCCGGATGGCGGCTGCAGGGCCGCGCCGGCGGCGTCGCCTGGGGCCGCCGAGCCGCCGCCGTGGCAGCGGTCGCGGCGGTCGGCGGCCAGCCGTTCGTGGCGGCGCTCCGCCCGGAGACCTGGCGCGCCGAGCCGGGTCGGAACGTCGCGGGCGAACCGCGGGACACGATCATCGTCGACGCCAAGCTGGCCGCCGCGGACGTCGCGCAGGCGGGTCTTTCCCCTGTGCAGGCGCGCGCGGCGGGGGCCGTCACCCGGGCGCTGCTGATCGCCGGGGCACTGCAACGGGTGCTCGACATGACGGTGCGCTATGCCAACGAGCGCCGGCAGTTCGGCAAGCCGATCGGGCGCTTCCAGGCGGTGCAGCAGAACCTGGCCCTCCTGGCCGGCCATGCGGCAGCCGCTGCGGCGGCGGCGGACATGGGCGCGGACGCCTTCGCCGCCGGGCTGCGGCTGCCCGGCATGGCGGTGGCCAAGGCGCGCGCGGGCGAGGCCGCAGGGGCCGGCGCCGCGATCGCGCACCAGGTGCACGGCGCGATCGGCTTCACCTACGAGCACAGCCTGCATGTCCTGACGCGGCGGCTTTGGTCCTGGCGCGACGAGTGGGGCGGCGAGGCTGAATGGAGCCTGCTGCTCGGCCGCCTCGCTGCAAGCTCCGGCGGCCCCGGCCTGTGGGCCCAGCTCACCGCCATCGACGCCTGAGAGGAGCGCCCATGTCCTTCATCTTTCCCTCGCCGGCATCGGACGGCCATGCCGAGCGTCTGCGCGGCGAGGTCCGGGCGTTCCTAGACGCCGAGATCGCCGCGCGCTCGCCGGAGCAAAGGGCGCAAAGCTGGAACGGGTTCGATGCCGGCTTCAGCCGCAAGATGGGCGAGCGCGGCTGGATCGGCATGACCTGGCCGAAGCAGTATGGCGGACATGAGCGCAGCGCGCTCGAGCGCTACGTCGTCCTGGAGGAGATGCTCGCGGCGGGCGCGCCGGTGGCCGCGCACTGGATCGCCGACCGGCAGAGCGGCCCGAACCTGCTGCGGTATGGGACCGAGGCGCAACGGCAGGCCTACCTGCCGCGGATCGCCGCCGGCGAATGCTTCGTCTGCATCGGCATGAGCGAGCCGGATTCAGGCTCGGACCTCGCATCGGTCCGCACGCGGGCGTCGCGGGCGCAGGGCGGCTGGATCGTCAACGGCGCCAAGCTCTGGACCACGAACGCCGACCGTTGCCACGCGATGATCCTGTTCTGCCGCACCGGGACGAGCGAGGACCGCCACGGCGGGCTCAGTCAATTCCTGGTCGACATGACGCTGCCCGGCATCACCGTCCGCCCCATCCTGGCGCTGACGGGCGAGCGCCACTTCAACGAGGTGGCGTTCGAGGACACGGTCCTGCCCGAGGACGCGCTGCTGGGCGCCGAGGGCGGCGGCTGGGCGCAAGTCACGGGCGAGCTGGCCTATGAGCGGAGCGGTCCGGAGCGGTTCCTGTCGTCGTTTGCCCTGCTTGTCGAGCTGGTGCGGGTGGTTGGACCTGACCCGTCGGACCGGGCGGCGATCGCCGTGGGGCGGCTGATGGCGCATGTCGCCGCCTTGCGGCGGCTCTCCCGGTCGGTGGCCGGCATGCTGGCCGAGGGCGCTGACCCGGCGCTGCAGGCGGCGATGGTGAAGGATCTGGGCGCGCTGCTGGAGCAGGAGATCCCGGAGATCGCCCGGGGCCTCGTGCCGCCCGATCCGTCGGATGCGGAGCTGCGCGCCTATACGGCCGTGCTGGGCTACCTCACCATGCACGCGCCGTCGTTCTCGCTGCGCGGCGGGACGCGGGAGATCCTGCGCGGGATCATCGCTCGCGGGCTTGGGCTGCGGTGAAGGAGGGCGCGGCATTGGACCCTGTCTTGTATGAGGCGGACGGCGGCGTCGTCACGCTGACGCTCAACCAGCCGGAGCGGCGGAACCCGATCTCCGAGACCGGGATGGTCGATGCGCTGGTCGGCGCGCTGGAGCGGCTGGGCGCCGATGGCGCGGCGCGGGCCGCGATCCTGACCGGGGCGGGCCGGGCGTTCTCCTCGGGCGGCGACCTGCGGGCGATGGCGGCGGAAACCGAGGCGCGGGCCCGGACGCCGGTGGGCACGCCCGGTTATTACACGCGCGGCATCCAGCGGATTACGCTGGCGTTCGCGCGCCTCGACGTGCCGGTCATCGCCGCCGTCAACGGCCCGGCCATTGGCGCCGGCTGCGACCTGGCCTGCATGTGCGACATCCGCATCGCGGGCGAGGGCGCGTCGTTCGCTGAGAGCTTCGTCAAGCTCGGGCTGATCCCCGGCGACGGAGGTGCCTGGCTGCTGCCGCGGGTGGTCGGGTTTTCCAAGGCCTGCGAGATGACGTTCACGGGCGAGACGCTGGACGCCGTGGCGGCGCTGGCGTCTGGCCTCGTGTCGCGTGTCGTGCCGGATGCGGGCCTGATGCAGGCGGCGCGCGAGTTGGCCGAGCGGATCGCGGCCAACCCTCAACATGCGGTTCGGATGGCCAAGCGGCTGCTGCAGCAGGGGCGGGAGCTGGGGCAGGCGCCGCTGCTGGAGCTGGCGGCGCAGATGCAGGCGCTGGCGCACACGACGGCGGATCACGGGGAGGCGGTCACGGCGTTCCTGGAGAAGCGGGCGCCTCGGTTTGGGAAGACGTGACCGGCCGGAATTACCAAAAGCGATACATGCTGCTCGCCGGCAACGAGGACGTGGTGGAAAACAGGTCAAGGAAATGACGGGCGGCGGCATGCAGTATTCGTTCGAGCGAGGCAATTGATCGACTTGGCCGCATGAGTTCGGGCATGATCGGGGCAAGAGGGAGGAACGCATGACCGAGCGGGCTGCAATCGAGGGGCAGTATGACGCCGTAGTGGCCGGGGCCGGATTTGCTGGCCTGTATATGCTGCACCGGCTGCGCGGACTTGGGCTCTCGGCGATCGTGTTCGATGCCGCGGCGGACGTGGGGGGCACCTGGTACTGGAACCGCTATCCCGGTGCGCGCTGCGACGTGGAGAGCATGCAGTACTCCTACTCGTTCTCCGAGGAGCTGCAGCAGGCGTGGCGGTGGAGCGAACGGTATGCCGGCCAGGCCGAGATCCTGCGCTACGCCAACCACGTGGCGGAGCGCTTCGACCTGCGGCGCGACATCCGCTTCGGCACGCGGGTCGAGGAGGCGGCATTCGACGAGGCCGCCGGCTTGTGGCGCGTGCGGACGGACCGGGGCGACCAGGTATCGGCGCGGTTCTGCATCATGGCGACGGGCTGCCTTTCGGCCGGGCGGACACCGGACATTGCCGGCGCGGACAGCTTTGCCGGACGCATCCACCACACCGGGCAATGGCCGCACGAGGACGTCGATTTCAGCGGCCAGCGGGTGGCGGTGGTCGGGACCGGGTCGTCGGCGATCCAGTGCATCCCGGTGATCGCGGAGCGGGCGGCGCAGGTGTTCGTGATGCAGCGCACGCCGAACTTCAGCGTGCCGGCCCGCAACGCCGCCATCACGCCGGAGTATGAGCAAAGCTGGAAAACCGAATACGAGGCGCGCCGTCGCCGGGCGCGGACCCTGCGCTCGGGCATCATCTACGAGTTCGGCACGGCGGCTGCTGCCGAGACGGCGGCGGAGGAGCGGGAGCGGACCTATCAGGCCCGCTGGGCCTCGGGCGGCATCGGCATCATGAGCGCCTACACCGACCTGCTGGTCAACAAGGAAGCCAACGACACGGCGGCGGCGTTCGTACGCCAGCAAATCCGCGCCATCGTGCATGACCCGGCGGTGGCCGAGCAATTGCTGCCGGACGACCACCCGATCGGTACCAAGCGCATCTGCATGGATACCGGCTACTACGAGACGTTCAACCGTCCGAACGTCACCCTGGTGAACCTGCGCCGCGCGCCGATCGAGACGGTCACGCCCGCCGGCATCCGCACCAGCGGCGCCGAGTATCCAGTGGACAGCATCGTGTTCGCGACCGGGTTCGACGCCATGACCGGGGCGCTGACGCGGATGGGCATACGCGGGCGGGACGGGCTCGGGCTGCGGGAGAAATGGGAGGATGGGCCGCGCAGCTATCTCGGGCTGATGGTTGCGGGGTTCCCCAACCTGTTCACCGTCACCGGACCGGGCAGCCCGTCGGTGCTGAGCAACATGATGGTGTCGATCGAGCAGCACGTGGACTGGATCGCCGGATGCCTGCGCTTCATGCAGGAGCGCGGCCTCGCCCGGATCGAGGCAACGGCGCAGGCGGAGGAGGATTGGGTCGCGCACGGCGCCGAGGTCGCGCACGGCACGTTGTATCCGCAGGCGAAGAGCTGGTACATGGGCGCCAATATCCCGGGCAAGCCTCGGGTGTTCATGCCGTATATCGGCGGCGTCGGCGCATATCGGGAGAAGTGCGAGGCGACTGCCGCCGCGGGATACGCCGGGTTCCAGTTCCGGGCCGATCCGGCGGCGGCGCAGGCGGCGGAGTAGGTTTGTTTGGCCTGGCCAGTCGACGGGTCTAGCGCTGACCTGGATTGGCAACTGGCGCCCGCGCGTTTCCAGTCAGGGCGACGTTGGTCCAGGCGGTCGGCATGATGGGAGCTGACCGATGCGCCGCTATGGACCGCGAGACGGCCAATGGGATCGGACCAAGAGTGTGGCGCCTGGCCGAGAAGCTTCGATCGGCCTGACCGCACGCGACAACTGGCTGTTCGTCGAGGCGGTTCTCTACCACTGCCGCGCAGGCATTCCGCGGCGTATGCCGGAGCGGTTCGGCAGCCCGGTCAAGGTGCATGCGCGGTTCTCCCGTTGGGCCAAGAATGGCGTCCGGAAGCGGGTATTCGGCCTGCAGCGATGGCTTGGCTGAGCAAACGCCATGCGCGGCCCGCCTACCAAGCCGCGCTCGCCAAAGGCTGGCCTTATGCCTTCGCTGAGGGCTCGTTCGCAAACGACCGCCACGATTTGATCGGGCGAACGAGCGCCGTAAGCCTCTGTTTTACCCGGCAGCGATGTCGGCGTGCCGCCACGCTTATTGCCGAGGCTGCCCTGAATTGCCGTTGGGCGGCATGCGGCCCATTGCGGCTCTCCGGCCATCAAAGAGGCTTTCTCAGCAACCACTCACCGCACGGCGTCGTTTGGCCGGTCTCGGTGAACCCCTGCGAGAGATAGAAAGCGAGCGGGCTGGATGGCCCAAGCACGACGCTCGTTTCTATCGCGTCAAATCCGCTCGATCGCATCTCATGCAAAGCAATCGCAAGGGCGCTGCGGCCATGCCCCGCTGATTGATGCGCCCGGTCAATCATGAAGCGCCAGAGCATGACGGCACTGCTCTGTTCGGCATTCCGCCACTGAATGAAACCGATGGGTTTCTCAGCCAGATAGATGGCCCGAGACACCGCTGTCGGCTCGAAGTGGGCCTGCGCGATGGACAGCGCATTCGCCGCGACGTAGCCTTTCTGGTCGTCCCGCACCTCAAGGGCGCAGACCTCGCGGACCGACTCCTTCGTGATCTCACGCAGTTGGACACGCACGGGCTTCATCACGCCAGCTTCCCACCAGCCCCGGCGCTCAGCCGGCTGCCGGCGACGGGAACCGCTGTGGACGATGCGCCGCAGGCCTGTGGTTCAGCCGAGCGTCTACGGGTGGCGCATGATCGCATCGGCGCCGTGATCATACAACTGCGCCTCGAATCACTGGTGGAGCGCAGCGACCAACATGGGGTCGCTTGCTTCAAATCGGAGCCGGGCGCCTTGGGGCATCGCCTCGAACGCGACCTGCACATGCCCGACGCTTGCCCGCAGAACCGCAAGGCCTGGCATCGCTGAGCCGTGCCCTGTCTAGCCGTCCCGCGCCCTGCATCCCAGGATCGTCCCGCCCTCCGTCAAAGCCGCGGCGTCCTGGCAGTCCCCCGCGCCCACGCCGCGCAGCAGGTGCGACAAGTCCTCCAGCCGGTCGGCGACGACGTGGACCACCTCGCCCTCGCGCTGCACCCGGCCGTGGCAGGCGATCATCGCGGCCGACAGCGCCAGCCGCCGCTGGCGCTCGAACAGGTTCGGCCACAGCACCAGGTTGGCCACTCCGGTTTCGTCCTCGATGGTGATGAACATCACGCCCTTGGCCGAGCCGGGCTTCTGCCGCACCAGCACGAGGCCGGGCGCCGCCACCCGCTGCCCGTCGCGCAGGCGCCCTAGGCCGCCGCACTCCGCCATGCCGCGCGCCCGCAACGCCGGGCGCAGGAAGGCGACCGGGTGCGCCTTCAGGCTGAGGCCGGTGCTGCGGTAATCCTCCACCACCTCCCGGCCCTGCGTCATGCGGGCTAGGGCAACTGGCGGCTCCACAAGCTCCGGCAAGAACCTGCCGCCGCCATCCGCCGCCGCGAACAGCGGCAGCGCGGCGTCGGCCAGGCCTTTGACCGCCCACAGCGCCTGGCGGCGGCCGAGGCCCAGTCCGCGGAACGCGTCCGCCTCCGCCAGCCGTTCCAGCGCCGCCGCCGGCACGCCCGCGCGCCGCCAGGCCTCCTCCACGCTGGCGTAGGCCCGGCCGCCGCGCCGCGCCGCCAGCCGCGCCCCGTGCTGGTTGGCCAGGCCGCGGACCATGCGCAGGCCGAGCCGCACGGCCAAGCCGCGGCCCTTGTCGCGCCGCGGCTCCAGCGTGCAGTCCCAGCGGCTCATGTTGACGCAGACGGGCCGCACCTCGACCCCGTGCTCCACCGCGTCCCGCACCACCTGGGCGGGGGCGTAGAACCCCATCGGCTGCGCGTTCAGCAGCGCGGCGCAGAACACGTCCGGGTGGTGGCATTTCAGCCAGGAGGAGGCGTAGGCGAGCAGGGCGAAGGAGGCGGCGTGGCTCTCCGGGAAGCCGTAGGAGCCGAAGCCCTCCAACTGGCTGAAGGTGCGCTCGGCGAACGCCCGCTCGTAGCCGCGCCCGACCATGCCGTCCACCAGCTTGTCGCGGAACGCGGAGACCCCGCCGGTGATCTTGAACGTCGCCATCGAGCGGCGCAGCTGGTCCGCCTCGCCCGGCGTGAAGCCGGCGCACTGGATGGCGAGCTGCATCGCCTGCTCCTGGAACAGCGGCACGCCCAGCGTCTTGCCCAGCACCCGCTCCAGCTCGGGGCTGGGATAGCGGGCCGGCTCCTTGCCTTCCCGCCGCCGCAGGTAGGGATGGACCATATCGCCCTGGATCGGGCCGGGGCGGACGATGGCCACCTGCACCACCAGGTCGTAGAATGTGGCCGGCTTCAATCGCGGCAGCATCGCCATCTGCGCCCGGCTCTCGATCTGGAACGTGCCGAGCGTGTCGGCCCGGCGGATCATGGCGTAGGTGGCCGGGTCCTCGGCCGGGATGCTGGCCATGTCCATCCGCGCGCCGGAATGCCGGTGCAGCAGCTCGAAGGCGCGGCGCAGGCAGCTGAGCATGCCCAGGCCCAGCACATCGACCTTCATGAACCGCAGCGCGTCGATGTCGTCCTTGTCCCACTCGATCACCTGCCGCCCGGCCATCGCCGCCGGCGCCACCGGCACGAGCTCGTCCAGCCGGTCCCGCGTCAGCACGAAGCCGCCGGGGTGGGTGCCCAGTTGCCGCGGAAAGCCGACCAGCTCGCGCGCCAGATCGAGCGTCAGGCGCAGGCGGCGGTCCTCCAGGTTGAGGCCCAGCGCCGCGGCGTGCCCGTCCTCGACGCCGTGCTCCCCGCCGCCCCAGACCTGCGACGCCAGCGCGCCGGTCACGTCCTCCGTCAGCCCCATCGCCTTGCCGACGTCGCGGATCGCGCCGCGGGCGCGGAAGCGCATCACCGTCGCGCACAGGGCGGCGCGGTCACGGCCGTAGCGCTCATACACCCACTGGATCACCTCCTCGCGCCGCTCGCTCTCGAAATCGACGTCGATGTCGGGCGGCTCCTGCCGCTCGGCCGAGACGAAGCGCTCGAACAGCAGGCCCGAGCGCACCGGGTCGATGCTGGTGATGCCCAGCACGTAGCAGACGGCCGAGTTGGCGGCCGAGCCGCGCCCCTGGCACAGGACGCCCTGGGAGCGCGCATAACGCACGATGCTGTTCACCGTCAGGAAATAGGGGGCGTAGCCGAGGTCGCGGATCAGCCGCAGCTCGTGCGCCAGTTGCCGGGCCACTGCGTCCGGCAGGCCGCCGGAGTAGCGGTGGGGCACGCTGTCCCGCACCTGCCGTTCCAGCGCCTGCTGCGGCGTCTCGCCCAGCGCGTCGGTTTCCTCGGGATACTGGTAGCGCAGCTCGGCCAGGCTGAAGCGGCAGCGGCCGGCGATCTCCAGCGTGCGGGCCACGGCGTCGGGGTGGCGGGCGAACAGCCGCGCCATCTCGGCCGGCGGCTTGAGGTGGCGGTCAGCGAAGCGCTCGCGCCGGAACCCAGCCGCGTCGATGGTGCAGCCCTCGCGGATGCAGGCGAGCACGTCCTGGAGGATGCGGCGCTGCGGCGCGTGGTAGAGCACGTCGCCGGTGGCAACCGCCGGGACCCGCGCCATCCGCGCCAGGTCGGCGAGCCGGCGCAGCCGCACCGCGTCCCCCGGCCGCCGCCGCAGGCCGAGCTGGAGGTAGCACCGCCCGGCGAAGGCGTCGCGCAGGCGATGCAGTTCCGCCTCCAGCCGCGCGTCGGCATCCTCGGGCAGCAGGATCAGCAGCAGCCCCTCGCCCTGCTCGGCCAGGTCGCGCCAGGCCAGGTCGCAGCCGCCATGACCGGCGCGGGCCTTGCCGAGCGTCAGCAGCCGGCACAAGCGCCCGTAGCCGGGCCGGTCCAGGGGGTAGGCCAGCACCGGCAGGCCGTCGCGCAAGGCGAGGCGGCAGCCCACGACCAGGCGGATGCCGACCTCCTCCGCCCTGGCGTGGGCGCGGGCGATCCCGGCCATGCTGTCGTGGTCGGTGACGGCGAGCGTCTCGTGGCCCAGCGCCTTGGCCTGAAGCAGCAGTTCCTCGACGTGGCTGGCGCCGCGCAGGAAGGAGTAGTTGGAGGTGACGTGCAACTCAGCGTAGCCCGGCATGGCGGCGGCCTAGATGTCGTTACCAAGGACGTTGTCCCTATTGAGCCTTGTGACGGGTGGTTTTCCGGCGAGGGCTGAATGGGGTCGCTTGGTGTTGTCGTCGTGCGGCCATGGATGCATGGCGTCCTTGCGTTCGGTTGAGGTGTTGAACGGGGTGGCATAGGCCCATTCGCGAATGCTGCTTTGGATGAACCGCTCGGCTTTGCCGTTGGTCTTTGGCGTGTAGGGCCGGGTGCGTTTGTGGGCGACGCTAAAGTTGCCCCGATTTGGTGGACGGTCAGGGTTTTGCGGGGAGCAGCTTGGCATGCCTGTCTTGTTCATAGCGGACAGGTGAGCGGGAGCCCAGCGCGGAATGGAGGCGGATTGGGGTGCGCCCGCCCTCAATAGAGCTGAAGCAGGCCATGCGCGCCTCGGCCTGGCAGGCGAACCGGCGCCGTTCGAGCATCTCGCAGTCCAAGGCGGCGAAGACGCTCTCGCACATGGCGTTGTCGCAGGCGTCGCCCCCGGAGCCCATCGGCGGCCGCACGCCGGCCCCCTTGCAGCGGGCGCCAAACGCCAGCGAGGCGTATTGCTTGGGTTCAACCGGTCGTCGCAACGCCTATGTGCGCGGACCGCACCGCCTCGTCAAACGCCCCGGCCGGCGTTCTCCATCCGAGCGTCTTGCGCGGCCTGCCGTTGAGTGCGGCGGCCACTGCCGCGAGGTCGTCCACACCGAGGCGCTCAGGTCGGCGCCCTTCGGGAAGCATTGCCGCAGCAGCCCGTTGGCATTCTCGTTCGTGCCCCGCTGCCACGGGCTGCGCGGGTCGCAGAAGTAGACCGCCAGGCCCGTGTCGATCCGCAGCCGGGCGTGTTGGCTCGTCTCCGCACCCTGGTCCCAGGTCAGCGGCCGCCGGAGTTGCTCCGGCAAGCTGGTGATCTCGCGCGCAATGGCGCCGCGCACCGCCTCGGCGCCGTGCCCGGCGAGCGCAGGCCCGTTCTTCACGCGCGGCCCGCAACCGTGGCCGTCCATTGGCGGCACGTGCAGCAGCATCGCGAACCGCGTCGTGCGCTCCACCAGCGTGCCAACCGCGGAACTGCCCAAGCCGAGGATGAAATCGCCTTCCCAGTGCCCCGGCGCCGCCCGGTCAGCCGCCTCCGCCGGGCGTCGGCTGATCAGGACATCAGGGCCGACATGGGATTTGCCCCGGCCGCGCCTGCCTGCGCCCGTGCCGTCCACCCGTCCACGGCCCCGCGGGCCCAGTCACCGCCGTTCCGCCCGGAATGGCCGCGGCGCCGGACAGGCGGTCCTGCACATACGCCCGCAACGCTGTGTTGGCGGCCAGCTTCGCCCGCTTCGGCCGGCGTGCCGGCCGCTCCGCGTGCCAGTGCGCCGTGGTGGCCCGATACGCCAGCTCGCCATCCCGCGTGGCCGCATCGCGCGCAGCTCGCGCGCAATCGCGGACGCCGCCCGCCCCAGCCGGCGCGCAACCTCCCGCACGCCCAAGCCCTGCGCCCGCAACAGCGCGATCTCCCCCCGCCCAGCAAACGAACGAGACCGTCCCGAAAGCGGCTTGGCCGAGCGCGACAGATGCGGCGGCGGCGCCCCGCCTGCCGTCCGCAACCAGCGGAACCCAACCGGCTGCGATGCTCCGGCCTGCATTGCCGCATCCTCGCTCGACAATCCTGCCGCAACAAACGCCCAGAACCGCCGCCGGCGCTCCTGCCGCGCCACGGAACAGCGCCACGGACGGGCGCCCCGGCGATTTCAGCTTGCCCCGCAAAGCCCGATCCGTACGCCGCCGACCCGCCATCGCAACAATCCTCCCAACCCGAGCTGCAAACTGCCCGGGCGCGTGTCGAGCGTGCGGTCGCGATAGCCGTGGCGGTAGGTCGTGCGCTCGCCGGTGCGCCCGTGCCGCCCGGCGGCCGATCAGGCCGTCCACGTCCGTCTCCATCAGCACCTGCGCAACAGCCTCCGCCACGCTGCGCAGACAGTCGCCGTCTCCGGCTTTGGCCAGCAGCTCGGCCAACGGCCGTCTGCCCTCGGTCATCGGGTCCTCGTCGGTTCGGGTTGGAGCCTCGCAACTCCGCCTGAGCCAGCCAATCCGGTGACCACCTCCGCCTGCAACGCCGTTGTGAGCGAATTTCCACCATGAGCGCGGATGCTACCCGCCCAAATGCCCGATGCCTCCTTGCTGGACGCCTTGCGTGCGCCGGGCCATGTCGTGCTGATGCGTCATGCCCTGGCTCCGGGATCGCTTGACCCGAGCGGGTTCAAGCTCAATAACTGCACGACGCAGCGCAACCTTGGTGGCCAGGGCCGCACCCAAGCAAGGCGGGCCGGGGATGCGTTGCGCGAGGCCGGCATCGTAGTTTCGGCCGCCTATTCGGGGCGCTAATGCCGCAATTTGGAAACCGCCCGGCTGCTCGGCCTAGGTGAGGTGCAGCAAGCACCTGGATTCAATTCTCTGCTCAACCTCGGACGAGGCAAAGCTGAGGAAAGCCGGGTGTTGCTGGCGGCGCTGCCGCGCGGTGCGCGAACGGCCATGATCGCGTCGCACTCTTCCAACATCCGCGGCATCACCGGCAGGAACGCGTCATCCGGCGAAATGCTCGTTCTCAAGCTGCTCAATGGAGGCAGGTTCGAAGTTCTCGGGTCCTTGGGCGGGGAATTGTCCAGGTCGGGGGCGTAACCCCGAACACCAGAAAATTCCGTCAAGCCCAATCCAGCTCCGCCGCGATCTTATTCAGGTCTATGACATCCACACTGCCGCGGAAGATGTATGCTGCGGTCGAGTTCGTGCCTGTCATCGACCGCATCGGTTGAGGCGCTCGCGACGGGGTTGCCGCAATTCGAAGAGCGGTGACGACGGCTTGCGCTATGATCCTGGCTTGTGGGGCGATTGGCGGGGCAGCATATTGGGGTACTCGCGGATGCACGCGCTGCAATGATCTCACGCAAGGCGCCGACGCTCTTTGGGTCCACTCAGCAATAATCAGCCATCAGTCAGCCGCCTTTGTGTGAACGCGTGGAATGTATCCTTGCCATAGTCCGACCTGATCTGGATTGCCGTGACGCTGACGGTCAGCCTGGAGATGGGCCTGATCACGCCGCCAGTGGGACTGAACCTCTAAGTGCTTCGCGGCGTGGCGCCGGACGTGTCGCTGCCGACCATCCTTCACGGCTCAGTCCCGTTCATGCTGCTGACGCTGGAATTTTTGGTGGCGTTGTGTTTCCCGCGAGGCAGGGCGACGTGGGCGCCGGAGAAAGTCATGGAGACCAGCCTTGTTTTGAAATCGGATGATTATGAACGAGGCGACGTCGCGCCCCACGCCGGTCGTCTCGCGTGCGGCCGCAGGCCGGTTGCCGCTTTGAGACTGGCGGCGAGCGTCAGCATGCACAGGGCCGCCTTCCACGCCGTCTCCATCGTGCCCTCAATCAGCAAGGCGTGGACCACGCTGCCCACGACGATCACCGTCGCGAGCGCGGTGTGGCTGATGCGCCAGGCGCCCAGCCGCAACCGCCGGCGGAAATGTGCCAGGAGTGCTGTCGCCAGCACCGCCCACATAGCGGTCACGCCCCAGACGGAGAACGGCGTCGGCGAGGCAAACGTCAGCGCGTCAACCACGTCCAGCGGGCTGGTGACCCAGAGGCCGCCGACATGCAGGGCCACGGTCAGCACCAACAAGCCGCCGAGCGCGCGATGCGCCAGCCGCCCGCGTTGTGCCTGTAGGCCGGGCAACACACCGGCTGCCAACAATGGCTGCATTGGCAGTAGCGCCAGCGCAACGATCCCTGCGAAACCTGCGGCGATTTAGACCGGATCGCGCAGGCCAGCAACGGGCTGGTCGCCGCAAGCGTGAGCGGCGCCCCGGCTGCGGCGGCGACCGCCGCCCAGGGCAGGCCCGCCCCGACCTTGGTCATTTCATCCGGTGAACCCCGGTCAGACCCGCCTCAACACGAAGTCGGCACGCAGGCCCGTGTCGCGCGAGCTCGCCATAACGGGCCGCAGGAAGACGGTTTCGAACCCGCCGTCGTCTTAGCCGGCATCATAGGCCAGATGGGCATGCGGCTGGCCGAAGGCGGGCACGACCTGCGGCATGTCCATCCGGAACATCCCGTCCTTGTCCGTGAGCGTGGCGCCGTGGCTCCGGGCGTCCCGCTCGTGTCCCTCGGTCGTGTGCGCCCAGATCTGGATGCGCCGACCCGGCAGCGGCGCGCCGTCGCCGGCGCGGCGCACGGTGCCGACCACTTGGAAGCCGCCGCCCCCGATGCGCTCGACAAGTGCGGCACCGGGCCGGTAGTTGTTGCGGCCGCCACGCATGTTCGGTGTCAGCGCCAGGCCTTGCGCGTGGGCCGGCGCCACAAGCGCCGAAGCGCCCGCGGCCAAAGCGCCCCCAGCAGCGCCGGCGAGAAACAGGCGGCGACGGATCAACTGAAGGTCGGTCACCGGTCCTACTCCTGAGGCCGATTGCGTATCTCCGAAGCATTGCCGCGAACGGAGAGAGGAATCCCTGACGTTGCATCTGGGTACCGAACCTAGAAACTTAAGCGAAAAATTCAGCGCCTGATCACAAGTCTGGTTCGGCGACCTTGCTGCACGGCCCAGCCCAGCGGCGTCCGGGACCGGCCCGGCGCAGGAGGCTCCGCCCTGAGCTGATTTTGGACGCCCGGGCTGCCGTCCAAGCCGCACCAGGACCGCCGCCGCCGTAGTCCCACGCAAAAACGCCAGGTCATGACCTGGCGCGCGCATCGCGCCAGCTTGCGCCAGCAGGGGAGCTTGGCGGCCTGTTTCACCGATGGGGCCACCGAGGGCTGGCGGGCCGAGCCGCGCACGACCCGGGGCGGGCCGCCGTGGCGTTCGTCCTTGGCGATCCTGGCCGCACTCGCACTCGCACTCGCACTCGCACTCTGGGCCGCGTTCCGCCTGGCCCTGCGGCAAACAGACGGCCTGACTGGCTCCGTGATCGGCCTGCCCGGCCTTGATCTGGCGGCGCCGGGCCGCCCCGGGCCGAGCCGCCAGGCGGAGATGCTGGAGGCGTCACGCCCGCAGCCGAGCCGTGACCGCGAGCCGCTCTGTCGTTAAGCGGACAGCGCCGGCCTGAAGCGTTGCGGCGCGGGCGGAGCGGGCCAAGGGTCCGCCCGGCCCCGGCCGGGTGAAATGCCGGGCAGGGAGCTCGGCCGGCAGGTTGGCGGCGGAAATCCCGCCACGCCTTGGCCGTTGCGCACGAGGCCGAAAGGTTTGCTCAACGCCGGATCGGACGCGATGAGACGGCGCGGCGCATCCATCGCCGCGCCGACCTGCTCGCCAAGCCAGTCGACATGGGCAGTGATCCAGCGTGCGGCCGCGGGTGGGGCAAAACCCGGCTTTTGCCGATTGAGTTCTTGGACGCGAGCAGCCTTGAGGGCGTCGCATCGGCGGGCCAGCTCGCGCAGCTCATTCAGGCGGGCGGGACATGCGCGCGGCAGGAGCGGACGATCAGGCCGGCGTGGATCGTGTCCGGTTTGTTGCGCGCGAGCCAGCTCTCACCGTAGGCCTTGATGCGCGCCGGGTCGACGACGCTGACCCGCATGCCCTGAGCGTGCGGGACGCCTGCACGCTCCAGCCCCCGATTGCCGGTCGCCTCCATGCAAGCGCGCAAAGGCCGGACCGGACCGCTGCTTGGCCAGCCACGCCGGCAACTGCTAGAACCCGGGTTCCGTGTTGGAGGAAGCCGCCTGCCTGACGCGCTGGCCCAGCAACAGGGCAGCTACGGACTTGGCTTTGCTGATGTCCGTGCCGACGATGCTCATGGCCCCTCCGCGATAAGGACTTGGCCGGATTTCGCAACTGCGCCGTGCCGACGCACTACGAACTTATTTTGCGGTGGGCATGAGGTTTGCGCCCGTCCTAATCACTTGTTGGCACGATTTTTCCGGCCTAGGAAACCCGTTGAAGGCGCCGCGCGACCACGCGGATATCAGCCTCGCGTGGCAGCAGAGTCCATAGGCGCCAACGGCAAATCGCTCGCGCGCTTCAGGTATGCCAGCACGTCCAACCGGCGCAACGGGCCCGGATTACGTGCTGCCCGACACCCGCCACGGATTCCGCGGCAGACCGCCGCAACGAACGGAGGTGACCACCGTTGGACAACCAACAAGCAATGGCGACAGAATGCGAAGGATTCAGGCCGGGGAAGATCACGCTCAACTGTGGGTCTGAGAGCCCCCGGCCTTCGTACTACATGCCTAAAGCCGCGCGATAGACATCGAGCAGAGACTCTTCTTCTTCCACCTCCGCAGGCTCCCGGCGGCGAATGCGAATCAGCTGTTTCACCACGGCCACGTCGAACCCTTTCCCACCCCTCCTTAATCTGTAGTATGGCCTGTGATGTATAAGCTTTGTCGGACCTGCGCACCGCAGATCCACCCCTGCAGCCATCGTATTTCGTCAACGGTGGTGTCTCATTTTTAGAGTTAGAGTCAGAAGCTGCGCACGGGTTTGTGATTTATTGAGTTCAAAAATCTTCGGCTTCTTGAGCAAGCGAAGGAGAGGGGGATTCGGGCGCAACTGTTCGGTGTTTGGCAATATGACACCTACGAGGCTGGTGAACTCTGGAGGCAGGACGGCATAGGTTCTCCCGCTGGTACGTGCATTTAGTGAGGCTGTTGTGGAAATAGACCTCGGACGTGTGGCCGGAGGGCCACGCTGCCTTGAGAACAAGCATGACATCGTAGCCCAGGTTGCTCAGGCTCTGGACCAGCTTGGCCGTTGAGCGCCTGCGGACGACCTGGTCGAGGTAGCTCTCGCCTAGATCGCGAAAGGCTATGCACGTACTCAGCATATGGAACGCGGCGACGAGCAGCTTGTGGGCGACGGCCATGATCGCCCGCACCGGGCCGCGGCGGGCGCGCAGGCGGTTGTACTTGTCGCGGTCGTAGCTGCTCTTAGTCCGCACCGCAGCCAAGGCTGCGGCGAACAACGCCGATTTGAGGAACACGTTGCCCCGGCGGTTGCCTGCGCCCTTCGGCTTGCCGACGCTCTCGTGAGTGCCTAGGGCGTGTCTGCAAACTGAGCGGCTATAGCCAAAGCACGATCATGCCGAGCGTGACCATCGCGAGGTAGTTGACCCCGCGCTTCTCGTATCGGGTCGCGATGCGGCGGAACTGCTTGAGGCGGTTGATCAAGCGCTCGATGCGATTGCGCTGTCGGTAAGCGTCGCGGTCGAAGCAGGGCTGCCGGCGCTGGTTGCTTTTGCTGGGGATCACCGGCCGGATATGCCGCCGGCGCAGGCGGCCCCGAGCCGTGGGGCTGCTGTATCCCTTGTCGCCGGCCACACAGCGTGGCCGCAGCCGAGGACGGCCCCGGCCGGGACGGCGGACTGCGCCCTGGTCCAGCAGCGCCTGCAACGCAGTCTGCTCATGCCGCTCGCCTGCGGTCAGCACGGCCGTGATCGGCTTGCCGCCCCCTTCTGCCCGCAGATGCAGCTTGGTCGAGAACCCACCCTGGCTGCGGCCCAGCGCCTCGACGCTCTGCCCATCTCCGGCAGGCTTGGTCCGGCGCGCGCCGGCCGCGTGCTGATGCGCGCGGATCACGGTCGCGTCCACGAAGTGCAGGTCCCAATCCACCTCGCCACGCGCATCGGCGTCAGCCTGCAACGCCGACAGCACCCGGTCCCAAATACCCGCCGCACGCCAGCGGTAAAACCGGCTCGACACCGTGCCCACCCGGCCATGCCGCTCCGGCAGGTCGCGCCAGGGCGCCCCGGTGCGGTCAATCCACAGCACGCCGTTTAGGATGCGCCGGTGGTCCTCGTTCGGCCGTCCCGTCCAGGGCTTGCCCGGCGGCAGGAGCGGCTCCAGACAGCGCCATTGCGCGTCCGTCAAATCGCCTCGTCTCACCCCAGCAATACGGGATCACGCACCCGAAATGTCTGCCATGTGCAAACACATTCTAGCCTAACTTTTAGGCTGGGTCAAGCACGTATATAAGTGCCCAAACAGGCTCTCACGCTTGCAGAAGCAACTCCTATAAACATGGACGCAATATAGGTAGCGCCGTAGCCCTGCAGCATGCGGAGACAAAAGCTGGTCGACCGCGGAGATCGTGCTAAGCTATCAGAGGCTTGAGTTCCACAACGCTTATTGAATGCACGTCTCCCAAGCTCAGGGTCTTAGTGCCTGAGCTGAAACAACCGCGTCAGGTGCGGGTGGTTTGGGGAGCGATGGTGTAGTTCCACTCGCCATGAAACTCGGCTGGGGTGATATTGAGGCTGGCGATCTGCGCGTCGGAGACCTTGGCGCCCTTCTGGTAGGTGTTCTCATCGAGCCTGCATTGGACGGTGGGTCCAGTCCGTGTCGTCGTGCTGGCGATCAGCTGGACGATGACTTGATGCGTCAGCAGCGGCTTGCCGCGCCAGTTCTGGGTGATGAATGCGAACAGTCGGTGCTCGATGCGGTTCCACTTGCTGGCGCCGGGCGGCAGGTGCGCCACCGTGATCGACAGGCCGGTCTGGTCGGCGAGCGTCTGCAACTCGGTCTTCCACAGCCGCACCCGCGCCCCGTTGCTGCCGCCGCAGTCGGCCGTGATCAGCAGCCGCGTGCTCTCGGGATAGCGCGCCTGGCCGAGTTCCCGCCACCAGCGCCGGATGCTTTCCACAGCGAACGTTGCAGTGTCGCTGGTGATCCCGAGATTGATCCAGCCGGCATTGGCGGCGATGTCATAGACGCCGTATGGCGCCACCTTGCCGAGCTCAGGCAGGATGAAGTCGTGCACCCGCACCGGCTCGGGCTGACCGCGGGGCCGCAACTCGCGCCCGGCGTTCTTGAAATCGCCGACCACCTCCTTCTTCTTGGTGTCGACCGAGATCGCCGGCTGCTTGGCCGCCTGGAACGCCTGCACCTGGGTGTTGATGTGCTCGAACTGCGCGTCGCGGTCGGGATGGCTGGCGCCTTCGCGTGTCTTGCTGTTGGCCTGCAGGCTGAACCCCAGCCGCTTCAGCAGCCGCCCGACCAGCTTCTGCCCGGCAGTGAAGCCGCGCTCGGCCAAGGCGCGGACCAGATGACGCTGGCTCCGGCTGACCCAGAGCAGCGCTGCCTCGGGATCGCCGCGGATGGCCGATTGCACCAGCTCGGACAGTGCGTCGAGCAGGCCGGGTTCGGTCTCGGTCTTCGGCTTG
Source organism: Acetobacteraceae bacterium (assembly GCA_965217935.1). Classification (GTDB taxonomy): domain Bacteria; phylum Pseudomonadota; class Alphaproteobacteria; order Acetobacterales; family Acetobacteraceae; genus JBBROS01. Next base: position 3,041,452 of record OZ244581.1, on the reverse strand, counting down.
CGCCCGCCGCCCGGGCGGCGGATGCGGCCGGGGATCTGGTCCTTGCCATGCCCCAACTCGGCAAGCCCTCGGCCAATCGTGCTGCGCGCGATGCCCGTCACCGCCGACACCGCCAGGATGCCGCCCCTGCCAGCCGCGTAAGCCTCGCTCGCGGCCCATAGACGGCGCTCACGCTCCCCAAGGAACGGGGCGATGGCTTCAAAGCGGGCTCGAATGGCGGCGGTGTCGATCACCTCTCAACGCTAGTACGAGCCGCAGACCGAATTCCTACCCACAATCGCGATTCGATTAATTGGGCTCGGGCCCTTAGTTGCTCCTGGGAAAGAATCCTTCGTGGTGAAACTTGAAATCTGTATGTCTTCTATTGTCATCGCTCGCCTTCCTACGAGGATCAGGTCAGTCTCAGTGATCTCCCATACCACGATAGCATTGATCTCATCAAACATCTTCCGCTCATCAGTAAAGTCCCGAAATAAGCCCGCTAGATCAAACTTAAACTCCAGGACAACCTGACGACTCTTCCACCTCGCGTATAGATCGTATCGGCCCTTGTATCCAGAGATCAGAGGATAAAGGTCTTTGAAATTGCCCTTTCCTACCTGTTCAAAAAACATAGCGGCGACGGTCGCTTCTTGTGAGTTTGGACGTTTTACAAATCGGGAAACCTTACTGTTTAAATCGGGGAGATTGTTTATCTCTTCGAAGACCTCGTCCCGGTCCCACCCAGTGGCGTCGGGATCTACCGCTCCACCCATGTACTTTCGGGTTCTGTTTATGTATTCACGAAAGTTTCCGAAAGCGATCTCGCGTAGCATCCCTTGCTGACGGCCTTGGATTGACTTACGGCCGATGTCAAACCACAAGGATGGATCATCCACAATCATAAAAAAGTTTGGAACATATCCTGCTGACCCGCGTGGCTTCATCTCAATCGGAATCCCGGTCGGCATACCTTTGGTTGAAGTAGTAAAGCCAGGGTTGAATCCTACCCCATACATTTCCTCGATAGATAAGGCTTCATCCTCTTCCGACGGAAAGATAATGCCAAACTTCTGAGATAAAGCTTTCCAGAACTCCCGGCGTGGTACAAAGCACGACCAATATCTGATCTCTCTCCCCCCTTTGCCGATTCTTGCCTTTCGCAAAGACAATTTTGTTGAGGAGTCTTCGCCTTTTCTCGGTATCGCTTCGGTCGCTTTCCTTCATCCATGCCTGAAATTCATCTATCGACACGTATTCGTTTTTATTGGCACTCTCGATAGGAAGCAGATAACGACACTCAAATTCCAGAACCTGCTTCATACCTGCCATATCCACGTGCGTGAATTCGGTGTCGGCATCCAGAGCGTCGTCCCAAATACAGCCGGTATCTCCGCAGGCCGTGCGCGTCCGGAGCAGAAACACCAACTCGGTGAATGTGAAATTAAAGATGGGATGCTGAGGGTCGCTGAGCGTTATTTCGACTTCCGTCCCCATGCCCGCAAGGTGGGTTTGAGGATCAATGGAAAGCAGCAGGAATGATTTGTTCTCAGAATCCAGCCAAGCGGCCGCATCCAGGACCGTGGCCGTGCACGCCCCTTCAGAACTCCGAGTTGAAAGTTTGATTTTGGAGCTTGAAAACATCACGAACTTGAGGCCGACCCCCTTTTCCCCGATCTGCTTCGGCTTGCTTGACTTGTTGGTGCCGAACGGCCTCATGAGGCGCGAGATCTGGGTTGGGTCTATGCCACCCCCGTTATCCCGGACGCGAATAAGTCTGGTCGACGCGTCTACGAGCAGGGAAATGTGTCCCTTACCCAAGTTCTTCTCGCGGATTGCATCGACCGAATTTTGGAGAAGTTCAGCCAGCAGGTCCCATTCATGGCTGTAGCTGTCCAGGATACCCCGAACCTGGTGCCGGATCTGCTCATTGTCGGGCTGTAGGAACTCTGTCCCGCTCACGAACGCACCGCCATCGACGATTGAATTGTAAAAGCACTGCCTGCGCTCAAAAAAGAAACCCTTCCCAGGTGGCGCATCCTGTCCAAGTCCTGCGTCAAGGGAACGAAGCAGCTATATCAAAAACACATCCCAGACATGCGTCAATTCCAGTCCGATGATCGGCCTATATTCCCTGTGTCGAACGGAGAGGGAACACGGGTGACTGTTGCCAGCCTACATCCTCCTTGCAGATTTGCGTGCGTTTGGGTCTCGAACCCTAATGTCTGCCCCTCACTGCCATTTGCACACAACATTGAAGATGACGTTTCGATCCGGGGCAAGTCCCTGGTCGGGCGGGATCGTCTACGGCAGGACACGATCTGCCATCGGCTGAACGGGCGTAGCCACACTGTGACGGCGCTATGACTTCCTACCGAGCATCCTCTAGCGGCCTCTCCATCCCTGCCGAAGACCTCAAATACCTCGCCGATCGTCTTCGGCCCGGAACAAGGGACGAAACATCCCACAACGGCCCGTTCACGATTGTGAGATCCATCCCTATGCTCGGTGTTGATGGGGTTATTCCGCTCCCATTCCTGTTCGTGGAGGATGAGGCTGGCACGGTCAACTGGCAAAGGGAAGCTCTGGTCTACGCGAGGGCATCGCTTCAGGCCTATGACATTCCGACAATCGAACGGGACATCGACACCATTGGCCGTTTTTGCGATTTCTATATTATTTTTTGGAATGGGATGCCACTTCCCGACAACGAAATTGACTACTTGATATATGCCTACCTGATTTGGCGACATAACGGCAACATCTCACATGGGGCTTCCCGTCTTGGCGGCCTTCGGTGGAAATCCCTTGCCTTTGACGCGTTGCGTGCCGAGTTCAAGTCGCTTGTGCGATATTTCCGCTTTGCTTCCCTGACTTGGGGATATGTCTCCCTGGGCCGGTTGCAACAGGCCGTTGATGTACGCAGTCCGTCGTTGAAACGGTTAAGGACAGCAGCGGAGCTAAAAGAGCGAGATTTCCTCGTCCATCTCAATGGCGCACGGGAATACTGGAACCGACTATATGGCCCCGAGATTGCCATGCCGCCGGTCGCGATCGGCGTGCGCAGCAATGGCAGCAGCATACGGTCGGTCATGCCTGAGGAGGACATTTGGAGCATCATCGAGAACGAGCGGAACCCGGTCTTTCGTGCCCTTTGGCTTGTCGGCGCGTTTGGCGGGTTGCGTATTAGTGAGCAACTACAAGCATGGCAGATCGATGTGCTCCCTGGGTCTGCGCGCCGCTTGCTGCTCGGATACGATGGCATAGACGACGATATTCTATTTCTGCGTGCGGACCCGATAGCGTCACGCTACATCGGCGATGTGGGAAAACCTGGCGCCACCCGGCGTCAGTTCCTGCGTGAACGCTATAGTATGACTCCAAGGAAGGAGCTTAGCAGAAGACATCCTTTGTATGCAGGATGGAAGGAAACACTCTACCTGAATCGTGAAATGTTGCTAAGCGAGGTATTCTGGTTGCATGGCCGAGCGGCAAACCTGTTCGCCGAATGCGCCGGCGAGATCCGCGAGTTTCATCGGCTGCACGAGACCAGCAAACGACACCCTTTCTTCTACGTTAATATTGCCGACCTAACCAGAGAACTTAGGGGCGACATTCTTAAGAAAAGCAATGTAGAGGCCGCGTGGGACGGTGCATGCCGCCGCTGCGGCCTTGAGCCTCATCGCTGGGGCAGGAACCTCCATGGCCTCCGACACTTCTACAAAGCTTGCGCGGATTCGCTCACCATCTCCCGCGATGACCTGCAGATTATGATGGGCCACAGGCGATTGAATTCACAGGACGACTATGGGCGTGTCGGCCGAAAAGTAGCGACAGGCCTTGGTGAAGCGCGCCAGCAACATGACCGGGGCCTACTCCGGATTGAGACCCCCGCATGATCTTCCGATACAAGCAGGTGGGCGATGCCGACCTCGTGACCTTAGATGACGAGGGCAATGCCATCGCTACCGCGCCCGGATCCGTGGCTCTGATAGGGCTCAAAGAGATGTCTCTGCCACATCTCAAAGCCGCCTTGGAAAGCTTCAAGGCTGAGTTGCGGCAGATGCTTTGCGACGCATTTAGCAAGACTCCATCCGAGTTTGCGGAATGGCGCATTTTCAATGATACGTACCTGTTCGATAGCTCAGTGGTCAAATCGGATAGTTGTGTCGGGTTTAAGAGCGCCGCGTCTCGCGTTCCAAAACTGCAATATATACACCAGAAAGCAATCGTCAGTGCGCTTCTTGCCGTTGGACTCATCCCGCGAATTGACGCGCATGGGAATCCTAGGAAGAACATGGTTCGTGGGGAGGGCGGGACTCCCGCCTTCTGAAGATCTGCCGCTGGATCAGCAACGCATGATTATTAGGGAGATCTTCGAAGACCGAAGCATGTCCTTTGATGACGTCGTAAAGCTCTCGCAGTCATCGGTGGTTGACACCGAGGCTGTCGACCAGATGCTCGAGGAGGCGCCGGATGCGGAGACGGCATTAAATAACCTGGCGGGCACTCTGTGGAGATTCGATGCAGAGCAAAAAGTCACGGCCAAAAGCACGGCTGCACGCGCCGGCCGCCACTATGGCGCGCCATGGTTCTGCGCCTATCTCGCCCAGAAGGGATACGTTCTTCTACCGGAAATGACGTGCGGTGAAAACATTCTGCCGCGGCTTCTCACGCCCCTCCTCTGGACTCTTTTCATACCAGAAAAAGAACGCAATTTAGCCAAGCACCTGATCCGGCATCCTGGAAAGAAGAGCTGGGCTTACTCTTTGCCGGTTTTCCGTGAACTGGTTTTCCGCACGAACTTTTTCCAGTCCGCCTCCAGCGGCTTCACCCTGGCACATTTCTTCCAACTGAAGAGATGCTACACCACGGTCGAGACAGGCAGCGGCGCGCCGCGAGCTAGTGCGGATCAGTTGGGCCACGGATTGAACCGGATATTCGAGGCTTACCTCGATTTCCATGGAAAGACGTGGGAGGACGGTGGGCCGGACGCAAGATTCTTCGGCGGTGGCCGAAGTCTTACTGGCGATCATGGGAGGGAGGCGTTTGCCTGGGTCGAGAACCCTGGAGCCCATAAACTTACGCGATTTCGGAAGCTCATCGACGGCAATCCTCCCACCCACTTTTCGGAATTCATTCAGGAGTGGGCCCGTGATCTCCGCAGCCTTCTACCCATGTTCGAGGTTCAGGCACCGTCTAGGCAGATCGACCACCTAAGCCACTGGCTAATTTTCCTGATCAAGCTCGGAGATTCCGCCCCGAAGAGTTGGCAGGAGATCGACCGCGAATTGCACATCAACCACGTCGGCATGGGGACCCACCTTACCTTCATCGGATTTGTGCGCCAGCTCGATAAAGCCAACAGGCAAGGGATTGTGTCAGATCTGCAGAAGGCGTGGAACCTAGCGGCGTTGCGCGACGGCTTCGCGTCGAAGCTGAGTTGCCCAATCGATTTCAGGATTGATCACTTGGGCTGGGCAGAGAGCAACACTGGCCGGACACGGCGGAAGTTTATTCCGGAGCAAGTGCATAAAATTGTCGTTGAAGAGAACCGCCGCGACGGGTTTGCATTCGCCAGGTCGCTTGCCGTAAGCGAAGGACCCAGAAAGCATTCTAATATCCACTGGCGCACAGTGATCGATCCCGACTCGGGCGAGCGACTTGAGTTATTCTGGCCCGGAGTTCCCATCGTGCTGGACATGATGCTTAGCATGGGGATGCGTCAGTCATCCGCGATGTGGATGGACTCTGGTGAGGGTGATGAATTCTGGGTGGATCCGGAACGCATTGAAATCTACCCGAATCCCCTCCCCTCTCGTACGAAGAATAGATCTGCTGGCTTTTTGAGGGTGTGCCAAGTCGGACCCAAAGCAGCGGATAAGGTCCTCGGGATGTATCTGGCGGTTAATAAGACCGGCCCGTATCAGTTGCCCTGGGTAGACCCGGGGGCGACCAACTGCTTCATCAGTTTGCGCGACTGGCAGGCCCGATGGAATCCCCGCCGCGCCCCTTTAAAAGCCAGCCGCAGCGACATTCAGCTGCAGTATGCAGCCGAAGGCACAATCCCTGAGGTTTACCCCCTCTTTCGCGATCCTGAGTCCCGGTCGTCACACCCTCCGACTACGGCAACCATCTACAGCTACTGGGCCGCGCTGCTCCGGCATTGCGAGCCGATCGTTAGGGAGAAGCTGGGCTACGAGGAGCCGCTGATTCTGAACGGAAGGCCGCGTTGGGACCTCCATTCGTTACGAGTAACAACCGTTTCGACGCTCCTGGAGAATGGTGTCGAGCCGTGGATCGTTGCCGAGTTGGTCGGCCATACTTCGGTTGCCATGACCTGGCACTACAAGGACGTGGATCCTCGAAAGACACACGCAGCGCTGCAACAGGCCCATGAGCGGCGGCGACGTCAAGCGATTGAGGACCTACAGGATCTCGGGAAAACGGAGTTCATTGGAAGCGAGGACAAATTCGAGGCAAAGGTCCGATCGATCTTAGGAGGTTTGGTTAGGCTCCGGGGTGATAACACTGGAGCAGCGCTTCTTCGCACCAGCGTGGCAGAAGGAGGCAGCTATGAAATGTTCTCCCACGGGATCTGCCCGGGCGGAGACTGCAAGACAGGCGGCGAAATCTACAAAAACGCATCCCAGCCTGTGTTCCGGCCCCGGGCCTGTTCCCGGTGCCGCTATCGGCTGACTGGCCCCGCCTTCCTGGCCGGTCTCGTACACCGCATGAACGGCCTGATGGTGGAGATCAAAGCGTCGACGGATCAGGAGGCCAGCTTAAATCGCGACATCGAGGAGGCGGAAGACCGCGGCGATGGTCATGGCGGGGCGGTAAGAGTTTTGCGCGCACTCATCATGCGGCAGCGCGAGTTACGCGACGAGCTATATGCGGAGTGGTGCGCGGAAATGGCCACGATTTGGACCGCAGAGAGGATGCTGGATCGGTCGGGAGATGGAAGCAAAATGCCTATCTTCACCGGCCTGGATTTGGGCAACATCAGGACTCAGACGGATACCGTCCATCAACTCGCCCTACTTCACACCGTAATTGCGGACGGCAACCTGATCCTTGGGGCAGCTCTTGAAGTCCCGCATGGCCTTAGGGAGCGCCGAGACGCCTTACTCCTCGAGGTCGCGAGGCACAACGACCTAGGTGCCTGTTTCTACAAGCTGGCACCGAGCCGCCGTACCCAAGCTCTCAACCAATTCGGGGATCTTCTCCTCGATCATGTGAGGGATGCTGAGGGCATCCAGCGACTCCTTAACGGCGATATGGCGATGTCTGATGTCCCTGCTTTGGACACGGAAATTCGGGAACTCCTCTCAGAAGAAATTGCTGGGCTTCCAGTCCACTTGCCTACTTTAACAGCGCTGATCAAGGCAGAAGCATGATGACGACCAAGCAGGCTTCGGAGCAGGTTTTGGAAAGGCTGAGGGTTGAAGCCGAAACGTTATCCGAAAGGCCGCATGTCCGCCTAGCGTCCATTGAGCGCTTGGTCATGGCCTGCGATGCGATAGAAAGCGGCGGCGCGGCGGAAGTCCATCGACTCGTATACGGCACTGATGGAGGCTTGGGCCGTAACGCGAAGATCAACCCATCGAACATCGACAAATTCGTCAAGGCTCGGCTCAAGCAAGGCGCTCGGGAGTGGACGGGACCCACTCGGGTGTTCATCTCCGCCGACACCACTCTTAGAGCGTATGTCACCGCCCGCGAGAATGAGCGCTTGAAGCCACTGGAGATCAGGAAGCGCCCCTCGCAGCGCCAGCAGGAGATCGAGGACGCAATTGCGCAGCTATCCAGTGTCGAAATGCGGCAGACTGTGCGGTACGAAATTGAGGAGGGCCGTCTTGCAAGAAGGCGCCTCGAAATCCTCACCAAGGGGCTTAGATCTCTGCCAGGTATTGAACTCAATTCGCTGCTGTCTGGTAGTACAAATCAGCAACAGACACACAACGAGGGGCCACCACAGCCCCTGACTGAATGTTTACCCATGGGGGATGTCCAGTTACTGCGCGCTTTAATTAGCCGCCTAAGCAATCCTGAGGAGATGCGCCGAGCGGGTCTCGAACTCGATGGTAATCGGCTCCGCATGGCGACACCCCCACTGACCGCGATCATCAAGCCACTCGAGATGGAAATCCTGCACCGTATGGCTGGATCAAGACAGTGAACGGCCCGTTTATGAATGCCTTTTCCTTTTTGGGAGTCTGGAATGCAAGGGATGGGCGCCAAAGGTGCGTTCCAGTTTCTCTAACTGCTTGTGCTGCGAAGCGAGATCCTGAATTATCCGCTTAAATGTGGGCGCTGTATTGCCCGTTTCCGCTGTAAGCCGAGGTCCCAATCGAGCTGCAAACTGGAGGCAACGACGGGCTGCTTTCAAATGCCGAAGCGCACTACCAACCTGGATGGAGAATACACCCGAAGGATCGGCATCCCGTGTGCGCTTAGCCACGATGTGCTCACCTACGGACTTCGCGGACAAGTTTGCCTACCGGTTATCATCCCGCAGCCCATTAAGATGATCGATGTTTACGTTGTGTGAAACCTGCTCGCCTGTGACAAATAAGAATGCAAGCCTGTGCTGGTAGAAAAACTTCCCACCAACATTGACAGTTCGATATCCACTTCGTGAAGTCGTGCCAGCAATCAACCCTTTTGTTGCTTTACCGCTATTGATCTTCCAATGGAACAACCCAGTGTCGGGATCATAACTGAGGACCTCTCTCAGAAATTGCAAATTAACCGTCGGCATCCTGATATGGCAAGACGGTGTACACGTGTGGCATACTCCGCTAATTCGTCGTTGAAATTATGCCTTACAAGCTCAAGAACAATATGTCCCGTGGAGATATAGAAACGCGTAAGCTCAGAGAATACTCACATCCCGATTGCACGCCTGTAGACATCAAGTAACGTTTCCTCTTCCTCAATCTCAGCTGGTTCTTTCTTTCTCAGCCTGATTATCTGTTTGACAATAGCAGGCTCAAATCCCGCCCCCTTACATTCTGTGTATATATCTTTAATGTCACTTGCCAGCGCCTTACGCTCCTCTTCCAAGCGCTCGATCCGCTCGATAACTGAAAGCAAGCGGTCAGCGGCAATTCCACCAACTTTAGGGTCCGGGTCCGCAGCCTGCCTAGTGCGGCTTGCGGCTGCATCATTCGTGGTCTCGAAGGGCACGTCTGACATAAGCCTCTCTATCATATATGGGTTAATGCCGGGGCACAAAGATGTATTATCATGATCGAAGACTAGCTCATAATACATCCAAGAATACGTTGTAATGCTCTAACACTTTGATTTTACTTAAAGATTACAATTTTTAGGGTGCCTTAGAAGCCTGCGCTTTTTGTTTCCGCGAACAGGTCCTTGATGTCGCTGCCCAGAGCCTTACGCTCCTCCTCGAGCCGCTCGATGCGCTCGATCAAGCTGCGCAGCCGGTCGGCAGCGATACCGCCGACCTTCGCGTCGTCCTTGCCCATGTTGTCGAGCACATCACTGTCGGCATCGCTCAGAGCCATCGTCGCCTCGCTTGAAAATCAAGTAGCGGGCGGAGTAGCGGCGCGGGCCGTCCGGGTCAATCAATGCCCGGCGCCGCTCCCGGCGAACGCCGCTTTCTGCTCCGCCGACGCCTCGCGCTGATGCTGTGCCTGCCATTGCTTGTAAGGCATTCCATAAACGATCTCACGCGCCTCCGGGTCGGTCAGCGCCACGCCCTGCTGCTCCGCCTCCTCCCGATACCACCGGCTCAGGCAGTTGCGGCAGAACCCGGCCAGGTTCATGAGGTCGATGTTCTGCACGTCGGTGCGCTCCCGCAAATGCCCCACCAGCCGCCGGAACGCGGCCGCCTCAAGCTCGGTCCGGGTCGAAGTGTCGATGTCTGGCATGTCTGTCCTCCTGCGCTGGAATTGGGCCGTCCCCGGCCCTGGATCAACGGTCCGCTCCGCACCATAGTGCCGCCGCCATCGCAACCAGCAGGAGTGTTGATGCCCCAGAGGATCAGGATCAGACGCCGCCGCCGCACCAAGATCGTCGCCACCCTTGGCCCGGCCAGCAGCACGCCCGAGGTTCTCGCCCGCCTGTTCCACGCCGGCGCCGACGTGTTCCGCCTCAACTTCAGCCACGGCGCGCACCCCGACCACCTTGCCCGCATCCAGATGATCCGTGCGCTGGAAGAGCAGACCGGCCGCCCCATCGGCATCCTCGCCGACGTGCAAGGCCCCAAGCTCCGCGTCGGCCGCTTTCAAGGCGGGCGGGTCGCGTTGCAGACCGGGCAGGCGTTCCGCCTCGACCTCTCCTCCGTTCCTGGCGACAGCCGCCGGGTCAACCTGCCGCACCCGGAGATCATCAAGGCCGCCCGCATCGGCACCTCCCTGCTGCTCGACGACGGCAAGCTGCGCCTGCGCGTGAACAAGGTGCGGGATGACCACCTGGAAACGGAGGTCGTCACGGGCGGGCCGCTCAGCGACCGCAAGGGCGTCAACGTGCCCGACGTGGCCCTGCCGATCCCGGCGCTGACGGAGAAGGACCGCATCGACCTCGAATTCGCGTTGCAGAACGGGGTGGACTACCTCGGCCTCAGCTTCGTGCAGCGGGCGGAGGACGTGATGGAGGCAAGGGCGCTCGCGAAGGGCCGGGCCTGGATCATGACCAAGCTGGAGAAGCCGCAGGCGCTCGACAACCTCCATGCCATCATCGCCGCCTCTGATTCGGTGATGGTCGCGCGCGGCGACCTCGGCGTAGAGCTGCCGCCCGAGGAGGTGCCGATCGCGCAGAAGCGCATCATCCGCGCGGCCTGGGAGGCCGGCATCCCTGTCGTGGTCGCGACGCAGATGCTGGAAAGCATGATCAACGCCCCGGCGCCGACCCGGGCCGAGGCCTCCGACGTGGCCACCGCCGTGTTCGACGGCGCCGACGCGGTCATGCTCAGCGCCGAGTCGGCGGCGGGGAACTATCCCTACGAGGCGGTCAACATGATGGACCGCATCGTCGAGCGGGTGGAGCGGGATCCGGGCTGGCGCCAGACGATCGAGATGGCCCGGCCGCAGCCCGAGAGCCTGTCCGCCAGCGCGATCGCCGCGGCCAGCCGGCAGATCGCGCACACGATCGGCGGCGCCGCAATCGCCGCGTTCACCGAGGGCGGGAGCACGGCGCTGCGGATGGCGCGGGAACGGCCGGACGTGCCGGTGATCGGCTGCACCAGCAACCTCGCAACCGCGCGGCGGCTGGCCGTGGTCTGGGGCGTCCACGCCGTCGTCACCGCCGAGACCAATACGATGAGCGAGACCGTGACCCGGGCAAACCGGATCGCCCGGGTGGAGGGGTTCGCGACGCCCGGGCAGGAGATCGTGGTGACCGCCGGCATTCCCTTCAACCAGCCCGGCACCACGAACGCCCTGCGCGTCGTGCAAGTGAAATGACACCCTTCCCAGCCGCCGCTTTCGCCCCTTATTCCAGGCAGTTGCTATGGAGATCGGCATGACCAAGCAGGACGAGGCCGGGCTTGCCCCGAAAGGCGCCGAGGGCGCGCAGTTGAAGGACAAGATCACCCGCGAGAAGGACGGCGAGAACGCGGAGCAATTCGACCCGGGCGCATCGATGCTCGGCACGGACAACGAGGCCGGGGCCACGCCGGACAAGGACGCGATGGAGCAGGCCCGCAAGGCGCCGCAGCCATAGGGCGGCGTCGGCCATCAGTGCGGCAGCGCGCCGACAAGGCTGCCCGGCAAATCGAAGGCTGAGGGCCCGTTCGCCCGATCGAATGGCAGCGATCGCTTCCGAGCGAGCCCTCAATCATTCCGGTCCGCGGCGCCAACTGAACCGCGCGGGCAGCGTCGCGGCAAGGTGGTCAATCAGCGCGCGGACTTTCAGCGGCATGGCGGCGGTCTCGGGTAGGCGATTTGGATCAGGCCCGCGGAGCGTCTGGCCGGATTAACGCTTGATGCGATTGCCGATGCCGATTGATCCCGGCCACGCGATTGTTGCAGGGCACGGGATCGGGCTATGCCCGAAATGACCTTACTGGCGGCATCGATTTGTTGAGTGATGCTTGCGAGTGACAGAGCCGGGTAGCCGGTCGCTTATGATCTCGCCCGCGTGTTGCGCACAAGCGCTTAGGTCCTGTCGGATCGTGACGGTCCCGAGCATTTCAAGACCGTGAAGGACCGCGCCAGATCACGCTGGCATGCAAGCTATGACGCCTGCGGGAAGCCTTTCTGCGCCACCAGATCGGCTGAATGGATTTCCGGCTCGCAGGCGAGCAGGGGCGGCACGGTCTCGAATACCATTTCCGCCGCCGCGCCCTTCATATGCGCCGCCTGGCCACCGGGGCCGTTGAACAGATCGACGACAAATACCGTGTCCCGCTCGGTTTCGGAGCGAATGACCAGCCAGAGCGGCGTATCCGGCTCCTGCTCGACATGGACCGCGGCGGCAGCCAAGCGGCGGGCGACTTCCGCGCCTTGGTTGGGCTTGGCCTTGAAGACGATGATGGTGGCGACGGTGCACATCGGTCTCAGCTAACCACCGACGCCGCCTATCAAGCAAGGCCGCAGGTGCGGCGTCAAGCGGCGCCGGCCACGTAGGCCTTCAAGCTGTCGACCTCCTGCGCCTGCTGATCGATGCGCGCTTTGACGATATCGCCGATGCTGACGATCCCGACCAGGCGGCCATCGTCCAGCACCGGCAGGTGGCGAACCCGGCGCTCGGTCATCTGCGCCATCGTTTCCGGCACGGACGTCTTCGGCGTCGCCGTATGCAGGTTGCGCGTCATGAGCTGGGCCGCCGTCATCTCCAGCACCTGCGCGCCCCGTTCGGCGAGACAGGCGACGATATCGCGTTCGCTGACAATGCCGAGAAGCTGATCGGCGCTATCAAGCACGAGAACGGCGCCAATGCGCTTCTCGTGCAGCAGTCTCGCGACATCGGCGATTGTCGTCGCCGGTGCCACCCGCGCGACGCTTGAGCCTTTTTGCTTCAGGATGGCGGCGATCGTCATAGTTCGTCTCCATTTTTTGTTTGGAGACATCCTGCGCCTGCACGGCGCCCGCGTGCAAGCGGGCGCTGTGCAGGCGCAGCAATCACTCGGCGGCGGTGGCGAGTTGCGGCGAGAGTTGCGTGTCGACCAGCTCGGCGAACTTGCCGCGCATGTGCAGGAGCTCCTCGAAACTGCCGTGTTCCACCACGCGGCCGTTGTCGAACACCATAATCTCGTCGGCTTCGCGCACGGTGCTGAGACGGTGGGCGATGATGAAGGTGGTGCGGCCGCGCATCAGCGTCTGCATCGCGCGGGAGACGCGGGCCTCGGTCGCGGCGTCGAGCGCGCTGGTGGCCTCATCGAGGATCAGGATCGGCGGATCCTTGAGCAGGGCGCGGGCAATGGCGAGGCGTTGCCGCTGGCCGCCCGAGAGGGTGGAGCCGCGCTCGCCCACGACCGTGTCGTAACCCTTTGGCTGGCGGACGATGAACTCATGCGCGTCGGCCAGGCGGCAGGCTTGCTCGAGCTCGTCGTCGGTCGCGTTGGGGCGGCCGATGCGCAGGTTCTCGCGGATGGAGCGGTTGAACAGCATGCTTTCCTGGAACACGACGCCGATGGCGCCGCGTAGGCTTTCCAGCGTCACGTCGCGGATATCCTGACCGTCGACGCGGATGGCGCCGCTGATGGGGTCCCACAGCCGCTGTAGCAGGTTCATAGCGGTGGATTTGCCGGCGCCGGTTTGTCCGACGAGGGCAACCGACATGCCGGGCTTGGCCCGGAAGGTGACGTTGGAGAGGATGTTGGGGCCGCCCGGATAGGCGAAGGAGACGTTGTCGAACTGGACATCGCCGGGGCCTGCCTGCAACCCGGCGGCTGCCGGCTTTTCCGGGACCGAGCTGCTGGCGTCGAGCACCTCGAAGAAATCCTCCAGGATGGGCACCTGGAAGAAGACGCGGGAGGCGAATTGCACGGCGCTCTCGAGCCGGCTGATCAGCAGGGTGGCGAACCCCATGAAGCTGACGATCTCGCCCACGGTGGAGAGGCCCTCGAGGTAGAGCAGCGTGCCGACGACGACGATGGCGATGACGGCCAGCGTACTGGCGCCGCGGGTGAGCACGTTGACCACGGCCCACCAGTTGAGCACCGGGAACTGCTTGGCGATCACCTCGTCGACGATCTGGCCGAACAAGCGGCTTTCGGCGGACAGGCGGGTGAAGGATTGCACGACCAGGACGTTGGAGAGGGCGTCCGACGCGGTGCCGGCCAGGTGCGAGTTCTGCGACTCGACCTGGCGCTGGCCCATCTCGGTTTTCTGCACGACGATGATGGTGAGCGTCACGAACAAGACGACCAGGATGACGAGGGTGGAGGCCAGCCGCCAGTTCAGCAGGAAGGTGAGCGGAAGCAGCACGACGACGGCGACGTAGGTGGCGAGCTGATCCTTGAAGAAGGTCAGCCAGAGGCCGAACAGGCTGTCGGAGCCGCCGAGCATCACCTTCATCAGGCGGCCGGAATGGATGTCGCCGTGGAAGGAGAGCGGCAGGGAGAGGACGTGGCTGAAGTAGCGGCTCATGATGCTGAGCCGGTTGCGGTGGGCCATGCGTTCGGAATGCAGCGAGCAGGCGATGTTGGCGCCGATCGAGGCGGCGCCGACCAGGAACCAGACCCCGAGCAGGCCGACGACCTGCGCCCACAGCGCGTCCGGGTCCGACCGGTCGCCGTTGGTAAGCATGCCGATCACGCGGCCGAACAGCAGCGGATCGAGGAATTGCAGCCCGGCCACGAGGACGTTGGCGAAGCCCAGCATGATCGCGAGGCGGCGGTCGTCGCCGAGGGAGGTGAGGACGCGCCGATAGATACTGAAGAAACGCATTGATGCCATCCGTCACGGCGTTGCTTGCCCGATCTAGAACCGGATCACGGCGAGATCAGGGCAGGGAACGGACTGTTTCATAACATTTCGGATAGGTTGGGTCAGTTAGGTTGGATCAGACAGGCTGGGCGGTGAAGCGGCGCGAGGGCGCGGCGAACTCCTCCTGCGCCTCGATCAGCAGCAGTTCGGCGGCGTTTGCCGCCGCGGTGCGCCGCAGCAGCCCGGCGACCGCGCTTCCGGCGGCCTCGACGGCTGCCTTGGCGCTGTTGGTGCGCAGGAGGTAGAGCAGGAACAGAGCGGCGATCGCGTCGCCGGCGCCGTTTGGGTTGATCGGCAGGAGCGGGACCCGGAGCAGCCAGGCGCCGGCGCCGTCGACGGCCAGCATGTCGAGTTCATCGGGCGGCGTGTCCGAGACGAGGAGGCTGGTCACGAGGACGGTGCGGCGCCCGTCCGGCGCCATCCGCCCCTGGAGCGCCCGGGCGGCGTCGGCGGCGGCGGCGAGGGTTGGGCAGGCGCGGCCGGTCAGGCGTTCGAGCTCGAACTGGTTCGGCGTCAGGACGTCCGCGCCCGGGACCGCCTGGTTTGCGAGCAGCTCGGGGATGCCCGGGCGGACGAAGACGCCCCGGCCGGCGTCGCCGATGACCGGGTCGCAGCAGTACAGGCAGGCCGGGTTGGCGGCCTTGGCCCGGCTCGCCGCGTGCAGGACCGCGGCGCCGACGGTGGCGTCGCCCATGTAGCCGGACAGCACGGCGTCGCAGCGGGCGAGCAGGCCGCGGGCCTCGATGCCGTCGATCACGGCTCGGACCATGTCCCCGGTGAAGACCTGGCCGGCGAAGGCGCCGTGGCCGGGGTGGTTGCTGAATTGCACGGTGTGGACGGCCCAGACCTCGGCGCCGAGGCGCTGCAGCGGGAACATGGCGGCGGCGTTGCCGACGTGGCCGGTGGCGACCCAGGACTGGATGGAAAGGATGGTTGGCTGCATCGGGGTGGATCTGAGCATCGTCTCGCGGGACGGACCGCCGTCCCAACGCGAACTATGACGTCATCAGAGACTCCTCGGCAAACGCTGATGCTGGTGGCGACGTCAGTGGCGGGTCAAGCCGCCATTCGCAGGGGGGCGAAGCGCGAGCGGCGTGTTCTCGCGAAACGGGCGCCGGCGGACCATTCCGCGGTCCTGACCAGGTTGACAGTTGCAGCCGTCATGAAGTTGCAGGCGCGTCTTGGCGAGGCCGACGGAGCGGCATCGACGCAGGCCGCAACGGCTGACGGCCCGGGCGTGCGTGCCCTCGATCCTGGCGCGGGCGGCGCAGCATTCCCGGGACGCCTTGGTTCTCTGGTGCTTGCGCGCCTCTCGCAGCGCCTTGAAGCGTTCGCGCGCCTGCAGTCCGACGGTGCGGGCCTCGCGCTTGCCGCGGGCGCAACGGGCACGGAAAGCCGTTCCGGGCCGTAAAGCGCGTCTCGAACGCCATGCCGTTTCCCGGCGGATGCTGGGCAGCTGCGAAACCTTCTGCGTGGCTACGTGGCGGTCCCAGTCGACTTGGAACGCGGTCTTGGTCAGTCCGTCGCCCTGGCGCGCTTGCCGGCTCGGGCCGAGGGCCGACCGGGCCGGCAATGGTCACGCCAGGGCGTTGCCGGCTGCCCGCCAGCGCGTGCGAGTCCGTGCGGCCCTTGCCCGCCAGGCGCCCGCCCGGCAGCAGCCCGCGGCGCTCCGGGCCGGCGTGAGCCGCCGCGACCATGGCGCCGTCCGGCGTGGCGGCTTGCGTCGTCTCGACGTTGGCGATCACGTGCGGCCCCTTGCGGGCTCTATCGGCGCCGCTGACATCCCGCCGGGGGATCGCTTCGCGATGGCCGCAGGTTTCGCTCGCCTACGCCTTGCAGCCGACCGAGGGCGTGTCGGGCTTGTAGCTGCAGCAAGCCCCGGGATCGTAGGGCGAGCAGATCTGCGCGGCAGACCGCGGCAGTCCGGCCGCGCTGCCCAGGCGCATGCGCCCTCCTTGCTCGAGGCATTGCGCCGCCCAGACCCGGCGCAGCGCCTGAACCGCCGGCAACTGCGCCAGCTCCGGTTGCTGGGCCGCGGCGTCGACCTCGCCGAGCGGCTGCCGGCCGTGGGCGCCGGTCGCGGCATTCGAATCCTGGCGTGCCGCTTCGGTTTTAAGCAGGCGGTCATTCTCCGCCGGCCGGCCATGCCGGGCAGCGGGCGCCATCGCTTGCAGCCGTTCCGGCGTAGCCGCCGGCTGTCCACTGCTGGGGACAACGCGGTGGCTTGGCGGGCCTGTTGCACGGAGCCGAGCGTGTCGGCGATACGCAGGCAGAGCGTGCCCTTGGGGAACAGCAGCCCGGGCAACGCGGCGGGTCTGTTCGGGAGCTGCGGGCGGGTCTCGCGAACGCAGCTTGGCGAGAGCCTCCACTGACACGGGGCGCATCATCGCTGCCGAACCGAAGCGCGTGCCGTTAACACGACGGGAGCGAGCCTATCGCTGGCTTCGCCACCGGCATCGACATCCTGGCGCCAGCAACGAGTGTCTGCTTAGGCTCTCATTGTTGTGAGCGTGGCAGGGCGATGAGAGCCTGGCAATAATCTGGATTGGCAATCGACGCGCCCCGCTTTTCCACCCAAGGCGATCGCAGTCTAGTGTTCTGCCCCAGAGGTTCGCTTTCGAACGTCTGGGATAAGCGGGCCACGAAAACAAAAGGCAAGTGTCCCGAGGCACGCGATTTCAACACGACAAACTTCTGAACCGGGACACTAGCGCCGACTTAAATGGACAATCGATGCGTTGCGGGCGGTTCAGCATTGCCGGCCTGCGCACCTGTGCGACCGGGCTCTCGTCGCGGGGCGGAGGGCACGTAATTCGGCCACGGTCTGCGGCGACACTACGTTCGCCTTGGTTTGTCATCGGAACGATTGCCGCCAAGGCGCGTATGCAACGGAGGAGGAAGACGATGAAGCGAATCAGTATCGGGAGCGCCCTGGTCGTTATGGCGCTGCTCTTTGCCGCGCCTACGGAGGCCGGCGCCCGGCAGCATGGGTTCTACGGGCACGGATATGGGCATGGGTACGGGCGCCACGGTTTTGGCCCAAGGGGGTTCGGGCCTCCGGGATACGGTTTCCGGGGCCACGGCTTTCGTCACGGCTATGACGGCTATCGTGAATATGGCGGCTACCGTCGCGGCTATGGAGGCCGGTCTTTCGCGCCACCGCCGTTCTACCGGCCCGGGCCTCCCGGCTTCTACCCCCGCCCGCGCCGCTACTATTGATCGATCGCGGCCGATGACCAAGGCCGGGGTTGTTGTCCCCGGCTGCTGGCATTCGACATCCTGACTGTTCCAGTCGGGACGATTGCGGTCTATACGGTGCCGCTCCGCCGGTCGGTATCGGCGGCTGCATCGAAAGGCTGAGCATGAAAGACGGCATCCATCCCGACTACCACGAGATCAACATCATCATGACGGACGGTTCCAGCTATAAAACCCGCTCCTGCGCCGGGAAGGCTGGCGACACGATCCGCCTGGACATCGACCCTAAGAGCCATCCCGCCTGGACGGGCGTGCAGCGAATGATGGACACGGGCGGCCAAGTGGCGAAGTTCAACAAGAAATTCGCCGGGCTTGGCAAGCGGAGTTAGTGGTCTGACGTCAACGGGCGTTTCAACCCGTTGGCTGGATCTGGCCGCCAAGTAAGGCCAGAGCAGTCACGGGTCGCTGAGGCATCGAGCGTTGCTGAAGGCGCCGACGGCTTCGCTGCCGACCATCTTTGCGCCGCGGGATCATTCATAACAACGACACTCCCCCATTGAGAGCGTCGGCGTCGGGACCTGTTTGGCGCCGACCCAATCGCGTTTTGCCGGTCGTCGGTCCCGCCGGGCGTTCTTATGCCTTTCCTGCGCGTGAGCGTGAGGCGGCACGGAGTCGATCAGATCATCGTCGGTTATCCTGGCGTGATGCTCCGCCTGGCCAGCCTGTCGTTAATGACGGCCAAGGCATGCCTTTGCGCGTCGTCCCCAGGTCACGCGGGAGCGCCTCGTGCCCGGCGGGCAATGACTCGTGATCGCCGCCGCTTATTGCCGGCGCCGTGCTGCCCGTCTTACGCACACGTCGAGCCAGCTTGATCGCCGCTGATAAGCTGACCTCAACCCGAGCCGCTTTGCGCGAGGACATTTCTTTCTCCACCGCCCGAGTCAGCCGCCAACGCAAGTTCTGGGACAAGGACGCCGAGATCCGCCAATCTCCTGCCCGGCTGCGTTCGAGGCGGGGCTTGCCGGTGAAGCACGACGGACTGTCGGCCTCGGGATGGGAGGCGTATCCAAGCCGTAGGGATCTCTCGTGAAGGCGCCCCGCGATCTGCCGCTCCGAAGGACGCGCTGCCGGGTCAGGCGCGGCTGTTCAAAAAGGAGAGTTACGTTCCCGCGGCCTGCGATTCGGTTGCAATGTGCAGAGCCTTTGCCTCTTAAACGCTCATCCCAGCGAAAGTGACGCTTGCGTCCACCCCATCGCCCATGCGGCCAGCGCAGCCGACGATGTTCACTCGCAACGTCGCTTCCTGCCAGCCCGCGGCGCCGCTGGGCTGGTTGTCCCAGTGATAGCTCGGAACGCCCGGCACGAATCCTCACAGCTTGGCGGCATCGCCGACGTGGAAGTAGCGCAGCGTGTTGCACACCGGGCCAGTCCCTCGCGCGTCGGTGAAGAAGGTGTCGTCGCCGATGCCTCCGGTGAGGAAATTCGAGCCGGCGCCGCCGTCGAGCACGTTCTGCCCTGAGGTGACCTGGATGACGTCCTGTCCGTTGCCGCCGTGCAGGAACACGCTTGGCATGTTGGACAACAGGTTGACTCTGTCGGAACTGGTCCAGATGTATTGCCCCTGAAGATAGGAGGGACCGCCCGAGGGGGCATTGACCGCTGTCACGCCGGACTGCCTGGTCGTGGAGTCGGTCCAGCCGACGATTGGCGAGATTTGGGCATCCTGGGCCATCCAGGAGAGGATCGTGGCACGGTCGGCGGCGGTGATTTTGGTGAAGTTGCCGGCTCCGGTCGGTCCGCCCCCGGAAGAAACGAAGCCGACAACGGTCGGACCGTTGGCGTCGACGGTCCAAACTGGGCCGCCGCTCGATCCCGGCCCAAGTTCTGGACCGTTCACAAGATTGTAGAACGGATTGCCCGTTATGTTTTCCGGAACGTCGTACTGTACGTCGTTAAAGTAAGGGATGGATAGCTGGAGACAAATGCTGGCCCGCCATTGAAATCGGCGCCGAGCGTCATCGTCCCGACATCGACTGGCTTCGAGAGATGAATGATAGCGAAGTCGTTTTGTGAATCAGCGTATGTGATGCAGCCTCGATCGTTGTTGATTGGATCGTAATGGGTGACCATCCCCGCGATGCTGCCAACGGGCGCTGAGCCGGGCGACTAGCCGGGGGTAACGAACACGTCCGTGGAGACGCCGGTCTCGCTGCTCCAGGCGCAATGGGCAGCCGTCAGCACCTCTGTTGGCGACAGCATGACGCCGGAGCCGTGCCACCCGCTTTCGCCATTTTTCGAAAATCCTACGTAAACAATTATTCCACATGGGTATACGCTCGTATTCACTATCGACTTCCCTCCATCACCGCCGCTATTTGCCCGCCATCGGCATGCGCCAAGGCATGTCTCTGATGTCGAAAAATGCGACTGCAGCAATGGGTTTCACCAGAACAGAGTGCAAAAAGTTCAGTAGGTCTATCTTTTGCGACACTGAGTGCCTGAGCTGAAACAACCGCGTCAGGTGCGGGTGGTTTGGGGAGCGATGGTGTAGTTCCACTCGCCATGAAACTCGGCTGGGGTGATATTGAGGCTGGCGATCTGCGCGTCGGAGACCTTGGCGCCCTTCTGGTAGGTGTTCTCATCGAGCCTGCATTGGACGGTGGGTCCAGTCCGTGTCGTCGTGCTGGCGATCAGCTGGACGATGACTTGATGCGTCAGCAGCGGCTTGCCGCGCCAGTTCTGGGTGATGAATGCGAACAGTCGGTGCTCGATGCGGTTCCACTTGCTGGCGCCGGGCGGCAGGTGCGCCACCGTGATCGACAGGCCGGTCTGGTCGGCGAGCGTCTGCAACTCGGTCTTCCACAGCCGCACCCGCGCCCCGTTGCTGCCGCCGCAGTCGGCCGTGATCAGCAGCCGCGTGCTCTCGGGATAGCGCGCCTGGCCGAGTTCCCGCCACCAGCGCCGGATGCTTTCCACAGCGAACGTTGCAGTGTCGCTGGTGATCCCGAGATTGATCCAGCCGGCATTGGCGGCGATGTCATAGACGCCGTATGGCGCCACCTTGCCGAGCTCAGGCAGGATGAAGTCGTGCACCCGCACCGGCTCGGGCTGACCGCGGGGCCGCAACTCGCGCCCGGCGTTCTTGAAATCGCCGACCACCTCCTTCTTCTTGGTGTCGACCGAGATCGCCGGCTGCTTGGCCGCCTGGAACGCCTGCACCTGGGTGTTGATGTGCTCGAACTGCGCGTCGCGGTCGGGATGGCTGGCGCCTTCGCGTGTCTTGCTGTTGGCCTGCAGGCTGAACCCCAGCCGCTTCAGCAGCCGCCCGACCAGCTTCTGCCCGGCAGTGAAGCCGCGCTCGGCCAAGGCGCGGACCAGATGACGCTGGCTCCGGCTGACCCAGAGCAGCGCTGCCTCGGGATCGCCGCGGATGGCCGATTGCACCAGCTCGGACAGTGCGTCGAGCAGGCCGGGTTCGGTCTCGGTCTTCGGCTTGCGCCCGCCGCCCGGGCGGCGGATGCGGCCGGGGATCTGGTCCTTGCCATGCCCCAACTCGGCAAGCCCTCGGCCAATCGTGCTGCGCGCGATGCCCGTCACCGCCGACACCGCCAGGATGCCGCCCCTGCCAGCCGCGTAAGCCTCGCTCGCGGCCCATAGACGGCGCTCACGCTCCCCAAGGAACGGGGCGATGGCTTCAAAGCGGGCTCGAATGGCGGCGGTGTCGATCACCTCTCAACGCTAGTACGAGCCGCAGACCGAATTCCTACCCACAATCGCGATTCGATTAATTGGGCTCGGGCCCTGACGATGCGAGGAGTGATGCCGGCGCCCTTTAGCGCGGTTGGCGCATGCACGAACGAAGGTTGGCCCCTTGACGACAGTCGGATGCCGAATGCGCAGCTCGATCCGTATCGCCCTGACGTGAGAGACCAATCCAGGCCTGGCCTTATTTGAGACGGCGATTCACGTTCTGACAAATTCCAGTTACAACCATCGCGGTCTAGAGGCTATCGGTCAGTCAGCCGGATCTCGATCCGCCGGTTCTTGGCATAGGCTTGCGGGGTGTCGGCGGGGTCGAGCGGCTGGAACTCGCCGAAGCCGGTGGCGGCCAGCCGATTGGGCGGCACGCCTTCGTCGACCAGTAGCTTCACGACGTTGATCGCCCGTTGCGCGGACAACTCCCAGTTACTGGCGAACTGGCCGCGGCCGAGCCTCTGCTTGTCGGCGTGTCCGTCGACGCGCAGCAGCCAATTGATGTCGTTCGGGATCTCGGCCGTGATGTCCTTCAGCGTGGCGGCCAGCTTGCGGATCTGTTCCTCGCCCTGCGGCGTGAGGTCGGCGCTGCCGGCCGGGAACAGCACTTCGCTCTGGAACACGAAGCGGTCGCCGACGATCTGGATGCCGGGGCGCCCGGCCAGAACGTCGCGCAGGCGGCCGAAGAACTCGCTGCGGTAGCGTTGCAGTTCCTGCACTTTCGAGGCGAGGGCGGCATTCAGCCTCGAACCCAGGTTCGAGATCTGCGCGTCCTTCTCTGCCCCTGCCTTGGATGTCGCGTCGAGCGCCGCGGCGAGCTGGGTGAGCTGGGCGCGCAAATCCTCCATCTGCTGCGTCAGCAAGGCGACCTGGGCGCGGGCGCTGTCGCCGAGCTTCTTCTCGTTGTCCAACTGCACGGCAACGGCCTGGGCGCGCTCCTCCGCCGTCGTTGCACGGACGGCCGCGTCCTGCGCCTGCCGCTCAAGCTGCTCGCGCAAGGCGGTCAACGCCCGGAGTTGGTCGCTCAATCGCGCAAGGTCGGCGACCTTCGCCTCGACGGTCGCCTTGTCGGCCTGCACGGTCCGATCCAGCTCGGCCTTGACGGAGGCGAGCTGGGTCTGAGCGGTTTCAAGCTGGCGCCTGGTCTCGGCGAGCGAGGCGGCAAGGCTGGCTGCTTCCTGACCGGCCTTGTCGGTCTGCCCGGCGGTCTCGGCGACGCGGGCCTGCAATTGCTCGTTGCGCGCCGCCGCGGATTGCGCCTGGAGCGCCGCGTCCGCCAGCCGGGCTGACAGCCGGTCGCGCTCGGCCTTCAGGGCGTCGCGGTCGGCGATGGCCCGGCCTTCCTGCTCGCGCAAGCCGGACAGCTCGCGCGTCAGGCCCTCCTTGGCCTGGTTGGCCAGCTCCAGCTGGCGGTTCGCCTGCGCGAGCGACTGCCGCAGCTCGCCGGAGCGCCCGCGTTCGAGGGAGAGCATGTCGGTCAGTTCGGCGACCTGGCGGTTCAGCCGGTCGAGCGCGCGGTCCCGCCCTGAGAGGGCGACGGAGAGGAAGGCCTGGGCGAGTACGAAGACGAGCAGGACGAAGATGATGACCATGAGCAGCGTGGACAGGGCGTCCACGTAGCCGGGCCACGGGTTGAGCGCCTCGCCTTGGCTGCGGCGTCTGGGCACGGCTAGCCGGTCCGATCGGGCGAGGGCTGCATCAGCTCGACTGGTTTTCGGAGAGGGCGGCGATGGTACGGGTTAGGACGCGGATGTCGTTGCGCAGCTCCTGCGTGCTTTGGACCCGGCCTTGCTGGCTCTCGGTCATCAGGCGGTGGATGTAGGATTCGATGTTGCGGAGGTGGTTGCGCGCGCCGTCTTCGCCGTCGGGGCGTTTTTCTCCGAGGCGCTGGAGCATGGGGCCGAGCTGGGCCTGAGTTTCGGCGATGCGGAGCATAATCTGCTGATTGGCGCGCATGGTATCGGAGAGGACGCCGATGCGCTCGGTCAATGAGAGGATGGCGTCGTTGGATTGCTGGCGGGCGTCCTCGCCGCGGACGAGGATGCTTTGCAGGTCCTCCATGTTCTCGGCGGTCTGCTCCAGCAAGGCCTGGACGTAGACGGGGATTGAGGCGTCGCCGTCGCCGCCCAGCGCGCCCGACGAAAGGCGGGTGAGGCCGGCCAGCCATTCCTCCAATTCGTTGAAGAAGCGGTTCTGGGCCTGGCCGGCGGTGAGGTCGAGGAAGCCCAGCACGAGCGCGCCGGCGAGGCCGAACATGCTGCTGCTGAAGGCGGTGCCCATGCCGCGCAGCGGGCGGCCGAGGCCGGATTTCAGTTGCTCGAACAGGGCGTTGATGTCGCCGCTGCCGACCGACATGCCGGAGATCACGTCGGAGACCGCGCTTACGGTCAGCAGCAGGCCCCAGAAGGTGCCGAGCAGGCCGAGGAAGATCAGCAGGCCGGTCATGTAGCGGGAGAGTTCGCGGCCTTCGTCGAGGCGGCTGGCCAGGCTGTCGAGCAGGCTGCGCATGGCCGGGGCGGAGAGGGTGAAGCGGTCGTGGCCCTCGCGGGTCTTGGCCTGGCGGGCGGCCAACATGCTGGCCATCGGCGCCAAGAGGCGGGGCGCCGGGAGGGCTGCGAGCTGGGTGCGGTTCTTCTGGAACGTCTCGACCCAGTGCACCTCGGGCGACAGCCTGGTCACCTGCATGAGGTTCCAGCCGACGCCGATCAGCAGCACGAACAGGATGAGCATGTTGAGCAGGGGATTGCTGCTGAACGCGGTGATCAGCGCGGTGGAGAGCAGGCCCGCGACCACCATGACCGCGAGCAGGAAGGCGAGCATGCGGACGAGGTAGGTCTTGGGCCGGGTCATTGGCTCGGGCTCGACGGCGGGGCGGCGGCCGGGCCAGGGGGCGCGGCGTTGACGATGACATCGACGCGGTCCGGTTCCGCGGCGCTGTCGGGGGCTGCGCCGAGGGCGCGCGGGTAGATCCGGTTCGAGGCGATGCCGTCGTCGATCAGCACGGCGCGGGCGGCGAGCGCGCGTCCAAGCGACAGGCGCCTTGCCGTCGAGGGGTCTTCCGGGACGCCTGCTGCGAAGGCCGAGATGCTGATCGTGTCCTGCTCGTGGCCCTTGACCTGGCGGGCGAGGCGGCGCAGGGCGGCCTCGGTCGATGGGTTCAGCTCCTCGCGCCCGGGGCCGAAGGTGATGCGCAAGCCGCCGGTCAAGGGGACCGCCTGACCCGGCGCGTCATTGGCCACGGGAACCGTGGGCGGCGGCTCGGCGCGCGGTTCGGGGATGGGCGCGGGCGGCGGAAGGGCGGCGATGGCGGGGGGAACCGTGGGCAAAGCGGGAAGGGCGGTTTTCGCCGGCGGGGCGGGGGGCGGCTGCAATGATGGCGGTATCGGCGGGATCGGGATGTCTTCGGCGGCCGTGCTGTCTGCTTGGCTCAATGGCTGCGGGGCCGCGCCGGAAGGCTCATGGCGCCGCACCCGATTCGGCGCCGGCAACAGTTCGAGCGCGCCGGGGTTGACGGTCACCTGCGCCGAGGCCGGTCCTGCCCCGATCAGCAGCGCGATGCCCAGAAAGCCCGGAAGGGCGCCCCGCATCAGGCGGCGCGGCCCTCGGCCGTCTGCACGCCGTCGGCCACGGCCCCGAGCAGGTGGGCGTGCATGTGCGGGTTGGCGGCGACGACGTCGTTGCCGCCGGCCTCCAGCATCACGGTCTCGCGCCCGGCAGGGTCGGTGACGTAGCCGCCGGCCTCGCGCACGATCAGCGTGCCGGCCGCCATGTCCCAGGGCTTGAGGCCAAGCTCCCAATAGCCGTCGAAGCGCCCGGCGGCGACCCAGGCGAGGTCGAGCGCCGCCGCGCCGAAGCGGCGGATGCCGGCGACCTGCGGCATCAGCACGCCGAGGGTGCGGGCGAAGGCGAGGCGGCGTGCGGGGGCGACGGCGGCGAAGGGAATGCCGGTGCCGAGCAGGGCGTCCTTCAACTCGCGCCGGGCGGAGACGCGCAGCCGCTTCTCGTTGAGGAACGCGCCGCCGCCGCGCTCGGCCCAGAACATCTCGTCGTTGACCGGATTGTAGATCATGCCGGCGGCGATCTCGGCGCCGCCGTCGGGCAGACGGCGTTCGAGGGCGATGGAGATGCACCATTGCGGCACGCCGTGCAGGAAATTGGAGGTGCCGTCCAGCGGATCGACGATCCAGCGCCAGGACCAGTTGGCGCTGCCGCTCATGCCGCTCTCCTCCATCAGGAAGGCGTAGCCCGGGCGGGCCTTGGCGAGATCCTCGCGCAGGGTAGCCTCGGAGCGGAGGTCGGCCTGGCTGACGAAATCGGAGGGTCCTTTGACGCTGACCTGAAGTTGCTCGACTTCGTTGAAGTCGCGCAACAGGCGCCTGGCAGCTTTTTGGGCGGCGTTCTGCATGACGGTCATGTGAGGGGAGAGACGCAGGGCCATGATCAGGCGCCAGTTTTCAATTGCCAGTGTTCAGTGACGTCCTGGCGGTTGGGATGGGTTTTCAGGATTTTGCCCGTTCGACGTAGCTGGCGTCCTCGGTGCGGACGACGATGCGCTCGCCGGATTCGACGAAGGGAGGGACGCTGGTTTTGACGCCGTTGGCCAGGCGGGCGGGCTTGTAGGAGCTGGTGGCGGTCTGGCCTTTGACGACCGGATCGGCCTCGACCACTTCGAGCACGACCGTGGGCGGCAGGCGGACGCCGACCGGGTCGCTCTCCACCATGTCGACCGTGACCTCCATGTTGTCCTGCAGGAACGGCGCGAGGTCGCCCAGCAGGCCCATCGGGATCAGCGTCTGCTCGTACGTTTCCTGGTCCATAAGGACGATGTTATCGCCGTCCGTATAGGAATAGGTATACTCTTTCTCCGACGTTTGCAGCCGCTCCACCGTGTCGGCGGTGCGCCAGCGCTCGTTGGTCTTGTTGCCGGTCTTGAGGTCCCGCATCTCGACCTGAATGAACGCGCCGCCCTTGCCCGGCGTGATGATCTGCTGCTTCAGCACGGTCCAGCGGCGCCCGCCGTGGTCGAGCACCTGTCCGGCGCGGATGAGATTGGCCTGCTGCTTCATCGAAAAGAACCCGGCAACGCTTGGTGGAAACGCGGCTTCTACCCCGCAGGCCCGCCAGCGGCAAGCGCGTGGCGGATGCCGCCCGGGTCGCGGACGCTGTCCGCGTCCAGATACTCCGGCCCGACCGGCACTTTGCCATGCCCGCCCGGGATATCGAGCACGTAGGTCGGCCACGCGAGGCCGGTGACGCGGCCCCGCAGGGCGGCCAGCAGGCGGCGGCCCTCCTCGATGGGGACGTGGAAGCGGGCGGTGCCGGGCGCCGGGTCGAGCTGGTGCAGGTAGTAGGGCTTAATGCGGGCGCGCAGCATGGCGCGGAACAGGGCTTCGAGCGCCTCGGCGTCGTCGTTCACGCCACGGAGCAGCACGGATTGGCCGAGCAGCGGCACGCCGGCCGAGGCGAGCAGGCGGAGGGCGCCCTGGGCGCCCGGGGTGAACTCGCGCGCATGGTTGGCGTGGACGACGAGCCAGGTGGGCGTTTCATGGGCGAGCGCGGCGGCGGCGGCATCGTTGACGCGGCTTGGGTCGGCAACCGGCACGCGGGTATGGATGCGGAGCAGTTCGACATGCGGGATGGCGTCCAACTCCCCCAGCAACCCGCCGAGGCGGCGGGGGGACAGCATCAGCGGGTCGCCGCCGGTGAGGATGACTTCTCGGATTGCCGGGCGGGCGCGGATGTAGTCGAGCGCGGCGCCGAGCTGGGCGGGGGAAAGGACGCCGCCGTCGGGGCCGACATGCTCGCGGCGGAAGCAGAAGCGGCAGTAGACCGGGCAGATCAGCAGCGGTTTCAGCAGCACGCGGTCCGGGTAGCGGTGGACGATGCCGGGGACGGGGGAGAGGGCGTCGTCGCCGATCGGGTCGGGCCGCTCGTGCGGCTGGGTCCGCAGCTCGTCGGGGTGGGGGACGAACTGGCGGGCGATCGGGTCGTCGGCGGTTTCGATTAGGGCGTGCATGGCCGGGGTTATGGCGACGGCGTAGCGGGCGCCGACGGCTTGCAGCGCCGGGAGCAGCGCCGGGTCGGCCAATCCGGCTTCGACCAAATGGCGGGCGGTGCGGATCAACCCAGCAAGCGCCCGATGGCCCGCGCGGTGTAGTCGACGACCGGGATGATGCGGCCGTAGTTGATTCGCGTCGGTCCGATCACGCCGATGGCGCCGACGATCCGGTCGCCCTCGCTGCGGGCTGGCGCCACCACCATCGACACCCCGCTGGCGCCGAACAGCCCACTTTCGGCGCCGATGAAGATACGCACGCCGTCCGATGCCTCGGCCAGTTCCAGCAGCTTGAGCAGGGTCTCCTCGGTTTCCAGGCGTTCAAACAAGGCCTGGATCGCCCTCAGGCTCTCGATCTGGCGCACGTCGGCGAGCAGGCGGGCCTGGCCGCGGATGATGAGCGAGCCGCCGCGGTCGCCGGTCCAGGTGGCCAGCCCGGTTTCGACCACCTGGCTGGTGAGGCTGTCGAGCAGGCTGCGGTCCTCGGCCATCTCGCCGGCCACCTTGGTCCGCAGGTCGGCGAGGCTGCGCCCGGTCAGGCGCGCGTTGAGGAAGTTGCTGGCCTGGACCAGCGCCGACGGGGGCAGGCCTGCGGGGGTCTCGATCACGCGGTTCTCGACCTGGCCGTCCGCGCCCACCAGGATGACCAGCGCGCGGCCGGAGCCGAGGGGCACGAACTCGATGTGCCGCACCGCCCCGTCCGATTTCGGCGCCAGAACGAGGCCGGCCGCGCCCGCGAGCTCGGAAAGCATGTCGCCGGCGTCGGCCAGCGTGTCCTCCAGGCTGCGGCCACGAGCCTCCAGGGCGCGGGCGATGGTCTCGCGCTCCTCCTCGGCCAGCGCGCCCTTCTGCAACAGGCCGTCGACGAACAGGCGCAGGCCGCGGTCGGTCGGCAGGCGCCCAGCGCTGGTATGCGGCGCGAACAGCAGGCCGGCTTCGGTCAGGTCGGCCATGACGTTGCGGATCGAGGCCGGGGAGAGCGGCATCGGCAGCCGGCGCGACAGGGTCCGGCTGCCCACAGGCTCGCCGGTCTGCACGAACTGCTCGACGATCTCCCGCAGCACGGCTGCCGAGCGGAAATCGAGGCCCGGCGGCACGCTCGACGGGAAGCCTTGCGGCCGGCTAGCCATCCAGCGGCGCTGTCGCCAGCATCGACTCGACAACCACCTGCACCTCCAGCGCCTCCTGCAAGGTCGCCAGGCGATGCGGCTCGCCGCGCGTCATCGCGGCCACGCCCTCGATCTGGCGGCGCAGCACGCGGGGGCGCATCTCCTCGTTCGGCGCCGCATCCGGGTCGCTGGCCCACTGTCCGTCCGGACGCTGCCGCTCGGCCCAGGACCAGTCACGCAAGCGGATCGCGCCGATGCCGGTCAGCGTGAAGGCGTTGTGGTCCTCGTGTTCCGTATGCCCGACCTCCCCGGACAGCGTGACCGGAAGCGCTCCGGCACTGAGTTGGGCGTCGATCTTGTTCTCGGTCGCGCCCTCCAGCCGGCGCACGCCCGAAGTCCTGATCTGCAGCGGACCCAGCAGGCGCCGGGCAAGGAACAGGAAGTGGGAAACGACTTCGCGGGTGAAGCCGCCCTCCGCCGGGCTATCGAGCCACAAGGCGGCGGCCTGCTGCCAGTTGCGGGGCCAGCGGGCGAACTCGACGCGAATATCGAGGCGTCGCGGGGGGCCGATCACGGTGTCGTCAAGCCAGGCTTGCAGCGTTTCGACGGCGAAGGAGGATGCGAAGGGAAAGTTGACGGCGACGCGCGCGCCGTCATGCGTCCTGACAAACGCCTCGGCCGCCGCGACATCGGTGGCCAGCGGCTTTTCCAGGAACACCGCGCGCCCAGCCGCGAGGGCTTGCCCGGCATAATCCAGATGCGTGCCCGGGGGCGTCGCGACATAAACGCACTCGCCGGCCTCGATCGCCTCGTCCGCCGACCCGGCGGCAGGAGCGAGGCCCCCGACCCGTTGCATCGCCTCGCCGGAGTGGTCCCAAACCGACACGATCTCGACGACGCCCCGCGCGTGCTCCTGCGCCGCCCGCAGCAGGCGCTCGCCCATGATGCCCGCCCCGATGATGCTGAGCCGCACAGGCCCGTTGTTTGCAGCCATGGTCTACCTCCGCCGTGGATATGGGTTATACGGACGGCCCCGGAAACAGGACACCCCCACATGCCCGCACCACGCCCCTCGGGCCGCGCCGCCGACGCGCTGCGCGACGTTTCCTTCACCCTCGGCTTCGCCCGGCACGCGGAAGGGTCCTGCCTGATCCGCATGGGCGGCACGGAGGTGCTGTGCAACGCCAGCGTCGAGGGGCGCGTTCCCCCGTTCCTGCGCGGCCAGGGATTAGGCTGGGTGACGGCGGAATACGGGATGCTGCCGCGCGCCACCAACACGCGGGGCGACCGCGAGGCCGCGCGGGGCAAGCAATCCGGGCGGACGCAGGAGATCCAGCGGCTGATCGGGCGCAGCCTCCGCGCGGTGGTGGACCGCGCCGCGATGGGCGAGTGCACCATCACGCTCGACTGCGACGTGCTGAACGCCGACGGGGGCACGCGCTGCGCCAGCATCACCGGGGCCTGGGTCGCGCTGAGCCTCGCATTCCGCAAGCTGGTGGCGGGCCGGGTGCTGTCCCGCTCGCCGATCACCGGGCAGGTGGCGGCGGTAAGCTGCGGCTTGGTGGCCGGCGAGGCGGTGCTCGACCTCGATTACGCCGAGGACAACGGCGCGGAGGCCGACGCCAACTTCGTGCTGACGGACGGGGGCGGGATCGTCGAGATCCAGGGCACGGCGGAGAAGCACCCGTTCAGCGAGGCGCAGTTCGCCGAGTTGATGCGTCTGGCCCGGCTGGGCACGGAACGGCTCTACGCCGCGCAACGGGAAGCCCTGGGCGCGTGAGCCGGCGCATCGTCCGCGGCAGCCGGCTGGCGCTGGCGACGCACAACCCCGGCAAGCTCGACGAGATGAGGGCGCTGTTGCAGCCTCATGCGGTGGAGTTGGTTTCCGCCGGCTCGCTGGGCTTGCCCGAGCCGGAGGAGACCGCGCCCGATTTCGCCGGCAACGCCCGCCTCAAGGCGGTCGCGGTCGCGGCCACGGCCAGCGGCCTGCCCGCGCTGGCCGACGATTCCGGTTTCAGCGTCGCGGCCCTGGGCGGCGCGCCCGGCGTCCTGAGCGCCCGCTGGGGCGGCCCGGAGCGGGATTTCGCCGCGGCGATGCGCCGGGTGCATGAGGCGCTGGCGGACGACCCGAACCGGCGGGCCTGGTTCACGAGCGCGCTCTGCCTCGCCTGGCCGGGCGGTGAGACCGCCACCTTCCTCGGCCGCGCCGAGGGCCAGGTGGTTTGGCCGCCTCGGGGCGAGAAGGGCTTCGGCTACGATCCGATGTTCGTCCCGGCCGGGTCGGCGCTAACGTTCGGCGAGATGACGGCCGAGGCCAAGCACGCGGTCAGCCATCGCGCGAAGGCTATGGCGCAACTGCTCGCGTCGTGCTTCGATCCGTCGCCATGAAGGCCCTCGTCCCCGCTCTCTTTCTCGTCTCACTGGCTGCCCCCGCGCCGGCGCAATACTTGCGGCCGCACTCGCCGCCGCCTGTCTATGAAGTGCCAGCCTACCCGCCCCCGCCGCCCTACCGGCGGCATATCCGGTTCGGCGACAAGTGCGACGCCCTCTTGCCGACGCGCGACGGACCCGAACAACTCGTCTGCCCAATCATCCGCGCCAAGCCGCTCGGCGAGCCGTGCGCCTGCCCGCCGCCGCGCGGATACCCGTGGGACCGGTTCATTCCCGGGCGCACGGTGCGCTAGGTGCAGGATTTGGATATCGAGGCGCTCGCCTCGGCGCTGGACATCCCGGTGCGGCCGGAGTGGCACGGAACGATCCGGCTCAACCTCGATGTCAGCCTGCGGCTCGCGCGAGAGGTGGCGGCGTTCCCGCTCGACGACGAGGCCGACCTCGCGCCGGTGTTCCGGGCGTGACGCTGGAGCAGGTGTTCGCCCGAATCGAGGCCAGTCCGCTCAATGCGTTCACCGCCGTCCTGCAGGAGCGTGCCGCCGCCCGGTCCGGTTCCGGCCCGCTTGCCGGGACCGCGTTCGCCGCCAAGAACCTGTTCGACATCGAAGGGCTGCCGACGCGCGCCGGCTCGCTGATCAACCGGGAGCGTGCGTCCGCGGCCCGGGACGCGGCGGCGATCCGGCGGCTCGAGGCCGCGGGCGCGGTTCTGGTCGGCGCGCTGAACATGGGCGAGTATGCCTACGACTTCACCGGCGAGAACGTCCACGACGGCAACTGCCGCAACCCGCATGACCCGGCGCGGATGTCCGGGGGGAGCAGCAGCGGATCGGGGGCTGCGGTCGGCGCCGGGCTGGTCCCGCTCGCGCTCGGCTCGGACACCAACGGCTCGATCCGGGTGCCGGCCAGCCTATGCGGCGTGTTCGGGCTGAAGCCGACCTATGGGCGGTTGAGCCGGGCCGGGACGTTCGCGTTCGTCAACAGCCTGGACCACGTCGGCCCGCTGGCGCGCACGGCCGGGCTGCTGATGCAGGCGTATAACGCGATGCAGGGGCCGGACGCGGATGACCCCGCGTGCTCCCCCCGCCCGCCGGACATCGTGGAGGATAGTGGGATCGAGGGGCTGCGCATCGCCACGCTCGGCGGCTATTTCGAGCGGAACGCCGGGCCTGAGGCGCGCGAGGCGGTGGGGCTGGTTGCCAAGGCGTTGGGCGCGGAGCGGCGGGCCGAGCTTCCCGAGGCGGGCCGGGCGCGGGCGGCGGCCTACGTGATCACCGCCGTCGAGGGCGCCAACCTTCACCTTGAGCGGCTCCGCGCCCGCCCGCAGGACTTCGACCCGGCCACGAGGGACCGGCTGATCGCCGGCGCGATGCTGCCAGGCGCCTACTACGTACGCGCGCAGCGGTTCCGCCGGTGGTATCGCGATCAGGTCCTGCGCGTGTTCGAGGATGCCGACGTCCTGCTTGCCCCGGCGACGCCCTGCCCGGCGCCGCTGATCGGGCAAGCGAGCATCGAGCTGAACGGCCAGAAGCTGCCGACGCGGGCGTCGCTCGGCATCCTGACGCAGCCGATCTCGTTCGTCGGGCTGCCCGTCGTCGCCGTGCCGGTGGCGCGGGCCGGGTTGCCGGTGGGCGTGCAGGTGATTGCCGCCCCTTGGCGGGAAGACCTGGCGTTGCGGGTGGCGCTCGACCTGGAGCGCCGGGGCGTGTCAATCAGCCGCTGATTCGATCTGCACTTGTTTCGGCGTGGCGAGCGACAGCACGGCCAAGCCGATGAGCGCCGCCGCCAACGAGCCGACGAACACCGACAGCTTCACCTCGTCGCCACGGACCGAGCCGCGGAAGGCCAGGTCGCCGATGAACAGGCTCATGGTGAAGCCGATGCCGCACAGGATCGCGGCGCCGTAGATCTGCATTCGGGTGACCCCTTCCGGCAGCTTGGCGAGCCCCAGCTTGGCCGCCGCCATCACCGCGCCGAACACGCCGATCTGCTTGCCCACCAGCAGGCCCAGCGCCGTGCCGATTGCCAGGGGATCGGCCCAGGCGCCCTCCGGCAGCGTGTCGAAACGCAGCCCGGCATTGGCCAGCCCGAACACCGGCAGGACGAGGTAGGCCACCCAGCGCCCCAGCTTGTGTTCGAGCCGGATGGCGGGCGATTCCCGCTCGCCGGGTTTGGCGTCCATCGGGACCACGAAGGCCAGCAGCACGCCGGCCACGGTCGCGTGCACGCCGGAGTGGAACACCAACGCCCAAAGAACAACGCCGCCCAGCAGGTAGGGCCAGAGGGCGCGGACGCCGGCCCGGTTCAATCCATACAGGACCGCCAGGGCGACGGCGGCCAGGCCAAGGGCCACGATGTCGAGCCCTTGCGCATAGAACAACGCGATCACCAGGATCGCGCCCAGGTCGTCGATGATCGCGAGCGCCGTCAGGAACACCTTGAGCGTGACCGGAACGCGGTCGCCGAGCACGCCGAGCACGGCCAGCGCGAAGGCGATGTCGGTCGCGACCGGCACGGCCCAGCCGCGGAGCGCGCTGTTGTCGCCCCAGTTGAACGCGACGAAGATCAGGGCCGGCACGACCATGCCGCCCAGCGCCGCGATGCCGGGCGCCGCCAGGCGCTGCACGGACGCCAGCTCGCCGCGGGTGATCTCGCGTTTCAGCTCCAGGCCGACCAGCAGGAAGAACACCACCATCAGCGCGTCGTTGACCCATAAGTCGAACGACAGCGACAGGCCGGGAACGGGGGGCGTCCAATGCAGGAGCGCCTGGTAGGCGTCCCCGGCGTCGGAATTGGCCCAGACCAATGCGAACACGGCCGCCATGATGAGCATGAAGCCGCCGGCCTTCTCGGATTTCAGGAAGTCGGCGATCGGGGTCAGGCGGGCGACGATCGGTTTCAGCGGCATGCAAGCTCCAGGGTGCAACGCTCGGCCGGCCCGGCGCGTTGGGCGGCAACGTATGGACCTTCCAGAGTCGGCTCAACGCCAAACCGCAAAGAATCGCGAGGACCCGGCGCCGAGGCTCGGCGCGCTTTGGATGGAGGCCATGCAGCGCGGGGATTTCGCGGCCGCCTGGGCGCTCAACGACGCGGTGCTGGTGCTCCGCGACCGGGCGACGCGGGACGATCCCGCGCGGCCCTACCATCGGCGCTGGGTTTGGGATGGCCAGGCAATCGATGGCCGGCGGGTGCTGGTTCGTTGCTATCACGGCTTGGGGGACACGATCCAGTTCGCGCGCTACCTGCCTGCCTTGCGCGAGCGGGCCTTGCACGTGACGTTGGAAGCGCAGCCTGAGCTGCTGCCCGTGCTGCGCGGCCTCCGCATCGACCACATCCACCCGTTCGAGCCGGACGCGCCGCTGCCGCCGTCGGAGTGCGACATCGAGATCATGGAGCTGGGCCACGCCTTGCGCCTCGCGCCTGACCCATCGCCTTACCTGACGGCGACGCCTTCTTCCGGGATCGCCGGGCGGGTCGGGTTCTGCTGGCGCGCCGGCGCATGGGACCAGGCGCGCAACGTCCCGGCGCAGGCCTTGCTGCCGGTCGCGTCGATCCCTGGGCTGCGCGCCGTCAGCTTGCAGCGTGGCCCGGCCGCGGCCGAGGCGTCCGTGATCGGGGCCTTGGACCCGCTGCGGGGCAGCATGGATCTCGGCTCGGTTGCCTGCCTGACAGCCGGGCTCGAAGCCGTCGTCACCGTGGACACCATGATCGCGCACCTGGCGGCGGCGCTTGGGCGGCCGACGTTCGTTCTGCTGAAGCACGATCCGGATTGGCGCTGGGGCTGCGGCCTGGCCCCCGGTTCGAGGTCGCCGTGGTATCGGGCGGCCCGCACCTACCGCCAATCGAAGGACGGCCGTTGGGACCAGGCCGTTGCCCGGTTGCGGGATGACCTTTATGCAACTCTCGGCACGACGAAAGGTTTGTAGCTGCGTGAGTTTGCGCATCGTCATCTTGGGCCTGACCATCACCTCCTCCTGGGGCAACGGCCACGCCACCACCTACCGCGGCCTCGTGCGCGGCCTGGTCCGCCGGGGCCACGAGGTGCTGTTCCTCGAACGCGACAAGCCCTGGTACGCGGACCACCGCGACCTGGCGGCGCCGCCATACGGCGAGACCCGGCTTTACGAGCACGTGGCCGACCTGGAGCACCGTTGGGGCGCGGCCATCGCCGGGGCGGATCTGGTCATCGTCGGCTCCTACGTGCCTGACGGCATCGCCGTGGGCCGGATCGTGCAACGGCTGGCGCGCGGCCTCTCGGCGTTCTACGACATCGACACGCCGGTGACGCTGGCAGCCTTGTCGGCCGGCGAATGCAGCTACCTCGATCCCGGCCTGCTGCCCCGCTATGACCTTTACCTGTCGTTCACCGGCGGGCCGACCTTGGACGAGCTGGAAAGCACGTTCGGCGCCCGCGCGGCCCGCCCGCTCTACTGCGCCGCCGACCCGGACATCTACCGGCCCGATCCGTCGGCGACGCCGCGGTGGGACCTGGGCTATCTCGGCACCTACAGCCCGGACCGGCAGCCTGCCCTGCAATCGATGCTGTGCGAGCCGGCCGGGATGTGGCGCGAGGGACGGTTCGTCGTCGCCGGGCCGCAATACCCGCAATCGGTCGTCTGGCCGGAAACCGTCGAGCGCATCGAGCACCTGCCGCCGCAGGAGCACCGCGCGTTCTATTGCGCCCAACGTTTCACGTTAAACATTACCCGCGCCGACATGATCCGCCGCGGCTACAGCCCCAGCGTGCGCTTGTTCGAGGCTGCGGCTTGCGGCGTGCCGATCATCTCCGACTGGTGGGCCGGGCTCGACGAGCTGTTCCAGCCCGGGCGCGAGATCCTGGTCGCGCGGTCGGGCGAGGACGTTGCCGCCCTGTTGCGGACCGTGTCCGAAACCCGCCGCCGGTCGGTCGGCGAGGCCGCCCGCGCCCGCGTCCTGGCCGCCCATACCGGAGACCACCGGGCCGGGGCGCTTGAGGGCTACGTGGCCGAGATCGCCTCTAACCGTGTCCGGGTCCCGGCATGAACCTCGCGATCTTCGGTTTGTCGGTATCGTCCTCATGGGGCAACGGCCATGCGGCACTATGGCGGGGCCTTATCCGGGCGCTGCTTGCCGACGGGCACCAGGTGACGTTCTTCGAGCGCGACGTGCCGTATTACGCCCAGACCCGCGACCTCGACCGCTTGCCGGAGGGGGGCACGCTCGAACTCTACCGCGATTGGCACGATGCCGAGCCGGCCATGCGCCGCGCCCTCGACGCCGCCGATGTCGGAATGGTCACCTCCTACTGTCCGGACGCCCTTCTCGCCGCCCGGCTGCTGCATGATGCCAACGTCCCGCTCCGTTGCTTCTACGATCTGGACACGCCCGTCACGCTCGCCCGGCTCGATGCGGGCGAAACGGTCGATTACCTCGGCCCCGACGGGCTGGCCGGCTTCGACCTCACCCTGAGCTACACCGGCGGCCCGGCTCTCGATGCGCTGCGGACCCGCCTCGGCGCCCGGCGCGTGACGCCGATCTACGGCTCCGTCGATCCCGCTCAGCACCACCCGGCCCCGCCGCAAGACGTTTACGCGGCGAAGCTGTCCTACATCGGGACCTATGCCGCGGACCGGCAGGCGGCGCTGGAACGCCTGTTCGTCGAGCCGGCCCGGCTGCGCCCGGACGACCGGTTCGTAATCGCCGGCGCGCAGTATCCGAACGCGTTCCCCTGGACGGACAACACCTACTTCGTCCGCCACCTGCCGCCGCCCGAGCATCCGGCGTTCTACTCGTCGTCGCAGCTCACGCTGAACGTCACGCGGGAGGCGATGGCGCGGATGGGCTGGTGCCCGAGCGGGCGGCTGTTCGAGGCCGCAGCCTGCGGGGCGCCGATCCTCTCGGACGCCTGGCCCGGCCTCGACGCCTTCTTCCAGCCGGGCGCGGAAATCCTCGTGGCCGAAACAACCGCGGACGCGCTTGATGCCCTGGGCCGCGCTCCCGGCGACCTCGCCGGCATCGCCCGCCGCGCGAGGGAGCGCACGCTCGACCAGCACACCGCCGCGCACCGCGCCCGCGAGATGGTCGCGGCGTTCGAGGCGGCCTCGACCCGGGAACTCGCCTGAACCATGTGGGGCATCATCCCCGCCGCCGGCAACGGCACGCGCATCCAGCCGCTGGCGTTCAGCAAGGAGCTGCTCCCGGTCGGCTCCCGCCTCGACGCGGGCGGCACGGAGCGGCCCCGGGCGGTAAGCGAGTACCTGGTCGAGCGGATGGCGCGGGCCGGCGCGGACAAGATCTGTTTCGTCATTTCGCCGTTGAAGAGCGACATCCTGCAATACTATGGCGGGTCGATCGGGGACGTGAGCATCGCCTATGTCTGTCAGGCCGGCGCTGTCGGGCTATGCGACGCGATCTTTCGGGCCGCGCCGCTGATCCCGCCCGGCGAGGCGGTGATCGTCGGCCTTCCCGACACCATCTGGTTCCCCGCCGACGCCCTCTGCGGCCTTCCGGACGACCGGCTGTCGTTCCTGCTGTTCCCGGTCGGCCGCCCGGAGCTGTTCGACGCGGTGGTGCTCGACGGGGCAGGCCGGGTGCGGATAATCGACGTGAAATCGCCCGAGGCCGGGTCGCGCTGGATCTGGGGCGCGTTCAAGCTGCCCGGAACCACCTTCCACTCGCTGCACCGGCTCTGGCTGGAGCGCGAGCGGCGGGACGAGTTCATCGGCACGCTGGTCAACGCCTACCTGCAGCAAGGCGGCGAAGCGTGGGGCGTGCAGGCCGGAGAGAGCTACGTCGATGTCGGCACGCTCAACGGCTATCGCGAGGCGATCCGCTTGCTGGGCGGGCAGGCGGCGAGCCCGGCGCCGCATCCGTTTCCGGCCAGCCGCTACGAAAGGATCAAGCTGTGAGAGAGTGGACCGAGGCGGAGATCGCGGAGCGGGTGCGGGCGCTCGGACCGTGGTTCCACAACATGGAGCTGCGCGGCGTCCAAACCGCGCCGGACCATTTCCTCGGCGATTTCCCGCAGGTGAAATGGCGCAGCTTCCGCGACAGCCTGCCCGCCGACCTGACCGGCCAGTCCGTGCTGGATATCGGCTGCAACGCCGGGTTCTACAGCATGGAGATGAAGCGGCGGGGGGCGGCGCGCGTGGTCGGCATCGACTTCGACGCCGACTACCTGGCCCAGGCCCGGTTCGCGGCCGAGGTGGAAGGCCTCGACATCGAGTTCCGCCAGTTGAGCGTGTACGACGTGGGCGCGATCGGCGAGCGGTTCGACATCGTGTTCTTCATCGGCGTGCTGTACCACCTGCGCCATCCGATGCTGGCGCTCGACCTGATCCACGAGCATGTCGCCCGCGACCGTCTCGTGTTCCAATCGATGCAGCGCGGGTCGCCCATGCTCGCGGCGGTGGCGGACGACTACCCGTTTTCCGAGACGGCGCATTTCGATGAGCCGGGCTATCCGAAGCTGCACTTCATCGAGCGCAGCTACTCGCACGACAACACCAACTGGTGGGCGCCGAACCGGGCCTGTTCCGCCGCGATGCTGCGCGCCGCCGGGTTCACGGTCGAGAGCAACCCGGAGGAGGAGGTGTTCGTCTGCCGCCGTGCCGAACTGCCCGACCGGCGCTACGGCGCGGTTTATCCGGCGACGGGGCAAGACGTTCCATGATCGAGGCGGCAATGATCTGGAACGAGCCCAACAACAAGTCGCATTGGGATTTCGAGAACGACCCGGGCTGGTCCGTGTTCGCGCGCATGGCCCGGCTCGCGGGCGAGGCCATCGCCGCGGAAGCGCCGGGGCTGCCGCGGGTGCTGGGCGGCATCAGCCCGATCGACCCTGATTTCATCCGCTTGCTGCAGGCCCAGGGCACGCTGGACGCGCTCGACGCGGTGGCCGTGCACGGGTTCCCGCTCGATTGGAACCATTGGATGCTGGAGGAGTGGCCCGCCAAGCTGGACAGCATCCGGGCCGTGACCGGGCTGCCGGTCTGGATCAGCGAGGTCGGCATCTCGACGTTCGGGGCCGAGGAGGTGCAGGAATGGGGGCTTCGGCGCACCGCCGAGCTGCTGCACGGGCAGGCGCCGCGCATCCATTGGTATAGCCTGTATGACCTGCCCGCCGCCTGGCCCGCGACCACCCGGCACCGGGAAGCGGAGGGCAGCAGCTACTACCGGCACTTCCACATGGGCCTGTTCGACGAGCACGGGCGGGCCAAGCGCGCCGCCAGCATCTTCCACGAGTTCGCGCCCGAGTTCGGCATTTGTCAATGGTTCCATTTCGAGGATCACCGGCTCGACGACGCGGTCCGCAAGTTGCAGGATCTCGGCGTGACC
This sequence comes from Acetobacteraceae bacterium, assembly GCA_965217935.1. Taxonomy (GTDB): domain Bacteria; phylum Pseudomonadota; class Alphaproteobacteria; order Acetobacterales; family Acetobacteraceae; genus JBBROS01. The sequence goes on along the minus strand of OZ244581.1, from coordinate 3,001,754 downwards.
GACCTTCGGACCGGGCTGAGCTGGGCCGACTGGTTCCGCCCTGACGCGGAGGCGTGGTTCGACCGGCAGATGCGCGCGCTGGAGCCGTTCCGCGTCACGGCGACGTTCTGCTTCACGCCGGAGCACAAGGGGCAATGGGCGCATCACACGTCGGTCCCTAAGCAGCCGGAGGAGTTCGCCGAGTTCTGCTCCGCGATGATCCGCCGTTACGCGCCGGGGCGGCAGAGTTGCGCCGCCTGACCGTCCTGAGCGTCGCCTATCCGATGGCGCCCGTGGGGCCGGACGCGGTGGGCGGCGCGGAGCAGGTGCTGAGCGCGCTCGATCACGCGCTGGTCGCCGCCGGGCACCGCTCGATGGTGGTCGCCTGCGAGGGCAGCAAGGTGGCCGGGCGGCATTATGCCTATCCAGGGCTGGCGGACGGACTGGCGGTCGATGCCGGGGCGGTGCGGCAGCGCCAAGCCTGGGTTCGCGACGGCATCGCGCGCGCGCTGGCGGAGCAGGACGTCAACGTGGTTCACATGCACGGGCTTGACTATCAGGCCTACCTGCCCGAACCGGGGGTTGCCGTGCTGGCCACGCTGCATCTGCCGCCTGACTGGTATGCCGCCGAGGCGCTCGCGCCCGCGCGGCCGGAAACGTGGGTGCATTGCGTGTCGGACAGCCAGGCGGCCACGATGCCGCCCGGCGCCCCGGCTTTGCCGCCCATCGCGAACGGCGTCGATGTCGGGCGGTTGGGGGCAGTTCATGCGGGTCATGGCGAATACGCGCTGACGCTGGCCCGGATTTGCCCCGAAAAGGGCCTGCACCTCGCGCTCGATGCGGCGCGGGTGGCCAACTACCAGCTTCTGATCGCCGGGGAGACGTATCCGTACCCGGCGCACCAGGCCTATTTCCAGGACGAGATCGTGCCGCGGCTTGACCGGCGGCGGCGGTTCCTCGGTCCTGCCGGGTTTGAACGAAAGCGCCATCTGCTCGGGGCGGCGCGATGCCTGATCGTGCCGAGCCTGGCCGCGGAAACCAGCTCCCTCGTGGCAATGGAGGCCGCGAGCTGCGGCACGCCGGTGATCGCGTTCCGGCGCGGGGCGCTGCCGGAGATCGTCGAGGAGGGGCGCACCGGGTTCCTGGTCGACGACGTGGCCGGCATCGTCGAGGCGCTGGGCCGGGTGGATCGCATCGACCGGGCGGTTTGCCGCGCCGTCGCCCACCGTCGGTTCTGCCGCTCGCGCATGGTGGGCGCCTATATCGAGCGGTATCATCGGCTCGCCAATCCGGGCGCGCGCGCGGCGGCGTGAAGGCGGACATCCTCGACAGCCTTGCCGCGGTCGAAGAGCTGGTTCCAGAGTGGGATGCGCTCTGGCGGCGGACGGACCGGACCACCCCGTTTCAATCGCCGCATTGGCTGGTGCCGTGGTGGCAGGCGTTCGGCACGGCTCAGCCGCGCGTCGTTGCCGTCCGGCGCGGCGGGGCGCTGGCCGGCGTGCTGCCTGCCTATGTCCTGGACGAGCCGCAAGGCCGCAAACTGCTGCCGATCGGGGCGGGCACGACCGATTACCTCGACCTGCTCGGCGACGGCGCGGACGAGGCGGTGGACGCGCTACTGCGCCGGGCCGCGGCCGAGGGGGTTGGCGCGTGCGATTTCATCGACGTGCCGCCCGGCTCGCCGCTTCGATCGGCCAGGCCGCCCCCGCCGTGGTCTGCAGCCTGGTCCGAGGGCAGCGTCTGCCCTGTCCTGCGGCTGGACAGCATACCGTCCACGATCCGCCGCAAGCTGCGCATGAACCGCAACCGCGCCGAGCGTGCCGGGGGATGGGCGGTGCACAGCGCCACGGCGGAGACGGCCGGGACGGCGCTCGATGCGCTGGTCACGCTGCATCAGGGCCGTTGGACCGGCGCGGACCAGCCCGGCGCGCTGTCCGACCCGGCCGTGCTTGCCTTCCATCGCCTTGCCGTTCCGCGCCTGCAGGCGGCGGGGCTGCTGCGGCTGTGCGTGCTGCGTATCGGCGGCATGGTCGCGGCGGCCAACCTGGCGCTGCTCGGGCCTGGCCGGATTTATTTCTACCTGAGCGGCTTTGACAGGTCGCAGCAGTTCGTCAGCCCCGGCTCGCTGCTGCTGGGCGCGATGCTGGACGAGGCGCGGGCGGAGGGGCGGACGGAGGCGCACTTCCTGCGCGGCGGGGAGGCTTACAAATATGCCTGGGGCGCGATTGGCCGATTGAACGCGACGGGATGTTTCCGCGTTGAGCGACCTGGCCGATGATGGAGGGCGGAATGACGACAGGGATCACGTCGATGCGACGCAAGGCGCGCGGCGTCATAGCCATCGGGCTGCTCGCGACCGGCCTTGCCGCGTGCGCGACGCAGAAGGAGATCGTCTCAAGCAAGGAAGATAGCCTTTCCGCCGCCGGGTTCACGGTGCGTCCCGCCAACACGCCCGCGCGCCAAGCGATGCTGAACCGCCTGCCGCCGCACCAGTTCGTGCAGCGGGTGCGCGGCGAGAAGGTCACCTACGTCTACGCCGACCCGTTGGTTTGCGATTGCCTTTATGTCGGCACGCAACAGGACTTCGCCAGTTTCCAGCGCACGCGGCAGGCCCAGGAGCTTGCGAACCAGCGGGCGATGACGGGCCAGCTTTACGAGGACAACGCCTGGGATTGGGGCGGGTGGGGTCCGTGGGGGCCGGGTTATGGCTTCGGGCCGGGTCTGGGATGGTAGAAGGGCCGCCGCTATCTCGGCGCAGCCTCCCGCCCCGTCCCCGCCTTGCTTGCCAGCGCCGGGTCGAGCCACCAGTCGTCGAGCACGAACCCGTCGCGAATCTTGGCATCGGGGCGGGCGTACTTGTGCCAGGTGGCAACCTTGAACACGTTGTCATGATAGTTCGGGACCATGTACCAGCCGCGCAGCAGCAGCCGGTCCAGCGCGCGCCCGGCGGCGAACAGCGAGGGGCGGTCCTGGGCATTGATGGCGGCATCGACCAGGCTATCGATCGCCGGGTCGCACACGCCGGCGAGGTTGGCGCTGCCTTCGGTCTTGGCCCCGAGGCAGGTGAAGTCGTCGCGCAGCTCGTTGCCGGGCAGGTCGGCCCCTGGATAGATCATGGTGGTCATGTCGAAGTCGAACTTGTCGGTCAGGCGTTCGTATTGCGCCGGATCGACGGTGCGGATGGAGATGTCGATGCCGAGCCGTTCCATCCATTGCTTGTAGGGGAGCGCCACGCGCTCCAATGAGGGGTCGCTGAGCAGGATGGTGAACGCCATCTGCTTGCCGTCGGGGCCGATGAGTTGGCGGTTCTTGATGCTCCACCCGGCCTCTTTCATCAGGTTGATGGCCCGGCGCAACCCTTCGCGGTTGTTGCCGGAGCCGTCGGTCTCGGGGAGGGTGAACGGCTCGGTGAACACGGCGGGCGGAATCTGCGACTTGAACGGGTCCAGGAGGGCGCGTTCCTCCGGGCCGGGCAATCCCTTGGCCTCGTTCTCGGTATTGCCGAAATAGCTGGTGGTGCGGACGTAGGCGTCGAAGAAGATGTTCTTGTTCAGCCATTCGAAATCGAACAACTGGCCGAGCGCCTCGCGCACGCGGGCGTCCTTGAACTGCGGGCGGCGGGTGTTGAACACCCAGCCCTGGATGCCGATCGGAAGGTGGTGCTCGATCTTCTCCTTGCGCACGAGGCCCTGCTCGACCGCGGGGAAGTCGTAGCCGGTGGCCCACTGCTTGCTGATGTTCTCCTGCCGATAGTCGATCTGCCCAGCCTTGAAGGCTTGGAACAGCACGGTCGGGTCGCGGAAGTATTCGATGCGGACGCGGTCGAAGTTGAAGACGCCGCGCCCGGTCGGCATGTCGCGCGCCCACCAGTTGGGGTCGCGGACGTAGGTGACGGTGCGCCCCAGCTCGAACGAACCGACCTTGTAAGGGCCGGAGCCAAGCGGCGGTTCGGTCAGCGGCTTGGTGAAGTCGCGGGACGCCCACCAATGCTTCGGCAAGACCGGCAGGCCGCCGACGAGAAGGGGCAGCTCGCGGTTCTGGTTGGACTTGAAGTGGAACACGACCCGGCTCGCGCTCTCGGCCGTCACGTCCTTCACGTCGTTGTAGGCGACGGCGATCGAGGGGCGGCCTTTCTGCATCAGCGTGTTGAAGGTCCAGGCGACGTCTTCGGCGGTGACCTGCGTGCCGTCGGCGAAGCGGGCTTCGGGGCGGAGCTCGAAGGCGACCCACATGCGGTCCGGGGCGAGCTCGATGGCCTTGGCGAGGTGGCCGTAGGCGGTGGCGACCTCGTTGGCCGAGCCGACGAGGAGGGTCTCCCAGACGTGGCCGCCCGCGGCGCCGGAGGAGGTGCCGCCGACGCCGGGCTGCCAGACGGCGCCCGTGCCGATGGCCGCGTTGCCGCGCAGGATGAACGGGTTGAAGCCGTCGAAGCTGCCGACCATGCCGAACACGGTCTCGCCGCCCTTGGGCGCGTCCGGGTTGACGTAGGGGAAGTGGGGGAAGTCTGGGGGGAGTTGCGGCATGCCGAGGATGGTCAGCCCGTGGCTTCGGGTCTGGGCGAGCGCGGGGGCGGCGAGGAGGACGAGGGCGAGGAGGGTGCGGAGCATGGGGATTGGTTTAGCAGGGCGAGGGCGGGAGTTAGAAGGGCCGGGTCGCCGACGGCCAGCACGGCGCCGTCGCTCGCTTCCGTGAGCGGGGCGCCGGTCCAATCGGTGATGCGCCCGCCAGCGCCTTCGATGATCGGGACCAGGGCGGCCCAGTCCCACGGCTTCAGGCCCGCTTCGGCGATGATGTCGATGCAACCGAGGGCCAGGAGGCCGTAGGCGTAGCAGTCGCCGCCCCAGGTGGCACGGCGGACGGCGCCGCGCAGGCGTTGCCAGCGGCCGGCTTCGCCCGGGCCGAAGATGTCGGGCGAGGTGCAGGAGAGTTCGGCGTTGCCGAGGCTGGGGCAAGGCCGCGTGCCGGGCTGGCCAGGGCCGCCGGTGAATCGGGTCGGGCGCCCGCGCACGCCGACCCAGCGCTCGCCGCTGATCGGCTGGTCGAGGATGCCGAGGATTGGACGGCCCTCGTCCAGCAGGGCGATCAACGTGCCGAACAGCGGGCGGCCGGTGATGAAGGCGCGGGTGCCGTCGATCGGGTCGAGCACCCAACGGTAGCGGGCGCCGGGGCGGTCAAGCCCGGCTTCCTCGCCGAGGATGCCGTGATCGGGACAGCGCCCGGACAGCACGGCCCGCATGGCCTGCTCGGCGGCACGGTCGGCGGCGGTGACGGGGCTTTGGTCGGGCTTGAGGTCGGCAGCGAGCGGCTGGCGGTAATAGGGGCGGATGACGGCGGCGGCAGCGTCCGCCGCAGTTATGGCCGTCTCCAGATGGGCCTGCACCTGCCGGGACGTCAGCGGGTGAAGGTCGGCTCGGGGGGGCGGCTGGCGCCGGGCTTGGGCGTGACGCCGACCACCTCGGGCGGCTGCTCGGAGCGGTCGGCCTTGCGCTGGGATTGGTTGAGGTTGGGGATGGGCTGGTTGCGCTGCTGGCCTTGCGCGCCTTCGGGCCGCATCTTGCGCGGAGCCGGCGTTTGCGCCTGCGCGGCGGCGGGAGCGAGCAAGGCGGGCGCCAGCAAGGCGGCTGCCAGCAGTGATGCGAGAACTCGTTTCATCGTTCGTTCCTTTCGGGCCGTTGCGCGAGCGAAGGCCGCTACCTAAGGTGCCGCCATCTTATGCCCAGCCCAGCCCACAGACAAAGCGCGTGCCCGTGAACCCGCCCGTAAACCCGATCGTGGTGATCCCGGCGCGCATGGCCTCCACCCGGTTGCCGGGCAAGCCGCTGGCCCTGATCGGCGGGCGGGCGATGATTCTGCACGTGCTCGACCGGGCGCGGGAAGCGGACATCGGCCCGGTGGCGGTGGCCTGCGCCGAGGCGGAGGTCGCGGACGCCGTGCGCGCGGCAGGCGGCGCCGCGGTGCTGACCGACCCGGCGCTGCCGTCCGGGTCGGACCGGGCGCAAGCGGCGCTGGAGACGCTGGACCCGGACGGGCGGCATGACGTGGTGGTGAACCTGCAAGGCGACTTCCCGACCATCTCGGCGGCAAGCATCCGCGCGGCGCTGGCGCCGCTCGATGACCCGGCGGTCGAGATCGGCACGTTGGTGACGCCGGTGCGGACGGCGCAGGAGGCCGCAGCCCCGCAGGTGGTCAAGGCGGCCTGCGCGTTCGCGCCGGGCCAGACGGTGGCGCGGGCGCTGTATTTCAGCCGGTCGCCGGTGCCCTCGGGCACCGGGCCGTTATGGCATCACATCGGCGTCTATGCCTACCGGCGGGCGGCGCTCGAGCGGTTCGTCGGCTTGCCGGAAGGCGGGCTGGAGCGGCGGGAACGGCTGGAGCAGTTGCGGGCGCTTGAGGCGGGTATGCGGATCGGCTGCGCGCAGGTCCAGGACGCGCCCTTCGGGGTCGACACGCCCGAGGACTTGGAGCGGGCGCGGATGATGTTGGGACAGGGCGGATGATCTCGTTCCAGGGGGTTCCGGGGGCGTATTCGGAGATCGCGTGCCGCAACGCCTATCCGGGGATGCGGACGCTGCCCTGCGACACGTTCGAGCACGCGATGGACGCGGTGCGGGACGGGCGGGCGGCGCTGGCGATGCTGGCCTGCGAGAACAGCCTGGCCGGCCGCGTGCCGGATATCCATTCGCTGTTGCCGGGCAGCGGGCTTTCGATCGTGGGCGAGCAGTTCCTGCGGGTGGAGCACTGCCTGTTGGCGCCGCCCGGGACGCGGATCGGGCAGGTCAGGCGGGTGCACTCGCACTCGGTGGCCTTGGGGCAGGTGCGGGGCCTGTTGCGGGAGCTGGGCGTGGTCCCGGTGGTGGAGGCGGACACGGCGGGCTCGGCGATGATGGTATCGCAATGGGGGCGGCCGGAGGAAGCGGCGATCGCGTCCCGGCTGGCCGCCGAGATGTACGGCCTGGACGTGCTGCGGGCCAACGTGGAGGACGCGACCAACAACACGACTCGGTTCTACGTGGCCGCGCGCGAGCCTGCGGCGTTCCCGGCGGACCGGGACGGGCTGATGACGACGTTCGTGTTCCGTGTTCGGAACGTGCCGGCGGCTCTATACAAGGCGCTGGGCGGGTTCGCGACCAACAGCGTCAACATGAGCCGGCTGGAGAGCTACATGCTGCACGGGCAGTTCACCGCGACGCAGTTCCTCTGTGACGTGGATGGGCATCCGGAGCAGACCGGGTTGCGGCTGGCGCTGGAGGAGCTGGCGTTCTTCTCGCGCGAGGTGAAGATCCTCGGGGTTTATGAGCGGTCGGCGTTTCGCGATACGGTGGGGGCGGACTAAGCCAGGGCGCTGCCCTGGACCCGCTGGGGCCTTGGCCCCAGACCCCATTTTATAAGGGAGGCGAGCAAGTGAAGAATGCTTTGGTGACGGGGGCCGGGAGCGGCGTGGGGCGGGCGGCGGCGCAGGCGCTGGCCCGGGCCGGATGGCGGGTGGCGCTGGTCGGGCGGCATCGGGAGCCGCTGGAGGAGACGGCGGCGGGAGATGGGGAGCGTTACCTCGTGCTGCCGTTCGACGTTTCGGATGCGGCGGCGGTGGCCGCGGGCTTCGGCGAAATGGAGCGGGCTTGGGGGCGGCTTGACCTGCTGTTCAACAACGCCGGTTCGGGCACGCCGGCGACGGCGCCGGACGAGCTTTCGACCGAGGCCTGGATGAAGGTTGTCGGCGTGAACCTCAACGGCTCGTTCTTCTGCGCCCGCGAGGCGTTTCGCATTATGCGGGCACAGTCGCCGCAGGGGGGGCGGATCATCAACAACGGCAGCATCAGCGCCTACGCGCCGCGGCCGGGGAGCGTGGCTTACACCACGACGAAGCACGCGATCAGCGGGCTGACGAAGTGCCTGTCGCTGGACGGGCGCGCGTTCGACATCGCGGCGAGCCAGATCGACATCGGCAACGCCGTGACGCCGATGACGGAGCGGATGACATCGGGGGTGCCACAGGCGAACGGGACGATGATGGCGGAGCCGCGCATGGACGTGTCGCACGTGGCGGACATGGTGGCGCACATCGCCGGCCTGCCGCTCGCGGCCAACGTGCAGACGGTGACGGTGATGGCGACGAAGATGCCGTTCGTTGGTCGGGGGTGACGCTGTTAGGTGCGCTTGAAGCGGAGAAGCTTCTTGCTGTGCCATATGCTCCAAGCGTATGAAACATTTAATTGCAATGTTCGGGTTCGGGCCATCGGGCGGACGGGCGGCTTGATCTTGGCTGTTGTCTATACGGATCGTGGCGGCGTGTGGTCTCGGCCCACACCGCAAGCAGGACGGAGCGGATGCTATGGCTGAGGGTGTCCGTATGACGCTGAAGCGGATCACGGCGGCCCCCGGGGGGGCCGGCGGATTAACCGTGCCCGGGTGCTGGCAACGACGGAGGAGGATCTCCGGCGCCACATGATCAAGGACGGGGAGGACCCGGATGCGCCGGCGCCGCCATATCGTCTGACGCCGGACGTGCGGGCGGTGCGGGAGCGTCTACGGATGTCGCAGGCCGGGTTCGCCGCGGCGATCGGCGTGCCGGTGGCGACGGTGCGGAACTGGGAGCAGCGGCGGACGGGGATCGCGCCGACGGCGCGGACGCTGCTGCGCATCCTGGAGCGGGAGCCTGAGGCGGCGTTGCGGGCTTTGCAGGATTAGAGCGGTTTTCATTTAAGTCCGGCGAGCACGTATCCTGAGTGCATGAAGTAGCCGCGTGCGTCCTGGGGCGTGATGGCGGCGAGTGCTGGTCCGAGCGCCTTGTGCAGGGCGTCTGCTGTGCGTGCGGCGGCTTGGCGCAGCTTGCCTTTCAGCTTGGCCCAGCCTGGCTCAATGGGGTTCAGGTCTGGGCTGTAGGGAGGCAGGTAACGGCAGGCAAACCCCGAGGCGTCCAGCGCCGCCCGCACCGCGGGCGTTTTGTGCGCGGCCAGGGTGTCCATCACCAGCACGGCGTCAGGCCGCACTTGGCGCAGCTTAGGCAGCAGCGCCTTGTCGAGAAAGGCCGTGAACACGGCGGCGTCGGTTGCGGCCTCGACCGACATGGCGGCCACGATGCCGTTTACGCCAAGCGCGCCTAGCACGGTCACGCGCTTCCAGCGGCCCGCGGGCGCTGTGCCCAGAGCGCGTTGCCCGCGCGGGGCGCGGCCATGCAGGCAGGCCATGTTGGTCAGCGCGCCGCACTCGTCCAGGAACACCAGCCGCTCCGGCGCGATCCCTTCCACCCCGGCCTGCGCATCCGTGCGCCAGGCGGCCCGGGCGCGTGCCACGTCGTCACGGTCCTGCTCGGCCGCGCGCAGCGTGCGCTTTTTTCCAGCTCCACCTCATGCGCGCCAGCGCCCGGCGCACGGTGGACAGGTGAACCAGCACCTTGGCCTCCTCGGCCAAGCGGTCCCGGCACTGCGCCAAGGTCAGGTGGTTGGCACCTTCCAGCACCCGCCGCAGCGCCGCCTCTGCCTTGCCTGCAATCACCGGCTTGCGGTGGCCGCCCATCTTGCCCGCCACGCGCCGCCCGTCCCGCCGAAGCGCCCGCGCCCAGTCCTGCACCGTCGAGCGGCCCACCGCGATCCGCCGGGCCACAGCCGACATCGCTTCTCCCGCCTCAACCGCCGCCAAAACCCGCTCCCGCAAGTCCGCCGAATACGCACCAGCCAGCAAAGCCATCCCAAAACCAGGCATATGGGAACAAATCGCCGGACCTCAACGCAAATCGCTCTAGTGGTCCAAACCTGACGCTCTAGTCTCGAGCGTCAGGGCAATCGGGCCCACCAGATCAGGTGAGTGGCGCCAACCTGACGGGTCTCTTCGGTGAGATTCGCACCACTGGAGCCCGCGGGGTCCGGCAATCTCAACCGCCGGACCCGTCCCGCACGTCAGATCCGGTCAGGCGCCACTTCAAGCGCGTTGCACCTCTGCGGCTCGAAATCCACCCGCCGGTCCAGCGCATCGGTCGCGTCGTCCTGCCCGGTACCCACCAGGGTGTCGCTCGACCCGCGCCCCAGCGCCTCCAGCCGGACCTTCAGCACCGGCGCACGCTCCACGATCTGCTGCCGCACGAACTTCGCCCGCCGCTCCGAGAGCGATTCGTTCACCGCCCGCGGCCCCGTCGGACTGGTATGCCCAAGCACCAGCATGCAGACCCGCTGCGCCGCGCTCCGGCTCGCGATCTCGCGCAGCCACATCGGGTAATCCTGGCTCAGCGTTCCGCCGGTCCAGAACTGCGCCGACGCCGGCTTGAACAGGAACTTTACCGCGAGATTGCCTTGCGCCAGGCCGAGATCGACCATCTTCCCGAACGCGGCCTCCGCCGCCTGCGGCCGCCCGAGCGCCATGTTGGTCAGATACATCCCGTTCCAGACCCGCATCCGGTCGCCCTCGGGCATCGTGCTCGCCGCCGTGTAATCCGCCAGCGCGTCCTCGTAGCGTCCGGCCTCGTATGCCGAAGTCCCGCGGTCGGCGACGGCGGACGCATCCATCCCGGTCAGGTAAGCCTGATCCATCGTCTCGCCGGGCTTGCCGCCGCAAACTTTCAGGTACGCCCGCATACTGTGGTCAAGCGACCAGACCGGGCTGTCGCGGAAGAACTTCGTCGGCGTCACGTCCACGTCCTCGGAGCGGACCCAAGCCGTCTCGGACGACACGATCTTGCCCGTCCGCGTGTCGGACAACGACGCCCACACGCGATATGCCGGGGCCGGGCCTTGCCGATACGGCGTCTTGTCGCCTGCGGCCGTCACCGGGGACATGCAGCTCAGCAACACGATCGGCTGGCGCAGCAAAGCCGCCTCGCCCATCGCACTCGGATGGATGTTCGGGTAGCGTTGGCTCACCGTGTTCAAGACCCGGCGCTCCACGTCCCGCGTTATGGTCGAGTGCCGCACCGTTGACTGGTCGACCGGCGGATCAACCACCAGGATCCGTTGCTCGGACGGATCAAGGTTGGCGTTGGCGAACAGCGCCGTCGTCATGCTGGTTACCGCCGCGTCGATCGGCTGCGCCTGCTTCGAGGGACTCTCGCCGGCCGAACCAACCGCGGCGCCCTGCTTCGGCAAGGTCGAGCACGCCCCGACCAGCGCCGTCGTCACCATCAACGCGCCCAGTACCCACTTAGGCGTGCGTGGCTTGGAGAATCCACCTATTGCCATGACATTGACCCCTTTTCTTCTATGATGAAGCTGATGCTATCAAGAAAAAGGGCAATCCGCCGAACCAGCGCGAGACCCGACGCGCTGATTACATGATCGTGTGGATTGTCTGAATACGAAGATAAGATGAATGCGATTTCAGACTTCAACCGTCCCGCTTTATCAGAACTAAACCTTTTAGTTATGCCGCGAGAGACCTGGCAATATCGGCGCGGAACGTCTCGGCGATATACTCCGCCAGCGCATCGCTCACCGGCTGCCGCGCGTCGGCCCCGCGCAGCAGCAGGATGCCGTACTCGGGCAACGCCGGCAGGCCCTCGCCGGGCCGCACCGCCCGCAATTCATCCGGCAGCCACGAACTGGTCGAGACCGTCACCGCCAAACCGGCCAGCACCGGCGCCAGCGTTCCCATCAGCGTCTCGGCCGAGTAGGCGATCCGGTAATGCCGCCCGGTCGCCTCAAGCGCCCGCTTCGCCGCGACGCTCCAGGTGCAGTCGTTGCCAACCGCGATCGCGATCGGCAACGGGTCCTGCCGATGCGGCGAGTGCGCCGTGGACGTGATCCACTCCAGCGGCCCGTGCCAAAGCGGCGCCGCCGGCCACCCCGGCGGCTCCTGGTCCTGCGAGCATAGCGTCAGGTCAAGCTCCCCCGCCCGCAGCCGTTCCACCAACAGATGGCTCGGCAAGCACAGCACGTCCACCTGGATCGACGGATACCGCTCGGCGAACCGCTTCAGTATCCGCGGCACATAGCGCAGCGCGTAGTCGTCCGGCGTCCCAAGCCGGACCCTCCCCTGCATCTCCGGTGTGCGGAAGCTCGCCCAGATCCGGTCGTTCAGCGCCAGCATTTCGCGCGCGCGCCCCAGCAGCGCCTGCCCATGCGGCGTCACCTGCACCACGCCGCCCTTCGCCCGCGACAGCAGCCGCTGCCCCAGCAACGCCTCCAGCCGCTGCACCTGCATCGACACCGCCGATTGCGTCCGCCCCACCCGCTGCGCCGCGCGCGTGAAACTCCCGTCCTCGGCAATGAAGACGAAGGCGCGCAGAAGGTCGGGGTCAATGCCGGCGGGGATGCTCATAGACATCAACATCCATGATTTATCCCATCAAGGCAATTCGTTTTCCTTATGAAAGGCGAAGGCTCACATTGGCTGCGACCACTTCCGGTCCCTCAAGGAGATTTCGCCATGTCAGCCCATACCGTTTCGTTCGCCGGCCTCTCGGCCCACCGCTCCCCGCCCGGGGCGCCGGGGTTTGGCGCTCGCGTGCGGGCGATGCTGCGGGCTCGGCAGACCCGCAGCATCCTCGGCCAGATGAGCCCGCACATGCTCGCCGACATCGGCCTCAGCCCGGCCGACGCCCAGACCGAAGCCGCACGGCCCTTCTGGGACATCGCTTCGCGCCGCAGCGCTTGAACGCCTACTCTGCCGCCTGCGCGTAGCTCTCCAACGGCGCGCAGGTGCAGACCAGGTTCCGGTCCCCGTAAACGTTGTCAACGCGCTTCACCGGCGGCCAATACTTGGCAGCCCGCACCAACGGCAGCGGAAAGGCCGCCTGCTCCCGCGAATAGCCGTGGCTCCAAGTGCCGGCCGCAACCTCGTCAATCGTGTGCGGCGCGTGCTTGAGCGGGTTGTCTCCCCGGTCCAACGCTCCGCTGGCGATGGCGGCGATCTCGGCGCGAATGGCGATCATCGCGTCGCAGAACCGGTCGATCTCCGCCCGGCTCTCGCTCTCCGTCGGCTCGATCATCAGCGTCCCCGGCACCGGCCAGCTCATCGTCGGCGCATGGAACCCGTAATCCTGCAGCCGCTTGGCGATGTCCTCCACCTCGACCCCCGCCTCGGCCTTAAAGCCCCGGCAATCGAGGATGCATTCATGCGCCACCAGCCCCCCCACGTCCGTGTAAAGGATCGGGAAGTGCGCTGACAACCGCGCCGCCATATAGTTGGCGTTCAGGATTGCCACCCGCGTCGCCCGCGCGAGCCCCGCCCCGCCCATCATCCGTATGTAGGCGTAGCTGATCGGTAGGATCAGCGCGCTGCCGAACGGCGCTGCCGCCACCGGCCCTATCCCGGTCGCCGGCCCCGCGTCCGCCCGCGCCGGATGGTTCGGCAAATGCGGGGCCAGGTGCGCCGCCACCCCGATCGGCCCCACGCCAGGCCCTCCGCCGCCATGCGGGATGCAGAACGTCTTGTGCAGGTTCAGGTGGCAAACGTCGGCCCCGATCCGCGCCGGGCTAGTCAGCCCGACCTGCGCGTTCATGTTCGCCCCGTCCATGTAGACCTGCCCGCCATGCTCGTGCACGGCCGCGCAAATCGCCTGGATCTCGGCCTCGAACACCCCGTGCGTGCTCGGATACGTCACCATCAGCGCCGCCAGCCGGTCCGCGTGCTGCGCCGCCTTCGCCCGTAAATCCGCCAGGTCCACGTTCCCGTCCCGGTCGCACCCCACGACCACGACCCGGCACCCCGCCATCACCGCGCTCGCCGGATTGGTCCCATGCGCGCTGGACGGAATGAGGCACACGTCCCGCGCCCCCTGCCCCCGCGCCGCGTGATACCCACGGATCGCCAGCAACCCGGCATACTCCCCCTGGCTCCCCGCATTCGGCTGCAACGACACCGCCGCGAACCCCGTCACCGCGCACAGCCACGCCTGCAGCCGCTCGATCAGCGCCAGGTAACCCCGCGTCTGGCTCGGCGGCGCGAACGGGTGCACGCCCGCGAACCCCGGCAAGCTGACCGGCATCATCTCCGCCGTCGCGTTCAGCTTCATCGTGCAGGACCCGAGCGGGATCATGCTCCGATTGAGCGCCACGTCCTTGTCTTCCAGCCGTTTCAGGTAGCGCAGCATCTCGTGCTCGGCATGATAGGCGCCGAACACCGCCTGCGGCAGCACCGGCTCCTCCCGCGAAAGCCCCGCGGGAATCGCGCCAACCGCCCGCCCCAGCGCACCGCCGAGCAATCCGGCCAACTGCTCAAGCTGCCCCCGGCTCACCGTCTCATCGAGCGCGATGGCAATCCCGTCCCCATCCAGCCGCCGAAGGTTGAACCCGGCTCCCCGGGCCGCCGCCATCAGCCCGTCCGCGTCATCCGCGTCGAAGGCGACCGTGTCGAACCACGCCTCATGCCGCAGCCGGCGCCCCCCGTCTTCCGCCGCCCCGGCCAGCAGCCGCGCCTGCAAGTGCACCCGCCGCGCGATCCGCAGCAAGCCTTCCGGCCCGTGCCAGACCGCATACATCCCGGCCATCACCGCCAACAGCACCTGCGCCGTGCAGATGTTGCTCGTCGCCTTCTCCCGCCGGATATGCTGCTCGCGCGTCTGCAACGCCAGCCGCAGCGCCGGCCTGCCCGCCGCATCCTGGCTCACCCCCACGATCCGCCCCGGCATCTGCCGCTTGAACCTGTCCCGCGTCGCGAAGAACGCCGCATGAGGCCCCCCGAACCCCATCGGCACGCCGAAGCGCTGCGACGACCCCACCACCACGTCCGCCCCCATCACCCCCGGTGGCGTCAGCAGCACCAGCGACAGCAGATCGGCGCACACGATCGCCAGCGCCCCCGCCTCGTGCGCCGCCTCGATCTCGGCCCGCAGATCCCGGATCGCCCCCGTCGTCCCCGGATACTGCAGCACCACCGCGAACGGCGCCGCCGCCCCGATCGCCGCAGCGTCGCCCGGCGCGAACGAGACCAGCTCATGCCGCAACGGCCCCGCCCGCGTCGCCAGCACCGCCCGCGTCTGCGGATGCAGGTCCTCGCACACGGCAATGACGGCCGATTTCGACCGGCTCGCCGCCAGCGCCATCGTCACCGCCTCCGCCGCCGCGGTCGCCTCGTCCAGCAGGCTCGCGTTGGCCACCGGCATCCCGGTCAGGTCGCTCACCATGGTCTGGAAGTTCAGCAGCGCCTCCAGCCGCCCCTGCGCGATCTCGGCCTGATACGGCGTGTAAGCCGTGTACCACCCAGGGTTCTCCAGCACGTTGCGCTGGATCACCGGCGGCGTATGCGTGCCGTAATATCCCTGCCCGATCAGGCTGGCCTTAACCTCGTTCCGCCCCGCCAGCGCCGAGAGCTCCGCCAACGCCGCCGCCTCATCGATCGCCTCCGGCAGCGGCAGAGCCTCCCCGGACGCGATGCTCGCGGGCACCGTCCGCCCAGCCAGCGCCTCCAGCGACGGCGCGCCCACCACCGCCAGCATCCCGCCGATCTCCGCCTCCGACGGCCCGATATGCCGCCCGACGAACCCGTCCGCCGCCTCCAGCGCCCCGAGCTCGGCCAAGGCGTCCCGCGCGAAGCCGTCCATCACAGCGTATCCACCAGCGCCTGGTAGGCCGCCTCGTCCATCAGGTCCTCGAACGCCGCCGGGTCGGTCAGCGTCATGCGGAAGAACCATCCGTCGCCCGTCGCCGCCCCATTGACCTTCGCCGGGTCATCCGCCAGCGCCGCGTTCGCCTCGGTGATCGTCCCCCCCAGCGGCGCGTAGACGTCGCTCGCCGCCTTCACGCTCTCCACCACCGCGATCGCCTCCCCCTCCTCAACCGCCCGCCCGGCTTCCGGCAATTCGATGAACACGACATCCCCCAGCGCCTGCTGCGCGTGGTCGGTGATCCCCACCGTGGCCGTCCCGCCCTCAAGCCGCACCCACTCATGGTCCTTGGTAAAACGAGTCTCCGACATCAATCTGTCTCCAGGCCTCAGGATTTGGCGTAATGCGTGGGCACGAACGGCAGCGGCACGACCTGCGCCGGCAGCAGCTTGTCCCGGACCATCAGCTCCAGCGCCGTCCCCGGCTCGGCCAAGTCCCGCCGCACGTAACCCATCGCGATCGGCGCTTGCAGCGTCGGCGAGAACCCGCCCGACGTCACCGTCCCCGCCGCCGTCCCGTCACGGGCCACGATCTGCGTCGGCGGCCGGGCCGGCGCACGCCCCTCGGGCCGGAGCCCCACCCGCAGCCGCGGCGCGCCATGCTTCAACTGGTCCATGATCGCCGTCGCCCCCGGAAACCCCCCCTGTTCCCGCCGCCGTTTGCCGATTGCCCAGGCCAGGTTGGCCTCCACCGGCGTCGTCACCTCGTCGATATCCTGCCCATACAGGCAAAGCCCGGCCTCCAGCCGCAGGCTGTCCCGCGCCCCCAACCCTCCCGGCATCACCCGGGGCTGATCCAGCAGCAACGTCGCCAGCCGCTCCGCCTCCTCGACCGGGACCGAGATCTCGAACCCGTCCTCCCCGGTATACCCGGACCGGCTCACCCAAACCGGAATCCCGCTGATTGAGGCTTCGGTCACCCCCATGAACGAGAGCCCCGCCGCCTCCGGCGAGAACGTCCCCATCACCTCCGCCGCCGCCGGCCCTTGCAGCGCCAGCAGCGCCCGCTCCGGATGCTGCGCCAGCTCCGCCTTGCCCTGCAGGTGGTCGGCGATGTGCAGTGCGTCGGTCTCCTTCCGGCTCGCATTGGCAACGATCACCAGCCGATCGCCGTAGTTCGCCACCATCAGGTCGTCGAAGATCCCGCCCGCCTCGTTCAGCAACAGCGTGTAGCGCTGCCGCCCCGGCTTCAGCCCGGCGATGTCCCCCGGCGCCAGCCCCTCGAGCACGGCCGCCGCCTGCTCCCCATGCAGGCTGAGCTGCCCCATATGGCTCACGTCGAACAGGCTCGCGTTGGTTCTTGTGTGGTTATGTTCGGCCAGCACCCCCGGCCCATACTGCACCGGCATCGAATACCCGGCGAACGGCACCATCTTGGCCCCCAGCCGCCGATGCAGCGCATCCAGCGGCGACGTATGCAGCGCGCCCTCCTCTTCCGGCTCGATATTCAAGACCGGCCCGGCTGGCATATTGGGTTCAGACACGCGCGCGCTCCCCGATCTGCGCCAAACCGCGGCGCGAGTCGCCCGCCGGCAACATGCCGATGGGTGCGACCCCCCTCTGTCCGGGAACCTGAGAGATTCGGGGCCGGGTTGCCGGCGCCCTTACTCCGTCGGTGCGATGGCGCGGGCCACCGGCTTTCCAGAGGTCCTGAGCCCTCTCGCGGTCCTGGAGCCTGAGCGTTTCCGGGGGCCGGTTGCGCCTTCGGCGTCTGGCAAATGCCAGAACTCTCCCGCGAGGGAAGGTTTTAGACGAGAGGAGTCTGCCTCAATCGCCCGGCAAGCGCAACATCCTTGCACCCCGCCCGCTTCCTCCTGATCGAAGCGGGCCCTGCCCGGGAGGTGGCCAGCCGTTAACCCCGCCGCTCCCGGTTGAACTCCAGCTCCGCCGGCGTCACCTCGAACCCTACCGAGATGCGGTAGGCCGACGCCGGCTTCTTCGCCGTCACCGGCAGCCGCAGTTCAACGTCGTCCCCGGCCAGCCGCAGCCGCTCCGTGTTCTCCGCGAACTCGGCCTGCAGCTTGAACACCTGCTTGTCCAGGATCGTGTCGCCCTCGCTCACCGCCACGAAGTAAGCCACGTCGGCCGTGCGCCCCTTCAGCGCCGGGCCGCGGATCAGTTCCAGGCCGACCGAGATGTTGGCCACCACCACGGTGTCGCCGTCCCGCTTGCACGCGCCCTTGATCCCGGTGATGCGCCCGGTCAGCACTTGGTCGGTGATGTCCCGCCCCTGGCCCCGGAAGCGGTGCAGGTCGTTGAAGTCCCGCGGGATGCTCGGCGCCGGGCAGGGCGGCGCGAAGGCGTCCTCGGGCGTGGCGCACCCGGCCAATAGGACGGCCGCGCCGCACAAGCTCATCAGGGCGCGGGTCAGGGATAGGGGCGCGAACGTCATGGATCGTCTCCGGCAAACGAGGCGGGGTGGCGCGGCGGCGGCAGGACGCCTATGAATGGCCGCGGACATGCGGGCGTCATAATGCCCGCCGCAACCGGGCCGGACAACATGCAGCACACGAACGACACCCTCCCCGAACTCCGAGTGGTCCTCGCCGGGCCGCGCGGCTTCTGCGCCGGCGTCGACCGCGCCATCCGCGTGGTCGAGGAGGCCCTGCGCCATTACGGCTCGCCCGTGTATGTCCGCCACGAGATCGTCCATAACCGCACGGTGGTCGAGGAGCTTGAAGCCAAAGGCGCCGTGTTCGTCGAGGAGCTGGACGAGGTGCCGGCGGACGGCCATGTCGTGTTCTCCGCCCACGGCGTGCCGAAATCGGTGCCGGCCGAGGCCGAGCGGCGCAACCTGCTGTATCTCGACGCCACCTGCCCGCTGGTCAGCAAGGTCCACCGCGAGGCCGAGAGGCATTTCGCCGGCGGCGGCCCGGACAGCCGGCATATCCTGATGATCGGCCACGCCGGGCACCCGGAGGTGGTCGGCACGATGGGTCAGCTCCCGCCGGGGAGCGTGACCCTGGTGCAGAGCGTCGATGATGCCGGAACGGTCGAGGTCGGCGACCCGGCCCGGCTCGCCTTCATCACTCAAACCACTCTCAGCGTCGACGACACCGCCGATATCGTCGCCACCCTGCGCCGCCGCTTCCCTCTGATCGAGGGCCCGAAGCGGGAGGACATCTGCTACGCCACCACCAACCGCCAGGCGGCGGTGAAGGCGGTGGCGCCCGACTGCGACCTCGTCGTCGTGATCGGCAGCCCCAACAGCAGCAACTCGCAGCGCCTGCGCGAAGTGGCCGAGCGCGCCGGGGCGACGAAGGCGGTGCTGCTGCCGCGGGCGCGCGAGCTTGACTGGTCGGTGCTCGACGGCGTCCGCACCCTCGGCCTGACGGCGGGCGCGTCGGCCCCCGAGACGCTGGTGCAGGAATTGCTCGGCATGTTGGGCGAACGCTACGCGCTGCGGATCGAGGAGCGCCGGGTGACGCAGGAGGACGTCGTGTTCAAGCTGCCGGCGGCGCTCGAGGTCCACGCCTGACGCCTGATGGCGGTCTACACCGAGGTTTCGGACGAGGCGCTGTGCGCGTTCCTTGGACGTTACGATCTAGGAACGATGGTGGCCTTCCGCGGCATCGCCGAAGGCGTCGAGAACAGCAACTTCCAGCTTCGCACCACGGCCGGCGACTTTATCCTGACGCTGTATGAGCGCCGGGTCGATCCCAGCGAGTTGCCGTGGTTCCTCGGGCTGATGGAGCATCTCGCCTCGCGCGGCATCAACTGCCCGCAGCCGGTCAGGGGCCGCGACGGGACGAGCTTGCGCCGCCTGGCCGACCGCCCGGCCTGCATCACCACATTCCTCCCCGGCGTCTGGCCGCGCCGGGTGCGTCCGGAGCACTGCGGGCCGGTCGGGACCGCCCTGGCCGCGCTGCACCTGGCGGGCCAAGGCTATGCCCCCACGCGGGCCAACGCGCTCGGCCCGGCAAGCTGGACGCCCTTGCTCGAACGCTGCCTCGCGCGTGCCGGCGAGGTGCAGGACGGACTCGACCGGGAACTCGAAGCGGCCTTGGCGCGCATCCTCACGGCCTGGCCGGACGCATTGCCGCGCGGCCACATTCATGCCGACCTGTTCCCCGACAACGTGTTCTTTCTCGACGGCCGCCTCTCCGGCCTGATCGACTTCTACTTCGCAGCCACCGACATGCTGGCGTTCGACATCGCCGTGTGCCTGAACGCCTGGTGCTTCGAGCCTGATTTCCAGTTCAACGTCACCAAAGCCCGCGCCATGCTGCGCGCCTACGCCTCCGTCCGCGCCCTGACCGCCGACGAGACGGCAGCGCTTCCGGCGCTGTGCCAAGGTGCTGCGCTGCGCTTCCTGCTGACCCGGCTGTTCGACTGGCTCAATACGCCCCCCGGCGCGCTGGTGACGCGCAAGGACCCGCTTGACTACCTGCGCCGGCTCCGGTTCCACCTGCAAGCGAAGGACGCCCATGCCTACGGACTCTGATACGGTCGAGGTCTGGACCGATGGCGGCTGCAAGCCCAACCCCGGCCCGGGCGGCTGGGCCGCGATCCTGCGCATGGGCCAGCACGAGCGCGAGCTGTCGGGCGCGGACCCGGCCACGACGAACAACCGCATGGAGCTGACCGCCGCCGCCGCGGCCCTGGAGGCGCTGACCCGGCCCTGCCGCGTGGCGCTGCATACCGACAGCGAATACGTCCGCAACGGGGTGACGCGCTGGCATACCGGCTGGGTGCGGCGCAACTGGCGCAACGCGGCCGGGGACCCGGTGGCGAACATGGACCTTTGGCGCCGGGTGCTGGATGCGGCGAAGGCGCATGAGGTGGATTGGCGCTGGGTCAGGGGCCACGCGGGCGACGTGATGAACGAACGGGCGGACCGGCTTGCCACCGAGGCGCGGGAGCGGGCGTCGTTGCCGAGTTGCCGTAGGGCCTAACCGAAGCGTCGTTTTGCGAGGCGGCCCCGTCTCGTTGGACAGTTCGGCGGCCGGGGGACGCCTGGTTCCGGCTGTCGCCAGGCCGCCAATCTCTCCACCCGTCCTGCCTCACGCGCCACGCCTGCCGAAGCCGCTTGTCAGCCGGCCTGAAAGGGCCAAAGTCAAGCAGTCGGTCCGTTCCGGTTTGCGAAGCGCACTTTTGCCTGCGCGAACACCGCAAGCTGACCCGCGCTCGTCGCCTCCCAACTGAACCGTTCGGCATAGGCCCGAACCTTTTCGCGGCCAGGCAGGTCGGCCCATAGCGCTGAAATCCCATCCGCCACCGCCTCCGCTGTTCGTTCGACGATCAGCCCAGCCTCTCGCGCCTGCACGACTTCGGGATTGCCCGGGATGTCGCTGGCGACCACGGGCGTGCCGCACGCCATCGATTCCAGGAGAACGTTCGCCCAACCTTCCCGGCTGGACGCCAGGACCGAAATGTCGGCCGATCCGTAAAGCTGGGCCAGCGTCTCGTGCGGCTGCGCGCCCATGAACCGCACCCGCTCAGCCAATCCCAGGCGCCGCGCAAGCGCCTCCAGCTTCGCTCGCTCCGGCCCTTCGCCGGCCAGCAGCAACGTCCACCCCGGCAGCCGCGACAGCGCCTGAACGATGAGGTGCTGCCCCTTGCGCTCGATAAGGTGCCCGACCGACAGAAGCGTCGGCCCCCGAAGCCCCAAGCCGGCTTTCAGCGCAGTCCGGCTGCCCGCATCGGCCGGCGGCTTGAAGACCGTAAGGTCAACGCCGTTGCGCAGCACGGTGACCTTATATTGGTCCGCTCCCAATGCGGTCATCGCCTGCTTGAGACCGGCGCTGACCGAGATCAGCGCATCCGCATGGGCCATCGCCCAGCGTATCATGCGGCGCGGCAAGCGGAAGTCCGGCAATTGCGTGACATCCGATCCCCGCGCCGTCAGGATCACCGGCAGGCCGAATGTCCGTCCGAGCATGACCGCCACGATGCCGTCCGGATACAGGTAATGCGCGTCGATCAAATCCACCTCGTTCCGGGCCAGAAGGCGCTTCACCGCCGGTTTCGCGGCAGCGTAGAGCGTGGCGGGCGCGGTCCACATGCCGACTGCCGGAATGGCGGCGAAACGCGGGCGCGTGACCTGCAGGCCGTGGCGCACCTCTTCGTGCGCGGCCCACGCGAATTTCGACCACGCGCCGAACCGCCGGGACCGGGAGGGAAACCAAGGAACGGGCGCGATCACCGAACTGGCCGCCCTGCCCGTCCCCACGAGATGACGCAGCCGGTTCTCCACGAACACCCCGTGGTTCGGGGCGCCGGCGTGCGGGTACAAGGTCGTGAACGTGAGCAACCGCACCGTCGCCTCGCGAAGCATGTCCGTCATGGCTGATGGCCCGTTGTACTAGTGGTCCGATGATGACGGACGCTGCAGTCCGTCATTTGAATCGGCCCAAGAAATCAAACGAGTGCTCTGACTCATGCGACACCTTCCGAGTGTGTCAGAGCACTAGCCTTTGCTGGTCAGCTCTTGCAGGAGCTTGCGCGCAGCCGGCTTGTCGGCGAAGTCGTTCGAGCCGCTGACGAGCGGCTGCAAGAGCTTGATCGCGTCGTCCTTTCGTCCCGTATCGTTGAGCGCGACGGCGAGGTGGTATTGCAACGTCGGGTCGTCGGGCCGCTGCTTGCTGGATTGCTCCAGAAGTTGCACGGCGCTCTTCGCATCCCCTTGGGCAACCATGATCCAGGCCAGCGTATCCGCCGTGTCCGGCGTGGCTGCTTGCATGTAGGCGCGCTGGGCCAGGGTCCGGGCCCGGTCATCGCCCTTCTGCTGATAAAGCCAAGCGAGGTTGTTCAGCGCGACGACGTTGTTCGGCTGCTGCGCCAGGACGGTTTCGAGCCTTTTCCCGGCTGAGGCATAGCGCTTCTGCTTCATCTCGAGCATTGCCAGCATCTGCCCTAGATCGGCGTTGTTCGGATCGCGGTCCAATTGCTCCCGCAACACGTCGGAGGCCTCGTCGTCCTTGCCCAACGCGACCGACGCGCTTGCCAGCCGCAGCGCCAGCAGATTTGTTTGGGACAGTTTGTATTCGCCGAGAAACGCCGTCTCCGCGTCGGCGAACCGCTTCGTGCGCATCAGCTCATCGCCTTTGAGGACGGCGGAGTTCGGCAGGTTCGCCGGGTCATCCCGTAAACTCGCCGCAAGGTTCAATGCCGCGTCCTCTCCGGCTATCCGCGCCTCAAGGACGACCATGCTCGACATAACGCCCAAGTTGCCAGGCGCCTGATCGAGCGCCTCACGCAAGGCGGCCTTCGCTGCCGGAATGTCCTTGCTGCGCAGCAACATCTCAACTTGGGCCTGCCGGGCCGCCATGTCGTCCGGGTGGGCCTGGAGCACGCGGCGATACGTCGCGTTCGCAGCGGCGGCATCGCCGGCAGCACTTTGCGCGCGTGCCAAGGCACCTTGAAGCATGGGGGGCAGGTCGCCTTTGTCCTGCTCGCCTTGCAGCAGGCCGACCGCCCGGCGCGGGTCTCCTGACTGGACGTAGATGTCGGACAACATCGCCGTCAGCGCCGCATCCTTTGGTGCGGCGTTGCGGGCTGCTTCGGCCGCGCCGGCCGCTTCGGGCCAGCGCTTGGCCTGGGCGAGGAGCTGAACCAGCGGCGCCAGGGCCTGCAGGTTGGCCGGGTTCTTGGCCAGCAGCTCGCGCAGCAAGGTCTCGCTCTCGTTCGGCTTGCCCTGCAACGCCAGTATTTTCGCCAGGTTCAGCTTGGCGGCGACTGAGTCCGGATATTGGCGCAGCGTTTCGGCGAAGGCCTTCTTGCCGCCATCCACGTCCAGCCGGGCAAGCTTGAGCATCCCGGTCAGGATGCCGGTTGCTTCGCTGTCCCCCTTCTGCGCCCGAAGCTGCTTCAGGGCTGCCTCGGCGCGGCCGAGATTGCCCGCTGTCAGGGCCGCCGCAACGAGCGCCTCGCCGGCGTTCGGCTGCGCCGGCGACAGCTCGACCGACTTCTCCAGCGCGGCGGTCGCATCGGAGGCCTTGCCCTCCCGCATCTGCAGCGAGGCCAGCCGGGTGAGGATGCCTGCATCGTTGGGCGCAGCCTCCGAGGCCAGCTTCAGTGAGCTGACCGCGTTGGACGTCTCTCCTGCCGCCGCGTAGGCGCGGCCGAGCAGCTCCAAGGTTTGCGCGTCGTCATGCCCGCCGGCGACGGCCCGCTTCAGCGCCGCGACAGCCTCCCGGGGACGGTTTGCCTCAAGCTCGATGCGGGCGAGCAGCCGCGCGCCTTCGGCATCTTCGGGCGCCTGGTTGCTGTATCGGGTGGCGAATTCGGCGGCAGCGCCGGGCTGCCCTGTCCGCGCGGCCGCCAGAGCCGCGAAATAAAGGCCGCGCGGGAACCGCTGAATAGCGGGCCCGAGCTTTTGCAACTCGGCCTGCGCCTCGGCAAACTTCCCCGCCCGAACCAGGAGCACCCCATCGAGGTAGATTGCCCCGGCTTCCTGCGGATGAGCGGCCAGGACGGCGTTCACGTCCGCTTGCGCCTTATCGTCCTTCCCATCCAGCATATACTGGCCGGCGCGGTTGAGCATCATGGCAGCCGAGTTCGGCGCCAACCCGATCGCCTGATCAATCGCCGCCAGCGCCCCGGCTCTCTCGCCTTTGCCAAACAGGATCTGCGATTTCAGCAACAAGGCCTCGGTTTGCTGCGGTTTCGCCGCGAGCGCTGCCTCCACCTTGGCTTCTGCCCGGCCGATATCGCGCTGCGCCAACGCGAGCCGGGCGCTCGCCAGCAAAACCTCGGCGTCGCCCGGTAGGGCTGCCTCGGCCTGCTTCATGCTCTCGGCCGCCGCAGCCATGTCGTTCAGCCCCGCCTGGGCGATGCCGCGCAACAGCATGGCCCTGCCGAGAGCCTCAGGGTTTGCGCCGTTCGCGGGAACCTCATCCAGAACCTGCTGGAATTTCCGTTGCGCCAGGTAAGCCCGCCCAAGCTGGATCCTGACGTCCCCATTGCTCGCGCCGAGCGCCTCGGCGGATTTCAGTTCCTTCTCGGCCGCGACCGGATCTCCGAGCAGCAGTTGGGTCTGCGCCAGGCGCAGATGCGCGTCCGCATTGTTGGGATCGTTGCGCACGGCATTGCGAAGCTCGAGCCGTGCCCCGGCCGCGTTGCCGGCGGCCAGGAGCCGGGCGGCCCGGCTCAACGGATCGCCATCGCGGACGTAGGCATACCAACCCCCGCCGGCAACGGCGCCCAAGGCCATAAGGCCGGCGGCGAAGACAATGGCTTTGCTTTGCTTGTTCATAGATGATCCACATTTGCGGCCGAGAGTTCGTCGCCGGCCTGCTCGCGCGAAATCTCGGCGATGCCGGCCGCCATGCCATGAGTGTCCAGCAGCGCGTAAAGCGTCGGCCGGCTGATGCCGAGCAGCTTGGCGGCAGACGTCAGCCGGCCGTTGCTCCGCGCGAGCGCCCGCTGGACCACGTCGCGTTCCGCCCTGGCCCGCGCCAGCCGGAGATCGAACGCGGAGAGGTCTTCGGCGCCGGCGTCAAGCTCGAGGTCGGCAGCCGTCACCAGCCGTCCTTCCGACATGACGACCGCCCGCTTGACGCGGTTCTCCAGCTCCCGCACGTTGCCGGGCCAGGCGTGGGCGGCGAGCGCCGAAAGTGCGTCGTCCGACAGCCCGCGCACGGACCGGCCGAATTGCCGGTTGAACGCTGCGAGGAAATACCGCGCGAGCACGACCGCATCCCCGGCCCGCTCCCGCAATGGCGGCACGCGCAGCGTGATCGGGTTCAGCCGGTAGAACAGGTCAGAGCGGAACGAGCCGCCATCGACGTGGCTCTGCAGCATCTGGTTGGTCGCTGAAACCACCCGCACGTCGACCTGGATCGGCGCACGGCCGCCGATCCGTTCCACGCGCTGATCCTGGAGGAACCGCAGCAGCTTGACCTGCAAGCTGTGCGGCAGGTCGCCGATCTCGTCCAGGAACAAGGTCCCGCGGTGCGCCGTCTCGATCCGCCCGGGGGTCTGCTTGACCGCGCCGGTGAATGCGCCGCGCTCGTAGCCGAACAGCTCGCTCTCAAGCAGGTTCTCCGGGATCGCGCCGCAGTTGATCGCGACGAACGGCTGGCGCGAGCGCGGCCCCAGGTCGTGCAACGCGCGGGCCAGCGCCTCCTTGCCGGTCCCGCTCTCGCCCAGCACCAGGACCGTAACATTCGCCCCGGCCAATTTCTCGACGTCTCGGCATACCTTCAGCATGCCCTCATCCGCGGTCACGATCCGCTTGATCGGAGAGGGCGCGGCCGCCTCGGACAACATGCGGTTCTCGGCTTCCAGCTTCGCCAGCCCGAGGCCCCGTTCCGCGATCAGGCTCAACACCTGAATGTCAATCGGCTTCTCGCAGAAGTCGTAGGCGCCCGCCGCGACCGCCCGCAGGGCATGGGCTTTGTCCCCGTGACTGGTGGCGATGATCACCTTCGTCTGCGGCGCGCACCGAAGCACGCCGTCGAGAGCGGCGAACCCCTCGCTTACGCCATCCGGGTCGGGCGGCAAGCCGAGGTCCATGATCGCGACGAGCGGCTGCTCTTTCTGCGCAACGGCCAGCGCGTGCGGCCGGTCATGGGCGAAGACGACATCGAAGGCGGGGAATGCCCAGCGGTACTGGCTGCAAAGGCCCAGGTCGTCCTCGACGATCAGAAGCTTTGGTTTCGTCATCGATGCGTCAGTGCGCCGCGGTCGCAAGCGACGCCTGCCGGGGCGAGTGGGTTGGGACGTGCGCAAGATCGGTCCGAGGCAAGCAAAGCCGCATCGTTGTCCCTCGCCCGGGCTGGCTGAACACCTGCAAGTCCCCGCCGGCGCCGCGCAGAAGCGCCCGTGACTGATAGGCGCCGATCCCCGATCCGCTCTCCTTCATCGTGCTGAACGGCCGAAACAAATCATCCCTGATGAACTCCGCCGACATGCCCATTCCTCGATCGATGACATCGATGACCACCTGCCGCGCCTCATGCCGCAAGCGCACGACCACCGGCAAACCCGGCGACGCTTCGACCGCATTATTCAGCAGATGCGTTAACGCGGTCTCAAAGGCCTCAATCCCGATCGCGACGGTGGCCGTCGACCCGTCGCTCTCCAACGTCACCCCGGCTGCGCGCACGCGCCGATACGTGCTGACCAGCGCCTCAAGCCTTGGCGCCGGCGCCATCGCGCCCGGCGCCTGGTCGACGTGCGGACGCTCCAGCCGGTCCAGCAATGCCTTAATCTTGCGCACGGACGCTCCCACGGTGTCGAGCATGTCCTGCTGGAACTCGGGGTTGCTGATGTGCTGCTGCGCGTTCGTGAGCAGGAGCGCGAGTTGGCTCGAGACATTCTTGATATCGTGCGCCACGAACGCGAACCTTTGGCTGTAGTCGTGCAGTTGCCGCGTTTGCAGCAGCGTCTGGGTGAGGCGTTGCTCGGCAATATAGGTTGAAACCTCCTTGGCGAGAATCCGCAGCAGGTCGAACACCTCCTGCTCCAGCGGAAACGGCGCCCGGGGCGGCGCTACGACTACGAGCCCGACCAGGTTGTCCTGGTGCAGCAACGGCACGGCGAGCCACAGCAGGCCCAAGCCATCGAGCGGCGGGGGCGCATCGGCGGCGCTTCGGTCAAGCCGCGCGATCCATGTCCCGTCGCCCACGGCCAGGAGCGCGGGATGGCCGGGCGGTATCGTGTCCGCCGACGGCATGTTCCATGACCCGGCCCATGCAAGCGGCCCCGATGCGCCGTCGCGCAGGAACAATGCGCCGGCCGGGCTGTCTACGACCGAGGCGATCGTGCGGATCGCCCGCGCCGGCAAGGCGCCGTGCGGGTCCCCGTCGGCGCCTGACAGCGTACGGATGCAAGCGAGCCATTGCCGCCGGTAATCGTAGCGTTCCGCAAAGAAATGATCGACGAACAGCCGATGTATCCAGGACCGTGCCGAAGCCGAGGTCAGCAACAGCCCGACGGCAATCAGCACGGCGAAGGCGAGGCTTGCTTCGGCGAGCCATCCCCAGAGCTGGTCCGCCTGGCGGAACGCCTCGCCCGCGACGGCCAGCGTCAGCAGCACGCCGCCGCTCAGGATCAGGGTCGCGCTGTGGAACACCGCCGCGCGGGACAGCTTGACTCGTCCCTTCCAGCGCCTGCCGCGGGCTGCTGCCGCCATCAGGAGCGGCGCGACCATGATCATGCCGACGGTCCGGGCGCCGA
The DNA here is from genome assembly GCA_965217935.1 of Acetobacteraceae bacterium. Taxonomy (GTDB): domain Bacteria; phylum Pseudomonadota; class Alphaproteobacteria; order Acetobacterales; family Acetobacteraceae; genus JBBROS01. The sequence goes on along the minus strand of OZ244581.1, from coordinate 2,974,124 downwards.
GCAGGCCCGGGGAGGGCTGGCGGAAGATCACCCAATCCGCGCAAAGCACGATATCGAAACAGGCCAATCCCCCGAGCAGCACGGATGGGAGCGCGACGTGCCAGCGGGCATGGCCGGGAAGGTTCAGGTAAAGGTTCTCGATCAGCAACAGCTCGGTGATCGCGAGCGTCAGGCGCCCGGTGATCGCCCATGAGAACGCCGGCCCGAGGGCTGTTGCTTCGTGCTGCGCGAACCAAGCGGCCAGGCTCAGCAGGACGGCGAGCAAGCCGCAGGCCGCGAATCCGGCCTCGTGCAAGGGCCGGCCCAAGCGCGCGTCGTGATATAGGAAGAAAACGAAACCGAACCAGGCCAGCGCCCTGAGCGAATCAGCCCCGCTCGTAATCCCGGCCGCCGCGAAGCCAGGCAGGGCCGCAGCCATGCCAGCCCAGACGGCGGTGATGCCGCAGCACGCCGCCAGCAGCAGCGGCGTGAGTTGCCGGGCGCGCCAGGCGATGAGCGGGGTGAGCGCCGCGTAGACGACGGCGCACAGAGCCAACAGAATGCCAGCGGGCTGGATCATAGACGGGACATCGGCCTCAGACCTCGAAACTGTTCACTCGGCGCGGACCGGATGCGTATTGCGGCATCACCGCGCGCCTTCTTGGAGCAGGATCACCCGTATTGTTGCAAAAAGGATTAAAAGGTCGAGGACCAGGGTGCGGTTCTTGACGTAAAACAAGTCGTAGGAAAGTTTTGCCCGCGCATCCTCGACCGACGCGCCGTATGGGTAATTGACCTGCGCCCACCCTGTCAGGCCCGGCTTGACCCGCGCGCGCTCCTGGTAGTGCGGGATAAGCGCCGCCAATTGCTCGACGAAGTGCGGCCGCTCCGGCCTCGGCCCGATGAAGCTCATCTGTCCCCGCAACACGTTCAACAGTTGCGGCAACTCATCGATGCGGGTCCGGCGCATTAGCGATCCGACGCGGGTGACCCGTGGGTCCCGGCGCTGCGCCCAGGCAGGTCCTCGGGCCTCGGCGTTGCAGTTCATGCTGCGGAATTTCAGCAACACGAAACACCGGCCGTCCAGCCCGACCCGTTCCTGCCGATAGAGCACCGGGCCTGGGCTGTCCAAGCGGACCAGAAGCGCCACGGCAAGCATCAGCGGAAAGGTGAACGCCAAGAGGGCAAGGCTGAGCAGGATATCGCCGCCTCGCTGCACCGCGGCTTGAACGCCGCCGAGCGCGCGACGATCCGGCAGCGTGAACCAGGCCGGCGCGAGATGGTCGATGTCGATCCGCCTGAGCCGCCGTTCCCAGAACTCCGTTTCCGGCTCAAGCGACACGCCCGCGGACAGAAAAGCGGCCCTCACCGCGTCGGGCATGGTCTCCGAAGCGCCGGCCGGCATGAGCACGGTCCGTATGCGGGCCTGCCTCAGTTCGGTCGCCGTGTCCTCGCAAGGCTGTGGGATGCCGACCACGTCAAAGAACCCGGCGCGTCCGGTCCGTATGGCGCTGACCGTCTTGGCGGCCTGGCCGACAGGCCCGTAGACCGCGATCTTGCGCACGAAGAGCTTTGAGCGGACAGCGAGCAGGAAACCCACCCGAACGGCGAACAGCGCCGCGATCCAGGCGATCAGATCCTTCGTCGGCCACGCCCGGTCCGGCCCGACCAGCCACTCCGAGGAAATCCCCATTGCCGCGCTGACGACCCAGACGATGGGGAACGCGGCAACCCCGCCGACCGCGGTTTTCAGTAGCAAGGTCCGGGTCTGCAGAAACAACTGCGGCCTGTACATGCCGAGCACGGAGGACGTGAGGCAGAGTGCCGCGGCGACGACCAGCGCGTGGGATGCGGCAGAGTTGTTCAGCGTGCCGTCATATCCGCCCGGCACGAGCAAGGCATACGAAACGTAAAAAGAAAGACACGCCTCGATTAACGAAAGCGCAATCATTTCAGGCGCAACATGGCGGCCGACAAACGCTGTCATGTGGGCCTCAGGCCTGAGCTGAATGAGTGAGGCCGGGGCGGCAGGCAGCCCGGTTGTTCATCGCAACGCAAAGGCGATTGAAATGGTTTACCGCTTTGTTCACGCTGGCGACACCAATTCTGTTATGATTGAATTTATAATTGTAGAGCACTGTAACCAAAGGCGCCGTCTGCTGGCGCGGCAAAGGTCATAACTGATCCGTATCAAAGCTGCAATTAAGGTAAATGACGGCAATGCATCAGCTTTTATTTGAAATGTTGTGTTTCGTTAGAAAGAGATACCATCAATCAGCGCCGCATCAGCAGTACAGTGACGTTCAATTGGTAAGGTGTTACTGCGCAGCTATGAAACAACGTCGAACCGGCTGGCATCAGGCAGAGGCGTCCGCGCGACGCTGCAAGCTCCCGTCCTTGCCTGTGGCGGGATGCGCGGCGTGACGATGCACAACGACCACCTGATCGAACGTGCCGCAGCCAGGCTGCGTGAGGCCAACGAAACCGCGGTCCCGGACCTCGTTCGTCCGTCGAACGCGGATGGCGGCCGAGCCGGGGCGAATGCGCCGGTTACGCCCTCTTTGCCGTTTCAGCCGATCGTGGCGGCGCCGGCTGCCGGGCCGCCGCCGCAGACCGCGGCGCAGCACGCGGCCAGCATGGCCCGGCCAAACTCAGACAGGGCGGCCAGCACTGTTGGCGAGGCCGATCAAGCCGCCTCCATCCAGCCTTCAGCGCCGCCCCGCGTTGCGCCTCATGCCGAGTTTGCGCCAGCTTCTGACAAGAACGCCGACACGCAAGCCGCCAGCCCGTGCGGCCCGGGTGCGCCTGCCAGCCTCCAGCTCAATATCCTCGAGCAGGCCGGCATGGTCGTGGCGCGACGGACCAGGACCCGGATCTCCGAAGAGTATCGGATCGCGGCCGGGCGCATTCTCAGGGCCTTGCACGAGGCGCCCGGCCTGGAAGGCGCGCGCAACGTGCTCATGGTGACGAGCGCGCGGCCGGGCGAAGGCAAAAGCTTCACCGCCCTCAACCTCGCCGGCAGCATCGCCCAGAATGGCCCTGACCAGGTGCTGCTGGTCGACGTCGATTCCAAGGCCAGGCCGCTCTCGGACCAACTCGGCCTAGGGGACGCAAGCGGCTTCCTGGACATGGTGGCCGACCCGGCGCTGCGCCTCGATGATCTCGTCCGCCGTTCGGCGATCCCGAACCTCGCAATCCTGCCCGTTGGCAATCGCGGCAACGGCCCTGTTCCGCACAACGACGAAGCGGTCAGCATCCGTCCGATCATCCCCGCCATTCTACGCATCTCCCGCCGGTTTCCCCGTCACCTCATCGTGCTCGACACGCCGCCCTGCCTCTCAACGAGCGACCCGCACGCCATCGCGCCGCACGTCGCCGAGATCGTCATGGTCGTCGAAGCCGAACGAACCCAGAAGGCAGAGGTCGAGGCGGCGATCGATCTCGTGCGCGTGTGCCCGAACATCACCTTGCTGCTGAACAAAGTGCGCATGACGACCAGCCACACCTTTGGCGCCTACGACTATTTCGGCGCCTACGCCTGACCTCGATGCCGAAGCTGCTGCCATTCGCCTGCATCGCGTGCGCCGCCGGCCTTTGCGCGCCGGGGCAGCGGGCGCACGCGCAAACGGGCGGATATGACGGCAGACAGCCATACACGGGCGGCCTGCTGCCAGGCGTGGGCACGAGCGCGCGCGTCGGGGACCTCAGGCCGCAGTTGGAACGTTATTTCGAGACGGCCGCGCCGAGAGCGGACGGGCCTGCGTGGCTGGTGCAGCCCGCGCTCGATATCGACGCCGGGTTCACCGACAACGCGCTCCGGATCGAGCGGCCGCGGGAGGCGGATTTCCTCACGCACATCTCGCCGCAAATTTTCGTCAGCGGAGACACGTCGCGGCTCAAGGCCAACCTTGCCTATACGCCAAACGTCATCCTCTACGCGGCCCACGGCAGCCAGGACCGCGTCGACCACTTCGGCAACGGCCAGCTCCTCCTGACGCTGGCGCCGGACGCGGCCTATCTCGACCTCCGCGGCAGCATCACCCGGCAGAGTCTCGTCGGCAACGGGATCGATCAGTATTCGACGGACACCTACAATCGCCAGAACAGCGCGCAAAGCTATTCTTTCGCTGTCACGCCGTACGTGCAGCGCCGCTTCGGCGGATGGGGCACGGCCAAGCTCGGCTACTCCTACGCCCGGACGATCCAGGACGCCCAGGACCGGCTTGCAGCGCCGGGCAACCAGCTCGCGCTCGGCACGCCGGCATACGGCGTCATCGGCAACTTGACGACGCAGCGCGAGCGCGCCTCGTTCACGACCGGAGAGAACCTGGGCCGCATCAACGATTTCCTCCTGCTCGAAGCGACCCAGTATGCCGGAGGCGGCTCCTATTCCGGTGCTTACCGCAACCAGGTGGAGAACCAGCTCGGCTACGCGCTGACCCGGCGGATCACCCTGCTCGGCGGCGCCGGATACCAAGACCTGCGTTACAGCGGCATTCCGACCATCCGCGTCAACGAGCCGATCTGGAACGTCGGCGTGCGTTACGCGCCCAACTCGGATAGTGCCTTGACTTTGCTCTACGGGCGGCGGGACGGGTTCAACGCATTCTCGTTCGATGGGCAGGTCGCGCCAACGGCACGCACCCGGCTCATCGGCCGATACACCACCGGCATCACCTCCGACGTCGAGCAGGCGCAGACCGTGCTCGAGACGACGAGCGTCGGTCCTGCCGGCTTGCTCGCCGACGCGGCGACCGGGGCGCCGGTCGGGTATGGCGGCTCGTTCGGCGTCCAGAACGGCGTGTTCAAGCTCAAGCGCCTGTCGTTTGACGGCCTGCTGTTCCGCGCGCGCGACAGCTATTCTCTCGGCGTCGTCTACGAGAACCGCACCACGCTGAGCAACACGCCCACTCTATCCGGCCTCAGCGTGATCCCGCCCGGCACGACCTCGGACAGCGTGTCGGCCAGCGTGAGCTGGCAGCATGAGCTTGGGCCGGACCTTTCCAGCGTCGCCATCGCGCAATACGCCGTCACCAACCAGCCCGCCCAGCTCCTCGCCAACCGGAACAACGACCAGCGCACCCTCTCGCTGACGGCGGCCCTCAACAAACGGTTCACCGAGACCCTGAGCGGCAGCATCCGCTACACGTTCGTCAACCAGAGCGGCGGCAACGCCTCGTTCTACCCCGGCGCCAACCGCACGTTTCTCGCGAATACCGGCGCCTATACCGAGAACGTCGTTCTCGTCGGCTTGCGCAAGAGCTTCTGATCGGATCGCCGCGTGTACGAAAAATACTATAACTTCAGCTCGACCCCGTTCCAGCTCAACCCGGACAGCCGGTTCTTCTTCGGCAGCCGCGAGCACAGCAAGGCGATCGCGCATCTCAACTACGGTCTCGCCCAGGGCGAGGGCTTCATCATCATCACGGGCGAAGTGGGCGCCGGGAAGACGACCCTCGTCGAGCTGCTCCGCTCGCAGATGGACCCGCAGAGCTTCACCGTTGCCCGCATCAGCACGACCCAGGTCTCGGAAGCCGACCTGTTCCGGCTCGCGATGGCCGGCTTCGGCCTCGCCGACGAGACGCTGTCCAAGTCGGCCCTGCTGCACCGCTTCGAGGACGTTCTGCGCCAGCACGCCGATTCTGGGCGGCGCTGCCTTTTGATCGTCGACGAGGTGCAGAACCTCTCGCTCACGGCTCTGGAGGAGTTGCGGATGCTGTCCAACGTCACGGTCAACGGGCGCGCGTCGCTGCAGACGCTGCTGCTCGGGCAGCCGCAGTTCCGGCGGATGCTGGCAAGCCCGGACGTCGACCAGCTCCGCCAACGGGTGCTGACGAGCTACCACCTGGGGCCGCTCAGCCAGGAGGAGTCGCGCGCCTACATCGAGCATCGCTTGCGCGCCGTCGGCTGGAACGATGACCCGGCATGGGAGGACGAGGCCTTCGCGGCCGTCTTCCGCCATGCCGGCGGCATCCCCAGACGGATCAACCGGCTTTGCTCGCGGGTGCTGCTCTACGGCATGCTGGAGGAGACCCACGAAGTTACGCGCCACGCCGTCGACAGCACGGCCATCGAACTCGCGCAGGACCTCGAAAGCGGCGGCGACGAAGCCCAGCAGGGCGCCGGTCATGGTTCGGCAACGATGCGCGGCCAACCGCTGAACGGGGCGCTCCAAGCCGAGATGATGTCGAGGATCGAGGCGCTTGAGCGGCAGATGGCGCAACGCGACCGGCTGTTTGGCCGCCTGACGCAGATGCTGGGCGCGCCATGAGGCCCGCCTCCCCCGTGAACGCAATGACGCCCATGAACGCGATGACGGTGGACGTCGAGGACTATTTCCAGGTCCAGGCCTTCGCATCGGTGATCGACCGGTCGGACTGGGACAGCATCCCGTGCCGCGTCGAGGCGAACACCGACCGCATCCTGCATCAGTTCGACCAGGCCGGCGTGAAGGCCACGTTCTTCACCCTGGGCTGGGTCGCCGAACGCTACCCCGCCGTCGTCAGGCGCATCGTGGCCGCCGGGCACGAGCTGGCAAGCCACGGCTACGGCCACGCGCTGGTCCATTCCCTCTCGCCGGACCAGTTCCGCGACGACCTGGTGCGGGCAAAGGGCGTGCTGGAAGCAACGGGGGACGTCGAAGTGACCGGCTATCGCGCCCCCACCTTCTCGATCGGCCCGCGCAACCCTTGGGCGTTCGACGTGCTCGAACAGACCGGCCATCGCTACAGCTCCAGCATCTACCCCGTCACGCATGATCTCTACGGCGTGCCGGACGCGCCCCGCTTTCCTTATCGAACAGGGTCGGGCGGGCTTATCGAGCTGCCGATGACTACCGTCAGGCTGCGCGGGCGGAACCTGCCGATCGCCGGGGGCGGCTACTTCCGGCTGATGCCCTATCCCCTGTTCCGCGGCCTGCTGCGGCGCTTCCACGCCGCCGAAAACCGTGCCGCCATCTTCTATTTCCACCCGTGGGAGATCGATCCCGGCCAGCCCCGCATCCCCGGCGCCTCGTCCCGCGCGCGCTTTCGCCACGGCGTCAACCTCAAGGCCATGCACGCCCGCGTCGCCCGCCTCCTGCAGGATTTCCGTTGGGACCGCATGGACCGCGTGTTCGCGCCCGACGCCCGGCGCCTCGCGGACGCGCCGCGATGACCCTGCGTTGCAAGCCGCTCGATCCGGCGCGAACCAAAGCCTGGGATGCCTTCGTGGCCAGCCACCCGGACGGCACGTTCTTCCATCGCGCCGCCTGGGCCGAGGTCCTGCGGCGCGCGTTCGGCCATACGCCGCACTACCTCCTCGCCGAACGCGACGGCGCCATCCTCGGCGTTCTGCCGCTGGTTCACGTCAAGACGGCCTTGTTCGGCAACAGCCTGATGTCGGTGCCGTTCTGCGTCTATGGCGGCCCGCTCGCGGCGGATGCGGAGGCGGCGCGCGCGCTGGCCGAAGCGGCGCAAAACCTCATGAAAAAGCTGCGCGTCCCGGTGATGGAGTGGCGCCTTCGCGATAGCCTGCCGGATGGCGTGCTGGACGGCGCCGAATGGCCGTCGCGCGACGACCTCTACGTGACCTTCCGCAAGCCGATCTCTGCCGATGACGACGCCAACATGAAGGCCATTCCCCGTAAGCAGCGGGCGATGGTGCGAAAGGCGATCGAGCGCGGCCTGGTCTCGTCCGCCGGCCGCGACGTCCGCGCGCTGCATCGCGTCTACGCCGAAAGCGTGCGAAACCTGGGCACGCCCGTCTTCTCCCGGACATACTTCGAGATCCTGGCCGATGCGTTCGCCGCAGACATGGACGTCGTCGTCGTCGAAAGCGACGGCACGCCGGTGTCCGCGGTGATGAACTTCTACGACCGCGGCGAAGTCTTGCCCTACTACGGCGGCGGCACCGCGCTCGCCCGCCAGCTTGCCGGGCATGACTTCCTTTACTGGGAGGTGATGCGCCGGGCCGCCGCCCGCGGCTGCACCGGCTTCGATTTCGGGCGCAGCAAGCACGGCACCGGCTCGTTCGCGTTCAAGAAGAACTGGGGGTTCGCGCCCACGCCCCTGGTCCACCGCTACCACCTGGCCGAGGGCGCCGCCATTCCGGACCACAACCCGCTCAACCCGAAATACCGGCTGTTCATCGCTGCCTGGAAACGGCTGCCGCTGCCGATCGCCAACCTGGCCGGCCCGCATATCGTCCGCGGAGTCGGCTGACATGCAGGACGTGCTCTTCATCGCCCACCGCATCCCCTTCCCTCCCGACAAGGGCGAGAAAATCCGCAGCCTCAACGTCATCAAGCACCTTTCCAGCCGATACCGGGTGCATCTCGGCTGCCTCACGGCCGAGCCTTGGGAGACGGCGCTGTTGCCGGAACTCCGCGCCTGGTGCGTCGAGGTCGCCGGCTTCGAGATGGACCGGCGCCGGCAGAAGCTGCTCTCCCTCCTCCGCGCCCGCCCCGGCCGGCCCCTGATGCTGGACTACTATCGCCACGCGAAGCTGCTCAGATGGGTCCAGGGCAAGATCGCCCGCGCCAGCATGGATCTGGTCTACATCTCGACGGTGGCGATGATGCCTTACCTCGACGGCATGCACCGCCCGGGCATGATCCTCGATGCGCAAGACATCGACAGCGAGAAATGGACCGCCTACGCAGAGAGCGCCTCCCTGCCGATGCGGCGCGTCTGGTCCCGCGAAGGCCGCACGCTGCTTGCCTACGAACGCAAGTCCGCGATGGCATGCGACGCCACCCTGTTCGTGTCCCCACAGGAGACGGCGCGCTTCGCGACCCTCGCGCCCGAGAGCCAAAGCCGGGTCTTCGCGGTCGAGAACGGGGTCGACCTGTCCTATTTTTCGCCCGCCATCGCTCACGATACGCCGTTCGCCGGCCCGGGCCCGCACCTCGTCTTCACCGGCAACATGGATTACTGGCCCAATGCCGAGGCGGTCACTTGGTTCGCGGCCGAGGTCCTGCCCGAACTGCGCGCCGCCCGGCACGGCCTGGAGTTCCACGTCGTCGGCGCCAACCCCGGGCCTGACGTCTCGCGTCTCGGCAGCCAGCCGGGCATCCGCGTCACCGGCCGCGTGCCGGACGTGCGGCCCTACGTGGCCCATGCCGACGTTTGCGTCGCTCCGCTCAGGATCGCCCGCGGCATTCAGAACAAGGTGCTGGAGGCGATGGCGATGGCGCGGCCCGTCGTCGCCTCGCCGCAGGCGTTCGAGGGCGTCAGCGCCACGCCGGGGCAACACCTGCTGGTCGCGAACGGCGCCGCCGACATGGCGCTCTCGATCAATGCCGTGCTTGACGGCAAGCACCAGGGTCTCGGCCAGTCGGCGCGCGAGGCCGTGGAGCGCCGCTATGCCTGGTCCGCAACGCTCGCCCGGCTCGACACAATTCTGGACGCGGCCCAGCCGCGGCCGAATTAGGATTCGGCGATGAGCCTGGCGCTTTCCCGCATGCAGGACCGCACGTCGGTCGTCCCGGCGCTCGCGACGCTGGCCGCCGGGCTGCTCGGGCTCGTGATCGTGTTCCTGCCGGAGTGCCGCGCGGCCGTCCGGGTGTGGATCGACTCCACAGCTTACGGCCACTGCTTCCTCATCACCCCGATCGCCGCGTTCCTCGTATGGGACCGTCGCGCAGACCTGAGCGGCCTGCGCCCGCGCCCGGCGCCCGCTTTGCTGCTCCTCGGCCTGCCGCTTCCCTTCGTCTGGCTGGCAGCCGAACGGCTCGGCATTATGGAAGGCCGGCAACTGACGGCGATGGCGTTCGTCGAACTGCTCTTTCTGGCCGTGCTCGGGCCGCGGCTGTTCCGGGCGCTCAGCGGGCCGTTGCTCTATTTATTCTTCCTGGTCCCATTCGGCGCGTTCATCACGCCCGCGCTCCAGGCCTTCACCGCCCGCTTCATCGACATCGGCCTCACCGCGCTCGGCATCCCGCACTTCTCGCATGACATGCTGATCGACATCGCGGCGGGCACGTTCTACGTCGCCGAGGCATGCGCCGGCCTGCGGTTCCTGATTGCCGCGGTGGCGTTCGGCGTGTTCTACGCGCTGCTGAACTATCGCAGCGTCGGCCGCCGCGCCGCGTTCATCGCCGCGTCGGTCGTCGTCCCCATCATCGCGAACGGCATCCGGGCACTCGGCATCGTGGTCACGGGCTACCTTATCGGCAGCGCCCAAGCCGCCGCAGCCGACCACATCCTCTACGGTTGGTTGTTCTTCTCCATCGTCATGCTCCTGCTCGTGATGGCCGGGCTTCCGCTTCGGGAGTCCGCAGAGGCGCCGAAGGCCGCACCCGTTGCGAATGGCTCGGCGCCCAGACTGCGCCCGTGGCTTGCCGCCGCCGCCGTCCTGCTCGCCGCGGCCGGGCCGGGAGCGGCATTGGCATTGAACCGGAGCGGATCGCCGGCTGCCCTGACGCATGAGCCCAACCTGATCGCGCCAGCAGGCTGCAAGCTTGAACGGCGGCCAAATGCCACGGCCGGCCAAGCCGTCTTCTCCATGCCGTGCGTGAACCAGCGCTGGACGATTATGGTTCAAGCGCTCCCCGCCGGCACGACGGCGGGCAAGCTGGACGATGCCCGGCGCGCGGCAATCGGCCCGACCGATCCGGAGGAAACCACGACGGAGCCTGTCACCGACCTTCCCCCCACTGCCGGCCGATGGCAGGCCGTCATCTCTGCCGATCCGGCAAAGCTGGCCGCTGTCGCCATCTGGCTCGATGGCGAGCCGGCCTCAGGAGGCTTGCGGCAACGCCTGCGGCTCGCTCAGCAAAGCATGCTCGGCGCGACGCAACCACCCTTGCTGATCGCGATCACCGCGCAAGCCTCGGCCCGTTTTTCCCCGCCCGACATCAAACAGGCCACGAACGAGCTTCAGCAAATCCTTGCCGCGCAACCGGACCTCGACCACGAAGCGGCTGGCCTGACCAGGCTCGGCAACTGAGGGCTCGTTCAAAATTACGGCCATGAATCGATCGAGCGGACGAGCCCTCAGCCCTTGTTTTGCCGGACAGCTTTGCGGCGGATTGCCATACTTATTGCCGACGCTGCCCTGACCGCCGGCCAGCAGGTCAGGACAGGTCTCTCAATGGAATGGCCGCACCAGCCCAACCCGGATGACCGACTCCGCGGCGAGCGCGTCCGCATCCCAACGGGAAACTGTTGGAAAGGCCTTGAGCTGCTCAGGCGTGAACCCCGTCATCGCAACGTAGGTCCCGAGCAGCGAGACAGCTTCGACAGGAACCCTGATCGGACGCGCGCCAAACCCGAGAAAGCCCCCGAGGCCAATGACCATGTCGAACCCGCCATCGCCGCGGCGGGCAATCGCCTCGACGCGGCCCAGAACAGGCTGGCTTTCGATCGGCTGCAACACGCGACGCCCGATCAGGGACCCGACGCGAACCGGCTGCGGGAACCGGGCCGCCGCCTGCTCTGCCAAGGTCGGCACGGCTGCCGGGGCAACCGTTTGCGCCAGCACGGAGCCGGACTGAAGCGCGACGGCCAACACTTGCCCGGCGAGCGTCACCCGCACCCCGCCCCGCAGCCGTGAAAGACGTGGCCGGGAAACGCGCGGACAATGATCTTCGCTCATGGATAACCCTGACCACATTTGCGCGCCAACGATTTCACGCTCAATATAATTCCGCCAAACGGCTTGCTGTCACAAGGCGGAAGATGACGCGGTTTCAACGACTCCCAAGCGGGCATTCGTAGCATAAGCCACGAACGTCCGCTCAAGCCCGAAAGCTGTAGGTGTTCCATGCATAGCAAAGCAACGGCCTCCACCTCGGTCGGAGCCGCGAGGCGGCTGCATCCCGTCCCGGTCCGGGTCATGCACTGGGTCAACGCCGTCGCGATGATCATCATGATCGGTTCCGGCTGGGGCATCTATAACGATTCCGTCATCTTCCACTTCATCTATTTCCCGCACGCGGCCAGGATTGGCGGCTGGGCGGCCGAAAGCCTGCTTTGGCACTTCGCGGCGATGTGGCTGCTTGCGGTCAACGGCTTCGCCTACTTGCTTTACGGCCTGGCCACCGGCCGCTTCCGGGAACGGCTGCTGCCGATCCGCCTGCACGACCTGATCCAAACTGTTCGGGACACGCTTCGCTTCAAGATCGAGCACAACGACCTGACGGTCTACAATGCCGTGCAGAAGATGCTCTACATCGTCGTCATCCTGGCCGGCATCTGGCAGGTCCTCACCGGTTTGGCCGTCTGGAAGCCGATCCAGCTTTCCGGCCTGGCCGACCTCCTCGGCGGCTTTCAGGGCGCCCGCCTCGCCCATTTCCTCGGAATGACCGTCATCGCCGGCTTCCTCGTCGTCCACGTGGCACTCAGCCTTCTGGTTCCCAGCACGCTCTGGGCCATGCTCGCCGGCGGCCCTCGCGTCGCCCCCGCTCGCACCGTCGCGCAGCCATGAGGCCGCCCGTCCGTCCTGACCGCCGGCCAGACCCTGCCATCCTCTGCGACCACCGGCCCGCGATCCGCTCCCTTCAACGCAGAGGCGTCATCCGCGGCGGGCTGTCCCTCGGCACGCTGACGATGCTGACCGGCTGCGATGTCAGCGACTCAACCGCGATCGGCAAAGCGCTCCGCGCCGTCTCGGGCTTCAATGACAAGGTCCAGGCCGCACTCTTCGATCCCAACAAGCTGGCCCCCGAATATCCGGCCGCGATGGTCCTGAAGCCCCCCCGCTTCAACGCCTATTACGACATCGAGCGCGTCAAGCCCGTGGACGGCGATGCCTGGCGGCTCGAACTGGCCGGGCTGATCACCGACAAGCAGTCCTGGACCAGGCAGCAATTCGACGCCCTGCCGCAGCGTGAAATGACCATCCGCCACATCTGCGTCGAAGGCTGGGACTATATCGGTCAATGGTCCGGCGTCCCTTTGCGCCACTTCCTCGAGCGCGTCGGCGCCGACCTGACGGCAAAATACGTCGCCTTCAAGACCGCTGACGACTATCCAAGCAGCATCGACATGGCCACGGCCCTGCATCCGCAGACGCTGCTGGCAACGCGCTATGCCGGCGAGACCATCGCGGACCCGTTCGGCTTCCCGCTTCGCCTCCGCACCTCGACCAAGCTCGGCTTCAAGAACCCGAAATGGATCACGGCCATCGAGGTGACGAACGTCTACCCCGGCGGCTATTGGGAAAACCTCGGCTTCAACTGGCATAGCGGCATCTGACGCAAGCGTCCGCATGACAACAGTCGCCCCGAAAGGCCGCACAACGCTGCAACAGTCCAGCGAAGACTCGAATAAGCCTGCCGCCAAGGCCCTTATCACGGGCGCCGGCTCCGGCATCGGCCAGGCCTGCGCGGCCGCCCTGGCTGCGAAGGGCTACGACTTGCTGCTCCTGGGCCGCCGGGCCGAGCCGCTTGAGCAGACGGCAAGGCAGTGGCCGGCCGCCATCATCCAGGCCGACCTGTCGAGCGAACCGTCCATCGAAGCCGCCGCGACGAAAGCCGGTCCGAAGCTCGACGTGCTGATCCACGCCGCCGCCCAATTCCAGCACGGCCCCATCGCGGCAACGACAGCGCCGGACTGGCGTGCCATCAACGCCGTGAACATCGAAGGCCCGCTGCTGCTCACGTCCCGCTGCCTCCCCGCGCTGCAGCAGGCCGGCGGGACCGTCGTGTTCATCAACTCCACCGCAGCCCTCAACCCTGGCGCCAATGCCGGGGCCTACGCCGCCAGCAAGGCAGCGCTCCGGGCCGCGGCGGATGCCTTGCGCCAGGAAGTCAATGCACTTGGCGTGCGCGTGCTGACGGTCTTCCCGGGCCGGACCGACACGCCGATGCAAGACACGGTCCTCGCCGCGGAAGGCCGCTCGCTCAACCGGGCGAGCCTGCTCGCACCCTGCGACATCGCCGCGATGGTCGCCGCGGCGCTTGCCTTGCCGCCCCGCGCCCAAGTGAGCGAACTTGTTATCCGGCCCACGCGGCCGGGCTAGCCAGACTGCAATTGCCCTGACTGGAAAGCGAGGCCCGTCAATTGCAAGTCCAGATCAGCGCTAGACAGGCGCCAGCAGCCCGGCCTCCGCCAAAGCGCCAGCCGCCGCAACCACCGCATCGAACGGCTTTCCGGACCGCCCGGCGATATCGAGCAAGCTCGTCCGCCCGTCGGACTGGTTCAGCACCCAGAGCAAGGTAAGCTGGTCAAACCCGCCCAGGCCCTCGTTTCCGGCGCCCCCTATCGCCGCATACAGGCCGCGCCGGCCAAGCTGCGGCTCCCCGTATGGCTCGGTGTTGCGCCACGCCTGGTCGTGCTCGGCGATCCACAGAACCCTTTGCAACAGCCGCAGGGAATCGGCCAGTGCATCCGCGCGAACGAAGCCGAGGTTATCCGCCGACGTATGATACTCGGGGAAGGTCCCGTTCGGCGACCGCATCAGGCACCCCACCGGGAGGTCGAACCCCGGCGAGCAGTATTGCCGCTCGTCATATCCGTAGGGAACGAACCGGAGCAGCCGGTCCGCAAGCCCCAGCTCCTCGAAGGCATGCCCGGCGGCCCGGTCGATCGCCGCGGTCTCGCGCCGCGAGCGCTTGTAGGTCGGCGGACCGCCGTCGCCCAGACACGTCAGCACCAGCCCGTGCAAGATTCGCCCCAGCCGCTCGCGGTTCGCCGCCAGCCACGCGATCGCCCCGATCGTCCCCGGAAGGAACACGGCCCGCAGCCCAAGCCGGTGCGGGCGCGTCATCCAGTCCCGCACGAACTCGATCCCGACCGAGATGCCGCTCAGGTTGTCGTTGGCCAGCGACGGATGGCAGGAATGCACCGACAGCAGGATCTCTCCGTCCTCCGTGCCCGGAACGAAGCACTCGCCGTAGGTCAAAGCGCCGGGTTTCAGATCGGCGTCGATCGAAACCTGATAGGCCGGGTCCGTCATCGACATCCGAACGCGGTGCGCGAGGCAAAATCCCCAGGTCCGCGCGTAATACGATGTTCGATACGGGATCAGGTCTGGCTGGTCGGGCAAGCTATGCAGGCGCCGGTCGAGTTGATCCATCGGCACGATGCCGCCGAAGCTCTCGCTATACTGAAGGAGATGCAGGTTGTGCTCGGCGAAGTCGACCACGGTCTCGCCCGAGAGCCGCCGGATGGAGGCGCTTCGAGGCGCCCACTCCGGCGGGATCTCCCAATCCAGCACCTTTGTCCCGGATGCGACGTCAGACACGGATAAGGGGATTTGGCGCCCGATGTAAGCCAGCGTGTCCCGCAGCCCGGGCCCGGTGATGCTGCGGCAGATCGGGAACAACGCGCCGACATGGCCCAAGAGCCGCTGGGCAAGCGCCTCGTCCGTCGCGGGCGGGATAGCGTTCATGATCCCCGCACGACCCTGCAATGCGCCGCGGGACGTCCGGCCGCCGCGATACCCGGAGGCATGTCTGCAACCGCCATGATAATTTGGGTCAGGCCTGCGCCTGTCCCCGTCCCTCGGTCCCGAAACGTAGTCCGGCGCGCCGCATCAGCCGGCGCGATCCCCGGCGCAACCGCCGCACGTCCTCCAGCAGCGTCTCCCGCAGCGGCTTGATCGGATGCCAAAGCATGTTCCGGCGCAAGCACAGATGCTTGATCGGCCGATACACCATGGTTCCGGGCGCCATGTTCCAGGTTGTCGGCGAGCTTTCGTAGAACAGGCCTCTATTTTCTGGACTGACGAACGCGCCGCGCCCGCCGACGTCCTCGATCCGCAGCCCGGCGTGCCGCGCGACGGTGGGCCAGACCGCTTCCGAATGCCCCGTCCATCCCGACCGGTAGGCCTGGTCGACCGCCTCGACCATTTGGCGCGACACCCGGAACACAGGCATGAAGCTGCAGATCCGATCCGTGTCCGGCGCCGCCGGGACCGTCTCGGGGCGCACCAGCGTGTTCCAGAAGAACCATCCCGGGTCCTCGGCCGCGGTGCGGACGTTGGAGGCCAGCAAATCCGCCTCGTTGTCCTCAAAATGCCCGAAGAAAGCGCCCCACTTGCCGGTGAACCGCACGTCGTACTCGACGCTCCAGTAGCGGTCATAGCCCGGCCTGGCGCGGGCGAGGTGCAGGAACACGAGGTCCGTGTGCCCGCCGTTCCATAGCGACCACTCCGCCTTGCCGCGGCCCGATTTCGCCCCATACGCCTCGATGCGCATATCCGGGGTCCGCACCAGGTGATGCGGCGTCATCTTAAGCAGAGGCGGCGCCGGCGCGCCGGGCGGAAGGTGGACCAGGACGACGGCGTCGTAACTTGCAGGTAATGACCGCGAAAGCGATTGAAAAGCTTTGTGCAACTGCCGCCCGAACAGGTGCGTCTGAAATGCCACGAGCGTCTTCGTTACCATTTCAATCCTCCAGCTTGACGCGTGCATAAACTTTTATTAGACATTGTGCAACTTTGGCGTGGCGCAAGGCGTCAAAAAATCGTCAACCCACACTAGCGCGCCAGCCCAGGTTGTGTTACCTTTACGCTATAGAAACAAATCGAGGTCGATGCAAATGCCCATCGTTCGAACGGCGGTCATTCTCGCGGGCGGCTACGGCACCCGCTTGATGGAGGAAACCCAGGCGCGTCCGAAGCCGATGGTCGAGATCGGCGGCAAGCCGATCCTTTGGCACATCATGAAGATCTACGCCTCGTTCGGCGTCGACCGGTTCGTCATTCCGCTGGGCTACAAGGGCCACATGATCAAGCAATACTTCGCGGAGTACGACCTGAACAGCGCGGACGTGACCATCGACTTGGCCAACAACCGCGTGAGCATGCTGAAACGCACCGCCGAACCCTGGACGGTCACGCTGGTCGACACCGGGCAGGACACCATGACCGGCGGCCGCATCCGCCGGCTGCGCGAGCACATCGGCGACGAACCCTTCTACATGACCTACGGCGACGGCGTCGCCTCGATCGACCTCGCGGCCCTCAGCCAGTTCCACGCCTCGCACGGACGCATTGCCACCATCACCGCCGTGCGCCCGCCGTCCCGCTTCGGAACCCTCGACATCGTGAACAAGCAGGTCATGCAGTTCCAGGAGAAACCGATCGCCGAGACCTGGATCAACGGCGGCTTCTTCGTCCTCTCTGCCGGCGTGTTCGACGTCATCGACAACGACGCCACGGTGTTCGAGGCCGACCCGCTGGAACGCCTCGCCGCGGCCGGCCAGCTCATGGCCTACAACCATCTCGGCTTCTGGCATTCCATGGACACGCTCCGCGACAAGCGCCAGCTCGAGAGCTACTGGGCCGACGGCCGCGCCCCTTGGAAGGTCTGGTAAATGCCCGCCTGCCCCTGCCGCCTCTGCGGCGCCGAACTCACCCGCACCTTCGCCGATTTGCGCCTCTCGCCGCTGGCGAACTCCTTCGTGCCCGCCGGCGGCGCGGACCGGATGGAGCCGTTCTATCCGCTGCACGCCTTCGTCTGCACCGAGTGCTGGCTCGTGCAGCTCATGGAATTCGAGTCGCCCTCAGGCATTTTCAGCGACTATCTTTATTTCTCCTCCTTCAGCGAAAGCTGGCTCCGGCACGCCGAGGACTATGCCAAATCCATGGCCGCCCGCTTCGGCCTCGGCCGCCAATCCTTCGCCTGCGAGATCGCCAGCAACGACGGCTACCTGCTGCAGTACCTCAAGGCGCACGGCCTGCGCGTGCTCGGCGTCGACCCGGCTCGCAACGTCGCCGAGACCGCCATCGCCAAGGGCATCCCGACCGAGATCGCCTTCTTCGGCGCCGAAACGGCCGCCCGCGTCCGCGCCGGGCACGGTCCGGCCGACCTCATGACCGCGAACAACGTCCTCGCCCACGTTCCCGATATCCATGACTTCGCCGAAGGCTTCCGCATCATGCTGGCCGACGCCGGCACGGCCACATTCGAGTTCCCGCACCTGCTGCGGCTGATCGAGCAGAACCAGTTCGACACCATCTATCACGAACATTTCTCCTACCTGTCGCTGTTCGCCGTCGAGCGCCTATTCGGCGAGCACGGGCTGCAGGTCCGCGACGTCGAGGAATTACCAACCCACGGCGGATCGTTGCGCGTCTTCGTGCAGCACGCGCGATGCCCAGGCGAGCCGAGCAGCCAGGTCGCGGCGCTGCGCCGGGCCGAGACCGAGGCCGGCTTGCAGCGGACCGCGCCCTACGACCAGTTCGCCGAGCAGGTGGTGCGGATCAAGTGCGCCGCCCTCGAATTCCTGATCGACGCCCGCCGCCGGGGCAAGACCGTCGCCGCATACGGCGCTCCGGCCAAGGGCAACACCTTGCTGAACTACTGCGGCATCGGCCCCGAACTGATCGCCTACACGGTCGACCGCAACCCGCACAAGCAAGGCACGTTCCTGCCCGGTTCGCGCCTGCCCGTCCGCGGCCCCGAGGCCATCGGCGACACCCGCCCCGACTACCTCGTGATCCTGCCCTGGAACCTGCGCGAGGAAATCGTCGCCCAGATGTCCGGCCTGCGGGACTGGGGCGGCCAGTTCGTCACCTTCGTCCCCGAACTCCGCATCTTCTGACAGCGAGGCCACGTTGCGTATCCTCATCACTGGCAACATGGGCTATGTCGGCCCCGTCGTTGTCCGCCATCTCCGCGCCCGCTTTCCTGGCGCCGAGCTCATCGGCTTCGACGCCGGGTTCTTCGCCCACTGCCTCACCACGCCCGGCCCACTGCCCGAGCGCCTGCTCGACGCCCAGCACTTCGGCGACGTCCGCGCGTTCCCGGCCAGCCTGCTTGACGGCACGGACGCCGTGGTCCACCTCGCCGCCATCTCCAACGACCCGATGGGCAAGCAGTTCGAGGCCCTGACCGACGAGGTGAACCGGGCCGCCAGCCTTCGCCTCGCCCACATGGCCAGCGAAGCCGGCGTCCGCGCCTTCGTCTTCGCCTCCAGTTGCAGCGTCTACGGCCTCGCCGAAGGCGCGCCGCGCACCGAACAGGACGAGCTTGCCCCGCTGACCGCCTACGCCCGCTCGAAGATCGCCACCGAGCAAGGCCTGCGCGCGCTCGAGAACGGCCCGATGCTGATCACCTGCCTGCGCTTCGCCACCGCCTGCGGCATGTCCGACCGGCTGCGGCTCGACCTCGTGCTGAATGACTTCGCCGCCTGCGCCATCGCCTCCGGCGCCATCTCCATTCTCAGCGACGGCACGCCCTGGCGGCCGCTGATCGACGTCTCCGACATGGCCCGCGCCATCGAATGGGCCATCAGCCGCGACGCGCAGCAAGGCGGACGCTACCTCGCCGTCAATGCGGGCAGCGACGAGTGGAACTATCAGGTCAGCGACCTCGCCGCCGCGGTGGCAGAGGCCCGCCCCGGCGCCGCCGTTTCCGTCAATCCGGACGCCCCGCCCGACAAGCGCAGCTACCGCGTCGATTTCGCCAAGTTCCGCGCCCTCGCGCCGGAGCACCAGCCAGCGATGACCCTCGCCCGGTCCGTCGAACGCCTGGTCGGCGGGCTGCAGGCGATCGGCTTCGATGACCCGGACTTCCGCCGCTCCGACCGCATCCGCCTGCACGTCCTCGCCAGCCTGCGCGACGGCGGGCGCCTCGACGAGACTCTGCGTTGGTCCCCGGTCTCGCCCGCCTGATCCCGCCGGGCCGCTCACCCGGCCGCGGCAGCCGTCCGGCCGCGAGGCCGCACGCGCCAGCCCTCCCGGACCAGCGCGCGGCCGACCGGGAAGCACAACAGCGCCGCGCCGTAGGCCCCGTAGGACGCCGCCAACCCGAACAGCAGCCCCAACGCGCCATGAATGTCGACCCAACGCTGAACGATAGGCAGCATGAGCGCCGCGCCGCTGGCCGCCGCGGCAGCCAGCGAAATGCCCCAACCCCGCAGCAGGTCGACGAGCCGCACCGGGCCGGTCCGCGTGGCCGCGCGCCACAGCAACGGCCCTTGCAGGCACACGACGGCGATCGCCGCCGCGGTCGCCACCCCGAGCGGCCCCCAATGCAGCCCGATGGCATAGGCCGCAACCATGATCGCCGAGTTGACCGAGGTATACCAAAACTGATCCCGCGTCCGATCCAGCAACACGAACAGCCACCCGGTGCTGTTCGAGACCGGCCCCGTCATCACGCCGACCGCAAGCCAGCTCAGGATCGGCGCCGACGGCGCCCAACGCTCGCCCAGCAGGGTCGTGACCAGCGGATGCGCGAGCACGATGGAGAACACGACGGCCGGCGTGGTCAGCGCGAGCGACACCTGCAACAGTCGGCTGTAGGCGCTGCGGAACCGCTCCGGGTCCTCGCGCAGCCGGGCCAAAACGGGCAGCGCGACCCGGCCGAACGGCATCACCACCTGCGCGACCGGCTGTATCACGAGCCGCATCGCCCGGTCGTAGTAGCCCAGCGCCGTCTGCCCGGCCGTCACCCCGATCAGGACGCTGTCCAGGCTGAACGACAGGTTATGCACCAGGCCCGACCCGGTGACCTCGGCGCCGAACCGCAGCAGCGGCCACAGCCCGGCCTGCCGCCGCGGCCGGCTCGGGCGCCAGCCGGAGAAGCTCCAGGACAGCGCCAGCCAGGCGAACGCGTTGGCCACCTGCATCGCGACCAGGGACCAGAACCCCGCGCCGAGCTTGGCGGCCGTGATCCCCGCCGCCGCCGCCATCACGGCGGCGGTGATGTCGATCACCGCGATGGCGACGAACCGAAGCTCGCGGTTGAGCAGGGCGACGTGCTGCGCCGACAAGCTGGCTGTCACCAGCAAGCCGGACAGCGCGAGGGCCACGTGCCCGGCGTCCGGCTGGCCATAGAACCAGCCGATCAACGGCGACGCGGCGGCCAGCACGGCCCCGAACGCCGTCCCCAGCCCGGCATTGACCCAGAACAGCGCGCTCACCTCGCCATCGGTGATGTCCTTGCGCTGGACCGTCACCTGCAGCAGCCCAAGCTCGCTGAACGTCTGCAGGTAGCTCATGATCGGCGTCACCATCGCGATGACGCCGAATTCCGCCGGCAGCAGGATGCGCGCCAAGATCACCTGGGAGGCGAACTGGATCAGCAGGCGGACGCCCTGCGCCCCCATCGTTACCGCCGCCCCCATGGCCGAGCGGCGACCGAGGCCCTGCGTTTGCGGCTGCTGCGTCATGCGGCCCCTTTGCGCAACCGTTGCGGCCGGACTGTTACGGGAACATTGATCCCAAGCCAATCGCACCCAGGAGCGAGCGCTTCAACGCGAAGCAGGCATTGCGGCGAGTTGTTGCAAATCATAGACTGCCAATCTGAAAAAAGATGCCGTGTTCGGCTTGGGATTGATACGATCATGCATCATGGCGTCGCGACGAGAAAGGGCGATGTCTTGCAAACTGTCGCATGCGTTTGACGACGGACGATGCTTCCAAGGCGGCTGCGGCGTCGCGTCGCTCGTGGGGCAGCTATCTCGGGATCGCCTTCGCGACGGCCGCCTGCATGATGGCGCTCTATGGCGCAAGCCTGGCCGGGTTGGCCGCCACCGGAAACCTGCCGCCGCCCGCCTTCGTCAACAGCCTCTGCGCCGATGCCAAGCTGCAGCACATCCGCAACAACCCGCCCGACAACCCTACCGCGCTGATCGTCGGCTCCTCCATCGCCTGGCGCAACTTCGACAGCGCCGCCATCGTCCAGCAGCATCCCGACGCGCGCCCGCTCAACGCCGGCATCTGCGGCCTGCGCGCCAACCAGACCGAGTTCGTCGCCGACTTCTTCCTCAAGCGCTACCCGAGCGTGAACCGGGTGCTGTTGCTGCTCGCCCCGGAGGACCTCCTGCTATGCAGCCGCACCGACCCCACGTTGTTCGACGCCGACGACGTGAATGCATACCTCTCGCGCACCGACTGGAACTGGTTCAACTACCTGCGATACTTTGACCCGGTGTCGCTCATCCGCAACGCATCAAGCTTGCGCGCCAAGCAAGAGAACCGCATCCCGCTCGATCCGCTGGTGTTCACCCGATACGCCGATGGCCCGCTGAACACGTCCGAGTCAAAAGGCATCCTCTACGGCAGGTTCGGCCTTCCCGACCAGACCTGCCTCGACGCGGTCCACGATCTTGCCAAAACGGTACATGACAGCGGGCGGGAAATGCTTGTCGCCACGTCCCCGCTCAGCCCCGAATGGGTCTCGACATTCGACAAAGACGACGTTTACCGCCCTGAATTCATAGCCGCCATCAAATCCAGCCTTGAAAGCGCCGGCGCCGAGTTCTGGAACGGCATTCAGCAAGGCGCCCAGCCGCAAACCGCCTTTACGGACGATATCCACATGCGCTGGTCAGGCGCTGAGCGCTTCTCAATAGCCCTGGTTCAAGATACCAATTTCGGCACGCCCGCGCACTAAGGACGACAGCCATGCTCTTCAATTCAGGCCCCTTCCTGCTTGGCTTGCTGCCGGTCGCCCTCATCGGCTTCTTCCTGCTCGGCGCCGCCGGATGGCGCCGCCCAGCCATCGCGTGGCTGTCGTTCATCTCGCTCGTCTTCTACGGCGTCTGGAACGTCGATTACGTCCCGTTGCTGCTCGGCTCGATCGCCGCCAACTACGCCGTCGCCCGGGTGCTGGCCCGCACGCAATCCCGCGCCCTGCTGGCCGCGGGCGTGGCCGGCAACCTGGCCCTGCTCGGCTATTACAAATACGCCGGCTTCCTGGTCATCTCCGTCAACGAAGCCACCGGCGCCGGCTTGCCCGTGCCCAGCATCCTGCTGCCGCTGGCCATCTCGTTCTACACCTTCCAGCAGATCGCTTTCCTGGTCGACGCGCATGACCGGATCGCCGCCGAACCCAGCTTCCTCAACTACTGCATGTTCATCACCTTCTTTCCGCATCTGATCGCAGGCCCCATCACGCACCACCGCGAGATGATCCCGCAATTCGACAACCCGGCCATCTTCCGTCCGCAAATCCGCATGATGGCGCTCGGCGCCACCGTGTTCATCGTCGGCCTGTTCAAGAAAGTGATCATCGCCGACACCATCGCCGCCTACGCCGCGCCGGTGTTCACCGCTTCCAACCTGGGCGACCCGGTGCAGGCCTTCCAGGCCTGGGGCGGCGCGCTGGCCTACACGCTGCAGATGTATTTCGACTTCTCCGGCTATTCCGACATGGCGATCGGCCTCGGCCTGCTGTTCGGCGTGCGCCTCCCGTTCAACTTCGACAGCCCGCTGAAGGCCCGCAACATCATCGACTACTGGGCTCGCTGGCACATGACGCTGACCCGCTTCGTCACCGCCTACCTCTACAACCCCGTCGCCATGCGCATTACCCGCGCGCGGATGGAGGCCGGCAAGCCGCGCGTGAAGCCGAAAACCATCACCGCCGGCGCCTTCGCCAGCCTGATCGCCTTCCCGACCATCCTGTCCATGCTCGTCATCGGCTGGTGGCACGGCGCCGGCTGGCAGTTCGCCCTATTCGGCCTGCTGCACGGCGTCTTCCTCACCATCAATCACGGCTTCCGCGCCCTCAAGGCCCGGCGCGGCCTGCCGCTCGAAAGCGCCCGCGCCGTGTTCCTGATCCCCTCCACCCTGCTCACCCTCGCCTGCGTCGTCGTCGGCCTCGTGCTGTTCCGCTCGCCCGACGTCGCCAGCGGCATGACCATGCTCGCCAACATGGCCGGCGCCCACGGCCTCGGCCTGCACGGCTCGGAGCTGTTCGGGCGCAACATGGCGCTCTGGATCGCCGCCCTGCTCGTCATCGTCTGGGGCTTTCCCAACACCCAGGAATGGCTGCGCAACTACGAGACCGGAATCGGCCCGCTGCACCCGCCAACCTGGATCGAGCGCCGCTCCGGCCCCATCGCCGCCCTGTTCACCTGGCGTCCCAGCCCGCAATGCGCCGTCGTCATGGGCTTGCTCGCCTTCGCCGCCCTGTCCCGCGCGCTTTCGGCGGCGCCCACCGAATTCCTCTACTTCAAATTCTGACGGGCGCCCGCCGCGCCGGTCATGCCAGAAGGTCATCCCATGAGTGACGACGAGATCTACGAGACGCTGACCCCCATCTTCCAGGATGTCCTCGACGATGACGGCCTCACGCTCCGGCCCGGCCTCAACGCCAACGACGTCGAGACCTGGGACAGCATGAGCAACGTCCACCTCATGCTCTCGGTCGAGCGCGCCTTCGGCATCCGCTTGTCGGCGGGCCAGATCGCCTCGCTCGAGAATGTCGGCGACCTGGTGCATTTGATCCAGAAGCTCAAAGGCTAGAGCGGGCCATGTCCGCCGCCGATTTGGCATGGCTGCCCGAAGCCCCGGCCGATTTCCGCAAGCGGCTGCAATCCCTCGCGCAATCGCCTGAGCCGGCCGGCGGCGAACTGCGCCAGCTCGCCACCCATCGCCTGACCGGCACGCAGCTCGGCCGCCTGGCCAAGACCATCGGCGGCCTCCAGGCAGAGGGCAGGTCGCTAGCTCCGCTCGCGCCCTTGCGCCTCGGCGTGCTCGGCAATGGCACGCTCGACATGATCATCCCCGCCCTCGTCGCCAGCGCCGCCCGCCACGGCGTGGCGCTCGAATGCGTCGCCACCCCTTACGGCCAATACGCCCAGGCGGCGCTCTCCCCTGATTCCGCCATCAACGCCACCGCCTGCGACGCCGTCCTCCTGGCGCTGGACTACCGCGCCCTGGGCCTCGACCTGGCGATCGGCGGCGCCGGGGAGGCCGAGGACGCCGTCGCCGCCGCCCTCGACATGCTCGGCGCCTTCCGCCGCGGCATTCGCGCTTCGGCCGACACCGCCTGCATCCTGCAAACCATCGCCCCCCCGCCCGAGCCCCTGTTCGGCGCCGCCGACCGTACCATACCCGGCACGCCCCGGCGCCTGGCCGACGCCTTTAACCGCCGCCTGGCCGAATCGGTCCCCGGCACGCCCGACCTCTTGCTCGACGTGGCCAGCATCGCCGAACAGGTCGGACTCGCCAATTGGCATTCCCCGGCGCAGTGGAACCTCGCCAAACTGCCCTTCTCCGACGACTGCACCCCCCTCTACGCCGACTGCCTCGCCCGCCTGCTCGGGGCGCTGCGCGGCAAGTCCCGCCGGGTGCTCGTCCTCGACCTCGACAACACCGTCTGGGGCGGCGTCATCGGCGACGACGGGCCGGACGGCATCAAGCTCGCCGAGGGCGACGCCGAGGGCGAGGCGTTCCGCGCCGTGCAACGCTACGCCCTGGCCCTGCGCGAGCGCGGCGTCCTCCTCGCCGTCTCCTCCAAGAACACCGACGAGATCGCCCGCGCCGT
The DNA here is from genome assembly GCA_965217935.1 of Acetobacteraceae bacterium. Classification (GTDB taxonomy): domain Bacteria; phylum Pseudomonadota; class Alphaproteobacteria; order Acetobacterales; family Acetobacteraceae; genus JBBROS01. The sequence continues at coordinate 2,948,992 of OZ244581.1, read as the reverse complement.
ATTCCGCGACCATCCCGACATGCTGCTCCGCGAGCGCCACATTACCGCCTTCCAGGCCAATTGGAGCGACAAGGCCACCAACATCAGGGCCATCGCCGAGGAGCTCTCGCTCGGCCTGGAATCGATGGTCTTCCTCGACGACAACCCGGCCGAGCGCGGCCTCGTCCGCCAGGCGCTCCCCGAGGTCGCCGTCCCCGAACTCCCCCCCGACCCGGCGCTCTACGCCCGCACCCTCGCGCAAGCCGGCTACTTCGAGGCGCTGACCTTCTCCGACGAGGACCGCAAACGCAACGCCTTCTACGAGGGCAATGCCCGCCGCGTCGCCCTCCAGCGCGAAGTGGGCGACATCGACGCGTACCTGGCCTCGCTCGACATGGAGATCACCTTCGCCCCATTCGACGCCGCCGGGCGCACCCGCATCGCCCAGCTCATCAACAAGTCGAACCAGTTCAACCTCACTACCCGGCGCTACACCGAGGCCGAAGTCGCCGCCGCAGAAGCCGACCCGGACGTGTTCACCCTGCAGATCCGCCTCAAGGACCGCTTCGGCGACAACGGCATGATCTGCGTCGTCATCTGCCGCCCCGACGGCCCGGACTGGCTTATCGACACCTGGCTCATGAGCTGCCGCGTCCTCGGCCGCCGGGTCGAGCAGATGACGTTGCGCGAGATCGCCCGGGCGGCGCGCGAGCGGGGCGTGGGCCGGCTCATCGGCGTCTACAAGCCGACCGCCCGCAACGCGCTCGTCCGCGACCACTACAAGTCGCTCGGTTTCGAGGCCGTGAGCGCCGACGTCGACGGCGGCGCGGTCTGGTCGCTCGACGCCGCCGCCGAGACGCCCGGCGCCGCCATGCTCGTCCACCGTCCTGCCGAGTTGGCCGCGTAGCCTCCGGCCCGTGCCTTAATCGGTCAGGGCAGCGTCGGCAATACGTGCGGCAGCACGTCGACAAAGCTGCCCGGCAAAATAACTGAGGGCTCGTTCGCCCGATCGATTCGTAGCGGGTATTTCCGAACGAGCCCTCAGTGCAGCCGAGACCGCATCGTCTCCAGCGTTCCGGGCGCAAGGCTGGTGGAAATCTCGGCCAGCCGGTGCGCCGCGGCCACGACGCGCTCCAGCGACTGCACCTGCGCCGCCACCCCCACGTCGCGCAGCAGTGCGTGAAACTCCTGTTCCAAAGCGGGCGTCAGGTGCGCCCGCCCGAAGCAGACCTCCACCAGCCAATCCGGCGTGCCGGTCGTGATATCGAGCTGGTTGCCGAAGAAATAGACCAGCCTGCCGTCAAGGTCGCGGACCGGGGAGATGAACAGCAGGTTGTAGAACATCGAGCCGTCGCGCCGGTAATTCACCATCCACTCGATGCACCCCTCGCCTGCCTCCAGGCACAGCCGTATGCGCGGCGCGGACCGCGGGTCAGTCCGCGGCCCCTGCAGGAACCGGCAGTTCCGGCCGACGATCTCATCGACGGCGTAGCCGGTCAGGTCGGCGAAGGCCCGGTTCGCCGCCACCATCACGCAATCCGCGGAATGAGGGTCGGACAGCACCATCGGCGCCGCGCTGTGCATGATCGCGGTGTTGAGAGCGTCGCGGATCGATTGTGCGCTCATGGCGCCCTCCGTATTGGAACGCGATCATAGGCAGGCCGCCGCAGGCTGGTCCAGGCGTCTCGCGCCCTGGTGGCCCGATGATGACGGACGCTTCAATCCGTCATTTGAATCGGCTCACAAAATCAAGCGAGTGCTCTGACTCATGCTGCACCTTCCGAAGGTGTCAGAGCACTCGCCTACCCCCGGTAAGGCGCCCATTCCGGTTCGTTCTGGAACACCCAATCATAGTAATCGCGCTGCGAAAGCCCGCCCGCCGCCGCCTCGTCGAGCACGACCTTGCAGTTCGGGTGCAGTTGCAGCGCGGACGCCGTGATCATCGACGTGATCGGTCCCTCCACCGCCTTGGCCAGGATCGCCGCCTTCGCAGCCCCGGTCGCGAGCAACAGCACCTCCCGCGCCTCAAGGATCGTCCCCACCCCCATCGTCAACGCCCGGGCCGGCACACGCCCCGCATCGCCGCCGAATAGCGCCGCGTTCTGCTGCCGGGTGGCTGGCGTGAGCGCCTTCTCCCGGGTGCGCGACATCAGCGCCGACAGCGGCTCGTTGAACCCGATATGCCCGGCCTCGCCGATGCCGACAAGCTGCAAGTCGATCCCGCCCTCCGCCGTGATCCGCCGCTCATACCGGGCCGCTTCGGCGCCGAGGTCGGCCGCCATGCCGTCCGGCACGTGCGTGTTGTCCCGCCTGATGTTCACGCGCCCGAACAGCCGCTCGTCCATGAAATGGCGATACGACTGCGGATCGTGCCCGGGGATCCCGATATACTCGTCGAGGTTGAAGGTCCGGCACGCCGAGAAGTCCAGCCCCATCGCCGCGAGCCGGTCATAGACCCGCTCCATCGTCCGCCCGGTCGCAAGCCCGAGCACTAGCCCCGGCTTCGCGCGCAGCCGGCCGCCGATCAGCGCCGCCGCCAGCCCGGCGGCGGCGTCCGCATCGGGACGGATGATCACTTCCAATCGCCGCCCCCTGCAATAACGGGAAACAACGCCTCCAGGCTGTCATCCGCGCCGACCATCACGCCTCGCGCCGGCACGCCGTCATGCAGCCGCCCGCCCCGCCACGAGCCAAGCCGGTAAAGCGTCGCGAACGCGAACGGGGGCGAGCGCCCGCCTTGCCCGCCGACCAGCTCCGCCCCCCGGCGCACGTTGTCGATCATCCAGGCCGGCAGCCGCAGGTGGAATGCATTGCGCGCAACCTCTCCCGCGTGCAGCGACACCGCCGCCACCAGGTCCGCCACGTCCGCCGCGGACGACTCCACCATCAGGTTCGGCGACGCCATCGCCCCCCAATACTCCGTCTCCACGACCCGGCATTCCAGCTTCGGCAGCGAACGCATCGCGTCCATCACCAGATGATGCACGCCGACATGGGTCCCGTTCCAGTCCGCCGCGTGAGGCAGGAACACGATGTGCGGCCGCTCGGCCTGGATGACGCCGGATACGGCCGCGACGGCTTTGCCCCAGCCTGCCGGGTCCTGTTCGCGGGCCTGCGGATTGATCCCTGCCAAGCCGTCGCCGCCTGCCGCGACCAAGCCGAAACCGATGAAGCCGCACGCCGCACGCAGCTCCCGCCACCGCTCGGCCCGCCGGTCCGCTCGGCTGCCGAGCGTCACGGCCACGTTGACGACCTCGAACGCCAGCTCGCGCATCAGCCGCAGCGGCAGGCCGCCGATGATCGCCTCGTCGTCGGGATGCGGCGAGAACAGCAGCGCCTTGGCACGAGGGCCAGCGGGCCGCCCGGCCTCTGTCGGCGCCGGCCGCCCGATCGCCTCCCCGTCCCGCAACGCCGCGGCAAAGCCCTCGACCCAGGCGCGGTATGGGTTGCGGTCCCGGCGCCCGTCCATTGGCGATCCTCCACCGGCCTGATGCCGGGGCGGGCAAGCCCCGGCGGCCTAAGGGCAGCATCGGCAATAAGTGCTTCGGTACGCCGATAAAGCTGCCCGTCTCAACAAAGACTTGAGGCGCTTGTCCGACCAAGCGGAACGTAGCGATAATTGTCGGACAAGCGCTAAGATCAGTCAGCGCGGCCGGCCCCGAACTCCACCAGCCGCTGGTTCTGCTCTCCCAGCCCCTCGACGCCCGTCCGCAAGGTCTGCCCCGACTTCAGGAACACCGGCGACGGCTTCTTCCCCAGCCCGACGCCCGGCGGCGTCCCGGTCGCGATCACGTCGCCGGCGTGCAGCGTTATGAAGTGGCTGACATAGCTGACCAGCTTTCGCACGCCGAAGATCATCGTCTTGGTGGTGCCGTCCTGCATCCGCTCGTCGTCCACGTCGCACCAGAGCGCCAGGGCCTGCGGGTCCGGGACCTCGTCCTTCGTCACCATCCACGGCCCGGTCGGCCCGAACGTGTCGCAGCCCTTGCCCTTGTCCCAGGTACCGCCGCGCTCGATCTGGAATTCCCGCTCGCTCACGTCGTTGACGACGCAATAGCCGGCAACGTAGTTCATGGCCTCGTTCTCCGGCACGTAGCTCGCCGGCGTGCCGATGACGATGCCGAGCTCGACTTCCCAGTCCACCTTGGCCGACCCGCGCGGCATCACGATGTCGTCGTTGGCGCCCGAGATCGAGCCGAGCGACTTCAGGAACACCACCGGCTCTTTCGGGATGTCCATGCCCGACTCCGCCGCGTGGTCGGCGTAATTGAGGCCGATGCAGACGAAGTTGACCGGCCGGGCGACGCACGGCCCGATCCGCGGCGACCCGTCGATGGCGGGCAGGCTGCCCGGGTCGATCGCGGCCAGCTTGGCCAGGCTCTCCGGCGCGAGCGCGGCCCCGTCGATGTCGCGCACGTGCGCCGACAGGTCTCGCAAAACGCCGGACGGGTCCAGCATCGCGGGCTTCTCGGCGCCCTTCGGTCCAACACGCAGCAGTTTCATGATGGTCTCCTCTCCTCAACCATCGGAACCATACACCCGGGTTCCCAAACGTCGAAGACCGCGGCTCGCGCCCAGCTTGCAGGCGGATGCGGTCACAGGCCGGACCCGATCCGCAGCCCGCCCGGCGGCCCCGCCGGCGCGGGCAGCGACAGCGGTCCGTGGCCCGGACTGATCCGCCCCAGCAACCGCGGCGTCCGCGACCCGGTAGCCCCCGGCACGACGCCGGGAACGCCGTGCCAGGTCAGGAATGCGAGCAGGGCGAACAGGTAGGCCTCCTTGCCGTCCGCCGGCAGGCCGCGCTCCTCGCTGGTCACGAGCGGCGTCGGGCCGAGGCGGGCGGCGAGCCGGGCCATCAGCGCCGGGTTGCGCGTGCCTCCGCCCGAGGCCACCACTTCGGTCACGCCTTGAGCGCGGCACGCATCGGCAACCGTCGCCGCCGTCAGTTCGGCGAGCGTGGCGATCAGGTCGGGCAACGGCGCCGGAGGCAGGCCCGCGGCGCGCGACGCGACGTAGCCCGAGCGGAACAACTCCCGCCCCGTGCTCTTCGGCGCCGCCCGCGCGTAGTAAGGCTCGGCGAGCAGCCGCGCCAGCAGGTCCTCCCGCACCGTCCCGGCCAGTGCCAGCGTCCCGTCCTCGTCCCGCGCCCGCCCGGTCGCCGCCAGCGCCTCGGCGTCCATCAGGCAGTTCGCCGGCCCGGTGTCGAACGCCATCGCCGGCGTCCCGGCCCGCCCCACCAGCGTGACGTTGGCGATCCCGCCCAGGTTCAGCGCCGCCCGCGGCCCGCCATCCCCGGCCAGCCAAAGCGCGTCGAGCGTGCTGGCCAGCGGCGCACCGTGCCCGCCCGCCGCCACGTCGCGCGCCCGGAAGTCGCTCACCACCGGCGCTCCGGTCCGCTCGGCAATGATCGCCGGCTGCCCGATCTGCAGCGTGCCACGGACTCGCCCGTCCTCGACCCAGTGGAACACGGTCTGCCCATGCGACCCCACCAGCGCCGCCCGCCCGCCCGCCAGCGCCGCGTTGCCCCACGACGCCGCCTCGGCGAACGCCTCGCCCGCCAGCGCGTCGAGCTGGCACAGCTCCTCCGCCGAGCATGGCCCCGGCGGCAGCGCCGCGAGCAGCCGCCTCCGCACCGACTCGGGCCAGGGCCGTTCCGCATGGCCCAGCGGGCGCAGCGTGATCACGTCGCCGTCCCATCCCAGATCCGCCGCCGCCACATCGATCGCGTCCACCGACGTCCCCGAGATCAGCCCCAGCACGATCACCGCAGCGCCTCCCGCACCCGCCCCCCGGCTTGCTCCAGCCGCCGCCCGGCCTCCTCGGCGCCCACCCCCGCCAGCAGCATCACCAAGGCCGGCTTCACCCGCCCGCCCGCCACCGCGAGCGCCGAGGCGGCCGCCGCCTCATCAGCCCCCGCGATCTCCCGCACCATCCGCACGGCCCGGCGCCGCAGCTTCCCGTTGGTCGCCTGCACGTCCACCATCCGGTTGCCGTAGGTCTTGCCCAGCGCCGCCATCGCGCTCGTGCTCAAGGCGTTGAGCACGATCTTCTGGCTGGTGCCGGCCAGCATCCGCGTGCTGCCCGCGATCGGTTCCGGCCCGGTCAGCACCTCGATGGCCATCGAAGCCGCGTCCGCCGCCGGGCTGCCGGCATTGTTGACCACCGCCACCGTCAGCGCCCCGCACGCCCGCGCGTGAAGCAGCCCGCCGACGACGAACGGCGTCCGCCCGGACGCGGCGATCCCCACCACCGCGTCCCCGGGCCGCAACCCATGCCGATCCAGCGCCGCCCCGGCCGCGCCCGCATCGTCCTCAGCGCCCTCGACCGCCCGGAGCAATGCCGCCTCGCCCCCGGCCATCAGCGGGATCACCAGCCCGTCCGGCGCCGAGTACGTCGGCGCCAGCTCGGCCGCGTCCAGCGCCGCGAGCCGCCCCGGCGTTCCGGCCCCCAGATAGAACAGCCGCCCCCCCGCCCGCATCCGCGCCGCGACCGCCTCTGCCGCCGCCTCAAGCTGCGGCAAGGCGCGGGCCAAAGCGTGCCGGGCCTCGATCTCCGCCTCCGCTGCCAATCGCGCCACCGCGCCGGGCGAGCGCTGATCCAGGTCGTCGAGACCATGCCGGACCGCTTCCGTCGCCAACCGGTCCAGCCCGTCCGCCGCTCCGCCCCGGAGGCGGACGACGTATGCCTCATGCGGCAGGTCCGTGCGCGTGGCGAGCAGCCGCGCGCCGTCGAGCGCCGTTCCCAGCGCCGCCACGACCTGCAACCCGGCCTCGGCCAGCAGCGCCTCCAGGGGCCGCATGAGCACCGGCCCGAGCCGCGCCAAGCCGCCGGTCACCGCGCAAGCAGCCCCGGGCGGCAACGCGGACGCCGCACTCCGCGCCGTTTCGGCCAGCCGCGCCGCCGCCCTGCGCAGGATCGCGCCGGCAACCTCGTCCCCGGCCCCCGCCGTCCTTGCCACGAAAGGGGCGAACCGGGCCGCCGCGCGCGCGCCGTCCACCACCGCCGGCCAACGGTCCCGACGCCCGAACATCCGCTCCGCCGCAGCCAGCAAAGCCGTGTCCGGCCCGCGGCCCTCCGAGGCACGCAGCGCCGCGCGCAGCCCCCGCGTCCCGATCCAACCGCCGGCGCCCTCGTCGCCCAGCAACGGCCCCCATCCATCCGCGCGCCGCGCCGCGCCCTGCCCCAAGGCAAGCGCCACGCTCCCGGCGCCGATCGCCAGCGTCACCCCCGGCCCGCCGCCGAACGCCCCCGCGTGGGCGGCGACGGCGTCGCTCGTCACCGCCACGCCCTCCGCCGGGAGCGCCGCGGCCAGCCGCCCGGCCAGTGCCGCCGCGGCCTCCGGCGCGGCCAGTGCCCCCGCGGCCCCGACGCTCACGCGGTCGGCGCGCGCCACCCCGGCATCCCGCAACAACGGCCGCGAGACCGCCAGCACCGCCGCCTCCGCCGCGGCCACTCCGTCCGCGCTTGCCAGACCGGGCGCCCCTGCCCCCTCCGCCTCAGTCCGCGCCTCTCCCAGCCAAAGCGCGGCCCGGCAGCCGGTCTTGCCCAGGTCGACCGCGAGGACGCTCTCAGTCACTGGCGTTGCGCCCCAGCCCTGCAGACAATTTGTGGACAACCGGCGCAACGGTCACGGCAAGACGGCGGAGGATCACGGCAGAAGCCTTTTACGGAGTTCGCGCTCCCTCCAGCATATCGCGTCTCAAGCGGCGATCACAGACAGGCGCCTACTTCACTGCGCCGATATTCATGTACGCGTCGCTCCCCGTTCCACCGAAGCTGATCCCGAGGCGGCCGTTGCTCAAATCGGCCGTGGTGTAGCCGGCGAGCGTCAGCGACACCGGAGACTGGCCGGCCGCGGAGGCGTGCAGGGTAAGGCCGGTCGAGCCCGCGGCGCCCTGGTTGTCGAGCCATTCGAGGGACCGGTTGACGGCGGTGAAGCCGAACAGCGTCACCGCATCGCCGGCATGGAAGTTCGATACCGTGCTCCAGGTGTCGGACGAAAGATTGCGGGCGTCGATGAAGAAGGTGTCGGCGCCGGAACCGGCCTTGCCGCCGGTAAGGAAATTCGAGCCCCCGCCGCCGTCCAGGATATTGACGCCGCCGACGTTCGAGACGTCGATCGAGTCGTCGCCGCTGCCGGTGTGGATGAAGGAGTTCGCCACGATGGCGGTGATGTTGAGGTTGTCGGCGGCGAGCGTGGGATTGCTGGTCTGCACGATGTACTGGTGTTCGACCGGCCCTGGGCCAGCGAAGGCCTCGCCTGCCGAGACATAGGTCAAGCCGCTGGTCAGGTCGTTGATGAGCGCCTTGGCCGGCGGGACCACGCTGACGACCTGGGTTTTGCTGTCCACTGCCGTGTCGCCGAACACGTTCTTCGCACTGACGGTGAACACGGCCGTGCCCGGCGCCGATCCGGTGGTGAAATCGAGCCCGGAGAGGACGGAGGTGGCCTGCGCCGCCGTGTCGATGCCGGGCACGATAACGGCGTAGACGCCGGGGGCCAATTGTTTCAGGAAATCCGACGGCACGAAGGAGAAGGTTCCGTCGGCATCGGTGGGCGGGCCGCCTTCGATGTCGTTGACCTGAATTGCGATGACTTGAAGCCCGAACGGGCTGGTCAGAGTGCTGGAATCGGACAGGATAATGTTTTTGAAAGGTTGAATATATTCATTTTGACTATATACAAAACTAGTGTTGGTTTCGGACAAAATGAGACTCATTTTCTAATTCCTAATATTTTGAATCCTTTCCCACCTATATTCATGTTCACTAAATAATCAATGGCGGGCCAGTCTATTGAATGATGCTTAGGATGTTTCTGCACTAAATTAGTTTACTGCTCGAACAGAAACCCGGTTATTTAAGCCAATCACGGACAACGGTCGCCTGTCAGCCGTGGTCCGAGCAGGCCCACAACCGTATCGGGTCTGCGTTGGCGGGCAGCAGCGACCCGATCGGCCGGCAGCCGTCCCGGGCGGTGCAGAGGCGCCAATCCCCCGCCTCCGCGGCCCGCCGCAGCGACAATGACGTCAACGCCAGATCAGGATGCCACGCCCACATCCCGCCCTCGCGCCTCGCGTTCGGCCCCGGCTCCATCCCGGCGCCGGAGCCTTCCACCCGCGCCGTCTGCAGCAGCAGGATGCCCGGCCGCACCCGCCAGTCCTCTTCCCATCGCGTATGCTCGACCGTGTGCGACCAGGCCAGCGTGAACGCCGTCACCGCCAGCCGCAGCACGGCCCCGCCGCCCGCAAGGCACAGCGCCGTCACGCCCTGGCAGGCCGCGCCCGGGCGCCCCGCCAATGCCAGGCGACGAACAGCGCCGCGGCGGCGAACCCGATCCCATCGGTCATCGGCGCCGCCGCGATCAGCAGGATGGCGGCCACGAACGCCCAGGCCCGTTCCCACCAGGCAATCGGCCGCAACAAGTAGCCCACCGCCACCGCGCCCCAGAGCGCGATCGCGATCAACGCCTTCAGCACCACGTAGGCCACCGCCGGGGCATAGCCGATGCTCTCGGCCAGCGGTCCGCCGTCCTGCAGCATCAGCGCCGGGGCATAGACCGCCATGAACGGCGCCACGAAGCCCGCGATCGCCACCCGCATCGCCTGCAGCCCGATCTTCATGCCGCTTTCGCGCGCGATGGGCGCCGCGGCGAAGGCTGCCAGCGCCACCGGAGGCGTGAGATCGGCCATGATGCCGAAGTAGAACACGAACATGTGCGTCACCAGCAGCGGCACGCCCAATTCCAGCAGCGCCGGCCCGGCGATCGACGAGGTGATGATGTAGTTCGGGATCGTGGGAATGCCCATGCCGAGGATCAGGCACGTCACCATCGTCAGCAGCAGCGAGGCGAACAGGCTGGTCGCCCCCACCGCGACCACCGCGCCCGCGAACACGTTCGCCGACCCGGTCAGCGACAGCACGCCGATGATCACCCCCACGAGCGCGCAGGCGATCCCAACCGGGAGGGCCTGCCGTGCGCCATCGGCCAAGGCCTCGGCCGCCAGCAGCAGCGTCGCCCGCCCGCCCGCCCGCCAGGCGTTGATCGCGACCAGCGCCGCCACCACCGCGAACACCACGCCCACGCCGAACTCCAGCAGCGCCGCCGAGAGCAGCCCGAGCGCGATCCAGAACGCGATGCGGAACGCATCCCGCCCCAGGCCCAGCGCGATCGGCGCCCCCAGCACGATCATCGCCGTCAGCCCCAGCCCGATCGTGCCGGCATAGAGCGGCGTGTAGCCCGAGATCAGCAGGTAGATCAGCACCGCCAGCGGCAGCAGCAGGTACCAGCGCGCCTTCAGCGCCGCGAGCGCGTTCGGGCACTCGGCCTTCGGCACCCCCATCAGGTTCAGCCGCCCGGCTTCCAGGTGAACCATCCAGAACGCGGTGACGAAATACAGCAGCGCCGGGATGATCGCCGCCTGCACCACCTGGGCGTACGGAATGCCCAGGCTCTCGGCCATGATGAAGGCGACCGCGCCCATCACCGGCGGCATGATCTGCCCGCCCATCGAGGCCGTCGCCTCGACGCCGCCCGCGAACGCCGCCCGGAACCCGAAGCGCTTCATCAGCGGGATGGTGAACTGCCCCACCGCCACCACGTTCGCGACCCCAGAGCCGCTGATCGTCCCCATAAACGCCGAGGCCACCACCGCCACCTTCGCCGGCCCGCCCCGCGTGTGGCCGACCGTGCCCAGCGCCACATCGGTGAACAGCGAGATCATCCCCGCCCGCTCCAGGAACGCGCCGAACAGGATGAACAGGAAGATATAGGTGGACGACACGTAAGTCGGCGTGCCGTAAATCCCCTCGGTGCCGAGATAGAGTGTGTCGACGATCTGCTCGAACGCGAACGGCCGGTGATCGAGCGGCGCCGGCAGCGCCTGCCCGTACAGCCCATACAGCAGGAACGCGGCGCAGATGATCGGCAGGCTCGGCCCCATCAGCCGGAACCCGGCGAAGAACACCAGCCCCGTCACCAGCACGCCCATGGCGATGTCCGCCGGGTCCGGGAAGCCGGCGCGCTGAATCAGGTCGGCGTAGAACACCCAGTGATACAGCCCAGCCACGAACGAGACCGCCGCCAGCGCCGTCCAGGCCGCGGCCAGCCTTTTGCCCCGGCCCCGGTTGGCGATCAGCCCGAACAGCAGCGCCAGAAGAAAGCCGACGTGCAGCGAGCGCACCACGCTGCTCGGCAGCGGCGAGTAGGCCGCGGTCCAGATCTGGAACGCCGAGAACGCGATGGCGAACAGCTTGAGCAACAGCCGCCCGCGCCCATCGCCCCAGCCAAGCCCGGCATGCTCGACGGCAGCCCCTTCCTCGAGCGCCGCCGGCGACGCTGCCGCCGCCTCACTCACCGCACGCGGGCCTCAGGGCAGCGTCGGCGCCGCGTGCGGCAGCACGCCGGCAAAGCTGCCCGGCAAAACAACGGCCAAAGGCTCGTGCGCCCAATTGGGTCACGGCGGTTACTCCGAACGAGCCCTTAGCTACTCTGCTCTTTAAAGTATTTCTCCGCGCCGGGATGCAGCGGGATCGGCAAGTTCTGCGCCGCCGTCTTCGGATCGATGCCGTTCGCCGCCGCCTGCGCCGCCACCAAGGCCGGCACGTTCTGATAGATTGCCTTGGCCATCTCGTAGGCCAACTCGTCCGCCACCCCGGCCCGCGTCACCAGCAGGTTCGGCACCGCCGCCGTCTGCACGGCAGCGTCCTGCCCGTCATACGTGCCCTTGGGAATCACGGCGCTGACATACGGGGTTCCCACCTTGCTGATCACCGCGTCCGGGATTTCCACCACCGTGATCGGCACCGAGTTCGACAGGTCGCGGATCGAGGACACCCCGAGCCCGGCCGATTGCAGCGTCGCATCCAGCTGGCGGTTCTTCATCAGGTCGACCGATTCCCCGAACGGCAGGTATTCCACCTTGCCCAGGTCTTTATACGAAAGCCCGGCCGCCCCCAGAATCGCCCGCGCGTTCAGCTCCGTCCCCGACTTCGGCGCGCCGACCGACACCCGCTTGCCCTTCAGGTCTGCCAGCGTCTTGATGCCGCTCTCCTTCAAGGCCACGATCTGAATGTAATTGGCATAGACTGCCCCCAGCGCCCGCAGCTTATCGAGCTTTCTCGGGAACCCGGCCTCCGCATCCCCGGCCCAGGCGAACTGCACCGCGTCGCCCAAGCTGAACGCCAGCTCCCCCCGCCCCTGCTGCAAAAGATTCAGGTTCTCGACCGACGCCTTCGTCGCCTGCACCGACGGCCGCACGTCCGCGATCTTGTCGGTGAACAGTTTCGAGATCGCGACCCCCAGCGGGTAGTAGACCCCCGAGGTCCCGCCCGTCAGGATGTTGACGAACGTCGCGGCATAGGCCGGCGCTGCACCGGCGGCCCATGCCGCGGCGCCTCCGGCAAGCAAAACGTGTCGGCGTGAGATCATGGACGTCTCCCCTTCTTAACTCGATCGAATGGGCTTACATGCCTGCCATGCCTCGGGCAAGCTGAACCGGCCCGGCAACGTTCCCCAAAGGTGGTTTTGAGCACTCACGCGAAGCGGCCGTTCGAGCGGCCCAGATTGGGCATCCTGCTCATGGTTGCCGCCGTGACCTGCTTCAGCGGCCTCGATGCCACCGCCAAATGGACCAGCCAGACCCTGCCGCCGATCGAGACCGTGGTCGTGCGGTACCTCTCCGGGTTCCTCTTCATCACCGCCCTCGTCCGCCCCTGGCAGCGCCTCGGCGTGCTGCGCGCGAAAAAGCCGGCGCTGCAATGCGCCCGCGCCCTGTCGCTGGTGATGGCGACCGTCTGCTCCTTCACCTCGCTGCACTACCTGCCGCTCGGCCAGGTCACGGCGATCACCTTCGCCGCGCCGCTCATCGTCGCTAGCCTCGCCGGCCCGTTGCTCGGCGAGCGTCTCGGCCTGCCGCGCATCGCCGCCATCCTCGCGGGCTTCGCCGGCGTGCTGGTCGTAACCAGGCCCGGGCTTGACATGCACCCGGCCGCGCTCGTTGCCGTGCTGACCGCGTGCGCCAGCGCCGTTTACGCCCTCATGACCCGCGCCCTGGCCGGGCACGACCAGCCCTACGCCACGCTGTTCTGGTCCGGCATGGTCGGGGCCGCCGCCGTCCTTCCGGTCCTGCCGTTCATCTGGGTTCCGCCGCCGGCCTCGGTCTGGCTGGCAATGGCCGGAATGGGCGTGCTGGCGACGCTCGGCCATTATCTCCTGATCCTCGCCAACGAGCGCGCGCCGGCCCTGGTCCTGGCCCCGTTCACCTACGCCCAGCTTGTCGGCGCGACCACCCTCGGCTGGCTCGTCTTCGGCGACGCGCCCGACCGATGGACGCTCCTAGGCGGCGCCGTCGTCGCGGCCTCGGGCCTCTCCCTGCTGGTCCTGGAGCCATCGAAGCGTCCCGCGGCCAGCAGCCGTCCCGATCCGCCCAAAGAAGGGCGATGAAACCAGACCGTTCCTGACTTGCCTTGCCGATGCCGCAAAGCCCATCCGGTGCGGATCATGGGCGGTCGGGAGCAGGGGACCCACGTTGCCGGCAATGCTGGACCAAATGCAGGCGACGCGCCTAATAGGGTGTTGCCGCGAAATAGACTTGAGGAATTGGAACGGAATGCCTTCCCGGTCCAGACATGCGCCATTGATGCTCGCGGCCGGCGGGTCCGTGCTCATCGCCGTAAGCGGCTGCCAGCCGGCGCCGAAAGCGCCGCCCTTGCGGCTCAACACGAGCGTCGCGGTAGTCCGGGCCGTGCCGACGAAGCACGCGCCGGTCCGTAAGAAGAAACCCGTCGCCTGCGACCGGACCGCCACCGGCCTCACCCAGGAACGCAAGGACGAGCTGTTCCGCATGTTCAGCGCCGAGCACGACCCCGCCGTCGATCCCGCCGCCGTCATTGCCGAAAACACGTTGCCGGATACGGAAAAATCCGGCCTCCCCCCCTGCCCGCCGTCCGGCCGCTGACGCGCGCATGGACACCAACAGCCTCATCAGCCCAGACTCCTCGATCAGCATCGATGCCGCGTCGATCGTCGCCTTCATTCGCGATGGCGGCCACGTTGCCGTGCTTGTCGGCGCCACCCGGCCGGACCTGACCGCAGTCCTCGACCGCGCCTTGCCCGAGCTGCAAGGACAAGCCGTCCGCATCGGCAACCCGCTGACCAGCCCGCTCAAGCTTGAGCGCATCCTGCGGCAGATCGGCATACAGGGTGCCGCCGATCCCATCGCCGCCATCCGCGGCGCGATGGCCGGCGAGGGCGGGCCTGACCCGTCCATCCTCGTGATCGAGGACGCGCAGACGCTTGAGCCGCACGCCCTCGCGACCCTCGCGGGCGTGCCATGCAGCGATCGGACTGGCCGCCCCGGCCTCGCCATCATCCTGGCCGGGCGCCCGGAGCTTCTGCGCCTGCTGGCCGACCCCGGCATTGCAGATCTATGGGAGCCGCTGACCCGCATGACGCTGCGGGAGACCGGGTCGGATCTCGATCCGCTGTCATTCCCGGCGGGCGACCCGTCCCCGCCTTTCTCGATGGAACCGGCCCCGGACGCGCTGCCAAGGCTCGTCGTCCCGTCGCCGCCGCCGGCCAGACGCCGCTCGCCGCTGCGGGTCCTGTCCGTCGCGGCCATAGCGGGCCTTGTCCTGGCCGCAACCTTGCTGGCGGTCTCGGCCGAGTGGACCGCGCCCGACGCCCCCTCCGAAACGGCCGCGCCGCCGAAAGCCGCGTCCGAACCGAAACCGGCGGACCCACCCTCGGTTCCGGCCCAGGAACCGATGGCCCCGGCCCCGGACGCGCCGCCCGATCCGTCGCCGGAGCAGTTGCGCCGGGATTTCGACGCCTTCCTCAACCGGGCCGGACAGGATACGGCCAGCCTCGCCCCCGCCCGCCGCGAAGCCCTGTTCGCTGAATACCTGGCCTGGCGCGCCCGCGCCACAGGCGACGGCAGCCTGCCCCCCACGATCGGCCCGGCGCCGGCGCAGGGCACGCCTTGAGGCCGTTCCGCCTCTTCGCCTTCGACATGGCCTGCGTCGGCCACATCCAGCAAGGCCTCTGGACCCACCCGCGCGACCAGGCAACCGATTACGCCAGCCTGGACTACTGGGTCCGCCTCGCCCGAACGCTTGAGCAGGGCCTGTTCGACGGCCTGTTCCTCGCCGACGTGCTCGGCGTCTACGACGTCTTCGCCGGCAGCCCCGGCCCGGCCATCCGCCACGCCGTCCAGGTCCCGGTCAACGACCCGCTCCTCCTCGTCCCCGCAATGGCCCACGCCACTGCCCACCTCGGCTTCGGCGTCACCGCGAACCTCAGCTACGAGCCTGCCTACCCCTTCGCCCGCCGCATCTCCACGCTCGACCACCTGACCCAAGGCCGCATCGGCTGGAACATCGTCACCGGCTACCTCGACAGCGCCGCCCGCGCGATGGGCCTGGAACGGCAGCCGGCGCACGACGACCGCTACGACATCGCCGACGACTACCTCGAAGCCGTGGCCAAGCTCTGGGAGGGAAGCTGGGCCGACGACGCCGTGCGCCGCGACAAGTCCGCAGGAATTTACGCCGACCCGTCCCGCGTCCGCTCCGTGCGGCACGACGGCCCTCATGTCCGCATGGAGGGCGTCCACCTGTCCGAGCCGTCCCCCCAGCGCACCCCGGTCCTGTTCCAGGCCGGCAGCTCCGACCGCGGCCGCCGGTTCGCCGGAGGGCACGCCGAGTGCGTGTTCCTCAACGGCGGCCCCAAGCCGGCCGTGGGCGCCCATATCGCCTCGATCCGCGCGGCGGCGCGGGACGCCGGGCGCGACCCCTCCGACATCCTCGCCTTCGTCGGCGCCAGCGTCGTCGTGGCCGAAACGGAAGCCCTGGCCCGGTCGAAGTTCGAGGAGTACCGCCGGCACGCATCCGGCCAAGCCGCCCTTGTCCACGCCTCGGCCAGCATGGGCATCGACCTCGACGCCTACGCGATGGACCAGCCGATCGAGGCCGTGCCCACCCAAGCCATCGCCAGCAACCTGCAATCGATGGCGCAGCAGGCCATGACCAAGCGCAAGCTGCTGGACCGCATGGCGCTCGGCAGCCGCCAGATCCCGATCGTCGGCAGCCCGGCCCAGGTCGCCGACGAGCTTCTGGCCTGGGGCCGCGAGGCGGATGTGGACGGCTTCATCCTCTCGCGCACGGTCACCCCGGAATGCTTCGAGGATGTCATCCGCCTCGTCGTGCCAGAACTCCAGGCCAGGGGCGCGTTCAAGCAGGCCTACGCGCCGGGCACAATGCGGCGCAAACTATTCGGCCGCGACCGCCTGCCGCCGACCCACCCGGCCGCAAAACACAGGTTTCCCTCGGTTCGTTGAGCGAACTACACTGCGGGTTTGCTGGAGGTGCGAATGGATCAGGTCACGATCGACGAGGCCAGGACGAATCTGTCCCGGCTGGTCGAGCAGGCAGCAAATGGCCGCCCGTTCATCATCGCCGAAGCCGGCCGCCCATTGGTCAAGGTCGTCGCGGTTGAGCAGCGGGAGGCGGCTGCAGGCCCAAGAATCGGGTTCGTGGATGGCGAGGTCCTCATACCCGACGATTTCGACACCATGGGACAAGAGGAGATCGTCCAAATATTTGAAGAGGGCAAGTGAGCCTTCTGCTGCTCGACACGCACGTACTTGTCTGGACGGCCGGCCTCTTCGAGCGTCTTTCTGCCTCAGCGCAACGCCTGATCGGCGACCAGTCAAACACGCTCGTTTTCAGCGCCGTCTCGATTTGGGACGTTTCAATTAAAGCCAGCCTGAAGCGAGCGGATTTCCAAGTCGACCCTTCGCGCCTTCGTCATGGACTGCTCGCCGGAGGATTTCGCGAACTCGACATTACCAGCGAGCACGCCATCGCCGTCGGAAACCTGCCCTGGCGGCGCCGTGACCCGTTCGATCGCCTGCTTCTCGCCCAAGCAGCCGTGGAAAATGCAACGCTCGTCACCGCCGATCCGGTCCTCGCGCACTACCCCGGCGCCATCGAACTGCTGACCTGATCCGCCGCATCCCTCTTGGCCCGAGGCCGATGCACCAACCCGTGAATGAACGACAGCTTGCGGATCACCGGCGGCGAGATGACGAACGGGTAGAGGTCCGACAGCCCCATGCTCCGGTTCATCGCGTTCATCGCTACCGTCAGCGGCAGCCACGCCTCGACCAGCCGGGCGAAGTCGCCCGGGGCATAAGGGTCCGGCAGCCTGGCCGCCGCCGGCCCCCGTGCCGCGCCCGGATGCGCCTCCACCCCGAACGCGATGGACGTCTCGAGGCTGTCGATGATGTGCAGGTAGTGCGCCCAGGTCTCGGCAAAGTCCTCCCAGGCATGGGTCGTCGCGTACGCGCTGACGTAGTTCCCTTGCCAATCGTCCGGCGGCCCCTGCTCGTAATGCCGCCGCAGCGCCGCCTGGTAGTCCGCCTCGTCGTCGCCGAACACCGCCCGGCACGCCTCGGCCTGCCCGCCGTCGCGCACCAGCCGGTCCCAGTAGTAATGCCCCACCTCATGCCGGAAATGCCCGAGCAACGTCCGATACGGCTCGTGCATCGCGTGCCGCCGCTGCTCCCGCACCGCATCGTCCGCCTCCGTCAACGCCAGCGTGACCAAGCCGTCGTCGTGCCCGGTCATTACCTGCGGCCCGCCGGGCGCGGCCGGATCGGCGAGGAAGTCGAACGCGAGCCCGCTTGCCGGGTCGTCCTGCCGGTTCAGCAACGGCAGGCCGAGCCGCATCAACGAGTAGATCAGCCGGTGCTTGGCGATCTCCATCTTCCGCCACGCCAGCATGTTGTCGTAGTCCGACAGATCCGGGACCGTCCGGTTATGCCGGCATGCCGTGCAGTAGCGCTCGGCGCTGTCGGCCGGCAGCAGCCAGTTGCAGGCCCGCGATTGGGCGTTCTCGCAAAACCGGAACCGCCGCCCGGGCCGCGCCAAAGCCTCCCAAGCCTGATCATCCGCCGGCTCCAGCGCCCCGACCTCGAACGACGGCGCGATATACCCCAGCCGGCGCCCGCACTGCTCGCACTGCACGTTCTCGAAGTAAACGAATTGTCCGCAGCTCTGGCACTGAAACAGCTTCATCGCGCACTCCCGATCACGCGGGAGACGCCGGCGCCGCCCTCCGGGTTCCCGGCGCGCCCCTATGCAGCAGCCCCGGTCCACGCAATCCTCACGCCGCGAAACAGCAGGAGCGCACGCATGGACGATTTCGATCTCGTGATCCGCGGCGGCGCCGTCGTCACCGCCTCCGAGCAGTTCCACGCCGACATCGGCATCCGCTCGGGCCGCATCGCCGCCCTCGGCGCCAATCTGCGAGCATCCCGTGTCCTCGACGCCGGCGGCCTCCTCGTCATGCCCGGCGGCGTCGACAGCCACTGCCATATCGAGCAATTGCAAGCGGACGGCGGCGCCGACGAGGAGACCTGGGAAACGGGCAGCCGCTCCGCCCTGGCCGGCGGCACGACCAGCGTCGTCACCTTTTCCACGCAGTTCAAGGGCCGCCCGATCGGCCCCACGCTCGACGAATACCGCCGCCGGGCCAGTCAGGCGATGGTGGACCACGCCTTCCACCAGATCATCACCGACCCGGCCGATGCCGTCCTCGACGAACTCCCCGCCATCGTCGCCTCCGGCATCCGCAGCTTCAAGGCGTTCCTGACCTATGACCCGCTGCACCTCGATGACCGGCAATACCTGCGTGTCCTCGCCGCCGCCCGCCGCCTCGGCTGCATCGTCACCACCCACTGCGAGAACTACGAAGCCGTCGCCTGGATGACCGAGGCGTTGCTCGCCGCCGGCCTCACGGCGCCGAAATTTCACGCCTGGTCCCGCCCGCCCGTCGTCGAGCGCGAGGCCGCCCACCGCGCCATCGCCCTGGCCGAGTTGGTCGACACGCCCATCCAGGTGTTCCATGTCTCCTGCCCGGAGGTCGCCGACGAGATCGCCCGCGCCCGCCGCCGCGGCCTCAAGGTCTGGGGCGAGACCTGCCCGCAGTATCTCGTCCTCGGCGCCGCGAGCATGGACAAGCCCGGTTTCGAGGGCGCCAAGTTCATGTGCAGCCCGGCCCCGCGCGACGCCGCCGCCACCGAAGGCCTGTGGGACGCGATCCGCCTCGGCACGATCGACGTCGTCAGCAGCGACCACAGCGGCTGGTCCTTCGACGGCCCGCGCGGCAAGCGGGCCAACGGCGACGACGTGGCCTTCCGCGACATCCCGAACGGCGTCCCCGGCCTCGCCGCCCGCCTGCCGATCCTCTTCAGCGAAGGCGTCGCCAAGGGCCGCATCTCCGCCAGCGACTTCGTCCGCCTCGTGTCCACCCAACCCGCCCGCATCTTCGGCCTCCATCCCCGGAAAGGCAGCCTCATGCCCGGCGCCGATGCCGACATCGTGCTGTGGGACCCATCGAAGCGCGTCACCATGACCAACGCGCTGATGCAGCACGTCATCGATTACACGCCCTACGAAGGGCTCGAAGTGACCGGCTGGCCCGTCGCCGCCATTCTCCGCGGCCAGGTCGTGATGCAGGACGGCCGGGTCGACGCCCGCCCCGGCGCCGGCCAATACCTTCCCATCGCACCCTATGACCTGATCCGCCCCCGCGGC
Source organism: Acetobacteraceae bacterium (assembly GCA_965217935.1). Lineage (GTDB taxonomy): Bacteria > Pseudomonadota > Alphaproteobacteria > Acetobacterales > Acetobacteraceae > JBBROS01. The sequence continues at coordinate 2,929,414 of OZ244581.1, read as the reverse complement.
ATTCTGGCCAACGGCTTCGACCCGAGCGCCTGACGAAACCCACGTTAAACATCCATCAACGCAAATGCGCGATACAGGGCGGAGACTTCTCAAGGATCAAGGGCGTGAGAATGCAATCCGGCCAGTCCGCCGCACGAACCAAAGCCAGCGGCATAGCTGCCATGCGCTCGCGGCTAAATGGCCCATCGCGTCCCATATGGATGTCCTTGGCAGCCGGGTTTCTTCCAGCTCGATGACCGCGGACCGAGAGGCGTCCGTGCTGCAAGTCCGGCCTGAGGAACCCCGCCCGACCATGACGTGCACTCCGCCGCTGGCCTTCGCACCTAAACTATGGGATTCGGCAACGATGCTCTACTCAATGTACGACACGGCTGCCGCCGCCATGTTGCCGGCCCGGCTATGGGCGCAAACCGCAAGCTCGATGCTTCGCAACGCTCCAGGTCCCGACTACCTGACCTGGCCGGTCCGCGCCGCCATCGCCTGGGCCGACGTGGCCGACGATGTCCTTCGCCCGCGCGGCAAGCCGGAATGGAACATCAAGACGATGCGCGGCGGCGATGAGCCGCTGCACGAGGACATCGTCCTCGACCGTCCCTTCGTCCGCCTGGTGCGCTTCCACAAGCCTGGCGCCGAAGGCCCGCGCGTCCTGCTCGTGGCGCCCATGAGCGGCCATCACGCGACGCTCCTGCGCGGCACGGTGCAGGACATGGTCGATACCGGCCTCGACGTCTTCGTCACCGATTGGCGGGACGCCAGGATCGTCTCGCTCAAGCACGGCGATTTCGACCTCGCCAGCTACGTCGAGCACGTCATCCACTTCCTGCAGCATCTCGGTCCCGACACCCACGTCGTCGCCGTATGCCAGCCGGCCCCGGCGGTCGTGGCCGCGGTGTCCCTCCTCGCCGCCCGCAATGACCCGGCACAGCCGCGCAGCATGGTCCTGATGGGTGGCCCCGTGGACACGCGCGCCGCCCCCACCGCCGTCACCAAGCTTGCCGCCCAGCACCCGATCGAATGGTTCGAGCAGCACGTCGTCGCCACCGTGCCGGCCTGGCACCCCGGCGCGTTCCGCCGCGTCTATCCCGGGTTCCTGCAACTGTTCGCGTTCATCTCCATGAACCCCGACCGCCACGTCGAGGCGCACCGCCGCATGTTCGACCATCTGGTGAAAGGCGATGAGGACAGCGCCGCCGCCCACCGCCGCTTCTACGACGAATATCTCGCCGTCATGGACGTGCCGGCCAACTACTACCTGCAGACGGTCGAGACCTTCTTCCAGCGGCACGACCTCGCGACCGGAGCGATGACAGTCCGCGCCGAGCCGGTCGATGCGTCCGCCATCGAGCGCACGGCGCTGATGACGATCGAGGGCGAGCTGGACGACATTTCCGCCCCCGGACAGACGATCGCCGCGCAGACGCTCTGCGCCGGCGTCCCGGCCTCCCGCCGCCAGCAATACCTTCAGCCCGGAGTCGGCCACTACGGCATCTTCAATGGCCGCAAATGGAGGGGCGAAATCCTGCCGAGGCTCAAGGAGTTCATCCAGCAAAGCTGAGCCGCAACCAAGGGCCGGGGTTTGTTCGGCGCCGCGAATACAAAGCGACAGCCATCGTAATCGGCTGTCCGCGCGCCTGCCTACCGGGTTCCCCGAGGGTGCGCCTTGAGCCAGATGCCCTTGAGCGCAGCCTCGTTCACCGACGTGTAGCGCTGCGTCGTCGAGAGGCTGGCATGGCCGAGCAGCGTCTGGATCGCCCGCAAATCGGCGCCGCCTTCGAGCAGGTGCGTGGCGAAGCTGTGCCGCAGGGAGTGGGGCGTGGCATGGGCCGGCAATCCCTCGCCCAGCCGGTACGTTCGCATCGTCCGCTGCGCCACGCCAGGATTGAGCCGCCCGCCCTTCTGCCCGATGAACAGCGGCGAACCGGGCCGCGCGCGCGGATGCACCCGCAGCCAGGCCGACAGCGCCGATTGCACCGCCGGCAGCAACGGCGCCACCCGTTCCTTGCCGCCCTTGCCGATCACCCGCAACGCCCCATCCGCCGGAACCATGCCCACGTCGAGCGCCAGCGCCTCCCCGATCCGCAGCCCGGCGCCATACAGCAGCGTGAACAGCGCCAGGTCGCGCGCCTGCCAAACCGGCTCATCGCTATGGCCGGCCTCCTCGGCCATGCCCAGCGCCTGCTCCGGCGTCAGCGCCCGCGGAATCGGAGCGCGCGCCCGCGGCGTCCCGAGCAGGCCGGCGGCCGGGTTCTGCATCCCATGATGCCGGGCAAGGTAGCGGAACAATGTCCGCACCGCCGACAGGTGCCGCGCCCGCGTCGCGTTCCCCTGCTTCCGCGACGCCCCGAACGCCAGCCAGGCCCGCAAATCCGCCTGCGAGACCCGCTCAAAGGCCGCAAGGTCAGGCTCCCCGCCGAGATGATTGGTCAGGAAACCCAGGAACTCGGCCAGATCCGCGGCATAGGCCTTCACCGTCAACGGGGACGCCCGCCGCTCCCGCGCCAGCCAGTCGAGGCAAGCCGCCACGGCCTCGGCGCCCGTCACCGCTCCGCCGCCAGATCGAGCGCGGCCCCCAGCGCCTGCCCCAGGAACGACAGCGCATCCGTCGTCGCCCCCGCCAGCCCTTGCCCATCGCGGCAGGCCAGCGCCAGCAAGGCAGGCCCGGCCGCCGCGGGCACGCGGACCAGCGCCTCCTGCTCGGCCAGCGCCACCGCCTCGCCGTGCAGCACGGCGTCGGGCCGCGCCGCACGGACCACCGCCATTCGCTGCCCCAGGGCGCCCAGCACGGTCCCGCGCGGCACGACCGCAGCCCCCCGCGGGGCCCAAGCCCCCTCGGCGCAAACCCGCGCGGCATCCACCTGCAACAGCCCTGGCAGATCGTGCGTGGCCATGAACGCCGGCTCCGCCGCCCGCATCAGCGCCAGCACGGCAGCCTGCACCCGGCGCGCAAACCCTTCCGCCGCCCGCCGGTCCGCCGCCACGGACGCGGCATCGCGCTCCAGCTCGGCCGCCCGCACCCGCGCCCGCTGCAGCATCGCGTCCATGTGGTCGGCGAATGCGGCGCCATGCACCCGCCGCGGCGGCGCGAGCGAGCCGTACAAGGCCGGGTCGTCGGCAAGGAAGCCGGGGTTGGCGCGCAGGTAGGCGGCCACGCCCGCGGCGTCCTGCCGCTGTTGCATTCCGGCGTCTGGGGGGTCATCCAAGGCTATGGTCGGTCTCCGGTCCAATTCGTCGCGTCGAGCAGCGGGCAGCCCCACCGGGCAACCCGCCTTCCCGACCCTACCCGACTCGGACGCGGATCGAAAGCGCGTCCCGGTCCTGCTCCCCCGCCCGTTTCCCGGCCCGTTCGACTACGCCGTCCCGAAAGGCCAGAACCCCCGGCCCGGCGATATCGTCCTCGTGCCGCTCAACCGCCGCGAGGAGGTCGGCGTGGTCTGGGACGCGCCCGACGCCGCCCATGCCGTCGAGGACCACCGCCTCAAACCCATCACCGCAGCGCTCGACGTGCCGCCGCTCCCCGGGCCGCTGCGCCGCTTCGTCGATTGGGTGGCCGCCTACACCCTGGCGCGCCCCGGCGAGGTGCTGTCCATGGCGCTGCGCATCAACGCCCTCCAGCCGGACACCCCGCCGCCTGGCTGGCGCCTCGCGCCCGCGTCCGCCGCCCGCGACACCCCCGCCCGCGACACCCCCGCCCGCCAGCGCGTCGCCGCATCGCTCGCCGACGGGCGCCCCCGCTCCACCTCCGACCTGGTCCGCACCGCTGGCGTCAGCGCCGGCGTCATCCGCGGCATGACGGCGGCCGGGCTGCTGGAGCCGGTCGCCCTCCCCCTCGGCGCCCCGTTTGCGGCGCCGGACCCGGCCCACCCCGGCCCAACCCTCTCCGCCGCCCAAGCCGAAGCCGCCGCCGCCCTCCGCGCCGCCGTCGGCGCCCGCGCCTTCGGCGTCGCCCTGCTGGACGGCGTGACCGGCTCCGGCAAGACGGAGGTCTACCTCGAAGCCGTCGCCGCCTGCCTGGCCCAAGGCCGCCAGGCCCTGGTCCTGCTCCCCGAGATCGCCCTCTCCTCGCAATGGCTGGAGCGGTTCCAGCACCGCTTCGGCGTCGCCCCCGCCGTGTGGCACAGCGACCTCACCTCCCGCACCCGCCGCACCACCTGGCGCGCCGTGGCCGAGGGCGCCGCCCCCGTCGTCGTCGGCGCCCGCTCCGCCCTGTTCCTCCCCTTCCCGGACCTCGGCTTGATCGTCATCGACGAGGAGCACGAGACCGCGTTCAAGCAAGAAGACGGCGTCGTCTACCACGCCCGCGACATGGCCGTGGTCCGCGCCCGGCTCAGCCAGGCGCCCGCCATCCTGGTCTCGGCCACCCCCAGCCTCGAAACCCTCGCCAACGTCGAGGTCGGGCGCTACGCCCACCTGACGCTTGACGCCCGCCACGGCGGCGCAACCCTGCCCGAAGTCGCCGCCATCGACCTGCGTGACGCAGCCCCCCCCCGCGGCCAATTCCTCTCCCCCGTGCTGACCGAAGCCATAGAGGCCGCCATCGCCCGCGGCGAGCAGGCCATGCTGTTCCTCAACCGCCGCGGCTACGCGCCCCTCACCCTCTGCCGCGCCTGCGGCCACCGCATGCAGTGCCCCAACTGCACCGCCTGGCTGGTCGAGCACCGCGGACGCCGCCAGCTCGCCTGCCACCACTGCGGCCACACGGAGCCGCTGCCCGAGGCCTGCCCGAGCTGCGCCGCCCCCAACAGCCTCACCCCCATCGGCCCCGGTGTCGAACGCATCACCGAGGAGGCGACGGCCACCTTCCCCGAGGCCCGCGTCCTGGTCATGGCCAGCGATACCGTGCCCGGCCCGCAAGCCGCCGCCGACGCCGCCCGCCGCATCGCCGCCCGCGAGATCGACCTCATCATCGGCACCCAGATCGTCGCCAAGGGCTGGCACTTCCCCCACCTCACCCTGGTCGGAGTGGTCGATGCCGACCTCGGCCTCTCCGGCGGCGACCTCCGCGCCGCCGAGCGCACCGTCCAGCTCCTGCACCAGGTTGCCGGGCGCGCCGGACGCGCCGAGGCCCCCGGGCGCGTCCTGCTGCAGACCTTCAGCCCCGAGCACCCGGTCATGCAGGCGCTGGTCGGCGGCAACCTCTCCGCCTTCATGCAGACCGAGGCCGAAACCCGGCGCCCCGGCGGCTGGCCCCCCTACGGCCGCCTCGCCGCCCTCATCGTCAGCGCCGACACCGCACCCGCCGCCGACGCCCTCGCCCAAGCCCTCGGCCGGTCCGCCCCGCACGGCGACGGCATCGTCGTCCTCGGCCCGGCCCCGGCGCCGCTGGCCATCCTCCGCGGCCGCCACCGCCGCCGCCTGCTGCTGAAAACGCGCCGGGACATCGCGGTGCAGCCGCTGCTGCGCGAATGGCTCGGGCGGGTGCAGACGCCGGGCAGCGCCCGCGTGAACGTTGACGTGGACCCCGTCAGCTTCCTGTAGCCGTAAAGCCTCTGCCGCGACGGGCTAAGCATCATTTCGCAAAACGGCTCGCCGTCACGACGCGAAGAATGATGCGTCTTTAAAGGCGTCTAATCGGACGTTTTTAGCACAAGCCACGAACGTCCGATTAGCGTTAGTGCGACCACCCCTGATAACTGTCGACGTTCGCCTTCGTCACCAGCTTCGGCGCCATCAGGATCATCGGGTTCTCCGGCTTCTTGCCGTTCATGATGTCATACCCGGTCTGCACCGCGATCTGCCCCATCGAGTACGGGTCCTGGCTCGCGGACGCCTTGATCGGGCCGCCGCCCTTGATCGCGTTCACGATATCCGGCGCGCCGTCCACCGACGTAATGACGATGGCGCTCTTGTTGAGCTGCTTGGCCGCCAACTCGCTGCCGATCGCCTGCGGGTCATTGATGGCGAACACGCCCGCGAGATCAGGGAACCGCGTGATGTAGCCCTGCATCGCGTTCAGCCCGCCGTCCCGCGACCCTTTGGCGTCCTGGTCGTCGGACAGCAGCTTGATACCGGAATACTGCTTCAGCACGTCCTTGCAGCCGTTCACCCGGTCGATCACCGCCGACACTTGCGGCCCGTTCTCGATCACGACGTTGCCTTTATGGTCGATCGAGTCGGCCAGGAACTGGCAGGAAATCTTCCCCGCCTCCACGTTGTTCGTCTGCACCGTCGCATCCGCCCCGGCAGCCGCCACGTCCACGCCCACCACCGTGATCCCCGCCGCCTGCGCCCGCTTGATCGCCGGCGCGATCGCCCGCGGATCAGCCGCATTGACCAGGATCAGGTCCACGCCGGCGGAGATGAAGTTGTCGATCTGCGTGAACTGCTTGTTGAGGTCGTAGTCGGCCGAGCTCAGCGTTACCTTGGCTTGCGGGTTGATCTTGTGCGCCGCCGCCTCCACGCCCTTGCCCAGCGCCACGAAATACGGGTTGCCGAGCGACCCGACCGTCACCCCAACCCCCTTCAAATCCTTCGCCGACGCGCTCGCAACCGACATGAGCGCGGCGCCGGCCAGCAACAACATCCTGAACATGAACACTCTCTCCCTGGGCCTTATGTCTCCGCCGGCGAGGCAGCCCTGATACAAGCCGGCGATGATTTCAGGTCCGGGCGCTGCCCTGCAGCCGCGCCCGGTCCAAAGCCACCGCGCCGATGATCACCAGCCCTTTGACGATGAACTGCCAAATGTCCGACACGCCCAGCAAGGTCAACCCGTTCGACAGCACCGCGATGATCAGCGCGCCGACCAGCGTGCCCCAGATCGAGCCGATGCCGCCCACGAAGCTCGTCCCGCCCAGGATCACCGCCGCGATCGCGTCCAGCTCATAGCTCTGCCCAAGCTGCAATCCGTTGGCCGCATACAGCCGCGCCGCCGACATCACCCCGCCCAGCCCGGCCAGCAGCCCAGACGCCGCGTAGACGAACAGCAGCACCCGCCAGACCTTGATGCCAGAAAGCCGCGCCGCCGCCGGGTTGCCGCCCACCGCATAGATCCAAACCCCGAGCACGGTCCGCCGCAGCAGGAACCAGGACAGCAAAATGACTGCCAGGGCGATGATCGCCAGCACCGGAATGCCGATCCCGGGCGCGAGCGGGACCCGCGCGTTGCCGATGAAGGCGAACGCGAGGTCGGGGTTGAACAGCGTCTTGTCCTCGCCCATCAGCCGCGCCAGCCCCCGCACCGCCGTCAACGACCCGAGCGTCACGATGAACGGCGGCAACTTGCCGAACGCGACCAGGCTCCCGTTCACCAGCCCGAACCCAAGCCCGACCAGCAGCGCCGCCGGCACGCCGAGCAAGCCCCACCCAGGGATCATCGACCCCATCAGCGCCGCCATCGCCGATGCGGCCAGGATGCTGCCGACCGACAAGTCGATGCCCCCGGTCAGGATCACGAACGTCATACCGGCCGCCAGCACGGTATTGATCGACGCCTGCTGCGCCACGATCGAGATGTTCTGCGCCGACAGGAACCGTTGGTCGCTCATGTAGTGGAACGCGATCGCCAGGATGATCAGCACCGGCAGCATGCCCAGCGCCTGCAGCGCCCCCCGCCACTTGGCCCGGCCCGACGTTGGACGGGCGACGACCGGCCCGATGGCTGCCTGCTGCGTGTCGGCCATATCGCTGTTCCTTCTGATTACGCCGCAGCCCCGGCGCCGTAGGCCATGATCGCCTCCTGCGTGATCGGCCCGCCGCCGGGTCCGCCGACCTCGCCGGCGATCCGCCCCTCGCGCATCACCAGCACCCTGTCGCAGATGCCGATGATCTCCGGCAGTTCGCTGGAAATGACGATCACGCCGATGCCGCGCTTGGCCAGCGTGTCGACGATCCGGTAGATCTCCGACTTCGCGCCAATATCAACCCCCCGGGTCGGCTCATCCAGGATCAGCACCTTCGGCCCCGTCTCCAGCCAGCGCGCCAGCAGCACCTTCTGCTGGTTGCCCCCGGAAAGGCTGCCGACCGTCACCTCCGGGCTCGCCGCCCGCACCTGCAGCGACCCGAACGCCTCGCGCGCCCGCCGTTTCCAGGCTGCGAGGTCCAGCACCCCGCCCGTGCGCGAGTCTCGGGCAATCACGCCGAGATTGATGTTCGTCGAGCAAGGCAGGTCGAGGAACAGCCCAAGCCCTTTGCGGTCCTCGGTCAGGTAGGCAAGCCCCGCCTCCAGCGACTCCTCCGGCGCCCGCAGCGGCACGACCGACCCTTCGAGCTGAATGTCCCCGCCCGCCCGATCGTCCGCGCCGTAGATCAGCCGCGCCAGCTCCGTCCGCCCGGAGCCGACCAGTCCCGCGATGCCCAGCACCTCGCCTTTGTGCAGCTTGAAGCTGCACGGCTTGACCCGGCGCCCCCCATCGGTCACGCCCTCCACCTGCAGCACCACATCCCCATGCACGGCCTCAGGGTCATGCTGCTTGGTGTAGAAGCTCGACAGGTCGCGCCCGACCATCATCTTCACCAGGCTCTCGGCGCTCAGTTCGTCGCGGGTCAGCGTCCCGGCATCCGTCCCATCGCGCAGCACGCTCACCCGGTCGGCCAGCTCATACACCTCGGCCATGCGGTGCGAGATATAGATCAGCGCGATCCCCTCCGCGCGAAGCTGGCGCACCAGGTCGAACAGCCGCTCCGTCTCCCGCGACGACAGCGCCGTCGTCGGCTCGTCCAGCACCAGGATTTTCGACCTCGCATGAAGCGCCCGGGCGATCTCCACCATCTGCTGCTCGGCGATCGACAGCGACCCGGCCAGGTCATCGGCGCCGAACGGCGTCCCCAGCCGGTCCAGCACCGGCTGGCAGCCCTTCCGCATCGCCGCGCGATCCACCTGCCCCATGCGCCGCGGCTCGGACCCGAGATAGATGTTCTCCGCCACCGTCAGGTTCGGCGCGAACGCCAGCTCCTGGTAGATGATCGACACGCCCAGCCGCTTCGCCGCGATCGGGTCCTCGATCACCACCGGCTTGCCGTCGATCAGCAGCGTGCCGCCGGGGTCGGCCTGGTAGGCGCCGGAGAGGATTTTCATCAAGGTCGACTTGCCGGCCCCGTTCTCCCCCATCAGCGCCAGCACCTCGCCGCCCCAGGCCCTCAGGTTCACGTTGTCGAGCGCCTTCACGCCGGGGAAGCTCTTGGAAATGCCGCGCATCTCAAGCGTCGGAACAACGGACTCGCCCTGGCCCATCGGCGGCTTCCCCTCAAATCGCTTGCCGCGGCTTGAAGCATCCGCTTGATCGGATACTTGCATCGGCCATTCCGCGACGCAAGCCGGAACGCCTCATCCCTAAGGGCAACCGCATTTGCGTGGTCGAGGACGGCAAGGCCAGGGCGCTGCCCTGGACCCGTTGGGGCCGCGGGCCCCAAACCCCAGCTTATTAGGAGGCCGCCTTTTAGCGGAGCGCCCTGCGCCGTATCGGGGTCTGGGGCCTGCGGCCCCAGTGGGGTTCAGGGGCAAAGCCCCGGCCTTTCTTCAAATGCGTTCGCCCTGCCTATCCCTAACGGATCAGCCACCGCAGCGAATGCCGCAGCGCCGCCGTCCCGTCCCGCTCGAACCACCGCCCATGCGCGAAGATGACCCGCTCGGGCCGCAACGCCAGCAGCCGCCGCGCGCCCTCGGCCGCCGAACGCAGCCGCAGCTTGATCAAGGCCCGCAAGTAGATCGGCGGCATCCCCCCCGGCGCGACCACCCCGAGCAGCCGCGCCACCGGCCGCATCAACGCCGGCGCCTTCCCCGCTTCCAGGTTCAGCACCAAGTCCGTCAGCACCAGCGTGCGCGACGGCTGGTGGAACAGCGCCGCCTCGTGGAACCCAAGCCCGCCCCTCACCATCACGACCTCGATTCCCTCTCCCCATGCCTCGGGCGCATGGTCCGGCAGGTCATGGTCGAACCGCACCCCGCTCATCCGCACCTGCAGCCGCTCGCGCAGGCCCGGCGCCGCCCACGCCGCCGCCGCCGGGCACGCCCGCTGCCAGTCCTGCACGAACATCCAGTGCGCGAAACTGGGCGCCACCAGATGCCGGACAGGCCCGAGCCGCTGCACCGCCCGCAGCAGGCCCGTGCTGAACCGCACCGGCGAATGCAGCAGCAACCCGCCGTCCTCCAGCCGGATGATCGTCATGCGCGCCCCGGCAAGCCGCCCCACCAGGCCCGGCAGCAGGCTATCGACCACGTAGATGTCGTTCACCACCTGCTTCGGCACGTCGAGCGGCGGATACCCCACCCCGTCCGCGCCCTCGCCTCCCGCCCAAGCCCGCGCGGCCCGGTCGCCCGCTGCCACCAGCGCCAGACGCGACGCGCCCACGCCGACCAGCGCCGCACGCACGCCGAACGACTCGCGCCGAAGCAGCAGCCCGGCGCCCACCAGCGCCACGCCACCCCAAGACAACCGCTGCCGCACCCCGCCCCTGCTCCCCGGCCCGGCCGCGCCCGCGCCCAGCCACGCCGCCCCGGCGTCCGCCACGCCCGCCGCCCCGATCACGATCCGCGCCCGCCGCGGCAGCGACCGCGACCGGGTCAACCGGCTGAACAGCAGCGCCACGGCATAGTCCGCCGCACGATAGAACCCGGTCGGCATCATCGGCTCATCCTCCTCGTCAGCGCGTTGCTGGCAGCAGCGTCAACGCCGCCCCTGCCAACAATTTCCAAACGATCCGGCCGCCGCGGCGCCCCACGACGTTCCACGTGAAACATTTTCGGCCATGCCCTTCGTTCTCCCCTGTTGTCACAAGCGCGCGGATCGCCTCTAGTTCATCCCATAAATCCGGAGGGGACGGCCATACGTCCCCCAGCCACGGGAGGACATCCATCATGCTGCGCCGCAGCCTCGCCATCGGCCTCTTCGCCCTCACCCTGGCTTCGCCAGCCGCCGCCGGCGCCGCCGGCTACCCCGAACGCCCAATCCAGCTCATCGTCCCCTGGGGCGCCGGCGGCGGCACCGACGCAGTTGCCCGCGTCATGGCCACCCTGCTCGAGAAAGACCTCGGCCAGCCCGTCAACGTCATCAACCGCACCGGCGGCTCCGGCGTCGTCGGCCATACCGCCATCGCCTCCGCCCGCTCCGACGGCTATACGATCGGCCTCATCACGGTCGAGATCGCCATGATGCACCACCAAGGCCTCACCAAGCTCGGTCCCGCCGACTACACCCCCCTCGCGGTCATCAACGCCGACCCGGGCGGGCTGATGGTCGCCGCCAGCTCCCCCTACAAGACGGCCGCCGACCTTCTGGCCGCGATCAAGCAGAAGCCCTCCGGAACCTTCAAGGCCTCCGGCACCGGCCAGGGCGGCATCTGGCACCTGGGCCTCGCCGGCTGGCTGCTCTCCGAAGGCGTCGCCGCCGACAAGGTCACCTGGGTGCCGAGCCAGGGCGCAGCCCCGGGCCTCACCGACATGGTCGCAGGCGGCATCGACATCGTGACCGCCTCCCTCGCCGAGGGCCGCGCCTTGATCGAAGCCGGCAAGGTCCGTGCCCTCGCCAGCATGGGCCCGGAACCCCAAGAGCTGTTCCCCAACGTGCCGACCCTCAAGCAAGCCACCGGCTCCGACTGGACCGTCGCCGCCTGGCGCACGCTTGCCGGGCCGAAGGGCATGAAGGCCGACGTGACCCAAACCCTGCGCCAGGCCGTCGACAAAGCCTATCACAGCGCCGAATACCAGAAGTTCCTCAAGGACCGCGGCTTCGGCGCGCTCTATGAGCCCGGCGACAAGGCCGAAGCCTTCATGAAACAGGCCGATGCGAGTCTTGGAAAAGTGATGAAGGAAGCCGGCTTAGCGAAGTAGCGGCGCCGGGCCATGCGCCTCAGCGACGCGACCATCGGGCTCCTGCTCCTGGCCTGCGGCATCGTCCTTATCGGGGCGTCCTGGGGCTATCCCGACATGCCCGGCCAGGATTACGGCGCCGCCACCTTCCCGCTCGCCATCGGCGCGCTCGTGATGGCGCTCGGCCTCGCCAGCGTCTGGTCCGGTCTCCGCAACCGCCAGGGCGGCGCCAACCGCGTGGTCAGCCTTCATGATTGGGGTCTCGTCCCCGCCTCCTGGCTCCGCCTCGCCGCCGTCATCCTGCTCGTCGCCGGCTACATCCTGCTCGTGCCGGTGTTCGGCTTCCTGCTCACCGGCGGCGCGTTGCTGTTCGGCCTGCTGATGGCCTTCCGCGCGCCCGTCCTCCTCTCCATCGCCGTCACCCCGCTCGCCATCCTCGCCGCCTGGTGGGTGTTCGACGGCCTGCTGCGCGTCCCCCTGCCCAACGCCGCCATCCTGACCGGCGGGACCTGACCCATGTTCGAAGCCTGGCCCGCCATCGGACTCGTGTTCCAGCCCTACGTGCTGGCCGTCATCGCCGCGTCCGCCGCGTTCGGCCTGTTCGTCGGCGCCATCCCCGGCCTCACCGCCACCATGGCCACCGCGCTGCTGGTCCCCGTCACCTTCTTCATGGACCCGGTTCCCGCCATCGCCGCCATCGTGACGGCCACGGCCATGGCCATCTTCTCGGGCGACATCCCCGGCTGCCTGCTGCGTATCCCCGGCACCCCCGCCTCCGCCGCCTACGCCGACGAGGCCTACGCCATGACCCGGCAAGGCCACGCCGAACGGGCGCTCGGCGCCGGCCTCGTCTTCTCCTGCCTGGGCGGCCTGTTCGGCGCCACGGTCCTCGTCTTCGCCGCCCCCTGGCTCGCCGAGTTCGCGCTCGAGTTCTCCTCCTTCGAGTATTTCTGGCTGGTCTGCCTCGGCCTCTCCTGCGCCGTGTTCATCGCCCCCTCCTCGCCGGTCAAGGGCCTGACCGCGCTGGCCATCGGCCTCTTCCTCTCCACCGTCGGCCTCGACAACCCGGCCGGCCAGCCCCGGTTCGCGTTCGGCGACGTGGACCTCATGTCCGGCGTCCCATTCATCCCCGCCATGATCGGCCTGTTCGCCGTCTCCGAGGTGCTGCGCGCCGCCGTCGCCACCACCCCTCTGCCGCCGCCGCCGAAAGGCCCCATCACCGGCATCTTCGCCGAACAGGCCACCCACCTTCGCCTGTATTGGAAGCAGGGCCTGCGCGGCAGCGCGCTCGGCGCCGTGATCGGCGCGCTGCCCGGCGCCGGGGCGGACATCGCCGCCTGGATCGCCTACGCCGTCTCCAAGAAACTTTCCCGCACGCCCGAGAAGTTCGGCGCCGGCCATGTCGAGGGCATCGCGGAGGCCAGTGCCGCCAACAACGGCGCCGTCTCCGGCGCATGGATACCCGCCCTCGTGTTCGGCATCCCCGGCGATTCCATTACCGCCGTCGTCATCGGCGTCCTCTACGTCAAGGGCATGAACCCCGGTCCCACCATCTTCATTCACTCCCCCGAGCTGATCCATGCCGTCTTCATCACCTTCTTCCTCGCCAACCTGCTGCTGCTCCCGTTCGGCTATCTCGCCATCAAGCTGGGCAAGCAGGCGCTGCGCGTCCCCACCCGCGTGCTGATGCCGCTGATCCTGATCTTCTGCATCGTCGGCGCCTTCGCCATCACCAACAGCGCCTACGGCGTCGTCGTCACCCTGGTCATGGGCGTGCTCGGGTTCGTGATGGAGGAGAACGCCATCCCGGTCGCGCCCGCCATCCTCGGTCTCGTGCTCGGCCCGATGCTGGAGCAGAACTTCATCACCTCGTTGATCAAGGCCGACGGCTCGCTGCTAGCGTTCTTCGAGCGCCCGATCGCAGGTGCGCTCGGAGTGGCGACGATCCTGTTGTGGTCGGCGCCGTTGCTGATCAAGGCGATGCGGTCGAGAGGCAAACCATTGACCGGCGCCGGCTCGGAGGCCCCGAGCGCCCGCGCGCCTTGAAACAGCAGGCCGCGAAGCCGCATCATCGCTCGCGTTGGAGGATGGCCGATGTCCAGAGAAGGCAGCCGTAGCGGCGGCGTGTTCGACCCCGTCGAGCGGGCGTCACGCGATGAGGTCCAGGCGCTGCAGCGCGAGCGCATGGCCTGGTCGCTCAAGCACGCCTACGGCCGCGTCCGCTATTACCGCGACGCCTTCGACGCCGCCGGCGTCCACCCCTCCGACTTCCGCGACCTGCCCGACATCGCCCGCTTCCCCTTCACGACCAAGGCCAGCTTCCGCGACACCTACCCGTTCGGCCTGATCGCCGTGCCGCAGGCCGAAGTCGCCCGCCTGCACGGCTCCTCCGGCACCACCGGCAAGCCCATCGTCGTCGCTTACACCAAGGACGACCTCGACGTATGGGCCAGCCTCATGGCCCGCTCCATCCATGCCGCCGGCGGGCGGCCCGGCATGAAGGTTCACAACGCCTACGGCTACGGGCTGTTCACCGGCGGGCTCGGCGCGCACGCCGGGGCGGAGCGGCTGGGGTGCGCCGTGATCCCGATGTCGGGCGGCATGACCGAGCGGCAGGTGCAGGCCATCCGGGACTTCAGGCCCGAGATCATCATGATCACGCCGAGCTACATGCTGGCCATCCTCGACGAGTTCATCCGCCAGGGCCTCGACCCGCGCGCCAGCTCGCTCAAAACCGGCATCTTCGGGGCCGAGCCCTGGACCCATGCCATGCGGCGGGAGATCGAGGCCAGCTTCGGCATCCAGGCCGTCGATATCTACGGCCTTTCCGAGGTGATGGGGCCGGGGGTCGCGCAGGAGTGCGTCGAGACCAAGGACGGCCTGCATGTCTGGGAAGACCACTTCTACCCCGAGGTGATCGACCCTGACACCGGCGCCGTGCTGCCGGAAGGCGAGGCGGGCGAACTCGTGTTCACGTCATTGACCAAGCAGGCGCTGCCCGTCGTCCGCTACCGCACCCGGGACCTCACGCGCCTGCTGCCCGGCACCGCGCGCCCGGGCTTCCGCCGCATGGAGAAAGTGACCGGACGCTCGGACGACATGCTGATCCTGCGCGGCGTCAACGTGTTTCCCACCCAGATCGAGGAAATCCTGCTCGCTCGTCCCTGGTGCGGCGGGCATTTCCAGATCAGGCTCAGCCGCGAGGGCCGGATGGACCGGATGGCCGTCCATGCCGAATGCCGCCCCGATTACTGGGACGGCGGCGGCCTGCCGCATGAGGCCGAGCTGGTCATGGGCGTGATCAAGAACACGGTCGGCCTGACCGCGGCGGTGGTGGTCGAGCCTCCCGGAACGCTGCAACGGTCGATGGGCAAAGCGAAGCGGGTGGTCGATCTCCGCACGCAGTTTGATTGACAAAACGATACGGTTGGCAACAGGGTCAAAAGTTATTTGACATCGTGTTCGGCGCCCGAGACGCTGGCCAATTCAGCCCGGGTGCTTCGATGCCGAACCAAAACCAGGTTTTTGTTCGTCTATTGGCGGCGCTTGCGTTGGGCCTGGCAGCGACGCCCGCGCGAGCCCTCGATACGACCGTCCGGCTCGGCGGCGGCTTCGAGTTGCAGCCGTATGGGCTGTTTCAGCTCGACCAGGGCAGCTTCAGCAACAGCCGGCCCGGCGGGCAAGGCGCCGGGTTCAACGGCCGCCGCCTGCGCGTCGGCGCCAGGCTCAAATACGACGACGACGTCGAGGTCGGCTTCATCTGGGATTTCGGCCATTCGCCCGGCGGGCGGGGTAAGCTGTTCGAGGCCAAGATCGCCTATACCGGCCTGAAGCCGTTCACCTTCACCGGCGGCATCTTCCACGTCAACAACGGCCTGGAATCGACGATGGGCGTCGGCAACCTGCTCTTCCTGGAGCGAGCCAGCATCTCGACCATCACGCGCAACATCGCCGGCGGCATCGACCGCGAGGCGATCCAGGCCGAGGCGCATGGGGACCGTTATCTCCTGGCCGCGGCACTCACGGCCGGGCAAGGCGGGCCGGGGCGGGACGGCGACCAGCGCGCCGTCATCGCCCGCGCGGCAGGCTTGCCGCTCAAGACCGGCGCCATGCTGCTGCACCTGGGCGTTTCGGGCGAATACGTGTTCCGCCCGGCCCGGGCCGCGGGCAAGCTGCCGGCCTACTCGCTGTCCGATCAGCCGGAATTCTCGATCGACCCCGTGCCGGCGCCCTTGTCCACCGGCTCGGTGCAGACCCGCAACATCGGCGTGGTCGGGCCGGAACTCGGCTTCGCGGCCGGGCGGCTGTGGTTGCAGGGCGAGTGGTACTCGATCCTGCTGGACCGCCGGCAGGACGCGGGCGGCGGCACGCTGAACTTCAGCGGCTGGTATGCCCAGGCCGGCTATGCCGTCCTCGGCACGCCGCGGCAGTACTTGGCGAAAAGCGGCGTGTGGGGCGTGCCCAAGCCGGCCGAGGGCTTCAACCCGCGCGCCGGCAATTTCGGCGCGGTCGAGGTCGGCGCGCGCTACTCGACCGTCGATCTCAACAGCGCCGACGTGCGCGGCGGGGTGCAGCGGATCTGGACGGCCGGGGTCAACTGGTGGCCGGTCGAGCCGATCCGCTTCTCGGCGCAGTACGAGCACGCCGACATCAGCGGCGGGCGCTCGCCCAGGAGCATCGATCTGGTCGCCGGGCGGGCGCAGTTGCAGTTCTGAAGACTGCCAAGGCACGGCACGGAATAGTGCGCTTACTCGGCTCAGGGCTCGTTTGGAGACAACCGCTGCGATTTGATCGAGCGAACAAGCGCCTCAAGCCCTTGTTTTGCCGGGCCGCTTTGTCGGAGCACGGCCTTAAACCCGGTCGAAGTCGATCACCACCCGCGGCGAGGTCGGCCGGGCCTGACATGTCAGGATGAAGCCGGCCTCGATCTCCCAGGGTTCGAGGGAGAAATTGGCCGCCATCTCCACCGTGCCCTCCTCCAGATGCGCGCGGCAGGTGCTGCACATCCCGCCCTTGCAGGCGTAGGGCAGATCGAGGCCGGCCCGGAGGGCGGCGTCCAGCACCGCCTCGCCCTCGGCCACCGGCGCCTCCGCCCGCCGCCCGTCGGAGATCAGCGCCGCGGTGGCGAACGGGGTCCCGGAGGCGGCAGCGGCGGGCCTCGGGCGTGGCTTGCCGCCGGACGCCGAGACGAAGCGCTCGACGTGGATCTGGTTCGGCTTAAGCCCGAGCTCCCGCAACGCCGCCTCGACGTCGCCGCTCATCTCCGCCGGGCCGCAGACGAAGGCGTGGTCGATGATCTCCGAGGGCACGATATGCCGCAGCAGCAACCGAACCTTGTCCGCGTCCAGCCGTCCGTTCAGCGCCGGCACGTCCTGCCGCTCCTGCGACAGCACGTTGAACACCGACAGCCGGCCCAGGCGCCGGTCCTTGAGGTCCTCCAGCGCCTCGCGAAACAGCATCTCCCCGGTGGAGCGGTTGCCGTAGAACAGGAACATCCGGCTTTCCGGCTCGCGGGCCAGGATGCCGCGCGCGACCGACAGGATGGGGGTGATGCCCGACCCGGCCGCGAAGCCCGCGAACACGCGCGCCTGGTCCGGCCGATGCGCGATCCCGAACCGGCCCGTCGGCGTCATCACGTCGAGCGTGTCGCCCACGTTGATGCCGGCATTGGCCCAGACGGAAAACCGGCCGCCGTCGACGCGCTTGACCGCGATCCGCAGCTCGCCGTCATCCGGCCCGGAGCAGATGGAATAGGACCGGCGCACCTCCTCCCCGTCCAGCGTCTTGCGCAGCGTCAGGTACTGCCCGGCCTCGAACGCGTAGTCCGTATGCAGGCCGGCGGGAACGTCGAAGGCGATCGAGACCGCGTCCTGCGTCTCGCGGCGGACGTCCTGGACCGTGAGCGTATGGAAGCGCGGCGTGCGGGCCGTCATGGGGCGGTCAGGGCGCCGCCGGCCATCAGTGCGGCAGCACGCCGGCAAAGCTGCCCGGCAAAACAGAGGCTGAGGGCTCGTTCATCAGATGCCATAGCGGTTCGTCCTGAACGAGCCCATAGGGCGGCATCGGCAATAAACGCTTCGGCACGCCGACAAAGCTGCCCGTCTAAACAAAGACTAAGGCCTTGTCCGACCCGACGGAACGTAGCGATAAGTATCGGACAAGCCCTTAGTGGCACTTGAAGTAGTCGAACGGCTCGCGGCACGCCTCGCACCGCCACAGCGCCTTGCAGGAGGTGGAGCCGAACTCGGACAGCACCCGGGTGGCTCGCGAGCCGCAATGCGGGCAGGCCACGTCGTCCGTTCCGAACAGCGCCCTGCGCCCGCCGCCGGGACGGGGCGGGGCGATCCCGTAGGCCGTGAGCTTCCGCCGGCCGGCCTCGGTCATCCAATCGGTGGTCCAGGCCGGGTTCAGCACCGTCTGCACGCGGCCTTGCTCGATGCCGGCCTTGGCCAAGGCGAGCTCGATCTCGAACTGGATCATGGTCATGGCCGGGCAGCCGGAGTAGGTGGGCGTGATGACGACCCGCACCGCGCCGTCCTCGACGGCGACGTCGCGCAGGATGCCGAGGTCGGCGATGGTCAGGACCGGGATTTCAGGGTCGCAGACCGCCTCCACGGCGCGGCGGGCGCGCAGGAGCAGGGCGCGCTCCGCGTCCCCGCTCACCAGACCGCGCCCGGATAGGTGCGCTGGACGTGCTGCATCACGCTGAGTAGGTGGCCCAGGTGCTCGCCGTGCCGTCCCGAGCGGCCGCCGGTCTGCATCCATTGGCTGGCGGGGCGGGTCAGCGTCGCCCGCGTCAGCACCTGGTCCACCGTGCCGTCCCAGGCCGCGCGCAAGCCCGCCGGATCGGTTGCCGTGCCGCCCGCAACCAAGTCTTGTTCGGCCGCGTCGCACTCGAACATCTCGCCGGTGTAGCCCCAGAGCTGGTCCACCGCCTCCTGCGCGCGGGCATGGCTTTCCGCCGTGCCGTCCCCGAGCCGGATCACCCATTCCGAGGCGTGGCGCAGATGGTAGGCGCTCTCTTTCTCCGATTTGGCGGCGATGCCGGCCAGGGCGCCGTCCTGGCTGGACCGCATCGCCTGCCAGTAGAGGTCCGCGAAGGCGGAGTAGAAGAGTTGCCGCACCATCGTCTGGGCAAAGTCGCCGTTCGGGTGCTCGGCCAACAGGAGGTTGCGGTATTGCGGCGCGTCCCGCAGGTAGGCGAGCCGGTCCTCGTCGTTGCCCTGCCCCTCCGCCTCGCCCGCGTAGGCGTAGAGCGCGCGGGCCTGGCCGATCAGGTCGAGGCCGATGTTGCCGAGCGCCATCTCCTCCTCCAGCATCGGGCCGTGGCCGATCCACTCCGACAGGCGGTGGCCGAGAATCAGGGCGTCATCGGCCCGGCGCAGCACGTAGAGGACGAGCGGCGTCTCGATGACCTTGATCGATGTCGTCGCCATCCGGCAGGTGCCCGCTTACATGTGCCCGACGTCGTCCGGGACGTCGTAGAAGGTCGGGTGCCGGTAGACTTTGGAGGCGGTGGGCTCGAACATCATGTCCTTGTCCGCCGGGTCGGAGGCGGTGATGGCGTTGCTGGGCACGACCCAGATCGACAGGCCTTCGCCGCGGCGGGTGTAGAGGTCACGAGCCGCCTGGACGGCGAGGGTGCTGTCGGCGGCGTGGAGGGAGCCGACGTGCTTATGCGCCAGGCCGTTGCGGCTGCGGAGGAACACCTCCCACAACGGCGAGTTGGGCGTCCTGAGTTCCGCCATGCCGTTCTCCCTCAGGCCGCCAGCGGCTCGATCTTGGCTTTGCTGGCCTGCTTCTCCGCGTAGGCGGCGGCGGCCTCGCGCACCCAGGCGCCCTCTTTGTGCGCCCTCTGCCGGGCCGAGATGCGTCCGCGGTTGCACGGCCCGTTGCCGGCCAGGATCTGCTTGAACTCGTCCCAGTCGATCGGCCCATGCCGCCAGTGCCCGCCGGGGGCGCCATCGGCCGCCGGTTCGTCCGCAGCCTCGAACCGCAAGTCAGGGTCCGGCAGGGTCAAACCGAGGAACTGCGCCTGCGGGACGAGGGCGTCGATGAATTTCTGGCGCAGCTCGTCGTTGGAGAAGCGCTTGATCTTCCATTTGGCGGACTGGTCGCTATGCGTGCTGTCGCCGTCGGGCGGGCCGAACATCATCAGGCAGGGCCAGTACCAGCGGTCCAGGGCGTCCTGGGCCATCTCCCTCTGCTCGGGCGAGCCGCGGCTGAGGGCCAGCATGATCTCGTAGCCTTGGCGCTGGTGGAAGCTCTCCTCCTTGCACACCCGGATCATGGCCCGCGCGTAGGGGCCGTAGGAGCAGCGGCAGAGCGGGATCTGGTTCATGATCGCGGCGCCGTCGACCAGCCAGCCGATGGCGCCCATGTCGGCCCAGGACAGCGTGGGGTAGTTGAAGATCGAGCTGTATTTCGCCTTGCCGGCCAGCAGCTCGTCGAACATCTCCTCGCGGCTTTTGCCGAGTGTCTCGGCGGCGGCATACAAATATAGCCCGTGCCCAGCCTCGTCCTGCACCTTGGCCAGCAAGGTCACCTTGCGGCGGAGCGTGGGGGCGCGGGTGATCCAGTTGCCCTCGGGCAACATGCCGATGATCTCGGAGTGGGCGTGCTGGGCGATCTGCCGGGTCAAGGTCTTGCGGTAGGCCGCGGGCATCCAGTCGTTCGGCTCGATGCGCTCCTCGCGGTCGATCCGCTGCTGGAACCGGGCCGCCTGCTCGGGTTGTTCCGGCTCGGCGCGGTTGGCGGGAGAGTCTGGGTGATACAGCCCTTGGGTATACATCGCGTCCTCCTCTGCCGTTCATGTGTGGCCGGCCGAGCTTTTTATCAAACCCTGGCTCAGCTCCCGCGGTCCGCCGTCACCTTCCAGACCGTGTTGCCGACGTCGTCCGCGACGAGCAGCGCGCCGTCGCCGTCCATCGCCACGCCGACGGGCCGGCCTCGGGCCTCGCCATCGCGGCCCAGGAACCCGCTCAGGACCTCTATTGGCAAGCCGGCGGGCCTGCCGTCCGCGAACGGGACGAACACCACCCGGTAGCCGCTCCGGGGCGTCCTGTTCCACGATCCGTGCTGACCGACGAAGGCGCCGTCGGCAAACCGCGCGGGCAGGCTGCCCGGCCTTGAGAACGCGAGGCCCAGCGAGGCGGTGTGGGCGCCGAGGGCGTAGTCGGGCGGGATCGCCCGCGCCACGAGCGCCGGGTCCTGCGGGGTTGCCCGCGTGTCCAGGTGCTGGCCGTAATAGCTGAACGGCCAGCCGTAGAACGCGCCGTCGCGGACCGCCGTCATGTAGTCGGGCACGAGATCGCTGCCGATCTCGTCGCGCTCATTGACCGCGGCCCACAGCGCGCCCGTTTGCGGCTGCCAGGCCATGCCGACCGGGTTGCGTAAGCCGCTCGCGAACACGCGGTGCGCGCCCGTTGCCGCGTCGACCGCCCAGATGGCCGCCCGGCCCTGCTCCGCCGCCAGCCCGTTCTCGCCCACGTTGCTGTTCGAGCCGACGCTCACGTAGAGCGTGGCGCCGTCCGGGCTTGCAACCACGTTCTTGGTCCAGTGATGGTTGATCGGCCCGGCAGACAGGTCGCAAATCTTGGCGCCGGGCGCTGTAATCTCCGTCTGTCCAGGCCGATAGGGAAAGCGCAGCAGGGCGTCGGTGTCGGCGACGAACAGGTCGTTGCCGACCAGCGCCATGCCGAAGGGCGAGTTCAATCCTGTCAGGAAGACGTGCCGCTCGACCCCGCCGCGCCCGTCCTCGCGCAGCAGGGTGATGCGGTTGGCGCTCGGCACGGCGGCCCCGGCGCTGCGCTGCACCAGGCGCTGCACCAGGCCGCGCAGGCCCGAGGCGTCTTCGGGCCGGTCCGGCGCGTTGGTTTCGGCGACCAGGATGTCGTTGTTCGGGAGCACGGCAATCCAGCGCGGATGGTCCAGCCCCTGCGCCAAGGCGTTCACCTGCAGGCCCGCGGCCGGCGTCGGCTTGCCGCCCGCGGCCCAGCCCGTGGCCGGAGCGATGTTGAGCGTGGGGATCAGGGCCGGGCGCGGGGCTGGCAGCACCGGGTCGGGGCCTTCGCCCGCGGCCAGCGGCTGCGTCGCCCGATGCCCGCAGGCGGGCAGGGCTGCGGCCGCGCCGAGCATGGCCACCGCGCAGGCGAGGCGCTGGAGGTCACGCATCGGGCGGAGACGTTGAGCCGGGGATTTGCATGCCGATAGGCATTGGATAATGCGCCCGAGCTTGCTAAGCAACGAGTGCGCCCGCCTGGCGGAATGGTAGACGCAGCGGACTTAAAATCCGATGTCCGTGAGGATGTGCCGGTTCGAGTCCGGCGGCGGGCAGCAGGGTTGGTTTGTTGGCTTTGCTTGTTTTTCCTGGAAATCCGTCGCGCGTCATTTGATACATGGTAGCACGAAAAACCAAATCACGCGAAACTACAAAATGGGCGTTTATAGACCCGTATGCGGAGTCCACGTCAGGGTCTCCGCAGATCGCAATGCATTCTGAACCCGCGCACGGGCAAGTACGCCAGCAGCAAGCCCCAGAACTCCCGGCGCATCCAGTCCAGGGCCCTGCCCGGCGGCGTAGCCCGCACCTCGTGCAGGCGGGTCCTCAACCCTTCCGAGGCGTCCTCTGTTTCCCGGCGTTCATGATTCGGCGCGGCCTGGTCCCGCGGCCGGCGCCTGCGTCGGATCGGGAGCGGCATTCGCCACACTCAGGGGTCTCGCTTTGCATCGTATCGGGGGCGTGCTCGTCGGCTCGCCTCGGACCGGCACGTTTGCCTGGCGATGCAATGTTGCCCGTCATGCAAGTGGTTGCTTAGAAGTCTCTGAATACGCATCATTCTTTGCGTCCTGACGGCGAGCCGTCCCGCGACGCGACGCTTGGACATTGCAACCCCCGGCGATTTAATGGAGCGTCCCGCCATCGGCCGATGGCGTCAGAACGCCGCCTGCGCCCGGAGCGCCACGGCCTGGATGCGTTGGCCGATCTGCGTCGCGCCCGCCGGGTTCAACCGGTCAACGTCGATGATATCGTAGTCGAGCATGAAACGCAGGAAGTCGTTCGGATATCAGTTCACCCCAACGCCGTAGACGTCTTGCCGCCCGCCGTAAACGCCGCCGGTCCTGACCGCGGGGAGGCCACGGGCGACGCTGTCGTTCAGGTCGATGTGACTGTAGCGGGCAACCAGCTCGAAGACCCCGTATCCCCCGTTTCGCAGCGAGAACGGGCGTTCCTGGGAGGGATTGCCGAAGGCGGCGCTTGCGGCCCCGTATGTCCGGGGTTCGCCGGTGACGACCCAGCTTGCCTCGGCATAGCCGCCGCCGAACTCGAGGCCGGGGGTTGGCGCCACGGGACCGCCATCGGTCCGGTCCACCCCGATGCGGATGTATTTTCCCTGGACCATGACGTTGCGCCAGCGCAGGGCGAATTCCGGGCCGTAGGTGTAGGCGCTGCGGGCAGTGAGCGCGCCGGTGCTGACCAGGCGGCTCTGGTCGATCCGCAGCTCGGGCCGGTCCGACACGGTCAAGCTCTGGCCGTTCGCGGTGCGCTGGATGCGGAAGGCCCTCGAGCCGGAGAAGCCAAGGCCCCAATCCCAGTCGCCGGTTGCCACGGGCCGCCCGGCGACGCGCAAGGTCGCGCCCGTCTGCTGCGGCTGCGCCAGGTCGGGGCGCTGGCTGCCGTAGGAGCCGCCGGTCAAGTAACTGGCCAGGAAGTAGCGGTCCTTGAACCAACGGACGCCGGCGGAGGCGCGCGCGTCGCCGGCGGCGATGTCGCGCGAAGCCTCGACGATGCTTGGCCGCTCAAGGAACAGGAATGCGTTGGAACTGGTGCTGTCGCCCAGGGTCAGCCAGGGCTTGAACTAACCGGGCGGGGCCGTCAGCGGCTTGACCGGCGCCCAGTTGATGTTCGCCTCGTACAAGGTGGGGTTGCCGTCAGACGAGCCGCCGAAGTCGGGCGTCACGTTGACCTGGACATCGTCGTAGCGGAACTCGAACAGCAGGCGGGCGCGGCGCAGGTTCTGGCCGAACGTGTCGAGCCGTTGCACCCCGCGCGTGTCCGGTTGCCGGTCGCCTTGGAAATAGCCGCCGACGTCGTAGTGCAGTTGCAGGCCGACGGACGTGGAAAAGCGGCCGTCATTGAACGTGAGGGTTGGCCGTCCTTTGGGGAAGCTGAGGCCGCCGGGGTTGTCCGGCGCAGGCGGCGCGCTGGTGGACGGAGGGGCCACGTTGCTGACCGGCACGTTCGGGTTGAGGCCGCCCCGTTCCGCCTCGGCCTGCTGCGCGGCGCGGTTTGCAGGCCGGGCTGCCGGCGCCGTTTGCCGGGTGCGAGCCTGACGGGCGTTGCGCAATTCGGCGTTGCCGGCGTTGAGGTCGCGGCGGACCTTGGCCAGTTCGGCCTGGAGGGCGCGGATTTGGGTCTCGATCGCATTCAGCCGGGGATCTTCCTGGGCGAACGCCGGCGAGGTTAGGGCTGCTCCTGCGATGCTTGCCAAGAGGAGGGGCCGCAATAGTCTCATAGCAAATCTCCGGTCTCGACCGGCGCATCATTGCGGCCATGCGGGACAGGGTGGTGTCAGACGCGAGTCAGTCTGATGACTGCGGCTTGTTGCTGGCGCCGTGTTGCAGGTTTACCAAGCAAAACGAGTTTTTGTTGTGCGCGGGCGAGGATGCCTGCCCTCGGGGGCGAGGGACGTCAGCGAATGCGGGTCCCGGCGGCTTTGTCCCAGTGCAGAGGGTGATCGGATTTGGGCAGAGGAGCGTCGGCGGGGCCCGGGGCGACGCCGGCCTCAGTGTCGGCGGGGCAGATGGCGACGTAGCGGGCGTAGCCGCCGGTGCCGCCCTTGAGCTTGGGGTAGCCGATGGAGACCAGGCAGCCGGTCGGGGGCACCTGGTCCAGGTTGGCCACGCCTTCGGCCTGGGTGAAGCCGTGGTGCATGAGCCAGTGCTCGCCTTCGAGGGTGGGGGTGGTGTCGGTGTCGAGCGGCTCGTGGCCGTGCATGAGGATGCGGCGGTCCTCGTGGAGGTATTTGAGGGCGTCGAGGGAGACGCCGGGGAACTCGGTTTCGGTGGAGAGAGCGGGGTCGGGCCAGCGCTTGGACCAGTCGGAGCGGACGAAGACGACGGCGCCCGCGGGGATCGGGCCGTGCTGCCGCTCGAATTCTTTCACGTCGGCTGTTTGCAAGGCGTAGCCGGGATTCTTGGCGACCTGGCCGGTGATGGAGATCACGACGAGAGGGCGGATGGCGTAGGTGGGGGGAAGCTCGTCAATGGAGGGGTATTCGGGCGCCCAATGGGCGGGCGGGTCGAGCTGGGTGCCGAGCTGGTCGGTGGAGAGGTCGTAGTGCGTGGCCTCGAAACCGTCCTTTTCGTAGGTGTAGGGCTGGCTGGTTTTGGGGTCGGTTGTGGGGGAGAACTTGGAGGGGCCGAAGCCGTGCCAAACGGGGGTGTCGGGCGTGACTGTGCGGGTGAGGTCGATGTATTTGGCGTGGGCGAGGGTTTGTGACCAAAGGGACCAGAGGCCGGGTTCGGCGGCTTTCGCCTGGGTCGCGGATAGGGCGAGGGCGGCGAGGGCTGGCAAGAGGACGGAGCGGCGCTGCATGGGCGGTTCCCTTTGGTCAAGACGCCTTCTGGTCGCGGAAATGTTGCCGAATGCTGTCGCTTGGTCAACGGTGCGATGCGCCGGAGGCCAGGGGCTTTGCCCCTGAACCCCACTGGGACCGCAGGCCCCAGACCCCGATCCGTTGCGAGAGGTTGTGCCGAATTGGGGTTTGGGGCCCGCGGCCCCAACGGGTCCAGGGCAGCGCCCTGGCCTTTAGATTGCCCTGGGATCTACAGGCTCCAGCGCAGGCCGCAGCCCTGGCAGGGCTTGGGCGGGGCGTCGCCGACAAGGCTGGTGCGGAAGTCGCGATAGGCCGGGCTGTTCCAGATCTCGCGCAGGGTCTGCTGGGTGGCGTCGCCCAGGGTGTAATTCTCGTAGCCGCGGGCGCTGAAGGGGGCGATGCAGCATGGGAGCGCGCGGCCGTGGGCGGTGAAATACATCAGCGACCAGGGGCGGCGGCAGACGGACCAAGGCTTGTCGTCCGCCTGCTTCTTGAGGCTCAGGCCGGGTTCGGTGGCGCCGGAGGCGTCGAGCAGGACGCCGAGGGCGGCGCCGATGGCTTGGGCTTCGGCGATGACGGCCTCCTCCTCGGCGCGGGTGCTCTCGAACAGGCTGCTGTCGGGGCGGGCCATGCCGAAGCCCTGGTCGTCGAAAACGAGGCGCTGCAGGTGGACTTCCTTGACGCCGATGCGCGCGGCGAGACGGACGAAGTCGGGGAGCTGGTCGACGGTTTCTTTCAGGCCCGTCAGCCACAACGAAACGAGCGGCTTGGTCGCGCCGGTGGCGGCCTGGAGGTTGGTGAAGCTGCTGACGTTGCGGACGATGCGGTCGAACATGTCCTTGCCGCGGACCTTGAGGAAGGTGGCGGCCTCGGCGGCGTCGAGCGAGACGCGGAGCTCGTCGAGGCCGGTGGCGATGATCTCGCGGTGCTTCTTGGGGGCGAGGAGGGTGCCGTTGGTGTTGAACAGGACGTGCGTTTGGCGGCCGGGCTGCTTGAGGTAGCGGATCATGTCGGGCAGGTGCTTGACCAGCATCGGCTCGCCGACGCCGTGCAGGACGACGCGGGCGACGTTGGGGAGCTGGTCGACGATGCTGCGGAACAGGTCCATCGACATGTCGGCGGGGGGTTCAAGATCCTCGAAGGTGCGGGGGCAGGTCTCGCACAGGAGGTTGCAGCGGTTGGTGACCTCCAGATAGAGGCAGACGGGGGGGCTGGCCGCTTCGCTGCTGGTGTTGGCGACTTGCTCGAAGTAGCGGCGCGGGTCGGGAAGGTGGGTGTCCGGCATCAGGAACCTCGTTGGGAAAGCAGGGCGGGTGCTTGGGACCGGCGGCATGAGCGTAGGTCGAGCGGCAGGAGCGCGATGGCCGGCAGGAAGACGAGGGCTGGCCACAACACGTCGTCGTAGCCGTAGTCAAGATAAAGGAGCGGGGCCAGCAGCGTTGGCCAGAGGACGCTCCAGGCCGGGACGACGATGGCCGGGAGGACCAGCATGGTCAGATACCACGGATAATGCGGCGAAAGCAGGGCCATCAACGCGGCGGAGAGCAGGAGGGCGTCGCGGGCGATCACGTTCGTGCGCGCGGCCGGGCTGGCGGGGAGTGGGCGGCGGAGGCAGATGACGGCGGCCAACGCGGCGAGGCCCGCAAGGCTGGCGGCGATGTAGGCCGGCCCGGCCCAGGGCGGCAGAGGGCCGAGCAGGGCGAGGAGGCGGAGAAGTAGGAAGCCGCTGCCGCGTTCGAGGCCTTCCTCCTGGGCATAGCCCGGGAGGTAGCCGAGGACGTGCAGGCCCGCGGAGGCGTAGCAGGCGTAGCCGCCGAGGATGACGGCGGCGGCGGCCAACGGGGTGCGCCTGTTCCAGCGGCGCCAGAGGGCCGGGAACAGGGCGGCGGGGAGGAACTTCATGGCGACGGCGATGCCGAGAGCGGCGCCGGCCCAGGCAGGGCGGGCGCGGGCGGCAAGGAAGAGGGCGAGGGCGGAGAACGCCAGGGCGCCGGCGTCGACGTGGCCGCCGCCGGCAAATTCCCAGATGACGAGGGGGTTCCAGGCCCAGACGACGATCTGGGCCAGGGGCCGGCCGGCGGACCGCAGAAGGAGGAGGCCGATCGCGGCCGTCGCGAGATCGAAGGCCAGCATGACGGCCTTGATGGCCCAGATGCTGGAGGCGGTGAGGCCGATGGCGCCGAAGAGGGCCTGGGCGGCGGGGGGATAGATGGTGCGGGCGGTCTCGGCGCGGTTGACGTTGGGGTAGATGGCGGTGGGGCCCGGGGCGGCGTCGCGCAGGGCGGTGAGCGCCGGGTCGGCGGGTATGTAGCGGTAGGGATTGATGCCGGCGGCCTGAACGCGGCCGTCCCAGACGTAGCGGTAGAGGTCGGTGGAGAGGACCGGGGGGCTGGCGACGGCCAGCAGGCGGGCGGCGAGGCCGGCGATGAGGATAACGGCGAGGGACCAGGAGGAGAGGCGGCGGTTGCGGGCGAGCCAGACGGCGGCGGCGTAGGCGAGGGCGGCGGCGAGGGCGGCGGCGATATAGAGCTCGGTGTCCGGGCGGGAGAGGGTGGCTAAGGCGCCGGGCGGGGGGATGGCGAGGCCGGCGGCGACGCTCAGGACGAGGACGATGCCGAGCGCTGGGATGAGCCAGCCAGTTCGCATCAATCCGCGGCCGCGGGCAGCCTGTCGCCGATGCCGAGGGCGCGCAGGCAGGCGGCGGTATGGGGGGCTGGGTAGGCCGGGCCGTTGCGGCCGATCTCGTGCAAAAGACGGGCGAGGGAGGGCGGGTCGTCGACGTCGTGCCAGACGGCGAGCTCCTCGGTGCGCAGGCCGGCTTCGCGCAGGCGTTGGCGGGTGGTTTCGGCGACGTTGCCGGTGCTCCAGGCGATCCGGGCGTAAGGCGCGGGATGCGGGGCGGTGAGGCCGAGGAGCCAATAGCCGCCGTCGTCGGCGGGCCCGAGGACGGCGTCGGCGTCGCCGGATAGGAGAAACTGGGCGGCGCGGACGAGTTCGGTGGTGGGCAAGGTCGGGCTGTCCGCGCCGAGGACGCAGGCTGCGGCATAGCCCTGAGCAAAGAGGGCGCGGGTCGCGTCGAGCAGGACGCGGCCGAAGCCCTCGGCGCCGGGTGCGTCGCCGCCAGAGCCGTCGGCCAGGAGGAGGGCGACGTTAGGGGGGATCATGCCGGTGAAGCGGGCTTCTTCGCCGGCCGGGGCGTAGGCGACGACGGCGTCGATGGGGGCGTGCTGGGCGGCGAGCAGGACGTTGCCGATGGTGTCCTGCAGGAAGGCCGTGCCGAGAGCGGCGGTTTCCTCGGCGGTGAGGAGGCCCTGGAGGCGGGTTTTGACATGGCCGGGGCGGGGCGCCTTGGCGATGACGGCAATGGCGCAGCGGGAGGGAGGGTTCAAGCGAGGGGGTCCATCAGGGTGTCGGCAGGCAACACATCGGGGGCGAGCGCGGTTGCTCCAGCGGAGCGGAGCACGTGTTCACGGGATCGTATCACGGTCATCGCCCGGGCTGATGCGTTAGGATCAAGGCGAACGGATGGCGGGATAATCGGATGGACAAGCGGGTCGCCTTGGTGACGGGATCGGCGCACGGGATCGGGCTCGCGGTGGCCCGGCGGTTGGCGCGGGATGGCTGGCGGGTCGTGGGGGTGGATGTGCAGGCGGCGCCGGAGACGGAGGGGGTTCGGGGCGTGCGGGCCGACGTGTCGGACGAGGGGGCGGTGGCCGGGTTGATCGAGGGGGTGCGGAGGCAGGAGGGGCGGCTCGATGCTTTGGTGAGCAATGCCGGGATCATGGTCAGGACGCCGCTCGCGGATTTGTCGCTGGACGAGTGGTCCCGCGTGATCGGGACCAACCTGACGGCGGCGTTCCTGCTGGCGCGGGCGGGGGCGGAGATGCTGCGGGCGGCGCGGGGGAACATCGTCGCCATCGCGTCGACGCGGGCGCGGATGAGCGAGCCGGATACGGAGAGCTACGCGGCGTCGAAGGGCGGTCTGGTGGCGCTGACCCACGCGCTCGCGGTGAGCCTCGGGCCGGAGGTGAGGGCGAACTGCGTCAGCCCGGGATGGATCGACGTGGCGGGGGAGGCATTGAGCGAGGCCGACCACGCGCAGCATCCGGCGGGGCGGGTGGGACGGCCGGATGACGTGGCGGGGCTGGTGGCGTGGCTGGTGGGCGTGGAGGCCGGGTTCGTGACAGGAGCGGAGTTCGTCCTGGACGGGGGGATGACGCGGAAAATGATCTACGCGGCGTGATGGCGGCGTCAGGCGATGGGTTCTTCGGCTTGGGCGCTGGCGATTTGGGATCGATGCTCCGACTGGTTGCTATCTGGGGCGCGGGCGATGTCCAGGAAGACTTGCTCCAGGTTGTCGCGGCCGTAGCGGGAGATAAG
The DNA here is from genome assembly GCA_965217935.1 of Acetobacteraceae bacterium. Classification (GTDB taxonomy): domain Bacteria; phylum Pseudomonadota; class Alphaproteobacteria; order Acetobacterales; family Acetobacteraceae; genus JBBROS01. The sequence goes on along the minus strand of OZ244581.1, from coordinate 2,899,693 downwards.
GTCGGCGGGGGTGCCTTGGTCCACGAGGCGGCCCGATTTGAGCATAAGGACGGTGTCGCAGAGGCGTTCGACCTCGGCCATGTTGTGGCTGGCGAGCAGGATGGCGCAGCCGGTTTCCGCCCGGTAGCGCTCAAGCCAGGTGCGGACGGTATCGGCGGTGTCGGGGTCCAGGCTCGCGGTCGGCTCGTCGAGCAGGAGGACATCGGGAGTGTTGATGAGGGACTTGGCAAGGGCGACGCGGGTTTTCTGCCCGGCGCTGAGCTGCCCGGCGGGGCGGTCGAGCAACGGGTGGAGGTCGAGCTGGTCGGCGAGCTGGGCGATGCGGCGGGGAAGGCGGGGGACATTGTAGAGATGGCCGTAGACGCGGAGGTTCTCGCGGACGGTGAGCTTGGCGGGCAGCGCGATGTAGGGGGAGGAGAAGTTCATGCGGGCGAGGGCGGCGTAGCGGTCGGTGGCCATGTCGTGGCCCAACATGCGGATCTGGCCCTCGGTGGGCAGGAGGACGCCGAGGAGCATGGAAATGGTGGTGGTCTTGCCGGCGCCGTTGCCGCCCAGGAGGCCGAGGGTGCCGCCTTGGGGAACGGCGAAGGAGAGGCTGTCGACGGCCAGGGTCTGGTCGTAGCGCTTGGTCAGGTTCTCGGCGGCGATGGCGGGGGCGGGCATCAGGCGGCCGCGGGGACGCCCTTGCTGGTGCTGTATTCGAAATGCAGCGCGGTGTCGGGGTAGACGATGGGGTGGATGGCATGGGCGGCCATGGCGGCTTCGCTGAAGCCTTGCAGGATGAGCTTGAGCTTGCCGGGGTAGGCGGCGACGTCGCCGATGGCGAACACGCCTTGGGTGGAGGTCTCGCAGGTGGCGGGCGCGACGTGGACGTGGCTGTGCTGCAGGTCGAGGCCCCAGGCGGCGATGGGGCCGAGGTCCATGCTGAGGCCGAAAAACGGGAGGAGGGCGTCGGCTTCGAGGCGGCGGGCGCGGCCCGAAAGGTCGGCGACTTCGACGGCTTCCAGGGTTCCGTTGCGGCCGTGCAGGGCATGGAGCTGGTAGGGGATGACGAGCTCGATCTCGCCCGCGGCGGCGGCGGCTTCGAGCTGGTCGCACGTCCCGGGGGCGGCGCGGAACTTGGGGCGGCGGTGGACGACGTAGGTTTTGGCGGCGATGTCCTTGAGGGCCAAGGCCCAATCGACCGCGGAGTCGCCGCCGCCGGCGATGACGATGCGGCGGCCGGCGAAGTCGTGGCGCCGCTTGACGAGGTATTGGACGGCGCCGGTGTCCTCGTAGGCTTGCAGGCCGGGCATGGGGGGGCGGTTGGGGCCGAAGGCGCCGGCCCCGGCGGCGAGGAGGACGGCTTTGCAGCTTATGGCGTCGTCGCGGTCGGTGTGCAGCGTGAAGCCGCCGGCGCGGCCCGCGAGCTTGTCCACCCGGCGGGCGAGCAGGCGGGGGATGTCGAACGGGGCGATCTGGGCTTCGAGGCTGCCGATAAGTTGGCCTGCGGCGATGGCGGGGTGGGCGGGAATGTCGTAAATGGGCTTCTCGGGGTAGAGGGCGGCGCATTGGCCGCCGACTTCGGCGAGGGCGTCGATGAGGCAGGCACGGAGCTTGAGCATGCCGCATTGGAAGGCGGCGAACAGGCCGACGGGGCCTGCGCCGATGATGGCGACGTCGGTTTCGATCTGTTCCGGCATGGGAGGTAACTAGCGGTTTTTGAGGGGGGTGCAAGGCTGGGCGGCGTTCGATCGGGCGTGTCGCGTGGCGCTGGGGCGCTGGGGCGCGGGGGGCGCTGCGTGGTTTGGTCCCGTCGCGGCTAGTGCTTCGACACATTACAAAGAGTGCAGCATGAGTCGGAGCACTAGCCTTGTTTGGTGGGCTGATTCAGCCAACGGGCTGAAGCGCCCGTTTGCATCAGACCACTAGGACGGAAACAGGCGTTGGCGGCGGCGTCCCTGGCTTGTCCAACGAGGCCTGCCCGGCGGTTGGGCGCCGGCGGAGACCACGTGCTTGGACAAGGGGTCATCGCGACCGGGAGCCCATAGTGCCGCGGATGTCGACGCTGATCTGCGTGGCCGAACGAGCGCCTCAAGCGTCATTCCGCGGGACGGCTCGCCGTCGCAAGGCGAGAGATGATACGTCTGCTAAGGCTCCTAAGCAGACGTCCATGGCATGAGCCGCGAAGGTCTGCTTAGGAAGCGGAAACGCTTGGGAGCGAGATGATGGCGGCGCATCCCGGTCTCGATGTGCCCGAGGCGCGCGGCCAGGGCAGCTTAGAGCGGAGGATCACAGATGCCGATTTGACCTTGATCGCGACGGCTAGGGCCGCGCTTCAAGAACCATGTTGAACGGCCCCTCCGCCGCACGCCGAACCCGCGAAAAGCCGGCATCGGACAGAATGCCTGAGATTCGCGCTTCGCCAGCCTGAGCGCCCAAAGCCTCGCCGACCTCCTGGTCAAGTGATGTCGGCACGCAGATCATCGTTGATGCATTGTAATACAGCCGACCGACGGGGCTGCCGATGTTTTCCTCTGGGCGATCGCCAGCGATCGGCTCGACAATCATCCAGGCGCCATCTGGACGAAGCAGGGTTTTGAGATGAGCGGCGCAGCCGCGCGGGTCTCCCATGTCGTGCAAGCAGTCGAACATCGTGATCAGGTCGAAATCACCTTCTCCGATCGCCTTTGCCTCGGCGGTCAAGAACCGGACACGGTCGGCCAATCCGTGCGCCTCGGCATGCTCATTCGCCTTGGCGATCGAGGATGCATGAAAATCAAAGCCGACGAACCGGCTGTTGGGAAAAGCTTTGGCCATAAGCAGGGTCGAATAGCCAACGCCGCACCCGACATCGGCGACGCGCGCCCCGCCTTCCAGCTTGGGAACGACATTGTCGAGCGCGGGCAGCCAAGACTGGACGATGTTGTTGACGTACCCCGGGCGGAAGAACGCGCCCACCGCGCAGAACAGACAGCCGCCGGTCTCGCCCCAGCCCACGCCGGCGCCGGTTCGAAACGCGCCCTCAACCTTGGGCTCTGCCTCGATCATCGCAGCGGCGAGATCGAACGCGCCCGCAAGGTAGACCGGGCTGTCCTTCGCAGCGAACATCATCGCCTGTTCCGGCGTCAGGTGGAACTTTTCGGTTGAAGGATCATAGGTTGCATAACCGTTTGCCGCTTGGGACAACGCCCATTCGCGTACATACCGCTCGGCAAGGCCCCCGACGCGCGCTGCTAGTTCGGCGGCGGTGGACGGACCGCCCTCGTGCAAGGCGTCAAACAGGCCCAGCCTGAAACCGATCCGCACTGTCGGTATGCTGAAGGCGCCGCCCAGGTCGCCAAGCATCTTGCCGACGAACTTGTTCAATTTTGTTGGGTCAAAGCCGGCCATCATTCAGCCCTCACAACCATTTGAGAGCTTGGCATAGGTCAAATCAGGAAAACAAGCGATAAATTGGGACGAGTTCTCTGATCTCGGCGCGACGAGTCACTGCTGTGCAATGCCCGCAAGCTCCGGCGAACCTCGACATCGCGCGAACAGCCGACATACGGCAAATTACCGGCCAGAGCGTGGCGCGAACATCGCCAGCGCAGCGATATGGGCTTTATGCCGACAACGGCATAACGTTCATAATCACGAACAACGTTAGAGGCCATGAGCATGCCGGCGCAGCACATGACGGATTGGGATCGGGACGCCGCCTTGACGACGGCGCGCATCCTGCTGGAGATCAAGGCGGTCAACTTCCGGCCGGAGGAGCCCTACACCTTCACGTCCGGCTGGCGCTCGCCGGTGTACATCGATTGCCGCAAGATCATCTATTTCCCGCGGGCGCGGGCGAAGATCTGCGAGCTGGCGGCAGAGAAGATCGGGCGGTACGTCGGCTACGAGACGATCGAGGCCGTGGCCGGGGGCGAGACGGCGGGCATTCCGTTCGCCGCCTGGATCGCGGACCGGATGATGACGCCGATGGCCTACGTGCGGAAGAAGCCGAAGGGGTTCGGGCGCAACGCGCTGATCGAGGGCGACGTGCCGGAAGGGCTGCACACCTTGCTGGTCGAGGACCTGACCACGGATGGGCAGTCGAAGATCCAGTTCGCGCAGGCGTTGCGGGACGCGGGGGCGCTGGTGCATCACGCCTTCGTGGTATTCTTCTACGGCGTGTTCCCCGGCAGCTTCGAGACGCTGGCGAAGATGGACGTCACGCTGCACCACCTCTGCACCTGGTGGGACGTGCTGGAGGCGTGCCGGGACCGCCCGTATTTCGCGGAGCCGGCGCTGTCGGAGGTGCGGCGGTTCCTGGAGAACCCGGTGGCCTGGTCGGCGGCGCACGGCGGGGTGGCGTCGGCCGCGGAGGCGGCGGCGCGGAAGGCGGCGAGCGGGTAAGGGCAGCATCGGAAATAAGTGCGCCGGCACGCCGATAAGGCTGCCCCTCCAAACAAAGGCTTGAGGCGCTTGTCCGACCCAGCGGACCCTAGCGATAATTGTCGGACAAGCGCCTCAAGCCTTCCATCGGGGCGGCAAGGAGCGTTAACGTGGCGGCCTGACTGAAAGGCTTTGCCATGACGCCTCCCGCCCTCGCCAACTCGCCGGCCGCCCGCGACATCGCGAACGTGCTGCACCCTTACACCGACCTCAAGATGCACCCGGAGACGGGGCCGACGGTGATCGCCCGCGGCGAGGGGGTGCGGGTCTGGGACGACAGCGGGCGGGAATATATCGAGGGGGTGGCCGGGCTCTGGTGCGCAGCACTCGGGTTCAGCAACGAGCGGCTGGCGAAGGCCGCCTACGAGCAGATGATGCGGCTGCCGTTCTATCACTCGTTCACGGCCAAGTCGCACGAGCCGCTGATCGACCTGTCCGAGATGCTGATCGCGCGGGCGCCGGCGCCGATGAGCAAGGCATTCTTCGCCAATTCGGGGTCGGAGGCGAACGACACGGCCATCAAAATGGCTTGGTATTACAACAATGCGCTCGGGCGGCATTCCAAGAAGAAGATGATTGGGCGGATCAAGGGGTATCACGGCATTACCCTGGCCGCCGCGTCCCTCACCGGCCTGCCGAACAACCATCGCAGCTTCGACTTGCCGTTGCCCGGGTTCATTCACACGATGACGCCGCATTACTATCACGCGGCGGAGGAGGGAGAGTCGGAGGAGGAATTCGCCACCCGGTGCGCGGAGGCGCTGGACCGGATGATCGAGGCCGAGGGACCGGACACGGTGGCGGCGATGATCGCCGAGCCGATCATGGGCGCGGGGGGCGTGATCGTGCCGCCGGCGACGTATTTCGAGAAAATCCAGGCGGTGCTGCGCCGCCACGACGTGCTGCTGATCGCCGACGAGGTGATCTGCGGCTTCGGGCGGACGGGCAACTACTGGGGCAGCCAGACCTTCGGCATCGAGCCCGACATCATCACCTGTGCCAAGGCGCTGTCGTCGTCGTTCCTGCCGATCTCGGCGGTGATGGTGAACGAGCGGGTGTTCGAGGCGCTGGCGAGCGAGAGTCACGCGATCGGCACCTTCGGGCACGGCTACACCTACTCGGGCCATCCGGTGCCGGCGGCGGTGGCGATCGAGACGCTGAAGATCTACGACGAGATCGACATCGTCGGGCAGGTTCGCGTGAGCGGGCCGCATCTGCAGCGCGAGCTGCGCCGGCTGTTCGACGGGCATGAGCTGGTGGGCGAGATCCGCGGCCTGGGGATGATCGCGGCGATGGAGCTGGTGGCGGACCGCAAGACCCGGCGCAACTTCGAGCCGTCGCAGAAGATTGGCGTGCGGCTCACCAAGCTGTGCGAGCAGCACGGGGTGATCCTGCGGGCGTTGCCGAACGATGCGCTGGCGTTCAGCCCGCCGCTGATCATGACGACGGACGAGATCGATCAGATGCTCGCGGGCGTGGGGCGGGCGCTGGATGAGCTGACGGTGCAGATGCGGCGGGAGAACCTGGCGGTGGTGGGCTGAGGCAAGCCGCTCCTCCCCCTTGCGCGGCGGGTGCGCGTGGGCTACATCGCCGCCTCTTGTGCGGCGCCCGTAGCTCAATTGGATAGAGCACCAGACTACGAATCTGGGGGTTGGAAGTTCGAGTCTTTCCGGGCGCGCCAGTCATCGCCGGACCCTTGAATGTTCGGGCCGGACCCGGACATGTGTGAACGAGGGACGGCAGGCGCTCACCCGCTTTTTATGCCTGCGCGTCTCAGCAACGAGGATTGCAACGGGCGATGCTGCCGGCAAAGGACCATCTTACCATCTGCGTCGCGCATCCCGCCTATCAGATCAAAGCCGCGATCGACGCGGCGTATCCCGGGCTCGGCGTAACCGAGGCGCGCGGGCGGGACGAGTTCGAGCGGCAGATCGCGGATGCGGATGTCGTGGTCGCGTCGGGGATGTGGCGAAACGAGCTGCTCGGAGATGCGCCGAAGCTGCGGTTCATCCAGTCGGTGAGCGCCGGGGTGAACCATTTCGATCAAGCGGCTTTGCGGGCGCGAGGCGTACGGCTGGCCAGCGCGCAGGGGGTGAACGCGCGGGCGGTGGCGCATCACGCGATGGCGCTGATGCTGGCGATCGCGCGGCGGCTGCCGGAGGCCTGGGACAACCAGGCGCGCAGGCACTGGCGGCCGATGATGGGAGATTTCGCCAAGCGCGAGGATGAGCTGACCGGCAAGACGGCGCTGGTGGTGGGCTTGGGCGGGATCGGCGGACGCCTGGCGCGGCTGGCGAAGGCGTTCGAGATGACGGTGGCCGGGGTGCGGCGGGAGCCGTCCAACGGAGCTGACGGGGCGGACTCGGTGCATGGCCTGGCCGAGTTGCCGTCGTTGTTGCCGGGAGCCGATTTCGTCGTGCTGACGTGTCCGCTGACAGCGGAGACGCAAGGATTGATCGATGCGGCGGCGCTCGGGCGGATGAAGCGTTCGGCCTACCTGGTGAACGTCGCGCGCGGGGGGTGCGTGGCGCAGGCGGACCTGATCGCGGCGCTGCGGTCGGGGCGGATTGCCGGGGCGGCGCTGGACGTGATGGCGGAGGAGCCGTTGCCGGCAGAGTCGGCGCTGTGGACGGCGCCGGGCGCCTTGATCACCTCGCACCTGGGCGGCGAGACCCGGCGGTATGAGGGCAACCTGGTAGAGGTTTTGATGGACAACCTCGGCCGGCTTTGGCGGGGAGAGACGGCGTTGCGGAACCAGGTTGTCTAGGCGGCCCGGGGCGTGAGCCGGCATGTTTGCGTGATCGGCGCCGGCGCCGTGGGGGCGGCGACGGCGCTTGAGCTGTTGCGCGACGGGCACCGGGTCTCGATTTTCGAGCCTGGGGAGCCGGGCGGGAAGCAGGCGGCGAGCTACGGCAGCGGGGGGTGGCTGTCGCCGGCGTCGGTGATCCCGCCGGGCGGCCCGGGAACGTGGCGGAGAGTGCCGAGGATGGTGACCGACCGGCTCGCGCCGCTGGCGATCCGGTGGGAATATTTCATGAAGGCGACGCCTTGGCTGGCGCATTTCCTGTCATCGGGTTGGACGGAGGCGCGGGTGGCGCGCACGGCGCGGGCGTTGCAGCCGTTGCTCCATGATGCCCCGGCGCTGCACCGGGCGCTGGCCGAGGAGGCGGGGGTTGGGCATCTGATCGAGCAGAAGGGGGTGCTGCTGATCTACCCGGACCGGGCGGCATTCGAGGCGGAGGCGATGGCGTTCCGCATCCGGCGGTCGCTTGGGATACGCTGGGTCGAGTTGGACGGCGAGGCGCTATGGGAACGGGAGCCGGCGCTGGATCGGCGGTATCGGTTCGGCGTGCTGTTCGAAGAGGCCGGGCATTGCACCGATCCTGGACCGTACGTGTCGGCGCTGGTGGCGTTGGCGGAGCGGAGGGGGGCGCGGATGGGGCGGTTCCGGGCCATCGGATTGCGGATCGTGGATCGGCAGTTCCAGGGGGTCCTGGCCGAAGAAGGCATGCTCGTCTGCGACGCGGCGGTGATTTGCGCAGGCGTGCATTCGCGGCCGCTGGCCGAGGCGGCTGCCAACCGGGTGCCGCTTGAGAGCGAGCGGGGATACCATGTGGCGCTGCGTGACCCGGAGGTGCGGCCGGGGCTGCCGCTCATGCCTTCGGACGCGAACATGGCGATCACCATGACGGCCGGCGGGCTGCGCTGCGCCGGGCAGGGGGAGATCGCCGGGCTGGAGGCGGAGCCGAACTGGAAGCGGGCGGAGGTGCTGCGGGACCATCTGCTGCGCTGCTTTCCGGGCTTGCCGCCGTCGTTGCCGGGCAAGCGGTTCCGCATCTGGATGGGGCACCGGCCCAGTATGCCGGATGGCCTGCCGTGCATCGGGCGTTCGCGGGCGAGCGCGAACGTGATCTATGCGTTCGGGCACGGGCATATCGGCCTGGCTGCCGCGGCGCGGACGGGGCGGGTGGTGGCGCAGATCGTCGGCGGGCGGACGCCTGAAATCCCGATCGAGCCGTTCGCCGCCTTGCGGTTCTACTGAAGCTGCATGGCGGGTTATCCACAGATTCGGGGGTAAGTCTGTGGCCAAAGCTGTGGGGTGGGGCAGGATCAATGTGGACCAAGGCCGGGATTACGGGTTCAGCCGGTCGTTTTCGGGACCGCTTGCCGCTCGGGTGAACGGGGCAGCGCGCCTTCGGGCCGGCGCAGCAGCTGCAGCACGAGAACGCCGCCGCCGCAGAGGATGCCGACGCCGTCGGTGAGCAATCCGGGCACGATGAGGGCGATGGCGGCGACGAATAGGCTGACGCGCTCCCACATCGGGGCGTGGCGCAGCAAGTAGCCGTGCAGGGAGGCTGCGAGCAGAAGGGACCCGGCGGTGGCGCTGCAGACGGCCACGGCGATGTCGGCCGGGTCGCCGATCAGCAGCAGGGCGGGCTGGTAGACGAACATGAAGGGGACGATGAAGCCGGCGGCGCCGATCTTCATCGCGGCCAGGCCGGAGGCCCAGAGGTCGGACTTGGCGAGGCCCGAGGCGGCGAAGACGGCCAACGCCACGGGGGGCGTGATGGCGGAGAGGATGGCGAAGTAGAAGGCGAACAGGTGGGCGGCGGGCTCGACGACGCCGAGGGTGACGAGGGCGGGGACGAGCAGGGAGACCATGACGATGTAGGCCGGGGTGGTCGGCATGCCCATGCCGAGGATGATGCCGGCGACCATGGTCATCAACAGGGCCAGGAGCAGGCTCTGCTGGGCGGCGTTGACGACGACCTGGGTGAAGCTGATGCCGACGCCGGTGAGGCCGATGATGCCGATGACGATGCCGGCGCAGGCGCAGGCCATGGCGATGCCGAGGGCGTTGCGGGCGCCGTCCTGCAGGGCGTTCCAGACGTTCGGGAGGGTGACGTTGGCACGGGTTTCGCGGCGGAGGGCGGCGGCGGGAAAGCAGGCCAGGGTGGCGACGAGGGCGGCAAGAGGGGCTGAGAAGCCGCCGAACAGGCCGGCGACGATGATGATCAGCGGCATCGAGAGGTGCCAGCCGGTGCTGGCGACGTCGCGCAGCTTGGGAACCTCGTCGGCGGAGAGGCCGGCGAGGCCGCTGCGCTTGGCCTCGAAGTGGACGGCGCCGAAGGTGGCGACATAGTAGAGCAGCGCGGGGATGGCGGCCCAGATGACAACCTGGATGTAGCTGACTTGCAGGAACTCGGCCATGACGAAGGCGGCGGCGCCCATGATGGGGGGCATGATCTGGCCGCCGGTGCTGGCCACGCTCTCCACCCCGGCGGCGAAGGGGCGCGTGAAGCCGCTGCGGAGCATGAGCGGGATCGTGACCTGGCCGGTGACCATGACGTTGGCGACCGCCGAGCCGGAGACGCTGCCGAACAGGGAGGAGGAGACGACGGCCACCTTGCCGGGGCCGCCGGTGGCGCGGCCGGTGAGGGCGAGGGCGAAGTCCATGAACAGGCGGCCGACGCCGGAGCGTTCCATGAAGGCGCCGAACATGACGAAGATGACGACGTAGCCGGCGGAGACGCCGAGGGTGGAGCCGAAGATGCCCTCGGTGGTGAGATAGAGCTGGTCGACCATCGAGAGGAGGCTGGCGCTGCCGGAGAGCCAGGCCCAGGCGAGGAAGGCGGATGCGGTGATCGGCAAGGCCCAGCCGATGACGCGCCGGGTGGCCTCCAGGATCAGCAGGACGAGGGCGCAGGCGCCGGCGACGTCCATCGGGCGCGGGTCGTCGATATAGGGCATGCGGTAGACGAGCCAGCTGTAGTCGGCGAAGAGGCGGCCGACGGCCCACAGCGAGATGGCGGCAAGGACCCAGTCCTCGGGGCCGGGGTTGCCGGAGCCGCGGGCGGTGCGAAGGGGGAACAGCAGGAAGACGAGGGTGATGGCGAAAAGGAGGTGGGTGCCGCGGAATATGAAGGCCTCCGGGGGCGAGAAGGCGACCACCCCCATGTGGTAGAGCGCCATCGCCGCCGCGAGCGCGCCGATCGCCATGCCGATGGCGCGGGGATAGGTCATGGCGATGGCGTTCGGCGCCGGGGCTACTGGGCGGGGAGCGCGTTGACTTCCTGGTAGTAGCGCTTGGCGCCCTCGTGCATCGGCACGCTGATGTCCTGCGCGCCGAAGGCGACGTTGGTCCGCTTCATGCTGCCGACCACGTTGCGCAGGGTGTCGACGTGGGTCCACATGGCCTTGGTCATGGCGTAGACCTCGTCGGCGCTGCGGTCGCACTGGGTGATGACGTGCGTCATGTAGGTGATGGTGCCGGGGGAGCCCTTCTGGCTGGGATAGGCGCCTTCGGGTACGGAGGCGATGCGGTAGGCCTCGTTGATCTCGCGCATGCCTTTCTCGTAGGCGGACAGGTCGAGCAGGCGGATCTCGCGGGCGCTTTCCAGGTCCATGACCGCGCTGGCCGGGATGGTGGTGCCGAGGGTCATGGCCTGGGCGTGGCCGTCTTTCATGAGGCCGACGGCGTCGGTGTAGCCGGTCTGGAAGTTGGCCTTGACGTCGTCGTAGGTGAGCCCGGCGACCTTGAGCAATTGCTGGGTGACGACCTCGGCGGTGTTGCCGCGCGGCTGGATGGCGACGGCGTGGCCCTTGAGGTCCTGGACGGTGTTGATGCCGGAATCGGCCAGGACGACGACCTGGAACCATTGCGGATAGAGCGAGGCGATGTTGCAGACGTTGGCAACCTTGCTCGGGTAGGGCGCGCGTCCGTTCAGGCCGTCGACGGTGCTGATGGAGTTGGCGAAGGCGACCCCGGCCTTGTTCTCGGCGATGCCGCGGACGTTGATCACGCCGGCGCCAGGGGTGACCTGGATCGAGAGGCCTGGGACCGCTTGCTCCCAGATGTTCTTGAGCGCGCCGCCGAGCGGTATCCAGGAGCCGCCTTGCGGTCCGGTCATGAAACGCATGGTCTCGGCCTGGGCTGGGCCGGCGAGGACGGCGAGCGCGCTTAGGGCGGCGATGACATGAGTGCGCATGGGCGTTGTCTCCCGACGGTGTTCTTCTGTGTTGGCCTGGCTTTCTACATAGCCTTATTCTGTAGTTTGGTGCGGGAGCGCTTCGATTGCAAATGGCGCCCGTATCCAATCCGCGGTCCAGCCGCCGTCGACCAGCATCGAGGTTCCGGTCACGAGTGCCGCGGCATCGGAGGCGAGATAGAGGACGGCGCCCATGATGTCCTCGATTTCGCCGACGCGGCCGAGCTTGATCTTGCTGTTGAGCCAGGCGAGGCGGGCCGGGTCGTCGAAGGTGGGCTGGGTGAGAGGCGTGCGGATGAAGGTGGGGCAGATGGTGTTGACGCGGCGCGGTCGATGCCGCCGACATGGGTCCTCTGGATTGAGACATTGATCTGGGAGCCGAGGCGGGCGACTTCGGCAATCTGGCGGACCTGGGCGCCGTCTTGGGAGCGCTCGGCATCGGGGTTGCCGCGTTTCAGGCGCCGGAGGGCGTTGTCAGGTCAACACCGCGAGCGTCCCGGCGTTGAATTTGTCAGGGCAACGCCCATTGACCTGAGCAGACATTCAAGATGGATCATCCTACGCGCCGCAACGCCGAGCCGTCCCGCGAAATGATGATTGGCCAGGGCGTCAGCGCGCCTCGGCTTCAGGGCCGTTTTGGCGCGGCCCGGCTATATCGGCCGGAGGCGCGGCCCCACCGTTCAGGCAGACGCGGGCGAAAAGGCCGGCCAGATCCGCGCCGTATGGCGGGACGAACATGGTGTCATGATCGCCGCCGACGCGATGGACCTCGACCGGGCCGGCGAAGGCGGACCAGCCGCGGTCGGCGGCGGTTCCCGGGATATAGTCGTCGGTGCGGAACAGGATGACCGGGAGGTCGGCAGGCGCGGCGCGGCGGCAGCGGAGCCAGGCCGCCATCATGTCGCGGCGGAGGAAGTAGCGGACCCGGTGCTCGAATGCTTGCGGGAGCGGGATGCGGAACGGGACCGGGCGGGCGCGGCCGCGGATGGTCAGCCAGGTGAAGAGCGCGAGCGCGGAGGATTTCCAGCCGGCCGCCCGCATCAGGGCCAGACGGGATTTCCAGCCGAGTCGCTGGGCCAGGCTCAGACGCTGCAGGAGGCTTGGATGCCAGAAGGGCGTTTCAGGCGGGGGATCGGCGAAGAGTTGCAGGTCGGAGTCGAAGATGGCGAGCCATTCGACGCGGCGGCCTTGCTCGATGAGGCGCCGCGCGGCTGCCAACGCCGCGACGCCGCCGAAGGAATAGCCGGCCAGGCGCAGCGGGACGTCCGGGGGCATGCGCAACGCCTCGTCAACGGCCCAAGCGACGAACTGCTCCATCCCGCCGCCCTGAGCGGCCATCGTCTGCCAGCCGCTGTATGCGACCGTCTTGAAGCGGGCCTGGTTGCCGAGCGCGTGGCGGAACCGGGCTTGGGAGATGCTGTCGTCCTCGATGCCGGGGAAGAACAGGATCTCGGGCCGGGCGTCGCCCGTCGCCGCCGCGGGAGGGTCGATGGTCTCGAGCACGTCCTGCAGCCGCATGTCGCCGTGAAAGCGCTCGAGCGGAAGGGATCGCGCCGTGATGCGTTCGAGCTGCATGACGAAGTCGAGCAGGCGGAGCGAGTCGCCGCCGGCTTCGGACCAGGTAAGGCCGGTGCTTGCGTCCGCCAGGTCAAGCGCCTTGCGCCAGGCCCGGGCGACGGCGCGCTCGGTTCTCGTGGCTTTGCGGCGCCCGGCCCCCTGCCTGGCCCCTTGGCCTGCCTCCTGCCCTGCCTCCTGGCCCGCTTGACGGTCGGCGCGACGGGTTCGGTCCAGCGCCAGGAGGGCCGGCAGGTCGGGCTTCGCGCTGGGGAGTTGCGGGATGACGGGGACAAGGTGAAGACGGGACGGGCGCATGGCGGCAGGCACGGCGCGGAAGGCGGCGGCGGCTTGGCGGCGGACGGCGGCGGCCTCCGCGCCGGGAGACAGCTTGGCGAAGGCGACCAGGGTTGCGCCGCGGGGATCAGGCACGGCGATCGCGGCAGCGTCGAGCACGTCCGGGACGCCGCGAAGCGTTGCCTCGACCTCGGTGGCGTCGACCCGCTGGCCCCTGACCTTGACCTGGCGGTCGAGGCGGCCGGCATAGGCATAGAGACCGTCCGGGCGGCGGATGACGAGATCGCCGGACCGGTTGGTCCGCTCGTTCGGACTGGCGGGACTGGGTTGGAAGCGGCCTGGCACGCATTCGCCGTCCTGCCATAAGCCAAGGGCGATGAAGCGGCCGTGGAGGACGAGCTCGCCGATCTCGCCCGCGGGCGCCGGATGGCCGGCGTCGTCGAGGAGTTCGATCCTCGTGCCCGGCAGCTCGTAGCCGAGCGGGACGGCGGCCCCGTCCGGCTGCGCGTCGTGGGGGACGAACCATTGCAGGCCGGGCGATTCGGTGGAGCTGTAGCCGACTTGAATGTGGCACTCCGGGCTAAGCGCCTGGCGCAGGAGGGTTATGTCGCGCCAGAGCACGGCATCGCCGCCGAGGCGGAGGATGCGTAGGCTGGCGAGGTCTTCGGGCAGACCGTCAGCCTGGACGATGGCACGGATCAGGGCCGGCACGGCGTAGACGACGGTGACGCGCTGATCGCCGATGGCGCGGCGGAGCTCGGCCAGGGTTTGGCGGTAGGGGTCCAGGATGTGCAGCGTGGCGCCGGTGAGCAAAGCGAGGAGTTGCTCGCGCTGGCCGGCGATGGTGCAGGGGCTGCTGAGCGGGCAGACGTGGTCGGTGAGGGTGACGTGGGCGGCGTTCACCTGCTGCAGCACGCGCTGCAGCAGGGCCGCCTGGCTGAGGACGACCGGTTTCGGGCGGCCGGTGCTGCCGGAGGTGTGCAGGATCGCGGCGGGGCTGTCGGGGCCGAGCGCGGCTTCGGGCAGATCGGGAACGGGGCCCGCATAGCACAGGGAGGCGTCGATCCGGGCGAGGCCAGGCGGAAGCAGCGGCGCGGCTGCGGCGTCGTCCCCGCCGGCAAGGATGACGGCGTCCAGCGCCGCGGCTTCGATCAGCCCGGCGATGCGGGCGGGCGGATGATTGAGGTCGAACGGGACGAAGGCGCGGCCGGCGGCGAGGCAGGCCAGGGCGGCGACCGGGGACAGCATGGCATTGGGCAACAGCAGGCCGACGGCGCCGCGGCGTGCCGGGACGCTGCCGATGGACGCGGCCAAGCGGGCGACCGCCTCGACCAGATGCCGGTAGGTGAGCGTTTCGTCGCGGTCGCGGATGGCGATCCGGCCGGGATGGCGCTCGGCGATGCGGACGAGGCTTGCGACGACCGGCGTCTCGATCCAATCGGGCGGCAAGGGATCGAATGGCCGATCGATCGGCCCGTTGAGGTCAAGCTCCGGAGTATGCAGCCTGGCCGCACCGCCGCTCTGTTGGGGTAGCGATTTCTCAATGGAATAGAACGCGCTCATTTCAACTGCGCCTTAAGGAACTACTAAGTTATGTCATTAATTAAGCGATCATGGCGTCGAAAAAAACGTGTTCTGTTCCCGATTGCTCGTATTGGATGAAATTTAGCTGGCTCTGTGATGTATTGCGCACAGGCTGGCGGCTGGGCGAGACTGGGGAGCAGGCGCGATGGCGGCGATTGCGGACGATACGTTCGATTACGTAATCATCGGCGGAGGATCGGCCGGGTCCTTGCTGGCCAACCGGCTGACACAGGATGGAGCGGCCACCGTGTGCGTGCTGGAGGCGGGGCCGCCAGACCGCAATCCTTGGATTCATATTCCGGCCGGATTCACCAAGACGCTGTTCGACCCGTCGTGCACCTGGCAGTTCAAGAGCGAGCCGACGCAGCGGACCGGGGGGCGGGCGATCGCGACGACGCAGGGGCGGACGCTGGGCGGGTCCAGCTCGGTGAACGGAATGGTGTATAACCGCGGCCAGCCGGCCGACCTCAACAGCTGGGCGCAGCGGGGCGCCCGCGGCTGGGGGTATGACGACGTGCTGCCGTACTACCGGCGGAGCGAGCGGCGGATCGGCTTCGGCGACGACGCGATCCGGGGACGGGCGGGGGGCATCCCGGTGACCGACATGGATTGGATCCATCCAGTGTCGGAGGCCTTCATCGCCGGGTGCGTCGAGGCGGGAATCCCGCGCAATCCGGACTACAACAGCGGCGACCAGGCGGGGGTTGGGTATTTCCAGCGGGTCATCTTGAACGGGCGCCGGGTCAGCGCCGCGCGGGGCTTCCTGAAGCCGGCGCGTTCGCGGCAAAACCTGGAGGTGCGGACCGAGGCGCGGGCGTCCGGGATCGTGCTGGAGGGGCGGCGGGCGGTCGGGGTCCGCTACGTGCGGGAGCGCGGCGGGGCCGAGCGGGTGGCGCGGGCGCGGCGGGAGGTGGTGGTCAGCGCCGGGACGGTGAATTCGGCGCGGCTGCTGCAGGTGTCGGGCATCGGGCCGGCGGCGCTGCTGGGCGCGATCGGCGTGCCGCTCCGGCATGAGCTGCCCGGCGTCGGGGAGAACTTCCGCGACCACTACGCGGTGCGGCTGGTGATGCGGGCCAAGCGAGGGACGGTGACGCTGAACGAGCTGGCGCGGGGGCCGCGGCTGGCCTGGCAGGCGGCGCGCTGGGCGGCGGGGCGGCCGAACATCCTGGCGGTCGCGCCGTCGCACGTGCACCTGTTCTGGCAGTCGTTCGAGGGGCTTGATGCGCCCGACTTGCAGTGCGTGTTCACGCCAGGATCCTATCAGCCGGGGAAAGTCTACATCCTGGATGACTTCCCGGGGATGACCGCGGGAGCATGGGCGCACCGGCCGCAGAGCAGCGGGCACGTGCGCGCCCGGTCGGCCGACGTGTTCGACGATCCGGTGATCCAGCCGAACTATTTGGCCGACGCGAACGACCGGCGCGTCACGCTGGCGGGCATCCGGCTGATCCGCCGGTTGCTGCACTCGGCGGCGCTGGCGCCATTCGTCGAGAGCGAGGCGCTGCCCGGGCCGGCGGCGCGATCGGATGACGAGCTGCTGGACTATGCTTATGCGAACGGGTCGACGTGCTATCACCTGGTCGGCACGGCGCGGATGGGGCCGGCGAGCGATCCGTGGGCCGTGGTGGACGACGAGCTTCGGGTGCATGGGCTGCAAGGGCTGCGGGTGGTCGACGCATCGATCATGCCGAGCATTCCGTCGGCGAACACCTATGCGACGACGCTGATGATCGCGGAGAAGGCGGCGGACATGATGCGCGGGCGGCGGGCGGAGGCGGCGGAGGACGCGGCGTGACGCCGCGCTTTTGCCGACGCTGCCCTAAACCTGCTCAGGCGGGCGCGTGGCCCGGCGCTGCAAGGCCAGGGCGCCGAACAGCGCGCCCGCGACCACGAGCAGCACGACGGTTGCCAGCGCGTTGAGTTCGGGGGTGACGCCGAGCTTCAGCGCCGAGAAGACCACCATCGGCATCGTGCTCGAGCCGGGGCCGGAGGTGAAGGTGGCGACGACCAGGTCGTCGATCGAGAGGGTGAAGGCGAGCAGCCAGCCCGAAAGCAGCGCCGGGCCGAGCAGCGGCAACGTCACCAGCAGGAAGGCGCGGGCCGGGGATGCGCCCAGGTCCATCGCCGCCTGCTCCAGTTCGAGGCCGGCGTCGCGAAGCCGCGCCTCGATCACCACCGCGACGTAGGCGAGGCTGACGGAGACGTGGGCGAGGGCGATGGTCAGCGCGCCGCGCCCGTTCGGCCAGCCAAACCATTGCTCCATCTGCACGAACAGCAGCAGCATCGAGAGGCCGACCAGGACGTCGGGCAGCACCAGCCTGGCCGCGATCAGGCCGGAGAACAGGCCGCGCCCGGCGAACCGCCCGAAGCAGGCGAGCGCGTAGCCGGCGGCGGCGCCGAGCGCCGTGGCGCCGGTGGCGGAGGCGGCCGCGATCTTGAGCGACAAGCCGGCGGCGGCGAGCAGTTGGTCGTCGTGCCAGAGGGCGACATACCAGCGCCAGGAGAAGCCGGTCAGGACCGTCGTCATGCGCGAGGGATTGAAACTGGTGGCCACCAGCAGCGCCACCGGGAGATAGAGGAAGGCGTAGCCGAGCACCAGGCAGGACGGGAGCAGCCAGCCGCGGCGCACCGGCGTCAGATCCGGCCGCGAAGCAGGGTCATCGGCAGGAGCAGGCCGGCCAGGAGGGCTGTCGCCAGGGCGGAGGCGACGGGCCAGTCGTGGTTGGCGAAGAACTCGTTCCACAGCACGCGGCCGATGGTTTGGGCGCCGGGGCCGCCGAGCAACTCGGGGATGACGTATTCGCCGATGGCGGGGATGAAGACGAGGGCGAGGCCGGCGTAGACGCCTGGCAAGGAGAGCGGCCAGGTCACGGTGCGGAAAATGGTCCAGGGGCTGGCGCCGAGGTCGGCGGCGGCTTCTTCCAGGGCCGGGTCGCGCCGGGAGAGGCGGGCATAGAGGGGGAGGATCATGAAAGGCAGGTAGGCGTAGGTGATGCCGACATACATGGCGAAATCGGTGTAGAGCATCTGCAGCGGGCCGAAGCCGGCGAGGGCGAGGGCGGCGTTGATCCAGCCTTCGTCGCGCAGCAGGCCGATCCAGGCGGTGACGCGGAGCAGGAAGCCGGTCCAGAACGGGAGCATGACCAGCAGCAGGAGCAGGTTGCGCCACCTCTCGTCGGCGCGGGCGATGGCGAGCGCCATCGGGTAGCCGAGCAGCAAGCAGGCGGCGGAGGAGACGCCGGCGATGGCTAGGCTCTCGAGCGCGGCATCCAGGTAGAACGTGTCCTGCACCAGCAGGGCGTAGTTCGACGCATCCAGCGTTTGCAGCAGCGGGGTGAACGGGGGGATGCCGGCGATCGTGGCGCTGAACGAGATGGCCGCCACGACCAGCACGGGGGCGGCGACGAACAGCAGCAGCCAGGCCCAGACCGGCGCTAAGATGAGCGAGCGCCTCACCGGGTCAGCACCACGCAGGCCTCGGCGGCGAAGGAGAGCATGGTCTCCCGCCCCTGCTGCGGCATGCCGGCGGCGCTGCCCTCGCCGAGCGGACGGGAGGCGTTCAGGACCGAGCCGTCGGCGAGCCGGAGCGCCACGTCCATGACGTCGCCGTAGTATGCGATGTCCTCCACCTTCCCCACCGCCCGGTTCTGCCCGGCGCCGTCGAGGCGGATGCGTTCCTGGCGCAGGGCCAGATGCACCGGCGCCCCCTGCCCCACCGGCAACGGCCCGTTGATGCGGACGACCCCGATGCCCGGCACCTCGACGGCCGCATCCGCGCCGCCCTCCCGGACCCGGCCTGAAAGGATGTTCGCGCCGCCCATGAACTCGGCGACGTAGCGGGTGGCCGGGCGTTCGTAGATCTCATAGGGCGTGCCCACCTGCTCCAGGCGGCCGTTGTTCAGCAGGCCGATGCGGGTCGCCATCGACAGGGCTTCATCCTGGTCGTGCGTGACCAGGACGAAGGTGGTGCCGGTCTCGCGCTGCACCCGGAGCAGTTCCTGCCGGGTCTGCTCGCGCAGGTTGTGATCGAGCGCGGACATCGGCTCGTCGAGCAGCAGCAGCGAGGGGCCGGGGGCCAGGGCGCGGGCCAGGGCCACGCGCTGGCGCTGGCCGCCGGAGAGGCCGTCCGGGCGGCGGCGGGCGAACTCCTCCATGCGGACCAGCTTCAGCAGGGATTGCACCCTCAAAGCGATCTCGGCCCGCGCGACGCCCTGGCGGCGGAGGCCGAAGCCGATATTGTCCGCCACCGACATGTGCGGGAACAGGGCGTAGGACTGGAACGTCGTGTTCACCGGGCGCTTGTGCGGCGGCAGATGCGTGATGTCCTGGCCGCCGAGCCTGATGGCGCCGAAGCGGGGGGTGACGAAGCCGCCCAGCGCCCGCAGCAGCGTCGTCTTGCCGCTGCCGGAGCCGCCGAGCAGGACGAAGATCTCCCCGGCGCCGATCGAGAGGTCCAGGCCATCGAGCGCCGCGAGAGCGCCGAAATAGACGACGAGGTGCTCGACCTCGAGATGCGCCAAGCTGGTCTAGCTGCCGGCCTTGAAGCGGGCCCACATGCGGGTGCGCGCCCGTTCGGCGGATTGCGGGACGGCCTGGACGGTGAAGAAGGTGTTCATCTGCTGCGGCGTCGGGAACACGTTGTGGTCGTCGCGGATGGATTGGTCGACGATCGGCAGGCTTTTCGGCACGGCGTTGGCGTAGTGCACCTGGTTGGTGATGGCGGCCATGACGTCGGGCTGGAGCAGGAAGTTGATAAGCTTCATGGCGTTCTCCGGGTGCGGCGCGTCCTTCGGCACGGCCATGACGTCGAAGCTGAGTTCGGCGAACTCCTTCGGGGCGGAGTAGCGGACGGACTTCTGGCCGGCCTCCTTGGCGCGAGCCTGGGCCTGGATCACGTCGCCGGAGTAGGTCATGGCGAGGCAGGTCTGGCCAGACGCCAGGGCCTCGATGGCGCCGCCGGAGACGAAGGCGCGGATATAGGGGCGGATGGCCATGAGTGTCTTCTCGACGTCGGCCAGGTCCTTGGGGTCGGTGCTGCCCGGGTTGTGGCCGAGGTAGCGCAGCACGCTGGGGATGGTGTCGATCGCGCTGTCCATGACGGTGATGCCGCAGGGCGCGAGCTGCTTGGCGCTGGCCGGGTCGAGCAGCAGCTTCCAGCTATCAATGGGCGCGCCGGGCTCGAGCTTGGCGACGTCCTGCGGGATCATGCCGAGGCCGATGGTGCCCCAGAGATAGATCGCGCCGTGCCTGTTGCCGGGATCGCTGCTCGCGACCTGCTTCATCAGTGCAGGGTCGAGGTTGGCGAGGTTGGGTATCTTGCCCTTGTCGAGCGGCTGCAGCGCGCCGGCCTTGATGAGGCGGGACAGGGTCGGCTCGCTGGTGGGCACGATCACGTCGTAGCCGGACTGGCCGGCCAGCATCTTGCCTTCCAGCGTTTCCAGGCTGTCGTAGACGTCGTACTGCACCTTGATGCCGGTCTCGGCGGTGAAGCGCTCCAGCACCTTGGGGTCGATGTAGTCGCTCCAGTTATAGACGTTGACGACCTTCTCCTGCGCCGACGCGACGCCAAGGCTTGCGATGGTGAACAGCAACGCGGCAAGGACACGGCGCACGGCAACACTCCCCAACAATACACGATGATCCCAAGGCCATTAACGCTGAACGGTCCCGGCGTCACTATCTACCTGGCGGCCGGCGTGCAATTTCTGGACCGGCCCAGGGTTGCGGCCCAGGGTTGCGGCCCAGGGTTCCGGCTCAAGGTTCCGGCTCAAGGTTCCGGCTCAAGGTTCCGGCGCCGGATTCCGGCGCTCCGGCAGCAGCCCTTGCGGCTTGAGGTTGCTCGCGTCCTCGAGCGCCATCGTTAGCAGCACCCGTTCCATGACGTTCGCGGCCGGCAGGTCCGGGCCGGCTGCTCCGGCTGGCAGCATCGGCGACGCGCTTGCACGCTGGCGCAGCATCGCGTCCTGCTGCTCGCGGAGCCAGGCGAGCTCGCGCAGGATGTCGCCGGTGATGAAGCTGCGGGTGCGCCAGGCCATCGGGCGGACGATGGGGCGGACGAGCCGGTAGAGCGAGAGGGCGAGCCGGCGTTGCCAGCCGCGCGCGCGGACGGATGCGTGAATGGGCGCGCCGACGGGCGCGGCGCCGGGGTCTGGCTCCGGCGCCGCGGCCGGCAGCGGATCGGGCTCTGGACCGGGCTCCGGCGCCGGGTTCGGCTCAGGCGGCGAGGCGGGCGGCGCCTGCTGCAGCCGCTCGACCTCGGCCTCGAGCTCCTCGATCCGTCTTAGCCGGGCGTGGACCAACTGCTCGACGGCGGCGACGTGCTGCTGCAGCATCGGGTCGTATTGGACGTATTCGTCGAACACGTTGGGCGGCAGCTCGAAGTGCCGGGCCAGGTCGTCATGCTCGCGGGCGAGATAGAACCGGTTCAGCCCGTCGAACCAGACGAAGCGGTAGCCGGATGCGATCAGCCCCGGCTCCCACTCGATGCCGTCCGCCTGGCCGCTGAGCGGGCGGGTCGCCTCGACCAAGACGATCCAGGGACGCACCAGGGCGAAATCCGCGCCGGCCAGCACCGCCGCCTCCGCCCCCTCCACGTCCACTTTCAGGAAATGCACCGGGCCATGCACATGCTCGCGGCACAAGGCCGCCAGGGTGGTCACCGGGACATCGAGCGCCTCGACCTTCGCGCCGGCGGCCCGCTGCCGTTCGGCCTCCTCGGCATCGAAGGTCGAAAGCCCGGTCTGGGCGGCGCGGAACACGCGGTGGAAACGCCTATGGCCCGGCGCGTCGGCCACGGCCGCGGCGACCGTCACGTCGCGCGGGCGCGCCGCCTTCAGCGCCTCGGCTGCTTCCGGCAACGGCTCCACGTTCAGCCCGGACCAGCCGCGGTCGTAGAAGGCGCGGGTGACGCTGAGCGTGGTCGGGTCGGAGGCGCCGACGTCGATGTAGAACCCGCCGCCTTCGACTGCGGCGCCGAGGGCGCGCCACAGCAACACGTCTTCGAGGTTCTGCGCGTAGGAGACGAAGCGATCGGCTGGCATGGCGGGCCTTGTGCGGCGGAAGGATGGACGCGGCAAGCCAATCTATCTATCCACGCGCTCGGAACAGCATGGATTAACGATGCCCACAGCTCTCATCACCGGGGTGACCGGCCAGGACGGCGCCTACCTGGCGCAATTGCTGCTCGGCAAGGGTTACCGCGTCATCGGCCTGATGCGGCGCAGCGCCAGCTCCGACGTGATCGGCGAGCGGCTCCGCTGGCTCGGCATCCTCGGCGATGTCGAGATGATGGACGGCAACCTGACCGACATATCGAGCCTGATCCGCATCATCCAGGAGACGAAGGCGGACGAGATCTACAACCTCGCCGCACAGAGCTTCGTCGCCGCGTCCTGGCAGCAGCCGCTGCTGACCGGGGCCGTGACCGCGCTCGGCGCCGGGAACGTGCTCGAGGCCGTGCGCCTGGTCCGCCCCGAGGCGCGGTTCTACCAGGCCAGCTCCTCGGAGATGTTCGGCCTGATCCAGGAGCCGCGGCAGAGCGAGAAGACGCCGTTCTACCCGCGCAGCCCGTATGGGGTGGCCAAGCTGTACGCGCATTGGATGACGGTGAACTACCGGGAGAGCTTCGGCCTGCACGCCAGCTCCGGCATCCTGTTCAACCACGAGAGCCCATTGCGCGGCATCGAGTTCGTCACCCGCAAGGTGACGGACGGGGCGGCGCGGATCAAGCTGGGGCTGGCCGACCACCTGCCGCTCGGCAATCTCGATGCGACCCGGGACTGGGGCCACGCGCGCGACTACGTGCGCGCCATGCACCTGATGCTGCAGCAGGACAAGCCTGACGACTACGTGATCGCGACGGGGGTGACCACGAGCATTCGTGAGCTTTGCCGCCTCGCTTTCGCCCATGTTGATCTCAATTATGAGGAGAAGGTGAGGGTCGATCCGCGATTTATCCGCCCCGCCGAGGTTGACGTGCTGCTCGGGGATGCATCGAAGGCGCAGCAGGCGCTGGGTTGGAAGCCCGAGACGACGCTGGAGGAGATGGTGGCGGAAATGGTCGATGCCGACCTGGCGCGGCACCGCGCCCGCATGACGCGTTGAACAGGCCCGCGGAGGGCCGGTCGCCGGAACGCATCCTCGTCACCGGGGCCGGCGGCTTCGTAGGCGGCTATCTCGTGCCCGCGCTTCGCGGCAGCTACCCCGGCGCCGCGCTCAACGCCGAGCCGTTCGACGTGACCGACCCGGCAGCCGCCCGGGCAGCCGTCGAGTCATTCCGCCCGGATGCGGTGATCCACCTTGCCGCCGTCGCCGCGCCGATGGAGGCGCGGAGATCGCCGGAGCGGGCGTGGCAGGTCAATCTTCATGGCACGATTTTGCTGGCCCAAGCCGTGGCGGCCCACGCGCCGGGGGCCACGTTCGTGTTTACCGGCACCGCGGACGCCTACGGCGCGTCGTTCCGTCCCGGCCTGCCGGTGGACGAGACCGTCCCGCTCGCGCCGCAGAACACGTACGGCGCGACGAAAGCCGCGGCCGACCTGGCGCTCGGCGCGATGGCCGCGGACGGCTTGCGCGTCATCCGAACCCGGCCGTTCAATCACACCGGGCCCGGACAGAACCCATCCTTCGTCGTGCCGGCCTTTGCCCAGCAGGTCGCCCGGATCAAGGCCGGGCGCCAGGCGCCGGCGATCGACGTCGGCGCGCTGGACCCGGAGCGCGACTTCCTCGACGTGCGCGACGTCTGCGCCGCCTACGTGCGCTGCCTGGGCGCGGACTGCCCGCCCGGGACGATCCTCAATCTCGCGTCCGGTCAGCCAAGGCGGATCGGCGACGTGCTGCGCAGCTTGCTGGAGCTTGCGGGCGTCGAGGCCGAAATCCGCACCGACAAGGCACGCCTCCGGCCGAGCGACATCCCGCGCGCGGTCGGAGATGCGTCGCGCGCGCAGCAGACGCTCGGCTGGGCCCCTGCGATCCCGTGGCGGCAGACGTTGCTCGACGTGCTGCATCATTGGGAAGCGAACGTCTCACAACAGTGATCGGAACAGCCCTTGCCAGCACTCACCCTTACGCAGGCCCGGACCATCGTCGACGCGGCATTGGCCGAGGCGCGCAAGCAATCGTTCAAGCCGCTGGCCGTGGCCGTGCTGGACGAGCGCGGGGCCTACAAGGCGTTCGCGGCGGAGGATGGGACCAGCTTGCGCCGGGCCGAGATTGCCCACGGCAAAGCCTACGGCGCTCTGACCCTCGGCATCGGGTCGCGCGCGCTCGCCAAGCGGGCCGAGGACCAGCCCTCGTTCGTCGCCGCGATCACCCATGCCGTTGGCGGCGCGCTGGTGCCGGTCCCGGGGGGCGTGCTGATCCGCGACGAGCGCGGCGATTTGCTCGGAGCGGTCGGCATCAGCGGCGACGTGTCCGACAACGACGAGCGGGCCTGCCTTGCCGGCATCAAGGCGGCCGGGCTGGTCGGCGAACCCGGCTGAGCGGGCCCAAGCAGGCATGCGCGGCTCATGCCACGGACGTCTGCTTGAAAGTCTTTGAAGGCGCATCGTTCCTCGCTCTGTGACGGCGAGCCATCCCGCGAAATGATGCATAGGACCTGTTCGGAAACAAAGGCTTCGATTCGATTGGGCGAACAAGCCCTGAGTTTTTGTTCGGCCGGGCAGCTTTGTCGGCGTGCTGCCGCACGTAGTGCCGGCGCTGCCTTGAAAGCCCGCCGGCCCGGCGCATAGGCCGGTTCGCGTTGCCGGCTTCGACTTAGACCGGCCTCGAGCCGAGCGGTCTCAAAATTGAGCTGGATGATTTTGTTCTGGTATGTTAATAATAGTGTTACGGAGATGCTTTCAGCGGGCGTGGGGGCCGGATGTTCGGGCGATCGATTTGGTGTTTGCTGATCGGTGCGGCGCTGCTCTGCCGTTCAGGCCCGGCTCAGGCGATGGATTTCCTGGCGCAACCACCGCCTGATCGTTCAGCAGACACGCTGATCGTAGCGACGGGCGAGATCCGGCCCGGGGACGATGAGAGGCTGCATCGGCTCGTCGGCGCCCTGCCGGGAACGGCGAAGCTGATCGGGATCATCTTGAGCGGCCCCGGCGGCAACCTGCTGGAGGGGATGCGGCTGGCGGCGTCCATTCGCAACACGGGCGTCGCGACCGGGGTTTCGGGGGAGTGCGCGTCGGCTTGCTTCCCGGCATTCGCGGCCGGGCATGGCAGGATCGTGTTCCGCGGCGCGCGGGTGGGCGTGCATAGCGCCAGCTTCGGCGGCAGTGAGACCGCGGTGACGCAGGCGATCACGACGCGGATGGCACGCGAGGCGGCCGAGCTCGGGGCGCCGCCCTCGGTCATCGGCAAGATGGTGACGACGCCGCCCGACCGCATGTCCTGGCTGTCCCGCGAGGAGCTTTCGTCAATGGGCGTGACATTCGAGGAGGCGGCGCCGGCTCAGGCGCCGTATGAGCCGGGTTCGGCGTTGCGGCCAGGCGCCGCGGCGGGACAGCGGGTCTTGGCCGAGCCGGTTGCGGCGGGTGCGAGCGTGGAGTTCCTGGCGGGGCGCCGGGCACGGGCGGAGTGGGAAGCTTGGTTCGCCGGGCTTTCGGGCGAGGCGCGGGCGGGGGCGGAGTGGTGGGCCGGGGTGCGAAGCACGGCGGCGCGGGATCATCTCGGGTGCGGGATGGGAACGGCGGCTTTCATGGGCGGGTGCGAGCAGGCGCGGACGCTGCTGTCTGCGAGCGACCGGCGGCGGGGCGGGCCGGAGTTTCGGGCGGGTTGGAACAGTCTTTAAGTTCGGCTCGCCCGCAGTCGCCCCGCCGAGTTACGGCGTGAGCGCCAGCAGGTTGATGATACGGCAGGCAAGCAGAGACGTGACGGCAATGGCCAAGCTCATGGCCAGATCGGCCAATGTTGGCTTCGCCTCGGGATCGACGGCTGCCGGGGAACACCTGTATGACACCAGATAACAAGCTCGGCCGGCGATGTCTTGCACGGACGACGATACTCTTGACGAGGGCACTTCGGTCTCCTGAGACGAGATGATCAGGCAATCACCGGATATGGCGGATTGCCGGCAACCAGGCCGGCCGCGACCAAACCGACGCTGCCGTCTCGTGTCGTCTTTTGCTGTTGGCTTGGCTTGATCGGTCTCGACAAGGCCTTGGTGCTCGGCCGCGCGGTTCAGGCGCGCCGGAACGCTCCGCTCGCAACGTCGTGAATGTCGCTTCGGGCCAAGCCGAGCTCAGCCAGCTCGCGATCCGTGTAGGCGCCGAGTTCACGTTCGATTCGGGCGGTTCGGCGCCGTTCCAGTTGCGCCCGGCGGCGGCGATAGAGGAAATGCTCGTAGCCAGACTTGAGCCGTGCGAGGCGGTGCGCCGGATTTGAGGATGAAAGCAGCGCGTTGGAGGCGGTCGTCATCGTGAACTCCTGTTGCGGATGCCGGAGTCCCTTCCCTGGGAAACGGGTCAGGCGCCGTTTCCCTTCGATCATTCGATTTATGTTGCACCGCAGCATTTAGGATAAGGAACCGTGTCGCGCAAGCCCGGCCGCAGCAGGCGTCGCGCAATCTGCCGGACGCTGGAAGGCGCTGCGGCGCCGTGTTTGCGGGACGGCGGCGGCGCCGTTTACCGTCCGCGACATCAAGCTTAGAAGCTTGTTCGGAACAGTGCGGGGATTGGATGATGGGTTCGCTGCCGAAGAAGGGGGAGAAGGTGACGTGGGACACGTCTGGAGGAGAGACGCACGGGACGGTCGAGAAGGTCGTGCGGAGCAAGACGACGGTGAAAGGGCATACGGCGAAGGCGTCGAAAGAGGAGCCGCAGGTTCTGGTCAAAAGCGGCAAGTCCGGGAAAAAGGCGGTGCATAAGCCGGACGAGCTGAAGAAGGGCTAAGCATCATTCCGCAGGACGGCTCGCCGCCACAACGCGGAAAATGATGCGTCTTCAAAGGCGCCTAAGCAGACAGTCGTGGCTTGTGCCACGACTGTCTGCTTAGCGGCGGGACAGCGTCCGCAGAGCTTGGGCCCGGCTCTGCCAGCCGCCATGCAGCAGGCGGATCAGGGCGCCGAATTGCCGGGCGTCGTCCGGCGCGGGGGGGCGCAGGTGGGGGTATGGGCCGCTGACGCGGGTGCTGATGGCTTTCAGCCTCGTCATGGCGAGAAGGCCTTCAGGTCCGCGTGTGACGCCGAATCCGCTTCGGTCCCTGCCGCCGAACGGGAGGCGGGGATCGGCGGTCGGGACGATCAGGTCGTTGATGCAAACGGAGCCGGCATTCACGCTTGAGGCCAGGGCTTGCGCTTGCGGGATTGGGCCGAAGATGCTGGCGCCGAGGGCGTAGGGATTGGCAGCGGCCAGACGAAGGCCCTGCTCCGGGGTCTCCACGGGGATCAGCGCCAGCCAAGGGGCGAAGACGTCCTGGCGGAGCAGAGGCACGTCCGCGGGCGTGTCCAGCAGGACGGCGGGCCGGTTTCGGCCCTCATGATGCAGGCGGGCGCCCTCGGCCACGGCGTGTTCGAGCAGTCCTTCGAGGCGTTCGGCGACCGGCGCCGGGGTCTCGGCGTCGGGAATGCGCGCGAGAAGGGGAAGGAGCAGGGCTTCCAAGGTTTTGGCGTCGGGTTCGTGGACGAAGACCCGGCGGGGGGCGATGCAGGTGGCGCCGCCATTGAGGCGGAGGCCGTAGGCCAGGCATTCGGCGGCACGCCGAAGGTCCGCGCCGGGGAGGACGAACACGGGGTCGGCGCCGGAGAGTTCCATCGTGCAGGGAGTGAGCGTTGCGGCGGCGGCTTCAAGGACCTTGGCGCCGGTTTCGGCGGCGCCGGTGAGGAGGATGTGGTCGTAGCCGGAGCGGACGGCGGATGGGCCTTCGTCGGGGCCAAGCACGTGGAGCAGGCCGGGCGGGAGGCCGGCGTCGGCGAGGAGGGCGGCGAGGGCGTGGGCGGCGGCGTCTCCGGCGGGGGCGGGTTTGAGGGCGACGGCGTTGCCGGCAACGAGGGCCTGGAGGATTTGAGCGCCCGGGAGGAAAATAGGATAGTTGCCGGGGGCAAGGATAAGGACGGCGCCGAGGGGCTCGCGATGGAGCCCGGCCTTGACGCCGAACAGCCACAACGGCCGGCCGCGGCGGAGGCGGCGGGGAGACAACAGGGCCGGGGCTTCGCGCTCCAGGAAGCGGGCGGCTTCCAACAGGGGCAGGATCTCGGCCGTGAGCGTGTCGGCCCGGGGGCGGTCCACGGCGGCGGCGAGGGTCTCGGCTTTCGCCGCGATGAGATGGCGGGTCCTGCGGATGACGCGGAGCCTGGCTTTGACGCCGGCTTCGGCCCAAGGCGCCGCGGCGGCGCGAAGGGTGGTTGGCAACGTTGGGGTGACAAGAACGTTCATGCGCTTAAGTTTATCCCCGTCCGGCTGATTGGCGAGAGAGAGGTTCGAGTTGTTCATGGCGTTCCCCGCGAAATCGAGGCTTGTTTGCAGATGAATAAGCGGGTTGGAATCGTCGGCGCGGGACCTGGGGGGCTCGCCGCGGCCATGTTGCTGGCGAAGGCCGGGATGGATGTCACGGTGCATGAGGCGCATCCGCATGTGGGGGGGCGGTCCAGCACCATCAGGGCGCAGACCGGTCAGGGGACGTTCCGGTTCGATATGGGGCCGACGTTCTTTCTGTATCCGCGGGTGTTGTCGGACATTTTCATGGCGTGCGGGCGGCGGCTTGAGGACGAGGTCGAGCTGATCAGGATCGACCCGCAATATCACCTGATCTTCGAGGGCGGAGGGGAAATCCGGGCGTCGGGCGACATGGAGAAGATGGCGACCGAGCTGGCCCGGTTCTCGCCGTCGGACGCGGCGGCCCTGCCCCGGTTCATGGCGGACAACCGGGCGAAGCTGGAGGTGTTCCGGCCGGTGCTGGAGGGCGCGTTCAACGGAATGCGGGACTTGATGCGGCCGCCGGTGCTGAAGGGGCTGCGCAAGTTGCGTCCGCATCGGAGCGTGGACCAGGATCTGGGGACGTATTTCCGCGACGAGCGGGTGCGGCTCGCGTTCAGCTTCCAAAGCAAGTACCTGGGGATGTCGCCGTTCCGGTGCCCGAGCTTGTTCACCATCCTGTCGTTCATGGAATACGAGTACGGCGTGTTCCACCCGCGGGGGGGCACGGGAGCGGTGATGGGGGCGCTGGCCCGCGTCGCGCGCGATTTGGGGGCGGACATCCGGCTGGGGGAGCCGGTTGAGGAAATGACGTTCTCCGGGCGGCGGGCGACCGGGGTGCGGACGGCGGAGGGGGTCCGGGACTACGACGCGGTCGTGATCAACGCGGACTTCGCGGAGACGATGACGCGGCTGGTGCCGGACCGGCTTCGGCGGCGGTGGACCGATAAGCGGATCGGGACCAAGAAATTCTCGTGCAGCACGTTCATGCTTTATCTGGGGATCGAGGGCAGCCTGCCGGACCTGTCGCATCACACGGTCTATCTGGCGGAGGATTATCGGCGGAACTTGGCTGAGATCGAAGCCGGCATGGCGCCGGGCAACCCGAGTTTCTACGTGCAGAATGCCTGCGTGACCGACCCGGCCTTGGCGCCGCCGGGGCACTCGACGTTGTATGTCCTGGTGCCGGTCGGGCACCGGGTCGGGGAGGGCATCGATTGGCAGACGGAGGCGCCGCGGTACCGCAAGCTGGCTTTGGAGCGGCTGAAGCGGATCGGCGTGCCCGACATCGAGTCCCGGATACGGTTCGAGAAGGTGCTGACGCCTCGGGGGTGGGAGGACGACCTGCGGGTCTATCGGGGGGCGACGTTCAACCTGGCGCACAACCTGGCGCAGATGCTGCATTTCCGGCCGCGGAACCGGTTCGAGGACCTGGACGGGGTGTATCTCGTGGGCGGCGGGACGCATCCGGGAAGCGGGTTGCCGGTGATCTTCGAGAGCGCGCGGATCACGACGAAGTTGCTGACCCAGGATTTGGGCGTGCGCGCGGATTGGGAGGCGCCGTCGGCCATGGCGGCGCCGAATTACGTGCCGGCGATTGCGGAGGCTCTATGAACGCGATTTCACCCATGGGACAGCCGGTGGGGGTTGTCGGGGCCGGGTTGGCCGGGCTGGCGGCGGCCTGCGTGCTGGCGGCGCGCGGGCATAAAGTGATCCTGTTCGACAAGAACCCCTGGCTCGGCGGCAAGGCGGCGCAGTTGAACGAGGACGGATTCCGCTTCGACATGGGGCCGACGATCCTGACCGTGCCGCACGTGCTGGAGCGGGTGTTCGCCGAAGCCGGACGGGAGATGTCCGACTATCTCGACCTGCGCCGGCTCGACCCGCAGTGGCGCTGCTTCTTCGATGACGGGACGGTGCTGGACCTCGGCGAGGACGTGCCGCAGATGGCCGAGACGATCGCCGCCTACGCGCCGGGGAGCGAGCAGGGCTACCGCGATTTCATCGCCATGAGCGAGAAGCTGCATGAGGTGAGCGAGAAGTTCTTCTTCTGGAAGTCGGTGGAGGGGATTTCCGACACGCTCAGCATGAAGGGGATGAACCTTGCCACGTTGCGGGACGTGATGTCGCTGCGAATGGGGACGTCGGTCGCGTCGCAGATCCGCAAGCGGGTGCCGGACGGGCGGGTGGCGCAGATGCTGGATCACTTCGTGCAATACGTCGGTAGCTCGCCCTATGCGTCGCCGGCGGTGCTGTGCGGCATCGCGCACATGCAGACCAATCTGGGCGTCTGGTATCCGATGGGCGGGACGCGGGCGGTGCCGCAGGCGCTGGAGCGGCTAGCCGGCGAGCTGGGCGTCGATCTGCGGCCCTCGACGGGGGTGGCCCGGGTCCTGCACGAAGGCGGGCGGGCGACCGGCGTGGTGACGGAGGCCGGGGAAACGATCGGGCTGTCGGCGGTGGTGTCGAACATGGATAGTGTCCGGACCATGGATGAGATGGTGGGCGGCGCGCCCGGCAAGGCGTTTGCCCGGCGGTGGAAGCGGGACGCGGCCTGCTCGGGCGTGGTGCTGTATCTGGGGCTTGACCGGGGATACGGGCACCTGGCGCACCATGACTTCGTGTTCTCCAAGGACCCGGAAGAGGAATTCCGCTGGATCTACGACAAGGGGGAGCCGGCGCCAGACCCGACGTGCTACCTGGCGGCGACGGCGCGGACCGAGCCGGGCGTGGCGCCGGAGGGCGGCGAGGCGCTTTACGTGCTGGTGCACACCCCGTTCCTGCGCCCGCACCATGACTGGTCAGCGATGTTCCCGGCTTACCGGCAGGTGATCCTGGACAAGCTGAAGCGGTGCGCGGCAATGCCCGACTTGGAAGAGCGCATCGTGTTCGAGCGGCATCTGACGCCGCAGGACATCCATGAGCGGTATCGGGTGTTGAACGGGGCAATCTATGGGCTGGCAAGCCACGGCAAGGTGAATGGGGCGTTCAAGCCCGGGAACCGGTCGCGGGACTTGGCCGGGCTCTACCTGGCGGGCGGCGCGGCGCATCCCGGGCCGGGGATGCCGATGGTGCTGATGAGCGGGTGGATCGCTGCGGATAGCCTTTGCCAGGATATCGCGCCGGACGCGGCCGCGGCGCGTCGGACGGCGGCGGGGTCCGAGCCGGCGTTGGCTTAGGGCTCATTCGGAAACCGCTGTGACCCGATCGGACGAACGAGCGCCTCAAGCCTGTTGTTCCGCCGGGCAGCTTCGTCGGCGTTCCGCCGCACTCATCGCGGACGCCGCTCCTAGGGCTTGTCCGATAATTGTCGCTATGTCCCGCTGGGTCGGTCAAGCCCTAAGTCTTTGTTCAGACGAGCAACTTTATCGGCGTGCCGGCGCACTTATTTCCGATGCCGCCCTTAGCGGCCGGACGTGATCCTGTCGCCCGCGAAAGGACGGCAAGACCCGGTCGCCGCGCGGTCGCCGGCGCTGTTTTGGCTGTTCGGATGGTATCTGCATTGGTATCTGTGGCGGCGGTTCCGGGCGGTCCGGGTGTCGCGGTCCGGCATGCCGCACGCATCGGCGGGGCGGCCGCTCATCATCTACAGCAATCACCCGTCCTGGTATGACCCGGCGGTCTACATCCTGCTGTGCGCCAAGCTGTTTCCGGGGCGGGCCGGGTTCGGGCCGATGGATGAGAAGGCGCTGGGGCGTTACGGGATATTTGAGCGGATGGGAGTGTTCGGGATCGCGCTCGACACGCCTCGGGGCGCGGCGCGGTTTCTGGAGACCAGCCTGAGGGTGCTGAGTGACCCGTCGAGCATCATCTGGATCACGGCGGAGGGGCATTTCACCGATCCGCGGCGGCGGCCGATCCAGTTGCGGCCGGGGATCGCGCATCTGGCGCGGCGGGTGCCGGGAGCGGTGATCCTGCCGATGGCGCTCGAATACACGTTCTGGAACGAGAGCAAGGCCGAGGTGCTGGTTCGGTTCGGGCCGGCGCTGGAGACGGGGCGGAAGCGCAGCACGGGAGAGTGGACGCAATACCTGGAACAAGAGTTGGCGCGGACCATGGACGGGCTGGCGGCGGAGAGCGCCGAGCGGAATCCGGCGCTGTTCACGCCGCTGGTGCGCGGGCGCGGCGGGGTCGGGGGGATTTACGATGTCTGGCGGCGTTTGCGGGCCTGGTCGGCGGGGCAGCGGTTCGATCCGTCGCATGAGGGGCAGGAATGATGCTGCTCGCCGTGGCGGCGTTGGCGCTGGCGTTGCTGCCGTTGATTATGACGCTGGTCAACTTGCAAGGGTTCGAGGCCCCTGCCCCGGCGTCTGGCCGTCCTGCGGTGAGCGTGCTGATCCCGGCGCGGAACGAGGAGGGCAACATTGCCGGGGCCTGCGCGGCGGTGCTGGCGAGCGAAGGGGTGGAGCTTGAGCTGGTCGTGCTGGACGACGCCAGCACGGATCGGACGCCGGAGATTTTGGCCGGGATCGGCGACGAGCGGCTGCGGGTCGGGCAGGCGCCGCCCTTGCCGGCGGGATGGTCGGGCAAGCAGCACGCTTGCCACGCGCTCTCGGGATTGGCCCGGCATGAGCTGATGGTGTTCGTGGATGCGGACGTGCGGCTGGCGCCGGATGCGCTGGCGCGGATGGCGGGGTTCATGCAGCGGCATGGGGCTGGGTTGGCGAGCGGGTTTCCGCGGCAGGTGGTGGTGACGTGGTCCGAGCGGCTGCTGCTGCCGTTGATCCATTTCCTGCTGCTGGGGTTTTTGCCGATGGGGGTCATGCGGCGCTCGGCATCCGCCGGGCTTGGAGCCGGGTGCGGGCAGTTGTTCATCGCGCGGCGGGACGCCTATCAGGCGGCGGGCGGCCATGCGGCGATCCGGGCGAGCCTGCACGATGGGCTGACGCTGCCGCGGGCGTTCCGGAGGGCGGGACGTATGAGCCTGCTGTTCGATGCGACCGGGTTCGCGCGCTGCCGGATGTACGCGAACGCCGGGCAGGTTTGGGAGGGGCTGTGCAAGAACGCGACGGAGGGGATGGCCAAGCCGGTCGCCTTGCCGGTTTGGACGGTGATCCTGGGCGGAGGGCAGGTGTTGCCGTTGGCGCTGACGCTGGTTTGGCCGGGGTGGGTGGCCGGGTTGGCGCTCGCGGCCGGGATAGGCACGCGGCTGCTGCTGGCTCGGCGGTTCGGGCAGCCGTTGGCGTCGGCGTTGCTGCATCCGTTCGGGGTGCTCGCGCTGCTGGTCGTGCAGTGGTTCAGCTTGCTTCGCGCGGCTCGGGGGGGGCGCGCGACCTGGCGCGGACGAGCTTACCCGGCCTAGTTCTCCTGGCCGTGGCAATAGGGGCGGCGCGAGCGGGCACGCTGGAGGTTCAGGTCGCAGGCGTGCGGAACAGCCGTGGCGACGTCCGGGTCGCGGTCTGCTCGCGGCAGACGTTCTTAGGGAAAACCTGCGAGCACGTGGGCCACGCGCCGGCGCATCCCGGGGTGGTGACGGTGCGGATCGACAGGGTCGCGGCCGGCATTTGGGCCGTGCAGGCGTTCCATGACGAGAACGGTGACCAGGTGATCAACCGCAATTTCTTGGGGTTGCCGAAGGAGGGGATCGGGTTCAGCAACGACGCGCAGTTCCGGTTCGGGCCGCCTCGGTTCGACGATGCTGCCATTCGGTTGGGCGCGGATGGCGGGGTGGTCCGGTTTTCGCTGCGCTATTTCAATTGAGGTTTGGTGATGGGAATTTCTTTGCCGGGTGATCCGTCGTTGTTCTTCGAGGCGCATCTGTTCGTCTGCACGAACCGGCGGCCGGATGGGCACAAGCGCGGCTCCTGCGCGGCCGGAAGGTCGGAGCGGTTAAGGGATTACATGAAGGCGCGGGCGAAGGAGCTGGGGATCGCGGGCATCCGGGTGAATAGCGCGGGATGCTTGGACCGGTGCGAGCTGGGGCCTTGCATGGTGATCTACCCGGAGGGGGTCTGGTATCGGGTGGGGAGCACGGCGGATGTGGACCGGGTGTTGCAGGCGCACGTGGTCGAGGGAGGACGGGCGGAGGAGTTGATGTTGGACGGGAACGCGGGCGCCGAGAGTTGACGGGCCTGTGAACTATGCCGCTTGCCACGCGCGGGCGAAATGCGCGCGTTCGGGGTGTCTTCATCGTGAGGCGATGTTTCAACGTTCAGAGTGTTCGGTTTCGCGGCGCGCTCCGAATGTAAGGTCTCAAGTCTCACACCCGCTTACGGGGCGGGCGCGATGGCCTGCAGCACGTCGGCCGGGTCAGCGCCTTTCGGCACGGCGAGCACCTGGCCGGGGATCACGGGGCCGATGACGGTGACGGCTTGCTTGGGGCAGAGATTCAGGCAGCCGACCTCGATGACGCGCAGCGCCCGGCGGCGGCCTTGGCCTTTCAGCTCGGCGCGCAGGGCTTTGGAGAGGACCTGCTTGCCTTTGCGGCCGAAGCCGCCATCGAGTTTCTTCGAGCACGTCTTGCACACGAGGGCGACGTCGTCCCAAGGGGCTTGGGTGGGTTCGAGCCGCATCAGATGCGCTCGCTGACGTGGATGGCGACCTTGCAGCCGGCCTTGATGACGGCGGACATGAGGCGGTAGGCGGGGGCAAGCTCGGCTTCGTGCTCCAGGCCGATGTCCCGGTGCTCGAGCTCGTCGGCGCGGAACGTCTCGATCGTGCCGCGGAGGGCGGCCTCCTCGTCGGGAAGACTGGCGGCCTGGGCGGCGTAGTGCTCGTCGATGGCTTCCTCGACCGCGACGGTGCAGGCCATTGCGGCGCGGTCGCCCAGGGCGGCGGTCGCGGCGCCCAGGGCGTAGCCTGCGATGTGCCACAGCGGCAGGAGGACGGTGGGACGGACCCGGCGCTTGGCGATCAGGCCGGCGAAGGTATCGAGGTGGACCTGTTCCTGCTCCTTCATGTGGCGGATCAGGTCGCCCTTTTCGCCGCGGCCCATGATGGCGAGCTGGCCTTCGTAGATGCGCGCGGCGCCGTATTCGCCGGCGTGGTCGACGCGGATGATGCGTTCGATCGTCTGGCGCAGGGGGAGGTCTCCGGGAAGCGGGGCGGGTTGGCTCATGGTTGAATCCTCTTGGCGGCGGTGGCGGCTAGGGCGATGGCGAGGAGGAGGGAAAGACCCAGGTTCATTCCGGCCATGCTGATGGGCAGGGCTGGGACAAGATAGGTGGGGTCGTCGCAAGGCTTGGACGGGCGGGCGGGCATCCGGGCGAGGCGGTCGGCGATGGAGCCTTGGCCGAGGTTCGGCGCCTGGCATTCCGGCAGCGGGCTGGGCCAATAGCCCTGCTCGACGCCGACGTGGAGGGCAGCAATGGCGGCGCTGGCGAGCATGGTCAGCGCGGCGAGGGCGATCAGCGGGCGGGCGGCCCGGCGCCAGGCAAGGGCCAGGACGCAGAGAAGGATCGCGACCCGGTAGGGCCAGCGTTCGACCAAGCACAAGGCGCAAGGAACGAGGCCGGCCCAGGCCTCGGAAAGGCGGGCGGTGATGAGCGCGAGGCCGGCAAGGAGCGCTCCGGCGAGGCCCGCGCGTTGCACTGCGGTGAGTTGCATGGGGCTTGATATGGGCAATTTGCGGGTTGGAGCAATTGGCCGGGGGGCATAGGGTGCGTGGCATCGAGAAGCGGGAGGCCGGGATGCGGCGAGTTCTAGGGCGGGCGAATTCCAGCAACGTGATGAAGGTGGTCTGGCTGCTGGAAGAGCTGGGGATCGAGTATCGGCGGGAGGACTATGGCGGGACGTTCGGGGGGACGGACACGGCGGAATACCAGGCGATGAACCCGAACGGGCTGGTGCCGACGCTGGTGGAGGACGCCTATGTGCTGTGGGAGAGCAACGCGATCCTGCGCTATCTGGCCTCGGCCCACGCCGGCGACCATCCGATCTGGCCGCCGGACCTGCAGGCGCGGGGCAGCATCGACCGGTGGATGGATTGGCAGCAGACGGCGCTGCAGCCGCCGATGGGCGTGGTGTTCTGGGGGCTGATCCGGACGGCGCCGGAGTTGCGGGACCAGGCGGCGATCAGTGCGGCGGCGGCGAAGCTGGAGACGGTGCTGGGCGTGCTGGAGACGGTGCTGGCGAAGCAGGACTACATCGCCGGGCCGGAGTTCACGCTGGCGGATATCGTGATCGGGGTGCACGCGCACCGCTGGTTCAGCTTCGACCTGGAGCGCCCGGCGCAACCCGCGCTGCGGGGCTGGTATGAACGGCTGCTCGCCCGCCCGGCATATGCGCGGCACGTGGCGGGGCCGCTGAGCTGAGGGCTCGTTCAGAACGCACTGCGATGAACCGATCAGGTGAACGAGCCCTCAGACGTTGTTTGCCGGGCAGTCTTGTCGGCGCGCTGCCGCGCTTATTGTCGACGCTGCCTTGAGCGGCCGCCGGGGCGCAGGCGGGCCGGATGACGCCTGAAGAGCTTGCCGCGCGGCATCCCCGGCTGTTCCACGTCACGTTGCCCGGCGCCACGGCCAGCATACTGAAGCGGGGGCTCCTGCCGGCCAGCCGGTTGCTCGAGCTGTTCGAGGCCGGTCCCGAGCAGCGTATGCGGCTGGAACGCGCGCCCCGCCCGGCGGCCGTCCCTCTCTGCCATCCGCTTCATGGGACGGCGGTCATCAACGATCAGGCGCCGATGACGGCAGCCGGGCTTGCCAAATGCCTCGACGACGGGCTGGCGCCGGCGGATTGGCTCGCGCTGCTCAACCGCCGGGTGTTCTTCTGGAGCGGCGAGGAAGGGCTCGCGCGGCTGCTCGGCGCCCGGGCGAACCGGATGCGGACGGTCGACGTCCTGATCGTCGATACGCTGGGCCTTGCCCGGGCGTTTGCGGAGACGATTGAGATCTGCCCGATCAACTCGGGCGCGACGATGCGCAGGCCCGCCCGGCGCGGGCTGTCGACGTTCACGCCGCTGCTGGCGTTGCCGTATGAGGCGTGGTCACGCCAGCGCGGGCGGCGGGACAGAATTCTCGAAGTGACCGTTGTGGGCGGGGTGACGGATATCGGGCGCTATGTCGTCGAGGTGAGGCGGGCGGCGCCTGGATCGCCTCGTTCGGCGTCGTTGCCCG
This sequence comes from Acetobacteraceae bacterium, assembly GCA_965217935.1. Taxonomy (GTDB): domain Bacteria; phylum Pseudomonadota; class Alphaproteobacteria; order Acetobacterales; family Acetobacteraceae; genus JBBROS01. The sequence continues at coordinate 2,862,412 of OZ244581.1, read as the reverse complement.
CCGGCCGCCCTGACGCGCCGGCGCCTCAAGCGACCTGACCGCGGCCAGGCAAGCCGGCTCCGCTTGCCTCTGCGGCAGCCTTGAGCTGGGCGCGGGCATACGTCAGGGCGTGGGCGGCGAGGGTGTGGCTGTCGTCCCAAAGATTGCGCCAGATGCCGGGGATGCCTTCCAGACGGAACACGTTCGAGACCCCCCAGACCGCGCTTACCACTGTGCAAGCCGCGGTTCTGCTAAGCATCATTTCGCGGGACGGCTCGCCGTCACGACGCAAAAAATGATGCGTCTTCAAAGGCGTCTAAGCAGACATTCGTGGCACAAGCCATGAATGTCTGCTTAGCGTATCGTGTCGGCGATCGAGCCATCGTCACGCATCGAACGGTCCCGCAGCGGATGCGGGCGCGGGCCGGCTTGAACGAGCGTGGCATGATGGCCGCCCATCTCATCGAAGGCAGTTCGCCGGACCATTTCCCTGCATCGGTCCCGGAGAGGAAGATCATGACGGAACACGGACAGGATGAGCAGAGCATCGCCGCAGCCGAGCTGGCTTGCTGCCTGAATGCCGCCCCATGAGCGGCCCGCCGCCGGCCCGCGAGCCCACGCCATCCAGCCCGGCGGGCTCCGGGCGCCGATTGCTGCGCCGCGTGCTCGACGTCCGGCCGGAGGAGATGGCGACGCTCGGATGGGCGTGGCTCTACATCCTGGCCGTGCTGTCATCGTATTACATCCTGCGCCCGATCCGCGATCAGCTCGGCGTGGCGGGCGGCGTCAACAACCTGCCCTGGCTGTTCACCGGCACGCTGCTGGCGATGCTGGCGTTCAACCTGCCGTTCGCCGCCCTGGTGCGGACGCTGCCGCGCAGCCGGTTCATCCCGATCACCTACCGGTTCTTCTCCCTCAACATCCTTCTGTTCGCCATCGCCCTGCACTGGGCCGATCCAGCGACGCGGGTATGGATCGGCCGGGCTTTCTTCATCTGGGTCTCGGTGTTCAACCTGTTCGTCGTGTCGGTGTTCTGGGCGATGATCGTCGACGTGTTCACCTCCGAGCAAGGCAAGCGCCTGTTCGGCTTCATCGCCGCCGGGGCGACAGTGGGCGCGATCATGGGCTCGGGCTTGACCTCGGCGTTCGCCGAGCTTGTGCCGCCGCTGTATCTCTTCGCCGGGGCCGCCCTGCTGCTGGAGGTCGCCGTGTTCAGCGCCCGCCAGCTCTCGCGGCTCTCGTCCAGCCTGTCGGAACGCCCGGCCGCCGATCAGGGCGATGCCCCGCTTGGCGGCGGCGTTTTGTCCGGCATTCAGCACACAGCGCGCTCGCCCTACCTGCTGAATGTCAGCCTTTACATGCTGCTGTTCTCGCTGACCTCGACGTTCCTTTATTTCCAGCAAGCCGGCATCGCCCGCGCCGCCTTCGCCACCCGCGGCGAACAGACCGCGTTCTTCGCCAACATCGATCTGCTGGTGAACGTGCTCACGCTGCTGGCGCAGGCGTTCGCCACCGCGCGGCTGCTGCGCGTGATCGGCGTCGCGTTCACCCTAGCCCTGATCCCGGTGCTGAGCGTGTTCGGCTTCGGGGCTTTGGCCCTCGCGCCGACCATCGCGGCCATCGTCGCCTTCCAGGTCCTTCGCCGCGCCGGCAACTACGCCATCGCCCGCCCGACCCGCGAGCTGCTGTTCACCGTCGTCTCGCGCGAGGACCGGTATAAGGCCAAGAGCTTCATCGACACCGTCGTCTACCGCGCCGGCGACCAGGTGGGCGCCTGGTCCTACGCCCTGATCGGCGGCATCGGCTGGGGCGCGAAAGGGGTCGCGGTCTCGGGCGCGGTGGTCTCGGCGGCTTGGCTGGCCAACAGCGTCTGGCTGGGCCGCCGGCAGGAAGCGATGGCCGCGGCGGAGCCGACGTCGCCGGAACGGGATGCCGTGTCCGCATCGTGAGCGAAAAACGCGATCATCGCAGATCTCCCAATCGAGCGCCCCTCAGCGGTCGATCGGGGCGAACAGCACGTCGAGGTCGGTCTCCGTCAGCGCCAGCGAGCTTTCCCCCGTGGCCCCCAGGATGCCGTCGGCCAGCGCCTGCTTGCGGCGCTTCAGCACGTCCATCTTTTCCTCGATCGTGCCGGACGTGATCAGGCGGTGCACGAACACGGGCTTGTCCTGGCCGATGCGGTAGGCGCGGTCGGTGGCCTGCTCCTCGACGGCCGGGTTCCACCAGGGGTCGTAGTGGATCACGGTGTCCGCCGCGGTGAGGTTGAGCCCGGTGCCGCCCGCCTTGAGGCTGATCAGGAACAACCGCGTCTGGCCCGACTGGAACTGGCTCACCGGCGTTGCCCGGTCCCTGGTCTGGCCGGTCAGTACCACGTAGGGCAGATGCAGGGCGTCCAGCTCGGCGCGGATCAAGGCCAGCATGGAGGTGAATTGGGAGAACAGCAGGACCCGCCTGCCCTCCTCCAGCATCTGCGGCAGCAGCTCCATCAGCCGCTCCAGCTTGGCCGACCCGGCGCCTGCCTTGGCGCTGCGCAATTTCACCAGCCGGGGATCGCAGCAGGCCTGCCGCAGTTTCAGCAGCGCGTCGAGCACGATGATGCCGGAGCGGGCCAGGCCGCGGTCCTCGATGGCGGCGCGAACCTTGGCGTGCATGGCCAGGCGGATGCTCTCATAAAGCGCCTGCTGCGGCCGGCCCAGCTCGACCGTCTCGGCGATCTCCGTCTTGGGCGGCAGGTCGGTGGCGACGGCCTGCTTCGTGCGGCGGAGCAGGAACGGGGCGACCCGGCGGGACAGCTGCGCCTGCCGCTCCATGTCGCCGCCCTTCTCGATCGGCGTGCGGAAGCGGCGGCCGAAGCTGCGCAGGTCACCGAGGAAGCCGGGCATCAGGAAGTCATACAGCGACCACAGCTCGCCCAAGTGGTTCTCAAGCGGGGTGCCGGACAGGCAAAGGCGCTGCCGGGCATTCAGGGTGCGGGCGAGCTTGGAGGTGGCGGCGAGCGGGTTCTTGATCGTCTGCGCCTCGTCGAGCAGGACCACGTGCCACTCCTGCTTGGTCAGGGTCTCATGGTCACGGGCCAGCAGCGGGTAGGTGGTGATGACGACATCGTGCGAACCGATGGCGTCGAAGCGTTGCGCCCGGTCGGGGCCATGCAGGACCAGCGTGCGAAGCATGGGCGCGAACCGCTGCGCCTCGCTCTGCCAGTTCCCCACCAGGCTGGTTGGGCACACGATCAGCGCGGGACGGTCGAGGCGCCCCTCCGCCTGCTCGATTGCCAGGTGGGCCAGGGCCTGCACCGTCTTGCCAAGCCCCATGTCGTCCGCCAGCACGCCGCCCAGCCCGGCGGCGCGCAGGAATTGCAGCCAGGCCAGCCCTTGCTGCTGATATGGCCGCAAGGTCGCCTCGAACCCATCGGGCACGCGGCACGGCGGCAGGCCGCCGTGGTCGCGCAATTGCTGCCCGAGCGCGCGCACGGCGTCGCCGCCGGACCAGGCGATGCCGGCGGCGCTGGCGGCCACTTCCAATGCGGCGATGCTGGCGGCGTCGAGCCGGGTCAGGCGGAGCGTGCCGGATGATGGGTCGCCGCCGGCGAACAGGTCCAGCAAGGGGCCGAGGATCGGCTCGATCTGCGCGAACGGAACCGGCAGCACCCGCCCGTCGGGCAGCGGCACCAGCAGGTTGCCGGTCTGGCCCGGCGCCGGCTTGTTCTTGGCGCCCCAGCTCTGGATCAGGTCGAGCAGGGCCGGGACGAGGTTGACGCGGGCGCCGTCGATCATGACGCCGAGGTCGAGCTCGAACCAGTCGATGCCGGAGCCGTCCCGCATCTCGAAGCTGACGGGCGCTGCGGGCGCGATCCGAATGGGGAAATCAGGGTCGGTCTCGACCGCCCAGCCGTCGGCTTCCAGGCGGGGCGCCTCGTCCAGCATGAAGCGGGTCCAGGCCTCCTGCCCGGCGCCCTGCATGATCTGGTCGCCCGTGTTCGGGTGCCTGTAGGGCAAGCGCTGCTGCAACGGGACGAAGCGCAGGCGGGAAAGCCGGGCCGCGGCCGCCGCCTCGCCCGGGCGGTCGCGCACGACGCGGACCAGGCGGCCTTCATGGGCCAGGACATGCCGGGTGTCGTCTGGCCCGAGCGTCACGTCGCCGTAGCGCCAGCACAGGCGGGCGACGGGCGTCGGATAGATCTCGCCGGCGTTCGGGTAGTAGCCGTAATACGGCTTCGTGACGTCGAACGGCAATTGGCCGAGGCGGAGCTGCAGAACGGGGGTGAGCGTCTCCTTCATGCGCCGGGGCGCGGCCAGCTTGGCTGGCGCCGGCAGGCGGTGCGCCGGGGCGCGGCGCTCCAGCTCCTCGCGCACCCGGAGGGCGACCGCGGGGGCCAGCGCGGGGCCGGCCAGCAGGGTGCGAACAAGGCGGCTGGGCAGGTCCGTCTCAACCGGGCCCATCCCGCCCGTCGTCGGATCGATGTACCAGGGCTCGGGAAACGGCAGCGCCAGCAGCGGCTCGGGCAGCGACAGGCCGGGACGCTGCTCGCCGTTGCGCTGCAAGGCCCAGGCGATCTCGGCGCGGACCGGGGCTGTTTCGGTCAGGACCGGCCCGTCCCAGGCGCGCCACCGTCCCCGGCCCGTGCCGATGATGCCGCGAAGCACGGCGGGAACGTCCGAGTTCTCCTCCTCGAGCCGCGCGATCTGGCGGAGCAGCGCCCGGTCTGACGGGCGCACGAATTTGGGCAGGTTGGCGGGGGTGGCGGCGGCGACGTAGTCGAAGTGCCGCCGCACGTCCTGAGTCGGCTGTCCGTCGCGGTCCAGCTCGATCGAGACCGGGCTGATCGCCACCCTCTGGCTCAGCTCGGGGATGACGACGACGTAAAGCAGGCGGCGGCGCACGTTCGGCGGATAATCGTCCGACTCCGGCTTGGCCGCCGCCGTGACCCGGCGCAGCCACGACATCACCTCCGGCGGCAGCGGCTGCTCGCGAGGCGTGCCTGCGGGCCTGGCTTGGGTCACGCGGGCCATCGCCCCCAAGGCGCGACATTCAAGCAGCGCCGCGGCAACATGCTTGCAGTTATAGCCGACATGGCAGGAACACGAGCCGTTGATGGCGGTCATGTCGCGCCGTTGCGGGCGGAGGTGGACCGTCACCGAATAGGGAGCGATCCGGCTGCCGCGTACGTAGGCATCGACCGTCGCGTCGTCGCCGATCTCGACGCTCTCAACCCGGCCCTCGGCGCAATAGCGCTGGCCGCGGGCGAACGCCTGGCGTCCGACCGCGCGTTGGATGTCCTCGATCGAGAACGGCGGCAGCGCCGGGGCGTCGCCATCCATCGACCTGTCAGCAAGCGCCGCCATCGGCCCGCTCTCCTGCTCGGCGCCGCCCCTGCCCAAATACCGGCTCGGGGGCCGTGCCGCCAAACCTGTGGGCTGCCGTCGCCGAGGTCAACCCGCGCGGCCGGCAGGCCAGGGTCAGGCGGGCTGACGCAGCTTGAAACCGGCCTCGGTCTTGCTGCGCAGCTCCGCTTCGGTCACGCCCGGCGCCATGTCGATGACGGTCAGCCCGTCCTCGCCAGGATTGTCGACGGTGATGACGCAGAGGTCGGTGATGATCATGCTGACCACCCCGGCGCCGGTCAGCGGCAGGTTGCACCGCTTCAGGATCTTGGCCTCGCCGCGGGCGGTGTGCTCCATCAGCACGACGCATTTCGGCACCCCGGCGACGAGGTCCATCGCGCCGCCCATGCCTTTCACCATCTTGCCGGGGATCATCCAGTTGGCGAGGTCGCCGTTCTCGCCCACCTGCATGGCGCCCAGGATGCTGATGGCGATGTGCCCGCCGCGGATCATGGCGAAGCTCTGGGCGCTGTCGAAGATGCTGGTGGTGGGCAGCATCGTTACCGTCTGCTTGCCGGCGTTGATCAGGTCGGCGTCCTCCTCGCCCTCGTAGGGGAAGGGGCCGATGCCCAGCATGCCGTTCTCGCTCTGGAGCTGGACGCTGATGCCGGGGGGGATGTGGTTGGCGACCATCGTCGGGATGCCGATGCCGAGGTTCACGTACATGCCGTCTTCGAGTTCACGGGCGGCGCGTGCCGCCATTTCGTCGCGGGTCCAGGCCATTTGCGTTGCTCCTTACGCCAGGGATTCTGCGCCGGCCGCGGCGGGCGCGGCGTCGGCTTCGTTGCCTGGGCGCTTGCGGGTGGTGCGCTGCTCGATGCGTTTCTCGACGGCCGGCACGTGGACGAGGCGCTGGACGAAGATGCCGGGCGTGATGATGTGGTCGGGGTCGATCTCGCCGGGTTGCGCCAGGTGCTCGACCTCGGCCACGGTCAGCTTCGCCGCGGTCGCCATGTTCGGATTGAAGTTGCGGGCGGTGCGGCGGTAGACGAGGTTGCCTTCGCTGTCGCCCTTGTAGGCGTGCACGATGGCAAGGTCGGCGAACAGACCCTGCTCCATGATGTAGCGGTGGCCGCCGAATTCGCGCTCCTCCTTGCCTTCGGCGACCTTGGTGCCGACGCCGGTGCGGGTGAAGAAGGCCGGGATGCCTGCGCCGCCGGCGCGGATGCGTTCGGCCAGCGTGCCTTGCGGGTTGAACTCGATCTCGAGTTCGCCGGCGAGGTACTGCTTGGCGAAGGTGGCGTTCTCGCCGACGTAGCTGCTGATCATCTTCTTGACCTGCCGAGTTTCCAGCAGGATGCCGAGGCCCGCGCCGTCGATGCCGGCGTTGTTGGAGACGATGGTCAGGTTCTTCGTCCCGCTGTCGCGGATGGCGAGGATCAGGCTTTCGGGAATGCCGCAGAGGCCGAAGCCGCCGGCCATGATGAGCATTCCATCGTGCAGGACGCCGGCCAGCGCCGCGGTCGCGTCCGGGTATATCTTGTTCGCCATCCTCGCCTGTCCCTGTGTTTGGAGGGCTTATCGCACAGGCAGGTCATGCCGTCAGCACCCCATGCTGCCGCAGGGCGCCGAGCAGGGGCAGCAGCGGCAGGCCGAGGATGGCGGCGTGATCGCCTTCGATGCGGTCAAAAAGCTGGATGCCGGGTCCCTCCAGGCGGTAGGCGCCGACAGAGGAGAGGATGGCCTCGCCTTCCAACGACAGGTAAGCGTCGAGCAAGCAGTCGCTGAAGTGCCGCATGGTGAGCGCCGGGCGGGCCAGGCAACGCCACAGCTCGGTTCCGTCCCGCACGCAGGCCACGGCCGTCATCAGCGTGTGCGTGCGCCCGCGCAGGGACATAAGCTGCGCCCGCGCCGAGGCCAGGTCGGGCGGCTTGTCGAACCATTGCCCGTCGCAGACCAGCACCTGGTCCGCGCCGATCACGGCCGCGCCGTCCGCCTGCACTTGCCGGGCCTTCATCGCCGCGAGGGCGAGCGCCACCTCGTCCGCCCCGGCCCCCTGCCCTCGCATTGCCGCCTTGACCGCGGCCTCGCCCACGCGGGCCGGGCGCTGCTCGAACGCGATGCCGGCGGCGCGGAGCAGCGCCGCACGGGCTTGCGATTGGCTCGCCAGGATCAGGGCCGCGCGTTGCTGCAACGAGACGTTTCCTTCTGCCGCGCTTAAGCGGGCATTCGTAGCTTGCGCCATGAATGCCCGCTTAAGAGTCTTTGAAGACGCATCCTTTTTCGCGTCATGACGGCGAGCCGTCCTGCGAGATGATGCTTAATGCCGACGGCGCCCTTATGCCCCGTATTGCTCATCGCTCACCTGCTCCATCCAGTCCACCGGCGAGCCGCCGAGCTTTTCCTGAATGGCGATATGGCTCATCCCCGTGGCAGCCGCGGCGCCGTGCCAGTGCTTCTCGCCGGGCGGAAACCAGACCACGTCGCCCGGCCGGATCTCCTCGACCGGCCCTCCGTCGCGCTGCGCCCAGCCGCAGCCCGCGGTCACGATCAGCGTCTGGCCGAGCGGGTGGGTATGCCATGCCGTGCGCGCGCCGGGCTCGAAGGTGACCAAAGCCATCGCCGCGCGGGCCGGATCGGGCGGCCTGTTCAGCGGGTCAATCCGCACCGCGCCGGTGAAATACTCCGCCGGCCCGCGGCCTGACGGCTGAGACCCCGCTCGCTTGATGTCCATCGCCTATCTCCTTTCTAAGCATCATGTCGCGGGACGGCTCGCCGTCACAACGCGAAAAGTGACGCACCTTCAAAGACTCCTAAGCAGGCATCCATGGCACAAGCCATGAATGCCAGTTTAGAACCATTGTCCCGCAATCGGCGGTCCGCCGCTACACGGCCCGCCGGCCTCGCAGCGCGGCGGCCAGGGTGCCGTCATCCAGGACATCGAGCGCGCCGCCGATCGGCACGCCGTGCCCGACCCGGCTCACGCGAAGCGCCGGGGCCAGTTGATGCAGGCGCTCGTTCAGCCAGTGCGCGGTGCTCGCGCCATCCACCGTGGCGCCCAGCGCGAGGATCGCTTCCTCGACCCCGCCCGCCTCGATGCGAGCCAGGAGCGGCCCGACGTTCAGGTCATCCGGCCCGGTGCCGCCCAGGGCTGACAAGGTGCCGCCGAGGACGTGATACAGGCCGCGATGCACGCCGGCCCGCTCCAGCGCCCAGAGATCGCCCACGCCTTCCACCACGCAAACCAGCGTCTGGTCCCGCGCGGGATCGGCGCAGATGCCGCACGGGTCACGGCTGTCGAGGTTGCCGCAGCGCGCGCAGGGCCGCACCGCCCGCGCCGCATCCTCAAGCGCCGCGGCCAACGGCATCATGCGCGTTTGCGGCTGCTGCAACATGCGCAAGGCCGCGCGACGGGCGCTGCGCGGCCCAAGGCCCGGCAGGCGCGCGAGCAGGCCGATCAGCCGCTCAATCTCAGGGCCCCCCATCGAATCAGGCCATCGAATCAGGATCGGGAGACTAGGGCGGCGTCGGCCAGACGTGCGGCGGCCTGCCGGCAAAGCGGCCCGGCAGAACGAAGGCTGACGGCTCGCTCGCCCGATCGCATCACGGCGGCCACGTCCGAACGAGCCTCTAGAATGGCAGCGACATGCCCCCGGGAAGCTGCAACCCGCCGGTCGCCTGCTGCATCTCCTCGGCCATGACCTGCTCGATCTTGCGCCGGGCATCGGCGTGGGCGGCGACGATCAGGTCCTGCAGCATCTCGATCTCGCCGGGATCGGCCAGTTTCGGGTCCACCGCGACGCGCCGCAGGTCGCCCTTGCCGGACATGGTCACGCGCACCATGCCTGCCCCGGCGGCGCCCTCGATCTCCATCGCCTCCAGCTTGGCCTGCATCTCCTTCATCTTCGATTGCATCTCGGTCGCCTGTTTCATCAGGCCAGCTAGATTCTTCACGTCAATCCTCCTCTGTCTCGTCCATGGATTCCGCGTCGGGCGGGGCGAATTGAGCCGTCTCCGGTTCGCCGAGCGCGATCTCAGGGGGCAGACCATACACGTCGGCGCGGCTGTCGCTCACCTTGGCGATCTCCGCGCCGGGAAAGGCGGCCATGATGGCGCGGACCAGCGGATGCTCGGCGGCGGCCGACCTCCGCGCCATATCGGCGGCCCGGCCCTGCTCGGCAAGCGTCGGCTCGCCCTGCTCCTGCGAAAGGGCGATGGTCCAGCGTTGGCCGGTCGCCTCCAGCAACATTTTGGCGAGGCTGGGGGCGAAATCGCGCGGGGCCCCAGGCTCGGGGCGGAGCTCGATCAGGCCCTGAGCGAAGCGGACCAGATGCACCTGGTGCAGCAGGTGGCTGTGCAGCAGGGCCTCGCGCCGGGTCTCGGCAAGCTGTGCGACGTCGCGGAAGCCTTGCAGGCGGGGGGCGGGAGGCGCCTGGTCGGGCTGGGCCGCCGGAATGGGCGGGCCGTTGGCGACCGCGCGGGCATCGCCGCCGTTGTCGGCGGGCGGAACGGCGCGGGGCGCGGGCTGGCCCGGCCCTTCGGCGGCGAGCCGCTTGACCAGCTCTCCCGGCGGCGGCAGGTCGGCCACGTAGCAGCAGCGGATCAGCGCCATCTCGGCGGCGGCGCGACGGTCGGGCGCCTGCTCGACCTCGCCCGCGCCCTTCAGCAGCATCTGCCACAGGCGGCCGAGGACGGGCATCGAGAGCCGGTCCGCGAGCGCCGCCCCGGCCGCGCGCTCGGCCTCGGGAAGTTCGTTGCCGTCGCGGAGCGCGGGCACGGCCTTGAGCCGGGTCAGCGTGTGGGTGAGCTCCAGTATATCCTGCAGCAGCAGGCCGAGGTCCGCGCCGCGCTCGTGCGCGCGGTCAGTGAGCGACAGGACCTGGGCGGGCTTGCCGGCGAGCACGGCTTCGATCAGGGCGTGGACGGCGCCCCGGTCGGCGAGGCCGAGCATCTCGGTCACCTGGTCCGCGCCGACCGGGGCGCCGGCGCCTTGGGCGATGGCCTGGTCGAGCAGGGACAGCCCGTCGCGAGCCGAGCCGTCGGCGGCGCGGGCAACGAGGTCGAGCGCCTCGGGGGCGACCTCCACGCCCTCCTTGGCGGCGATGCGCCCGAACAGGGCGGCAAGCTCGGCCACCGAGATGCGGCGCAGGTCGAACCGCTGGCAGCGGGACAGGACGGTGACGGGAACCTTGCGGATCTCGGTGGTGGCGAAGATGAACTTGACGTGCGGCGGCGGCTCTTCCAGCGTTTTCAGCAGGGCGTTGAAGGCGTTGCGGCTGAGCATGTGGACCTCGTCCACGATGAACACCTTGTAGCGCGCCTGCAGCGGGCGGTAGCGGGCCGCGTCGATCACCTGGCGCACGTCGTCGACGCCGGTGTTGCTGGCGGCGTCCATCTCGACCACGTCCGGATGCCGGTCAGCGAGGATGGCGGTGCAGTTGGGGCAGACGCCGCAAGGCTCGACGGTGGGGCCGCCCTGGCCGTCGCGGCCGACGCAGTTGAGCGCGCGGGCGATGATGCGGGCCGTGGTGGTCTTGCCGACGCCGCGCACGCCGGTCAGCATCCAGGCATGGGCGACCCGGTTCTGGGCGAAGGCGTTGCGCAGGATGCGGACCATCGCTTCCTGGCCCACCAGGTCGTCGAAGCCGGTCGGGCGGTATTTACGGGCGAGGACGCGGTAGGCGGGGGCGGCGGCGATGGGCGGGGCGGGCAGCGGCGCCGGGTCGTCGCCGAACATGCCGGGGCCGGAGGGGGGCGGCTCCGGCAAAGTGTCGTCCAGAAGGCCAGACATCGAGGCGCCGGACTCCTGTCGCGCATGGGGTGGGGTGGGAGGCCGGACAACGACCCGAGCGGAAACTCGTTGCGGCTGCTTCCTTCCGGACCTGACCGGGTTGGCGAGGCGCCCGTCCGCCGCCGACCTCCCAGCTCTCCTTAGCAGGGGTGGGCATCCGTTTCCAGCCGCGAGTTTCCATGACCACGCGGACGCTGACTACGCGGGCACTGGCCACGCGAGCCCTGGCCAGGCGCGTCCGGTCATGGCAAACCGGCGGACGCATGACGCTGATCCTTGCCAGCCGCCCGAACGCCTATACCGGCAGCCCGTTGGATCGTGCCGGGCATCTGCGGGACGACGCGGATTGGATCGAGATGCGGCTGGCGGACCCGCGAAGCCTGTTCGTGCCGGTCTGGCGGGCGCAGACCCTGGTTCAGGGCGGCGGGCAGGGCGCAGGCCCGCAAGCGGTTTACCTGTCCAACGAGGCGGCAGGCGCGTTGCGGATGGCGGGAGGGCCTTGGGCGTTCCTCGGCCTGCTGGCCGGGCAGGCGGTGTTCGCGGCGGACATCAGCGCCGTCGAAGACCCCTTGCCGCTGCTGCCGGAGGCGATGGGCCGGTTCGAGGATCTGCGCACTCTGGCAGGCGCGCTGCCGGCGAACGATGCCGCCGTGCTGGCCCATGCGCGCGGCCTGATGCACTGGCGCGTCCGTCACCGCTTCTGCGGCGTGTGCGGCGGCGCGTGCGAGCCGCGCAGCGCCGGGCACGCGATGGTCTGCGCCCTATGCGGCACGCAGCATTTCCCGCGCACCGACCCGGCCGTGATCATGCTCGTGCATCACCGCGGCCCGCTCGGCGAGCGCGCGTTGCTGGGCCATGCGGAGCGTTTCCCGCCCGGCATGTATTCGACGCTCGCCGGCTTCGTCGAGCCCGGCGAGAGCCTTGAGGAGGCCGTGGCGCGCGAAGTCCTTGAAGAAAGCGCGGTCCGCGTCGGCCGCGTGAGTTACCACAGCAGCCAGCCCTGGCCGTTCCCGGCCAGCATCATGCTCGGTTTCTACGCCGAGGCGATGACGGAGGCGATCACCATCCAAGCCTCCGAACTGAGCGACGCAAGGTGGTTCAGCCGCGCCGACCTCAGGCAGCCCGGCCGGGCCGGCATCAAGCTGCCGCGGGGCGACAGCATCGCCCGGCGCTTGATCGAGGACTGGATCGGACAGGAATGATGCGCGCCCTGCCGATGCTGCTGCTGCTCGCCGCGTGCGCCCGGGGGCCGGACGCGGCGCGGAATGCCTGCGAACGGCAAGCCGAGAGCGACCCGGCGGTCAAGCGGCTGATCATCAAGGGGGTCGGCAGCGCGTATTTCCTCCACAACAGCCAGGACGAGCTCAACGCCGCGAAGCAGGACGCGATGACAGCCTGCCTGCGCGAGCGAGGCGTCATCCGCAAGGGCGGCGTGGAGCGGCAGAAGCCCTTGTGACAGGCCGCCGCCGAGTTCAAGCAAAGCATGAAGTTCCTTTCCGAACCTTATCAATTGGCGCTATGATGGCATCCTCAATTCGAGAGGGTTCGATGCGTATTCTTCTTGCCGCCATGCTGGTTGCCCCACTGGTCGCCCTGCCGCTCGCAGCACGGGCGCAGTCCGAGCAGCAGCAGTTGGTTGACCGCGCGACGCTCTCGGCACAGGAGATGCTGAACAACCGGGACGGCAAGGACGCGCAAGGCGTGCTGCGCCGGGCGCGGGCCGTGATGATCTGTCCGCAGGTGTTCCGCGCGGGGTTCCTGTTCGGCGGCCAGGGCGGGAGTTGCGTGCTGGAGGCGCGCGACGGCGGCGGGTCATGGTCGTCGCCGGCGTTCTACGGGTTGGGCGGCGGCAGCATCGGCTTTCAGGCCGGAGTCGAGGACGCCCAGGTGATGCTGCTCATCATGAACGACCGCGGCTTGAAGGCCGTCATGGACAGCCAATTCAAGCTCGGGGCCAACGCGACGGCGACGTTCGTCGACCTGGGCGGCGGGGTTGAGGGGGCGACGACGGCGGCGCTGCGGGCGGACATCGTCGGCTTCACCCGGGCGCGCGGGCTTTACGCCGGGTTGACGCTGGGCGGGAGCCTCATGAGCCAGAAGTCGGACTGGAACCAGGCCTATTACGGCCGCCCGGTTGGGCCGCAGCAGATCCTGATCTCGATGGAGGCGACCAACCCGGCCGCGGACGCGCTGCGTGCCGTTCTGACCAGGTTCGGCGGCAACCAGCCGGCGCCCGGAGCGGCGGCGCCGATCAGCCAGGGCGGCGGCGGGCCAATACGCCTCGCGCCGCGCAGCGCCGAGATCGAACGCCAGTCATTGCCGCCGCCGCGGTAAGGACAGCGTCGGGAACAAATGCGGCAGCACGCCGATAAAGCTGCTTGGCAAATCAAGCGCTTAAGGCTCGTTCGCCTGATCGACTCAGAGCGGTTATTTCCGAACGAGCCCTAAGGGCGGCGTCGGCAACACGCCGGCAAAGCCTGAGGCGCTCGTTCGCCTGCTTAAGTCACGGCGGTCATTTCCGCGCGAGCCCTCCGGCGGATCGTCGGCCGCCCTCAAGCTGGCCGCCGCTCTTCGCCGCGCTTCCCGCGAAGGCGGCCGCCCTGAACCTCGCCCCGTCCGCCTTGACACCACCCGTCCCCAAAGATACCAACCGCCCGCCTACCGGAAAGGGGGCGGGAAATGTCGGACAGCGACGGTTCGTTCGAGAAACGGCTCCGCGACGCGCAGCAGCGCCAGGCGAAGCCACCCGCATCGTCCGCGGGCGCCGGACGCGCCAGTCCGATGGGGATCGGCGTCCGGGTCGGGGCCGAACTCGTGGCCGCCCTCGTCGTGGCGGTGGCGATCGGCTGGGGGCTTGACCGGTGGCTCGGGACGATGCCCTTGTTCACCGCCCTGTTCGTCCTGCTCGGCGGGGCCGCCGGGGTGGCGAACGTGTGGCGAATGATGTTGCCGCCCAAGCGGCGCAAGGATTGAGGACGGGGTAGAGGGCTTTGGCAGTCGAACCAACAGGCGAACCGACCATCGACGCGCTCTCGCAGTTCAAGCTGATCACCGTGCTCGGCCCGGTCGGACGGTCGGTGAACTTCACCAATTCCAACCTGATGATGCTGCTCGCCGGCGCCATCATCCTCTCTATACTTTATTACGGCATGCGCCCGCGCGCCGTCATCCCCGGCCGGATGCAATCCGTCGCCGAGCTCTGCTATTCCGGCATCATGTCGATGACGCTCGGCAGCATCGGCCCCGAGGGCAAGCGCTTCTTCCCGTTCATCTTCACCCTGTTCTTCTTCGTCTTGCTCGGCAACCTCCTCGGCCTGCTGCCGTATTCCTTCACCTACACGAGCCACATCGCCGTCACGGCCGGGCTCGCCGTCATGGTGATCATCATCGTCACGATCGTGGCTTTGCGCATTCACGGCCTGCACTTCTTCAGCTACTTCTTCCCCGAGGGGGCGCCCAAGCTGCTGGCGCCGCTGATCGTGCCCATCGAGATCATTTCCTACCTGTCCCGCCCGGTCTCGCTCTCCATTCGTCTGTTCGCCAACATGGTCGCCGGGCACGTGATGTTTGAAGTCTTCGCCACCTTCGTCGTCCTGATGGCGGGCGCCGGCGTGGTCGGCGCCGTCGTCAGCATCTTCCCGCTCGCCATCAACATCGTCTTGATCGGCTTCGAGCTTTTGGTCGCAACCCTGCAGGCTTACGTGTTCGCCATCCTGACCTGCATCTACCTGCATGACGCGGTGCACCTGCATTAGCGGTTCCGCGCACGCCTCCCTTCAATCCACTCTAACCGACAAGGACAGAAACCAATGGACGTCGCCGCTGCAAAGGCCCTCGGGGCAGGCATTGCCGTCATCGCGCTCGCGGGCGTGGGCGTGGGCATCGGAAGCATCTTCTCCGCTATGGTCACCTCCGTCGCCCGCAACCCGTCCGCGCGCGATGCCGTGTTCCCGATCGGCATCCTGGGCTTCGCGTTGACGGAAGCGGTGGCGCTGTTCGCCCTGCTGATCGCCTTCCTAATCCTCTTCACCTAAGCAGCCCGAAACTCCCGCAATGGAAGGCGAGCATGCCCCAGCTTGATTTCTCCAATGTCCTGACAATCTCGCAGGTCGTCTGGATGCTGCTGATTTTTGGCGTGCTCTATTTCCTGCTCTCGCAATGGGCGCTGCCGCAAGTCGGCGGCGTGCTTGCGGACCGTGACGCCCGCATCGCCGCCGACCTCGACAGCGCCAGGCTGGCCAAAGCCGACGCCGACAGCGCCATCGCCGAGGTTCGCGAGGCAACCCGGCGGGCCCGCACCGAAGCGCAGGCAGCCATCACCGCGGCAGCCGACAAGGCCAAGGCCGAGGCGGCGCAGCAAGCCCAGCAAGCCAACGAGCAACTCGACAAGCAACTGGCCGAAGCCGAGCAGCGGATCGCGGCAGCGCACCAAGAGGCGATGAAGGCGTTGCGTGACGTGGCCAAGGAGACGACCGGCCTGATCGTCACCCGCCTGACCAAGCAGAAAGCCAACCAGAAGGCGATCGATGCCGCCGTCGGCGATATCCTGGCGGAGCGGAGCTGAACCAGATGGAAGGCCACCACGAAACGTTCTTCACCAACCCGCGCACGTATGTCGGCCTCGCGTTCCTTATCTTCTTCCTGATCTTCGGCGCCAAGATCGTGAACTCGGTGCTCGGCATCCTGGACAAGCGCTCCCAGGCGATCCGCAACGAGCTGAACGAAGCCTCGCGCCTGCGGGCCGAAGCGGAACGGATGCTGCAGGAGGCCCAGGCGAATCGGGAGCAGTCGCAAAAAGACGCGGACGCGCTCATGGCGCAGGCCCGCGAGGAAGCAGGCCGCGTTGCCGAATCCGCCCGCAGCGACGCCGCCGATGCCGCCAAGCGGCGCGAGCGGCTGGCGATGGAGCGGATCGCCGCCGCGGAGAAAGCCGCGGTCGCCGAAGTCCGGGTTGCCGCCGCAGAGACGGCGGCCCGCGCCGCGAGCCGGGTGATCGCCAAGAACTTCGGGGCCGAGGCGGACGGCAAACTCATCAACGACGCGATCCAGGGCCTGCCCTCGGCTCTGGCAAAACGCCGCGCTGCCTAAGCGGACATTCGTGGCTTGTGCCACGAATGTCCGCTTAGGAGTCCTTCAAGACGCATCATTTTCCGCGTTGTAACGGCGAGCCGTCCCGCGGAATGATGCTTAGGATCTCTTAACCGAAGGAAGCCGCAGTCCGGCGACGCCTGGTCCGAAATAGGCCTGCGGCTCCGAAGGCACGAAATCGCTGCGGCGCTCCTCGCTCGATACGCAAGCCTTCACGTCGGCATATACGCCCTGCCAGGTGCTCAGCTGATCGATTGCCTGCAGCAAGCACTTGTCGAAAACTGTATAGGTATAGCCCGCCCCGCAGCCGAACGAGGCCCGGTCCGCCCGCGCCGCGGTCAGGATCACCCGGTTGGGACGCCTCATCGGCGACCGGGCAAAATTGCCGGAGAAGCAACCCGAGACGATCGCAACCGTCGGCGCGGCCCCGCAGCCGGCATCGAGCGCGCGGCTCAGGGCGGCAGGCGACATGAACTGCCTGGTCGGGACCAACGCGAGTCCTTGGTCCGGCGCACCGTGCGAGGTGAGGTAAACCAGACATCCCTGCCCCGGACCGGCCTTCATCTCCTGGATGGCCCGCAGCACATGGCCGAGGGAGGCGGTCTCAACGCCATCCGTCACCGGCGCCGCGCTTAACCGCCGGATATCGGACGCCGCCACGCCCTCGTGCTGCAAGCGCTCCTGGACGCGCTGCACGGCATTGTCGAACACCGGCAGCCGCGCGTCGCCCGCGACCAGGACGGCCTTCCATCGCAGCCCTGACACGTTCGCTTCATGTTGGGCCGAAGCCGGAGGCGCCGCGCAAGCCGCCAGCATCGACAGGGCGGCTACGGCCACGATCGAAGCTGCGATCCGCATGATGAGCCACTCCATCCGGCAAACCGTAGTGACTATCCCGACCTGGACGGCCTCGGCAACCGCCCGCCCATGCGGCTGACGCGGCCATGAGCCGAAGCTTGATGTTGCGGCGGGACAACCCCCTCAGTAGCTTCCAGCCATCGAAACCGAGGGAGCGGACGCAGAATGGTCAAATATCAGAGGTCCGCTGCATGACCGGCGCCCTGCTCCTGCGCGGCGCCCGCGTCATCGACCCGTCGCAGGACCTGGACCGCGTGGCCGACGTCAAGTTCGAGAACGGCGTCGTCGCGGCGGTTGGCGAACGCCTCGAAGCCGGCGGCGCCGAGGTCCGCGACGTTTCCGGCAAGATCGTCACCCCGGGCCTCATCGACCTGCACACCCACGTCTACTGGGGCGGCACCTCGCTCGGCGTCGACGCGGACGCCTACGGCCGGGCCAGCGCCGTATCGACCTGCGTCGACACCGGCTCGGCCGGCCCCGGCAACTTCATGGGCTTCCGCAAGCACGTCATCGAACGCAGCCAGGTCCGCATCCTCGCCTACCTGCACGTCTCGTTCGCCGGCATCTTCGCCTTCGGCCACCGCATCATGGTGGGCGAGAGCCACGACATCCGCCTCATGGCCGCCCGCGACGCGGTGGAGGTGGCCCTCGCCCACAAGGACCTGATCGTCGGCATCAAGGTCCGCATCGGCCGAGTCGCCAGCGGCCCGTCCGGTATCGCGCCGCTCGACGTGGCGCTGCTGGTGGCGGAAGAAACCGGCCTGCCGCTCATGCTGCACATCGACGAGCCGCCGCCCACCTACGAGGCCGTCGTCGCCCGCCTGCGCCCCGGCGACGTCCTCACCCATTGCTTCCGCCCGTCGCCCAACGCGCCCGTCGATCCGCACGGCCGCGTCAAGCCTGCCGTGCTGGCCGCCCGCGAGCGCGGCGTGATCTTCGACATCGGCCACGGCAAGGGCAGCTTCTCCTGGGCCACCGCCCGCGCCATGATGGAGGCCGGCTTCGCCCCTGATGTCATCTCGTCCGACGTGCACGCCTTGTGCATCAATGGCCCGGCCTACGACCAGGTCACCACTATGTCCAAGTTCCTCCTGCTCGGCATGTCCCTGCCCGGCATCGTCGCCGCCTCGACCGTCAACCCGGCCCGCGCCGTGCGGCGCCCCGAGCTCGGCAGCCTCAAGCCGGGCAGCGCGGGCGACGCCAGCATCCTCGACATCAAGCGCGGCGCGTTCCGCTACGAGGACGTGCTCGGCGAGATCGCGACCGGCCCCGAGCGCATCGCCGCCGAGGGCCTCGTGGTCGGCGGCAGATGGCTCTGTCCAGGCTGAGACGACGCGCCGGCCTATCCCTTCGTCGTTACCCCGGGCGCCCGGGCCACGGTGTATTCCTTGTCCAGCACCAGCTCGAACAGCAGCAGCGACCGCCCGGTCACGATGTAATCGGCTTCGAATTCGAACGTCGTGTCGTCCGGCTTGCCCTCCTGGTTGGTATCGATCGTGCACGCCCAGGACACCCCGCCAGGCACCGCGGGCAGCTTGAACGCCACCCCGTCGTAATGCGAGTTCACGATCACCAGCACCGTCGCGTCCGACCCGCGCCGCTTGATGCCCGACGTCTGCGCCCGCCCATCGAGCAGGACGCCGATGCACCGCGTGTTCGGATCGTCCCAGGACTCCTGGTCCATCTCTCCGCCGCCGGGCTTCAGCCAGGCAACGTCCTTGATCCCCAGCTCGTCGTTGAACTCCGCCGTCAGGAACCGCGACCGGTGCAGGATCGGCAGCCGCCGCCGCAGCGCCCCGATCTGCTTGACGAACTCGACCAGGTGCTGGCCCTTCGCGTGCAGGTCCCAGTCGAGCCAACTGATCTCGTTGTCCTGGCAGTAGGCGTTGTTGTTGCCGTTCTGCGTCCGCCCGAACTCGTCGCCGGCCAGCAGCATCGGCGTCCCGCGCGACAGCAGCAGCGTCGCCAGCATGTTCTTGATCTGCCGCTCGCGCAGGTTGTTCACCTCCACGTCGTCGGTCGGCCCCTCGACGCCGCAGTTCCAGCTTTCGTTATTGTCGTTGCCGTCCTTGTTGTCCTCGCCGTTCGCCTCGTTGTGCTTCTCGTTGTACGAGGCCCAGTCGTTCAGCGTGAACCCGTCATGCGCCGTCAGGAAGTTGACCGAGGACCAGGCCGGGCGCCCCCGGTGATGGAAGAAGTCGCTGCTGCCGGTGAACCGGGTGGCGAAATGCTTGATCTCCCCCGACGCCCCTTTCCAGAACGCGCGCACGTTGTCGCGGTAGCGGTCGTTCCACTCCGCCCACCCCGGCGGGAACCCGCCCACCTGGTATCCTCCCGGCCCGCAGTCCCAAGGCTCCGCGATCAGCTTCACCTGGCTCAGGACCGGGTCCTGCCCCGCCGCCCGCAAGAACCCGCTCTCCTGGTCGAACCCATACGTCTCCCGCGCCAGGATGGTGCCCAGGTCGAACCGGAACCCGTCCACCCGCATCTCCGTCACCCAATAGCGCAAGCTGTCCATCACCATCTGGATCACCCGCGCATTGGACAGGTTCAACGTGTTGCCGGTGCCGGTATCGTTGATGTAGTACCGCTTCCGGTCGGGCAGCAGCCGGTAGTAGCTCGCATTGTCGACGCCCTTGTAGCAGAGCGTCGGCCCCTTCTCGTTGCCTTCGCACGTATGGTTGTAGACAACGTCTAGGATAATCTCGAGCCCGGCCGCATGGAACCGGCTCACCATCTCCTTGAACTCCGAGAACGCGAAATCCGGCACGCTCGCGTAACGCCGGCTCGGCGTGAAGAACGACAGCGTCGAATACCCCCAGTAGTTCACCAGCCCCTTGTCCACCAGGTAGCTGTCATCGGCGAACATATGGATCGGCAGCAGCTCGACGCTCGTCACCCCCAGGTCGCGGATGTACTTGACCACGTCAGGCGTCGCTAGCCCGCGGAACGTTCCTTGCAACGGCTCCGGCACCTGCGGATGCAGCTTGGTGAACCCCTTGACGTGCGTCTCGTACAGCACCGTGCTGTCCCACGGCACCCGCGGCGGACGATCCTCGCCCCAGAAGAACGACGGGTCGATCACCCGCGCCTTGAGCATGTACGGCGCGCTGTCGCGCTCGTCGAACGTGGTGTCCTCCTCGCCCAGCACGTAGCCGAACAGCTCCGGCGCCCAGGTGATCTGCCCCACCACCGCCTTGGCGTAAGGGTCCAGCACCAGCTTGTTCGGATTGAACCGATGCCCCTCGTCAGGCTCGTACGGCCCGTGCACCCGATAGCCATACACCGTGCCGGGCCGCGCTTCCGGCAGGAACCCGTGCCAGATCTCGTTGGTGTATTCCGGCAGGTCGACCCGGCCGACCTCGTTCTCCCCGCTATCGTCGAACAGGCACAGCTCCACCCGCGTCGCGTTGGCCGAGAACAGCGCGAAGTTCACCCCAAGCCCGGTCCACGTCGCGCCCTGCGGGAACGGCAAGCCTTCTTGAACGCGTATAGTGCCTGAGATGCTCATTCGATCTGGTCTTCCTCATTCATGTCCAGCCAGGCCCTTGCCGGCGCCCGGCATGGGCCGCCGCGGCACGATCCCTGGCCCCGCCGCGGCAACGACGAACTTACGTAGCGACGCGGGAAAAGTTCAACACGCGCATCGCCGGCGCCCGGGATCAACCCGGCGCAGGCTCATAAGCCGGGTGGGAACGCGCCATCAAGCTCGGGCGCTCTCTCGCCTCTGCCCCGGATCATGCGCCGGGCATCGGGCGCGCAGCGTCGTCAAGGCCATCCCGCACGGACCCGACACAAGAGAACCTCGGTTTCCGTCCCCGGAATGCGTCACGATGGGCCGGCATCCATAAATGGCGCATGGGCAGGCTGAAACGCCTCAAGCGTGCGCCGCCGACGTCGCGGCGCCACGGTCGAGAGCCTCGACGCTCTTGCCGCAACGCGAAGCTATGCCTTCGAAAAAGCCGTCAATAACGCTGCGGCTGAAACACCGGCCCCGTGCCGGGGGTCACCGCGGACGGAGCGGCCCGGCCAGTCACCGAGTTGTTCAGGCACGACTGCACGTCGTTGTCCCGGCTGTAAAGCGCGCCCAGGCCGCGGGTCGTGACGCCGGGGTTGTAGCCCGCGGCGAACGGCGAATCGCGCTGGTCGCGGGTCGACAGCTCCACCCGGTTCTGCGCGTTGTAAACCCGGTCGGCCTGCTGCCGGCATTCGGCAACGGCTGCCGCCGAAGGCCGCGTCAGGCCCGCTTGCCGCGGCGGCTGGCAGGCGGCCAGGCTCACGGCAAAGAACAGCAAGGCAAGGCTCGGGCGGGCAGGAACGGTCATGCGAAGGCTCCAGGCGAAGGCAGCACGGCAAGTCCCGCGCGAAACGGGGTTTCGTCGAAACGCGCGTCGTTCGTCAACGGCGCCGTCGCCGCGACGCGCAGCAGCGAGGGATGCAGCTCCGCCCCGCCGCGCCGCACCTGGCACAAGGCATCGGTCCAGCGCGCCCGCGCCAGCAGATCCACCAGCGCCAGCAGCCGCAGGCACAGCGACAGGCCATACGTCGTCTGCAGCCCCGACGTGAGCTCGACCGCCCCGGCCCAGCAGCGCGCGTCGCGGTCATGCAGCGCCAGGTCGACCACGCTCCCATCGGGCTGACGGAACCGGAACCGCCGCGCCGACCCCCAGATCGCCGCCAGCGCCGCCTCGCGCGCCGCATCCCACGCGGCGGCAAGATCCCGCGCCCGCACCGGAGGCAGCTCGCCCGGCGGGTGATCGATCAGGTAGGTCAGCGTGCCGTCAAGGGCTTGGCCGACCTGGACAAGAGGCGTGGCGTGGTCCATCGCGTTCCAAGATGGACCTCGAGGCCTGCTTGCGCCAGCCTTGGCCCGGTTAGAGAAAGGTCAACTATGCCCGATCCCGCCGACCTCACCGCCACCGCAGCCCTTCGAGACATCGACGACGGCGCGTTGCGCACCGAGGATTGGCTCGAAGCCTGCCTCGCCCGCGTCGCCGAACGCGAGCCCGGGCTGCAAGCAATGGCGTATTTCGACCCGGACGCGGTCCGCGCATCGAGCCCCCGGCCCGGCGCGCTCCACGGCGTGCCGGTCGGCGTCAAGGACGTGATCGACACCGCGGACATGCCAACCGCCTACAACTCCCCGATCTGGGCCGGGCGCCGCCCGCACGCCGACGCAGCCCCGGTGGCCTGGGCGCGGGCCGAGGGCGCCGTCATCCTGGGCAAGACCGTGACCACCGAGTTCGCCGTCCGCTCGCCAGGCCCCACCACCAACCCGCACAACCCGGCGCACACGCCCGGCGGCTCCAGCAGCGGCTCGGCGGCGGGCGTCGCCGCCGGCTACTTCCCGCTGGCCTACGGCACGCAAACCGCCGGCAGCGTCATCCGCCCGGCCGCCTACTGCGGCGTCGTCGGCTATAAGCCAAGCTTCGGCACCATCAACCGCCACGGCATGAAGCTGATGAGCGAAAGCCTGGACACGATCGGCGTCATGGCCCGCAGCGCCGCTGACTGCGCGCTCCTGACCTCCGCGGTCACCGGGCTTGACCTCGGCAATCCGGACGAACGTGCCCCCCCGCCCCGGCTCGGCCTCTGCTGGACCTCGATGCGGGACCGCGCCGGGCCGGAAACCGAGGCGCTGATGGAGCGCGCGGCGGGGCAGCTCGCGCAAGCCGGCGCAGAGATGCGCGAGGTCACCCTGTCCGCCGCCTTCGACGGGCTGGAGGCGGCCCACGCAGTCGTAATGAATGCGGAGAGCGCCCGCGCAATGGGCTGGGAGCTGACCCGGCATCGCGAGCAGATCAGCGAGGTCCTGCGCGAACGGCTGGAATGGGGGCTGGCGCAAGGCGGCAAGGCATTGGCCGACGCGCGCCAGATCTTCCGCGTCCTGCAAGGCGCATTCCCGGAGGCGATGGACGGCGTCGATATCCTGGTGACGCCCGCTGCCCCGGGCGAGGCGCCGATGGGCCTCGAATACACCGGCGACGCCTCGTTCAACCTGATCTGGACCAGCCTGCACGTGCCTTGCGTCACGGTCCCGGCCGGCACGGGGCCGAACGGATTGCCGCTCGGCCTGCAATTGGTCGGGCGCTTCGGGGCCGACCGCGCGGTGCTGGCCTGGGCAGCCTGGGTCGCCTCGGCGCTCGCATAGCCGATGCAGCCTTGCCTAAGCATCATAACAATGCGTCTTCAAAGCCACCAAACAAAGCCATCGCTTTGGTTCATCACGCGCCTCCTGAATGTCCCGAAGCGTTGATGGCAACTCCCGGCCCGCGCCCCATCTGCCCATGATGCGGCGCCAGATCAGCCCAGCTCTCCAGACCCTCGCGCCAAAGCCGGTGCGGCCACGCCTGCGCGCCTGCCTGCTCGGCCTGGCCTTGCTGACGATGGGTGCAGCCGGCCCCGGCGCGCCTGAAAACCCCGCCGATTTCGCCTGGAAGATGCACCCGGGCGCGCAGGCCCCGCTCGACGCCGCGCTGCGCGACGAAGCCGGCCGCGAAGTGAAGCTCGGCGACCTGATCACGCGCCAGCCGGTCATCCTCGACCTGGGCTACTTCCATTGCCCGGCCCTCTGCGGCATCACCCGCGCCGACCTCTTCAAGGCGCTCGAAACGAGCGGCCTCGAAGGCGGCAAGGACTACGACCTCATCTCGGTGTCGATCGACCCGGCGGAAACGCCGCAGGACGCCGCCCACGCCAAGAAAGCCGACCTTGAGCAAGCCCCCTTCGCAACCGGCGCAGGCTGGCACTACCTGACCGGCCCCGCCCCCTCCATTGCCGCCATCACCTCGGCCGTCGGCTTCCGCGCCCGCTACGACCCGGAGTTCAAGCAGTTCCTCCACCCGGCCGGCCTCGTGGTGTTGACCCCCTCGGGAACCGTGAGCCGTTACCTGCAAGGCATCGGCTACTCAGGCGGCGACCTCCGCGCCGCGGTCAGCCAGGCCAATACGGGCGCCATCGCCCAGGCGGCCTCGCCGATCCTGCTGCTGTGCTTCCACTACGACGCCGCAACCGGCCGCTACACCCTGGCCATCGAGAAGGTGTTGCAGGTCATGGGCGTGGTCACGATCCTGACGATCGGCGGCCTGTTCATCATCCTGCAACGCAGCCGCCCCCGCCATTAAGGCCAGCGTCGGCCATACCTGCGGCGGCTCGCAGCGCTCTTGGAAACGGATCGTCGCGCGGCCGATAACCCTTCTCCACGCGATGTTGAACACCGTGCCCGAAGTCGGTTAAGTCTGCTGGCCCAATATCCGGCGTCCGTACGGATATTCCGGTGCAAGCCCGGCGGCAGGCAGGCCCAACCCAACGAAATCGGGAGTCCATCGTGATCGAGACCTTCGGACGCATGCCCGACGGCGAGCCAGTCCAGCGGATCACGCTGGAGGCCGGGCCGCTCCGCATCGCCCTGATCACTTACGGCGCCGCGATCCAGTCGATCGAGGCCCCTGACCGAAGCGGCGTTCCGGCCAACGTCGTCCTCGGCCTCGAAACCCTCGACGACTACGTCCGGCACAGCCCGCATTTCGGCGCGGTGCCCGGCCGGTATGCGGGCCGCATCGCGGGCGCGCAGTTCACCTTGGACGGCGTCGCCTACAGCCTGCCGCAGAACGATGGCGGCAACACCTTGCACGGCGGACCCGGCGGCTTCGGCAAACGCGCGTGGTCGCTCATCGACAGCGGCGCGCAACATGCATCCATGACGCTGCACAGTCCCGACAACGACAACGGCTTCCCGGGCCGCGTGCGCGCAACCGTGCATTACGCCCTGGACGAAACCGGCCTGACGATCCGCTACCAGGCGGACACGGACAAGCCGACCGTCGTCAACCTGACAAATCATAGCTATTTCAACCTGGCCGGCGAAGGCAGCGGCTCGGTCGAGACGCATGAGCTGACCATCAACGCCGACGCCTTCGCCCCGATCGACGGCCGCAGCATCCCGACCGGCGAGCTCCGCCCGGTCGCCGGCACCCCGTTCGACTTCCGCCAACGGCGCGCGATCGGCGAGCGGCTGCGCGACGCCGACCCGCAAATCACCCGAGCCCTCGGCTACGACCACGGCTTCGTCATCGCCGGCGCCGGCCTGCGCGAGGCCGCGTCGCTGCGGTACCCTGCCACCGGCCGCAGCCTGACCGTCCTGTCCACCGCCCCCTCGGTGCAGCTCTATACCGGCAACATGCTGACCGGCTCGCTGGCCGGGCCGTCCGGCAAGACATACCGGCAAACCGCCGGCGTCTGTCTTGAGGCGCAGCACCTGCAAGACAGCCCGAACAAGCCCGGCTTTCCATCCGTGGTCTTGCGCCCGGGCCAGCCGTTCGAGAGCGCCACGGTCTTCAAGTTCGGCATCAGCCCTGACTAAGCATCATTTCGCAGGACGGCTCGCCGTCACGACGCGAAACATGATGCGTCTTCAAACATTCCTAAGCAGACATTCGTGGCACAAGCTACGAATGTCTGCTTAGGAGCTGCGAGTCACGGCGGTTGTCCTCCAAACAAGCCCCAAGCCGGCCGCGTCAACGGCATTTGGCGCGTCCGGCGCCCGCCCGTCCTCTTGGCGTCCCCTTGGCGGCAGCGCCTCGCTGTGGCAGCAACGCCGCCGGGCTTATCAGGAGCGTCTAGTTGAACAGGTATCTACTCGCGATCGCGTCCATCCTCCTGGTCCTCCAGGGCTGCGCGAAGAAGCCGCAGGGTCCGGCCGAGACCGAGGATCTGGCCGGGATGGCGACGACGTGCGACGGGCCGACGCTCCAATTGGCCCCGGGGGCTGCGGGCGATGCGGCGATCTCCATGAGCAACGACGGCTGGTGCTCCGTCCACGTGACGGAGAACGATGGGCAGCCATTCCTGCTCGGCCTCGTCCGCACCCGGCCCGAGCGCGGACGGCTCCTTATCCAGCGGACGTTCGGCAAGACCCGCGTCGAATACACCCCGAACGAGCAGTATTCGGGGCCGGACCGCTTCGCCGTGGCGCTCCGCCCGCGCGAGAACGGAGCCGCGGACGCGACGCTGAACGTGTCCGTCAACGCGTCCCCGCCGCAATCAGCAAAGCCGGGGACGGCGGTCTCGCCTTAGACTGCAATCGCCCTGACCGTGTCAGGGCGTCAATTGCCAGTCCAGATCAGCGTTAGACCCTTGTCGCCCTGACACGGTCAGGACGACAAAGGTCTGAACAAAACCAATCAGCGGCACGAAAGGCTTCGTTAACCTTTCGCCCTCATGGTGGGGCCATGCCGCCCCCCGCATCAGATTTGGCCGCGACCATCCCGCCCGCCGCAGCGGCGTTGCTGCAACAGGTAACGAGCACGGTCGCCATCGCCAAGGAACTCGCCGCCTCCGGCCGAGAGGTCGACCTCGCCGGCCTCGATGGCATGGCCGGACGCCTCTGCGCCCAGGCGCTTGACCTTCCGCTCGAAACCGGCGCCGCCATGCGCCCTGCCCTCGTCAAGCTAATGGAAATGCTGACCGGTCTCAGGCAGGCGATCCAGCAAGCCATGCCTTAAGCAGTCCCAGAACAGATCCACCGGCAAAAGGCCGAACGATGAACATTCCATTCAACTCGATGCTGACGGGCGTTGCCGCACTGGCAATCGTCCTCGGCCTGATCCTCTTCGCCGCCCAAGCCGCCAAGAAAACCGGCTTGGTGCGTCAGCCCGCCGCCGGGCGCCTCGCCTTGCGGGACACCCTGGTGCTGGATCGCGTCCGCCGCCTGCACATCGTCCGCTGCGACGGCCGGGAGCTGCTGATCCTGACCGGCGGCACGACCGAGCACGTCGCCGGATGGCTGCCGGACGCGCCCGGCGGCCAAACGCCGGAGGCCGGCGCATGATCCCCCGGCTGATCAAGCTCCTTGCCCTGTGCGCCCTGGCGGGCGTCGCGTTGCTGGCATGGCCGGACGCCGCTCACGCGCAATCCGTGACGGTCGATCTCGGCGCGTCCGGCGAGGCGGGCGCCACGGGCAGGCTCGTGCAGATCACCGCCCTGGTGACCGTGCTGTCCCTGGCGCCGAGCCTGCTGGTCATGGGCACCGCCTTCACCCGCATCATCATCGTCCTGTCGCTCCTGCGCAGCGCGGTCGGCGCCCAGGGCACGCCGCCCAACACCGTGCTGATCGGCTTGGCGCTGTTCCTCACCTTCTTCGTCATGCAGCCCACCCTCGAGCAGGCCTGGACCCAGGGCGTCGTGCCGATGACCGCCGGGCAGGTGAGCGAGATGAAGGGGCTTGAGCTCGTCGCCAACCCGTTCCACCGCTTCATGGCCGGCAACGTCCGCGGCGCCGACCTGCAACTGTTCCAGGACCTGGGCGGGCTGCCGCCGGCCGAGAATGCATCGAAAACCACGTGGCGCGCCCTCGTCCCCGCCTTCATGATCGGGGAGATGCGCCGGGCCTTCGAGATGGGGTTCCTGCTCTATCTGCCGTTCCTGGTGATCGACCTCGTCGTCGGCAGCGTGCTGATGTCGCTCGGCATGATGATGCTGCCGCCCAACGCCGTCTCGTTGCCGTTCAAGCTGATCTTCTTCGTCCTGGTCGATGGCTGGCGGCTGGTGTCCGGCAGCCTGGTGCAGAGCTTCCTCCCCTCCTGACTACCGGCAAGGCCCGCGGCCGGCGCCTGCCGGTCAGGCCTTGCCCTGAACTCCTTGCACGAACCAGTTCATCGACAGGATCTCCTTATCCCCGAGCGGCGCCCCCGCAGCCACCCGCTCCTTGCCGGACTGGTCCTTGATCGGCCCCTTGAACGGCGGCAGCTTGCCCGCCTTCATCTCGGCGTCCTGCGCCTTCATCGCCGCCGCCGCCTCTTCAGGCACGGCGGTGTTCAGCGGCGCCATGACGACCATGCCTTCGCGAACCCCGCCCCAGGTGTCGGTCGGCGTCCAACTCCCGTCCATCGCCGCCTTCACCCGGCCGACGTAGTAGCCATCCCAATCCATCACGATCGAGGTCAGGCAGGTCTTGGGACCGAAGCGGGACAGGTCGGAGTTGTAGCCGATCGTCCAGACGCCCTTCTCCTCGCCCGCCTGCACCACCGCCGTGCTGTCGGTATGGTGGGTCACGAGGTCCGCCCCCTGGCCCATCAGCGTATCCGCCGCCGCCCGTTCCTTGCCCGGGTCGAACCACGACGACGTGAAGATCACCTTCACCGCCACGTCCGGCCGCACCGCCTGCGCGGCCAAGGTGAAGGCGTTGATCCCCCGCACCACCTCCGGGATCGGGAACGCCGCCACGTAGCCGATCACGCGGCTCTTGGTCATGTGCCCGGCAATCGTGCCGCTCAAGGTCCGCCCCTGATAGAACCGGGCCGAATAGGTGCCCACGTTCGCCGCCCGCTTGTACCCGGTGCAATGCTCGAAATCGGTCTTCGGGAACGCCTGCGCCACCTTGATCGTCGGGTTCATGAACCCGAACGACGTGGTGAACACCAGCTTGTTGCCGCCCGCCGCCAGGCTGCGGATCACCCGCTCGGCATCCGCCCCCTCGCTCACGTTCTCGACGTAGCTGGTCTTGACCGCCTCGCCCATCGCCGCCTCGACGGCGCGCCGCCCGAGATCGTGCTGGTAGCTCCAGCCGGCCTCGCCGACGGGCGACACATACATCCAGGCCGCGCGCAACGGCTCCGCCGCCCGGCTGCCGCGGAACGCAAGCGCCGCGGGCGCTGCCAGGGCGGCGCCGATCAAGGGCCGCCGGGAAATCAAGGCCATGTTCGCACTCCTTCAGGTCGTCGGATGAAACGGCTTGCCGAGCGCCGAGGGCGCGCTCAGCTTCAATCGGGCGGCATCGCGCGAGATCAGCACGAGCACGACGATCGTCGCGACGTAGGGCAGCATCGCCAGCAGGTCCGGCGAGACGTCGAGCCCCAGCCCCTCGGCCTGGAACTGCGCGATCGTCACGAACCCGAACAGCAGCGCCCCCAGCATCAGCCACAACGGCTGCCAGGTCGAGAACACCACCAGCGCCAGGGCGATCCAGCCGCGCCCGGCCACCATGTTCTCGGTCCACATCGGCGTGTAGGCGAGGCTGAGCGACGCCCCCGCCAAGCCGCTCATCGCGCCGCCGAACAGCACCGCCAGCAGCCGGATGCGCAGCACCGGATAACCGAGCGCATGGGCCACCTCGTGCGATTCGCCCACGGAGCGCAAGGCAAGCCCGGCCCGCGTCCGATACAGGAACCAGCCGACCGCGAACGGCATCGCCGCCGCCAGCCAAACCAAGGGATCGAGCAGCATCAACTGCTGCGCCACCGGCGAGGCTTGCGCCAGGCCCGGGAACAGCGAGGTCGCCAAGCCGGGCAGCGGCTGCCCCACGTAGCCGACGCCCAGCAACGCCGACAGCCCGGCGCCGAAGATCGTCAGGGCCAGCCCGGTCGCCACCTGGTTGGCCAGGAAATACAGGGTCAGGACCCCGAACAGCAGGCTCATCGCCGCCCCGCCCGCCATCGCGCACAGCAGCCCCGCCGCCGCGTGCCCGGTCGATACCGTGCCGATCACCGCGCAAACCGCCCCCACCAGCATCGTGCCCTCGACGCCGAGGTTGAGGACCCCTGCCCGCTCCGTCACCAGTTCGCCGAAGCCCGCCAGCACCAAGGGCGTCGCCGCCCGCGCCGTCGCGACCAGCACGCCGACGACGAACGCCCCGTCAAGCATGCCGGACCGCCGGGGCGTCCGCCGCCCGCAACCGGAACGCAACCAGCACGTCGGTCGCCAGCAGCATGAACAGCAGCATCCCTTGCACGACCCCCGTCGCCGCCAACGGCAGTTGCAAGGTGATCTGCAGTTGCTCGCCGCCCAGGTAGAGCAGCGCCATCAGCAGGCTCGCGAACACGATGCCGACCGGGTGCAGCCGCCCGAGGAACGCCACGATGATCGCGGCAAACCCGTATCCGGGCGAGATCACCGGCGTGAGCTGGCCAATCGGCCCCGCCACCTCGCACACCCCGGCCAGTCCCGCCAGGCCGCCGCTCACCAGCAGCCCGGTCCAGACCGCCGCCTGCGCGCTGAACCCGGCATACCGCGCCGCCTCCGGGGCCAGGCCCACCACCCGCATCCGGTAGCCCGCCCACGTCCTGCCCAGCAGCACCGCCGCGCACGGCGCCGACAGCAGCGCGAACACGGCCGCCACCGTCAGCCGCGTGCCGGGCACGAGCGCCGGCAGCAACGCATCGGCCGCGAACTGCCGCGATTGCGGGAAGCTGAACCCCTCCGGGTCCTTCCAAGGCCCGTGCACGAGGTAGCCGAGCAGATGCAGCGCCACGTACGTGAGCATCAGCGTCGTCAGGATCTCATGCGCGTTGAACCGGGTGCGCAGGAACGCCGCCACCGCCGCCCACGCTAGCCCGCCCAGCACCCCGGCCGCCAGCATCAGCGGCAGCACGTACCATCCGCCCGCATCGCCGAACGCCAGCGCCACCCCGCCGCCCGTGATCGCCCCGATGGTGAACTGCCCCTCCGCCCCGATGTTCCACACGTTCGCCCGCACGCCCACGGCGATGCCGATGGCGCACAGCAGCAGCGGCGTCGCCTTCAGCCCCAGCTCCGCCAGCCCGTAGGTCGTGGCCAGCGGCGTGAACACCATGATGCGCAACGCCTCCGCCGGATTCTGCCCCAAAGCCGCGAACAGCAGCGCGGAGCCTGCCGCCGACAGCGCCACCGCAAGCAGCGGCGATGCGTAGAACCAGAACCGCGACGCCTGCGCCCGCCGCTCGAGCCTAGGGACAGCATCGGCAACACGTGCGGCAGCACGCCGATAAAGCTGCCCGGCGAAAGAAGGGCTTAGGGCTCGTTCGCCTGACCGGTTCGAAACGGTTGCGTCCGAACGAGCCCTAGGCGGCATCGGCCATCGCCCCCGTCATCCCGCCCATCGACTGCCCCACCGCCCCCGCCGAGAGCGCCCCCACCGGCCGTGCGGCCACCAGCCGCCCCGCGCACAGCACGGCGATCCGGTCGCAGATCTCGAACAGCTCGGCCAGGTCCTCCGAGACGACCAGCACGCCCGCGCCCCCCGCCGCCAGGTCGGCCAGCGCCTGCCGGATCGCCACCGCAGCGCCCACGTCCACCCCCCAGGTCGGATGCGACGCCAGCAGCACGCGGGGACTGGACGCCACTTCCCGCCCGATGATGAACTTCTGCATGTTCCCGCCCGACAGGCTGGCAGCCGCGGCATCGATGCCGCTCGCCACCACGGCGAACCGCTCGATCACCCGGGCGGCGAACCCGCGAACCGCCGCCCGGCGGACGAACCCGCCCCGCACGAGGCCGTGCTCGGCGCACGTCAGCAAGCCGTTGTCGGCCAAGGTCAGCTCCGCCACCGCGCCGCGGCCCAGGCGCTCCTCGGGGATGAACGTCATGCCATGCCGCCGCCGCCCCGCCGGACCGAGCTGGCCCACCGGGGCGCCGCCGATCCGCACCGTGCCCGCCTCGGTCCGCCGCTCCCCGGCCAGCGCTGCCAGCAGCTCCTTCTGCCCGTTGCCCGCCACCCCGGCGATACCGAGGATCTCGCCTGACCGCAGCGTGAACGAGACGTCGTGCAGCGTGGTCCCGAACGGGTCCTCCGCCGCCAGCGACAGGCGCCTCACCGTCAGGCAATCCTCTCCCGCCATTGCCGCCCGGGGGCGCATCTGCGGCAAGCTGCCCCCGACCATCAACGCCGCCATCGCCGCCTGGCTCTCCGCCCGCGGGTCGCACCAGGCCGCCACCCGCCCGCCGCGCAACACCGTGGCCGCGTGGCACAGGCTCGCGATCTCCTCCAGCTTGTGGCTGATATATAAAATCGAGCATCCCTCCTGCGCCAGCCGCCGCAGCATGGCGAACAGCCGCTCCACCTCCTGCGGCGTCAGCACCGAGGTCGGCTCGTCCATGATCAGCAGCCGCGGCTCCTGCAGCAGGCAGCGCACGATCTCGACCCGCTGGCGCTCGCCGACCGAGAGGTGATGCACGTGCCGGCCCGGATCGACCGCGAGCCCGTAGCGCTCGGCGGTCGCGGCGATGCGGCTCGCCAATCTCGCCAGCGGCTCCGTGCTGCGCAGGCCAAGCGCGACGTTTTCCGCCACCGTGAGCGTCTCGAACAGCGAGAAGTGCTGGAACACCACGCCGATGCCGAGCCGCCGGGCAATGTCCGGAGTCATCGCCGCCACGGTCCGGCCGTCCCACGCGATGGCGCCCGCATCCGGCGCCGCCAGGCCGCAGATCACCTTGACGAGCGTGCTTTTCCCCGCCCCGTTCTCGCCCAGCAAGGCATGAATCTCGCCCGGCATGACGCGAAGGTCGATACCGCTGTTCGCCTGCGTCGCCGCGTAGCGCTTGCTGATGCCGGACAACTGCAACCGGGGCGCAAGACCGTCATCGTTCATGCCGGCAGCTTAGCAAACCCTATGCCAATTGGCGCCCTCACCCGGCCAGCGCCGCCGCCGCCGCCGCGTGCCGGCGCATCAGCGCCCGCTCATCCAGCCCCATAACCCGCCCGTCCTGCACCACCCAGCGCCCGGCCACCATCACCCGGTCCGCCCGGTGCGCGCCGCACAGCACCAATGCCGCCAACGGGTCCCCGGCGCCGGAGAACCGCAGCTCATCCAGCGTGAACAACGCCAGGTCCGCCGCCGCTCCCACCGCGATCCGCCCCAGCTCCGGCCGCCGCAGGCATGCGGCCGACCCCTCGGTCGCCCAGCGCAGCGCATCGCGGTGCGACACCGCCTCGATCCCGCTCACGCCCCGCTGCAGCAGGAACGCGGCCCGCGCCTCCTGCATCATGTTCGACGCATTGTTCGACGCCGAGCCGTCCACCCCGAGCCCGACCGTCACCCCCGCCCGCTCCAGCGCGCAGACCTGGCACGTGCCCGAGGCCAGCGACTGGTTGCTGCACGCGCAATGCGTCACCCCCACCTCCGCCGCCGCCAGCCGCGCCATCTGCGGCGGGTCGAAATGCACCCCATGCGCCACCCAGGTCCCGGGCCGAAGCCAGCCGCAATCGTCGAGGTAGTCGAGCGGCGCGCAGCCGAACCGCTCCTGGCAGAACGCCGCCTCGTCCCGCGTTTCCGCCAGGTGCGTATGCAGCAGCACGCCCCGCGCCGCCGCCAGCGCCGCCGTCTCGCGCATCAGCCGCGTGGTGACGGTGAACGGCGAGCACGGAGCCAGGGCCACCTGCGTCATCGCGTGCGGCGCCGGGTCATGGTAGCGCGCGATCAGGCGCTCGCTGTCGGCCAGGATGGCATCGGCATCCTGCACCACGCTGTCCGGCGGCAACCCGCCGTCGCGCTCGGACAGGTCCATCGAGCCGCGGGTCAGCACGGCGCGGATGCCCAGCCGCGCCGCCGCCTCCGCCTCGATGCCGATGGCGTCCTCCAGCCCGCCCGGGAACACGTAGTGGTGGTCCGTCGTCGTCGTGCAGCCCGACAGCAGCAACTCGGCGAAGGCAAGCGTCGCCGCCGCGTCCATCGCCTCCGGCGTGAGCCGCGCCCACACCGGATAGAGCGCCCGCAGCCAGGGGAACAAGGTCCGGTCAAGCGCCGGCGGATAAGCCCGGGTCAGCGTCTGGCAGACATGGTGGTGGGTGTTCACCAGCCCTGGCAGGATGACATGCCGCCCGGCGTCGAACACGGCGTCGGCGGCGCCCGGCGCCGCGCCGGCCGGCACAAGCTCGCTGATCAGGCCGTCCTGGACCACGATCCCGCCGGGCGCGTCGGCAAGGACGGCCAGCGGATCGCGCAGCCAGAGCGATTTACCCACCCGCGCTCCCTGCCCCGGACGCTCGCATCTCCCGGCAAAGCCGCCTCCGCGGCCGACGCAAGCCCGGGTGGACGAGACCCGGCGAAAATTTGCCTCCAGTTAACAATAAAAGTACTTCCCCGTTAACGAAAGACAACATACACGAAGCGACATTGCCCTCCAAACGGATCAAGCCCGGTGCACGCCTCGCGCCCTCCCCACCCGCTATTCGTGCCAAGACCGCCCAAGCCGCCGGGGGAGGAGTTCACGCCCGAGAGCCAGCGCCAGGCCATGTCGGCGGTGGCCCGCGCCCTGGCTCAGCCCGGCTCGGTCATCGTCCTGACCGGGGAGGCGGGGCTTGGCAAGACAACGGTCGTCAACAAGGCCATCGCCGCCCGGGCCGGGCAATCCGGCCGCGCCCTGCACGCGCAAGGCGCCGACGGCGATGCGCTGAGGGCGTGGCGGACGCTCTGCCATGCCGCAAGCGCCCCGGCAGCGACGCCGCTCGAAAGCGGGATCAGCGCGGTTGACCCGGCCCGCCCCGGCCCAGCCGGCATCCTCGTCGTCGACGACGCGCACGAGATCCGGCCCGCAACGCTGCGCCAACTCGCCGCCAGCCTGAGCGCCGGTAGCCCGGCCCAACGCCGGCCATCCCTGATCCTGGTCGGGCGTTCCGAGCTGCGTGAAATCCTTGACCGCCCGGGCCTGTCGCCCTTGCGCGACTACGTCACCGACCACCCGCGCCTCGCGCCGATGTCCTACAAGGAGACGGAGCGCTACATCGAGCATCTGTTCCAGCGTGCCGGGACATCTGCACGTGCGCTCATGGCCGAGGCGACGCTGCGCGCGCTGATCGCGAACGCGGGCGGCAACCTGCGGCAGATCAATGCCGAGCTGACCCGGATCTTGGCGGAGCACCGGAACCGCGAAGCCGCCGCGGCCGTGGCCCCGCTCGCCCATGCGCCGCCGCGCCGCTCCCGGCGGCTCGCCGTCGGACTGGCGGCGGCGGCCCTCGCCGTCCTGGCGCTCAGCGCCGGCGTGGTCGCGACGCTCGGCCCCATCTTCTTCGCGCCCGCCTCCGAGCCGCCAGAAGCCAGCCGTCCGCCGACCGTCGCGGCAGACCAGCCGCGCGAACCGCCGGCAGCGGCCACGCCGCCAGCCAGCCAAGCCCCCACCATGCCCAGCCCTCCGGCCGTGAATGCCCCGGCCGCGCCGCCAGCCAGCCAAGCCGCCGCCACGCCCGCCCCCCCAGTCGTGAATACCCCGGCCACGCCGCAAGCCAGCCAGGCCGCCATCCCGTCCAGCCCCTCGGCTTCAAACGCCTTGCCCGGCCCCGTGGTCGCCGAACTCCTCGCGCGCGGCGACGCGATGCTCGGGTTGCAGGACGTCTCGGCCGCCCGCCGCCTGTATGAACGGGCCGCCGATGCCGGCAGCGCCCAAGCCGCCCTGGCCCTCGCCGGCACATACGACCCGGCCCAGCGCAGCGGCAAGCAATGGGACACCGAGGCGAACAAGCCGCTGGCTGCCGCCTGGTATCGCCGGGCCGAAACGCTCGGCGCCAAGGAAGCGGCCGGCCGCCTGAAACAACTCGGCGCCGAGCAAGCCGCCCGATGACCCGGCCGCGCAGCCGCTCGATCGGGCGGCTTTGCCGGCAGATTGGCGCGCGGGTTGCCAAGGCCGCCCCGCTGGTCCGGGCACGCCTCCTCGCGCTGGCCTGCGCCGCCATCGCTCTCGCGGCCCCGGCCGCGGCGTCTGCCCAGGCGCCCTCGGCGCAGAAGCTGCTCCCGCCGCCGGCCTCGGTCATCGGCATCGTCTCGGGCGGCGTCGACGGCACCTACATCCGCATCGCCGCCGACCTCGCCGCCGTGCTCGACGGCCCGCAGCTTCGCATCGTCCCCATCGTCGGGCGAGGGTCGCTGCAAAATATCGACGACGTGCTGCATCTCCGCGGCGTCGACATTGGCATCGTGCAATCCGACGTGCTCGCCTACATCCGCCAAAACCGCATCCTCCCCGGGGCGGAGCGGGGCATCGGCTACATCGCCAAGCTCTACGACGAGGAAGTCCACGTCCTCGCCAGGCCGGGTATCGCCGGCATAGAGGAGCTTGCCGGCAAGACCGTCAATTTCGACGTCCCCGGCAGCGGCACCGCGCTGACCGCCTCAATCCTGTTCGACAAGCTGGGGATCAAGGTCCAGCCGGCCTACCAGGACCAGGCGTCCGCGCTGAACGCGCTGCGCCAGGGCACGCTCGACGCGCTCGTCTACGTCGCCGGGAAGCCGGCAAGGCTGTTCTCCGCGATCCCGCCCGGCGCCGGGCTGCGCCTGCTGCCGGTCCCGACCACCTCGCCGCTGCTCGAAGCCTACCTGCCATCGAAATTCAGCCACGACGACTACCCGGCGCTCGTGCCCGAAGACGCGCCCGTCGAGACCGTCGCTGTCGGCGCGGTCCTCGCCGTGTTCCAATGGCCGCAGAACACGGAGCGATACAGGAACGACGCCCGCTTCGTCGAAGGCTTCTTCGGCAGCCTCGCCCAACTCCGGCAGCCTCCGCATCACCCGAAATGGCGCGAGGTCAACCTCGGGGCGCAGGTGCCGGGCTGGACCCGCTTCCCGCCGGCGGTCGAGTGGTTGAAGCGCCGGGCGGCGAACGCCTCGCCGAAACCCTGACCGGCCGCGCCAAGGCACAGCCCCCGCACGGCGTCGGCGCGGCCCTGGCGCGATCCGTCCCAGCCGGATAATGACCCGGCATGGACCCCATCGTTTACCTCCAAGCAGCCATCCTGGGCCTGATCGAAGGCCTGACCGAATTCCTCCCCGTCTCCTCCACCGGCCACCTCATCCTCCTGGTCGACCTGCTCGGGTTCAAAGGCCCCGAAGGCAAGGTGTTCGAGATCGTCATCCAGCTCGGCGCCATCCTCG
Organism: Acetobacteraceae bacterium; assembly: GCA_965217935.1. Classification (GTDB taxonomy): domain Bacteria; phylum Pseudomonadota; class Alphaproteobacteria; order Acetobacterales; family Acetobacteraceae; genus JBBROS01. Next base: position 2,825,762 of record OZ244581.1, on the reverse strand, counting down.
CCATCATCGTGCTTTACTGGCAGAAACTGTTCGGCGTGCTGGTCCAGGCCCCGACCGATCCGGCCGCCCGGCGGTTCATCCTCAATATCCTGCTCGCCTTCCTGCCGGCCGCCGTCGCGGGCGTCCTCCTGCACGATTTCATCAAACGGGCGCTGTTCTCCCCCTGGGTCGTCTGCGTCGCGCTCATCACAGGCGGCCTCGCCATCCTGCTGATCGAGCGCGCCAAGCCGGCGCCCCGGCATACCGAGATCGCCGGCTTCTCCCCCGGCCTCGCCCTCGGCGTCGGCGCGTGCCAGATCATCGCCATGATCCCCGGCGTCTCCCGCTCCGGCGCCACCATCATGGGCGCGCTCCTGCTGGGCGTCGAACGCCGCGCCGCGGCCGAATTCTCCTTCTTCCTCGCCATCCCCACCATGCTCGGCGCGACCGTCTACGATCTTTACAAGAACCGCGGCAGCTTGACGCCCGAGGGACTGGAACTCATCGCCATCGGCTTCGCCGTCGCCTTCATCGCAGCACTGCTCGTCGTCCGGGCCCTGATCCGCTATCTCGGCCGCCACGATTTCACCGTGTTTGCCTACTACCGGATGGCGCTCGGCGCGGTCATGCTGGCCGTCCTCCTCGCGCGCGGATGATCCTGCCTCACATGCTTGCCCATGCCCGGCCCATCGCCCGCCTCATCGCGGCCCTCACGCTACTGCTCACAGGATGCGGCATGACGACCATCACCCCTCCGCCGACCAACGACCTCGCCGGCCTGCAACGCCCCTCCTCACCCAACACCGCCCTTGCCGCCCCGGCCGGCTTTCGCCCGAAGCCGGACATCATCACGCCCACTTACGACATCCCGCCGGAACGGCTGTTCGCTCTCGTGAACGGCATCGTCGCCGCGCGCCCGCGCACGCAGCGCCTGTCCGAGGACAAGGACCGCTTTCGCGCCAACGACGTGGAGCGCAGCCTCGTGTTCCATTTCCCGGACCTCATCGAGCTGCAAGTGCTCCCGGCGGACGGGGGCCGAAGCGAGCTGGTGCTGTATTCCCGCAGCGTGCAAGGCCACTACGATTTCGGCGTGAACCGGCGGCGCCTCGAGGCGATCCTGGCCAAGCTTCAGGCCTCGGCGCAGGCCCGTTAAGCGCGAGCCCGGGAAACCCGGCAACGCGCCCGCGTTCAATCTTCACAAAGGAGCGGCAGCATGGAACAGAAGCACACCGAGAAGAACATCGAGCACACCGACGGGCAGCAGGACACCGGCAACCACAAGAAGCCGGGCAGCCCGAGCGAGGACGGCGCGGACCGGTTCGGCGGCACCCGGACCGGGGCGGAGAACGTCGAGGGCGGCAAACCCGCGCCGCCCTCGAAATCCTGATCAGCCGGCGATCTTGCCCTCGAACACGATCTGAGACAGCGGCAAGCGGCCGCTCGGCATCTCCCGTTGCTGGAGCATGTCGGGCAGCTTGCTCTTGTCGCCTCTCTTGCCGACCGCGAACGCCATCTCCACCCGGTATCCCTCGCTGAAGCCAAGCTCGGCAAACGCCCGCTCCATGTCGAACCCGACCATGCCGTGCGTGTGCCAGCCCATCTTGGTCGCCTGCAGCGAGAACTGCGCCCAGGCCGAGCCGGCATCGGCGGAGTGGCTATGCGACGGCACCGCCTGGTCCTTGCCCGGCGGCACCATCGTCGAACTCGAGGCCAGCACCACCAGGGCTGCCGCGTCCTTGGCCCAGCTTTGGTTGAACTCGATCAGCAGCCCGAGCATCGTCTCCCAATTCGGGGTATCTCGCCGGGCATAGACGAAGCGCCACGGCTGGGAATTGTACGACGACGGCGCCCAGCGCGCGGCCTCGAACATCGTCATCAGGTCGGCTTCAGAGATGGCTTCGCCAGTGAAGGCCCGCGGCGACCAGCGCTCAAGGAACAGCGGATCGATCGGATAATCCGAGCTCCGGTTGCCAACTGTCGTCATGTCGTATTCCTTTTGAATGGCCTGATTGAACCAGCGTAGGACCTGGCATCGAGCCGCAGCGCGGTCTCATGCATTGCCCGGCGGAGGTTCCGCGCTCTTGGCTTCCTGCTCGATCTGCTGTCGGGCCTCGTCCCAAAATGCCAGGTCGCCGCCGTCCGGGCGTCCGGCCTGCTCCCATAAGTAATAAGCACGGACCCGGATCAGTTCCAGGATGTCACCTCTCGCCAACACTCAACTCCTCTGTCCTCGATGTCTCATCCGCCCAGCCCAGCTCCGCCAGGATCGCGTCCGTATGTTCCCCGGCATGAGGCAGGTCCAGCCGTTGCGCAAGCCTTTCGCCGTTCATGGCCAGCGGCAGCGCCGGCAACCGCACAGGCCGCCCGTCCGGCAACGTCAGATCAACCAACCCGCCAGACGCCCGCAGGTGCGGATCGTCGAACAGGTCCGTGGGCTGCGCGATCGGCGCGAACGGCAAGCCGAGCGACTCGCAGCGCGCCATCAACGCCGCCTGGTCATACCGCCCCAGCGCCTCGGCCACCACCGGCAAGAACCGCTCCCGCCCGGCCCGCCGCTCGGCCTGGGTCGTCAGCGACGCATCCGCCAACAGCGCCTCCAGCCCGAAACTGGCGCAGAACAGCCGCCACTGCGTGTCGGTCACCACGCCGACGAACACCTGGCCCCCGTCGGCGCAATCGAAAATGTCATACACCGGCCAAGCCGGCTGCCGCACGCCCATCGGCGGCGGCGCCGTGCCGGTGATCGCCGCCTGCGCCATGTGCTGCGCCACCAGAACGGCGTTGGTCTCGAACAACCCGGACTGCACGTGCTTGCCCAGCCCGGTCCGGCGCCGCTCCTCCATCGCCGCGAGCACGCCCAGCGCCGCGAACGTGCCGCCCAAAATGTCGTTGACGCTCGACCCGGCCCGCATCGGCGTGCCCGGCAGGCCAGTCATGTAGGCAAGCCCGCCCATCATCTGCACCACCTCGTCCAGCGCCACCCGGTGCTCGTAAGGCCCAGGCAGGAAGCCCTTGCAACTGCAATAGACCAGCCGCGGGTTCTCCTGCCGGAGCGCCTCGTAGCCCAACCCGAGCCGCTCCAATGCGCCGGGGCGGAAATTCTCGATCAAAACGTCGGCCCGGGCGATCAGCCGCCGCGCCACGGCCAGGCCCCGCGCCGACTTCAGATCCAGCGCCAGGCTCCGCTTGTTACGGTTCAGCATGGCGAAGAACCCGCTGCCCGCCCCGTGCAGCCGCCGCGTGTTGTCCCCCGCCGGACGGTCCGCCTCCGCCGCCGGCTCCACCTTGATGACGTCCGCGCCCAGATCAGCAAGCGCCAGGCCGCAGGCCGGGCCCATGACCATGTGGGTGAACTCCACCACCCGCAGCCCCTGCAGCGGCGCCTGCGTCATGCCGCCGCCCGGAACGTGCGCGGCAGCCCGGCCCGCGCCAGCCCGCCATGCCGCGGCTCGTCCGGCAGCGCCGAGGCCAGTATCGCCCGCGCCTCAAGCAGCCGCCCGAGGTCGATCCCCGTCCGCATCCCCATGCTCTCCAGCATGAACGCCAGATCCTCGGTGACGATATTGCCCGACGCCCCCGGCGCGTAGGGGCAGCCCCCGAGCCCGGCCAGGCTCGCATCGAAGCTCCGTATGCCTTCGTCAAGCCCCGCCAGCGCGTTCGCGAGCCCCAATCCCATCGTATCGTGCAGGTGCAGCCCCCTCAGCGTCCCGCCCACCGCCGAGCGCACCGCCCGCACCATGCCGCGCACCTGCGCCGGGTTGGCGTAGCCGACGGTGTCGGCCAGCGCGATCCGATCCACCCCTGCCTCGGCCACGCCCGCCGCCACCTCCAGCACGCGCCGCTCCGGCACGATCCCGTCGATCGAGCAGCCGAACGCCGTGCTCAACGCCGCCTCCACCTCCAACCCGGCCCCGCTCTGCCTGACCCACGCCACGATCCGCCCGACCTCTGCGACGCTCTCGCCGGTGCTCCGATTGGTATTCGCGCGGCTATGGCCTTCGCTCACCGAGACCGGCACCGTCACCCGCCGCACCCCCGCCTCGGCCGCCGCCCGCGCCCCGCGCAAGTTCGGCGCGAGCCCGACCACGCCCGACGCGATGCCGCAAACCGCCCGCGCCACCTCGCCCGTGTCCGCCATCTGCGGGATCACCCGGGCCGGCACGAAGCTGCCCACCTCGATCTCCGGCATCCCGGAGGCGGCGATCGCCTCGATCCAGCGCACCTTCTCCGCCGTCGCCATGTGCCCGCGCGCCATCTGCAGACCATCCCGCGGACCGACCTCGCGAACGACTACCCTCTCGCCCATGCTCGCCTCCCTATCCGTCCAGGGTGAAACGCGGCGCCGGCTTGCGCAAGTCTGTACGCATCCAACCTGCTTACCGCTGATTAGCGCTGCCCGGCTTCCAAACGGCGGGCATTGCGCTTACCTTCGGTCAAACCTCGTCAGGAAAATGAATGCGCCGTTCCGCCGCCCTGGCCGCCGCCCTGGCCGCCGCCCTGGCCTTCGCCTTCCTGGCAGCCCAGCTCGCCGTCCCCGCCGCGGCGCAGCCCGGCCCAAGCGGCCCGCCCTCGGTCGGCGTCGCCAAGGTCGCCAGACAGCCGATCACCGAGAGCAGCCAGTTCGTGGGCCGCATCCAGGCGACCAACCGGGTCGACCTCGTCGCCCGCGTCAACGCGGTGCTCACCGACCGCCTGTTCGACGAAGGCGCCGAAGTTCACAAGGGCGAGACCCTGTATCGCCTGGAACGCGCCCCGTTCGAGGCCGTGGTCGCCGCCCAGGCCGCGACCGTGGCCCAGGCCGAAGCCGTGCTGCAAGGCGACAACCTGGCCCTGGAACGGGTTCAGGGCCTGATCGGCACGCCGGCCGGGCAGAAAAGCCGGGTCGACGACGCGCTCGCCGCCCAGCGCAGCCAGGCAGCCCAGCTCGCCGGCGCGCAGGCCCAGCTCCGCACCGCGCAGATCAACCTCGGCTACACCGAGATCAAGGCGCCGATCGACGGCAAGATCAGCCGCACCAACGTCACCGTCGGCAACATCGTAAGCCCGGGCAGCGGCACGCTGGCCACCATCGTCAGCCAGGACCCGGAATACGTGCTGTTCCCGGTCTCGGTCCGCGCCGCGTTCGACCTGCGCGACCGCTACGCCGACAAAGGCGGCTTCAGCGCCGTCGTCGTCAAGCTGCAGCTCCCCGGCGGCAAGACCTACGACCAGGCCGGCAAGCTCGACTACGTGGACCCGACCGTCGCCACCAGCACCGACACCCTCACGCTCCGCGCCAAGATCCCCAACCCGCTCCGCCCCGGCGCCGAACCGGGCGACCCGGGGGCGCGCGACCTCGTCGACGGCCAGTTCGTCACCGTCATGCTCGAAGGCGTCCAGCCGGTCCAGGCGCTCACCATGCCGCGCTCGGCCGTGCTGTCCGACCAAGGCGGCAGCTACGTCTGGGTCGTCGGCGCCGGCAACAAGATCGAGAAGCGCGGCGTCACCCTGGGCCAAAGCACGGCGGAAACCGCCGTCATCGCCTCCGGCCTGAAGGAAGGCGAGACCGTCGTCGTCGACGGCGTGCAGCGCGTGCGCCCGGGCCTCGTCGTCGATCCCGGCCCGGCCAGCCAGCCGCCCAAGATGCCGCAAGGCGGACAAGGCTGACCGGGATGATCTCCAGCGTCTTCATCGACCGCCCGCGCCTGGCGATCGTCATCGCCATTATCATCACCCTGGCCGGCGCCTTGGCGATGCTGCAGCTCCCGGTGTCGCAGTTCCCCGACATCGTGCCGCCCCAAGTGCAGGTCACCGCCAATTACCCGGGCGCCTCCGCGTCCGTCGTCGAATCCACCGTGGCCCAGCCGATCGAGGCCGCGGTCAACGGCGTCGACAAGATGATCTACATGAAGTCGAACTCGGCCAACGACGGCAGCTACAGCCTGACCGTCTCGTTCGGGCTCGGCAGCGACGCCGACATCAACACCGTCAACGTCAACAACCGCGTCCAGTCCGCCCTCTCCCGCCTGCCGGCCGAGGTGCAGCGCGCCGGCGTCACCGTCTCCAAGCGCTCCTCCAGCATCCTCGAATTCCTGCAGTTCTCGAGCGACAATCCGAAGCAGGACCCGCTGTTCATCTCCAACTACGTCACCATCAACGTGCTCGACCGCCTGAGCCGGGTGGACGGCGTGGGCCAGGCCAACCTGTTCGGCGCGCTCGACTACTCCATGCGCATCTGGTTCGACACCGACCGCCTGATCAGCCTCAACCTCGCTCCGAGCGACATCATCGGCGCCATCCGCGAGCAGAATATCCAGGCCCCTGTCGGCCGCCTCGGCGCGCGCCCGACCAGCGACAAGACCCAGTTCCAGCTCAACATCCAGACCCAGGGCCGCCTGCGCACCCCGGAGCAGTTCGGCGACATCGTGCTGCGCGCCAACCCCGACGGCTCCGTGCTGCGCGTCAAGGACGTCGCCCGGGTCGAGCTCGGCGCCAAGTCGCAGGACAGCATCAGCCGGCTGAACGGCAAGCCCGCCGTCTCCATCGGCATCTATCTCAGCCCCGGCGCCAATGCCGTGCAGACCAGCCAGCGCGTCCAGGCGGCACTCAACGACCTCTCCACCCGCTTCCCCGAGGGCCTGAAGGCGAACGTCTTCTACAACAGCTCCACCTTCGTCAGCGACACCATCTCCGAAGTCGTCAAGACCCTGGCCGAAGCCTTCGCGCTCGTCGTGGTCGTCGTGTTCGTCTTCCTCGGCAGCTTCCGCGCCACCCTCATCCCCACCATCGCCGTCCCCGTCAGCCTGATCGGCACGTTCGCCGCCATGCTCGTGCTGGGCTATTCCGCCAACACCGTTTCCCTGCTCGCCTTGGTGCTCGCCATCGGCATCGTGGTGGACGACGCCATCGTCGTGGTCGAGAACGTCGAGCGCGTCATGGAGGAGGAACCGGACCTGCCGCCGCGGGACGCCGTCAAAAAGGCGATGGGCCAGATCACCGCGCCCATCATCGCCATCACCCTCGTCCTGCTCTCCGTCTTCGTCCCCATCGGCTTCATCCCCGGCATCTCCGGCACGCTGTTCCGGCAGTTCGCGGTCACGATCTCGGTGGCGATGCTGATCTCGGCCGTCAACGCCCTCACCTTGTCCCCCGCTCTGTGCGGCGTGTTCCTGCGCCACACGGGGCCTCGCCGCGGCATCATGGGCCGCATCATGAACGGCATCGACCGCACCCGCGACGGCTACGCCCGCGTCGTCGCCCGCCTCGTCCGCGTGGCCCTCGTCGCCGTCCTGTTCGTCGCCCTGCTCGGCGGCGGCATCTACGGCCTCAACCTGTTCACCCCCACCGGCTTCCTGCCCGACGAGGACCAGGGCGCCTTCTTCGTCAACATCCAGCTCCCCCCCGCCGCCAGCGTCGAGCGCACCAGCGAGGTCGCGAGCCGGGCCGAGGCCATCCTCAAGAGCTTCCCGCAAGTGCAGAACGTGTTGTCGATCATCGGCTTCTCACTGCTGGCCGGCGGCAACCAGTCCAATTCCGCCTTCATCGTCGTGCGCCTCAAGCCGTTCGCCGACCGCGCCGCTGCCGCGGACAAGATCCAGGCGCTGATCGGCCCGATCGCCGGCAAGCTGCAATCGATCCGCACCGCGACCATCTTCCCGTTCAACCTGCCGCCCATCATCGGCCTGTCCACCGGCGGCGGCTTCGAATACCAGCTGCAGAACCTCGAAGGCCGCGAACCCGCCGAGATGGGCAACGTCCTCAACGGCCTGCTCGCCGCCGCCAATCAGGACCCGAAGCTGACCCGCGTGTTCAGCACCTTCAACGCCAACACGCCCAGCATCTACCTCGACATCGACCGCGAGAAGGCCCAGGCGCTCGGCCTGTCCATCAGCGACGTCTTCACCGCCCTGCAAGCGACCCTCGGCGGCTACTACGTCAACGACTTCAACCTGTTCGGCCGCACCTGGCAGGTCAACATCCAGGGCGACGCCGCCGACCGCACCGACATCCCCGCCATCTGGCGCATCCACGTCCGCAACAGGCAGGGCACGATGGTGCCGCTGCGCAGCATCGCCGCCGCCCGCATCGTGCTCGGCCCGCAGACCATCAGCCGCTACAACAACTACCGCTCCATCACCGTCAACGGCACGCCCAAGCCCGGCGTCTCCTCCGGCGAGGCGCTGCAGGCGATGCAGGCGATCAGCGCCACAACCCTGCCCCCCGGCTACTCCTACGAATGGACCGGCACCGCCTACCAGGAGAAGCAGGCATCCGGCCAGACCCCCTACATCCTCGGTCTCGCGATCCTGTTCGCCTATCTGTTCCTGGTCGCCCTCTATGAGAGCTGGGTCATCCCCATCCCCGTCCTGCTCTCCGTCACCGCCGGCATCTTCGGCGCCTTCGTCGGCCTGTTCCTCTCCGGCCTGTCGCTCGACCTCTACGCCCAGATCGGCCTCGTGGTGCTGATCGCGCTCGCCGCCAAGAACGGCATCCTGATCGTCGAGTTCGCCAAGGACCAGCGCGAGGCCGGCAAGTCCATCCGCGAGGCCGCCGAATTGGGCGCGCGCACCCGGTTCCGCGCGGTGATGATGACCTCGCTCGCCTTCATCCTCGGCCTGATCCCGCTCGTCACCGCCAACGGCGCGGCGCAGATCAGCCGCCGGGCCGTCGGTACCCCCGTGTTCGCCGGCATGATCGCCGCCAGCGCCATCGGCATCTTCCTGATCCCGATGCTCTACGTCACCTTCCAGACCATGCGCGAGCGCGTCAAGGCCCGTTTCGGCGAGAGAACCGCCGCGCATTGACCTTTCCCCTTCGCGCCGCACATCCTGCCTTGCAAGCCTAACGAGGAGCCGTCCCCCATGACAAAATTCGGTGTCGCCCAACCCGTCCGCCGCGTCGAGGATCCGCGCCTGTTGCTCGGTCATGGTCAGTATACTGACGACTTCAGCAAGGCCGGCGAGGCCCACGCCTCGGTGCTGCGCAGCCCGCACGCCGCCGCCGTCATCACCTCGGTCGACGCCGAAGCCGCCAAGGCGCTGCCCGGCGTGCTGGCCATCTACACCGCCAAGGACCTCGAAGCCGACGGCATCGGCCCCATTCCCTGCGCCATCCCGCTGCAGAACCGCGACGGCACCGACCGCGCCGACGTCCCCCATCCCGTGCTGGCCTCGGGCGCGGCGCACCACGTCGGCGACCCGGTCGCCCTCATCGTCGCCGAGACCCAGCAGGCCGCCCGCGACGCCGCGGAAGCCATCATGGTCGATTACGACATCAAGCCCAGCATCACCGACCTCGGCGCCGCCCTGGACGACGGCCAGACGCTGGTCTGGCCCAACGTCAAGAACAACGTCGTGTTCGACTGGGAAGCCGGCGACAAGGCCAAGACCGAGGAGCTGTTCAGCCAGGCCGCCCACGTCACCCGGCTCACCGTCGTCAACAACCGCATCATCGTCAACAGCATGGAGGCCCGCGCCGCCATCGGCGAATACGACGCGGCCAACGAGAAGTGGACGCTCACCACCAACACCCAGGGCGGCTGGGGCATCAAGGAGATGCTGGCAACCGTCGTGTTCAACGTGCCGATGGACAGGTTCCGCGTCGTCACCCCGGACGTGGGCGGCGGCTTCGGCATGAAGCTGTTCCTCTACGCCGAGCACGCGATGGTGTGCTACGCCGCCCGCAAGCTCGGACGCCCGGTCAAGTGGACCAGCGAGCGCAGCGAGGCGTTCGTCAGCGACAGCCACGGCCGCGACAACATCACCCAAGGTGAACTGGCCATGGACAAGGACGGCCGCTTCCTTGCCATGCGCACCCGCAACGTCGCCAACATGGGCGCCTACCTCAGCAACTTCGGCCCCTTCATCCCCACCGGCGCCGGCACCAAGGTGCTCGCCAGCGTCTACGGCTTCCAGGCCATCTACGCCAACGTCATCGGCGCGTTCACCAACACCGTCCCGGTCGACGCCTACCGCGGCGCCGGGCGGCCCGAGAGCAACTACATGGTCGAGCGCCTGATCGACGCCGCCGCGCGCGAGATCGGCGCGGATCGCATCGAGCTGCGCCGCAAGAACATGGTGCCGCCCTCGGCCATGCCCTACCGCACCGCGATGGCGCAGACCTACGACAGCGGCGACTTCCAGCGCGTGCTGGACGCCGCCTTGGAGAAGGTCGATTGGGCCGGCTTCGAGTCCCGCCGCGCCGCCAGCGAGCAGAAGGGCCGCAAGCGCGGCATCGGCATGGCCTACTACCTGGAGGCCACCGGCGGCGCGGACAGCGAGCGCGCCGAGATCCGCTTCGCCGACGACGGCTACCTCGACGTCTACGTCGGCACCCAGAGCAGCGGCCAGGGCCATGAGACCGCCTACGTCCAGCTCACCGCCGAGCAACTCGGCATCGACGGGGACAAGATCCGCATCAGGCAGGGCGACACCGACGCCATCCCCACCGGCGGCGGCACCGGCGGCGCGCGCAGCCTCTACTCCGAGGGCCAGGCCATCCTCGTCACCGCCGCCAGCGTGATCGAGAAGGGCAAGCAGGCCGCGAGCGAGGCGCTCGAAGCCGCCGTCGCCGACATCGCCTTCGAGCAGGGCCGCTTCACCGTCGCCGGCACCGACCGCGGCATGGACATCATGCAGCTTGCCGCGCACCAGCGCGGCCGCGACGGCGCCACCCAGCTCGATGCCGCCGAGATCGCCCAGATCGGCGTTCACACCTTCCCAAACGGCTGCCACATGGCCGAGGTCGAGATCGACCCCGACACCGGCTCGATCTCGACGGTCCGCTACATCGTCTGCGACGACGTCGGCAAGGCCGTGAACCCCATGATCGTCCGCGGCCAGGTCCACGGCGGCGTCGCCCAGGGGTTCGGCCAGGCCACTATGGAGCGCACCGCCTACGACAAGGAGTCCGGCCAGCTCCTCTCCGGCAGCCTGATGGACTACGCGCTGCCTCGCGCCTCCGACCTGCCCGACATTGAAGTGGACCTGATCGAGGTCCCCTGCGCCAGCAACCCGCTCGGCGTGAAGGGCGCGGGCGAGGCGGGCGCGGTCGGCAGCCCCCCGGCCGTGATCAACGCCATCGTCGACGCGCTGAATGGCCGCGCCATCGACATGCCGGCCACGCCGGAGGTGGTTTGGAAGACGTTGCAAGCCGCCTGATGCCGGACGGCAACGAGCCAGCCGGGCCGCGGACCCGGCTGGCCGCCCGCTACCGCGAGCTCGCTCCGCCCGGCGCGGCCTGGAGTCCGCTCATCGACTCCCTCCTCCAGCACCGCTCGGTCCGCGCCTACCTGCCCCGCCCGTTGCCGCCCGGCACGCTGGAAGCCCTGGTCGCCGCCGCGCAATCCGCCCCGACATCGAGCAACCTGCAAGCCTGGAGCGTCGTCGCGATCCAGGATCAGGAGCGTAAGGACCGCCTGGCCGCCCTCGCCGGCGACCAGAAGCACATCAGCCAGGCGCCGCTGTTCCTGTGCTGGGTCGCCGACCTCTCCCGCGCCGCCCGGCTCGGGCAGGCGGCGGGCAAGCCGATGGACGCCACCCACTACCTGGAAGCGTTCGTCGTCGCCATCATCGACGCGGCCCTCGCGGCCCAGAATGCCCTGGTCGCAGCCGAATCGCTCGGCCTCGGCGCCGTCTACATCGGCGGCATGCGCAACCACCCGGAAGCGGTCGCGGCCGAGCTCGGCCTTCCGCCGCAAGCCGTGGTCGCGTTCGGCCTGTGCATCGGCTACCCCGACCCGGCGAAGCCCGCCGCCGTGAAACCGCGCCTGCCGCAGCCCTCCGTCCTGCATCATGAGCAGTATGACGCCGGGCAGGACGCCCGTTCGGTCGCCGCCTACGATCCGGTGGCCCGCAGCTTCCAGCACGAGCAAGGCATGTCGGTCCAGGACTGGTCCGCGATGATCGTGGCCCGCCTGGGGCCCGTCTCTGCCTTGAACGGGCGCGACAAGCTGCGAGCCGAGCTTGCGGACCTGGGCTTCGCGTTAAAGTAGACTGCAATCGCCCTGACTGGAACGTCAGAACGGCAAGGGTCTAGTGTCCTGCCCAAGAAGTTCGCTTTCGAACGTCTGGGACAAGCAGGCTGCGGAAATAAGAGGCTAGCGTCCCGAGGCACGCGATTTCAACACGAGGAGTTTCTGAACCGCGACACTAGACCCGTATCGCCTTGATTGTGGTCAGGGCGATACGGGTCCAGCTTTCTCTGGTCTGGCAATTAACGCCCTGGCTGTTTCCAGTCAGGGCGATTGCAGACTAGCCGGGCCGTTCACGACAGGCGTGTGCAGTCGTTTATTGTCTCTTGATCTTTTTTGGCCAGGACCTAGCGCCGGGATCAGGAATGTGAAACGATGATCCCCGGATGCGACACGGCGTACTTAATGCCGTATCGATGCCGTGACGACACGAGGGGAAAGTTTTGGAACACAGCCTCGACTCGGACGATCTGAGCCAACCCGGTTACTTCGACCCCATGCTCGAAGCCGATCTGCGCACAGCTCTCGACGCCGGGCGTTTCCGCATCCATTGGCAACCGATCGTCGCCTGCGCCAGCGGCGATTTGCTCGGGTTCGAGGCACTGATCCGCTGGGACCGTCCGGGCTTCGGGCCCACGCCGCCGGGAGAATTCGTCCCGGTCGTCGAGCGCCTTGGCCTGTTCCGGAAATTGGACACCTGGGTGCTTCACCAGGCCTGCGCCACAGCCGCCCGCTGGCCGAGCCACCTGCGCGCCGCGGTCAACATCTCGGCTTGCTGGTTCGACGGTCCCGGCCTTGCCGCCACGGTCGCCGCCGCGCTCGAAACCTCGGGCCTGGACCCGGCGCGGCTCGATCTCGAAGTCTCCGAAGGCGTCGTCATCCACCGCAAGCACGCGGCCGGCGCGGAGCTCGCCCGCATCAAGGGCCTCGGCGTCCGGCTGTCGCTCGACGATTTCGGCACCGGCTATGCCTCGCTCAGCTACTTGCAGGACATGCCGTTCGACAAGTTGAAACTCGACCAGTCATTCGTCAGCCGCCTCGGCCAATGCCGGCGCACCGAGATCATCGTCCGTTCGGTGCTGCAACTGGCCGCTGGCCTCGGCATGACGATCTGCGCCGAAGGCGTCGAACGGCAGGACCAGCTCGCCATCCTGCAAGCCTACGGCTGCGACGAGGCGCAAGGCTTCCTCATCGGCTATCCCGAGCACGCCCTGCCGAACATGCTGGATTTCTACGATCGTCTGGACGAAAGCATGATGTTCATCGCCTCGCCGGGCTGGACGGCGACGCGAGGCTCCGGCCTGGCCTGCTGATCCGTTGGGCGGCGATCGCGACCAGAATCTAGTGGTCAAAACCTGACGCCCGAGTCTTGAGCGTCAGGGTAATTTGGCCCACCAGATCAGCCTAGCGGTGCGAATCTGACGGGTCTCTTCCGTCAGATTCGCACCGCTAGTATGTCGCCCGGCCTCCCGTGATGTCGAACACAGCCCCGGTGCTGAACGAGCACTCCTCGGTCGCCAGCCAGCACGCCAGCGCGGCGATCTCCTGCACCTGCACGAACCGGCCCATCGGTATCTTGGACAGCATGTAGTCGATCTGGGATTGCGACATCTGCGCGAAAATGTCCGTCTTGGCGGCGGCCGGGGTGACGCAATTCACCAGCACGCCCGTTTCCGCCAGCTCCTTGCCGAGCGACTTCGTCAGCGCGATCAGGCCCGCCTTGCTGGCGCTGTAATGGCTGGCGTTCGGGTTCCCCTCCTTGCCCGCGACCGACGCGATGTTGACGATCCGCCCGTATCCGGCGGCGATCATCGCGGGAACGATCGCCGAGCATGCCAGCATCGGCCCGACCAGGTTGACGTCCACCACCCGCCGCCACTGCTCCGTCGGCAGCTCCCAGGTCGGCGCGTTGCCCCCGGTGATGCCGGCGTTGTTGACCAGGATGTCGATCCGCCCCAGCCGCGCTTGCGTCTCTGCCGCCGCCGCGCGCACGGCCCGCTCGTCCGTCAGCTCGACGACGTGATTGCTCACCGGGCCTGCGAGGCCCGCGCTCTCGAGCGCGCCCGCGTCCATGTCCCAGAGCGCCACCGCGGCGCCCGACGCCAGCATCCGCTCGGCGATCGCGCGCCCGATGCCGCGTGCGCCTCCGGTCACCACCGCGACCCGCCCCTGGAGATCGAGTTGGTTCATTGGCTTGGCTCCCTGGTTGCCGTGGCTCCGTATAGCAAACTGCGGCCGCCGGCGTCTCGGGTCGCAACCATCAGCGCAGGGCTAACGCCGCGAGCGCGCTTGTATGTCCCGCCACGGCAGCATAGACGAAACGTCGGCTCCATTGCTCGTTCATGCACCGCTTTGACCATCAGTTCGGATGAAAGTGCGCGTAGACCCGCCGCGCCGTCTCCCGGTTGATCCCGGGCGCCGCCTCCAGATCCGCAAGCCCGGCCTGCTTCACCCCCCGCGCCGAGCCGAAATGGTTCAGCAGCGCCCGCTTCCTGGCCGCCCCCACGCCCGCCACCTCGTCGAGCTCGCTCGTCACCAGCCCCTTGCTCCGGCCCGCCCGGTGCGTCGTGATCGCGAAGCGGTGCGTCTCGTCCCGCACCCGTTGCAGGTAATACAGCACCGGGTCCCGCGGCGGCAGTTGGAACGGCGCGCGGCCGTCCATGTGCAGCCACTCGCGCCCGGCGTCCCGGTCCGGCCCCTTGGCGATCGCCACCACCGGGATCTGGTGCATCCCGAGATCCTGCATGATGCCCCGCACCGCCGAAAGCTGGCCCGCGCCGCCGTCGATCAGCAGCAGGTCGGGCAGCGCCGGCGGCGGTCCCTCCCCCGCCTCGCTCGCCGCCTGCTCCTTCAGCGCGCGGCCGAACCGCCGGTCCAGCACCTCGCGCATCATCGCGAAGTCGTCGCCCGGCGCGATCGGTCCCCTGATCGAGTATTTCCGGTAGGCATTCTTCATGAACCCCTCCGGCCCCGCCACCACCATCACGCCATAGGCGTTCGTCCCCATGATGTGGCTGTTGTCGTAGCACTCGATCCGCTCCGGCGATCCGGCCAGCCCGAACGCCTGCGCCACCCCCTCCAGCAGCTTGGCCTGCCCGGCGCTCTCGGCCAGCTTGCGCTCCAGCGCCTCGCGCGCGTTCGTCTCCGCATGCAGCACCACCGAGCGCTTCTCGCCCCGTACCGGCACGGCCACCTCCACCCGCCGCCCGGCCTTGATGCACAGCGCCTCGGAGAGCAACGCCTGCTCCGCCAGCTCATGATTCAGCAGCACCACCGGCGGCGGCGGCTTGTCATCGTAGAACTGGGCCAGGAACGCGGCCAGCACGGCGTCCGCCTCCATGTCCCGCGCGTGGGCCGGGAAGAACGCCCGGTTGCCGTTGTTGCGCCCGCCGCGGATGAAGAACACCTGCACGCAGGTCTGGCCGCCGATCTGGTGCGCGGCCACCACGTCGGCGTCGGCGAGGCTGGCCGGATTGATGACGGCCGTCCCTTGCACGTGGGTCAGGCCGCGGATGCGGTCGCGCACCGCCGCCGCCCGCTCGAACTCCAGCTTTTCCGCCGCTTGCTCCATCTCGGCGGCCAGCGCCGCCTGCACCGAGTTGGCCTTGCCCGACAAGAAGGCCTTGGCCTGCGCCACCAGCTTCGCGTAATCCGCCTCGCTCACCCGGCCCACGCACGGCGCGGAGCAGCGCCTGATCTGGAACAGCAGGCAAGGCCGGCTGCGGTTGGCGAACACCGTGTCCTGGCAGGAGCGCAGCAGGAACACCCGCTGCATCGCCGTCACCGTCTGGTTGACGGCCCAGGCCGACGCGAACGGCCCGTAATAGCTGCCGCGGCGGACCTGCGCGCCGCGGTGCTTGCTGATCTGCGGGAAGGCGTGGTCCTCGGTCAGCGTCAGCCACGGATAGCTCTTGTCGTCGCGCAGCACGATGTTGAACCGGGGCTTCAGCCGCTTGATGAGGTTCGCCTCCAGCAGCAGCGCCTCGGCCTCGGTATGGGTGGTGACGATCTCCATGCTGGCGGTCTCGGACACCATCCGCCGCAGCCGCTCCGGCAGGCGGGCGATCTGGGTATAGCTCGTCACCCGTTTCTTGAGGCTGCGCGCCTTGCCGACGTAGAGCGCGTCGCCCTTGCCATCGAGCATACGGTAGACGCCGGGGCTGAGCGGCATGGTGGCGAGCGCCGTCTCGATGACGTGGACGCCTGGTCCTTCGGTGCTGCTTGGCTGCAAATTCATGGCCTGGCTGATTAGACCTTATCGCCCGGACTGGAAAAGCCGGGGCGATGAGGTCTCAGCATCATTTTTCAGGACGGCTCGCCGTCACGGCGCGAAAAATGATGCGTCCTCAATGACTCCTAAGCAGACACTCGTGGCACACGCTACGACTGTCCGCTTAGCCCGCGACGCCCGCGATATTGCCACTCCGTTCAAGGAAACAAATCCATCCCCCGAACCTGTGGATAACCTTGTGGGGATTGCGGCGGCAACCGGCTTGAAACGTTGATTCCACGGCGATTTCACCACTTTGCCTACGAAGCAGGCAGGCCTGCTTAAACCATTGATATCACGAATTTTTTGCTCAATTGGAGTGCGACGCCCTTAAGACTGTCGTGCATGTCGCTGCAAATCCTGGGAGTCAAGCGGCGCAGGTGGATAAAATGCGCCGAACCCGTCTGGAGCGCGTGCGAAAATACCAGTTTCAGCCGCTTCGAATGCCATTTGCGAGACTGGCCTTGCCGCCCGAGCCGGCGTCTCAGGCGCAGCCTATCGCGACGATGACGACAGGATTTCTGAGCGTTCGCAACATCAGCGTAACGGAGTGTTTTCGCCTACGCCCCGCGCTCGATCGCGATGCCCACGGCCGCGGCGTCCGGGAAGGCGTCCAGCTTTTCCACCTGCACCCAAACCCGCCTGATCCGCCGGTCATCGAGGCACGCCGCCGCGATCCGTTCCGCAAGCGTCTCCACCAGCCTTACGTGCCCGGCGCGCACGATCTCGCGCACCCGCTCCACCACGGCCTCGTAATCGACCACGCGCTCCAACTGGTCCGCCCCGTCGCCCGCGTCCTCCACCGCGAGATCGACGTTCACCCGCACCCGCTGCCTGCGCCCATGCTCATGCGCGTACACCCCGATCGAGGCCATCAGCGCCATGTCGCGCACGAACACGTGCCGCACCCCCGGCCCGGCGATCCGGCTCATTCCGCCGATGCCCCGCCGCCCGCCGGCGACCACTGCAAATGCTGCCCCCCATCCAGCGCCAGCATCTGCCCGGTCACCGACGGCATCGAGACCAAGGCCAGCACCGCCCGGGCGATCTCCCCCGGGTCCGTTCCCCGCCCGAGCGGCACCGACGCGCATTGGCGGGCAAACTGCTCGGCGCTTTGCCGCGCGCTTGGCAACGCCGGGCCAGGCCCGACCGCATTCACCCGGACCCGCGGCGCGAGCGCCAGCGCCATCTGCCGGGTCAAGGACCACAGCGCCGCCTTCGAGGCGGTGTAGGAGACGAAATGCGGGGTCAGCGACCAGACCCGCTGGTCCAGCATGTTCACCACCACGCCGTCCGCCCCATCCGGCAACCCCTTCGCCAGCGCCTGCGTCAGCACGAACGGCGCTCGCAGGTTCGGTTCCATGTGCCGGTCCCAGCTCTCCCGCGTGGCGTCGTCCCATTCGTCGCGCTCGAACACGCTGGCGTTGTTGACCAGCACGCCGACCGGACCCAGCGCCGCCTCGGCTGCCGGCAAGAGACGCCTCACCGCATCCTCGTCGTTCAGGTCGGCTTGCAACACCGCCGCCCGCCCACCCTGGCCACGGACCCGCTCAGCCAGCGACTCCGCCTCGGCCACGCTGGCCCGGCAGTGAATTCCCACCGCGAAGCCCTCCGCCGCCAATGCCTCGACTATGGCCGCGCCAACGCGCTTCGCCCCGCCCGTCACCATCGCTGCGCGCAGAATACCGGGCGAATTGCCGACCATTGCCTCGTAGCCTGTAAGCCAGCCGGCGGACCAGAAACCCGTGACACTGGCGACTTAAAACTGAAAACGAACCATGCGCCCGGCAGGACTCGAACCTGCGACCAAGCCGTTATGAGCGGCCCGCTCTGACCAACTGAGCTACAGGCGCGTATGGCACTCGCGCACGCGCAGGGTTATATCCCCGCGCGCAGCAGAATCAAAGGACACGCCATGGACCTCTCCAAAATCCCCTCCGGAAAAGACCTGCCGACCGACATCAACGTCGTCATCGAGATCCCGCAAGGCTCGCAGGTCAAGTACGAGATCGACAAGGAGAGCGGCGCCGTGTTCGTCGACCGCTTCCTGTTCACCCCGATGGCCTACCCCGCCGCCTACGGCTTCATCCCCGGCACGCTGGCCGCCGACGGCGATCCGGCCGACGCGCTCGTGCTGGCCAACGCCCAAGTCCTTCCCGGCGTCGTCATCCGCGCCCGCCCGATCGGGATGCTGCAGATGGAGGACGAGGCCGGGCAGGACGAGAAGATCATCTGCGTGCCGCACGACAAGGTCCATACCATCTACACCGGCACCAAGTCCGTGTTCGATCTGCCGGAGATCGTCCGCCAAGGCATCGAGCACTTCTTCACCCGCTACAAGGACCTCGAACCCGGCAAATGGGTCAAGGTCACCGGCTGGGCCGACCGCGAGGCCGCCGAGGACGTGATCCGCAAGTCGTACCAGGCGGCGCAGAAGTAGGAGACTTCATCGTGAGCGACAGCATCGCGCTCGATCTGCTGGGCGCGATCCGGGGAAACATCGCCGAGCTGAAAACCGATGGGATCGAAATCAAGGAACGTCTTAGCATGTTGGAAGCGCAAGGCGCATCCCTCTCGCGCCGCATCGACCGGCTGAGCGGGGACGTGGAGCTAATAAGGCGCCGCCTTAACGTGGTCGACGCCTCGTGACCAGCCCGCGCGGCGAGTAACCCTCAGCCGATCCGCTCCATCCCGCCCATGTAGGGCCGCAGGACGTCCGGCACGCCGATGCCGCCGTCCGCGTCCTGGTAGGTTTCCATCACCGCGATCAACGCCCGTCCAAGCGCCACGCCGGAGCCGTTCAGCGTATGCACCGGCCCGGCCGCCTTGCCGTCCGCCCCGCGCATCCGCGCGTTCATCCGCCGGGCCTGGAACGCGCGGGTGTTGCTGCAGGAGCTGATCTCCCGCCAAGCCTTCTGCCCAGGCAGCCAGACCTCCAGGTCGTAGGTTTTCGCCGCGCCGAACCCGGTGTCCCCCGCGCACAGCAACACCCTGCGGTAAGCCAATCCCAGGGCCTCCAGCACCGCCTCCGCGCAGCCCGTCATGCGCTCGTGCTCTTCGCCGCTGCGATCCGGGTGGGTGACGCTCACCAGCTCCACCTTGCGGAACTGATGCTGCCGCAGCATTCCCCGCGTGTCCCGCCCGGCCGCGCCCGCCTCGCTGCGGAAGCACTCGCTGAGCGCCGTCACCCGGATCGGCAGGTCCGCCTCGGGCACGATCTGGTCCATCACCAGGCTGGCGAGCGGAACCTCGCTGGTCGGGATCAGCCAGCGCCCGTCGGTGGTGCGGAACAGGTCGTCGGCGAACTTCGGCAGCTTGTCGGCGCCATAGGCCGCCGCATCGTTCACGAGCAGGGGCACCTGGGTCTCGACGTAGCCGTGCTTCTCGGTGTGCAGGTCCAGCATGAACTGGCCGAGGGCGCGCTCCATGCGCGCGAGGCCGCCTTGCAGGATGGTGAAGCGGCTGCCGGACATGCGCGCCGCCGGCTCGAACAGCATCTGGCCGAGCGCTTCGCCTAACTCGAAATGCTCGCGCGCTGGAAAGGCGGGCGGCGGCAATTCGGTCTGCTTCAGCACGACGTTGGCGCTCTCGTCCGTCCCGTCCGGCACATCGGCGTCGAGCATGTTCGGCAGCGCTTCGAGCCGCTCGCGCACCGCCGCCTCCAGCGCTCCGGCCCGTTGCTCCAACGCGCTCATCGCGTCCCGCAGCGCCGTGGCCTCGGCTTCCGGCCCGGCCGCACCCCGTCCCTCCCGCCGGGCCTGCCCGATCTCTTTCGACAGCGCATTCCGCCGGGCCTGGCCTGCTTGCGCCTCGGCCAGCGCCGCCCGCCGGTCCACATCGAGCGCGAGCGCCTCCGCGCTCGCGGGCGGCAATCCCCGCCGCGCCAAAGCCGCGTCAAACCCGGCCGGATCGGCCCGCAACGCCCGAATGTCGTGCATCAGGCCTCGACCGGCTTCGTCTCGACCAGCCCGGCGGTGAAGATCGAGATCTCGTAAAGCGCGATCAGCGGCACCGCGAGACCGGTCTGCGTGATGACGTCCGGCGGCGTGATGATGGCCGCGATCACGAACATGCCCACGTAGGCGTAACGCCGGTACTGCTTCAGCGTCTTCGAGGTGACGATCCCGACCTTGGCCAGCAGCGTGAGCAGCACCGGCAATTGGAAGGCGATGCCGAAGGCGAAGATCAACCGCATCACCAGGCTCAGGTACTCGCTCACCTTCGCCTCAAGCTCGACAGGCAGCCCGCCCGCGCCGTTCTGCGATTCAAAGCTCAGGAAGAACTTCCAGGCCATCGGGAACACGAAGTAATAGGCGAGCGCCGCGCCCAGCAGGAACAACACCGGGGTGGCGATCAGGAACGGCAGGAACGCCCGCTTCTCGCTGCGATAGAGGCCGGGCGCCACGAACAGGTAGACCTGCGACGCCACGATCGGGAACGAGATGAACGCCGCCCCGAAGAACGCCACCCGCAGGTAGGTGAAGAACGCCTCGTACAGCGCGGTGAAGATCAGCCGCCGGTTCTGCCCGGTCTTGGTCACCAGGATATCCGCCAGCGGCTGGGCCAGGAACGAGTAGATCGCCTCGCTGAAAAAGTAGCAGACGCCGAACGCCGCTAGGAACGCCACGGCCGACCACAGCAGCCGGCGGCGCAGCTCGATCAGGTGGTCGAGCAGCGGCATCGGCTTGTCGTTGATCGGATCGTCGTCGGTGACGTTCGCTTGGGCCAACTCTAACCTCTCGAAATCGAACCGGCAGGCTCAGGCGTAATGCCTGGCGCGTCGCGCGCCGGATGCTGACTTGGTCGCCTGGGCGGCTGCCGAAGGCGGGACGAAGGCCGGCGGCGGCACGGGCGGCCCGGGCAATCCGGCCCGCGCAACCTGCGGCGGGATGAACGAGGGCGGCGCCTGGCTGTCCCCGACCTTGCCCAGCTCGGCGGCCTCAGCCGGGGCCGCGATCGAATGCTCTGGATAGGCCTCGATTGTTTGCTCCGCCACCGCCGGGCTATCGGCGACCGGGACGGGCGGCGGGGCCGGCTTGATGTCGAGCGGGTTGTCGGCCACCGTCTTGCGCAGCGTGCCGTCGCTATCGACCGCGTTCAGGATCTTGCCCTTGATGTCCATCCGCCGCAGGTCGGTGATGGTGTCGCGGACCTCGTGCAGGTTCGCCTCGCGCATCATGTCGTCGAGGTGGGTCTGGAACTCGCCGGCCATGCGCCGCGCCTTCTTGATGAGCTGCGCCACCGTCTTCATCGCGACAGGCAGGTCCTTCGGCCCGATCGCGATCAGGGCGACGATACCGACCAACATGATTTCGGACCAGGCAAAATCAAACATCGCGAACTGACATCCTTCGGGGCCGATCTAGCATGTATCATTCGATCGGGCCTAGGCCCTCGTGCTGCGATGCCGATGCCCCGCTTGGCTTCGGGCTCGACCCGGACGGCGGCCTTTGCGGGCAACTGGCATCAGGGTGGCCTCTCGCGCGCTGCCGCCCGCCAAGCTTGCGGGCAAAGCGGTCAGCCTTCGGGCTCGTTCGGAAACAACCGCTTCGAACCGATCGGGCGAGCGAGCGCCTCAAGTCTTTATGTTGCCGGGCAGCTTTGTCGTCATGCTGCCGCACTTATTGCCGACGCTGCGCTCGAAGGCTGCCGATAAGGCCTAAGCAGACGCATCATTTTTCGCGTTGTAACGGCGAGCCGTCCCGCGAAATGATGCTTAGTTTGCAATTGCCCTGGCTGGAAAAGTCAGGGCGATAAGGGTCTAATGCTTCTGCGCGCTGGTCAGCCGGTCAAGGTATCCGAGGAGCAGCGCCGAGACGACGAACGTCAGGTGGATCAGCGTGAACCACATGATCTTGTCATTCGAATACTCCGGCGCGTTCATGAACACCTGGAGCAGGTGGATCGACGAGATCGCGACGATGGACGATGCAACCTTTATCTTCAAGCTGCCGGCATCCAGTTTGCCGAGCCATGTCAGTTCAGAGGACACGTCCGGATTATCGAACCGGCTGATGAAATTCTCGTAGCCCGAGATCATCACCATCACGACGAGCGAGGCGACCAGCGCCGAATCGATCAATCCCAGCATGCTCAAGATAAGCTGAGTCTCGGTCGAGGTCAGCGCAGTCGCGGCCAGCTTGTAGAGCTTCAACAGGAAGGATGCCGCATAGAGCGCCAGGCCGGCAGCCAACCCCGCGTAGAACACGAGAAGCAGCCAACGGCTTGCAAGCAATGCGTTCTCTATCGACCGCTCCACGCCCTTCATGCCCAGCCTTGTTCAGTCAGTCGTTTTGCCGGCCTCGCCACCCGAAGCGCCGGCCCCCCTCACCCATTCAGCCCCGCGGCGTGGAACACGACGTTCAGGCTCCAGGGCACCACCGTCCGCAACGCCGCCCCCACCGGATCGAACGCCACCCCGAACTCCGCCAGCAGCCGCGGCCCGATGAACACGACCAGCAGCACGATGACGATCCCCGCCCGCTCCAGCCGCGCCCACACCGCCGCCAGCGGCAACGGCAAGATGCCCACCATGATCCGCCCGCCATCGAGCGGCGGAATGGGCAGCAGGTTGAACAGCCCGAGGATCAGGTTCGCCAGGATGAACGTCTCCAGCATGTCCTGCAGCACGAACGCGGCGCCCGCCGGCAAATACGGCATCCCGTGCAGCGCCAGCGCCCCGATCCACGCCAGCACGAAGTTCGTCAACGGCCCGGCCGCCGCGACCAGCGCCATCATCCGCCGCGGGTCGCTGAACCGCCAGGCCGAGACCGGCACCGGCTTGGCCCAGCCAAACAGGAACACGATGCGCCCGACCGTGAGCAACTGGCCAAGGATCAAGGCGCCGGGCAGCAGGATGGTGCCCACCGGGTCGATGTGCCGCACCGGGTTGAGCGACAGCCGCCCCATCGTCTTCGCGGTGTCGTCCCCCAGCGCCAGCGCCGCATACCCGTGCGAGGCCTCGTGCAGCGTGATGGCCAGGATGGCCGGGATCGCCACCAGGATGATCTGCACCGCCGTGTCGATCATGCCAGCAACGCCGCCTGCTCCGCCGCCAGGCCCGCCCGGTCCAGCGTCACGCGCGCCCGCGCGGCGCTCTCCCGCGCCCTCGTCAGCCGTCCGGCCGCCGCCGCCGAGACCTCGCCCGCCGCCGCCAGCACCGCCCGGCTCTCCTCGAACGCCCCCGAGCAGTGCAGGGCCAGGTCGCACCCGGCCTCCAGCGCCTGCCGCGTAGAAAACCCGGGCGCGCCCGAAACGGCCCCCATCGACAAGTCATCCGACACCAGGACGCCGCCGAACCCGATCCGTTCGCGGATCACGTCCCCGATCACCGCCGGCGACAATGTTCCGGGCCGGTCCGCATCGACGCCCGCGTAGACGATATGCGCCGTCATCATCCAAGGCAGCGCCCGGCATCGTGCGAAGACGGCGATGTCGGGCGACAAATCCTCCTCCGCCTCCAGCCGGGGCAAGCCGACGTGGCTATCCACCCGCGCCCGCCCATGCCCCGGCGCATGCTTGCCCACCGGCTGCACCCCGGCGCTCATCAGCCCCGCGGCTGCCGCCTGACCCAACATTGCCACCTGCTCCACCTCCGCGCCGAATGACCGGTCGCCGATCGCCGCCGTCATTCCGTCCGTTGCCAGATCCAGCACCGGCGCGCACACCACATCAAAACCGGCCTCCAGGCAATCAAGCCCGATCAGCGCGCCCGTGATCCAGGCCAGCCGCGCCCCCGCCTGCCGGTCACGCGCGTAGCGCGCCCCGATCAGCGCCGCCGCAGGATGCGCCGGCCAGTGCGGCGGGCGCAGCCGGGCCACGCGCCCCCCTTCCTGATCGACCATGAGCACGCCGCCGGGCGGAAGCGCGGCCCGTATGTCGCCGGTCAACCGCGCCAGCTCCGCCTTGCCAGCCACGTTGCGGGCGAACAGGATCACGCCCGCGGGCTGCTCCGCCCGCAGCAGCGAGCGTTCATCGGGACTCAGTTCGGTCCCGGCAAGCCCGACGATCGCCGCTTTCATCGCGGTCAGCGTCGCGGCGAGCGGCTTATCAAGCCCGGCCCTGAACCGGCGTCAGAACGAAGCGACCGCGCAGTTGTTCTTCTCCGCGCGGACCTTGCTGCAGAACGCGGCCGCATCCGCGTCGCTGCCGAACCCGCCGGTGCGGATGCGCCAATACGCCCGGCCCTTGGCCTCGGTCCGCTGGAACACCGGCTTGCGTCCGCCCAGCAGCTCGGGCATCCGCTTCGACAGTCGTTCCCACTCGCCGCGCGCCAAGTCCTCGGTCTTCACCGCCGCAAGCTGCACCATCGTCCCGCTCCCATCCCTGCCCCCGGCCGCGGCCCGAGGCGTTTCCGGGGCCGGCGTCGGCGGCGGCGCCTCGGCAACCGGCTCGCTCGCCCGGGCCGGCGCCTTCGCAGGCTTGGGGGCGGGCTGCGGCGTGTCGGGAAGCGGCGAGCCGCTTACGGCCTGCTCCCCCGTCATGGGCACGGGCGCCGCAGACGCCACGGGCGCTGCAGGCTCGGACGGCGCCGCCGGCTGCAGTTGCGCCTGCAACGCCTGCGGGGCCGGGGCTTCCGGCGTGGGCGCCAGCCGGTCCTTTCCGGCCGCCTTCCCGCCCAGCATCGCGTCATTCAGCCCGGCGATCGTCATGCCGCCCGGATCATCCGGCTTCACCCGCAACGGCCGGCTGTCCGCCTCGATCACTGGCACGGCGCCGGGCGTCCGCCCCATCATCCCCCAGATGCCCATGCCCAGCACCAGCCCGCCGCCAAGCAGCGCCGCCGCGATGGTCATGTATCGCATCCCCGGGTCCGATCGCGCCCGCCGCGTGCTGTAGTGCGCTGTCACGCTCCCCTGCTCGTGGGGCTCAGGTATCCGCAAATCGTCGGGCACGGCTCAACGCATCTCCTCGACAGGCTCCACGCCCAGCACCGCCAGGCCGGAGCGGATCACGGTTGCCGTGGCTTCCACCAGGGCAAGCCGCGCCAATGTTTCCGCGGGCCGCCCGGCTTGCAGGAACCGCAACGCCGAATTGTCCCGCCCACGGTTCCACAGCATATGAAAGTCGCCCGCCAAGTCATAGAGAAAAAATGCAATCCTGTGCGGTTCCTGCGCCAGCGCCGCCCCTTCCACCGTCCGCGGCCAACCCGCCAGCCGGCGCATCAACGCCATCTCCGCCTCCGCCGTCAGGCTCTCCAGCGGCGCCTCGGCCAGCGCTGCCCGCGACACGTCATACGTTTCGCCCCCGGCGCGCAGCACCGAGCGGCAGCGCGCATGGGCATACTGCACGTAGAACACCGGGTTTTCCCGCGTCTGCGCCACCACCGCGTCGAGGTCGAACTCCATCTGCGCGTCCGCCTTGCGGGTCAGCATGGTGAAGCGCACCGCGTCCCGCCCCACCTCGTCGAGCAAGTCCCGCAGGGTTACGAAGGTGCCGGCGCGCTTGCTCATCCTGACCGGCTGGCCGCCGCGCACCACGCGCACGATCTGGCACAGCACCACCTCCAGCCGCTGCCCGCCGTCGCCCGCCAAGGCCCGCACCGCCGCCTTCATGCGCGGCACGTATCCCCCGTGATCCGCGCCCCAGACGTCGATCATCAGCCCGGCCCCGCGGCCCATCTTGTCGGCGTGGTAGGCGATGTCGTTGGCGAAGTAGGTGTTGGATCCGTCCGACTTGCGCAACGGCCGATCCACGTCGTCGCCGAACTGCGTCGCCCGGAACAGCGTCTGCTCCCGTGGCTCCCAATCCTCCGGCGCCTTGCCTTTCGGCGGCTCCAGCACGCCCTCGTAGATCAGGCCCATATCCTGCAGCCGCCCGATCACCCCATCGACGGCGTCCTGCTCCACCAGCGCCCGCTCCGAGGTATAGACGTCCGGCGCCACTCCCAGCGCGGCCAGGTCCGCCCGGATTCCCGCCATCATCGCCGCGATGGTCTCGTCCCGCACCGTGTCGAGCCAAACCGCCGGGTCCGCGACGGTTCCGCCCGGCCCGGCCAGCGACTCCCCGTGCCGCTCCAGCAGCATCCGCCCGACGGGCGCCAGGTAATCCCCCCCGTACTGCAAGCCGCCCGCCGCCTGCGCGGCATACTCCTCCTCGCTCAGCCGCGTTCCGGCTGCCTGCAAATATCGCCAATAGGCCGCCCAGGCGAGCGCGTTCACCTGCCCGCCGGCGTCGTTGACGTAATACTCCTTGGTCACCGCGAACCCGGCCTTCGCCAACAGGTTCGCCAACGCATCCCCCACCACCGCCCCCCGGCAATGCCCCACATGCAGCGGCCCGGTCGGGTTGGCCGAGACGTACTCGACGTTCACCGGCCTCCCCCCGCCGGCCTCGCTCGCCCCGTAAGCTTCCCCCGCCCGCAACGCCGCCGGCACGGCCGCCCGGAACGCCTCGGGCCGCAGCGTCAGGTTGACGAAGCCCGGCCCCGCCGCCTCTGCGCGCAGGATGTCCGGCCCGTCCGTCAGCGCCTGCGCCAGCGCCGCCGCGACCTCCGTCGGCTTCTGCCGCGCCGCCTTCGCACTGACCATCGCCGCGTTGGTCGCCATGTCGCCGTGCGCCGGGTCGCGCGCCGGGGTGACTTCGACGCGGGCGGTTACCTCGTCCGGCAGGTTGGGCAAAAGTTTACCTAGAGCAACGATCACGGCGTCTCGAACGCTGGCATAGATGTTCTCGGTCATAAAAATGGTTGAACCCCAACCGGCGCGGAATGTCACGTCGGACACGTCATTTAGTGACAAGGCACTGAGGAAAACAAACGAAATTGGGGTCTCATCAAATTCAGAGTAGGCCTTAACTATGGTGTACGACTAGCCACAAAACGCAAGCAAATAGTATTAAGAAATTAGGAAGGAGCACAAAGCGCCGTATCAGCTTTAATGTATCAATATTTTCAGCTATGCTCTTCTCATAATCTAAAGCTAATTTAAGCAGTCGAGAGCACTCAATACTATTAGATAATTGGAAATTATGTGAAGACGTAGCGGTGTAAGTAAAGCTAAATTTAGGTATATTTGCTTTTAAGAATCCTAAACATCTGTCGACTAAGCTGTTGAACCGTGAAAATCGTGGGTACTTCCTCTCATGCCTTATATGAGAAACCAAGAAAGATGGTGGTTTCCCGGCATAGTGCCATCTTCCCACAACGAAGACGGCATACAAACTGTATAAAAATGCTAAAATTGGTAATACGATAATGATCTTATCTACTTCAGTAAGCACAAGCGGCACTGATTTTCCACGTATGAAAGTTACGAGACCTATTACGAGCGCCAATAGCCAAGGCGGTGAGGAGTTGAGCCTTGCCTCAAGAGCCAAGCGCATCTGTAGCTGGGCAGCCAATCGGATCTCGCTTAGTCGTATCGATTCCTTAAGGACCTTAATCGATAACTCTTGATCGTTGCTCGCCATAACCTCTTTCAAAATTCGCTACGAGTCTCGAGCTTGGATGGGCAGGAGATAGGCTGACGAAAAACCCAAGCGTTTGAAATCTGGCACGGTGTGTATTCCATTGCCTACCCCCGCCGCAAAGGGTCCGTCAGCCGAGCATACTCCTCCAAAGCAAACCGGTCCGTCATCCCCGCCACGTAGTCCGTCACGATCAACCCGGCCCGCGCCAAATCCCCCTCCCCCGCCAGCGCCCGCCACCCGTCCGGTAGCAGGCTCGCGTCCTCGTGCAGCAACGAGAACAACGCCTCCGTCACCCGGCGCGACTTCGCCGTCATCCGGTTCACCCGCCAATGGCGGTACATCCGCGCGTAGAGGAACTCCTTGATCGCCCCGTTCGCCTCCGCCATCGCCGGGCTGAACCCCACGCTCGCCTGCTTCGCCCGCCGCACCGCGTCCGCGCTCCCCGGCGCCAGCTTCGCCAGCCTCCGCCGCGTCTCCCCGATCAGGTCGGTCACGAAGCCGTTGATCACCCGCCGGATCATCTCGTGCCGCAGCCGCGGCGGCGGCACATCGAGGCTCGCCACCCGGGCCGCCGCCAAGGCCGCTCCGACCACCGGCAGATGCCGCACGTCCTCCGGCCCGAACAGCCCGGCCCGCATCCCGTCGTCCAAATCATGGCTATGATACGCGATGTCGTCCGACATGGCCGCCACTTGCGCCTCGACCGAGGCGTAGGTGTGCAGATCGAGCTTATGCCGCCCGTCATACTCCGCCGTGTAAGGCGGCGGGCGGCGCACCGGCCCGTTATGCTTGGCCAGCCCCTCCAAGGTCTCCCATGTCAGGTTCAGCCCGTCGAACGCCGCATACCGGCTTTCCAGCTTGGTCACGATTCGCAGCGACTGCGCGTTGTGGTCGAACCCCCCGTAAGCCTTCATGCGCGCGTTCAGCGCCTCCTCCCCCGCGTGCCCGAACGGCGGGTGCCCAAGGTCGTGCGCCAGCGCCAGCGCCTCCGTCAGGTCCTCATCGACCTGCAACGCCCTGGCGATCGAGCGCGCGATCTGCGCCACCTCGATGCTGTGCGTCAGCCGCGTGCGGTAATAATCCCCCTCGTGGTTGACGAACACCTGCGTCTTGTACTGCAGCTTGCGGAAGGCGCTGCTGTGGATGATCCGGTCCCGGTCCCGCTGCCACGGGCTTCGCCCCGAAGCGTCCGCCTCGTCATGCAGCCGCCCGCGCGACGTCTCCGCCCGGACGGCATAGGGAGCATGGGTCATGCCGGGCATGTAGCAACCGGAGGCTTCAATGTCGCCCCCCGCCGCGCTATGTATCCCCCATGAGCACCGCCCCATTCAGCATCTCCGACCGCGCCGCCGAACGCGTGGCCGAGATCGTCGCCGCCCAACCCGCCCCGGCCGCCCTCCGCGTCGCCGTCCTCGCCGGCGGCTGCAGCGGCTTCCAATACAAGTTCGAGCTGGACCAAGAGCCCCAGCCCGACGATCTGCTCGTCGAGCGCTCAGGCGCCCGCGTCCTCGTGGACCCGGCCAGCCTCGACCTGCTCGGCGGCTCCGTGCTCGACTACACCGACGCCCTCATGGGCGCCCATTTCACCATCAAGAACCCCAACGCCACGTCCGCCTGCGGCTGCGGCACCAGCTTCTCTATCGACTGACCCGGCGCCCAAAGCCCGGCGATGCGCATCGCCACCTGGAACGTCAACTCGATCCGCCAGCGCGAACGCCACGTCGCCGACTGGCTTGCCCGCGTGCGGCCCGACCTCCTGCTCCTGCAGGAAACCAAGTGCGAGGCCGCCCAGTTCCCCGCCAACGCCTTCCCCGGCTACGAAGCCCACATCGTCGGCCAGAAATCCTACAACGGCGTCGCCATCCTCGCCCGCATCCCCGTCGAGGTCACCAACCGCGCCCTCCCAGGCCTGCCGGACGACGACGCCCAGGCCCGCTACCTGGAAATCGAGGCCGGCGGCATCGTCGTCGGCAACCTTTACCTCCCCAACGGCAACTCCGGCGGCGCCGAGGGCTACGCCTACAAGCTCCGCTGGATGGGCTGCCTCGCCGCCCGCGCCCGAACCCTGCTCGACCAGGACCGCCCCTGCCTCTTCGCCGGCGACTACAACGTCTGCCCCGCCGACGAGGACTTCGCCCCCGGCGCCCTCCCGCCCACCGACGCCCTCGTCCGCCCCGAAACCCGGAGCGCCTTCCGCACCCTGATCTGGCAGGGCCTGACCGACGCCGTCCGCGCCCTCCAGCCCATCGGACGCGCCTACACCTTCTGGGACTACCAGGCCGGCGCCTGGCGGCGCGACAGCGGCCTGCGCATCGACCACGCCCTCCTCTCCCCCACCCTCGCCGAGCGCCTCGCCGCCGCGGGCCCTGACCGCAACGAGCGCGACCAGCCCCAGCCCTCCGACCATGTCCCCGTCGTCATCGAGCTCGCCGCATGATCGGGGTCGACTGGGGCACCAGCAATTTCCGCGCCTTCCGCATCGAGCGCGGCCAGGTCACCGGCCGCATCGCCGATGGCCCCGGCCTCCTCGCCACCCCGCGCGACGGCTTCGCCGAAGCCTTGCGCCGGGCCGTCGCGCCCTGGCTTGCCGAGGGGGAGCGGCAAATTCTCCTCTCCGGCATGGTCGGCAGCCGGCAAGGCTGGGTCGAGGCCCCCTACCTCCCCTGCCCGGCCGACCTCTCCGCCCTGGCCGCCGCCGCGGTCCCGGTCCCGTTCGGCGCCGCCGACGTCCGCCTCCTCCCCGGCCTGACCGCCAACGACCCGGGCGGCGTCCCGGAGGTCATGCGCGGCGAGGAAGTCCAACTGTTCGGCATCATGCAAGAGACCGGCCCCGACGCCACGGTATGCCTCCCCGGCACCCACTCCAAGTGGGCCGCCATCGCCGGGGGCCGGATCGCCGGGTTCACCACCCACCTGACCGGCGAGGCCTTCGCCGCCCTGCGCCATCACACGATCCTGGGGCGCCTCATGGCCGACGGCCCGCCCGATGCCGGCGCTTTCCTGCGCGGCGTGGACCGTGCCGCGGCGCCGGGCGGCCTGCTGCACCACCTGTTCGGCGTCCGCGCCCTGGGCCTGTTCGGCCGCCTGACCGAGGCTGAGTCCCCCGCCTTCCTCTCCGGCCTGCTGATCGGCCATGAACTCAACCACGCCCCCGAAACGTCGCCAGTCCACCTCTCCGGCACTCCGGCCCTGTGCGACCTCTACGCCGCCGCCTTGGAGCGCCGCGGCCGCAAACCGATCCAAGTCAGCCCCGACGCCGCCGCCAGCGGCCTTATGCGCATCGCGGAGCACGTCCGATGGACCTGACAGAACATCTCGCCCAAAGCCCCCTCGTCGCCATCCTGCGCGGCATCCAGCCGCACGAGGCCGAATCGGTCGCAGAAGCCCTGATCGCCGCCGGCATCACCATCATCGAGGTTCCCCTCAACTCCCCCGACCCGTTCGACAGCATCGCCAAGCTCGTCCGCCGCTTCGGCGACCAGGCCATGATCGGCGCCGGCACCGTCATGACCCCCGGCGACGTCGCCCGCCTGGCCGATACCGGCGCCACGCTCATGGTCACGCCCCACGCCAGCCCGTCCCTCGTCCGCGCCGCCAAATCCGCCGGCCTCGGCGCCGCCCCCGGCTTCTTCACCCCGGCCGAAGCCTTCGCGCTGATCGAGGCCGGGGCCGATGCCCTCAAGCTGTTCCCCGCCGAAGCCGCCACGCCGCCCGTCCTGAAATCCCTCCGCGCCGTCCTCCCGGCCTCCGTCCCCATCCTCCCGGTCGGCGGCATGAACGCCGCCAGCATCCCCGCCTGGCGCGCCGCCGGGGCCGCCGGCTTCGGGATCGGCTCCGCCATTTACAAGCCGGGCGATACGGCCGCCGACACGGCGCGTAAGGCGGCCCAGCTCATGGCAGCCGTTCGCGCCCTGTCATAGAGCCGGCCTTGGCCACGCGGCGGGGCCGCTACGCCGTCCGGGTCAGCCGCCGGGAGTTCAGGCGAATGAAATCCCCTCCAGTTTGGCCGTCCCCGACGACCCGCCCCGGCGACCCGCCCCGGCGACCCGCTGGTCCTGACCTGGGATGGCGCGCCCGAACGCCGGGCCAAGGCGGATTGGGCATCACGCTGCTGCCCCTTCCTGGCTACGGTCCCGACCTGATGCCGGTGGAAGCGCTCTGGCGCTGGCTGCGCGAGGACGTCGCCTGCAACCGCTGCCATGCCGCCGCTGACGACCTTATCCGGCGCGTCGCAGCCTTCGAGGCCGGGGTCAACCAGGATCCCTGCACCGTCGCCGGCTGCCTCTGGGTCAAGGACCAACTCGACCTGGTGGAGAAAAGCGACGGCTCTCGGGCTAAGCGACATTTCGCGGGACGGCTCGTTGTCGCGACGCGAAAAACGATGCGGCTTCACAGGCGTCTAAGCAGGCATTCGGGGCACGAGCCGCGAATGCCTGCTTAGAACGGGGCTTAGATCAGCTTATTGAACGATTTGGTCGAGTTCGCCGCGGCCGTACATCTCGCTCATGCAGTCGAGCGGGACCGGCTTGATCCGCGACGCGTGGCCGGCGCAGCCGAATTGCTCGAAGCGGGCGCGGCAGAGTTCGGTCGCGGCCCTGCTGGCAGCGGCGAAGATCTTGCGCGGGTCGAACTCGTCCGGCTTCTGCGCCATCAGCCGGCGCATCGCGCCCGTCATCGCCAAGCGGATGTCGGTATCAATATTAATCTTGCGCACGCCATGCCGGATATCCTCCTGGATCTCCTCGACCGGCACGCCGTAGGTCTCCTTGATGTCGCCGCCGAACTCGCGGATCACATCCAGCAACTCCTGCGGCACCGAGCTTGAGCCGTGCATCACGAGATGGGTGGTCGGGATACGGGCATGGATCTCCCTGATGCGCCCGATGGCGAGGATGTCGCCGGTCGGCTTGCGGGAGAATTTATAGGCGCCGTGGCTGGCGCCGATCGCGATGGCGAGCGCGTCTACCCCGGTGGCGCGCACGAACCCGGCGGCCTGCTCGGGGTCGGTCAGCAGTTGGCTGTGCGACAGCTTGCCCTCGGCGCCGGAGCCGTCCTCCTCGCCCGCCTCGCCCGTCTCCAGCGAGCCCAGCACGCCAAGCTCGCCCTCGACCGAGACGCCGACCGCGTGCGCCATCTCCAACACCCGGCGCGTCGTGCCGACATTGTATTCGTAGTCCGCGGGGGTCTTCATGTCCTCCAGCAGCGAGCCGTCCATCATCACGCTGGTAAAGCCCGAGCGGATGCTGCGCTGGCAGACCGCCGGGCTGCCGCCGTGATCCTGGTGCATGACGACCGGGATGTGCGGCCAGCTCTCGACGGCGGCGTCGGCCAGGTGGCGCAGGAATGCTTCGCCGGCGTATTTCCGCGCGCCGGCCGAGCCCTGCAGGATCACGGGGCTGTCCACGTCGTGGGCTGCCTCCATAACCGAACGGACCTGCTCCATGTTGTTCACGTTGAAGGCGGGAATGCCGTAGCCGTGCTCCGCCGCGTGGTCGAGCAACTGCCGCATCGAGACGAGTGCCATGAAGGTGTCCTCAGTGATCTGTCCAGGAGCCGGGCACGACGGGCGCTATCCCGGCGACGTTCTCGGCTGTCATGCCGAAAGGCTTGAGCATGGCGGCGCCAGCCGGCGGTCACGCCTGCCTCGGCCGGCGACCCGGCACGCGACTTGACGATCATGCCTCGGCGCTGCCTCAGGCCGCCCGCTTCCTGCGGTCCATCAGTCGAAGGATCATCGGCGTGAAGATCAGTTGCATCGCGAGCGGCATCCGCCCGCCGGGACAGACGATCGTGTTCGCGCGCGACATGAAGCTGTCCTGCAGCATCGACAGCAGATAAGGCATGTCGATGCCTTTCGGGTTGCGAAACCGGATCACGAGCATGCTCTCGTCCGCACTCGGCACGTCGCGGGCGATGAAGGGATTGGACGTATCGACCGTCGGCACCCGCTGGAAGTTCACGTGCGTCTCGCTGAACTGCGGGCAGATGTAGTTCACGTAGTCGGGCATGCGGCGCAGGATGGTGTCCACGACCGCCTCCTGCGTGTAGCCGCGCATCTTCTTGTCGCGGTGCAGCTTCTGGATCCATTCGAGGTTGATGATCGGCACGACGCCGACGAGCAGGTCGGTATGGCGGGCGATGTTGATGTCGCCGTGCACCACGCCGCCGTGCAGCCCCTCATAGAACAGAGCGTCCGTGCCGGCGGCGATGCTTTCCCAGGCGGTGAAGGTGCCGGGCGGCTGGGCATACGGCGCCGCTTCCTCCTCGTCGTGGAGGTACTTGCGCACCTTGCCGGCGCCGGTCTCGCCGTAGCTGCGGAACAGGTCCTCCAGCTCCTCGAACAGGTTGGCGTCGGGGCCGAAATGGCTGACCTGGCTCTGGCCGCCCTCGTTCGCCTCGCGGATGAGCGCGCGCATCTGCACGCGGTCGTAGCGGTGGAACGAATCGCCCTCGACCATCGCGGCGTTGATGCCCTCGCGGCGGAAAATCTGCGCGAAGGTGGTCGTGACCGTCGTCGTGCCGGCGCCTGACGATCCGGTGATCGCGATGACAGGATGCCTTTGCGACATCCTCAGGCTCCGTCGAATAAGGAGCGCGCGCTGAACAGCGGCGTTCTGAACATCGGCTCCTCGCCGCGGTCATGCTCGGCATGATACCTGACGAGCCGCTCCACCTCCTCGCGCGAGCCCAGGACCACCGGCACGCGCTGGTGCAAGCTCTCGGGGCGGATATCGAGGATGCGCTCGCGCCCGGTCGAGGCGGCGCCGCCGGCCTGCTCGACGATCAGCGCCATCGGGTTCGCCTCGTACATCAGGCGCAGCCGGCCCGCCCGGCTCGGGTCCTTGCTGTCGCGCGGATACATGAACAGCCCGCCCCGGACGAGGATGCGGTGGATCTCCGCCACCATCGAGGCGATCCAGCGCATGTTGAAATCCGCCCCGCGCGGCCCGGCGACGCCTTCGACGCATTCCTCGACATAGCGGCGCACCGGCGGCTGCCAGAAGCGCCGGTTCGACGCATTGATCGCGAACTCGCGCGCGCCTGGCGGGATGCGCATGTCGGGGTGCGTCAGGGTGAAGGCGCCGATCTCGCGGTCGAGCGTGAAGCCGTTCACGCCGGCGCCGAGGGTGAGCACCAGCATGGCGACCGGGCCGTAGATGGCGTAGCCGGCCGCGACCTGGGCGGCGCCGGGCTGCAGGAAATCCTCGATGGCCGGCTGATCCACCCCCTCGGGGCAGCGCAGCACGGAGAAGATGGTCCCCACAGGGACATTCACGTCGATGTTGGACGAGCCGTCGAGCGGATCGAACACCAGCAGGTATTGGCCGCGAGGATACAGCGACGGGATCTGATAGGGCTCCTCCAGCTCCTCGGACGCCATGCCGCGAAGCTGGCCGCCCCACTCGCAGGTGGCGAGCATGATGTCGTTGGCGATCACGTCGAGCGGCTTCTGCTGCTCGTCCTGCACGTTGACCTTGGTGGGCGCCGCGTCCGTCCGGGCCAGGGCGCCGCGCGAGGCGGCCATGGCGATCAGCTTGCACGCGGTCTGGATGTCGTTGAGCAGCGAGGCGAGGTCCGGCTGCGGCGTGGCCGAGCGTCGCTGGTCCTCGATGATGAACTTGGATAGCGTCGTGCGACGATACGGCATCGCTTTCTCCCACATTTCGGCGATTCAGCCGATTCTTGTCGCTGCGAGAGCGGGCTCAACGTGGCGCTGGACCCGCTCTCGCCCTCCTTTCTACGCGGCGGCCTAAGCGGACATTCGTGGCTTGTGCCACGAATGTCCGCTTAGGCGCCTTTGAACACGCATCATTTTTCGCCTCGTCACGGCGAGCCGTCCCGCGAAATGATGCTTAGGCCGCCCGGACCGAGATGCGGGTCCGATCGATTTGCAGCCGCCTCAAGCGGCCGGCTCGTCGTCCGTGAAGACGCGGCTGGCTCGGAGGTCCTCCGCGGTTATGGTCTCGAGCGCGGCGCGGTCCAGCGTGCGGTCGCGCTCTGCGAACAGCCGGTTGGCCATGCGCAGCCGCGAGCGGTCGATCGCGTTGCGGATCGAGCGCGCGTTGCTGAAGCGGGGCTGGCGCATCCGCCGGCCGATGTAGTCGCGCAGCGCGGCCGCGCCCTCGTCGTCGAACCGGTAGTTCATCGTGCCGGCCATGATCTGGGCGATCTCGTAGAGCTCGTCGGCGGAGTAGTCAGGAAAGTCGATGTGGTGCGCGATGCGCGACGACATGCCCGGGTTGCTGCGGAAGAACGTATCCATGCGGTCCCTGTAGCCCGCGAGGATCACGACCAAGTCGTCGCGGTTGTCCTCCATAATCTGCAGCAGGATCTCGATCGCCTCCTGCCCGTAGTCGCGCTCGTTCTCCGGCCGGTAGAGATAGTAGGCCTCGTCGATGAACAGCACCCCGCCCATCGCCTTCTTCAGAACCTCTTTCGTCTTGGGCGCGGTGTGGCCGATGAACTGGCCCACGAGGTCGTCGCGCGTCACCGTGACCACGTGGTTGCGCCGGATGTACTTGAGCCGATGCAGCACGTCCGCCATGCGGCGGGCGACGGTGGTCTTGCCAGTGCCGGGATTGCCGGTGAAGCTCATGTGCAGCGGCGGCGGATCGGCCTGGATGCCCATGCCGCGCCGGGCCGCCTCGACCAGCAGCAGGGCGGCGATCTCGCGGATGCGCGTCTTGACCGGCATGAGGCCGACCAGGTCGCGTTCCAGCCCGCTCAGCGTCTCCGCGATGTTGGACTTGTCATAGAGGACGCCGAGGTTGACCCGGTCCTCCGTGAACTCGACGAGATCGTTCATGCCGCCATCTCCTGTTCGCCTGCGCGCGCGAGCTGCCCGCGCAGCGCGGCGAGGGCGCCCTGGTAGCCGCCGTCCGCGTCGGGGGCGCCGAAGATGGCGGAGCCGGCGACGAAGGTGTCCGCGCCCGCCTCGGCAACGGCGCGTATGTTGGCCGCCTTGATCCCGCCATCCACCTCCAGCGAGACCGGCTTGCCGCCCGCCGCGACGTGGGCATCGATGCGCGCCCGCACCGCCGCGATTTTGCTCAATGCGTGCGGGATGAACGCCTGGCCGCCGAAGCCGGGGTTGACCGACATGACGAGGATCAACTCCAGCCGGTGCATCACGTGATCGAGGTGATCAAGCGGGGTCGCCGGGTTGAGCGCCAAGCCGGCCTGGCAGCCCTGGTCTTGGATCAGCGACAAGGTGCGGTCCACGTGCTGCGACGCCTCCGGGTGGAAGCTGATGATGGCGGCGCCAGCCTTCGCGAACATCAGCGCCAACTCGTCCACCCGCGTCGCCATCAAGTGCACGTCGATCGGGACCGTCGCCATAGGCCGCAGCGCCTCGCAAATCAGCGGCCCAATGGTGAGGTTCGGCACGTAGTGGTTGTCCATCACGTCGAAGTGGATCAGGTCGGCGCCAGCAGCCTCCACGCGCCGGACCTCTTCGCCCAATCGGGTGAAGTCGGCCGAGAGAATGCTGGGGGCGATGCGGAAGCCGGGCCTGGTCACTGGGGCGTTTCCCGCTGGTATCGCTGGCCCTGCGGCTTAGCCGTGGCGTAGCTCCGCAGCGTGTAGTGCATCGAGCGTCCGCGGCCGTCCCTGCGGACCAGCTCGAACCCCGGCTCGTGCTCAGGCCGCTGCACGATGAAGAACATGCGGATGGATTCGAAGCCCTTGTTGTTGTCGAATGCCTGAAGCTTGATGTACTCGTCAGGGTGCGCCTTCCTGCAGGCGTTGACCTCCAGCATCACGCCAGCCGGGTCCTTGAGGTCGAACATCGGCGTGCCCCACATCGACCAGTAGTAGTTGCGCGGATGCGGATCGTCGGTGTGCTCGACGGCCAGTGCCCAGCCATTATCGAGCGCATACTCGATCTGCTTGCCGATCTCCTCGTCGGTCAGCTCCGGCAGGAAGGAGAATTGCCCTTGCGTGATCTTCATGGCGCGTTCTTCTCGCTAAGACGGCGTGGGAGTGGGAAGCGCGTCGACCGTATCCGTCGAGGCGTAATCGAAGGTGACGTCCTTCCATGTGTCGAGCGCGGCCCGCAGCGGCTGGCACCAGCGCGCGGCGGCGGTCAGGATCTCCGGCCCCTCGTTCCAGATGTCGCGGCCCTCGTTGCGAGCCTTCACCATGCATTCGAGCGCGACGCGGTTGGCCTGCGCGCCGGCCTGAATGCCCTGGGGGTGGCCGATGGTGCCGCCGCCGAACTGCAGCACCACATCGTCGCCCAGATAATGCAGCAACTGGTGCATCTGCCCGGCATGGATGCCGCCCGACGCCACCGGCATCAGCTTTTTCAGGCTGGCCCAGGGCTGGTCGAAGAAGATGCCGTGCTGCGGGTTCTGCGCCACGTAGGTCTCGCGGCAGGTGTCGTAGATGCCGCGCACCACGTTCGGGTCGCCTTCCAGCTTGCCGACGACGGTGCCGGCGTGGATGTGGTCCACGCCCGCCATGCGCATCCACTTGGCGATCACGCGGAACGAGATGCCGTGGCTTTTCTGCCGCGTGTAGGTCCCGTGCCCGGCACGGTGCAGGTGCAGGATCATGTCGTTCTTGCGGCACCACTTGGCCATCGACTGGATGGCGGTGTAGCCGATCACCAGGTCGATCATGATGATGGCGCTGCCGAGGTCGCGGGCAAATTCCGCGCGTTCGTACATGTCCTCCATGGTTGCGGCGGTGACGTTGAGGTAGGTCCCCTTCATCTCGCCGGTCGCGGCCATCGCCTTGTTCACGCCCTCCATGCAATAGAGGAACCGGTCCCGCCAGTGCATGAAGGGCTGCGAGTTGATGTTCTCGTCGTCCTTGGTGAAGTCGAGCCCGCCTTTCAGCGCCTCGTAGACCACGCGGCCGTAGTTGCGGCCGGACAGCCCAAGCTTCGGCTTCATGGTGGCGCCCAGCAACGGCCGGCCATAGACGTTCATCCGCTCCCGCTCGACCACGATGCCGGTTGCCGGACCTTGGAACGTCTTGAGATAGTGCGCCGATATCCGCATGTCCTCCAGGCGCAGCGCCTTGAGCGGCTTGAAACCGAACACGTTGCCGATGATCGATGCCGTGAGGTTGGCGATCGAGCCCTCCTCGAACAAGTCGAGGTCATAGGCGATGTAAGCGAACCACTGCTCCGGGTTGCCCGGCACCTGCTCCACCTTATAGGCCTTGGCCCGGTAGTACTCACTGTCGGTCAGCCGATCGGTCCACACGACGGTCCACGTCGCGGTCGAACTCTCGCCGGCCACGGCGGCAGCGGCTTCCTCCGGATCCACGCCGTCCTGCGGCGTGAGGCGGAACACGGCCAGGATGTCGGTATCCTTGGGGACGTAGTCCGGCTCCCAATAGCCCATCTGCCGATACTTCAGGACGCCCGACGTGTAGCGTTCCTTCATGTCCGTGATCTTGATGTCCACCGCTTTGTTCACGGAGAGGCCTCCCTTCCAACTCACATCGGGGTTTTACCCGTTGCGCCGGACGGTATGCGGTTTGCCATCATGAGGGAAAGCAAAATAGACTGCCCGTTACGTGAAGGGATTGCTTGTTGTTCGATGCGCAACGTCACCATCCGCCAGCTCCAGGTCTTCATCGAAGCCGCCGAGAGCCTCTCCTTCGTCCGCGCCTCCGAGTGCTTGCGCCTCACCCCGTCCGCCGTCTCGTTCCAGATCAAGAAAATCGAGTCTCAGACCGGCTTCGCCCTGTTCGAGCGCACCGGCCGGCGCGTCGTTCTCACCGAGGCGGGCCGGGCGCTGCTCGGCCACGCCCGTTTGGTGTTAAGGTCGCTGCAGGCGGCGGACGAGGCGCTGAACGCGCTCAAGGGGGTGAGCGGCGGCCGGATCAAGCTTGGTCTCGTCTCGACCGCCAAATATATCGTTCCCCACATCATCGCCCGCTTCCGCGCGATCTACCCCGGCGTCGCCGTGCTCCTGCGCGAAGGCAACCGCAGCCGGGTCCAGCACATGCTGATGAGCGGCGCCGTCGATCTTGCCATCATGGGCCAGCCAGAGGACGACGCCGACGTGGTCGCCCAGCGTTTCGCCCCGCATCCCTCCGTCATCATTGCCCATCCCGGGCATCCGCTCTGCCGCGCGCGGCACGTGCAGCCGGGGGAGCTGGCGGCCGAATGGTTCGTGCTGCGCGAGGACGGGTCGGGCACCCGCTCGCTCGCCGACCGCTTCTTCCGCAACGCCGGCTTCTCGCCGCGCGTCGCGATGGAGTCGTCCAGCAACGAAATGATCAAGCAATCCGTCATCGCCGGCATGAGCCTCGCCCTGATCTCTCAGCACACCATCAGCCTTGAGGTCTCGCTCGGCATGCTCGTTCCCCTCGCGATCGAGGACGCCTCGCTGATGCGCTCCTGGTTCGTTGTCCATCGCCATACCCTGCCGCTGCTGCCGGTCCAGACGCGGCTGCGCAGCTTCCTGCTGGAGCAGGGCCAACCGATCATTGAGGAGATCGGCCGGGGCCATGCCGCCCTGTCCCGCGCCGCTTTTCCATCAACGGCCCCGGCGCCGCCCGCGCGAACCGGGCCGGACCGGCAAAAGGTCCGCCGTGGCGCTTGAAGCCCTCGTCTTCGACGTGGACGGCACCCTTGCGGAAACGGAGGAGCTGCACCGCCTCGCCTTCAACGGCGCGTTCGCCGCGGCCGGCCTCGGCTGGATCTGGGACTCGCCGCTGTACGGCCGCCTGCTCGGCGTTGCCGGCGGCAAGGAACGCATCCGGCATTACATCGATGTCCATGGCGGCCGGCCCGCGCTCGACGCGCCGGCCATCGCCGCCTTGCACCTCGACAAGACCGCCCGCTACACAGCCCTCGTTGCCGGCGGCGGCCTCGCCTTCCGGCCCGGCGTGCGACGCTTGATGGATGAGGCGCGGGACGCCGGGCTGCGCATCGCCATCGCCACGACGACCAGCCCCGCGAACGTCGAGGCGTTGCTGCGGGCAGTGCTGGGCCCGGACGGCCCGGCGCGTTTCGCCGTGATCGCTGCCGGAGACGCCGTGGGCGCGAAGAAGCCCGCGCCGGACATCTACCACCTCGCGCTGCAGCAGCTCCGCCTGCCCAGCCACGCTTGCCTTGCGCTGGAGGACACGCCGAACGGCCTCTGCGCAGCGCTCGGCGCCGGCGTTCCCACCATCGTGACCACCAGCCTCTATGGCGGCACGGAGGGTTTCGAGGGCGCTCTCGCCGTTGTCGACCACCTCGGCATGCCGGACGAGCCCTGCCGCGTGCTGCGCGGACCGCCGCTCACGAGAGGCTGGGTCGCCCTCGCCGAGCTGCGGCGCTGGCTAAGCCTCGTCCCGCGGGACGGCTCGCCGTCACGAGGCGAAAACTGATGCGTCTTCGACGGCGCCAAAGCAGACACCGGTTCAGGTCAGGATCCGAACATCCCGAGGCAAAATGATGCGCAAGCCGTTCGAGGCGTGGTCGCAGCAGAGGCGCCATGTTCTTGGCGCCTCCCCACGCAAGTACGTCAGCACCGCGATGCTGAAATCAGCGGACCTGTCGTGTCGCCGGTCGTGGGTGATGCGCTTGCGCATCAATCCCCAGAGCCGTTCGACCGGGCTGAGGCGAGGACGATATGCTGGGACGAAGCGGAGCTTGATCCGGCGACCCGGCTCCGCCAGCCAGGCCGGCGCCAGTCAGGCGGCCAGCTTCGTTCGCTGCTCCTCGGCCAGGCGGCAGGCGCTGCCCTCGTCACCAAACCGCGCCCGGCCCTTGATGCCGTCTTCCTCGCAAGGGCGGTGGCCTCGCGGCCCATGCCGTTGCCCAGCAGCGCCAGCGCGCCGAGCCAGGCGACGGACGGCCTAGTCGTCGCGCGCCGCTTCGATCAGGTCTCGCGGCCCCGATCGCCACCACGCACGCCCGCTTCCCGCGCAACCCTACGCCATCCCGTTCGAGCGCGCCGGGTCCAGACGGCGCCGCGGGCGCGCCATCCGCCACCGTCCGCTCCGAAGCAACGCTCAGCCATCGCAGCGGCCGCCCCTCCGCCGAACCGCCCCTACTGGTTGCAGATCAACTCATTGCCCTGCAAATCCCCGTTCGGCCCGGTCGAGCACAGATCATACGCCTTGCCCGCCCGCGTCGACGGGTCCCGGTAGACGTAGGCCCGGTTCCAAGGATCGACCGGCGCCGCATCCGCCCGCGTGTACGGCCCGTTCCAGTTCGGCGCCCCCGAAGGCCGCTGCACCAGAGCCTGCAGCCCCTGGTCCGTCGTCGGGTAGCTCCCCGTGTCCAGCTTATAGATGTCCAGCACCGACCCCAGCCGCTCGATCGACTGCTTCGCCACCGACACCCGCGCCCCGCCCAGCTGACGCAGCGCCGCCGGCGCCACCAGCCCGATCAGCAGCCCCAGGATCGCCACCACCACCAGGATCTCCAGCAGCGTGAACCCGGCATCCCGCTTGCGGCCTGCATCCGCACATGGAACAACCTCGTCATGCCCGTCCCGTTCGTCGCCTGCATGTCGCTTGTCGCCGGGCTTTATGCGCTGCCCCCCCGGGTCCTCCCCTCCATCCAGAAAATCGAAGGCGGCCGACCCGGCCTCGTCAGCCATAATTCCAACGGCTCCGAGGATTACGGCGTCATGCAGGTCAACAGCCTCTGGCTTGGCCCGCTGGCCCGCTACAGCAGCCTCCCGCCCGCCATCGTGCGGGACCGTCTGGTTAATCGCCCATGCTTCAACATCGCCGCCGCCGGCCTGATCATGCGGCACTATCTCGACGAGGCCGAAGGGGACCTGATGCGAGCCATCGGCAACTATCATTCCCATACGCCCGCCTACCACTTTGCCTATCGCGCCAAGGTCATGGATGCGGCCCGCGCGCTCTTTGCCCCGAACCCTCCGATGCCAAATACGGGCGGGCGCGCAAATGGCGCAAGCCCCGGGAGATGACGTTTTCCCCCGGGGCTGCCCGCTACCCGTTCCCTGGGACGCAGGAACTCAGTCGAGGCGTCAGGACGTGATCGTCCCGTTCATGCCATTCGGGTAAAACAACCCGCTCGGCGCGTTCGCCGCCCCGTAAACGATGTTCAGCACCTGCCGCGGCGTCCGCGCGAACGCGAGCGCCTGGCCGTTCGTCGGCACGGTGTTGTAGTTGTTGCCGGGCAAGCTCATCGGCTGCTCGGCATTGACGCCGTCCAACCTGCCCCGCAAGGCCGCGATCATGTTCACCGCCGCACTCCCGCCAAGGTTGGCAAGCAGCGTGCGGATCGTCCCGGCATGGTAAGCCTCGACCGCGAGCACCGACGCCGCCGCGCCTAGGTAGGTCTTATCCGTGATCAATGGCGCGGCCCCATTATAGGCGGTCACGCCGACATCCTCAAAGATGAACGCGCCGAGCAGGAAGCTCACGTCGTCCGCGAACGGGTTGAACGTCTGCCCGGGCACGATCAGCCCAGCCGCCACCGCCAGCGTCGTGAACGACGCCTGCAAGTCGATCGCCGGCTCCGCCACCGCCGCGGCTCCCAGCGCCGAGCGCAGGAACTGGACGTGGCTCTCCTCGTCCTGCGCGATCAACGACGCATACTTCTGCACGTAATCGCTCTTGAACGGCACCTGCGTCCCGCCCGTCACGGCCCCCTGCGTGCCCGTCCCGGTCGTGTCGCCCGCGGCCAGACCCGTTCCGCGCACCGCCCGGGTGTAGAACTCGGCCTCCAGATACTCCAGGTTCAATGCAAAGTTCAGGATGTCGACATCGGTCACGCCCTGCGCCCGCGCCGGGCTGCTTGCAGCCACCAGCCCGCCGGCGGACAACGCCGCCAGCGCCGCGACGCCGGCCGTCCCCGCGCCAACCCGGCCCATCAGGCCGCGCCGGTCAAAACCCGTCTTGGCGGCCGAACCGCCCTGTTCTCTATCCGTATCCATGTGAATGCCTTCTCCGTAAACCAGAACCCTGCATTCGCCCGAAGCGCGGCAACCGCGCCGGCGCCAGCGAAATGCTTCGGT
This sequence comes from Acetobacteraceae bacterium, assembly GCA_965217935.1. GTDB lineage: Bacteria > Pseudomonadota > Alphaproteobacteria > Acetobacterales > Acetobacteraceae > JBBROS01. Next base: position 2,782,207 of record OZ244581.1, on the reverse strand, counting down.
ATTGTTACGGCCGAAACCGATCCATAGATGCACGGAATCGAAACAAAAGCCTTAATTTTTAGTCAGGAATTGTTCGGCAGGCGCAAAGACCCTTGACCATCCCCAGGAACCGCCGCGCGACCAGCGTCCAACGCGATCCATCCTGCCAGCGCCGCGCCGCCTGCTGCGCCGCGGACCGCGCCGACGCATCGCCCAGCAGCGCCTCGATCCCGGCAGCCAGGTCCGCCGCCGAGCATCCGCTGCTGCGAACCACCGCCGCCCCCACATCGTCGTAAAGCGGCAACGGCGTCGTCAGCACCGGCGCGCCCGAAGCAAGCGCCATCCTGACCGCGGCGCTCGACGCCTCCTTGCTCGCCTGCGTCGGCAGCACGACAACGTCGCACTCCGACAGCAACGCCAGTGATTCGTCATCCTCCAGGAACCCCGTCTCCCACTCGACCGCGTCCCCCACCCCTGCCGCCGCCGCCAAGGCCCGGCACGCCGCGATCTCCTCCCGCGAACCCTGCCCGTCATACTCCGCATTCACCAGCCGCAGCCGCGCATTAGGCCGCGCCCCGGGCCGCGCCCGCCGCAGCAACGCCACCGCCTCGATCAGCCGCCCCACCCCCTTTCCCGGCAAGAAGAACCCATAGCACCCGATCAGCGGCGCGTCCGCCACCGCCGCCGCCTCGCGCGCCGGCAGCCCGTCCCGCACCCCATGCGGGAACAGCGCCACGTTCGCGGCCAGCCCGAGCCGCCGCAGCCGGGCCAGGTCACGCTCCGTATGCACCACCACCCTATCGGCACGGGCGAGCGCGACCCGCACCGCCTCGAGCACGTCCCCCGCCAGGTCATCCAGGTCCCGCGTGTTATGCAGCGTCAGCACGACGACTCGCCCCTCCAGCACGGTCGAGCCCAGCCAATCCGGCAACGCCGCCCAAGGGATTAATCCCGGCTGATGCTGGAGCACCACCGCCCCCGGGTCTTCAGCCGCCACCGCCGCCTCGAACCGCGCCACATTCCCCGCCCGCGCCAAATTCCAGACCGCCCGGCCCACGGCCGCGCCTTCCCCCTCCGCCGGCGTCCGGTCGTCCCATAGCACCACGTGCGACACGTCCGCCTGCTCCGGCATTGCCCCGAGCAGGTGCCGCGAGTACTCCGCCACCCCGCACCGCACCGCCCAGCTCGTCACCCAGGCCATCCGCAACGGCTCCGGCGGCCCCCGGAGCAGCACGTCGAGCGCTGCCCCCTCGATCCGCTCAACCAGCGCCCTGGCCCCGAGCCGGCGTGTGGCCTGCTCCCGCGCCCGCGCCGTCCGCCTCTTCCACTCCGCCGCAGCCTCCGCGTCGCGCCGCGTCGCCTCAAGCCCCCGCAAGGCCGCAACCAGGTCATCCTCGTCCGGCTCCGCCCACAGCGAGTGCGGCGTCGCCAGATGGCTCTCTGACGGCGCGAGCCGGTAGGCCAGCAGCCGCGCCACGTCTCCGTCCGCGAAATCCATGTGCCCGCCGATCCCGGTCACGATCAGCGGCACGCCCGCCGCCATCGCCTCCGCCGCCGGCAGGTTCAGCCCCTCGCCGCGCGTCGGCAGCACCATCGCATCCGCGCCGCGGAATAGCTCCAGCATCGCCTCCGCATCGAGGTCCCGGTCGATCACCTCGATCGGGGCAATTGCCGGATCCGCCGCCTGCAGCGCCGCCACTTGCGCCGGGACCGTGTTGTGCGGGTTTGGGAACCCCTTGATGACCAGCCGCACCGCGTCGCCGCGCCGGAACGCCCGCGCGTAGGCCGCAAGCAGCACGTCCACCCCTTTGCGCGGGAAGCAGGACGAAACGTGCAGGAACGTGAACGCGCCCGGATGACCCCGCCGCTCCCGCCCAAGCGTTTCGAACGCGGCCAAGGGCGGCGCCTGCCCCACGACCCGCACCGGCAGCGGCAGCCCGGAATCGAGCAACGCCTTGGCTACGAACCGCGACGGCGCCAGCACCGCGTCGAACCCCGCCGCCAGCGTTTCGATCATCGCGGCCGGCAGCAGCGACTCCTCCCAGAACACCAGCGCCAGAGCCACGTCGCCCCGCTCCGGCGACACATGAATCGGGTAATGCTGGCTGACCACCACGTGCGGCCCGCTCGGATGCGCCGCCCGCTCCGCAAGCGCCCGCGCCCCCGGCGGCGCCGCCGAGAACTCCGTCATCCGCACCCCCTCCACCGGCACGAGCCGTGCCCGCCCCGGGCGCTCCGCCTCGATCGCCTCCGCAAGCCCCCGGTTCACCGCCGCCAGGCTATAGCTCCCCTGCGCGTGGCCCTCGACCGTGAACCGCATCCGCGCCGCCAACGCCGCACGGGCCGCGGCATCAGGCGGCGCTGCCGCCCCGGCCCGCGCCAAGGCCTCCTGCATCGCCGGCCACTGCCGCGCCAAAGCGAACCGCGCCAGCGCCGCCCGCTGCCCCGCGAGCAAAGCCGCCCGCAGCGCCCCATCCTCCGCCAACTCCAGCATCCGCCGCCCGACCGCCGCCGCCTCGCGCGAGCCCAGCAGCCCGGCCTCGTCCCCGAGCGTATACGGCGCCGCGCCGCCCCCCCAGGCAAGCACCGGCGCCCCCCGCGCCACCGCTTCGGCCAACGGAACCCCGAACCCCTCATGCCAGCTCAACGACACATACAGATCGGCCGCCCGGTACCACGCCGCCAGCTCGGCATCCGAAACCGCGCCCGTCAGCGTGACGGCATCGATCAAGCCATGCCGCCGCACCCGCTCGTCGATCGCTTGCAGGTAATCCCCCGGGCTGTCCATGCGCCCCACCAGCACCAGCCGGGCCGGGCGCCCATACAGCCCGGCGAACGCCGCGAACGCGTCCACCAGGTCCGCTTGCCCCTTCGACTCGATCACCCGCCCCACGAACAGCACCGTGAACGGCCGCCCCTCCGCCCGCGCGCCGCCCTCCGCTCCGAGCGCATCCAAGTCGAACAGCAGCGAGCAGGCCCGCACCGCCGCGAACCCGGCCCGCCGCAACTCGATCGCGTTGAACTCGCTATCCGCGAGCGCCGCCGCCGCCCGCCCGCGTATCTGTGCCAACTGCTCCCGCCCAAGCCGCGCATAGTGCTGCAACGAAGGCGACGGCGGCAGCAACTCGGCAGGGGTGACGTTATGATAGAACAGGATCACCGGCGCATCCCCGCCCAGAACCTGGTCCAGCGCGTCATGCCCGATCGAGTGATGCAGGATCAGCACGTGGCCGCCGCCGCCGGGCAAGCTCGCCAAGGGCCGCAGCTCGCGCGAGAGCGCCGGGTCCACGTGCTCGACGAAGATCTCGCTGCGGTAGCCCTCCGCCCGCAGCAGCCGGCGGATCAGCAGCATGGAATTGGTGATCGCATCCCCGGTCGCCGACCCGGAATGGAACTGGTGCACCGTGCGCAACGTGCCGGGCCGGCGTCTCGGCGGCGCCGGGGGTATGGGCGCGGGCGGGGCCGGCTCGGGCGCGGGCGGCGGCGGGCTCTCGGCCTCCGCCGGCGCCGGATCCGGCTCATCGGCGGCCGGCAAGGTGGGGGGGATGCCGGGCCGCCTCGGCGCATCCTCCGCCCGAGGCCGAACCAGCCCCGACAACGCCCGCACCGGCCGCGTCAACCGCCACGACGTGCTCGCCTCGAACGCCTGCAGCAGCCGCTCCCGGGCCGCCAGCGCCGCAAGCAACGCCGCCCGCTCCGACGTTTGCGCTTGCAGCGCCGCCCCCAGCTCCGCCTCCAGCGCCGCGGCCCGCCCCTCCGCCGCCAGCCGCAGCGCGTCGCACTCATGGCCCCAGGCATCCGCCGCCAGCATCAGCCGCTCCGCGTTCGCCTTGGCCTGCTCCGCCATCTCTAGCCGCGTCCGCAGCGATCCCGCGTCCCGGGCCTGCTCGAACCCCCGCGCATAAGCCGCCCGCGCGGCCTCCTCCGCCCATTCAACCTGCCTCAGCGCCGCCTGAACCCGCCCCTCCTGCTCCGCCGCCGCCCGTGCCCAGGCCGCGTCCGCCACCCGCACATACCCATCCAGCACGTTCACCGGCGTCGAGAAGCAAGCCGCCAATGACCCCTCATGTTCCTCCGCCACGTAGAACCGGTTCAGCCCGTCGAACAGCACGAACCGATACCCCGCCTTGGTCAGCAGATGCTCCCACCCCTCATGCGTCGGCACGCTGGAGAGCGGGCGCGTCGCCTCCACCAGCACGACGTGCGGCCGGAACCGCCCGAAGTCGGCGCCCTCAAGCACCGCCCGCTCCGCCCCCTCCACGTCCACCTTGAGGAAATGGATCGGCCCCGGCGCGTGGGCCGCCAAAATCCCATCCAGCCGCCGCAGCGGCACGTCGAGCGTATCCGCCTCGAACCCCGCCTCGGGCAGCAGCCGGGCCGTCCCCGCGTCGATCGTCGACAACCCCGTCCCCACCACACGGTGCAGCGTCGTCACCCCGTCCGCCGCCCCCGCCGCCACCGCCAGCGTCACGTCCCGCGGCCGGGCAGCCGCCACCCGCGCCGCCATCTCCGGCGCCGCCTCGATGTTGATCCCCCGCCAGCCGCGGTCATAGAACGCCCGCGTGACTGAATCCTCGTCCGGGTGCCACGCCCCCACGTCCACGTAGAACCCCGCCGCCACGTCTTGGAACGCCCGCCACAGCAGCACGTCCTCGCCGTTCTGCGCGTATGAAATGAACGCCATCAGCCTTTCCCGCGCCGCCAGTCCAGCACCGTATACAGCGGCCCCGAGCCCCCGAGCCGGACCACCGCCTCCCGCACGAACCGGCCCCCGCCCCGCCCTTCCGCGTCGGCCGTGATCGCCACCACCAAGCTCGCCGCCTGCTTCGTCGCGGTCGCCGCCGCCTGCCCGGACGCCTGCCGGATCGCCTCCAGCACCACCGGGTCAGCCGCCGCCGGGTTGGGGTCGCCCACGTAATAGACCGACAGATGCGGCGCGAGCCGGTCAAACAGCTCCGGCGTCATTCCCAGCACCAGCCCCACCTCGTCCACGCTCTGGAACGGCGCGCTCGGCGGGGCGTAATCCAGCCCCGCCGCCCGATACTCCGCCGCCTTCGCCTCCGGCGTCCTGGTCTGCATCCCCTCGCTCCGCCACTCCATGATCCCCGCCGCCACCGCCTGCGCCGTCCCCGTATCCGCCCCCGCCGCCCGCAGCAATGCGACCAGCAGCCCAGCCTGCGCCTGGTTCGGGTTGATCAGCCCGGACTGGTCCACGATCCGCACCCGCACCACCCCGCCCGGCAGCGTCAACGTCTGCTCGCCGCCCGCCCTCAGCCCCGAGCCCAACTGGCCGAATAGACGAAACGCCGTTTCCTGCACCCCGGCATCGGCCAGCATCTCCGCCTCCGCGGCGCTGCGCAGGTTGGAGGCGAGCTTCACCTCGTCCCGCCCGCCCGCGATCAGCCGCGTCGTGATCAGCGTCAGCAGCACCAGCGACCAGAGCACGAGGAGAAGCGCGAACCCCCGCTCGCCCCGCCCCGCGCCCGGACGCACGAGTTTCACGCCACCCTAATGCAGCCCGAGGTTCCGCCGCACCCGAGCCTGCGGGTCCGGCACGGAATACCGCGGCAAGCCGCGCAGCCGCTCCGGCAGCGCCGCCGCGTTGCGCAATTCCTCCCGTAAATCCTCCGTCAGCGCCCGCGCGTCCCGCTGGTCATGGATCACCCGCGGCGTGATCAGCACCAGCAGTTCCGTCCGCGTCTGGCTGTTGTTCTGCGTCCCGAACAACGCCCCCAGCACCGGGATACGCCGGAACCAAGGGATGCCGCTGTTGTTCTCCGACGAGGAATCCCGGATCAGCCCCGCCAGGCCCACCGTCTGCCCGTCCTGCACCGCCACCCGCGTGCGGATCACCCGCTGCGAGAACGTCGGCGAATTCAAGCCGGGCGTCGTCTGCGTCGCCAGCACGTCGCTCACCTCCTGGCCGATGTCCAGCGTGACCAGCCCGCCGCTGTTCACCCGCGGCACCACGTCCATGATCACGCCCGTCTGCCGGTAATCCACCGAGCTGACGATCGGCGCCCCCGCCGCCAGCGTGCTCTGCGCGCTCTGCGTGAGAAACGGCACCAACTGCCCCACCTGCAGCCGCGCCGCCTCGTTGTCCAGCACCATCACCTGCGGCGAGGACAGCACGTTCACCTTCGTGATCGCCCGCAGCGCCGAGATCGCCAGCGGCGCCCCGGTCGCCGCCTGCCCGGAGAAGATGAACGCGGGCAACGCCGTGTTCAGCCCCGCCGAAACCGCCCCGGCCGCCGCCGTGCTCAAGACGCTGTTGAACTCCCCGCTGGTGAAGAAGAACTGCGTCCCGTACTGAAGCTGGTCGTTCAGCGTCACCTCGGCGATCACCGCGTCGATCCGCACCTGCAGCGGCAGGATGTCCAGCCGCCGCAACGTCGCCTCCACCTCGTCCCGCTCCTGCGGCGTGGCATAGATCAGCAGCGCGTTGTTCTGCGGGTTCGGGATGATCCGCATCGTCTCGGGCGCGTTCTCGCCGCCGCCCGGCTCAAGCCCCCCGAGCAACGGGTTCGCCGCCGCCGCCGGCGGCTGCCCTTGCGCCGGCGCGCCCCCCAGCACGGCGCCGCCGGCGCCCTGCTGCCCCAGCCCGCCCTGCTGCAGCCCGCCGCCCAGCCCGAGACCGCCGCTCTGCGCGCCGATGCCGATGCCGCCGCCCCCGATCCTCGCCCCCCCGATGCCGCCAACGCCGCCGCCGGCGCCAAATCCCCCGCCGGCATACCCGCCGATCCCCCCGGGCACTTGCCCCACGCTGCCCGGCCCCGCGCCGGACGGCGTCGGCTGCGCCGTCACGTTCCGCGGCGTAAAGGCCTGCTGCAGCACGTAGGCCGTGTCGTTGCTGCGGCTGTTCTGCAGGTAATACACGCTCCAGTTCCGCACGCTCGACCGCCGCGCCCGTTCCACCAGCGCGTAGATCCGCCGCACGTCGTCGATGTACTTGGGCTGCGCCGAGGCCACGAGCACCGCGTTGATCCGCGCCATCGGCAGCACTCGCACCACCCCGGCCAGCGCCCCGCCCTGCGCGCTCCGCAACGCCTCCTGCAGCGCGGTGGCGAAATCCTTCGCATCCCCGTCCTGCACCGGCAGAATCGCGTAGGACTGCCCGGCCAGCAGGTTGATGTCGAACGCCTCCACCAAATTCCGCAGCGATTGCCGCGACTCCGGGTCCCCCCCGATCACCAGCGCGTTCCGCCCCGGCGCCGCCACGATCCGCCCGCCCGCGCCCACGAACGGCTGCAGCACCTTCGCCAGCTCCTCGGCGCTCGCATACTGCAACGGCGCCACCGTGCTCCCGGCCGCCCCGGACCCGCCCGCCAGCCCCGGCGAGGCCGCCGCCGCCGCCTGCGGCACCACCCGGTACAGCGCCCCGTTCTGCACCAGCGCCGCGCCGTTCTGCGCCAGCAGCGACTGCAGCGCCGCCAAAGCCTGCGCTCGCGTCAAGGGCCGCTCCGTATGCAGCGTCGCCGTTCCGCGCACCGCCGGGTCGATGCTGTAATTCGCGTGCAGCACCCCGCCCAGGATCTGCTCAACCACGGCCCGGATGTCGGTGTCGACGAAATCGAGCGAGATGTCCCCCGATTTCTCGGCGCTGGCCGAAACCACCAGCCCGCTCCCGTTGCCCGCCTGCGCCCGCTGCTCCGGCGCGATGCTGTAGAGCGCCGGCGGGGTCTTCCCCGCCGCCCCCACCGTCCCGCTTTGCCGCGCCGCCGCCGCCGCCGCCGCCTGCGACGTGCCCGGCAACGGCTGCAATAGCGGCGGCTCCGTCGACACGCAGCCCGCCAGCAGAAGCAGGCAGGCGAAAAACCAATTTCGTCTCATCGGCCGGAGGGCGTCCCATTCTTGGCCTGCGTTGCCGCATTCTGCAAAATAGCCAATCCCGACGGGGCCGGGGTCTGTTCGAATGGCATGCCGTCTTTTGCCCCATCCGGCAAGCCGGGAAAGGCGCCCGGCGGCGGCATTGTCAGGCCGAGCTGCGGCGGCGGCGCTGCCCGCGCCGTGCGCGACGCGTCGATGCTCGGCTGCAAAGTCCGCAGTCCATCCGGTCCGGCCACCACCACCTGCCCGGGCCTGATCGACCGCACCGTAAACCGCCCCAGCCTGCCCCCTTCCTGCACCACCGTCGCCCGCGGCTCGGCCGCGAAGATTGCGCTTTTGCCCGCCGCGGTCACCAACACCCCGGTGAGCCGCGGCAGCACGGAGGCAGGCGGCGCTGCCTCGGCGACCACGTTCGGCGCGACCGGCCGCCGGCCCGGACTGAACAGCGGCCGGGCCAGAATTTTCACGGCGTCCCCGGGCGTGTCGTCGGGCCGGGCGGCGGCAGGCCCGGGCGGCTCAGTCTTCGCCCGTACCGGCCCCGGCGCCCGCGCCGTATGCACGGGGCCGGCGAGCTCCCAAGCGACGGCGCCGGACAAACCCAGGACCATGGCCCCCACGAACAAGAACGGCGCCGCGCTCACGCGGCATCCTTGGGCCGGAACGCGATCACCGTCAGCGTCGCCCCCAGCATCTGCCCGGGCGCCGATGATACCGAGGCCGCCGGCTGCAATTGCAGGTCATCGACCAGCATCCGCGGCGTCGCTTGATCGACCTGTTGCAGCAACTTCACGAATGCCGGCCAGGCGCCGCTCACCGTCAGCCGCAGCCGCACCCGACGGTAATCCTGCGCCGCCTCCATCGGCAGCAGCTCGGTGCTCGACAAGGTCACCCCGGCCTGGCCCGCCAGCCGCTCGAGCTGCCCCTGCAAGGCCGCCGCCGCCACGGCGTCCGTAGGCCCCTCCAGCAACGCCCCCACCGCGGGACCGGCGGCAACGCTTGCCGCCCGCCGCCGGAGCTGCGGCAGGCTGTCCGCCACCGCTTCCATGTGCGCGGCCAGCATTTGCCGCTGCGTCAGCCGATCCGCCCGCGCATGATGCCAATCCAGCAGCGGCGCCGCCGCCCCGAGCCAAATGAGCGCCGCGGCGATCCCCGCCAGCGCCAGCGCGACCGCCCGCCCCCGAGGCCCCGTCGGCAGCGTCGTCATCATGGCGTCAGGTCCGCCCGGATGGAGAACACGTCCCCATCCGCGCCCTCGACCCGCGTCACCGGCGCCGCGAAGGCCGCATTGCGGAACGCCGGGTCCGCCGCGAGCAACGGGATAAGCCGCGCCGCCGACGCCGAGCGCCCCGTCAGCGTCAAGGCCCGCTGCCGCAGCGTCAGCGCCGTCAGATACGTATCGTCCGGCAGCGCCCCCGTCAGCGCGGCCAGCGCATCGAGCGCATTGCCCACCCGCGCCGTCTCCGCCGCCACCGCGTCAAGCCCGGTCGCCCGCTCGGCGATCCGCTTGCGCAGCGCCTCCGCATCGGCGATCTCCGGCCGCAACGCCGCGATCCGCGCATCCGCCCGCGCGAACGCCCGCTCCTGCTGCACGAAGGGCAGCACGACCGCAACGATTGCCAACACCGCGCAGGCCGCGACCCCGGCCTGCAGCGCCCGCCGGTTCGCCAACGACCGCCCGGAATGCCCCGAAGTCAGCAGCGGCAAGCACCACGTGCCGCCCCCGCGCTTCGGCGCCAGCACTGCCGTCGGCGACGCCCCGGCCTGCCGCAGCCCCGTCACCGCCGCCGACAGCGCCGTCCGCGGCACCAACGCCAGCGCCAACTGGATGCGCTCCCCCTCCCGCCCCTCGATCTCGTAAGCCCAAGCGACCTCCTCGGCCGTGAACGGCGAGATCCGCTCGATTTCATAGGACAAGACCTGGTCAAGCTCCGGCGCCGTCGCCGCCGGCAGCGCCAGCCTCCGCTCCAGCACCGCATCTCCCGGCGCCCGCAGCAGCATCCGCCTCGCCCCCGCCGCAGCCTTCTCGCCCCGCCCGGGCGCCAGCGCCGCCTCGCGCCCCTTGCGGCGCTGCACGAACGTCACATCGGCCTCGCCGGGCCGAACCTCGGCAATCACCGCGTCGGCATACAGATCGGCCTGCGCAAACCGCGCCGGCAGCAGGCCGCGCAGCTGCGACCACCACCATGCCAGGAATTGCCGCACCGCCGAACTCATGACCGACCCCCGCTGCTCGTTAACGAATACTGATCATAGCCGCCGCCGGATGCACCGTCACGAGGTCGGCCGCGGCCGCGCCGGGCCAGCCACAATATCCGGCCACTGCCGCCCCCCCTTCTCCGGGAATAATAGCCGGACGCGCACCAGCGACGGCAACGCCGTCCCCTGCCAGTCCCGCTTCCACCCCGGCGCCTCCTTTCCCACCGCTCCCCAATACGCGAACTCGACCCGCTCCAGCCCGTCCAGCAGCGTCGCCGTTCGCATCGGCGGCGGCGGGCCCAGCCGGACCACGTGCGGCGCCGGACGCCAGGACAGCACCAGCCGCCCCCCCTCCACCCCAAGCCGCACCTGCGCGTCCGTCCCCCCCAACTGGGCCGCCGCGGCGCCCAGGTCGGTGACGAACGCCACGCTCGAACGCCCCCCCGCCACCGCAGTCGGCGTCCGGCTCGTCCCCGGGTCCATCTGCGTCAGCAGCCGCCGCAGCAGCCGGTCCACCGCATCGATGTCGCCCCGCTCCGCCGTGAATCGCTCCTGCCGCGCCGTCGCCTGCAGCCCGAACCGCAGCCCCTGCGTCAGCCCCGCCACCACGAACCCGAGCACCACGAGCGCCACCAGCACCTCCAGCAGCGTGAACCCGCCCTCCCGCCTCATGGCGACCTCGGAGGCGCGGCGCCCAGCCGGCGCGTATCAAGCTGCACCGCCCGCGTCCGCCCGTCTGTTTCCCATGAAACGCTCACGGCAACCGAGAACAGCATCGGCGCGGCCCCGCCCGGCCCCGGCGACCCGGCCTCCAGCGGCGCCGTCCGCACCCGGAAGCGGTACCCGCCCCCGTCGTCCCCCTGCTGGTCCTCCGCCCGCGGCGGCCCGGCCGCGTCCAGCGCCGCCAGGTGCGACCGCGCCCGCGACAGCGCCTCCCCATACCGCGCCGCGATCCCCACCGCCGCCCGGCTCTGCACCGCGCCCCGGAACAGCACGCTCAGCGCCAGCGCCGCGATCAGGAACGCGATCAGCACCTCCAGCAGCGTGAACCCGCCCTCAGCGCGCCGCATCGGCGCCCGCCTTGGACAGCACCACCCGTCCGGACAGCCAGTCCACGTCCACCCCGATCAACGTCTCCCCTGTCGAGACCCGGACCTTCCCGCCCGTCGCCCCCCCATCCGGCGAGAACACGATCCGCCCCTGCCCGGAAGCCTTGCCGCCGATCCGCAGGTCCACGCCCAAGCCGGGCGGCAGCGCCTGCCAAGCTCCGTCCCCGATCCGGTAGCCATGCCGGGCGGCATCGAGCGAGAAGGCAACGTCGACGTTGCGCCGGATCGCCTCGGACCGCGCCAGCCGCAGCCCCCGCGCCAGCCGACCGGCCGCATCCCGGGCCTCGAACCCGAGGCTCGTCGCAGGCCCCCGCGCCGCGATGATGGCCACCGCGAACCCCAGGATCGCGAGCACGACCAGCACCTCGATCAGCGTGAACCCGGCCTGCCGATCCTGCTCCCGGCTATCCGGCAAGATCATTCAGGCTCAGCATCGCCAGCAGCAGCGAGGCCACGATCCCCGCGATCGCCGCCCCCATCACGATGGTGATCGCCGGCACCAGCAACGACACCAGCCGCTGGATGCCCAGCCGCGACGCCTCCTCATGGATCTCCGCCGCCCGCAGCGCCATCGGCCCGAGCTGCGCCGTCTCGTGCCCGAGCCGCAGCAACGTCGGCAGCCGCAGCGGGAACACCCCCGAGTTGCGCAACGAAACGGACAAGTCCTCCCCCCCGCGCGCCGCCCGCGTCGCCTGCTCCACCGCCGCACTCGCCGCCCGGTTGCCCACCGTGTCCCGCGCCACGTCGAGGGCTGCCACCAGCGGCACGCCGTTGACCAGCAAGGCGCCGAACGTCCGGCTGAACCGCGCCGCGGCCACCTCCTTCACCATCCCCCCCACGACCGGCAGCCGCAGCAGCAGCCGGTCCGCCGCCAGCCGAGGCCCCGGTTTGCGCAACGCCTGCCGCAGCAGCAGCCCGGCCACCAGCAGCGCCAGCAACCCGTACAGCCCATAGGCCGAGAGCGCCGCCCCGGCATCGACCAGGAACTGCGTCGGCCCCGGCAGCGCCACCCCGTTCTGCGCGAACAGCGGCGTGAACTGCGGCAGCACCTGCACCAGCAGCAGCGTGATCGAGCCGATCGCCGCCACCACTAGCACCGCCGGATAGATCATCGCCGAGCGGATGCCCGACGCCAGCGCCCGCTGCCGCTCCAGCAGCCCGGCCAGCCGGTCCAGCGTCGGCGCGAGACGCCCCCCCGCCTCCCCCGCCCGCACCATGCCAACATAGATCGGCGGAAAGCTCTCCGGCTGCTGCGCCAGCGCCGCCGTCAGCGACCCGCCGTCCCGCACCGTCGCCCGCACCCGCTCCAGCACCGTCCGCACCCGCCGGCTCGGCGCCGTCTCCACCAGGAACCGCAGCGCCCGGTCCAGGTCGAGCCCCGCCCCCAGCATCACCGCGAGCTCCCGCGTCATGTCCGCCACCGCCTGCTTGCCGATCCCGCCGCCGCCCAGCACGTCCGCCCCGAGCAGCCCCGACAGCCCGCCCCCGGCCCCCGCCGGCTCGGCCCGCATCGGAATGCTCCCTTCCCGCTGCAACGCCCGGATCACTGCCTTCTCGTCCGCTGCCTCCATCGTCCCATACCGGGTCTCCCCGGCCGAAGTGACGGCGGTGTAGCGGTAAAGCGTCACCTAGAACTCGGCGCGGATGCTGCGCACCACGTCCTCCAGCGTCGTCTTGCCGGCCAGGGCCGCATCCAGCCCGGCGTCGGCCAGCGGCGTCATCCCCGCCGCCACCGCCGCCCGCTCGATCTCGGTATGGTCCGCCCGCGCGAAGATCAGCCGCTCAATCGCCGCGTCCGGCGCCAGGTATTCGGCGATCGCCAGCCGCCCGCGATAGCCCGTGTTGCGGCAATGCTGGCACCCGACGGCATGGAACAGCGTCACCGGGCGCCTCTCCGTCCGCCGCTCCAGCCCGAACCGCTCGACCAACGCCTCCGGCGCCTCCGCTTCCCGCCGGCAATGCAGGCAAAGCCGCCGCACCAGCCGCTGCGCCAGCACCCCGCGCAGCACCGCCGTGATAAGGTAGTCCTCCAGCCCCATGTCGCGCAGCCGGGTGATGGTCGCCGCGGCCGAGTTGGTGTGCACCGTCGACAGCACCAGGTGCCCGGTCAACGCCGCCTGCACCGCGATCTGCGCCGTGTCCTGGTCGCGGATCTCGCCCACCATGATCACGTCCGGGTTGTGCCGCAGGTTGGAGCGCAGCAGGCTCGAGAACGTCAGGTCGATCTGCGGCTTGACCTGGCTTTGCACCACGCCGTCCAGCTCGTACTCGATCGGGTCCTCGATCGTGACGACCTTGCGCTCCACCGAGTTCAGCGCCAGCAGCCCGGTATACAGCGTCGTCGTCTTGCCGCTGCCGGTCGGCCCGCTGACCAGCACGATCCCGTTCGGCAGCTCGAGCGCCGCCCCGAACCGCGCCACCACCGCCGGCGACAGCCCGAGCGACTCCCAGTCGAACTGTACCGCGCTCCGGTCCAGCACCCGCAGCACCACCGTCTCGCCGTGCAGGGAGGGGATGGTCGCCACCCGGAAATCGATCTCCTGCCCGCGCACCGCCATCTGTATCCGCCCGTCCTGCGGCATCTGCCGCTGCGCGATGTCGAGCCGGGCCATGATCTTGATCCGCGAGATGATCGCGGCCGAGAGCCGGGCCGGCGGCGACTCCGCCTCCTGCAATACGCCGTCGTTGCGGTAGCGGATGCGCAGCCGGTCCTCGAACGGCTCGATATGGATGTCGGACGCCCGCGTCTCGACGGCGCGGGCGATCACCTGGTTCACCAGCCGGATCACCGGCGCCTCGCTGGCCAGGTCGCGCAGCCGCTCGGCGTCGGCCTCCAGCGGCTCCCCGCCGTCGTCCGCGGGCGCCGCGTCGCCTTCGGCGCGGTCGGGATACAGCCGGTCGAACGCCGCCTCCAGCTCCAGCGGGATCGCCGCCTCCCTCGCCACCCGCAGCCCGGTCGCCGCCCCGATCGCGCCGGCCGTGAACCGGTCCAGCGGGTCCGCCATCGCCACCCGGATCACCCCGTCGGCCACGCCCAGCGGCAGCGCCCGCGCGTGTCGCACGAACCGCGGCGCCAACCGTTCCGGCAGCACCGCTTCGGGAGGGTACCCGGGCGGGGCCACGACCGGCACGCCGAGCAGGGCCGCGAACGCCTCCGCCAGCTCCCGCTCCGTCACCAGCCCGAGCTGGCCGAGCACGGCGTCCACCCGCTGCCCGGTTTCCCCGGCCACGCGACGCGCCCGCTCCACCGCCCGCGCCTCGCACCGCCCGCGCTCGACCAGCAGCCGCAGCAGCGCCTCGGCCTCTTCCTCCGGCGTGGCGGCAGTCTCGGCAGAGCGGGCATCCAGCGGCATGTTCGGGCAACCTGCTAACTTGGCTTAAGCGAGGAACTCGGAGATAAGCGGGCGGTGAGTTGGGGGCAAGCCATACAGCCGAACGACTGGTTGCCGCTCCTGGCCGCGCCCTTCGTCGGCAGCCTCGTCGGCGTGCTGATCCGCCGCCTCCCCTCGAGCCGCCCCGTCGCCCTGGCCCGGTCCGTTTGCGAGACCTGCGGCCATGCCCTCGGCCCGGCCGAACTGGTCCCGCTCCTCAGCTTCGTCTGGCTCCGCGGACGCTGCCGGCACTGCCGCGCGCCGATCGCCCACTTCCATGTCAAGGTCGAGCTCGCCGCCCTGCTGCTGGCCGCCCTCGTCATCGGCCTCGAACCCGAACCCGCCGCCCTCTGGCCAGACTGCGGCCTGGCCTGGACCCTGCTCGCCCTCGCCTGGATCGACTGGGAGCGCAACCGCCTCCCCGATGCGCTGACCTTGCCGCTCTGCGTCGCCGGCCTCGTCGTCACCCAATGGCTCACGCCCTGGCAAACCCTGGATCACGCCATCGGCGCCGTTGCCGGCTATCTCAGCTTCCGCCTGATCGCCTGTG
Source organism: Acetobacteraceae bacterium (assembly GCA_965217935.1). Taxonomy (GTDB): domain Bacteria; phylum Pseudomonadota; class Alphaproteobacteria; order Acetobacterales; family Acetobacteraceae; genus JBBROS01. The sequence goes on along the minus strand of OZ244581.1, from coordinate 2,767,175 downwards.
CTTACCGATGGGCGCGCGGCCGGGACGGGATTGGCCAGGGCGACGCCAAGCTGCTCGCCGCCGCCGGGGCATGGGTGGGGTGGGCGGCGCTCGGCGACGTGGTGCTGCTCGGCGCGCTCGCCTCAATCGCCATCGCGATCCTGCGCGGCGGCGGCCTGACCCGGCAAACCGCCGTCCCCTTCGGCCCCGGTCTCGCCATCGCCATGCTCGCCGTCCGCCTCTATGGATAGCCGAGGCATCTGGCCAACCCACCTTCAAGCCCCTATCAACAGCCTCGAACGGAGGGGATGGGACGCGGTGAACCGGGCATTCGCATTGCTGGCCGTCTCGGCCACGCTCGCCGGGTGCGGCGAGCCGGAACTGCTCTGCCGCCGCCCCGAGGTGCTGCAGCAGGTCCAGGCCATTATCGAGGCCCGCAACACTTATAGCGAGATCGACGACAGCACGATCCGCGAGGCCCCCACCACGCGCGCCAACGCCGTCGTCTGCCACGCCGCCGTCAGCACCATCGGCTACGTCCCCACCAAAACCGGCTGGCAACCCTGGCATGTCCGCACCGAACGCCGCTACGACGTGCAGGTCGACGGCGCCCTTGTCCACGTGCAGGTCCCCCCTGGACAGCCCTGACCCCTGGCCCGCCGTCTACGACCCGGCGGCGACCGAGGCCGACATCCTCGCCTGCTTCCGCCTCCTGCTCGGGCGCAACCCCAACCCCGAGGAGTGGCCCGGCCATTCCGCCCGCGCCGGCGAGCCGCTGCCCGCCGTCGTCGCCAGCTACGTCAACAGCCTCGAATACGCCCGCCGCCGCCTACAGGAGCCGCCCGGCGCCGCCCCCGCTATCGCCGAATTGGCAGGGTTCCGCATCTTCGCCGACCCGGAGGACCTCGCCGTCGGCAAATCCGTGCTTTCCGGCCAGTACGAACCCGAGGTCATGGCCGTGTTCCGCGACGTGCTTCGCCCCGGCATGGGCGTCATCGACATCGGCGCCAACATCGGCGTGTTCTCGATGCTGGCGGCCAGCCTGGTCGGCCCCGCCGGCTGGGTGCTGGGGATCGAGCCCAACCGCCGCAACGCCCGCATGGCCGAGGCCAGCCGGCGCCTGAACGGGTTCGGGCACCTGACCATCCTGCAAGCCGCCGCCGCCCGCGGCCCCGGCCTGCTCGCGATCAACGCCTCGTTCTCCAACGGCACGACGTCGCCCGTCGATGAGTGCGCCGTTCTCGAAGCCGAGACCGTCGGCTGCGTGCCGGTGGATGCGGTCTCCCCTCGCGGGTGCCGGGTCGACCTCATCAAGCTCGACGTCGAAGGCGCAGAGTACAACGCTTTGCTGGGCTGCCAGGCCCTGTTGCGGCGGCATCGCCCCGTTCTCGTGTTCGAGTTCGGCCCGGGGCAACTGCCGGGCATCTCCGGCGTGACGGGAGAGGAGTTGCTGCAATGGGTGGTCGCGCAGGGATACGGCCTCGAGGTCATCGAGCCTGCCGGTCCGCCGACGCCGCACGGCGCCCAGTGGCCCGCCGTCATGCTGGCCTACGAAGCCCGTGGACGTGACCACATCGACGTTATCGCGCGGCCGAGATCCCGCTGGCGTGCATGGGTCTAATCCTCCCAGGAATTGACGACAGTCACGCCAACCCCGTCGAAATCGGCGACGTTGCGGGTCACGACGCGAGCGCCATGAGCCAGGCCGTTGGCGGCGATCATCAGGTCCAGGGTCGCGGCTGACCGCCCGGCATTCCGGCGGAGCGCGAAAGCGTCTGCATAGGCTGTGGCCGAGGCAGCATCGAACGGCAGCACCCGGCCTTCGAAATCCTCGGCGAACATGGCTTGCGCCGCCGCCTGCAGGGTCGCTCGCCTGCGGCCGTCCGGCATGATCGATATTCCGGACAGGATCTCCGCCTGGCAGACCGCCGCGGTGTAGAGCTGCCCGGACGGCTGCGCCAGCAGCCAGTCAACCACCCGTTGCTCCGGCCTCGCGCTCATCATGACGGAGAGGACGGTGGTGTCGAGGATGAACATCAGGGCAGCGTCGCCGGGAAACCCTCAGTCAACGTGGGGCGGCTCACGGACCGGATCACGCGGCGGCAACTCGAAGTCCGCTCCGCCCAACGGCGCGAACCGCGCCTGAACCCGGTCGAACAGGTGGCGCGCGCCAGGCCCTACCTGATCGCTCAAAGCGGTCTGCAGGATGCGGCGCGCCTCAGCCTCCATCGAATTGCCGCGCTCGGCGGCACGGACACGCAGACGTTCTTTGACCATAGTATTCAAGTTGCGGATGGTGATGCTCGCTGAATGGGATGTTTGATCGATCACGCTATCAATGCAATCAATGCTAGCAGAAACATCAAGAAGCTTGTTCGGCTAGCCCACTGGACGAGCCATCGCCTCCTTGCGCCGGCGCTCGTGCCAGGCCTCCATCAATTGCAGCACGGTCGCCGCGGTCTCCTCGATCGAGCGCCGGGTCACGTCGATCACCGGCCAGCCCCGCCGCGCGCAGAGCCGCCGGGCCCATAGCAGCTCGGCTTTCACCGCCTCGACGTCGATGTAATCCGTCTGCTTGTTGTGCACCCGGCCGGTCTCGCTGCCCGCCGCGATCAGCTTCAACCGGTGCCGCCTGATCTCGATCAGCGCGTGGGGGTCGAGGGTCAGCCCGATCACCGGGCAGATCGGCGTCTCCAGCCCCGGCGGATCGGGCGTGCCCGGCACCAGCGGCACGTTCGCCGCCTTGATCCCTCGGTTGGCCAGATAGAACGACGTCGGCGTCTTGCTGCTGCGCGACACGCCCACCACCACGACGTCCGCCTCCTTGATCCCTGCCTGCGCCTGCCCGTCGTCGTGCGCCAGCACGTAGTGCATCGCGTCGATCCGCCGGAAGTAGTCGGCGTCGAGCACGTATTGCCGCCCCGGGCGCGCCTCCGCCTGCGCGCCCAACTGCTCCTGCAGCACGGCCATCACCGGGTCGAGCACGTTGATCACAGGCACGTTCAGCCGCTCGCACGTGGTCTCGAGGTCGGTGCGCAGGGCGTGGTCGATCACCGTGGACAGCACCGGTCCCGGCTCGGACTCGATCCCTTCCAGCACCCGGTGCAACTGGAACCGGGTTCGGATCAGGCTCCAGCGGTGATAGGCGATCGTCACCTGCTCGAACTGCGACACCGTCGCCCGCGCGATGCTGTTCAGCGTCTCCCCGGTGGCGTCGGAAACCAGGTGGAGATTGAGGCGGTGCGTGTCCATAACAACGAGGATAGCGGGGATAAAAGCGGTGCGGCACCCCTATTGCTGCGACCGCGGGGATAACTGCATGACTCCGATGAACTGGGGACGAATATCGCGCCAAGACCCGTTTTGATCTGGAATGCGCTTGTTTCCACAAGAACATCAGTAGGTTGGCTATGGAAACTCCTGTGGACAAACACGGGGACAAATTTGTCGAAACCGGGTACCACAGCGCCCACAGCCAACAACGCACCACCTCCTCAAGAGTCTTTAAAGAACAGATGAAAGGGTTCCAATGAGCAAACCCGTACTTCGTGTCCTGGCCGGCGACGCCGTTTGGCCCCCTCCGGTCTGGCTTATGCGCCAGGCCGGCCGCTACCTGCCGGAATATCGGGCCACCCGCGCCAAGGCAGGGGACTTCATCTCGCTGTGCACCACGCCGCCGCTTGCCGCCGAGGTCACGTTGCAGCCGATCCGCCGCTATGGTCTCGACGCCGCGATCCTGTTCAGCGACATCCTGATGATCCCTTGGGCGCTTGGACAGGGCTTGGCGTTCAGGGAGGGCGAGGGTCCAGTGCTGCCGCCAGTCCGCGACGCCGGCGCCCTCGCCAAGCTGGACCTCGGCCGCGTGGCCGACGCTGTGGCGCCGATTCTTGAGACGGTCGAACGCACCCGCGGCGAGCTGCCGCCCGGGACGGCGATGATCGGGTTCGCCGGCAGCCCCTTCACCGTGGCCTGCTACATGGTCGAGGGCGGCGGCTCGAAGGACTTCGCCCATATCCGCCACATGGCTTACGCCCAGCCCGAGCTGATGGCCGCCATGATGGAGTTGCTCGTCGAAGCCTCCGTCATCTATCTCTCCGCCCAGGCAAAGGCCGGCGCCGAAGTGCTCATGCTGTTCGACAGTTGGTCCGGCGTCCTCTCGCCCGCCCTGTTCCGCCGCCTCGTCATCGCTCCCACCGCCAAGATCGTCGCCCGGCTGAACGCGATGCATCCTGGCCTGCCCATCATCGGCTTCCCCCGCTTGGCCGGCGTCCTCGTCGGCGCCTACGCGGCTGAAACCGGGGTCAATGCCGTGGCGCTCGACACCGGCGCGGACCTTCGCCTCGCCTCCGCCCTCGTCCCGCCCGCCATCGCCACCCAAGGCAACCTGGACCCCGCCGCCCTCGTCGCCGGCGGCGAGGCGCTGCAATCCGAGGCCGCCCAAACGCTTGAAGCCGTCCGCGGCCGGCCGCACATCTTCAATCTCGGCCACGGCATCGTCCCGCAAACCCCCCCGGAGCACGTCGCCCGCCTGCTGCAACAGATCCGCGCCGCTTGACGCAGGCGCGGGATCGGCCAAGTTGAAAGCCTATGTCGAACCCTAAGGTCGCTATCGTCCTGTTCAACCTCGGCGGGCCGGACAAGCCAGCCTCCGTGCGTCCATTCCTGGTCAACCTGTTCAAGGACCCGGCGATCCTGCGCGTGCCGTTCTTCGTCCGTCCGCTGCTCGCCCGCCTGATCGCCTATCTCCGCGTCAAGGCCGCCACCGCCAACTACGAGATCCTCGGCGGCAAAAGCCCGTTGCTCGACCTCACCGAGCAACAGGCCCGCGCCCTCGAAGCCGCCCTGCCCGGCGACATCGACGCCCGCTGCTTCATCGCCATGCGCTACTGGCACCCGTTCAGCCTGGCCACGGCGCGCGAGGTCAGGCAATGGGATCCGGACGAAGTCGTGCTCGTGCCGCTCTACCCGCAATACTCGACCACGACGACCGGCAGCAGCCTGACAGCCTGGCGCGAGGCCGCGTGCCAGGCCGGGCTGATGACGCCGGTGACGTCGCTGTGCTGCTACCACTCCGACCCGGGCTACCTGCGCGCCACGGCCGGCATCGTTCGGACCGCTTACCGAAAGGCCCAGGATGCGCTGCCGCCGGGCACGGGCCTGCGCATCCTGTTCTCGGCGCACGGGCTGCCGGAAGCGATCATCAAGGCGGGCGACCCCTATCAGTTCCAGGTCGAGCGCACCGTCGCCGGCGTCGTTCGCGCGCTCGGGATCGACGGCCTGGATTACGCCACCTGCTATCAGTCTCGCGCCACGCCGCAGAAATGGATCGACCCGAGCACCGAATCCGAGATCGAACGCGCCGCCCGCGACAAGGCGGCCGTTCTCGTCGTCCCCATCGCCTTCGTCTCCGAACACTCGGAAACCCTGGTCGAGCTCGATGTCGAATACCGCGAGTTCGCCGAGAAGCACGGTGTTCCCGGCTACTTCCGCGCGCCCGCGCAGAACAACGACCCCGGCTTCATCGAAGCGCTCGCCGAACTGGTCCAAGCCTCGATCGGCCGCGGGCCCGGCTTGTGCAGCTTCGTCGGCGGCCGCACCTGCCCCGGCCCCTTCGGCGACTGCCCACATGCCCGCGCCGGCGCGCCCTCGAAGGCCAAGGACAGCGTTGTCAAGGATGATGTCAGCACGCCGGCAAGGCTGCCTGTCCAGACAAAGGCCTAGACCTTGTCCGGCAAGGTTGCCCGAAGCGATAACCTCTGAACACGTCCTTAGGAACTCGCATGACCAGGCCCTGTGGCTGACCATCCGCCCATTCAACTCGTCATCTTCGATTGCGACGGGGTGCTGATCGATAGCGAGACCCTGTCAAACCGCATCGTCGCCGAAGAGGTTACCAAGCTCGGACTGCCGATGACCCACGCGGAGAGCATGGCGACCTTCGTCGGCTACACGCTCGAAGACATGCCGACGGTCATCGAGCCCCGCCTCGGGCGCGCCGTCCCGCAAGGCTGGGTCGTTCAGGTGCGGCACGCCTTGATCGCGGCGTTCGGCGATGTCCGGATCATTGCGGGCGCCGAGGCGGCGCTTGACGCCGTCGCAGCCATTCCGCTGCCGTTCCGGGTCGCGAGCAACTCCTCGCATGAGGAAATGGCCGCGAAGTTCGCCGCAACCGGCTTGGCCCCCCTGTTCGACGGCCGCCGCCATAGCGCCCTCGACGTCCCCCGCGGCAAACCGTCCCCCGACGTGTTCCTCGCCGCCGCTGCCGCCGAGGGCGTGCCGCCCGCCGCCTGCCTCGTCGTCGAGGACAGTCTTCCGGGCGTGCGGGCCGCGGTGGCGGCCGAAATGCAAGTGGTCGGCCTCGCACCCGGCACGGACGGATCGCGCCTCCGCGCCGCCGGGGCGGACATCATTCACGGCCTCGACGAACTCGCGCCCTTGATCCGCCGCCGGTCCCGGCTTGCCGCATGACCATCCCGATCCTGGCCTACGCCTACCCTTGGGTGAAGTCCTTCCACGTCATTTCGTTGATCGCTTGGATGGCGGGCATCTTCTACCTGCCCCGGCTCTACGTCTATCACTGCCGCCTCGCGCGCGGCTCGGTCGAGAGCGAGCGCTTCAAGGTCATGGAGCGCCGCCTGCTGAAGCAGATCATGCTGCCGGCGATGCTGGCCACCTGGCTGTTCGGCATCTTGCTGATCCTGACCCCCGGGGTGGTGCAGTGGTGGCCGGTCAACTGGTGGCACGTGAAGTTCGTCTCCGTCGTCCTCATGACCGGGTTCCAGGGCGCGGCCGGGAAATGGCGCCGCCAGTTCCTCGAGGACCGCAACCAGAAGCCGGAACGCTACTACCGCATCGCCAACGAGGTCCCCACCGTGCTGATGGTCGTCATCGTCATCATGGCGATCGCCAAACCGTTCTGACGGCGGCGCATCAACAAAATCGCACTTGACGTTGTTAAACCAGGATGCCACCTAGTCCGGGGCGGCAGGAAAGTTTCCTCCGCCCATCCCCATCTTGCGAACCGGCGGCTTTTCAGCCTCGTTCTCTCCTCTCTCTCGCGGGCCTCGCGTTGCCCAACCGCCCCGAACCGGGCGACCCGGCATCGGCCCGTTCCAATGAATTAGGGCGCGTTTCCATGCACCTTGCCGAACTCAAGGCCAAAGCACCGGCCGACCTGCTCTCCTTGGCAGAGTCGCTGTCGATCGAGAATGCCTCCAGCCTGCGCAAGCAGGACATGATGTTCGCCATCCTGAAAAACCTGGCCGACAACGACCAGGCCATCTACGGCGAAGGCACGCTCGAGATCCTCCCCGACGGTTTCGGCTATCTCCGCAGCAGCCAGGCCAACTTCCTCCCCGGTCCCGACGATATCTACATCAGCCCCAACCAGGTCCGCCGCTTTGCGCTCCGCACCGGCGATACCGTCGAGGGCCAGATCCGCGCCCCGAAGGACGGCGAGCGTTACTTCGCGTTATTGAAGGTCAACTCGATCAATTTCGAGCCGCCCGACGCCGTCAAGCAACGCATCAATTTTGACAACCTTACCCCCCTCTACCCGGAACGCCGGCTGCAGATGGAGGTCGAGAACTTCCAGTCCGTCGCCAAAGGCCCCGGCAAGGACATGACCCCTCGCGTCATCGACCTCATCACCCCCATCGGCATGGGCCAACGCGCGTTGATCGTGGCCCCGCCCCGCACCGGCAAGACGGTCATGCTGCAGAACATCGCCACCGCCATCGCCGCCAACCACCCCGAAGTGTTCCTCATGGTGCTGTTGATTGACGAGCGGCCCGAGGAAGTCACCGACATGACCCGCACGGTGAAGGGCGAGGTGGTCGCCAGCACGTTCGACGAGCCCGCGACCCGGCATGTGCAGGTGACCGAGATGGTGATCGAGAAGGCCAAGCGCCTCGTCGAGCACAAGCGCGATGTCGTGATCTTGCTCGACAGCATCACCCGGCTCGCCCGCGCCTACAACGCCGTGGTGCCCAGCTCCGGCAAGGTGCTGACCGGCGGCGTGGACGCCAATGCGCTGCAGCGCCCGAAGCGCTTCTTCGGCGCGGCGCGCAACATCGAGGAAGGCGGCAGCCTGACCATCATCGCTACCGCCCTGATCGACACCGGCAGCCGGATGGACGAGGTGATCTTCGAGGAGTTCAAGGGCACCGGCAACAGCGAGATCATCCTCGACCGCAAGCTCAGCGACAAGCGAACGTTTCCGGCCATCGACATCACCAAGAGCGGGACGCGCAAGGAGGAGTTGCTGGTCGAGCGCGGCACGCTTTCGAAGATGTGGGTGCTGCGGCGTATCCTGGGGCCGATGGGCATGACGGACGCGATGGATTTCCTGCTCGATAAGCTGAAATACAGCAAGACCAATCAGGATTTCTTTGACGCGATGAATACCTAACTTTTTTGCTGCTCTGATTGTAACAGCAGAATGGTTGCAGGCTCGCGGTGTTCCGGTTGCCGGATGTTTTCTGGCAGCACCTGGCAAGTCGCGGAAAGCGTCAACGCTCCGTGGTCCTGAGACCGCAACGTTTGCCGTTGACAACCCGAGGCGACCCCGTAGTGTCTTGAACAACAATAAAGCACGCACGAGGAAACGCCCGATGCCTTGCCACTTGAGAAACGCCGCAATCGGCTGCCTCGCCCTCATCGCGGCCTCAACCGTCCCGGCCCGCGCCCAGCAGCCGATTACCCTCGACGGCGCCGTCCAGTTCAACGACGACCACGCCTTCAACAAAAGCCTTCTGAAATTCCAGGAACTGACCCAGAAATACTATGGCAAGCCTATCAACTTCACGTTGCACCGCAACAGCGAGCTCGGCCTAGAGAAAGACTACTTCGCCTATATGAACCAGGGCATCTCGGTCGACTACGCCATCGTCTCCCCCAGCCACATGTCCACCTTCGCCCGCGCAGCCCCCCTGATGGACATGCCATTCCTGTTCCGCGACCTCGACCACTGGAACAAGGTGCTCGACGGCGACGCCCTGCAGCCGATCGCCGACGAGGTGGCCAAGAAGGCCGACGTCATCCTGATCGGCTACGCCGGCGGCGGCGTGCGCAACATCATCGCCAACAAGCCCGTGCGCAACATGGCCGAACTCAAGGGCCTGTCGATGCGCGTCATGGGCGCGCCCATCCAGACCACCATGTTCCAGGCCATCGGCGCCGCGCCGACCGTGATCGCCTACAACGAGGTCTACAACGCCATCCAAACCGGCGTGATCCAGGGCGCGGAGAACGAAGCCGCCGGGCTCGAGCAGATGAAGTTCTACGAAGTCGCCCCCGACATTTCCCTGACCCGGCACGCCATCACCGTCCGCCCGATCTGCTTCAGCGGCAAGACGTTCCGCCGCCTTCCGAAAGACCTGCAAGCGGCGATTCTGAAAGCCGGCCGGGAAGCCGGGCAGTATGGCCGGCAGATCGAGTCATCCGAGGACGCGAAGCGGCTCTCCGCGCTCGAAGAGGCCGGCAAGCTGCACACCTATAAATTCACCGAGCGCGACAAGCTGCTCGCGGACGCGGAGCCGGTGAAAGCAGCCTACGCCAAGCAGATCGGCGCCGAAGCCGTCTTGGCGAAGGTGAACGCCGTGAAGTAGCGGCATGGACGCCAACGCCGGGGTTCCTGTCCGGCCCCCGCCTGCCGGCCCTCTGCGCCGGGTCAACCAGGCCGTCTACCGCGTCCTGCAAATCGTTATGACCGGGATGATGGGCCTGCTCATCGTCCCGGTCTCCTTGCAGATCTTCTCCCGCTATTTCGGCTTCATTCCCCGCTATATCTGGACCGAGGAGGTCGCCCGCCTCTGCCTGGTGTGGATCATCATGCTCGGCGCCATGATCGCCGTGCGCGACGGCGCCCATTTCGACGTCGACGTCCTTCCCGCGCCGCGCACCCCCCGCGGCCGCCTTTTCGCCCGCCTCGTCGTCCACGGCGGCATCGGCCTCGTGGCGCTGACGTTCCTTTGGTTCGGCTACCGCTTCGCCCTGTTCGGCTTCGACCAGACCTCCGAGCTGACCGGCCTCAACATGCTCAGCATCCACATCGCCTGGCCCATCGCCGGCCTGGTCATGCTCATGTTCGTCGCCGAGCGCGTCGCCGACGACCTCGCCGCGAGCCGCCGGGCCATCGCTTGAGCGCCCTCGAAGTCGGCCTGATCCTGTTCGGCTTGCTCGCCGTCCTCATCATCCTCCGCGTGCCTGTCGCCTTCGCCCTCGGCCTCGCCTGCGTCCCGGTCTTCTTCATCGACGGCCGCTTGACCCCGTTTCTGCTGCTGAACGAGATGCTCAAATCCTACAACTCGTTCATCCTCCTCGCCGTCCCGTTCTTCATCCTGTCCGCCAACCTCATGAACTCCGCCGGCGTCACCGAGCGCCTGATGGCCCTCGCCCGCACCATGGTCGGCCATCTCCCCGGCGGCCTCGGCCATGTCAACGTCGTCGTCAGCATGATCTTCGCCGGCATCTCCGGCTCGTCCACCGCCGAAGCCGCCGGCATCGGCGGCGTCATGATCCCGGCCATGAAGAAGCAAGGCTACGACACAAACTTCACCGTGGCGCTCACCGCCTGCGCCGCCGTCATGGGCGTCATCATCCCGCCCAGCATCCTCATGGTGGTCTGGGGCGGCGTCATCTCGGTCTCCATCGGCGCGCTGTTCCTGGCCGGCATCCTCCCCGGCCTCATGATCGGCGGCGCCCTCATGGGCGCCGTCACGGTCTACGCCAAGCGCCGCGGCTATCCCGTCTACGCCCGCGCCACCGCCCGCCAGTTCCTCCAGGCCCTCCTCGGCGCCCTCCTCCCGCTCGCCACCCCCGCGATCATCGTCGGCGGCATCGTCGGCGGCTTCTTCACCCCCACCGAAGCCTCCGTCATCGCCGTGCTCTACGCCCTCGCGCTCGGCCTGTTCGTCCTGCGCACCATCGGCTTGTCCCAGGTCCCCGAAACCCTCTACGACTCCGCCCGGTTCGCCGCCATCTCCCTGTTCTGCATCGGCACCGCCTCCGCCTTCGGCTGGGTCCTGGCCTACTTTCACCTGCCGCAACTCTTCGTCAACGCCGTGCGCGGCTTCGGCGGCGGCGTCACTAGCGTCGGCCTCATCACCGCCGGCGCCTTCCTCGTCATCGGATGCCTGATCGACGCCATCCCCGCCATCATCATCGTCGGCACCGTGCTCGAGCCGCTGACGAAAAGCGTCGGCATGAACCCGCTGCACTTCGCCATGATCGGCGTCGTCTCCATCGCCTTCGGCCTCGTCACGCCTCCCTACGGCCTCTGCCTCATGATCTCCTGCTCGATCGGCCAAACCACCATCGCGAGCGCCTTCAAGGATACCGCGACCCTGCTCGGCCTGATGCTGCTCGTCCTGCTGTTCATCATCCTCGTCCCCGACGCCATCCTGTTCCTCCCCCGCCTGTTCATGCCGGCATTCATCCGTTGAGCTGAAACCCGCCGGCAATCGCGACGCTGCGGCTATCTCTCGCCCTGTGCTAAGCGGCCAGCCCATGCCCGTCATCGCCAGCCTCGCCATCTACCCCGTCAAGGGCCTCCGCGGCGTCCCGCTCCAAACCGCGGCCCTCGAACGCTGCGGCCTGCGGCACGACCGCCGCTGGGGCATCCTCGGTCCCGGCGCCCGCGTCCTGACCCAGCGCGACCTCCCCGCGATGGCGCGCATCGATGCCACGCCCGCAGGACCCGGCCTGCGCCTCGAAGCCGCCGGGCAGGGCGGCATCGACGCGGTTCCCGCCGGGGCGCCGATCCGCCTCACGGTCTGGGGCGCGCAAGTTCCTGCCGTCGCGGCAAACCCGGACGCCTCCGAATGGCTCTCCCGCGCCCTCGGCACGCCCTGCACCCTGGCCTATCTCGCCGATCCCGCCGCCCGCCCCGTTACCCCTGGCCTCGCCCGGCCCGGCGACGTCGTCTCCCTGGCCGACGGCTTCCCCCTGCTCGTCGCCACGGCCGGGTCCCTGCAAGCTCTCAACCAGCGCCTGCCAAATCCGGTCCCGATGACCCGCTTCCGACCCAACATCGTGCTCGAGGGCGCCTCCGCCTGGGCCGAAGACGCCTGGTCCCACCTGGACGCCGGACCCGTCCGCCTCCGCCTCGCCTCCCCCTGCGCCCGCTGCGCCGTCATCACCGTCGATCAGCAGACCGGCGCCCTGACCCCCCGGAAGGAACCCCTCCGCACCCTCGGCAGGCTGCGCCGCGACGCCGGGGGCCAGATCACCTTCGGCTGCAACGCCATCCCCGAAACCCTCGGCGCGCTGCGCGTCGGCGACCCGGTTACCTGCATCTTGCGGTGATAAACATATCCTTATATACCGCCGCCAACCGATGCAGGAGCGCCGTATGCCCGACACCAACGTCCCCAACACGCAACACGACTACAAAGTCCGCGACATCTCCCTCGCCGATTGGGGCCGCAAGGAGATCGCCATGGCCGAGGACGAGATGCCCGGCCTCATGGCGCTCCGCGCCGAGTACGGCGCCAGCAAGCCGCTGAAGGGCGCCCGCATCGCCGGCAGCCTGCACATGACCATCCAGACCGCCGTGCTGATCGAGACGCTGACCGCCCTCGGCGCCACAGTGCGCTGGTCGTCCTGCAACATCTTCTCCACGCAGGACCATGCCGCCGCCGCCATCGCCGCCTCCGGCGTCCCCGTGTTCGCCTGGAAGGGCATGAACGAGGATGAGTTCTGGTCGGCCATCGAGTCCACCATCACCGGCCCTGGCACCGGCCCCGACCGCTGGACCCCGAACATGATCCTGGACGACGGCGGCGACCTGACGAAAGTCATGCACGAGAAACACCCCGAGATGCTCGACGACATCAAGGGCATCAGCGAGGAGACCACCACCGGCGTCCATCGCCTGTGGGAGATGGCGCGCGCCGGCACGCTCAAGACCCCCGCCATCAACGTTAACGACAGCGTGACCAAGTCGAAGTTCGACAATCTCTACGGCTGCAAGGAAAGCCTGGTCGACGCCATCCGCCGCGGCACCGACGTCATGCTGGCCGGCAAGGTCGCCGTCGTGGCGGGCTACGGCGACGTGGGCAAGGGCAGCGCCGCCAGCCTCAAGAACGGCGGTTGCCGCGTGCTCGTCACCGAAGTGGACCCGATCTGCGCCCTGCAGGCCGCGATGGAAGGCTACGAGGTCGTCACCATGGACGAAGCCGCCCCCCGCGGCGACATCTTCGTCACCGCCACCGGCAATATCGACGTGCTGACCGTCGACCACATGCGCGCCATGAAGAACCGCGCCATCGTCTGCAATATCGGCCACTTCGACAGCGAGATCCAAATCGAGGGCCTGCGCAACTTCAAGTGGGAGAACGTCAAGCCGCAGGTGGACGAGGTCGTCTTCCCCGACAACAAGCGCCTGATCGTGCTCAGCGAGGGCCGCTTGGTCAATCTCGGCAACGCCACCGGCCACCCAAGCTTCGTCATGTCGGCGAGTTTCAGCAACCAGGTGCTGGCGCAGATCGAGCTATGGACCGCGTCAGAGGGCAAGTATGAGAACAAGGTTTATACGCTGCCTAAGCAGCTCGACGAGAAGGTTGCCGCCCTGCATCTAGAGAAGGTCGGCGCCAAGCTGACCAAACTCTCCCCGAAGCAGGCTGAATACATCGGCGCACAGGTCTCCGGCCCGTTCAAGCACGAACTCTATCGCTACTGACGCCACTGTGCACCGGGAGCGATCCCGGGGCTTGCCGTCCTGTCCATGTTGGCCGCGCGTGTCAGCTTCGACGCGCCGGTTCCAGCGTGATCATCCAAAGTTCGGCGTCCGCTCGGTCCATCAGCCGGACGGTCATCGCCTCGCTGGCGCCGTCGATGTCCACCAGACCGAAGAACTGATAGCCAGCCGAAGGCGGCAGGTTCTGCCCCATCGCGGCATCCGGGGCCTTGACGAACCTGACCTCCGGCCCGAACGTCGCATCCAGCTTGTTCGGGCCAAACGTCCCGGACTGCAGCGGGCCGGAGACGAACTCCCAGAACGGCTCGAAATCCTGGAACTGCGCCCGCTCCGGGCTGTAATGGTGCGCTGCGGTGTAATGAACGTCAGCCGTCAGCCAGACGGTGTTGTCGATGCGCGCCGCCTTGATGAACCGCAGCAGCTCGGCCAATTCCAACTCCCGCCCCTTCGGCGCGCCGGAGTCGCCGTTGGCGACCGCTTCATAGCGGCCCGGCCCGTCGGGCACGACCAGGCCAAGCGGCATGTCGGACGCGATCACCTTCCACGTCGCGCCCGAGCCTTGTAGCGCCCGCTTCAACCACTCCACCTGCCGCCGCCCGAGCATGGCGGTCGCGTCCGACTGCTCAGTCTCAAGGTTCGCGCCGTTGCCGCCGCGGTAGGAGCGCATGTCGAGGAAGAACACGTCGAGCATCGGCCCGTATCCGATCTTGCGGTAGATCCGCCCCGGCTCCTGCGGCACGTAGGAGATCGGCGTCATCTCCTGGAACGCCTTGGCCGCCCGCGACGACAGCACCGCGATATCCTTGACGGCATAGCGGGCGTCGCCGGATAAGTCCTTCAAAGACGACCAATTATTGACTACCTCATGGTCGTCCCACTGATAGAATGTCGGCACGGCAGCGTTCATTGCCCGCACGTGCTCATCAAGCAGGTTGTATTTCCACTGTGCCCGGTATTCGTCCAGCGTCTCGGCGACTTTGGCTTTCTCCGGGGTGACGAGATTCTTCCAGATCGTCCCGTCCTTGAGCTCGACCGTCTCCTGCATCGGCCCGTCGGCGTAGACCGTGTCGCCGGAATGGATGAAGAAATCCGGTTGCCGGCCCGCCATCGCCTTGTAGGTGACGAAGCCGCCATCCTCCTTGTTGATGCCCCAGCCCTGGCCGGCCGTGTCGCCCGACCAGACGAACCGCACGTCGCGCCGCGACCGGGGCGCGGTGCGGAAATGCCCGGTGGTCGGCTCCGACACGGCGTTCACGTCGGACAGGTCCGCCGCCACCGCCCGCCAGAAGATGTCCTGCCCCGCGGGCAGCCCGTCGAGCATCCGCTTCGTCGTCATGTCGGCAACCGGCAAGGCATCGAGGTCGGCCAAGCGAGTGGCATCCCTGAAGCTCTCGGTCGTGGACCACTCGAAGCGGACGCGCGCCGGGCGATCGGTCCGGGTCCAGACCATGCCTGTGCTTTGCGAGACGTCGCCCGACTGCACGCCGTGGGGAAAGCCCGGACGGCTGGCGGCCCGGCTGATCGACGGCATGGCGAGGCCCAGGGCCGCAGCCCCCGAAGACGATAGCAGCCGGCGGCGAGACATCTTGATGCGGGACATCGGCATCGGGGCAACCCTTCCAAATTGTTCGATGCCTCCAGCATCGGCAATTCAGATTGCAACCGCATTGCAGTCCCGCGATAGTTTCGAGATAGGCGCCGCGACCGGCGCTATTTGCCCACGAACGCTTTCTCGATCACGAACTCACCAGGCGAGCTATGGCTTCCCTCCTCGAACCCCCGCCCCTCCAGCAGCGCCACCATGTCATCCAGGAATGCCGGGCTGCCGCAGAGCATCACCCGGTCGTCCGCCGGCCCGAACGGCGGCAGTCCGAGGTCGTCCGCCATCGTCCCGCTCCCGATCAGGTCCGTGAGCCGCCCGTTGGTCCGAAACGGCTCCCGCGTCGCCGTCGGGTAATAGCGCAGCTTCGGTTCCACCAGCTCGCCGATATACTCGTTCGCCGCCAGCGCCGAGACGAGCTCCTCGCCATAGGCCAGCTCCGCCACGTGCCGGCAGCCGTGGCCGAGCACGATGTGCTCGAACCGTTCATAGACGTCCGGGTCGCGGATGATGCTGGCGAACGGCGCCAGCCCCGTCCCCGTTCCCAGCAGATACAGGGTCCGCCCGGGCAGCAGGCTGTCCTGCACCAGCGTCCCCACCGGCTTCTTGCCCACCAGCACCGTGTCGCCCGGCCGAAGGTGCTGCAGCCGCGACGTCAGCGGCCCGCCCTCCGCCTTGATGCTGAAGAACTCGAGCTCCTCGTCGTAATTGGCGCTGGCCATGCTGTAGGCGCGCAACAGCGGCTTGCCGTCCACTTCGAGGCCGATCATGGTGAACTGCCCGGACAGGAAACGGAACGCCGGGTCGCGCGTGGTGCGGAAGCTGAACAGGCTGTCCGTCCAGTGGCGGACGCCGGTCACGGTCTCGGTGTAGAGGTTTGACATTCCTGGCAATCGTGCTGGTGCGAGGCGCGTCTCATCGCACGATTGAGCCTCGCGGGGAAGCGAGGCCGGACAAGGAAGCCATGCGGACAACGCTTGCGATGCCCGGCACGGAAAGCTGAGACCCGGCGACTGAATATGGTCCGACGGACGCGCGCTCGTCTATCAAGCGCGCGTCCGTCGAGACATCCTACGACAGCACCGGGATCGTGAACGTCATTGGCCCCGGGACGGCAAGCGTGCCCGCGCCGCCGGGCACGTTGGCTCCGTTGTAGCTGATGCCAGTCACGTAGAGGTTGCGGTCCGTCTCCGGCGTGCCGCCCCATGCGTCGTTCAGGAAATTCACCGTGAGCGAATGCGCCCCCGGCCCGAATGTCCCACCGACCGCGAACGCCTGGCTCGCCCCGGCCGCATGCGAGGCCGTCGCTGTCTGTACTCCGCCCTGCTGCACGCCGTCCACCGCGACGGTGAACTGCGCGTCGCCCATATAGGCATCCTCGCTCATCGTCAGCAGGAACGCGTCGGGGCCTTGGCCGATCTGCGCCGGGCTCGACGAATTGCCGACGAAGCCGAAACTCTTCGCCCCGCCGGCATATTCGTTCAGCCCCGAGTTCGGCAGGTCCACGCCGTTCAGCGAGGCGAGCTTGACGAACAGGTTCCGGTCGCCCCCGGCGTCGTAAAGATCGTTGATGAAGTTGACCGTCACGCTATGCGACGCCGCGCCGAAGCTGCCCAGGATCGTCAGCGGCTGCGTCTGCCCGGCCGCGTTCGAGGCGCTCGCCGTCATGACCCCGCCCTGCTGCACGCCGTCCACGCTGACGGTGAACTGCGCGTCCCCCTTGTAGGCGTCCTCGGCGATCTTCAGCACGAGCGTGTCCGGCCCGCTGCCGACGGTTGGCAGCGCCGTCCCGCCCGGGCTCGCCGCCGGCGTGTTGCCGGTGAACGCGAAACTTTGCGGCCCGCCGCCCCTCTCGTTCAGCGCCGCGCCCGGCACGGCCGTTCCGTTGAGCGACGCCGAGCGGACATAAAGGTTCCGGTCGGTCGCCGCCGTCCCGCCATAGGCGTCGTTGAGGAAATTCACCGTTATCGAATGCGCCGCCATGCCGAAGCTGCCGAGCACGGTCAACGCCTGCGTCTGCCCGCCCGTGGCCAGCGCGCTCGCCGTCAGCACGCCGCCTTGCTGCACGCCGTCCACGCTGACGGTGAACTGCGCGTCGCCCTGGTAGGCGTCCTCGGCGATCTGCAGCACCAGCTTGTCCGTCCCGGCGCCCACCGATAGCGCGGGCGGCGCCGCGGCCGGCGCCGGTGCGGACGCCTTGTCGTCGCCCGTGAACGTGAAGCTCTTTGGCCCGCCCGAATATTGGTTGAAGCCGCCGCCCGGAATGCCCGCGCCGTTCAGGCTGGACGATTTCACGAACAGGTTCCTGTCCCCGCCCACATCGAACAAGTCGTTGATGAAGTTGACCGTGACCGTATGGCTCGACGCGCCGTAGCTGCCGAGCACCGTGACCGCCTGCGTGGTCCCGCTTGAATTGAGCGCGGTCGCGGTCATCACGCCGCCTTGCTGCACGCCATCAACGCTGACGGTGAACTGCGCGTTTCCTTGATAAGCGTCCTCCGCAACCTGCAGCACGAGCGAGTCAGGACCCGAGCCGACGACCAGGCTCACGTCAGATTTCACCGGCGCCGGAGTCTGTGTCGGCGCCGGAGCAGGAGTTGGCGTTGGAGCAGGAGCCGGCGTCGGCGCCGGAGTTGGCGCTGGAGCGCCGCCGGCCGGGATCGTGAAGCTCTGCGGTCCCCCCGAATACTCGTTCAGCGCCGCGTTCGGGACCGCCACCCCGTTCAGCGCCGCGCCGGTCACGAACAGATTGCGATCGCCGCCCGCATCCCCGGCGTTGTTGAGGAAATTCACCGTGACGGTATGCGCGCCGGTCCCGAAGGTCCCCAGCACCGTGAACGTCTGGCTCTGCCCGGCGCCATGCACCGCGGTCGCCGTCTGTACCCCGCCCTGCTGCGCCCCGTCGACGCTGATGGTGAACTGCGCGTCGCCGTTGTAGGCGTCCTCCGAGACCTGCAGCGTCAGCGTGTCCGGGCCCGACCCAATCGTAAGCGGCGTCGCCGGCGGCGGCAACGTCAGCTTCGGCGCGGTAGCGGCGCCGTCAGGCGACGAGATCGGCTTCTGCGCGACCGCCGCGACCGCCGGGTCTTTCGAGTAGGCGCGGATATAGTCGATGCTGAAGTCCGCCGAAGCGCCTTTCACCGGCGGTCCCGGCCAGCTCCCCTGGCCGCCGACGGCAAGGTTGGCGAGCAGGTACAGCTTCAGGTTGGCAAGCTCCGGCGGCGTGACGTGCGCGTAGCCGACATAGTTGCCGTCGAACGTGTATTGGATTGAGTTGGCCGTCCACATGAAGCCATAGCTGTGATATCCCTTTGAGACGTCGGCGCCCACATCGGTGTAGCCGCCGCTGCTGTCCGACGGCGTGCTGGTGTGCGTCCAATATTCCGTGCTCTTGCCCGTGAACGGCTGCTCCATGACGTCGATCTCTGGATAGCCCGTCGGGTTCAGCATCCAGAACGCGGACCAGAAGCCCTGTTTCAGCGGGACTTGCGCCCGCATCTCGAAGTAACCCTGGTTCTGCGAGAACGTGCGCGCGGTCGACAGCAGTCCCGACGTATATGGATAGCCGTTGGCCGGCGTCGGACTCGCCGTGACCTTCAACGCCCCGTTGGCGATGGCATAAGGACTGTTCGGGTCCGACGCCGAGTAATCAACGTAGCTCTCGATCTCCTTGTTGTTCCACAGTGTCCGGTCGCCGTTGATGAACGCATTGTCGAACAAAGCCATATCGCTGGCGTTGCTGAACTCGGCATCGAACGTGAGATGATAACCGATTAGATTGACTGGGCCATCCATGGGTTTTTGTCCAAAAGATTTGTGTGGAGTTAACTGCTGCGCCACGTTTGGCGCAGTTGTTCTCTGCGTCTCAGCCAGAGCCGGCCAAAACGTCCGAAACGCCTCAAGGCCGGCACTGGCCCGTCGCACTCCGTTGCCTATGGGAAACAAGCGGACATTGGCAAGTTTTCCCTGACAATGCCACTAACATTTTTACAATTTTGATGTCAGCCCGGAGAATGTAGCGCTCAAGTCACACTTGAATGCAGGGCTGCCAAACCATCACAACCAGAGTAGATAAACAGCCAGTTCGTCAAGAAATCGTGACCTACGCGCTAATAACGTTGTGGATCAGATACATGCCCGCCAGTGACACCCGGCAGTGACAGTGGCAGGCCGCCTGCAAAAACTCGGCCCCGAGCCACGGCCTTCGCCGTCACCGGCCTCGACGCGCGCCGTCCGGCTCCCGCTTCGCCGCCGATACGCCTTCCGGCAACCCGGCCCGCAACGCCTCCGCCAGCGCCTCGAAATGGCCGCGCCGCGAGTCCGTGCGCCGCCAGGCCAACGCGATCGTCCGCCCGGCCTCCGCATCCGCCATGTCCCGGACCCGCACCATCTCCGCCATCGTCTCCCGCCCTCCGGCGCTCAACGCCGGCAGCAGCGACATACCCTCCCCGGCGGCGATCATGTGCCAAAGCGTCTCCACGCTCGTCGCCTGCCGCCGGTGCTCAGCCCCGCGTCGGCACAGCGCCAAGGCCTGGTCGCGCAGGCAGTGCCCGTCCTCGAGCAAGATCAAGTCGTCACCGTCCAGATCATCGAGCGCCGGGCGCTCAAGCTCGGCCAGCCTGTGCCCCGCCGGGCACACCAGCGAGAACGGCTCGAAGAACAACGCCGCCGTTACCGTCCCCTGGCCGCCTAGCGGCAAGGCCGCAAGCACCGCATCGAGCGTCCCCTGCCCAAGCTGGTCCAGCAATGCATCCGTCTGCCCCTCGCTGAGCTGCAGCGTGAGCCTCGGGAACCCGCTCCGCACTTGGCGCAGCAGATGCGGCAAGTAATACGGGCCGAGCGTGGCGATCGCCCCCAGCCGCAGCGCCCCGTCGAACTCTCCGGCCGACCGGGCCAGCTCCTGCAGACCGTGCGCCTCGGCCAGCACCCGCCCGACCTGCCGCAGCAGCACCGCCCCTTGCGTCGTCGGCGCCACCCGCCGGTTGCCTCGCTCGAACAGCCGCACCCCAAGCACCCCCTCCAGCTTGCCCAGCTGCTCGCTCAACGCCGCCTGGCTGACGTTGCAGGCCGCCGCCGCCCGCCCGAAATGACGCTCGCGGTCCACCGCGGCGGCATATTCAAGGTCCCGCAAGGAAAGGCCTGCCAAGCTCATGACGCGCCCCAATGATAGGTAAAACCGAACCATTCGTTCGGAACCATCGACTTTACCACCATAAATAGACGCTGCTACACAAAACTCACCGCAAAACAGAGGAATCCCGATGTCCAGCGACCGCCCTATTCTGACCACCACCGCCGGCGCGCCTGTGCCGGACAACAATCACAGCCTCAGCGCAGGGCCTCGCGGCCCCTTGCTGCTGCAGGACTATCAATTGATCGAGAAGTTGGCTCACCAGAACCGTGAGCGCATTCCCGAGCGCGTCGTCCATGCCAAGGGAAGCGGTGCCTATGGCACGTTCACCGTGACCGGCGATATCACGAAATATACTAAGGCCAAGGTTTTCGCCCCCGGAACCGAGACCGACCTGCTGATGCGCTTCAGCACCGTCGCCGGCGAGCGCGGCGCAGCCGACGCCGAGCGCGACGTGCGCGGCTTCTCGGTCAAGTTCTACACCGAGGACGGCAACTGGGACATGGTGGGCAACAACACGCCCGTGTTCTTCGTCCGCGACCCGATGAAGTTCCCGGACTTCATCCGCACGCAGAAGCGGCACCCGCGCACCAACATGCGCTCCGCCACCGCCATGTGGGACTTCTGGTCGCTCAGCCCGGAAAGCTTGCACCAGGTCACGATCCTGTTCAGCGACCGCGGCCTGCCCAAGAACTACCGCACCATGAACGGCTATGGCAGCCACACCTTCAGCCTGTGGAACGACGCCGGCGAGCGTTATTGGGTCAAGTTCCACTTCAAAACCATGAACGGCCACGAATACTGGACCAACGACGAGGGCAACTCGATCATCGCCGTGGACCGTGAAAGCTCCCAGCGCGACCTCTATGAGTCGATCGGCAAGGGCAATTTCCCCAAGTGGAAGCTCTGCGTCCAGGTCATGCCCGAGACGGATGCCGAGAAGACGTCCTATAATCCGTTCGACCTTACCAAGGTTTGGCCGCACGACGAGTATCCGCTGATCGAGGTCGGCGTTTGCGAACTGAACCGCAATCCCGAGCATTACTTCGCCGAGATTGAGCAGTCCTCGTTCTCGCCGTCCAATATCGTGCCGGGCATCGGCTTCTCGCCCGACAAGATGCTGCAAGCCCGCACGTTCGCCTACGCCGACGCGCACCGCTACCGGGTCGGCACCAACTACGAGAGCCTGCCGGTGAACGCGCCCAAGAGCCAGAAGAACACCTACCACGCCGACGGCCCGATGCGCTTCGACGCCCCGAAGGGCGCCGACGCCTACTACGAGCCGAACTCCTTCAACGGCCCGGTCGAGCAGCCGTCCGCAAAGGAACCGCCGCTGCGCATCAACGGCGACGCGGACCGCTACAACCACCGCGACGGCAACGACGATTACGGACAGGTCGGCGCCCTGTTCCGCCTCCTCGGCGCCGAGCAGCAAGAGCGTCTCTATGGCAACATCGCCGCCGCCATGCAGGGCGTGCCGCAATACATCGTCGACCGGCAGCTCGAGCACTTCGGCCGCGTCGACCCGGCTTATAAATCCGGCGTTGCCAAGGCTCTCGCCGTTGCAGCGATCCCGGCTAACTCCGACCCGATTTCAGCTTCGGATCAGCCAATTCCGGCCCAAGCCGCGGAATAGCCTCGCGACGGCAACCTGGCCTACCAGCGGGCAGGCTGCGCAGCGGACTTCGGCGGAGCGGCCGGGACTTATGCCCGGCCGTTCTGCTGTACCGCCTTGAACCCGTCCGATCCATCACCGATTTACCGGCTCAAATCACTAAGGAAACTTCGATGTCCGTAGACGTAAAATATCGCGCCGCCGCAACCGCAACCGGCGGCCGCGACGGCCAGGCCCAAACCGACGACGGCGCGCTTAACGTCAAGCTCGCCGTGCCGAAGGAAATGGGCGGCCCCGGCGGCGGCAATAACCCGGAACAGCTTTTTGCTGCCGGGTATGCCGCCTGCTTCCTCGGCGCCATGAAGGCCGTCGCCGGCCAGGACAAGAGCGGCACGCAGGTTCCGGCCGATACAAAGGTCCATGCCGACGTCGGCATCGGCCCCCGCTCCGAAGGCGGTTTCGGCCTCGACATCGCGCTGAAGGTCACCCTCCCAGGCGTCCCGCAAGAGCAGGCCCAGGCCCT
Source organism: Acetobacteraceae bacterium (assembly GCA_965217935.1). Lineage (GTDB taxonomy): Bacteria > Pseudomonadota > Alphaproteobacteria > Acetobacterales > Acetobacteraceae > JBBROS01. The sequence continues at coordinate 2,744,628 of OZ244581.1, read as the reverse complement.
CGTCGACAAAGCCCACCAGGTCTGCCCCTACAGCAACGCCACGCGTGGCAACGTCGACGTCCGCCTCTCGGTCGCCTGATGGTCACCGCCGCCCGCTTTTCACCCGACGCCTCGGTCCCTTCCGAGCTGAAAGGCGCGGGCGGCGTCCTCCGGCAGCTCTCCATCAAGGCCGGCCACGTTGCCACCCGCCATCACCACGATTTTGAGCAGTTCCTCTACGTCGTCAGCGGCCAAGGCCGGCTGGAATGCGAGCAGGGCACCATCCCCCTCGAACCCGGCGCCGCCCTCAACCTCCCCCCTGGCGCCTGGCACAGCGCCGAGTTCATGGCCGACACGATCCTGCTGGAAGCCAACCTGTCCCAAACCTGATCGTTTCATGACGAGGGCCGCTTTTGTTGCCCTCGGTCCCGCTTCGACCTGGTGACTTTCGGCCTCGCCGCCCGCCATCTCCTGCCAAACTGACCGCAGCGCACCCGGCGATGCAAAACGGTTGCGCGCCGGCGCCGGATTGCGCCACCCTCCCTGCCACGCCGCACCCACGACGGCGAGCAAAAGGAGGAGACCATGAACCGGCGCCAACTTCTGGCCGCGGCAACAGCCGCCGCCGCAGCCGCACCCTTCCGCCACGCCTTCGCCGACGACCTGCCGCTCGGCGACCTGCCCGGCACCCGCTACCCCGACCCAAGGGTCGAAGCGGTGGACAAGAGCTTCAAGGGCAAAGTCGGCAACGCGGCCATTGAGCGGATCGCCACCGGCTTCCGCTGGGCCGAAGGACCGGCCTACCTCGGCATGACCGGCGAGCTCATCTGGAGCGACATCCCCAACAACCGCATGATGCGCTGGCTGGAGGAAACCGGCGAGACCAGCATCTTCCGCAAGCCCTCCAACTACTCCAACGGCAACACCACCGACCGGCAGGGCCGCCTGATCACCTGCGAGCACGACGCCCGCCGGGTCACGCGGACCGAGCACGACGGCACGATCACCGTCCTGATCGACAGCCACGACGGCAAGCCGCTCAACGCCCCGAACGATGCCGTCGTGGCCGACGACGGCGCGATCTGGTTCACCGACCCCGGCTACGGCATCGACGGCGGCTACGAGGGCCATAAAGCGACGGCCGAGCTGCCGACCAACGTCTACCGGCTCGACCCAAAATCCGGCAAGGCAACCGTGGTGGCCGGCGACTTCACCCGTCCCAACGGCCTCGCCTTCTCTCCGGACGAGAAAACCCTCTACGTCATCGACAGCGGCGCGACCCACGGCGGCCCGGCCCACATCCGCTCGTTCCAGGTCAACGGCGACACGCTCTCCGGCGGCAAAATCTTCGCCGAGAACTTCCTCCCCGGCTTCACCGACGGCGTCCGCACCGACACCGACGGCAACGTCTGGTGCAGCATGGGCTGGGCTGACGCCCACGAGGACGGCGTGCGCTGCTACCACCCGGAAGGCGCGCTGATCGGCAAGATCCACCTGCCGGAAACCTGCGCCAACCTCTGCTTCGGCGGCGTGAAGAAGAACCGCTTGTTCATGACTGCCAGCACTTCGGTCTACGCGGTCTACGTCAACGCCATCGGCGCCATGAGGACCTAAGGGCAGCGTCGGCAACAAGTGCGGCAGCACGCCGGCAAAGCTGCCCGGCAAAAAGGCTCGGGGCTCGTTCGCCCGATCGAGTCACAGCGATTGCTTTCGAACGAGCCCTGAAGGAGGCCACCCGTCAGCCAGGCAACTCCGGCCGGTGGGCGGCAACGCCCAGCCGCTGCTCCAAGGCGCGCCCGAGCGCCAGCATCGGCCCCTCGTCGAACAGCCGGCCCCAAAGGCAGACATTGTGCGGCGCCCGGAACGTCGTCCCTCCTTGCGCGGTCCCGGTCTCCAGCCGGCTGCGCGCCAGCGACGTGCGTCCCCGTGCCGTGGATTGCCGGAACCCCGCCCTGAGGCAAAGGCACGGGTGCCCGGTGAAGTTGGTGATCACCAGCATCGGACCCGCCTGCGCCGGACCGATGATCGCGTCCACCCGGCGAAACGCGTCGTCCATCACCTGCATCGCCAGCCGCCGCAGCCTGTCGAGCTGCACATGGTCGACGGCCGAAAGGAACCGCGCTTTGCGGAACGCATTCGGCCAGGCGTCCGCGTCCTGCCACGCGAGCTGGTCGTCGCGCCCATCCGCCGTCAACGCCTCGAACGACGCCGCGGCTTCCGCGAACAGCACGCTCATCAGCGCCGGATAAGGCAGATCGGGCCGCTCCAGCGCCACCGGCTCGGCGCCCAGACCCCGCGCGGCATCCAGAGCCTGCCGGTCCAGCGGATCGGCGTCCGCATGATCGAGATCCTCGGGATAGTATCCCAGCCGCAGTCCCTCGGCCGTCCGCGCCGGGTCATACCCGAACGGCGCAGGGATCTGGAACGCATCGAGCGGGTCCGGCTGGTTCAGCGCGTCGAGCGCCAGCGCCGTATCCTCCACCGCCCGGCAAATCGGCCCGATCTTGTCCAGCGACCAGCAGAGCGGCATCGTCCCCCGCCGCGACACCCGCCCATAGGTCGGCCGCAACCCCGTCGCGCCGCACCGGGCCGAGGGCGAGACGATCGACCCCAGCGTCTCCGTCCCGATCGCGAAGCCCGCGAGCCCGGCCGCCACCGCCGACGCCGACCCGGCCGACGATCCGCTCGACCCCTCCTCCAGGTTCCAGGGATTGCGCGTCCGCCCGCCATGCCAGATGTCGCCGTACGCCAAGGCCCCCACCGTCGTCTTGCCCAGCAGCACCGCACCCGCCCGCGCAAGCAGCGCCGTGACGTGCGCGTCCCGCTCCGGCGCCCGGCCCCGATACGGCTCCGCGCCCCAGCTCGTCTCGATCCCGGCGGTGTCGATGATGTCCTTCATGCCATACGGGATGCCGTGCAGCGGCCCGAGCCACGTGCCAGCCGCCAGCAGCCGGTCCATCGCCTCCGCCTGCGCCCGCGCCAGCGTGCCGGTCACGGTGGCGAAGCATTCGAGCGCCGGGCCGAACCGCCCGATGCGCTGCAGGTAGATCTCGGTCAGGCGCAGGGACGAGATCGCCCCACCTTTGATCCACCCGGCCAGCGCGCCCATCGGCGCGAAAGCGATCGCCTCATCGTCGGCAGGGAGCGTCTGGTCCGGCACGGTCCACCGGAACGGTTCCGGACCAGGCATGGCGAACCCGGGCAAACGAGGATCGAATCGCGTCGCCGGGCCAAGGTCCTCCGGCAACTGGACGGCGCGCCGCACGGCCGCCAGCGTAGTCTGCGCGAGCAGGTTGTCGAGCATCAGCAGCCGTTCGCCCTCCGTATAGGACACGCCGAGCAGCCTTTCCGCGGCGGCGATATCAGCCGTCGAGAGCTCGCGCATCTCAGAGTCCATGCGTGCAATCCTTTCATCAACGGTTAGGCGACAATGTCCGGCCTTGCGTCCGTCTCACAACCTCTATCCTGCCACGGATGGGTCATTGGAACACGCTATGTCCTTGTGGCGGGTGGCCGAATGCAGGAGGCGCGGTCAACCTCAAACGGCTCGCGCGAACAGCTTTGGAGGGGAGACAATTTCATGAACTCGCCGTTGAGGGAGCGCTTTGCTTGAACGGGCGTATGGGGTCGCCGCTCCTACTGCGTCGCAAAATATGACGCCTACCAGGCTGATATTGTCAGCGAAACGGTTTACGGCGCGTCCCTTCGGCTGAAGCTTCGAGCCCTCAAGGAGGTAGGATTCGATCTTCACGACGAGACTGGGGCATGCGCTCGGTTCGAGGCACACTCGGCCGATCTTGCCTCGGTGCTCGGCCATGCCGATCGGGTCGGGCCGTTCGACGACGACTGCGCGGGACTGCTGGTGGCGGATGGGCGCAAAAGCGTGGACCCTCTTGCTGCGGTGGCCGCGCCTGAGCGAACCGCCGCCCAGCATCAATCCCTGTTGCATATTGCAGCGCAGGCGCCGTGGTCGGACGCGGCGCTGCTGCGCCGTGAGCGTGTGCTGCCATGCCTGACCCGCGAGGAGCCCGTTCAGGCCTGGATCATCGATGAGACCGGTGTTCCCGAGAAAGGCTGTCACTCGGTCGGTGTTGCGCGGCAATTTCGGCTCCGACAGCCCATGCCTGGACAGCGATGCCGTGTCCGGCGCCAAGCGGCGCCTGATCCGCGCGTATGAACGGCAGCCGGCAGGCAGTGCGCCGGACGGGACCAGGCTCGATGCGCCATGGCGGCGGCTGCGCTATGGTTCTGGTTTGAAGCCGGCGTAAGGAACACAAGAGAAAAGAAAGAACATGAGGGAGAGAGAGCCGATGAGATTGACAGCGATCGCTGCCTGGTGGATGGCCTCGACGGTGTGCCTAACGGTATCGGCGCCGGCACGCAGGGGTCACAGAATTACGCCGTCAACGCTGGTTTGGCGAAGTTCCTGACGGACGAACTCGGCATGAACGTGCGGGTGCAAGCCTATGGCGCCGCCGAGTAATCCATGCCGCTGATAAACGCCGGCCGGCTCGACCTGCAGCTCGTGCCGAGCCCTGATTTCTCGGCAGCGGTCAAAGGACAAGGACCGTTCGAAGGCCGCGAGCTTACGCGTCTTCGCCTCGTTGAGCTCCTCCGCCTATGGCTTCATTGTCCGCAAGGATTCCAACTACTACAAAGTCGCGGACGTGAAGGGGTTGTCGATCACCTATGGCTACAGTGCGCAGCCGACGCTGCGCCTGCAGGTCGATGGCATCCTCGCCGCGGGCGGGCTCTCCATCAAGGATATGAAACCCGATAACGTGCCCTCGGCGCCGAACGGCATCGACGACTTCATCGCCGGCAACGCCGACGTCGCGTTTTTTGCGCTGCAAGGCGGCAAGGTGCGTGAAGTCGATGCGGCGGTCGGCGTCCGCTGGCTTGCGGTCAACGAAACGCCCAAGGCCGAGGCGGCAATGCAGGCGTTCGTGCCCACCGCCTACATCAAAGTCGTGCAGCCGGGCGCCGCCCCGGGCGTCGAGCGACCCACGCCCATGATGGGCTACGACTACGTCCTGGCTGCCGGCGCGCACGTAGCGGACGGGACGATCTCGAAGGTCGTCAAGCTGCTGCACGACAATCCGGGCAAAGTCCGCGACATTCTCAGGACGTTCGCCGAGTTCGAGCCGGCCGGGGTGGCGCCGAAGCTCGACGGGTGACCTATCACCCGGCGGCCGTCGCCTACTACGGGCAGATCGGGCTGCTGAAGTAGCACGATGCTTCGCAGACAGCGCGAGCGCGTCATCGGCCAGCTGGAAAGCCTGGCCGGCGTCGCGATCATCTTTCTTTCGATCGCTTACGCCGCCGACCTGCGCCGCAAGCTCGGCCTGTCGGTCTATGATGCGCAGCTTCTGGTCGCGTCATTGTCGCTGGCCTTGGCCGCCGGATTCCTGGCCATCGCCCGGCAGGCGCCGTCGCGCATGGCATGCGGCTTGGCTTTGCTGTGCGCTGCGATAACCGTCCTGGTCGGCGGGATCGTCGCGGTCACCTATGTCGCAATCACCATGAAGGCGCTTTACCTGCCGGGCTGGCTAGTGGCCTTGGCTATGGTGCTGTTCGGCGCGGTGATGCTGAACCTGAAGCCCTTGGCAGGGTTCGGCATCCTGGCCGTCGTGCTGCTCTTCCTCGGCTATGGCCTGTTCGGCCACCTCGTGCCTGGCGAATTCTAAAGCCGGCCGACGTCCATCGACGAGCTCACGGTCTATTTGGCGTTCGACGCCAACGGGATGCTGGGCAGCGCGCTGAAGGTCGCCGTCATCATCGTGGCGCCCTACTTGTTGTCCGGGCAGTTGCTCGCGACGTGCGGCGCCGCCAGTTTCTTCAACGACCTCGCATTGGCCGGCATGGGCCGCTTCCGGGGTGGCCCGGCCAAAGTCGCGGTCGCCGCCTCGGCGCTGTTCGGCTCCATCTCGGGCAGCGCCGTCGGCACCGTCGTCGGCACCGGCGTCGCGACCATCCCGATGATGAAGCGGGCCGGTTTCACCCCGGCCTACGCTGGCGCGGTCAAGGCGGTCGCCTCGACTGGGGGACAGCTCGTGCCGCCCGTCATGGGGGCCGCCGCGTTCATCATGGCCGACTTCATAGGGGTCGACTATTCCGACGTCATGCTGGCGGCGCTACCGTCCGCGCTGCTGTATTACGTCGCGATCTTCATCAACGTGGACCTGCTTGCCGGCAAGCGGGGCATCCGGGCGGTCGACCCGGCCGATGTTCCCAGCGCACGCGCCGCGCTTCGGGCCGGCTGGCACTTCGTGATCCCCTTCGCCGTGCTGTTCTACAGCCTGTTCGCGCTCAACATGCGGCCCGAGCGCGCGGCGGTCCTCTCGACTCTCGTGCTGTTCGCCGGCAGCCTGGCGTTCGGCTACAAGAGCCAGAGGGTCCGCTTGGCCGACGTGTGGGGCGTAGTTGGCGCGGCAGGGCGCTCCGCGATCGATCTGATCGTGGTCTGCGCCGCGGCGGGCCTAATCACCGGCGTGCTCAACATCTCGGGCCTCGCGTTCAACCTGACGCTGCACATCATCACCGCTAGCGGCAACAGCGTCGTGGCGCTCGCCATCTTCACGGCGCTGATCAGCATGGTGCTCGGCATGGGCATGCCGACGGTGGGCGTCTACATCCTGCTCGCGATGCTCGTGGCCCCGGCGCTCGTCAAGGCCGGCATCCCGATCATGGCGGCGCGCCTGTTCGTATTCTATTTCGGGCTGCTGTCGATGGTGGCGCCTCCCGTCGCCCTGGCCTCGTTCGCCGCCGCCAACATCGCCAGGGCTGGGGCATGGAACACGAGCGTCGAGGCGATGAAGCTGGCGTGGCCGGCCTATATCGTGCCGTTCCTATTCCTGTTGCGCCATCGCTGATCCTGGCGGGCGAGCCTTGGCAGATCGTCTGGGCGCTGCTTACGGCCGTGATCGGCATCTACATGGTTACGGCCGGGATCGTGGGGTTGCTGCGCCGCCCGATCGGCATCGCCTTCCGGGGCGTGCTGGTGGTCGGCGGCGTGCTGGCCATCATGCCGGCCGGTCTGTTCGCGGGCGGCATCTGGAGCGATATCGCCGGCCGGGCGGTCTTCGGCGTGGTCCTTTTCATGCCCGCCTCGGCCGTTGCCCGGCGAAAGCCGGGGCCTAACCATGGCCGCGTCCTGCTCTCCGAGCGCGAATGAGAGGCTTTCCTTTCCGAATGCCGCTCCTGACGTCGGCGCCAACGAGAAAAGACGGCAGGATCTCCTCATGGCGGCCATCAAGATCCGGCTTGCCGTCGATGATGCCGAGCATAGCGAACGCCGTGTTCGACGCCATCGGCATGCGGCTCAGCCAAGGGCCGTTCACGCCTGGGCGCGTGATGGCCGCGTTGGACGCCTGAACGGTTGAGACGGGGACGGAGCATGGCGAAATATCGATTTGCAGTCGTCGCAGCATGCCTGATCGCCGGCGTCAGCCTGCGCGCCTCCGCCCAGGATCCGGCCGCCCGCAAGTTCTACGAAGGCCAGACCATTCACTGGTTCGTCGGCAGCGGTCCCGGCGGCGGCTTCGACCAGTATGCCCGCCTGATCGCGCCCGAGCTGCAGAAAGCGAGCGGCGCCACTGTGGTTGTGGAGTATCGCCTGGGCGGCGGCGGCATGACCGGCATCAACCAAGTTGAGACAGCCAATCCGGACGGTCTGACCCTGATGTTCATAAACGGCGTGCCGCCGGCGCTTGGGCAAATCACCGAATCGCCGGCCGTCCGCTTTAAGCTGCAGGACCTTCCGTTCCTCGGCCGGGTCGCGGCCGAGCCTTGGGTGCTGCTGGTCAGCAAGGAATCCGGCTCCACGTCGATGCAGGGTCTCATCGCGGCCAGCAAGGCCGGAAGGACGCTCTCGTTTTCCGGGCTCGGCCGCACGGACGGGCCGACTGATAACGGCGCCGTTGCATGCGAGGCGCTCGCTCTGAAGTGCAAGCTCGTCGTCGGGTTCAAAGGGTCAAGCGCATCGGCGTTGGCTGCCATTCGCGGCGACGTCACCGGCATCGCGGTCATTAACCGCAGCGCGCTCGACTTTTCTTCCGACGGCTCGCTCATTCCTGTTGCGGTGACCGGCCGCAAGCGCTCGGACCTATTGCCGGACGTTCCGACCATCTTCGAGACCGCCAGCATTCCCGAGGACAAGGCGTTGTGGATCGACTTCCGCGCCGGCGTTGCCGAGATCGGCCGCGCATTGGTCACGACGCCTGGAACCCCCGCCGACCGGATCGCGTTTCTGCGCGATGCGTTCGAGCAGATTTTGAACGACCCGAAGTTCAGGCAGGTCGCCAAAGAAAGGGGACTGCCCATCGACTACGCCTCGGGCCAGGAGGTGCAGAGCGCCATCAAGAAGGTGTTCGAGGGCCTGCCGACGGACCGGCTGCAAGCGGTCCGCAACGTATTGCTCACGAAATACTTCTAGCCTGAACGCGTTGCCGCGGTGTGGGACGCCATCATCAGTGCCGGCCATCTCACGTTGCAGACGGCGGTGTTCAAAGCCGTCGCAACGGCCCTGCCGATCGGGCTGCTCTTCGGCTTGCTGCCAGGCCTGAGCGGGTTGACCGCGATCGCGGTGTTGATCCCGTTCGTATACGGCATGAACGGGTTCGCCGGGCTCGCTTTCCTGCTGACGGCGCACGCCTGTTGATTTTCGCTGAGAACTGACCCGGCGTTTTCGTCGAGATTTGACCCGCCTTGTGTTATCTCCCGCGTGCTGCGGGTCTGGGTCAAGCGAGCGTTTTGGTTCTCCTGCCTTTTCCGTCGGCTGCGCTGTTCCGGAACCTGAAACTGTCGTTTTCGGTTTCCAGGATGTGGCAGTGATGGGTGAGCCGGTCGAGCAGTGCGGTCGTCATTTTGGTGTCGCCAAAGACATTGCCCCACTCGCTTAAGCTCAGGTTGGCGGTGATCGCCACGCTGGTCCGCTCGTAAAGCTTGCTGAGCAGGTGGAACAGCAGGGCGCCGCCCGATGAGCTGAACGGCAGATATCCAAGCTCGTCGAGGATCACGAGATCCAGGCGGAGCAGGCGATCGGCGAGCTGCCCGGCCTTGTTGGCAGCCTTCTCCTGCTCCAGCGCATTGACCAGGTCCACAGTGGAATAGAACCGGACCTTTTTGCGGCCGTGCTCGATACCTTGGACGCCGAGTGCCGTGGCGAGATGGGTCGTGCCGGCGCCGGGCCCGCCGATCAGCACGACATTGTCGGCCCGATCGGTGAACTCGCCCTGGTGCAGCTGCCTGATCATGGCCTCGTTGACCTCGCTCGCCGCGAAATCGAAGCTGGTCAGGTCCTTGTAAGCGGGAAACCGGGCCGACTTGATATGGTAGGCGATCGAGCGGACCTCACGTTCGGCCAACTCGGCCTTGAGCAGCTGGGACAAGGTGGGGATGGCGGCCTTGAATGCCGGTGCGCCCTGCTCCACCAGGTCGCCGGCTGCCTGGGCCATGCCATGCATCTTCAAGCCGCGCAGCATGACGACGAGCGCGGCGCTGGCGGGGTCATGACGCATGGCGCACCTCCCGGTCCCGCAGCGCGTCGTAGCGCTGGATGTCGGCCCGTGGCTCCTGCGTGAGGACGAGAGCCTGCGGTGCGTCGATGGCGGCGGCTCTGCTTTTGCCGTCCGTCAGGCGGTGCAGGAGGTTGAGGACGTGGATCTTGGTGGCGACACCGCCCTCGAGAGCCAGCTCCACCGCGCACAGCACGGCCTGCTCATCGTGTTGCAGCACCAAGGCGAGGACGTCCGCCATTTCCCGGTCGCCCCCTGGTCGTCGCAGCAGTTCGATCTGGAGCTTGCGGAACGCCTCAGGCATCTCGGCACAGGGCGCGCCGTAGCGCAACGCCCCGGGCTTGCGCTGGATCACCGCCAGGTCGTGTCGCCAGTCGTAGATCGTGCGGCCGGGTATGTCGTGGGAGCGCTCGACGACCCGGGCGTGCTCGCACACGATCTGCCCCTCGGCGACAACGACGAGCCGATCGGGGTAGATCCGCAGGCTGACCGGCCGGTTGGCAAACGAGGCGGGAACGCTGTAGCGGTTGGTCTCGAAGTGCACCAGGCCGGTCGGCGACACCCGCTTGGTGTGCTCGACGAACCCGTCGAACGCTCGGCCGACCGGCATCAGGTTCGCCCGCTCCTCGGCGTGCACGGCGGCCACACTGCCCGGCAGGACCCCGTGGGCAAGCTCGCTCCAGCGCTCGATGCCAGCGGGCCTCGAGCCAGGCATTGAGCGATGGCATGTCCGCCAAGGGCGGCATGGCTTGCCAGATCTGCCCCCGTGCGTCCTGCACGTTTTTTTCGACCTGACCCTTCTCCCATCCTGATGCCGGGTTACGGAACGTCGCCTCGAACAGGTAGTGGCTGGCCATCGCTGTGAAGCGCGCGTTGACCTGCCGAGCCTTGCCCACGCCGATCCGATCGACGGCTGTCCGCATGTTGTCGAAAATGCCGCGGCGCGGCACGCCGCCCAGTATGCGGAACGCCTCAGCTAATGCATCGAACAGCATCTCGTGGGTTTGCAGCCGGTCGGCGCGGATCACGAAGGCTCTGCTGTGCGACAGCTTGGTATGTGCCACCTGAAGCTTGACCCGCTTGCCGCCCACCACCGTCCAGTCCTCGCTCCAGTCGAACTGGAACGCCTCGCCAGGCTGGAAAACGAGCGGAACGAACACGCCCCGCCCGGTGATACGCTGAGCGGTCTCACGCTCCGCCCGCCAGTGGCGGACGAAAGCAGCGACCCGCGCATAAGAGCCATCGTAGCCCAGGACAACCAGGTCAGCATGGCGCCGCCGCGCGTTTCGGCGCGCCTTGCGACCCTTGCCCGCCTCGACGCGCAGCCATTCCGCCAACTTGTCGGCATACGGGTCCAGACGACTTGGACGCTCCGGAACCTTGAACCGAACCTCGACGGCGTTGGACCGCAGATACTTACGAATGGTGTTTCGCGACAGGCCCGTCCGCCGCTCGATCTCGCGGATCGGCATCTGCTCTCGGTGATGCCGCCGACGAATAACGCTTAACAGCTCCATCCCGATCACTCCGATAACCCCGACGGTTCCGTCGGGGGACGTGGTCAGACACGGGTCATTTCTCAGCGAAAACTCAGGACCTCTCCGGGTCAGATCTCAATGCAACTCAACAGTCGGTAAGGCTTAAGGCTTTTGCAGCTTGTTCTATCGGCACTCCGGCAGCAACTGCCAAATCTCGGTGCAAGATCGCTACGACCCATGCAAAGCATGGGAGAGCCAAAGTGGCTCAGAGTGCGTAAGTATGGAATTGCCAAGTAAAATCTGAGTTTTGTACTTCTGTAAGCAGAACGACAGCAATAAAAATGGGGGAGAACCACGAAAACGGGGCAACTTCACCAGGCCGATGTGCAGCTTACGGTTTGCCGCAGGGCCAAGCGGAACGATGCGAAGGCGAGCGCCGTCAGGATGGCCAGCGGCGCATGCCAGGGCTGCCCGTCTAGGGTCGTACGCGGCTTGGCCCGCCACCCCTCGGTGGCGTCCTCGGCGAACCAGATCGCCAAGCTGCCGCTGGCGCAAGCTGGCGTCGCACTCGTGCCAGTTGGCCCGTTCCCAACAGTCGTGTCATCAGCCGCCATTTCGGTTAGGTGAGCGGACACGAGAGTGGGCAGTCCCAGACCGGGCTGTCCCGGTCACGTCAGCCCCAGGACACGTCCAGCTCTGGCAGGCCCTGGCAGTCGAACCGCGCATAGTGGCGCGAGTCCACGAGTACTCCGTTCAGCAAGTAGAACCGGCGCGTAATGCCCTCCTTTTCGAATCCGAGCTTCTCAATCACCCGCTGGCTCGGTCCGTTGCCCTCGGCGTGGCTGACGGCAAGCCGGTTGGCGGCGAGCGCACCGAACGCATACCGGACCAGAGCGCCCAGAAGCTCCGTCGCCAACCCTTTCCCGGTCTCTCCCGTTCGGACCCAATATCCGGTGCTGAACAGGCGGCCTTGCCAATCGATTGCGTGGTAGCCCGCAGCGCCGAGGAGCCGGCCGCCATCGCGGCTGAATACCGGCAGCCATATCTCGCTGCGCAGGATGAACTCGGCCGCCTTCCTGCGTGCAAAAGCCTCCTCGCCGCGTTCGGTGATCGCGTCCACCGGCCCGCTCGCCCAATCCATCCAGCGGCTGACCTCGGGCCAGCTCTCGCGTTTCGCTTCAAGAAGCCCGGCGCCGTCTCCAAGCTGCCCTGGCCGCAGCAGCAGCCGCGGCGTGCGGATCGGCATGGGCAGCTCGATGAGGAGCGGGTTGGTGTGTTGCACGGGCCTGATCCTTTCAGGCAAGTGCGGCGATGCGGGTTCGCATGTCGAGTTCCTGGCGGCCGTAGGGGTTGACGTGTTCCCAGATGAGCGGGGTGAGCGCCTTGCGGTCACGGTCCGTCAGTCGGCCGGCCCAGTGCGGTCGCGCAAGCACCTGCTGGAGCATGAGCGTGTTCACGAACACCATGCAGTTCTGCAGCAGGTGCAGGCTGAGCATGCTGATTTCGTGGTCCTCGCGGCGGTTGCTCGACATCTCGCCGCGGCGGGCGAAAAACACGAAGTCGTTGGCGCTGTTCCAGTGCTCGACCACGTTCAGCCCGTCGTTGATCTCGCGTCGGACCGCCTCGTCCGACAGGTAGCGGCAGAGAAAGCAGGTCTTGATGGCTTTTCCCAGTTCCAGCAGTGCCTTGTAGGTCGGGTGCTGGACGTTCTCGCGGGTGAAGCGGCGCAAGATGACCTCGGCCTCCGCCGTGCCCAGGCGCAAGGCGGTCGCGTACTTGACCATCTCGTCGTAATGTCGGCGGATCAGCTCCCAGTCGATCGGCCGCGACAGCACGGGCTGCAGGTGGGGATAGAGGTCGGGTTGGCCGGCATCGGGCCGGTAAAGCCGCTGCTTGCCGATGCGCTTGAGCCGGGGCATGAGCTGGAAGCCAAGCAGCTTGGTGAACGCAAATGCCACGACCGACTGTCCGTGGCTATCCACGTATTGCCGGTCCACCGCCATCTCGGTGCAGTGGCGCAGCACGCCCTCGATCATGCTGGCTACCTCGGACGAGGAGGGCGATTTCAGCTGCGAATGGATGCACAGCGAGTTCCGCTCGACGTGCCAGTAGATCATCACCCCGCGCCCGCCATAGCGGACGTGCCATTGGGTCGTGAGGTTCTGGTCCCAGGCGCCGAAGTGCTTGCTGTCGGACGCGCAGGCCGTGGTGCCCTCGCCCCAGAGCAGCGGATTGCGGGCGCGCAACGTGCCATTGGTCACGACTGCAATCGCCTCGCGCAGCCGGTCCGGCGTGAGGTAACGCCGGCGCACATAGGCGAGGTCGCGGTAGCTCGGGCCGCCCTCGCGCGAGGCGTCCAGCCGTCGCAGGCCCGCATTGGTGCCGAGGCCGTACAGGCACAGCAGCAGCCGCGGCCGCAGCTCGGTGCGGTCAAGGGTCTCATAGGCCGTGGGGCTGCCCAGCGCGTCGGTGAAGCCGAGCCGCAGGTCGGCTTCCTTGACCATGTCGAGCAGGCCCGTCATCGGCCAGTCCGCCGTCACCTCGGCTTTGACGGCGTCGATGTTCTCCGGATTGGACCGGGCCCGCAGCGGCGACACCGTGATCCAGCCCCCACGACGGTTCGTGATCCTGACATGCGGGTTGCGCGGCAAGCCGGCATCGAGCCGGGCAAGGCCCGCGCGCATGTCCGCTTGCAGGCCGGCAATGAACGTATCGGCGTCGAGCGGCAGCCCAAGCGCCTCGTAATACGGCGCGCGCCGGTCCGCGAAGTCGGCGGGCAGGTCTTCATCCGGATTGCGGTAGCGGTCGGCGCCGACCACCCAGACCTCTTTGGAGCGCAGCCGCTCGCGCAGCGCCTCCAGCACGCAGATCTCGTAGGTGATCCGGTTGACGCGCGGCTTGCCTTTGGGGCTGGCGTCGAGCACGGCATCGCGCCAAAGCGGGCGCACGACGCCCTCCATCGGCACGGTCTCGTGGGCGGGGCTGTGGCGCTGCCGCGTGGCGGCATAACGCCGGACCAGCACGAGCGCCTCGATCACCGGCCGGTGCACGGCGTTGTTGGAGCGGAAGTCGAGGGCGTCGAGGAGCTTGGGCACCATGCGCCGGTAATGCCCGGCATAGGAGCTGCGGATCGTGGTGCGCAGGCTCGTGCGGTAAGTCGGCCCGGACTGCCATTCGCGGACCAGGTCGCGCAGGGTCTGCTCGCCGGCCACCGGGAACACGACGTCGCGCACCGTGCCGTCGGGTTTGTCCACGGCAGCGCCGGCGATCTCGAACAAGAGATTGGTTTTGCCCGTCACCCGCTTCAGCTCGCCGATGGCCTGCTGCTCGACCCGGCGCTCCGCCCGCGCGCCGATCGCATGCACGGTCTCGACCAGGAGTTCGACGAGGCTGTCGGTCAGCGCACGTCCCCGGAGGTGGGCATAGGCGGCGAGCCAAGTCAGGCGCGCGGGGTCCGGCAAGCGGCGCAGGTCGGAGGGCGCCTGCACGGCAACGCGGCGGCGGAACAGCTCCACCTCGTGCGGCAGCGTGCCTGCGAACAGGTCTGGGGGCAGGCCGACCGCACGGATCACCTCCAGGCGCTCCAACCCGCGCGTCACGCTGGCCACGCCGGCCCGGCCGGGGTCGCCGCGCACGAAGTTCAGCAGCGCCCGGGCACCGACGGGGGCGGCCGGGTCGTCCTCGCCGTCGGCCTCGACCCCAGCCGGAGATGGCCGCAGCAAGGCGTCGAGCCGCTCGCGTGCTTCGGCCGGCAGACGAGCATGGATCGTCGCATGGAGTTGGTCCTCGTAGGCGCGCACCGCGCCGCGGACGATGCGCCCGACACGGTCCGGCGTTGGCGGTTCAAGGCAGAGGACCCGGCAACGCTCCTCCAGCTGGGCGACGAGGCGGCCATGGTCGCGGGTTTCGGCAACGACGCTGTCGCGCAGCCACGCTCCCAGCGCCTCGGCGTCGGCGACAGTCGCCTCGCGGAAGCCGAGCAGGGCGCGTATCTCAGCCCGCTGCCGCTCCAGGGTCCGGTCCACGGCCTTGGGAAGCAGGGATGCGGCGCTGTCCACCGCCGGCACGCCGAGCGTGCGCGCCAACTCTGTCACTGTGTCCTCGCTGATTTCGCCCGCGCTGCGCGGGAAGCGGCCCCGGGCGCGGAAGAACAGCAGCATGACGGCGAAGCGCAGCCGGCTGCCCCAGCGTTTGGCCTC
This sequence comes from Acetobacteraceae bacterium, assembly GCA_965217935.1. GTDB lineage: Bacteria > Pseudomonadota > Alphaproteobacteria > Acetobacterales > Acetobacteraceae > JBBROS01. The sequence goes on along the minus strand of OZ244581.1, from coordinate 2,729,457 downwards.
GATCAGCAGCCGGTCGGCCGGAGACAGGTTCCAGGTGCCGTCAAACGTTGCGGCGCTCATGCTCGGCTCCTCCGGGCGTCAGTAGCGAGGCAAGTTGAGGAAGGCGCGCCGGGCGGCGCCGTCGCGCCCGCGCGTGGTCAGGTTAGGTGTAGACGACGGTGTTCTGGATGTTGCTGTGCCCGAGCCAGTCCTGGACGAAGCGCAGGTCGGCGCCCGCCTCCAGCAGGTGGGTGGCGATGGAGTGCTTGAGGCAGTGGAAATGGCGCTTGGCCACGGGCAGGTCGGCGATCTCGCCGTATTTCTTCATCAGCCAGTCCAGCGTGCGCCGCGCGATGGGGGCGCCGCGGTTGCTCGGGAACAGCACCGGCGAAGCCGGTTGCGGGCACTCGCGCAGCCAGGCCCGGATCGCCTTGGCCTCGTCAGGCTGCAGCGGGTGCGCGCCGGAGTGGCTGCCCTTGAGTCGATGCACCATCAGGCGCAGCGTCCGGAGGTCGAGATCTTCGATGCGCAGCAGGCCCACCTCGCTCGCGCGCAGCCCATGGCGGTAGGCGAGCAGGAACAGCGCCCGGTCGCGGACGCTCCCGCGCGTGGCGGCGAGCAGGCGGCCAAGCTCGTCCAGCGTCAGGAAGCGGATCGTGTCGGTGCGCGGCCGCGGCATGGGGTGAGCCTACACCGGCGGGAACTGCCCGAACTAGCCGTTCTGGGCAGTTCTGCCACCCCGCATGCACGCCGATGCTGGCCGAAGCGGCCGCCGGTCAGTCCCAGCTTTCCATCGTAATGGGCAGTTCAGCCAAAATGGCGCCGGGGCAACGCCCTCAACCATTCCCCACCAGCCGAAATGGCGGCTGGTGACACGACTGTTGGGAACGGGCCCCATCCTCGCCGCGCTGGTGGATGCGCGCCATCCGGGAGCGCATCGAGGGGGTCAGGGCGAACGCCGTGTCCGTCATGCCGAGCGGCGCGAAGATTCGCTCCTGCAACACCTGGCCCAGCCGCTTGCCGGCCACCGCTTCCACGACCTGCCCGGCCCAGTCCATGTTGCTGCCATACTCCCAAGCCTCGCCCGGATCGAACAGCAACGGCGTCGTCATCGAAGCCTTCGACGCCGTGATCACGCTCGGCTGCCCGTGCTCCGTCGCCAGCCGGAGATAGGTCTCGTTGAAGAAATCATACCCCAGCCCGGCCGTATGCAGCAGCAGCATCCGGGTCGTCACGTCCCGCTTCGGCGCCCGCAGCCGGGGCTTGCCGTCCTGGCCGAACCCTTCGAGCACCTGCAGCGCGCCGATCGCCGGCGCATACGCCTTGGCCGGCGCGTCCAGATCGAGCGTGCCCTCCTCGACCAACTGCAGCGCCGCAGTCCCGGTGACCGCCTTCGTCGTGGAGAACAGCGCGAATACGCTGTCCCCCGTCATCTCCTCCGCGTGTCCCAGCGCCCTCACGCCAGCCGCACCCTGGTAGATCACGCCGTCCCGATCGGTTGCCATCGCGACCACCCCCGGCACGCCGGGGCGCCCCGATACGGTTCGCGACAGCGCCGCGTCGCACGCATCCTTCATCGCGTTCGCCATGTGCGTCCATCGCGTTCGCCATGTGCGTCACTCCCTTGCCAGGCACGGCCGTTCCCATGCCCGGACCGAAGAGTGGCACGCGAGCATTGCGCGGGATAGGCGGAGCGGCCGGCCAGGCGCGAGGCCGGACCGTCCCGCGACATGATGCCTGACTATCGCCGAGGGCTCGATGCGCACGGGCGCATCAGGCCGCTTGCCCGGCCAAACGGAGGCTGCGGCCTTGTTTGGCGGCGCCAATCGTCGCGATCATCTTTCAACAGGCCCGAAGACGTTTGCAAACCAGGCCCGCGCCATGCAATCCTGCGCAGAGGAATTCGCATAACGGATCGTCGGCCAGGTTAACCGGCCACGCAAAGGGAGAACGATCATGGCCATAGCCGGCCTTTCACGCCGCACTGCCCTCAAGGCCGCCACAGCCGCCGCGGCCCTGCCTCTGGTTCATGTCCGAACCGCGGCCGCAGCGGGCAGCCTCAGCGCCGGGCTATGGGACCATTGGGTGCCGGGCGCCAACGACGTCATGCGCAAGCTGGTCAACGAATGGGGGGCGAAGAACAAGGTCGATGTGTCCATCGACTTCATCACCTCCGTCGGCAACAAGAACCTGCTGACCATCGCCGCCGAGCGCCAGGCCCGCTCCGGCCACGATGTCCTCGCCTATCCCACCTGGGAAGTCCGCAACAACGCCGACCAGCTTGAGCCGATGGATGACGTGGTCAAGCGCCTGTCCGCCAAGTACGGCAAGATGAACGAGGTGGTCGATTACCTCTCCAAGATCAAAGGCAGCTACAAGGCAGTGCCGTCCATCAGCGGCAGCCAAGGCAAGCCGAGCGTGTTCCGCATGGACGTCTTCAAGCAGCACGCCGGCATGGACGTGCAGACGCTTTTCCCCGCCCAAGGGCCGATGGGCCCTGATTACGACAAGTGGAACTGGGACGCCTTCCTGACCGCCGCCGTGTCGTGCAACAAGGCGGGAATGCCGTTCGGCCTGCCGCTCGGACAGTTCACCGACGCCGTGGACTGGGTCGGCGGCCTGTTCCACGGCTACGGGGCCGAGTTGGTGGACGCCGACGGCAACATCACCGTCAAGTCCGACCAGGTGAAGGAGGTCCTGGAATACAGCAAGCGCCTCATCCCCAACCTGTCGGGCGACGTGTTCAGTTGGGACGACGCCTCCAACAACCGCGCGCTCGTCTCCGGCAAGAGCGCGCTGATCTTCAACCCGCCCTCGGCCTGGGCCGTCGCCGTCCGCGACGCCCCCGACGTCGCCAAGGAGTGCTGGTATGGTCCCTCCCCGGCCGGGGCCAAAGGCCGCTTCTACCCCTACCTCCCGTATTTCTGGGGCGCCTGGAACTTCGGCAGCAACAAGACCGCCGCCAAGGAGCTGATCGAGTGGCTCAGCGAGCGCCCGCAAGCCGAGAAGCTCTGCAACGTCTCCCACGGCTACGACCTGCCGCCGTTCGACAGCATGCACGACTTCCCCGTCTGGCAGCAGGAGGCCCCGCCGAAGGGCGTCGTCGCCAACTACCCGCTCAAGGCGGAGCACAAGGCCACCGCCTCCATCGCCGCCTTCCCCGCCCCGCCCGAGATCGCCGTGCAGATCTACAACCAGGCCACCATGACCAAGATGATGGCCCGCTGCACCCAGGGCGGCGCCTCCGTCAACGACACCATCGCCTGGGCCGAGAGCGAGCTCGAAGGCTTCAGCCGCTAACCCTGCAAATCGGGAACACGACGATGGCCGACGGATCGACGCTTACAGCCGGATTACAGCCCCGCTCCCTGGCCCGCTCCAGGCCCGGCAGCATGAAGCGCCTCATGCGGCGCCGCTCGACCATCGCCGTCCTGATGTGCCTGCCCCTCATCGCCGTGGTCGTCAGCCTCGTCATTTACCCCGGCATCTATGCCATCTATCTCTCGATGCTGAACAAGAAGATGACCAAGTTCGTCGGCCTCGGCAACTATGCCTTCCTGCTCAGCCGCCCGACCTTCCAGATGGTCATCTTCCAAAGCGTCTTCTTCGCCGTCACCGCCGTCGTCGTCAAAGCCCTGATCGGCTTCGTCCTCGCCCACTTGATGCACAACATCCCCAGCAAGAACCAGCGCATCTGGCGCGGCCTCCTGCTCGTGCCCTGGGTCGTGCCGCTCGCCATGTCCACCCTCGGCTGGTGGTGGCTGTTCGATCCGTCCTACTCCGCGTTCAACTGGATCATCAACGGGCTGGGCGGCCCCTCCATTCCCTGGCTCGGCAGCACGTGGTGGGCCCGCTTCTCGGTCATCATCGTCAATATCTGGTACGGCGCGCCGTTCTTCCTCATCATGTATCTCGCCGCGCTCAAATCCGTGCCCGACCAGCTCTACGAGGCCGCCAGCATCGACGGCGCCGGGTTCTGGCAGAAGCTGTGGCACGTGACGCTGCCGATGATGCGCAACATCATCTCCATCACCGTCCTGTTCAGCCTGATCATCACCTTCGCCAACTTCGACATCGTCCGCATCCTGACCAACGGCGGCCCGCAGGACCAGACCCACCTGTTCGCCACCTACGCCTTCCAGGTCGGCATCCAATCCGGCGACATCCCGCTCGGCGCCTCGGTCAGCCTGTTCATGTTCCCGATCCTCGCCGTGTTCTCCTTCTTCATCCTCAGGGGCGTGACGCAACGCTCGAAGGAGGCCATGTGAGCGCCACCGCCGCCGCCGGCGCCCAGCCCGCGGCCCGCCCTCGCCTCGCCGGCGCCCTCCAGCGCAACCGCCGCTGGGCGCTGTGGGGCAGCTACGCCGCGCTGAGCTTGTTCGTCTTCTTCTTCCTGGTCCCGCCGTTCTACATGCTCGTCACCAGCCTCAAGGACTCTGCCGAGATCTCCAATCAGGCCGGCAACCCTTGGCTCGTGCGCCATCCCACCCTCTCGAACTACGCCGAGCTTCTGAGCAACGCCAACTTCCTCGGCTTCTTCTGGAACTCCATCAAGGTCACCGTCACCCTCGTCATCGTCACCATGGTGATCGCCGTGCTTGCCGCCTTCAGCCTCGCCCGCCTCAAGTTCTGGGGCAGCGGCGTGCTGGCTACGGGCATCTTCCTCACCTATCTCGTGCCCGAAAGCCTGCTATTCATTCCGCTGTTCCAGATCATCAGCTTCCTTGGCCTGACCAACAACGCCTGGGCCATGGTGCCGCTCTACCTCACCCTCTCCGTCCCCTTCTGCACCTGGATCATGATCGGCTACTTCGCCTCCATCCCCAAGGAGCTGGACGAGGCCGCCCTGATCGACGGCGCATCCTGGATGCAGATGCTGTTCAAGATCTTCATCCCCGTCGCCATGCCCGGCATCATCGCCGCCACCATCTTCGCCTTCACCGTCGGCTGGGGCACCTTCCTTTATCCGATGGCCTACCTCTACAGTTCCGACCAGATGGTGCTGACCGTCGGCATCGTCAGCGACCTGATCCGCGCCGACGTGTTCCAGTGGGGCAAGATCATGGCCGGCAGCCTCATGGCCGCGGCCCCTCCGGTGCTGATCTACGCCTTCCTGATGGACTACTACATCGCCGGGCTGACCGCGGGCGCGACCAAGGGCTGATCCACGCCGCGCCATCGGCCGGCTTGAGAGGCGGCGGGAGGCAGGGCCGCCCCGCGCCGCGGCTCGCGTCACAGGGCCGGGTGGCCGCATTCGGGGCGGCGTTGGGCTCCCCTCATCGTTTGCCCAAGGATTACCCGCCCAATCACGGAGAATGTCATCACCGGCCTTGAGAACGGCGCCGACATGGCCCGCCTCTACACTCTCAGCCAGCCAACCGTATCCTGCTCTTGGTGCGAACCTGACGGGCTCCTTCCTTCAGGTTCGCATGACTAGTCTGCAATCGCCCTGACTGGAAACAGCCAGGGCGATTGCAGACTAGCACCCCAGGGCGCGCCAATGGCGAACACCCTTCCAGGCCAACTGCGACGCTTGGACAGCAAACCCAACCGTGTTCAAGACCAACCCGCGCCATCACGCCCCGGAACCAGGCGCCGAGTTTGGCAGACCTCCTGGGCGACGAGTCCATACCCGGCACGCAAGTGGCCAGAACCTATCTCAGTCCCCGCACCACCCGCGAAACCGCCCCCGCATCCGCGTATGGCAAGGCCAGATACCGCCCGCCCATGGCCCCCGCCAGCTCCCGGCAAGCAGCCCCCGCCCGCGCGCCCGTATCGACCACCAGCGCCCCAAGCCCGGACGCCCGCACCATCCGCGCCGCCCGCGCCGCATCCTCCCGCGCCTGCCCCCGCCCTCCGCGTCCGTCCCGCCCCACGTTCGCCTGCCCGTCCGTCAGCAGCACCAGCACCGCCGACCCGCCCCGGCGACGCACCGCCCCCGCCACCTCCAGCCCCGCCTCGATCCCCGCCGCCAGCGGCGTCCCCCCGCCACCCGGCAACCCGGCCAGCCCCCGCTTCGCCCGCACCAGCGACCGCGTCGGCGGCAGCGCCACCACGGCTCCCCGCCCGCGGAACGCCACCATCGCCACCTGGTCCCGCCGCACGTAGCAGTCCGCCAGCAGCAGCTCAACCGCCCCCTTCGCCTCCGCCAACCGGTTCAGCGCCGCCGACCCGCTCGCGTCCACCACGAACACCGTCGTCGTCCCCGCCTTCTGCTCCCGCCGCATCACCCTCAGGTCGTCCCGCCGGATCAGCAGCCCGCCGCCCAGGCCCCCTCCCCGCAGGCGCTGCCACGGCGCCGCCGCCCGCAGCGTCTCAATCAAGTCGAGCCGCAGCCCGCCCCCGGGCATCCCCGCCCGCGTCCCGACCCGCCGCCCGCGCAGGCCCCGCACCGCGGCCCCGACCCGCCCCGCCTCCCGGGTTCGCGACGCGCCGGACTGCAAGCCCGCCAGCAGCCCCGCCGGGATCGCCGCCCGCGCCGCCTCCAGCACCCGGTCCGCCATCGCCCCCCCGCTCGCCTCGCTCGCCTCGCTCCCCTCATCCGCGTCCCCCTCGCCCCGGCCCGCATCCGGTTCAGACATCGGCTCTGGCCCAGGCTCCGGCGCGGCCTCCCTGAAGGCAGTCGTCCGCGGCGCCAGCGACACCCGGGCTGCGAACGCCACATCTTCCGACGCGGCCATCGTCCGTCCCGCCAACGCCGCCGCCCCGCGCGCCGCCCGCGCCGCCAGCAGACAGGCCCGCCCGGACCGGACCCCCAGCCGCGCCGCCGCCTCGCACAACGCCTGCAATTCGGGATCACCGATCTCGACCGCCGGCAGCAACGCCCGCGCTGCCTGCAGATCCGGCGTCTCCGCATCGCCCGGGCGCAAGCCGGTCAAATCAAGATGCACCCCCGCCCGCTCCATCAGCAAAACGGCCGGGCACTCATCCCCGATCCCCTCGTCCAGCAGCACGAAACCGAACCGCGCCGCCTCTCCGTCCACCGCCCCGCCATCCTGCGCCAGGGCGATGCGCGCCGCAGCCCCTGTCGGCAGCCGCTCCGCCATCGCCAGCAGCACCACCCCGCCATCCGCCTCGCACAACGCCCCCCGCACCCGCCGCGGCGCTCCCGCCGCGAGCGTCGCCGCCAAGTCCAGCCCGCCGAGCAGCCGGTCCTCCGCCACCGAGGCCGGCAGCTTGCGCACCGGCCCCGCGACCATGCCCCGCAACACTCCCAACCAACGGTCCCGCGCCACCCCCGCCGGCGCACGCAACGCGACGCCGCCGATCCCCGCCGGGTCCAAGGCGAACACCGCCGCCGCCCGCACCGCCTCGTCCCAGCTCGGCGCCGCCGCCTCGCTCACGCCGGGAACAGCTCCCGGATCGCCCGCTCGACCCGGCTCCCGGCGCTGGCATCATCCAGCGGGTCTCGCCGCAGCCGGTGCCGCAACGCCAACGGCGCCACCGCCAGCACGTGCGAGAGCCCGGCCGCCGCAGCGCCCTCCAGCGCCGCCAACGCCCGCGCCGCCCGCAGCAGCGTCAGCTCCGCCCGCAGCCCGTCGGTCCCCAGCTTCAGGCAAAGCCGCGCCGCGTCCTCCAGCACCGCATCCCCCACCTCCACCGAGGCGACGAGCATCCGCGCCGCCTCGATCCGCTCCCGCACCGCCGCCTCCTCCCCGGCCCAGCTTGCCCGGAACCCCGCCGGGTCGCGCTCGAACGCGTCCCGCCGCCGCACGATGCTGATCCGCGCCGGGATGTCCGCGGGCGTCGCGACATCCACCGCCAGCCCGAACCGGTCGAGCAACTGCGGCCGCAGCTCCCCTTCCTCCGGGTTGCCGCTGCCCACCAGCACGAACCGCGCCGGGTGCCGGATCGAAAGCCCCTCCCGCTCAACCAGGTTCTCCCCCGAGGCCGCCACGTCGATCAGCAGATCGACCAGGTGGTCCTCCAGCAGGTTCACCTCGTCGATGTAGAGGAATCCCCGGTTGGCCCGCGCCAGAAGCCCCGGCTCGAACGCCCGCTCGCCCTTCGTCAACGCCCGTTCCAGATCGAGCGCCCCCACCACGCGGTCCTCGGTCGCTCCCAGCGGCAGGTCCACCACCGGCGCCGGCGCCCGCTCAACCGTGATGGCCCCCGCACCGGCGCAGACCGCGCAAACTCCCGCCACCGCATCGGGCGCGCACCGGTATGGGCACCCGGCCACCACCGGCTGACTCGGCAGCAGGGCGGCGAGCGCGCGGACCGCCGTGCTCTTGCCCGTCCCCCGGTCCCCGAATGCCAGCACGCCCCCGACCGCCGGGTCCACGGCGGCGATCAGCAACGCCCGCTTCATCTCCTCCTGCCCAACGATCGCCGTGAAAGGGAATGCCTGAGCCAAACGAACCACCCGCGGAAAGACGCGCCCTGTCCTGTGTAATCAGGCCCGGCCTGTCAAGCGGCCCCGGCCAACACGGCGGCGCTCTAGACCCGTATCGCCCTGACCGTAGCCAGGCCGATCCGGGCCTAGCCTTGTTTGAGACCGCGATCGTTCTGACTGACTCCAGTCAGAACGATCGCGGTCTAGCCAGCCACCCCCGCCTGCTGCACTCTGCCGCCTCGCCAGGACTTCACCGAACGGACCCCGCCCCATGTTCCCCACTACCCGCAACCGCCGCCTCCGCCGCACCCCCGCCCTGCGCGCCCTGGTCCGCGAGAACCGGCTCCATCCCGACGACCTGATCCTGCCCATCTTCGTCGAGGAGGACGTGGACGACGCCTTCCCCATCCAATCCATGCCCGGCGTGTCCCGCATCCCCGAGAAGCACCTGGCCCGTGAGATCGAGGCCATCGCCCGCGACGGCGTCCGCGCCATCATGCTGTTCGGCGTCAGCCACAACAAGGACGAGATCGGCGCCGACACCCTCTCCGCCCGCGGCCTGATGGCCCGCATGACCCGGACCGCAAAGGACGCGGCCCCGGAGCTGGTCGTCATCACCGACAACTGCTTCGACGAATACACCACCCACGGCCATTGCGGCGTGTTCGAGCACGGCGAGGTGCTGAACGACGCGACCCTCGCCAACCTCGGCAAGCAATGCGTCATCGCCGCCGAGGCCGGCGCGGACCTCATTGCCCCCTCCGGCATGATGGACGGCCAGGTCACGGCCATCCGCTCGGCGCTCGATCAGGCGGGCCACGTCAACACCCCCATCATGTCCTATTCGAGCAAGTTTGCCAGCGCCTTTTACGGCCCCTTCCGCACCGCGTCCGGTTGCGACCTGCAAGGCGACCGCAACCAGTATCAGCTCGATCCGGCCAACGGACGCGAGGCGCTGCGCGAAAGCCGGGCCGACGAAGCGGAGGGCGCCGACATCCTGATGGTCAAGCCCGGGATGCCCTACCTCGACGTCCTGGCCCGTATCCGCGACCGCACCGACCTCCCGCTCGCCGTCTATCAGATCAGCGGCGAATACGCGATGATCAAGTTCGCCGCCCAGGCCGGCGCACTGGACGAGGACCGCGCCATCCTCGAATCCCTCGGCGCCTTCAAGCGCGCCGGCGCAGACCTCATCCTCACCTATTTCGCCCGCACCGTCATCCGCGACGGCCTGGCGTAGACTGCAATCGCCCTGACACAGTTAGGGCGATAAGGGTCTAGCAGCCCTATTCGGAATCCAGCACGGCATAAACCGCCCGGCGCAGCGACGCGTCGAGCTCCATCTGGAAATCCCCGTTGTCCGTGTCCGTCGTCCAGGGATCCATCGCCGTGCCGATCAGGAAATCCACGCCCACTCCCGGCTCCGGCGCCACCCCCATCCGCCGGCAGAACGCATCGACGAACGGCTGCCCATACGTCGCCGTGTCGAACCGGGAGCTCGTGAGGATCAGGTCCACCCCGCTCATGTCCTCCTTGGGCTCGACCACGCTGCAGCGCCTGAACACGCCCTCGTTCAGCCAGTTGGCGCGGGCCAGGCTCCTGTTCGGCCGCCCGTCCTCGTCCTTGAGGTTGAGCGCGAACGCCAGGATCACCTGGTCCGACCCGACCTGCGCGAACAGCCGGCGCGCCGTCTTGTCCTGCGCCAGCCGCTCCAGCAGCTCGGCATTGCTCAGCGGCGCCAGCTCGCGCAACACCTCGCGCTCCGCCTGCAACGCCCCTTGCGGCGCCCCCGCCCGCTCGCCCGGCGTCTGGTTGAACGCGGTTGCGCTGAAACGTGGATCCTCAAGCGACGCCAGGCGGCAGAACGCCCGCTTCGCCGTCCACATGCACTGCCCGAGGATGCGCCCGTACCCCGTCCGGTCCGGCCGGATCACCCGGTGCGCCAGCCATACCGCCGCCGCCGCCGAGCCGGGTTTGCTGCCCTCGACCCCGTAAACCCCGACGCTCGGCTCGGCCTGGTCGTGGAACACCACCGGCGCCCTGAGCGAGATCGCGTTCCGCATCGCCGCGTTCCGGTAGCACAGCGCGCCGGCGGGATAGGGGACGTAGCCCCCCTTATGCGGGTCAACCGTGATCGTGTCCGCCAGCGGCAGCGCCTCGTACTGCCGCTGCACGTACGGGCTCATCGCGTAAACCGGGACGGCGCTCGCCGGCGGCTCCTTCCCATCCTCTCCGTCCCGCAGCATGGACCGGAAATACCCGCCCCAGGCCGCATCGGCGTGGATCAGGAAATTGAGCCCCCGCTGCTGGAACTCCCGCCGCAGCGAGACCAGCCCTTCCAGCGGATCGACCGCGCTCTCCTCCGTGCTGCCGATGACGGCGACCGTCAGCAGCACCGGAACCCGGCGGCGCAGCATCTGCTCCAGCGTTTCCGCCACCGCCCCGAGGTCCAGCCGGGCATCCAGGTCAACCCGCTGCACCGCTACCGCATTCTGCCCCAGCCCCAGCAGGGTCGCCGCCTTGGGCCATGAATAGTGGCCCGTCGCCGGCGCCAGCATCGCCGGCGGCTCCGGCACGTCCGCCATGAAGCTGCGGTAGAACTGCAGCAGCCCCACGTTCTGCACCGTGTAGCCGAGCAGCGAGCGGTTCAGCGTCTCGGGATCGATGCCGAACGCCGCCAGCGACTGCGGCAACCCGGCGAGGACATCCAGATCGAGGTTCAACAGCGTCCAGGTGTCAAGCTCGCACAGGCGCCCCGTCCCCCCGCCCCAGAGGGGCGCCTCAAGGCCGCGCGCCGCCGCCAGCGCCGGCGCCTCGCGGATCGCGGCCCGCAGCGCCACGCCCGCGAACTTCAGGCTGCGGGCCGCCCAAAGCGCCTCGATGTTGGCGATTGTCCCGCCGCTGGTGATGTGCCCCCACGGCGTCAAGCCGCCATCGCCGGCCTGCCCCGCCGGGCGAACCTCGTAGCCGAGCATCCGGCACAGGTCGCGTCCGGCCTCGATCTCGAGCCGGGTGGTCACCGGCGACGCCTCGGCGGCGACGTTGTTCTGGTTGTAAAGCGCCCCGGCAACCAGCCCGATCAAGCCGGGCATCGCCTGGTCCCACAGCATGTGTCCCTGATAGCGCATGCTTGAGAACGGGGCGGACAGCTTCAGCTTATCGAGCAGCACGCCCGTCTCCCGCCGCAGCCGCTCCGCCCCGGCCTTGAACTCCGCGCCCGACCGGACCGCCTCCGTCAGATGCGTCGGGTCCTCAGGATGGAAGCTGCGGCGGAACTGGGCATGACTGTCGATCGCAGCCCCGATCAACTCGTGCAGGATGTCCAGGTTTTCCGCTTTCGGGCCAAGGAACCAAGCCTCGGGCGAGCCGCGGCCCGGCCCGGACAGCTCCAGCGCGGAGTGCAGCAAAGCGTCCCAGGCGGCGAGGGCCTGCTTGTTCCGTTCGTCGATCGGCGTGGCTTTGTGCGCGGACGGGCGCCCCGGTTTCAGTGTCAAGATCGGTCCTAATCCAGCTCGAGGGCAGCGTCGGCAGCACGCCGACAAGGTTGCTCAGTAAAACAAAGACTAGAGGCTCGTTCGCCTGATCGGTTCATGCCAGACGTCTCCGAACGAGTCCCAAGCATCCAAGGTGGCGCCGCCTCCGCCTCGGGCAAGTTGCGGCGACGGCCAGCTTTCGTGTTATCAGCCACGCCATGGTTGAGACCAGGCGCAAGGCCCTTCTGCTGGTGAATTCGCACAGCCGCAACGGTCAGGACGCGGACGCCTACGTTCAGGCGCTGTCGGCCGGAGGCCTCGCCTTCGACCGGCGCGAATGCCCCAAACGCGACGAGCTCGGCGCTCTCGTCCGCGCGGTCCGCAGCGAGGTCGATTGCGTCGTGATGGCCGGCGGCGACGGCACCGTAAGCGGCGCCGCCCCATGCCTGCGCGAAACCGGCCTGCCGCTCGGCATCCTCCCGCTCGGCACCGCCAACGACCTCGCCCGCACGATCGGCGTGCCAACCGAGCCCGAAGCGGCGGCCCGCATCATCCTCGCCGGCAAGACCCGCGCCATCGACCTCGGCAGCGTCAACGGCCAGCTCTTCTTCAACGTGGCGAGCATGGGGCTGACCGTCGACATCAGCCGCCGCCTGACCAAGGCCGCCAAGCGCCGGCTAGGCAAGCTGGCCTACGCCTGGACCGCGATGCGGGTCCTGCTGCGATCCGGGCGGTTCAGCGCGGAAATCCGCTCCGGCAACGCGACGCACCGGGTCAGGACCATGCAGATCGCCATCGGCAACGGCCGCTTCTACGGCGGCGGCATGGTGGTCAGCGCCGGGGCGGCGATCGATGACCAGATGCTGGACATCTATAGCCTTGAACTCCGCTCCAAATGGCGTCTGCTGCTGTCCGCCCGCGCCTTCACGGAAGGCGAGCATGACGACATCGACGAAGTCTGGACCATGCGCGCCGCGGACTTCGAGGTGACGACCAAGAAGCCGCAGCCGATCAGCGCCGACGGCGAGATCGTGACCAGCACGCCCGCGCGCTTCGGCGTCGTGCCCCGGGCCGTGACCGTCTACGTGCCGTGATCGTCGCCGCGGCCATCCTCGCGGCGGCCTTCGTCGCGCTGCTGTTCATGGTCCGCTCCGGCGGCGCCGTCGTGTGGTTCGACGGCGTTGTCCAGGCGGGCCTGGCTCCCTTGCGGCAGCGCCCGGTCCTGCTCGCGTTCGACTGGCTGACCCAGGCCGGGACCGGCGCCACCGGCGCGATCGTGGCCCTGGTCGCGTCAGGCTTGCTCTGGTCGTCCGGGCGGGGCGCGATGGTCGGCCCTCTGTGGCTCGCCTTCTTGTGCGCGGAAGCGACCACCTGGCCGATCAAGTTCATCACCGACCGGATGCGCCCCCCGTTCCTGGAAGGCCTGACCGCGGCCTCGCCCTCGTTTCCAAGCGCGCACGCCACGGTGTCGGTCTCCGTGTTCGGCTTCATGGCGCTGGTCATCGCGGCCGGCGCGCCCGAACGCTGGCGCCTCTGGGTTTACGTGGTCGCCGGCGCCTTCATCCTCCTGATCATGTTCAGCAGGCTGCTTCTGAGCCTGCACTACCTGAGCGATATCATCGGCGGCGCCTTGGTCGGCGGGTTCTGGATCCTGATCGCCTGGCGGCTGGCCGCCGGGTAACGTTGCCCGGACGTCAGGCGAGCCTTCGTGCCCAGTCAATCAAAGACACGTCCCGATAGCCCGGCACAACGTTGAATCAGGCATGGACTCGTTGTAACAGCCAAATCCATAGACGATAGCAGCGCAGGCGGACAGGAAGTTGGATACGACGGCATGAGCGTGGACGCGATCAACGAAACGGATCAAAACCGGACCAGCGCCACGATGGAACAGCCGTTCCATCTGGTTGACCCGAGCCCTTGGCCGCTGGTCGGCGCCCTCGGAGGCGGCACTCTCGTCTTCGGGATCGTGACTTGGGCGCACAGCGGCACGAAATGGGTGTTCCTGATCGGCCTCCTGCTCGTCCTGTCCACGATGGCCCTGTGGTGGTGGGACGTTCTCCGCGAAAGCATGAAGGCCGGGGTGCATACGCCGGTGGTGCGGATCGGCCTGCGCTACGGCATGGCGCTGTTCATCGCCAGCGAGGTCATGTTCTTCGTCGGCTTCTTCTGGGCCAACTTCCATTTCGCCCTGTTTCCCCAGCACGTGCTCGGGCCCGACGCCGGCGCCTGGCCGCCGGAGGGCGTAAGCACCTTCAACCCATTCCAGCTGCCGCTTCTGAACACGCTCATCCTCTTGCTTTCAGGCACGACGATCACCTGGGCGCATCACTCGCTCATCGAGGGGCACCGTAAATATTTGGTGATGGCCCTGGGCCTGACCATCCTGCTGGGCCTGAGCTTCACGACGCTTCAGGCGGTCGAATACAGCGAAGCCCCCTTCAAGTTCAACGGCGGCGGCATTTATCCCTCAGTCTTCTTCCTGGCCACGGGCTTTCACGGCTTCCACGTCATCGTGGGCACGATCTTCCTGATCGTCTGCTGGTTCCGCGCCCGCGCCGGGCAGTTCTCGTCGACACGGCATTTCGGCTTCGAAGCGGCCGCCTGGTATTGGCACTTCGTCGACGTTGTCTGGCTGTTCCTGTTCGTCGCGATCTACTTGTGGGGCGCCGGGTCAGCCGTGTCCGATTAGTCTGCAATCGCCCTGACTGGAAACAGCCAGGGCGTTAATTGCCAGACCAGAGAAAGCTGGACCCCTATCGCTCTGACCACAATCAGGGCGATAGGGGTCTAGCGGCCTAGGCCAGCGTGTTGCATGGAACTGGGGAGGGGACGCAATCGCCCAACTCCGTTTAGGGTCAACCGGTGCGGACCTAGTTGTCCGATGATGACGGACGCTTCAGTCCGTCATCTGAATCGGCCTACAAAATCAGATCAGTGCTCTGACTCATGTTGCACCTTCTGAAAGTGTCAGAGCAATAGGCATCACTTCGCGGGACGGTTTGCCGTCACAAAGCGCACTATGATGCGTCTTCGAAGCTTTCTAAGCGAACATTCTCGGCACAGGCCGCGAATGCCTGCTTGGGTCGGGCGTCCGAACTCCGCCGCGGGCGTGGTTCGGCGCCGGGCTATGCGTGAAGGCTGGACGGGCGGCGGCGTCCAGTCCGGAGCGGATGCTTGGCATGGCCTGGATCCTTGCCGTCCTGACTGTGCCAGGGCGACAAGGCCCTTACACTGATCTGCACTGGCAATTGACGCCCTGATTATCCATTCAGGACGATCGCAATCTAAACGAATCGTGTTCCGTTCCATCGCGAACGGCCAGCTGCCCGTTGCGGTCAACCGCCCCGGGCGCGGCACGAAGATGCCGCCCTCGGGGCCGTCCGCCTCGTCAGGGCGGTCGCAGCCTACATGGCCGGCTTGCGTGCGTGCCAGTCGCTGTCCCGCTGATAGGCGTCGGCCACCGCCATGACCCGCGCCTCGGCGAACGGCCGCCCGGCGATCTGCAGCCCGATCGGCAGGCCGTTGGGATCACGCCCGCAGGGAAGGCTGATGGCGGGCAGGCCCAAATAATTGAACGGCCTGGTGTTGACCGACACCGCCATGAACCTCCTCTCCGTGCCCGGCGGCCCATCATCGGCGTCGGTCTTGGCCAGGGTCGGCAAGCTGGTGGGAATGGTCGGGGTCACGATGACGTCCGCCTTGTCGAACGCCTCGGCGGCGAAGGCGCGCAGCGTCGGCCCGCGGGCGCTGAGCGCCTCGATGTAATAGGGCGCCGGAATGGCATAGCCGGCATAGAGGCGGGCGCTGAGATGCGTCGCATACTCCGGCCCGCGCCCGCGCATCCAGTGCGCGTGGATCGCCGCCCCCTCGCAGCGGGAGACGATGCCGACGTAGGCCTGGATCGCGTCCATGTAGGGCAGCGCGAGGCGGACGACGCTCGCGCCGCGGGCCTGCAGCACATCGACTGCCGCCTCGACCGCCTCGTTGACCGGAGCATCGCCGGTGAAAAAGGCGTTCGTCGGCACGCCCACGCGCACGCCGCGCAAATCGCCCGTGAGCGCCGCCGCGTAGTCCAAGACCGGCTCCTCGGCGCTGGTCGGGTCCAGCGGGTCGTGTCCGGCGATCGCCTGCATGATGGCCGCGCAGTCCCGCGCCGTGCGTGCCAGCGGCCCCACGTTGTCGGCGGAGAACGACAGCGGCATGATGCCGGCCCGGCTAACCCGCGTTTGCGAGGGCTTCAGCCCGGTGACGCCGCAGGCCGAGGCGGGCAGGCGGATGGAGCCGCCCGTGTCCGACCCGAGTGCGGCATAGTAGAACCGGGCGGCTACCGAAGCGCCGGAGCCGCTCGACGAGCCGCCGGTGATGTAGGGCAGGTTCAGGGGTTGTGGCAGTCGCCGTAATGCGCGTTGTGGCCGGTCGGGTTCTGCGCGAACTGGAGTGCGCCCCTGCGGATGGACAGATCGGGCGAAATGGATTGCCCCCTCTGCGCGGGCGTCCGGAGGATGGACGTCACGGCTCGGCATCGTTCGCGTCGCGCTCAGGCGGCAGGATGCGGGGGAGTTCGTCGCGGGCGAGACCCCTGCGTGCGCTTTGCAAGCGGCGCGGCATCTCACGCCAGCTGATCCGGATCTGGGCCGGCACGTTCGAGGCCGGGGCGCCGGGCGACGACGCGCAAGCGGCGGACCTGATCCAGGACTGCGAGGCCAAGATCGCGGCGCTGCAACGGATGGCGGGGCGGCTGCTCGGAACCAGTGCGCCTGGCGGTGGACGGACTGCCGGCGCGCAGGACGGCACTGGCGAAGGCCTATGTCGCCTCGTCCAATGGCATGGTGACGCTTTGCTTCCTGCCTGGCCATGCGCCGGAACCCCGGCAAGTTGGTCTGGAGCCGCGTCAAGCGCGCCAGCCTCGCCCGAACATCGCTGCGCAAGGGCGAAAGCCTGCATGCAAGGATCGAGGCGCGGCCCGCCGTCTTGAAGCAACGTCCGCGGCTGGTCCGATCATTCCTTCAACCGCCGGACATCGCCTGTGTCGCCGACTACCGAGCAACTCACGGACGACGCCCGCCTCAGGTCCGCCGCGAATTCACGGCGCACTGCCCGCCCCATAGCTCTCAAAACGGTTTTCTGCTCAAGGGGCCGTTGTTGAATTCCGGTCAGCTTGGGCATGGTCGAACAGGTGGTAAATTCGCGCGCTCGGCGGCCAAGCCAGCATGATCCCGTCTCGGCGCGTGACCGCGATGACGACGACCAGCACCCAGACAAGCAGCGTCAGCGCCCACGCCGCCGCCAGCGGCCTCGTGCGGCGCAGCCCGGAGGGGGAGGCGGCCGGCCCCGTGATCGCGAGCGGTTCCGTCCTGCGTTGCAACTCCTCCTCGGCTCGCCGACGCTCCTCTTGCCTCGCGCTCTCAAGCGCGGACCGCAGCGGCGACCATATGTTGCCGCATTGAGCGCACCGAACCCTCTGGCCCGCCACCAGGCGTTCTTCGGGAACGGTATACGTGACGCCGCAATCCGGACACGTAATCTTCATCGATGCGGCATA
Organism: Acetobacteraceae bacterium; assembly: GCA_965217935.1. Classification (GTDB taxonomy): domain Bacteria; phylum Pseudomonadota; class Alphaproteobacteria; order Acetobacterales; family Acetobacteraceae; genus JBBROS01. The sequence continues at coordinate 2,712,125 of OZ244581.1, read as the reverse complement.
ACCCGTCGCGGGCGGGCTGGATAGAGCATGCGCCGCGGATGGTTCTACCGCCGGGCAATACGTGGCAAAACAGGTCTTTGCGGGCTTGGAGTGCGATGCTGGATGATGGTGGAGCTGGAGGCGGTCGGGCTGCGCTACGGCCCGGCGCGGCGGGGGACGGAGGTGCTGCGCGACCTGTCGTTCCAAGTCCCCGCCGGAGGGTTCCGCTGGCTGCTCGGCGCGTCCGGCGCGGGCAAGACGAGCTTGCTGCGGCTGCTGCATCTCGCCGTGCGGCCCACGGAGGGCCGGCTGTGCTTGCTGGGCGACGTGATCGGGTCGGCCCGGCGGTCGCGGCTGCCGTTGCTGCGGCGGCGGATCGGGATGGTGTTCCAGGATTTCCGGCTGCTGCCGCATCTCTCGGCGTTCGACAACGTGGCGCTGCCGCTCCGGCTGGAAGGGCGGCCGGAGGGGCAGATCCGCGTGGACGTGGGCGAGCTGCTGGTTTGGGTGGGCTTGTCGCGCAAGCTGGAGTCGCGTCCGGCGGAGCTGTCGGGGGGCGAGCAGCAGCGGGTGGCGATCGCCCGCGCCGTGGTGACCCGCCCTGCCCTGCTGCTGGCCGACGAGCCGACCGGCAACCTCGACGACGTGCAGGCGGAGCGGCTGATGCAGCTGTTCCGGGAGATGAACCGGCTCGGCGCGACGGTGATCGTGGCGACGCACAACCAGACGCTGGTCGCGCGCCACCCGGCGCATACGCTGCTGCTGCAGGATGGCCAATTGGTGCGCGATGACTGAACGGCGCCGGGACGGGAAGCGAGGGGACGGGAAGCGGGCGCGGCCGCCGCGGTCGGACGACCTGGGATTGCGGCGGGCGTTTTCGGACCGGCTGCTGCCGGTCTTGGTGGGCGCAATGGCATTCCTGGCGGCGCTGGCGCTGGCGGGCATGGCGGGGGCGTCCGGGCTGGCGGAGCATTGGCAGCACGGGGCTGGCGCCGCGCTGACGGTGCAGGTGCCGGACCCGGACAGCGGCGGCAGGCTCGCGCGCGTGCTGGGCGTGTTGCGGGCGACGCCGGGGGTGGCGGCGGCGCGGGCGCTCAGTTCGGAGGAGTTGGAGGCGTTGCTGCGCCCTTGGCTCGGCAGCGGGCAGGGCCGCATCGCCTTGCCGTTGCCCGCGGTGGTGACGGTGCGCCTGTCCGACCCGGGGCCGAGCGTCTCGGCGGTCGCGGCACGGCTGCAAAGCGAGGCGCCCGGCACGCTGGTGGAGGCGCCCGAGGTCTGGGTGCGGCGGCTCTCGGTGCTGGCGCGGAGCCTGCAGGCGTGCGCGGCGCTGGCGATGGGGGTGGTGGGGTTCGTGGCGGTGGCGGTGGTGACGGTGGCGACGCGGGCCGGGCTGTCGGCGCGGCGGGACGCGATCGAGATCGTGCACGGGCTTGGGGCGACGGACGGGTTCATCGCCGGGCGGTTCGCGCGCCGGGCGACGTGGCTGGCCTTGGCTGGCGGGCTGGCGGGGTCGGCCGCGGCGCTGCCGGTGCTGCTGCGGCTGACCGGGCTGTCAGCGCCGTTCGCGGGCGGCGAGCCGCCGGACAGCCTGGCTGGGCTGGCGGCGGCGATGCCTCTGAGCCTTTGGCTCGGGTTGCCGGCGCTGCCGCCGGCGGCGGCCGCGATCGGGTGGGTGACGGCGCAGGCGACGGTGCGGCGCTGGCTGAGGCGGCTGCCTTGACGCGGGCCGGGCAATGGGCGGCGGCGCTGTGCGCGCTCGCGCTGTCGCTCGGCATCGTCTGGGGCGCGGGGTTCGAGGCGTTCAACCGCTGGGCCCGGCAGGCGGCGCCCTTGCCGGCGGCGGCGGACGGCATCGTGGTGCTGACCGGCGGGGCGGAGCGGGTGGAGGCCGGGCTGCGTTTGCTGGCCGAGGGACGGGCGCCGATGCTGCTTGTCTCGGGGGTCGGGCGGGGGACCGATTTATGGGAGCTGGCGCGCCGGGCGCCGCTCAGCCCGGAGCAGGTGTCGCAGATCACGCTGGGGCGGGCGGCGACGACGACGGCGAGCAACGCGCGGGAGACGAGCGAGTGGGCGCGGGCGCACCGCTTGGGCAGCCTCATGGTCGTGACGGCCGGATACCACATGCCGCGGGCGCTGATCGAGATCGGGCGGACGCTGCCCGGGGTTGCGCTTCATCCCGCGCCGGTGCAATCGCCAGCGTTGCGGGGCGAGATGGAGTTCGCGACGATGCGGCTGCTGGCCGGCGAGTTCGACAAGTATCTGGCGGTTCGGCTGGGGCTGACGCATCTCAGCATCGTCTCGCGGGACACCTCGCCGTCAGAACGCGAACAATGACGCGCCTCAAACGACTTCCGGGCAGACGTTCGCGGCATAAGGCAGCGAAGGCCTGCTCAGGGCTGGCGCCGTGATCTGGCTGCGTTCGGCGGTGTTCAACGTCTGGTTCGTGGGGGCGACGATCGCTTACGGCTCGGCCGGCATCCCCGTCCGGCTGCTCGCGCCGCATCGGGCCCTCGCGTTGGCGCAGGCCTGGGCCAGGGCGGTGCTGGCCGGGGCGCGGGTGATCTGCGGCATCCGGGCGGAGGTGAGCGGGCAGGAGCACCTGCCGGAGGGAGCGGCGCTGATCGCCTCGCAGCACCAGTCGGCGTTCGATACCATCGTCTGGCTGCGCCTCGTTCCGCGGGCGAGCTACGTCTATAAATCCGAGCTGGCCCGCTTGCCGCTGTTCGGGCCGCTGCTGCGCCCGGCCGGTCAGATCGAGCTGGACCGGGAGGCGGGGTTCGCCGCGATCAAAAGCCTGCTGCGGCAGGCGGAGCGCGCCGCGGCGGACGGGCGGCAGATCGTGATGTTCCCGGAAGGCACCCGGGTGCGGCACGGAAGCGAGGGCGCCGTTCTGCCCGGCATCTCGGCGGTGGCGGCGCGGGCGAAGCTGCCGATCATTCCGGTGGCGACCGACTCGGGGCGGCTCTGGGGCCGCCGGGCCTTCGTCAAGCGGCCCGGCGTCATCCACATCGTCATCGAGCCGCCGATCGCGATGGGCCTGGGCCAAGCGGGGACGCTGGCCGCCTTGAAGTCGTCGTGGGCAGCCGGTTCCAAGCGCGTTCCAGCCTGTGGATAAGTTTGTGGACAGATGAACCCTGGCCCATTGTCGGCGGCGTCAAATTGACCGCGGGAGCAGCAATCGTGAATGATCCAAGTCAGTTTAAGGCATTGCCGGTGTCAGTCGCGCCTCAGTACCCGCGTTGGAGACACCTTGTAGAGCATTGATCCGGCGAGCCTTGACGATGCAATGCTCGCGAAGAGTTCGCAATGTCATGCAATGTTTAGCAGTATTTGACATGGACCATCGCTGCATGGCCCGTGTTGTGGACGAGATGCGGCCAAGGCTGGACTTGAGCTGATGCGGGGCGCTGGCAAGCGTGCGGGCCTGCGCTGGCTCGCTTGGGCCGCGGGCATCGGCCTGCTCGCGGCGGGCCTGCATGGCGCGGGCTGGTTCGTGATCACTGGCCGGATCGAGGCGGGCATCCCGGCATTCGTCGCGGCGGCGGCGGATCGGGGAATTTTGATCAAGCACGGTCCGGCGTATCGCTCGGGCTGGCCGTGGGCGGCTCAGGTCGACGTGGCGGATGTCGCGGCCGAGCAGGTTTCGCTCGATCTGCGGTGGCATGCGGACCGTGTGTCCATCGCGTTGCAACCGGACAACTTGAAGGCGCTTTCCGTCACGCCGGTTGGGCCGCAGGCAATCGAGATCGCTGGATGGGGGACGCTCGCGATCGCGGGCGGCCCGGAGAGGCTGCGGCTCCCGTTCGCGGCGGATGAGCCTGTCGGGGTGTCGGTCCGGGATATCGTCGCCAGGGCCAGCGACGGGCGTGGGCTGCGGATTTCGGAGCTGGAGGCACGGGTGGGCGGCGGCGCGGCGGCAGCACGGGCGTTGGTCCAGCCGTTGCAGGCATTGCCGGCGCCCTTCGACGGCCCGGCCGACATCGCGGCCCGCCTCGTCGCGCATCCGCCGTGGCCGGATGGTGCGGCGGCGGCGGCGGCTTGGCAAGCGGAGCAGGGACGGCTCGACGTTCCCGAGTTCTCGTTGAATTTGGGTCCGCTGCAGGTGAGCGGGACCGGGACCGGCGGCCTTGACCAGGCCTTGCAGCCGCGGTTCGAAGCCACGCTGCGGTTACGGGGCGTGGACCAGGCGCTCGATGCCGCGGTGCAGGCCGGCGCGGTGATGCCGGGCCCGGCCGCTGCGGCCAAAGCGGTGTTCGCGGTGCTGTCGCTGGCCTCGGGCGGCGGCCCGGTGACGGCGCCGGCGCGGCTTGAAAACGGCTTGGCGAGCGTAGCCAATTTCCCGCTGCTGCGTGTGCCGCGGGTGGCGTGGCCGCCGCCTTGATGACGCCGGGACGCTGACCAGATGGTGCGGTGCAGGAGACCTTTATGCCACCGTTCGACGCGTTCCATCTGGCGCGGGCGCAGTTTGCCTTCACCATCGCTTTCCACATCGTTTTGCCGGCGTTTTCAATCGGGCTTGCAAGCTACCTCATGGTGCTCGAAGCCCTTTGGCTGCGGACCAAGCGGCAGGTCTATCTCGACGTCTTCCTGTTCTGGCTGAAGATCTTCGCGGTCGGGTTCGCGATGGGCGTCGTGTCCGGGCTGGTGATGTCCTACCAGTTCGGCACCAACTGGAGCGTGTTCGCCGACAAGGCGGGTCCGGTGATCGGCCCGGTGATGGGCTACGAGGTGCTGACGGCGTTCTTCCTGGAGGCCGGCTTCCTCGGCGTGATGCTGTTCGGCATGGAGCGGGTGGGGCCGAGGCTGCATTTCCTGGCAACGTGCATGGTGGCGGGCGGGACGCTGCTGTCCGCGTTCTGGATCCTGTCGGTGAACTCGTGGATGCAGACGCCGGCCGGGTATTCCATCGGGCCGGACGGGCGATTCCTGCCGGAGGATTGGTGGGCGATTATCTTCAACCCGTCGTTCCATGTCCGCTTTCCGCACATGGTGCTGGCCAGCTATCTCTCGGTGGCGTTCGTGGTGGGGGCGACGGGCGCGTGGCACCTGCTGAAGGACCGGCGGGCCGGGCGGCCGCAGAACCAGGCGGCGCGGCTGATGTTCTCGATGGCGATGTGGATGGCAGCCGTAGTGGCGCCGGCGCAGATCGTGATGGGCGACCTGCACGGGCTGAACACGCTGGAGCACCAGCCGGCCAAGATCGCCGCGATGGAGGGGAACTGGACGGCGCGGAAGGAAGCGCCGCTGGCGCTGTTCGGGGTGCCGAACATGGCCAAGGAGCGGACCGACTACGAGATCAGCATCCCTTATCTTTCCTCGTTGATCCTGACGCACAGCCTCGAAGGCACGGTGCCGGGGCTGAAAAGTTTCCCGAGGGCGGACCGCCCGAACTCGCTGATCGTGTTCTGGAGCTTCCGGCTGATGGTGGGTCTCGGGATGCTGATGGCGCTGGTCGGCGCGGTCAGCCTGCTCCTGCGCTGGAAGAAGCGGCTGTTCCAATCCGCCTGGCTGCAGCGGGTGGTGGTGGCGATGGCGCCGTCGGGGTTCATCGCGCTGTTGGCGGGGTGGGTGACGACCGAGGTGGGGCGGCAGCCTTACACCGTCTACGGGATGCTGCGGACGGCGGACAGCATCTCGCCGATCGCCTTGCCGGGGGTGGCCACGTCGCTCGCGGTGTTCGCGGTGGTGTACCTCATCGTCTACAGCGCCGGGTTCCTGATCCTGCTGCGGATGATGGGCAAGACGCCGGAGTTCGGCGAGCAGGGGCCGCGTCCGGCGGACATGGTCCGCACCGCCGGCATCACGCCCGGCCCGGCGCAGGAGCTGCACCCGGAAGGCGCCGTCGCCGGGGGAGCGGACTGATGCTCGAAGGCATTGACCTGACGCCCATCTGGGCGGGGCTGCTGGCGTTCGCGGTGCTGGCCTACGTCGTGCTGGACGGGTTCGACCTCGGCGTCGGCATCCTGTTCGCCGTCGAGGGCGGCGAGGAGGACCGGGACATCATGGTCAACTCGATCGCGCCCGTCTGGGACGGGAACGAGACGTGGCTGGTGCTGGGCGGCGGCGGGTTGTTCGCCGTGTTTCCGATGGCCTACGCGATCATCATGCCGGCCTTGTATCCGCTGATCATCGGCATGTTGCTGGCATTGGTGTTCCGGGGCGTCGCGTTCGAGTTCCGGTTCCGGGCCAACCGGCGCAGCACCAGGCGGCGATGGGATTTCGCGTTCTTCGCCGGATCGGCGGCGGCGGCCTTCTGCCAGGGCGTGGCGCTGGGCGGGCTGCTGCAGGGCGTCAAGGTGGAAGGCCGGGCCTATGCGGGCGGCTGGTTCGATTGGCTGACGCCGTTCAGCATCCTGTGCGGCGTGGCGGTGGTGGCCGGCTACGCGCTGCTGGGGGCGACATGGCTGGTCTGGCGGACGGAGGGCGGGCTGCATGACCGCTGCCGTCGGCAGGCCAGCGTGCTGGGAGCGGTCACGCTCGGGATGATCGGCGCGGTGAGCCTTTGGACGCCGTTCCTGGACCCGCGTTTCCTGGAGCGCTGGTTCGGCTGGCCCGGCATCCTATGGACCAGCCCGGTGCCGCTCATCGTGGCGGGGTTGGCGGTGGCGTTCTGGCGCTCGCTCCGGGGCGGGCGTCAGCTTGCGCCGTTCCTCTGCGTGCTGGGATGGTTCGTGATGTGCTTCGCGGGGCTTGGCATCAGCATGGCGCCGGTGATGATCCCGCCGGACATCACGATCTGGCAGGCGGCAGCGCCTCATGCGAGCCAGGCGTTCCTGTTGGTGGGCGCGTCGGCGCTGATCCCGGTCATCTTGGTTTACACCGGCTATGCCTACTGGGTTTTCCGCGGCAAGGTCCTGGCCGGGGCGCATTACCATTGAGATCGCGGGTGGCGTGGTTCGCGGCGCTGTGGGCTGCGGGCGTGCTCGCCGTTGGGGCGGTCAGCCTGATGCTCCGGCTGGTGCTGAAAGGGTAAGCTGAAGCCTCGCCCGGAAATGGCCGCTATCACTCGACCGGGCGAACGAGCGCTTCAAGGCTCCATCTCACCGGGCCGATCGATCGGCGCGCTGCCGCCCGTGTTGCCGACGCTGCCCTAGATCGGTATCGCCCTGACTATGGTCAGGGCGATACCGGTCTAGCTTTCTCTGGTCTGGCAATTAACGCCCTGGATGTTTCCAGTCAGGGCGATTGCAGACTAGACCCGTATCGCCCTGATTGTGGTCAGGGCGATACGGGTCTAGTGTCCCGGTTCAGAAGTTCGTGGTGTTGAAATCGCGTGCTTCGAAACACTAGCCGTTTGTTTTCGTGGCCTGCTTATCCCAGAAGTTCGAAAGCGAACTTCTGGGATAAGCAGGACACTAACTTTCTCTGGTCTGGCAACTAACGCCCTGACTGTTTCCAGTCAGAACGATTGCAGACTAATCCGCCGACTTCTTCGGGGATTTATGCTTGCGGGCGTTTGCCGGGTTCTGGGGCGTATCGGCCAGGACATTCGGCGGCGCGGAAGTGGGCGCGTGCCGCACGACGGCCTCGGCGCGGGCAATGGCGAGCTGGGCGCGAAGGTTGTCGATCTCCTGGCGCAGGACATCGGCCTCGGCGCCGGACGATTGTTGCGCGCCGCCGCTGGGCGCGGCTGGCGCGCCTGCAGCGGGCGCGGGCGCGCGGGCGTTCGGCTCTCCGGGGCGATGGAATGGGTTGAACATCGACATCGCCCGTTCCATCAGCACCATGTTCTGGCGGCTCATCTCCTCGACGCTCATGGGGATGAATGGGCTGAACGTCTGCTGCATGACCTGGCGCATCTGCTTCTGCTGCAGCGCGAAGTTGCTCATGGCCTGTTCGAGGTAGCGCGGCACGACGCCCTGAAGGCTGTCGCCGTAGAAGCCGATGAGCTGGCGCAGGAAGGCGGTCGGCAGCATGGAGGCGCCCTTGCTTTCCTCCTCGACGATGATCTGGGTCAGCACGCCGCGGGTGATGTCTTCGGTCGATTTGGCGTCGTAGACGACGAAGTCGCGCCCGGCGCGAATCATGTCGGCCAAATTCTCGAGCGTGATGTAGCTCGACGTCTCGGTGTTGTAGAGGCGCCGGTTGGCGTATTTCTTGATGACGACCGGAGGCTGCGGGACGGCAGGCTCGGCGGTTTGGGCCGGCGACGGATCAGCCATGATTTCCTCTGGCGCTTTTGACGGTGTTATGTATCACGCAGATGCAGCATGGGTGGCAAATCGCAGATCCGCAATGACGCAATTGGATTCAAGGCAGCGTGCCGCCGGCTTGGCCTTGCTGGAGGACTGGATCACGATCTGGCAGAGCGAGCTGGCCGCGCTGGCCGTGGATCGGGAAGCGCACGAATCGATGCAGCGGGCAGCCGACGTCTGGGCGGCGCAGGCTCGGGCAATGCTGGCCGCGGGAACGGACTGGCTTGACGATGCGGGCGAATTTGCCGGGGCCGATGCGCCGGCGGGGGCCGCGGCCGCTGCTGCTGCACCTGATGGGCGGGACGAGTTGGTCCGAGAGCTGCTTGACCGGGTGGCCGGGCTCGAACGGCGGCTGGCCGGGCTGGAACGCGGCTGACCCGCGGCTGATCCGGGGCATCGCCGCCTACCGGCGGCATCCCTGGCAGCGGACGCTGGCTGACCCGGCGGCAATCTGGTCCGAGGGATCAACCCGCGTGCTGGATTTCGGCACGGCAGGCGATATGCCGGTGCTGTTCGTCCCGAGCCTGGTCAACCGGTCCTATGTGCTCGACCTCATGCCGGGGCAGTCGATGATGCGCTGGCTCGGGTCGGCCGGAGTCCGCCCGCTGCTGCTGGCTTGGGGCTGGCCCGATGCGGCGGAGCGGCGGTTCACGCTGACCGACCACGTTGCCGGGCGCATCGAGCGGGCGCTTATGGCGCTGCCCGGGCCGGTCGTGCTGGCCGGGTATTGCATGGGTGGGTTGCTGGCATTGGCGGCGGCGCTGCGGCGGCCGGACCAGGTGCGGGCCTTGGCGCTGCTGGCAACGCCTTGGGATTTCCATGCGGCGGGGCGGGGCGTGGCCATGCGGCTTGCGCGGATGCTGCCGGCGTTCGAGCCGGTGATGCAGGCGACGGGGACGTTGCCGGTCGATGCGCTGCAATCGCTGTTCGCAGCACTTGACCCATCAGGCATCGCCGCGAAATTCCGGGCGTTCGGGGCGATGGACCAGGGCGGGGAGGCGGCGGCGCGGTTCGTGGCGCTGGAGGATTGGCTGAACGACGGCGTGCCGCTCGGGGCGGCCATCGCGCGCGAGACGATCGGCGGCTGGTATGGGGCCAACACGCCGGCGCGAGGGGAATGGCGGATCGCGGGCGAGCGGGTGACGCCCGGGCGGCTGTCGATGCCGTGCTTCGTAGCAGTGCCGGGGCGGGACCGGATCGTGCCGCCGGAGAGCGCGATGGCGCTGGCGCGGGCGATCCCGGGCGCCGTGGCGCATCGCCCGGCCGCGGGGCATGTCGGCATGGTGGCCGGGCGCGCGGCGGAAGCGAGCCTCTGGCAGCCGCTGCTGGGGTGGTTGCGCGGGCTTTAAGCGCCTATGTCTGGCAGCAAATCAGGGAGGCCAGGATGGAAGACGTGGTGATCGTAGCGGCGACGAGAACGCCGGTGGGCAGCTTCAACGGCGCGTTCGGGGGCGTGCCGGCGCACGTGCTGGGCAGCGTCGCGGTCAAGGCGGCGGTGGAGCGGGCCGGATTGGAGCCGGGCGACGTGGACGAGGTAATCCTCGGCCAGGTGTTGACGGCGGCGCAGGGGATGAACCCGGCGCGTCAGGCGGCGCGCATGGCCGGCATCCCGGACGAGAAGACGGCGTTCGGCATCAACCAGGTTTGCGGCTCGGGGCTGCGGACGGTGGCGCTGGCGGCGCAGCAGGTGCTGACCGGGCAGAGCGGCATCGTGGTAGCCGGCGGGCAGGAAAGCATGAGTCAGTCGACCCATGCGGGATACTTGCGGGCCGGGGTGAAGATGGGGGAGCTCGGGCTGATCGACACCATGATCAAGGACGGGCTGTGGGACGCCTTCCACGGCTACCACATGGGGACCACGGCGGAGAACGTCGCGAGCAAGTATCAGATCACGCGCGACGAGCAGGACGCGTTCGCGGCGCAGAGCCAGCAGAAGGCGAGCGAGGCGCAGCAGGCCGGGCGGTTCAAGGACGAGATCACGCCGGTGACGGTGAAGGGCCGCAAGGGCGACACGGTGGTGTCGGACGACGAATACATTCGGCACGACAGCACGAAAGAAGCGATGGCCAAGCTGCGCCCGGCGTTCAGCAAGGAGGGGACGGTGACGGCGGGCAACGCGAGCGGCATCAACGACGGGGCGGCGGCGCTGGTGGTGATGTCGGCCTCCGAGGCGGCGCGGCGCGGGCTGAAGCCCTTGGCGCGGATCGCGAGCTTCGCGACCGCGGGGGTGGAGCCGGCGGTGATGGGCACGGGGCCGATCCCGGCGACGCGCAAGGCGCTGAAGCGGGCGGGTTGGCAGGCCGCGGACCTCGATCTGGTCGAGGCCAACGAGGCGTTCGCGGCGCAGGCTTGCGCGGTGAACAAGGATCTGGGCTGGGACTCGGGCAAGGTGAACGTGAACGGCGGCGCGATCGCGATCGGGCACCCGATCGGGGCCTCCGGCGCGCGGGTGCTGGTGACGCTGCTGCACGAGATGGCCCGGCGGGACGTGCACCGCGGGCTAGCCACGCTGTGCATCGGCGGCGGCATGGGGGTGGCAATGTGCGTCGAGCGCTGACGTTTACGCTGGCAAACAGGGATTAGAGCAGGAAAACTGCAACCACGGATAAGGGAGGACACGATGGCGCGAGTGGCACTGGTAACGGGCGGGACACGCGGGATCGGGGCGCGGATCAGCTCCGAGTTGAAGGCGGCAGGGCGGCAAGTCGTTGCCAGCTATGCCGGCAACGACGAGGCCGCGCGCAAATTCAGCGAGGAGCACGGCATCGAGACGATGAAGTTCGACGCCGGGGAGTTCGCGGCGTGCGAGGCCGCGGTGAAGCAAATCCAGGAGAAGCATGGGCCGATCGAGATCCTGGTGAACAATGCCGGGATCACGCGCGACGGCACGATGTCGCGGATGTCGCGGGAGATGTGGGACGCGGTGCTGGATACGAACCTCGGCAGCTGCTTCAACCTGTGCAAGCTGACGTTCGATGGCATGCGGAGCGCCAAGTTCGGGCGGATTGTTAACATCGGCAGCATCAACGGGCAGGCCGGGCAGTATGGGCAGGTGAACTATGCCGCGGCGAAATCAGGCATCCATGGATTCACCAAGGCGCTGGCGCAGGAAGGGGCGCGGTTCGGGATCACGGTCAATGCGATCGCGCCTGGTTACGTCGACACGGACATGGTGCGGGCCGTGCCGGAAGACGTGCTGACGAAAATCGTCGCGCGCATCCCGATGGGGCGCCTGGGAACTGCGGAGGACATCGCGCGCGGCGTGGTGTTCCTGACCGGCGACGACGCGGATTTCATCACCGGCTCGACGCTGTCGATCAACGGCGGGCAGCACATGTACTGATGCCAGCCGCGATTTGGCGCGACCGGCATCAGGGCTGCTGTCCACGCGCCGCCGCCCGCCAAGCCGGCGCGCATGCCACTCAGCCCCCAGGGCTTTTGGCCTGAGCAGGTGAGCGCCGCGAACCTTGCGGGTTGCGGCGCAATCCTGCTTTGGTCATTCCTGGCGCCGCTGTCGCGGGCGGCGGCGAGGGCGCCCGCATTCCAGCTTGTCGCCTTCAGCTTTGCGGTCTCGGCCCTGTTCGGCCTGGGCTGGCTCTGGGTTCGAGGGAGTCTTCGGCAGTTGCGGCAACCGGGCGTCGTTTGGCTGCATGGCGTGGGAGGCCTGTTCGGATTCCATGCCCTGTATTTCGCCAGTTTGGCGATGGCCCCGGCGGCCGAGGCGAACCTGATCAACTACACGTGGCCGCTGCTGATCGTGCTGCTCTCGGCCGTGGGGCTGGGGATGCGGCTGGAGCGGCGGCATTGGCTGGGGCTGGGGCTGGCCCTGACGGGATGCGCGGCCCTGCTCTCGCGCGGGGCGGCGTTCCCGGCGGGCGCCCTGGCAGGATATGGGCTGGCGGCCTGCAGCGCTTGCGTGTGGGCCGGGTATTCCGTGCTGGCGCGGCGGTTCGGCTCGGTGCCGGTGGGCGCGGTGGCCGGGTTCTGCGGCGGCACGGCGGCGCTGGCCGGCGCGACGCAGGCGTTGCTCGGGGGCTTCGTTGCCTTGAGCCGCGGGGAGTGGCTCGCGGTGCTGGCGATGGGGCTGGGGCCGGTTGGGGCGGCGTTCGCGTTGTGGGATTTGGGCATGAAACGGGGCGACCCGCGCTTGCTGGGCACGTTCGCGTTCGCGATCCCGGTGCTGTCGACCGCGCTGCTCGCGGCCGGCGGATGGACGGCGTTCACGGGCACGACCGTATTGGCCGCCGTCTTGGTCGCGGCGGGCGGGCTGGTGGCGTCCCGTTAAGGGCAGCGTCGGCAATAAGTGCGGCAGCACGCCGGCAAAGCGGCCCGGCAAAACAAAGACTTAAGGCGCTCGTTCGCCCGATCGATTCGTAGCGATTGTTTCCGAACGAGCCCTAAGGGCGGCATCGGCGATGTGTGCCGCACTACGCCGGCATAGCTGCCCGATTCGACAACGCCTACGGCGGGGCGCTTTTGGCGAGTTCCGGACGAGCCGACATGGTCTCGAACCAGGCGGAGAGTTTCGGGCAGGATGCGCGCCAGTCGTCCTGGGCAAAGCGCAGGTCGAGGTAGCCGAGGGCGCAGGCGATGGCGACCGTGCCGATGTCGAGATGCTCGCTCGGGAGTTCGGCCTCGATCGAGGCGAGCGCGCGGGAGACGGCGGCGGCCTCGCGGTCCATCATTGCTTGGCGGGCCTGCTCGGCGGGCCGGCCCTGGGCCATGCGGCGGCGGACGGCGGCGTCCATGATGCCGTCGCCCACGGCCTGTTGCTTCAACGCGCGCCAGCGGGCCGGGCCGGAGGGAGGAAACAGGGCGCCCTCGGCGGTGTGGTCGAGGTATTCGCAGATCACCGGGCTGTCGAACAGGCTGAGGCCGTCGTCGGTGACGAGGCAGGGAACGCGCGACAGCGGGTTCATAGTCAAAAGGTCGGGCGGGGAGGCGTGCGGATCGGTGGGGATCAACTCGATCCGCGCGTCGATGCCGACGGCGATGGCGCAGGCCATGACCTTGCGCACGTAGGGGCTGGTGGGAGAGTGGAACAGCTTCACCGGAAATTATCCTTCTGCGTGCGGATGTCGCCGAGCGCTTCGGCCGATCTGGCGCGGAGGAAAGGGTTCTCGGCCAACTCGGCGGACAGGCGGGTGGGGACGGTGGGTTCGCCCACGGCGCGCTGGCGGTCGACCTCGGCGGCGCGGGCTTTCAGCGCGGCGTTATCCGGGTCGACATGCAGGGCGAAGCGGGCGTTCGACTGGGTGTATTCGTGGCCGCAGCAGACGAGCGTGTCGCCGGGCAGGGCGCCGAGCTTTTGCAGGCTGGCGAACATATCGGCGGCGGTTCCCTCGAACAGGCGGCCGCAGCCGAGGCTGAACAGGGTGTCGGCGGAGATCAGGATGCCGCCCTGCTCGGCGTAGTAGGCGATGTGGCCGACCGTGTGGCCCGGCGTGTCGATGACGCGCAGCGAGGACTGGCCGAGTTCGACCGCGTCGCCCTCGCGCACCTCGGTATCGAGCTTCGGCAAGCGGTGGGCGTCCGCGGCGGCGCCAACGACCTTGCAGCCGAAGCGGTCGCGGACGGCATCGACGCCGGCGATATGGTCGTCGTGGTGATGGGTGATGAGGATCATGTCGAGGCGTCCACCGGCCTCCTCGACGGCGGCGATGCAGGCATTTGCGTCGGCCGGATCGACGATGGCGGCGGCGCCGCCGGCCTCGTCCGTCAGCAGCCAGGCATAGTTGTCGGACAGGATGGGGATCGGTCGGGCGGAGAGGGGCATGGGGCGGTCCTTCAAACGTGGATCAAGCCTGTCCTAAGCAGACATTCGTGGCTTGTGCCACGGATGTCTGCTTAGGAGTCTTTGGAGGCGCATCATTTTCCGCGTTGTGACGGCGAGCCGTCCCGCGGAATGATGCTTAGTGCTTCGACACATTCACAGAGCGCGGCATGAGTCGAAGCGCTAGCCTTGTTTGGCGGGCTGATTCAGCCAACGGGCCGAAGCGCCAGTTTGCATCAGACCACTGGCCTGGCAGTGCGCGCAAGCGTGCGGGACGTGCTACAGAGGCGGTCATGGCGGGGGATGCGCAAGCCACGGCCCAGTTCTACGCGACCGCGCGCGGGGCGGTTGCGTGCCGGTTGCTGCGGGAGCGGCTGGTGCGCGTGTGGCCGTCGCTGGCCGGGTTGTCGGTGCTTGGGCTGGGGTATGCCGGACCGTATTTGCGGAGTTGGTCGGCCGAGGCCGGGCGGTGCATCGCCGCCGTGCCGATGCGGGCCAGGGCGGGATCGGCGGCGGGGTCGGGAGCGGGGCCGGCCTGGAGCGGCGCCATGACCTGCGCCACCGACGAGGGCGCCCTGCCCTTCCATGATCTGTGCTTCGACCGGGTGTTGCTGGTGCACGGGCTGGAGACGGCGGACAACACGCGGGCCTTGCTGCGGGAGGTTTGGCGGGTGCTGAAGGATGACGGGCGGCTGCTGGCGGTGACCCCGAACCGGATGGGATTTTGGGCCCACGCCGAGACGACGCCGTTCGGGACCGGGCAGCCGTATTCGCCGGGGCAGATCGGGCGGGTGCTGGCCGGGAGCCTGTTCCGGATCGAGCGCCGGGACACCGCCTTGCACATGCCGCCGCTGCGGCTGCGGCTGGCGCTGCGCAGCGCCCGGGCGATCGAGGCGGGCGGGCGTCGGCTGCTGCCGCAACTGGCTGGGGTCGCGATCACCGAGGCGGTGAAGGACGTCTACGCGGCGCTGCCGTTGAAGGAGGGGCGACGGAGGATGGTGATGAGCCGGGCGGCATGATGCTGGACCTGGCCACGGCCGAGCGGCTCGCCGGGATCGCGCTCGGCCACGTGACCCGGCCTTATCCGCATGGCTTGAGCCACGTGCTCGACGGCGCCGAGGACGCGCGCGCGCCGCAGTCGCTGCACCCGGTGTTCTATGGCAGCTTCGACTGGCATTCCTGCGTGCACGGCTACTGGCTGCTGGCGGTCCTGCTGCGGCGGTTTCCACAGATGACGGCGGCCGGCGCGATCCGGGGATTGTTCGATGCGCAGCTCGTCCCCGAGGCCATAGCAGGGGAGTGCGCCTATTTCCAGCGGCCGGCGGCAAGCGGGTTCGAGCGGCCATATGGCTGGGCCTGGCTTCTTGCGCTGCAGCACGGGCTGCGCGGCACGCCTTGGCAGCCGCGTTTGCGCCCGTTGAGCGACTTGATTGCCGGGCGGTTCCACGCCTTCCTGCCGAAATCGCGCTACCCGGTGCGGGCGGGCGCCCATTTCAACACGGCCTTCGCGCTGACGCTGGCAGCGCCTTTCGCGGCGGCGAACGACGCGGGGCTGCTCGGCCTGTTGCGGTCCAAGGCCGCCGAGTGGTATGGCGGCGATGCCGGGTGCCAGGCGTGGGAGCCGTCGCAGGACGATTTCCTCTCCCCGGCGCTGATGCAGGCGGTCTGCATGAAGCGGCTGCTGCCGGGCGAGCGTTTCGCGCCCTGGTTCGCGGCGTTCCTGCCGGAGCTTGGCGCGCTGCGCCCGCCGACGTTGTTCGAGCCGGCGGTCGTGGGCGACCGGAGCGATGGCAAGATCGCGCATCTGGATGGGCTCAATCTGAGCCGGGCATGGTGCTGGCGCGAGCTTGCGGAAACAAAGGCCGCAGCCGGCCGGACGCGCGCCGCGATGCTCGGCGCGGCGGAGCGGCACGAGGCCGCGTCGATCGGCCAGATCGCCGGCAACTTCATGGGCGAGCATTACCTGGCGAGCTTCGCCTTGCTGGCGTTATGGCCGGGCGCGCTGGGATTTGGCGAGACGGCGTGAGCCGCCCGCTACTGCGCCGCCTCGGCGAGGCGTCCGACGGCGCCGACCAGCGTGTCCAGATCATACGGCTTAGGAAAGAACGCGACCGGCGGCGGGAAGTCGCGGGCGCGCTGGCGCGTATCGGGGCGGCCCGAGACGAAGACGACCGGCAAGCCGGGATGCAGCGCCCGGGCGTGTTGCGCGAGCCCGATGCCGTCCATGACGCCCGGCATTGTCACGTCGGTCAGCAACACGGTGAAACCGTCGTTTGCCAGCAAGACCGCCGCCTCGTCGCCCGTGGTGGTCGCGATCACCTCGAAGCCTGCGAGGGCGAGGAGTTCCGCCATGACCTCTCTGATAAGCGGTTCGTCCTCGACGAGAAGGATCCTGATGGTCGGTGGCATGGCCGTGATGGAACGCACTCCCGCACTATCCCGGCTGAACGCAAGGCGTGTGTCCGCGGATGCAGGCCTGGGTTGACGTTTTCGTGGGCCTGCACGGCGCCGCGCCCTAATGCAGGGTTTGCCTCGCGCGAGGCTCATGTTAACTCGTGCGGACGAAGCCATCGCGATTCGATCACGGCGATGCCAGGAAACAGGAGCAGGTCCGCGTGTTCAAGCGTCGCAAGCCTGACGACTATCCGGCTTTCCCGTCCGCGCCGCAGCCCGCTGCGCCGGGCGCATCGGAGGGCTTGCTCGAAGGGGGAATGATGGCCGCTGATCCGATGAACAGACCTGCTCAAACCCAGGCGGGCCGGGCCGATTTCGGCATCGGCGTGCCTCCGTTCCGTCCCGCTGAAAAGGAGACCCAAGACATGGGCCGCTCGCCGTTTCCCGCCCAGCCTGCGCCTCCTTCAAGCCAGCCCGCGCCCGGCATGTCCGGCCAGGCCGCCATGCCAGGGAGCAACGGGCAGACGCCGCCGCAGCGCCCGGGCGCGCAGCCGGCGCCGCGGCGCGAGGCGGCCGAGCGGCGGACGCTGGTGGTCGGGCGCGGCATCTCAGTGCAGGGCACCGTGACCGACGCGGAACGGCTCGTGGTGGAGGGCACGGTGGAGGCCAGCATGATCCACGCGGCGGAGCTGGTGATCGCGCCGGGCGGCATCTTCAAGGGCGAGGCCGAGGTGGAGGACACCGAGATCGCCGGCACCATCGACGGCACGCTGACGGCGCGCGGCAACATGATCGTGCGGTCGAGCGGCAAGGTGCTCGGCACGGCCCGGTGCCGTCGGCTTCAGGTCGAGGATGGCGGCCAGATCACAGGGCGGATGGAGATGCTGACCGAGACGCCGCGGGCCGCCGAAGCCCTTGACGCCTCGTAAGGGCTCGATCGGACGAACGAGCGCTTTGAAGCCGGGCAGCTTCGTCAGTGTGCTGTCGATGTTGCCCTTAGTAGCCGGTTGCTGACCCGGCCCCGCCGCGCGGGTCGTTGGCGCCGAACAGGTTGGCGCCGGCCGCCGCCGGGTCGCCGAGCACGAGGGACTGCGCGCCGCTCGCTTTCGGCGCCGGGCCGACCCGGGGCGCCCCCACGATGATGGCGCCGCCGATGCCCCACGGCGCGCTCTCGACGATCTTGTAGCCCCAGCTTTCCAGCATGGCCTGCGTGTCCGGGCTGAGCGCGAAGCGTTCGACGTAGAGCTGGTCGGGGAGCCATTGGTGATGAATGCGCGGGGCATCGACCGCCGCCTGCACGGTCATGCCGTAATCGATCATGTTGAGCATCTGGTTCAGCACGGTCGTGATGATGCGCGGGCCGCCGGGGCTGCCGAGCGCCATCACCGTCCGGTCGTCGCGGACGACGATGGTGGGGGTCATGCTTGAAAGCGGGGTCTTGCCCGGCGCGACCGCGTTGGCCGCGCCCTGGACCAAGCCGAACATATTGGCCTTGCCCGGCTGCGCGGTGAAATCGTCCATCTCGTTGTTCAACAGCACGCCGGTCCCCGGGATCACCTTCTTCACTCCGAACCAGGCGTTCAGCGTATACGTGACGGCGACCGCGTTGCCCGCCTCGTCCACCACGGAAAAGTGCGTCGTGTTGGCGCCCTCGTTGGCCGGGGCGCCTGAGGCCAGCTTCGACGAGGGCGTCGCGTGCTGGGGCTCGATCTCTGCCCGGATCGAGGCGGCATAAGGCTTGCTGGTGAGCTCGGCAACCGGGTTGGCGACGAAGGCCGGATCGCCCAGCTTGGTGTTGCGGTCCTTGAAGGCGTGGCGCATCGCCTCGGTGATGACGTGCACCGATCGGGCGGAGCGGTAGCCGAGCGATTTGAGGTCGTAGCCTTCCAGGATGTTGAGCATCTCGCACAGGGCAGTGCCGCCCGAGCTCGGCGGCGGGGCGGAGATCACCTGGTAGCCGCGGTAGCTGCAGAACACGGGATCGAGCAGGCGCACCTCGTAGCTGTCGAGGTCGGCCTTCTGGAACACGCCGCCGCCGGCAGCGCTGGCCGCGAGCAGGGCCGCGGCGATCGGGCCTTGATAGAAGGCGCCCGGACCATCCTTGGACAGTTGCTCCAGCGTGTGCGCCAGATCGGTCTGGATGAAGCGGTCGCCAACCTCGGGCGGCTTGCCGCCGGGCAGGAAGATGGCGGCGGCGGCCGGGTCGTGCGACAGCCCCTCCGCCCCGGCGCGGAACAGCGGCACGTCGCCGTCGCCCAGCACGAACCCGTCCCGCGCCAGCTTGATGGCGGGCGCGATCAGGGCGGCGCGCGGCAGGGCGCCCCAGCGGGCGCGCGCCGCCTCCAGCCCGGCCGGCGAGCCGGGAACGCCGACCGCGAGCCAGGTGTCGGTGGAGCGTCCCTTGACCACGTTGCCGTCCTTGCCAAGAAACATGTCGGCGGTCGCCGACAACGGCGCACGTTCGCGGAAATCCATGAAGGCCGGGGCGCCGCCGGCCATGCGGACGGTCATGAAGCCGCCGCCGCCGAGGTTGCCGGCGGCCGGGTAGACGACGGCGAGCGCGTAGCCGACCGCGACGGCGGCGTCGACCGCGTTGCCGCCCTGCTTGAGGATCTCGACGCCCACGTCGGTCGCGAGGCGCTGGGCCGAGACGACCATGCCGTGCCGGGCTGCGACTGGCGCCGGGTCGAAGGCGTAGGCGGGGGGGGCGTAGGCGGCGCGGGTCAGGAGCAGGAGGGCGATCAGGACGCGCATGGAGGCCTCGGCGGGGGAATTTGGCACTGGCTTGCGACAATCGCACGACGGGCGACGGCGTGCTACTGCCGGGCGCCACGCGCGATGGGATGGCGGGAGGACAGGGATGGCGGCTTTGAGGGCGCTGCTTGCTGGGGTATGGATGCTCGTCGCCGCCGTGCCGGGGGCGCGGGCGGCGGAGACGTATATTGCCGTGGCAGCGAACTTCACGGCCGCCGCGAGGGAAATCGCCGCGGCGTTCAAGCGGCAGAGCGGGGACGAGGCGGTGCTGAGCTTCGGCTCCTCGGGCCAGCTTTACGCGCAGATCATGCAGGGGGCCCCGTTCTCGGCGATGCTGTCGGCCGACGCGCTGCGGCCGGAGCAACTGATCGACGCCAACGCGGGGGTGGCCGGCACCCGGTTCACCTATGCCGTCGGCAGGCTGGCGCTTTGGAGCCGGGGGGCGGATGCGGCCGGGGGCGAGCGGGCGCTCCGATCCGGCGCGTTCGACCGGCTGGCGATCGCCAATCCGGCCACCGCGCCCTACGGCGCCGCCGCAATCGAGACGCTGAAATCGCTCGGGCTGGATCAGGCGCTGGGGCCGAAGCTGGTTCAGGGCAACAGCATCGCGCAGGCGTACCAGTTCGTTGCAACCGGCAACGCCGAGCTCGGCTTCGTCGCCCTGTCGCAAGTGACCGGGCGCGAGGAAGGATCAAGCTGGGTGGTACCGCAGGGCCTATATGCGCCGATCCGCCAGGATGCGGT
Organism: Acetobacteraceae bacterium; assembly: GCA_965217935.1. Taxonomy (GTDB): domain Bacteria; phylum Pseudomonadota; class Alphaproteobacteria; order Acetobacterales; family Acetobacteraceae; genus JBBROS01. Next base: position 2,692,286 of record OZ244581.1, on the reverse strand, counting down.
GCTGCTCCGGCGCGGAAAGGCGGATGCGGCGGCCCACGCCTTCCTCTCGTTCCTGAAAGGGCCGGTGGCCCGCGGCATCATTCAGCGGCACGGCTACGAGACCGCGGAGTAGGGTTGCCGGCGCTGCCGCCCGGCGTCTGGGATGCCGTCCGCCTGACCGCCCTGCTCGCGGCCGTCGCCACGCTCGTGCTCCTGGTCGTCGGCACGCCGCTGGCGTGGTGGCTGGCGCGTTCGAAGGCGTGGTGGAAAGAGCCGGTGGCCGCCGTGGTCGCGCTGCCGATCGTGCTGCCGCCGACGGTGCTGGGCTTCTACATGCTGGTGCTGCTCGGGCCGGACGGGCCGGGCGGCTGGCTGGCCGGGCTTTGGGGCGGGCGCACGATGGCGTTCAGCTTCGGCGGGCTGGTGATCGGCTCCGTCGTCTACTCGTTGCCGTTCGTGGTGCAGCCGATCCGCGATGCGTTCCGGGCGGTGGGAGACCGACCGCTCGACGTGGCCGCCACCCTGCGCGCCTCGCCGACGCGCGCGTTCTGGACCGTCGCCGTGCCGCTGGCGCGTCCGGGGTTCCTGACCGGCGCAATTCTCGGGTTCGCGCATACGGTGGGGGAGTTCGGCGTCGTGCTGATGATCGGCGGCAACATCCCAGGGCGGACCAAGGTGCTGTCCACCACCGTGTTCGATTTCGTCGAGAACGCGCAGTGGGGCGAGGCCGGCGCGCTGGCGGGCGGCATGGCGCTGTTCGCCTTCGTGGTCGTCCTGGCGATGGCGCTGGTCGAGCGGCGCTTCGCGTCCGGGCGCGGATGAGGGCGGCCGGCACGATCGAGGCGGCGTTCCGCGGCATGGCCGGCGCGTTCGCGCTCGATGCGGCGTTCCGCGTGCCGGACGCGGGCCTCATCGCGCTGTTCGGCCCGTCGGGTTGCGGCAAGACGACGGTGCTGCGCTGCATCGCCGGGCTGAACCGGTTCGCGGACGGGCGGTGCGTCGTCGGCGGCGAGGTGTGGCAGGACGGGGCGCGGTTCCGCCCGGCCTACCGGCGCGCGGTCGGCTACGTGTTCCAGGAGGCGAGCCTGTTCCCGCACCTCTCGGTTCGGCGCAACCTGCTCTACGGCGCGCCCCGGCACGGCTCGGGGGGGCTCGCGATGGACGAGGCCGTCGGGCTGCTCGGCCTCGGGCCGTTGCTTGGCCGGGCGCCGCAGCACCTCTCGGGCGGCGAGCGGCAGCGGGTGGCGATCGGGCGGGCGCTGCTGTCGCAGCCCCGGCTGCTGCTGATGGACGAGCCGCTGGCGGCCCTGGACCGGGCGGCGAAGGAGGAGATCCTGCCGTTCCTGGAGCGGTTGCCCGCGACGGTGGCGCTGCCGATCATCTACGTCAGCCACGACATGGCGGAGGTGGAGCGGCTGGCGGACCACATGGTGCTGATGCGGGCCGGGCGGGTGATCGCGTCGGGGCCGTTGCTGGCCTTGCAGAGCGACCCGGCGCTGCCGTTGGCCGCGGCGCGGGAGGCGGCGGTCAGCCTCGATGCCGTCGCCTTGGCGTATGATGAGGGATACGGCTTGGCGATGCTGTCGATCGACGGCGCCGACATCGCCGTGCCCTCGCGGCCGCTGGCGCCGGGGACGCCGTGCCGGCTGCGGATCGGCGCCAGCGATGTCAGCCTCTCGCTGGCGCCGCCGGGGCCGAGCACGATCATCAACGCGCTTGCGGCGAAGGTGCTCGATGGCAGCCTGGTTGGCCCGCACGAGGTGACGGCCGTGCTCGGGCTGGGCGCCGATGGGGCCGGGGCGCGGCTGCTCGCGCGGGTGACGCGGCATTCGTGGGACCGGCTCGGCCTCTCGCCGGGGCTTGCGGTCCACGCGCAGATCAAGGGCGCTGCCTTGACGCCGTCGGGAAAGATGCCGCGCGCGGCCGGGCGATGACGTCCGAACGAATGTTTCGCAGGCGCGTTGACCAAGGCGCGGTGCGCCATAGAGCAGGACAGGACCCGACTTGATCGCACGGCTTCGCCAATTCGTCAGCGCGCTCGGCGAACTGTTCTGGCTGTTGCCCGCGGGCATGGTGCTGGCCGGCGTGCTCGGGGCGTTCGTCTCCGTCCATCTCGACCGGGAGGGCTACGTCCCTGACTGGCTGGTCCAGAGCGCCTGGCTGTATAACGGCGGCGGGACCGGGGCGCGAACGCTGCTGGGCACGGTCGCGTCGTCGACGATCGGGGTTGCCGGCACGGTGTTCTCCATCACGATCGCGGCCCTCTCGCTGGCGGCCGGGCAGATGGGGCCGCGGCTGCTGCGCAACTTCACCCGCGACCGCGGCAACCAGTTCACGCTCGGCGCCTTCCTCGGCACGTTTTCCTTCACGCTGATGGTGTTGCGGACGGTGCGCACGAAGGACGAAGGCGACTTCATCCCGCATCTGTCGCTGACGATCAGCATCGCGTTGGCCTTCGTCTGCGTCGCCGTGCTGGTGTTCTTCGTCGGCCACATGGCGGGGCGGATCAACGTCGACGTGGTGATCAACCTGGTCAGCGAGGACGTGAGCTCGGCCATCACGCGGCTGCTGAGCAAGGCGCCGGGGGACGAGCCGCCGCCGAAAACCTATTGGCGCAACGCCTACCCGGTCATGGATGGCCGGCATGGCTACCTGCAGCAGTTGGACTACGACGGCCTGGCCGATTGGGCGGCGGAGCACGGGACCTGCGTCCGCCTGCTGGTCCGCCCCGGCAGCTACATCTTTCCCGGGGCGCCGATCGCCTTGCTGACCGTGCCGGCCGACGGGGCGCAGGACGCCATCAACGACGCCCTCGCCATCGGTTCGCAACGCACCAGCACGGCGGACCTGGAATTCTCGGTGCGCTCGCTGGTCGAGGTGGCGGTGCGGGCGCTGTCGCCCGGCATCAACGATCCGCACACGGCGATGAGCGCGCTCGACCGGCTGGCCTCGACGCTATGCGAGGTCGTGCCGCTGCATCTGCCGACAGGCGTGGTCATGCGGGATGGCCAGTTTGCCCTGGTCTATCCCGGCTACAGTTATGATGGGCTGACGGATGCCATGTTCCATGAGATCCGCCAGAATGCCTTGTCGAGCGCGGCCGTGCTGATCCGAATGCTTGACGTGCTGGCCTCGGTGCTGTCCGCCGAGCATGACCCGGCGCGGCGGGACACGCTGCAGCGCCACGCGGACCTCGTGCTGGCGGACGCGGAGCGTGAGATCGCCAACCCGTCCGACCTTGCCGATATCCGCAAACGTTACAAGGCGTTCAATGCCCTTCGGCAGCGTGGAGTGCAGGCATTCAGCGCGGAGATCGACGACTGACTGCTCAGCCGTAGCGTTCCTCGCCCCAAGGGTCGCCGCGCATGTGGTAGCCGCGCTCTTCCCAATAGCCGGGCTTGTCGGATGGGCTGAACTCGATCCGTTGCAGCCACTTGGCGCTTTTCCAGAAGTAGAGGTGCGGGACAACCAGGCGCGCGGGGCCGCCGTGGGCGCGGCTCAACGGCTGGCCGTCCCAATGCGTGGCCACCAAAGCGTCTTCGGAGGCGAAATCCTCGATCGGCAGATTGGTCGTGTAGCCGTCGTGGCTGTGCAGGATGACGAAGCGGGCCGTCTCGCGCGGGTCGGCCAGGCCGAGCAGGGTGCGGGTGGCGACGCCTTGCCACTGGTTGCCGTAGCGGGACCATGTGGTGACGCAGTGAATGTCGGACCGGCGCTCCACTTGCGGCAAGGCCTGGAAGTCGGACCAGCTCAGCGTGGCGGCGTTGGCGACGTCCCCGAACAGGCGCAACTGCCAGCGGCCGGGCGGCACGTCGGGCTGGACGCCGAGGTCGAGCACCGGCCAATCGCTTACCTCATGCTGCCCCGGCGGGAGGCGCTGCGCCTCGGGGCGCGTATGCTGCCCGGTCAGGAAGCGGCCCTCGCCGGCCCAGCGCTGTTTGGTCCGGGTCAGCTTGGTTTCGGCGGGCGTGCCGGTCATGGGTCGGCGGCCTGCAAAGCCTGGTCGAGGACGCGCACGACGTGCAGCGCCTGGCGGTTGCCGAGGTCGGCGATCTGGTGGCGGCAGGATGTGCCGTCGGCGACGATCATGTCCTCCCCGGCCGCCGCGCGCACCGCTGGCAACAAGCTGCGTTCCGCCATCGCCCGGCTTTCCGCCTGGGTCTCCCGCTGATAGCCGAACGCGCCGGCCATGCCGCAGCAGGAGGATTGGATGGGCGTGGCCTCCAGGCCGGGTATCTTGCCCAACACCGCGAGCGAGTCAGGGAAGGCGCCGAAGGCTTTCTGGTGGCAGTGGCCGTGGACGTGCGCCTTTGCTGCCGTGGGCTTGAAGCGCAGGCCATCGCCGTGCCGGGCCAGGAATTCGGTGATCAGCACGGCGCGTCCGGCGAGCGCGTCGGCCTCCGCGCCGGGCAGCAGGGATTGGAACTCGTCGCGCAAGGTGAGCAGGCAGGAGGGCTCCAGGCCGACGACGGGCAGGTCGCCCGCCAGGGCCGCGAGCGTGCGCCGGGCCTGCTGCCTTGCCCGGCCGACCATGCCGGCGCTGAGGTAGGTGCGGCCGCAGCATAGCGGGCGTCCGGCGGGAATGACCGCGCGATAGCCGGCGGCGGCCAGGACGCGGATGGCGGCGCGGAGGTTCTCCGGCTCGAAATAGCGGTTGAACGTGTCGGCGAACAGCAGCACTTCGCCGCGCAAGGCGGGCGCTTGGCTTGCTTCGCGGTTTCGGAACGGCCTGGCGTGCCATGCCGGGAGGGGGCGCGAGGCTGCCAGCCCGGTCATCCGCTCCGACAGGCGACGCAATAGGCCGACGCGGTTGCGCAGGTTCATCAGCGGCGCCGCCAGGGCCGCCCAGGGGGCATAGCGCGGCAGCTCAGCCACCAGGCGGCTGCGCAGGCCGACCCCGTGCCGGGCGGCGCGGGCGGCCAGCGCCTCGATCTTCATCCGCGCCATATCGACCCCCGTCGGGCACTCGCGCCGGCAGGCCTTGCAGGACACGCAGAGCTTCAGCGCCGCCGCCACCTCGTCGCCGGCCATCGCGTCGGCGCCGAGCTGCCCGGTCAGCGCCAGGCGCAGGGTGTTGGCCCGGCCGCGCGTCGCGTGGGTTTCGTCGCGGGTGACGCGGTAGCTCGGGCACATGGAGCCGGCGTCGAAGCTGCGGCAGGCGCCGTTGTTGTTGCACATCTCGACGGCGGCCATCATGCCGCCGAGCGGCCCCGGGTAGGGGGACCAATCGAGGCGCGGGGCGAAGCCTTCGGCGGCGGCGTAATCCGGGCCGTAGCGGAACAGGGTGCGGTCGTCCATGCGGGGCGCGCGGACGATGCGGTTGGGGTTGAGCTGGCCGGCGGGGTCGAAGGCGTCCTTCACCGCCTCGAAGGCGCGGACGATGCGCGGGCCGAACATTTGTTCGTGGAACTCGGAGCGGACGATGCCGTCGCCGTGCTCGCCGCTGTGGCTGCCTTTGTACTCGCGCACGAGGGCGAAGCATTCCTCGGCGACGGCGCGCATGGTGCGGATGTCGGCCGGGTCTTTCATATTGAGCACGGGGCGGACGTGCAGGCAGCCGACGCTGGCGTGGGCGTACCAGGTGCCGCGCGTGCCGTGCCGCTCGAACACGTCGTTGAGGCGTTCGGTGTAGTCGGCGAGGTCGTCGAGGCCGACGGCGCAGTCCTCGATGAAGGAGACGGGTTTGCCGTCCCCTTTCATGCTCATCATGATGTTGAGCCCGGCCTCGCGCACGGAGGCGATGGCGGCCTGGAACGACGGCTCGGTGGCGCGGACCACGGCGCCGGGGTAGCCCCCCGAAGCGCCAAGATCGGCCATGGCCTCGTCGAGCGCGTCGAGCTTGGCCAGCAAGGGGGCGTCGGCGTCGCCGTGGAACTCGACGATCAGCAGGCTGCCGGGCTCGCCCTGGATCATGCGCTCGATCGTGGGGCGGTAGATGGCGATGCCGCGGCCGAGGTCGATCATGGTGCGGTCAACCAGCTCGACGGCTTCGGGGCCGAGGGCGACCAAATGCCTGGTGGCCTCCATCGCCGCGCGGAAGCTGGGGAACTGGCAGATGCCGAGCATCTTGCGCGGCAGGATCGGCTGCAACGCCAGTTGGATCGCGGCGGAGAAGGCGAGCGTTCCTTCGGAGCCGACCAGGAGCCGGGCCAGGTTGGAGCGCCCGGCGTCGCGCGCCGCCGGCGTCAGCGCCTGGATGTCGTAGCCGCCGACGCGGCGGAGTTGCCGGGGGAAGCGGGCGGCGATCTCGTCGGCTTCGGAGGCCCCGAGCGAACGCAACCGGTGCGCCAGGTCGGCAAAGCCCGGCGCGGCATCGTCGGCCGGGCCGAAGCGGTAGCGCGAGCCGTCGGCCAGGATGGCGTCGATTGCCTGCACGTTATCGGCCATGAGGCCGTAGCGGATCGACTTGGAGCCGCAGGAGTTGTTGCCGGCCATGCCGCCGATGGTGGCGCGCGCGCCGGTGCTCGGATCGACGGGGAAGAACAGGCCGTCCGGCTTCAGCGCCAGGTTCAAATGGCCGAGGACGAGGCCGGGCTCGACCCAGGCCGTGCGCGCCGCCCGGTCCACCTCGATCACCCGGCGCAGGTATTTGGTGCAGTCGACCACCAGCGCCCGGTTCACCGTTTGGCCGCACTGGCTGGTGCCGCCGCCGCGGGCAAGCACGGGGACGCCGTGCTCCCGGGCGATGGCCATCGCGGCGGCAACGTCGTCGATGCTGCGGGGGACGACGACGCCCACCGGCTCGACTTGATAGATCGAGGCGTCGGTCGCGTAGCGCCCGCGGTCGGCGCGGGTGAACAGCACCTCGGCCTCCGTTTCGCGCCGCAGCTGCTGGGCCAGGCGCGCGTCGCCAGCCGGGGCGAGGCTCCGTCCGCCGTCAGGCATGGTGCGGCCTCATGCCAAACGCCCTTTGGGCTGGCTGGTATGCGCGAGGGCTTGGCGGGCGGCGGCGCGCGAGACGCGGCTCCCATGCCGGTCGCCCGATAAGGCGGCTGGCATCATGCCGCGCGCTGCCCGGCCGCGGGCACGCGCCCGGCCAGCACGTCCATCGCGGCCAGCACGCCGCCCTGGCGATGCGGCACGCCGGCCAGGTGCAGGCCCATCTCGACGCCGGACAAGGCGCCCATCAAGGTGAGGTCGTTGAAGTCGCCCAGGTGGCCGATGCGGAACACGCGCCCTTTCAGCTTGCCGAGGCCGGCGCCGAGCGACATGTCGAAGCGTTCCAGGATCGTCGCGCGGACGGCGTCGGCGTCGATGTCGGGCGGCAGCATCACGGTGGTCAGCACGCTGCTGTATTCCCGCGGGTCGGCGGCGAGCACGTCGAGGCCCCAGCCGTGGACGGCGGCCCGGGTCGCGGCCGCGAAGCGGTTGTGGCGGGCGAAGACCTGATCCAGCCCTTCCTCGTTCAGCATGGCGAGGGCTTCTTCGAGGCCGTAAAGCAGGTTCGTGGCCGGGGTGTAGGGGAAATAGCCGGTGGCGTTCGGCCCCAGCATCTCCTGCCAATCCCAGTAGGAGCGCGCCATGCCGCCCGCCTTGGCCGCCGCGAGCGCCTTGGCGGAGACGGCGTTGAAGCCGAGGCCGGGGGGCAGCATCAGGCCCTTCTGCGAGCCGGCGACCGTCACGTCCACGCCCCACTCGTCGTGCTTGTAGGGCATGGAGCCGAGCGAGGAGATGGTATCGACCATGAACAGGGCCGGGTGCTGCGCCCGGTCGATGGCGGCGCGGACTTCGGCGACGCGGCTGGTGACGCCGGTGCTGGTTTCGTTATGGACGACCATCACCGCCTTGATGGCGTGCGCGCCGTCGGCCAGCAGCCGCCGCTCCACGTCGGCCGGGTCGACGCCGTGACGCCAGTCGCCCGGCACGAACTGGACGTGGAGGCCGAGGCGCCCGGCCATGGCCCGCCACAGGGCGGCGAACTGGCCCGTCTCATACATCAGCACCTGGTCGCCCGGCTGCAGCGCGTTGACGATGGCCGCCTCCCAGGCGCCGGTGCCGCTGGAGGGGAACACCACCACGGCGCCCTCGGCGCCGAACACCGGGCGCAGGCCTTCGAGCACGCTGCGCCCGAGGCGGCCGAACTCCGGGCCGCGGTGGTCGATGGTGGGGCGGTCCATAGCGCGCAGGATACGGTCAGGCACGTTGGTCGGGCCTGGGATCTGCAGGAAGTGGCGGCCGCTGCGGTGCGCCATGACGGGTCCTTTGGTTCTTGCTCTGTCCCGTGTAAATCGCATGTGGTCAGGGTTGCGACAAGGTTGCGCCGCGCATTTGTGGGATGCCGGTTTTCGCGTCCTAAGCAGGCCGCCATGACCTATCCTACGGTAATCTGCCCAAAAATGGTTGAATGCGCATGATCCAACGCGCATGGATGCCGACGGGCTCCGCGCGATGATGCTTAGAACGGCGTCGGCAATACGTGCGATAGCACGCCGCCAAAGCTGCCCGAAGAACCAAAGGCTCGAGGCGCTTGTTTGCCCGATCGGGTCGTCGCGGTTATTGCCGAACGAGCCTTTGAATGCGCTATAAGCACGCGCAGCCTGGAGACCTGGTGCCAGATCGATTCATTCCGCTCAGCGACGCCCTGGGCTGGCTCATCGCCCGCTGTCCTCCCCTGGCATCGGAAGCGGCATCGCTGGAAAACGCGCATGGGCGCGTGCTGGCCGCCGCCGTCCGCGCCAGCGCCCTCCCGCCACGAGCCGTCGCCGCCATCGACGGCCAAGCGGTCCGCGCCGCCGACACGGAGGGGGCCAGCGACTACGCCCCCTTGCCGGTCGGCGGCGCCCCCGTCGTTGCCGGCGATCCGCTGCCGGACGGCGCCGATGCCGTGATCCCGTATGCCATGCTCGATGCCGGTCCGGCCGCACTGGCGCCGGTCGCCCGCGGCAGCGGCGTGCTGCAGGCCGGGCACGACGCGGCGGACGGGTGGTCGCTCGAGGCCGGCGTCCGGCTCACCCCATTGCACGCGGCGTTGCTGGCCAGGCTGGGGCACGGCTCGGTCGAGGTGGTCCGTTGGCCGCGCGTGGCGGTGCGGGCCGCGCCTGCGAAAACCGGCCCGGACGTCTTGGGGCCGCTGCTGCGTGGGTTGCTGGCGGCGCAATCCGCCTGGATCGTCGGGACCGATGCCGACTTCCACATCCTCGCCGGGCGCAGCGGGCCGGGGGCGGACGACGACGGCGCGCGGGCCTTCACCAGCGTGTTCGCGCACGGCGTCGCCATCCGCCCGGGCGAGACCTCGGCGATCGGTTTCATCGGCGGGACGCCCGCTATCCTGCTTCCGGGCGACCCGCTCGCCTGCGCCACCGCGTTCGCCCTTCTGGCCGCCCCCGTCCTGCGCCGCATGGCCGGCCTGCCCGAGCCGGAACCCGTCCCCGCCGTGCTCGCCCGCAAGATCGCCTCCCCCCTCGGGCGCTGCGACGCGATTCGGGTGCGGGTCGAGCAGAGGGTCGCGACCCCCACCGGCCCCGCGGAATTCGGCAGCTTGGCCCGGGCGCTTGCCGCCACCGGGCTGGTGCTGGCGCCGGAAGGCAGCGAGGGGTATGCACAAGGCTCGACTGTTTCGGTCATCCCGCTTTGAACGACCTGCTGCACGCGGCCCGACAGAGCCAGTTCCTCGACGTTGTCTCGCGCGAGGAGGCCGAGGCGCGCTTCCGCCAGCACCTGCGCCTGGCGCCGCTCGGGCCGGAGACCGTGGCTCTGGCGGCGGCACGCACCCGCGTGCTTGCCGAGGACGTGGTGGCCGGCGTCGACGTGCCGGGGTTCGACCGGGCCAGCGTCGACGGGTTCGCCTTGCGCGCCGCCGACACCGAGGGCGCGACGGACGAGAACCCCGCCATCCTGCGCCTGACCCCGGACGTGCTCACCCCCGGCGTTCAGCCCATCGCCGCCGTCATGCCCGGCCAGGCCAGCGTGATCGCAACCGGAGGCATGGTCCCGCGCGGCGCCGACGCGGTGGTGATGGTCGAGGCCACCGATATGCTCCCGGGCGAGCCGGTCCGCATCGAGGTGCGCGGCCCGGCGGCGCCCGGGAGCTACATCGCGGGCGCCGGGTCCGACATCGCCCGCGGCGAGACCGTGCTGCGGCGGGGCCACGCGCTCGGCTCGCGCGAGATCGGCATGTTGGCCGCGGTCGGGCGGGCCAGCGTGCCGGTATGGCGGCGGCCTCGCGTCGCGGTGCTGTCGACCGGCGACGAGATCGTGCCGCCGGGCGCTTCCATCCGGCCCGGCCAGGTATTCGACAGCAACGCCGCCGTGCTGGCCGCGGCCATCGAGGAGCAGGGCGGCGAGCCGGTCGCGGGCGGGATCATCCCCGACGATCCGGCCCGGCTGGAGGCCGCGCTGAGCGAGGCGCTTCGGTCCGCGGACATGGTCCTGCTGTCCGGGGGCACGAGCAAGGGGGCGGGCGACCTTGCCGCCCAAGCCGCCGCCCGGCTCAGCAACCCCGGCGTCGTGGTGCATGGGGTGGCGCTGAAGCCCGGCAAGCCGCTCTGCCTCGCGGTGCAGGACGGGGTTCCGGTGGCGATCCTGCCGGGGTTCCCGACGTCGGCGATGTTCACCTTCCACGCCTTCGTCGCGCCCGTCATCCGCGCCTTTGCCGGGCGCGCGCCGGCGCCCGAGACGGTGGTGGACGCGACCTTGCCGATGCGGATCGGCTCGGAGCGGGGGCGGACGGAGTACGTGCTGTCGGCGCTGGTCGAGATGCCGGATGGGGGGCTTGCCGCCTACCCGACGGCGAAGGGGTCGGGCGCGGTCACGAGCTTCGCCGCGGCGGACGGGTTCTTCGCCGTGCCAGCCGACACGGAGGCGGTCGCGGCCGGCACGCGCGTCTCGGTGCAGCGGCTGACGGACCAGCCGCCGCCGGACCTCGTGATTATCGGGAGCCAGTGCACCGGGCTTGACCTGCTGATCGGGTTGCTCGGGACCGAGGGCATATCCGTGAAGGCGCTCGCGGTCGGCAGCCAAGGGGGGCTGGCCGCGGCCGGGCGGGGCGCGTGCGACCTGGCGGGGATTCACCTGATGGACCCGGCGAGCGGGGTCTACAACCGCCCGCTGCTGCCGCCAGGGGTGACGCTGGCGCCGGGCTACGGGCGGCTGCAGGGCGTGGTGGTGCGGGCGGACGATGCGCGGTTCGCGGCGTGCAGGACCGCGGCCGAAATCGTCGAGGCGGCCGGGCGGGACGCATCCGCGCTGATGGTCAACCGCAACGCCGGCAGCGGCACGCGGGCGCTGATCGACCGGCTGCTCGGGGCCGCGCGCCCGCCCGGCTTCTCGCACGCCCCGAAGTCGCACAACGCGGTTGCCGCCGCGGTGTCGCAGGGGCGGGCCGATTGGGGGGTGGCGATCGCGACCGTCGCCGCCGAATACGGGCTGCGGTTCATCCCGCTGCAGGCCGAGCAGTATGATTTCGCCGTGCCGGAGTCGCGGCTGGGACGCGCGGCGGTGCGGCGGTTCATCGAGCTGCTGAACGAGCCCTCGACGCGGGCGGCGCTTCGGGCCCGGGGCTTCGAAGCGGACGACCCGGCGCCTACATAAGAGCGATGCTGATCCAACCCGACCCGAACGACCCGTTCCTCACCCAGGCGCTCGACGGCATCGACCAGACCGGGGCCACGGTGTCCACGCGGGTGCCGGTGGAGCGCCCGCTGACGCTGTTCCTGAATGGGCAGGAGATCGTCACCGCCATGACGATCGGCGATTTCCCGAAGGACCTCGCGGTCGGCTACTTCCTCAACCAGGGCATGTTGCGCCCGGACGACGCGATCACGGCGATCGACCACGACGAGGAGCTGGGCGTGGTCGTGGTGCGGACCGAGCGCAAGACGGATTTCGAGGAGAAGCTCAAGAAGAAGACGCAGACCAGCGGCTGCGCCCAAGGCACGGCGTTCGGCGACCTGATGGAGGTGATCGAGGGCGTCCGCCTGCCGGCGGCCGAATTGCGCACGAGTTGGCTGCACCGCCTGACGCACCTGATCAACACCACGCCGTCGATCTATCTGGAGGCGGGGGCGATCCACGGCGCGGTGCTGTGCGAGCAGGACCGGCCGCTGCTGTTCATGGAGGATGTCGGGCGGCACAACGCGGTCGATAAGATCACGGGCGCGATGCACCGGCTCGGCATAGGCGCCGGGGACAAGATTTTCTACACCACCGGGCGGCTCACGTCGGAGATGGTGATCAAGACGGTGCGGATGGGCATTCCGGTGCTGGTCAGCCGCTCTGGCTTCACCGCCTGGGGGGTGGAGCTGGCCCGCGGGGCCGGACTGACCCTGATCGGGCGCGCGCGCGGGCGGCGGTTCATGGCGCTGTCGGGGGCGGAGCGGATCGTGTTCGACGCCGACCCGTCGGACGCGGGCGCGGAGCCTGGCCGGCAGCGCCGCAAGGCCGCCGTGGATGACTGACGTCGCGGTCATCCTGGCGGGCGGGCTGGCCCGGCGGATGGGCGGCGGGGACAAGTGCCGGCAGGCAGTCGGCGGGCGATCCATACTGGAGCGCACAATCGCGTGCATCGGGCCGCAGGTCGGTCGCCTCGCGCTCAACGCCAACGGCGATCCGGCACGGTTCGCCGATGTCGGCTTGCCGGTGCTGGCAGATACGCTCGCCGGCCATCAGGGACCGCTTGCCGGCGTGCTTGCCGGGCTGGATTGGGCCGCGGCCGAGGGGGCGGACTGGCTGCTGAGCGTGCCTGGCGACTGTCCGTTCCTGCCGCGCGACCTCGTGGCACGCCTGCACGCGGCGATCGGCGCGGAGGATGCGGACATCGCGTGCGCCATGTCCGGCGGGCGCGCCCATCCCGTGCTGGCGCTCTGGCCAGCAGCGCTTCAAGGCCGTCTACGCGAGGCGCTGGACGCCGGCGAACGAAAGATCGACGCGTTCACGGGCCGCTTCAGGGTGGCTGTCTCGGAATGGCCGGGCGGGGAACGCGACCCGTTCTTGAACGTGAACAGCCCCGAGGACCTGGAGCGGGCCAACGCGCGGGCGCTCACGGGCTGAATTGCCAGCGAGGCCGGGACAGTCCACCGAAAAATCGGGCCTGTTGCTCATCTGCACAACTTCGTTTTGCATCCGAAAACCCAGTGCTCCGTATCATTCGCATCGGCCAAAAACGGAGTGTTAACTATTAGCGTTCAAAAGATGACGCTCCGTGACCTGGATCACTATGGACAGGACACGGTTTTAGCACGATTGGGCCGAGAACAGGTGAACGGAGACTCGAATGGACCGCTTCTATAGCAGCTCGGCACGCAGCCGGGGCCCTGTCCCCTATCTTCGGCTGGTGCACTCGGCGCCCAGCCCCGCCGCGGAGCAGGATTGCCCGTGGCACTTCACGAGCGCCGACTTGATCGCGCTCGACGAGTGGTCGCAGGAAACTGACGCGCACGAGTACCGGCGCGTGCTGATCGAGACCGGGGCCGCTGCCAAGGCGCCGGCCGATGGCGGTTACGCCCTGCTGTACGCGCCTGGCCGTCTCTGGGCGACCTGGGGCTTGGCGCGCGAGGACGACGAGATCATCGCCTGGCACTGCGGCAGCGGGGCCGACCTGGGGCGGTTCGCATCCATGCGCATGGCGCTGGACAGCCTGCCCGGCGGCTGCGGGAACTCTGCGCCGGATCGAAACGCTAAACGCGATATGCAGAAATCCTGCGTAGCGAGGGGAGCGAGTGTTTTGAAAGCAGTTGTCTCGGCGTTCATCCTGGTTAGCGCGATCGCGGCGTCAGCGTCGGCGCCAGCCCATGCGAAAGGGTGCCTGAAGGGCGCCGCGGTCGGCGGCGTCGCCGGGCACGTGGCGGGACATCATGGCCTATTGGGGGCTGCGGCGGGATGCGCGGTCGGGCATCATGAAGCGAACAAGCAGAAGAAGCAGACTTCGGAGCATGGGCCGAAGTCCTGATGTCGTGCGCCGGCGCGATCAGCTTTCGAAAAAGCGCCGGCTGCCTTCTGCCAAGACTTGAAGCCCCATCGCGAGGTCAGCAGGGTCGGTGTCCTCAGCCCAATGGTGGCTGATGCCGCCGATCGAGGGCACGAACAGCATCGCCGAGGGCACGTGCGGGGCCATGTATTGGGCGTCGTGCCCGGCCCCGCTCGGCATCCGGCGCCAGCGGCCCGGCGCAAGGTTCTCTGCCGCATCTGACAGCGACTGCTGCAGCATGTCATGGCATGGCGCTGGCTGGGACTGGCTCAACGTTTCGAGCGCGAGCGAGCATCGGTCGGTCCGATCGATCTCCTGCACGCCGCGCCGCAGCACGGTGTCGAGGCGGTTGAGCACGTCGAGATCGATGTCGCGGAACTGGAACAGGACCTCCGCCTCGCCCGGGATGATGGATGGCGCGCCGGGCTTGAGGGCGATGCGCCCTGCCGTCCAGACGGTGCGCGGGCCCGCGTGGCGGGGGAACTCCTGGTCGAGCCAGGACAGCAGGCGGACGGCGGCGAGCCCTGCGTCCTTGCGTTCGGCCATGGTCGTGCCGCCGGCGTGGTCCTGCTGGCCCTGAACCGTGATCCGGTATTGCCAGATGGCGACGATCCCGGTGATGACGCCGACCTGCTCGTTCGCCGATTCCAGCACCGTGCCCTGCTCGATATGCATTTCGAGGAAGCCTTTGTAGCGGCCCGGCTCCATCGCGATTCTCGGACGGCCTTCCAGCCCGGCCTCACGCAAGGCCTCGCGCAGCGGCTTGCCGTGCGTGCGATTGGCGAGCGCGTCGATTTCCTCGTCCGGCAGCAGCCCGGTGAACGACCGCGAGCCGAGAAAGCTGCCGTAATGGCCCTCCTCGTCGGCGAAGGCGATCACGTCGGCCGGCAGGCCGGTCCTGGCCACGGCCACGCCGGAGACGACGCCGAGCGCGCCGTCGAGCCAGCCGGCCTCGTTCTGGCTTTCGATATGGCTGCCGATCAGGAGTTTCGGGCCGGGGCCTGGATGCCGGCCCAGCACGTTGCCGATGCCGTCCATCTCCGGTTCCAGCCCCGCTTCGCGCATCCGGTCCATCAGCCAGTGCCGGCTTTGCATGTCCTCCGGGCTGTAGGTCGGGCGGTGCACGCCGGTCTTGAAAGCGCCGATCCGCCGCAGGTCGTTGAGGTCGGCGAGGAAGCGGTCCGTGTCGGGCGGGTTCATCGCCGCAGAGTGCGGGCGCAGGCCGATCAGGGCAAGCCGGGGTCAGGCAAGTTTTTTGGCGAACGGGCCGTTCAGCCGAACGATGGCGTAGTTCAGCCAGGCCGCGAACCCGACCCAGAGCAGGTAAGGCGCCATCAGCCACGGCCCCCAGCCGGTGTAAGGCGCGATGCCGATGATGATGGCCAGGACGGACAGCCAGAGCAGCGGCACCTCCATCAAGGCCCAATCCGGGCGCTTGACCTTGAAGAACAGCGGGCTCCAAAGCAGGTGGCAGACCCAATTCGCGCCGAACAGGACGGCGACCCAGGTTCGGGCCGCAGCGTCCGGCGCGCCGCGCCAGGCCAGCACGAAGGCGGCGGCGGCGAGGCCGAGAATGACGGTC
Organism: Acetobacteraceae bacterium; assembly: GCA_965217935.1. Classification (GTDB taxonomy): domain Bacteria; phylum Pseudomonadota; class Alphaproteobacteria; order Acetobacterales; family Acetobacteraceae; genus JBBROS01. Next base: position 2,676,822 of record OZ244581.1, on the reverse strand, counting down.
CAGGCCGGGCCGAACAGCCAATCGGGCGGCTGCAGCCGGGGCTTGCGGAGCTGGCGGTACCAGGGGCCGATCTCGGTCAGCAGGCCGCCCGCCCCCATGAGGACGAGGGTGGCCACGACCGCGACGGCGATGACGGCGGTCAGGCGAAGACGTCCTTCGGGCTGTCCCGGCGCAGTTCGTCGCCGAGGGCCAAGCCGGCGCGGGCTGCGTCGTCGCGGGCGCATTCGAGCGTGCGGCGCAGCAGAAAGCTGCCATCCGCCCGGGCGACAAGGCCGGTCAATCTCATGCGCGCGCCGTCCAGCAGGCGGGCGTGGGCGCCGATCGGGGTGTGGCAGGAGCCGTCCAAGGAGCCGAGCAAGGCCCGTTCGGCGGTGGCCATAACGGTCGCGTCCGGGTCGGTGATGGCGGAGAGCAGGGCGTGCAGCTCGGTGTCGCTCGCGCGCACGGTGATGCCGACGATGCCCTGGCAGGCGGCGGGGACCATCACCTCCTCGTCGATGATGACGGAGGCTTCGTCCTCCAGGCCGAGGCGGTTGAGGCCGGCCATGGCGAGCAGGCTCGCGGCGTAATCGCCCCGGCGCACCTTGTCGAGCCGTCCCTGGACGTTGCCGCGGATGTTGACGACGGCGAGGTCGGGGCGGGCGGCAAGAAGTTGGGCCTGGCGGCGCACCGAGCCGGAGCCGACGACGGCGCCGTGCGCGAGGCCGGAATAGGGCTCGCCGGCGACCGGGGCCGGGCAGTCGGGACCGAGGATGAGGACGTCGCGGACGTCCTCGCGCGGCAGGGTGCAGGCGAGGACGACGCCGGGGGGGAGCTCGGTTTCGAGGTCCTTGAGGCTATGCACCGCGAAATCGATGCGACGGTCCAGCAGGGCCTCGTGGATTTCCTTGGCGAACAGGCCTTTGCCGCCGAGGTCGGCCAGCCGCACGCCGCTGGCTTGCGAGGCGTCGCCGGTGGTGCGAATGGCATGCTCGTGGAACACGTCGAGGCCGCGCAGGACCGGGCAGAACTTGGTCAGCAACGAAAGGAACGTGCGGGTCTGCACCAAGGCCAGCGGCGAGGCGCGGGTGCCGACCCGCAGCGGCAGGCCGCGGTGGTGCGGCCTGACGGCCGGCGGGGCGGCCGGAGCGCGGGCGGGGCGGATCTCGGCGTTCAATGCCGGCGTCATTACGTCGTCCATCATCACCCTCCCAGGTGCCTCCGTTTTCGCGGCTGTTGATACGCCGCCATTGCTGGTCTGGTCTGCGCTGAGCGCCGTCATGCCGAGAACGGCCCGTTGAGCCGGACGACGGCCAGGTTGAGCAGCGTGGCGAACGCGACCCAAAGCAGATACGGGATCAGAACCCGGGCGGACAATCCCGAGATCGGCGCGAGGGCCGCGATCAGCGCCACGATCGAGAGCAGGAACGGCGCGGTCTCGATCAGCGCCCAATCCGGACGCCGGAGATTGAAGAACAGCTCGCTCCAGAGGACATTCAGCAGCGCGTTGACGGCGAACAGCGACACGATCAGGCGCCGTTGCCCCACGGTCCGCGCGGCCCGCCAGGCCAGCGCCCCCGACCAGCCGGCCAGGGCGAAGATGACGGTCCAGGCCGGGCCGAACAGCCAATCGGGCGGCTGCCACGAGGGTTTCGCCAAGCCGTAGTACCACGGGCCGATCGTCGTCGCCGACGCGCCCAGGGCGGCCACCGCCACGGCGCAGGCGGCGGCGACCAGCACGGGCGCGAGCGGGCGGCGCGCCATCATGCCCGGGCGAAGCCCAGCAGGTGCGCCATGTCCTTGAAGAAGATGCGCGCGTGGGCCATCGGGTCGCGCCGGACCAGGGCCTTGTTCATGTAGGCCTCCCAGGTCAGGCGCTGCACGTCCTTGTCGCGGCAGATGGCGACGAACTTCTCCCGCCGCTTGTCGCTCGAGTACCAGAAGGCCTGCATGATGCCGAGGATCCAGAACACCCGGCCGTGCGCCTTCATGAAGCGCGCCCGGGCGTGCTTCAGGGCGCGCGCGTCGCCGGTGGCGTGCAGCTTATCCACCGCTTCGGCCGCCAAGCGCCCGCCCAGCATGGCGTAGTAGATGCCTTCGCCCGAGGCGGGCGCGACCACCCCGGCGGCGTCCCCGGCCAGCACCACGTCGCGCCCGTTGTCCCAGCGGCGCATCGGGCGCAGCGGGATGGGGGCGCCTTCGCGTCTGACGGTTCTCGCATGCTCCAGCCCGGCGGTGCGCCGGAGCGCGCCGACGGCCGGGCGCAAGCCGAAGCCCTTGCGCGCCGAGCCGGTGCCGACGCTCGCCACCTTGCCGTGCGGGAATACCCAGCCGTAGAAGTCGGGCGACACCTCGCCGGTGTAGTAGACGTCGCACCGCGAGCCGTCGTGATCCTCGGGGATCTCGACGACCTCGTGGTAGGCGAATACGTAGCGGACGCGCTCCCAGCCCTTGACGCATTGCTTGGCGACTTCGGACCGCGCGCCGTCCGCGCCCACGACGGCGCGGGCACGCAGCCGTTGACACGCGCCGCCGCCTTTCGGCGTGAAGCGCACCACCGCCACCCCGTCCGCATCCCGCTCCACCGCCTCGAACGTGCCTTCCATCCGCACGGCCCCGGCCTGGCCAGCCCGCTCGCGCAGCCACTCGTCGAAGTGCTCGCGGTCCACCATGCCGACGTAGCCGCCGTCAATCGGCATGTCCGCTTCCTTGGCCGAGGGGGCCACGATGCGGGCGCCGCTCGCGCGGGCGACGATCAGGCTGTCCGGGATGCCGAACTCGCGCACCAGGATCGGCGGCACCGCGCCGCCGCAGGGCTTGATCCGCCCGGCGCGGTCCAGCAGCACGACGCGGTGCCCGGCCCTTGCCAGGTCCGCCGCCGCGGTCGCGCCCGACGGCCCGCCTCCGACCACCACCGCGTCCCAGGTGTCCGCAACCGTCTCATCAAGCTGCTGCATCACGACCTCCCACAATCAACGGCGCCGAAGACGCGCGCGCCGGCGCCGGCGTTTGGAACACGCGCAAGGCCATCCAGGCGGCGAAGGCGAACACGCCGGCCTCGGCCACGAACACCGCCGCGTAGGCAGGCGCGGGGGCGAACACGAGGCGCATCAGGTCGGACGCGCCGGTCCCGGCCAAGCCGCCCGCCCCGAACGCCAGCGCCTGCGCCGCGCCCCAAAGGCCGACCCGCGTGCCCTCCCGCGACGCCCGCCCGGCGCTGGCCAGCCCCATCATCGAGCCGATCGCCGCCACCGCGAAGGCGCCGTTCGCCACTCCCAGCGCCAGCACCGCCGGCCGCAGCCAAACGCCGTGGCCCACCAAGCCGACCCCGGCCAGCGCCAGCGCCGCCACGGCAGACCCGGCGCAGCCGCCAATGGTCCAGGCCCGCATCGCGCCCCGGCTGAACGAGCCGCTGGCGAAGCCAACCGCCGCGACCAGCGCCATGCCGGCCAGAACGCCCGCGTGATGCAGCCCGGTCAGCCCGGTGGACTGCCCCGGCGACAATCCGAACACCGCGCCCGCGAACGGCTCGATCACCAGTTCCTGCGCGCTGTAGGCCAGCATCGAGACGAACACGAACACCGCGAAGCCGCGCGCCTGCCGCTCCCGCCACACGTCTTGCAGCGCCGCCATGAAGCCGGGGCCGCGCTCCGGGGCCGCCGCGGGCCGGGCCGCCTGCCCTTCCATGCCGCGCACCGCGAGCGCCGCGACCGCGAAGGCGACGAACGACGCGCCGGCCACGACGGCGACCAGGCGGCCAGGGCCGAACGGCTGCAGCAGCTTGCCGGCGAGCGTTGCCGTCACCGCGATGCCGAACAGCATCATCAGCCAGACGATGGTGGCCGCGGGCGCGCGCAACCGGCTCTCGACGCGGTGGGCCAGCAGCGCCAGCAACGAGGTGCCGGCCGCGCCCACGCCCAGGCCGACGGCGAGGAAGGCGAGCAGGGCGAGCGCGAGGCCGGGAAGCAGGTGACCGGGCATCAGCGCGACCGCGCCGGCAGCGGCGATGGCCCCGAGGGCGAGCGACGCCATGCCGCCGACGATCCAGGGGATGCGCCGCCCGCCCATATCCGAGCCGTAGCCCAAACGCGGGCGCATCACCTGCACGGCGTAGTGCAGGGCGACCAGCAGGCCCGGCACGATGGCGGGAAGCTGCAACTCGATGATCATGACGCGGTTCAAGGTCGAGGTGGTGAGCACCACGATCGCGCCGAGCCCGGCCTGGACGAGGCCGAGCCGGGCGATGCCGAGCCAGCCGAGCGGCGTCATGCCCCGCCCCGCAGCGCGAAGGCGGCCGCCAACATGCCCCAGACGTAAAGGGACGTGCCGGTCGCGTTGTACCAAGGGGCCAAGCGGCGGGGGTCGCTCAGGAACCGGCGCATCAGGCCAATCTGCACCGCCAGCAGCACGCCGATCGCCGCCGCAGGCCAGACCGCGCCCCAGCCGAGCAGCAACGCGACCACCACGGCCTGCGGCGCCGCCATCACCCAGCACGCGAGCCTTGCCGCCCGCTCTGGCCCGAGCAGCACCGGCAGTGAGTCGATGCCCGTCTGCCGGTCGCCCTCGACGGATTTAAAGTCGTTCAGCGTCATGATGCCGTGCGCGCCCGCGCTGTAGAGCGCGGCCATCAGCAGCACGTGCCCCCCCGGCATCCCGCCCGCCACGACCGCCGCCCCGGTGAACCAGGGCAGCCCCTCGTAGCACGCCGCGCAGGCCAGGTTGCCCCACCAGCCGTTCCGCTTCAGCCGCGGCGGCGGCGCGCTGTACGCCCAGGCCAGCGACAATCCCACGACTGCCGCCGCGAACACCAGCGGGCCCAGTAGCGCGGCCAGCAGCAGCGAGGCCGCCGTCCAGCCGACCGCGATGTAAAGGCCCGTCCGCCCCGGCAGCCGTCCCGAGGGGATGGGCCGCATCGGCTCGTTGATCGCGTCCACGTGGCGGTCGAACCAGTCGTTCGCCGCCTGGCTCGTGCCGCACACCATCGGTCCCGCCAGCGCGATGCCGGCCAGCGCCACGCCCCATCGCCCACTCATCGGCACGCCCGCCGAGACCACGCCGCAGCCGAACGCCCACATCGGCGCGAACCAGGTGATCGGCTTCAGCAGCTCGAGCGCCGCCCACCCGCCCCGCCTGCCCGGCCGCCTCATGCGCGCCTGGCCGGCCATCACTCGCCCTCCGCATGGTCGAGGTCGCCGAGGCCGTAGCGGCGGAGCTTGACGTAGAGGCTCTGCCGGCTCAGCCCCAGCATCTCGGCGGCGGACGCGCGGTTGTCGTTGGTCAGCTCCAGCGCCGCCTCGATGGCGAGCTTCTCGATCACCTCGGTCGCCTCGCGCACCAGCTCCTTCAGCGCCACCCGCCCGACCAGCTCGGTCAACTGCTCGACCGACCGCGGCAGCGCGCTGCCGGCCCGCGGCTCGACCCGCACCCGCGGCCCGACGTTGCGGATCGCGAGGCCGAACGAGGGCGACCCGTTGCCGATGGCCACCGCGGAGATCTCGATGTCCGCGGTGGCCCCCGCCTCGTCGCGCAGCGTGGTGGAGAAGAACCGCACCGAGCCGCGCTGGCGCACGTTGGCGAGCAGCACCGTCAGGTCGACGCCCGACTCGCCGATCCAGTTGTCGAGCGGCTCGCCCCGGGCCGCGTCCTCGCTGGCCACCCGCACCATTTCGAGGAACGCGGCGTTGGCGGTCAGCAAGCGCCCGTCGTTGTCGATCACCACGAAGCCGTCCGGCGCGTTCTCCACCGCGCGCAGCAGCTTGGCCTTGGCGCCGCTCAACGACGCCGCCGCCGCCACCGCGTGCGCGGACGAGATGCGCGCCAGCAGCATCGTGGCGCTATCCTGGCGGAAGGCGGAGGCGCGGAGCACCACTTCCCGGTCGGCATGGACCAGGTAGGTGCGCAGGTCGTCCGGCGTCTCGCCCATGCGGATCGCGGCGAGGTAGGCCTGCACCGTCTCGGGCGAGGCGAACCGCTGCAGCAGCGGGTGGCCGACGATCTCGCGCACGTCGGCGCCGAACATCTCGCGGGCTGCGGGGTTGGCCTCCATGACCTTGTGCCGGGCCGGGTCGAAGATCAGCACCGTTTCCGACGAGGTCTGGAACAGCAGGCGGTAGCGCAGCTCGGCGTCGCGCAGGCGGCTGTAGTCCTGCTCGAGCGAGAGCTGCGCGTTCATCAGCCGCTGCTGCAGCGCCGACAGGGTGCGCAGGTCGCGCCCGAAGGCGACCATGCGCGCCTGGTCGCCAAGCTGGACGCAGTAATAGGACACGGCGACGGAGCGCCCGTCCGAGGCGAGGTGGTTGATGTGCCGCCAGCGGCTTTCGCTGCGGGCGGCGTCGGCCATGAGCGCCTTGACCTTCGGGCGGCTGTCGATCGCCACCGTCTCGGCGAACGGGACGCCGAGCCAGTGGCGGCCGCCGTCGATGTCGGTCATCAGGTCTTCGTTCTGGATCGACAGGTCGCTGATCGTGCCGTCCGGGTCCAGGATCAAGGTGATGTCGGAGGCGGCGGCGATCAGCGAGGCGGCGGCCCCGGCGTCGAGCGCGCCGACGGAGGTGTGCGGCGCGGTGAAGGCGCCGATGGCGGCGCTGGTTACGCGAGTTCCTCGGCTCTTTGCAGCGTCGTCAGCCAAAGGGATCTCGCTCGTGCATCAGTTTGGCCCGTCGGCCGGGTTGAGCAGATCGTGCGCGACCAGGACGGCCTGGTGGCCGTCGATCGCGGTCGCGTCGGCGCCCACCTTGGCGACGAGCGAGGGGTCGGCCACGAAGGCCGGGCCGCCGACCATGACCATCAGGCGCGGGTTGGCCGCCGCCGACCGGAACTGCGCGATCAGCCGCCCGGCGGTGTCGATCCGCTCGTCGCAGGCGAAGGACAGGCCGATCACGTCGGCCCGCTCCCGCCGCACGAGGCCGACCGCGTCGTCCTCGGTCTGCATGACGCCGAGCCAGGCGTCCCAGCCGGCGCGAAGGAAATAGTCCATCACCATGGACAGCCCGAACGTGTGCTGCTCGCCCGGCACCGGCAGCAGCAGGGCGCGCGGCGCGCCGAAGGCGGTCGGCGTCTTGCCGATGAAGCTCGGGGCCAGGGCGCGCTGCGCGTTCTGCAGCCGCACGAGGCCGATGCTCACGTCGGTGAAGCTGCACTCGTCGTCTTCCCACATCGCGCCGAGGGTGCGGGCGACAGGGGTCAGCAGGTCGGTGTAGAGCGCCTCCGCGGAGGCGCCTTGCCGGTGCAGCCCGGCCACCATGGCGGCCACGCCCTGCCCGTCCGGCTCGAAGCACAGCGACAGGACGCGCTGGATGGCCCGGTCATCGATCAGCGGGCGGACTTGCACGACCGGGGCCGGGGCCGGGGCGGCGTGCCCGAGCCAGGGCATGGCGACCAACTGCGGGATGACGTCCTGCGCGATGGTCTGCGCCAGGATCTCGCGCCCGTCCGCGCCCAGGCCCTTGCGCCGCCGCGCCGGCCCTGGCCGGAACGGCATGGCGGTCTCTGTGCTGCTCCCCTGCCCGGAAAAATGCTGCGACATACCCGCCACTGCGTTGTCTTCTCCAACCATCCCTGACGTTCCTTCGAGTGTCAACTGCGATTTACGTAAGGCGTGCTTGACAGATGGTTTCTGGCAAGCTTAGCGTCGCTTGCAAGCAGGCCGGAGCGCGGCGGACTGCCCGAATAGGAACAACAAGGCGCTCTGTCCGAAATACTAACCGCACCCGTGGCGGGCATGGAAACGAATTCAGCAACCGTTACGCGACCGATGGGAACCGTCAGGCAATGTTGACATCAATGCTCGACCGACTACTCGCCCCGATCGACAGTTGCCCCTGGGGGGGCGCTGCCGGGCGTCCGCTGATCAGCGCCGTCCCGCGGGTGGCGCTTTACACCCCCGAGGAACGCCGCCGCCGCGACACCTCGCCCTGGACGCTGGTGCAGGGCATCCTGGCCCCGGTGCAGTTCGGCGTGTTCCTGCTCAGCCTCGCCTTCGTGATGCGCTTCCTCGTCACCGGCGAGGGCGAGACCGCGGCTACGGCCAGCGTCGTCGTCAAGACGATGGTGCTCTACGCCATCATGGTCACCGGCTCGATCTGGGAGCGCGAAGTGTTCGGCCGCTACCTGTTCGCCCCGGCCTTCTATTGGGAGGACATGGTCAGCATGTTGGTGCTGGCCCTGCACACCGCCTACCTCTACGCACTGATCGCCGGCGCGCTCGGCACGCACGGCCTGATGCTGCTGGCCTTGGCCGCCTACGCCACGTACGTGATCAACGCCGGGCAGTTCGTGTTCAAGCTGCGCATGGCCCGGCGCGAGGACAGCGTCTGGTCACCGGCCCAGCTCTCCGGCTTCGGCCAAGAGGCATAAACATGTCCGCCGCCACGCTCGGCTGCATCGACGCCCCCGCGCAGAGCGACGGCATCCTGCGCGAGCGCGGCCAGCGGGAGGTGTTCTGCGGCCTGACCGGCATCATCTGGCTGCACCGCAAGATCCAGGACGCCTTCTTCCTCGTCGTCGGCTCGCGCACCTGCGCCCACCTGATCCAGTCCGCCGCCGGGGTGATGATCTTCGCCGAGCCCCGCTTCGCCACCGCCATCATCGAGGAGCGCGACCTCGCCGGCCTCGCCGACGCCAACGAGGAGCTGGATCGCGTCGTCGCCCGGCTGCTGTCGCGCCGGCCCGACATCCGCATGTTGTTCCTGGTCGGCTCCTGCCCCAGCGAGGTGATCAAGCTCGACCTGTCCCGCGCCGCCCAGCGGCTCTCGGCCACGCACATGCCGCAGGTCCGCGTGCTGAACTATTCCGGCAGCGGCATCGAGACCACGTTCACGCAAGGGGAGGACGCCTGCCTCGCCTCCCTCGTGCCGATCCTCCCGCGCGAGCCGGAGCAGGCCCCACCCGCCCTCCTGGTCGCCGGGGCGCTGGCCGAGGTGGTCGAGGACCAGTTCCGCCGCATCTTCGGCGCCCTCGGCATCGGTCCGGTCCACTTCCTGCCGCCCCGGCGCTCCACCGACCTGCCGCCCGTCGGCCGCAACACCCGCCTGTTGCTCGCCCAGCCTTTCCTGGCCGACACCGCCCGCGCGCTGGAGAGCCGCGGCGCGCAGCGATTGGCCGCCCCCTTCCCGCTCGGCGCGGAGGGCACGACCGCCTGGCTCCGCGCCGCCGCCGAGGCCTGGGGCGTCGATGCGGCCCGTTTCGACGCCGTCACCGCCCCGCTCCGCGCCCGCGCCGCAACCGCCATCGCCCGCAGCCGCCCCTTACTGGAAGGCCGGAGCGTCTTCTTCTTTCCCGACAGCCAGCTCGAACTCCCCCTCGCCCGCTTCCTGCACCAGGAGCTCGGCATGGAGCTGATCGAGGTCGGCACCCCTTTCCTGCACCGCCAGCACCTCGCGTCCGAGCTGGCGGACCTTCCCCCCGGCACGGCGCTGAGCGAAGGCCAGGACGTGGAACGCCAGCTCGACCGCTGCCGGGCGGCGCGGCCCGACCTCACCGTCTGCGGCCTCGGCCTCGCCAACCCGCTCGAAGCCGAGGGCCTGGCGACCAAATGGAGCATCGAGCTGCTGTTCACCCCGATCCAGGGCTACGACCAGGCGGGCGACCTCGCGGAGCTGTTCGCCCGCCCGCTGGTCCGCCGCGGACGGCTGAAGGTCTAGCCCGGTGCAGCTCACCCTCTGGACCTACGAAGGGCCGCCGCACGTCGGCGCCATGCGGGTCGCGACCGCCATGGAGGGCGTGCACTACGTCCTGCACGCGCCGCAGGGCGACACCTACGCCGACCTGCTGTTCACCATGATCGAGCGCCTGCCCAAGCGGCCCCCGGTCACCTACACGACATTCCAGGCGCGCGATCTCGGGTCCGACACCGCCGAGCTGTTCAAGAGCGCCGCCGCCGACGCCTACGCCCGGTTCCAGCCGCAGGCGATGCTGGTCGGCGCGTCCTGCACCGCGGAACTGATCCAGGACGACCCCGGCGGCCTCGCCCGCGCGCTGCGGTTGCCCGTCCCCGTGGTGCCGCTCGAACTGCCGGCCTATCAGAAGAAAGAGAACTGGGGCGCGGCCGAGACCTTCTATCAACTGGTCCGCGCCTGCGCCGGGCCGCACGCCCCGCCGCCGGGCACGAAGGCGGCGCCCGCCCCCCGCTGCAACATCCTCGGTCCCGCCGCCCTCGGCTTCCGCCATCGCGACGACCTGGCCGAGATCGCCGGGCTGCTCGCCCGCCTCGGCATCTCGGTCAACGTCACCGCGCCCGCCGGCGCGACCCCCGCCGACCTCGCCCGCCTCGGCGATGCCGCCTTCAACGTGGTGCTGTATCCCGAGATCGCTGGGCAGGCCGCGAGCTGGCTGGCGCGGAATTTCGGCCAGCCGGCGACCAAAACGGTCCCGATCGGCGTCGGCGCGACCTGCGACTGGATCACTGAGGTCTGCACGCTTGCCGGCGTCGAGCCGGACCTGACGGAAGCGTCTCGCCTGCCCTGGTACTCCCGCTCGGTCGACAGCAACTACCTGACCGGCAAGCGCGTGTTCATCTTCGGCGACGCCACCCACGCCATCGCCGCCGCCCGCGTGGCCAGCGAGGAGTTCGGCTTTACCGTCGCGGGCCTCGGCACCTATAGCCGCGAATTCGCCCGCGACGTGCGCGACGCCGCCAAGCGGCACGGACTCGAAGCCCTGATCACCGACGACTACCTCGAAGTCGAGGAGGCTGTCTCTGCGCTGCAACCCGAGCTAGTGCTCGGCACGCAGATGGAGCGCCACGTCGCCAAGCGCCTCGGCATCCCCTGCGCCGTCATCTCCGCCCCCGTCCATGTGCAGGACTTCCCGGCCCGGCACTCGCCGCAGATGGGCTTCGAGGGCGCGAACGTGCTGTTCGACTCCTGGGTGCATCCGCTGATGATGGGGCTGGAGGAACACCTGGTCGCGATGTTCCGCGACGACTTCGAGTTCCACGGCGACCAGGCCCCGTCGCACCTCGGCCACGCCCCCAAGCCGCAAGCGCCCGCCGCGCCGGCCCGCGCCGAGCAGACCGCCTGGGCGCCCGACGCCGACCGCGAGCTCGGCAAGATCCCGTTCTTCGTCCGCGGCAAGGCAAGGCGCAACACCGAGCGCTACGCCCAGGAACGCGGGCTTGCCACGATCACGCTCGACACCCTCTACGAGGCGAAGGCGCACTATGCCCGTTGAACCGCCGAACCAGCCGGCCCCGATAAGGGTTGTCGTCGTCACCATGGACAGCCACCTGTCCAGCGCCGCCGCCCGCGCCGAGGCCGCGCTGCGCCCCGAGCTGCCCGGCCTGTCCATCGCCGTCCACGCCGCCGACGAATGGGGCAGCGACCCGGAGGCGCTGGCCGCCTGCCGCCGCGACATCGCGGAGGGCAACCTCGTCGTCGCCACCATGCTGTTCCTTGAGGACCACGTCCGCGCCGTGCAGCCGGCGCTGGCCGCCCGGCGCGACGCCTGCGACGCCATGCTCTGCTGCATGTCCGCCCCGGACGTGACGAGGCTGACCCGCATGGGCCGCTTCGACATGCAGCAGGAGGCCGGCGGCGCCCTGGCCATGCTGAAACGCCTCCGCGGCGGCGGCAAGAAGAACGGGAAGGGGACCAACGGCGTCGGCTCCGATGGCGCGGCGCAGATGCGGATGCTGCGCCGCCTGCCCAAGCTGATGCGCTTCATCCCCGGTACGGCGCAGGACGTGCGCGCCTATTTCCTCGGCCTGCAATATTGGCTCGCCGGGTCGGACGAGAACCTGGCCAACCTGGTCCGCATGTTGGTCGGCCGCTACGCCGCACCCGCCCGCAAGCCTTGCGCCGAGCTTCGCGCGGGCGCCCCCATCGTTTATCCCGACGTCGGCCTGTATCACCCGTCGCTCCCCGCCCGCATCACCGAGCGCCTGTCCGACCTTCCCCGCCCCGGCCTCGCCGGCACGGTCGGCCTGCTTCTGCTGCGCTCCTACCTCGTCTCCGGCAACGCCCGGCACTACGACGGCGTCATCGGCGCCCTGGAGGCCCGCGGCCTGCGCGTCATCCCCGCCTTTGCCAGCGGCCTCGACGCCCGCCCGGCCATCGAGCGGTTCTTCATGGCCGACGGCGCCCCGAAGGTGGACGCGGTGCTGTCCTTGACCGGCTTCAGCCTGGTCGGCGGCCCGGCCTACAACGACAGCCGCGCCGCCGAGGACATCCTCGCCCGCCTCGACGTTCCTTACCTCGCCGCCACCCCGGTCGAGTTCCAGACCCTCGATCAATGGGAGCAGGACGCCCGCGGCCTGCTGCCCGTCGAGGCCACCATGATGGTCGCCCTGCCCGAGCTCGACGGCGCGATCTGCCCCACGGTCTACGGCGGGCGCTCCGGCCGCGCGGGCACGCCCGAGTCGGGCGCCCGCGACATGGTGGCGCACGAGGAGCGCGCCGCCACGCTGGCCGGGCGCGTCGCCAAGCTGGTCGCCCTCAAGCGCACCGCGCGAGCGAACAAGCGCGTCGCCGTCGTGCTGTTCAACTTCCCGCCCAACGCCGGGGCGACCGGCACCGCCGCCTACCTGGCCGTGTTCCAATCCCTGTTCAACACCCTGGCCGCCATGCAGGAGGCCGGCTACCGCGTCGATCTCCCCGCCGACGCCGATGCGCTGCGCGCCGCCGTCACGGAAGGGAACGCGGCGCAGTACGGCACGGACGGCAACGTCGCCGCCCGCATCCCCGCCGACGACCACGTTCGCCGCGAGACCCACCTGGCCGAGATCGAGGCGCAATGGGGGCCGGCGCCTGGCCGGCAGAACTCGGACGGCAGCCACCTGCTGATCCTCGGCGCGCAGTTCGGCCATGTCTTCGTCGGGTTGCAGCCCGCCTTCGGCTACGAGGGCGACCCGATGCGGCTGCTGTTCGAGCGCGGCTTCGCCCCGACCCACGCCTTCAACGCCTTCTACCGCTACATCCGCGAGGACTTCGCCGCCCATGCCGTGCTGCATTTCGGCACCCACGGAGCGCTGGAGTTCATGCCGGGCAAGCAGGCGGGGATGTCGGCCTCGTGCTGGCCGGACCGGCTGATCGGCGACCTGCCGAACGTCAACCTGTATGCCTCCAACAACCCGAGCGAGGGCATGATCGCCAAGCGCCGGGCCAATGCGACGCTGGTCAGCTATCTGACGCCGCCCGTCGCCCACGCCGGGCTGTATCGCGGGCTGCTGGACCTGAAGGCCTCGCTCGACCGCTTCCGCGCCCTCGAACCCGAGGCCGATCCGGAGCAGCGCGCCGCCCTGGCCGCGCTCGTGCAGGCGCAGGCCGCCACCGTCGATCTCGCCCCCGCCGAGCCGGCCTGGACCGACGCGGAGCCAGAGGTCGCCCGGCTAGCCGCCGCCCTGATCGAGCTTGAGTACACCCTGATCCCGCACGGCCTGCACGTGCTCGGCCAGCCGCCGGGCGCAGGGGAGCGGGCCGAGATGCTCGACGCCGCGCAGGTGGCCGATCCCGCCGAGCGCGCCCGGCTCGACGCCCTGCTGGCCGAGGACCACGAGATCCCCGCCGTGCTGCACGCCCTCGACGCCGGCTACGTCCGCCCCGCCCCCGGCGGCGATCTGCTGCGGACCACCGACGTTCTGCCCACTGGGCGCAACCTGCACGGTTTCGACCCCTTCCGCCTGCCGAGCGCCTTCGCCGTGCAGGACGGCGCGCGCCAGGCCGACCGCCTCCTGGCCCGGCACGCCCAGGACGGCAAGCCGGCGCCCGAGACCGTCGCGATGGTGCTTTGGGGCACCGACAACCTCAAGACCGAGGGCGGCCCGATCGCCCAGGCCCTCTGGCTCATGGGCGCAGCCCCCCGCTTCGACAGCTACGGCCGCCTCACCGGCGCGAAGCTCCTGCCGCTCGAAGACCTTGGCCGCCCGCGCATCGACGTCGTCATCACCCTCTCCGGCATCTTCCGCGATTTGCTGCCGTTGCAGACCAAGCTGCTCGCCGAAGCCGCCCTGCTCGCCGCCTCCGCCGACGAGGCGCCCGAGCGAAACTTCATCCGCAAGCACGCCCTGGCGTTCCAGGCCGGGCACGGCGGCGACCTGGCCCAAGCAGCCCTGCGCGTGTTCGGCAACGCCGACGGGGCCTACGGCGCGAACGTCAACCAGATGGTCGGCAACGGCGTCTGGAACGACGAGGACGAGCTGGCCGACGCCTACATCAGCCGCAAGGGCTTCGCCTACGACACCCAGGGCAGGCCCGCCCGGCAGGAACAGGTGCTCGGCCACGTGCTGAAAACCGTGGACGTCACCTACCAGAACCTCGACAGCATCGAGTTGGGCGTCACCACCGTCGACCACTACTTCGACACGCTGGGCGGCATCACCCGCGCCGTGCGCCGGGCGCGCGGCGGCGAAAAGGCCAGCGTCTACATCGGCGACCAGACCCGCGGCGACGGCGCGGTGCGGACGTTGACCGAGCAGGTCAACCTCGAAACCCGCACCCGGGCCCTGAACCCCAAATGGTACGAGGGCCTGCTCAAGCACGGCTACGAGGGCGTGCGCGAGATCGACGCCCACGTCACCAACACGCTCGGCTGGTCGGCCACCACCGGCGAGGTCAGCCCCTGGGTCTACCAGCAGCTCGCCGAGACCTACGTGCTCGACCCGGCCATGCGCGAGCGCATCGCCGCCCTCAATCCCAAGGCCGGCGCAAAGATCGCAGGCCGCCTGATCGAAGCGCACGACCGCAACTACTGGTCCCCCGACGCCGAAACGCTGGACGCGCTGCGCCGCGCCGGCGAGGACCTGGAGGACCGGCTCGAAGGAGTCGATGCGGCAAGCATCGCGATACAACAAGTGGAACTCGCCGCATGACAATCGCCACCCTCCCCTACCCGCCCGCCCGCCAGGTCCGGGGCGACGGCGCAGGCAGCGTCCAGGTCCAGCTTGACCCGGCCTTGAAGATCGACGGCGCCAAGGTGTTCGCCGTCTACGGCAAGGGCGGCATCGGCAAGAGCACCACCTCAAGCAACCTTTCCGTCGCCTTCAGCAAGCTCGGCAAGCGCGTGCTGCAGATCGGCTGCGACCCCAAGCACGACAGCACCTTCACCCTCACCAAGCAGCTTCTCCCCACTGTCATCGACGTGCTGGAAGGCGTGAACTTCCACGCCGAGGAACTCCGCGTCGAGGATTTCGTGTTCGAGGGCTATAACGGCGTCATGTGCGTGGAAGCCGGCGGCCCGCCGGCCGGCACCGGCTGCGGCGGCTACGTCGTCGGCCAGACCGTCAAGCTGTTGAAAGAGCATCACCTGCTGGAAGAAACCGACGTCGTGATCTTCGACGTGCTCGGCGACGTGGTGTGCGGCGGCTTCGCCTCGCCGTTGCAGCACGCCGACCGCGGCCTGATCGTCGCCGCCAACGACTTCGACAGCATCTTCGCCATGAACCGCATCGTCGCCGCCATTGGCGCGAAGGCGAAGAACTACGATGTCCGCCTCGGCGGCGTGATCGTCAACCGCAGCGCCGAGACCGACCAGGTGGAGCGGTTCAACGCCGCCACCGGCCTGCAAACCCTGGCCCACTTCCCCGACCTTGACGCCATCCGACGCTCGCGCCTGAAGAAATGCACCCTGTTCGAGATGGACGCGACGCCCGAGCTGGAGGCGGTCAAGCTCGAATACCTCCGCCTCGCCGCCTCGCTCTGGGCCGGCGTCGAGCCGCTGGGCGCCACGGCGTTGCGCGACCGCGACATCTTCGACCTGCTCGGATACGACTGATGGGCAGCGCCACCTACCTGGCCCGCCGCGGCGAGCTGCAAACCTATTTCGACCGCACCGCCGCGGCAGCCTGGGAACGCCTGACCAGCGACGCTCCCGTCAGCGGCATCCGCGCCACCGTCCGCGCCGGGCGGGACCGGATGCGCGAGATGCTGCTCTCCTGGCTGCCCGGCGACCTCTCGGGCGCCCGCCTGCTCGACGCCGGCTGCGGCACCGGGGCACTGGCCGTCGAGGCCGCCCGGCGCGGCGCGGAGGTCGTCGCCATCGATCTTTCCCCCACCCTGGTCGGCCTGGCGCAGGAGCGCGCGCCTAAGGACCTGGGCATCACGTTCCAGACCGGCGACATGCTGGACCCCTCGCTCGGGCGATTCGACCACGTCGTCGGCATGGACAGCCTGATCCACTACCAGGCCCCCGACATGGTCCGCGTGCTCGCCGGCCTCGCCGCCCGCACCGGGCGCTCGCTGCTGTTCACCTACGCCCCCCGCACGCCGATGCTCGCCGCCATGCACGCCGCCGGGCGGCTGTTCCCCCGCGGCGACCGCGCGCCGGCCATCGAGCCCGTCCGCCCCGCCGCCCTCGCCGCCCGCATCGCCCAGGACCCGGCCCTCGCCGCCTGGCGCGCGGGGCGCACCCGGCGCATCGACACCGGCTTCTACAAGTCCGCCGCCCTGGAACTCGTTCGGTGAGCCTGCCCGTCCTCCCCCGCCTGAACAATGCCGCCATCCGCGGCTGGGCGCAGCTCGGCGCCGGGTTCATGCCCTTCGCCGATGCCGGCACCGCCGAGCTGCCGATGGGTCGCCTGCTGCGCCTGTCGCTGTTCCAGGTCAGCGTCGGCATGGCCATCGTGCTGCTGATCGGCACGCTGAACCGGGTCATGATCGTCGAGATGGGCGTGCCGGCCTGGCTGGTCGCCGTGATGGTCAGCCTGCCGCTCGTGTTCGCCCCGTTCCGCGCCCTGGTCGGCTTCAAGTCCGACACCCACCGGTCCGTCCTCGGCTGGCGCCGCGTGCCTTATCTGTGGTTCGGCACGCTGATCCAGTTCGGCGGCTTGTCCATCATGCCGTTCGCGCTGATCCTGCTCTCGGGCGACAGCAACGCGCCGCCCTGGATTGGGCAAGCCGCCGCGGCGTTGGCGTTCCTGCTGGTCGGCGCGGGAATGCACACGGTGCAGACCGTGGGCCTCGCGCTCGCCACCGACATCGCGCCGCCCAAGGCGGCGCCCCGCGTCGTGGCCCTGCTGTGCATGATGCTGCTGCTCGGGATGCTGTTCAGCGCGCTGCTGTTCGGCGCGCTGCTGGCCCATTTCAGCCAGCTCCGCCTGATCCAGGTGATCCAGGGCGCGGCGCTGGCCACCATGGCGCTGAACGCCGTCGCGCTGTGGAAGCAGGAGCCGCGCGACCCGGCCCGCACCGCGCCCGGCCCCCGCCCCAGCTTCGCCGAGACCTGGCGCAGCTTCAACTCCGGCCCGCAGGCCCGCCGCCGCCTCGTGGCGCTGGGTGTCGGCACCATCGCTTTTTCCATGCAGGACATCCTGCTCGAACCCTATGGCGGCCAGGTGCTCGGCCTCTCCGTCGGCTCGACCACGGCCATGACCGCCGTGCTCGCCACCGGCGGGCTGACCGGGTTTGCGATCGGCGCGCGGCTGCTGGGCCGGGGCGCGGACCCCTACCGTCTCGCGGCCACCGCCGCCCTGGCCGGGCTTGCCGCCTTCTCCGCCGTCATTTTCGCCGCCCCGTTGCACGCGCCGTTCCTGTTCGGCCTCGGCGCGTTCGGCATCGGCCTGGGCGCCGGGCTGTTCGCGCATTGCACGCTGACGGCCGCCATGCTCACGGCGCCGCGCGGCCAGGTCGGGCTGACGCTCGGCATCTGGGGCGCGGTGCAGGCCTCGGCCGCGGGAGGCGCGCTGGCGGCGGGCGGCTTGCTGCGTGACGGCGTCGCCTTGCTGGCAGAGGCCGGGCGGTTTGGCCCCACCCTCGTCACTCCCGCCACCGGCTACGTCGCCGTCTACGCCATCGAGCTCGCGCTGCTGTTCACCACCCTCGTCGCGGTCGGGCCGCTGGTCCGCGTCGAGCCCGACTATCCGTCCAACCTGCAACCAGGCTGAGGTCCCACCATGCAAACGGGCGCAATCACCGGCTATATCGATGTGGCGCAGCTCACCCTCTACGCTTTCTGGCTGTTTTTCGCCGGCCTGATCTTCTACCTGCTGCGGGAGAACAAGCGCGAGGGCTACCCTTGCGTCTCCGACCGGCCCAACGTGGTGATCGAGGGCTTTCCCCGCGTTCCACCCCCCAAGACCTTCCTGATGGCGAACGGTCCGGCCATCGAGGCCCCGCACTACGAGCCGCCCGAAATCCTCAACGCCGTGCCCGCCGCCAAATTCCCCGGCGCGCCCTACCAGCCCATCGGCAACCCGATGCTCTCCGGCATGGGTCCCGGCGCGTGGGCCAACCGGCTCGACATCCACGACCACACCTACGACGACGGCCTGGCCAAGATCGTCCCGTTGCGTGACGCGCCCGAGTTCTTCCTTGCCTGGGAAGACCCGGACGTCATCGGCTACGACCTGCTCGGCCTCGGCGGCGAGCGCGCCGGCGCCATCGTGGATGTCTGGATCGACCGCTCCGAAGTCGTCGTCCGCTATCTCGAAGCCGAGCTCGACGGCGGCAAGCGCGTGCTCGTGCCGATGGGCTTCGTCAGCATCAAGAAGAAGCTGCGCCAGATCCGCACCAGCTTCATCACCGCCGCCCAGTTCGCCGACGTGCCGGCGACCAAGGACCCGGCGAAGATCACCCTGCTCGAGGAGGACAAGGTCATGGCCTATTATGGCGGCGGCATGCTCTACGCCCGCGCCCGTCGCACGGACCCGATCCTATGATCCGCCATCCGCTGCCCGGCCGGCTGCCGCCCGGCGAGCGCGTGCTGTGGCAAGGCGCCCCGGATTGGCGGGCATTGGCCCGCGACGCGCTGCATATCCGCGGCCTGGCGCTCTATTTCGCCGTCCTGGTCGCCTGGGTCGGCGGCTCGGCCCTCTGGCACGGCGCAACCCCGGCCCGTGCGGGGCTTGACCTGCTGACGGCCGCGGGCGTGGCCGCAGTCCCCCTCGCCGTGATCGCCGTCTATGCCTGGCTGTCCGCGCGGGCGGCCACCTACACCATCACCAACCGCCGGGTCGTGTTGCGCATGGGGGTGGCGATGCCGGTCTCGATCAACCTGCCGTTCGCGCAGATCAACGGCGCGGGCCTGACCGGCGCCCGCGACGGGACCGGCAATCTCCCGCTGCAGATCGCCGAGAGCGGGCGGCTGAGCTGGCTTGTGCTCTGGCCGCATGTCCGCCCCTGGCGCTTGCGCAACCCGGAACCCATGCTGCGCGGCCTGCCTGGGGCGGAGCGGGCCGGTCAAATCTTGGCCAAAGCGCTTGCCGAGACGATCGAGGCGCCGGTTCCTCTGGCGCCCGGACGTAGAACCGTAGAGACTGCCCCGCGACGCCGCGGCGAAACCGTGGCCGCCTGACCGGGAGACCCGAACCGTGCCGCAAAGCCTCCGCACCAGACTGCCGGTGATCGCGATCTTCGTCATGCTGACCGGCGCCGTCGGCCTCGCCGCCATCGGCCCGGCCGCCGGCGGGCGCTCAGAGCCGCCAGCCAGCAGGATCATCTCGGAACGCAGCCTTCGCTTCATCGACCGTGCCGACGGCGCCGTCGTCGCCCTGGCCGACGACAAGCCGGTCCGCGTGTTCCAGGGCGAGCAGGGCTTCCTCCGCGGCACCCTGCGCGGCCTGGCCCGGATGCGGCACAAGGCGGGCGAATCCTCCCAAGCCCCGTTCCGCCTCGCCGCCTGGGCCGACGGGCGCCTGACGCTGGACGATACCTTCAACGGCCAGCGCGTCGACCTCGAAGCCTTCGGCCCCACCAACGCCGCCGTCTTCGCCAGCCTTCTCCCCGGCCTCAAGACCGTGCAGAACACGCCATGACCGACGATTGGCTGTTCGGCCGCCGCACCGTCCGCGCCCACGCCGACGTCGACCTTGAGAACACCCCCGACAGCTTCCACGCTTACGCCGTGCCGGACGGCGTCGAGATCCGCCCGGGCGACGTCGTCCAGGTCCACGGCGTCCCGTCCGGCATCGGTTTCGGCGAGCACGTCACCATGCAATGCCCGGCCACTGTCAGCCGCGCCGGCTGGCTGGCCCGGCAATGGACCAGCTTTACCGCCCTGTTCGAGCTGACCGGCCTCTACGAAGTCGGCTTCGAGCCGAAGGAGACGTTATGAGCGCCGCACTTACGCGTGAGACCAACGAGTCCACCCGCATGGCCCAGGAGGACACCGTCCTCAGCCCGCGCTTCTATACCACCGACTTCGAGGCGATGGAGCGCATCGACGTGAGCCGCGTCCGCGGCGAATGGGACGGCCTCATCGCCGAACTCCGCGCCGACCACAACCGCGGACACTTCATCCGCAACAAGGACTTCGAGCAGGACCTCTCCACCCTGCCGCCCGCCTTGCGCGCCGAGTTCCTTGAATTCCTGGTCAGTTCCGTCACCGCCGAGTTCTCCGGCTGCGTGCTGTACGCGGAGATCAAGAAGCGCATCAAGGCAGGCGACATCCACGACCTGTTCGCCTTCATGGCCCGCGACGAGGCCCGGCACGCCGCCTTCATCAACGACACGCTGAAAGACTTCGGTGTCGGCGTGGACCTGAGCTTCCTGACCAAGGCCAAGAAGTACACCTACTTCAAGCCCAAGTTCGTCTTCTACGCGACCTACCTCTCGGAGAAGATCGGCTACGCCCGCTACATCACCATCTTCCGGCACCTGGAACGGCATCCGGACCGCATGTTCCACCCGATCTTCAAGTACTTCGAGAAGTGGTGCAACGACGAGTTCCGCCACGGCGAGGCGTTTGCCCTGCTGATGCGCTCCGACCCCAAGTTGCTGACGGGCGCCAACAAGCTTTGGGTGCGCTTCTTCCTGCTCGCCGTCTTCGCCACGATGTACGTGCGCGACCATGCCCGGCCCGTGTTCCACAAGGCGCTCGGGGTCGATCCGACGGAGTACGACTTCACCGTGTTCCGCACCACGTCCGAGATCTGCCGCCAGGTGTTTCCCGTGGAACTCGACCTTGACAACCCGGCTTTCGCCGCCGGGCTGGAGCGCCTGCGCGCCATTACCGTGGCCAAGGCCGAGGCACGGCGTCAGGGCGGCGTAACGGGCAAGCTGCGCAACGCGGGATTGACGGTTGCCGCCGGGTTCCACTTCGCGCGGCTCTACGTGCTTCCGGTCAAGCGGAACGCGATGCCCGATGCCGTCCGGCTGGCGCCCGCCTGGTAGCGGGCGTGCCCGGCCTGCTCTACCCCGCGCTGTACGCGCTGTTTGTTTGGTGGTTCAGCACCGGGGCCGTGCTGTTGCTCGACAACCTGCCGCGCCGGACGTTCCGGTGGAGCATGACGGGCGGCACGGCGATCCTGGCCGCAAGCCTCTATCAGCTCGCCGCGACCAGCGCCGACACGTCCGAGGCGGCGGCCTACGCCGCCTTCAGCTACGCGATCCTGGCCTGGGCCTGGCAGGAGATGAGCTTCTTCATGGGGGTCGTGACCGGGCCGCGCCGGATCGCCTCGCCGCCGGGCAGCAGCGCCGGCCAGCGCTTCCGCCACGGCGTCGGCGCCTGCCTCTGGCATGAGCTCGCCATCATCGCCACCGCCGCCGTCATCGTCGCCATCACCTGGCGGCAGCCGAACCAGGCGGGAACCTGGACCTTCCTCCTGCTCTGGCTGATGCGGACCAGCGCCAAGCTCAACGTCTTCCTGGGCGTGCTGAACCTTGGCGAGACATTCTTGCCGCCCCATTTGAAATATCTCCTGAGTTTCATGGCGAGACGGCCGATGAACCCCCTGATGCCGGTGTCGCTGGTCGGCGGCACGATCGGCACGGCGCTCCTGACCCAAGCCGCCCTTGCCGCCTCCGCCCAGGCATCCGCCGCCGGCCTCGCGATGCTGGCGACTATGATGGCGCTCGCCACGATCGAGCACGCCCTCCTGATCTTGCCGTTTCCCTACGAACGGCTCTGGGCCTGGTCGCTCCGGTTCAAGCCCGGCGTCAAGCCGCCTCAACTCTCCACACCTCGGACGTCCAGAGGAGCGAGTCATGGACTACCAGCATTTCTTCCGTAACCGGCTCGATGCGCTGCGCAGCGAAGGCAACTACCGCGTGTTCGCCGACCTGCAGCGCCAGCGCGGCCAGTTTCCGCGCGCGACCCACATCGACGGGCGCAACAACAACGACGTGACGGTCTGGTGCTCCAACGACTATCTCGGCATGGGCCAGCACCCGGAGGTCGTGACCGCCATGCACGAGGCGCTCGACCAATGCGGCGCCGGGGCCGGCGGCACGCGCAACATCGCGGGCACCAACCATTACCACGTCATGCTGGAGGAAGAGCTGGCCAGCCTGCACCGCAAGGAGTCTGCGCTGCTGTTCAACTCCGGATACATGGCGAACTGGGCGGCGCTCAGCACGCTCGGCGCCATGATGCCCGGCTGCATCATCCTGTCCGACACGCTCAACCATGCCTCGATGATCGAGGGCATCCGCCACAGCCGCACCGAGAAGCAGATCTGGGCCCACAACAGCCCGGCCGACCTTGACCGCAAGCTCGGCCAGCTCGACCCGGACGCGCCGAAGCTGGTCGCGTTCGAGAGCGTCTATTCCATGGACGGCGACATCGCCCCGCTCGGCGAGATCCTGGACGTTTGCGAGCGGCACAACGCGATGAGCTACCTCGACGAGGTCCATGCGGTCGGCCTCTACGGCGACCACGGCGGCGGGATCGCGGAGCGCGACGGGCTGCTGGACCGGGTGACCTGCATCAACGGCACGCTGGCCAAGGGCTTCGGCGTGATCGGCGGCTACATCGCCGCTTCGGCCGCGCTGTGCGACTTCGTGCGCAGCTTCGCCTCCGGGTTCATCTTCACCACCGCCTTGCCGCCCGCCATCGCCGCCGGGGCGCTGGCCAGCGTGCGGCACTTGAAGGCCAGCGGCAGCGAGCGGGCCGGGCAGCAGCGCAACGTGGCGCTGCTCCGGCACATGCTCGACGAGGCCGGGCTGCCCCATGCGCCGAACCCGAGCCATATCGTCCCGGTCATGGTCGGCGACCCGGTGCTATGCAAGCAGGTGAGCGACACGCTGCTCGACCACTATGGAATCTACGTGCAGCCGATCAACTACCCGACGGTGCCGCGCGGCACGGAACGGCTGCGGATCACGCCGTCGCCGCTGCACACCGAAGCCGACCTTCGGCATCTTGTTCAGGCGTTGTCCGAAGTCTGGGGCCAGATCGGGTTGCGGAAGGCCGCCTAAGTCCTCTCAAATTCGTGTACGAACAGCAGAGTTGGCGATCACGGGACCGCCATCATTGACTGTGTTAGATAGCGTTCAAATCGGAGGAAATGATGAGAAATCTCGACACCACTCGGCGGATCGCGATCAAGAGCGGCCTTGGCGCCGTAGCTGGCCTCACTGGCGTTGCGGCGACGGCTCGGGCGCAGGACGAGAAGATCGCGCAGAACCTGGTGCAATACCAGGAAAACCCGAAAGATGGGAACGAGTGCGACGGGTGCGTGAACTGGGTCGCGCCGAACGCCTGCAAGATCGTAGCGGGGAACATCAACCCGAAAGGTTGGTGCGTAGCGTACGCGCCGAAAGAAGGCTGACCGGCGGCACGCTTCCTCCCGGACCAGGAGGAAGCGTGTCCTCGCCTTACTGCTTCGTCGGCAGCGACTCGGGGTTTGCTGCCAAGGTCCGCAGATAGTCGATTACGTCGGCGCGCTCGGCAGGGTCTTTGATTCCTGCGAACGTCATTTTCGTGCCGGGCGCATATGCGGCCGGCTTGGTCAACCAGTCATCCAATTCGGCGAACGTCCACTTTCCGGTCTTGGCCTTCAATGCCGCCGAGTAGGAGTAGCCTTCCATATGATGGCCTTGCTTCGCGCCGACCACGCCGTAGAGATTGGGGCCGATGCCGGCCTTGCCGCCCTCGTTGAAGGAGTGGCACGCGACGCAGCCAAGTTTCCTCGTGTCCGCCATTCCTTTCTCCGGGCTGGCTGACGCGAGCCGCACGTCGATCGGCTGCTCGCCGCCTCCGGCCGGCGCCGGCCCGTTGCCAGTGGCCGCCACCGGCGTCGCGGATGCTTCCTTGGCCGGAACAGGCGGCAGCGGCTTCGGATCGGCAGCGAGACTACGCAGATAGAGGATGATGTCCGCGCGCTTCTGCGGATCGGCGAGACCGGCGTAGCTCATCTTCGTGCCGGGGGCATAGGCGCTGGGCTTCTTCAGCCATTCATACAGCTCGTTGTAGTTCCAAGGCCCTTCCTTGCCCTTCAGGGCCGCCGAATAAGCATAGCCTTCCATGTGGCCGTGCTTGTTGCCGACCGTGTTGTAAAGGTTCGGACCCACGCCTGCCTTGCCGCCCTCGTTGAACGAGTGGCACGCGACGCAGCCCTGCGACTTCGTCAGCTTCTCTCCGTCCTCCACCTTGGCCGAGGCGAGCAGCAAGGCCACCGGCGGGTCGGGCGCCTCGGCTGCCGGGGCCGCGCCGGCGCCCTGGGGCATGTCGATCTTGATCGCCACCTTCTCCAGCTTGTGCGGATGCACGAGAACGTCGCCTAGCACTCCTGCGCCCACGAAGGCGATCCCGGCGAGCAGGACGGCGGCGGCGGCCTTGTTGAGTTCCAGACTGTCCATGCTCACCCTGCTCCCAAGCCTCGAGGCGCGGGCGCCGGCGCCCGCTGTTCGTTCAATTACCCCAAGGCTTGAAAACTGGGCAACCCTTCAGCTTTGTCCAGGCGCAATCCTACTGCGAAACCATGGTTGGATGTTGCAGCGACGGAAAAGTCTTGACCATTGCGGCGCCATAGAGCGGCTTGTAGACGCCCTGATGGCAGGTGGTGCAGTTCACCTTCGCCACGTTGCCGTCGGCGCCGAGCCGCACCTTCGGGAACACGTCCTGCAGCGAGTTCAAGTAGGTGTTGTTGATGTCGCGAACCATGCGGATGCCGTGCCAGGCCGTCACCCGCTGCGGGGTGCTCTGCGACCAGTCTCCCAGCGCCCGCGTGTTATGGCAGTAGGTGCAGTTGACGCCGAGCGACTGCGAGAAGTGCATCATCAGACCGTAGGTCCATTCCGCTTCCTTGATGGAGTGTCGGTTGCCGTCCGGCAACGGCTCGCCGCCTTGCACGCGGATGCTGTGGTCGTTCTCCAGGAACGGCGTGAACGGGTCGTAGGGCAGGGAGGAATAGTTGACCTGCGCCGCCGCCCGGTTCTGCCCGTTGTCCACCGCGGCGAACCCGCCCATGTCCCTCGGTCCCGGATCTCCGAACCAGATGTAGCTCGGCACCGGCTGGCCGCGATGGCAGGTGTAGCAGGTGACGCCGACCTGGGCCACGTGCGACGTCCATTCCGAGTTGATGTTCTGCACCATCTGGATCATGCGCCGGGCGACGATCTTGGTGTAGACGCTGTCTTCCGCCATGTTGTTGGTGTTGTGGCAGTAGGCGCAGCCCTGCGTCGGGCTGACCCAATTGGTGATCGAGACCATCAGCCGGGTGAACTGGCCCACGCTGATGTCCTGCAGCACCTGCACGTTCTTATAGGTCGTGCCCGCCTTCGGCCCGGCGGTGCCGAGGCTCGGCAGCGCGGGCGGCGCCTTGTTCTCGGCCAGGTATTTCGTCACGTCGCGCGGGTTGTAGTTCGTCTCCATCGCGAGGCCGCGGTAGCCGCGCTGCACCGTCTCCACCGGCGGGCGCTCGAAGCTGTCGATGAATGCGATGCCCACCAGGGCGGCGACCCCGGCGCCGACGATGCCGAACGCCGTGCGAAGCCCGAGCGGACTCATTGCGCGGCTCCGGCGGCGAGCGCCGGGTCAACGACGGTTCCCCAGACGGCGGGGTAGGGCGGGGCGATGCCGTGCTTCACGCCCCAGAGATACCAGTTGTCCACCACCGTCCCGGTCAGCAGGATGCCGATGCCCCCCGTGAGCGGGCAGAGGACGGCGAACCACCAGGCCCAGCGGTGGATGCTCTCGGCGGAGGCGCAGAACCCCATGGTCCAGCGCCAGAACAGCGCGCCGCGCTCGAACGCCGTACCGCGGTCAACGATCTGCTCCAGCTCGCGCTCGCCGCCGTAGCGGCTGATGGCCAGCACGGTCGCGCCGTGCATGGCGAACAGCAGCGTGGAGCCGTAGAGGAACACGATCGAGAGCATGTGGAACGGGTTGTAGAACAGATTGCCGTAACGGATGGACAGCGAGCCAGTCCAGTCGAGGTGCGGGAAGATGCCGAACGGCACCGCCTCGGCCCACGCGCCCATCAGGAGCGGGCGGATGAAGCCGACCACGAGGTAGAGCCAGATCGCCGCCGCGAACGCCCAGGCGACGTGCGTGCCCATGCCGAGCGTCCGCGCCCGGGTATAGACGCGAGTCCACCACAGCAGGATCGACGCGGTCAGGAAGAACCCGGCCACCAGCCACCAGCCGCCCTGCGCCAGGGGCGGGAAGCTCAGGCCATAGCCCGGCGCGGGCGGATCAAGCCCCAGCCAGAACAGTTGCCGCACGAACTGCACCGGATCCCAGTTCACCGAGGCCCACATGTTCAGCCCGATGATCTCGAAGGCGATGAAGCCGCAGACCAGCGAGGCGACGCCGGTAAAGCCGAGGTAGATCGGCCCGACCTGCGCGTCCCCCACCTTCCCGGCGAGATGGACGAAGTAAGGCTTGCCCGTCCGAGTGAAGCCGGTGGACGACACCGGCACCCCGGCATAGGCCGGGCCCCTGACCTGCACGCGGGTGAATAGGTTCTGATACGTAGCCATTGCCGGCGCTTCCTGTTGGTTTCGTTATACGCGACGCTTCAGCTCCAGATCGGCAGATGCAGCCACCAGCTCCACCATTCGGGCCAGCCCTTGGTCCAGAACGGGCCGCTGATGATGATGCAGATAGCACTCCAGAACCCGGCCGACAAAGCAAGGAACAGCCCGAGCCGGTGCACGCCCAGGGTTCCGATGGACCAGCCGATCGTGTCCCGGAAGAACGTGTTCTCGTGCTCGGCCGTCTTGACCACCTGCCCTTTCCTCGGGTTGGCCGCCGACAGCACCAGGCCGCCATGCAGGCTCAGCGCCAGGACCGTGGTGAAGAAGAACGTGATCGCCAGCATGTGCGCCGGGTTGTAATGGAAGTTCAGGTATTGGTAGCCGGTGTTCGACACCCAATCGAGATGGCTCAGGATGCCATACGGGAAGCCGTGGCCCCAGGCGCCCATCAGCAACGGGCGGATCACCACCAGGCTGACGTAGGCGAAAATGGCGACGCTGAAGGCGACTGGCACGTGATAGCCCATGCCCAGCTTGCGGCTGATCTCCGCCTGGCGCAGCGCCCAGGAGACGAATGCGCCGATGGCGCAGATGGTGATCACCTGCCAGAGTCCGCCTTCGCGGATGGGCGCGAAGCCAAGCCCGTAGCTCAGGTCCGGCGGCGCGATATTGATGCGCCAGACGTTCCATGTCGGCCCGATCGCGGCGCCGTAGATGATCAGCAGCGTGCCCAGCACGGAAAAGAACACGGTCGCCACGCCGAATAGCCCGACGTAGAACGGCCCCACCCAGAAATCGAACAAGTCGCCGCCGAGCAGGGTGCCGCCCCGCACGCGGTATTTCGGCTCGTAACTCAGCATCGACATTCTTATGTTCCTCTTGAGAGTCCGCCCCGGCTGGTTTGTTGCCCTCCCGGCCGGGGCGGCTGCTTCATTTAGACGCGGGCAGCGGCGCCACCTGCGCCGCGACCGGACGAGAAGGCCCTTCCAGCCAGTTGAACCGGCTCGTGCTGAGCAGGATGAAGTGGATCAGCAGCGCCAGCACGAACAGGAACGTGCCGAGCGCCACCAGCACGCGACGGGGATCGAACAGCAACCATACACGCCACATGGCTCAGCTCCCTATGCCAGCATCGATTTCACGAGGGCCACGCCGTCCATGAGCTGGGACGTGGTATAGCCGTTCGGTCCCGGCAGCCACGGGCGCCAGAGCCAAACCAGGATGTGGGCGACGATCGCGACCACGGTGAAGACGATGAAGCTCGTGAGGAAGATGCTGTGAAACTCACGGGCCTCCGAGTCGGTCAGGCCCGAGGTGGACCCTGCTCTTAGATTGGCTTCAGACATTGTTGGGGTACCTCCACGTACCGTTCGTCACCGCACCACCCCGCGGCTGGGGTCCTCCCGCGGCCCTGGGCCACGGCCTCGCACCGCCGGGGTTCCGCCCGGTCGTGCAATCCCATCCGGGTCCCCTGCCCGGCGTCATGCTGCCGTCATCCGGCCGAGCGACCGCGCGGCCAGCGCCTCGGTCACCCGGTCGCAGCCCGCCGCACGCGCCGCCTGCTCGGCGGCGTCGCGGAACCGCTTGGCCGCCGAGATGCGGACCAGGAACGGCTCGCGTTCCACGTGCTCGTTCAGCAACAGGAGCGCGTCGTCGTCCCACGGCACGGCGTTCCACTCGGCGGCGCGCACGGGCGTCGGCTCCACCCGGTCCATGTCCGTGCTGAGCGGCAGGATGTGGAACAGTGCGTCGAACAGCGCGTTGCAGTATTCCTGCACCAGGTAGCAGGCCCCGGCGTAGCCCATGAACGGCGTGCCGGTATGGCGGCGGATAATCGCGCCGGGAAACGAGGCCGGGATGAACTGGCAGCGCGCGCCCTGCTCGGCGGCGTAGAGGCGTTCGTTGTAGGAGCCGTACAGCACCAGCGGCGGCGTCGCCTTGAGCGCCTGCTTCACCGCCTGGTTGTCCGGCTTTACCCCGGCGGTGCGCTCGAAATGGAAGGTGCAGGGAATGCCGAGCTCGCCCTCAAGGAAGCCGACCAGGCCGCGGGCGTAGGTGCCGGTGGCGACCACGGCGAAGGTGGCGCTGGCAAAGAAGTCCTGCGTCACGCTGCGCCACAAATCCCAGACGGGCTTGACCGTGGTGTGCTTCTCGCGCTCGATGAACGGCTCCGGATCGAGGCCCGTCAGCTCGCCGAGCTTGCGCAGGAAGTTGGTGGTGGCGAACAGGCCGATGGGCGCTTGCAGGTAGGGGCGGTCCAGTTCCTCGCACAGTCCGCGGCCGAACTCGCGATACATGCAGATGTTCACGTCCGCGTCCGGCAGTCTGGTAATGTCGTCGATATGGGAACCAAGCGGGAACACAAGGTTAATCTCGCAACCGATTCCCTCCACCAGGCGACGGATCTCGGCCAAATCCGACGGCATGTTGAACGTGCCGTAGATCGGCCCGACGATGTTGACCCGCGGCTTCACGCCCTCGGCGCGCGGCGGGCGCGGCCTAATCTTGGTGCGCTTGGCCCCGAACTCGGTCCAAAGCCAGTAGATGGCCCGGTCGGCGGCCTGCCACTGGTCCTCGTCGATGGTGCGCGGGACGAAGCGCAGCAGGTTGCTGCCCTCGGGCGTGACGCCGCCGCCGATCATCTCGGCGATGCTGCCCGTCACCACCACCGAGGGCAGCTCCTGGTCGCCCGTGGACGCGGCCCGGCGCAACGCCCCCTCGGTGCCGGTCATGGACAGGCTCTCCTCGTTGAGGCCCGTCACCGTGATCGGCAGCTCGTGCGGCGGCAGCCCGTCGGTGTAGTGCATCACCGCCGTCACCGGCAGGTTCTCGCACCCGACCGGCCCGTCGATTACCACGCGAAGGCCGCGGATGGCGGTAAAGGCGTAGACCGCGCCCCAATAGCCGCCGGCACGATCGTGGTCGAGCACCAGCATCGGCTAGGTCCCCACCGCTTCGGCGGCCTTGGCCTGGGCCGCGCGCAGCTTGCGCATCCGGTCGCGGGCGCCTTTCGGCTCCACCGGCTTGTCGTTCCAGCCGTAGCCTGCGGCGGGGCCGGCGCCCACGCCCTCGAAGAAGCCGACCATGCGCCGGAACCGCTCGGCCCCTCGCGTCTGCGCGGCGACGATCCCCGCCAATGCCCCGGCGCCCGCCGGGCCGAACAGCGGGCGGGCGGAGACCATATTGGTGAAGTAGAGCGCCGGGATGCCGAGTTCCTTCGCCTTCTGCACCAGGGGCGTCGTGCCGAGCGCGAGATCGGGCCGGACGTCGAGCATCGCCGCCATGTCCTGCTCCAGCGAGGCACGGTATTGCACATGCGTCCCGTGCGCTTCGAGCCAGTCCCGGTCCGGGTCGCTCCATTCCGTGCGCGGGCAGGCGGTGCCGACATACGGAACCTCCGCCCCGGCCTCGATCAGCAGCCGGGCGACCAGCAGTTCCGAGCCTTCGTAGCCGGACACCGTGACGCGCGCCTGGATCGGCGCCGCCGCGAGCGCGCCCTTGATCGCCGGCAGCCACTTCGCCTTGGCCGCGTCGGCGCTGACGCCGGCCGCCTTGCCGACCGCATCGAGCCAGGCCGCCGTGCCCTCGACGCCGACCGGGCCGGACCCCACCACGGGTCGTCCGGCGGCTTTGAACTCGCGGATGGTCGCCGTGTAGAACGGATGCGCCGCCGCGGCCACGGCGCAGTCGAGTGCCGCATACTGGTCGCGCCATTCGCGTGACGGCAGCGGCGGCGCGACGCCCAGGCCCATCGGCGCGAGCAGGGCGCTGATGCCGGGCGGATCGCCCGGGAACAGCTCGCCGATCATCGCCACCGTGGGAAGGGTCTGCTCCTGCCGGGGCCGCGCGACCGGCCCCGCCTCCGCCTCTGTGCGGGCAAATTTCAGCATCGCGCCGGCCAGTACGTCCTTGGCTTCGGCATGGGTGGGCACGCCGAAGCCCGGCACGTCGATGCCGATGACGCGAACGCCGTCGATCTGGCGCGGCAACCGGTCCAGCGGCACGCCGGAGGCGGTGGGGACGCAGAGGTTGATGACGACGACGACGTCGTACTCCGCGGGCTTGGCCATCTCGTAGACGGCGTCGCGGATGTCCTCGTAGAGCTGGCCGCGGACCAGCGACTCGCTGTTGAACGGGACGTAGCCCACCGTCCGCCGCGCGCCGTAGAAGTGCGAGGTGAAGGTGAGGCCGTAGACGCAGCAGGCCGAGCCGCTGAGGATGGTCGCCGTCCGGCGCATCCGCAGGCCAACGCGCAAGCTGCCGAACGCCGGGCACATGGATTGCGGCTGGTCGTGCGGGCCTTGCGGGTAGTCGGCGGCGAGGCGGTCCATCACGCCGGTCTTGCCGGCGGCGCGGGCGGCGGAGAGCAGGGTCTCGCGCCCGCCGTGGCAGCCTGCCTCTGGGGGGGCGATGGCGCCGTCCATGCTCAAGCGCCCTCGTAGACCACTTCGAGCGAGGGCTTGCTGAGCACGGTGGCCGCGCACATGTCGGCCTCGGTCGCGGGCGTCAGCACCACGTCGCGCCCGACCGCCTCGCCGGCGAACAGGCCGAGCAGCCCGTCCTGGCTGAGCGGCGTGGGGCGCACCGGCGGGGCCGAGGCCACCTGCTCGGCCAATTGCTCGAACATGGGCGCCCATTGGCCGCCGGGCTTGCCGATGATCTCGTAGTTGGCGCTCTTCTTGCGGATGTCGTCGTTGGCGGGGATGGCCGACAGCACCGGGATGCCGGCGGCGCTCGCGAAAGCCTGCGCCTCGCCGGTGCCGTCGTCCTTGTTGATGACCATGCCGGCCACGCCGACGTTGCCGCCCATTTTGCGGAAGTAGTCGACCGCCGAGCAGACGTTGTTGGCGACGTAGAGGGATTGCAGGTCGTTGGAGGCGACGACGATCACCTTCTGGCACATGTCGCGGGCGATCGGCAGGCCGAAGCCGCCGCACACCACGTCGCCGAGGAAGTCGAGCAGCACGTAATCGAAGCCCCATTCATGGAAACCGAGCTTCTCCAGCAGCTCGAAGCCGTGGATGATGCCGCGCCCGCCGCAGCCGCGGCCGACCTCGGGGCCGCCCAACTCCATCGCGAACACGCCGTCGCGGATGAAGCACACGTCGCCGATGCCGACCTTCTCGCCCGCAAGCTTCTTCTTCGACGAGGTCTCGATGATGGTCGGGCAGCTCCGCCCGCCGAACAGCAGCGAGGTAGTGTCGCTTTTCGGGTCGCAGCCGATCAGCAGCACCCGCTTGCCCTGCTGCGCCATCATGTAGCTGAGGTTGGCCAGCGTGAAGCTCTTGCCGATACCGCCCTTGCCGTAGATGGCGATCACCTGCGTCTCTTTCTTTGGCGCTTCGGTGGCCACCGCATCCGGCTCGATCGCCGCCTCGTCGCGCAGGGCCTGGGCCATGCTGGCCTGCGGGTCCGCCCCAGTCGCCGCCATCGCGGCCTTCGTCACGGCTGCGTTCATGAGCACGCTCTCCAATCCAGGATCATTTTCAGGCAGCCGGCGTCCTCGAACGCCGTCCGGTAGGCTTCGGGCGCGCGCGCCGCGGCGGCGCGGTGAGTGAGCAGGCCGTCCAGGTCGAGCGCGCCGCTCTCGATCATTGCCCGCGCGGTCTGCAAGTCCTGCTTCTGCCACTGCGCGGCGACGCGGAACCGGGCCTCCTTCATGAACGCCGGCGGGAAGGCGAACGACATCCGCTCGGCGTAGAACCCGGCCAGCACGACCTCGCCGCCAGGGGCCAGCCGCGAAACCAGGCTGTCGAGGACCGCGGCATCCCCGCTCACGTCGCAGATCGTCCGGTAATCGCGCCGGTCGTCGTCCGCGGGCGCCATCACCGGGTAGCCGCGCGCGCCCGAGGCCCGGCTTGCATCCGTCTCCCAAACCGTCGGCGCGGTCCCGCCATGCGCCAGCGTGAGCCGGGCCAGCAAGCGCCCGAGCACGCCGTGGCCCACGATCAAATCCGGCAGCCCGCCTGCCAGCGCGTGCTGCGCCGTGGCGGCCAAGGCCAGCAGGACGCCGCGCTCGCCCAACCGCTCGCTGACCGGCACGACGCGCGCCCCGGCCACCACCAGCTTCGAGGCGCTGGCGCCGAACAAGCCGCGCACCTCGCCGAAGCAATTGGCCCCCGGCACGAACACCGTCGCGCCCACATCGACCCCGGAGGCGTCGCCCGCCTGCACCACCCGGCCCACGCTCTCGTAGCCCGGCACCAGCGGGTATCCCATGCCCGGGAACGCCGGCATCCGCCCGGTGTAGAGCAGGCGCTCGGTCCCGGTGCTGACGCCGCTGAACACGGTTTCGACGACCACGTCCGCGGCGCCGGGCTCGTTCAGCGCCAGCCGGCCCGGGGCCAGGCGGTGCGGAGCGGTTAGGACGATCGCCTCAGCGTGCAACATGGCCTCCAATATCCGGCTCTTTCGACACGTCTTCAGGCGTCACGATAGCCTGACAAGCACAACTGTCAATAATCATTTACAGATAATCTTCGGCTGTCAGGCGCGCGCGACGATAAGCCCGGTCTGCACCGGCGTCGCCGTCCGCCGCAGCCGGGCCGAGCGGAACCCGGCGTCCTTCAGCATCGCCGTCAAGCGCGCCGGCGTCCGCGCCCGCCCGCTGCCCATCGCCAGCAGATACATGCCGAAATACGCGTCCCCGACCCGCTCCGCGCCGCGCAGCCCGGCCATCGGTTCGGCCAGCAGCAGCGTGCCGCCCTCCGGCAACGCCGACCGCACCGCCCGCAGCAACGCCTGCGCCTCGGCGTCCGCGTGATCGTGCACGACGCGCACCAGGCTGATCAGGTCCGCGCCATCCGGCAGCGCGCCGTGGAACGCATCGCCGCCGAGGGCGCGCGCCCGGCCACCCAGCCCGGCCGCCGCGAACCGTTCCCGCGCCCGTTCGGCAACGGCGGGGAGGTCGAACAGCATCAGATCCAGTTTCGGAGCGCGCTCGGCGGCTGCCATGAGGAAGCGCCCGTCGCCGCCCGCCACGTCCATCAGCACATGGTGCCGGCGCACGTCGTAGGCGTCCAGCACCTCGGCGGCGACCAGCGGCTGCGACGCCGCCATCAGCTCGGAGTAGGCGGCGACCTGCCCGGCATCCAGGTCCTCGGGCGACTCCGCGCCCGCATAGGGCCAATAGGCGGACAGGTCGCCCCGCCCGCTCCGCAGCAGCGCCACCGGGTCGGCCAGGTCGCGGTAGACCGCGGCGTGGTGCCGCACCATGGCCGCGACTGCCGGGTTGTCCACCATCGCGCTTCCGAGCGGGCCGAGGCCATACTGCGCGCCGCGCCGTTCCGTGAGGCCCAAGGACGCGGCCCCTGCCAGCAGCCGGTCCGCCGCTTCGGTGGTCAGGCCGAGGTCCGGCGCGAGCGCCGCCGCCGTGGCCGGGCCGCGGGCCAGGCGCGCGAACAGGTCAAGCTCGGTGCAGGCCAGCAGGATCTGCGAATAGACGAAGCCCGCCGCCAAGTCGAACAAGGCGCGTGCCCGGCGCCGGGCCACGGGGCGGGTCAGCGGGAACCGCGCCGCCCAGGCCCGGAACGCCGGGTTCGCGACCAGACGGTCGCGCCATCCCGACCAGGCCGGCAGGGTCAGGCCGCGACTTGCGCCGCGGGCCGGTCCGCGCTGGCCGGCAGCAGCCGCAGCGTCTCGGTCAGGATATGGCCGCTCAGCGCCGACTGGCCCGGGCAGGGCGGCACGGAGGCCGCCGCATCGGCCGCGAGATCGCGCAGACGCCCGACCGCACCCGAAAGCCCCAGCAGGGCCACGGCGTTCGGCCGCTTGTGCGCGGCGTCCTGGCCCACGGGCTTGCCGATCGCGGCCGGGTCCGCGGTGGCGTCGAGGATGTCGTCCGCCACCTGGAACGCTTCGCCCAGCTGCATCCCGACCCGCCGCCAAGGCTCCGGCTCCGCCCCGGCCGCCGCCGCCCCGGCCACCGCCGCCGCGGCGAACAGCGCGCCCGTCTTCTCCCGCTGATACAGCGCCAGGTCGGCGCTCGCCTCGCATTCCCATGCCTGCCCGGCCACGATGCCCGACGGCACGCCCACTGCGAGGCCCACCGTCATCACCAGCGGCCCCAGGCGCATCGGCGACAGCGCCGCGCCTTGCGCGAGCGTCTGGAACGCGAGCACGATCAGCGCGTCGCCTGCCAGCACGGCGAGCGGCTGGCCAAAGGCGCGATGCACGGAAGGTTGCCCGCGCCGGATCTCGGCGTCGTCGAAACAGGGCAGGTCGTCGTGTACCAGGCTCGCGCAGTGCAGCAACTCGATGGCCACCGCGGCGGCGTCGCTGACCTCCGGGCTGTCCTCGCCGCAAGCCTCGGCGACGGCGAGGCACAAGCGCGGGCGGATACGGGCGCCGCGAGGGAACACCGCATGGCGCATGGCCGCGGCCAGCAGCGGCGGACAGGACGGGTTCTCGGCCCGGCCGAGCGCCGCCTGCAGTGCCCGTTCGATCCGCGTGGCTGGGTCCATCATCGCCTCCGGCTTTTGTCGCTTTTCATTGTCGGTTAAGAGTGTCAATGAAAGCTGACAACCCCGTCAAGCCATTTCCGCGGGAGGAGCACGATCAGCACCCGGCACGTCCTCGTCATCGGCG
Source organism: Acetobacteraceae bacterium (assembly GCA_965217935.1). Lineage (GTDB taxonomy): Bacteria > Pseudomonadota > Alphaproteobacteria > Acetobacterales > Acetobacteraceae > JBBROS01. The sequence goes on along the minus strand of OZ244581.1, from coordinate 2,641,690 downwards.
CAGGCATGGGCGGCCTGGCCGCGGCCATCGACCTCGCCGTGCAGGGCCTGCGCGTAACCGTCGTCGAGCGCGCCCCGGCGCCCGGCGGGAAAATGCGCCAGGTGTTCGCGGGCGGGCGCGCAATCGACGCCGGGCCGACCGTGTTCACGATGCGCTGGGTGTTCGAGTCCCTGTTCCACGACGCCGGGGAGAGCCTGTCCGACCACCTGACGCTGCATCCGGCCACGACCCTCGCCCGTCATGCCTGGGCTGGCTCGCCGTTGCTGGACCTGTTCGCCGACCGGCGGCGCAGCGCCGAGGCCATCGCCACCTTTGCCGGGCCGAAGGACGGCGCCGGGTATCTCGCGTTCTGCGAGCAGGCTGCCCGCATCTATCGCACGCTCGAAGGCCCGTTCATCAGGTCCGCCCGCCCCAGCGTCGCCGGCCTGGTGCAATCGACCGGCGTGCTGAACGCCCTGCGGCTGATGCCCTTCCATACGCTGTGGAGCGCGATCGGCACGCATCTGGCCGACCCGCGCTTGCGGCAACTGTTCGGCCGCTACAGCACCTATTGCGGCGCCTCGCCCTATCTTGCCCCGGCCACGCTGATGCTGGTGGCGCATGTCGAGCAGGAGGGCGTCTGGCTGGTGGACGGCGGGATGCACCAGGTCGCCCAGGCGCTGGCCCGCGTGGCGGCGGGGCTGGGGGTCGACCTGCGCTACGGCACGCACGGCGCGGAGATCACGCTTGCCGCCGGGCGGGCCTCGGGCGTCCGGTTGGCGGATGGCGAGACGATCGCCGCCGACGCCGTCGTGCTCAACGGCGAGCCGACGGCCCTGGCCGCCGGCCTGCTCGGCCCCGAGGCGAAGGCCGCGGCGCAGGCCGTGCCGTTCCCGCGGCGGTCGTTGAGCGCCGTCACCCTGGCCGGCGTGGCCGAGACCGAGGGTTTGCCGCTGCTGCGCCACACCGTCCTGTTCTCCGGCGACTACAAGCGCGAGTTCGACGAGATCGCCGCCGCCCGCCTGCCCACCGAGCCCACGACCTACGTCTGCGCCCAGGACCGCACCGACCAGGACGCGCTTCCGGCTACGGCGCCGGAACGCCTGCTCGTTCTGGTCAACGCCCCGGCGGCGGGCGATGGCCCGGCATTCAGCCAACAGGAGATCGAGCGATGCACCAACGCGATGACCGGCCTGATGCAGCGATGCGGCCTGCAGATCCGCTTCGCCGAGCCACCGATCCAGACCACGCCCGCCGAGTTCAACCGCCTGTTCCCGGCGTCGGCGGGAGCGCTCTACGGCCCGGCGGTGAACGGCGGGATGGCGAGCTTCAAGCGCCCGCTGAGCCGCACCAAGCTGCCGGGCCTGTATCTGGCGGGGGGCAGCACCCATCCGGGCGCGGGCGTGCCGATGGCGGCGCTGTCGGGCCGGCAGGCGGCTTTGAGCATCCTGGAGGACTTGGCGCCCCGCGCTTCGACGCGCCCGTCCCCCCGAACGGCTACGCCTGGTGGTATGTCGACGCGCTGAGCGACGACGGGCGGCACGGCATCACCCTGATCGCCTTTGTCGGCAGCGTGTTCTCGCCCTACTACGCCTGGGCGCGGCGGCGCCGGGACGCCGACCCCGCCGATCATTGCGCGCTCAACGTCGCCCTCTACGGCCGCCCCGGCGCCTGGGCCATGACCGAGCGCGGCCGCACGGCCCTGGCGCGGGATGCAACCTCGCTCGCCATCGGCCCGAGCCGGCTCGACTGGGACGGCGAGGCCCTGACCGTCACCGTCAACGAGAGCGCCGCGCCGCTGCCCAAGCCGATCCGCGGCGCCGTCCGCATCACCCCGTCGGCCCTGACCGGCGCCCGCTTCACGCTGGACGGCGCCGGGCGGCACCGCTGGTCGCCGATCGCGCCCATTGCCCGCGTGGAGGTGGCGCTGGACCGTCCGGACCTGCAATGGTCCGGCCCCGGCTACCTCGACGCCAACGACGGCGACCGCCCGCTGGAAGCCGATTTCCGCCACTGGGATTGGTGCCGCGCGCCCACGCGGGAGGGTGCTGCCATCCTCTACAACGCCGAACGCCTCGAAGGCGGCGAGCAATCGCTGGCGTTGCATGTCTCGCGCGACGGCTCGGTCTCCCGCTTCGACGCCCCGCCTCGCGCCGCCCTCGCGCCGACGCTCTGGCGCCTTCCCCGGCACACGCGTGCCGACCCCGGCAGCAGGCCGCGCGTCCGCCAGACCCTGACCGACGCGCCGTTCTACGCCCGCTCGGTGATCGAAACCCGGCTCGGCGGCGAGGATGTGACCGCCGTGCACGAGAGCCTCGACATGCGGCGGTTCACGCGGCCCTGGGTGCAGGCGATGCTGCCGTTCCGGGCGCCGCGGTGGGGATAAGCCTCGGGACGCGGTTGGCGGGCGGATCAGCTATCGTGGCGATCGGCTGATTGCTTTGGGCTCGTTCGGACATAGCCGCTACGGATCAATCGGGCGAACAAGCCCCAGGCCTATTTTTGCCGGGCAGCTTTGCCGGCGTGCTGCCGCACTCCTTGCCGACGCTGCCCTTTGGAGCAGCGACCACGCCAGTGCCGCCGTTGCCGGCGAGCGGCGGCGCTCCAACTCCTTTTGGTTGGCTTGCGACGGATCGCTTTATTTCACGCTTTACCGACCGGAGCTCCCACGCCAGCAGGCCAAGGAACCCGAGCAGAAGAATAATCCACTCCCACCGTCCCATGCCGCCTAGGCCCGGCTCCGGTTGCTGGCGGCCATCGCCTGCCGCGCGTCCAGGTCGGCGAATAGGTCGATCAGCCATTCCACCCGGCCCTGCTTCGGTCCGGGCGCCGGGCTTGCCACGACGGCTGCGACGAGATGGCGCGCCTGCTCGACGGGCGGCGCTGCAAGGTCGCCCCCGGGCGCGACGGCCGAGGCCGCTGATCGGCCCAGCAACGCCAGCTTGACGCTGAGCGGCACCACCATCCGCCGGTCCATCGAATTGCCCCCTGCCTCGGCGACCCGGTGGCCGATCGCCGCGTAGAGCCGCTTGGCCGCGCCGATCCCCGGGCGGCAGGCGAGCGGCAGCGCCGCGATGCCCGCATCGGACCGGGCGTAGAAGCCATCGGCCACCGACACCAACCGCTGCACGGCCGCGCCCAAGGCCGGGCTGAACGCGGGCCGGACGAGCCAGGCGTCCGGGTCGATCCCCGCCTCCCGCAGCCAGTCGCGCGGCAAGTACAGCCGCCCGGCCCGCGCGTCCTCGCCGACATCCCGGGCGATGTTGCTGAGCTGCATCGCGATGCCGAGATCGCACGCCCGGGCCACTGCGGGAGCGCTGCGCACCCCCATCAGCACCGCCATCATCGCGCCGACCGTGCCCGCGACCCGCGCCGCATAGGCGATCACCCCCGGCAAATCCTCATACTGGCGGCCGGCGGCGTCCCATGCGAACCCCTCCAACAGGCCGTCGAGCAGCGCCCGCGGCAGACGGTGCGCCTCCGCCACGGCGGCGAGCGCCCGGTCCGGGGCCGCATCGGCCGGCGCGCCGGCGTAGATCCAGTCGAGCCGGCGGCTCAGCTCCGACAGCGCGGCCGGGCCGCCGCCTTGGTCGATCAGGTCGTCCGCGACCCGGCAGAACGCATACAGCGCCGTCGCCGGCTGCATCACCCGCTTCGGCAGCAGGCGTCCCGCGGCCCAGAAGCTGCGCGAGCCGCCCCGCAGCATCGCCCGGCACGCCGCCAGGTCGGACGGATGGATTGGCTCATGCACGGGCGGGCGCCGCCACGGGGATAACGCGGGCGGGCGCCGCCACGGGGCCGGCGCGGGCGGGCGTCCCCATGGGGACGACGCGGTCAAGCACCTTGGCCGAGCACAGCACACCGGGGATGCCGGCCCCGGGGTGCGTGCCGGCGCCGACCAAATAGAGGCCTTGCACGTCCTCGCTCTGGTTGTGCGGGCGGAACCACGCGCTCTGAGTCAGCAACGGCTCCATCCCGAAGGCGGCGCCGCGAAACGACAGCAGGCGGGTCTCGAAATCGGCCGGCGTCATCAGGCGGGAGGTCACGACCTCGTCCTCCAACCCGGGCAGGACACTTTGCGACAACGCCTCCGAGATATGCCGGCGATACCGTTCGCCCTCGGCCGCCCAATCCGTGCCGCTCGCCAAATGCGGCACCGGCGAGAGCACGTAGAACGCATCCTGCCCCGGCGGCGCGAGGCTCGGGTCGGTCGCGGTCGGGCGATGCAGGTAGAGGCTGAAATCCTCGGCCAGGCGGTGACGCCGGAAGATGTCGTGCAGCAGCGCCCGGTATCGCGGCCCGAGCAGGATCGTATGGTGCGCCACCTCCTCGTAGCGCCGGCGCGTGCCGAAATACCACACGAACAGCCCCATCGAGTATCGCGCCCGCTCCAGGCGCCTGTCGGTCCAGCGGCGGCGATGCTGCGGCGCGATCAGGTGGCGATAGGTCCAGGCGCTGTCGGCGTTCGAGACGACGATGTCGGCCGCGATCCGCTCGCCGCTCGCCAGCCGGACGCCGCGGGCCTGGCCGTGCTCCACGACGATCTCCGCCACGTCCGCGCCGCAGCGCACGGCGCCGCCCTGCCCCTCGATCAGCCGCGCCAGCCCTTGCACCAGCCGCCCGGTGCCGCCCATGGCGAAATGCACGCCGCCCTCCCGCTCCAGATAGGCGATCAGGGCGTAGATGCCGCTCGCGTGGAACGGGTCGCCGCCGACCAGCAGGGGATGGAAGCTGAACACCGTGCGCAGGCGCTCGTCCTTGATGTATCTGGCCACCAGCGCGTGGACGCTGCGCAGGCCGCCGAGACGCAGCAGGTCGGGGGCTACCCGTGCCATGTCGGTCCAGCGGCTGAACGGCGCGTCGCCGAGTTGCTCGAAGCCGACGCGGTAGATGGCTTTGCTGGCGGCCATGAAGCGGTCGTAGCCGGCCACGTCGGATGCGTTGAAACGAGCGACCTGCTCGCGCATCCGGGCCGGGTCGCCGGAGTATTCGAACACGGCGCCGTCGTCGAAGCGGATGCGGTAGAACGGATCGATGGGGCGGAGTTCGACGTCGTCGGCCAGGCGCCGGCCGCACAGCGCCCACAGCTCCTCGAACAGATGCGGCGCGGTGACGATCGTCGGCCCGGCGTCGAAGGTGAACCCATCCTGACGGAACACCGATGCCCGTCCGCCCGGCTCGTCGAGCCGCTCCAAGACGCTGACCCGGTAACCGCGCGCGCCGAGCCGCACGGCGGCGGCCAGCCCCCCGAAGCCGGCGCCGATGACGACCGCGTGGGGACAGCGGTCGGGGGCGAGGGGCAGGACGGCGGGTGTCAAGGTATCCATGCAAACGATATGTAAGCCTATATGGACGCCTGCTGCCAAGAGGCCGGAGCGGTCTTGTTTGCAACGAGGCCCCAGGGTTCGCGCCCTGCCGGGCGCCGGCTTCGTTCTGCAGGCATCGGGACCGGTTGTTCGATGGGACGGCAACGACGGGCAGCGCGGTTGGTTGTTGGCGCCCAGAGCGATAGCGTCCGCGGGTGTCGGGGAAATTCGTGGTGGTGTCGGGTGGCCATCGGAGCAGTTCCGTGCCGCCGGCTGCCGGGCCTACCCCTCGCGCGCCCGGTGGGCCCGGGCGCATCGAAATGCCAGGGCCGGGTCTTGGCAATAATGCCGCAGCCCGAACACGAGGCGCTTTCCGCTGCCAGGGCGCAGCAGGACACGGCGGAGGCAAGCGCATGCATGCGCAGCGTCAGGGCATCGAGGGCGCCTTGTTGCAGGGCGTGCGCGGCTTTGGCCTGCGCCGGGCGCGCGACCGCGGCCTGGCGAAGACGGGCCTGCAGCATGTGGCCACCGTTGCGGCCCTCAAGCTTGACCGGATCGCCGCCTGGTTCGCCGAACGCCCACTCGCGCCAACCCGCACCTCGCGCTTCGCCGCATTGGCCGCCTGAGGGCCGACCTCGCCACCAGAATCCGGTCGTTTGCCGGTTTGGATCAGCGCGGTCCGTTGCTGCCGCTCCTCGGCACTCAGCGCTGCAACGTGCTTCTCAACGGCAGTCTGTTTCGCGGTCACGGCGCATCTCCGGGGTTGCCGAAACAATCGGCCCGGAAATCGGCCGCGAAATCAATAACGAAGGACACTCAGCAGACATTGGTGGCTTGTGCCACGGACGTCTGCTTAGGAGTCTTTGAAGACGCATCATTTTCCGCGTTGTGCCGGCGAGCCGTCCCGCGGAGTCATGCTTAGGGTGCTGCGGCAGGTCTGAACAGGCCACGGCCGGGGAGGCGCGCGATGCCAGGCAACGATCCCGCGCTCGAACGCGTTGCCGCCTATCCCCGGCCGCGCGGCGGCGTGCAGGCCCGTCGGATGCGGGACGGCGACGCGTTGCCATGCAAACGGACAGGCGCGCCCGTCGTCCGGCTCGTCCGCTTGCATCGCTGCCAGAACGCATCGAGGCGTTCTGGCAGCCGCGCCTGGCATGGGGACCTGCCGGACCGTTCGCCGCCGTGCTCGCCCTCGGCGACGCGCTCGCGTTCATCGCTTCAGAACCAGCATTCTGGATCAGAGCCTGACCTTTCAGGTCCGTGATATGGGCAAAGTGGAGTCCATCTATCCATCCCAAAGTTCGGGCCTCTGTCCCGGCACAACGTTTGCAAGCATCTAGCGCCATGCCCGACCCCGGAACCATCGAACTCGTCTCCGTCACCAAGCGATACGGCCAGGCCACCGCCATCGACGGCATCTCGCTGCGCATTCCCTCCGGCGACTACTGCTGCCTCCTCGGCCCCTCCGGCTGCGGCAAGACCACGACCCTGCGCATCATCGCCGGCCACGAGACCGCCAGCGGCGGCGCCATCCGCCTCGGCGCCGACGACGTGACCAACGAGCCGCCCGGCCGCCGCGGCGCCGCCATGATGTTCCAGTCCTACGCCCTGTTTCCCCACCTCACCTGTCTCGACAACGTCGCCTTCAGCCTCAAGCTCCGCGGCGAACCCAAGCCGAAACGCCGGGCCATGGCCCGAAGCTTCCTGGAGCGCGTCCGCATGGGGGCCTACGCCGACCGCCTCCCCGCCCAGCTCAGCGGCGGCCAGCAGCAGCGCGTCGCCCTTGCCCGCGCCCTCATCACCAACCCCCGCGTCCTCCTCCTCGACGAACCCCTCTCCGCGCTCGACCCGGAGTTGCGCATCCGCATGAGGGAAGAACTCAAGCGCCTGCAACGCGAGTTCGGCATCACCTTCGTCCACGTCACCCACACGCGCGACGAAGCCATGGCGCTCGCCGACCTCGTGGTGCTGATGAACGAAGGCCGCATCGTGCAGGCGGCCCACCCCCGGGACATGTTCGAGCGCCCCGCCAACGCCTTCGCCGCCCGCTTCATCGGCGGCCACAACGTCCTGCCTTCGGGCAACCGCCTCGTCGCCGTCCGCGCCGACAAGTGCCGCCTTGCCCCGCTCCCGGGCGCCAGCCAGGTCTCCGGCCGCATCGCCGCGGTCGAGTACCAGGGCGCGCAAGTCCGCATCGCCGTGGATTACGGAGACCCCGAGGAGGCCATCGCCCTCGTCCCCGACAGCGAATACCACCCCGCCCCCGTCACCATCGGCGACCCGGCCATCCTCGCCTGGTCCCCCGAGCACGCCTTCCCGCTCTCCTGAAAGGAACACCACGAATGGCACTAACCCGCCGCACCCTGGCCAAGACCGCCGCCGCCGCCGCGGGCGCCGCGGGCGCCTTTCCCACCGGCTTCCCCACCATCTGGGCGCAGAACATCAAGGACGTGACGCTGCGCCAGTTCGGCACCGGCGTCTCCGCCCTCAACCCCATCGCCGAGAAGGTGAAGCAGGACCTCGGCTTCACCCTCAACATGACCGCGCTCGACACCGACGCCGTCACCCAGAAAGCCGTCACCCAGCCGCGCAGCTACGACATCGCCGACATTGAATACTTCCTGTGCAAGAAGGTGTTCCCCACCGGCGTGCTGCAGCCGATGGATACCAAGAAGATCAAGCTCTACGACCAGATCGTGCCCATCTTCACCACCGGCAAGCTCAACCCCGAAGCCACCATCGGCCAAGGCACCGCCCCCCACACCGTCACCTTCGTCGAGGGCAAGGCCTCCACCAAGTTCGCCCCCAAACCCACCGAGTGGATGACCCTGATCCCGACCATCTACAACGCCGACACGCTCGGCATCCGCCCCGACCTGATCAAGCGCCCCATCACCCATTGGAAGGACCTCGTCGACCCGGCGTTCAAGGGCCGCGCCAGCATCCTCAACATCCCCGGCATCGGCATCATGGACGCCGCCATGGTCATGGAATCAGCCGGCCTCGCCACCTACGGCGACAAGGGCAACATGACCAAGGAGGAGATCGACAAGACGATCGCCTTCCTGATCAAGAACAAGCAGGCCGGGCAATTTCGCGCCTTCTGGAAGACCTTCGACGAGAGCGTCAACCTCATGGCCTCCGGCGAGGTGGTGATCCAGTCCATGTGGTCCCCGGCCGTCACCGCCGTCCGCGCCCGCGGCATCGCCTGCACCTACCAGCCGCTGGCGGAAGGCTACCGGGGCTGGGGCGGAGGGCTCGGCATCGCCAAGCACCTCAGCGGCCTCGAACTCGGCGCCGCCTACGAGTACATCAACTGGTACCTCTCCGGCTGGGCCGGCGCGTTCCTCAATCGCCAGGGCTACTACAGCGCCGTCCTATCCACCGCGAAGCAGAACATGACCGAGAACGAATGGGGCTACTGGATGGAGGGCAAGGCCGCCACCGCCCCCATCGTCAGCCCGGAGGGCAAGGAGATCGACAAGGCCGGCGCGGTGCGCGACGGCGGCTCCTTCACCGAGCGCATGAGCCGCGTCGCCTGCTGGAACTCGGTGATGGACCAGGACCGCTACCTGATCCAGAAATGGAACGAGTTCATCGCCGCCTAGCCAGCCCGTGCGCCCCTATCTCCAGGCTTTGCCGCTGGCCGCCGTGCTGGTGGGCTTCCTGCTCGTCCCGTTGCTGGCGATCCTGGTCGTCAGCTTCTGGGACTACACCAGCGTCCAGGTCATCCCCGCCTTCATCCTGCAGAACTACCGCGACGTCCTCGGCTCCGTCGTCACCTGGCGCACCTACGCCAACACCATCTACTACGCGGTCCTGGTCTGGCTCATCACCCTGCCTCTAGGGTTTGCAATTGCCTATTTCCTGGCCTTCCAGGTCCGCTCGGCCTCGTTGCAGATGGGCCTGTTCCTGCTCTGCACCGTTCCGTTCCTGACCAGCAACATCATCCGCATGATCGCCTGGATTCCGCTCCTGGGCCGCAACGGCCTGGTCAATGACGCGCTGATCGGCCTGCGCCTCATCGACCGGCCGCTCGAATGGCTGCTGTTCTCCGACTTCGCGATCATCCTCGCGTTCGTCCACCTCTACGCCCTGTTCATGGTGGTCCCGGTGTTCAACGCCATGATGCGCCTCGACCGCCGCCTGATCGAAGCCGCGCGGGACGCGGGCGCCACCGGCGCGCAGGTGCTCTGGAACGTCGTCATCCCTCTCGTCCGCCCCGGCATCGCCATCGGCAGCGTCTTCGTGGCCACCTTGGTCATGGGCGACTTCGTCACCGTCCGGCTCATGGGCGGCGGCCAACGCGCCTCGGTCGGCCTGATGATCTCCAACCAGATCGGCCTCCTGCAATACCCCGCCGCCTGCGCCAACGCCGTCGTCCTCTTGGCCGTGGTGCTGCTCGGCATCGGCGCCATGCTCCGCATCGCCAACATCCGCGAGGAGCTCTGAGCGATGGCCCGCATCCTCCTCGGCCTGCTGTTCGCCGTCTTCGTGGCGTTCCTCTACGGCCCCATCCTCGCCATCGTCACGCTGGCGTTCGGCGGACCCAACAGCGGCCTCACCTTCCCCATGCGCGGCGTCTCGCTGCACTGGTTCCGGGAGTTGTTCGAAACCCAGAACGTCGGCGACCTCGGCGCGGCGCTGCAACGGACGGCCGCGCTCGCCAGCATGGTGGCCGTCGTCACGATCTGCTTCGCGTTGGCCGCCGGGCTGGCCTTCCGGCGGCGGTTCTGGGGAAGCGGGGCATTATTCGCGCTTGCCCTGGCCAGCATGATCGTTCCCTCGATCCTGGTCAGCCTCGGCATCGGCATCGTCTTCAGCCAGGCCGGCATCGACGCCCAATGGTTCACCTCCGCCTTCGGCGCCCAGCTCACCTGGACGCTGCCGTTCGGCCTTCTGATCACCTTCGCCGTGCTCAACCGCTTCGACCACCGCTGGGAAGAAGCCGCCCGCGACCTGGGCGCCACGCCGTGGCAGACCTTCCGCCTGGTGGTGCTGCCGATCCTGCTCCCCAGCATCATCGGGATCGCCCTGTTCGGCTTCACCCTGAGCTGGGACGAGTTCCCCCGCACGCTGCTGACCGCCGGAAGCGACAACACGCTGCCGCTCGAGATCTACGGCATGACGACGAATGTCACCTCGCCCGTGCTTTACGCCCTCGGCGCGGCGACGACCGGCATCTCCCTGCTCGCGATCGGCGCAGCATTGGTCGCGATCCGCATCCTGGCGGCCCGCCGGCTCCCCTTGTAAGCCATTCGCGCCGCTCCATGCGGCAGACGGCCCTGCGACCTGACCGGTTTCGCTCGCGGCCTGGCCGCGATGGAGTGGACCTGGCCGGGCATCGACGGCCGCGCCCTTGGAAATGCATATGATCGTGCGCGAAACAACTATGCCTGGCTTGCAGCGCCGGTCATCGCTTCCGGAGCCGCCGTGGATTGCGCGTCCAGAAAGCCCTCGAATGCCAGCAACAGCCAGAGCGGTCCGGCGAAATCCGCCCTCCCCTGCTCATGCCCGTCAATCAACCCAGCGATAGCGGTCTGATCGAACAGCCCGCAGTCCTGCATTGGCCCGGCAAGCAGGCGCTCGCGGAGGCGCGCCGACTGCCGCTTGAACAGATCGGCAAGCCCCATCGCGAAGCCCTGCTTGCGGCGATAAAGCAGCTCGTGCGGCGCCATCGGCTCCAGCGCTTTTTTCAGCACATACTTCCCTCGCTGGCCGCGCAGCTTGAGGGCGTTCGGCAGCGACATGCCCCAGGCAAGGAAATCATGGTCAAGGAACGGAGCCCGCACCTCCAAGGAATGCGCCATGCTGGTTCGATCGACCTTTGTCAGGATATCGCCGACCAAGTAGGTGTTTACGTCGACGTATTGAGCCTGCAGCAAAGAATTGTCGGTGTCGCAGGCTTGCATGAGATCGAGGATGCGAGCCGATGGATCATGCCCGTCAAGTTGCGAACGCAGTTTAGCACTGAACAACTGGCGCCGTTGTCCGTGCTGGACCTTGGCGATCGTTCTGTAATACCCCAGCGCACTGTCGAGGCTTATTTCCGTCAAGGTGTGCTTGGCTCGCAGCCATTGCGGCGCCCAATCCATTTTCGGGTAGGCGGCGGCAAGCTGGCCTAAAATCCGGCGACGGACCGGCCCAGGCAAGTATGCCCTTACCGCCTCGGCGATCTGATGCCACCGGTATCGCCGATACCCGGCGAACACCTCATCGCCGCCGTCTCCTGACAGCGACACGGTAACGTGCTGGCGCGCGAGGGCGCACACCGCCTCTGTTGGAACTGAGGAGCTGTCGCCGAACGGCTCGCCGAAAATCCGCGCTTGCCTGCGTGCAGCATCCAGGTAATCAGGTTGCGCCTGATCAACGTGCTGCGCTGTCCGGTAGCGTTGCGCAATCATCTGCGCGAACGGCGTTTCATCCTGCGTGCCGGGAAAACCGATGGTGAAGGTCGACAAAGGGGAGGTTTTAAGCATTGCCGCCGTCGCGACGATGGCGCTGCTGTCGACCCCGCCAGAAAGGAACGCCCCGAGCGGCACGTCAGCCATAAGCCGCAGTTGCGTGGCTTTCTGCAGTCTCTGGCGCAACTCCTCGATTGATTCGGTTTCTGAGGCGGCGCGCGACTGCGTCGGCGCGGACCAGTAGCGACGCGGAGCGCCGTGGCTGCCGGGCCGCAACAGCAGGTAGTGCGCTGCTGGAAGCTTGTAAATGCCCTCGAAAATAGTGTGGGGGTCCGGAACGTAGCCAAGCGCGAAGAAATCATCGACGGCTGCAGCCGAGATCCGCCTCGGCAGGTCATGCACCTGCTCAAGCGCGCTCATTTCCGAGCCGAACACGAGGGATCCGTCCGCACGTCTCGCGTAGTAAAGAGGCTTTTTGCCAAGCCGATCGCGAGCCAGGAACAGCGTTGCTTGCTTCCGGTCCCACAACGCGAAGCTGAACTGGCCGTTCAGCCGTTCCAAGCAATCCGGGCCCCATGCCTCCCACGCATGGATGATCGTTTCCGTGTCGGAGTGGTTGCGGAATGCGTGGCCCAGGGCCTGAAGCTCCGGCCTCAGATCCGCGAAATTGTAGATTTCTCCATTGAACACAATGACCACGGAGTGGTCCTCGTTCCACATCGGTTGATGTCCGCCAGCGACGTCGATGATTGACAGGCGCCGGTGGCCAAGCCCGATCCCCGGCTCGGCATGAAACCCCTCGCCATCCGGACCGCGGTGGACCAACGCGGTCGTCATCCGTTCGAGCAGTGCGCGGTCAACGGGCGCGCCTGCTTGATGATAGATACCGGCTAGGCCGCACATGACGCCTCACTCCCTTGCAGCCAGGCCAACGCAAACGTCCGGTTGCTGGATCGACAGCAGGCGCGATCAGGCATGTTGCGCCTCACGGATGCGCTGATTGGCCCGAAAATCTTGAATAATTTGCGCAAAGCTCTGAATGTTCGAACCGATTTCGCCATTCCGGCTCCGAGCGCCGCCATCTGATCCATCAGAAGCAACGATCTGGACCTTCAAGGGGCAATCTGGAAACCGTGTCTTGAGCAGCCGCGCATCTTTCTCTTCATTGATGAGCAACACATCTGCATTCATGATCACCGCTCGTTGAATTATGCTGCGAAAAGCCGCACCGATTAAAGAAGGCGATGGCTGGTCCTCATGCGGCTCTGGCCTCAGGTCGGCAATCCAAGGCGTGCCGATACGGCACTTGATCGCCGCAGCGACGAGATGGTGAAGACCATACGGACCAATTGTCAGCAGAACCGATCCGATGCCAGCTTCGCGGCTCGCCGCCTTGCAAGCGGCAATCAACCAGTGAAGCCGAAACCTCGCAACCGGCAAGCATTGCAGATCGTTTACCGCGACGGTGGCCATGCCGATCAAAGCCAGGTCATCGGCAAGCCGCCCATGCCGAAGCAAGCGTTGGTCCTGGCAATGTATCCTGGGTGATTCGATCAACAACAATGTCTGCCCAGCCGATTGGCCAGACGATGAAACAAGGCCATCCGATATGATCATTCGGGACATGATCGAGACAACGAAAGAAATGACTCCGCATTGCTCAGCCGACGATAGAAACACTGGCGCCGCAAGCAGGCAGAAGAAAATTGACCAAGACGCATCGAGCAGAATCTGCGCTGGAAGCGAGGATGTCCGTGTCAATGTGCCCAGGATGTAAATCGCCATCACGAGCATCGCGAGCCTGACATAAGCAGCGATACTGATCGGCAATCTATGTTCGGCGTTCGAGACGATCCAGCAGACGATCATATATGAGAACCACGTCAGAAACGTGGAGATGGCCGCCCCGTATATTCCGTAAGTTGGAATCAGAACGATGTTGAGCGCGACGTTCGTCACCGCGCCGCTCAGCGCTATGTTCCCTACCAGACCAGACCTTTTATTGATCAGCAGAAGCGCGCGGAAAAAATCCCCGATCTCGCGCGCTAGATACGAAGCGATGATAATCGGCAGCAGGAATGGCGGCGGAAAGTAGTCCGGCGGGACCATGACATGCAGCAGCTCAGGGCTGAACAAAGCAATGGCGAGGCCCGTCGCGAACAGGACGTAGCTAAAATATGCGCCGATATGAGCAAACTGCTCTCGCCAGTTTGCTTGCCCGACGTAGCGATAGAGCGTTGCGTTCCAGCTCTTGGCGAAGCTGTCCCCGACCAAGGCGCTCACGAGAATGGCAAACTTATACGCGAGCGCATATCGCCCAAGCTCGGCCAAGCTCACCGAGGAGCTGAGAAAGAACCGGTCCGAGAAATGGATGGCAAAATACGACAGGCTGGACAGCACGAGCGGGGCGCCGAACCGAACCAGCTCCGGCACGAAGATCCGGCGCCACCTCCAACCAACGTCGCGGCGCATTCGAAGCAGGAGAAAGGCGCAGCTTGCGCTTGTCACCACCAACTTGCTGCTTACAAAACCCCAAACGCCGGCGTCCAAGACTCCGATGAACAAGACGTTGAGACCGAGTGTCAGGAACAGCGTAATTATGGTGTATCTCAGAAAAAAGCCTGCGTTGTCCCGGATGCGTTCGTAAACGAGCACGACCTCGATCATGTTGCTGAAGAACATCGCCACAAACGCGGCTTGCAGCAATCGAACCCAGGTGTCGTCATGAAAGACCAACATGCTGATCGGTCGTGCGCCGATCACGGCAACGATCGTCACCAGCGCGCTCAGTATCCCGGTTGCAATCAGGGACGTGGAAACGACGGCCTGCTCGTTCTCCGCTGTCTGCTGGTCATGGAACAATCGGCTCAGCGCCGCGCCAATCGCCTGAAGCCCGAACGCGATCGCGACCGTCTGCGTGCTCAGTTCGACCAATTCGATCAAACCGTACTGCGCCGGGCTTAGAAATCGCGAATAGAACGGGATTGCCAGGAACCCGACCGCGCGAACCGTGACGTTGCCGATCAAGTAGAGCGAGGAATCTTGCAGCAGGCGCCCGAGCTTCGGCGATGAGCCCTTCGTATTCGGCCGGCGCTCAGCTTCCGTTTCGGCGCTCATGTCCATCGACCCAAACACAACCTATCCGACAGCACGCGACGGGACCCGAACTGGTAGAGAGACACAGGGCAACACACAACCTGGGGTATTGGTAGGAAATATATTATAGCGCATCCGGAAGCTCTTCCGTTCATCATGGCTTTCAGCTTACGCCCCTCTCGTGTACGATGTTTTAACGATACGCAGGTAAAACGCTGCCGTCGCATGGTGCGGCCGGGGGGAGACTGACCGTTTGTTGAGCGATACGATAGCCGCAGCCCCGAGAGCCGGGTCGACGAGACCGGCGCAGACGCTGTTCGAAGGCCAGCGGTTCCTGACCGTTCCGGTGGATTGGCGGCCGACGCTGCTCGTCGTGATCGACACGGAGGAAGAGTTCGACTGGACGGCGCCGCCCAACCCGGCGAGCCGGGCGGTGACCAACGTCCAGTCGATCCCCGTCTTGCAGTCGATCTTTGACCGCTACGGCGTTCGGCCCGCCTACCTGATCGACTACCCTGTCGCATCGACGCCCGAAGCCGCCACGCTGCTGCGATCAATCGCCGACAGCGGCCGATGCGAGATCGGCGCCCACCTGCATCCCTGGGTGACGCCTCCGATCGAGGAGCAGGTCCATCCCTGGCACGCCTTCGCGTGCAACCTTCCAAGCGGCCTCGAACAGCGCAAGATCGAGACGTTGACGCGCGCGATCGAAAGCGCGTTCGGCACGGCGCCGATTATTTTCAAAGCCGGCGCCTACGGGATCGGCCGGCGCACGCCCGGCATTCTCGCCGACCTCGGCTATAGAATTGACACCAGCCTGGTGCCGTTCACGGATTTCACGGCGATCGGCGGACCGAACTTCCGAAGCTGGACCGGCCAGCCGTTCGAAACGCCGGAGGGCATCATCGAGATGCCGCTTTCCGCCGGGTTCTCCGGCCGCTTCTCACGCTATGGGCCGCGCCTGTTTCCCCGGCTCGAACGGCCGATCGGGCGCACGCTGCATCTGCCCGGGATCGCCGCGCGCCTGGCTCTGCTCGAGCGCCTTCGCCTGAGTCCCGAGGGGCATGCCTTGGCAGACATGATCCGCCTGACGGACGCGGCGCTCGCCCGGCGGGAGCGTCTGTTCATGCTGACGCTCCATAGCTCCACGCTTCTTCCCGGCTCGACGCATTACGTCCGGACGCCTGCCGAACGAACGGCATTCCTTCAACGCATCGAGGATTTCTTGCGCTACTTCCATGAAACGATCGGCGGCCGGTCTGCCAAGCTGTCTGAGACCGCCATGACCTTGTCTGCCCGGCGGCGCGCGCCATGAGCCGGGTTTGCCTTGTCGGCGCGGGCTATATCTCGCGCGTGCATTCGGACGCGATCGGCAGCCTTCCGGGCCTCCAGGTCACCGCCGTCGTGGACCCGAACGAGTCCGCGGCCCGGTCCCTTGCCGGGCCTGCGATTGAGATTTCGCATGGGATGCTCGCCCGCTTCGACACGTCGGGCGTCAAGCAGGGCTTGGGCTGGTCGCCCGTCGCTGACCCGGCGCGCTTCATCGAGCGCGCGATCCGGGTCCACGCAAGCTGATGCCCGCGCCGCTGCTCCTGCACGCCTTCTCGACCTTCGCGGTCGGCGGGGCGCAAGTCCGGTTCGCCACCATCGCCAACTACTTCGGGCCGCGCTGGCGGCACATGATCGTCGCGATGGATGGCAACCTGGCCTGCCGCGAGCGGCTCAATCCGGGGCTTGACGTGCAGTTCCCGGACGTTCCCCTGCGCAAGGGCCATACGCTGCACAATGTCCGCGTCCTTCGCGGGATGCTCCGGGCTGTCCGCCCGTCGGCGCTGGTGACGAGCAACTGGGGCACGATCGAATGGGCGATCGCGAGCCGGCTGGCACTGGCGCGCCACGTTCACGCCGAAGACGGCTTCGGGCCTGAAGAGCGCGTGCGGCAGATGCCGCGGCGGGCTTGGATGCGCCGGATGGCTTTGGCTGGCCGCACCGTCGCCGTTCCCTCGCGAACGCTCTACCGCATCGCGACGGAGACGTGGCGGCTGTCGCCGAGCCGCGTCCGATACGTCCCCAACGGCGTCGAGCTCAGCCATTTCCAGCGCGGTCCGGCCGAGACATGGCCCGGCGCCGGGCCGGTCGTCGGCGCCGTCTCGGCATTGCGGGCGGAAAAGAACATCTCCCGCCTCCTGCACGCCTTCGCCGCCGCGACCCGCGGGCGCCCTGCGAGGCTGGTCATCGTCGGCGACGGCCCTGAGCGGCCCCGGCTCGAACAGGACGCGGCGCAGCTCGGCATCGCCAGCCAGGTTCATTTTGCCGGGCACAGGGCCGACCCGGCGCCGATCCTGCGCGGGCTCGACGCGTTCGCCATGTCGTCTGACACGGAGCAGATGCCGATCTCCTTGCTGGAGGCGATGGCCGCCGGGCTGCCGGTTGCGGCGACCGATGTCGGCGACATCGCCGCCATGCTGCCGAACGAGCAGCGGGGGTTGGTGGTCGGCTTGGATCATGAGGCTCTCGGCGCGGCGATCCGGAGGCTCATCGTCGACCCTTCACTGCGGCTGGAACTCGGCGCCGCGAACCGCTCCCGCGCCGAGGCAGAGTTCAGCCAGCAGAGAATGCTCGACGCCTGGGCCTGCCTTTACGACAGCGGTTCGCGCCGGGAGGGCAACCTGTCGTCAACTGCCCAGGACTCTCGACTCGCGCACAGCCTTGGTCAATAGTCTCCCGTGTGACAATGCTTACGGACGCGACCGTCGGGCTGTGCTTCGACAATGCCATCGCGACGATCACGATGTCCGATGCAAAGCGGCGCAACGCGCTTGGCGCCGAGACTCTGGCCAAGCTGATGGACGCATTCCATGCCATCGAAGCACGCCGGTCCCGGGCGGTCATCCTGCGCGCCGGACCAGGCCAGTCCGTCTGGTGCGCGGGCTTCGACATCAACGAGCTGTCGCCCGGCGCCGATCCACTGCACGCCGATGGCGCGCTTCAGGGCTTGTTTCACGCGGTCGAGACCTGCCGGGCACCGGTCATCGCCATGCTGCACGGGACGGCATGGGGCGGAGGAACCGATTTGGCCCTTCGCTGCGACATCGCCATCGCCGACCCGAGCTGCACGCTTGCCTTCACCCCTGCCCGCCTCGGCCTGCCCTACGACCAGAGCGGTTTGCTCAACGTTCTGTTGCGTGGCGGCTTGCCGCTCGCGATGGAGATGTTCGCCACGGCGGACCCGGTGCCGGCAGATCGCGCCCTGGCCGCGGGGCTGATCAACCATCTCGTTGCGGAAGACGAACTGGACGCCTTCGCCTATAGCATGGCCAGGCGGATCGCCGAGAACGCGCCGCTTTCGGTGGCGGCCGCCAAAAGCCAGCTCCGCGCCCTCAACGCGGCCCTGTCGATCGATCAGCACAAGAGCAGCCGGCTGCTGGCCGAACGGCAGACAGCCCTCGAAAGCCATGATTTCGCTGAAGGGCTTCAGGCTTTCCGGGAGAAACGCCGGCCTAAGTTTGAAGGGCGCTAGACCGGTCCAGCCGCGAGAGCGTCTGCCAATTACCCTTCCGTCGGCGCCGCAGGCGGGGGCGCTGCGGCGGGCCTGCCCGCGGGTTTCGGCTGGTTCATCATCACGCCGGTCATCGGGATGAAGAACACCCCGACGTCCTTGCGGGAATGCACCTTCCCCTCCGCATCCTTGGTATAGACGTATAGGATCTGGCCGCGCTTGAACGGCTGGCCGATCGGGATCAGCATCCGCCCGCCGGGCTTCAACTGCTTGAACAGCTCCGGCGGCGCATACTGCGCCGCGCAGGTGACGATGATGATGTCGAACCCGTCCGTCACCTCCGGCCAGCCGAAATACCCGTCTCCCACGCGGGTCTCGATATTGTCGTAACCGAGCGGGGCAAAGATCCTGGACACGGCCCGGCCCAGCGGCTCGATGATCTCGATCGAGTAGCTCCGCTTCGCCACCCGGGACAGCAGCGAGCTTTGAAACCCGCTGCCCGTGCCGATCTCAAGCGTGACGTCGCCCGGCTGCGGCTTGCAGACTTGGGTCATATACGCCTGGCCGAGATAGTCCGACAGCGCCGAACCGTAGCCGATGGCCCAGGGCTTCGCCTCCTCCTCGTAGGCGACGCCGGCCTGGGAGCGGTGGTCGGAATAGACATACTGGTAATACTCGCGCGGAACTTGCTCGAACGCCTGCATGACGGCGGGGTCGGCGGCGCCGAGGCGCTGCTTCAGGTAGCTCTCGATCCGCTGCAACGCTGCCGGCTTGCGCGCCTGGATGGCCTGGAACTGCGCCTCCGAGAGTTCGGCCGGCCGGCCGGATTGGCGCATCGCCTCAAGAAAAGCGTCGCGGGTCCAAGCGCCCGAGGCTGCCCGCGCGATGCCGGCGATGGGAACGGCGGCCGTCGCTGCCAGCAGGCTGCGGCGGGTCAGGATGTGGGGGACGATTGCCAAATGGGCGCCTTTCGCAGCGAGGGGAAACTCAACGCGGCTACCCCATAGAGCATCGCGGCGCAGACTAGAACCCTGCTCAAGCCGCCTTGCACCACGATCAGGTTGGCGAGCGGGGTTGCCACGACGGAGAACGCGCCGTTCAGTCCCCAGGCCCACGGCAGGAATCCGCCGCCCGCCCGCCCGGCCCGCGACAAGCCAAGCGGGAAGGGCATGCCAAGGGCCAAGGATACGGGCGCCGTGATCAGCAGCAGGATGAGCGC
Source organism: Acetobacteraceae bacterium (assembly GCA_965217935.1). Classification (GTDB taxonomy): domain Bacteria; phylum Pseudomonadota; class Alphaproteobacteria; order Acetobacterales; family Acetobacteraceae; genus JBBROS01. Next base: position 2,622,187 of record OZ244581.1, on the reverse strand, counting down.
CCGAACCGGCCAGGGCAGGCCGATCGTCCGCAGCAGCAACGGTTCCAAGCCGGCCAGGGCCAGGACGCACCAGGCCATGATCGCGCCCGTCACGAGCCGGATGCCGACACGCCCGGCGCGCTCGGCCAGCAAGCTGCCGAAGCCGGAGAACACAAGCATGCCGGTCAGCACCAAGGCGAAGGCGCTGGTCCGGTCGTTGAGATAGAAGCTCGCCTGCTCGATCAGGACGATCTCGATGAACAGGAAGCCCAGGCCCAAGCTGCCGAAATACAGCATCGGCTTGCCGATCGCCGTGATCCGCCGCCCGCTCTGCCGGCCTGCCACCCGGGGCGCCGCGAACGGCGCCGCGAGAACCAGCAACGCGAGCAGTACCGCCTGGCCAAGCACGGCGAGGTTGACCAATTGGCCGACCTCTTGTTGCGGCAGGATCTCGATCCGCCGCAGGATGTTCGGCGCCTGCGACACGCGGAGGGCCGCGTAGAAGGCGGGCCGGTCGAGGGTGATCGGCGACAGGTTGAACGCGGCCTGGCTCTCGCTCGGCTCGCCTCGCAGCACGGCCCCCGCCTCATCGGCGACTGCGTCCGACGACCCGGCGGCCGACGAGACCTCGCCACGTTCGAAATCGACCGCAGGCAGGTCGTTGTAGACGCCTGCGCGCGCGGCGGCGACGTCGATGCCCGGGTAGAACGACACGTCGAACGACCGGTCGTCGCAGAATGTCTTGGCGATGGCGATCTGCGCCGGGGTCCAGGCCTGGTTCGACACGAGAATGCGCAGGTTCCAGGCCGAGCGGTAGACAAGCACGCGCGCCGCCGCATCGGCGCGGCCGTTGAGCCGCAGCGCCTCGCGCACGGTGGCCAGCAGGCGGATGGCGTAGACCGGCAGTTCGCGGATCGACACCGGGATCGACACGATTCCGCCCGGGGCCAACGCCCGCAAGTCGGCCGCGATCGATTCAGCGGTGAAGGCCGCCGCGTTCGCCTCGCCGGCGCCGAGGAAATCGGCCGATATGTCGATCAGGTCGTATGGCCCGCGGTTGACGACGGCTGAAAGCGGGCTGTCGGGCAGGACCTGCACGCGCGGATCGCGGCCGAGCGGCGGCGATCCGGCCAGGCCGTGCTCCGCTGCTTGCCGCAGCACCGGATCGCGTTCGAGGGCATCGACGTGCGCGGCGCCCAGGGCCAGGGACTGCTGGATGCGGAACCCGCCGCTCGCGCCGACGAGCAGCAGGCGCGGCTTCGGGCGCAGCAGATAGGGCAAGGCATCCAACGTGGCCGGCGCATAGCGGGCGTCGGACGGGCCGGGTTTCGGCAACGCCGCGATGCGGGCGCCGTCCCGGTAAAGCCCGAACGTGGTCGGCGGGCCGGTCACGCCGAGCATGGCGGCGTTGTTTGACAGGTCGGTGTCGACCCGCTCGGTGAAGTCGTCGAGCAGGGCGTAGAGGCCGCGAGGCGAACGGACCTCCGCGATCTGGCGCGCGCCCGGAACATGGGATGGCGCGTAGATCGGCTTGAAATCGTTGTATTGCGCCTGCGTGCCGAGCAGCAGCAGCGCCTCGCTGCCGATCAGCGCGGCGACTGCGGCGATCACTGGACGCCAGCGCCCCGGCCCCAGCAGCGCCGCCGCGGCAATCGGAACCAGCAGCGCCGGAACCAGACGGAAGGGATGCACGACGAACATCAATGCCAGGACCGCCGCAGCGCCCGCCCCGGCGCCGGTCAGGTCGAAACCGTAGACACGGCCGATCCGCTGTTCGTTCAGCACGAAATAAAGGCTGATATAGAAACCGGTCAGAAAGAAGAACGGCAGCAGGACGAGATAGTAGACTGCGATGTTGCCGAGTTGCGGCAGATAGGTCGCGGCATTCTGCAATTGCAGCGGGTTGAACGGGTTTATGACGGCGCCGTAGTAGCCCCCCGCCGCCGCGACGACCAGCAGGGCCGGGAACCAGGCCAGCAAGCCCCGGCCATGCCGAACGGCCCAATCCCGCGCCAGCGCCACGCATACGCCGCTCAGGGCGAAGCCGGCCATGACGATCGAGATCACCCAGTAGCCATACTCCGACCACTTCGCGACGGCGAAGTAACGGGTTAGCGCGATCTCGAACCCGACCGCGGCGCCGGAGACCAGGAACAGCGGCCAAAGCGACATACGGGCCATCAGGGCCAGACCCGGCGGCGGATGAAATCCTGCAGCAAGGCGTTGAACCGCTCCGCTTCATCGATGAACAGCGCGTGACCGGCCCGCTGGAACACCGCCGTCTCAGCCAGCCGGTCGTTCGCCGCCACGTTCGCTGCCTGCGCGGCGAACTTGGGCCGGACGACGTAGAGCAGCGGCTTGCCGACGCTATACAGCGCCTCGCGCCAGTAGCTCCGGGGGACCGAATAGTTGCCGAGCTGCGCCGCCGCCGCGGCGGGGGTGCGCAAGGCGGCGCTCGTCAGACGATCCAGATAGGCAGGCCCCGGCGATGTCCTGAACATGCCCGCCACGAACCGCCGCATCTTCTCCTCCCGCGTGAGAGTCGGCCCGCCTCGGCGCGGCAAAGCGGACGGCGCCGGCGCCGGGTTCTCCCCCACTGAGTTATCGATCAGAACCAAGCCGGCCAATCGCGCATCGCCGAACTGCCGCGCATAGGAAAGGCTGTCGAGCACGCCGAGCGACCAGCCGACGAGCAGGATGGGCCGTGGACCGAGCGTTGCGATCAGATCCGAGATGTCTTGGCCGCGCCGCTGGTAGTCGTAGCCGCTCGGGGGCGTATCGCTGTCGCCCTGGCCGCGCGGGTCCAGCGCCAGCACGTGGTAGCGCCGGCTCAGAAAGTTGATCTGAGGCTGGAAAATCCAAGCCGGCATGGTCCAGCCGGGGACGAAGACGATGGCTGGCGCGGCCCGTCGCCCGGCCTCGATCACGTGCAGCCGGACGCCGTCCGAGGTGACGACATAGGAATCCTCTGCCCGCGGCTCGGATGGTCCGAGGATAAGCAGGCACACACCAACGGCAATGCAGATCAAAGCTGGGCGCATCAGCGCGTTATGCCGTGCGAATGGCCCGGCCTGTCAACGCCCGCCGGGTCATCGCGCCGCCGACAGAACGCTTTGCGCGACGGTTGCTGGGATGCGTCTTTGACGGCCGCGCCCGGTCACGCCAAATCCGGAACATCGCTGACAATTCTCAATCGTGCCCAATCCGATCGTTGTTGCCCGCGTCGCTGCAATGCGGCAAAAACGGCGCATGTCGAAACCCCGCTATCTGGTCACCGGCGGCGCCGGCTACGTCGGCAGCCACCTGGTCCTCGCACTCCTGCAGCGGGGCGGCGACGTCGTCGTGGTGGACGACTTGCGCCAAGGCCATCGCGCCGCCGTCCCTTCAGAGGCGCGCGTGCTGGTGCGGGACATCGGCGACGACGAGGCCATGCAGGCCGTGCTGGCCGACGGTCCGTGGCAGGCGGTGTTCCACTTCGCTGCCCTCTCCCTGGTCGGCGAGAGCATGCGCGACCCGATGCGCTACCTGATCGAGAACGCCTCGGCCGGCTTGCGCCTGATCGACGGCTGCATCCGCCACGGCATCAACCGGTTCGTCCTAAGCTCGACCGCGAACCTGTTCGGCGAGCCCGACCAGGTGCCGATCGACGAGCGCGCGCCCCTCAGGCCCTCCTCTCCTTACGGCGAGAGCAAGCTGATGCTCGAGCGCGCGCTGTTCTGGGCCGACAAGGTGCACGGCCTGCGCAGCGCCTGCCTGCGTTACTTCAATGCCGCCGGCGCCGACCCCGCCGGCCGGCTGGGCGAGGACCACAACCCCGAGACGCACCTGATCCCCATCGCCATCGACGCCGCGCTCGGCCGCAGGCCCCCCCTCTTGGTGTTCGGAACCGACTACCCGACCAAGGACGGCACCTGCGTGCGCGACTACGTCCACGTGACCGATCTTGCCGAGGCGCATTGGCTCGCGCTGCAGCAATTGGACGGTCGCAGCGTCACCTACAACCTCGGCAACGGCAGCGGCCACTCCGTGCGCGACGTCATCGACAGCGTCGGCCGCGTGCTTGGCAGGACCGTTCCGGCAACATACGGCGAGCGCCGCCCCGGCGACCCGGCCGTCCTCGTCGCCTCCTCCGCCCTGATCAAGGCCGAGACCGGCTGGACCCCGAAACACGCCGGCCTCGACGAGATCGTGCGCACCGCCGCCGCCTGGCGCCTGACCCACCCCGACGGCTACGGCGACAGGATGGAGGAACAGCGTCTAAGCGCCTGAGCATCATTCCGCGGGACGACTCGCCGTCGCAATTCGCAAGGCGCTCGTTCGTCCAATCAAGCCGCGGCGGTCGTTTCCGAACGAGGCTTGAAACAGACCCCATTCCCATGACTCATGGCCAAGAGAAGACGTTGCGTCTGGTGAAACGAACCTCTACAGGTCACGCGGTCATAACGAGTGCCGACACAACGGCGCCTGTCCATGCAACGAGACTTTAGGGAGCACAACGATGAACACGATCTCGCGCCGCCTGCTGACGTCGGGCATCGGCATCTCGATGCTGCCGGGCTTGTCCGCCCTGAACGGCGCCAAGGCGGAAACCCGCACCCTGCGCATCTCCCACCAATGGCGCCAGAACACCGACGCGCGGGACAAAGCCGCGCGCATGTTCGCCGACGAGGCCAGTAAGCTCTCCCCCGACCTCAAGTTCCGCATCTACCCGAACCGCTCGCTGATCTCGAACCCGGTCGCCCAATACGACGCCATGCTGAACGGCTCGCTCGAGATGGCCGTCTTCCCCATCACCTACGGCGTCGGCAAGGTGCCGGAATTCTCCATCGGCATCATGCCCGGGACCGTCCGCAGCGTCGACCAGGCAATGAAGCTGAAGAACACCCCGTTTCACGACCGCCTGCAACAGGTCGCGATGGCAGGCGGCATCCGCATCGTCACCTGGTGGTGGACCCCCGGCGGCTTCGCCTCGCGCGACAAGCCGGTCAAGGGCCCGGACAGCGTCGAAGGCATGAGGATGCGCGCCGCGGACCCGACCTTCGAGCTGATGCTGAAAGACGCCGGCGCCTCCGTCGTCTCCATGCCCTCCACTGAAATCTACCCGGCCATGCAATCGGGCGTCCTGAACGCGACCCTCACGTCCGCCGAGACCTTCGTCTCCATGCGCATCTACGAGCAGACCAAGTACGCCACCATCGGCGGCCCGAACACGCTGTGGATGCTGCTGCAGCCGCTCGTAATGGCCCGGAAGACATGGGAATCGCTGTCGCCGGATCAGCAGAAGGCGGTTGAGAAAGCAGCCGACATGAGCGACGCCTGGTTCGCCAAGGAGCAGAAAACCGCGGGCGCCGATGCCGAGACGGCCTTCAAGAAGGCCGGCAACGACGTGCATCACCTCACCGACGCCGAGTATGACGCCTGGGTTTCACTGGCCAAGCGCACGGCCTGGCAGGCATTCGCCAAGGACACCGCGCATGGCAAGGAGCTGCTCGAACTTCTGAACACGTCGCTGTCGTAGATACGGCGTGTCTGAAGGCGACGAGCTGCGCGCCCCGGCCTGGGTCCGCGCAGTCGATGGCCTGGCCGTCGTCTGCGCGATCCTTGCCAGCGTCATGCTGACGGTCGCGGCCGGCGTCATCACCGTCATGGTGATCGACCGGGCCATCGGCGCATCCGCCTACTGGCAGATCGAGTTTTCGGTTTACCTGATGGTCGCCGCAGTCTTCCTCGGCTCGCCCTATACCCTGCACACGCGCGGCCACGTCAACGTCGATCTGCTTGATACGATCCTTCCGCCGGCCTTCCGCAAGGGCGTGCGGTTCGCGGTCGGCCTGGTCGGACTTGCCGTCTGCATCTATCTCGCCTGGGTCGGCTGGACGCTGTTCCATGCCGCCTGGGAGTCGGGCGACACGAGCGAGAGCATGTGGGCAGCCCCGCTCTGGCCCCTTTACCTGACGATGCCGGTCGGCCTGGGCCTCACCGCCCTGCAGTACCTGGCCGAGCTCTGGCGCATCCGGTGAACGAACTCGAGATCGGCGGGCTCGTCCTCGCATCCACGCTCCTCGTGCTGTTCTCGGGCCTGCCGATCGCCTGGGGCCTGTCGCTCATCTCGGTCGGTTTCCTGGCCGCGTTCGGCGGCCCGGGCGCGCTGAACAATCTCGGCATCACCTTCATGAGCGAGATTTCCAGTTTCGCCCTGCTCACCATCCCGCTCTTCATCCTGCTGGGCGCATCGGTCGGCGTCAGCCGGGCCGGGGCGGACATCTACGAGAGCCTGCACCGATGGCTCTCCCGCCTGCCCGGCGGCCTCGTGATCGCCAACATCCTGGCCTGCGGCATCTTCGCCGCCATCTGCGGCTCCTCGCCGGCAACCGCCGCCGCGATCGGCAAGATCGGCGTGCCGGAGATGCTGCGCCGCGGCGTCCGCCCGTCGCTTGCCACCGGGGCCATCTGCGCCGGCGGCACCCTCGGCATCCTGATCCCGCCCTCCGTCACCCTCATCCTTTACGGGATCGCGACCGAAACCTCGATCGGGCGCCTGTTCCTGGCCGGCGTCGTCCCCGGCGTCGCGCTTACCGTCGCCTTCTCCGCCTATGCCTGGATGAGCTCCCTATACGACCTGAAACAAACCTCGGCCCCCGAGCCCGACCGCTTCACTCTCACCCAGAAACTGGACGGCCTGCTCCGCGTCGGCCCCTTCATCATCGTCATTCTCGCCGTCGGCGTCGCGATGTACGGCGGCTTCGCCACCCCCTCCGAAGTCGCGGCCGTCGCCGCAGCCCTAGCCCTGATTCTCGTCGTCGCGATCTACCGCACCTGGCGTCCGTCCGAGCTTTGGGCCATCTACCGCGACACCATCCGCGAGAGCACCATGATCATGATGATCATCGCCGCCGCGGCGCTGTTCAGCTATATGATGTCGCTGCTCTACGTGACGCAAACCGTCGCCCAGACCCTCGTCGCGCTCGAGATGAACCGCTGGCTGCTGCTCCTCGTTATCCAGGCGCTGCTTCTGCTGGCCGGCTGCTTCCTGCCGCCGGTGGCGATCATCCTCATGCTGATGCCCATTCTGCAGCCCGTGCTGGAAGCGAACGGTTTCGACATGATCTGGTTCGCGGCCCTGCTCACCATCAACCTCGAAGTCGGCCTGATCACCCCTCCGGTCGGCCTCAATCTCTACGTGCTGCGCGGCGTGGTGCCGGACGTCTCACTCGGCACCATCCTGCGCGGATCGTTCCCGTTCGTCCTGATCATGCTGGCCTTCATGATCCTCCTCTGCTTCGTCCCCGGGCTCGCGACATGGCTGCCCGACCGGGTCATGGGGCAAGGCTTCTGAGCATCGTTCGCGGGACGGCTTGCCGTCATAACGCGAAAAATGATGCGTTTTCAAAAGCGCCTAAGCCGGCATTCGTGGCATGAGCCACAAATGCCTGCTTAGGACCTGGCCTGAGGCCTCGTCACGCATGCTCGGCGACGAGCGCCCGGGCTTGTGCGGCGACAATGCCTTTCACGGCGCCCACCGGCTTCGGCCGGCTGATCAAATAGCCCTGGATCTGGTCGCAGCCCTCCCGGCGCAACAGGTCGAACTGCTCCTGCGTCTCCACGCCCTCAGCCACGACCCTCATCCCGAGCGCCCGCCCCAGCCCGACCACGGCGCGGATGATCGCCATGCCCTCCCCGCTCGCATCCAGGCTGCGGATGAAGCTTTGGTCGATCTTGATCTTGTCGAACGGGAACAGCCGCAGGTAGCTGAGCGACGAGTAGCCCGTGCCGAAATCGTCCATCGAAATACGCACCCCAAGAGCGCGGATCTCGTGCAGGATCGCAAGCGTCGTCTCGCTATCCTGCAACAGCAACGACTCCGTGATCTCCAATTCAAGGCGCTGTGAAGGAAGGCCAGACCGCTCCAGCGCCGCCGCGATGCAGCGGGCGAGGTTGCGGTTGCGGAACTGCAACGCCGAAAGGTTGACCGCCACTTTAACGCCGTCCGGCCAAGCGACGGCGTCGGCGCACGCCCGGTCCAGCACCCACAGGCCGATGGTCGAGATCAACCCCAATTCTTCGGCCAACGGCACGAACTCGCCCGGCGAGACCATGCCGCGCGTCGGATGCGGCCAGCGCAGCAGGGCCTCGAACCCGCTCACCGCCCCATCCGCGGAGTTCACCAGCGGCTGGTAGTAAACGTCGAACTGCCCCTCGATCACCGCTTGGCGCAGGTCGATCTCGAGCAGGCGCCTGGCCTGCATCCGCGCATCCATCTCCTCCTCGAAGAAGCGATATGTGCCGCGCCCGTCCAGCTTCGCGCGAACCATGGCAAGGTCCGCGCATTTCAGCAGCCCGTCCGGCGTCACTTCGCCATCGGTGGTCACGGCGATGCCGACGCTCGCGCCGATCGCCACCTGATGGCCAAGCACGTCGAACGGCGCAGCAAGGCTCGCCACCAGCCGCTCTGCCAACACTTTCGCCTCGGTCGGCTGGGTCGCCGCCGATTGAATCACCGCGAACTCATCCCCTCCCAAGCGGACGACCGTGTCCGCCTCTCGCGTGATCTCCAGCAACCGCCCTGCGACCGCCTGCAGCAGCGCATCGCCCACCGGGTGCCCGAGCGCGTCGTTGACCGTCTTGAAGTGGTCAAGCCCGAGGCAAAGCACGGCCAGCCCGCCCTCGCGCCGCACCTGCGTCAGTGCCCGCCCCATCTGCTCGCGATACGAGACCCGGTTCGGCAGCCCGGTCAATGCATCGTGCCGGGCCATGTGCGCCAGGCGCTCTTCCGCGCGCTGCCGCTCGGTTATGTCCTCGAACGTCGCCACCCAGCCGCCGTCAACCATCGGCTCCTTTGCCACCGCGATCGTCCGCCCGTCGTCGAGGGCCTGGGAAAAGCTCTGCGGCCCCGGACCACTCCCGCCCTTCGCGCTGACGCCGCCGCGAAGCGCCGCCGGCAACGTCTCAACGACGCTCGCATGAACGGCCGGCTGCCCGAACATCTCGGCGAACCGCCGGTTATGCACCAGCACCCGCCCCTCGGGGCCGAACATGCACAGCCCCTGGACCATGTTGTTCAGCGCCGCCTCGAACCGCGCATGTTGCAACGCGGTTTCGGACGCATGATGCGACGCCTGTTCGGCCATCAGCGCCTGGATGCGGGCAATCTTCTCGGCAATGCTGCCCTGCATCGCGGCCAACGCCCGCAACAGCATCCCCGTCTCGCTCTTGCCGCGCCCATCGATCCGGTTGTCCAGCCGCCCGTTCGCGATCGACGTCGCGATCCCGACCGCATGACGCAGCGAGGGCAGGATCGCCCGGCTCAGCAAAACGGTGATCAGCAAAGCAACGGCGAGCGACACTCCCATGGCGGCCCAAATGCGGACGGTGGTTTGCCGCACCAGCATCGCCACGGCCCGGCGCGCGCGATAGCCGTCCCCGGCATACACCTCGACCGCCTCATCGAAGGCGGCCTCGATCGTAGCAAGCTGCTGCGGCGGCGGCAGGCGATGCGTGCGCGCGAGCTGCAGCCCAAGCCCTGCGACCTCCTGCTGAAGCTCCGACGACGCCTGCACCCCCTGCGCCGACATCGCCCGGTCATGCGCGACCTTCAGGTCGCCAGCGGCCGAGGCGATCCGCTTGGCAAATTTTCCCGGGTCCGTGTGGCCGAGCGCCAGGTCCCGCGACAGCCCCACGAGCGTATTCTGCGCCGACCGCAGATAACTCATCGACATGAACGCTTCGTCGTAAATCTTGAAGGCGATCGCCCCCAGTTCGGTCTGAGCCCCGCGCGCCAGGACGCCGAACACGATGGTCACCATCGTCAGACTCAAGCAGCCAAGCAGGATTTTCTTCGCAATCGACATCGAGCTCAGCCAATCATTCCACGGTCACGGTCAGCGCCATCTTCGGATGAATCTCGCAGCCGACCTCAAACGTCCCTGAAACGGGAAAGCGGATATCGACGACCTGCCCGATCTCCTGCTCCGCGGACGAGAAGCTGAACGAAGCCGATCTCACATAAAGCTGGTGCAGGAACTCGTCGTCGTTCTTGAAGTGAATGCTGTCGCCATGCTTGATCCTGATTCCAGTCACCGAGAACGCGCGGCCCGATTGGCTGATGAAAAAACTGCCCGCCGCTCTCGCCAGCAGCGCCGGCTGCGCCAGCACGGCAAGCAGCAGGCACCACCTGCAAACCCGCCGGGCGCTCATTTGGTCACGATGTCCCGGTGCATGGGCGCGAGCAGCGCCACCAGCCGGCTCTGCGTCGTGAACGGAATATCGAGCCGCGCCATCGCGATCTGCAGGTCTTCGGCGAGGGCATTGAACTGGGCACTGTCGAGATGCAGGCCCTTGTGCGCCTTATGCATATCCCGCCCGCCGTAGGTGCAGCCCCCGCCCGTAAGCTGGCAGAGCTGGTCCACCAGCAAGCGCTTGAACCGGTCGATGTTGGTGTTGTCGAACGTCGGTCCGACCCGCGGGTCCTTCAGCCACACCGACGTCGCCGCATCCACGATGCGCACCAGGCCGGCATGGTCCCCAAGGTCCTGGTAAAGCGTGGACGCCGAACCAGTCCCAGGCGCGAGCGCGATCAGGCCGGCGGCGAAGGCAAGCAGCAGTTTGCGCATGGTCAGAACCCCGCCTGAAGTGAGAAGTAGGCGCCGCCCTGATGACCCTGCCCGGCGATGCGGCCCAGATCGGCGTAGGCCAGCGTGGCGGAGAGGTTTTTGTTGATGAAGTAAGCCGCGAACACGTCCCAGGCGTTGTCCTCGCGGGCAAAACCGAGGTTGTCCGGCTTGGTGCGGAACTCGGCCCCCACCGCGAACTTGCGGCTGATCAGGTACGCCGCGGAGCCTTCGAACTGCGCGCTGTAGCTGTTGTCCTTGTCGCCGCCGAACCCGAGGATGCCGAACTGGTTGGCCTTCGTCGCCCGCACCGTCGCGTTCAGCAGCAGGTTCTGCGCCAGCAGCAGCTTGGTGGCGGCAACATAGAAGTCGGCCCCGTCCGACGACCGTGCGCCGATCGCCGACAGCACCTGGCCCCGGTTGTTGGTTTTATACTGCGCGCCCACCGAAACCTGCGGCCACCACCGGTCCTGGTCATAAACCGCGTCGCCGAACAGCCGCACCTTCACCCCGGCGATCGTCTGGCCGAACGTGTAGCCGGAGCCGAGCCCGAGCCTGGCTCCCGCCGCTCTGGTGTCGAACCATTGATGCGCGAGCGAGATCTCGACCCGGTCGTAAAGCCCGACCGCCCCGCCCGCCGTATGGAGATCGAAATCGGGCAAATGCACATACGTGTAATGAGCGTTCGCCCCGATCGCGTCCCGCGTGCCGTAGCCGGTGATCAGTGCCCAAGGCACCAGTCCGCCGCCGCCCGCGCCCTCGACTTCATTGACGCCCGCGGTCGCGAGCAGACGCCCGCTCTCCGGCGCCCAGCTCGAACGAGCCTGCACGTCCTCCGCCTTCGCCGCCGTTGCGAGCGAACCGATCACGCACAACCCGGCAACGATTGCCTTCACGTCCATCCTGGACCTCTCCGTTTTCCTCCCAGCCAGTAAGCCAGAGAAAAGTGGACGATCCGTTAACGCCCGACCCTATCCAGAACCCGAGTAAAGACTCAGGAACGCGGGCACCGTGGGCATCAGCTCCCCGCCGGCAGCAGCCGCCATCGCTTCGATCCGGTCCGGCGGCAGCACTTGAAGCTGCTGGTATTCCTCATCCCCCAGCGCCCGGTGCCGGCTCAGAATCGCATCCGCGCTCAGGTCGGTGTCGATCCGCACCCCCATGTCCAGCACGCCCGAGGGGTGCTGCACCAAACACAACGGCGATAACCGGCGCACCTCCTCCGCCCCGATCCCCAACTCCTCCCGCAATTCGGCAAGCAGGGCATGGCGCCAATCCGCGCCGCCCGGCGTCGCCGCGCCGAAGTCCACGCTGCCGGCCGGCGGGAGCTGCCAGACGCCGGGCTGATACGACGCGGTCGGCTCCCGCCGCGCGATCGCCACTCCATCCGGGCAGACCAGCATCCCGCACACCGCCAAGTTTCGGATTTGCAAAACCTCGGACAATCCAGGGTCACGCATCTGCGCGGTCGCCCGGCGGAATTCCGTCCAATGCCCCGCGATCTCATCCGGCGCCACGGCATCCGCGCTGAACACCCGCCCGTTGAACAGCCGCCGCTCCGCGTTCGCCGCCTGCCAATGCCCGGCCACGACGCGCTCCGTCTCCGCATCAAGCCCCGGCATCTCGCGCGTCACGAGCAGGCGAACCGACGGCGATAGCGGCAAGACCTGCCAGTCAGCGTTGCGGAACGAAATGCTCAGTCACCTCGGCCGCGATGAAACCCACCTTGCGGATCGTCGTCCGGTTCAGCATCGAGCCATCCGCCTGCAAGTACCACCACTGGTCCAGCACGACATTCTTCAACGAATTGCCAGGCTCGCTCGCCAGCGTCCATCGCCAGTGGAATGCCGGCCCGGCCGCCTCGCCAACCGCCGTGCCAACCATATCGTTCGCCGTTGCCTCGAACCGTCCCGGCCCGGTCCGGCGCATCCGCCATGTTCGGACCGTCACCGGATCATCTCCCACATGAAGGCGCTGCGTCATCCGCAAACTGCCGTCGCGATCGGCCGTCCCCTCGCAATCGGTCGTCACGATCTGCGTCGGCTGGCCGGACCGGTTCTCAAGCACGCCCCAAGAACGGACATGCCCGGTGAAAAAAGCGATCGGATCGAGTGCCGGCCCCGCATCGGCGAAGCGCGAGACCGGGAGCGGGTCGCTGCATGACGCCATGCCAATGCACGCCATCAACGACAGCCGCGTTAGAAGGGCAGTGGCACGTCGCATCATGTCTGAAAAGGGCTTTAGCCCTCCCCAACAGCCTTCGGCAATTCAGTTTATGTCAGGCCACGCCGCCAAACCGCTCACTGCGTCCGCTTGTCTGCGACATAGCTGCGGACACGCGCGCTTCCCGCCGGCCGCTCACGTTGGACCTGTCTCGGAGCCTGTCCGCCTTCGGCACTCCGGCCGACATTGGCCGTCTCATATCCGGCCTGCCGCCATTCCTCCAGCCGGGCATCGAAATCAACCGGATGCGTCGCCTCCAACGTATGGATGGCATGGCGCCGGTCCATTTCCGCGCTCGGCGTCAGCACCAGCATGGCGTGGCCGCGCCCGACAGCGTGGCCGTAATCCTCCTGCTCGTGCCCGGAGGCGAACAGGCTTCGAACGGCCTCCCAGAACGCGCTGCCTCGGTCCTCCGCGTTGCTCCCGCCCAGCTCGCCCGAATCCGTGCTGCGGGCAATCATCGCGATCGCATCGGCTGGAATGCCGGCCTTCACCAGCGTGTCCCGCGCGGCCGTCGCCGCCTCGTTCGTCTCATACATCGCGACGATCTGGTTGTCGTGCACCGCCGGGTCATAGAGCGCCGTGTCGTGCGCGGCTTCCTGGTTCAGATTCTGCGTATCGTTTGTGCCGGAAGGGGTCGAATAGCTCATCGTCTACTCCGTTCGTTCTGTGGGCCGCCTGGTTGCGCCATCCCGCCCAATGGTCGCGGTCTCACGCCGCAAGCAAGCCACCTGGTTTCCACTATAGCTCTGCTCAGTGCTCCGAATGCGCTGCTCCGTTTTTAGATAAGCCGCTTTCCGGTAATCAAAACCTCCTGCAACACCGGGACAGTGACCATGTCGTCCCTCCTGATGCATCGTCAGCTAATTCCGCGCCACCATGCCGACTGTCACGCTCGACGCTTACATCCTGCCGCATAATCAGCGCCTGCACCGTCCGGCGATGCTCCGAAACCCCGGCATGGACGCACGCGCCGCCGCCCTCGGCCTGCCGTTTTCCAACCCGCACGGCCTCCTCGACAAGTTGGACAACACCGTCGCCCGCCTCAGCCGAACCGGCCTTTCCACCTGACAACGCCTCGCTTCCAGCCCTCTGCGAAGCCAAAGCGCGCGGCCCCAGTCATCGTTCGAAGGCGTAACCAGATTGTGAGCCGACGACCCGCGCGTGAGGACGCCGCGTCAGGCGTATTGCACGCCCCGCTCGCGCACCGGCGGCGCCTCCCAATCCACCACAGGCCCGGCCGGCACAATGCCGTGCGGGTTTACCGTCGGATGGCTCGTGTAGTAGTGCCGCTTGATGTGCTGGAAATCCACCGTCCCGCTCACGCCGGGCTGCCCATACAGGTCCCGCGCGTATCCCCACAGGTTCCGGTAATCCACCAGCCGCCGGATGTTGCACTTGAAATGGCCGACATAGACCGCGTCGAACCGCAGCAGCGTGGTGAACAGCCGCCAATCCGCCTCGGTGATGACATCGCCGCACAGGAACCGGCGCCGGGCCAGATGCCGGTCGAGCCAATCGAGCGTCTCGAACAGCGGCAGCACCGCCTCCTCGTAGGCCGCCTGCGTGGTGGCGAACCCCGCCTTATACACCCCGTTGTTCACCGTCTCGTAAATGCGCGCGTTCAGCGCGTCGATCTCCTCCCGATACGCGGCTGGATAGAAGTCGCCCGGCTTGGCCCCTACGGCATCGAACGCGCTGTTGAAGATACGGATGACCTCCGCGCTCTCGTTGTTGACGATCCTGCCGGTCTGGGTGTCCCACAGCACCGGAACCGTCACCCGCGTCGTGATGCCCGGGTCAGCCCGGGTGTAAATCTGATGCAGGCACTGCGCCCCGTCAGGATCGGGGATGACGCCCGGCCCAGGCTCGAACGTCCACCCCTGCTCCCCCATGTGCCAATGCGTCACCGAGAGGGGGATCACATCCTCAAGCCCCTTCAGCACGCGGACGATCAGCGCGCGATGCGCCCAGGGGCACGCCAGCGACACGTAAAGCCGATACCGCCCGGCCTCCGCGGGAAACTCGCCGCCCGGCCCAATCTGATGGCGGAACGTGCTCTCGCTGCGCTCGAACTTGCCCCCTGACTTGCTCGTGTCATACCACCTGTCCTGCCAGCGGCCATCGACCAGCAACCCCATCAGAGCCGCCTCCGGTCCACGAAGCCCATAGGCAAGGCAGCGATCTCGCTGATCAGCTTGCGGGTCATGGCCTCTCCGAACATCTGAAACTCGTGCACTTCCACCACGAAGCTGCCGGGACCGCCGATTACGTTCTGGCGATACCATTCCGTCAACCCGCCCGGCGGCTGCACGTGCGCGAACGTGTAGTTGGCCGGATGGTCGTTGATAATCGCGAGCCCGTTGATGCTGATCCCCGCCCTCAGCGCGTCGTCGCGCGCCGCCGCCGCCTCACGCCCGGAATTGTTGGTCCCGTCCCCGGCCACGTCGATCACCTTCCGCTGCGTCTCGAACGCCGACTCCGCCAGCATCAGCGCCGCGTGATCGATTCCGGCGCTGATGCTCGTCCGGCCCCAGTAGGAGCGCGACGCCGCCTCGATCTCCCCGCTCAGCGCGCGCGCGCTCTCGGCGTCCCGCACCACGTGCCAGTCCACCACCGTCCGCGCCTCGTGCGTCCCAGCAAACTCCACGTAGCTCACCGCGATCGCCCCGATGGCGCCCCCCCGGATCGCGGCGATCACGCGCGGGTCCGAGAACGCGGCGCCATACCCCTGCTTCTGCATCTGGAATTCACCGTCATCGACGCTGCGCGAGACATCGGACACGAGCACGAGCATCAGATCGACCGGCTCGGCCGCCTTCGCCACGCCACTCGACAGCAGGAGCAAGAGAACGGCTAGGACGCGCATCGGAAGCCTCCGGGGTCGGGAGGCCTATCGTGGCGCGCGAACCAGCCTGGAGGAAAGGAGAATCGGCGTTACTGGCTGGACCAGATGATCCGGTGCACCCAGGCGATCTCCGCAAGATCGAACGACCGGTCAGGATGCTCCGGGTTCAGGCTCTTGAGCTCGATGCGGCGGGCCGACCGCCGGGCGAGCTGCTTGGCCATCACCTCCCCCTCGTTCGTCCGCGCCACCACCCGGTCCCCCCGCCGCGTGGGCGCCGACGGCGACACCACCACCGTATCCCCGTCGCGCAGCACCGGCTCCATGCTGTCCCCGTGGATCTCCAGCGCGTAAGCGTTCGGGTCCCCGATCTCGGGCAGGCTCATCTCGTCCCAGCTCCCCCCGACCGGGAACCCGGCATCGTCGAAATAGCCGTCCCGGCCCGCTTGCGCGAATCCGATTAGCGGGATGCGCCGCGGCAGCCGGGCCGAACCGGACGGACGCGAACCGGTCACCAGCGAAGTGAACTGCTCCAGACTGGCCCCGGTCGCCGCCAGCACCTTGGCCACGCTCTCCGTGCTCGGCCACCGCGCCCGCCCATCCGGCATCCGCCGCTTGCTCGGGTTAAACGTCGTCGGGTCAAGCCCGGACCGCTTCGCCAGCCCGGAGGCGGACAAGCCATATTCGGCAGCCAGCGTGTCAAGCGCCCGCCAGATCTCATCGTGCTTCATCGTAGGAGGAGAGTGCCTAGGAATTCGCGCCGTTGCAACAACAAATTACGACGTTTTTCCTTTTGAAAATCCAAATAGGAAAATGGTCTGTAACCCTCATGTCAGCTCCCGTCCCGTTTCGTTCGGCCGAAGCTGCCTGGCTCTGGACCGCCGCCGTGCTCGAAGCCCGGCACGACCAAACCCGCCCCCGCCCCGCGCCAGGCCCCTGCCGCGCGGAAGACGTCGTCAAATGCCTCGACCAGCTCTACCGCCGCCGTCGCATTGAACTGCTCCACGTCCGCATCCTGCGCCTCTACGGCCGCAGGGGCCGCGCGCCCGACCCAAGGCGCACGCAGGAACGCTGCGACCGCCGTCTCTGGACCGAAGTCATGGACCGCCTCGAAGGTCCGCTCCGGCGCGCCAGCATCGTGGAACGGCACGTCATGCCGGAGCCGCAGGCCGCGCGGTAAGCGCGTCAGATTCCGTCCTGCTCCGGCAGCATCCGCTCCAGCACCCCGTCCCGCCGCGAAACCAGGTGCCAGGCCGTCGCCGCTAGATGCAGCGTGATGAGCGCATAGACCGCCCATTGCCCCACCGCCACGTGAACCCATTCCGCCCCTTCGGCCAGCGCCTCGTTCTTCGGCAGCCCCGGCAGCGTGAACAGCCCGAAATACGACACCGGATGCCCTCCTGCCGCCGAGAGCAAGTATCCGCTCACCGGCATCGCCGCCAGCACCAGATACAGCAGCCAATGCGAGGCGAACGCGGCCCCCGCTTCCCATCTCGGGATCCGGCGCAACGGCGGCGCATGGTGCCGCGCCCGCCACAGCAGCCGCACCGCGACCAGCGCCAGGATCGTCAGCCCCACCGACTTGTGCAGGGTGAACATCAGCCCGCGGTTCGGGTCGGTCTCGCCCATGCTCACCATCACCCAGGCGAGCGGCAATATGGTGAACATCAGCACTGCGGTAATCCAGTGCAGCGCCTGCGCGGTCGCCGTGTAATGTTGCTGCACCGCAGCGCCGGCCGGATAGACGGCACGGCTGTCACGAAGGGTGCTGCTCATGAAAATGCCTTTCTGAAATGTCGCGGCCAGCACCCTCGCCCGATCAGGCCGCCGCGCCAACCCGTAAAATCTCGCTCCCATGCCGCGCCCGGCCAGCATCGGTGACCTCGTAGCGCCCATCCTCCCGAACCGCAGCGAACCCCATCCCCGTCAGCCGCTCCAGGCACGGCCCATCCTTCAGCGCCCCGGGCCTGCCTCCATCGGCAGTCAGCACCAGCCGGTGCAAGGCAGCCCGGCAACACGTCTCAAGATACGGCTGGTTCCACATTCCGCGAGCCTAGCGCCCCGCGCCGCACTTCTCAACCGCCCCCCGATCAGGCACAGACCCGGCCATGACCACCGCCCTCGCCGCCCTCGCCCCCCCCGTGCTCCGGCGACTCGACCCCGAACGGGCCCATCGCCTGGCCGTGCTCGCGATCCGCCTCGGCCTCGCCGGCCACGCGACCGAAGCCGACGACCCGGCGCTCATGACCGAAGCCCTGGGCCTGCGCTTCCCCAACCCCATCGGCCTCGCCGCCGGCTTCGACAAGAACGCCGTCGCCGTCCGCGGCCTTTCCCGCCTCGGCTTCGGCTTCATCGAGACCGGCAGCGTCACGCCCCGTCCCCAGCCCGGCAACCCGTTCCCCCGCGTCTTCCGCCTCGAACCCGACCGCGCCGTCATCAACCGCTACGGCATGAACAATGACGGCCTCGACGCCTACGTCGCCCGCCTGAAATCCCTGCCCCGCCGCCGCACCGTCCGCCTCGGCGCCAACCTCGGCATCAACAAGCACGGCGCCGACCCGGAACGCGACTACCCCGCCCTCGTCGCCGCCGTCGCCCCCCACGTCGACTACATCGTCATCAACGTCAGCTCACCCAACACGCCGGGCCTGCGCGACCTCCAAGGCGAGCGCCGCCTGCGCGCCATCCTGTCCGCCGTCCAGGCCGCCGTGCCAACCCGGCCCCCCCTGTTGGTCAAGATCGCCCCCGATCTCCCCGACGGCGCCCTCGAAGCCGTCGTCGAGGCCGCTATCGCCCACGCGCTCGACGGCCTCATCGTCGCCAACACCACCACCGCCCGCCCGGACACGCTCCGCTCGCCTTACGCCGGCGAAACCGGCGGCCTCTCCGGCGCCCCGCTCCTCGCCCCCAGCACCGCCATGCTGCGACGCGCCCACCATCTCGCCGCCGGGCGCCTAGCGCTGATCGGCTGCGGCGGCATCGCCACCGGCGCGGACGTGCTGGCCAGGCTGCAGGCCGGGGCGCACCTGGTCCAGCTCTACACCAGCTTCGCCTACGCCGGCCCCGCGCTGCTCGCCCGGATGAAACGCGAGCTGCTCGCGGCCATGCAACGGGAAGGATACCGGACCGTCGCCCAAGCCATCGGCGCCGCCGCATGAAACGCCTGCCCGGCCTTGCCACCCTCGCCCCCGCCTACGACGGCTTCATCCTCGACCTCTGGGGCGTCGTCCACGATGGCGTCCAGCCCTACCCGGGCGCCCGCGACTGCCTCGAACAGCTCCGCGCCGCCGGCAAGCGCGTCGTCATGCTCTCCAACGCACCCCGCCGAGCCGGCCCGGTCCGCCGCCAGCTCCTCCGCATGGGCATCGAGGAAACCCTCTACGACGGCGTCATGACCTCCGGCGAGGCCACCCACCTCCTCCTGCGCGACCGCCCGGACGACTGGTCCGCCGCCCTCGGCCGCCGCGTCTTCCACCTCGGCCCGGACCGTGACCGCAACGTCCTCGCCGGCCTGGACCTCGAGCTGGCCGAGACCCCCGAAGATGCCACCTGCGTCCTCAACACCGGCCCCGACGACCACCTCAACCCAACCGACCCGACCGTGTTCGACCCGGCATTGCAAATCTGCGCCGGCCGCCGCCTGCCCATGATCTGCGCCAACCCGGACCTTGAAGTCATCCGCGGCGGCGTCCGCGTCCTCTGCGCCGGCGCCTTCGCCCAACGCTACGCCACCATGGGCGGCGACGTCCGCAGCGTCGGCAAGCCGGACCCCCTGATCTACGGCCCCGTGCTCGACATCCTGGCCCTGCCGAAATCCCGCGTCATCGCCGTGGGCGACGCCCTGCGCACCGACATCGCCGGCGCCGCCGCCATCGGCGTCGACTCCTGCTGGGCCTTGGGCGGCATCCACGGCGGCCACCTGGCTGAAGGCCGGGACCAACTCGATGCCGACCTGCGAGCGGCCAACCTAGCGCCCGTTGCCGCAATCCCGCAGTTCGTTTGGTAAGGAACAGCGTCGGGGATAAATGCGGCAGCACGCTGGCAAGGCTGCCCGGCAAAGACTAGTCAGGCGTGTCCGATCGCCCCCGAAAGCCAGGACGGGTTGACCCGCAAAATCCCCATTGCCCGGCGCCACTTGGTGTCATTGTCCTCGTCAAACAGCAGCGCCTGCTCCGCCGGCGCCGTCAGCCACACGTTCTCCTGCATCTCCTGGTCAAGCTGCCCAGGCCCCCACTGCGCGTAGCCCAGCGCCAGCAGGCCCTCCCGCGGCCCCCGCCCGCCCGCGATCTCGTGCAGCACGTCCAGGCTCGCCGTCAACGCCAGGTCGTCGCGCACCTGCAAGCTTCCGTCCCCGGTCCAATCGCTCGTATGCAGCACGAACCCCCGCCCATGATCGACCGGCCCGCCTTCGCAGAGGCGGATCTGCCGCGCCGGCGGGGTCGGCTCCACGTCGAGCTGCCGCAGCAACGCCTCGAAACTCGGTTTCGCCAGCGGACGGTTGAGCACGATCCCCATCGCCCCCTCGTCGGTATGCGCGCACACCAAAATCACGCTCTGGCTGAAGCGCGGGTCCTCCATCGCCGGCATCGCGATCAGCATCTGCCCCGTCAGTGTTTCGACTTCGATCATGCCGCCTATCTTGGCCTATCCAAGCGCTACGGCAAGCCGCACGCCCGCATCAGTGTAACGTGACATTTCTCGAACTCAGGATTACGGTTCCCTCACGTTCATGAGGACTTGCGCTGCATGATCAAGGTTGGCGACACCTTTCCGTCCACGAGGCTCACCGCGGCCAAGCCCGACGGCCCCAAGGAACTCAGCACCGAGGAGCTGTTCGCCGGCCGCAAGGTCGTCCTGTTCGCCACCCCCGGCGCCTTCACGCCTACCTGCAGCGCCCGCCACCTGCCGGGCTACCTCGAACATCTCGATGCATTTCGTGACAGGGGCGTCGACAAGATCGCCTGCCTGTCCGTCAACGACGCCTTCGTCATGAGCGCCTGGGCCCGCGACCAAGGCGTCGAGGGCCGAATCCT
This sequence comes from Acetobacteraceae bacterium, assembly GCA_965217935.1. Taxonomy (GTDB): domain Bacteria; phylum Pseudomonadota; class Alphaproteobacteria; order Acetobacterales; family Acetobacteraceae; genus JBBROS01. The sequence continues at coordinate 2,601,500 of OZ244581.1, read as the reverse complement.
GATGCTCGCCGACGGCGCGGGCCAACTCACCAAGACCCTCGGCCTCGAACTCGACCTTACCGCCCGCGGCCTCGGCATCCGCAGCCAGCGCTACGCCATGATCATCGAGGATAAGGTGGTCACCTCGCTCGGCGTTGAGGAGCCAGGCCAGTTCGACGTCAGCAAGGCCGAAACCGTCCTCGATCAACTCTAGTGGTCCAAACCTGACGCACTAGTACTACAGCCGTAGTTGAGCGTTGTGTCTGTCCGGAGGCGGGTGGAATGACGACGAAACGGGATGTTTGCGGGTGGGCTGCGGGTTTGGATGAGGTTGCTGGGCGGATTGCGCCGCGCTTCGGGCGTGCCGAGCCGCGGCGTCGGGCAGGCGCTTATCTGCGCGGGCTGCTGGCTCCGGTTGAGCGCAAGAACGGCTGGCAGTTGGCCGAGGTGGCTGGCGACGCGACGCCGGACGGGGTGCAGGAGTTCCTGAGCCGCGCGCGCTGGGACGCGGAGGCGGTGCGCGACGACTTGCAAGCCTACGTGGCGGAGCGCCTGGCCGACCCTGGAGCGGTGCTGGTTCTGGACGAGACCGGCTTCCTGAAGAAAGGGACGAAGTCGGCTGGCGTCCAGCGGCAGTATACGGGAACCGCGGGCCGCATCGAGACCGCGCAAGTGGGCGTGTTCCTGGGCGACGCAGGGCGGCACGGCCGCGCCCTGATTGACCGAGCGCTTTACGTGCCCAAGGAGTGGGCCGGGGACGACGCGCGGTGCCGCGAGGCGCGCATCCCGGCTGACGTGGAGCGTGTGACCAAGCCCAAGCAGGGCCTGGCGATGCTGGAACACGCCCGCGTGGCAGGCGTGCCCTTCTCCTGGGTCGCTGGCGACAGCGTGTATGGGGCGGACAGCGCCATCCGCCGGTGGGCGGAGCGGCGCCGGCGCGGCTACGTGCTGGCGGTCACGTCTGGCCAGCGCCTGGCCATGCGCCCGGTCACGACCTGGATCGAGGGGCTGCCGGACGCGGCGTGGCAGCGACTCAGCGCAGGCGACGGCGCCAAGGGACCGCGGCTATACGACTGGGCGCACCTGCCTTACAACGGCGGGGCGCCGGGCTTTGCCTGTGCGCTCCTGGTCCGGCGCAGCATTGCTGATCCCGAGGAGGCCGCGTTCTACCTGACCCATGCGCCCCAGGACACCGCGCTGGCCGAACTGGTGCGCGTCGCGGGCACGCGCTGGTCCATTGAGAGCCTGTTCGAGCAGGCCAAGGGCGAAGTCGGCCTGGACCAGTATGCCGGTTCAGCGAAGCTGGGAGGCGCTCCTGGGTCGGGTGGCGCCGCCACGTCACCTTGTCCATGCTGGCCCTGGCCTACCTCGCCGTGGTCCGCCGCAGCGCCGAACAGGGCGCTGCCGGGGGGTGCGGACCCGGCAAGCCTCCAAGCGGACCTGTTGCCGCTCACAGTTCCAGAGGTCCGGCGGCTCATCTCAGCCATCGTGCTCAAGCAACCATCCAGGCCCGATGCCGCCCTGCGGTGGTCAACCTGGCGCAGACGCCACCAGCAGCGATCCAAGCGCGCCCACTGGCGTAAACGAACACGGGGACATTCAGTTGAAACCCGGCTGTAGCACTAGCCTGGCAAGCAAGCTAAACTGGCTCGAGGCGTGCCATGACCATCGTCGCGATCGCGGACCGGCCAGAGACCTCATCCCGATCGTTGCGGGTTGGCTCTGGCGCGCGTTCTGGCGCGATGACGGGTATTCGCTGGACCACACGACGAAGGCGGTTGCAGCGTCGGCATCCCGGTCCGGTCCGCCCTAGGCATTCGTGCTGCTGATAGACGGTCAACCGGTGGGAACCGCCAGTCTGGTGCGGGACGATCTCGATGAACGTCCCGAGTTGACCCCGTGGCTGGCCGGCGTGTTCGTGGCGCCCGAAGCGCGTGGCCGTGGCTACGCCGCCAGGCTCATTGCCGCCGTGGAGGAGACCGCACGCTCGGCGCTCTTTCCGGTCGCTTGGCTCTACACGAATAATGCTCAAGGATTGTACAAGAAGACTGGATGGCAGGCCGTGGACGTTGTCGAACGGAAAGGGAGGCCCCCGGTCACCTTGATGGTCAAGCACTTTAACGCATTCATGCCCGGTGCTGTCCCTGATCTGGACGGGCAATCGACGCCCTGACTTTTCCAGTCAGGGCGATTGCAGTCTAGCGGTCGCCGATGACAACCCAGATCGGGTCCGCGCCCGGCGGCACGTGCGACCACTTGCGCACCGCCCCGAACCCGGCGGCTTGCATGTAAGCCGTGACCAGGCGCTGCTGATCCGGGCCGCCCAAGGCTTGCCAGACCGCGACCGCCTTGGTCGGGAAGCAGCGGTTGCTGAACGAGACGACGAAGGGCGCGCCGGGGCGGAGCACGCGGGCGGCCTCGCGGAACGCCTCGACCGGGCGCTGCAGGTATTGCACGGAGACGCACAGGCAAGCGGCGCCGAATGTCTCCGCCTGCAAGGGCAGGATCGGGTCCGCGTTCAGATCCTGCACGAACCAGCGCGACAGGCGGGGATTGGCGGCGAGTTCGTCGGCGTTCATGCCGTGGCCGACGACCTGGGCGTAGGCGACGTCGTCCGGCAAGTGGCTGACCCAACTGCTCATCAGGTCGAGGATGGCGCCGCCTTCGGGCAGGGTCTGGCGGTAGAGCTGGGTGACGGCGGCGATAGCCCCGTCGTCGATGTGGGTGACGAAGCGGGGCTGGGCGTAGAACGCCGGGTCCGGCGCCGGGTCCATCTTGTCGAACGCGCCGTCGGGAAGGCCGGGAAGCTGCTGCATGAGGCGGCATATCGGCGCGGGCGCCGGACATGCCAGGGCGCCCCCGGCATCAACCGCCCGAGAACATCGTTCGCGGCAAAAACAGCGCGATGCCCGGAAACAGCGCGAGCAGCAGCGCCATCAGTAAAAGAATAGCGAAGAACGGCGCCGTCGCGGCGGCGATGCGGAAGATGTCCAGCCCGGTCAGGCCCTGGATGACGAACAGGTTGAAGCCGACCGGCGGCGTGATCTGCGCCATCTCGACCACGATGACGAGGTAGATGCCGAACCACACCAGGTCGAAGCCTGCCTGCGTCACCAGCGGCATGATCACCGACGTGGTCAGCACCACCATCGAGATGCCGTCGAGGAAGCAGCCCAGAACCATGTAGAACACGGTGAGCGCCGCCAGCAGCGCGAACGGCGAGAGGCCGAGCGAGCCGATCCAGGCGGCGAGCGCGCGGGGCAGGCCGGTGAAGCCCATCGCCGTCGTCACCACGGCCGCCCCCGCCAGGATGAAGGCGATCATGGCGGACACCCGGGTCGCGGCCATGAGGCCCTCGCGGAAGCTCTGCCAGGTCAGCGCGCTCTGGGCGCGGGCAAGGACGAGGGCAAGGACGACGCCGATCACGGCCGCCTCGGTAGGCGAGGCGAGGCCGCCGTAGATGGAGCCGATGACGCCGGCGATGAGCAGGATGACCGGGGCGATGCGGGCGACGGAGCGGAGCCTGCTGTCCTCGGCGATCACGTCGGCGGCGGGCGGCATGAGCGACGGCTTCAGGGTGGCGGCGAGGGCGACGTAGCCCATGAACAGGACCGCCAGCAGGATGCCGGGAACGACGCCGGCGATGAACAGCCGGGCGATCGATTCCTCGACCGCCGCGCCGTAGACGATGAGGATGATGGATGGCGGGATTAGCAGGCCCAAGGTGCCGGCTCCGGCCAGTGATCCCACGGCGATGCTCTGGCCGTAGCCGCGGCGCCGTAACTCGGGCAGCGAGATCTTGCCGACGGTCTGGGTGGTGGCGGCCGATGAGCCGGAGATGGCGGCGAAGAGGGCGCAGCCGACGATGTTGACGTGGACCAGCCGCCCGGGAAGCCGCCGCATCAACGGCGCGAGGCCCGCGAACAAATCCTCGGACAGCCGCGAGCGGAACAGGATCTCCCCCATCCAGATGAACATCGGCAGCGCGGTGAGGTCCCACGAGGTGGAGGCGGACCAGAAGGTCGTGGCGAGGATCTTGGCGTCGGGCAGCGCAGGGCGGGTGAGCAGCGCGGCCAGCGCGGTGAGCGTGAGCGCCAGCGACACCCAAAGGCCGCAGGCGAGTGCGGTGAACAGGACGGCGACGAGCAGGATGGAGATCTCGGCGACGCCCATCAAACGGCGCCCGTCTCAGCAGCGGGCCGCGCGGGGGAGAGTGCGCGGTCGACCAGCGCGACGGCAAGGATGGCCAGGCCGATGGCCAGCGCGCTTTGCGGGATGACGAGGGGAACGGCGACGATGCCGTAGGAGAGGTCCCCGTAGCTATAGCTCTTGTAGGCCAGCGCGGCGCAGGCGTAGGCGGCGAAGCCGGCCAGCCCGGCGGCGAGCAGGGCGACGGCGGCTTCGAGCGGACGCCGGAGCGCGTCGGGCAGCCGCGCGGTCAGCAGGTCAACCCGGATATGGACGCCGTGGGCCAGGGTGTCGGCAAGGGCGAGGAACGTGGCCGCCGCCAGCAGGAACCCGGCGACTTCGGCGAGCGAGGGCACGACCAAGCCGGTGACGGGGATGCCCAGCGCGCCGAGCGCGGCGTCGAGCAGGCGGGCGGCGACTTGCAAGGCCACGAGCGCGGCGATGGCGACCAGGCACAACGCCGCCAAGCCGCCGGAGACCCGGTAGAGCGCGTCGAGGCAACCGCGCATGGCCGGCTATTTGCGATAGGCCTCGAGCATCTGCGCGCCGTCCTTGCCCGCGGCCTTGACCCATTTCTCGCGCAGGGTCTCGGCGATCTTTTTGAAGCCGCTCTCCAGTTCGGGGGACGGGGCGGTGACCTTGATGCCGTTGTCGGCCAGGGTCTTGGTGGCGGACGCATTGACCTGCTGCGACATGGCCCAGCCGCGGGTCTCGGCCTCGGCGGCGGCCTTGGCGATGGCGTCCTGGGCCGGTTTCGGCAGCGCGTCGAAGCGGGCCTGGTTGACGATGACCATGTTGCGGGAAAGCCAGGCGTCCAGCGTGTAGTAGTAGGACAGGAAATCCCATGCCTTGCTGTCGACGCCGGTGGCGGGCGAGGTGATCATGGCCTGGACGCGCCCGGTGGAGAAGGCGGTGGGCACGTCGGACGCCTCGATCTGCACCGGGACCATCCCGGCCGCCTTGGCCAGTTCCTCGGTGGACTTGTTGTAGGCGCGGAAGGTGCGCCCGGAGAGGTCGGCCAGGCTGTCGGCCTTGGCTTTGGCATACAGGCCCTGCGGCGGCCAGGGGACGGAGAACAGCAGCTTCAGCCCTTGCCGGGCCAGCAGCTTGTCCATGTAGGGCTTCTGCGCCTGGTAGAGCTTCATCGCCTCGGGATAGCTGTCGGCCAGGAAGGGGATGTTGTCGGCGCCGAAAATGGGGCTTTCGTTCTCCAGCCGGGAGGCGAGCAGCTCCCCGATGGGGACGATGCCGTCGCGCACCGAGTTCTTGATGTCGGGATGCTTGATCAGCGATTGGTTCGGGTGGAGGGTGATGGTCACCGCGCCGCCGGCGTTCTTATTCACCTCTTTGATGAACGCGGCGATGTTTTCCTCGTGGAAGTTGCTGTCCGGGTAGGGGGTGGGCATGTCCCAGTTGGCTTGGGCCTGCGCCACGTCCGGGCGCGTGACGGCGAGGGCTGCGAACAGGACGGCGGCGGCGAAATGCCTCATTCCTCGGTGCTCCGGATTGTCGCGATTCGTTGCACGCTTCCATGGAACGGAGGCTGCGTCAAACGTCTCGATGGTTTATCGACCGCACGTGGTTTGAATAGGAGGATGCCCGTGCGGATGGTTGCTGGATTGCTGGCGTTGCTCGGGCTGATGCAGCCGGGGCTGGCCGCCCCCCGGGCCGAGCTGTGGCCGCGCTGGCAGGCGCATGACGAGGCCAGCACGGCGGTCATCGACCAGCGGGTCTGGGCGTCGTTCCTGCGCCGTCACGTGCGGGCCGGGGCGGACGGGATCAACCGGGTCGATTACGCCGGCGTCTCGGCGGCGGACCGGGCCGGGCTGGCGGCGGACCTGCGCCGGCTGCAGCAGGTCCCGGTCAGCAGCCTGAGCCGGGGAGAGCAGCGGGCCTTCTGGTCGAACCTGTATAACGAGCTGACCGTCAGCGTGGTGCTGCAGCATGACCCGGTGGCGAGCATCCGCGAGATCAACCTGTCGCCGGGCCTGTTCAGCGCCTCCGGGCCTTGGGACGCGAAGCTGATCCAGGTCGAGGGGCAGACGGTGAGCCTGAACGACATCGAGCACCGCATCCTGCGCCCGATCTGGCGCGACCCGCGGACGCATTACGCGCTGAACTGCGCATCGCTCGGCTGCCCGAACCTGCGCGCGGCGCCATATGACAAGACGGGGATGGAGGCCCAGCTCGATCAGGCGGCCCGGGATTACGTGAACAGCCCGCGCGGCTTCTTCGTGCGCGACGGCGGGCTTTACGTGTCGTCAATCTACGAGTGGTATCAAGCGGACTTCGGCGGGACGGACCGGGGGGTGATCGAGCATCTGAAACGCTATGCGGCGGCGGAGAAGCGGCGGTCCCTGCAAGGGATCAGGTCCATCTCGGGCGACCATTACGACTGGGCATTGAACGGCACGTCCGGGGCGGGGCGGTAGACTGCAATCGCCCTGACTGTGTCAGGGCGTCAATTGCCAGTCCAGATCAGCGCTAGACCCTTCGTCCTGACTGCGTCAGGGCGACAAAGGTCTAGAGCGTGTCTGCAAACGGCAGACATTTCGGGTGCGTGATCCCGTATTGCTGGGGTGAGACGAGGCGATTTGACGGACGCGCAATGGCGCTGTCTGGAGCCGCTCCTGCCGCCGGGCAAGCCCTGGACGGGACGGCCGAACGAGGACCACCGGCGCATCCTAAACGGCGTGCTGTGGATTGACCGCACCGGGGCGCCCTGGCGCGACCTGCCGGAGCGGCATGGCCGGGTGGGCACGGTGTCGAGCCGGTTTTACCGCTGGCGTGCGGCGGGTATTTGGGACCGGGTGCTGTCGGCGTTGCAGGCTGACGCCGATGCGCGTGGCGAGGTGGATTGGGACCTGCACTTCGTGGACGCGACCGTGATCCGCGCGCATCAGCACGCGGCCGGCGCGCGCCGGACCAAGCCTGCCGGAGATGGGCAGAGCGTCGAGGCGCTGGGCCGCAGCCAGGGTGGGTTCTCGACCAAGCTGCATCTGCGGGCAGAAGGGGGCGGCAAGCCGATCACGGCCGTGCTGACCGCAGGCGAGCGGCATGAGCAGACTGCGTTGCAGGCGCTGCTGGACCAGGGCGCAGTCCGCCGTCCCGGCCGGGGCCGTCCTCGGCTGCGGCCACGCTGTGTGGCCGGCGACAAGGGATACAGCAGCCCCACGGCTCGGGGCCGCCTGCGCCGGCGGCATATCCGGCCGGTGATCCCCAGCAAAAGCAACCAGCGCCGGCAGCCCTGCTTCGACCGCGACGCTTACCGACAGCGCAATCGCATCGAGCGCTTGATCAACCGCCTCAAGCAGTTCCGCCGCATCGCGACCCGATACGAGAAGCGCGGGGTCAACTACCTCGCGATGGTCACGCTCGGCATGATCGTGCTTTGGCTATAGCCGCTCAGTTTGCAGACACGCCCTAGTCAACTGCGCCAGCGCAGCGTTTGCGGCTTGAGCGGATTGCGGAACGGGCGGGCCTCGGCGGCGCTGGCGAGCGCCTCTTTCTTGAGGCGCATGAACCAGCGGATCTGCGTGTCGGCGTCGCCCACGAAGAGCTGCGGCGGAGGGTTCGGGTTGGCGGCCATGCGGACGGCGATCTCGCGGTCCTGAGCAAGAAAGTTGTTCATCAGCATCAAGGCGACGGGCTTGAGCGGGGCGAGCCAGGGCAGGCTCCAATACAGGCAGGTGGTGACCTCCGTTTCGGTCGCGCTGACCGGGGTGGCGGCGGTGAGCGAGACGGCGGAGTGGGTGCGGCCCTCGATATGCTCGATGCGGGTGCCGGGCAGCTCGACCCGGATCTCGGCATGGACGTCGCCGCCGAGCAGCTTGTACGGCAAGCCGCCGCCGCGCACCGGGTGCCGCGCCATGACGAACCCGGCCCCGTCGGGCTGGAAGCTCTTCTGCTTGAGACGGAACTGCTCGGGCGTCTTGCGCTTCCACCAGCGCGAGGTGTGGACGAAGGCGGGGTGCGCCGGGTCGACGAAGCCGGTGGTGGCGAGGTCGATGCCGCAGGGGAAGCGCATGGTGGTGGCGACCTGCGGCGCGGCGCGGCCGATGCCGGGCATGACGGGAGGCTCGGGCAGCGGGTCAGGCGCCGGGCCGGGGTTGGCCATATAGACCCAGAGGTTGCCCTGGACTTCGCGGCATGGATAGGGGCGCAGGCCGAAGCGGGACGGGTCGATGTTCGCCTCGGGGTCGGCGCAGGGAATGCCGGTGCAGCGTCCGTCGGCGCTGTCGAAAGTCCAGCCGTGGAAGCAGCAATGCAAATTCTGGCCGTCGTAGCGGCCGTGGTGCATGGGCATGCCGCGGTGCGGGCAGGCGTTGGAGAAGGCGAACACGCCGCCGTCGGGCCGGCGTCCGAGCAGGATGGCGTCCCCGAGCATGGTCGTGGGGCGCGTCGTGCCGCGTTTCAGGCGGGCGCCGGTGCAGGCGAGATACCAGAAGCCCCGAAGCATCGCGTCCATGTCGCAGAGCTAACGTCTCGCTGGAGCGTGATCAAGGCGGCGACCCGGCAGGCGGGATTTTTTACCGATAAAGCTGCTGATCATATTGCGGGGGATCATAACGCTGCTTATGATATGACAATGCCGCACTCGTCGGACCTGTTGATCTTGCTGAACGACGTCGGGCGGATGCTGCGTACGGAAGGCGACCGGCGCGCGCGGGCGCAGGGCATGAGCCGAGCGCAATGGGTGATGCTGCTGCGCCTGGAGCGGCAGCCCGGCCTGTCGCAGAAGGAGCTGGCCGAATTGCTCGAAGTCGAGCCGATCACGGTCGCGCGATTGGTGGACCGGCTGGAGGCGCGCGGCCTGATCGAGCGGCGGGCGGACCCGGCGGACCGGCGGGTCTGGCGGCTGCACCTGCTGCCGGCGGCGCAAGGCGTGCTGGAGGAATTGGCAGGCGAGCGCGAGGCAATGACCAGGATGCTGACGGCGCGGCTCGCGCCCGAGACGGTTGAAATCGTGACGGAGGCCCTGCTGGCGATGCGTTGCACGCTGTCGCGGCGGCCGGAATTGGAAGAGGTGGCTTAGATGTCGCAGGCAGTACTCTCAAACAAGCTGGCGCCGGCCCCGGATGCGACCCGGGATGTGCCGCCCGACGCACGGCGGGCGCGGCGGCGCAAGGTCCTACGCCCGGTGCTGATGGTCGGTGGCGTCGCGGCGGTCGTCGCGGGCGCGCTGCTCTACTGGATCAACGGCGGCCAGATCGTCTCGATCGACAACGCCTACGTTCGCGCCGACAAGCTCTCGGTAGCGACCGACGTGTCGGGCATCGTGGCCTCGGTGCCGGTGCGCGAAGGCGAGACGGTGCAGAAGGGCGACGTGCTGTTCCGCCTGGACGAGCGCCCCTTTCGCATCGCCCTGAACGCCGCGGAAGCCAACCTGTCGGCAACGCGGCTCCAGCTCGAGGCGATGCAGCGGGACTACCATCGGATGCTGACCGACGTTTCGGTCAAGCAGGCGCAGGTCGGCATGGACCAGGCGCGATTCGACCGCGCCAACGGGCTGGTCGGGCGCGGCGACGTGTCCCGCCAAGTCTACGACGACGCGCGCTACCAATTGCTGGCGGACCAGCATGCGGTGCAGTCGGCCAAGGGCGCGGCCGAGGTGCAACTGGCCAAGCTCGGTGGCGACGCCGCTGCGGACCCGATCCAGCTCCCGGCCTACAAGCAAGCGGCGACGCAGGTGGCGGAAGCCAAGCGGCAGTCCGACGACGCGGTGGTGCGCGCGCCAATGGACGGCGTGGTGACCGGGGTCTCGAACCTGCAGCCGGGCGCCTACCTGGCCGCGGGGTCGGCGGCCTTCGGGCTGGTGTCGACGGAACGCGAGTGGGTGGAGGCAAGCCCGAAGGAGACGGAACTGACCTGGGTCAAGCCCGGCAACCCGGTCAGCATCACCGTCGACACCTACCCCGGACGGACCTGGCGCGGCACGGTGGAGAGCGTGGCCCCGGCCAGCGGCAGCGAGTTCTCGATCCTGCCGGCGCAGAACAGCTCGGGCAACTGGGTCAAGGTGGTCCAGCGCATCCCGATGCGGATCACGATCGACCAGGAGACGGGCGCCCCGCCGCTGCGGGCCGGGATGAGCGTGGTGGCGGACGTGAACACCGGCCACGCGCGGAAATGGTCGGACCTCTACTGAGGCGCCCGGCATGGAACGGGTTCCGCATCGCGGGCTGATCACCGTCTGCGCCATGATCGCCACGCTGATGCAGGCGCTGGACAGCACGATCGCCAACGTGGCGCTGCCGTATATGCAGGGCAGCTTGTCGGCCACGGCGGACCAGATCACCTGGGTGCTGACGAGCTACATCGTGGCCGCGGCGATCATGACGGCCCCGGTGGGCTGGCTCGCGGCGCGGTTCGGGCGCAAGGCCCTGTTCATCGTGTGCCTGGTCGGGTTCACCGCCGCGTCCATGCTGTGCGGGGTGGCGGAAAGCCTCACGCAGATGGTGCTGTTCCGGGTGCTGCAGGGCGTGTTCGGCGCGGCGCTGGTGCCGCTGAGCCAGGCGACGATGCTCGACATCTACACCGTCAAGGAGCGCGGGTCGGCGATGGCGATGTGGGGTGTGGGGGTGATGATCGGGCCGATCCTGGGCCCGACACTCGGCGGCTACCTGACCGACCTGTACAACTGGCGCTGGGTGTTCTACGTGAACCTGCCGTTCGGCATCCTGGCCACGGCAGGCTTGATCCTGTTCCTGCCGAAAGGCGAGACGAAAGAGGGGTTGCGGTTCGATTGGCTGGGGTTCGGCGTGCTGGCGTTGGGGATCGGCGCGTTCCAGCTCATGCTCGACCGCGGGCAGGACCAGGACTGGTTCGGCTCGCGCGAGATCATCATCGAGGCGGTGCTGGCCGGGCTTGGGCTGTATCTCTTCGTCGTGCACCTGGCGCTGGCGCCGAAGCCGTTCCTCTCGCCGCGGCTGTTCCGCGACCGCAACCTGTCGGCCAGCCTGGCGGTGATGTTCTCGGTCGGCATGGTGCTGCTGGCGACTTCGGCGCTGATGGCGCCCTGGCTGCAAACCTTGGGCGGGTACCCGGTGGCGACGGCCGGGCTGATCATGGCGCCCCGGGGGCTTGGGACGATGGGGGCGATGATGCTGTCGGGCCGGCTGTCAAACCGGGTTGATCCCCGGCTGCTGATGGCGCTGGGGATCGCGCTGCTGTCATATTCGTTGTGGGTAATGACGGGATGGACGCCGGATGTCTCGGTATCGACGGTGGTGTGGAACACCGTCATCCAGGGCGCCGGGCTGGGGTTCGTGTTCATCCCGCTGCAGGTGGTGGCGTTCGCGACCTTGCCGGCGGAACTGCGCACGGACGGCACGGCGCTGCTCAGCCTGCTGCGCAACGTGGGCAGCGCTGTGGGAGTTTCGGTCTGCTTCTCGCTGATCGCGCACAACACGCAGGTGTCGCATTCGGACCTGGCGGCCGGCATCACGGCGTTCAATCCGATGGTGCGCGACGGGGCAATGGGTCTGCTGGCGCCGGGGACGGCACGGGGGGCGGCGTTGCTGAACCAGGTGGTCAATCACCAGGCGTCGATCATCGCCTACCTGAATGACTTCAAGGCGATGCTGATCGTGACGGCGCCGGCGGCGCTGTTGCTGCTGGTGATGCGCCGCCCGGCGGCGGTGAAGGCATAGCCGGGCCGCGCGGTGATCGGCGATGCATCATTTCGCGGGACGGCTCGCCGTCACGAGGCGAATAATGATGCCTTTTCAAAAGCGCCTGAGCAGACATTCGCGGCATAAGCCGCGAATGTCTGCTTTGGGCAGCATCGGCAACAACTGCAGCAGCACGCCGACAAAGCTGCCCGGCAAAACGGAGATTTAGAGCGGGCGGGCGGGCGGCGGAGCCGAAAATTAATCTGCTCAACTTGAAGCCGGCCGTTCTAGCACCAAAGTTGCGCAGTTCGTTTCAGATGTGAGCGTTGGGCGGCGGTTTGGCGTGCGTGAGTCGGGCGGCGTGTCGTTTTCGAAAGGGCCGGGCGGTTCGCGTGGCGGCGAATGGTTGCCAGCATGGCGAACGCCAGCATGACCAGCGAGACATGGCGGCGCCAGCCGTGCCAGGACCGGCTCTCGTTGTGATCGAGGCCGAACTCGGTTTTGGCGGTTTCGAAACCGTCCTCGATGGCCCAGCGCTGGCCCTCGGCCGCGACCAGCGTGTTGCTGCCCGTGCCCGCCGGCGCCAGGCGGCGAAGAGTGCATGGGCGCCGTCGGCGATCGTGCGCCGGACCAGCAGGCCGCGCGTCCAAGTGCCGGGCAGGGTCGGATTGAACTCGTCCGCACCAAGCTTGGCCAGTTCGAGGCAGGCCCAGTCGCACAGCCGCGCTCCCTTGGCGCCATCGCCTGCGGACAAGCGTTGCCAAGCCGCGGGATCGAGCGCTTGCGCGATCTCCTGGGCCGTGCCGGCCGCCTCCGGCCTGGCCCCCCAGGAGGAGAACTGGCTGTTGGCGTCGACGCCGAGCACGTAGCCGCGGCTCGCACGACGCAGCGCCATCTCAATCTCGCTCACGCCGTAGATGCTGTCAGCCGCCACCCAGCTGAATGGCGCCCCAGCTGCGATGGTTTGCCCGATCATGCGCCGGGCCAGGCGCGGCTTGGCGGCAAAGCCCGCATCGGCCGGCACATGCGCCGCCGCCAAGCGGGCGGGGTTATCCGTCCAGGCTTTCGGCAAGTAGAGCGCCCGGTCGACGAAGGCGTGGCCGTGCCGGGACACGTAGGTCGCGAACACGCCGATCTGGCAGTTGGCGATCTTGCCAGCTGATCCCGTATGTTGCCGCCCCATTCCGCAAAACGCGCGGCCCTGCTTGAGAAAGCCCGTCTCGTCGATCACCAGCGCCGCATCCGGGTCGGCCAGCGTCTCAAGGGCATGCTCGCGCACCACGTCGCGCAAGGCATCCGCCTCCCACCGGCCGCGGCCCAGGATCGTCTGCTGACGCCACGGGCCAGGGTCGCCCGCCGCTTCAGCTCTCATCCACCAGTCTTGCGCCGCTCCGGCCCGAGCAGGCCATCCAGGAACAGACCCGCCGACGCCGCCACGCGGGCTTGCGTGAACAACGGGCGTATGCGGGCTTTCACGTCACGCAGCGACGACGCCCACAGCTCCAGCATCGTCTCCATCAAGGCGCTCGTCAGCCTGACACTCCTAGTATTCCGGGAATGCAGCACTCCTCCACAAATCATGCAATTGTAATGCTAAGGCGTGTGAACGGATTTGACCAAGATCAGGGCGCAAGCAAAATCAACAAAAGCCCCGTAGCGTTCCGCTGTTTTCTCGCAGCGTAAGGCGATCCGCTTGAACCGTTTGAGCTACCCCATTGCTTGCTCGATCCGGGCACGCCCCCTGTAGAGCACCTTGGGAAAGAATGTTGGTCGGTTCTTGGTGTTTTCTCGATACGGGATGACCGGGACGATGCCGCGCGCGCGACAGGCGGCACGGTTGGCCTTCGAATCATAGTCCGTGATCGCGGCACGCGACGTCACGTCCGGCCCGATGTCGAGCGACGTTTCAAGCTGCGTGCTGTCGCTGATTTCGCCTCCCGTCAGATAAAGACCGATCGGCAAGCCGTCGAAGTCCGTCTTGAGGTGGATTTTGCACGAGCAACCACCGCGTGAGCGGCCGAGAGCCTGATTTTGCTGTCCCCTTTTGCGCCCGCCGCCGACACGCGCGCGCGCATCACCGTGCTATCGAACATCTGCGCCAGGTGCGCGCTCTGGCTGGATTCGGCCAGCGCTTGAAAGAACGCCTCGAACATGCCGGTTCGGCTCAGCCGCCAGAACCGCTTCCAGACGCCGTTCCAATTGCCGAACCGCGCCGGCAACGCGCGCCAGGTGATATTATGGACCGTGAAGTAGTGCACCGCCTCCAGGAACTTGCGGTCGTCGTGCCCGGGCTCGCCGCGACGCAACTGCACCGCATCGAATACCTCCAGCATGACCGGCCCTCTTGCTACCGGTCACCCATTGCTTCGATCAAAAGCCAATTCAGGAATCCCCCCCCCCCCACGTAATAAGCTTCGCTATCCGTCCAAACAGGCCCTAACATTACAGTTGCATTCTCTGTGGAGTTCTTAATCGATGGGCAACCATGATTCGCAGGGTCGTGGATGTCTCTGGCATCGATCGAGACGACGTTGGAGTTCTGGGCGCCTGGGCATTGCGATGTAAAGCCGCGGATGCGCGGGCTGTTCACGCAGGAGCGGGTCGCGGTCTCGGGTGGGCTGTTCCTGGACGGGTTGCTGGGCGAGGAGCGGCGCAAGACCGGCTGGATGCGCGCCGAGGCGGCGGGCGATCCGGGGCCGTGGCGGCAGCAGGCGGTGCTGGGGCGAGGCCGGTGGAATGCGGACGCGCTGCGCGACATCGTGCGGGACGACGCGCTCGAGACGCTGGCTGACCCGGATGCGGCGCTGGTGATCGACGAGGCCGGGTTCCTCAAGCAGGGGCGGGCCTCCTGCGGGGCGGGTCGGCAATGCACCGGGTCTGCCGGCAAGATCGCCAACTGCCAGATCGGGGTGTTCGCGGCCTACGTTTCGCGCCATAGCCACGCCTTCATCGACCGCGCGCTGTATCTGCCCAAGAGTTGGACCGGCGACCCGGCCCGCATGGCCGCCGCCCACGTCCCTCCCGCGACCGGCTTTGCGACCAAGCCCCAGCTGGCCACGGCGATGATCGAGCGGGCACTGGCGGCCGGCGTGCCGTTCGCGTGGGCGGCGGCCGATGCGGTCTATGGCGTCGGCGCCGTCGAGCAGCGATTGCGCCGGGCCGGCAAGGGTTACGTGCTGGGTGTCGCCTCGGCGCACCGGTTCAACTCGTGGGGCAAGCCGCGGCGGGTCGCGGGCGCCGCGGCCATGATCGCGGGCGCCGTCCCGGCCGAGGCGTGGCAGCGCTTGTCAGCCGGGGCGGGAACAAAGGGGCCGCGGCTGCACGACTGGCGCTGCATCGAACTCGCCGACCTCAAGGCCGACCGCCCGAAGGCACACGATGCCGCCCCCGCGACGCTCTGGGCCTGGGCCTGCTGATCCGGCGCCGCATCGCCGGCGGCGACCTGGCGTTCTTGTCGATCTGGCGCCCGGCGGAAACAGGGATCGCCGCCCTGGTCAGCGTCGAGGGGCATCTCTGGTCAATCGAGGACAGCTTCGAGACCGCCAAGACCGAACTCGGCCTCGACCACAACGCCGGTTCAGCGAAGCTGGGAGGCGGCCCTGGCACGGCTGGCGCCGGCACGTCTGCCTGGTCATGCTGGCCTTCGCAAGGCTGGCGGCGATCCGGCGCCAGGCCAATGCAGCACTCCCAAAAAAATGGACGCCGCCCAGACGCAATCGCCACCAAGCCTGATCCGCTGGTCGCTGCAGGAAATCCGCCAGATCGCAAACCGCCCGGCGCAGAGGCGGATCCAGCCGGCCCACGTCATCGCATGGTCACTCTGGCGCAGGGCGCATCAAGCGATCGCACAACGCTCGCATCTATAGGAAGAAATGCAACTGTAATGCTAAGCCGCTGCTCGCATTTTGGAGGACGGCCCCGGCGAATTCTCGACCAATGCGGTCGCGGAGCGCGCCGGGGTCAGCATCGGATCGCTCCTTCAATACGTCCCCAGCAAGGATGCGGTGATCGGCGCGCTGATCCTGCGCGAGACATCGTTACTCATCGCAGAGGCGGAGGTTGATACGGCGCGCTGCGACGGTTGTGCGGCTTTGTCGGACTTCATTACCGTCTGCGTCTCGCACCAGTTCCGCCGCCCACGGCTCGCGCGGCTACTCGACTTTGAGGAGGCGCGGCTGCCCTTCGATCCGGAGACACAACGTGTCGGAGAGCGAGTCTACCGGCTCGTCGGCGACATGCTCGGGAAGGCCTATCTGCCCATGCAGCCCGGTATCGATGCTGCGATCCGCGATCTCGTTGCCATCATCAAGGGCGTGATCGACGCCGCCGGCCAGCAGGGCGATGACGATCAGGCGAAGCTGGCGGCACGGGTGCGATGCGCCACGTTCGGCTATCTAGACGCCATCTCGACCTGAGCCTTTCGCCGGCTCAGGCATCAAGAACGAACAGACACTGGTGGCGAATTCGGGAGCCTGGCGAGGCTGGCGGCGTTGGGTGGTTTTGAGCCTGGAGTGTGGCCATGTCGCTTCGCCCGCAGCAGCCGATCCCGTCCGTGCCCGAGGACACCGCCCGCATTGCCCGCGCGGCGTTCGGGACCCGCAATCCCTACCTGATCCTGCGCGACCGGCTCGGTGCCCTGTTCACGGACGCCGACTTCGCCGACCTCTTTCCCAAGCGCGGCCAGCCGGCCTACGCGCCGTGGCGGCTTGCGCTGGTCACGCTCATGCAGTTCCGCGAGGGGCTGAGCGACCGGCAGGCGGCAGAAGCCGTCCGAGGCCGGATCGACTGGAAGTACCTGCTCGCGCTCGACCTCGCCGATCCAGGCTTTGACCGCAGCGTGCTGTGCGAGTTCCGCGGCAGGCTGCTGGACAACAAAGTGGTGGACCGGCTGCTTGCGCGGGTGGTGGACGCGGCGCGCGAGGACGGGCTGCTCAAGGCGCGCGGGCGGCAACGCACCGACAGCACGCACGTGCTCGCCGCCGTCCGCAGCCTCAACCGCTTGGAACTCGTGGCCGAGACGCTGCGTGCGGCGCTGAACGACATCGCCGCCATCGCGCCGGAGTGGCTGCGCGCGTTCGCGCCGGCCGATTGGCACCAGCGCTACGACAAGCGGATCGAGGAGCGGCGGATACCCGAGACCGGCCCCAAGCGCGACGCCTACGCAGCAACGGTCGGCGCCGACGGCTTCCGGCTCCTTGACGCGCTGGCCAGGTCGGACGCGCCCCCGGACGCCGCGACGTTGCCGGCCATCGGAACGCTGCGCCGCGTGTGGACACGGCACTTCGAGCGGGCCGAGGGCGGGCAGGATGGGGGTGGGCAGGACGGCGGCGCCCGGCTGCGGCCGGTGCAGGGCCGTGGTCCCGGCGACCGGCTGGATTCGCCCTACGATACCGAGGCCCGGTTCCGCACCAAGGCCAGCACGACCTGGACCGGCTACATGGTCCACTTCACCGAAACCTGCGACCCAGGGGCGCCGCGCCTGGTGATCCATGCCGACACCACGCCGGCCAACGTCCATGATGCGCTCCGCACGGCGCCGATCCATGCGGCCCTTGCTGCCAGGAACCTGGCGCCGTCCGAGCACCTGGTGGACTCGGCCTATGTCAGCGCGGACCACCTTATCACCGCCCGCGAGCAGCACGGCATAGATTTGGTCGGCCCCAGCCGGCCGAACCTGAGTTGGCAAAGCCACGTCGAGGGAGCGTTCAGCGCGGCCGACTTCACGGTGGACTGGGACCAGCAGAAGGTGCGCTGCCCCGAGGACAAGGAAAGCGCCGGCTGGTATAGGGACGTGAAGCGCCCGGGACAGCGCGCCATGGTCCGCGCCCAGTTCAGGGCTGCCGATTGCAGGGGATGCGCGTCCCGCAGCCGCTGCACGCGGACGCAGACGCCCAACCAAGGCCGGGTGGTCGCGGTCCTGCCCCGGCAGGAACACGATGCACTGGCTGCGGCCAGGGCGCGGCAGGGCACGGCAGAGGGCCGGCGCCTCTACGCGCAGCGCCAGGGGATAGAAAGCACCCTGTCGCAAGCCGTGCGCGCCTTCGGCTTGCGCCGGACGCGCTACCGCGGTCTGGCCAGAACGACCTTGCAGCACCTGGCCACTGCCGCGGCCATCGACCTGGATCGCATCGCCGCCTGGTTCGGAGGCCGGCCCATCGCGCCCACACGCACATCGCGCTTTGCCGCCCTCGCCGCATAGCCGAGGAATTCGCCACCAGTGTCCGAACATCTGACGGACAGTTGGCTACAGTAGCCCGCTCTCGATCCTGAGCGGATGGCTCGCCATGGGCTGAAAAGTCATAACGGCTTGCGCCCGAACGCGAAATTCAAAGCAGTGCTGTTGGGGACCTGTCCGTCGATTGCTGTGGTCGTGACGCGATTGACGTAGGCGGATCGGATGGCTTCACGTGTTGCCGGCGGCGCCTCCTTCAAAGCTTGCCAAGCAGGATGGTCGATGTGGTCGTCCCAGAACGCGACCGCCTTGCCGAGTTCGATAGGGGCGGCGTTCGCCAGTTCCGTCCTGACGGCCACAACCTCGAATCCTGCGTCCTCCAAAAACGAAAGGCATTTGCCTGGCGTGTCCGCCACGTCCGCGTAGCTTAGCCGAACGCCGTGCCCGGATGCGACTTTCGCGACTATTCCGGAAATGCCGAACGGCTGGGCGGGCGTGTCGAATGCAATGATCCCGCCCGGCTTGAGAAGGCCGTGCCAGTGGCGAAGGGCACGGGAGATGTCCGACATGAGCACCAGCGCCGACGAGCATACCAGGCGGTCAAAGCTCGTTCGGGGAAGGTCCAGGTGCTCGGCATCGCCCAAAGCGAACTCGATGTTCCGCACCCCCGCTTCCGTGGCTTTCCGGTTCGCCTCGGCTAACATTCCTTCCGAGACGTCCACGCCAAGGACGCGTCCGTCGTGCCCGACGCGCCTTGCTGCCTCGAAAGCCAGAAGCCCGGTTCCGGTGGCAACGTCCAGAACGCGAAGCCCAGGCCCGATGTCCGCCCCGGCGACGAGCATCGCCACGATACAGTGGTGTACCTTCGCCTGATCGTATGTCGCGCCACGCTGGTCGAAGTGTGACCGCTCGGAGTGTTCTGGGCTAGGATACGTAAGGATTGACCTGGTTCGGTGGACGGTTTGCTGGCTTACGAGCTACGTCTCGCTCATGGCGGCCTGCATATCGGCTTCATAGGTCATGGGCGAGCGATAGCCCAGTCCCGAATGCAGCCGCACTGGGTTGCGCCAGCCTTCGATGTAGCCGAAGCAGGCCCTTCTCGCCTCGGCTTGGGATGCGAACCGACGGCGGCTGAGCAGTTCGGCTTTAAGGGTTGGGACGAAGCTCTCGGCCATGGCGTTGTCATACGCATCGCCGAGCGAACCCATCGAGGGCCGGACACCTGCCTCGCCGCACCGTTTCCCGAATGCCAGGGACGTCTATTGGCTGCCCTGGTCGCTGTGACGCACGACATTTTTAGGTCGTCGTTGGCCTACGGCCCTCTCGAGCGCGTCCAGCACCCCGGTTCAGCGAAGCTGGGAGGCGGCCCGCAGATGGTTCGCCATGGACCAGCCGACCATCATCGCGCAGCGATCCCACGGCGTGATGTCAGCGAAGCTGACAGGGCGGCTCCAAACATCGGGCGCCACGGCCAGGCAGAGAAAGCCCGTTGCAGTTGGCAGACCGGTGATGTCTGCGATCCATAGCCGGTTCGGCCCTGACGCCGTGACGTGGCGAGCCGCCAAGTCGGGCGCGGGCCGCGCGTCCTTGTCCCGCCGGGTCGTGGCAGGTCCGCCGTGCCGGCGGCAGCCGCCGGCCAGCCCGGCATCGCGCATCAAGCGCGCGATCCGTTTGCGTCCGTGCGTCTCCCCTCGTGTCCGCAGCGCGGCATGGACGCGGGGCGCGCCGTCGGGTTGGCGCGAACTGGCGTGCACGGTCCGGACACGTTTCAGCAGCGCCGCATCGGCCACGTCATGGGCAGACGGCGGGCGGCGAAGCCAAGCATAGTAGCCCGCCTTGGACACGCCGAGCACGCGGGCCATGAGGGCAATCGGGAAAGAGGCCTGATTTGCGCTCATGAACCGGACGGTCCGGACGGCAGCCTCGGGCCCCGTCGCGCGAGCGCGATGGGAGGCCCGCCGCGGCTTTTGACAGGAGGTCCCGCTCCAGCCGGAGCTGGCGCGCTTCGCGCCGCAGCCGAACCAGTTCGTCGCGCTCAGCCGCGGCCAGGCCAGGGGCGGCCTCCTCCCGGCGGCCTTCCTGCCTGTCGGCCAGGGCAACCCGGGCGCGGATCGAATGCGACGACGGCTCGAACTCGCGCGCCAGGTCGTCCAGAGACCGTCCGGCACGCACCAGGTCGACCATCCGGCGTCGGAACTCAGGGCAATAAGCTGGGTGGCTTTTGGGCATAGTGAACACCTCGCGTGAAAGCTTCAGGGTGTCCACCGAACCGGGGCAATCCCACTTCCAGTCCGAGGATCTTCCGGTCCTCATGGCAAACAGCATGGCACGCCGGATCGAGGCGGAACCAAGCCTGCGCTGCGATCTCGTGCTCACGCACGAGAACGTCGCGAGCCTGCGCCGTGTCTACGAGCGGCAGAACCGCCGCATCGGGCACGAGGTCGATTCGTCCCTCACCAGCGAGGCGGCCAGGAACTTCCTGTCGCGCTTGCGGGTCGCCATCGTGAATCCCGAGATGCTCGACACCACCGGCGGAAAGAACCACGATATCGTGCTGCTGCAAGACGTTATTTCACGCCGCGCCGAGGTGAGGTGGGCGAGGGCGCGGCCTGCCGCCGGTGCCGATCTCGGGACGCACGTCCCCACTGCCCAATCGAAGCGCAAGCCGTTCCAGCGCGGCGACACGACATCCGGCACCTATTTGACCGCCCCGGAGCACCCCGATGCCGCGCAGGCGTACGTGGACGCGCTGCACGACGTTCTGGAAGGCCGCGCGTCCGAACCGGGCGAGCCGTGGCTTCCCATGCAGGAGGTCGAGTTCCGGTCGGGCAAGATCAGTGACGTGCTGGCCAAGGCGCATCGCCTCGGTAACTGGGTGATGACGTTCGACCGTCTTGCCGATCGCAGGCTGGTGTCCTCGGACGATCGCCGTATCATCCGGTACTTCAGCGATCCCCGGTCCGACCACAACGTCATCGTCTCGACTGAGATCAGCGAGACAACGCTCGGCGAACGGCTCATGCGGGATCTCGCCCTGGCGTTGCCGTCCGCGTCGGACCAGAAACTCCAAAGCATCGTCCGGGCCATCCACTCCGCCTCCTCGTCGTTGTCCGGCGCAATCGTCATGCGCGGCGCGCAGCGCCGAAACCACGCGCAGGAGTTGCTCGGCCTGGTGCTTGCCAAGCATCAGCTCGATCTGCTGCTTGGGGCAAGCGCGTCGGAGCATCGCAGCGCCTGGTTCTTTCTGGACGACTTTAATTCCTGGCTCGGGCTGGAAGGGTCGCGCGCGGACCTGCTCGCTGTGGACTTCGCCGCAACCGCGGACGGATCTCGCATCAGGTTGGTGGTGGGGGAAGCCAAGTTCGTTGGCCAGGACGGCTTGGGCGAGCAGCGTCAGCGTTCGCTCGAGCAACTCGGAGCGTCGTTCTCAACCTTCGACAAACGCCTTGTGAGTCCGGGCGGAACGGTGGACCCGGCGACCTGGCGCGGTCGCATTGCCGATCTGGTACTGGAGCACGTTGACCCTTTCGACCAAGTGGGCGGGGTGCCCTTTGGGGAGTGGATTGCGGCCCTCCGCTCGGGCGGCATGCCGATTGAGATCAGCGGCCACTCCATGGTGTTCGTCCACGACCTGACCACGGAGCCGCCGGAACGGTTGCAGATCCCGGACGCGGACGAGCCGCGAACCCGGCGGCGTCCCCTCGCGCAATGGGTGCTCGGACGGGCGTCGATCGGACGAGCGTTGCACGCCTTGGTCGCCGAGGAAACAGATGCGCTGATCTGGGTTCCCCCTGATTGGCCCCGGCCGGAGGAAGGCGGACAAGCCGACGAGGGTGTCTTCGGTTCCCAGCCCGTGCCATCGGAAGGTGCCGTCATCGGGACCGAAATATCTCCGCTCGCACCCGCCGAGCCGCAGGCCGTGGCGGATCCCGGAGATCCACGCCCTGAGTTTACTGGAGTGAGGACGGAGGAGGCGTCGAATGCCTCCGTTCCAGCCGGGTGGCACCCGGGCGTCCACCAGGCCGTGGCCGCGATGGCTCGAAAGGGTCAGGCGGACCAGGCACAGGAGTGGCTTGAGGAACAGATCAAGGGCCTCCGGCTGGCCATCCAGAAAGAGGGGATGGACGCCCCGATCCTGGGGTCTCGCTTGACGCCCAACTCCGGGCTGATCGAACTCGACGGCCGGTCGGCGACGGTGTCCTGGCTCGAGCGGAAACAGACCGACCTGCTGACGAAATACGGCATCGACATCATCCGCATCAGCCCCAAGCCCGGGCGCATCGCGGTCGGGATCCGGCGTCCCAGGCGTGCCATCCTGCATCTGTCGGATGCGTGGTTGCGTCGGTCGCTGGAGAGAACGTCGCCCCAGTCCAACATGGCTTTGCTGGTCGGCGAAAAAGAGGACGACGGCTCGCTATTCTATCTGCCCATCGCCGAGGCATTCGGCGAGCAGGAGAGGGCGGCGCCGCACTCAATCATCTCGGGGACGACTGGGAGCGGAAAGGGGATCCTGGCGACCAGCCTCATGCTCGATGCGTGCGCCTTCAACTCCCCCACCGAGTTGGACCTGCGGCTGATCGACCCCAAAAAGGGCGTGGACTACTCCTGGCTCCGGCAAATGTCCCACCTGCGGGGCGACATCATCGAACGCAAGGAGGACGCAATCGGCGCTTTCCGTGAGCTCGTGCAGGAGATGGAGCGCCGTTATGAAGCCATAAAGCTGGCCAACGTCAACAACGTGTCCCAGTTCAACCTCAAGGCCGGGTCCGGCAACCGCCTGGCACGCATTCTCGTCTTCTTCGACGAGGTCGCGAACTGGATGCAGGGCGATGACTTCAAGCAGCAGGTCGAGCCGCTGATCAACGAGATTGCCACGAAGTCCAGGGCCGCCGGAATCCACCTGTTCATGATCTATCAGCGGGCCGACAACCAAGTGATGAGCATGCAGCTGAGGACGAACCTGGGAAACAAGCTGGTTCTGCGGCTCGGCGACGAGGGGAGTTCGAAGATTGCGTTGAACGAGAAGGGGGCCGAGCGTCTTCTCGGGAAAGGGCATGTCATTGCGAAGCTGGACAGCGACGACAAGACCTACGGCCAGGTCCCCTACATCACCGAGGAGCA
Source organism: Acetobacteraceae bacterium (assembly GCA_965217935.1). Classification (GTDB taxonomy): domain Bacteria; phylum Pseudomonadota; class Alphaproteobacteria; order Acetobacterales; family Acetobacteraceae; genus JBBROS01. The sequence goes on along the minus strand of OZ244581.1, from coordinate 2,578,430 downwards.
GGTGCAGGTGCTGGCAACGGCGATCTCGGACACGTGGCGCGTTCCTGCCCCGCACAGCATGGCGGCTGACTGAGGCGGGTGGGGACGCACGTCCCTGCCATTGGCAAGCGGATCGGGGGGCGACCTACCTGCACGTTTCCGCCGTTGCGGCAGCCGACGAAGGCGCTCGCCGCAAGGTGGACCGCGCCGCTTCGCTGGCGGTTGGTCAGCCCTGGAACGTCGTGAAGGTGACGAGCGATGCCGTTTCCCTGCTGCTCTACGAGGATTTTGACGAAGCCGCGTTCCCGGCGCTGCTCCGCTCGTCCCGGGTGGACCTCAAGGACGGGACGGTGTCCGTCACTGATTTCGAGAAGCTGGCCAACCCTCCAATCCTCCATAGGAAGGAGACCCTGCTCCCGCCCGACGATCCCCGGCGGCCTGCGTTCGCGGCCCTTACAAGGTTGGCCGAGGACCACGGCCTCTTCAAAGACTCCACCCGCATCGGGACTCGCGACGCCTGGCGCGCCCGCCTCCATGCCGCGGAACTGGAGATTCACGGCCACCGGCTCGTGCCCAGGTCCGTCGAACCGGTCGACGTGGCCCGGCACAAGACGGCGTTCACCCGGCGCGACCTGTCGCAGCCGATGCAGCTGATGGTGTCGCACGGCATCGTTGCCAGCGGCAGGACCGTGTTCGATTACGGGTGCGGGCAGGGGGACGATGTCGCCGCGCCGGTCGCGAACGGCCTCGAGGCGTTCGGCTGGGATCCGCACCATGCGCCGGGAGGTCCGCGCAAAGCCGCCGACATCGTGAAGTCCGGCTTCGTGCTGAATGTCATAGAGGACCGGCTCGAACGCGCGGAGACGCTCAAAGCCGCGTGGTCGTTCGCTGGCAAGGCCATGTCGGTGGCCGCCATGATCGCGGGCAAATCCCCCGTGTCGGGGTTGCGGCGATATCGGGATGGTTACCTGACCGCGCGCGGCGCCTTTCAGAAGTACTTCGCCCAGCACGAACTCAGGGATTTCATACGGGACGCCCTGGGCGAAGCGCCCATCGGCCTCGCACCCGGCGTCTTCGCCGTTTTCCGCGACAAGGACCTCGAGCGGGAGGCGCTCCTCCGGCGGCGCTCGCAGCGCCCCGGGCTGCCGATCTCCCTCAAGGCCCCGAAACGGAGACGGCCGACACGCGGCGACCGCGCGCTCCGTCCGGTCGCGGCCGGACCGGGTGTCGCCGAGACGCTCGCGACGGAGTTGCAGGAGTTTTGGGAATTGGCCGTCAAACTTGGCCGTGTTCCCGATGCCGACGAGCTTCCGGGCGACCTCCTCGCCCGCCTCCAGGCTGCACGGGTTTCGGCCGCTCGCGCCGCAGGGATTTGTTTTGGTCAGATCGACGGAGAGGCTCTGGAGACGGCAGCCAGGACGCGTCGGGAGGATCTCTTGGTCCACTTCGCTCTCACCTTGTTCCCAGGTGCGCCCCGCTACGCCACACTGCCACGCTCTATCCAGCGGGACGTCAAAGCATTTCCGGGTAGCCATGCCGCCGCGCTTGCCGACGCCCCAAGGCTTTGCTGTTCTCCGCTGGCAGGCCGGAGGCGGTCCGCGCTGGCCTGGACGCCGCCTTGGGGGCTGGCTTGGGCGGGATGCGGGACGATCGCACCTTCCGCCTTCGTGCCCAGCCTGAACAGGCTGCCAGCAGTCCTGCGTGTTCTGGTCGGGTGCGCTGGCGTCCTCCAGGGCGGAGTGGAAGCCGCGGACCTCCTCGACATCAAGCTGTACGGCCCCAGACTGTCGATCATCACTTGCGACGACCCGACGAAGATGCTGCCCGCCGTGTTGGAACGAGTTCGGGTTAACCCGGGGCGCTTGAAAATCCGGTCTGAGCAGCCGGAAAGCCTGATGCTCTACTTGAAAAGCCGATACTTGCCTCCGGACGACCCTGCCCGCGAGCGGCAGTCCCTCTTTGACGGCGCGGTGCTGGCAACGGAGTTGGTCGACGAAAACGGGAGCGGGCCGCCCGCGCACGAGACGCCTCCGCTGCTCGCCCAGGTTCTGGGATCGGGTTCAGGTGTGCGGGCTTGAAACGTCTCGCATGCTCCTCAAACCTCAAACATCCAAGTTGGCAACCTTCAGAGCATTCCCCACGATAAAATCCCGTCTCGGCTCAACAACGTCGCCCATCAAGGTGCTGAAAACCTGGGCAGCGTCCTCGGCGTCGCCGACTCTGACCTGCAGCAAGGTCCGCGCCTCCGGGTCAAGCGTCGTTTTCCAGAGCTGGTCAGGGTTCATCTCTCCCAGCCCCTTGAAGCGCTGGATTGACAACCCCTTGCGTCCCTGCGCCAAGATCCGATCGAATGCGCTGGCCGGCCCGGCGGCCCGGACTTCGGTCTTGTCGAGGCCCAACACGGCGGCTTGCGAGAAGCGCCGGGCCAGGGCCGGTGTCCGCTCCGAGAGCCAGCGCGCCTCGCTGCTGCGCAGGTTCGTCGCATCGACGCTGTAGCGCTCCGCAACGCCGCGGACCACCCGGGCCAGGTGCAGCCCTCGTTCATCTGCCGTGACCTTCCACGTCCGCTCATTCGGCAGCGAGACGGCGTTCAACCGCGTGACGAGCTCGCCGCTCACGCCCATCGCCCGCTCAACGTCCGGCGTCAGCGCGCCGGCGATGGCGGCCTGCTCAAGCAGCCAAACCGGCACGGAAACCGCCAGCCGGTGCAGGTTTCCCGACGCCTCGCGCAGCCAAGCCAGTTCACCGGCCATGCCGGCGCCCTCGAACGCCGTCCCGTCGGCATAGGCGATGCGCGCCTCCGCCAACGCTTTGTCCAGAAGGAAATCCTCCAGCGCCTCGTCGTTCTTCAGGTATCGCTCGTCGTTGCCCCGTTTCGCGCGGTAGAGCGGCGGCTGGGCGATATAGAGGTGCCCGCGCTCGATCAGCTCCGGCATCTGCCGGAAGAAGAACGTCAGGAGCAGCGTGCGGATATGACTCCCGTCCACGTCGGCGTCGGTCATGATGTTGATGCGGTGATAGCGCAGCTTGCCGATGTCGAACCCGCCCTGCTCCGGCTCGCCGCGGCCGATCCCGGTGCCGAGCGCGGTGATCAGCGTTCCGATCTCCGCACTGCCCAGCATCCGGTCGAACCGCGCCCGCTCGACGTTCAGGATCTTGCCTTTCAGCGGCAGGATCGCCTGGAACTTGCGGTCCCGTCCCTGCTTGGCCGAGCCGCCGGCGCTGTCGCCCTCGACGATGAAGATCTCGGACTTCGCCGGGTCCCGCTCCTGGCAGTCGGCCAGCTTGCCCGGCAGCGTGCTGACGTCCAGCACGCCCTTGCGCCGGGTCAGCTCCCGCGCGCGGCGCGCCGCCTCGCGCGCAGAGGCCGCGTCCATCACCTTCTGGATGATGGTCTTGGCCTCTTTCGGATGCGTCTCGAACCAATGGCTCACCACGTCGGCCACCGCCGCCTGCACCACGGGCTGCACCTCGGAGCTGACCAGCTTGTCTTTCGTCTGGCTGCTGAACTTCGGGTCCGGCACCTTGACCGACAGCACCGCCGTCATGCCCTCGCGCATGTCGTCGCCGACCAGCGCCAGGCTCTCCTTCTTGCCCATGCCTTCCGCATATTTCGTCACCACGCGCGTCAACGCCTGGCGGAAGCCGGCCAGGTGGGTGCCGCCGTCCTTCTGCGGGATGTTGTTGGTGTAGCAGAGCATGGTCTCGTGAAAGCTGTCGTTCCAGCTCAGCGCGAACTCGACGCGGATGCCGATCTGGCTCTCTTCGGTGACAACCGAGATGGGCGCGGCCAGGACCGGGGCGCGGCTGCGGTCGAGCCATTGCACGAACGCGACCAGGCCGCCGTCGAACTTGAACGTCGTCTCCTGTGCCGGGGCGTGCCGCTCGTCGCGCAAGGCAATCGCCAGCCCGGAGTTCAAGAACGCCAGCTCCCGCAGCCGGCGCTCCAAAATCGCGAAATCGAACTCGGTTTTCGTGAATGTGCCCGTGCTCGGCTTGAAAGTCACTTGCGTGCCGGAATGCTTGTCGCTCGGGCCGACCACCTCGAGCGGCTGCACCGTCTCGCCGTGCTCGAACCGGATAAAATGCTCCTGCCCGGCGCGCCAGATGCGCACCTCCATCCACTCGCTCAGCGCGTTGACGACGGCGGCGCCGACGCCGTGCAAGCCCCCCGAGACCTTGTAGCTGTTCTGGTTGAACTTGCCGCCCGCGTGCAGCCGGGTCAGCACGACCTCGGCCGCGCTCACGCCTTCCTCGATGTGAATGTCGGTCGGGATGCCGCGGCCGTCGTCGCGGACGGTCACGCTGCCATCGGCATTGAGCGTCAGCTCGCAGCGCGTGGCGAAGCCCGCCTGGGCCTCGTCGACGGCGTTGTCGATGATTTCGAACGCCATGTGGTGCAGGCCGGAGCCGTCGTCGGTGTCGCCGATATACATCCCCGGGCGCTTGCGAACCGCTTCCAGGCCCTTCAGCACGGAGATGGATGCGGCATCGTAGGTTTCAGGGATGGAGTCGGGAGTGGGAACCGCCTCAGACATGCCGGTTACGTATCTCTTTTCAACGTGTAGGAACGGTAAGGAATATAGGCCATCCACGCCCGAATGGACAGGGGCGGCGGGCTTGCCTGCGTGTAGAGTAGCCTGACGTGAACAAGGAAGCTATGGCATGGCCCTCGCGATGGAAGCAGCTCACGGACCGATCCGCGAAGCCGTCGTCATCCTCGGCGCCGCTGCCGTGGTCATTCCGATCTTCCACCGGCTGCGGGTGAGCCCGGTGCTCGGCTTCATGCTGGTCGGCCTGCTCGTCGGCCCGTTCGGCCTCGGCGCCCTCACTCCGTATGCGCCCTGGCTCGGCTTGATCACCATCACCGACCGGGACCGGATCGAGCCGGTGGCCGAATTGGGCGTGGTGCTGCTGCTGTTCATGATCGGGCTTGAGCTCAGCTTCGAGCGGATCTGGTCCCTGCGCCGGCTGGTGTTCGGCCTCGGCGGATTGCAGGTCATCGCCTGCGCCCTGGCCATTGCCGCCTGCGTCTACGCGCTCGGCGCCAACCCGCGCGAGGCGGGCGTCGTCGGCATCGCCCTCGCCATGTCATCGACGGCCGTGGTCATTCAGGTGCTCGCCGACGAGCGGCGCATGACCGGCCTCGTGGGCCGCGCCAGTTTCGCGGTGCTGCTGTTCCAGGACCTGGCCGTCGTGCCGGTCATGTTCGCGCTGGGCGTGCTGGGCGGCGACGAGGCGGGCGGGCTGCGGTCGCTCGGCGTCGCGGTGGGCCAGGCGCTCGCTGCCATCGTCCTCCTGGTCGGCCTCGGGCGGCTGGTGCTGCGCCCGCTGTTCCGCGGCGTCGCCCGCACGCGCAGCCCCGAGCTGTTCATGGCCGCCTGCCTGCTGGTGGTGCTCGCCACCGCGCTGGCCGCCGCCGTGGCCGGCCTGTCGATGGCATTGGGCGCGCTGATCGCCGGGCTGCTGCTGGCCGAGACCGAGTATCGGCGGCAGATCGAGGTGACGATGGAACCGTTCAAGGGCTTGCTGCTCGGCGTGTTCCTGATCTCGATCGGCCTCAACCTCGACCTTGCCCGCGTCTTTGCCCAGCCGGCTGCGGTGGTCGCCGCCGCGGGCGGGCTGATCGCGCTCAAAGCGGCGATCGTCGCCGGACTCGGGATGCCGTTCCGCCTTGGCCTTCGCACCGGCGGGCAGGCTGGTTTGCTGCTGGGCACCGGGGGGGAGTTCAGCTTCGTCATCCTGGGGCTTGCCGGCAGCTTCGGCCTTCTCGCGCCGGGGTTGGCCGGCTTCGCCTACATCGTCAGCGCACTGACGATGGCCAGCATCCCGCTCCTGTCCCGCCTGGGCCTCACCTTGTTCCCTGCCCGCACCGCCGCCATCGACCCGGCGATCCTGCCGCCGGACACGCTCGACGAGTTCCCGCGGGTCATCGTCGCCGGTTACGGGCGCGTCGGGCAAACCATCGCCGCGTTGCTGGAAACTCATGGCGTGCCGTTCATAGCGCTCGACAGCGACGCGCGCCGGGTCGGGCGGGCCAGGCGGCAGGGCAAGCCGGTGTTCTACGGCGACGTCACGCATCCGGAGCTTCTGCGCCGGGTGGGCATCGCCGAGGCTCGCGCCATGGTGATCACGGTTGACGACCGCGCCCGGGCCGACGAGGTCGTCCGCCTCGCCCGCGCCGAAAATCCCGGCGCCCTGCTGATCGTGCGCGCCCGCGATGCCGAGCACGCCGCCCAGCTTTACGCGGCCGGGGCGTCGGACGCGGTGCCCGAGACCATCGAGGCCAGCCTTCAGCTCGGCGAGGCGGTCCTGGTCGACCTCGGCATTCCGATGGGCCGGGTGCTGGTCTCGATCCATGAGAAGCGGGCCGAATTCCAGAGCCAGATCAAGGCCTGCGTGCCGGAGGCCGACGTGCGCGAACGCGGCCAGGTGCGGCTTGCGTCCACGCCGGCGCGCGAACCCGGCGTTGTCTGACGTTTTTGCAACCCCTGCCGGCTTCGCGGAGTTGATAGCCGACCACTGGCCAGGAGCCCGCCTTTCATGAAACCCGTGCTTGCTGCCGTCTTCTTGGTCCTGGGCCTGGCCTCGGCGCCGGCCGGAGCGGCGCAGCCTGTCTGCGGCGACAGCGTCACCGTGCGTCAAGGCGACACCATCAGCCGCATCGCCGACCGTTGCGGCATCTCCGAATCCTCGCTGATGGCGGCTAACCCCACCGTCGAGAGCTCGGGCGACCTGCGCGTGGGCGCCACCCTCAACACCGTGCCGAACAGCGGGCGGCCCGGCGTCGGCGCCTCGCTGAGCAATCTCGGAACCAGCGCCTCGAACCTGGTGACCGGGCTTGCCGATCAGGTCGGCTCATCCACGCAAGAGCTGCTCGACCGCAATCCCGACCTGAAGCGCCGGCTGCAGCGGCTTGGAAACAGCGTCGGCCTGACCAATCCCGAGGCCAAGGTGACGATTGCCCCGCAAAGCGGCGCCCCGGGATCGGCCGTGACCGTGGCGGCGACCGGCCTGCCCGCGGATAAACCCGTCCGCATCGGCGCCGGGCCTCCAGGGGCTGCATTCGAGGTCATCCGCACCGTCCAGTCCTCCGCCAACGGCACGCTTTCCGCCGACGTGACCGTTCCCAGCCTGTTCGACGCCGCGAACGTGCCAGGCAACGCCACCGGCGACGCGCCGAACAAGTCGGTCGTCTTCGTACTGGTCGGTCCGGACGACAGCATTCAAGCCCGCTCAGGCCGCTTCCAGCTCATTCCCTGACCCGGCTGTCCCGGCGTGAAGGCTCCCCACCCTTCGGAACAGAGCCAGCGCGGCCTCGACTGGCTCAACTTCTTCATCGCCGATGTCGAGACCGCATTCGGGCCGTTCGTCGCCGTCTATCTCACCACCGCAGGCTGGTCGCAGGGCGCGATCGGCACGGTCATCACCGTCAACAGCAGCATCGCGCTGGCCAGCCAGATCCCTGCCGGCTGGCTCGTGGACAATGTCCGGCGCAAGCGCGTCATCCTCGCCGTCTGCATCGCGTGCATTGCCGCCGGCTCGTTGCTGATGGCGCTTTTTCCGCAATACTGGGTAGTGACCGCCGGCGAGGCGCTGCACGGCATCACCGGCGGGGCAGTCCGCACGGCCATCGCCGCCGTCGGCATCGGCCTCGTCGGCCATCGAGCCTATCATACGCGGGTCGGGCGCAACCACCGTTTCGACTCGTTCGGCAACGCCGCCACCGCGGCCGGCATGGGCGCGCTCGGTACCTATTTCTCGCCCCAGGCCCCGTTCTTCGCCGCCGCCGTCCTGTGCATCCCGGCCACCGTCGCGCTGTATAGGGTCCGCGGCGACGAGATCGACTACGCCCGCTCGCGCCAGGCCTCCGACGAGGAGGGCAAGGAGGCCGGCGACTGGCGCGTGCTGCTCGAGAACAAGCGCCTGATGCTGTTCGCCGGCTGCCTGTTCCTGTTCCAGTTCGCCAACGCCTCCATCCTGCCGCTGGCCGGGGAGCACCTTGCCGCCAATTTCCGCGCCGAATCCGAGATCGTCACCTCGGGCATGGTGGTAATCCCGCAGATCGTCACCGCCATGATCGCCACCTGGGTGGCGCAGAAGGCCGACGAATGGGGGCGCAAATGGCTGCTTGCCGCCGCGTTCGCCGCCCTGCTGGCGCGTGCGGCGCTGTTCGCCTTCGTGGTCGATCCGTGGGTCCTGCTGGGCGTGCAGGTGCTCGGCGGGCCGACCGCGGCCGTGATCGGCATCCTCACGCCGCTCGTGGTTGCCGACTGCACCAAGGGGTCCGGGCGCTACAACGTGGCGCTTGGCACGGTCGGCATGATCTCCGGCATCGGGGCTACGGTCAGCACGACGGCGATCGGCTACCTGGCGCAGGTTTGGGGTTTCGCTGCGGGGTTCGGCGCGCTGGCCCTGGTCGCGGCGACCGGACTTGGATTGCTGGTTGTCTTGCCGGAAACCGCCGATGAGGCGCGCAGCGTTCCGGCGTGACGCCCGGCGCTGCGTGAGAATGTGTAAAACTTTGTTGATTGCAGAAAATTTCGCTTGCATCCGTCGGCGGGAGAGCTAATTTGTGCAGCGCAGCACGATGGTTCGCCATCCTGCTGCAGGACGTTTCCTCCCTAAACTTGGCGGTGCCTTCGGGCGCCGCCATTTTTTTGCCTGCTTTTTACCTGCGGGCCGGGCAGCCTAACACTTTGGTGAACGGCAAACCGCGACGCGGCGATTGCGTTCTGCGCCGATCGGCCGACTTAGGCCGGGTCGGGCAAAAGGAGCGATCGATGAGCGACGACAACCAATGGGGACAGGTGAGCCGCCGCGGCGTGTTGGGCGCGTCCGTATCCGTCGCGGCGTTGCCGCTGGCGGCGCAGGGGGCAACGGTCGCGGAGGCGCCCAAAGCCGGCACGAACCCGCGTGACCCTATACCGGTGTCGCTGACCGTGAATGGACGGGCCTACGACCTCAGGATCGACAGCCGGACGACGTTGCTGGACGCAGTCCGCAACCATCTCGGGATGACCGGCTCGAAGAAGGGCTGCGGCCACGGGCAGTGCGGCGCTTGCACCATGAGTGTGGCCGGGCAGCCTGTGCTATCCTGCCTGACGCTCGCGGCGCTGGCGCGCGGCCCCGTCGTGACCATCGAGGGCGTGGCCGGCAAGGACGGCGCGCTGCATCCGATGCAGCAGGCGTTCATCGACCAGGACGCGCTCCAGTGCGGCTATTGCACGCCGGGGCAGATCGTGTCGTCGATCGCCTGCGTCGAAGGTGGGCACGCGGGGAGCGACGATGCGATCCGGCAGTATATGAGCGGCAATCTTTGCCGGTGCGCGGCCTACCCGCACATCCTGGCCGCGATCCACCAGGCCAAAGACATGATGGGGAAGGCCTGAGCCATGCGACCGTTCACTCTTCACCATGCCGCGGACCGCAACGATGCCGTGGCGGCGGCCCGGCCGGCAGGCGGCCAGCAGCAGCCGGCGACCTCCTCTCCCGCGCAGTTCATCGCCGGCGGCACGACCATGGTCGATCTGATGATCCTGGGCGCGATGCGGCCGGAGAGACTGGTCGACATCAATGCGCTGGAGCAACAGCACGGCACGATCGAGGCATCCGCCAAAGGCTTGCAGCTTGGCGCGCTCGTGCGCATGAGCCAGCTTGAGGCGAACGAGCATGTGCGGCGCGACTATCCGGTGATCGCCGAGACGATGGCGTTGGCCGCCAGTTCGCAAATCCGCAACATGGCGAGCCTTGGCGGCAACGTGCTGCAGCGGACCCGGTGCGAGTATTTCCGCGATGCCGGCAGTTGGACCGAGTGCAACAAGCGCGTGCCGGGGAGCGGGTGCGCCGCCTTGCAAGGAATGCAGCGCAAGCACGCCATCCTGGGCGTGAGCGACAAGTGCATCGCCTCCTATGCCGGCGATTTCGCCCAGGCGCTGGTGGCGTTAGGGGCCGAGGTGCAGACGGCCGGGCCGAAGGGCGGCCGGACGATCGAGTTCGAGGACCTGCATACCGGGTCTGACGATCCGCACCGGGAGACGGTGCTCGACCCGGGCGAGCTGATCACCGGTTTCCACGTGCCGGCCGGGCCTTGGACCAAGCGATCGGTTTACGTAAAGGTGCGCGATCGCGATTCGTATGCCTACGGGGTTTCGACGGCGGCCGTGGCCCTGCATCTGGAGAATGGGACCGTTCGGGAGGCCCGGATCGGTCTTGGCGCAGTATCCTACAAGCCGTGGCGGGCGCACGAGGCGGAGGCGGCGTTGAAAGGCAAGCCGCTGTCCGAAGACGTGGCCAATGACGCCGCGAAGGCGGCGTTCGCCGATGCGAGGCCGCAGCAAGGCAACGCGTTCGCTGCCGAGCTTGGGCGCCGCACGCTGGTCCGCGCCCTGATGCAAGCCAAAGCCCTGGAGATCTGAGATGGCCGACGACAACAACCCCGGCGTCATGACGCAGTACGGCCCGGCGATCGCCGGCAAGCAAGGCATCGGCGCCGCGACCTCACGCATCGACGGGCGCGAGAAGGTGACGGGCGCGGCCCAGTATGGGTCGGACTTCTACGGAACGTCGAGCCCGGCCCACGCCTGCCTCGCCACCAGCCGGATCGCGCGCGGGAAGATCAACGGCATCGATGAGAGCGAGGCGCGCCGCGTGCCGGGGGTGCTGGACATCATCACCTATGAAAGCGTGGGCGACCGGGTGAAACCGGGCAAACTTACGCTGAACAAGGGATACATGGGCACGACGATCGCGCCGCTCGCGTCGAACAAAGTGCGGCACGCGGGACAGATCGTCGCCCTGGTCGTGGCGGAGACGCACGAGGCGGCAGAGGAGGCGGCGGAGTTGATCCAGTTCGACTATGCCGAGGAGGCGCCATCCGCCACGTTCGACAGCCCGGGGACGACGACCATCACCGCCGAGCAGGCCGACCGCGAGGACGGAACCGAGGTGAAGCCGATGCCGAAGGTGGGCGACGCGCAGTCCGCCTTCGCGGCCGCGCCCGTCACGGTCGATTACAATTATTCGACGCCGACGCAGCATCACAACCCGATCGAGCTGTTCAACACGACTGCGGAGTGGACTGGCAAGCAGCTCACGGTATGGGAATCGTCGCAGAACGTCGGCGGGTTCAAGTTCGGCCTGGCCGAGCAGCTCGGCATCCCGGCGTCCGATATCCGCGTGGTCTCGCCTTATATCGGCGGCGCGTTCGGGTCGCGCGGATCAATGACGCAGCGGACGGCTTTGGTGGCGCTGGCGGCGAAACGGGTCGGGCGTCCGGTCCGGCTCGAAACCAGCCGGGCGCAAGGGTTCACCATCGCCACCTACCGGGCCGAGACCCGGCACCGCGTGCGGCTGGGCGCGGGCAAGGACGGCAAGTTGCAGGCGTTGATCCAGGAGGGTTGGGAGGTGACGTCGCGGCCCGACAATTACCGGGTCGCCGGGGTGAAAGGCTCTGTGCGGCTCTACGCCTGCCCGAACGTCGATAGCCAGGTGCATATCATTCATGCGGACCGCAACACGCCGGGGTTCATGCGCAGCCCGCCTGAGGTTCCATACATCTTCGCGCTCGAATCGGCGATGGATGAGCTGGCGGTCGCGTTGAAGATGGACCCGGTCGAGCTGCGCCGGATCAACAACACGATGCACGAGCCGATCAAGGGATTGCCCTACACCTCGCGCAAGCTGATGCGCTGCTTCGAGGCGGCCGGCGAGGCGTTCGGGTGGAGCAAGCGGGACCCGAAGCCCGGCTCGATGCGCGAGGGCGAGTGGCTGATCGGCTGGGGCTGCGCGACCACGATGTATCCAACCAATATGGCGCCGGCGACGGCTCGGGTGATCCTCTCGCCGCAAGGCCGGGTCAAGGTGCAGACGGCAGGGCATGACATCGGCACCGGGCTTTACACCGTCGCCGCCCTGGTGGCGCAGTCTGGGCTGGGCGTGCCGGTCGAGCATATCACGGTTGAGTTGGGCGACACCAACTTGCCGCCGGCGCCTGTCTCTGGCGGATCGAACAACACGGCCAGCATCGGCAACGTGATCGCCAAGGCGTGCGAGCAGATCCGTGACCGGATCGCGCAGGCGGCGTCGGGCGCCAGCGACGGGCCGTTCCGTGGGCAGGACCCGGCGGAGTTGTTGCTGGTGGGAGCCGGGTTGCGCGGGCCGGATGGGACGACCGAGCCGTTGGAGAAGGCGATCGGGCGGACGACGAACGGCGCGATCGAAGCCTATGCGGAGAACATCCCGGATGGCGTGCCGGACAGCGGCCTCAAGGCGCTCTACGACGGCAAATCAGCCCTGAAAGGCGGCACGGAGCTGGACGACCGTATCCAGTGCGCCTTCGGGGCGCAGTTCGTTGAGGTTCGGGTGCATATGCGAACGCGCGAGGTTCGGGCGCCGCGGATCGTCGGCGCCTACGCGGCCGGGCAGATCGTCAATCCGAAGGCGGCCAAGAGCCAGCTCATGGGCGGGCAAATCTGGGGCATCAGCGCCGCCTTGCTGGAAGCGACCGAGATCGATCGGCGGACGGCGCGCTACTACAACGACAACTTGGCCGAATACCTGATCCCGGTGAATGCCGATATCCAGGAGGTGGCGACGATCCTGTTGTCGGAGACGGACCACGAGGTGAACAAGCTCGGGATCAAGGGGATTGGCGAGCTTGGCAACGTCGGGCTGAACGCGGCCGTGGCGAATGCGGTGTATCACGCAACGGGCGTGCGCATCCGCGACTTGCCGATCCGTATGGAGCATCTGCTGGAGGCGCCGTCGCTCAGGGCCTGAGCGGAGGGGCAACGGCGAGACGATTCCAGGGTTGTTTAGCAACTGCCCGGCGTTACCTTCGTAAAGGACCGCCTGGGATCGCGGCGGGAACAGGGGGTTTGGATGCGCTATCGGCCGGCTCTCGCCATAACGATCGGATTGGCGGTTGGCGGCCCGGCATGGCCGCAAGCGCCCGTGCGAACCGGGCCGCCCAACGTGCCCGCGTTCAAGCCGGCATTCCCGGGGCAAACCCGCGCGCCCGAGGTCTTGTCGAACACCGGCCTTGACATACGAACCGTCGCCTCCGGGTTGAGCTACCCCTGGGGTCTCGCGTTCCTGCCGGACGGACGCATGTTGGTGACGGAGAAGTCGCCGCCGGCGTTGCGCGTCATCGGTCGCGACGGGCATGTGTCGGACCCGGTGCAGGGCCTGCCGCAAGCCTTCGGGCGGGATCAGGGCGGATTGCTCGATGTCGCGGTCGCGCCTGATTTCTCGGCGTCAGGCTTGATTTATTGGTCCTATGCGGAGCGCCGGGCGGACGGGACCGGCACGGCTGTCGCGCGCGGTCGGCTGATCGACAGACCCAAGGCTCGAGTCGAGACGGTGCAATCGGTGTTCCGCGAAATGCCGTCGGTCGACTCCACCAAGCATTACGGCGGGCGGCTGGTGTTCGCGCCGGATGGCAAGCTGTTCATCACCTTGGGCGAGCGGTCGGTGCTGGAAGGGCGGCGGCAGGCGCAGGACCTCGGCAGCGATCTGGGCAAGATCGTGCGGGTGAACCCGGATGGGTCGGCGCCGGCGGGCAATCCGTTCGTGGGCCAAGCCGGAGCGAGGCCGGAGATCTGGTCGTATGGACACCGCAACGTCGAGGGCGCGGCGCTCGACGCGCAGGGGCGGCTGTGGGAGGTCGAGATGGGACCGCGCGGCGGCGACGAGATCAACCGGGTGGAGAAGGGGCGCGACTACGGCTGGCCGACGATCACCTACGGCGAGGAGTATTCCGGCGAGCCGGTCGGGCGCGGCATCACGCAGATGGAGGGGATGGAGCAGCCGGTGTATTACTGGGACCCGGTCATCTCGCCATCCGGCATGACGATCTATGCCGGCGACCTGTTCCCGGAGTGGCGGGGCAACGTGTTTATTGGCGGGTTATCGAGCCGGGCGCTGGTGCGGCTGGTGCTGGATGGCGACCGGGTTGTTGGAGAAGAGCGCCTGCTGACGAATCTGGGCTCGCGCATTCGCAATGTCGTGCAAGGTCCGGATGGGGCGCTGTATTTGCTGACGGACGCGAGCGATGGGCGGGTGCTGCGGGTGACGCCGAAGCAGTAGCGCGAGGGCTGACCCATCAGGCGGCGCTTGGCCATAACCGCCGTGCCAGGGCCGTGGCAGCGGCTAGCCACAGCGACACGATAACAACGACGCCCATCCGGCTGACCGGCTTGCTCTGGGACGTTTCGGCAGCGGCCCGGTGTTCGGCCATCACGTTGGGCGGCGCCAGACGGACCGCCAGCATAATCGCCAACGGCAGCAGGATCGCGTCGTCGAGATAGCCGGCGACCGGGATGAAATCCGGTATCAAGCCGATGGGCGATAGGGCATAGGCGGCGGCTGCGAGCGCCAGCGCCTTGGCGTGCCATGGCGTCCGAGGATCGCGCTGCGAGCCAAAACGCGTGCGCGTCCCGTCTGACCGCTCGCGCCCACGCCTTCAACCGCCGCAGCATCGCTCCGCCCTGATCGCACCGATGTTGATGCCAGTGACCATCTCATGGATAGCGGCACGGTCCAAGCCGGAGAGCGAGCGGGACAGGCCCAGGCGCCGGCGTCACGATAGCTTCACAGTCCGATCAACCATCTTTTGCTAAACAGCTCTTCGCGATGTCGCGGGAGTGGCTGTTGCTGGTTTTGGACGGCGTAACCAAGGTATTCGGGGCCAAGGCGGCCGTCGGTGGCGTATCGCTAGAGATACCGCCGGGACAGTTCGTGGGCGTGATCGGGCGATCGGGCGCGGGGAAATCGACGCTGCTCCGGCTGCTCAACCGGCTTTCCGAGCCGAGCAGCGGCCGCATCATCTGGGACGGCAAGGACGTCACCGCGTTGCACGGACGCGGGTTGCGGGACTGGCGGCGGACGTGCGCCATGGTGTTCCAGCAGTTCAACCTGGTCGGCCGACTCGACGTGCTGAACAACGTGCTGCTCGGCCGGCTGACGCATACCCCGGCCTGGCGGTCGAACCTCAAGCTTTGGAGCCGTGCGGACCGGGCGATCGCGATGGCGGCGCTGGAGCAGTTCGATATCGCACAACTGGCGCCGCAGCGGGCCGACACGCTGTCGGGCGGGCAGCAGCAGCGGGTGGCGATCTGCCGCGCGCTGGTGCAGGAGCCGAGCATCGTGCTGGCCGACGAGCCGGTCGCCTCGCTCGATCCGCGCAACGCGAAAGTGGTGATGGACGCGCTGCTGCGGATGAACCGGCATTTCCGGCTGACGGTGCTGTGCAACCTGCACTCGCTCGACCTGGCGCGGACCTATTGCGACCGGCTGGTCGGCATCGCCGCCGGGCGGGTCGTGTTCGACGACGTGCCCGAGCGGCTGACGGACTCTGCCGCGCGGGAGCTTTACGGGCTGGAGGCGGCGGAGGTTCTGGACGCGCGGGAGGATGCGCCGGTCCAGGCCGCTTACGCCCACACCTGATTTTCTGACAACCAGGAGAGCAACATGTTCAAACGCCGCACCCTGCTGGCCGGGCTTGCCGCCGGCGCCGCCTCGACCACCTTCGCCCGCGCGGCGTCGCCGTCCTGGGCGGAGAAGTATCCTGAACTGGTGTTCGCGGTGATCCCAGCGGAGAACGCGTCCGGCGTCACGGAACGGTTCGGCCCGTTTATGGACTACCTGGCCAAACAGCTCGGCGCCAAAGTCACCTTGCGGATCGCCAACGACTACGCGGCCGTCATCGAGGGGCAGCGTTCGGGCAATATCCAGATCGCCTACTACGGCCCGGCGTCGTTCTCGCGCGCCCTGATGACTGGCGTGAAGACGACGGCCTTCGTCATCGACGTCAACAAGGACGGCTCCAAGGGCTACCACTCGGTCTTCTACGTGATGAAAGACAGTCCTTATAAAGACCTTGAGGAGCTGAAGAGCAAGAATATCGGCCTCGTCGATCCGAACTCGACCTCCGGCTACAACATGCCGCTCTACACATTGAGTAAACGGGGCATCGATGCCGAGAAGTTCTTCGACAAGGTCCTGGTGACCGGCAGCCACGAGAACGCGGTGCTGGCGCTGGTGCAGGGCACCGTGCAGACCTGCGCCAACTGGTGGAATGCGCCGAATGACAGCAACCTGACGCGGATGCTTGAAAAAGGCATGATCAAGCCGATCGACGGCAAGCCGGCCACTGTGGATGACTTCCGCATCGTCTTGAAGTCGCCCTTGATCATCAACTCGCCTTACGCCTATCTCGACTCGCTGCCGGATGACCTGAAGGCGGCGATCCGCGAGGCGTTCATGCAGGCGCCGGAGAAGGCGCCGCAGGCGTTTGCCCGCCTGTCGGACGGCAAGAACCGGCCCTGGGCCAACGTGGACAACGCGGATTACGAAGACACCATCAAGATGCTCCGCTACGTCGACCGGCTGCGCAAGGCGTAGGCATCGCGATGCCGTCAGCGCTCGCGACGCCGCCGCCGGGGCAGTTGGAGCCGCTGCTTGCGGCCTACGATGCCGCGTTGACGGCGAAGCGGCGGCAGGTGCTGCTCGGCGCCGCGATCCTCGTGCTGGCGGTGCTGGCGGCCGCAGCCGGGGCGGAGGTGGACCCGGCGGCGTTCTGGGACAAATTGGGCAATTTCGGCAGCTACTTCGACCGCATCGCTTCGCTGGATACCGGCGCGCGGGTATGGACCGACCCGGTTTATTGGTTCTGGGGCCTCGGGCGCTGGAGCGGGCTGCTCGGGGAAACCCTGCTGATCGCCTATGTCGGCACGCTCACGGGCTTCGTGGGCGCGATTGCCGGGTCGGCGCTCGCGAGTCGGAATCTCGGGCGCTCGGGCCTGGTCCGCTTCGCCGCCCGGCGCGTGCTGGAGTTCTGCCGCACGGTGCCGGATATCGTCTTCGCGTTGATCTTCGTCGCCGCCTTCGGCCTCGGCGCATTGCCCGGGGTACTGGCCATCGCGGTGCATACGGCGGGCGCGCTGGGCAAATTGTTCTCGGAAGTGATCGAGAACATCGACATGGGCCCGGTCGAGGGCGTGGCCTCGACCGGCGCCTCGTGGCTGTCGGAGGTGCGGTTCGGGGCGCTGCCGCAGGTGCTGTCCAGCTTCGCCAGCTACGCGCTGCTTCGGTTCGAGATCAACGTCCGCGGCGCCGCGGTGATCGGCTTCGTCGGCGCGGGCGGCATTGGCGAGACGCTGCTGACGGCGATCCGCAAGTTCTATTACTCGGACGTGAGCGCGATCCTGCTGATGCTGGTCGTCTCTGTCATGGCGATCGATTTCGTTTCGGAAACCCTGCGCCACCGCCTCTTGGCGCTGGAGACGAGGCATTGAGCACGCTGGCAGAGCACCTGCGGGCAGACCGGGCCGGGATCGAGGCCCGCCATGCCGGGCTGTTGCGCGGGGACCCTCATGCGCGGCGCGTCAGCATCGCGCTGTTCGCGGGCGTTGGCGCCTTTTACGTGCTGGGGCTCGTGCTGCTCGACATCTCGCCGGTTCGGCTCTGGCAGGGCGCGAGGCGGCTGCTGGACATTGCCTCGCTCATGATGCCGCCGGTCCCGCACGCCTGGAGCCGCTTCTGGATTTACCTCCACGCCCTCGGCCAGACGCTGTCGATCGCCCTGCTCGGCACGTTGACGGCTTCGGCGTTCGCCTTCCCGTTCGGATTCCTGGCGGCGAAGAATGTGGTCGCCAACCGCGTGCTGCACGCGCTGACCCGGCGCGGGCTCGATACGATCCGCAGCGTGGATACGCTGATCTGGGCGCTGATCTGGATCAACGTGGTCGGCCTCGGCCCGTTCGCCGGCGCGCTGGCCATCGCCTGCGCCGATTTCGGGGCGTTGTCGAAATTGATGTCCGAGGCGATCGAGACGGCGGACCGGCGGGCGGGGGAAGGCGTCGCCTCATGCGGGGGCGGGCCTGTCGCGGTGATCCGGTTCGGCATCATGCCGCAGATCCTGCCGGTGTTCGCCAGCCAGTTGCTCTACTTCTTCGAATCGAACGTCCGCTCGGCGACGATCATCGGCATCGTCGGCGCGGGCGGGATCGGGCTTTACCTCTATGAGCAGATCCGCATCCTGGAGTGGCAGGAAGCGGCGTTCATTATTCTCATGGTGCTTGTGACCGTTGCCGTGATCGACGTGTTTTCGCAGCGGCTGCGGGGCGCGATGATCGGGGCGAGAGGCTGATCCGCGCCGAGCGGCATTGACCCGGTCCGCGCCCGGCCGCATGACCGAAGTTTCAATCAACACAGGACTTGCTCGTGTTGGACGGCCCGGGCCGCCCTGCCCTCCCCTGCTCGCAAAGCGTTGCCTGGCACGCGGCCGAGACGGTCCGCTTGGCAACCCCGCTGGCCATCGCGCAGCTCGCGCAGATGGCGATGGGGGTGACGGACACCGTGCTGCTCGGCACGATCGGCAGCGAGGCGGTGGCGGCCGGCGGCCTTGCCGCGAGCCTGTTCTTCACCGCGGTGATCCTGATGCAAGGCGTGCTGACGTCGGTCAGCATCCTGGTGGCGCAAGCGCGGGGCGCGGGGCGCGGGGCGGAGGCGCCGCGATTCTACTGGACCGGGTTCCTGCTGTGCCTGCTCCTCATCCTGCCGCCGTTCCTGCTGTTCAGCGCGGCCGAACCCCTGCTGCTCGCGATCGGCGAGCCCGCGAGGCTCGCGGCCGATTTCGGCGCCTACCTGGGCGTGCTGCGCTGGGGCACGCCGGGCGCGTTGATCGGGCTCGGGTTGATGCGCGCGTTCCTGCCGGCGATCGACCGGGGCTGGATGCTGCAATGGGTGGCGCTGGGGGCTGCGGTCGCCAACGGCTTCCTTTGCTACGGGCTCATCCACGGCGCATGGGGCCTGCCTGCGCTGGGCCTGACCGGCTCCGCGCTGTCGAGCGTGATCGTGCTTTGGGCGGCGGCGGGCGCGTTGCTGCTGCTGGTGCATCGGCGGCCCACGGTGCGCCCGGCTGTACAGTGGCGGCGGCCGCAGCTTGACGTGCTGATCGCCATGCTGCGTCTCGGGCTGCCCGTGAGCGCCGCCTTCGCGGTCGAGGCGGGGCTGTTCCTGGCGATTGGCTTGCTGATCGGGCTGCTTGGCCCGGCCGCGTTGGCGGCGCAGCAGGTGGCGCTCAGCGTCCTTTCGGTGGCCTTCATGGTCCCGTTGGCGATCGCGCAGGCGGCCAACGTGCGGGTCGGGCACTATGCCGGGGCAAGCGACCGGCGTGGAGCGCGGCGGGCCGGCCTGGTGGCGATCGGGCTGGGCGCCGCGTTCGAGGCGGGAGCGGCGGCGGCGCTGCTGCTGATCCCGGGCGCCATCGTCGGCTTCTATCTTGACCCTGCGGCGCCCGCTGACGCCGATGCGTTCGCCATCGCGACCGGCTTGATTGGGATCGCCGTGGCGTTCCAGGTGGCGGACGGGGTTCAGTGCGTGGCGGCCGGCGCGTTGCGCGGGCTTGGCGACACCCGCATACCCTTCCTCATCGCGGCGTTCGGCTATTGGGGCCTGGGCTTCCCTGCCGCCTGGTGGTTAACGATACGGGCCGGCTGGGGCGCTGCCGGGTCATGGTGGGGCCTGGCGGTGAGCTTGACGGTCGTCGCGCTTTTGCTGACATGGCGGTTCCTGCGGCAAAGCGGACGGGCAAGACCAACAGATCATGCCTAAATGTTTGCCGGGTGTTTACGGTCCTGGGACAGTGGGATAGCAATGACAGTGTTGTCATAGCCTTTGATACTTTGGGAGTTAATCATGAGCGTTTCCAGTATTGCACGGGCCCTGATCGTGCTTCTCGCGTTGTCGGCAGCGGCGCCGCTGCTGTCGGCGTGCAACACGACGGAGGGCCTGGGCAAGGACACCAGCGCGGCTGGCAGGTCGATTTCCAACACCGCGAAGGACGCCAAAGACGGTTTGTAAACCTTTCCGGCGCATAAAACGCTGCCGTTGAGGTGGCGGGCTGGCCGGATTGGGCTAGACCCTTGTCGTCCTGACTGTCTCAGGGCGACAAGGGTCTAGCATTAATCTGGACTGGAAATTGACGCCCTGACTTCAGCCAGGGCGATTGCAGTCTCGCTTCGCCGCATCAACGTGAAAGGAAGCGCCCGGTGGATTTCGACCTCAGCGATGAACAGCGCCTGCTCAAGGACAGCGTCGACCGGCTGATCCAGGACCGATACGGGTTTGAGGCCCGGCGTGGATACCGTTCGCAGCCGAAAGGCTGGAGCGACGAGATATGGGCAGCATTTGCTGAACTTGGGCTGCTCGGCTTGCCGTTTCCGGAAGACGAGCAGGGGTTTGGCGGCGGCCCGGTGGAGACGGCGCTGGTCATGGAGGCGTGCGGCCGGGGCTTGGTGGTCGAACCTTATTTTCCGAGCGTCGTGCTTTGCGGCGCCGTTCTGCGCCACGGCGCGACGAAGGAGGAGCGAGCGGAGATCTTGCCCGGCCTGATGGACGGGTCCCGCGTCCTCGCGCTTGCCCAGGCCGAGCGGCAGGCCCGCTACAGCCTGAACGACGTGAAGACGGCGGCCCGGCGAGACGGCGGAACCTGGCTGATTTCCGGAGCGAAAAGCCTGGTCCTGAACGGCGACAGCGCTGACACGCTGCTGGTCAGCGCGCGGTCGGCGGGGGGCGAGCGGGAGCGGTCGGGCATCGGGCTGTTCGCCGTGGAAGCCGAGCAGGCGGGCGTGTCCCGGCGGGCTTATCCGACCCAGGACGGCTTGCGCGCCGCCGAAATCACCTTCGACAAGGCGCAAGCAACGCCGCTCGGCGACCCGGAAGCAGCCTTGCCGGCGCTGGAGCGCGCCGAGGACGAGGCGATTGCCGCCCTCTGTGCCGAGGCCGTCGGCATCATGGAGCTGATGCACGGCATGACGGTGGATTACTTGAAGACGCGCAAGCAGTTCGGGCGGGCGATCGGCGAGAATCAGGCCCTGCAGCACCGGGCGGTGGACATGTACGTCTCGCTCGAGCAGGCGCGGAGCATGGCGCTGTACGGAACGATGATGGCGGGTTCCGACGACGCGAACGAGCGGCGCCGGGCCATTCATGCCGCGAAGGTTCAGGCCGGGCGCAGCGGACGGCATATTGGGCAGGAAGCGATCCAGTTGCACGGGGGCATCGGCGTGACGATGGAATATGCCGTCGGCCATGCGTTCAAGCGCATGACCATGATTGAGCGCGGGTTCGGCGACACCGACGCGCACCTCGCGGCCTTGGCGCGGCTCGGCGGCTTGATCGCGGCCTGACGCCGAGCGAGGGCTGGGAATGCGTCGCTTGGCGTGGGTATGGGGGCTGTTCGGCCTCATGGCGGCGGGTTCGGCGCCTGGCCGACATGAGGCCGAGCCAGCCGGCACGCCGTTCGACCTGTGCGAGCGCGCCGTCGCGCAGGCCCGGTTCGCCCCCGTCCCGGCAACGCTGCTTGCCTCCATTGCCCGGGTCGAGAGCGGACGGCCCGACCCGGCAACCGGCCTGGTTCGGCCTTGGCCGTGGACGATCAACGTCGGCGGCGCCGGGCGCTTTTTTGCTGACAAGGCCGAGGCCGTCGCTGCCGTCCAAGCGATCCAGGCTGGCGGGATAAAATCGGTGGACGTCGGCTGCATGCAGGTCAACCTGCTGCATCACCCGGCAGCTTTCGCCAACCTTGATGCGGCGTTCGACCCGCCGACGAATGCGGCCTACGCGGCCCGGTACTTGCGCAGCCTCTACGCGCAAGCCGGGGGATGGGCGCTGGCTACCGCCTGGTATCACTCGCAAACGCAAGAACTTGGAGAGGCTTATCAGCGACGGGTATTTGGTCAGGGTCCGGCGTCCGCAGGCGCCGCCAAGCCAGCAGGGCCTTATGCGCCCTGGCCGCCGCCCGGCGTGAAATTCGGCGCGATCCCGCCGCAAGCCTACGCATTCGGCGCGTTCGCGGGGGCGCCGTCCGGCAACGGCGCGTTCGGGGCGGCGGCCAATCGGTAGCCGGGGTTACGCCACCACCCGCCGATACAAGTGCCATGTAGCATGGCCGAGAACCGGCATGACGACCGCGAGGCCGACGAAGAACGGGATGCTTCCAGCGGCCAGGAGAGCGGCAACGATCAAGCCCCAGACCGCCATCGTGGCCGGGTTGCGCGCGACGGCTCGCACCGAGGTCTGGATCGCGACGAACGGCGAGCACTGCCGGTCCAGCAGCATCGGGATCGAGACGACTGAGATCGAGAGCACGACGATGGCGAACAGCAGGCCGGCCAAGTTGCCCCAGAGGATGAGCTGGCGCCCGTCCGGCGTCTGCAGCGCCATGGCAATCAAGCTGCTGATACTGTCCGGCGCCCCCGAGCCGATCGTCGCGGCATAGATCGCCCGGGCGCATCCAAGCCAGATAAAGAACACCGCGAGCAACAGAAAACCCATCATCACGAGGGAGACGATAGCCGGCGAACGGAAAACGCTGAAGGCACTCAGCCAGGAGACCGGCAGCCCGGCCTCCCGACGCCGGCTGATCTCGTAGGTGCCGACGGCGAGCAGCGGCCCCATCAACGACAGGCCCGCCGTGAGCGGGAACAGCATCGGCAGAAAGTCGCCATCCGCCGCACGGGCCGCGGCGAAACCGACGATCGGGTAGATCAGGCAGAGGAATACGAGCTGGGTCGGGATCGCCATGAAGTCGGCATAGCCGTCGGCCAAGGCGCTTTTCAGGTCAGACCAGCCAATCTGACGAATAGCCGGCGCGTCCGATTGGACGGTTCCGGCGGCAACAGCGTCAACCATGTGCTCGCTCCCCTTTCGTGAGGGGCCCTGCAGCAGCCGCGAGGCCCGCTAAGCAACGTTAGCGTACGGCAGCCGACATGCGCGCGCACGGATGCGTGAACGGGCAGAAAAGAGATCGACGTCCCGCCGGGTTCGGCCGCGGCGCGGCTCGTGAGCAGATATCCGTGGTTTGTGCCACGAACGTCTGCTGAGGCGCCTTTAAGCTCCTCTTTCCGCATCTCAAGCTGCGAGGGAGGGAGTCTCGACGAAGCCTTCGAGCAAGCGGACGGGCATTATGATGGAGTCGGCCATCGTCCGGGACATCGAGAAATCCGGCGGTGACCACAGCGCGCGGCGGACGGCGGCGATGGCGTCGCTGAAGGTCGGGTCCTTCTTTTGATGCCACGCGGCGGCGTGAGAGCGGAGCGTGCCGCCGTCCGCTATTGCCAATTCGGCGGCCCGGACGGTGATCAACGAAAACAGCCCGGGCAATGCCGGGGTTGTCCGCAGGATGGCGAGATCGGGCCATTGGCGTTGGGTTTCGACGCCAGGACGAGCACGGGCTTCTTGGAACGTGGTCTCCACCCGCCATCGGGAGACGAGCCGCTGCAGGGTCATGCCGGGCGCGGCATCGAGGCCGGTGCTGAGGAACGCTTGTGGGTCATGTTCGCCGATCGGGTCGTGGACCAGCACCCACCGGATCGGCACGGGTGGGATGCCGCTGCGACGCCAGAGCGCAGTGCCGGCCGCGGTTTGCAGGGTGCGTTGTTGATCGCCATGCCATTGGGAAACGGCCGCCGTGGCCCAACTCGTCTTCGGGTTCAGGACGGCGCCGGGTTTCGGCACTGCGCGCCCTTTCAGAGGGGGGCGCCCGCGTTGGCCTGGCCTGCGCCGGCGGGCGGGTTTGAACAGATCGGCATCGAGCCGCAACCGGGTGATCACGCAGACGCGCCGGCGCACGGCGGCGAGCCAATCCAGGGCGGCGAAGCCGTTGTCGCCGGCGACGACCAGTGTGCGGCCCGGCAGCTAGCGCCTGGCTTGCAAGATCGCCTGCCGAGCCCGGGCGGCCAGGGTCTTGTGCCGCTTGCCGTTTTCCTCGCTCCATCGCGCAGACGGCGCCAGGGCAATTCACTTTCATCGCAGCCTTGGAACCGGCCGCCCCGCAAGCGTTCTTGCATCCGCGACGACGCAAGCGATCCGGCCAGGGTATCGTCGCAGATGGCCGATCCGACCATTCAGCGTATCGAGACGTTCCCCTGCCGTCGTGGGGCGTTGCTCGCCGAGCGGCGCAGCCGCGGCTACGCTTTATGTCATGCCGCATCCGGTCAGCCGGCCGCACGACTTCGGCCGGGTGGGCAGGACGCCGGGTGGGCAGGACGCCGGGTGGGCAGGACAATCGTGTCGAAGTTCTCTATCGCTCGCTTTGGAAACAGCGATGGACACGCGCCGGGCCGCTCGGACGCGCAGCTTTGTCAATCGATCGCGCCGTCGCGGTCATCGCCGCCGAGGACATCTTCTGGATCGCCACATAGTCCCGCACAGGATAGAAATTGCGGCAAGTCGAGCTGAGCAAACTGCGTACCGAACGGCTGGAGTCGCGCCTTGAACACGCCGTGAATACATGTTTGGGAATTGCCGGGCAGAGCGCGCGATGTGCCATAGCGGGTCTGCCGGAAGCCGGTTCCGTTGAGCGCCGCCGCCAAGGCGGGCTTCGCGATCCAAGCATCGTTGCGCAGCCCGGCTTCGGCGGGAGGCATGGTTCCGATTGGCTCAAGCAGGCGCCGGGGGTTGGGCCAGGAAACCCGTTCGAAGGCGGCGAACCCGGCCGCCTCGAAGCGGGCAGACTGAATTAGCCGCCGCGGCGCCTCGATGAGGTTGCCACGAACACGCCAAAACGTCTCTTGGTGCTTGTCCGACACTTATCGCTATGCTCCTCTGGGTCGGACAAGCCCCAAGTCTGTGTTTAGACGGGCAGCTTTATCGGCGTGCCGACACACTCATTTCCGGCGCTGCCGTTGATGCCGGCATCGAACGCCCTCGCGCTCCGATCGCGCTCGCATCGCCCCTGAAAGCCGGAATCCATCATGCCCCGCCTCCTCCTCGTTCTCGTCCTGGTCCTCGCCGCTCCCGCCCGGGCCGCCGACAGCACGACCAAGCACACCCTCGATCTTGCCGCCGGTCCCCTCGCCTTCACCGCCGTCGTCGAGACCCTGACCCTCGCCAACCCCGACGGCGCTTCCCAGGCCGAGATCGTCGCCACCGCCTTCCTGCACGACGCCCCGTCGCCCCGCCCCGTCACCTTCGCCCTCAACGGCGGCCCCGGCGCGTCCTCCGCCTGGCTCGACATCGGCGCCCTGGGTCCCTGGCGCGTCCCGGTCGCGATCCCGATCGTGCCCAGCCAGGCCGCCGTTCCCATCGACAACGCCGAGACCTGGCTCCCCTTCACCGACCTCGTCTTCATCGACCCGGTCGGCACCGGCTACAGCCGCGCCACGGGCAAGGACAACGCGAAGTCCTTCTACGGCGTGGACAGCGACATCCGCACGCTCGCCACCGTCATCCGCCGCTGGCTGCAGTCGCACAACCGGCTCGCAAGCCCCGTCTTCATCGCCGGGGAGAGCTACGGCGGCTTCCGCGCCCCGCGACTCGCCCGCGCGCTCAACGACCAGCAAGGCGTCGGCGTTTCCGGCCTCATCATGATCTCCCCCGTGCTCGACTTCAACGGGCGCGACGCGCCCTACGATCCGCTGAAATGGGTCGCCCGCCTGCCGAGCCTCGCCGCCGCCGCCCGGAACGCCGCCACCCGCGCCCAAGTTTCAGATGCCGAAGCCTACGCCCGCACCGACTATCTCACCGACCTCGTGCGCGGCCCCAAGGACGCCGAAGCCGTCGCCCGCATCACCGACCACGTCGCCGGGCTCACCGGCCTGGACCGCGGCCTCGTACGCCGCCGCCAAGGCCAGATCGCCCTCGATGACGTCCTGCGCGACCGCAACCCCGGCGAGGTCGCCAGCCCCTACGACGCCACCGTCGCCGCCGCCGACCCGTTCCCCGCCGCCGCCCTCGACAACTCCCCGGACGCCATCCTCGACGGCCTCCGCGCCCCCTTCACCGGCGGCATGCTCACCCTCTACGCCGCCCAGCTCGACTGGCAGCCCAACGGCGCGCCCAATCGGCAATACTACTTGCTGAACGACGGCATCTCCCGCGAATGGGATTACGGCCACGGCAACAGCCGCCCTCAATCCATGACCGCGCTGCGCCAGTACCTCGCGCTCGACCCGGCCGCCCAGGCCCTCGTCACCCACGGCATCACCGACCTCGTCACGCCCTATTTCGCCTCCGCCCTCCTGCTGGACCAAGTGCCTGAGACCAAGCCTGCCGGGCGCCTCGGCCTGCGCGTCTACCCCGGGGGCCATATGTCCTATCTCCGCGACGACTCCCGCCAGGCGCTGCGATCCGACGCCGAAGCCTTGATCAAGGCCGCCCTCGCCGCGCACCGGTAACGCGGCACGCCTGGCTGCTCGCGCCTACGTGCCGAGCGACCGCCCGGAGCGAGGATCGGCGCAGCCAGGAGCGCCCGACGGGACCATCCGCCGCCGGTCAAACGAGCGAACCTGGCTGGCGGGTCATGCGGACCGCGGCGACGAGCAGCTTTTCCCGCGTGCCGGGCCATCATCCGCGCCCGCTCCCCCCCGCGCGACGAGACACGCTCAATCATCATCGTCGTCCCGGCTGACCCGAGCCAGCACCTCCCGCTTGCCCACATGGTTGGCCGGGGTCACGATGCCCTCTTTCTCCATCTGCTCGATCAGCTTCGCCGCCCTGTTGTATCCGATCGCCAAGTGCCTCTGGATGAAGCTCGTGCTCGCCTTGCCCTCCCGCGTCACCACCGCGACGGCCTGGTCGAACAATCCTTTCTCGCCATCCGAAGCCCCGGCGATGCCGGAAAACGCCGGCATAGCTCCCCCGCTATCGTCCTCGGCCGCCCCGTCCGTCACTTCATCGTCGTAACTCGGCTCGCCTTGCTCCCGCAGGAAGGCGACGATCTCCTCGACCTCCCTGTCCGCCACGAACGGCCCGTGCACCCGGTTGATCCGCCCGCCTCCCGCCATGTGCAGCAGGTCTCCCTGCCCGAGGAGCTGCTCCGCCCCCTGCTCCCCCAGGATGGTCCGGCTGTCGAACTTGCTGATCACCTGGAAACTGATTCGCGTCGGGAAGTTCGCCTTGATCGTCCCCGTGATCACGTCCACCGAAGGCCGCTGCGTCGCCATGATCACGTGGATGCCCGCTGCCCGCGCCATCTGCGCCAGCCGCTGCACCGCCGCTTCCACCTCCTTGCCGGCCACCATCATCAAGTCCGCCATCTCGTCGATCACCACGACGATGAACGGCAGGGGCTTCAGGACTAGCGGCTGCTCCTCGAACACCGGCTTGCCGGTATCGCTGTCGAACCCGGTCTGCACCCGCCGGGTCAGCACCTCGTCCCTGGCCAGCGCCTCGTTCACCCGGTCGTTGTAGCCGCCCACGTTGCGCACCCCGAGCTGGCTCATCGCCCGGTAGCGCCGCTCCATCTCCCGCGTCGTCCACTTCAGCGCCGTCACCGCCCGCGCCGGCTCCGTCACCACCGGCGCCAGCAGATGCGGGATGCCCTCGTAGACGCTCAATTCCAGCATCTTCGGATCGATCATGATCAGCCGGCACTGATCCGGGCTCATCCGGTACAGGATGCTGAGGATCATCGCGTTGATGCCGACCGACTTGCCGGATCCGGTCGTCCCCGCGATCAGCAGGTGCGGCATCCGCGCCAGATCGGCCACGATCGGCCCGCCGCCGATGTCCTTGCCGATCGCCAGCGCCAGTTTCGCCGGATGCCCCCGCCACACCTCGCTCCCCAGCAGCTCCGAGAGGAACACCGTCTCCCGCTTGGCGTTCGGCACCTCGATGCCGATCACGTTGCGCCCCGGCACCGTCGCGATCCGCACCGCCGTCACGCTCAGGCTCCGCGCCACGTCGTCCGCCAGCCCGATGACCCGCGCGCTGCGTATCCCCGGCGCAGGCTCCAGCTCATAAAGCGTCACCACCGGCCCGGGCCGGATATCCCGGATCGTCCCCTGCACGCCGTAATCGCTCAGCACGGTTTCCAGCAAGCGGGCGTTGGCCTGCAGCGCCTCCTCGCTCGGCCCGCTATCCTGCCGCCGCGGCGCGGGGCTCAGCAGGCTCAACGGCGGAAACTGCCACCCCGCCTCATCAAGCGGCAAACCAGGCGGCCGGGCCGCTTCGACTGGCCGGACAGGCGCCGCGATGGTCGGCTTCGGCGCGAATGCGAACCGGTCTTCAAGCGCCTCTGAAACCTGCTCCGGCTTCGCCGCAACCGGCTTCTTCGCAGGCAGCGGCGCAATCACTGTCCGCGGCGCCAGCTCCGCCTCAGGCTCACGCAAGCCCTGATCCGTTTCCGAGGCGCCCTGCCCGATCGAGACAATGCGGGACGTGGTCCGCTGCAGCAGCCGGGCCGCCCCCTGCCCGCCCCGCACCGATCCGCGCGCGGCCACGGCGACGCCGCGCCCGGCCGCCCGCCACTCGCCAGGCGTCAACCCGAGCGCCAAGGCAACCAGCAGAACCCCGAGCAGCGTCCCGGCGGCGATCACGATCACCGCCCCGGCAGGCCCCAGCAGCCCACTGCCCATCGCCACCGCCTGCGTTTGCAGCAAGGCCCCGACCGCGCCCCCCGGTCCCGACCCCGCCGGCCATCCCAGCGCCCCAGGCCGACCCGAGGCCAGCGACAGCACCCCCGAGGCGACCGGAACCGCCGCGAATAGCCAAAGCGCCCGCCCCCCGAGCCGCACCGGCCGCAGCGACCCCAACCGGTAAGCCCAGACCAGCATCGCGAGCGCCGGCAGCGCCGCAGCGATCCCGAAGCACTGCAGCAAAGCGTCCGCGGCGATCGCGCCCGCAGCCCCGGCGAGGTTGCCGACGGGCTTCGACGTCGCGGTGTTCAGCGAAGGGTCAAGCGAGTTGTAGCTGGCCAGGCAGACCAGCAGCAGCACCGAAGCCACAACCAGCGCGATCGCGCCGAGCTGCCCGACCCGCTGCCGGAACATATCCCGGAGCGCCGGGGACGCGAAGACAGCAGAAGCCATAGGTTGCTCGGCGTTGTTGAAGCGAAGCCGTAACCTACTCGCAAACGCGGCGGCGGGCACCCGGTAATCTCCGCCTTACGGTCCGCATTCCTGGGACTGAGGGGAAATTGCCACAACGCCCTTCAAAACGGCGCCGGCTCCCGCATCGGGCGGGAGCCGGCCAAGTACTAGAGCTGGTTCAAGCGTGACCGCTGCGACCCGATCGGGCGAACGAGCGCTTCGAGCCTTTTTGCCGGGCGGCTTCGTCGGCGTGCTGCCGCATGCATTGCCGACGCCGCCCTTACCCGAGCCGCTCGCCATGAAGCACGACATCGAGCCCTTCGCGCTCCTGCTCCTCCGAGACGCGCAGCCCGATCGTCAGGTCCACGATCTTCAGCAGGATGAACGTCATCACTCCGCTGAACGCCACGGTCGCCACAGTCGCATAGATCTGCGCCATGAACTGGGTGGTCCCGCCGATCACGGCGCCTGCCGGGTTGTCGGCGGTCGCCGTCAGAGGCCCGTACGCGAACACGCCCGTGAGCAGCGCGCCGACGATCCCGCCCACGCCGTGCACGCCGAACGCATCCAGGCTGTCGTCGTAGCCGAGCAGGTGCTTCAAGCCGGTCGCGGACCAGTAGCAGATCAGGCCCGCCGCCAAGCCGATAATCAAGCCCGCGCCGGGCAGCACGAAGCCGGACGCCGGCGTGATCGCCACCAAGCCCGCCACCGCCCCGGAAATCGCGCCCAGCACGGAGGGCTTGCCCTTCGTCACCCACTCGGCAAAGGCCCAGCCGAGTGCTGCCGCGCCCGTCGCGATCTGCGTCACCGTCATCGCCATGCCGGCCCGTCCGCCGGCGCCGAGGGCCGAGCCGGCATTGAACCCGAACCAGCCAACCCAGAGCAATGACGCCCCGATCACCGCGAACGCCAGGTTGTAAGGGCTCATGTTGTCCGTCCCGTAACCCAGCCGCTTGCCGAGCACCAGGGAGCAGACCAAGCCGGCAACGCCCGCGTTGATATGCACGACCGTGCCGCCGGCAAAGTCGGCAGCGCCCAGCCCGGCGAGCCAGCCGACCGGGTTGAACACCCAATGCGCCACCGGCGAGTACACCAGAACCGACCACAGCGCCATGAACACCATCATCGCCGAGAACTTCATCCGATCCGCGAACGCGCCTGCGATCAGCGCCGGCGTGATGATCGCGAATGTCATCTGGAACATCATGAACACGGATTCAGGGATGGTGGTCGCGCTCGCGAGATCCGTTCCCGCCGCCAGCGTGAACGGCTTGTCCCAGGTCGCGCCCATCCCGTTCAGCAGCACGCGCGAGAAGTCGCCGACATACGGGTTGCTGCCCGTGAACGCCAGGCTGTAGCCGACCACGTACCAGAGCACCGTGACCAACGCGCAGATGCTGAACGACTGCATCATGGTCGAAAGCAGGTTCTTCTTGCGCACCATCCCGGCATAGAACAGCGCCAGCCCGGGCACGGTCATCAGCAGCACCAGGGCCGTGCTGGTCAGCATCCAAGCCGTGTCGCCGCTGTCGACCTTCGCCTCCGGCGCGGGCGCCGGGATGGCCGCGGGCGGCACCTGCGCCAACGCCGGCCACGCCAGCAACAGGACCGGCAACACCGCCAGGCCGATGCCGGCCGCGCGCTTCAGATCAAACGTCTCTTTCGTCATCGTCACAACGCCTCACTATCCGTTTCGCCCGTTCGGATTCGCACCGCCCGCTCGATGTCCATCACGAACACCTTGCCGTCTCCGATCTTGCCGGTATGCGCCGACTTCATGATCGCCTCGACCACCTGCTCGGCCAGGTCATCCGGCACCACCACTTCCACCTTCACCTTCGGCAGGAAGCTCACGTGATATTCCGCGCCGCGGTAAATCTCCGTCTGGCCCTTCTGCCGCCCAAACCCCTTCACTTCCGACACCGTCAGCCCTTGCACCCCCAGGGGAGTGAGCGCCTCGCGCACGTCGTCCAGCTTGAATGGCTTGATGATGGCCATGATGAGCTTCATAGACCTCTCCTCTCCAATCCCGTGTCTCCCCGGCCGCATCCCGCCCCGGGCTGACCCGGCCTCACTCAAGAACCGTGCCGCAACTCCGTCGCGCCGCGGCATGGGCGCGCGAACATGATTGCCCATCGCCAAGAAAGCCCGCATGGCCGCCCTCCCGCCGTTGCGCGCGCGATCACCCTGCCCACTTTTTAGGCATCAAGGAGCCTGATCATGGATGTTGATGTCTGCATCGTCGGAGCCGGCCCCGTCGGCGGGGCCCTCGCCTGCCGCTTGGCCCAAGGGGGCGCCACGGTCGCCGTCGTCGACCGCGCCGCCCTCCCGCCGATGGAACACCCCGATTTCGACGGCCGCGCCTATGCCATAGCCTCCGGCTCCCGCCGCCTGCTCGAAGCCGCCGCGCTGTGGGACGCGCTCCCGCAAACCCCGGGGCCCATCCTCGGCATCCGCGTGTCCGACGGCCGCCCCGGCCGCCCCGCCTCCGGTCTCTTCCTCCATTTCGACCACGCCGAAGCCGATCAAGGCCCGTTCGGCTGGATGGTCGAAGCGCGGGCTCTCCGCGCGGCCCTTAATGCCCGGCTGCGCCAATCCGCCGGCCTGCGCATGTTCGCCCCCGCCGAGGCCCACGTCGAACGCGCTGCAGCGGGCGCGACCGTTGCCATCGCCGGCGGCCCCACCCTGAACGCCCGCCTCGTCATCGCCGCCGAAGGCAGGAACTCCCCGCTTCGCGAGCAGGCCGGCATCGGCGTTACCCGCGCCGCCTACAACCAGCGCGGCATCGTCTGCGCCATCGCCCACGAACGCCCGCACCACGGCACCGCCCTGGAGCATTTCCTCCCCGCCGGCCCCTTCGCCCAACTCCCGATGGCCGCGACCGAGGGCGCGCCCAACCTCTCGGCCATCGTCTGGACCGAGCGCACCCAGCTCGCCGACCGCGTCATCGGCCTCGACGACGCCGCCTTCACCCGCGAAGTCGCCCGCCGCCTCGGCCCCCATCTCGGCCCGATCCGCCTCATCGGCCGCCGCTGGATGTATCCGCTCGGCGCGCTGCACGCCCAGCGCTACTACGACACCCGCCTGGCCCTGGTCGGCGACGCCGCCCACGGCATTCACCCGATCGCCGGGCAAGGCCTCAACCTGGGCTTCCGCGACGTCATCGCCCTCTCCGAGCTGATCCTGGCCGCGAAAACCAAGGGCGAGGACATCGGCGCGTCCGCCCTCCTCGCCGCCTACCAACGCCGCCGCCGCCCCGACAACCTTGCCATGCTGGCCGCCACCGACGTGCTCGACCGCCTGTTCAGCACCAACAACCCCCTGCTCCGCGCGACCCGAGATCTCGGCATCGCCGGCGTTCACCGGATGCCCCGCCTGAAACGCATGTTCATGCGCGCCGCGATGGGCGCGTGAGGGCTGGTTCGAAAGCGACCGCCTGAATTGATCGGGCGAACGAGCGCCTCAAGCCTTTGCTTCGCCGGCGTGCTGCCGCACTTGTTGCCGACGCCGCCCTAAAGGCGTTCAGCCAGGAACGCCGCCACCGCCGAATAGACCCGGGCCTTGTCGTCCGGCCGCACGAACCCGTGCCCGGCATAATCGAACGCCTCGAACGCCGGGGGCCTGCCGAGCCGCCCCAACGCCTCCACGATCTGCTCGCTCTCCCCGAACCCAACCCGCGGATCGCGCCGCCCGTGCAGGACCAGCAGCGGCGCCTCGATCCGCCCCGCGTGCCGGATCGGCGAAATCCGGTCGAACAGCGCCCGATGCCTCGAGGGGTCCCCATACTCGGCCGCCCGGTGCGCCCGCCGCCAAGGCCCGGTCCCTTCGAGCAACGTGCCGAAATCCGCGATCCCGTAAAAGTCGATCGCGCACCGCCAGAGCGACGGATATTCCGTGACCGCCGCCAGGACCATGTAGCCGCCGTATGACTGCCCCATCACCGCGATGCGCGCGGCATCGATCTCGGGATTGCCCGCCAGCCATTGCCGCCCGGCCGCGAGGTCATGCACCGAGTCGAGCCGACGCTCCACGTCGTCGCTCTCCAGCGCCGCGCGCCCGTAGCCCGAGCTGCCGCGCACGTTGGGCATCAGCACGGCATAGCCCTGGGCCAGCAGCGATTGCATGTCGGCCCGGAAGCACGGACGGGCCTGCGACGCCGGGCCGCCATGCACCCACATCACCGCGGGCCACCCGGGCGTCGGCATGTCGCCCACCGGCATCGCGAGCCACCCCGGCACGATGCGCCCGTCGAAGCTGGCCCATTGCACCAAGTCGAACCCGCGCGACGGCCTGTCCCAATCCGGCTGCCACAGAGACCGGACCGCGCCGTCCTGCCACAGCCACAGCCCTGCCGGCTGGCACGCCGAGCTATACGAGAAGGCGAGCTTCGTGCCGTCCGGCGACCACGCCAAGCCGGCGATCACCCCCGCCGGCACGCCCTCCGCCACCGCCCGCCCGGCGTTCCTCGGCCCGACCCGCAGCACGGAGACGCCTTGGTCGTTCTCGACCGTCGCGAGCAGCCCGCCGCTGGACAGCGCCCACTCCTCCACGTCGCGTCCCTCCGGCGCATGGATAGGCGCCGCCGCGCCCGTCGCCGGGTCGATCCGGCACAATGCCACGAACTCCAGCCCGCCCGCGTCAGTCAGGCCGAGCAGCGCCTCTCCGTCCCAGCGCAGGGAGGCATACCGCGCCTTAGCCGCCCGCGGCGCCGGCGCCGGCTGCTGGCCGGGCGCGATCATGATTGGGCGCTGGTCCGTGGCGGCGTAGTCCAGCACCGCCACCATGCGCCCGTCCGGCGCCCAAGCGCCCACGGTCGCCTCGTGCCGTCCCTGCATCAGCCGCGTCCGCGCGCCGGTGGCAAGGTCCATCGTCAGCACGTCGAAATGCGCCGGGTCGCGGTCGTTCGCGGTCAGGCTGATCCGCGTTCCGTCCGGCGACCAGGCGCCCATCCCGTGGATCACCGCCGGATCGTCCGTCAGCGCCCGCGCCGCGCCGTCCTGCAGCAGCCAAAGCTGATGCCGTTCATCCCCGCCCGCATCGATCGCGTAAATCAGCCGGTCGTCCCCCGGCGCCCGCCGCAACAGATTGACCGTCTCGTCGTGCCGCGAAAGCGCCCGGGACGCCCCCGACTCGAGGTCCATGCTCCAGACCTGTTGCAACCCGGCCCCGCGCAGATAGAACAGCGCCGTCCCATCAACGGAAAACACCGGCGCGGACGCCGCCTCGATGCGAGCGTAATCAACAGGATCGATCATGCGGGGCACCCTAGACCGACCCAACCCAGGTTGAAAACCGCTTCAACATGGTCAAGTCTGCCACAGGAGAACGGACGTTTCATGGACCTGCTGCGTAAACTCGAAATCCTCGCCGACGCCGCGAAATACGATGCGTCCTGCGCCTCCAGCGGCACCGCCAAGCGCAGCAGCGAAGGCGAGAAAACCGGCATCGGCAGCACCGAGGGCATGGGCATCTGCCACGCCTATGCCCCGGACGGGCGCTGTATCAGCCTTCTGAAAATCCTCCTGACCAACGCCTGCGTTTACGATTGCCTCTATTGCATCAACCGCCGCAGCAGCAACGTCCAGCGCGCCCGCTTCACGCCCGAGGAGGTCGTCACCCTCACCCTCGGCTTCTACCGGCGCAACTGCATCGAGGGCCTGTTCCTCAGCTCCGGCATCATCCGCAGCCCCGACTACACCATGGAGCAGGTCGTCAGTGTGGCCCGCATCCTGCGCGAGGAGCACGGCTTCCGCGGCTACATCCACCTCAAGACCATCCCCGACGCCTCCCCCGAGCTGCTGGCCGAGGCGGGGCGCTACGCAGACCGCCTCAGCATCAACGTCGAGCTTCCCACCGAGGCCAGCCTCAACCAGCTCGCCCCGGAGAAGGACGCGCCCGGCATCCGCCGCAGCATGGCGCGTCTGCGCCTGCGCATCGACGAAGCCAAGGCCGAGACGTGCGCGCCCAAGTTCGCCCCCGCCGGCCAGAGCACGCAGATGATCGTCGGCGCCGACGCCAGCACCGACCGCGACATCCTCGGTCTCAGCACCAACCTCTACGGCAACTATGGCCTGCGCCGGGTCTATTACTCCGCCTTCAGCCCCATCCCGGACGCGAGCAAGGCGTTGCCGCCGCAGAAAGCCCCCTTGCTTCGGGAACACCGCCTTTATCAAGCCGACTGGCTCATGCGCTTCTACGATTTCGGCAACGACGAGATCGCGCTCAACCCCGACGGCAACCTCGATCTGTCCATGGACCCCAAGCTCGCCTGGGCCCTGCGGCACCGCGATCAGTTCCCGGTCGACATCAACCAGGCGCCCCGCGACCGCCTGCTTCGCATTCCCGGCCTCGGCGTCAAATCCGCCGACCGCCTCATCCAGGCCCGCCGCCACCGCCGCCTGCGCCTCGACGACCTCGCCCGCCTCCGCCTCCCGCTCGCCAAGCTGGCGCCGTTCATCGTCACCGCCGACCACCACCCCGGGCCGGACCTCGACAGCGCCCGTCTGCAGCAACGCCTCGCCCCCAAGCCGCGGCAAGCCGATCTGTTCGCCTGATGCCGTCCGTCACGCTCGCCCACGAAGTCGATTGGGAGGGCTGGCGGTCGGCCGCCCGCAGCCTGGCCCTGCAGGACACCCCCCCTGAGCACGTCACCTGGTCCGTCGGCGCCCCGGACGACCTCTTTGCCGAAACCCCGGCCGATCCTCCCGCCCCGCCGCCGGCGGGCACGTTCAATGTCCCCCGCGCCCTCGTCACACTCGCCGAAACCGTCATCCAGCATAGCGACCCGGAACGCTTCGCGCTTCTCTATTGCCTCATCCATCGCGCCCACGCCGGCGAGAAGCACCTGCTGGAGCAGACCACCGACCCCGAAGTCCAGCGCGCCCAGCGCCTGGCCCAATCCGTCCGCCGCGACACCCACAAGATGCGCGCCTTCGTCCGCTTCCGCGAAGTCCCCGAACCCGACGGCGCCCGCTACGTCGCCTGGTTCGAACCCGACCACTACATCGTCGAGGCCAACGCCGACTTCTTCGTGCGCCGCTTTGCCACCATGACCTGGTCGATCCTCACCCCCTACCGCAGCGTCCACTGGACCGGCGACAGCCTCGCCTTCGCTCCCGGCGCGCTGAAATCCGAGGTTCCCGACGACGACACGCTCGAAGCCTACTGGCGCGCCTACTACAGCAGCATCTTCAACCCGGCCCGACTGAAAATCGGCGCCATGCAGGCCGAGATGCCGAGAAAGTACTGGCGAAATCTTCCCGAAGCCGCCGCCATCCCGGAACTCATCCGCACCGCCGGCGCTCGAACCGACACGATGGTCGATCAACCCACCTTCTCCCCTCCGAAACCCACCCGCGCGTTCGCCGAACCCAAACGCGCGTCCGCCGGCTCCCCCTTGGCCCAAGCCGCCGAGGACATCGCTGATTGCCGCCGCTG
This sequence comes from Acetobacteraceae bacterium, assembly GCA_965217935.1. GTDB lineage: Bacteria > Pseudomonadota > Alphaproteobacteria > Acetobacterales > Acetobacteraceae > JBBROS01. The sequence continues at coordinate 2,542,197 of OZ244581.1, read as the reverse complement.
CCCGTTATGGGAGCCCGCCACGCAGCCCGTGTTCGGCGAAGGCCCATCCGATGCCCGGGTCATGTTCGTGGGCGAACAGCCAGGCGACCAGGAAGACCTCGCCGGACGCCCGTTCGTCGGCCCCGCCGGCCAGCTCTTCGACCGTGCCATGGCCGAGGCCGGGTTTGACCGCACCCAGGTTTACGTCACCAACGCCGTCAAGCACTTCAAATTCGTCCCCCGCGGCAAGCGCCGCATTCACGAAAAACCCGGCGTTACCGAAATCAAGGCTTGCAGCTTTTGGCTGGAACTGGAACGCGCTGAAATCCGCCCCGCCCTCACCGTCATGATGGGCGCCACCGCCGTCCGCGCCGTCCTGGGCCGCGCCGTTCCCATCACCCGCGAGCGCGGCAAGGCCATAGCCCTCGACGGCAACAACCAGGGCTTCATCACCGTCCACCCTTCCTATCTTCTCCGCCTGCCCGACGAAGACGCCAAGGCCCGCGAATACGCCGCCTTCGTCGATGACCTGCGTAAAATCTCCGCCCTCGCCGCATAGGCGCCTGCCATGCCAAGCTGCCCGGATGAACGCCTCCGACGCGGCCGCCACCTTCGACCTGACCGCCCTCCCGCCCGAGTTCCACGACGACCCGTATCCCACCTACGACGCGCTCAGAACCCACGCCCCGGTCAAGCGCCTGCCATCCGGCGGCCACATCCTCACCCGCTACGACGACTGCCTGCAAGCCTACCGGGACCCGGCCTTCAGCGCCGATAAACGTGAGGAATTCCGCCCCAAATTCGGCGCCTCCCCGCTCTACGACCATCACACGACCAGCCTCGTCTTCAACGACCCGCCGCTGCACACCCGCGTCCGCCGCCTCATCGCCGGCGCCCTGACGCCCCGCGCCATCGCCAGGATGACGCCGGGGCTGATCCAAACCGTCGACCGCCTCCTCGACGCCTTGGAGGCCAACCCGTCCCCCGACCTGATCGAAGGCTACGCCGCCGCCATCCCCGTCGAGATCATCGGCAACCTGCTCGGCATCCCGCCAGGCGAGCGCGCCCCGCTCCGGGACTGGTCGCTCGCCATCCTCGGCGCCCTCGAACCGACCCTCGCCCCAGCCCAGCATGCCCGCGGCAACCGGGCCGTCATTGATTTCATCGCCTACCTTGAAACCCTGGTCGCCCGCCGACGTGCCCAACCCGGCGATCCGGCGCAAGACGTCCTCACCCGCCTCATCGCCGGCGAGACTGCCGAGGACCGCCTCACCGCTCCCGAACTCCTGCACAACTGCATCTTCCTGCTCAACGCCGGCCACGAGACCACGACCAACCTGATCGGCAACGGCCTCGTCGCGCTGTCCCGCCACCCGGAGCAGAAAGCCCGCCTCCAAGCCGACCCGGCCCTCGCCCGCACCGCCGTCGAGGAGATCCTCCGCTTTGAAAGCAGCAACCAGCTCGGCAACCGGATGACCACCGCCCCGGTCACGATCGGCGGCCAACCCATTCCCGCCGCCACGAGCATCACCATCGCCATCGGCGCCGCCAACCGCGACCCGGCCCAGTTCCCCGACCCGAACGGCTTCGACATCGCCCGCAAACCCAACCGCCACCTGGCATTCGGCATGGGCATCCACCAATGCGCCGGCATGAGCCTCGCCCGCCTCGAAGGCCAGGTCGCCATAACCCGTTTCCTGGGCCGCTTCCCCGGATACGCCCTTGCCGCCCAGCCAACCCGCGGTCGCCGGGTCCGCTTCCGCGGCTACGTTAGCATCCCGGCCTGCCTTCGCCCTGGCCCCTGACCCGGCAGGCCCCTATCCTCTCGCGAACAGAACGGAAGGACCCCTATGCCCCTACGACTCGGCCGACGCGCGTTGCTCACCGCGACCGCCCTCGGAGCGGCCCCGTTCAACCAGGCCCGCGCCCAAACCACGCCTTCCGGCCCGATCCGCATCGGCGTCCTCACCGACGAGTCCGGCCCCTACGCCAGCAGCGGCGGCCCAGGCTCCGTCTTTGCCGCCACGATGGCCGCCCAGGAGCACGGCCCGACGATTCTCGGCCAGCCCATCCAGATCATCCACGCCGACACAAGGAACAAGCCCGACGTCGCCGGCGCCATCGCCCGCCAATGGTATGACGACGGCGTCGACGCCATCACCGACCTCCCCGTCACCCCGGTCGCCGCCGCCGTCCTGCAGGTCGCCCGCGAGAAGCGCCGCACCGTCATGATCACCGCCGCCGCCGTCACCGAGTTCACCTCCAAGCTCTGCGCCCCGATCAGCAGCCATTGGGCCGACGACACCCACGCGCTCGCCGCCGGCGGCGCCCAGACCCTAACCCAGCAAGGCGCCGCCGCCTGGTCCTTCATCACCGTCGATTTCAGCTTCGGCGCCGCCCTGCAGGCCGAGGCCACCAAGGTCATCGAAGCCAACGGCGGGAAGGTGCTCGGCGATGCCAAGTTCCCGCTCGGCAACACCGATTTCTCCTCGCAGATCATCCAGGCCCAAAGCTCCGGCGCCAAGGTGATCGGCCTCATCGCCGTCGGCAACGACCAGGTGAACCTGATCAAGCAATGCGCCGAGTTCGGCTTGCAGGTCGGCGGCAAGCAGAAGCTCGCCGCCTTCCTCGTCTACCTCACCGACATCCACTCGCTCGGCCTGAACGTCGCCCAGGGCCTCACCTACCCCACCAGCTTCTACTGGGACCAATCCGACGCCACCCGCGCCTTCGCCAAACGGTTCATGGCCGAACGCGATGCCATGCCCACCAAGAACCAAGCCGCGATCTACCTGGCCACCAGCCATTTCCTCAAATCCATGGCTCAGGCCGACACCCGGGACCCGATCGCCGTCAACGCCGCCATGCGCGCCGGCCCCATCGACTATTTCGGCCAAGACGTCCGCATGCGCCCCGATGGCCGCGTCCTCGCCGACCTCACCCTCTACCGCGTGAAATCGCCGGACCAGAGCAAGGCGGCCTGGGATTGCCTGGTCCCGATCGGCGCGCTTCCCGCCAGCGAGGCCTACATCCCCATGAACCCCGCCTGCGCAACCGCATGACCTCCCTCGGCGTTCCCCATTCCAGCAAAGGAGCACGTCATGAGTGATGCCAAGACCACCACCGACCACAAGGAAATCCGCAAGTGGATCGAGGAGCGCAAGGGCCGCCCGACCGTCGTCGAGGGCACCGAGAGCAAGGACGGCGAGGGCATCCTCCGCGTCGACTTCCAGGCGCCGGACGACAAGCTGGAGGAAATCTCCTGGGACGACTTCTTCAAGACCTTCGACGACCGCAAGCTCGCCTTCCTGCACCAGGATAAAACCAAGGACGGGTCCACCAGCCGCTTCTTCAAGTTCGTCCACCGCGAAAGCTGATCCGATCCGGCGCCCCGGCGATCGCGCCGCCCGGGGCCGCCTTGCATCGCTCGCCGCCCTCGGTCCAACGTATTCCCTATGACCGATGACCGCCCAGCTTCCGAAGGCGAACCTTGGCAATGGCCTGAGGCCACCTGGCGTAGGATCGTGGGCCGGGCACGGGCTGGCCGCAGCCTCGCCCCCAAATCTTGGCCCGACAATGCCCAATGCGCCGTCGCAATTTCGTTCGACGCCGACCACGACACCATTCCCCTCCGCGACGCCGACCAAAGCCCCATGCGGATCAGCCAGGGCCAATACGGCAACCGCCAAGCCATGCCCCGCATCCGCCGCCTGCTGCAGCAAGAAGCCATCCCGGCCAGCTTCTTCTACCCTGCCGTCTCCGCCCTCCTCTACCCGGACGAAGTGCGCGGCGTGGTCGCCGACGGCCACGAGATCGGCATCCATTCCTGGATCCACGAAGCCAACACCACCCTGCCGCCGGGCGCCGAACGCGACCTTACGTTCCGCGCCGCCGATACGCTCGAGCAGATCGCGAAAACCCGCCCTGTCGGCATCCGCACCGCGAGCTGGGATTTCTCCGTCGAGACCCTGTCCATCATCCAGGAGCTTGGCCTGCTCTACGACAGCAGCTTGATGGCCGACGACGATCCCTACGAACTCGAATCCGATGGCCAACCGACCGGCATCGTCGAACTCCCCCCCGAATGGATCCGCGACGACGCCGTCTACTTCAACTTTGTCCGCTTCAGCGCCCTGCGGCCCTACACGCCCCCCTCCGCCGTGCTCAAAATCTTCAAGGCCGAGTTCGACGCCGCCTACGCGGAGGGCGGCCTCTTCCTTCTCACCTTGCACCCCCACATTTCCGGCCACCGGTCCCGCCTCCCCGTGCTGCAAGACCTCATCGGCCACATCAAAACCCACGGCAACTGCTGGTTCGCCACCCATGCCGGCATCGCCCGCTGGTGCAAGGAGCAAGCGGGCCTTTAACCCCACCCGCAAGCCCGCAGCCCGGCCAGCATATGCGAGGGCGGTTCCGCCATCGCCTCCAGGACCGGCTGCAGCGGCAACCGGATCGACCGCGCCAGCAACTGCAATCTCCCGTCCCCGTCTCCGTAGACCGGGTCACCCAGCACCGGACACCCCAGCGCCGCGCAATGCACCCGGACCTGGTGCGTCCGCCCCGTCCGAGGCCGCAGCTCCAGCCAGCTCATCCCCGCTCCGCGCCCGACCACCCGCCAATCTGTCGAAGCCGTAAGCCCCGCCGCAACCACCTCGACCCGCCACCCGCCCGGCCAGCTCCGCTTCAACAACGGCGCATCCACGACCCCTTCCTCTCCCTCCGGACCGCCCCTGACGACCGCCCAGTAGGTTTTGCCTGCCCGCCCCTCCGCGAACGCCGCCTGAGCCTCCCGCAGCGCTCCCCGCCGCAACGCGATCACCAGGCACCCCGACGTATCCGCGTCCAGTCGATGCGCCAGCCAAGGCCCGTCCTTGCGCCGCGACAAGCGCCCGAACCAATCCTCGACGCTCGCCCCGCCCCGCGGCCCCGGATGCACCGGCAATCCGGCCGGCTTATCCAGCACCACGAAGCGCCGATCCTGGAACAACACCGGCGGCAAGCCTGCGTGGTTTGCCCCGGCACTCAGCATGCCGTCCGCCGGCGGATTGCGCTCGCCGCGAGCCTCGGTAGAAACCCATCATGCGCATCCACCTGCAAAGCCACGCCAACCCCACCGATTTCCCACTCACCCCGGAGCTTTGGCAAGCGGCCGTGGCCCGCGCGCCGGGCATCTCCGCGGGGCATCAGGTCAGCTTCGGCGACACCGAAGACGCCTTCGACGCCGCCGCGCCGAGCATGGAGATGCTGATCGCGCAGAAGGCCGCCCTGGCCCCGCGCCTGCCGTTAACGACGCCATCCCTGAAGCTCATCTATATCACCTCCGCCGGCCTGGAGAGCCTCGCCCCGTTCGACTGGCTGCCGCCGAACGTCGTCCTCCTGAATAATCGCGGCACGCACGCCGCGAAAGCCGGCGAATACGGCCTCATGGCCCTGCTGATGCTCGCCAGCCGCATCCCGGCGATGGTTGGCGCGCAGCGCGAGCAGCGCTGGCAGCCCCTGCACGGCTCGGTCCTCGCCGGCCGCCACGTCGTCATCGTCGGCCTCGGCGCCCTCGGCGGCAGCGTCGCCAAGCACGCCAAGCAACTCGGAATGCGCGTCACCGGCATCCGCACCAGCGCCGCGCCGCACCCTGACTGCGACCAGGTTCTCCCTATCGACGCCCTCGGCGCCGTCCTGCCCGCCGCCGAGTTCCTCTTCCTGGCCGCGCCCTTGACCCCACGGACCGAAAACCTCCTCTCCCGCGACCGGATCGCCATGCTCCCCAAAGGCGCCAACGTCGCGAACATCGGCCGCGGCGCCCTCATCGACCAGGACGCGCTCATGGACGCCCTCGACGACGACCATCTCGCCGGCGCGGTGCTCGACGTGTTCGTCCCGGAGCCTATCCCGCCGGGCCACCGCCTGTGGACCACGCCGAACCTCGTCATCACTCCCCACGTCTCGGCCGACGACCCCCGGACCTACAACGCCCGCAGCCTGGACATCTTCTTCGACAACCTGCGCGCCTACCAGGCAGGGCGCCCCTTGCCCAATCGCTTCGACCCGGCCAAAGGCTACTGACCCGCTACCCGATGATGAACCAGAGCCGGAACAGCCAGGTCTCGCCGCGCGTCTGCCGCAGCAACCGGCTGTGGCGCAGCGCCAGCAGCCGCCTGAACCATCCGCGCGACAACGCCGCCTCGATCCGGTCAATCACCACCCGCGCGCCGGGGGACAGCAAGTCCGACTGCTCGTGCAGCCCCCGCACCTGCGCCCGGAACACCGCCATGAACGCGCCCGGACCCCGCCTCAAAGCCGCCAAGGCCCGCTTGCGTCTGGACGCGGGGGCGCCGACGGCATTGCCCCCATGCTGCCGATACAGGACCGTCGGTTCCGCATCGAAAACGATCTGCCCGCCCGCCGCAGTCACCACCAAGTAGCTCCACCAATCATGCAGGCTGGGCCCCGGCGGCGCGCTGCGCGCCACCAGCTCCGCCGCCGTCCGGTTCAGCATGACCGTGCATCCCGTGGCGATGTTCTGCGTCAAGGCAGGACCGAGCCCCGGCGTCACCCGGATCGGCTCCGACCCGCAGATCGGCTGCAGCGCCCCATCGACCAGAACCTGGCGGCTGCAATAAAGCGCCGGGCCATTCACCCCCCTCAGCCGGCAAGCCCCGCGCCCGATCTTCTCCGGCAGCCACACGTCGTCCTGGTCCGAGAACATGGCCAGCGCCGCCCCGTCCCGCACCGCCGCCCGCAGCAACGCCATGTAGCTTGCCGTCACCCCGATGTGCGGCCCGGCGTCAACCCGGACGCACCGCCCGGACCCTTCTCCGGCCGCGAACGCCTGCATCATTCCGACCGAGCCGTCAGAGGACCCGTCATCGCGCCAGTAAAGCGTCCACTTCGCGCCTTGCTGCGCCACGAAGCTCGCGAGCTGCGCCGGCAGGAACGCCTCCCCGTTGAACGTGGAGAGCAGGAGGGCGACGGGCGGCTCCATGTCAGCCGCCTCGATCACGACGCATCAACCCCGCAGAGCGGAGCCGCCCAACAGATCCCGCACCACGAGCTCGACGCTTGCCCGCCACTCAGGCTGCCGCACGCCGAACACCCGCTCCATCTTGCCGCAATCCAGCCTGCTGTCCGGAGGCCGCCGCGCCGGCGTCGGCCAGTCCCCGGTCCCGATCGCCTCGACCGCGGGCGGCCGATGCCCGAACGCCGCGGCATCTTCGAACACGGCTTCGGCCAGGCCGTGCCAGGTCGTCCAACCGCTTCCCGCCGAATGGAACACGCCCGCATACTCGTCCCGCCAGCCCTCCCGCATCCTCGCCGCCATCGCCAAGATCGCCGCGGCCAAGTGTCCCGCCGCCGTCGGGCACCCCTTCTGGTCCGCAACCACCCGCAGCCTGTCAACCTTCATCGACGCATTCAGCATCGTGCGGACGAAATTCTTGCCGGTCGCGGAATACACCCACGACGTCCTGACCACGCTGGCCTGTCCGCCGGCCTCCAGCACCGCCTGCTCTCCGGCCAGCTTCGAGGCGCCGTAGACGCACGTCGGCCGCGTCGGATCGGTTTCGACATACGGCGCGCCCTTGTCGCCGTCGAACACGTAATCGGTTGAGACATGGATCAGCGGCACGCCGCTCTCGGCGCACAACCGCGCCAGCAGAGCCGGGCCGTCCCGATTGGCCCGCATCGCGGCGTCGGTCTCCGCCTCTGCCCCGTCCACCGCCGTCCAGGCCGCGGCATTGACCACGATGGAGGGCTGCACCGAGGCGAACGTCGCCGCGAGCGTCTCCGGGCGGTCGAAATCGAACTCCGGCCGTCCGACCCGGCGCACCGCGGCGCCCCCGGCATCGGCCAGCGCCGACGCCACCTGGCCCTGCCCGCCGGTCACCATCATCGTCACCCCGGGAACAGCCCTTTCGCGTCGGCGAACCGAGGCAGCAGCTTGTCCTTCTCCGATAGGATGGCCTCCTCCTCGCGGATCGGCCACTCCAGGGACAACGCCGGGTCGTTCCAGATCACCCCCCGCTCGCTCTCGCGGCTGTAGCGATGCGTCACCTTGTAGATCACCTCCGTATCCGGCAGCAGCGTGCAGAACCCGTGCAGGAACCCGGCCGGCACCCAAAGCTGCGCCCAATTCTCCGCCGAAAGCTCCGCCGAGACCGACTGCCCATAGGTGGGCGAACCCTCCCGGGCATCCACCGCCACGTCCCAGATCGCCCCTCTGACGCACCGCACCAGCTTGCCTTGCGGATACGGCGCGACCTGGCAGTGCAGCCCCCGCACCACGCCCCGCTCCCGCGACAGGCTCTGGTTGTCCTGCACGAACGGCTGGTCGATCCCGGCCGCCGCGAACCGCTCCTGATTGAACACCTCGGAGAAGAACCCGCGCTCGTCCCCGAACCGGGGCGGCGCCACCAGGATCACCTCGGGTATCGCCAGCCGCTCAGCCTTCATGCGTGCAACCCATCCGCCAATTCCAGCAGCAGCCGCCCCAGCTCCGTCTTGGCCAGTCCCTTGGCCGTGCCCCGCAACGTCGCCGCATCGATGAAGCCCATCCGGAACGCCACCTCCTCAGGGCACCCGACCAGCATCCCCTGCCGATCCTGGATCGTCTGCACGAACGTCGCCGCCTGAAGCAAGCTGTCCGGCATTCCCGCATCCAGCCAGGCGCAGCCGCGTCCCAGCCGCTCGACATGCAGGCTGCCCTCTTCGAGGTAGAGCTGGTTCAGGTCCGTGATCTCCAGCTCGCCCCGAGCCGAGGGCGTCACGCGCCGCGCCAGCTCCGATACTCGCGCATCGTAGAAGTAAAGCCCGGTCACCGCCCAGTTGCTCTTCGGCGCCGCCGGCTTCTCCACGATCTCCATTGCCCGCATGTCCTCGTCGAACGACACCACGCCATACCGTTCCGGATCGCGCACCTGATAGGCGAACACGGTCGCCCCCTCCGGCCGCGCCGCGGCGGCGCGCAGCAGCACCCCCAGGCTATCGCCGAAAATCAGGTTGTCGCCCAGCGCCAGCGCGCACGGCTGCCCGTCGATCCATCGCTCGCCGATGTGGAACGCTTGCGCCAGCCCCTCCGGCCTGGCCTGCTCGGCATACGAGAACCGCACCCCCAGCCGCTCCCCATCTCCCAGCAGCCGCCGGAACTGCGGCAGGTCGCCCGGCGTCGAGATCACCAGGATGTCCCGAATTCCCGCCAGCATCAGCACCGACAGCGGATAATAGATCATCGGCTTGTCATACACCGGCAGCAATTGCTTGCTGCTCGCCAGCGTCACCGGGTGCAGCCGCGTGCCGCTGCCGCCGGCAAGCAAGATGCCTTTCATGTCGAACCCATGCCAATCAAAGCCAACCCTGCCTTCTCAAGCCGCCGTTCCCAGTCTCTGCCCGGCATACCGGCCGCCGCGAATGGCCTCCCACCAATCACGATGGTCGATATACCACTGCACCGTCCGCCGCAGGCCCTTATCGAAATCGTGCGCCGCGGTCCAATCCAGCGCCGCCTCCGCCCGCGAGGGATCGATTTCATAGCGGAAATCATGGCCTGGCCGGTCCTTGACGAATTCGATCAATCGCTCCCGCGGCCCCGCCGCATCCGGCGCCAACTCGTCCACCGTCCGGCAAATTGCCTGCGCCACCTGTAGGTTCGTCCTCGGCTGCCGCGCCCCGATCGCCAATGTCGCCCCCGCCTCCGCCCGCTCCAGCGCCAGTATCAACGCCTCCGCGTGATCATCCACGAACAGCCAATCCCTCTGGTTGGATCCGTCGCCGTAAACCGGCAACGGCCTGCCCTCCAGCGCATTCAGCGTCACCAGCGGGATCAGCTTCTCAGGAAACTGCCAAGGCCCGTAGTTATTCGTCGTGTTCGTCACGAACGCCGGCAGCCCGTAGGTATGCCACCAGGCCCGCACCAGATGGTCCGACCCCGCCTTGCTCGCCGAGTACGGGCTCCGGGGATCATACGGCGTCGACTCCGTGAACGGCGGATCGCCCGGCCCAAGAGCGCCGAACACCTCGTCGGTCGAGATGTGGTGGAACCGGAACCGCTCCCGCGCCGGATGATCCAGCCCGGCCCAATATCCCCGCGCCGCCTCCAGCATCACGAACGTCCCCACCACGTTCGTCTGGACGAACGGCGCCGGCCCGTCGATCGAACGGTCGACGTGGCTTTCCGCCGCAAGGTGCATCACCGCATCGGGCCGGTGCGCGGCGAAGATGTCCCGCATCGCGCCCGCATCGGTGATGTCCGCCCGCAGATGCAGATACCTCCGGTCCCGCCCGGCCTCCTCCAGCGCGTCCGCGCTCGCCGAATAAGTCATCACGTCAACGTTGACGACCTGGTGCTCCGTGGCCCGGATCAGCCGCCGCACCACCGCCGAGCCTATGAACCCGCAACCGCCCGTGATCAGAATACGCATGTGGAATGCCCCAACATTGACCGCCCCCGGCCTGACTGCGCCGGCCGGGGCGGAAATTGAAGATGCCAGCCCTTCCATGCCGCGGCAACCTGTGCCACTTTGGGTTGCAACAGCGCTGACTTTAACGCGCCTTAAGGATCAATGCACGTATCGGCTCGCGAAAACCTTTCCCCGGCACGGTCGTGGGCAAAGTCGACAAGGATAGGACGGTATGAGTAAGCGCCTGCTGACCAAACCTCGGCGCACCCAGCAAGACCTTGGACAAGCGGCTCCGCTGGCGCTGCATCTCACGCCATCCGACGTCGCCGTCCAGTTCGGTCCCGTCGACATGCCCCTTCCCAGGGCGATCGCCCTCCTGCTCGACGACTCCGTCGTCGCCACGGCCGAGGTCTCCTCCCAAGGCGCGGCTACCTTGCCGCTGCCCCGCCTCCGCCTCGCCCGCGCCCTGCAGCTTGCGGCCATGCCAGAGGGCCGCCTTCTCCTGCCGATGCCGCTCGACCTGCAATCCCGCCGGGGCATTGCTTGGCTGGGCTGGCGCGTGCAAGACCGCCGCATCGCCGGCGCCTTCCAGCTCACGGGCGACCTCGCCCCCACAGGCATCGAGCCGCTTCCTGTCTCCCTGATGCTCGGCGCCTATGCCGCCGGATTGTGCTTTGCCCGCCGCAGCCAAGACAGCATCTGGCAGTTCGACGCCCCGATCCCCTGCCTCGCCCGCATGGATGCCCCGCTTGCCTTCACGCCCCAGGTCGCCGGCCTGGCCATCGACGAAACCCTGACCGTCACGGCCCGCGAATGCGGCTTCGTCGGCCATATCGACCCGACCGACCGCCGCTACGCCGAGGGCTGGGCCGTCAACCTCAATGACCCGGCCGCCCCCGTCGACATCGACGTCATGGTCGAAGGCGTGCCGATCTGGCGAGGCCCGGCCGACCGGATGCGCGAGGACATGAAAGCGCTCGGCCTCAGCAACGGCCACTCCTCCTTCCATGCCGCCTTTCCCAAGCGCGTGCCCCGCAACGCCCCCCTGCGCGTCGCCGCCACCATCGCCGCCACCGGCGCCCATCTGGTCAACAGCCCCTACGTCATCGCCGCCCCGCCCCCTTTCGTCGGCTACTTCGACGCCCTCGAAGGCCCCTTCGCCGGCGGCTGGGCCATCAACATGCACGACGTGGACACCCCTCTCGAAGTTGAAGCCATCTGCGACGGCGAGGTCATCGGACGCGGCGCCGCCGACCTCTTCCGCGGCGACGTCGAGAAAGCCGGCATGCCCACCCCCCGCTGCGGCTTCCGCTTTCTTCTTGAACGCCCCCTTGCCACCCTGTTCGACCGCGACGTGCACCTGCGCATCGCCGGCACCGACGACGTGCTGCAAGGCTCGCCCCGGCAGATCAGCCAGAACAGCAACATCGTCCGCTTCCTCACCCGCGCCGCCCGAATCCCCGCCCCCGTCCTGCAGCGCCTCAGCCGCCGCATGACCTACCAGACCACCGGCACGACGATCTCCATCATCATGCCCGTCTACAACACGCGGCAGGATTGGCTCGTCGAAGCCCTCAACAGCGTGCTCGCGCAGTGGTCCGCCAACTGGGAACTCATTTGCGTCGACGACGGCTCCACCGCCCCGCATATCCGCCCCATCCTTGACGCCGCCGCCCGGCACGATCCTCGCATCCGCATCATGCGCGGCGTTGGCAACCTCGGCATCGCGCGCGCCACCAATTTCGGCCTTCGCGCCGCCCGGGGCGCCTACGTCGCCTTCATGGACCACGACGACGCCATTGAGCCCGATGCCGTCTACAAGCTCGCCCAAGCCGCCAAGCAGACCGGGGCCGACCTCGTCTACAGCGACGAGGCCATCACCACCGACGACATCGGCAGCATCATCGAGGTCCGCGCCCGCCCGGCCTTCTCCTACGACTATTACCTCAGCCACCCCTACTTCGTGCACATGGTCGCCGTCCGCACCGAGATCGCGCAACGCCTCGGCGGCTGGGACGAGACCCTGCCCATCTCCGCCGACGTCGACTTCATCCTGCGCGTCATCGAGCACGCGCGCACCGTCACCCACGTCCCAAGCGTCCTCTACCGCTGGCGCACGCACGGCGACAGCGCCGGGCACGCGAAGCAGGCGCACGTCACCGACGCCATGACCGGCATCCTCGCCCGCCATCTCCGCCGCCAGAGCCTCCCGGCCGCCGTCCGCCCCGGGTTCCGCTACAACGAATACCGGCTTGACTGGCCCGACGACGGCGGCGAGGTGTTGATCGTCATCCCCACCAAGAACCGCGTCGACTTGTTGAAGACTTGCATCGACAGCATCGAGAAAACCGCGCCGAACGAACACTACCGCATCGTCGTCATCGACCACGACAGCACCGACAAGCGCACTCTGCGGTATCTCCGAACCATCGCCGAGCGCCATACCGTGATGCCGTACAGCGGCCCGTTCAATTACGCCCGCATGAACAACCTGGCTGTGAAGGCCCACGGCGGCACGGCGAAGTATTACCTCTTCCTCAACAACGACGTCGAAGCCCGCGAGCCCGGCTGGATCGCCCGCCTGCGCACGCTCGCTGCCCGGCCCGACGTCGGCGCGGTCGGCCCGTTGCTGCTCTACGGGGACGACCGCATCCAGCACGCCGGCGTCCTGGTCGGGTTCAGCGGGGCCGCCGACCATGCCATGAAGTTCCAGGACGCCTACTTGAGCAAAGGCGCCCGCCATCCGGGCTATAACTGCAATCTGACATCCGTCCGCGACTACTCCGCCGTGACCGCCGCTTGCGTGATGATCCCTCGCCGCGCGTGGCGGGCCGTGAAGGGGTTTGATGAGCGCTTCGTAGTGGGTTTCAACGACACCGATCTTTGCCTGCGGATCGGGGAGGCCGGGTTCAAGGTGCTTTATGATGGGTTTACGGTGCTGTATCACCACGAGAGCGCGACGCGGACGCAGAGCAACGAGGTGGACCACCCGGAGGACGATGCGCGGCTGCGGCGGCGGTGGGGGCGGTTTTTCAAGGAGGGGGATCCGTTTTACAGCCCGTTGCTGGCGGCGCGGGGAACGGATCATACGTTGCGGCAGGATGAGGAGTGTCATGGACATCCTATTTGTAGGGCAGTATCAGTTACAAATCCGCAAGAGCCCGTTTATCGAAAAGTGGCAATTATCGAACGTAGAGTGAGACGGCTCGAGCGAGTGTAATACCTTGGTAATACGCCAAATATTACAAAGACTTCGGAAGAATGGGCGAGCAATTAAGCCTGATAATTCTGTGTCGCAGCCCATTGCCAGTATAACGGCGGTACCGAAGGGGCAATGGCTGCGACTAAAGACGGCGCACGGCACGAGATTTACTTGTAACTCACAAGGAGTTTTAAAACATCAGCAAATTAGTATCTCCACTATGGATTACGAGGTTCTGCTATTCGAGTCAGGCATAAGTCGGTGCTTTGGCTTTTTAATCTGCGCGGATGCCACCGCGCCAGAATTTCAGGGCACAACGGCGTGGTTTCCGACCAGAGCCATACCTGTAAAAATTATCAGAACAGCCAATGACGGTCGGATCGGCCTATGCCACCCGACCAGAAACGCCCTTATGAGCGCCGCATCTGACAGTGTGACTGATGTCCCCGGGACAATTTTCATCAATCGTGAATTGATGCACGATTGGGAAACGTTTAGGACGGAACCAGTTTCGTCGTGGGCCTTGCCTTCGCCGGTCCAAATAAACTTAGCAGACGAATTGAATAGTATTGTTGGATTCGTCCGCGCCCCAGCCCTTGTCGTTGATTTGCTTGAGGATCAGTCAAGGCCGTCGAAACAGATGTTAGATCCAATACTCTCATCTATGTCAGAGCGGGACTTATCCCACATTGCATCTGAACTCCTACGTCGCCCTAAAGCTTTATCCAAGCTAGCAGAGATTTATCTTGAAGACATCTGGGCAGCAAAAGCATTACCGACTTTGGCTACCTGGATTAACTGCCGGGATAACCCTCCCGCCCATAAGCAGGTTGCCACAGACCTGGACGGCCTCTCAGCATGGGGGGCCGATGGTTCTTATGTGAGCATAGGTCATAAGCTAAACGGTGCAGCCCGGCGGCTAGTGAGTCCGCGTAAGCAAATCTGTTTGCTGGCAAGCGCCCGGAACGAGGGGATATATCTCATCGAATGGATTGCTTACCATCGATTAATTGGCGTTGACACCATTGTCATCTACAGCAACTCCAATTCAGACCACTCCGACAAGCTTTTAACAGAACTAGCAAGTGCCGGCCTGATCATCTGGATAACGAACAATGTTGCGCCTGAGACGAGGGCTCAAGCTAAGGCCTATGGACATGCGTTTAGCTTTGGCACAGAATTGCTTGAGCATCAGTGGGCGCTTACGATCGACTTGGACGAATTCTTCACGTTCGACCATTGCCGATATAAATCGATCAAAGACTTCATTAGTCACCAGGAGATTTATGATGTGGACTCGATCTCCCTGCAATGGCTAATTTTCGGTTCGGCTGGCCAAACGACTTTAGGCCCACAAGGTGTAACACAACGGTTCAAGAACCGCCTGCCATACGTTGACAAACATGTAAAAAGCCTTTGCCGTCCTCACCTCTTCATGCACTCAAAACCGCATGTTCCAGTTTGTGATAGTAGAACAGCGCCGATTGTCCGATCTGCAAATGGTGATGTTTTGGCTCATCGTCTTGGGGGACATATACCATCGCTTTCTGAACAGCCAAAGGCTGACGCCGCTTGGATTAATCATTATTACTTTAAGTCAGTCGATGAAATGCTTTGGAAATGGTCCCGAAATCGTGGAGGCCAAGCGGTTCTAGGCAGAGACGTCATAATCAGCATTCCGGAGTCTATTGGAGAGATGTTTCTCAAACAACACAGCACTTACGAAAACATACTGGACAAGCGGATTGAGGCTTGCGCACCCGAATTAGAAGCAGAAATGGATCGCATGTTGCGGATTCCGGGGATCGCCGAAGCGGATGCCGCTGTTCGTCTTGCATTTGATCAGAGACTAGAGTCTTTAAAGGTTGCCTTTGCAGAGGCACTGCGCCATCAACCTAAAGCGAGCGTAACTAGCCAAGTAGCCGATCTACTGGAAGCTTCACTACATACAAGCGATGCTGACTAGATCGACAGCGTTCATGGAATCTCGCCGCTTATCGCGCCTCGGTATCAAGAGTGTGTGTCGTCTTACGATTAATGATTAGTCCTTAGTGGGATGTTACTATAATGAAGTGGTATTTCGCGGTAAATGAAGCAACCTTAACTCATTTCGATCATGATCTTCCTGGCTTGATGTTGGCTGCCGTCGCTTCTGCACGTGCGAATACGTCGCTTCGTCCACATCTCCTGTATGATGGTCGCGATAACCACACGATCGCACGATTACGCGCACTGGGAGTTACTATAGTCGAACATAAGATAAGTTACTATGAACAACTCGATAAATCTCGTTCTCCGGATTACAACATGCTTATTGCAGCAGGTGCATTCTTGCGCTCGGAAATTCCCAAGCTGGAGCATGAAGATAAATTCATTCTATACACCGACTGTGATGTCATATTTAGAAATAATCCATCTTTTCTGGATCGCGAACCGGAATACTTTGCATCTGCTCCCGAGATCCGACCAGACGATTACGAGGACCTCAATACCGGCGTAATGCTTATGAATTTATCAGCCTTAAGAGGCGATCTTGGTAAGTTCCTCCATTTTATCGTAAACAATTTTGAAACGTTTGTGTCTTATGATCAATGCGCATATAAGCGATATTACGCTGGCCGATACGACTTGCTTCCCGCATCAGCGAATTGGAAACCATATTGGGGATGGTCAGATAAAGCGGAAATCGTTCACTTTCACGGACCTAAACCTATCGCTGTTCGTAAAGTTATCGCTGATCCTGACTACCCAATAGCAGCGGCCTGGCGGCCTTATTTCGAACGTGACCCCGTCGCCTATGGGCAGTTTTTGGCTGAGTGGGAAAAGTACTATTCCCTTGGTAGAACAATGGCGACACCTGGAAGCTAACCGACCACGGGCCGTCGCGCAGTTATGGGAAGCCCGTGGTGATGCGGAGGCACGATCCCCCACTCCGGAACGTGCTCATGATGAACGACGATATCCACGAACCCGACTCGCTCAAGTTCCATAATGGTAGCTTGCCGCGAAAATATCCGCATTTCCAGCGTGTCACCTGGCCCACCATGAAAAACCAGCCCATCCCTAGCTGACAATTTGCCCTGAACGTCCCGGTTTACCAGGACATAGTTCCCGGCTAGCTCAACTACTTTGAATTCATTTAAGTCCGGGAAATGTTCGACCGTGTCGGCCACATCTGTAAACGGCACTGTCAATACGAACAGTCCACCTGGTTTAAGCAATTTGAGAGACCCAGCAAACGCCCGCTTAACGGGAGGCGGCACATGTTCGAAAACATCCGTCGATATCAGAAAATCGTTCGAAGCCAGCAGATTTTCCGGCGGGTCCACAACATCTAGAAACGGCTCTTGATGATAGAATGTATTCGTGTAGCCCAGTTTTTCCGCGAGTCGGGGAGCATAACCAAGCCAATCACTAAGCCCGACGCCCAACAAATCACGCCGCGGCGGAAACGCATGGATTGGTAGCGAAACCCCGTGCAATCCAAGGCTCAAATGATGAATAACGCCGCGCATTCTCACCGAGGACAAACATCCTTTGCACGATGGATCTTCACGACCAAAAGCAGCCCGTGGCACTTCCAAATTAAGTGCTCCGCACACATTACATGTGAATGTCAGCATTGAGATCTCGGTATCACTTAGACTTGAAGGGCTGGCACGAAGATTTAAACGGCAACAACATCTCCCTAAGCATCCCCATGAATAACATCCCGCCAAACCACCCCCTCAGGCCGCTCCACCCCCTCAATGTCCAAATTCACCACCACCGCCTCGTTGTCGCTCCGAACCACCACGCATTCCAAGGCCTCCTCCGCGGAAGCGTTGATCTCCTGGTGCGGCACGTAAGGCGGAATGAAGATGAAGTCCCCCGGCCCCGCCTCCGCCACGAACTCCAGCCGCTCCCCCCACCGCATCCGCGCCCGGCCCCGGATCACGTACAGAACGCTCTCCAAAGCCCCGTGATGATGCGCCCCGGTCTTCGCGTCCGGGTGGATATGCACCGTCCCTGCCCAGATTTTTTGCGCGCCCACCCGCGCGAAGTTAACCGCCGCCGCCCGGTCCATCCCCGGCGTCTGCGCCGTGTTCGCATCCAAACTGTCCCCAGGGATCACACGGACCCCCTCCGTCCGCCAGTCAACCGCCACGGCCCGCCTCCTCGTCAACGCCCCTCAACGTGACTCCGCCCGACGCGCAAGGCAACCTGCCCCAAACCCGCAGGACCGACATGCTGACCTCCTCCAACCAAACCACCCCCCAAGCCCAGCGCGCCGCCCGCATCCTGCTTGCCGCGGCCCTGGTCATCCTTGGCCTCTACATCCTCCAAGGCTTCCTTCGCGCCCTTCTCTGGGCCGCCGTCCTCGTCGTCGCCACGTGGCCGGCCTATCGCCGGGCCGAGCGCCGCATCCCGCCAGGCCGCCACAACATCCTCCTTCCCAGCCTCTTCACCCTGGCCGCCGCCCTCCTGGTCCTCGCCCCGCTCGCCCTCATCGCCCTCCGCCTCGCCCACGAAGCCGCCGCCCTTGCCGCCTGGCTCGCCACCATCCGCACGAACGGCCTCCCCCTTCCCGCGGCCCTTACCCACTTGCCCATCGCCCAGCAGCAGATCGACGCCTGGTGGCAAGCCAACCTCGCCAACCCCGAGGCCGCCCAAGCCCTCCTGGGCCGCCTGAACCGCGCCGACCTCCTGCAAACCGGCCGCGACGTCGGCTCCAACCTCTTGCACCGCGCCGTCCTGTTCGGGTTTACCCTCCTCACCCTCTTCTTCCTCTGTCGCGACGGCCGAACCCTGCGCGCCCAGATGCTCGCCGCAAGCGCCCGAGCCTTCGGCCCCCACGGCGAGCGCATCGCCCGGCAAATGGTCGCCTCCATTCACGGCACGGTCGATGGCCTCATCCTCGTCGGCCTCGGCGTCGGCCTCATCCTCGGCATCGCCTACGCCATCGCCGGCGTCCCCAGCCCGGCCCTCCTCGGCGCCGCCACGGCCATCGGCGCCATGCTCCCGTTCGGCTCCTTGCTCGCCCTCTTTATCGCGGCCGCCCTCCTGCTCGCCGCCAGCAAGACTCTCGCCGCGATCATCCTCCTGGCTGTCGGCGCCGCGGTCATCTTCGTCGCCGACCACTTCGTCCGCCCCGCCCTCATCGGCGGCGCAACCCGCCTGCCCTTCATCTGGGTCCTGCTCGGCATCCTCGGCGGCATCGAGACCTTCGGCATCCTCGGCCTTTTTCTCGGCCCGGCCGTCATGGCAGCCCTCATTCTTCTGTGGCGGGAATGGACCAACGATGCGACAACCGTGCCCGCACCGTAACCTACCCCTAACAACTGACAGGTCCCCATGGACACGCCAGCCGCCCTTCCCTCCGCCGACGCCATCCAGACCGCAGAGCTGCGCGCCCGCATCGTCGGCAAGCTCACCTATCAGGTCGGCAAGTCCGTCGCCGCCGCCAGCAAGCGGGACTGGTTCGTCGCGACCGCGCTCGCCATCCGCGACAACGTCGTCGACCGCTGGTTCGCCAGCACCCGCCGCTCCTACGAAAGCGGCGCCAAGCGCGTCTATTACTTGTCGCTCGAATTCCTGATCGGCCGCCTTCTGTTCGACGCCATCGGCAACCTGGGCCTCACCGACTCAGTCCGCGACGCACTGGCCCAGGAAGGGATCGACCTCGACGACCTCCGCGACGAAGAACCCGACGCCGCCCTCGGCAACGGCGGCCTCGGCCGCCTCGCCGCCTGCTTCATGGAAAGCATGGCCACCCTCGGCGTCGCCGCCTACGGCTACGGCATCCGTTACGAGCACGGCCTGTTCCGCCAAGTCATCGACCACGGCGTCCAGCAGGAGCTGCCCGAGGACTGGCTGCAATTCGGCAACCCGTGGGAGTTCGAACGCCCCGAAGTCGCCTATCCCATCGGCTTCGGCGGCGCCGTCGCGGTGCAGCAGGAAGCTGATGGCCGCACCTCCTACACCTGGCAGCCTGCCGAGATCATCGCGGCCATCGCCTACGACACCCCCATCATCGGCGGCCCGGCCTCCGACGACGCCTCGCACAGTCACGCCAACACGCTGCGCCTGTGGTCCGCCCGCGCCGAAACGCCCCTGCACCTCGAAGCCTTTAACCGCGGCGACCACGTCGGCGCGCTGCAAGACCGGGTCCGCACCGAATCCGTCTCCCGCGTTCTCTACCCCGGCGACGAGACCGACGCCGGCCAGGAACTCCGCCTCCGCCAGGAATTCTTCTTCGCCTCCGCCTCCCTGCAGGACCTCCTGCGCCGTCACCTCGACCAGTTCGGCGCCCTCGCCAACCTGGCCGACAAGGCCGCCATCCAGCTCAATGACACCCATCCCGCCATCGCCGTCATCGAACTGATGCGCCTGTTGATGGACGAGCACGGCCTGCCCTGGGCCGAGGCCTGGCGCATCACCAACGGCGCCATCGCCTACACCAACCACACCCTGCTGCCCGAAGCGCTCGAAACCTGGCCCGTCCAGCTCATGGAGCGCCTGCTGCCCCGCCACATGCAGATCATCTACCTGCTCAACGGCCGCCACCTGGAGCACGTCCGCAAGACCCCGCAAGCCGACGACCGCCTGCTCGCCGCCACCTCCCTGATCGACGAGAGCCACGGCCGGCGCGTCCGCATGGGCCACCTCGCCTTCCTCGGCAGCCACGCCATCAACGGCGTGTCCGCCCTGCACACCACCCTGATCCGCCAATCCATCTTCCACGACATGAGCGGCGTCTATCCCGGCCGCATCGAGAACAAGACCAACGGCATCACCGTCCGCCGCTGGCTCCATCGCGCCAACCCGGGCCTCACCCGGCTCATCACCGACACCGTCGGCCGCCGCGTCCTCTACGACATCGATGCCCTCTCCGACCTCAAGCCTTACGCCGACGACAAGGCCTTCCAATCCGCCTTCGCCGCCCAGCGCCGCCGGGCCAAGGAAACCCTCGCCCGCATTGTCCAGGAAACGACCGGCATTGCCATCGACCCGGCCGCCCTGTTCGACATCCACATCAAGCGCATGCACGAATACAAGCGCCAGCTCCTGAACATCCTGCAAGCCGTTGCCCAGTACGACGCCATGCGCGCCCAGCCCACCCGCAACTGGGTCCCCCGCGTCAAGCTGCTGGCGGGCAAGGCGGCGCCGGGCTATCATAAGGCCAAGCTCATCATCCGCCTCGCCCACGATGTCGGCCAGGTCATCAACAACGACCCGGCGGTCGCCGGCCGCCTCAAGCTCGTGTTCATGCCCAACTACAACGTGAGCCTGGCCGAGCGCATGATCCCCGCCGCCGACCTGTCCGAGCAGATCTCCACCGCCGGCATGGAAGCCTCCGGCACCGGCAACATGAAGCTCGCCCTCAACGGCGCGCTGACCATCGGCACCCTCGACGGCGCCAACGTCGAGATCTCCGAGCGGGTCGGCCCGGCCAACATCTTCATCTTCGGCCTCACCGCCGACGCCGTCGCCCGCCGCACCAAGCGCGGCCTCAACGCGCACCAAGCGGTAGAAGACAGCCCCTCGCTGCATCAGGCGCTCGAAGCCATTCGCTCCGGCGTGTTCTCCCCCGGCCAGCCCGACCGCTACCGCGCCTTGATGGACAACCTGATCGAGAACGATCCCTTCATGGTTGCCAACGATTTCGACAGCTACGTCGCGGCCCAAGGCGCTGTCGACCGCCTATGGCAGGACAAAGCCGACTGGTGGCGCGCCAGCATCATCAATACCGCAAGCGTGGCCTGGTTCTCCTCCGACCGCACCATCCGCGAATACGCCGGCAGCATCTGGAATGCGCCTCTGGCAACGTGACGCAAACGTGTGTTCACAAAAGATTTTTGCGGATTCCATCTAGAACTTCAGGAGCAAAGCGACGTAATGTAAGGTGTCTCCGGGCCACATCCCCCCCGATCGGCTCGGATTGACGCGCGCGGCGCGGCCTGACGGCGTTCCCCCAAACGCCTCGGCCGCGCCGACACGCTTTTTAGGGCATTTCACCATGAAAATCGGAATCATCGGCATCGCCGGCCGAATGGGCCAACTGCTCGCCGAAGAGACGCGAGCCGCAAACCACGCTCTCGCTGGGGGCACGCTCCGCCCCGGCTCGCTCAAATCCGCCGCGCCAGCGACGCCGGTCCTCCCCGATCTTACAGCCCTCGCCGAGGCAAGCGACGTCGTCGTCGACTTCACGGTCGCGAGCACGGTCGCCTCGCACGCCGAAACCCTGGCGAAAACCGGCACGCCCTGGGTTCTAGGCACCTCAGGCCTGACCGCCGAGCAGGAATCGCTCGTCGAGCAGGCAGCATCCAGCATCGCAATCGTCTACGCCGCCAACTTCTCCCCCGGCGTAAACCTTCTCCTCGACCTTGCCGAACGCATGGCAGCATCCCTCCCGGCGGACGCCTACGACGCCGAGATCGTCGAGATGCACCACCGCCAGAAAGTCGACGCCCCATCTGGCACCGCCGTCGCATTGGGCCGCGCCGTCGCCCAAGGCCGCGGCGTCAACCTCGCCGACGTCATCGAAAGCGGCCGCGATGGCCACACCGGCCCTCGCGCCCCGGGCGCTATCGGCTTCGCCGCCCTGCGCGGCGGCCAGGTCGTCGGCGAGCATACCCTTCTGTTCGCCGGCGCCTCCGAGCACATCGCGCTGACCCATCGCGCGTTTGACCGCCGGGTCTTTGCGACGGGGGCGGTCCGCGCCGCCGCCTGGCTGCACGCCCGCCCCCCCGGACTCTACTCCATGCGCGACGTCATGGCCGCCTGACCCGAGATCGATTGCACTTCGTATCGATTCTGTCTTGACCGTTCCAAACCTTTCCGCCAAACCCTGCCCGCCCCGGCATCCGGCCGGTGCGGCGGACCGATCGTGCGGCACAAGCCCGACCCCGCATTCCTGCGATGCAACCGCGACAAGAGGAGAAATCCATGCGCGACAAGGGCGAGTACCTGTTCACCTCCGAGTCGGTCTCCGAAGGCCATCCCGACAAGGTTGCCGACCGCATCAGCGACACCGTTCTCGACGCGTTCCTTGAAGCCGACCCGCAAAGCCGCGTCGGCTGCGAGACCCTGGTCACGACCAACCGCGTCGTCATCGCCGGCGAAGTCCGCGGCCCGGCTTCCATCACGCCCGACCTCCTGATCCATCGCGCCCGTGAGGCCATCAAGGACATCGGCTACGACCAATCCGGCTTCACCTGGAAGGACGCGACCCAGATCGACTGCCTGCTGCACGCCCAAAGCACCGACATTGCCAAAGGCGTCGACGCCGCCGGCAACAAGGACGAGGGCGCCGGCGACCAGGGCATCATGTTCGGCTACGCCTGCAACGAAACCCCGGCCCTCATGCCGGCCCCGATCTACTACGCCCACAAACTTCTCCTTGATATCAGCGAGCGCCGCAAGGCCGGCCACAAATCCGCGGACGGCCTTCTCCCCGACGCAAAGAGCCAGATCACCGTCAAGTACATCGACGGCCAGCCGGCCAGCGCGGACGCGGTCGTCCTCTCCACCCAGCACGAGCCCGGCCTCACCGACACGCAGATCGACGCCATCGTCCGCCCGCTCATCGAAGGCGTGCTGCCTCCCGGCTGGATCACCCCGGACACCAAGTTCCACATCAACCCCACCGGCATCTTCGAGATCGGCGGCCCCGACGGCGACGCGGGGCTGACAGGCCGCAAGATCATCGTCGACACCTACGGCGGCGCGGCCCCTCACGGCGGCGGCGCATTCAGCGGCAAGGACCCCACGAAGGTCGACCGCAGCGCCGCCTACGCCTGCCGCTATCTGGCCAAGAACGTCGTCGCCGCCGGGCTTGCCGATCGCTGCACCATCCAGATCAGCTATGCCATCGGCGTCTCCCATCCCCTCTCGGTCTACGTCGACCTTCAGGGCACTGGCCAAGACATCGACGAAGCCAAGCTGGAGCGCGTCCTGCGGGAGCTCATGAACCTCAGCCCCCGCGGCATTCGTGAGCACCTGCGCATGAACCGGCCCATCTACGTCCCCACCGCCGCCTACGGCCATTTCGGCCGCGACCCAGACGACTCGCGCGACACCTTCACCTGGGAGCGCACCGACCTCGTTCCCGCCCTCCAAAGCGCCTTCAACCGCTGACAGACGTCAAGCCGCCCGCGGAACGCCTCTATGGCCGTCTCCGCGGGCACGCCTTGCGTCCCCGCCAGCAGCAGCTGCTCGACCAGACCCTCCCCCGCCTCCGCTTCAACCCCGTCCACGCCGCCGCGCCGGCCGCCGCGTTCGCGAGCCCCATCGCCCGCCTCGCACTGGAAGTCGGCTTCGGCAGCGGGGAACACGCCGCGGCCCTGACTGCCGCGCGCCCGGCCCTGGGCCTGATCGCCTGCGAAGTGTTCGCCAACGGCCTCTGCTCCCTCCTCTCCCGCCTCGTCCCGCCCGACGCCGACCCCGCCGGCACCGACCTCCCCGGCAACCTGCGCCTCTGGGACGACGACGCCCGCCTGCTCATCCGCGCCCTTCCCGACTCCTGCCTGGACCTCCTCGTCCTGATGTTCCCTGACCCGTGGCCCAAGCCCCGCCACGCCAAGCGCCGCTTCGTCCACCCCGCGCAAATCCCCATGCTTGCCCGCGTGCTCAAGCCGGGCGGCGAATGGCGCATCGCCAGCGACGACCCGTCCTACCAGGACTGGGTCAATCAGGTCATGTCGGACCAAACCTACTTCGCCCCGGCCGCGCCGCAGCACTCCCGCCCTGACGCCTGGCCCGCCACCCGCTACGAAGCCAAGGCCCTTCGCGCCGGCCGCACGCCGCTGTATTGGTTGTTCGTCCGTAACGCTTCGCGACCCGGCGGTGCGGCGCTGGAGCAGCCATGACGCAAGACAAAGCTAAATCCGGCGCCGAAAGCCGCGCCCTGACCGGCCTGCGCGGGCTCGCGGCCGCCTTGATCGTCGCCCACCACATCTATCTGCACGTCGGCCTCGCCCCGGCCCTCGAGCCGCTGCAACCGGCCCTGCGGCACGGCTACCTGGCCGTCGACCTCTTCTTCGTCCTCAGCGGCTTCGTCCTCTCCATGACCTACGGCGATTGGTTCGCCGCCCCCCGCCCCGGCGCCCCCCGCCCCGATGCCTTGGCCGGCTATCTCCGCTTCCTTTGCCGCCGCGTCGCCCGCCTCTGGCCCCTGCATGTCTCGGTCCTCCTCGCCCTGCTCATGTTCAAGGTGGACGTCTACGAGCACCCGCCCAGCGTCCGTTCCGTGCTCATGAACGCCGCCATGATCCAGGCCTGGGGCTTCAGCTCCGGCATCAACCCGCCCTCCTGGTCGATCAGCACCGAGTTCCTCGCCGCAGTCCTGTTTCCCATCCTCGCCCTGCTCGCCCTCCGGGGCCGCGTCACCCCCGTCCTCTGCGCCGCCGCCATCGTCCTCGCCCTGCTCTTCTGCGTCACCCACGGCCCTCCCATCGGCGAGGCCAGGCGCGGCGCGCTCGACCTGTTCTGGAACTATACCTTCCTCCCCGCCATCCGCTGCCTCGCCGGCTTCACCCTCGGCATGCTCGCCTGGCGCGCCGGCCAGGTCCCGCTTGTCCAGTCCCTGGCCAGCAATCCCCTCGCCGGCCCGCTCGCCGTCCTCGCCGCCGCCGCACTCCTCGCCGCCGGCGCGCCCGATCTGCTGATCTATCCAATCTTCCCCCTCATCGTCCTCGGCCTGCATTACGGCCGCAGCCCGGTCCACCGCCTCCTGTCAATTCCTCCGATCCACACAATCGGCGCGCTCTCCTACGCCATCTATCTGATCCACTACGAATTGCTGATGAAATCCCCCCTCGGCTGGGCGCCGATGCCGGTCGTCCTGACCGCGTACGCCCTCGCCACCCTTCTCCTCGCCGCCCTTGCCCACGCCATTATCGAGAAACCCGGCCGCCAAGCCATTCGCGCCCTCGACAATCTGATGTCGGCCGCCATCCGCGCCCGCTCGCGAATCAGCGGCGCCCGCTTGCAGCCCACCTTGCATGACCGCACGCCTTAGCTTAGTTACACGTCATTCATTGATCTCCGAACCGTTACGGGGGTGGCCTTCACGGGCCGCCTTTTTTGCTTTGGAACGACAGGATGCCCCGTCCAGGGACCGCACAGACCGACACTGACGCCCCCGTCGCCGAGCCGGGCCACCCCGGCCTGGAGCAACGCATCGCCGCGGCCATCGCCCCCACCATCGAAGACCTAGGCTACGACCTGGTCCGAGTCCTCGTCCTCGGCCGCGAGCGCCCGACCGTGCAGATCATGGCCGACCGCGCCGACGGCCAGCAAATCGCCGTCAGCGACTGCGAACGCATCACCCACGCCGTCGGCGCGGTCCTCGACGTGAGTGACCCCCTGCCCGGCGCCTGGACCCTCGAAGTCAGCAGCGCCGGGATCGACCGCCCGCTCACCCGCCCCAAGGACTGGACCCGCTTCGCCGGGCACCTCGCCCGCGTCGAGATGCAGGCCCCAGTGGGCGGCCGGCGCCGCTTCACCGGCACCGTCCTCGGCGCCGACGAGACCGCCGCCAAACTCCGCCTGGAAGACGCGACCGACGTCGCCCTCCCCCTCGCCGACATCCGCCGCGCCAAGCTCGTCCTCACCGACGCGCTGATCGAGGCCACCGCAACCCCAACCGCCCCGAACTAGGAGCCCAGTCATGGACACCTCCGTTTCCCGCCCCGAACTCCTGCTCGTGGCCGACGCCGTCGCCCGCGAGAAAGCGATCGAGCGCGACGAGGTTCTGGAAGCGATGGAGCAGGCCATCCAGAAGGCCGGGCGCGCCAAGTATGGCCAAGAGAAGGACATCCGCGCCACCATCGACAAGAAGACCGGCGACGTCCGCCTCACCCGCTGGACCGAAGCCGTCGAGATGGTCGAGAATGACGAGACCCAGATCCCCATCCACATCGCCCGCAAGTTCCAGCCCGACATCCAACTCGGCCAGCATATCGTCGACCCGCTTCCCCCGATCGATTTCGGCCGCATCGCCGCGCAGACGGCCAAGCAGGTCATCGTCCAGCGCGTGCGCGAATACGAGCGCAAGAAACAGTATGACGAGTTCAAGGACCGCGTCGGCGAGATCGTCAACGGCGTGGTCAAGCGCACCGAGTACGGCAACCTCATGGTCGAGCTCGGCCGCGCCGAGGCCCTGTTGCGCCGCGACGAGTTGATCCCGCGCGAGAGCTTCCGCAACGGCGACCGCGTCCGCGCCTACATCTACGACGTCCGCGAGGAACCCCGCGGCCCGCAGCTCTTCCTCAGCCGCACCCACCCCGCCTTCCTGGCCAAGCTATTCGCCCAGGAAGTCCCGGAAATCTACGACGGCATTATCGAGATCAAGGCCGTCAGCCGCGACCCGGGCAGCCGCGCCAAAATGGCCGTCATCAGCCGCGACCAGAGCATCGACCCGGTCGGCGCCTGCGTCGGCATGAGGGGCAGCCGGGTCCAGGCCGTGGTGCAGGAACTCCAGGGCGAGAAGATCGACATCATTCCCTGGTCCTCCCAGCACGCCACCTTCGTCGTCAACGCCCTCGCCCCCGCCGAAGTGACAAAGGTCGTCATGGACGAGGAAGCCGGTCGCGTCGAGGTCGTCGTGCCCGACGAGCAGCTCAGCCTCGCCATCGGCCGCCGCGGCCAGAACGTGCGCCTTGCCAGCCAGCTCACCCGCTGGGACATCGACATCCTCACCGAAGCCGAGGAAAGCGAGCGCCGGCAGGAGGAATACCGCCGCCGCACCGGCCTGTTCGTCGAGGCGCTCGACGTGGACGACGTCATCGCCGGGCTGCTCGTCACCGAGGGCTTCAACAGCATCGAGGAACTCGCCTACACCGCCCCGGAAGAGCTGGCCGACATCGAAGGCTTCGATGAAAGCATCGCCGACGAATTGATCCGGCGCGGCCAGATGTTCCTCGAACGCCGCAACCTCGAACTGACCGACAAGCGCAACGAACTCGGCGTCACCGATGAGGTCGCCGCCATGGAGGTGCTGACCCCGTCCATGCTCGTCGCCCTCGGCGAGAAAGGCGTGAAATCGCTTGACGACCTTGCCGACCTCGCCTCCGACGAATTGGTCGAGATCGTGGGCGCCGAGGCGATGGACGAGGACACCGCCAACGAAGTCATCATGGCCGCCCGCGCCCATTGGTTCGCGGACGAGGCCGGCGCCGCACCGGAGGGCGAACCCGCGGGTGAGCACGCTTGAAGCCACGACCGAACCGGATGAACAATCCGAAACCGGCCCGCAACGCCGCTGCGTCGTCACGCGGACGAACGGCGAGCGCGCCCGCATGCTCCGTTTCGTCGTGGGACCGGACCGCGCCATCGTGCCTGACCTCGCCGCAAAACTGCCCGGCCGGGGAATCTGGTTGAGCGCCCGCCGCGATGTGCTAGAAACCGCGCGCGCCAAGGGCGCTTTCCCGAGGGCCGCCCGGGGGCCGGTGTCCGTGCCGCCCGAGCTGTTGCGCCAGGTCGAATTTGGCCTGCTCCGGCGCGTGACCGAACTCCTCGGCTTGGCCCGGCGCGCGGGCCAGGCCGTCAGCGGCTTCCAGAAGGCGCGCGAGTGGCTCACCGCTGGCCGTGCCAGCCTGATCGTTCAGGCACGCGACGGCAGCCCGGACGAACGGCAGCGCTTCCTGAGCGGCGCGAGGGACGTGCCGGTCAGGACGCCGCTGACGGCCGCGGCACTGGGAGCGGTCTTCGGCCGTGACCATGTGGTGCATGCAGTGCTGACGCATGGCCGCCTGGCCGACGCGCTGGCAATCGAGACAGAGCGGCTCGCCGGCATCGCCGGCCAGCCAGGCAACGTGGGATAAGACGTCGATGAGCGATAACCAGAACCAAGACCCGGCCAAGAGCAGACTCTCGCTCCGCCCGGCTGGCCGGCTCGAACTGGGCCGTACCGTCGATGCCGGCTCCGTCCGGCAGAGCTTCAGCCACGGCCGCACCAAGGTCGTCCAGGTCGAAGTGCGCAAGAAGCGCTCGCCCGTCGCAGCCCCCGCGACATCGGCCTCCCCGCCGCCCGCGAGCAAGCCTGCCGCTCCCGGCGGTCCGCCCGCGCCGCGCGCGCCCGCCGGCCAGCCGCGCGCCCTGACCGCGACCGAGGTGGCCGTCCGCCAGCGCGTGCTTGCCGAGCAGCAGCGCGAAGCGGCAAGGCTGGAAGCCGAGCGCCGCGAGCAGGAGAAGATTTCCATCCTTTCCGCCGCCGAGGAAGCGCGCCGCCGCGAGGAAGAAGCCCGCCGCGCCGCCGAGGAAGAGGCCCGCCAGGCCGCGGAAGCCGCCGCGCGCGAGAAGGCCGAAGCCAAGGCCGCGGCAGACTCGGCGGCAGCCCAGCCTATGCCGACCACGACAGAGCCTATCGCGCAAGCCCCGGCTTCGGCTTCGGCGGCGAAATCCGCAGCCCCCGAGATCCGCCGCCCTGCCGCGCCCGGCGCGCCCAACGAGATCCTCCGCCTCAAGCCTGCCCGCCCCGGCGAGGAAGATGAAGCCCCGCGCCGCCGCCCCGGCATCGTCGCCCCCGGCCGCAAGCCCGTCGCTCCCGCCGTCAAGAAAGCAGGGGACAGCCGCCGCGCCGGCCGCATCGACGTCCAGGCCGCCATCGAGGGCGAGGACGAGAAAAGCCGCAGCCTCGCCTCCGTCCGCCGTCAGCGCGAGCGCGAGCGCCGCCAGGCCGAGCTCGAGATGCTTCGCAGCGACCAGATGAAGGTCGTCCGCGACGTTGTCCTGCCCGAGACCATCACCGTCCAGGAACTCGCCAACCGCATGGCCGCCCGCATGCCGGAGGTCATCAAGAGCCTGATGAAGATGGGCGTCATGGCCACCCCGGCTCAATCGCTCGACGCCGACACCGCCGAGCTCGTCATCCAGGAATTCGGCCACCGCGTCCGCCGGGTCAGCGAAAGCGACGTCGAACTCGGCATCGACGGCGAGGAGGATGTCGACACCGACATGCTGCCCCGCGCGCCCGTCGTCACCATCATGGGCCACGTCGACCACGGCAAGACGAGCCTGCTCGACGCGCTTCGCAGCACCGACGTGGCCGGGGCCGAAGCCGGCGGCATCACTCAGCACATCGGCGCCTACCAGGTCGAGACCAAGGCCGGCAACAAGATCACCTTCCTCGACACGCCGGGCCACGAGGCCTTCACCGCCATGCGCAGCCGCGGGGCCTCCGTCACCGACATCGTGGTCCTGGTGGTCGCCGCCGACGACGGCGTGATGCCGCAGACAATCGAGGCCATCCGCCACGCCAAGGCCGCCGACGCGCCGATCATCGTCGCCATCAACAAGATGGACCGCCCGGACGCAAACCCCGACCGCGTGCGCCAGGAGCTGCTGAGCCACGACATCGTCGTCGAGCAGATGGGCGGCGAGACGCAGAACGTCGAAGTCTCCGCCACCAAGCGCACCGGCCTCGACGAACTTGAGGAGGCGATCATGCTCCAGGCCGAGCTTTTGGACCTGCGCGCCAACCCGGAGCGCGCCGCCGAGGGCAGCGTGATCGAGAGCCGCCTCGACCGCGGCCGCGGCCCGGTTGCAACCATCCTGGTGCAAAAAGGCACCCTGCGCCAAGGCGACATCGTCGTCGCCGGCGCCGAATGGGGCCGCGTCCGCGCCATGCTGGACAACAAGGCCAACCAGATCAAGGTCGCCGGCCCGTCCATCCCGGTCGAGATCCTGGGCCTGTCCAGCGCGCCGTCCGCCGGCGAGCCCTTCGTCGCGGTCGAGAACGAGGCCCGCGCCAAGGAGGTCAGCGAGTTCCGCCAGCGCAAGGTCCGCGACCGCGCCGCCGCCGGAGCCACCGCCGCTCGCGGCACCCTGGACGAGATGCTGGCCCGCATCGTCGCCGGCGATCAGAAAGAAGTCGCCATCGTCATCAAGGCCGACGTGCAGGGCAGCGCCGAGGCCATCCAGGCCACGGTCCTGAAACTGGCCCACGAGGAGGTCCGCGTCCGCGTCCTCATCGCCAGCGTCGGCCAGATCACGGAAAGCGACGTGCAACTGGCCCGCGCCAGCGACGGCGTGATCGTCGCCTTCAACGTCCGCGCCACCAGCCAGGCCCGCGAGATGGCGCAGCGCGACGCGGTGGACATCCGCTACTACTCCATCATCTACGACGTCGCCGACGATATCGAGAAGCTGGTCCGCGGCAAGGTGGCGCCAAAGGCGCGCGAGAACTTCCTGGGCTACGCCGAGGTCCGCCGCGTATTCGACATCACCAAGACCGGCAAGGTCGCCGGGTGCATGGTCACCGAAGGCCAGGTCAAGCGCGGCGCCGGCGTCCGCTTGCTGCGCGACGGCGTGGTCATCCACAACGGCCAGCTCAGCCAATTGAAGCGCTTTAAGGACGACGTGCGCGAGGTCGCCCGCGGCTACGAGTGCGGCCTCAGCTTCGCCGGCTTCAACGACCTGCGCGAAGGCGACATGGTCGAGTGCTTCGAGATCGAGATGGTCCCGGGTTGAGCAAGAGCCGAGGCCAGTCGAAGGCGCCTACCCAAAGGCAACTCCGCGTCGGAGAGGAAATCCGCCACGTCCTCTCCGGCGTCTTCATCCGCGCCGAGTTCCGCGACCCGGAGCTCGCCGACACGCGCATCACCGTCACCGAAGTCCGCGTGAGCCCCGACCTGCGTAACGCCACCGCCTTCGTGGCGAGGCTCGGCCGCAGCGACATCGACGCCCTGCTCCCCGCCCTGAAACGCGCCGCCCCCTATCTCCGCGGCCAGGTCGCCCACGAGATGCGCCTGCGCGTCGCCCCGCAGCTCACCTTCCAGCCCGACGCGACGCTCGACCAGGCCATGCGCATCGACGCCCTGATGCGACAACCCGAGGTGGCCCGCGACCTCGACGCCCAGGAATGAGCGGCAGGTTCAACGTCCTCCGCTCGATCGGCCACGACCTGGCCCACTCGCTCGCAAGCGGGCTCAGCGGGCTTACCGAGCAGTATGGCCTCGATCCGTTCGAGGACGCGCGCCGCAACCGGGACGGTGCCCTGCAGGTCGATTTTTTGACGGGCGTCGCGTCAGGCATCTGTTCCGCACCCTTCTTGGCTGCCCTTGCCGCGTTCAGCGACGCACTCCCCTCCTTGTGCGATAGGCATCGGACATCCTCATCGGCGTTCCGGCAACTGAGAGCGGCCTATATCGCCGATCCGATTGGCGGACGCTTTCTCGTCACGGTCGAAGACCAGGCAGGGCGTCTCTCGACGGACGAGTATTCCAGGCATGGCGAGCGTTTTCGAATCCCCGATTCCCGCGGACGCATCCGCAGGAAGCGCGGCCGCGTCGCCCATGCCGGCCGCCCTGCCGAGACCTGCTGACAGCCCGCGATCAGAATTGCCACGAACCTCTGGATACCCGCCTCCCATGCGCAGAAAACGCGGCCGTGCCCTCAACGGGTGGCTCATCATCGACAAACCCCCGGGCCTGACCAGCACGGACGTCGTCAATAAGGTCCGCCGCGGCTTCGACGCCCAGAAAGCCGGCCACGGCGGCACGCTCGATCCGCTCGCGACCGGCGTCCTCCCCATCGCCTTCGGCCACGCCACTAAGACCGTCCCCTACGTCATGGACGGCACGAAGCTCTATCGCTTCACCCTGCGCCTCGGCGAATCCCGCGACACCGACGACGCCGACGGGCAATCGGTTGGCGCCTCCCCGAATCGCCCCACCGACGACCAGCTCCGCGCCGTCCTCCCGGCGCTGACCGGCGACATCATGCAGGTCCCTCCCGTCTTCTCCGCCCTCAAGATCGCCGGGGAACGCGCCTACGACATGGCCCGCGAAGGCCGCCCCCCCGACCTTCCCCCGCGCCCGGCCCGCGTCGACCGCTTCGAACTCATCGGCCGTCCGAGCGCCGACGAGGCCGTGTTCGAGGTGCAGTCCGGCAAAGGCGTCTACATGCGCAGCCTCGCCCGCGACGTCGCCCTCGCCTGCGACACGCTGGGCCACATCGCCGCCCTCCGCCGCCTCCGCGTCGGCCCCTTCGTCGAGGCGCAAGCGATTTCGCTGGACAAATGCACGCGATCGGACGATACCCCGCCTGTTGCCCCGGACCTCCTGCTTCCGGTCGCGACCGCGCTGGCCGACATCCCGGCGCTGGCCCTGACCGAAACGGAGGCCTCCAGCTTGTCACAAGGCCAGGCCATCAACCTGGTCAGCCTGATGGGCCGAATCCCTCAGACGGCCGATCCCGAAGGCGGGTTGGCCCGAGCTATGGCGGGGCCGCGCGTTCTGGGATTATGCCGCTTGCAAGGCGGCTGGCTGAAGCCGGAACGCCTCCTGTAACCCCTAAAGACGGAGACATCCGATGTCGATCACCGCAGAGCGCCGCACGACGCTGGTTTCCGAATACGCCCGCGCCGACGCCGACACCGGCAGCCCCGAGGTTCAGGTCGCGATCCTCTCCGAGCGGATCAGCAACCTTACCGAGCATCTCAAAACCCACTCGAAGGATTTCCACAGCCGCCGCGGGTTGCTGATGCTTGTCGGCCGGCGCCGCCGCCTGCTCGACTACCTGGGCAAGAAGGATCATGCGCGCTACGCGGCGCTCATCGGCCGTCTCGGCCTGCGCCGGTAAAGCAAAGCCTGTGAGCGCCCTGTCCGGTTTACGCGGGGCTTCAGGCTAGTCTGCAATCGCCCTGACTGGAAACAGTTAGGGCGTTAATTGCCAGACCTGAGAAAAGTAGACCCGTATCGCCCTGACCACAGTCAGGGCGATACGGATCCAGACAGACTACCCCGGCGCCATGGGGGCGCCGGGTCCACCAGGGGCCGAACGCCCCGATTGCCGCGACGCGGCAGGGCCCACGCAGGCAGCGAGCGCTTACCATAAAAAGCGACGGCGCCTCAGGCCACCTGGTTCCGCGGCATGCGCCAACCCAGACGCATCCCGCGCCCAAGTTGCCCGAGACGCCGCATCCGCCAAAAGCGCCCATCGCCCGCCAGGCCCTCCCGGCGCCGAAGGGAAACACCGATGTTCAACTACTTTCGTAAAGAGATCGACTGGGGCGGGCGCAAGCTCGTGCTCGAAACCGGCAAGATCGCCCGCCAAGCCGACGGCGCCGTCATGGCCTCCTACGGCGACACCGTCGTCCTTTGCACCGCCGTCGGCGTCCGCAGCACGAAGCCCGGCCAGGACTTCTTCCCTCTCACCGTCAACTACCAGGAGAAGGCCTTCGCCGCCGGCAAGATCCCCGGCGGTTTCTTCAAGCGCGAAGGCCGCCCTTCTGAAAAAGAAGTCCTCACCAGCCGCCTGATCGACCGTCCGATCCGTCCCCTGTTCCCGGACGGCTTCCGCAACGAGGTCCAGGTCGTCGCCACCGTGCTTAGCCATGACATGGAAAACGATCCCGATATCGTGGCGATGGTCGGCTGCTCCGCGGCCCTCACCTTGTCCGGCATCCCCTTCTTCGGCCCGGTCGGCGCCGCCCGCGTCGGCTATGCCAACGGCGAATACATGCTGAACCCGACGAGCGCCCAACTCGCCACGAGCAGCCTTGACCTCGTGATGGCCGGCACGACCGAAGGCGTGTTGATGGTCGAATCCGAGGCGCAGGAACTCGCGGAGGACGTCATGCTCGGCGCCGTCAACTTCGGCCACGATGCCATCCGCCCGGTCATCCAGGCCATCATCGAACTCGCCGAGCACGCCGCCAAGGACCCGTGGGACGTGGCTGAGCCAGCCCCCGAGCTGGACCTGCTCAAGACCCGCGTGAACGACCTCGCCCGCGGCCCGCTGACCGAAGCCTACACGGAGCGGCAGAAGCAAGCCCGGCAGGAAAAGGTCGCCGCCGCCAAGAAACAGGCCGCCGAAGTCCTCGCCGGCGAAGGCCAGGACGCCGAGAAAGCCAAGCCGCTCCTGAAAGAGCTCGAAGCTGACGTGGTTCGCAACGCCATCCTCGACACCGGCATGAGGATCGACGGCCGCGACACCAGGACCGTGCGCCAGATCATCGCCGAGGTCGGCGTCCTCCCCCGCGCCCACGGCAGCGCCCTGTTCACCCGCGGCGAAACGCAAGCCCTCTGCGTCGCCACCCTCGGCACCGGCCAAGACGAGCAGGTGATTGACGCCCTGGAAGGCGAGCGCCGCGAGCATTTCATGCTGCACTACAACTTCCCCCCATATTCTGTGGGCGAGGCCGGACGCATGGGCACGCCGGGCCGCCGCGAGATTGGCCACGGCAAGCTCGCCTACCGCGCCATCCGCCCCGTCCTGCCGGCCAAGGACAAGTTCCCCTACACCATGCGGATCGTCAGCGAGATCACCGAGAGCAACGGCAGCAGCAGCATGGCCACTGTCTGCGGCACCAGCCTCGCGCTGATGGACGCGGGCGTCACCCTCAAGCGCCCCGTCGCCGGCATCGCCATGGGCCTGATCAAGGAAGACCGCGGCGTCGCCGTGCTCAGCGACATCCTGGGCGACGAGGACCACCTCGGCGACATGGACTTCAAGGTCGCCGGCACCGAGCAGGGCGTCACCAGCCTGCAGATGGACATCAAGATCACCTCCATCACCGCGGACATCATGAAAACCGCGCTCGACCAGGCGCGCGAAGGCCGGATGCACATCCTGGGCGAGATGTCCAAGGCCATCACCGGCGCCCGCAGCGACGTCGCCGCCACCGCGCCGCGCATCACCGTCATCAACGTGCCGAAGGAGAAGATCCGCGAGATCATCGGCACCGGCGGCAAGGTCATTCGCGACATCGTCGAGCAGTCCGGCGCCAAGGTGGACATCGAGGACGACGGCACCATCAAGATCGCCGCCACCACCGAGACCGCCAGCGAGAAGGCGATCAGCATGATCCGCGGCATCGTCGCCGAACCGGAAGTGGGCGTGATCTACAATGGCAAGGTGGTGAAGACCGCCGAGTTCGGCGCGTTCGTCAACTTCCTCGGCGCCAAGGACGGCTTGGTCCATATCAGCGAGCTCGCCCCGACCCGCGTCGCCAAGACCACCGACGTCGTCAAGGACGGCGACCAGGTGAAGGTCAAGGTCATC
This sequence comes from Acetobacteraceae bacterium, assembly GCA_965217935.1. Classification (GTDB taxonomy): domain Bacteria; phylum Pseudomonadota; class Alphaproteobacteria; order Acetobacterales; family Acetobacteraceae; genus JBBROS01. Next base: position 2,506,638 of record OZ244581.1, on the reverse strand, counting down.
GGCTTCGACGACCGCGGCAAGGTCAAGCTCAGCATGAGGGTCGTGGACCAGGCCACGGGCGCCGACATCACCGACCAGGTCGGCGCCAAGCCCGGCCGGGGCGACCGCGAAGGCGGCCGCCGCGAACGCCAGGATGCCGCCGAGTAACGATTTAATTCTAATTCTTACAGCGCCGGGGTAGCGAAACATGCCCCGGCGGCCAATCTGTTACCGATACCAATTCCGGGGCAGCGGGAAAAGATGAAGGAAGTCAACACGATCCGTATGGGAGGGGTCGATGTTCTCCCGTTGATCGAAGGCGGCAAGGGGATCGGCGTCTCCACCGGCGTCTCGTCCGGCCATTGGGCCGCCAACGGCGGCGCCGGCACGTTCAGCGCCGTCAACGCCGACTATTACGACGAAGACGGCAACCCGATCAATCAGACCTACCAGGGACGCACCCGGCGGGACCGGCACGAGGAACTCATCGAGTTCGGCATCCAGGGCGGCATCGCGCAGGCCCGGCGGGCCTATGACCTCTCCAATGGCCAAGGCCGCATCCACGCCAACATCCTCTGGGAAATGGGCGGCGCCGAGCGCGTCATCACCGGCGTGCTCGAAGGCGCCAAAGGCCTGATCCACGGCCTGACCTGCGGCGCCGGGATGCCTTACCGCCTGTCCGACATCGCCGAACGCTTCGGCATCCACTACTACCCGATCGTCTCCTCGGCCCGGGCCTTCAACGCCCTCTGGAAGCGCGCCTACTGCAAGGCCGCCTCCCTGCTCGGCGCGGTCGTCTACGAAGACCCCTGGCTCGCCGGCGGCCATAACGGCCTCAGCAACGGCGAAGACCCGGCCAAGCCCGAAGACCCGTTCCCCCGCGTCCTCGCCCTGCGCCAGCAGATGCGAAAGTTCGGTCTCGGCGACACCCCCATCATCATGGCCGGCGGCGTCTGGTGGCTCGAAGATTGGGAAGACTGGATCGACAACCCCGACCTCGGCCCCATCGCCTTCCAATTCGGCACCCGCCCTCTGCTGACGGTCGAGAGCCCGATCAGCGACGCCTGGAAGCAGCGCCTGCTGACGCTTCAGGAAGGCGATGTCTTCCTCAACAAATTCAGCCCCACCGGCTTCTACAGCAGCGCGGTCAACAACGAGTTCATCGCCGAACTGCGCGAACGCGGCGAGCACCAGGTGGCCTACACCACCGAGCCGGTCGGCGAACACGTTGCCATGCTCGGCATCGGCCCCCGCAAGCGCCCCGTTTATCTCGCTCCGAGCGACCTGTTCAACGCCGAGGGCTGGATCGCCGCAGGCTTCACCGAAGCTCTACGCACCCCGGACAACACGCTCGTCTTCGTCACCCCGGAGCGCGCGCAGCAGATCGTCAAGGACCAGGTGGATTGCATGGGCTGCCTGAGCCAATGCCGCTTCAGCAACTGGAGCCAGCACGCCCCGGAATACTCCAACGGCAGGAAGGCCGACCCGCGCAGCTACTGCATTCAGAAAACCTTGCAGCAAGTCCGCCGCAACGATCAGACGCCCGAAGCCATTGAACGCCAACTCATGTTCAGCGGCCATAACGCCTTCCGCTTCGCCACGGACCCGTTCTACTCCAACGGCTTCATCCCAACCGTCAAGCAGCTTTTTGAACGGATTGTCTCAGGCCGCTAATCCTTAACCCGCCCTCGTGACGCAAGCGCCAAAGCTCTCCTATAGACCACCGTCCGCGGCAGTCCCGTTGCCGCGGCCACCAGCCCCGCCGCGTCCTTGACGCTGCCAACTTCCAGCGCCCGCCGAAGCTGCTCATCCAGATCGGCAGCATCCGCCTCGTCTTCCGGCGCCGGGCCAACCACTACGGTGACTTCCCCCCGCGCCACTTCGGCCGCGTAATGCGCCGCCAGCGCCGCCAGCCCGCCACGCCGCACCTCCTCGAAACGCTTCGTCAGCTCCCGGGCCACCGCCGCCGGCCGGTCCCCGAACGCGGCGGCCAAGTCCGCCAGCATCTCCGCCAACCGGTGCGGCGCCTCGTGCCAGACGATCGTCGCCCCCAGCCCAGCCCGCTCCGCCGCCCTTAAGCGGCCGAACGCCGCCTGCCGCGCCGCCGCTTTCGGCGGCGCAAACCCCATGAACAGGAACGGCTGCGGCGGCAACCCCGACACTACCAGCGCCATCACCGCCGCATTCGGCCCGGGCACCGCGGACACCCTCACGCCCGCCTCGATGGCAGCCCGCACCAGCCGATACCCCGGATCGGACACCAGCGGCGTCCCCGCATCCGACACCACCGCCATCCGCGCCCCCTCCCGCAACCGCGCCAGCAGCCCCGGCGTTCGCGCCGCCTCGTTATGGTCGTGCAGCGCCTCGGTCCGAACCCGTATGTCATACGCCTGCAACAGCCGGGCCGTCGTCCGCGTGTCCTCGCACAGCACCAGCTCCGCCGACCGCAGCGCCTCCAGCGCCCGCGCGCTCACGTCAGCCAAATTCCCGATCGGGGTGGCCACGACCACGAGTTGCGATGGTATAATCGCCGCGCGTTTGTCTAGGCCTGTTTCCGGAGCATCCCCCAATGGTTGATCTGATCGCGCGTCTGTCTCGGGCATCATGGCTCCTGCGCGGCGCCCTCGGCCTATCCGCGGCGCTGGCCCTCGCCGCTTGCGTAAACCAAGCGGGGGCCGGGCGCTACGGCTCGCCCTATGCCGCCGGCCAAGGTCCGAACGGCGCGCGACAGGCCATCCCCGGCCGCCGCGTGGCCGTCCTGCTCCCCCTCACAGGCCCGAACGCCGACCTCGGCCAATCCCTGCTCAGGGCCGCACAGCTCTCCTTCACCGTACCCGGCAGCCCTCCGCTCGACCAGCAGGACACCGGCGGCACGCCCGAAGGCGCCGCCAATGCCGCACAGGCCGCGATTGCCGCCGGCGACGGCATCATCATAGGCCCCCTCACCGCCTCCGAGACCGCGGCCGTCGCCCCCCTCGCCCGCGCCGCCCAAGTCCCCGTGCTCGCCTTCACCTCCGACGCCACCAAGGCCCAGCCCGGCATTTGGACCCTCGGCCTCACCCCGGCCCAGCAAGTCCGCCGCTTGGTCCTTGCCCAGCAAGCCGAAAACAAAACCCGGATTTCCGCCGTCGTACCGCAGGACCTCTTCGGCGACGCGCTTGCCAACAGCCTGACCGACGTCACCGCATCGGCGGCCTTGCCGCCCCCCCGCGTCGTCCGCGCTCCAAGCAACTTCGCCGGCATGAACGACGCCCTGAAATCCATCTCCGACTACGCCAATCGCCGCGGCCTGATCGAAGCCCGGCAACGCGCCGCCCGCGCCAGCCATGACGCCGCCGGCCGCCAGGAAGCCGCCGAACTCGGGCGCGAACCCATTCCGCCCCCGCCAATGGATGCTTTGATGCTCGGCGTCGCCGGCGACTTGCTCGGCCAATCCGTCCCCCTCCTCGCCTTCTACGACATCGGCCCCAGCGACGTCCGCATTCTCGGTCCGGCCACGTGGGCACGCGACGCGGCCCGCCTGCCTAATCTCGCCGGCGCCTGGTATGCCGCCCCGGACCCGGCCCTGCGCGCCGGGTTCAACCAGCAATACTCGGCCGCCTACAACCAGCCGCCGCGCGACTACGCCAGCATCGCCTTCGACGCCGCCGGCATCTCCCGCGCCATTGCCACGCCGAATGGCTTCTCGCTTCAAGCCCTGACCCGGCCGGAGGGCTACGTCGGCGCCGACGGCCTTCTCGCCCTCCAGCCGGACGGCCAGGTGAAACGCGGCCTGGCGATCTTCGAGATTGACCGCGGCGGCAGCCATATGATCGACCCCGCGCCGCAGAGCTTCGCCGCCCCCGGGTTCTGACCGCCGAGTGCGCGCCCTGCTGCCGCTCAGGACAGCGAGCGTTCTGGCCGCGGTCCCGGTCCTGGTCCTGCTGGTCTTGGCGCTCAGCGGCTTGCTGGCCTGGCTTCCAGCGCTGGTCAGCATCGCCATCATAGGCGCCGGCGCGTTCCTCATCGCCAACGCCTGGCTCGGGGATATCGCCCACGTCGCCCGCGCGCTGCATGACGCCGCCACAATTCCCGCCACTCGCTCCACGAGCCTCGGCCTGCCCCGCTATCCCGCGATCGCCCAAGTCGCCCAACAGGCGAACCGGCTCGCCCGCAGCCTCGGCACGCGCAACGCCGAACTCGAGTCCGTCCTCCGCGCCGAGCAGAGCCTGCTCCGCCATCTCCCCGATCCCCTGATCATCCTGGCCGCCAACCATGCCGTCCGTCGCGTCAACCTCGCCGCCGAGGCAGCCTTCGGCGCCGACATCCCCGCCGTCCTCCGCCACCCGGGCCTGCGCGCCGCCATCGAACGCGCCCAAGCCGAGCGCCAAACCCAATCCGCCGAGATCAGCCTCCCCGTTCCAACCCCCCGCGACGTCTATGCCACCGTCATACCCCTGCACATTCCGCTGGCCGACGGCAGCCGCATCGTCGCCGTCCTCTCCGACCGGACCCGCGAGCGCGCCGTCGAGCGCATGAGGGCCGATTTCGTCGCCAACGCCAGCCACGAGCTCCGCACCCCCCTCGCCTCCCTGATCGGCTTCATCGACACTCTGCGCGGCCCGGCCAGGGACGACCCGGCCGCGCAATCCCGCTTCCTCGGCATCATGGCCGAGCAGGCCCAGCGCATGAACCGCCTGATCGACGACCTCCTCAGCCTCTCCCGCGTCGAACTGACCGAGCACCAAGCCCCGGCAGACCGGGTCGACATCGCCCACCTCGTGCAACGCATGGCCGACACCTTCGAACCCCAGGTCGCCCGCCGCCGCATGACCCTTCACATCGACCGGCCGGACACGCTGCCCCCGGTTTCGGGCGACGAGGACCAGCTCGAGCAAGTCCTGCAAAACCTGCTCGAAAACGCCGTCAAGTACGGCCGCGAAGCCGGCACGATCCGCCTCGCAGCCCGGGCCGCCCCGCCTGGAAAACCCTGGCCCGCCCGCCCCGGCATCGCGATAAGCGTCGCCGACGACGGCCAAGGCATCGCCCGCGCCCACATCCCGCGCCTCACAGAACGCTTCTATCGCGCCGACAAGCACCGCTCCCGCGCCGTCGGCGGCACCGGCTTGGGCCTTGCCATCGTCAAGCACATCACGAACCGCCACCGCGGCCAGCTCGCCATCGACAGCGCCGAAGGCGTCGGCACCACCGTCACGGTATGGCTGCCGTCCCTGTCCCCTGAACCCGCCGCGGCGGGAAACGCCGCAGCAGGTAAAGCATGATCAGCATCGCCGGCAACGCCGCGAAGATCGTCAGCGCGTAGAACTCGACCCACCCCATCGCGCCCGCCAGCACGCCGGAGAACCCGCCCAGCGTCCGCAACCCGATCGCGGCCAAGGAGGACAGCAACGCGTACTGCGTCGCCGTGAACGCGGTCGAGCACAGCGACGACAGGTAGGTGATGAACGCCGCGTCCGCCATCGCCTCGGCAAAGTTCTCCACCACCACCTTCGCCAGCAGAATGCGCGGATCGCCGCCCGAGACCGCCAGCGCGAAATAAAGCCCCATCGACGCCATCTGCACGAACCCGGTGGCGATCAGCGCCCGCCCCGTGCCGATCCGGATCACCAGCCACCCCCCCGCCGCCGCGCCCAGCAGGCTCGCCGCCAGCCCCGGCACGCCGGTCGCGTAGGCCACCTGCGCCCGCTCGAACCCCAGGTCATGGTAGAATGGGACCGCCATCGTATGCGCCAGCGCCTCGCCCAGCTTGAACAGCATGACGAACGCCAGGATCGGCCCCGCCCCGGGCCGCCGCGCGAAGTCCCGCAACGGATCGATTACCGAGACCTGCAGCCGAGCAGCCAACCCCCGCGCCATCGCCGCCGGGCGCACGCCGGCCGGCTCCCGCGCCAGCAGGGTCGCCAACGCGCCGAGCCCGATCAGCGCCGCCATGCACGAGATCGAGCCCCGCCAGCCGATCCAATCGACCAGCTTGATCGCCCCCGCGCCGGCTACGAGCAACGCGAGCCGATATCCCCAGATATAGGCCGCCAGCGCCGCCCCTTGCAGCCGCTCCGGAAACGTCTCGATCCGCCAGGCGTCCACCACGATGTCCTGGCTCGCCGACAGGAACGCGACCGACACCGCAGCGGCCACCAGCAGATAGGGCGACCGCACCGGGTCCGACGCGGCCAGGATCAGGCACGCAGCGGCCAGGCACGGCTGTATGGCCAGCAGCCACCCCCGCCGCCGCCCGAACCGGGCCAGCCCGAACGGCGCCCGCGCCTGGTCCAGAACCGGCGACCACAGGAACTTCAGCGTATAGGCAAGCCCGATGCTGGCCGTGAACCCGATCGCCGCCAGCGACGTCCCCGCCTCGCTCAGCCACTGTCTCAGCGTGAACCCCGAAAGCGGCAGGGGCAGCCCGGCCGCGAAGCCGAACGCTGCCATCACCCAGAATTGCGAGTCGCGAAACAACCGGCCCATGCCGACCGCCTAGCCGGAAGCGCCCTCCCCGCGCAAATGCCGCTTCAAAGCTCGTTCGGAAACAATCGCTATGAATGGATCGGGCGAACGAGCGCCTCAAGCCTTTGCTTCGCCGGGCAGCTTGGTCGGCGTGCCGGCGCACTTAGTGCCGACGCTGCCCTCAGGCCGCCTCGCTATCCGCCCGCCGCTCCGCGCGCTTGCGCTCATGCGGGTCCAGGTGCCGCTTGCGCAGCCGCACCGCGCTCGGCGTCACCTCCACCAGCTCATCATCCTCGATATAAGCGATCGCCTGCTCCAGGCTCATCCGCCGCGGCGGCACCAACAGCATCGCGTCATCCTTGCCAGCCGCGCGGATGTTGGTCAGCTTCTTCTCCTTGATCGGGTTCACCTCTAGGTCAGACCCGCGGCTATGCTCGCCGAGAATCAGCCCGACATAGACCTTGTTCCCCGGATCGACGAACAGCGTGCCCCGCTCCTGCAAGTAGAACAGCGCGTAGTGGATCGCCTCGCCGTTCTCGCTGCTGATCAGGCTGCCGTTCCGCCGCCCCTCCAGCGGGCCGACCCAGGGCCGATACCCGGCAAACAACCGGTTCATAATCCCGGTCCCGCGCGTATCCGTCAGGAACTCGCCATGATACCCGATCAATCCCCGGCTCGGCATGATGAACGTCAGCCGCACCTTGCCGCCGCCAGAAGGCCGCATATCCTGCATCTGCGCGCGCCGCCGGCTTAATTTCTCGACCACCACGCCCGAATACGGCTCGTCCACGTCGACCAGCACCTCCTCGAACGGCTCCTCCCGCTCCCCGGTCTCCTCGTTCTTGCGCGTCAGCACCCGGGGCCGCCCGATGGTCAGCTCAAACCCCTCGCGCCGCATCTGCTCGATCAGCACGCCCAGCTGCAATTCCCCGCGTCCCGCGACCTCGAAAGCATCCGTCTCGTTGCTCTCGGTAATCTTGATCGCGACGTTGCCCTCGGCCTCCCGCAGCAGCCGCTCGCGGATCTGCCGCGACGTGACCTTCTTGCCTTCCTTGCCCCCGAGCGGCCCGTCATTCACCCGGAACGTCATCGCCAGCGTCGGCGGATCGACCGGGATCGCCTGCAGCGGCGCCGCCAGCTCCGGCGCTCCAACCGTATCCGGCACCGTCGCATCCGTAAGCCCGGCCACCGCCACGATGTCCCCGGCCTCGACCTCCTCAACCTGCACCCGGTCAAGCCCGCGATAGCCCATCAGCTTCGTCAGCCGCCCCGTCTCCACCGCCGAGCCATCCGACCGCAACACCTTCACCGGCATGTTCAGCCGCGCCCGCCCCTGCTCGACCCGCCCGGTCAGCACCCGGCCAAGGAAGTTGTCGTAGTCCAGGATGCTCGCCACCATCGCGAACGGCGCGTCCTTGTCCAGCGATGTCGGAGGCACGTGCCGCATTACGAGGTCGAACAGCGGGGCCAGGTTCTCCCGCGGCCCATCCATCTCGATGTCCGCCCACCCTTGGCGCCCGGAGGCATACAGCATCGGGAAGTCCAACTGCTCGTCGCTCGCCCCAAGGGCTGCGAACAGGTCGAACACCTCCGTGTGCACCTCATCCGGCCGCGCGTCGCCGCGATCGACCTTGTTGACCACCACGATCGGCTTGATCCCCCGCGCCAAGGCCTTGCCCACCACGAACTTGGTCTGCGGCAGCACCCCTTCGGCCGCATCGACCAGCACGATCGCCCCATCGACCATGCCCAGGATCCGCTCCACCTCGCCGCCGAAATCCGCGTGCCCGGGCGTATCGACGATGTTCAGCCGGCTCTCCTTCCAAACCACGCTCGTGCATTTGGCAAGGATCGTGATCCCACGCTCCTTCTCCAGATCGTTGCGGTCCAGCGCCCGCTCGGCCACCTGCTGATGCTCGCGGAACGAGCCTGACTGTCTCAGCAGTTGATCGACCAGCGTCGTCTTTCCATGGTCGACGTGCGCGATGATGGCGATGTTCCGGATGTCCATTGGGGTCCTTGCCGCAGCCGTGTTGCGCTGCACACATAAGCCCGTTCACCCGATGTTTCGACCCCACAAATAGCGCTGCCCGCCCTGCATTGGCAGGACGGGCACGGGTCGAGAGCGGATGTCCGGCGGGCGGGCGCTTAACGAACCGTCGTCGCCGGGCCGATCGGCGGCATCGGCGTGTTCAGCGCCATGCCAACCTCGCTCTTCGCCGTCGCCATGTCGCGCTGGCTGAGCGCGCGCCGGGCCGCGGAGATGTGCTGCACCATCTGCCCCTGATCCGGGGCATTGGCCGTGGACGGCGCGACGGTCCGCGTCAAGGCCCGCGTCTCCGCCATCTCCAGCGCCTGCTGCGCCGCGCCCGTTCGCCCCTGGTTCAACGCCTGCTGCGCCGCCTTCAGCAAAGCGTCCGGCGAATTCGACGCGGCATCCGGGCTTGGCAACCGCGGCGCGATCTCGGAATGCGTGTCGGCCCCGCTGATGTTGCTGGCCCGCGTCGAACTGGGCGACCCGGCCCCGCCCCGATACTCGCTTTTCCCGTGCACGCCCGGCGCGGCGCCGTTTTGCGCAAAGGCCGGACCTGCGCAAAGACCAATGATCGCAGAGCCGATGATGAGCGTAGTCCGCATTGGTAACTCCCTCAAGTCGCTGCAAAGCCGGGTGCTTCTGCACCAAGCGGCCACCGTAGCACTAACCCCGGGTTGCAGCCAATCGCGGCGGCCGGCACGCGCCCAGCGCACCGACTCAAGCGACATGGGCCGCGAGCGCCGCCAAATCGCCGCTCGGCCGCCCGCCGTACTCCCCGATCACCGCCGCCGCCGCCAAGCTCCCGAGCCGCCCGCACGCCGCAAGCGGCCGGCCGGACGCCATCCCGGCCAGGAAGCCGGCCGCGTAGGCATCGCCGGCTCCGGTCGTGTCCACCACCGAGACCCGCGCCGCCTCCACCACGGTCCGCTCCCCCCGATCCAGGACCCAACTGCCCAACTCGCTCCGCGTGATCGCCGCCAGCGTCACGTCCCGCCCGGCACGCGCCGCCGCCGCCTCAAGCGTGTTCTCCTCGTAAAGGCTGCAAATCTCGGTCTCGTTCGCGAACAGGATATCGACGCTCTCGGCCACCAGCGTCCGGAACGCCGCCCGGTGCCGGTCCACGCAGAACGCATCCGACAGCGACAACGCCACCCGTCGCCCCGCCCCGTGCGCCACGTCCGCCGCCCGCCGGAATGCCGCCTGCGCCGAAGGCGGATCGAACAGGTAGCCCTCCAGATACGTCACCGCGCTGTCGGCCACCGCCTGCTCATCCAGATCCTCCGGCCCGAACCCGACGCAAGCGCCGAGGAACGTGTTCATCGTCCGCTGCCCATCCGGGGTCACGGCGATCAGGCACCGCGCGGTCGGCAGCCCGCCCTCCGCCGCCGCTGTCGGGAACGCCACCCCAGCCGCTCCGATGTCCCGCCTGAACACGGCCCCGAGCCCGTCATCCGCCACGCGCCCCTGAAACGCCACCTTCGCCCCAAGCCCCGCCGCCACCGCGCAGGTGTTCGCCGCCGACCCTCCGCTGCTCTCCCGCCCCGGCGGCAACGCGGCATAGATCGCCTCCGCCTGCTCGGACGAGATCAACGTCATCGCTCCCTTACGCATCTCGTGCTTGGACAGGAACGCCTCCGTCACGGGCGCGACCACGTCGACGATCGCGTTGCCGATGCCGCAAAGGTCGTAATGATGGGAAGGCATGGCCGCTCCTGCGTTGACGCCGCAGCGCCTACCATCCACCTCAGCCTCTCGCAATAGAACCAGGTCCGCCGTGCTTTCCCCCATGCTCCGCGCGCTCGCCCAGCTCGACGACCCGGCCTTCGTCGGCGTCTTGCTCCGCAGCCTTCTCCTCTCGCTCCTGGCCTTCGCCGCCGTCCTGGCCGCAAGCGCCTACGCGGCCGAGGAACTCGTCCAGCAGCCCGGCTGGCTCGGCTGGGCCGCCGGCATCGCGGGCGGACTCGGCGCCGCGATCCTCGCCCTCTGGCTCTTCGTCCCCGTCGCCCTGCTGATTGCAACCCTCTACCTCGACCGCATCGCCGCCGCCGTCGAGCGCCGCTTCTACCCGGGCCTTGCAGCGCCGCAAGGCGCGCCCGTGATGATCCAGGCCTGGGACGGCGTCGCCCTCGGCGCACAAGTCCTCCTCCTCCAGTTCATCGCCCTCGTCCTCGCCTTCGCCCTCCCCGGCATCGGCCTGGCGATCGGTTGGGTCATCACCGGCTGGGCCATCGGCCGCGGCCTGTTCGTCGCCGTCGCCATGCGCCGGATGCCGCGGGCCGACGCCCTGCAAGCCTACGCGAAGCGCCGCCCGCTCGTCTTGATCCAAGGCGGCCTCCTGGCCCTCGCCGGCACGATCCCGCTCATGAACCTGCTGATCCCGATCCTGGGCGTCGCCGCCCTCACGCACGTGCTGAACCGGGGCGTCAGCCCGCGGCGGCTGCAACGCGGAGGTGCTCCACCCTGAACCCGTGCCGGGCCGCCAACATCTCGCCCACCCGCAGCCGATGGCAGATGCACGGATCGGCCTCGAAGCAGAGCAGGCAGCTTGGCATCTCCGCCGCCAGCGCGGCCGCCCGCTCCAATGCGTCAACAGCCTCCCCGGTCTGCAATCGCGCCTCCACGATCGCCCAGAACAACGGCCACTGCCGCCGCCGGTTGGCCTCCCGCCCCTCAGCAGGCGTCCCGAGCGCCCGCAGGTGCACGTAATCGATCCCGCCCGCCGCCAGCCCGGCCGCGAGCGAGCGCTTGGAAAACCCGGCCCGCCGGGACAACGGCAGGTCTCGGACATCGATGACCCGGTCGACGCCTGCCCGCTGCAGACAGGCCAGCAGATCCGCGAACCCGGCCCGCTCATAGCCGACCGTCCGAACCGCCGGCGCCGTCCCGGGCGGATTTCTCATGTTGTCACCATCCGCCCGCGCAGCTAAGACGCATCCCTGGGCCGCATGACGTCCAAGAGTCAAAGCGTCCAGACACCGTGGTCCGGTGGCAGAGTGGTGATGCAGAGGACTGCAAATCCTCGAATGCCGGTTCGATTCCGGCCCGGACCTTTCCAATTCATCGTTCGCGCTCCCGTCCCAATCTTAATCTGATCCTAACGATTCAGGCTGATTATGCCGAGGATGGCCCATCCGCGAGCCGCTTGCGGCGCCGGATGGGCGATGGACATAGCGTCAGGTCGTTGGAGATCAATTTGCCCTCGGAAATCCGCCATATCTTGTTTCGGCCGGTCGAAGTCGTGCAAGCCGTCACGGAGTTCTACAAGCAGACCAGCCGTCACCTGCCGCCCGGCAACGTGGTCCAAGGCAAGACGACCGGCAGCGAGAACGGCCATGACGTCGGCTTCCTGATCTACTTCGCAGCAAATGCCCGCGCCGCGCAGCCCGATGCCCCTTACGAGCAACTCGAAATATCCGGCGCCCGCCTCGTCGCCGCCCTCATCCTCTACTGCCGCAACCGCAATATTCCCCTCTCGGCCAGGACCGACAAGCTGCTGCAACGGTTCGGCGACCAAGTTTGCCTCATCACCATCTACAACGCCAACCCCGCTGAAGCGCCGCACCCGGGGCAGTTCACCCTGCAAGGCGCCCGCCTCGTGCCGCAAGCCGCCGCTTAATAAGGCGCTGCGGCGAACGCCTCCTCCCTCAATCCCCGCGCAGGATCTGGCTCAGGAACAGCTTCAACCGGTCCGTCCGCGGATTCTCGAACAGCGTGCCCGGCGGCCCCTGCTCCACGATCTCGCCCCGGTCCATGAACACCACCCGGTCCGCCACCTGCTTGGCGAACCCCATCTCATGCGTGACGCACACCATCGTCATGCCGTCGTTGGCCAGCCCGATCATCGTGTCGAGCACCTCCTTGATCATCTCCGGATCAAGCGCGCTGGTCGGCTCGTCGAACAGCATGATCTTCGGCCGCATGCACAGCGCCCGCGCGATCGCTACCCGCTGCTGCTGCCCGCCCGAGAGCTGGCCCGGATACTTTTTCGCCTGCTCCGGGATCTTCACCCGCGTCAGATAGCTCATCGCCAACTCTTCCGCCTCGGCCTTCGGCATCTTCCGCACCCAGATCGGCGCCAGCGTGCAGTTCTCCAGGATGGTCAGGTGCGGGAACAGGTTGAAGCTCTGGAACACCATGCCCACCTCGCGCCGGATCGTATCCAGCGCCCGCAGGTCGCTCGTCAGCTCAGTCCCGTCGACGACGATTCGCCCCTCCTGATGCGTCTCCAGCCGGTTGATGCAGCGGATCATCGTGCTCTTGCCCGAGCCCGACGGCCCGCACACCACCACCCGCTCCTTCTGCCCGATCGACAGCGTCACGTCGCGCAGCACGTGCATCGCGCCGTACCATTTGTTGACGCGGTCCATCTCGATCGCCGGCTGGTTGCTGCCGCCCGCCGCCGGGCGCTCCATCGTGGCACTCTGGCTCATGCTGTCTCTCCCATTACCGCGCGCCGCGGCGCAATTCACTTTCGAGCCCGCGGCTGTAGCGGGCCATCACGTAGCAGAACACGAAGTAGACCGCCGCCAGCACCAGGTAGACCTCGGTGCTGTAGGCCTGCCAGGACGGGTCAGCCAGCGCTACCTTCCCCGCCGTCAGCAGGTCGAAGATGCCGATGATCAGCACCAGCGAGGTGTCCTTGAAGAAGCCGATGAAGGTATTCACCAGCGGCGGGATCACCAGCCGCAACGCCTGCGGCAGGATGATGAACCCGGTCTTCTTCCAGTAGCTCAGCCCCAGCGCGTCCGCCGCCTCATACTGCCCCTTTGGCAACGCCTGCAGCCCGCCGCGCACCACCTCCGCCAAATACGCCGCGGAGAACAGGATGAAAGCCACCTGCGCCCGCAGCAGCTTGTCCGGATTGAGCCCGGCCGGCATGAACAGCGGGAACATGACGCTGGCCATGAACAGCAAGGTGATCAGCGGCACCCCGCGGATCAGCTCGACATAAAGCACGCACAGCAGCCTGACCGCCGGAAGCTCCGTCGAGCGCCGGCCCAACGCCACCGCAAGCGAGAGCGGGAACGCGAACGCCAGACCGAACGTCGCCAGGATCAGCGTGATCGGCAGCCCGCCCCAGTTCCCAACCTGCACATACTCCAACCCGAACGCCCCGCCCCACATCAGCAAGCCGATCACCGCCAGCGTCACGATCCAGATGCCGAACAGCATCGGCCGCCAGAACGCCCGAATCGCCGAAACCGCATAAAGCGCGATGAACAGCGCGACGACCACCGCAGGCCGCCACTGCGCATCATACGGGTAGCGCCCGAACAGGATGAAGCGCCACTTGTCGGTGATCACCGCCCAGCAAGCCCCCACCCCTTGCGCCTGCTGGCAAGCCGCCGTGTTCGGCCGCCCATTCACGTCCGGCACGCTCCACACCGCGTTCACCACCGCCCAATCGAAGAAGCCGATCACGGCCCAGACGATGGCTGCCAGGAGCAGCACGGTCACGACCGACGACCACACCGAGCCGAACAGGTTCAGCCGCGCCCAGCCCCACGGCCCGACCCCCGCCGTCGACGGGGGCGGGCGGACGACGTTCGGCGCGGCGGCCACGCCTTCGATCGACGGCACCGGATCGCGCGCGTCCTCCAGTATCCTGGCCGTGGTCTGCGACATGGCCTAACGCTCCACCAGTTTGATCCGCGAGTTATACCAGTTCATGAAGAAGCTGATCGCCAGGCTGATGACCAGATAGACGGCCATCGTCAGCGCGATGCCCTCGATCGCCTGCCCGGTCTGGTTCAGCGTCGTGTTCATGATCGACACCACGTCCTGAAACCCGATCGCCACCGCCAGCGAGCTGTTCTTGGTCAGGTTCAGATACTGGCTCGTCATCGGCGGAATGATGACCCGCATCGCCTGCGGCAGCACCACCTTGCGCAGAACCGGCCCGGCCCGCATCCCCAAGGCGCCCGCCGCCTCCCATTGCCCGGTCGGCACCGCCAGGATGCCCGACCGCACGATCTCGGCGATGTAGGCCGCCGTATAGAGCGTCAGTCCCAGCAGCAGCGCCCCATACTCCGGCGAAACCGTCCCGCCGCCGTTGATGTTGAACCCCCCCAGCACCGGCACGTCCGGCGTGAACGGCGCGCCGACGATCGCCCAGACCGCCAGCGGCAACCCGACCAGCAACCCGATCGCCGCCGGCCACGTGGCCGGACGCACTCCGGTCGCGTCCTGCTTCCTGTCAGCCGCCTTGGTCCACAGAATCAGCCCCGCCGCCCCGACCAGGAACGCGGCCAGCACCCACCAGTACCCGGGCGCCCAATCGAGCATCGGGAACTTGATCCCGCGGTTCGACAGGAACACTCCCGGCAACGGATGGAACGCCCGCCGCACCGTCGGCAGCGTCTGCAGCGCCGAGTACCAGAACAGAAGCTGCAGCAGCACCGGGATGTCGCGGATCACCTCGACGTAGAAGCCGCAGATCTTCGCGATCAGCCAGTTCGTCGACAACCGCCCGATGCCGATCAGCGTCCCAAGGATCGTCGTCAACACGCAGCCGATCACCGCCACCTTGAGCGTGTTCAGGATGCCGATGACCAGCGCCCGGCCATATGTGTTGATGGACGGGTTGTAGGAGATCATGTGCTCGCCGATCGGGATGCCGGCATTGCGCGACAGGAACGCGAACCCCGTCGTGATCCGCCGCGCCTCCAGGTTCCGGCTCGTGTTCGAGATCAGATACCAGGCGATCAGCCCGACCACGCCGATGATCACGGCCTGCCAGACGATGTTGCGGAACCGCGGGTCCGACCACTTGAACTCCATCCGTTTCTTCGGCGCGGTCCTCGCCGGCTGCAGCCTCGGATCAATCGTCGCGTCTGACATTCATTGGTCCTTCCATCACCGGCGAACCAGCCTCGCGCAATGGCATGCAAATGTCATGCAACCACGCGCCCGAGGCAGGCGCCGCAACGAAATCGGGCCGCCCTGTCACCAGGACGGCCCAATCGTTCAGCACTTGATCAACGGAACGGCGGCGGATAGTGCAGCCCGCCCTTATCCCAGAGATTGTTCAGCCCGCGCTGGATCCCAAGCGGCGCGATGTTCCGCTCATAGATCTCGCCGTAGTTGCCCACCGACTTGACGATGCTCACCACCCAGTCGTTGCTGACGCCCAGCGCCTTGCCCAGGTCGCCGTCCTTGCCCAGCAGGCGCTTGATGGTCGGGTCGTCGGACTTCTCCATCTCGGCGACGTTCTTCTGCGTCACGCCCGACTCCTCCGCCTGAAGCAGCGCGAACAGCGACCAGCGAGCCAAGTCGAAGAACTTGTCGTCGCCCTTGCGTACCATGATCCCCAGCGGCTCCTTGCTGATGATCTCCGGCAACAGGACATGCTCGTCCGCCTTCGCCCCTTGCTGCGAGCGGAACGAGGCCAGCCCCGACATGTCCGTCGAATAGGAATCGCACCGTCCCGAAAGATAGGTGTTCTGGATCTCGTTCACGTCCTGGATCAGGATCGGCGTGAACTTCATGTCGTTCTTGCGAAAATAGTCCGCGATCGCGAGCTCGGTGCTGGTGCCGGGCTGAACGCAGATCGTGGCCCCGCTCAACTCCTTGGCCGACTTCACGCCGAGGCTCTTCTTCACCATGAATCCGGTGCCGTCATAGAAATTCACGCCCGCGAATTCGAGCCCGAGATTCGCTTCGCGTCCCAGCGTCCAGGTCGTGCTGCGCACCAGGATGTCGATTTCGCCCGACTGCAGCGCCGTGAACCTGTTCGTGGTCGTCAGCGGCACGAACCTGATCTTGTTGCCGTCGCCCAAGATGGCCGCGGCCACCGCCCGGCACGTATCGGCGTCAATGCCCTGCGTCACGCCCTTGCTGTCGGCTAACGAAAATCCGGCAACGCCGGTGGACACGCCGCACACCATCTGCCCGCGCGACTTGATGTTGTCGATCGTCGCCGACCCGCTCCCTTGCGCATGAGCCGGCTGGGCAAGCACGGCCGCGCCCGCAACCAGCGCGGCCGCTCCAAGCGTAAATCCGAACTTCATGTAACAAATTCCTCCTTGTGCCGAGCGGGCCTGCACCCCGCGGTGGGCTGCAATGTGCTGGCTGCAAGGCAGAAGATCAAGTCACCGTGAGAAATCCGTTTCCCGCCGCGGCCTTGCCCCCGACTCCGCCGCCCCTATAAGGCTTTGTCATGCTCCACATCGCCAAGCTTGCCGTCGGCATCCGCGACATCGCACACCTTCGCCGCGCCCAGGCCGCACGCCTCGAAGCCAACCCGCCGCTGCGCCATCAAACCCGCAACATTCCCCGCCGCGCCGCCGACGTGCTCGACGGCGGCAGCATCTACTGGGTCGTCGCCGGGGCCATCTTCGTCCGCCAGCGCATCCTCGACATCAAGGAGGACCGCTGGGACGACGGCGCCCGCTGCGCCACCCTGGTCCTCGACCCGGCGCTGGTCCAAACCGAAGGCCAGCCCACCCGCGCCTTCCAAGGCTGGCGCTACCTGGACCCCGCCGACGCCCCGCCCGACCTCTCCGAGCGCGGCGACGCGCCCGGCCAGATGCCGCCCGCCCTGCGCAACGAGCTGCGCGCCTTGTGCCTGATCTGAACCCGCGCCCTACAGGACCCGGACCAGCCGGTCCCACTCCGCGATGGTCAGCGTTTCAGCCCGCCGGACCGGGTCGATTCCGGCCCGGGCCAGCAGCGCCTCCCCGCCCAGCGGACGCAAGCTCCCCCGCAGCATCTTGCGCCGCTGCCCGAACGCCGCCGCGGTCAGCCGCTCCATCGCCGCGAACAGCGCCGCCTCCGGCTGATCCGCGCGCGGCGCAAACCCCACCACCGCCGACCAGACCTTCGGCGGCGGCGCGAACGCGCCCGGCGGCAGCCGCAGCAGCATCGCCACCTCGCACGTCCACCGCGCCAGCACGCTCAACCGCCCGAACGCGCCTTCGCCGGGCGCTGCGCAGAGCCGCTCCGCCACCTCAAGCTGGAACATCAGCGTCATCCGCTCCCATCGCCCCGCCTGCCGCAGCCACCCGACCAGCAGCGGCGTCGCGACGTTGTAAGGCAGGTTCGCCGCCAGCACCCGCGGCGCGGGCGTCAGCGCCGCCAGGTCAAGCTGCATCGCGTCCGCCTCGCGCACCATCAGCCGCCCAGGGTAGACCGCCTGCAGCTCCGCAAGCCCGGCCACGGCGCGGCGGTCCAGCTCCACCGCCAACACGTCGGCGGCCGCGCTCTCCAGCAGCGCCCGCGTCAGCCCCCCCGGCCCCGGCCCGACCTCGACGACGTGGCGCCCCCCGAGCGCCCCGGCCTGCGCCACGATGCGCGCAAGCAACGCCGGGTCGAGCAGGAAGTGCTGGCCAAGCGATCGCTGCGGCGCCAGCCCATGCCGCGCGATGACGTCCCGGAGCGGGGGCAGATCAGGCATGGCGCCTGTTTAGCGCCGGCCCGCCGTTTGTCACCTAACCCGGCCACGCGCTTTTGAACATCCAGCTCTTGCCAGCGATCGCACGCTCGTGCCACCGACAAACCCGACGCAAACGCCGAGGCATCATGCAAAAAGCAGTCATCGTCGCGGCGATCCTTGGCACGATCGCCCTCGCAACCCCATCCCGGGCCGCAACGCCGGACCAGTTCATGCTGCGGTCAACCAGCGATCTCGTCTCGATCTGCTCAACGTCGCCGACCGACAACATCTCATCCGCATCGACCGGGTTCTGCCACGGCTTCATGGTCGGCGCATACCGAACGCTCGAGATCGTGCAGCAAGCAAAGCCCCAGTCCGACCGGATGTTCTGCCCGGCCGATCTGCCCAGCCGCACGGAAGCGATCGACGCCTACATGAAGTGGGCCAATGCCAGGCCGGACGAACTCTCCAAGCCGCCGGTCGACAGCATCGCGACCTACCTGGCGACAACCTATCCATGCCCGGCCACCGGCCATTCGGGCAAGTCCAGTTCCCGACGGAGCCAACGATGAGGACAATCAAAGCCGCTGCGGCAGCGTTCGCCGCCTGTGCCATGCTGGCCGGGTGCGCCAACCTGACGCCGGGTGAGCAGCGCGCCGCCACCGGCACGGGAATCGGCGCCGCCGGCGGGGCGGTGCTGGGCGCCATCGGCGGCAATGCCGGCTTGGGCGCCTTGGCCGGCGCGGGCGCAGGCCTCGCCGGCGGGCTTCTCACCAACCACATCGAAAACAACGAGCACGCCGCTTACAGACAGGGTTACGCTGCAGGCCAAGCGCGCCGGTAGCTTAAGGACAGCATCGGCAACAAGTGCATCGGCACGCCGATAAAGCTGCGTGTCTGAACAAAGGCTTGAGGCGCTTGTCCGACACCGCGAAACGCATCGATAGTTGTCGGACAATCGCCTCAAGCATCAATTCGCGGGACGGCTCGCCGTCACGGCGCGAAAATTGTGCGTCTTGAAAGATTCCTAAGCAGGCATTCGTGGCACAAGCCGCAAAAGTCTGCTTAGGCTGGCCCGATGCAGGACCAGGCCAGCCTTCAGGACCTCGACCGATGCGACCCGCTCGCCCCGTTTCGTGACCGCTTTACGCTGCCGCCTGGCATCATCTACCTCGACGGCAACTCCCTAGGCCCGCTGCCGCGCGCCACGCCCGGCCGCATCGCGGACGTCGTTTCCAGCGAATGGGGTCAAGGCCTCATCCGAAGCTGGAACGATGCCGACTGGATCGGCATGGCCAGCCGCATCGCCAACAGCATCGCCCAGATCATCGGCGCCGCGAACGACACCGTTGCCGTCGCCGACTCGACCTCCGTCAACCTCTTCAAGCTGCTGGCCGCCGCTCTGCGCCTGCGGCCCGAACGCCGGACCATCCTCTCCGAAGCCGGCAACTTTCCGACCGATCTCTATGTCGCCCAGGGCCTCGCCCATTTTCTCGGCGAACGCCACGCCCTGCGCCTCGTGCAGCCCGACGACATCGCAGCCGCCATCGACGGCGACACGGCCGTTATCATGTTGACCCACGTCAACTACCGCACCGGCAGAATGCACGACATGCCGGCACTGACCCGCGCGGCGCACGCGCAAGGCGCGCTCATGCTCTGGGACCTGGCCCACTCGGCCGGCGCTGTCCCGCTTGACATGACCGCCGCCGAAGCGGACTTCGCCGTAGGCTGCGGCTACAAGTTCCTCAATGGCGGCCCCGGCGCGCCCGCCTTCCTCTACGCCGCGCAGCGCCTCCATGCCCAACTCCGGTTTCCCATCAACGGCTGGCTCGGCCACGCCGCCCCCTTCGCGTTCGAGACAGGCTACCGCCCCGCGCCGGGCATGGCCCAGGCAACCGTCGGCACCCCGCCCATCCTGAGCTTGGCCGCCCTGGACGTCGGCGTCGGCATCGCGCTCGAGGCGCCGATGCCGGCGATCCGCGAAAAGTCCATCCGGCAGGTCGCCCTCCTGGCCGAACTGATCAAGCAAGCCGCCCCGGCAACCTTCAACCAAGTCACCCCCCATGACCCGGCACGGCGCGGCAGCCAGCTCTGCCTCTCGCACCCGAGCGCATACCCCATCATGCAGGCCCTGATCGCCCGCGGCATCATCGGCGACTTCCGCGCCCCGGACATCCTCCGCTTCGGCATCACCCCCCTCACCCTCCGCTACGCAGACCTCTGGGACGCAGCCGCCGCCCTCGGCGACATCATGGACACCGGGGCCTGGCGCAACCCCGAATTCAGCGCCATGCGGACGGTCACCTGAGCGTCACCTTATGGGCCCGGCGCTGCAGCGTATTAGAGCAATCATCTTTAACGCCTTAAGCGGACACTCACGGCCAATGCCGCGGCCTTGTGCCTAGGCCAGCGGCCCTTCCCACCCGCCGAACATCGTGCGCCGCTCACGCGTCCGGCATTGCATGAACCTTGCAGCGAGCCGCTCGCGCCGTATGCTTGCCCCGGATGCGCAGCCCACAGGAGAGTTGATCGTGCGCAAAACAATCGACCAACCGCTGCTCCTGACCGCCTTGGGCGCAGCAAGCCTGCTTTACGCGGCGTTCAAGCAGTCGCCCGGGCCGGCCCCGCAACCGGCCAAAAAGGGCCGCTACGTCAGCGTGTCCAGCCCACAACAGAACGCCAGCACGGATGCCGCCGAACCGTCCGCCCTTCCGGCGCGGAGCTGGTGGGCCATCCTGAAGCGCGTCGCCAGCGAGTTCTCCGCCGACCGGGTCATGACCGAAGCCGCCGCCATCACCTTCTACGCGCTCCTCTCGATCTTCCCCGCCCTCGCTGCGACCGTCTCGCTCTACGGCCTGATCGCCGACCCTCAGACCATCGCCGACCAGGTTCAATCCATGTCCTCCGTCATGCCCGGCGGCGGCGTCAGCCTGCTGACCGACCAGGTCCATAGACTGGCCAACGCTGGCGGCAGCGCGCTCGGCTTCGGGCTCCTGCTCGGCGTCGCCACGTCGCTATGGACCGCGAACGCCGCCATGAAGTCCCTCTTTGATGCCCTTAACGTCGTCAACGAGGAAACCGAGTCCCGAGGCTTCATCAAGCTGACCGCCATCACGCTGCTCTTCACCCTGGGCGCGATCGTGTTCGTCATCCTGGCCCTCACCGCCATCGTCGTCCTCCCGGCCGTCCTGAACTTCGTCGGCCTCGGCAATCTCACGGAACTTTTGCTGCGCGTCAGCCGCTGGCCGCTCCTGCTGCTGGCGATCACCGTGCTGCTGTCGCTGATCTACCGCTTCGGCCCGAGCCGAAGCTACGCCCAGTGGAAATGGATCACCTGGGGCAGCGCCTTCGCCGCTGTCGCCTGGCTGCTCGTCTCGGGCGCATTCTCGTATTACGTCTCGAATTTCGGCAGCTATGACAAAACCTACGGCTCGCTCGGGGCAGCAATCGGCTTCATGACCTGGATCTGGATCTCCGCCATCGTCGTGCTGATGGGCGCCGAACTCAACGCGGAGATGGAGTTGCAGACCGGTCACGACACCACTGCCGGGCCTGAGCAGCCGCGCGGCAAGCGGGGCGCGGTCAAGGCCGACAATGTCGCCTAAGCTGACCTGACGCCCTAACCTCTCTCCTGCATCACGAGGCTACGATGACGCCGCGCCCCCCATCCAACGCCACCGATACGCTCTCGCGAAACCCATATGGCCCGAAACCGATCGGCGCGGTCCTGTCCCGCGTGACCCGCGCCGCGTTCCGCTCCAACAACGCCGCCTCGGCCCGGCTCTTGGCAGACTGGCCTGAGATCGTCGGCCCGCACCTCGCCGGCAATACGGCACCCCGGCGCTTGTCAGCCGGCACCCTGACCATCATCTGCGACGGCCCGATGGCGATGGAACTCCAGCACAGCTCAGCCACGCTGATGGATCGGATCAACACCCATCTCGGCAAGGAACCCGTGAAACGCCTGCGTTTCGTCCAGGAGATGCCTGCACCCCGACCAGCGAACAGGCGCAAAAGACAAACCCAGCCCGATCCAATCGACATCGAAGGAATGCCTGACGGGCCTCTCAGGGATGCGCTCGCAGCCTTGGGAGCCCGCGTCAAGCCGGGCCAGTCTGCAATCGCCCCGACTGGAAACAGCCAGGGCATTAATTGCCAGACCAGAGAAAGCTAGATCCTTATCGCCCTGACTACAGCCAGGGCGATACGGGTCTAGTGGTCTGATGCAAACGGGTGCTTCAGGCCATTGGCTGGACCAGCCCACCAAACAAGGCGAGTGCTTCGATTAATGCTGCACTCGCTGCATGTGTCGAAGCCCTAGCGACCGTCAATGCAGGATAGTGGGCGGCTTGGCCGAATGCGTCGCCAACGTCGCCTCGCTCGCCGCGTCAACCTCCTGCATCTGCACCTCATACCCCCACAGCGTCGCCACGTGCCGCAAGGTCGCCTCCGCATCCTTGCGCGCCAGCATCAGCCCGTCCCGCGTCCGATGCTGCAGCATCAGCCGCCGGTCGCCTGAAAGGTCGACATCGACCACCTGCACGTCGGCGTCGTTCAACCCCGGATCATACGTCCGCGCCAGGCTCCGCCGGATCGCCCGATACCCCTCGTCATCGTGGATCGCATCCACGAGCAAGGTCGGCTCGCTGCTGTCATCCAGCAACCGGAACATGCGGAAATCCCGCATCACCTTCGGCGAGAGATGTTGCAGCACGAAGCTCTCATCCCGGTAATTCGCCCAGACGTGGCGAAGCGTGCCGACCGGGTCGCCGTTGCCGGCAATATCCGGGAACCACGCCCGGTCCTCCTTGGTCGGCGCCTCGCAGATGCGGGCGATGTCCGTCATCATCGCGTAGCCGAGCGCATACGGGTTAAATCCCGGCCCGGCCCCGCGATCAAACCCCGGCTGATAGATCACGTTGCTCGTCGAATGCAGCACCTCAAGGAACGCGGCATCGTCGATCTGCCCGGTCTCGTGCAGCCGGGTCATAATCCGCTGATGCACCCAGGTGGCGCACCCCTCGTTCATCAGCTTCACCTGCGGCTGCGGATAGAAATACTGCGCGATCAGCCGCACGATCCGGATGACCTCCCGCTCCCACGACTGCAGCCGCGGCGATGATTTCTCCAGGAAGTAGAGCAGGTTCTCTTCCGGCAACCCAAGCCGCCGGCGCCGCTCCGCAAGCTTGTCTTCCCCGGCCGAAACAGCTTTCGCCTCCGGCAGCGTGCGCCACAGGTCATCGAACACCGCCTCGTCGTAAGCCCGCCGCTCCCGCTCGCGCTTCTCCTCCGTCTTGAGGTTCATCGGCCGGCTGCCGCCGTGCCGATGCACGCCTTGGTTCGACAAGCTATGCGCCGCGTCCAGCACCCGCTCCACCGCGGAAACGCCATGCCGATCCTCGCACTGGGAGATGTAGGTGCGCGCGAACTCAAGATAATCGATGATTGCCGACGCTTCCGTCCACTGCCGGAACAAGTGGTTGTTGCGGAAAAAGTGATTGTGCCCGAACGCGGCATGGGCGATCACCAGCGCCTGCATCGTCGCCGAATTCTCTTCCATCAGATACGAGATGCACGGGTTGGAATTGATCACGACCTCGTAGGCCAGGCTGGTGTATCCGCGCCTGTAACTGCTCTCATGCATCAGGAACCGCTTGCCGTACGACCAATGCCGGTAGGTCAATGGCATCCCGTGCGCGGTGTAGACATCGAGCATCTGCTCGGAGGTGATGACCTCGAGCCGGTTGGCGTAAAGCTCCAGCTTCAGCTCGTCGGCCGCGATCCGCTCGATGGCGTTGTAGCTGCGCTGCAGCGTCGCGTAATCCCAATCCGTGCCGCTATACAGCAACGGTCGCTCGGTTGTGGCCAACCCGCTCACGACGCCCCGGTGCGCGCGAACAGGTCGCGGAACACCGGAAAGATGTCCCGCCGCTCCGACACCCGCCGCATCGCCAGCTTCGGCGCCCGCTCCGAAAGCTGGGCATAGCCGGACCACAGATCGGTCTGCCCACGAATGATCGCCGCCGACATCGCGACCTCGATGTAAGCGAAATGCTGCACCACGGGCAGGATATCGGTCTCGAGCATCCGCACCGCCTTTCGCGTGTCGTTCCCGGAATTGTCCCCGTCCGACGCTTGCGCCGCGTAGATGTTCCAGGAAGCCGCCGGATACCGCTCCCGCTGGATCCGCGTCAACTCGGCCAACGCCGTCGACACGATCGTGCCCCCGGTGCGCGGATCGGTGAAAAACACTTCTTCCCCAACCTCTTCGGCCACTTCCGTATGCCGGATGAAGACGAGATCAACCCGCTTGTATCGCCGCTCCAGGAAAACGTGCAGCAGCAGGAAGAACCGCTTCGCCAGGTCCTTCATGCTCTCCGACATCGAGCCGGACACGTCCATCAGGCAGAACATCACCGCCCGCGCCGACGGCTTCGGCGCCGATTCGAACCGGCGATACCGCATGTCGATCGGGTCCAGCCAGGGTACCCGGGCCAGCTTTCGCAACGCCCACTCCAGGTCCGTGCGAAGCCCCGGCAACCGCCCCTCGAAATCACCGCCCGCTTCGAGCCGGGCAATCTCCTCCTCAAGCTCGCGCACTTCGGGCGGCTTGGGCCGCCGCAGCCCGATGCGCCGGGCCAGCGACCGCCGCATCGTCCGCGACATGTCCACCCGCGACGGCGACCCGTCCGTGCTGATCCCCACCCGCATCGGCGCGCTGGCCTCGGTCGCCACCACTTGGCTCTTCACCAGATCGGGCAACTCTAGGTCCTTGAAGAACAGATCAAGGAACTCGTCCCGCGTCAGCACGAAGCGGAACTCATCCTGCGCGTCGCCCTGCCCCTGCCCCTCGCCGGCCCCGCCGCCGCTCCCGCCGCCCGGCGGACGCTTCAGCCGGTCGCCCTTGGAGAACTCCTTGTTGCCCGAGAGGATGATCTCGCGCTCCCCGCCGGTGAACACCGTGTGGAACGACGGCTCGTGCAACACGTCCGCCGGAACCGTCACCGACTCGCCGCCGCCAAGCTCGCGCAGCGTCCCTTTGTCGATCGCGGACCGCGCGGCCTTCGTCACCGCTTCCCGGGCCCGCGTCAGCACACGTTGCCGGTTCTCAAGGTTTTTGCCGTGTGGATTGGGCCGCCGGTCGATGATGTCCAAAGACGGGCTCACGCCGATTGCTTCACCCGCATGTACCACTCGACCAGCCGGCGGACCTGCCGCTCGGTGTAGCCGCGGGTGACCATGCGTTCCACGAAGTCGTTGTGCTTCTTCTCCGTCTCCCCGTCCTTTTTCGACCCGAAGCTGATCACCGGCAGCAGATCCTCCACCTGCGAGAACATCCGCTTCTCGATCACCTCCCGGATCTTCTCATACGACGTCCAGGACGGATTGCGCCCGCCGTTCGCCGCCCGGCTCCGAAGCGCGAACTTTACCACCTCGTTGCGGAAATCCTTCGGGTTGGCGATCCCCGCCGGCTTCTCGATTTTGGTCAACTCCCCGTTCAGCAACTCCCGGTTCATCATCTGCCCGGTATCCGGGTCCTTGAAGTCCATATCCTCGATCCACGCATCCGCGTAATCGAGATACCGGTCGAACAGGTTCTGACCGTAATCCCCGTAGCTCTCCAGGTAGGCCTTCTGGATCTCGTTGCCGATGAACTCGGCATACCGCGTCGCCAGCTCCGACTTGATCGACGCAAGGTACGAGGCCTCAGTCTCGGGCGGGAACTGCTCCCGCTTGATCGCCTGCTCCAGCACGTACATCAGATGCACCGGGTCGGCCGCGACCTCGTTCGACGAATGGTTGAACGTCGCCGACAGCACCTTGAACGCGAACCGGGTCGAAACCCCGTCCATTCCCTCGTCCACGCCCGCGGTGTCGCGATACTCCTGCATGGTCCGCACCTTCGGGTCGGTCTCGCGGATGTTCTCCCCGTCATAGACCCGCATTTTCGCGAACGGCCGCGAGTTGGCATGGGGCTTCAACCGCGACAGCACCGCGAACCGCGCCAGCATCTCCAGCGTGTGCGGCGCGCACGGCGCGTCCGCCAGCGCCGACCCGCTGATCAGCTTCTCATAGATCCGCGACTCCTCCGTCACCCGCAGGCAATACGGCACCTTCACCACCGAGACCCGGTCAAGGAACGCCTCATTGGTGCGGTTGTTGCGGAAGCTCTGCCACTCCGCCTCGTTGGAGTGCGCGAGCAGGATGCCGCCGAACGGGATGGCCCCGATGTTCTCCGTTCCGAGGTAATTGCCTTCCTGCGTCGCCGTCAGCAGCGGATGCAGCATCTTGATCGGCGCCTTGAACATCTCGACGAATTCGAGAATGCCCTGGTTCGCCCGGTTCAACCCGCCCGAGAAGCTATAGGCGTCCGGGTCGTTCTGGCTGAACATCTCCAGCTTGCGGATATCGACCTTGCCGACCAGCGCCGAGATGTCCTGGTTGTTGTCGTCGCCCGGCTCGGTTTTGGCCACGGCGATCTGCTTGCGCCGCGACGGATACAGCTTAACCACCCGGAACCGCTCGATGTCCCCATCCATCTCATCGAGCCGCTTCAACGCCCACGGGCTCGCGATCCCGGTCAGCACCCGGCGCGGAATGCCGTACCGCTCCTGCAACGCTCCAGCCATCGTATCAGGATCAAACAACCCGAGCGGGCTTTCGAACACCGGGCTCAGTTCGTTGCCGGCCTTCAACACGTAAATGGGCTCCTGCTCCATCAACGCCTTCAGCCGCTCGCCGAGCGAGGACTTGCCGCCGCCCACCGGTCCCAGCAGGTAAAGCACCTGCTTGCGCTCTTCGAGCCCCTGGGCCGCATGACGGAAGAAGCCGACGATCCGCTCGATCGTCTCCTCCATCCCGTGGAATTCCGGGAACGACGGGTAAATCCGCACCGTCCGATTAAGGAAAATCCGCCCAAGCCGCGGATCGCGCGACGTATCCACCAATTCCGGCTCGCCGATCGCCCGCAACATCCGTTCCGCCGGGCCGGCGTAGCAGCTCGGATCGTCCCGGCAAGCCTCCAGGTAGTCGCGCAGCCCCATCTCCGACTCGCGGCGCTGGTCGCGGACCGAGGCATGCAGTGAGAACACGTCAGATGTTTGAGGCATCGCCAGACTCCATGTCGGGATACACGAATAAGATACGGTCTCCCCTGTCGACTACAACGCAAAAGTGCCGTGTAGAAAGTTGAAAAGCGTTCATTCTCGCGTTAAGCGCTGTGATCCCTATTAATCTCAGTATGACGCGCCGCCCCCCGCGTTGCACGGCCCATCGATCGTCGGCCTGACGCAGGTGCGAATGGCAAGCCGACTGTGGCGCGGACGCAACGCTCCCGGGATCACCCCATCATGCGCTGCTGCCCCGAGCCTCCTCTGAGCTCCACAGACCCAACGGCTTGACCGCGATCAGGGCGGCGCCGCCGACAACGGCCATCGGCAGGAATACGAACCCGCCAAGCCCCGCGTAGAGCTGGCCCGTCAGCCATGCCAGCACCCCGGTCGGCAACGAAAACCCCAGGGCCGCCAGCAGCGTCTGCGCCACCCCGGCCCGCTCCCCGGGCAACCGCTGCAGCACCAGCATCGCCGACAGATGCTGACACGCGAACGTCGCCGCGTGGAGCAACTGGATCAGAGCCAACAGCCAGACCTCGGTCGTGAACGCCGTCGCCGTCCAGCGCAGCACGCATGCCCCGGCCGCCACCCCGGTCAGCCGCGCAGGCCCCAGCCGCTCGATCAGCCCGCGCCCCCACACGAACAGCAGCACCTCGGCCACGATCCCCTCCGCGATCAGCAAGCCGATCGTCGAGTCGCCGATCCCCGCACGGCGCCAGAGCAGCGGCGCGAAGCTGTAGTAGGCAGCGTGGGACCCCTGGATCAGCGCCGTGCTCAGCAGCGCCAGCCGGAATCCCCGGCTTCGGAACGGCCCGTCTGCCGGGCCGGTTCGCCGGGCAACCGTCGCGACGTCCGGCAGCCGAAGCGCGAGAACCGCCGCCCCGGCATAGCCGCACGTCAGCAGCCAAGGCACCGCCGCGCTGCCGCTCCATGACAGCGCCACGCCTGCCCCGGCCGTCGCCGCCATGTAGGCCACCGACCCCCACGCCCGAGTGCGCCCGTAATCCAGCCGCCTCGCCGCGGACAGCATCAGCGTGATGGCGTCCGTGAGCGGCGCGAGCATCGAACTGCTCACCCCAAGGAGCACCGTCGCGAGCAGCAGCGGCCACAATCCACGCAATTCTGGCAACGCCGCCGCAGCAATGGCCGCCACGCCAGCCGCGACCGACAGCATCGTCCGCCGCCGCCCCAGCCGGTCGGCCAGCCATCCCCCGCCCGGCGCCCCGACCACCCGCAGCAGCGACGATGCGCCCAGCACCAGCCCGATCTCGGACGCAGTCAGCCCATGATCGGCGAACCAGAGCGGAAGATAGGCCGACATGACGGCGCCGGCTCCAAAGAACGCCGCCAGCACGAGGCCGACGCGCGCGCTGTCGCTCAATCAGGCGGCAGCCGGGCAGGCCTGCGCGACATCGCGGATGCGCCGCGCCATCGCCGCGATCCCGTTGCCCCGATTGGTCGAAAGCGCCTCCAGCAGCCCGAGGTCCTTCAGGAACACCGGATCGGTCGCCAACACCTCGGCCGGCGTCCGCCCGGAATAGACCCGCAGCAGCAACGCGATCAGCCCGGACACGATCGCGGCATCGGACGCGCCGGCCAGCAGCAACTTTCCATGCTCCATCCCCGCCTCCATCCACACCTGGCTCTGGCACCCCGGGACCCGGTGCCGGTCATCCTGCCACTCCGCCGGAAACGCGGGAAGTTTCCGCCCAAGCTCGATGATGAACTGATACCGGTCCATCCAGTCGTCGAAGAGCTCGAGCTCATCGCCAATGGCATCGATCGCTTCGGCGGCGCTCGCCTCTTCGGGATGGACATACGGGTCGGACATAAAGGCGATGTGCGCGGCGACGGCGCAAGCGTCAAGGCCGATACCGCCCGCGGACAGACGCCGCCGGCAAGCCGGGGCCGTCTGCCACGCGCGTCAATAAGGCGGTTAGGGCCCGAGCCCAATTAATCGAATCGCGATTGTGGGTAGGAATTCGGTCTGCGGCTCGTACTAGCGTTGAGAGGTGATCGACACCGCCGCCATTCGAGCCCGCTTTGAAGCCATCGCCCCGTTCCTTGGGGAGCGTGAGCGCCGTCTATGGGCCGCGAGCGAGGCTTACGCGGCTGGCAGGGGCGGCATCCTGGCGGTGTCGGCGGTGACGGGCATCGCGCGCAGCACGATTGGCCGAGGGCTTGCCGAGTTGGGGCATGGCAAGGACCAGATCCCCGGCCGCATCCGCCGCCCGGGCGGCGGGCGCAAGCCGAAGACCGAGACCGAACCCGGCCTGCTCGACGCACTGTCCGAGCTGGTGCAATCGGCCATCCGCGGCGATCCCGAGGCAGCGCTGCTCTGGGTCAGCCGGAGCCAGCGTCATCTGGTCCGCGCCTTGGCCGAGCGCGGCTTCACTGCCGGGCAGAAGCTGGTCGGGCGGCTGCTGAAGCGGCTGGGGTTCAGCCTGCAGGCCAACAGCAAGACACGCGAAGGCGCCAGCCATCCCGACCGCGACGCGCAGTTCGAGCACATCAACACCCAGGTGCAGGCGTTCCAGGCGGCCAAGCAGCCGGCGATCTCGGTCGACACCAAGAAGAAGGAGGTGGTCGGCGATTTCAAGAACGCCGGGCGCGAGTTGCGGCCCCGCGGTCAGCCCGAGCCGGTGCGGGTGCACGACTTCATCCTGCCTGAGCTCGGCAAGGTGGCGCCATACGGCGTCTATGACATCGCCGCCAATGCCGGCTGGATCAATCTCGGGATCACCAGCGACACTGCAACGTTCGCTGTGGAAAGCATCCGGCGCTGGTGGCGGGAACTCGGCCAGGCGCGCTATCCCGAGAGCACGCGGCTGCTGATCACGGCCGACTGCGGCGGCAGCAACGGGGCGCGGGTGCGGCTGTGGAAGACCGAGTTGCAGACGCTCGCCGACCAGACCGGCCTGTCGATCACGGTGGCGCACCTGCCGCCCGGCGCCAGCAAGTGGAACCGCATCGAGCACCGACTGTTCGCATTCATCACCCAGAACTGGCGCGGCAAGCCGCTGCTGACGCATCAAGTCATCGTCCAGCTGATCGCCAGCACGACGACACGGACTGGACTCACCGTCCAATGCAGGCTCGATGAGAACACCTACCAGAAGGGCGCCAAGGTCTCCGACGCGCAGATCGCCAGCCTCAATATCACCCCAGCCGAGTTTCATGGCGAGTGGAACTACACCATCGCTCCCCGAACCACCCGCACCTGACGCGGTTGTTTCAGCTCAGGCACTTAGCTCTTCACAAGGTCATAATGGTAGGTGCACGGCCCCTGCGTCAGCTTGACCTCGATCTTGCTGCCGTCCGCATTGCCGCTGAGGCTGTTGTTGCGCCTTGTATTGGCGGTGATCCCGCCGTCCTGCCCGATCTTCGCCCGCAGTCCCGCGATCGCGAAGGCCTGGTTGCGGACGCGCACCGTCTGCATGGCCGTCATCTTGCGGCACCGGGAGGGCGAATCGCTGTCCAGATCGGCGGCGCCTCTATAGGTGCCGTCAACCGGGCCGACCGCGGCCGGCGGCGCGGGCGGCGGAGCTTCGGCCATTGGCGGCGGCGGATTGCTGGCGCAGCCAGGCGCCATTGCCGCAAGTAAAGCACAGATCAGCCAGCGAGTGCGCATCAAGCCTCTCCTTTGCACGAAACCGTATACGCCGGCGCCATGCCACGGGTTCGCGCCGCGCACCTACAGGATGAATCGGCTCAGGTCCCCTTTCGCCGCCAACGGCGCAACCCGCTCGTTCACGTAAGCGGCGTCGACCATCAACGTCTCGCCGCTCTTGTCCGTGGCCGTGAAGCTGACCTCTTCCAGCAACCGCTCAAGCACCGTCGCCAGCCGCCGGGCTCCGATGTTCTCCACCCGGTCGTTGATATCCGCCGCCAGATCCGCCAGCGCGTCGACCGCCTCGGGCGCGAAATCCAGCGTCATGCCTTCCGTCCCCATCAGCGCCGAATATTGCTTCAGCAGATTATGCTCCGGCTCCGTCATGATCCGCCGCAGGTCCGCCCGCGACAAAGGCGCCAATTCAACCCGGATCGGCAACCGCCCTTGCAACTCAGGCAGCAAATCCGCCGGCTTCGCCAGGTGGAACGCCCCGGACGCGATGAACAGCACATGATCCGTCTTCACCGGCCCATACTTCGTGTTCACCGTCGTCCCCTCGATCAGCGGCAGCAGATCCCGCTGCACCCCCTCGCGCGACACGTCGCCGCCCCGGAACCCGCCCTCGCTGCTCCGCGCGCACACCTTGTCGATCTCGTCCAGGAACACGATGCCGTTCTCCTCGGCATGGCGCACCGCATCCTTCGTCAACTGGTCGGTGTCCAGCAGCGCGTCCGCCTCCTCCCGCTCCAGCGCGGTCCGGGCATTGGCCACCGTCATCCGCTTGCGCTGCTCCTTGCGCCCGAACATGTTCTTCATCATGTCGCCCAGGTTTGCCATCTGCGACGGCGGCATCCCCGGCAGGTCGATCTGCCCGATCGGGATGCCGGCCGGCTCCGACAACGCCAGCTCGACCTCCTTGTCCTCCAGTTCCCCATCCCGCAGCATCCGCCGGAACTTCGCCCGCGTTTCCGCCTGGGCGCCCTCGCCCACCAGCGCCGTCACCAGCCGGTCCTCCGCCGCCAGCTCCGCCTTCGCCTGCACGTCCTTCCGGCTCGCCTCCCGCAGCATCACGATGCTGGCCTCGACCAGGTCGCGCACGATGCTGTCCACGTCCCGCCCCACGTAGCCGACCTCGGTGAACTTCGTCGCCTCCACCTTGATGAACGGCGCCTGCGCCAGCCGCGCCAGCCGCCGGGCGATCTCGGTCTTGCCGCACCCGGTCGGCCCGATCATCAGGATGTTCTTGGGCACCACCTCCTCGCGCAGCCCTTCCGGCAACTGCTGCCGCCGCCAACGGTTGCGCAACGCGATCGCCACCGCCCGCTTCGCGTCGTTCTGCCCGACGATGAACCGGTCAAGCTCCCCCACGATCTCGCGCGGCGAATAAGTGGGCACGTCCACCATCAAAGTGTCTCCACGATAACTGAAGCATTCGTATAAACGCAGATGTCCCCCGCGATCCGCATCGCCCGGCGCGCGACCTCCTCCGCCTCCAATCCCTCGACTTCCAGCAACGCCCGGGCCGCCGCCAGCGCGTAATTCCCGCCCGAGCCGATGGCGATCACCCCATCCTCCGGCTCCAGCACGTCCCCGTTGCCGGTCAGCGTGTAGCTGTGCTGCGCGTCGGCCACCGCCATCATCGCCTCCAGCCGCCGCAGGTAGCGGTCCGTCCGCCAATCCTTCGCCAGCTCCACGCACGCCCGCTCAAGCTGATTCGGAAACCGCTCCAGCTTCGCCTCAAGCCGCTCCAGCAGCGTGAACGCGTCCGCCGTCGCCCCCGCGAACCCGGCCAGCACCGTCCCCCCGGCCCCGATCCGCCGCACCTTCCGCGCATTGCCCTTGATCACGGTTTGCCCCAGCGTCACCTGGCCGTCGCCCGCCATCGCCACTGTCCCGCCCCGGCGCACGCAGAGAATGGTGGTCCCATGCCACCCGACGGGATCGTAAGAATTGCTTTGCATGATGCGCCCGAGGTGGGAAGCCCGGAGCCGCCGCACAAGCCATGAGCAAATCCCCGCCCAAGCCGCCCGGCCCTCCCGTCCCCGCTTTGCGCCCCGCCTCCGCTTTGCGCTACATCTCCGCCTATGGCCCGAACCGCATCCGTCACCCGCAAGACCTCCGAAACCAGCATTACACTCCGCCTCGTCCTCGACGGCAGCGGCCGGTCCAATATCGCCACCGGCGTCGGCTTCCTCGACCACATGCTCACCGCCTTGGCCCGCCACGGCCTGTTCGACCTCGACATCGAGGCCCAGGGCGACCTGCACATCGACGACCACCACACCACCGAGGATGTCGGCATCGTCCTCGGCCAAGCCCTCGCCCAAGCCCTCGGCGACAAGAAAGGCGTCCGCCGCTTCGCTGCCGCCGCCGTCCCGCTCGACGAAGCCCTGGTCGAAGCCGTCGTCGATCTCTCCGGCCGCCCCTTCTTCGCCTGGAACGTCGCCTTCGCCCGCGACACCATCGGCACCATGGACACCGACCTGTTCGAGGAATTCTTCCGCGCCCTCGCCATGAACGGCCTGCTCACCTTGCACGTCACGCAGAAGGCCGGGCGCAACGCCCACCACATCGCCGAGGCCGCCTTCAAGTCCGTCGCCCGCGCCCTGCGCGCCGCCACCGAGATGGACCCGCGCGCCCCGGACGCCGTCCCCTCCACCAAGGGCAGCCTTTGATGCCCAAGCCCGGCCCATGAACGCCTACACCGCCCACTATAAAGAGGGCCGCCACCCGGTCCTGGTCAAGGAGGGCTGGTCCTGGGGCGCCTTCCTGTTCGGCCCCCTGTGGCTGCTCTATGAACGCGCCTGGATTCCCGCCCTGCTTGAAGCCGCCTTACTGATCGGCATCAACCTTTTCATCCGTCCCCCCGCGCAGCAGATCATCGGCTTCGCGGTCGCCGTCCTCGCCGGCCTCTTGGGCTGCGATCTGGTCCGCTGGTCGCTTCAGCTCCGCGGCTACGCCCTCGCCCAAGTTGTCGCCGCCCGCGACGAGGAAGGCGCCCTCGCCCGCCTGCTCACCCACCGCCAGGACATCGCCGTCAGCACTGCGGAACTGCTGCAATGATGCGCGTCGCCGTCGTGGACTATGGCAGCGGCAACCTGGCCTCCGCCTCCCGCGCCCTCGCCGCCGCCGCCCGGCACGCCGGGATCGACGCCGCCGTCCAGGTCACCGCCGACGCCGGGCAAGTCGCCGGCGCCGATCGCGTCGTCCTCCCCGGCCAAGGCGCCTTCGCCGATTGCGCCGAAGGCCTTGCCGCCGTCCCCGGCCTGCGCGAGGCGATCGAAACCCACGCCGCCCGGGGCCGCCCCTTCCTCGGCATCTGCGTCGGCATGCAGCTCATGGCCGACCAAGGCCTCGAGCACCGCGCCACCACCGGTTTCGGCTGGATTGGCGGCGACGTCGCCCCCATGCAGGCCCCCGGCCTCCGCCTGCCGCAAATGGGCTGGAACGCCCTCGACTTCGCCTTGGACTCCCACCCCCTGCTCGCCGGCCTGCAACCCGGCGACCACGCCTACTTCGTTCACAGCTACGCCCTCCGCCCCGCCCGCCCCTCGGACGTGCTGGCCACCACCGACTACGGCGGCCCCGTCCCCGCCCTGGTCGTTCACGAGAACCGTGCCGGCGCCCAGTTCCATGCCGAGAAAAGCCAAGCCGTCGGTCTGCGCATCCTGCAGAACTTCCTCCGCTGGTCGCCATGATCGAAGCTCCCCCGCACAGCCTCCAGGTCGAGCGCGCCTCGGAGCTCACCGACGACGACCTGCAAGCCCTCTGCGAAGCCGCCGACGCCGCCATTCTCGACGGCGGCGGCTTCGGCTGGATCAAATCCCCCGGCCGTCTCGCCCTCGAACGCTATTTCCGCGGCATCCTCCTTGTCCCCGAACGCGAACTCTTCATCGCCCGGCTCGACGGCGTCATCGTCGGCAGCGCTCAACTGGTCCGCCCGCCCCGCCACAACGAGGCGCAAGCCTTCGCGGCAACCCTCATGCACGCCTTCACCGCCCCCTATGCCCGCGGCCACGGCCTCGCCCGCCTGCTCACCACCCGCGTCGAGGAAGCCGCCCGCGCCCTCGGCTACCAGGTCCTCAACCTCGACGTCCGCGAGACCCAGGAACCCGCCATCCGCCTCTACGACCGCCTGGGATACCAGCGCTGGGGCGAGCACCCCTGCTACGCCCGCGTCGGCGGCCGAACCATCCGCGGCATCCACTACTACAAACTCCTGCAATCCGACCCGAAGGCCTGAACGCTGCGCCTCTACCCCGCCATCGACCTGAAGGACGGCGCCTGCGTCCGCCTCCGCCGCGGCGAGATGGACCAGGCCACCGTCTACGCCGACGATCCGGGCGCCCAAGCGCGCGCCTGGCAGGACGCCGGCTGCGACTGCCTCCACGTCGTTGACCTCGACGGCGCCTTCGCCGGTCGCGCCGTGAACCAGGACGCCGTCGCCGCCATCCTTTCCGCCGCAACGGTCCCCGTCCAACTCGGCGGCGGCATCCGCGACCTGGCCGCCGTGGCCCGCTGGATCGAAGCCGGCGTCGCCCGCGTCATCCTCGGCAGCGCGGCCGTCAAGAACCCGGCCCTCGTCCACGACGCCTGCAAAGCCTACCCCGGCCGGATCGCCATAGGCATCGACGCCCGCGACGGCATGGTCGCCACCGAAGGCTGGGCCGAAACCTCCACCCTCGCCGCCGCCGACCTCGCCCTTCGCTTCGAGGACGCGGGCGTCTCCGCCGTCATCTACACCGACATCGCCCGCGACGGCATGATGACCGGCCTCAACCTCGGCGCCACGAACGCCCTCGCCGCCCGCCTGCAAACCCCGGTCATCGCCAGCGGCGGCGTCGGCTCCCTCGACGACCTCAAGGCCCTCATGCAAACGCCCCAAGCCATCGCCGGCCGCATCGAGGGCGTCATCGTCGGCCGCGCCCTTTATGACGGCCGCATGTACCTGGCCGACGCGCTCCGCCTGCTCGGTCAGGAAATCCGGTCCCGCCGGCATCGAGAAAACATTCCCTAACGCAACAAGACCTTGCATTCGACTCCGCGCCGTCATGTATGCAAGTCCCATGCTCAAGCTGCGCATCATCCCCTGCCTGGACGTGAAGGACGGCCGCGTCGTCAAAGGCGTGAACTTCGTCTCCCTGCGGGACGCCGGCGACCCGGTCGAGCAAGCCGCCGTCTACGACGCCGCCGGCGCCGACGAGCTGACCTTCCTTGACATCACCGCCAGCCACGAGAACCGCGACACCATCCTCGACGTCGTCTCCCGCACCGCCGCGCGCATCTTCCTGCCGCTCACCGTCGGCGGCGGCGTGCGCTCCACCGAGGACATGCGCCGCCTCCTCCTCGCCGGCGCGGACAAGTGCAGCATGAACTCCGCCGCCGTCCAGCGTCCCGCGCTTGTCAACGAAGCCGCCGGGAAGTTCGGCAGCCAGTGCGTCGTCGTCGCCGTCGACGCCCGCGCCTCGGCGCCGGGCCAATGGGAGGTCTTCACCCACGGCGGCCGCACCCCCACCGGCATCGACGCCGTTGACTGGTGCCAGGACGTCGCCTCCCGCGGCGCCGGCGAAATCCTGCTCACCAGCATGGACCGCGACGGCACCGGCGAAGGCTTCGACCTCGGCCTCCTGCGCGCCGTCTGCGCCGCAGTCCGCCTTCCGGTCGTCGCCTCGGGCGGCGTCGGCCAGCTCCATCACTTCGCCGACGGCGCCCGCGCCGGCGCGACCGGCCTGCTGGCCGCCAGCGTCTTCCACTTCGGCGCCTTCACGATCCCGCAAGTCAAAGCCGCCCTGCACGACGCCGGCCTGCCCGTGCGCCTGCCCCGGCCCAAACTGACGATTGCCTGATGCCGAAACTGCCCAAGAAGCTCGCCGCGCCGAAAAAGAAGGCCGTCTCGAAGAAAGCGGCCTCCAACCTCATGGCGGCCCGCCTGGCCAAGAAAGCGCGCGCCGCACCGAAGAAACCGGCCAAAGCCAAGCCGCCGAAGCAGGACGCAACGGTGCTCGACAGCCTATTCGCGACCGTCACCGAGCGCCGCGCCTTCGATCCGGCCTTCAGCCACTCCGCCCGCCTCCTCTCCCGCGGCATTCCCAAAGTCGCGCAGAAGTTCGGCGAGGAAGCCGTCGAATGCCTCATCGAGGCCGTCGCCGGCAACCGGGATGAACTCGTCGCCGAAAGCGCCGACGTCCTCTACCACCTGATTGTCATGTGGGTCGCGGCCGGCGTGACGCCCGGCCAAGTCTGGGAAGAGCTGCGCCGCCGCGAAGGCGTCAGCGGCATCGAGGAGAAAGCCGCCCGCGTCCTCGCCATCGGCACCCGCAAGATCCCTTAGGGCCCGAGCCTAATTAATCGAATCGCGATTGTGGGTAGGAATTCGGTCTGCGGCTCGTACTAGCGTTGAGAGGTGATCGACACCGCCGCCATTCGAGCCCGCTTTGAAGCCATCGCCCCGTTCCTTGGGGAGCGTGAGCGCCGTCTATGGGCCGCGAGCGAGGCTTACGCGGCTGGCAGGGGCGGCATCCTGGCGGTGTCGGCGGTGACGGGCATCGCGCGCAGCACGATTGGCCGAGGGCTTGCCGAGTTGGGGCATGGCAAGGACCAGATCCCCGGCCGCATCCGCCGCCCGGGCGGCGGGCGCAAGCCGAAGACCGAGACCGAACCCGGCCTGCTCGACGCACTGTCCGAGCTGGTGCAATCGGCCATCCGCGGCGATCCCGAGGCAGCGCTGCTCTGGGTCAGCCGGAGCCAGCGTCATCTGGTCCGCGCCTTGGCCGAGCGCGGCTTCACTGCCGGGCAGAAGCTGGTCGGGCGGCTGCTGAAGCGGCTGGGGTTCAGCCTGCAGGCCAACAGCAAGACACGCGAAGGCGCCAGCCATCCCGACCGCGACGCGCAGTTCGAGCACATCAACACCCAGGTGCAGGCGTTCCAGGCGGCCAAGCAGCCGGCGATCTCGGTCGACACCAAGAAGAAGGAGGTGGTCGGCGATTTCAAGAACGCCGGGCGCGAGTTGCGGCCCCGCGGTCAGCCCGAGCCGGTGCGGGTGCACGACTTCATCCTGCCTGAGCTCGGCAAGGTGGCGCCATACGGCGTCTATGACATCGCCGCCAATGCCGGCTGGATCAATCTCGGGATCACCAGCGACACTGCAACGTTCGCTGTGGAAAGCATCCGGCGCTGGTGGCGGGAACTCGGCCAGGCGCGCTATCCCGAGAGCACGCGGCTGCTGATCACGGCCGACTGCGGCGGCAGCAACGGGGCGCGGGTGCGGCTGTGGAAGACCGAGTTGCAGACGCTCGCCGACCAGACCGGCCTGTCGATCACGGTGGCGCACCTGCCGCCCGGCGCCAGCAAGTGGAACCGCATCGAGCACCGACTGTTCGCATTCATCACCCAGAACTGGCGCGGCAAGCCGCTGCTGACGCATCAAGTCATCGTCCAGCTGATCGCCAGCACGACGACACGGACTGGACTCACCGTCCAATGCAGGCTCGATGAGAACACCTACCAGAAGGGCGCCAAGGTCTCCGACGCGCAGATCGCCAGCCTCAATATCACCCCAGCCGAGTTTCATGGCGAGTGGAACTACACCATCGCTCCCCGAACCACCCGCACCTGACGCGGTTGTTTCAGCTCAGGCACTTAGGGCTCGTTCGGAGGCAAAAGCTATAAATCGACCGGGCGAACGAGCCCTAATCCTCTGTTTTACCGGGCAGCTTTGTCGGCGTGCTGCCGCACTTATTGCCGACGCTGCCCCTAATGCAGGAACGCCCCCACCGTCGCGATGAACGCCTCCGGCGCCTCCGCATGAAGCCAGTGCCCGGCCCCCCGCAAACCCGCGAACCGCGCCTGCGGGAACAGCGCCTTGAACAAAGCCCGATGCTCCGGCCGAATGTAATCCGACCGCTCCCCTCGCAGCACAAGGCAAGGCCCGTCATACTGGCCCGCCGCTGACCAAGCCTCGATCGCCGGCAACCCCGCCGCGATCTCGTCAAGCCCGATCCGCCAAGCCGGCGGATTGGAAAACCGTAGGTTCTGCAACAGGAACCCGCGAACGGCCGGGTCAGGCGCCTCCGCTTCCAACGCCGTATTCGCCTCCGCCCGCGTCAAGCCAGGCCGAAGCGGCAACGCCTGCATCGCCGCAGCCATCGTCCGGTAATGCGGCGGATAGTGCACTGGCGCGATATCGGCCACCACAAGCCGGCTGACCAGCGCCGGCCGCGCCAGCGCCACCTGCATCGCCACCTTCCCCCCCATCGAGTGCCCAACCAGCCCGACCGGCCCCGCCCTCTCGGCCGCCAGCGTCTCCGCTACGTCGCCCGCCATCGCCTCGTAACTCACCGCCCGGTCATGCGGGCTGCCGCCGTGATTACGAAGGTCCAGCGCCAGCACGAGATGCGTCTTTGCCAACGCCCGCTGCACCCGCCCCCAATTGCTCGCCGCCCCGAACAAGCCATGCAGCAGCACGACCGGCGGCCCCTCGCCCATACGGATCGCCTTCAGGATCATCCACGCCCTCTCCCCGCCGCCAGCCCGGCCCCACCGAGGATCAGGCCCGCCCCTGCCAGAACGCTCGGCGTCAGCGCCTCATGCAGCCAAACCGCGGACAGCAGCAACCCCACCACCGGCCCGGCCAGGAACCCGACCGACGCCACCACCAGCGGCAACGCCGTCGTCGCCTGCATGACGCACCAGGTCCCGACCGGCGCGATCAGCAACCCGATCGCCAACATGCAGCCCCAACCCGTCATCGACCACCGCCCCGCCCCATGCGCGAGCGCCAGCGGCAACAGCACCAGGCTGGCGATCGCGAACGCCCAAGGCAGCAGCGCGAACATGCTCAGCCGCGGCGGCCACCGCCGCACGACCGTCATGGCCGTCGCCCAGCACAGCGACGCCCCGAGCAGGAACAGATGCCCCAGCAGCACCTCCCCGGATCGCCAATCGATCGCCCAAGGCCCGCTCAGCGCCGCCACCCCGCCCGCGGCCATCCCCGCCGCCGCCCACCGCCGCCCGGAAATCGGCTCGCGCATGATCAGCAGCGCGATCGGCACGGTCCACACCAGCGTCGTATTCGCCAGGATCGCCGTCTGCCCCGCCGGCACCCAAGCCACCGCCGCATGAGCGAAAGCAAAGAACCCACCCAACTGCAGCAGCCCTAGCGCCAGCAAAGCCGGCATGTCCACCCGTCCCGGCAACCGCAAACCCTGCGCCGCCGCCACCGCGATGGTCGCGACCAGCATCGACAAAACCGCCCGCCCGAGCGCGAACCAAGACGCTCCGGCCCCATCCAGCAGCGCCGCCTTCGTCACCGGCCAACTCGCGCCCAGCAACGCCACCGCCAGCCCCAACTGCGCCAGCGCTGCGGCCGGCAGCCGCTCCGGCGTCACGCCCCGGTCAACCGGGCGGAGCTGTCCGCGTCCACTGCCCCCGCGGTGTTGAACAGCAGCACCCGGCTTGCCGCATCCAACCCAAGCGCCGCCCGCGCCGCCGGGTCGCCCGCCGCCAGCATCAGCCCGGCAAACCCCGCCGCCCCCGCCTCGCCGGACACCACGCCCTGAGCCGCCAGCCAGCCTATCGCCGCGGCCGCCGCCTCGTCCGCAACCGCCATGAACGCGGCGGCAGCCCGGTCCAGCTCCTGCCAGGCCAGCAGGCTCGGCGTCCCGCACGCCAGGCGCCCCATCGCCGTCTCAAGCCCTCCCGCGACCATCGCCGGCCGACCCGCCTCGGCATTGGCCAGCAGGCACGCCGCCCCCTCCGGCTCAACCACGACCAAGGCCGGCGCCGGCTGCAACGCCGCCCGCGCCTGCGCCGAAACCGCCGCCGCCACGCCGCCGACGCCTCCTTGGATGAACACGTGCGTCGGCGCCGCAGCGAGCTGCCCGAACGCCTCGTCCGGCATCACCCGATAGCCCTGCATCACCTCCCGCGCGATCTCAGTATACCCCTCGTAAGACGTATCCGACACGACGAACCACCCCTCCCGCTCAGCCACGCGAGCCGCCTCGCGCACCGCGTCGTCATACGTGCCCGGCACACGCCGCACCTCCGCGCCGAACCCGGCGATGGCATCCGCCCGCCTCTGGCTCACGCCCTCATGCACGAATGCCACGCAGCCCGCCCCGAACCACCCCGCCCCCCAGGCCAAGCAGCGCCCATGATCGCCGCCCGTCGCGCAGCACACGGTAATCCCCCGCACCGCCTCCGCATAACGCCGCTCCAGCAAATCACCCGTCGTCGCATGAGGCGCCG
This sequence comes from Acetobacteraceae bacterium, assembly GCA_965217935.1. Taxonomy (GTDB): domain Bacteria; phylum Pseudomonadota; class Alphaproteobacteria; order Acetobacterales; family Acetobacteraceae; genus JBBROS01. The sequence goes on along the minus strand of OZ244581.1, from coordinate 2,465,830 downwards.
CCCCACTCCGCGCCAGCTCCGACAAGATCACGTTCAGCGCCGCATATGCCCCGCCTAGCGCCTTGAAGCCGCCGATCCCGAACCGCGCCGCCTCGTCCTTGATATGCACCGATGCGACCCCCGCCTCCCGCGCCGCCGCATCCAGCGGAACCAGCGGCGTCGCCGCATACCCCGGCCAGGAGGCGATTTCTCCCCGCGCCCGCCGGAACCCGGCCGCGTTCAACACCACGACCCCCGGCGTGCCGTGCCGCGGATTGGAGAACAGGCGAAACCGCTGATCGAAACTCATGCCCCGCAGATTTGCGCGGCGCCGGGCCGAGCGATAGTCCTTCTCCGCAAAAGAATGGAGGAGCAGCCATGCACATCACCATCCTGGGCGGCGGCGGATTCCTAGGCCAGAAACTCGCGGCCAGATTGGCAGCTCAGGGCGACCTCGGCGGCAAGCCCGTCACCGCCCTCACCCTGTTCGACCTCCACCACCCCTCGGCGCCCAGCGCGCCCTTCCCCATCCACAGCCTCGGCGGCACCCTCACTGCCCTTCCGAGCGCCGCAATCCCGCCCGAAACTGGCGTTGTTTTCCATCTCGCCGCCGTCGTCAGCGCCGCCGCCGAAGCCGACTACGATCTCGGGCGCGAGGTCAACGTCCGCGGGACCGACGCCGTCATCGACGCCTGCCGCGCCCTGCCCCGCCCGCCCCGGGTCGTCTTCACCAGCTCCGTCGCCAGCTTTGGCGGCGGCCAGGACGCCGTCCTCGGCGACGACGCCCGTCAAGTGCCCGCCAACTCCTACGGCGCGCAGAAAGCCGCCGCCGAGCTTTTCCTAGCCGACGCGAGCCGCCGCGGCTTCCTCGACGCCGTGCTCATCCGCCTTCCCACCGTCGTCATCCGCCCGGGCCGCCCCAACCAGGCCGCCAGCAGCTTCGTGAGCGGCATCCTTCGCGAGCCCCTGCTAGGCCTGCCCGCCGACCTCCCCGTCCCGGACGACTTCGCCGTCTGGATCTGCAGCCCGCGCCGGGCCGTCGACTGGCTGCTGCACGCCGCCTCGATGGACACCGCGCCGATGGGCCTGGACCGCGCCGTGAACCCCCCCGGGTTGCGCGCCACCGTCTCCGACATGCTGACGGCCATGGACCGCATCCGCCCCGGCGCGTCCGCCCTCGTGCGCCGTGTCCCGGACGCCGCGATCGCCGGCATCGTCAACGGCTGGCCGGCCGCATTCGACCCGCAACGATCCAGGTCGCTCGGCTTCGAACCGCACGGATCGCTCGATGACCTGATCGCCGCCTTCATCGCCGACGACCTCGAAGCAACGCGCAAGGACCGTGAGGCAAATACCTGAGAAACAAATTGTTACGATTTATTCATCAGTAAAGAGTAACGAAAGGTTGATCTAGCGCGCCCCAGGCTACATGAGTAGCTCCCGCACCTGCCTCACCCGGCTCACACGCCATGTCGTCTCCATCGATCTCGACCCGCCTGTCCCCCGCAAGCTCCGCGGTGGTCAAGCGTGTCCGGCGTCCGTGGACCGAACGCGTGGCGCACGCGCCGCAAGCCCTCCGCGCCCTGGTCCGCGGCGACGAGATCTGGCTCGTCGTCCTTGCCGCCCTGGTCGGCCTCGCCGCCGGCGTCGTCGTCGTCGCCATGAACGAGACGGCCCAGCTCATGCACCGCGTCTTCTTCGGGCTGACGCAAGGCCAATACCTCTCCTCCATGCCCTCGCTGCCGCCGTTTCGGGCCATCGTCGTCCCCTGCGCGGGCGGCGCCGTCCTCGGCATCGGCGCATTGGCGCTCGCCAAATGGTGGCCCCGCCGTGCCATCGACCCGATCGAGGCCAACGCCCTCTACGGCGGGCGCATGTCCTTCCGCGACAGCATGGTCGTCGTCGCCCAAACCGTATGGTCCAACGGCGTCGGCGCGTCCGTGGGACTCGAAGCCGGCTACGCCCAGATCGGCTCGGCGCTCGCCTCCAAGACCGGCCTCGCCTTCCGCCTTCGCCGCAACGACCTCCGTCTCCTCGTCGGCTGCGGCGCCGCCGGCGCCATCGCCGCCGCCTTCAACGCGCCCCTCACCGGCTCCTTCTACGCCTTCGAGCTCGTCATCGGCACCTACTCCCTCGCCACCCTGGCTCCCGTGGTGATGGCCTCGATCTGCGCCGTCTCCGTCAGCCGCATGATCACCGGCGGCATCGGCGAGTTCGACATCCGCATCCCGTCGGCCATTGAGCCCGCCGATTACGTCCCCTTGCTCGCCCTGGGAATGCTATGCGCCCTCGGCGGCATCGCCCTCATGCGCGGCGTCACCCTGGTCGAGGAGTTGTTCCGCCGCAGCAAGGTGCCCGTCTGGCTGCGCGCCGTCATGGGCGGCCTGGCCATCGGCCTCATGGCCCTCGTCACCCCGGCCGCCATGTCCTCTGGCCACAGCGCCCTCCGCGTCGCCTTCGAGGCGCCCTATGCTCTGCAGCACATCGCGCTCCTCATCCTGCTGAAGTCGGCGGCATCGGCCATCAGCATCGGCTCCGGCTTCCGCGGCGGCCTGTTCTTCGCCTCCTTGTTCCTGGGCGCCCTGCTCGGCAAGCTCTTCGCAGGCGTGCTCGGCCTCGTCACCGTCGTCCAGGCCCTCCCCTCCGTCATCTGCGCCCTCGTCGGCATGAGCGCGCTGGCCGTCGCCGTCGTCGGCGGCCCGCTGACGATGGCCTTCCTGGCGCTGGAGAGCACCGGCTCCTTGCCCATGACGGTCGCCGTCCTCGCCGCCAGCGTCGTCTCCGCCATCACCGTCCGCCGCACCTTCGGCTACAGCTTCGCCACCTGGCGCTTCCATCTCCGCGGCGAGGGCATCCGCAGCGCGGTCGACATCGGCTGGATGCGCAACCTGACCGTCGGCCGCATGATGCGCCGCGAGTTCCGCAAGGTCTCGCTCGACATGTCGCTCGAGAGCTTCCGCCGCAGCTTCGCCCTCGGCAGCGTCGCCCGCGTCGTCGTCCTCGACCAGTCCGACCGGTATGCCGGCCTCCTGGCCACCCCCGAAGCCTACGCCGCGGCCGACAACGAGGAGCACGAGCGCGTCTCCGACATCGCCCACCACCGCAAGACCGTGTTGCTGCCGCAGATGACCATCAAGGAAGCGGTGCAGATCTTCGAAGCCTCGGAAAGCGACGCCCTCGCCGTGGTCGACAGCGCCGAGACCATGCGCGTCATCGGCGTCCTGACCGAACAATACGCCCTGCGCCGCTACAGCGAGGAACTGGAAAAGCGCCGCCGCGAGCTGTCCGGCGAGCCCTAACCCCGTCCCGCCCGCCGCGCCCGCGCCTCCACCGCGAAGGCGCACCCGCTCACCACGACGCTGATCCCGATCAGCACCAATCCCAGCGCCAGCGCGAACGCCAGGTTGCCCTTGCTGGTCTCCAGCGCGATCGCCGTCGTCATCGTCCGGGTATACCCGGCGATATTGCCCCCCACCACCAGGATCGCTCCCACTTCCGACACCGACCGCCCGAACCCGGCCAGCGCCGCCGTCAGAGCCTCCAGCCGCCCGATCGACAGCAGATGCGGCAACGCCCGCAGCCGGCTCGCCCCCGACACCAGCAGGTCATCGCCGTAGTCCCGCCAAACGGCCGTCATCGCCCGGTGGCTCAAAGCCGTCACGATCGGCAGCGCCAGCAGGAACTGCGCCACGACCATCGCCCCCGGCGTGAACAGCAGCCCGAGCCGTCCCAACGGCCCCGACCGCGACAGCAGCAAATACAGCGCCAGCCCCACCACCACTGGCGGCAACCCAAGCAGCGCATTCGCGAGCAGGATCAACGCCCCCCGCCCGCGAAACCGGTAAACCGCCAACGCCGCCCCGAGCGGCAATCCCAGCCCGGCAGCCGCCGTAGACGCGGAAACGCTCACCGTCAGCGACAGCCCGATGATCTGCAGCAACGCCGGGTCCGCATCGAGCAGCAGCCCGAAGGCAAGGCGGAATCCATCGAGAATGTCTGGCACGCGCACGATCTACCCCGCGATCGTCCTGTCTGAAACAGCCGGCGCCGTCTCCGGCCCGCAGCAACGCGTCTCGAATGTGCCCGACTGGCCGTGAACAGGATTACGCGATCTGCGTTGAGCCCTCGATCAACGGAGCAACCAATGACCACGCCGCCGAAGAGCCCCGAGCGCGAGCCGCACATCCAGCAGCCCCCCTCCAAGGAAGAGCTGGAGCAAATCAGCCGGGAACAGGAAATGATCGACGACGATTGGGCGCCTGAGCCGGCCAAGCCGCCGGCGCCAGAACCCTGAGGGCCGCCGGCTGGAGCCGCCTCCGCCGCCTCTGCTAACCTCCTCCCATGCGGCCCAACTTCGAGCATGAGCGCGAGCACGGCGGCCGGGTCGCCGGCGTGGACGAAGCCGGCCGTGGCCCGCTCGCAGGCCCCGTCGTCGCCGCCGCCCTCGTCTTCCACGGCGGCGTGCCCGGCAGCCTCCGCCCCCTGATCAACGACAGCAAGAAGCTCTCGCCCGCGGCCCGTGCCGAAGCCGCCGCCGCCTTGCTCGCCGCCCCCGGCGTCGAGATCGGCATCGGCGCAGCCTCCGTCGCCGACATCCTCCGCCTCAACATCCTCCACGCCGCCATGCTGGCCATTCGCCGGGCCGTCCTGCGCCTCCGCCATATCCCCGACCTCGCGCTCATCGACGGCAACCGCGCCCCCGACCTCCCCTGCCCGGCCCGATGCTGCATCCGCGGCGACGCCGCCTCGCTCAGCATCGCCGCCGCCAGCATCATCGCCAAGGTCACCCGCGACCGGCTCATGGCCCGCCTCGCCCTCCGCCACCCGCACTACGCCTGGCACGAGAACGCCGGCTACCCGACCGCGGCCCACCGCGCCGCCCTGCTCCGCTACGGCCCGACCGCGCATCACCGCACGCGGTTTGGCGCCGTCCGCGACCTCCTCGCCAACGCCGGGCATTGACGCGGCTTCGTGCCCATCCTGTAAGGTTCGGCGGCGTAGGGGATGCCAGTGAACGCCGTCGAAGAACTTCCGTTAGACCAAATTCTGCTCGGCGACTGCGTGCCGATGATGGAGATGCTGCCCTCCGCCTCGATCGACTGCGTCTTCGCCGACCCCCCCTACAACCTCCAGCTCCGCGGCGAGCTCCGCCGCCCCGACGACAGCCTCGTCGACGGCGTCGACGACGACTGGGACCGTTTCGCCGATTTTGCCGAATACGACCGCTTCACCCGCGCCTGGCTCAGCGAAGCCCGGCGCCTATTGCAAAAAGACGGCACCATCTGGGTCATCGGCGCCTACCACAACGTCTTCCGCCTTGGCGCCATCCTGCAGGACCTCGGGTTCTGGATTCTCAACGACATCATCTGGCGCAAATCCAACCCCATGCCCAACTTCCGCGGCCGTCGCTTCACCAACGCCCATGAAACCCTGATCTGGGCCGCGCGCGGCCGGGACAGCCGCTACCGCTTCAACTACCAGGCCATGAAAGCCCTCAACGACGACCTGCAGATGCGCAGCGACTGGCTCATCCCCCTCTGCACCGGCCCCGAACGCCTCCGCAACCAGCACGGCCTCAAGCTCCACCCCACCCAGAAACCCGAAGCGCTGCTCCACCGCATCCTGCTGGCAAGCACCCTTCCCGAAGACGTCGTCCTCGACCCCTTCCTCGGTACCGGCACCACCGCCGCGGTCGCCAAGCGCCTCCACCGCCGCTACATCGGCATCGAACGCCACCCCGCCTACGTCGAGGCCGCGCTCGGCCGCATCAAGCGCGAACGCCGGGCCGCCCTAGGGGGCATCGCCATCACCCCTACCAAGCGCGACGCCGCCCGCCTCCCCTTCGGCGCCCTGGTCGAGCGCGGCCTCGTCCCTGCGGGCACCGTGCTCACCGACCGCCAGCGCCGGGTCGCGGCCACGGTCGCGGCCGACGGCACCCTCATATCCGGCACGGCGCGCGGCAGCATCCACCAGGTGGGGGCCGCGGTGCAAAACGCGCCGAGCTGCAATGGCTGGATGTTCTGGCACGTAGAGCAGGACGGCAAACCCGTTCCGCTTGATGTTTTGCGACAGCAAGCGTTAGCGGAAACTTAATGCTTCAGCTCAGCATGACCGGATCAGCGTCATCAGCTTACCCCGGATCTCCGCCAACTCCTCTGCACTGACACGCCCCTTGTGCCGGGCCCTCCGAACTCGCCAATCCAGGCTTTTCACCTGATCAGCCAGCACAACGCTCGCCGGCGTCCCTGCAATCGCGACCTCGAACGGGTACCCCTTGATCCGCGTCGTCACCGGGCAGCAGATCATCATGCCAGCCCGGCCATTATAAACCGCCGGACCCACCACCGCCGGCCGATGTCCCGCCTGCTCATGCCCGGCCTGCGGGTCAAACTCCAGCCAAACAATATCCCCGGCCTCCGGCACGAAGCCGAACGCAACTACCAAACCTCCTGCCCAATCGCCGACCCCAAATCAGCCGAACCATGACGATTATCGTCGGTGATGCCAGTAACCAGAACGGCCAAGTCATAAGTCTTTGTCCGCATCGGCTCGATAATAACCCGGCCGTTCTCTTCCCTCACGTCGACGTGCTGATCGAGACGAAGCCGGGCCGCCTGCATGATCGCCGCTGGTATTCGCACCGATGAGCTATTCCCCCATTTTTTCACAACAGCGTCCAAATCAACCTCGCAAACTGTAGTGTATCTACAAAATAGACACCTACGAATGCCGCATACCGAAGTCGACTCCTATCCCGGAGCCTCCGCCGCCTCCCGTTCCGCTGCCTGCTCCCCCCCGCCCCCAACCCGCGCCACGCAAGCCGCCACCGCATCCCGCAGCGACGTCGTATAGTAATCCGCCCCGATAACGCTCTTCTGCCGCTCGTCGTCCGCCAGCCCGCGTTCCGCATGCCAGAACCCGACCAGCGTCGGCGCCTCCGGCGCCCGCTGCCGCAACCGCCGCATCAGATACCGCAGCCCCGATAAGCTCCCCGCCGCCTCGATATACGAAACGCAGATCATCGCCACCCCATCCACATCCAGCGACTCGATCATCCCGCGCCCCACCGCGTCCTGCGGCACCACTCGCGCATTCACCCCACGCTTGGCCAGCACCTGCGCCAGCATCGCGCAAGCCGCCTCATCCAGCGCCCCGCGCCCGCCCACGCAGAGCACGGCCGGCAGCGCCACTCCGTCCTCAATCTTTACGCGCTCGCCCACATCGTCGTGATCGGCCAGATCGACCACGACCTCGCTGACCGCATCCTGGATGTTGTCAAGCTGCGCCGGCGTCAGCACCCCCCGGACCAGGTCGTTCGCCGCCATCTGCAGCCCGCGCAACGCCACCTCGTCGTAATAAGCCGAGAGCGAGTGGTCCCGCAGGTAAACTTCCGCCTGGTCCAGCGCCTCGTCGGCGTCATCGGCCAGCATCCGCTGATAGAAGCTCTCCGCCGGGGTCAGAGCCGGCTGGTCCCCCAGCAGCACGTCGATGAACTGCAAATGCTGCACGTGCCGCCCCAGCACCACCAGGCAAAGCGTCAGCGGCATCGACAAAATCAGCCCGACCGGCCCCCACAGCCAAGCCCAGAAGATCGCCGCCACCACCACCGACACCGGCGACAAGCCCGTGCTGTGCCCATAAGCCAACGGCTCGATCAATTGCCCGGTGACCGTCTCGATCACCAGGAACATCGCCGCCGTCTCGGCCACCATGCCCCAACCGGGGTCAACCGCCGCCGCCAGCACCAGCGGCAACGCGGCAGCGCCCACCGCTCCCACGTAAGGCACGAACCGGAACAACGCGGCCATGATGCCGAACAGCGCCGGGCTTGGCACGCCGATGATGAACAGCCCAATCCCCACCACCAGCCCGAACCCGGCATTCATCGTCAACTGCGTCAGGAAATACCGGCTCAGCCGCGCCGCAGCGTCGTCCATCGCCACCGTCGTCCGATGCAAGTCCCCCGATCCGAATAGCCGGATCATCCGGTCCCGCAGATCCTCCATCTGCATCAGGATGAAGATCGCCACCACCAGCATGATCCCGACCGACCCCAGCGGCCCCAGCGCCGGCGTGACGATCTCCTCCGCCAACTGCAACGGCGTCGGCGGCGGCTGATGCACCTCGACGGGCACCGGGGGCGGCGCGGCATCGCCCGCCTGCGATTCAGGCGCCGGCTTCGGCGCCTGCGCGTCCCGCCCCAGCCGCTTGGCAAGCGCCGACAACTGCTCGGTGGTGAACCCGCGCACCAAGTCCACCTTCTGCTGGATCGTATAGGCATAGACCGGCGCCCGGTTCGCCAACTGCGCCACCTGCGTGCCGATGATCCCGCCCAGCACCACGATCACGCTCAGCGTCAACAGCACCGCCAGGAACACCGCCGGCACCCGCCAAAGCCCCAGCCGCCGCAGCCGCTCCACCAACGGCGCCAGCACGAAGCTCAGCAGCACCGCAAGCGTGATCGGGATCAGCACCTCGCGCGCGAAATACAGCGCCGCGATCACCACCACGGCCACTGCCAGCGTCATCAGGCTGTTCTGGCTCGGCAGCTCGGCCGCAGGCACTTTGGTCTTCAGCCGGTTGGGACGTATCGCGGTATCAGGCATCTCGTCTCGAAGCAAAATCCTGTCGTTAACGCAGCATAGCAGCTTTAGACTGCAATCGCCCTGACTGGAAAAGTTAGGGCGTCAATTGCCAGTCCAGAGCAGCGCTAGCCTCTATTCGCCCTGACACAGTGAGGGCGATAAAAGGCTAGTCCCGCCAAACCCGCGAAAATATTCACGGCCGAAACGAATTCACCGACGCCCGAACAAGCTCTCGATCTCCGCCCGGCTCAACGTCAGCACCGTCGGCCGTCCGTGGCTGCACGTCGCCGCCCGCGGCGTCGCCTCCATCTGCCGCAGCAGCGCATCCATCTCCGCCTGGCTGAGCCGCCGCCCCGCCCGGATGCTGCCGTGGCACGCGAGCCGCGCCAGCGCCGCATCCAGCAGCGCCTCCAGCGGCGTCGCCTCCCCCGTCTCGATCAGCGTATCGGCCAGATCCCGCAGCAAAGGCCCGGCCTCCGGCGTCCCCAACGCCGCCGGCAAGGCTCGCACCAGCACCGCCCCCGCCCCGAACGCCTCCAGCTCCAGCCCCAGCGCCCGCAACGCCTCGCTCGCCGCCAGCAGGCGCCCGGCCTGCACCGGCGGCAGCTCCACCACCGCCGGCAGCAGCAACGCCTGGCTCCGCACCCCGCCCGCCGCTCGCTGCTCCAGCAGCCGCTCATGCGTCAGCCGCTCATGCGCCGCGTGCTGGTCCACCAGCACCAGGTTGCCATCGGACGAGACCGCCAGGATATACGTGTCGAGCACCTGCGCCACCGCCGCCCCCAACGGATGCTCCGCCCGCGCCGCTGGCGCCGCCACGACCCGCGCCGCCGGCCCGGCCTCGAACGGCAGCGCCGCCTCCGCGAAACCGGCCGCAGCCGCATAACCCGACCGCCCCGCCCGGCTCGACACGAGGTGCAGATGCGGCCCCGCAGCCCGCGGCGCGAACCCCGGCGTCGCCCGCCCGGCCCCAACCGCCAGCGCCGCCCGCACCCCCCCGATCACCAGCGACCGCACCCCCGCCGCGTCCTGGAACCGCAGCTCCGTCTTCGCCGGATGCACGTTCACGTCCACCCGCTCCGCCGGCACCTCGAGCCGCAACGCCACCACCGCGTGGCGTCCCGCCTCGATCACCTCGCGGTACGCCGCCCGCACCGCCATCCGCAGCGCCGGGTCCGCGACTGGCCGCCGGTTGACCACCAGCGACTGCATCGCCGCACTCGCCCGCGTATGCGCCGGCGACGCGGCGAACCCCGAGAGCCGCATCCCGTCCCGCTCCGCCGCCACCGGCAGCAGCATTGCCGCCGCCTCCGCACCCAGCAAGGCCGCGACCCGCCCCGCCTCGTCCTGCGCCGGCAAGTCGAACGCCACCCGCCCCTCGACGGTGCAGCAGATCGCCACCTCCGGCGCGGCGAACGCCAGCCGCGCCACCGCCTGCTCCGCCTGCGCCGCCTCCGTCCGCACCGATTTCAGGAACTTCCGCCGCGCCGGCGTGGCAAAGAACAGGTCGGACACCACCACCCGCGTCCCAACCGGCGCCGCGGCCGGCACCACCGCACCGACCCGCCCGCCCTCGACCCTGATCCGGAACCCATGCCCGGCCCCGGTCGCCCGCGACGTGATCTCCAGCCGCGCCGCCGCCCCGATGCTCGGCAACGCCTCCCCCCGGAACCCCAGGGTCGAGATCCGCACCAGCGCCTCGTCCGCGAGCTTGCTCGTGCAATGCCGCTGCACCGCGAGCGCGAGGTCCTCCGCCCCTATCCCATGCCCGTCATCCTCGACGACGATCCGCCCGATCCCGCCGCCTTCCAGCGTCACCGCGATCCGCCGCGCCCCGGCATCGATCGCGTTCTCCACCAGCTCCTTTACCGCCGCCGCCGGGCGTTCGATCACCTCGCCCGCGGCGATGCGATTGACCAGCCGCTCCGGCAACAGGCGAATTCCCCCCATCCCTCCTCATACCACACCCCTCCACCCTTCCAACAAACCCAAAACAGTCCCAAACCCGGACCTCCCCAGCGCAAAGGCAGACCAATGACCGACCCGGGCGCCGAAGCCGCCATCCTCGCCGCGACCGACAGCCTCCAGGACGAGGCCGTCCGCCTCCTTGAAACGCTTGTCCGCCACCGCAGCCTGCTCGGCCAGGAGGCCGGCTGCATCGACGCGATGGCCGGCGTGTTCGACGGCCTCGGCCTCGCGCCCCGCCGCGTCCCGGTCGACCCGGACCGCCTGCGGCACATGCCCGGCTTCTCGCCGCCGCTGATCGGCTACCAGGGCCGCGACAACGTCGTCGCCTGCCACGCCCCCCGCAGCGTCGCCGGCCGCAGCCTCATGCTGATGGGCCATGTCGATGTCGTGCCCGACGGCGCCGCCGACCTCTGGACCACGCCCCCCTTCGAGCCCGCCATCCGCGACGGGCGGATGTTCGGCCGCGGCGCCGGCGACATGAAGGCCGGCCTGGTCTCCATCGCGATGGCCCTCAAGGCCCTCCGCCTCGCCGGCCTGCAGCCCGCAGCCGAACTCCAGCTCGCCGCCGTCATCGAGGAGGAATGCACCGGCAACGGCGCGCTCGCCGTCATGCACGCCCTGCCCAAGCCCGGCGCCTGCCTCATCCCCGAGCCAGGCCCGGGCTACCCCGCGCTCTACACCGCCGAGGTCGGCGTCGTCTGGGCCTGGATCACCGTCACCGGGCGCCCAGCCCACGTCCGCGAGAAGCACGCCGGCGTCAACGCCATCGAGGCCGCCGCCGTCCTGATGGAGCACATCCGCGCCTACGAGGCCGAGATCAACCGCGCCGAGCACCGCCACCCCGCCTTCGCCGCCGAGAACCACCCCCTCAACGTCAACATCGGCGCCATCGAGGGCGGCGAGTGGACCAGCAGCGTCGCCACCCGCGCCAAGCTCGGCATCCGCGTCGGCGTCATGCCCGGCCGCTCCTGCCACGAGGTCCGCGACGCCATCGAACGCCTCGTCGCCGATGCCGCCAACGACCCGAGGCTGCGCGGCGCCCGCGTGTCGGTCGCCTTTCAGGGCTTCCTCGCCGACGGCTGCCTATTCCCCCCCGAACAGGCGATTTCCCAAGCCGTTGCCGCGTCCCACCAGCGCGTCACCGGCCAGCCAGTCCGCCCCTACAACGCCACCGGCCTCACCGACGCCCGCTTCTACCCGCTCTACCAGGGCACCGAAGCCACCTGCTACGGCCCCGATGCCGACAACATCCACGGCATCGACGAGAGCGTGAGCCTGGCCTCGATGCACGCGGTCACCCAGGCGCTCGCGCTCACGGTCGCCGATTGGTGCGGCACGGAGCCGGTCTGACGCGCGGCCCCATCGCTGAGGCTCACCAGGCCAGCTCAGCCCCGCTGTAATCCATAAACGCCGACCCGGTCGTCCCGCGCCGGCTCTCGATCACCTCCGCCAGCCCCCGCGCGCTCGTGTCCACGTCGAGGTCCGCCGCCTCGCCCCCCATGTCGGTCCGCACCCAGCCAGGATGCAGCGTCAGCACCGGGCGCTCCCCGGCATGGGCCGCGAACCCGCGCGTCAACGAGTTCAACGCCGCCTTGCTGGCCCGATACATCGAAAGCTGGTCGTCGCCCGTCAGCTCGACGCTCCCCATCCGGCTGCTCATGAACGCGATCATCCCGTCCGGCGCGAGGCACGGCATCAACGCCGCCGCGGCGCGGATCGGCGCCACGGCATTGGTCAGGAACAAATGGCCGATCCCGTCCGGGTCGATTTCCCCCACGCCCGCCGGCTGGGAAATGCCGGCGTTGATGAACAGCAAATCCAGGGTCGCATCGAGCGCGGACTTGAGCGCCTCCAGGCTTTCCGCGTCCGTGGTGTCGGCCAGTGCCGCGGCCGCCCCGGCCGCCTCGACCGCGGCCCGGTCCGCGGGCTTGCGCACCGTGCCAGTCACCGTCCAGCCGCGCCGGACCATCTCCCGAGCCAGCCCAAGCCCCAGGCCACGGGACGCGCCGACGATCAAAGCGTGAGGCATGACAGGCTCCTTGCAAAGCGTGACACCCTATCGCCGCGGCCCGGCCCTGTCTAAGCCGCCCGCCTTCTCCTGGGCGCGGCGCCCGTTTGTTGCTACACGCTGCTCATGCGGACGACCTTCGCCCTGCTCGCCATCCTCTTCGCCAGCCCCGTCGCGCAGGCGATGGACGCCGCCCAGCCGCCCGCGCCGGAGCCGACCTGGGACCAGCGGCAAAGCAAGCTGTGCCTCGACGCCCTCTCCGCCGCCGAGCAACGCCGCGCCACCGCGCCGGGCCTCCTCCCTGCCATCGCCCGCGCCGAGAGCGGCCGCCTCATTGCCGGCCTGCCCGGCTTGCAGCCCTGGCCCTGGGTGGTCAACGCCGACGGCGCGGGCGTCTACTTCGCCAGCAAGCCCGCCGCCGTCGCCTGGACCCGCCTCGCCCTGCAACGCGGCGTCCGCCAGATCGACGTCGGTTGCGCCCAGATCAACCTGCAATCCCACCCAGCCGCTTTCGTCTCCATCGAGGACGCCTTCGACCCGGCCAGCAACGCCGACTACGCCGCCCGCTTCCTGACCCAGCTTCGATCCGAGCCCGGCGCCAATTGGTTCACCGCCGCCGGCTTCTATCACTCCCGCACCCCGGCCCTCGCCGCCGACTACCGCGAGCGCGTCGCCGACATCGCCGCCGGCCGCACCCCCAGGCCCGGCCTCGCCGCCCCGCTCTACCTTCGCGCCATCCGCCAGGGAACCCTGCGCATCGCGCTCGCCAACGGCGGCACGCTCCGCCTCAACCTCGCCCGCCAGCCCGCCGTCCGCGCACGCAAGAAGCTGGGCCGCTGCCAGGTCGCCGCCGTGCTCGGCGACTACATGGCGCGTCCCGCACGGGCCGGTTGCGCGTCGCCGCCTCATGTCACAACGGCGCGTGAGGCTGGTTTTAAGGGTTGAAATCAGCTAAGGTTTGCTGTCTGTGAATGAATCGTAAGTCCCTCCCTGTCAGCGACCCGTCTTCGCCCCACACGCCAGCTTTCCTGAGACAAGAATATGCGCACACCTGACCGCCGTTCCTTCGATAGCCCACGCCGCGGCTCCCGCGGCCGCAACCGCGACGACGATTTCGGCGGACGCCGTGACGAACCGTACGTGCCCAGGGACAGCTTTGTCCCCCGCGGCGGCGACCGCGGTCCCTCAACCTTCGGCGGACCGCCCCGCGGCTTCAACGCGCCGACGGGTCCGGAAACCGGCGCCGTCGTCAAATGGTTTAACGGCGAGAAAGGCTTCGGCTTCGTCGAGCTCGACGGCGGCGGCGGCGACGCCTTCCTTCACATTAGCGTGTTGTCGCGCGCCGGCTACCAGGTCGTCTCTCCCGGCGCCACCCTCCGCGTCCTCACCTCGGCCGGCCAGAAAGGCCCGCAAGTCGCCGAGGTTCTCAACGTTGACGAAACGACGGCAACGCCATCCGCCGGCGGCGGCGGCGGCGGCGGTTTTGGCGGCGGCGGCTACGGCAACGACCGCCCACGTGCCGCCCCGCGCGCCCCGGTCGACCTCAGCACCGCCGTCGAGATGCGCGGCACAGTCAAATGGTTCAACGCCGAGAAGGGCTTCGGCTTCGTCATGCCGGACGGCGGCGGCAAGGACGTCTTCGTGCACATCTCCGCCCTCAACCGCGGCGGCCTGAGCAGCCTCGAACCGAACCAGACCGTTCGGATGCAAGTCGCTGACGGACGGCGCGGGCCGGAAGCAGTCTCGGTCGAGAACAGCTGAACCGCGGGCAGGGCGGCCCGCTCCGCCGGGCCGTCCTCGCCACTGTTCTGCTGCCAGGGATCGGGGCGTCCGATCCCCGCATCCAAGTCGACTCCACCATCGCGCCCTGGTCCGCGGTCGCCAAGCTGCAAGTGCCGGGCGTATCCCGTTGCACCGCGGTCATGGTGGCGCCCACGCTCGCGGCCACCGCGCTTCATTGCCTGGTCAACCGCGCGCTCGGCCGCGTCATGCCAAGCCGCTCGATCCACCTTCTGCTCGGCTACCATGACGGCGCCTTTACCCGTCATCTGATCCCGACGGACATCATCGTAGCGCCCGGCGCCGATGCAACGGTCCAGAGGCCGCGCGCCACCGACTTGGCCCTCCTGCGCGTCGCCGCGCCCGTCACCGCGATCCTGCCGCCCTCCTCCGCGCCGGCCCCGCCTGGCACGAAGCTGGCGCTCGCCGGCTTCGCGCAGGACCGCGTGGAACGCATGACCGTGGACCCGGATTGCGCCGCCAAGGCCTACGCCCGGGATCAAGACGGCAAGCCCCTCCTCGTCCACACCTGCTCCGGCACGCGCGGCGCCAGCGGCGGCCCCATCCTGTCTCGCGGACCGGACGGCAAATGGCAACTCGTCGGCCTGGAGGTCGCCGGCAACAAGGAGGGCGTGGGCGGGCTGGCCGTACCGGGCTTCGCGATCCAGTCCCTGCTCGCCGCCCACCGCTGACCGGAATCAGATCACGCCTGAACGATGCAAACCCGGGCCGCGCCCGCCGCGAACTCCGACAGCGCCGTGCCGCCCTCCGGCAAGGCATCTTCGCGCGCCGCTTCCATCACCACCAGGCTGCCCGCCCCGATCCAGCCCGCCGAACTAAGCGCGGCCATGGCTGGCCCAAGCAGCCCTTGGCGGTAAGGCGGGTCGAGGAACACCAGCCCGCATCTCTCTCCGGCGGGTGGCCGAAGCATGTTCCCCGCCAGCACCCGGCAACGCCCCTCGGCCCCGAACGCCCGGACATTCTCCCGCAACGCCGACAACGCGAACCGGTCCTGCTCCATAAAGATGGCAGAACCCGCCCCGCGGGACAGCGCCTCCAGTCCGAAGGCGCCCGTCCCGGCGAACCCATCCAGCACCCGCACGCCGTCGATCGCCGCCCGCCCGCCCCAGGGCGCATGAAGCAGCCGGTCGAACACCGCCTGCCGCACCCGGTCCGCCGTCGGCCGCATCCCCTGCCCCGGCGGCGCGGCCAGCCCCCGCCCGCGCCAGGCGCCGGCCACGATCCTCACCGCGTCGGCCGTCCCTCCGCCGGCAATTGCTCCCGCAGCACCTTGCCCGGCACCTCGTCCACCGTCCCGCGCGCCAGCGCCCCGAGCTGGAACGGCCCGTACGCAACCCGGATCAACCGGCTGACCTGCAGCCCCAGGTGCGCCAGCACCCGCCGCACCTCCCGGTTCCGCCCCTCCCGCAGCGCCACGCCCAGCCAGACATTCTCCCCCTTCTGCGCCTCAAGCTCGGCCTCGATCGGCCCATACCGCACCCCCTCGATCACCACCCCGCCTGCCAGCCGCGACAGCGCCGCCGGCGCCACGCTCCCCCAGGCGCGAGCGCGGTAGCGTCTGATCCACCCGTTCGCCGGCAGCTCCAGCCGCCGGGCCAACGCGCCATCGTTCGTGAGCAGCAGCAGCCCCTCGCTGTTCAGGTCGAGCCGCCCCACGCTCACCACCCGCGGCAAGCCCGGCGGCAGCGCCTCGAACACGGTCGCCCGCCCCTCCGGGTCCCTGTGCGTCGTCACCAGCCCATCCGGCTTGTGATACCGCCACAGCCGAGTCCGCTGCGGCGCATCCACCACCAGCCCCCGAACCTGCACGACGTCGTCCGGCTGGATGAACGTGGCCGGGTGCTCGATCCGCTGCCCGTTGACCCGCACCAGCCCCTCGCTCAGCAGCCGCTCCGCGTCCCGCCGGCTCGCAACCCCGGCCCGCGCCAGCCATTTGGCCACCCGCTCCCCCCGCCCGGCGTCCTCCCCGGCCTCGTGCCCGCCGCTCACCCGCCCGCCGCCGCAACCAGGGCGTGGAAAATCCGCGCGTCGCCGGGATCGATCAGGAACTCCGGATGCCATTGCACGCCGAGACAGAACCCGTAGCGCCCATCCTCGATACCCTCGATCACCCCGTCCGGCGCCGTCGCGTTGACCGACGCGAACCGCCCCGTCCCGCGCACCGCCTGGTGATGGCTCGAGTTCACCTGCATCGTCTCCGCCCGAACCACCTGGTGCAGCAGGCTGCCCGGCACGATCCGCACCTCATGGCTCGCCTCGTCCCGCGGATTGCTCTGCTCATGGCTCAACGCATCCGCGACGTCGTCTGGAATGTGCTGCATCAGCGCGCCCCCCAGCGCCACCGCCAGCAACTGCTCGCCGCCGCAGATCCCCAGCACCGGGATATCCCGCGCCAGCGCCCCCCGCACCAGCGCCAGCTCAGCCGCCGTCCGCGTCTCCTTGAGCGTCACGCTCGAATGCCTCGCCGCGTCGCCATAAAGCACAGGATCAACGTCGAACGCGCCGCCCGTCACCACCAAGGCGTCGATCCGGTCGAGGAAATCCGGGGCCAAAGACGGCTTGTGCGGCAAGGCCACCGGCACGCCGCCCGCGGCCATGATCGCCTCGGCATAGTTCGCCCGCAGCGCATACCAGGGAAATCTGGAGTAGCCGCCCGGCGGCTCGGCATCCAGCGTGACGCCGACGAGGGGCTTGATGCGTGAACTCATGCGCCGCGTGGTAGACCCGTCCGGGGATAACGGGCAAGTGACGCCGATGCGGCCGATGGAACGAGCGCTGCGCCTGGCGCAAGCAGCCGCCCAGGCGGGAGAAGTCCCGGTCGGCGCCGTCGTGCTCGACGGGACGGGCGCGGTCCTCTCCGAAGCCGCCAACCGCGTCGAAGCCGGCCACGACGCCAGCGCCCACGCCGAAATGCTGGCCCTCCGCTCCGCCGCCGCCAAGCGCCGCTCCCCGCGCCTGCCGGACTGCACCCTGGTCGTCACCCTGGAGCCCTGCCCCATGTGCGCCGCGGCCCTGGCGCATTTCCGGGTCAAGCGCCTCATATTCGGCGCCTACGACCCTAAGGGCGGCGGCGTCGAGCACGGCCCGCGCATCTTCGACCACCCGGCCTGCCTGCACCGGCCGGAAATCATCGGCGGCGTGCAGGAAACCGCCTGCGGGGCATTGCTGCGCGCATTCTTCACGGATCGGCGTTGAATGAGCCTGACGAGTGTCGGCCTGCGGTGGTCGCCCGCGGACGCTTCACGAACCGATCCGGACGCCCTCGACCGTTGCGGCGAGATCGGCAAAGCCGACAGGTGACGCGAGGCGTCGGACTGCCTTGAGGGAGATGGATTTCGTGGCCGGAAGGCGAACTGTCGCGACAACGTGAAACGTCCACTGGTGCGGGTCGCGATGATCGGCGCTGTTGTCCATGACCGGGTGATAAGCCAGCACGTAGATGTCTGCGTGACGCTTGGGCTCGGCTGCGGGAAGCCAGGTCACGCCATCCCAGGCGCCCGTACGGGTCGCGATGTCAAATCTCGGGCCGACGGGGGATTGGACTCCTGCTGCCCAACTCTGACGAGCCGCCGACTGCTTCACTTCCAAACGTGTCCCGTCGGCGTGCTGGAAGTCCCAGCCCGCATAGTCCGCCGCGCACCATGTCCACCCGCCTGGCAAGGCAAGATCGATCAGGCTCTCGACGAGCAGCGCCCGCCATACGTTGACCACCAATGGTTTGCCGAAGATGGCAAGGCTCGCCCTGGCAACGACGTCGCTAGCGGACAGCCGCATCGACGACGCTGCGGCGGACTTGCTCGGCGAGGCCGGCATCGTAGATGGCCCTACTGCGCCTGCGCGCTCGCCTCGCTCCGCGTCGCCCCCACCCGCGCCGCCAGCGCCGCCGACATGAACGCGTCAAGGTCCCCGTCCAGCACCGCGTCCGGGTTGCCCTTCTCCACCCCGGTCCGCAAATCCTTCACCAACTGATACGGCGCCAGCACGTAGCTGCGGATCTGATGCCCCCAGCCGATGTCGGTCTTGGCGCTCTCCTGCGCCGCCGACACCGCCTCCCGCCGCTGCAGCTCCTGCTCATACAGCCGCGCCTTCAGCATGGTCATCGCCGTCGCCCGGTTGCGGTGCTGGCTCCGGTCCGTCTGGCAAGCGACGATGATCCCGCTCGGCACATGGGTGATGCGGATGGCGCTCTCCGTCTTGTTGACGTGCTGCCCGCCCGCGCCGCTGGCCCGGAACGTGTCCACCTTCAGGTCGGCCTCGTTCACCTCGATCTCGATCGTGTCGTCCACCACCGGATACACCCAGACGCTGGCGAAGCTCGTCTGCCGCCGCGCGTTGGCGTCGAACGGGCTGATCCGCACCAGCCGATGCACCCCGGCCTCGGTCTTCAGCCAGCCATAAGCGTTCGGCCCCGTCACCTGCAACGTCGCCGACTTGATTCCCGCCTGCTCCCCCTCGCTCTGCTCCAGGAGCTGCACCTTGCACTCATGCCGTTCCGCCCAGCGGGTATACATCCGCGCCAGCATCTCCGCCCAATCCTGCGCTTCCGTCCCCCCTGCCCCGGAGTTGATTTCCAGGAAGGCATCCCGCCCATCCGCCTCGCCGGACAGCAGGCTTTCCGTCTCGAGCCGCTCGGCCCCGTCCAGCAGTCGCGCCAGCGTGGCGATGCCGTCGGCGACCATCGCCGCATCGTCCTCGGCTTCCGCCAGCCCGATCAGGTCCGCCGTATCCGCCGCCTCCTGCTCCACGGCCAGCAGCCCGTTGACCGACGTGGCAAGCCGCGTCCGCTCGCGCATCACCGCTTGCGCCGCCGCCGGGTCGTCCCAGAGCGACGGGTCCTCGACGCGGGCGTTCAGCTCATCAAGGCGGGCGGTGGCGACGTCCCAGTCAAAGATGCCTCCTCAGCAGCGCGATGGTCTGCTTGAGCTGGGCGTTCAGCGCGTCGGATTCAGTGGACATGGCCCGCGCTCAATACAGCCCGCCCATGCCGCTGTCGATCCCGACCCCGGGCGCCCCCGCGCTGACCGAGACCCCCTCCGCCGGCGCTTCCCCGCCCCCGATCGTGCCCTGGCTCGCCCCCGGCTCCTGACCCGGCTTAAAGGCGTCGGTCCGCTGCCCGTAGCCGGTATCCCAAGCCGCCAGGGTCGTCCCCTCCGGCATCGGGAACTGCAGGGCCGGGCGCGTCTTCAACGCCGTCGCCATGAAGTCATGCCAGATCGGCGCCGCCACCGACCCGCCGCTTTCCTTGTCGCCCAGGCTGGTGTTGTCGTCGTTGCCGATCCAAACCGCCGTCACCAGGTCCCGCGTGAAGCCGACGAACCAGGCGTCATTGAAATCCTGGCTGGTGCCTGTCTTGCCCGCGATCGGATGGTTCAGGCCTTTCCCGGCCGCGAAGCCTGTTCCACGTGAAACAACGCCCTCCATCATCTTGATGAGCTGGAAGGCGCTCTGGGGATCGGCGATCTGCCGCCGGTTGTCCACCAGCATGGGCGGCTTCGAGATGTCGCCGCAGCCGTCGCAGGCCACGCCGGTCGCGTGCCAGATCACCTTGCCATGCCGGTTCTGCACGGTATCGACCAGCGACGGCAGCACCTCCTTGCCCTCCATCGCCAGCCCGGCATAGGCAGATGCCTGCCGCAGCACCGTCGTCTCCACCGCGCCGAGCGCTGCCGGCAGGACCTTTGGCATCCCGTCGACCACGTGGAACGCGATGGCGTTCTGCGCTACGGCCTCCATGCCCACCCGGTCGGCCAGACGGATCGTCACCAGGTTCAGCGACCGTTCGAGCGCCACCCGCATCGGGATCGGCCCGTTGAACCTCAGCTCGTAGTTGTTCGGCCGCCATTCCCCGGCGGCGCCCAGGTTCTGCACGAACGGCGCATCGAGCACCCGTTGGCTGGGCGAGTACCCCGCCTCCAGCGCCGTCAGGTAGACGATCGGCTTGAACGAGCTGCCCGGCTGCCGCTGCGCCTGCGTCGCCCGGTTGAACTGGCTGCTCTCGTAGCTCCACCCGCCCGACATCGCGAGCACCCGCCCCGTCGCCGGGTCGAGCGATACCAGCGCGCCCTGGACTTTGGGGATCTGCCGCAGCGCCAGCCGGTCGGCCTTGGCCGGCTGGCGCCCGCCCGATGGCGCCTCGCCCGCCGGCTCGATCATCACCACGTCGCCCGGCTGAACCACGTCGCTGATGCGCCGCGGCACAGGCCCCACGCCGCCGGAGCGCGCCGGACGCGCCCAAGCCAGGTCCGACAGCCTCAGCACGCCGGCCTTGGCCGTCCTCGCCTCGGCTGCCTGCCCCGGCTCGCGGCTGATCCATCCGAGCCTGGCCTCATCCGAACTGGTTTCGAGCACCGCGGCCAAGGACCACTCCGGCAACATGCCCGGCGGACGCGGGACGCCGGCCAACTGAGCGCGCCAGGTCTGTTTCAGGTCAGGTCCGCCCTGAAGCTTCGCCACCGGCCCGCGCCAGCCGCCGCGGCTCCGGTCATAGGCCATCAGGCCCTTCCGCAAGGCGTGGTCGGACGCTGCCTGCAGCGCGGGGTCAAGGCTCGTGTGAACGACGTAGCCGCCCTGCGTCGTCGCATCGGCCCCGAACCGGTCGACCATCTGCCGCCGCACCTCCTCGCCGAACCACTCGGCGCCGGTCACGGTCTCCGGGCGGCTATAAGGGGCCGGGTTGATCGGGGTGGCCTTGGCCTCGGCCGCCTGCGCCGGCGTGATGGCATGGTCGTCGGCCATTCGGTCCAGCACCCAATCGCGCCGGCCTTTGGCCGCGTCCGGGAACCGGAACGGGTTGTAGTTGTTCGGCGCCTTCGGCAAGGCAGCCAGGAACGCCGCGTCCGGCAGCGTCAACTCGTCGAGCGGCTTGTTGAAATAGGCCTGGGCCGCGGCGGCGACGCCGTAGGACTGCATCCCCAGATAGATCTCGTTCAGGTAAAGCTCCAGCACCTTGTCCTTCGGCATCGACTGGTCGATCCGCAAGGCCAGGATCAGTTCCTTGACCTTGCGCGCGATCGAGAGGTCGTTGCTCAGCAGCATGTTCTTCGCCACCTGCTGGGTGATGGTCGATGCGCCGATCGGCCTGCGCCCCTGGCCCCACTGCTGCACGTCCGTCCAGGCGGCGCGCGCGATCGCCACCGGGTCGATCCCATGGTGCGAGTAGAATTTCTGGTCCTCGGCGGAAATGAACGCCTGCTTCACGATGTCGGGGATGGCCGTGATCGGCATGAACACCCGCCGCTCGGTTGCAAGCTCGGCGATCAGCCGGTCGTCGTTGGCATAGATGCGGCTGATCACCCGGGGTTCGTAGTTCCGCAGCCCATCCAGCGTCGGCAGGTCGGCGGCGTAACGCTCGTACGTGTGCCACCCGAACGCCCCGGCCGCCAGGCAGCCGATCAGGACAAAGGCGAATAATACCGCGAATACCCCGCGCAACAGGCGGAACCGAGGCTTGCTGCGGCGTTCGGGCGGCCTGGACACGGGCGCGCTGGTGCGGCCCATCGGTTCCGGCCGCCTCCTTACAATCCGCCTCTCCTCGCCTGAACCCGCCATCGCGCTACTTTACCCCGCTACGACCTGGACCGCCCGCTCGTTCGTGGCCAGGAAGGTTTCGATGGCGCGGCGCAATGCCGCCGCCACCCGCGCGCGATGGTCTGCCCGACGCAGGGCCGCTTCGTCCAGTCGATTCGACATGAACCCCATCTCAACCAGCACGCTGGGAATGTCGGCGGCCTTCAGCACCGCGAAGTGCGCGTGGCGCGAGGGGTTCGCGAGCAGGCCCACCCGGTCGTCAAGCGCGTCGACCACCTCGTTGGCCATCGCCGCCGAACCGTGGCGGGTCTCCTGCCGCGCGAGGCTGGAGAGGATCTGCGCCACGTCCGGCGCCATGCCGCGGAACCGCGGCCCGAACCGGTCCACGCCGTTCTCCCGCCTGGCAAGCGCGGCCGTCTGCGCATCCGAGGCCGTGTCCGAGAGCGTGTAGACGCTCGCTCCGCGGACGCGGCTGTCGCCCACGGCATCGGCGTGCATGGACACGAACAGCGACGCGCCATGCTTCTGGGCGATGGCGACACGCTCGGGCAGCGGAATGAACACGTCCCGCCCGCGCGTCAGCATGACCCGGCAGATCTTCGCCGCCAGCAACTGCCGGCGCAGCTCCTGCGCGGCGGCAAGGGCGATGTGCTTCTCATACGTGCCGGACACGCCGATTGCCCCAGGGTCCTTGCCGCCGTGCCCGGCATCAAGCATCACGATTGGCAAGGGCTGCTTGGCGCGGGATTGGTCCACGGGCGGGCGTCCGCGGCGGGCAGCGGCCGCCCACCCAGGCATGCCAAAGCCTGCGGCAGCCGCGAGGAGCAGGCGGCGGGAGATCATGACCGTTTCGCTCATAGGATTGTCGTAACACGCCCGGACCCGATTTGCATCGTCGCAAGGCATTGCGTGGCCGTCATGCAACACATGCTTGCGCGAATTGGAAACTTGCGTCATTCTTCTGTTCGATCCGGCGGCATGGCCCCGGTCGACACCGTGCTTGCCGAGGCGGCCCTGGAGGCTGAATCAGGCGTATTCCAGGTGTTCTCCACCGTGCCGCCGCCCGTGCCGCGCCCGTGCGCGCCGGGGTTCGGTCGCCCTAACGAGGGTGGAATGTCCTTGCTCAGGCCAGGCGCCGCCCAGCTTTGCCAGGACGTCTATGCCATTCGCCGCCCCCGTCTCCCGCCTTATGCCAAGCGACACGCAGGGCAGCGTTCCTGGCGCCTCCTCAAACACTTTCCGCCGGCATTGCCGCCACATCGGCTCGTGCATTGCCGCGGACCTACGGAGTTCCCCAAGCAATGACGAAGCGCATGTTGATCGACAGCACGCACGCGGAAGAAACCCGCGTGGTTGTCCTGGACGGTAACCGCCTCGAAGACTTCGACGTCGAGACATCCACCAAGCAGCACTTAAAGGGCAACATCTATCTGGCCAAGATTGTCCGGGTCGAGCCTAGCCTGCAAGCCGCGTTCGTCGAGTTCGGCGGCGGGCGCCACGGCTTCCTCGCGTTCGGCGAGATCCACCCCGACTACTACCAAATCCCCGTCGCCGACCGGAAGCGCCTGATCGAGATGCAGGAAGCCGAGGCCCGCGAGGAGGAGGAGGCCGAGGAACGCGAGGCCGCACGTCAGCAGGACGGGCCGGTCCCCGGCGCCGAACCGCTCCGCGAAGACGCAGCAAGGCCGGAACCAGCCGAAGCCGACGCGGCGACCGAGGCCGGCTACGCCGAGCAAGCCGATCCCGAGGCGGTTCCAGACCCGAACCGGGTCGCGCAGCCCGCGGCGATCGCGCAGGACATCGTCGTCGCCCCCGAAGAGGCGCAGGCCCTGTTCGCCGACCCGGCAGAACCGCTGCCGCCGGTCACGGATGCCGGCCCTGCGCCTGGCCCGGACCTTGCCCCCGAAGCTGTTGAACCGATCGAAGCCGCGCCGCCCGAGCCGATGGAGGAAGCGCCCCTGATCGCCGAGGCGCTTGCCGAGCACGAACAGGTCGTCGCGCCCAAGGCGGGCGACCAGGTTCTCGCGCCCGAAGCGGGCGGCATGGGCAAGACCGGCGGTTCCGAGGCGGAGGCGCCGGAACGCCCGGGCGAGGACCAGCCGGCCATCGAGATCGTTCATTCCGCCGAACCGCCCGAGGCGCTGGGCGACGATCAGGAGAACGACGACCGGAGAGAACGCCGCGAGACGCCCCGCTTCCTGCGCAATTACAAGATCCAGGAGGTGATGCGCCGGCGCCAGATCCTGCTGGTTCAGGTGGTCAAGGAAGAACGCGGCAACAAAGGCGCGGCGCTGACCACCTACATCTCGCTCGCCGGGCGCTTCTCGGTGCTGATGCCGAACTCCCCCCGCGGCGGCGGCATCTCCCGCAAGATCACGGCCCTGGCAGACCGCCGCCGGCTCAAGGAGGTGACGGCGGAACTCGACCTGCCCCGCGGCATGGGCCTGATCGTCCGCACCGCCGGCGCGAACCGTCCGAAGCCGGAGATTATCCGGGACTGTGAATACCTGCTGTCGCAGTGGGACCAGATCCGCGACCTCACCATGAACAGCATCGCGCCGACGCTGATCTACGAGGAGGCGAACCTGATCAAGCGGGCGATCCGCGACGTATATTCCCGCGACGTGGACGATATCCTGGTCGATGGCGAGGCCGGGTGGAAGGCGGCCCGCGACTTCATGCGCATGCTGATGCCGACCCACGCCAAGAAGGTCCAGCTCTGGCGCGACCCGCAGCCGTTGTTTGCCAAGGCGCAGGTCGAGGACCAGCTCGACTCCATGCTGCAGCCCTCGGTGCAGCTCCGCTCCGGCGGCTACCTGGTGATCAACCAGACGGAGGCCCTGGTCGCCATCGACGTCAACTCCGGGCGCAGCACCCGCGAGCGCGGCATCGAGGAAACCGCGCTTCGGACCAACCTCGAAGCCGCCGAGGAAGCGGCCCGGCAGCTCCGCCTGCGCGACCTGGCCGGGCTGATCGTCATCGACTTCATCGACATGGAGAGCCGGCGCAACAACGCCGCGGTCGAGAAGCGACTGAAGGACGCGCTGAAGCAGGACCGCGCCCGCATCCAGGTCGGCTCGATCAGCCATTTCGGGCTGCTGGAGATGAGCCGCCAGCGTCTGCGCCCTTCGCTGACCGAAACCAGCTTCATCGCCTGCCCGCACTGCGGCGGCTCCGGCCATGTCCGCGGCACGGAGAGCGCGGCCTTGCACGTGCTGCGCGGGATCGAGGACGAGGGCGGCAAGCGCCGCTCGGCCGAGATCGTGGTGCACGTGGCCGGGTCGATCGCGCTCTACATCCTCAATCAGAAACGGGTCCGCCTCGCCGAGATCGAGCAGCGGTTCGGCCTTCAGGTCACGTTCGAGGCCGACGATAGCCTGTTGCCGCCCGACATGCGGATCGAGCGGGTTCGCGCGCAGACGCTGTCGGACGCGCCGTTGCCGGTCAGCCAACTCGCCCCGCCCGAGCCGTTCGAGGACCCGGATGAGGAGCTGCCGGCCGAAACTCTCGGCACGGCGGAGGCGGCTCACGGGGACGACGAGGATGAGGCCGACCGGCCGGGCGAGACGGCGGAGGAAGGCGAGCAACGCGGCAAGAGGCGCCGCCGCCGCCGCAGGGGCCGTCGCGACGAGACCGGGGCCGAGGCGGCGGCAGAGGCGGCGGCGGACGACGCGAAACCCGCGAAGCAGGCCGAGGCCGAACCGCAACCGATCGCAATCGAAGCCGCGGACGAGGCGCCAGCTGACGACCAGGCTGAGCCGTCGACTCCAGAGGCCGGCAGCGCGGCCATTCCCGAAGACGGCGACCGCAAGCGGCGTGGCCGCCGGGGTGGGCGCAGGCGCCGCCGTAGCGAGACGGCAGAGCCGGGCGACGAGGCCGAGCCGCTTCGCGAGGGGCCCAAGCCGCAGGATCGCCCGCCGGTCTACAGCGTCCCGATCTATACTGGTCCGACCCCTGCCGATCCGTTCGGCGGCGCCAACGCGTTCGACTTCTTCGACGCCGTGGAGCAGGACGAGCAGACTCCGGGCGTTCGCCCGATCCCGATTGCCGAGCCGCCCACGCCGGATCAGCCGGCGAGCGAGCAGCCAGGGCCGGCAGAGCACGAACCGGAACTCGAACTTGCCATCGACGCGGCAGCGAGCGAGCCGGTACAAGCCGAGGCGGCGGGCGCGGAAGAACCGCTGACGGACACGTCCGACATGGCGAGCGCGGAGGAGCCGCCATTGCAGCAACGTGAGGCGCCGCAGCCGAGCCCGGCCGTCATGCCGGTCCTGATCGGCGAGACGGGCGCGCCCCAGGCCGAGAAGAAGCGGGGTTGGTGGCGCCGCTGACGCCGCCCACGTGCTTCAGAGCCAGGACGAACGATCCGTTGGACTGCAATCACCCTGACTGCAAAGCGAGGCGCGTCAATTGCCAGTTCAGATCAAGGTGCGGCCTTTGTCGCCCTGACACGGTCAGGACGACAGGGGCCTAAGCGTGCATCCGTGGCTCATGCCGCGAATGCCTGTTCGGGGATCTTTGGAGACGCATCATTCTTCGCGTTGCGACGGCAAGCCGTCCCGCGAAATGAAGCTTAGCCGAAGCCCATGAAGCCCGGCATCTCCGCGATCGGCGGCGCGCTCCGCAACGTCGCCAGGTCCGGGACCGGGCATGCCGTCCGGTCATTGTCCGCCAGGTGCCGCTCCAATGCGCTCGCCACCGACAGGACGAGCGCGTCGCCGCCACGCGGGCCGACGATCTGCAGGCCGAATGGCATACCGCCCCGGTCGAGCCCGACCGGCAGCGACAACGAAGGATGCCCCACCAGCGAACTGCAATAGGCCAGCGACAGCCAGTGGAAATAGGTCCGCGTCGGGCGTCCGTCGATCTCGGCCGGGTACAACTCGGTCCAGGGCCGCGGGCTGATGGTGATGGCGGGCGACAGCACGACGTCGTGATCGTCGAAGAACGCCTGCCAACGACGGTACATTTCGGCTTGCTGGGCCATCGCCCGCCCGGCGTCCGCGGCCGTATATCGCAGGCCTTCCTCAAAGTTGGCGTGGATGTTCGGGCCCAGGTCCTGCGGCCGGGTCCGCATCGATTCGGCGTGCTTGGCCAGGAAGGCGAGGCTGCGCAGCACCTCGAAGCTCTCATCGGCGCCGGCGCAATCGGGGGCCGCGTCGACGGCCTTGCCGAACGCGCCGCAGAACAGGCCGGTCTTCTCGGCAAAGATCTCGGCAATATGCCGCTCCGTCGGCGCGAAGCCGAAATCCGGGGTGAGCGCGACCCGGAGCGCCGAGAGGTCGGTCCGGACCGGCCGGGCGAACTGGTCCGGCCGGCGCACCGCCTGCCCATGCACCGTCGCCGCCATCGGGTCCCGCTTGTCGTCGCTTGCCATCACCGACAGCAGCAGCGCGGCGTCATCGACGGTCCGTCCCATCGGGCCCAATACGCTCAAAGGCGAGAACCCGGCCTTCTCGTTCGCCACCAGCCCCGGCGTCGGCCTGAACCCCACGACGCCGTTGAAGGCGGCCGGGTTGCGCAGGCTGCCGCCCATGTCGGAGCCGGTGGCGAGCGGCGCCATCCCGCAGGCAAGCGCCACCGCCGAGCCGCCCGACGACCCGGCGGCGGACCGTGCCGGGTCGAACGCGTTGCCGGTCGCGCCATAGACCGCGTTGCGCGTGTTCGCCCCGGCGCCGAACTCCGGCACGTTCGACTTGGCGATGATGATCCCGCCCGCCGCCCGGATCGCGGCCACGGCGCGCTGGTCGGCCGTGGCCGCGACGCCCGCGTGGATCGGGCTGCCGTGGCTGGTGACAAAACCGGCCGCGTCCTCCAGGTCCTTCACCACGACCGGCAGCCCGTGCAACGCCCCGAGCGCGTCGCCGCGCATGACCGCCTGCTCGGCCTTGCGCGCCGCCTCGCGCGCGCCCGCGAAGTCGCGCGCCGGCAAAGCGTTGACCGCGTGGTCCACCGCCTCGATCCGGGCGATGCAGCGTTCCATCAGCTCAAGCGGCGAGAGGCGCTTCGTGCCGATCAGGCGGCGCGCCTCTGTGGCCGTCAGGTCACATGCGTCCATCGGTCAACCCACCGTTTTTGGCCGACGCGGAGTTGCACGGCCTTCAATCATCTGAATGCATCTTGCTGCTTTGGGCAAACGCCTTGACGGCCGGCGCCGCAACGCGCCGATCAGGATGGCGGGCTGCCGTATCGTCGAGGGAATGCGCTCATTCAGCGTCCCGGTCTTGGGGGCTGTGCCGGCAAACCGGGTTTCACAGGCTGTGATTGCCTCTGCCGCGCGCTCAAGGCTCGTTCGGAGATAACCGCCGCGACATGATCGGGACTTCAGTATCCGAGCGCCAACCCGTCCTTGCGCGGCTCGGACCCGCCGATCATGCAGCCGCGGGCGTGATCGATCCAGATCGCCTGGCCGCCGCCGTGCGGGCGGTCCGCGGGGATCGTCTCGTGTCCCATGCGCTGCAGGGCTTGCACCGCCTCTGCCGGGATGCCGCGCTCGATTTCGACCTTGCCCTCGTACGGGAACACCCGCGGCAGGTCGAGCGCCTCCTGGATGTCGAGCCCGTAGTCCAGCAGGTTGGTGAGGAACCAGGTCTGGCCGACCGGCTGGTAATGCCCGCCCATGACGCCGAACGGCATCACCGCCCGCCCGTCTTTCGTCACCATGCCAGGGATGATGGTGTGCATCGGCCGCTTGCCCGGGGCGATGCAGTTCGGGTGCCCGCGCTCCAGCCGGAAGCCGAGGCCGCGGTTGTGCAGCATCACCCCCGATTTCGGCGCCAGGATGCCCGAGCCGAAGCTCTGGAACAGCGAATTGATGAAGCTGCACGCATTGCCGTCCCGGTCGACGACGCAGAGATAGGTCGTGTCGCGGTGCGCCGGCAGCATGGCCTCGCCGGGAGCCGGCATCTGCGCCATCGCCTGCCCGTCGTCGATCAGGGCGCGCAGCTTGGCCAGGTAGTCCGGGCTGGTCAGCCGCTCGACCGGAACCTCGGCCTGCGCCGGGTCGGCGAGGAAGGCGTCGCGGTCGCGGTAGACGAGGCGGGAGGCTTCGAGGTGGCGGTGTATCCGCAGCGGATCGAGCGGGCCGCCCGGCGCCGGGTCATAGCCTTCGAGGATGCCGAGCAGCATGAGCACGAGCAGCCCGGAGCCATTCGGCGGGCATTGCCAGACGTCGTATCCGCGGAACCCGGCGCGGATCGGCTGGACGAATTGGGCCGCGCGGCGTCCGTCCATGAAATCCTGCCCGGTCTGCTGCCCGCCGCGGGCCTGCAACGCCGCGACCATGTCGGCCGCGACCGCGCCCTCGTAGAAACCCCGCGCGCCTTTGCTCGCGATGGTGCGCAAGGTGTCGGCGAGCGCCTTTTGCACGAACACGTCGCCCGGGCGCGGCGCGGCGCCGCCGGGCAGGAACAGCTCGGCCCCGGTCTGGCGCAGCTTGTCCTCGCTGCGCGCCCAGTCATGCGACACCCGGGCATGGACTGGCCAACCATTCTCCGCGAACCGGATCGCGGGCTGCAGCAGGTCGCCCAGCTCCTTCCTGCCGTGGGCGTGAAGCAACGCCTCCCAAGCGCCGACGGCTCCGGGGATGGTGACCGTATGCGGCGAGGTATTCTCGAGCGCGCCGATCCCTTGCGCCTCGAACCAGTCGATGCTGGACGCGGCGCTTGCCCGGCCCGAGCCGTTGATCGCCACGATCTCGCCAGCGCCCGCCGGGGCATAGAGGCAGAAGCAGTCGCCGCCGATGCCGGTCGCTTGCGGCTCGATGACGCCCAGCGCGGCGCAGGCGGCGACGGCGGCATCGAGCGCGTTGCCGCCGTCGCGCAGCACGTCGAGCGCGACAAGCGTCGCCGCCGGCATCGCGGTCGCGGCCATGCCGTGAGTGGAGTAGACCGGGCTGCGGCCCGGCACGTGGAAATCGCGCATCGCTGTACCCCGTCTTGATCGTCCGGGACTGTCTGCGCTGTCTCGCCTGGTTCTGCAAACGCGGCTTGTGCAACCCGGCGTTGCCTGGCGACATGGGTGAAAAGCTGTCATTCCCAGCGCCGGATGTAAATGGCTGCTGTATGGACAAGGCAGCCCGGTCGGGGTCTCTTTGCCAAGCCTGGTATTTCTGATGTCCAGTGTCGTTGAAAGGCGTCCGGCATGCCCGTGCCTTCGCAGGCCCACCCGCGTCATCGCGCCTTCATCGCTGATACCACGGCGCTCATCCTGTTCTTCACCATGACAGGCATCATCAACGAGCGTTTCATCGCGGGCATGACCTGGGAGCAGGTTTTCCAGGCTCGGTTGCTCGGCGGGGCTCTCATGGTTCCCGTTGGTCGTCCGTATGGCATCTGGCGTGATTGGATCATGCAGCGCGCTCGGCCAGACCGCTTTTCGCAGCTGTTTTGGGATAGCCTCGCGTTGGTAAGCTTTCAGGCGCCGATCTATGCGGTGATCATTGCGATAAGCGGCGCGTCAGGGCGAGGGCTGTTGTTGGGGATCATTGGAGCCATCATCATGATGCTGGCCCTGGGCCGTCCCTATGGCGCCTTTCTGAATTGGGTCAGAGCGCTCTTCCGGCTTTCCCCGGGCGGCATGAAACCGATGAGCCTGAACGGCTGATGCCGCGGTCCGCTGCGTATCGGGAGCTGCCGTCACGAAACGGCGGCGCGGGCGGGATGGCTTGGCAACCAAGCGACAATCGGCATGCTGCGGGCCATGACCTCCGCCCTCACCCCCGAGCAATTCGGCCACACGCCAGGACGGTTGTGGTGAGCAGGCCCGATCTGTTTATCTGAAATTCCAACTGAGATGCATGCATGCCAAGCCTCCTTGTAAATATCGACGTTCCTGACATTGATCGCGGCGTGGCGTTCTACGCCGCTGCATTGGGGCTACGGATCGGCAGGCGTTTCAACGGCGGGTTCATTGAACTGCGCGGCGCCGACGTTCCGATCTATCTGCTGGAAAAGACGGCGGGGACGCGCAGCGGCCCAGCCAGCAGCGACCGGCGCCGCTACGAGCGGCACTGGTCGCCAGTTCACCTCGACGTCGTCGTAGATGACCTCGACTCGGCGATCACGCGGGCCATTGCCGCGGGTGCGGTTCAAGAGGGGGGCACGCGTGACGCTCCATACGGGAGACTAGCGACGTTTGCCGACCCGTTCGGCCATGGCTTCTGTCTGATCGAGTTCAATGAACGGGGCTATGACGCTATTGCGGAACCCGCCTGAGTTGACTTGAACGCGGCTCCTGATCGTGATCTGCCGCCGTCAGACCAGCGCAGCGGCCGGCATGGCTTGGCAACCAACCGGCAATCAGCATGATGCGGCCCATGACCTCCGCCCTCACCCCCGAGCAATTCGGCCACGTCGACATCCGCGTCGGCACCATCACCGACGCGCAGCCTTTTCCCGAAGCTCGCAAGCCCGCGATCAAGCTATGGATCGACTTCGGCCCGGAGCTCGGCACGCGCCAATCCTCGGCGCAAATCACCGAGCGCTACACGCCGGATGTCCTGATCGGGCGCCAGGTGTGCGCCGTGGTCAACTTCCCGCCGCGCCAGATCGGCCCCTTCCGCAGCGAGGTGCTGACCCTCGGCCTGCCGGACCCGGAGGGCGCCGTCGTGCTGCTCCGCCCCGACCTTGAGGTGCCCAACGGAGGGCGGCTGTTTTGAGCGGCGCCACCTACGCGACCGTGACCTGGGACCAGTTGCATCGCGACGCCCGCACCCTCGCCGCCACGCTCATGCCGCTCGGCCCGTTCCGAGGCCTGGTCGCCATCAGCCGCGGCGGACTGATTCCGGCGGCGATCATCGCCCGGGAACTGGATTGCCGCCTGGTCGAGAGCGTCTGCGTGGCGAGCTACGAGGAGGAGCTGCAAGGCGAGCCCCGTCTGCTGAAAGGCCCGGCCGCGGCGGGGGATGGCGAAGGCTTCGCCATCATCGACGATCTGGTCGACAGCGGCACCACCGCCAAGCTGGTGCGCAGCCTGCTGCCCCGCGCCCACTTCGCCTGCCTCTACGCCAAGCCCGCCGGCGCGGCCGTGGCCGACACCTGGGTCGTCGAGGTGCCGCAGGACACGTGGATCCTGTTTCCGTGGGACACGGCGCCGCTGTTCGTGCCGCCGATGGCCAAGCGGGAACCCGGGTGAACGTCGGCAGCCCGCCCGGCACTTGACCGAAAACCATTCCCAGCCATCTCGCGTTGTGCCGTCACACAGACATCAACGGAGTTCGCCTCATGGCTGATAGCCCCAGCAACCTCGAGGGCCAGACCAGGACCGCCCGGCTGCACAAGACCAACAACAACCTCAAGAACAATGCCAAAGCGGTCTCGATGGAGATCTTGCAGGCCCGCCTGGCCGACGGCATCGACCTCGGCCTGATCACCAAGCAAGCCCATTGGAACCTCAAGGGTCCGCAGTTCATCGGCGTCCATCTGATGCTCGACACGTTCCGCAAGGCGCAGGACGAGTGGGTGGACATGATGGCAGAGCGCATCACCATGCTCGGCGGCACAGCCCGCGGCACGGCCCAGGCCGTCACCGAAGGGACCAGCCTGCCGCCCTACCCGACCGACATCTACCAGATCGCCGACCATATCGCGGCCTTGGTCGAGCGCTACGCCGCTTGCGCCAATGCGGTGCGGCAAAACATCGAGGACACGGACGAAGCCGGCGACATGGACACCGCCGACCTGCTGACCGAAGTGTCCCGCGGGCTCGACAAGCAGCTTTGGTTCCTTGAAGCGCACACGCAGGAGCCGAGCGGCAGCTTCCGCAACTGATCCCGCCGCGCATGCCCTCTCCCTGAATGGGGGAGGGCTGCTTGCCCATCCGTCAATGCTCGATTAGCGTGGCAGACGGATTGGGAACACACCATGAACAACTTGCTTCCGCTCACCAGCTCGAGCGATAGTTACTCCGCTCGCGACATCGAGGTCCTCGAAGGCCTCGAACCCGTCCGCCGCCGCCCCGGCATGTACATCGGCGGCACCGATGAGGCTGCCCTGCATCACCTGGCTGCCGAAATTCTGGACAATGCCATGGACGAGGCGGTCGCCGGGCACGCCACCGCGATCGACGTCTCGCTTGAACCCGGCAACTGGCTGCTGATCCGCGATAACGGGCGCGGCATCCCGGTCGACCCGCATCCGAAGTTCAAGAACCTGAGCGCCCTTGAAGTGATCCTCACGACGCTGCATTCCGGCGGAAAGTTCGGCGGCAAAGCCTACGCGACCTCCGGCGGCCTGCACGGCGTCGGCAGTTCGGTGGTCAATGCCCTTTCCGACTGCATGGACGTGGAGGTCGCCCGCGACCGCACGCTCTGGCGGCAAAGCTACGCCCGCGGCAAACCGAAGACCAAGCTGCAGAATGCCGGCCAAACCCAGAACCGCCGCGGCACCACGATCCGCTTCCATCCCGACCCGGATATCTTCGGCGGTCTTCAGTTCGGCCCGGCCCGGCTTTATAAGCTGTGCCGCTCCAAAGCCTACCTGTTCCGGGGCGTCCGCATCCGCTGGACCTGCAACCCCGCCCTGCTGAAAACCCCCGATATTCCCGCCGAGGCAACCCTGCACTTCCCCGGCGGCCTCAAGGACAGCCTGCAGGAAGACATCGGCGAGGCCGCGATGGCGTTGCCCGCGATCTGGGCCGGGGAAGCCGAGCTTGCAGCCGGCCAGGGCGGGCGGGCCGAATGGGCCCTCACCTGGCTCGAGCACGGCGAGGGCTTTCTCGACTCGTATTGCAATACCGTGCCCACGGCGCAGGGCGGCACCCATGAGGCCGGGTTCCGCGCCGCGCTGCTGAAAGGCTTGCGCCACTGGGGCGAGCAGCGCGGCCAACGCAAGACCGCGCAGATCACCCCGGAAGATCTGCTCGGCCAGATGGCCGCCAAACTCTCCGCCTTCGTCAGAGAGCCGCAGTTCCAGGGCCAGACCAAGGAGAAGCTGACCAGCCCGGAAGCCGCCCGCCTGGTCGAGCAAGCTATGCGCGACCGGTTCGACCACTTCCTCGCCGGCAACCCGGCGCAGGCCGACAACCTGCTCGCCTTCGTGATCGAACGCGCCGAGGAACGCCTGCGCCGCAAGGAATCGAAGGACGTCTCCCGCAAAACCGCGACCCGGCGGCTCCGCCTCCCTGGCAAGCTCGCCGACTGCTCGCGCGAGAGCCGGGACGACACCGAGATCTTCCTGGTCGAGGGCGACAGCGCCGGCGGGTCCGCCAAGCAGGCGCGCAACCGCGAAACCCAGGCCGTGCTGCCGCTCCGGGGCAAGATCCTCAATGTCGCGAGCGCGAGCGCCGACAAGCTGCGCCAGAATCAGGAGCTGAAGGACCTGATCGAGGCGCTGGGCTGCGGCGTCGGCGACCGCTTCGACCGCACGCGCCTGCGCTACGGCCGGGTCATCATCATGACGGACGCCGACGTGGACGGCGCGCACATCGCCTCGTTGCTGATGACGTTCTTCTATCGGGAGCTGCCCGAACTGGTGCGCCACGGCCACGTCTACCTCGCCCAGCCGCCGCTCTACCGCATCACCCAGGGCGCCAAGTCCGTCTATGCCATGGACGACGCCGACAAGGACCGCCGCATCAAGCGCGACTTCAAATCCGGCGCCAAGGTCGATGTCAGCCGGTTCAAGGGATTGGGCGAGATGCCGCCAATGGCGTTGAAGGAGACGACCATGGACCCAGGCAAGCGCACCTTGCTGAAGGTGCTGGCTGCGGCGGAAGACCGCGCCACGACGAACACGCTTGTCGAGAGCCTGATGGGCCGGCGCCCGGAGTTGCGGTTTCAGTTCATCCAGGATCGGGCGCGGACGGTGGAGGAGGTCGACGTTTGACAGCAAGCAGGCGACGCCCGTGGAGGACAGACAACGCGTGTTGGGTTCCGGGGCGGTGGCGGCCCCATCATGCGACCGGGCGTCATTGCACGGGACCGCTCGCCGTCCCATGAAACGACGCTTAGAACCGCAACGAGGGCGGCGGGCAGGCCTTTGCCGCGTCGGCGCGCATCGTGCGCAAACTGAAGGAAGCCGAGGTAACGCGGCAGCTTGTCTGGCGAGATGCCCCGGTGCGGATGCAGCCAGGAGCGCGGCAGCGAGCAGAAACCCTCTATCGTATAGACATGGACCTCGCGCGAGCCGTCCTCATTCTCGTCGCGGGCATGGCAAACGGTTTCGTGCCTGCGGCTCCAAGCGGGCGAGCGCGCGTGGATACTGTGGTTGTCCGTGTTGACGAGCGCGCCTGCGGCGACCGCGGCGGTGATGACCGGCTTGATCATGGCGGCTCGCACATTGGCCAGCATGCGCAGCGCGATCTGTCCGCCACGCTCGATCAGGCCGGGGATGGGCGGCTTGCCCTTTTTTGACGAGCCGCGGCGGGTATCCTTCCCGGTTGCGCGACCGGTGTCCTCAGGTCAGAGGCGCTGGCGCACGAAAGCGAAGCGCTTGGCATCGTCCATCCGAAGCTGCCCCGTCTTCGTGGAGTGTTGGCGAGCTTGGGCGATCAGGGTTGTGCCGTAGCGGCCTGCGATGCTGCTTCATAGGCAAGGGGCGACCAGTAGCCAAAGGCGGAGAGCAGGCGAACTTGACCCGGCATTCTGGCTGTCGATACCCCTGAACGAGTGGTTTCCAGTGGTCAAAGAGTACGTTTATGGCTGGACGCGTTCGCGCGGACGGCTATTCCTGTGGCCGTTGCACCTATTGCCGGGCGGCGGCGGGCAGCTCGGCTAGCCCGTGCTTTTCAAGCTGTTTCTGGCAAAGTTCCATCGTTCAAGCGCCAAGAACCATGCTCTGCGTTGCGCAGAACTCAGGCATCACGGACCTTAAATCCCAGTCGTTAAAAACCGGCGCCGGGGAGCCTGACCCGCTAGGCTCTGTGACTGAACTGGGCGAGGCGCAAGTTGATCATGGTGGCGGCGAGATGAGCGAAGCCCATCCAGCTTTGGCGTGTTTTGTCGCGTCAAAGTGCGATGCGCCCCTGATCCTTCATGCGGGCGAACAGGTTCTCGACATGGTGGCGGCTGGCATACAGGGCGGGTTCCCAGGCAGGCGGGTCGATCATGCCCTTTCTGGGCGGGGCATGGACCGTGCATCCGTTTGCCGCATAGGCGGCACGCAGTGGCGCCGAGATGTAGCCTCGGTCAAGGGCCGCGTTGCAGGCCGGGATGCCGGACGCGAGCGCGGTCGCATAGCGCAGGTCCGAGTGTTGGCCGGGACTGGCGATCAGCCGCAAGACCCGGCCCGCGCCGTCAACACAGGCATGGAGTTTGGAGCACAGCCCGCCACGGCTGCGGCCGAGCGCCTCGGCGGCGGCCGTGCTGCGGGCGGCGCCGCTCGCGGCGCGGTGCGCCTTGCAGGTGGTGCTGTCCAGGAGCAACAGCCCGTCCGCGGGCAGGCTCGGGCGCAAGGCCTCGAACACCAGCTTCCACCAGCCACGCACGCACCAGCGCCGCCAGCGGTGGTAGATGCTGGCCCAACAGCCCAGCGCATCCGGCAGGTCACGCCACGGCGCGCCCGTCCGGCACACCCAGAGCGCGGCCTCAACGAAGCGGCGCAGCGCCGCCTCGTCGCGCTTCCATGCCCGTGGGATTGGCTGCATCACAAGCATCAGCGACGTCCATTGGGCGTCGTCCAGGCCAGTCCTGGTCATGACCGTGTCTCTCTGAAAGCCTCGACACCTGCCAGGGGGGCACGGTCACAGACCGGATCAAGCCCAGGCCGCAAAGCAGTTCAGTCACAGAGCCTAGACGGCACGCTCCGATCGCTATTCGAGCACTGGTATCCGGGGCTGGCCAACGACAATGGAAACGAGGCGGCTCGAGCCACCGCGGCGTGAACATCCCACAGATCTGGATGCTCTCCAATGAGGTGTCAGGAGATAGACTATCCCTATAAGATTAGGCAAACAATCTCTAGGCATTGCAATGAATGTTCTTGCAAGTTTTTGCGGCACGGGTACTAATATGAATTTGTAAATAGCCTGTCCGTAAACAAATTGCGGGAGGATACTCATGTTCATGCTCGGCATCGGACACCAGCCTGCAAGCCGGTGGGCAGCCCGGGTTTTTATCGGAGTTACAAAATCAGGAGCGGCCTTATTGGTTTCCGCTCTGATTCCCGTTTGCGCGAATGCTGAAACGGACACGCTTCCTCCGCTGACGATGTTTACGGCAAGCGGCGGTGTCCTGGACGTGACCATGACGATGGCGCGAGCCATACAGCCGACGATCCTTGGTAAGGATCTCACCAATCACGACATTCCAGTTGATGCGCTGACCACGCTTACGGTGTGCGACGCCAGCAGTCCGGCCGTATGCGCAAACCCTTATGCAGGGGCGGCGCTGAAACTCACTCCTGGAGACACGCTGAAGGTCCGGCTGGTAAACCAACTCGGCGGAAGTAGTGGCAGCGTGGCCGGGCTCTGCATGGATGCCACCCAGCCATTTGATTTCGTGAACGGTTGGTCAAGCGTGGGCGGGCTGCTCAACAAACACTTTCACGGTTTGCTGACGCCGCCGACCGAAGGCAAGCCGGGCGATGTAACCCGGCCGTTCGGAGACTTCATCTTCACCTGCACGTCCGGCTTCGGTCCGTCAGCCGAACGACGCTACAGCATCACGCTTCCTGCTGACCATCCTGCTGGGATCGATTGGTTCCACCCGCACATCCACGGGATCGCCAAGCCGCAAGTGGCGAGCGGCATGGCAGGAATGATCCTGATCGGTGATCCACAATGTTCCGATCCGGCTGCCTGCGCCACTATCCGACCAATCCTGTTGAAGGATGCACAATTGGTGCAAGTGCCCGGCGCCGGCGGCGCGCCGCACTGGGTGAACTTTGCCGATCAGGAGCCGGACTTCTGCGGCGAGAACAAGATGCTGGCTGGCAATGTGGGTGGCTGCACGCTGCCGCCGGGCACAGAGCTGACGAGCGGCGGAACCACATTGACCCCGTCGGAGGGTCACTGGGTGTTCACGCTCAACGGCGCGCAATACCCCACCGTCGTGGCGGGCGAGGCGCAAGTCTGGCGCGTGCAAAACGCTTCGGCCAACATTACCTACCGGCTCAGCCTGCGCCGGCTGAACGCCGATGCCGGCCAGGTCGTAGCCGATGCGCCATTCGAGGTAATCTCGTTGGATGGCGCGGGCCTTGCTGGGACGCCAGACACCGGCCAGTACGCCCCGCTAGCCCGCGAAGTGTTGTTGATGCCGGGAAGCCGGGCGGATCTGCGTGTCAGCCGACCGGCGAGTGGGGGCGATGGGGATTTAACCTACCAGCTCGTGAACGAGGCCTTCCAAGCTGGCTTCGCACCGGACGATGCGGATACATGGCCGCACGTCGCGCTCGCCAAAGTCATATTCCCGGCGCCGCAGGTGGTCGCGACCACGATGCTGCCAGCTTCACCCTTGCGGGCGCGGACCGCCATCCGCTCGTTGTCCGCGCGCACCCGGGTGCCGGTGCAGGCCAGCGGCGCCGCGCTTCTGCGTGGCACGCCGCTTATGCGCGGGATCAACCAAATACCCGAACGTCTCGGCGCGATGGCGCCGCTCCCACCTGAATCTGGGGCTCCCGAGACGATGCCTGCCGCGCCGCAAACGCCGGATGCCGCCACAGCGGGACCGACAAGTCCTCCACATGCAATGTCTGGCCACGCTATGCCAAGCCCGGTCACGCCAAGCCCCGTCATGGGTGGAGCGGCTGACCAGAACCGGCTTGACCGGCTGTTCGCGATGGGCCGCTGGCTCAGAGAAGATTGCGATGGCTACCTGGCCGGCGATGCAGCCTCGCAAGTGGACGCTCAGTTGGCGCAGGCTGTGCCGGGTCACCAGGCCATCACCAACAATGCCGAGCGTAAGGTGCGTTATTGGACGGCTCTACACTTCGATCTTCGGACAACGCATCGCCGAATATATTTCGGCATCCAGGACGCTGACGGCGATGAGCGCTTCGTCCTCGGCGAGACGTTCGTCGTGGCCCGCGCCCACCCGTCCGGACCGCCTCTGGTCGAACTGGATCTCTATGGCCGGCCGATTTCGCCCACAAATCCGGTGGTGCTGACAACCTTCAATGCCGAGAAGGGACTTTGCGTCCTTAAGCGCAACAGGAGCCCAACCAACCCATCCGCGAGCGTGGAGCAGTGGGAACTCGTCAATATTTCAAAGGAGGTTCACAACTTCCACATCCACCAGATGAAGTTTACCGTCGCGCGGGATGCAAATGGACAGGCGATTATGCGCACGCCCTCGGCAGCCGATTTGGTACAACTGCCCGCCTCGCTGCTCCTTGCGTCGGATAGCGGGGCCGGCGCCGAGCTTCAACACGATACCATTATCGTTCCACGCGGTATATCGCAGTGTGGATCGAATGTGGCGCCGCTTGGCGCGGTCGGCACGGGCGGCGGCCATCCGGTCTATGCATTCATGCTCAACCGCAGTGATCCCAATTCTGCCTGCGCCGGACTCGATAGGGGGCAGCTTATCCCATCCGCTCCGCATGACACGTCGACGGATGGAAGCGGTATGATCCTCGTCAACTTGAGCTTCGACGGCAACTGGTTGGCCGCCGAGCGGGACGGGGCAGGCAAGCTGGAGCCGGCCCGCTTCGTCTTTCATTGTCACATCCTAGAGCACGAGGACAAGGGCATGATGCACCGGGTCGCGGTGCTGGAGCCCTACGCGCCTTAGTGGCCCTGTCCACTTCATTGGGCGAAAAGGGCTTCTGAGGGCTTCTCTGCAGCCTTACACGCTAAAAAAGCGGCTTTCAGAATTCCTGCACGAGCCGTCCTGCAACCAGGAGTATGCATGCGGTCTGGAGCAGGGCCTGAACGATGACGCCGAGCCGGTCGTAGCGCAAGGAGAGGCGCTTGTTTTTCAGCAGCCAAGCATTGCTGCGTTCCGCCGGCCAACGCTGCCGA
The DNA here is from genome assembly GCA_965217935.1 of Acetobacteraceae bacterium. Classification (GTDB taxonomy): domain Bacteria; phylum Pseudomonadota; class Alphaproteobacteria; order Acetobacterales; family Acetobacteraceae; genus JBBROS01. The sequence continues at coordinate 2,426,065 of OZ244581.1, read as the reverse complement.
CCCAAGCCTGACCCGCTCGGCTGACGACGCTTGTGGATGTGCGGCTCGGCGCCGAAATCGCGGCACAAGGCACGGTTGCTCTCGGCGTCATGCCCTTTGTCGGCGAAGATGGTGCTGATGCGGGCCATGAGGGCAAAGGCGGCCAGGAACAGGCGCTCGAACAAGACGGTGTCGTTCACGTTCGCCGCGGTCGCCATGCACGCGACGGGAATGCCGTCCCCGTTCGCCACCGCGCTTGGCGCGCACGGACAGCTGTCCAGGATCAGGCCAGGTTTACCGCGCAACATAGCCACAAGCAGAGCGTGCGCCTTCCCCAGCAGGCTTGTGCGCGTTCAGCGCGCAAAGGCTCGGCGAAGGGTCGAGCCGCTTGCCGTGTCCTCGCCCGCCCGCAGGCTGCGCCACTGCGTGCCCTCGCGCAGGAAATGGCGCAGGGTGGCCAGCGCCCGCACGGTGTCGGCGGAAGGATGCCCCGGCGCCGGCCTGCGTGGTTCCTCGCAGCACTTGGTCACTGTTGCGATCAGGTCAAAAATCAAGATATGTAACGTTGCACTCTGCTCCGCAGCGCCAGAAATGGGCATCGGCGCGATCAGCTGAAAGCCATGCTTACTCAACTTAGGGTAATTGTCGAAACTGCGTCTAAGGAAAGCGGAAAAACGCCAAACTTTTCCGTCATCCTGCCTATTTCTGCTACGCAGAGTGGCTGGGTTCCTGGCGTCGCTACCGGGTGGGTTTAACTTGTCGCCTGACAATGAGGCATCTCCCCCGATGGTGTGCTGACAACAGCAACGCCATCTTACCTCCCAACACGGTCACACGCCGCTGTTGCGCACGCTCCAAGATCATCCAAGGATCACAATAATTGAAGCAAATATTCCCCCGGAACGACCAAAAGGTCGCAAGCAGTTTATGAAGCACTGCCGCGATAGCGGCTTAGTTCAATACCAGCAGCACCACGTAGGCGCTCCTCACGAGCCGACGATCAAGCCTTCGCCAAGCCGACCCTCAACATCACGTCCAATACAGCTACCGTTTGTTTCCGTTCGGTTGAGCCTTCCGCCCCTAGTAGAACCTGGGCCGGCCCGGGACGCCGCAGCGCGTCGTCAGCGAGATCGAGGCGCTCGCCGCCTCCACAGACCTCGGTGTCCGCGCGATCCAGAAGCGGATCGCCGGCCGCGCCAGCCCTGGCATCATCGGCAAAATCACCGAACGCGCCCGCGCCACACCCTCATCGGGCTTGTGAGTGATTTCCGGGCATATCCTCAACCAACCCCGACATGAGCAGGGGCTCCTTTGTAGGGCGCCCATTGCCAGGTGTCGATCATGGCGATGGTGGAAATGACTCATTGCGGCGAAGCGAGCCACGCGGAGGGCGCCAGGCCGATCTATTGCAGCAGGTAGTTGGCCGCGACGACGGGCGGCAGCATGAACGGTGAGATCAGCAGCGAGCGCAGCGGCCCGGGCATACGCTTGGCATTCAACAGCAACAAAGCAATGTAGGCGCCGGCGACGAGCTGCAACGCGAGCGAGGCGGCGTAAAGCACGAGGCTCACGCGCAATCCGTTCCAGAACGTGCCGTCAGCCAGCATGGCGGCGAAGTTCGCGGCGCCGACGAAGGCGCCGCCGCCGCCGAACTCAACCTTTTGCAGGCTCAGCCAGCCGGCATACAGGAACGGGAAAGCGATCTGCAGCAGCGTGAACAGCACGGCCGGGGCGGCCAGGGCGGCGATGACTGGCGCCGGAGCCTGGCATGGCCAATGACCGAAGCGGATCGCCGGACGCGCCCGATGGCGTTGGGGCACGCCAAGCGGCTCGGAACTGCTCCTCGCGCCGGGCGCAGCGGAGCGCGCGGGCTTCGGCGCTGCCGCCTTGGGAGCGTTGCCGACGGCTCATCACGGTCACGTCTCCGGCTACGGCGCGGGGACCAGCGATGCCGGCATGAAGGTCTATGGCTCGCGGGCTGAGATCGGGCTGGCGGGCATCGATTCCGACGGGCGGCGAACACAGCGAGCCGATCTGGGCAAAACTCGTTATATCTCCTGCTTGATAGGCAAGGAGAGAAACGACGTGGCTGATTTGGAGGACATGCCAGGCGACCGCTACCGCGAGATCCGCGAGGAGGTCGCCAAGCTCTGCGCCGGCTTCCCGGGCGAATACTGGCGCAAGCTCGACGAGACGCGGTCCTATCCAACCGAATTCGTCCATGCATTGACCGAGAGCGGCTATCTGGCCGCGTTGATCCCCGAGGAGTACGGCGGCGCCGGCTTGCCGCTGTCGGGCGGGGCTGCGATCCTGGAAGAGGTGCAGCGCCAGGGCTGCAATGGCGGCGCCTGCCACGCGCAGATGTACATGATGGGCACGATCCTGCGGCACGGCAGCGCGGCGCAGAAAGCGGAGTACCTGCCCAAGATCGCCGCCGGGGACCTGCGCCTGCAGGCGTTCGGCGTCACCGAGCCGACCAGCGGCACCGACACGACGATGCTGCGCACTACCGCCCGGCGCGGAGGCAACGGCCGCTACGTCGTCAACGGCCAGAAGATCTGGACCAGCCGGGCCGAGCACTCCGACCTGATGCTGCTGCTGGCCCGCACCACGCCGCGCGACCAGGCCGCCAAGCGGACGGAGGGCCTCAGCACGTTCATCGTCGACATGCGGTCCGTGAAGGGCCTGACCATCCGCCCGATCCGCACCATGATGAACCACAATTCCTGCGAGGTGTTCTTCGACAACATGGACATCCCGGCGGACAGCCTGGTCGGCGAGGAAGGACAGGGGTTCCGCTATATCCTGTCGGGGATGAACGCCGAGCGGATCCTGATCGCGGCGGAATGCATCGGCGACGCGAAGTGGTTCACCGACCGCTCGGTGGCATATGCGAAGGAGCGGGTGGTGTTCGGCCAGCCGATCGGCAAGAACCAGGGCATCCAGTTCCCGATTGCCCGGGCCTACGCCAACATGCGCGCGGCCGAGTTGATGGTCCACGAGGCGCTGCGCTTGTATGAGGCCGGGCAGAACCCGGGGGCGGAGGCGAACATGGCGAAGATGCTGGCCGCCGACGCGTCGTTCGAAGCGGCCAACGTGTGCATCCAGACGCACGGCGGCTTCGGGTTCGCGGAGGAGTATGACATCGAGCGGAAGTTCCGCGAAACGCGCCTGTATCAAGTGGCCCCGATCTCGACCAACCTCGTGCTGTCGTTCCTGGCCGAGCGCAACTTAGGGCTGCCGCGCTCCTATTAGATTGCGGTTCCCCTGACGGGCGGGCGTTCAAGCAGGAAACCGGACCCCAGATATCCGCTCGCATTCCGCCATCAGCCTGTCCTGAAGCTGCCGGTCGCGCGCCAGCGGGTTCGGTTTCTGCTCGCGCTTGTCGTAGAAGAACTTGGCCGAGACGCGGGCGGCGGGCGCGTCGCTGGTGGCGAGCCAGGCGAGGCAATCGGCGGCGTTGGGCAAGCTTCCGGTCGCGGACGGGCCGCCCATCTCGGTCGGAACCCAGCCGGGCGACATGGCGTTGGAAAACACGCCGGGCCAGCGGCGCCCGACGGCGAAGGCCAGCAGCACGTCCTGCAGCTTCGACTCGGCATAGGCGCTGCCGCCGCTGCCGGAACGCGTGGCGTGGGTCAGGTCGTCGGGGTCCAGCGTTGCCCGGCGGTGCACGTCCGAGCTGACGTAGACGAGGCGCTTTGGCTTGTTGATCAGCGCCGTCAGCATATACGGCGCCAGCGTGTTCACGGCAAAGATCTGCGGCAGGCCGTCCGCCGTCCTCTCCGTTCCCGCGCGGGAGCCGATGCCAACATTGTGGACCACCGCGTCGCACGGCCCGATCTCGTTGACTTGGTCGGCAAGCGCGCGGGTCTGCGCCATCACCGACACGTCGCCGATCACGGCGGCTTCTGCGCCGGGCGCCGCCGCCATCGCGTCATCGGCCCGCTGCTGGTTGCGTCCATGCACGATGACGCGGTGTCCTGTTGCAATCAGGCGCTGGGCAGCGGCGAGGCCGAGCCCGCCCGATGACCCGGTGACGACCACCCGTTGCGGCGCGTCGGTTGCAGGCCGGGCGCCTGCCTGGCCCTGTGCGGAGGCGCAGCCCGGACCTATGGCAGTCGCCAAGGCGCCGCCTGCAAGGACGGTGATCAGGTCGCGACGGCCGTGCCTGCCTGTATTGCTGCTCATAACCGAAAGTTCCTTCCCGATTGCCGGCGCGCGACAGGCCGAAGCTTTCGCATCAATCGCCGGCGGCGCTGTTGGCCAAGCCGAGCTTCTGCTTCCATTGCGCAACGGAGTAGGCGCCGGTCCCGAGCGGGCGGCCTGGTCCGAACTCCCCGGCCCGGCCGAGCGGCACGACGACCGGCGTGAACCCGGCTTGCCGCACCAGGTCCGAACCGACCTTGATCGCCTCCGGATCGTCGCTGGCCAGCGGAATGCCGATCCCTCGGGCGCCAAGCTCGCCGGATTTGGCGGCCACTGTCCCCATGCCGATGGCGTTGAACGCGCGCAGGTAGCGCGTGCCAGGCAGCAGCGAGGTCGCATAAGCGCCGACCCCCTGCTCGATCGCCTGCTCGGCAACGGCGCCGTCCCGCCGAGGCTGAGGATTTGAGGCGTCAAGCACCACCTTGCCCGTCATCGCCGCGCCGTTCGCCTTGGCGATGGCGGGGAACGCCGAATACGGCACGGCGATCAGCACCACGTCGCCGAAGGCCGCAGCCTCCGCCGGCGTGCCGACCTTGGCATGAGGCCCCGCTCTGGCCGCGAGCTCCTTCAGCTCCTCGGGGTGACGCGAGGAGAACAGCACGTCATCGCCCGCCTTGGCCCACAGCACGCCGAGCGTCCCGCCGACGTTGCCGGAGCCGATGATGCCGATTTTGTAGTGCCCGGGCGTCGGCGTCGGCGTCTGAGCCTCCGCCACGCTGGCGAGCGGCAAGGCCATGAGGGCGGCAGCGATGAAGAGCGCTCTGCGGCGGATCATGTGTGCTCCTTCGCATGTCGGCAAACGGTCATTGGGCATTCCTCATCCGCCATTTTGAGCCAGGCTTCACGTATCAAGACACAAAACATGTCCCGGCGCACGGCCCATGTCGGTTTCGTCATTGAGATCACGCTGGTCTCTGCACGCGCGGCCAGCCGCGGCCATGATGCCGGCGCCGTCCCTTGTTCCTCGCGCCGTGGTCCGCCCCTACGCAGCAGGGATGCGCACGTTTGCCGCATCCTTCACGGTGTCTCGGCCGGAGCAGGAGCCGGCTTATCGCCCCCGTCCGGCGTCAAGGCGTCGCGGTGAGAGACGATGAGCGCCGTGGCACGCTCGATGGAGCGGACGACGGTCTGTCCGGCGCGCTGCACCGCCGGGTCCTGGTGATTGACGAGCCGATCCGAAACCATCAACGCCGGAGACAGCACGCCGCGCAGGTCATGGCGCAGAGCGGCCGTATGCGCCCGATAGATCTCGATCTTGGCATCCGACTCACTCGCGGGGACAGCCGGCTTGAGCGAGCCTTGCCAACGGAGCGCCGCATATTCGACGAAACCGGCCGCCAGGGCGGCCAACAGGCCGGACATCAAGAACGGTACGCCGGCCCCGGTCATGGCCAGGGCAAGCCCGATCGCCCCGAACGCCAAGATGCCGGCGAGGATGGCAAGGCGTCCGGGTCCGCGCAGAAGACGTTCGAGACCATACATTGTAGAATTGAACAAACGAGGCCGGCGCCGGTTGCAACCCGTTCGCCTCGATTGACTGTGGCGGACCGGGACGCCTATAAGCCCGGCTTGCAACGGGCCTCGGCTGCCCGCCCGGTCTGCTTGCCGCCCGATAGCAGCTCGGGCGGCCCCGCCGTCTTTGAAACCGGAGACACGACGTTGAAGCGCACTTACCAACCCTCGAAGCTGGTCCGCAAGCGCCGGCATGGCTTCCGCGCCCGCATGGCCACGGTCGGGGGACGCAAGGTGCTTGCGAACCGCCGGGCCAAGGGCCGTAAACGACTATCGGCGTAAATGACGTGGCGCCGCAAATTGAGGCGCCCGGCCCCGCCATGCTCGCGCATTCCTGCGCAGGCCGGCTGAAACGCCGATCGCAATTCCTGTCCGTGGCCAGCAAAGGGCGGAAGGCACCGGTCCCTGGCTTGGTCCTGCAAGCTCTGACGCGCCCTGACGCCTCCCCAGCCCGGCTGGGCTTCACCGTCACGAAGAAGGTCGGCAACGCCGTGGTCCGCAACCGCACCCGCCGCAGGCTGAAAGAGGCCGCGCGCATGGTTTTGGCTGAGGCGCCGCTCAAGGGCGTCGACTTGGTGCTGATTGGCCGGCAGGATACGCGCGGGCGCGAATTCACGCTGCTGGTCGACGATCTCCGCCGGGCTATGGCAAAGCTGGGCGTGCGTTGATGCGAGCCGTGTCCGAGGTCCTGGTGCTGCTGATCCGGGTCTATCAATGGACGATCCGGCCGTTCATCGGCGCGAATTGCCGTTTCGAGCCAAGCTGCAGCCATTATGCGGTCGACGCCCTCCGCTTGCATGGCCCGGCTCGCGGCGCCCTGCTTTCGGCCAAGCGCGTCCTGCGCTGCAACCCGTGGCATCCGGGGGGCTACGACCCGGCGCCGTCCTGCCGCTGCCACGCACCGGGCGATGCCGCCCGACACAATTCCAAGGCATTGATCTCCTGATGGACCAGAAGCGTCTATTCATCGCCATCGCGATCTCGATCGCGATCCTGCTCGGCTTTCAGCTCATCCTGCCGAAGCCGCAGCGCCCGGCGCAGCAGCAAGCCCTCGTGACCACCAAGACCACGGCGAGCGGCGACACGCCCGCGCCGGTCAACAACCCGGCCTTCCCCGGCACGCAGCCGACCAACGACATCAAGCCGCCGCTCGACCAGCGCAACGTCCCCCGTCTGCCGATCGAAGGCCCGCGGGTGAAGGGCAGCATCAACCTGGCTGGCGCCCGCCTGGATGACCTCGTGTTGCGGGACTACCACGTCGAGGTGTCGCCGGAGAGCAACCAGGTACGCCTGCTGGAGCCGCGAGCCGATCCGCAGCCCTATTACGCCCAGTTCGGCTGGACCGCGGACAACGGCGTGCCGGCGCCTGGCCCGGACACGATCTGGACCGCATCGGCCAAGGAGCTGACCAATACCGCGCCGGTGACGCTGTCATGGGACAACGGCGCGGGGCAGGTGTTCGAGATCGTGCTGTCGATCGACGACAACTACATGTTCAGCGCCGAGCAGATCGTGCGCAATAATGGGGCAGCGCCGGTCAAGGTCTATCCCTGGAGCCGCATCCGCCGCGATTACACGCCGAAAACGGCCGGGTATTACATCCTGCACGAAGGCCTGCTCGGCGTGCTGGGCGGCACGTTGCATGAACAGACCTACGACGCGGCCAAGAAGGACGCGGCCAAGCACCCCGGCGGCGCGTCCTTGGAAATGGCCACAACCGGCGGCTGGGCCGGGATCACCGACAAGTATTGGCTGACCGCCATGATCCCGGATCAGAAGATGCCGGTGCAGGCGGCATTCCGCCATGTGACGGATAACGGCGCTGACCGGTATCAGGTAGATTTCGTGCCGACGAACGCTGAAACCGTCGCTGCCGGCCAGGCCGTCAACAACACGACCCACCTGTTCGCCGGCGCCAAGGAAGTCGGCTTGCTCGACCGTTACGAAAGCGCCTACGCCATCCCGAACTTCGATAAGGCGGTCGATTTCGGCTGGTTCTATTTCCTGACCAAGCCGATCTTCTACGCGCTCGACTGGCTGTATCACCTGCTCGGCAATTTCGGCGTCGCTATCATGGTGTTCACCGTCTTCGTCAAGCTGCTGTTCTTCCCGCTCGCCAGCCGCTCCTACCGCTCGATGAGCAAGATGAAGCTGCTTGGGCCGCAGATCACCGAGATCCGCGAGCGGCTCAAGGACGAGCCGCAGAAGATGCAGTCCGAGATCATGGGGGTCTATAAGAAATCGGGCGTGAACCCGGTCAGCGGCTGCCTGCCGATGGTGTTGCAGATCCCGGTGTTCTTCTCGTTGTATAAGGTGATCTTCATCACCATCGAGATGCGGCACGCGCCGTTCTTCGGCTGGATCCACGACCTCTCGGCCGTTGACCCGACCAACGTGTTCAACCTGTTCGGTCTCATTCCCTGGGACCCGGGGCAATATTCCCACCTGCTGCACTTGGGCATCTGGCCGCTGATTATGGGCATGACGATGTTCTTTCAGCAGAAGCTCAATCCGCCGCCGCCCGATCCGGTGCAGGCCCGAATTTTCCAGTTCATGCCGATCGTCTTCACATTCATGCTGGCCAGCTTCCCGGCCGGGCTGGTGATCTATTGGAGCTGGAACAACACCCTGACGATTGCGCAGCAATGGACAATCATGCGCCGCACGGCGGCAGCGACCCCTCAGCCGGCTCGGACCTGACGCCTGAAGAGATCGAGGCCGGGCGGCTGCTGTTCGCCGCCGGGTGTCGGTTCTTCTACGCGGCGCAGCGGCTTGACCAGCTTCCCGCACCCGGCTTGCCGGAAGCGGCATTCGCCGGGCGCTCCAACGTCGGCAAAAGCAGCCTAATCAACGCCTTGACAGGGCACAAGGCTCTTGCGCGCGCCTCGAACACCCCGGGGCGCACCCGTCAGCTCAACTTCTTCGATCTCGGCGGGCGGCTCTCCTTGGTGGACATGCCGGGCTACGGCTTCGCGCAGGCGGCGAAGGACGTGAAGGAGGATTGGCAGGGGTTGATGTTCAACTACCTGCGCGGACGCCCGACCTTGCAGCGCGTGGCGCTCCTGCTCGACAGCCGGATCGAGCTGAAAGCATCGGACCACGCGGTCATGGACCTGCTGGACGACGCGGCGGTCACCTATCAGCTCGTGCTCACCAAATCGGACTCCGTAAAGCCCGGCGCGCTCGCGCGCAAGCAAGCCGAGATCGAAGCCGTGGCCGCGAAGCACCCGGCCGCCTACCCGCAGATCGTCGTCACCAGCAGCGAAACCGGGGCAGGGATCGAGTCGCTTCGCGCGGCCCTGGCCACGCTCGCCGCTTGACCGGCCAAGGCTGCCGCCATTACCCAGCCGCATCACCGCGGAAAGCGAGCGCATGGCCCTAGACCCCGACCACCAGTCCCGCGCGGAAGAGCAGGCCGACATCCTGGTCCAGGCGCTCCCGTTCCTGCGCCGCTATGCCGGAGTGACGATCGTCATCAAGTATGGCGGCCACGCGATGGGCGACGAGCACCTGGCCGACCAGTTCGGCCGCGACATCGCGCTGTTGAAGCAGGTCGGCGTCAACCCGGTGGTGGTCCACGGCGGCGGGCCGCAGATCAACGCCATGATGCAGCGCCTCGCCATCCAGTCGAGCTTCGTCGACGGCCTGCGCGTGACCGACGCGGCGATGGTCGAGGTGGTCGAGATGGTCCTGGCCGGCACCGTGAACAAGCACGTGGCCGGGCTGATCAACCGCGCCGGGGCGCTGGCCGTCGGCATCTGCGGCAAGGACGGCGGCCTGATCCGCGCCCGCAAGCTGCAACGCACGGTGCAGGACCCGGACAGCCACATCGAACGCGCGCTCGACCTCGGCTTCGTCGGCGAGCCGGAGCATGTGGATGTGCGAGTGATCCACGCGCTGACGGGCGCGGGGCTGATTCCGGTGATCGCGCCGGTGGGCGTGGACGAGGCCGGGCAGACCTATAACATCAATGCAGATACGGTTGCCGGCGCCGTGGCCGGGGCGCTCGGCGCGAGGCGTCTGCTCATGCTGACCGACGTGCCCGGCGTGTTGGACAACGACCGCCGCCTCATCCCCGAGATGACCATCGCCGACGTGGAACAAGGGATCGGCACCGGCATGATCTCGGGCGGCATGATCCCGAAAGTGCAGACCTGCGTCGAAGCGGTGCGCCAGGGCGTGCGCGGCGCGGTGATCCTGGACGGGCGGATGCCTCATGCCGTGCTGCTGGAGATGTTCCGCGAGGGCGGGGTGGGGACGCTGGTGCTGAAGTAAGGCACACGGGCAGTTGCGATTGCCTTGCCCGGCGCCGGCGCGTTGCGTAGGCGAAGGAGACACCGCATGGCCCATTTGCACGATCCCTCTTGCCCGCATTGCGCCAGCCGGGGCCGCGCCATCGGCACGGGCGTCGCCGCCGGGATGGCCGCGGCGTTCGGCCTGTTGCTGGGGCGCAAGGCGGCAACCGTGGCGAGCCTCGGCAAGGGCCACTCCCTGAAGCACCGGGCGCTCGACGTCGCGGCCGGGACGATGCAGCGCAAGTACCCGCTGGAGGCGATGAGCACGTTCCTCAACGGCTTCCATTTCTACGCCGACGACATGGGCCGCCAGGTTGAGGCGTGCCATTTCTGCGTTCATCTGCAATCTGACCTGCACCAATGCGTCATCTTCGACTCCAACCGGCCCGACGCCCGGCTGATCGGCATCGAGTACATCATCAGCGAGGACCGCTTCCGCAGGCTGCCGGAAGACGAGAAGCGGCTTTGGCACAGCCACCACTACGAGGTGAAGTCCGGCGAGCTGGCGGCGCCGGGCATCCCGGAACTGGCGGAGCGGGCCTACTTCAAGGACCTGGTCAGCACCTATGGCAAGACGTTCCACACCTGGCAGGTGGACAAGCACGACTTCCCCTACGGCATCCCGCAGCTGATGATGGGCTTCACGCAGGATGGCCAGATCGACGCGGCGATGAACCGGGACCGGGACCGCCGCTACGGCTTGTCCACCGAGCGCCGCCGCCGTAAGCGGGCTGACATCCCGATGCCGGCGCTCGTCTCCGGCGCCAACTCGTGGGAGAGCGGGCGGACGGTGCAGACGCGGCTGGAGGAGATGGACCTCAAGCGGTAGCCCGGCACGTCGTTGCCGGGGGAACCGGGTTTCAGGTCGCGGCGAGAACGGCCTCCAGCAGATCATCCGCGCCCGGCTCTGAGGGCAGCCGTCCGTCCAGCAGCAACATGGCGAAACCGTGCGCCAAGCACCATGACGCGAGCGGGCGGGCGCGTGCGTCGGTCTCGCCGGATGGCGGCGACCCGGCCTCTGCTGCCTCGGCAAGCGTCGCGAACGCCTCCGCCATCGCCGCCCGCAGGTCTTCGTCCTCCGCGTTCAGCCGGTTGCTGCGGAACATCAGCAGGAACAGGCTCGGGTTCATGCGGGCGAACCGCACGTAGGCGCGGCCAAGCGCTTTCAGCGGCTCCTTGGGCGTGATGGCCGCATCGTCGAGCGAGCGGGTGAACCGCCGGAAACCCGTTGCGGCCAGCGCCGTCAGCAGCCCGCGCAGATCCCCGAAATGATGCGCCGGAGCGGCATGGGAGACGCCCGCCGCGCGGGCGATGGCGCGCAGCGAGAGTTGGTCGGGGCCATCGCGTTCGAGCATCCGCTCCGCGGCGTCGAGCAAGGCGGGCCGCAGCGTGCCGTGATGGTAAGGCCGGGCATCCACGTGCCCCACATGCCCGAGCGACTTGACACTGACAAGTTCTGCTTGACGGCGGAACCGCCTCCGATGATCTTGACAGAGACAAGACAAGGGTTCGCCAATGGCCGCGTTCGATGTACTGCTTGCCTTGCACGTGATCGGCGGAAGCGTTGCCCTCATGACCGGACCGGCGCCGATGCTGTCGCGCAAAGGCGGCCCGCTGCATCGCCAAACGGGCTTCGTCTTCGCCGCCGCGATGGGCTTGGCCTCCGTTTCCGCCTTCGCGTTGGCGCTTGTCGTGTCCAATAGGCTGTTGCTGGCGATTGCCGTGTTGACCGCGTTCCTGATCGTCTCCGGGTTGCGGGCGGCGAGGTTCCGCCACGGCGTGCGTCCGGGCCGGGCCGACGAGGCGCTCGCCCTGCTGCTGGCCTGCTTTGGCATCTGGCTGCTTTGGGGCAGCGCGTCGCCGGCCGACGCGACCGGGCTGTTCTTCGGCGCCGGCAGCCTTGTGCTCGCGGCGCGGCAGTGGCTTTTGCTGCGCGCCGACCGTCCGGATTGGCTGCTGGCGCACATTGCCGGGATGGGCGGCGCCTATACCGCGACCGTGACGGCGTTCCTGGTGGTCAATCTCGGTTTCTTGCCGAAGCCAGTCATCTTTATCGTGCCGACCGTCGCCGGCACGGCGATGATCACGTGGGCCAGCATACGCCATGCCGCGCGCCCTGCGCACCGGGCGGGTCACATCGGAGCGGCCTGAGCATGAAGCCGGCGTTGCGCACCGGCGCGTCAGCTATGTTTCTCAATGCCTGAGCCGCAGCAAGCTGGCCACCCCGGCGGCGAAGGCGAGGGCGGAGCCGATCAGCAGATCGACGGTCTCCGGCCCTTGCGGCGCCAAGCGGAACACCAGCGCCGCCACGGTGGCCCCCGCGGTCACGCCCGTCAGCCGGGCGGTGGCGAGCATCCCGCCCGCGGCCCCGGAACGCTTCCGGGGCGCTGCCGTCAGCATCACCCGGTTGTTCGGCGCCTGGAAGAACCCGAAACCGAGGCCGCACAGAGCGATGCGCCAGACGATGTCCAACGTGGACGCGCCCGCCGGCATGGCGGCGAGCAGCAGCAACCCGGATGACAACAACGCCATCCCGATGCCGCCGAGAACGGCCGGCGACACCCGGTCGGACAAGCGTCCGGCCAGCGGCGCAACAAGGCCGAGCGCCACCGGCCACGGCGTCATCAGCAGGCCTGTTTCCACCTGCGACCGGTGCAGCACGGTCTCGAAATAGAACGGCAGCGCCAGGAAGGCGAGGATATAGGCCGAGAAGGCGCCGACAGACGCCGCCACCGACAAGGCGAACACCCGGATTTTCAGCAGGTCAACCGGGATCAGCGGCAAACCCGCCTTCGCTTCCCGCCGCAGCAGCACGAAGCCTGCGACCACCGCGCCGGCGATCTCGGCCAATGCGACGACGGCTTGTCCCTCGCCGTGGCTGAACGTGTCCGCGCCGATGAAGAACAGGCCGAACATCAGCGCGTTCAGCCCGGCGCTGGTCCAGTCGAACCGCCGCCCCGAACGGTCCGAGTGCGGCAGCGCCCGGATCGCCAGCAGCACGTTGAACGCCCCGACCGGCACGTTGACCGCGAACAGCCATTCCCACGAAGCGACCGAGAGGATGGCGGAGGCGAGGCTCGGCCCCAGCGCCGCCGCGGCCGACACCACCAGCGCGTTCAGCCCCACGCCGCGCCCGAGCGAGGCATGAGGGTAGGTGAACCGCACCAAGGCCCCGTTCACGCTCATCACCCCGGCCGCGCCGAAGCCTTGCAGCACCCGCGAGGCAACCAGCGCCGAAAGGCCGTGCGACAAGGCGCAGGCCAGCGATCCGAGGGTGAAGACCGTGAGGCCCACCTGATACACGCGCCGGTAGCCAACCCGCTCGCCCAAGGAGGCCATTGGCAGCAGGCTGACCACGATTGCCAACTGGTAGGCGTTGACGATCCATACCGCCTCGGCCGGCGTGGCGCTCAGCTCGCGCGCGATCGTCGGCAGGGCGATGTTGGCGATCGCGGAGTCCAGCACGGACATGCTGATGCCGATCGCGATCGCCAGCATCGACCAGTAGCGCAGCGGCACGGGCAGGCCGTCAGGATGGATAACCGGCTGTCCTGCGCCCGCCCCGGCGGCGTTAGAGAAGGGAATGGCTCACGCCTGCTCAGGCATCCAATGCGATCTCGGCAACCGTCGCCACCCGGCTGATCATCGGCATGATGGATTTCACCGCGAACTCATGCATCTCCGCGGACAGGCCGGTCATGATGTCCTCGACGACCACCATGTCGTAGCCTCGCTCGTAGCCTTGCCGCGCCGTCGACTCCACGCCCATGTTGGTGGCGATGCCGCCGAGCGCCACCGTTTTGATGCCGCGCCGGCGCAACTGCACGTCGAGGTCGGTGCCGTAAAAGGCGCCCCAGTTATGCTTAGTCACGCGCAGGTCGCCCGGATGCAGCAGGCCGTCGGCAAGCGTGCTGAAATCCGGCGGCATTCCGCCCTGCGGCAGCGCCGGCTGGTCAACCGGCTGGCGCAAGGCGTCGCCCATGTCTTCGGCGAAGGCCACGTTGACGATCACCACGGGCGCCTTCGCCGCCCGGAACCGCTGCGCCAAGATCTTTGCGGCCTCGACGACCTCCGGGCCGGAGCGCGGCGCGAGCGGACGGCTGACGATGCCCTTCTGCAAGTCGATCAGCACGAGGGCGGTTGTGGCGGCGGAGAATCTCGGCATGGGAACGCTCTTTCAGGACCGGCGTGAATGGTTGAGCAACTCTGTCCATACAACGATCCGGTGATGCGAGGGGTTCAATCATATCCCGCGCCACCGGCCGAAGCTGAACCTTGGCTCGACTTCGGCCAATTTCGCCGGGTCCGCTGCCGAGTCGAATGCGATGCTGTTGTCAAAGCCCTGACCGGAGCAGCTTGCTGCGCCGCGTAAACGGCAGGAAGCGAGCTTAGACTGCAGTCATCCTGTAAGGTGCGCCCCTCCGGGTGGACGGAACGGGCGATTTGAATTGGCCCTCTTTGCCGGGCTTCGGAGACTGGACGCCATGGCGAAACACCGTTCGCATACTGATCCGCGATCCCGAGCGCCTGCTGCATCGCTTTTGACGTCAGGCCGATCTTGCGTTCCCTGACCGTCCGCCCGGCCGCGACCTTGCGCGCGATCCAGGCCGCCTGCACGCGGTAAGCGTCTTCCAGCGTCATGCCTGGGTGCGCCAGCGACAGCATCCGAATTTGCTGCCGAGTCCGCTCCGCTTGATCGAGCCGTTCTGCCGCGGCCTGCACCGCCGCCTCATGCAGCGTCCCCATGCGGGCCAGGCGGCTATGATAGGGGAGGCCTCGTAGACGGGCGGCCGGGCCGCCACCCCGGCGAACGGCGTTCCGTCCTCAAACCAGAAGCGCGGCGCCGGGGCGCCCCAGAGGGTCTGCCGCTGCGGGTCGCGCAAGTCCCAGCGGATCGGCTCGTGATCGGGATCGGGATCGACGGTCTGGTAGTCCGAGCAGTAGATCTCGATCCGATGGCCGTCCGGGTCGCGGGCATACACGAAGAACGCGTTGGAGATCCCGTGCCGCCCGGGACCGCGCTCGATGTGGCCGACGTAGCCGGTGGTGGCCATGAGGTCGAGCAGGTCGATGATGTTGAGCGGCGTCGGCACCCAGAACGCGACATGATGCAGCCACGGCCCGGTACCATGCGTGAACGCCATGTCATGCACCCCGCCCTTGCGGTGCATCCAGGCCGCCCATAGCCGGCCGGTTCCCTCTTCCTCGGTGTATTCCGTCAGCCGGAAGCCGATCGAATTGTAGAACTCGACCGAAGCCTGGACGTCCGGCGTGAAGCAGTTGAAGTGATCGATGCGCAGCGGCTTCACGCCCTTGTACAGCGAGTAGTTCTGGTGGATGGACGGCAGCCGGTCCATCTTGAAGTAGAATTCGAGCGGGATGCCAAGAGGGTCCGCGACGCGCAGCGTCCGCCCTTGATATGGCGTTTCGGCAAAGCTCAGAGAGTGGCCGAGCGCCAGGAAGAAACGGTGCGCCCGGTCGAGATCCTCCTCGCCGAACACCTAGAAGCCGAGCCGCAGCGCTTCCGGCGCGCCGCCCCGTTGCAGCACGATGCAGTGGTGCCCGCGCGCCTCCATGGCGCGCAGATAAAGCCGGTCCGGCGTCTCGTCCGTCACCTGCAGGCCGAGCGTATCGGCCCAAAAGGCGCGGGCGCGCCAGAGGTCCGTCACGGTCAGCACGGCATGGTTCAGCCGCACGATCTGGAACGGCGGGTAGAGGACGGGCTCCGGGACCGGCATGGCCGTCAGGCGCCGAGGCGCGGGGTGGCGTGGCTATCGTAGGCGACGGCGATGTTCTTGGTCTCCATGAAGAAGCCAAACGAATAGGGCTCTTATTGGGTTCCGGGGTGGTGAGATCGGGACCGCAGCGCGGGGTTGAGGACGGCTGGCGCGAAGGCGGGAACGGGAGTAGCTGACCGGCTCGTGCGAGGAGCCTGCGTCGTGGCTGTATCCGACCTGGTCGACCTATCCGGCCTGATGGACGATGCCGAATGCTTCGCCTTTGTGCGCCAGCGCCGCTGGCCGGAGGGCATCCGAAGCCCTGCCTGCGCCGACGATGCGGTGATCCGCGACGGTCACGATGACACGCAGCCCTGCCGGCGGCGCTATCGGTGCAAGGCATGCACTGGGCGCTTCGACGACCTGACCGGCACGGTGCTGGCCGGGCGCCACCAGCCGTTGCGGGTGTGGGTGCTGTGCCTTTACGTCATGGGCCTGAACCTTTCCAACCGACAGATCGCCTTGGAGCTGGGCCTGGATGCTTCGGATACGCAGGCGATGACGGAGCAGCTGCGCGCCGGATTGGTCGCCAAAACGCCGGCGGTTGAGCTAACGGGCGAGGTGGAGATCGACGAGGTCTATGTCGTGGCCGGGCACAAGGGGCAGCCGAAGGAAGTGGCCAAAAGGGGCGGCTTGGACGGCGCCGCAGGCTGGCAAGCGCGCCGGGCCCAGCACCCTTCGCGCAAGCGCGAAGGGGACCGGCCGCGGCACGCTGGAGACGGACAAGCCTCCGATCCTTGGCCTGATCCAGCGCGGCGGCCAAGTCGTGCTGCGCATGCTGGCCCGCGTGCGAGCCGCGACGATCAGGCCGATCATCACCGCCGCGGTCGCTCCGGGCGTCCTCGTCCACACGGACGAATACAGCATCTATGCGCGCCTGCCAGCTTAAGGCTACGGACACAAGACAGTCTGCCACGCCCGCGGCAAACACGTTCGCAACGAGGATGGGGACGGGTTCTGCGAGATCCACGTCAACACGATAGAAGGGTTTTGGTCGCTGCTGCGCTCCTGGCTACGCCCGCACCGCGGCATCTCGCAAGACAAGCTGCCGCTTGATCTCGGCTTCTTCCAGTTTGTGCACAACGCTCGCCGGCGCGGCAAAGCCCTGCTCGGCGCCCTCATTGCCGGCTTGGTCGCGTGACGGACCCAGCACCACCCCGAAACCTAATAAAAGCCACGAAAGAGACCGTCCCGAAAGCGGCTTGGCCGAGCGCGACAGATGCGACGGCGGCGCCCCGCCTGCCGTCCGCAACCAACGGAACCCAACCGGCTGCGATGCTTCGACCTGCATTGCCGCATCCTCGCTCGACAATCCTGCCGCAACAAACGCCCAGAACCGCTGCCGGTGGTCCTGCCGCGCCACGGAACGGCGCCACGGGCGGGCGCCACGGCGACCTCAGCTTGCCCCGCAAAGCCCGATCCGAACGCCGCCGACCCGCCATCGCAACAATCTTCCCAACCCGCGTTGCGACGATCACTTGAGTCCGCCCAATACGCCTCGCTGGCGTTTGGCGCCCGCTGCAAGGGGGCCGGCGTGCGGCCGCCGATGGGCTCCGGGGGCGACGCCTGCGATAACGCCATGTGCGAGAGCGTCTTCGCCGCCTTGGACTGCGAGATGCTCGAACGGCGACGGTTCGCCTGCCAGGCCGAGGCGCGCATGGCCTGCTTCAGCTCTATTGAGGGCGGGCGCACCCCAATCCGCCTCCATTCCGCGCCGGGCTCCCGCTCACCTGTCCGCTATGAACAAGACAGGCATGCCGAACTGCTCCCCGCAAAATCCTGACTGTCCACCAAACCGGGGCAACTTCAAGCAGTGTCGGAACCGGGGCAATTCCAATCCCAGGCTGAAGTCGTTCGAACGCTAACGTTTGACTTAGGCTCTGTGACTGAACTGCTTTGCGGCCTGGGCTTGATCCGGTCTGTGACCGTGCCCCCCTGGCAGGTGTCGAGGCTTTCAGAGAGACACGGTCATGACCAGGACTGGCCTGGACGACGCCCAATGGACGTCGCTGATGCTTGTGATGCAGCCAATCCCACGGGCATGGAGGCGCGACGAGGCGGCGCTGCGCCGCTTCGTTGAGGCCGCGCTCTGGGTGTGCCGGACGGGCGCGCCGTGGCGTGACCTGCCGGATGCGCTGGGCTGTTGGGCCAGCATCTACCACCGCTGGCGGCGCTGGTGGGAGCTGGTGTTCGAGGCCTTGCGCCCGAGCCTGCCCGCGGACGGGCTGTTGCTCCTGGACAGCACCACCTGCAAGGCGCACCGCGCCGCGAGCGGCGCCGCACGCAGCACGGCCGCCGCCGAGGCGCTCGGCCGCAGCCGTGGCGGGCTGTGCTCCAAACTCCATGCCTGTGTTGACGGCGCGGGCCGGGTCTTGCGGCTGATCGCCAGTCCCGGCCAACACTCGGACCTGCGCTATGCGACCGCGCTCGCGTCCGGCATCCCGGCCTGCAACGCGGCCCTTGACCGAGGCTACATCTCGGCGCCACTGCGTGCCGCCTATGCGGCAAACGGATGCACGGTCCATGCCCCGCCCAGAAAGGGCATGATCGACCCGCCTGCCTGGGAACCCGCCCTGTATGCCAGGCGCCACCATGTCGAGAACCTGTTCGCCCGCATGAAGGATCAGGGGCGCATCGCACTCCGACGCGACAAAACACGCTAAAGCTGGATGGGCTTCGCTCATCTCGCCGCCACCATGATCAGCTTGCGCCTCGCCCAGTTCAGTCACAGAGCCTAGCGGGTCAGGCTCCCCGGCGCCGGTTTTTAACGACTGGGATTTAAGGTCCGTGATGCCTGAGTTCTGCGCAACGCAGAGCATGGTTCTTGGCGCTTGAACGATGGAACTTTGCCAGAAACAGCTTGAAAAGCACGGGCTAGCCGAGCTGCCCGCCGCCGCCCGGCAATAGGTGCAACGGCCACAGGAATAGCCGTCCGCGCGAACGCGTCCAGCCATAAACGTACTCTTTGACCACTGGAAACCACTCGTTCAGGGGTATCGACAGCCAGAATGCCGGGTCAAGTTCGCCTGCTCTCCGCCTTTGGCTACTGGTCGCCCCTTGCCTATGAAGCAGCATCGCAGGCCGCTACGGCACAACCCTGATCGCCCAAGCTCGCCAACACTCCACGAAGACGGGGCAGCTTCGGATGGACGATGCCAAGCGCTTCGCCTTCGTGCGCCAGCGCCTCTGACCTGAGGACACCGGTCGCGCAACCGGGAAGGATACCCGCCGCGGCTCGTCAAAAAAGGGCAAGCCGCCCATCCCCGGCCTGATCGAGCGTGGCGGACAGATCGCGCTGCGCATGCTGGCCAATGTGCGAGCCGCCATGATCAAGCCGGTCATCACCGCCGCGGTCGCCGCAGGCGCGCTCGTCAACACGGACAACCACAGTATCCACGCGCGCTCGCCCGCTTGGAGCCGCAGGCACGAAACCGTTTGCCATGCCCGCGACGAGAATGAGGACGGCTCGCGCGAGGTCCATGTCTATACGATAGAGGGTTTCTGCTCGCTGCCGCGCTCCTGGCTGCATCCGCACCGGGGCATCTCGCCAGACAAGCTGCCGCGTTACCTCGGCTTCCTTCAGTTTGCGCACGATGCGCGCCGACGCGGCAAAGGCCTGCCCGCCGCCCTCGTTGCGGTTCTAAGTGCCTGAGCTGAAACAACCGCGTCAGGTGCGGGTGGTTCGGGGAGCGATGGTGTAGTTCCACTCGCCATGAAACTCGGCTGGGGTGATATTGAGGCTGGCGATCTGCGCGTCGGAGACCTTGGCGCCCTTCTGGTAGGTGTTCTCATCGAGCCTGCATTGGACGGTGAGTCCAGTCCGTGTCGTCGTGCTGGCGATCAGCTGGACGATGACTTGATGCGTCAGCAGCGGCTTGCCGCGCCAGTTCTGGGTGATGAATGCGAACAGTCGGTGCTCGATGCGGTTCCACTTGCTGGCGCCGGGCGGCAGGTGCGCCACCGTGATCGACAGGCCGGTCTGGTCGGCGAGCGTCTGCAACTCGGTCTTCCACAGCCGCACCCGCGCCCCGTTGCTGCCGCCGCAGTCGGCCGTGATCAGCAGCCGCGTGCTCTCGGGATAGCGCGCCTGGCCGAGTTCCCGCCACCAGCGCCGGATGCTTTCCACAGCGAACGTTGCAGTGTCGCTGGTGATCCCGAGATTGATCCAGCCGGCATTGGCGGCGATGTCATAGACGCCGTATGGCGCCACCTTGCCGAGCTCAGGCAGGATGAAGTCGTGCACCCGCACCGGCTCGGGCTGACCGCGGGGCCGCAACTCGCGCCCGGCGTTCTTGAAATCGCCGACCACCTCCTTCTTCTTGGTGTCGACCGAGATCGCCGGCTGCTTGGCCGCCTGGAACGCCTGCACCTGGGTGTTGATGTGCTCGAACTGCGCGTCGCGGTCGGGATGGCTGGCGCCTTCGCGTGTCTTGCTGTTGGCCTGCAGGCTGAACCCCAGCCGCTTCAGCAGCCGCCCGACCAGCTTCTGCCCGGCAGTGAAGCCGCGCTCGGCCAAGGCGCGGACCAGATGACGCTGGCTCCGGCTGACCCAGAGCAGCGCTGCCTCGGGATCGCCGCGGATGGCCGATTGCACCAGCTCGGACAGTGCGTCGAGCAGGCCGGGTTCGGTCTCGGTCTTCGGCTTGCGCCCGCCGCCCGGGCGGCGGATGCGGCCGGGGATCTGGTCCTTGCCATGCCCCAACTCGGCAAGCCCTCGGCCAATCGTGCTGCGCGCGATGCCCGTCACCGCCGACACCGCCAGGATGCCGCCCCTGCCAGCCGCGTAAGCCTCGCTCGCGGCCCATAGACGGCGCTCACGCTCCCCAAGGAACGGGGCGATGGCTTCAAAGCGGGCTCGAATGGCGGCGGTGTCGATCACCTCTCAACGCTAGTACGAGCCGCAGACCGAATTCCTACCCACAATCGCGATTCGATTAATTGGGCTCGGGCCCTAAGTATCTGCGGTCCAACGCCGTCGAGGTTCGGTTCAAGGTTCCGGAGCGTCCAAGTCGTCTGGACCCGTATGCCGACAAGTTGGCGGAATGGCTGCGCGTCGAGGCGGGCAAGGGTCGCAAGGCGCGCCGAAACGCGCGGCGGCGCCATGCTGACCTGGTTGTCCTGGGCTACGATGGCTCTTATGCGCGGGTCGCTGCTTTCGTCCGCCACTGGCGGGCGGAGCGTGAGACCGCTCAGCGTATCACCGGGCGGGGCGTGTTCGTTCCGCTCGTTTTCCAGCCTGGCGAGGCGTTCCAGTTCGACTGGAGCGAGGACTGGACGGTGGTGGGCGGCAAGCGGGTCAAGCTTCAGGTGGCACATACCAAGCTGTCGCACAGCAGAGCCTTCGTGATCCGCGCCGACCGGCTGCAAACCCACGAGATGCTGTTCGATGCATTAGCTGAGGCGTTCCGCATACTGGGCGGCGTGCCGCGCCGCGGCATTTTCGACAACATGCGGACAGCCGTCGATCGGATCGGCGTGGGCAAGGCTCGGCAGGTCAACGCGCGCTTCACAGCGATGGCCAGCCACTACCTGTTCGAGGCGACGTTCCGTAACCCGGCATCAGGATGGGAGAAGGGTCAGGTCGAAAAAAACGTGCAGGACGCACGGGGGCAGATCTGGCAAGCCATGCCGCCCTTGGCGGACATGCCATCGCTCAATGCCTGGCTCGAGGCCCGCTGGCATCGAGCGCTGGAGCGAGCTTGCCCACGGGGTCCTGCCGGGCAGTGTGGCCGCCGTGCACGCCGAGGAGCGGGCGAACCTGATGCCGGTCGGCCGAGCGTTCGACGGGTTCGTCGAGCACACCAAGCGGGTGTCGCCGACCGGCCTGGTGCACTTCGAGACCAACCGCTACAGCGTTCCCGCCTCGTTTGCCAACCGGCCGGTCAGCCTGCGGATCTACCCCGATCGGCTCGTCGTTGTCGCCGAGGGGCAGATCGTGTGCGAGCACGCCCGGGTCGTCGAGCGCTCCCACGACATACCCGGCCGCACGATCTACGACTGGCGACACGACCTGGCGGTGATCCAGCGCAAGCCCGGGGCGTTGCGCTACGGCGCGCCCTGTGCCGAGATGCCTGAGGCGTTCCGCAAGCTCCAGATCGAACTGCTGCGACGACCAGGGGGCGACCGGGAAATGGCGGACGTCCTCGCCTTGGTGCTGCAACACGATGAGCAGGCCGTGCTGTGCGCGGTGGAGCTGGCTCTCGAGGGCGGTGTCGCCACCAAGATCCACGTCCTCAACCTCCTGCACCGCCTGACGGACGGCAAAAGCAGAGCCGCCGCCATCGACGCACCGCAGGCTCTCGTCCTCACGCAGGAGCCACGGGCCGACATCCAGCGCTACGACGCGCTGCGGGACCGGGAGGTGCGCCATGCGTCATGACCCCGCCAGCGCCGCGCTCGTCGTCATGCTGCGCGGCTTGAAGATGCATGGCATGGCCCAGGCAGCCGGCGACCTGGTGGAGCAGGGCGCACCGGCATTCAAGGCCGCCATCCCCACCTTGTCCCAGCTGCTCAAGGCCGAGTTGGCCGAACGTGAGGTCCGCTCGATCGCCTACCATATCAAGTCGGCCCGGTTTCCCGCTTACAAGGACCTGACCAGCTTCGATTTCGCGGCGAGCGAGGTCAACGAGGCCATGATCAGGCAGCTGCACCAGGGCGAGTTCACCGATCGGGCCGACAATGTCGTGCTGATCGGCGGGCCCGGCGCCGGCACGACCCATCTCGCCACGGCACTCGGCGTCCAAGGTATCGAGCACGGCCGCAAAAAGGTCCGGTTCTATTCCACTGTGGACCTGGTCAATGCGCTGGAGCAGGAGAAGGCTGCCAACAAGGCCGGGCAGCTCGCCGATCGCCTGCTCCGCCTGGATCTCGTGATCCTCGACGAGCTTGGATATCTGCCGTTCAGCTCATCGGGCGGCGCCCTGCTGTTCCACCTGCTCAGCAAGCTTTACGAGCGGACCAGCGTGGTGATCACCGCCAACCTGAGCTTCAGCGAGTGGGGCAACGTCTTTGGCGACACCAAGATGACGACCGCACTGCTCGACCGGCTCACCCATCACTGCCACATCCTGGAAACCGGAAACGACAGTTTCAGGTTCCGGAACAGCGCAGCCGACGGAAAAGGCAGGAGAACCAAAACGCTCGCTTGACCCAGACCCGCAGCACGCGGGAGATAACACAAGGCGGGTCAAATCTCGACGAAAACGCCGGGTCAGTTCTCAGCGAAAATCAACAGGCCACCCGTCAATAGAAGACAAAGCGGCCCTCCGGGCAGAGCTGCTGGAGGAGATCGTAATGGTCTCGATCGCTGGTCAGCACAGCGAGTCCGGCCTTGGCGGCGGTGAGCAGGATCAGCGCGTCGTTCAGCAGCTCCTTGCGCTGATGGGGCTGGAAGCCTTGTGTCCGGGCGAGCGTGCCGGCCACGAGACCCGCCTCGGTCCAGACCTGCGCGTCGGGCGTCAGGAGCCGCGTCTCAGAGATGGCCCCGAGCACTTCAGCATAGACGGCGCGCGTCGCCTTCCAGCTCTTATGCGCGGGGTTGCCGTTCGCCACGCCCGTCGCGATCTCCGCGATGCAGACGCTGCAATGGAACAGGATCGTCCTGTCGAGCAGCGCCTCGACCTCGGCCGGCAAACGCCCGGCCGCGTCGTTGATGTAGACGTTGGTGTCAGCCACGAGCGCGAGCGCCCCCGAGTCGGAGAGGTCGGCAGTCGAGGTCAGCTCGCCGTCGGGTCGCGTCGTGAGCTGAGCGAGCTGCTTCTCCGGCTTGCGCCGCCGGATCGCGGCCTCGAGGTCAATACTCAAGCTGGTGGTCGGGGCCGAGTCGCCCGCGCGTGCGGCGCATCGCGCCCACCACTGGGTCCGGCTGCGCGAGAAGCGCCAGCGCGAGCAGGCCGAGTTCGGTCGTCGAGGCGACGCCTGCCTCTCGCTTGGCCGCCTCGATCAGGGCCGGAGGCGCCCGGAAGCTGACATGCTCGCTCTTCTCGCCCTCGAGCAGGCCCGCGGCGCGCGCCTCCTCCAGCACGGTCGCATGGGCGAACTTCTGGGCCGGGTCCTTGAGCGCCACGCGCGCGAGTCGACGCGCTCCGGTCGTTACCGAGCGCTTCGTCTTCTCCGGCTGGGACGGCTTTGGCGCGGCCATGATCGTGCTCCTGAGGTTGTGCGCAACATAGCGCGTCCTGTCACACAAGTCGAGGCCACCCGCCTGGAACCCTGATCGCGGGCCAAACGGACCGGGCGAAGACCGGGCGATGAACTAGGCTTCTCGCGGGACGGTCCCGGACCTTCGGGGAGGTTTGCGCTGCCCGCCTATCCTCCCTCGCGCGCGAAGCGGTCTTGTCGCACGAACGGCAGCGTCGGCGCTGAGCGAAGGCGCTGACGCGGGAAGCTGACGCGGTTCGCGGCCGTCCCTTGGGCCGGGTCGGTTTCTCGTGACGGTGACGCTGACGAAGCCGCGATCTCGTGGCGTCAACGACAATCACGGTCTCCACCGGCTCACGCCTAGGTGTAGGCGCTCGCAATCATCGGCACTCGTGCTCGCAAACAGCGCTGATTCCTGCTCCGATTAGCTGACAATGGGGCGAGCGTCGTGCTCACATTATCTGCCACTGTGCTTGCCATCATCGGGCCGTGCTTGCCAACGGAGGATCGTGCTCACATTGGCTGCCAATGAGCCCCGGAGGTAGGTTCTCGGAAACCAGGGTTTCTGCCAAGTCCCGGCGCGTGCTGCCCGGGGCCGCCTAGCAAGGCACTTTCCCTTCTCATAACTGTTCTTGATTGCCCTGTTCCGAAACGCTAACAGCCAAACGGGTTTCGAGAACAAGGGTGCCGGATGCGGGTCGGGTATGCTAGGGTCAGCACCACCGACCAGTCGCCGGAATTCCAACTCGACGCACTCCGCCGTGCCGGCTGCGAGAGAATCCATTCGGAGAAGGCATCCGGCGCCAAGGCAGACCGCCCCGAGCTGACGCGGGTCCTCGACGACGTGCTGCGCCACGGCGACGTGCTGGTCGTGTGGAAGCTCGACCGGCTCGCCCGTTCGCTGAAAAAGCTGATCGCCACGGCCGAGGACCTGGAGGGACGTGGCATCGGGCTGGTGTCGCTGACCGAGAGCATCGACACCACCACCCCAGGTGGCGTGCTCGTGTTCCACGTGTTCGGAGCCATTGCCCAGTTCGAGCGGGCGCTGATCCGCGAACGCGCCGCCGCCGACCTCGCCGAGGCACGCCGCCGAGGCCGCAAGGGTGGGCGCCCCCCGGCCTTCAAAGCGGCGGACGTCACGGCGGCCCGCGCCCTGATGAGGGAAGGCAAGCTGCCGGTGCGCGATGTGGCCAAACGCATGGGCGTGTCGGTTGCCACCCTCTACCGCCACGTCGGCAAGCGCGGCGCCAACGACAGCGCTTCAGACAAGCAGGTTCCCCATGCCTGACCGCTCCAAACGGCCCCCAGGCGAGGCACTGGTCGATTTGCGCCGCCGTCTGGCGTTGCTGTCGGCCCGTGACCCCGTCCGCACCGAGGTGATCGCTCGCGCCGCCGAAGCTTACGGCGTGTCGGTCTGGACGATCTACCGCGCGCTGCGCGAGTTGACCCAGCCGAAATCGGTTCGGCGGTCCGATCACGGCTCGACCCGGGCGATGCCGGCCGCCGGGATGGAGCGCTACGCCGAGATCGTCGCGGCGAAGATCAGGACGGCAAACAAGAAAAGCCGCCATCTCTCGACCGCGCGGGCGATCCGGCTGCTGGAAGAGGATGGTCTCGAGACGCCGGATGGTTTGGTGCGGGCGCCGGCAGGCCTGCTCAAGCGTGCGACCATTGATCGCGTCCTGCGCGCGTCGGGTCTCGACCATGCGCGCGTGGTGCACCCAATTACGGCCGTGCGCTTTCAGGCCAAGCGCTCCAACGAGCTCTGGCATTTCGACATGAGCCCGTCGGACCTGAAGCAGGTCGAGGCCCCGCTCTGGGTCGAACAGGGCCGCGGCAAGCCGACGTTGATGCTATTCTCGGCCGTCGATGGCCGCTCGGGCGTCGTCTATGACGAGTATCGCTGCGTTTACGGCGAAGATGCCGAGTCCGCGCTGCGCTTCCTGTTCAACGCCATGGGCCCGAAGCCGGAGGCGGAACTGCCGTTCCAGGGCATCCCGGCCGCGATCTACATGGACAACGGCCCGGTCAGCCGCTCCAAGGTGTTCCAGTCGGTGATGGGCAGCCTCGGCGTGCGCGTGCTGACCCACATGCCGCCGTCCGAGGCCGAGCGCCGCACGCCCGCACGGTCCAAGGGAAAAGTCGAGCGGCCGTTCCGCACCATCAAGGAGGTGCACGAGACGCTGTATCCTTTCCACAAGCCGAAGGACGAAGCGGAGGCCAACCTTTGGCTACGCCGGGCCCTCGTCACCTACAACAACGGCGGCCATCGCGCCGAGCCGCACAGCCGGGTCGAGGACTGGCTGAAGCACCTTCCGGCCAACGGCATCCGCGCGATGTGCTCATGGGAACGGTTCTGCGCGTTCGCGCGCGAGCCGGAACGCCGGGCCGTTGCAGGCGACGCGACCGTGTCGGTCGAGGGCGCCGCGTATGAAGTGGAGCCCGAGCTTGCCGGCGAGACGGTGACGCTCTGGTGGGGGCTGTTCGACCAGGAATTGTTCGTCGAGCACGAAGGCAAGCGGTTTGGGCCATACCAGCCCTCGCGAGGCGCGGTTCCGCTCTATCGCTACCGCAAATATCAGAAGAGCCGGGCCGAGGAGCGCCTCGACAAGGTGGTGAAGCTGGCCGACCAGCTCGGGCTGCCGCGCGCCGCGCTCACCGGCGGGGACAGGCCCTTGCCGTCGCTGGCGCCAGGCGCCGCTGCCATGCCCGTATCGCGCATGCCGTTTCCCGAGCCGGTGGCCGATGTCGCGTTTCCGACGCCGCTGGCGGCCAGGCTCGCGATCTCCGTGCAGATCTCCAAGCCGCTTGGCGGCCTGCCCGAGCCCGACCGTGCCTTTATCGATGCGCTGCTGGCCGAAACGCTGGACCGAACCACGGTTGCTGCGCGCGTGCGCGAGCACTTCAAGGCAGCAGGGAGAGGCTGATGCTCGCCGACGTGCAGACGCAGTTCGGGTTGGCCAAGCCGTTCCAGCAAGCCGGCAACTTTGAAACCGAGCACCAGCGCGCACTGGTTCGCGAGGGGTACGCCGTCGTGCAAACCGCCCGGCTGGTTGTTGTGGCAGGGCTGGTCGGTTCGGGCAAGACGCATCTGCTGACCCGTATCGAGGAAGAACTCGGACGATCCAACAGGATCGCCGTCGCGAAATCACTGGCGGTCGACAAGCGCCGCACGTCGCTGCCATCGCTCATCGAGGCCATGTTCTACGACTTGACGCCCGGCGACCGCAGCAAGATCAAGATCCCCAAGCAACCCGAACGGCGCGAGCGCGAGCTGCGCGACCTCATGCGCAAGAACAAGCATCCTGTGGTGCTGATCGTCGATGAAGCCCATGAACTGCACCACAAGACGCTGACCGGCTTCAAGCGGCTGATGGAGTTGGCGGCCGGCGCAGGCGTGGTCCTGTCGGTGCTGCTGATCGGCAATCCGAAGCTGCGCAACGACCTGCGCCGGCCGCAGATGGAGGAGATCGGCTACCGCACGACCACGTTCGAGTTCGAGGGCGTGTCCGGCCACCGCCGCGAGTTCATCGCCTGGCTCCTCAAAGCCTGCGCCGACGACGGCATCAACCCCTCGGACATCATGGACGCCGACGCGATCGACCTACTGGCCGAGCGGCTGCGCACGGCGCTGCAGATCGAGATGCGCCTCACCCTGGCGTTCGAGCACGCCTTCCGGCTCGGCGAGAAGCGCGTCTCCGCCGAGATCGTCGAACAGGTGCTGTCGCGGGCCATCGACGACCTCGAGCCGACGCTCACCCGCAACGGCTACGACGCACCCGCGCTGACCGTGTTGCTTCGGGCCAAGCCCGCCGAAGTGCGCGATTTCCTCGCCGGCATCCTCGCCGTGGACCGCACGCGCGAGTTCACCGAGCAACTGCGCGTGGCGGGAGTGCCTATCTGAACTAGGCAGCCCTGCTCATTGGCAGCCAATGTGAGCACGATCCTCCGTTGGCAAGCACGGCTCGATGATGGCAAGCACAGTGGCAGATAATGTGAGCACGACCCTCGCCCCATTGTCAGCTAATCCGAGCAGGAATCAGCGCTGTTTGCGAGCACGAATGCCGATGATTGCGAGCGCCTACAGCTACGGCCAGCCGCCGCAGGCGATGCGCCGCATCATTCGCTCGTTGTAAGGTGTTTGGCGCTTTCCCGCTAAACCATCCAGACCGTGCGAGAACTCGAGTGTTGATAGGGATGTTTACGCAGAAGAGCATTCGTCCGGGTGTGGTGGCGCCAAGGCTGTTTGGGGACTTGCTGGCGATATCGTAGCGAGCTGGCTTGCCTGGACGCGTATTTCGGGCGGTGACCGGGCACGTAGGTCAATAAATCAGGCCTGCACGGCCCGGATCAGCCCCGGCACGCCGATGACGGTGACGGCCCGCCTGAGATTGTAGGCGAGCGCGGTCAGGCTGAACTAGCGAGGCGCACCGCCATGCGGTCGAGTATCGCCTCGTTCTCCCAGCGGTTTATGCGGCGCCAGCGACCGGCGGTACAGCGAGCCTTGATCGCACAGCCAGCGCAGGCGGCGGGATGGAGTACTGGATCGACACATGGCCGCGGGACTCGTCCACGAAACGCAATTTTAGCGAGGACACGATCGAGTTCCTGTTGGCTGCCGCCGCCGTTATCGGGCCGGCCGTGGAGCGCTACAGCTCGGACCGTGGCGGGGCCGAGGCGGCTGCAGTCGCAGCAGCCCAGCTTCTAACCCGCGAGACGCTGCTCCGCGAGATGCAGCATCGGGTGAAGAACAACTTCCAGCTCATCCTGGCCTCCATCGCGATCCAGAAGCGCCGGCTGGACAGCGCCGACGTTCACCGGGTGCTCGATCACGTCGCGAACCGAATCAACGCGATCTCGCTCGCCCACGACCAGCTCTCGCCGCGGGAGGACCTGCACGCGGTCGACGTCGCAAGCTACCTGCGATCCCTATGTGCCTCGATAGAGCAGCAGGTAGACAATGTCGCGATCGAGGTCGATGCGGATGAGATCGAGCTAGTCATCGACCGTGCCGTGCCGCTTGGGCTGATTTTGAACGAGGCGGCTACGAATTCGGTCAAGCATGCCTTCGGCGACGAGGACAGGCGCATCACCGTCAAACTGACATCCCGGGTCGAGTACGGCGAAGCCCGGTTGACCGTTGCCGACAACGGCCACGGCACCAAAAACCCGAGGCCGGGGGGCTCCGGGCAGAAGCTTATGGCCGCACTTGCCCGCCAGATCGGGGGCGAGATTGAGCAGATGAGCTCCGATCAGGGAACCAGCATGTCCATCACGTTCCCCGTGATTGCGTGAGGGCCCACTCGCCCTTGACTCGGCTCCTCTCGCAGCTGCACCTGCGCCCAGCTACGCCCAAGTTGACTTGGACAGGCCGGAGACCGCTTACCTCCTGCTTACCCGGGAATGCGAGAAGGGCGGGGTAAGCACCCGATCCCCCTGCTAAACTATTGAAATATTGGAGCGGGCGAAGGGATTCGAACCCTCGACCCCAACCTTGGCAAGGTTGTGCTCTACCCCTGAGCTACGCCCGCTTCTTAAGCTAGCCAATCACTAGGCCTGACTATCGTTTATGGCAAGACCTTTGGCTGGACTTAACAGGGCAACCCCATTCCAGAACAGGGCGATGAGGCTTGCCAGGTATTTGTCGTCCCAGCCAGCGCGCTTGAATTTGCCCCGAGGCGAGCCCTTGGCCGTATCCTTCTGCGTCCCGTTGCGTGCCATGCGCCGCAGGATGGCGAGGTTTTGCGGCTCATGGCCCGACTGGCTTCTGGCCTGGTCCTCGTTGATGACGGCGTCCAGCCTGTAGTGCAGGCGGTTCTCGATGCCCCGGTGCGAGCGGACACCCTCGCTGAGGCGTTCGCCGGAGAGGGCGGCGCTGAGCAGGCAGCATGCGGTTTCGGTGGTCGTCGTGCCTGCCGTCGCGCCTGGCATCGTGCCTGGCATCGTGCCTGTCATCGTGGCTGCGGCTTCCCGGGTGCGGACGATTTTGCCGATGGCGGCCGGGCCAGGCATGGGCGTCCTGCAGCCAGCCGACATCGGCGGAGACCATGGCCATACGGGTCGATGCGGCCGTGATCCGCGTTGATCATGGGTTTGCTCACGCTGGCGCCGCGTTTCGGGTCGTCGAGGAACCGGCGCAAGTCGTCGCGCAGCGCGCCTTGGTTGCCCTTCAGCGCCAGCGCATCGTCGCCGCCTTCGATGACCTTGCGGGCGATCTCGCGCTGGCAGGCGAGCGCGTCCGTGGTCACGATTGTGCTTTCACCCAGAACAGGGTCCGTGCCGGCCCGGCCGGTTCAGGCTCGATGTCGGCTTCACTCATGGCTGCGCCGTCGCGATCGGGCGTGACGCCGGCGCCGTGGATGCGCTGTCGGTCAGCACGACGGGCGCCGCCAGGATTGCATAGAGCGCGAGCGCCAGCAGCAGCGCGCCCAGCGCCGTCTTCGCATGTCGTGGTCTCATGATGTCGCCTTTCCGGTTCGGTCCTCTCCTCGAAGACCGAACCGGAGCGCCGCTGCGCCGGCGGCGCGGCACGGGCGCGCGGCACGGGCGGGCCGCTTGCGGCCTTTATCCTTGCGGCGTCCGCTGCGGCAGTGGCACTCGCCTCTCCCCGACCTGCTGTCTTCCTGTCGCCGTTCCCTGCGAGCCTTGGCAAACGATTGGCCGATCGCTTGAACGGTTCAGCCCAGCCGAGTGCGCCGACTCCATCCGACACAGCGGCTTGCTACAGTCAATGCGATAGCGGTCCATTTCATGCGGATCTCGGCTGCGGTACGGGCGACGATTTTGTCCTGGGTCGCGCAGGATGACTCGGTGTCGGTGGTTAAATCTATCCGCAGCGTGACGGGGCAGCGGGGGGCGTTGCCGTTGGAGGGTCTCCCAGGGGCGCCCTCGTACCTGCAATGGCGCTACAACTGGAGCAGCCCGAACGGCGTGGCTTTGCCGGCTTTCATGGCGAATGTCTTCCTGCATGGCGGGGACGGACAGGATTCGACCCAGATAGTGTCAGGACGGAACGAGCTGGACGGTGGCGCCGGCTCTCATTTCTTACGGGCACGCAGGACCGGGACCGACACGTTCTTCACCGACGAGCGGGGCGATGCGCCGGTTTGGAATGCGTTGCGCATCTTTCACGCCGGGATGCTGCGACACTGTGGAAACTCGTGCCGGGGAGTGTCAGGCTATTACTGGGACGATCAAGTCGATGAGGCGCCGGGTCCGACCGGGGCGACGTTGCGCGCTAACGTCGTGGAGGCCGTCGGGCGGATTGGGGACGGGATCGACGCCAGCATCACGTTCGCCGGGTTGAGCGTTGCGCAGGCGAAAGCGCTGCATGTCTCGGTTGGCACGCAGGCGGCAGGATCGTATCTATATTTCAGCTATGCCTGAGTGCGCCAAGCTACGCTGACGCTGAAAGGACTTCGGATGCCGTCGCTGCGTGACCAACCCAACGTTCCCGGCCGCGCGTCCCTGGCGGCGCTCTGGTGGGCGGCTCGCGGCGAATGGGAGCGGGCGCATGAGGCGGCGCAGAGCGACCCAGGCAAAGAGGCTGCCTGGGTCCATGCCTACTTGCACCGGGTCGAGGGCGATCTGCCGAATGCGCAGTATTGGTATTCCCGGGCCGGGAAGCCCGAAGGGTCCGGATCGCTCGATGCGGAGTGGGATGCCATCGCCTCGGCGCTGGCTTAGCGTCCGCTGCCTCGTCAGCGTTGATCCTGAGCCAGTGCGCCGAGCAGGCGGGCGTGGGCGCGGATTCCGTGGTGAAAGCATGTCCACTCGAACTTCTCGTTCGGGGAGTGAACCTGGTCGTCTTCGAGGCCGAAGCCCATCAGCAGGCTGTCGATGCCGAGGAGGCGATGCAGGCTCTCGACGACGGGGATGCTGCCGCCGCTGCCGATCAGGACGGGCGGGCGGGCATATTCGTCGGCCAGGGCTTGCTGGGCGGTTTTGACCCAGCGGCTTCCGGTAGGAATGGCAACGCCGGGGGCGGCGCCCAACTCATCGATCGTGGCGGCGACGTCCGGGGGAAGCCTTTCGTTGACGAAGGTCTTGAACGCGGCAACGATTTTCGCCGGGTCTTGGCCGGGCACGAGGCGGAAGGAGACTTTCGCGCCCGCCTCGGCGGCGATGACTGTCTTGGAGCCGGGGCCTTGATAGCCGCCCCAAATGCCGTTGATGTCGGCGGTCGGACGGCCCCACAGACGCTCCAAGGCTGGACGGCCTCGCTCGCCGGCCGGGTGGGCAAGGCCGATGCCGCCGAGGAACTTCGCTTCGTCGAAGCCAAGGCCGGCCCACTCGTCCGCCAGGGCTGGCGGGATATCTTGCACCCCGTCGTAGAAGCCGGGGAGCTGCACGCGGCCGTCCGTGTCGTGCAGGCCGCCGAGAATACGGGTGAGCGTGTTGATCGGATTCCGGGCGGACCCGCCGAATTGGCCGGAGTGAAGATCCCGGTTGGCGGCTTTGAGGTTGAGCTGCAGATAGGCGATGCCGCGGAGGCGGGTGGTGAGAGCCGGCGTGTCGATGTCCCACATACCGGTGTCGCTGATCACCGCGATGTCGGCGGCGAGCGCCTGGCGGTTGGCGGTCAGGAAGGGTTCGAGGTTGAGGCTGCCGACTTCCTCCTCGCCTTCGACCAGCACGGTGACGCGGACCGGCATCGTGCCTTGGGTGGCGTGCCAGGCGCGCAGGGCCTCGAGCCAAAGCATGACCTGGCCTTTGTCGTCGACGGCGCCCCTGGCAATCACGCGGGGGCCATGAGGACCGTCCGTGAGCTTCGGGTCGAACGGGGCGGCGGACCAGAGGTCAAGCGGCTCGGCTGGTTGGACGTCGTAGTGGCCGTAGAACAGGACGTGCGGCGCGGACGGGCCTGGCCCGGCGTGGTGCGCCAAGACGACCGGGTGGCCCGGGGTTTCATGCACCGCGGCGTCGAAACCAAGTTCGGCCAATTGGCCGCGAAGCCAAGCGGCGGCACGCTGGCAGTCCGCGGCGTGGCCGGGTTGGGCAGAGACGCTGGGGATGCGCAGGAAGTCGAACCAGCGCTCACGGGCAGCATCCAGGGATTGTTCGATCGTGTCGAGGACGGCGGCTGTTGGCATCTGAGCAGTCTGTTCCAAGCTAGCCCGGCGCGCTAGTGGTTCCAATAATGACGGAATGAGCCGGACCCAAAGCGCTTGCGAACGACGCTTAGGCCCGCCAGGCCAACGCCGAGCAGCTTAAGGGCGGGTGGTTCCGGCACGTCGGTTGCCCGCGTGGAGACGAGGGCCGCGAACTCGAAAGACGGATCCGTGCTGCGGGCGACAACCCGGTCGAAGCTCTGGCTGCTGGCGATCGTGACGTATGCGCTGCGTTCTGGGCATCGCGCCCGTCGGCGGTTCCGATCGAGACGCCGCCGTGCAGGAACTCGAGCGAGTTCCGAATGTCGATTGAACCCCAGAGCAGGACAAGGATGGATTAGCCGTAGGCCCAATCGAAGGCGATCTGGCCGGGGCCGCCGGTGAAAAAAGTGTTGCCGGCCGACGATGCGGACGTTGTTTGGGCCGACCCGTAGTTGCCGGTGAGATAGGTGAGTTTGGTGGCCGAGGCGCCGACAACCGGGATGGCGTGGTGGTTCGTGGCATGGCCGGGGACGATGCCCTGGCCGGCGGAAGTGCCGGTGAAGGAGTTGGCATATCCGGCGCTCGCGGGCGGAGCCGCCGCGACCGGGCATGATGCCTGCCCGGTCGATGCCGTGTCGGTCAGCACGCCGCGCGCTGCCAAGATTGCGCAGGCGGGCCGCTTGCGGCCTTTACCCTCGCGGCGCCCACTGCGGCAGTGGCACTTGTCTCTCCCCGGCCTGCTGTCGTCCTGGCGCCTTTTCCCGCTGTATCTCACTGCATCGCGAGACGGCCTATCGCGCGCCAAGCGGTCGGCATAAGCACGTATCCCGGACCTACCCCAAGCCGAGGCGCCAATGCGCGTCCGCTGCCCGGATTTGGGCTATGACAAGCCGAGTGGCGCCCCCGGGGCCATCGCGGTTGCGGGCGCCGTTCAGGGCCTGTTCCACCTCCGAGCGGTGGGCGAAGCACGCCCATCACTCCTGGCCTTTCGGGGTCAACGGCGACCCGAACCCGAAATGGGCGCGCTTGCCGCCACAGGCGTGGCGGCGCCGCGCGTCGAACGCGCGCGCGGCCGGGCTTGGCTCGCGCATGGATGGCGGGCCGGGCGGGTCCCAGTCCTCGGACGGAGCGGCGGGGCCGTGCGGCGCCGGCTCCGTCCGTGGCCCCTCGCCGCTCATCCGCCCCCTCCCCTCGCCCGCCGGACGTCGTTCCAATCGTTCAGGCCGCCTTGCGGCCGCAACCGCCGGTGACGCACGCCCGCCGCCGATGCCAGGTCGGCCAGGTCGCAGGCGTAGCGGTCGCCGACACCAGGACCGCCCGCGGGTCCGGGGCCGCATTCCGCAGCAGCGCCTGCAGGCAGGCGAGCGTGCGCGGCCCCATGCCGCCCGCGGTCGAGAGATACAGCGTGTCGCGGCGCAGGCTCTCCAGCGCCGCCAAGCTGAGCGCGTTGATCGGGGCCTCGTTGACGGCGATGCGGGGCAGCCGCCCGCGCCCGCCGGGCAGGCGGAACAGCGTCTTGGCCCCGCCCTCGTTCAGGCCGCGAAACGCCGGCCCGCGCATCTCAATGCCAGTGACCGCGCCGGCCAGGTCGCGGTAGGCGAACCAGGCGCAGCCTTACGACCCCTCGCGGATGCCGCCCGCCGCGTCCGCCGCCGCCAGCACGCTCTCCGGCAGGCCACGCGCCCCGGCCAGGTAATCCCATGCCGGCGATCCCCGCCGCAGCCGCCGCGCCCGCTCCCGGCGCTGCTGCGCCGGTGCCGCAGGACGGCCCTGCTTCGGCCGGCGCAGCGCCTCCGGACAGCAAGGGCTGAGCCCGACCAGGCCGCGCAGCAGCTTGCGCGCGTGGCCGAGGTTGAGCCCCGGGTCGAGGTGCTGCGCCAGCGCGATCACGTCGCCCTTGCTGGTTCGGTCGTCGGCGCTCCACCAGCCGCGGCGGTGATGGTTGACGATGATGGTCTCCAGCGGGCCGCGGCGGTATTTCCAGCAGCTCCGCGTGCTGCCCCTCTTGTCCAGCTGGTAGGCGTGCCGCTCCAGCAGCACGGCGCAGCTGACGCCGGCCTTGATCGCCTCCAGGTCCTCGTCGCACCCTGTCATGTCCCTGCTCCCGTCCGGGGTGGCTGGAGCAGGCCTGCGGGCGCTCGCTTGCCTCGCCTGGTCCCGTCCTGATCCCTCCCGCGTCACCGCCGGCGGCGGTGACGCGGCCAGGGCGCGCGGCACGCGCGGGCCGCGTGCGGCCTTCACCCTTGCCGCGCCGGCCGCGGCGGCGGTACTGCCCATCTCCCCTGCCCTCCTCTGCCCCCCGCCGTTGTCCGGGGCGGCGGCGCAAACGGGGAGCGCGCGATGCGCGGGGCGGCCCGAACGGCAGGGGCGCAACCCGGCCACCGGCGCGGCCACCACGATCGCCGCCGCGCGCAAGCTGTCGTTCGTGCCCGCCAAGGCGCTCAAGGATCCCCTGAACGGCTGACCCCGTGGTCCGCGCGGCTTGCGGCGCTACGGAGGCGTCGTCGGGGCGCGGCGCCGCGCGTGTCGGATCAGCGCCCGTATCGCCTGTCGCGCCGTTCGGCCCTGCGGCCGGGGCACCGTTGCCGTCTCTCCCCTGCCCGGCCCCGACGCCGGTCCGGCGTGCGGCAGGCCGCCGGCCGGCGACGATGGGATGAAGGCCGGCGCGACGCCGAGCGTGCTGCTCTTGTTGACGGCCCAGCCGCCCAGGCGGGCCAGGTCGCGGGCGAACGCGCAATCGCGCTCTTCGACGCGCCGCGGATCGTAGGCCCGGTGTTCCAGGTAGTCGGCGTGCTTGGCCTTGACCACCGCCTCCAGCCACGCCTTGCTCGCCCGGTATTCCGCATGGTCGAAGCCCTTGCACTCCAATGCGAAGGACCGCACCCAGGCCCCAGTCGCGGTGTGGATGGTCCCTTCGAAGTCCGGCTTGACGATGCGGTCCGGCTCGCTGCGGCCCAGGTCATAGGCGCTGCGGTCGTAGAGCGGCTTGGTGATCGCGACCACGTGCCCCTGCCTGGCCATCCAGGCCTGGAAGCGCACCAGGATGTCGAGGCAGCGGCGCTCGTGCGCGCTGTCCAGCGGCAGCATGTCGCTCCCGCTCCAGCACGGATGGGCGTAGGCCTGCAGCGGCATGAACGGCGCGATCCCGTCCGGCGAGGCGATCAGCACCGCCGCCAGGAACGGGCGGTGCCGGTTGCCGCCCCGGCCGGGACCGAACACGCCGATCGGGCCGGCGACCGTGACCCGCGCGCCGGAGGCGGCCACCAGGTCCGCGCCCTCGATCCGCGCGGCGGTGAAGACCAGCACCCCGTGCGGGCGCCGGCCGCGCGGCCAGACGGGGCGCGCCTTGATGCGTCCAATCAACCCATCGATCTTCGCCGGGTCGAGTTCGAGCCCGCCGGACAGCCTCAGCTCGCCGCCGAGCGAGATGCCGCGTGAGGCTGCGTGCAGGGCCTGGATCTGCTGCCCGGGAGTGCGCGGGCCGCCGGCCACCCGGTGCACGCCCATGTCGGCGGCCAGCTTGAACAGCAGCTGCGCCAACTGGCCGCGGCTACGGGCGCTGCCTGCACCGGGCGGCGTTGCCCGCGGCACGTCGTCGCCGCGCGCGTCGGCAATCGCCCGCGCCAGCCGGAAGCCGTCGCCGGGCGCGTGCAGCCGCAGGTTCCTGGCCAGGCGCTCGCGGTCGGCGGCGTCGCTTTCGAACGGGCACGTCTCGGCATGCTCGGGACGGTTCGGGTCGCGGCGGATGAAGGCGTCCGCGACCGGCACCAGCACCGGCGCCGGTTCGCCCATTCCCAGGCAGGAGCACCGCAGCCATAAGTTCGGTATTATGTAGCAAGCACACCTAGCGCAAAATGCTTGCGTTCTAGCGGATAGAAGCTCAACCATGCTTGCTGATCGCAAGCATGGAGTCGCGCTATGACGGATGATGAAACACCCCAAAGCAAGGGCGGGCGTGCACGGGCTGAAAAAACGCCACCCGCTAGGCGTTCAGAGATCGCGCGTGTCGCAGCGGCGCGGCGCTGGACGGCAAAAGACCTTGGCCCGGTGCACCATGCCATTGACGAGGGCGAGGTTGACTTCGTAGGGCGCAAGTTCCGGTGTGCCGTGCTGGAGGTGAATGACGAGGTGGTTCGCGTCATTTCAGGCGCGGAGTTCATGCGCGTTCTGGGCATCTACCGCAGCGGTGCACTTTCCACTCGGCGTTCGGATGATGACGAGCTGCGTTTCCCGCTCTACTTGGCTCACAAAAATCTCCGCCCGTTCATCATGGCGGACCAAGAGCTTGTTGAGGCCATCAAGCACCCGCTCCGCTACCGGCAGGAGGGCGGCTCAATTGCCGATGGGATACCGGCGCACGTTCTGCGCCGCATCTTCAGTGTGTGGGTGCGTGCACACACTGCCGGGCAGTTGGGGCCTTCTCAAGTTAAGGTTGCTGAAACCGCCAAGGTTATACTTAACGGTCTAGCTGACCTTGCAATTGATGCCCTTATTGATGAAGCAACTGGCTACCAAAAACGCCGTGCACATGACGGGTTGCAGGCGCTTCTTAAGGCATATGTGCTGCCAGAGTTCCGTCCTTATGCTACCAAGTTTCCCTCATCCTACTATGAGCAGATATACCGGGTCATGGGTTGGCCCTATGATGCTTCGTCATCCGCACGGACGGCCTACATTGGTAAGCTGACAAACCGTCTGATCTACGCACGGATGCCGCCTGGCGTGCATGAAGAGATTAAGCGTAAGAACCCTACCGATCCGTTGACCAAGCGCCGCCGGAAAAAGAACCACTCCTTGCTGACGGAGAAGTTGGGCGAGCCTCACTTGATGAAGCTGATTGACTCAACGGTGACGCTGCTGCGGGCCACCCCGGATGGGCAGTGGAAGTTCTTTGAAATGCTGTTCAACCAAGCCTATCCGCCTATTCAGCCTGACTTGTTCCAGGCTCAGGAGATCGCCCGCCTGAGCAAGCCAGAGTGATCCCCATAGATATCCCGGCAGCGTTGTGCACGGGCATGACGCCAGCCCCTTCCAGGGCCGCACGTATGGCTTGCAGGTTGTTCGCAATAGGCGTGCGCCGACCCTTCTCAAAGTCCCGCACGGTGGATAGGGACACGTTGGCGCGCTCCGCCAACTGTTCCTGGCTCCAATCCAACCAACCACGGGCCGCGCGGCTTTGTTCGGGTGCAAGCATGTGCGCGTCATAGGAGAAAACTACACCTATGTCCACGATTATCGTTGACGCCAACGTTGTCCACGCTTACAAACAACGTCAACGAATATCGCGGACACAAGCAGATGCCCCAGCACTTCCTCCTGACCGCCGCCGCCCGCACGCTGAGCCTCAAGGCCATCTTCCGCATGAGCGACGACGAGGCGCACGCGACGTTCACGGCCATCCGCTTTGCCGACAACGGCGGGGCGGCGTTCTGCCCCCGCTGCCAATGCACGGCGGTCTATGCCTACGCGGCCCGGCGCATCTGGAAGTGCAAGGCGTGCAGCCACCAGTTCAGCGTCACCAGCGGGACCATCTTCGCCAGCCGCAAGCTCGCCATCCGCGACTACCTTGCCGCGACCGCGATCTTCGTCAACGCGGCCAAGGGCATCTCCGCCTTGCAGCTCGGGCGCGACCTCGACGTGCAATACCGGACGGCGTTCGTCCTGGCGCACAAGCTGCGGGAGGCGATCAGCGCCGAGCAGCTTACCGGCACCCTGTCCGGCGTTGTCGAGATTGACGGGGCTTACTTCGGCGGGCACGTCAAGCAGGAGAACGTCAAGGCCGAGCGCCGCGACCGCCGTCTGGCCGAGCAGCAGACCGGCAAGCGGCAGTCCGTCGTGGTCGCCCGCGAGCGGGACGGGCGCACGCTGCCCTTCGTGGTCGCCAAGGAGGCCGACGCCGTGGCCCTGATCCGCGAGCGCATTGCGGCGGGGTCCATCGTCCATGCCGATGAGGCGGGCGGCTGGGACGTGCTGCACGCCTACTACGACGTGAAGCGGATCAACCACTCGGTAGCGTTCTCCCTGGACGGCGCTTGCACCAACCAGGCGGAAAGCTACTTCTCCCGCCTGCGCCGCGCCGAGCTGGGCCAGCATCACCACGTCAGCGGCAAGTACCTTGCCGCCTACGCCTGCGAGATGGCCTGGCGGGAGGATAACCGCCGGATGCACAACGGTGGGCTGCACCAGGCCGCGACGGCGGCGGCGCTGGCGCATCCGGTTAGCCGGCAGTGGAAGGGGTATTGGCAGCGGGCGAGCTAATCGGAACGAAATAGGCCCTTACCCATTTGAGCGACCAACCCAATCGCACTAACGGCTGTGCCCCCGGTTACTGCAACTAATACGTTATCTGCTAATTTGAGAAAGCCAAGTCCAGAGCATATTAAGATTGCACCTGCAATCAGAGAATAAACGATGAGATAGATATACACCTTAGAGGCGTATCCTTCACGCAATTTTGTGGTAGAAACAGTCGCGTCGATCTTGGCTTGTAGCTCTTTGTTGTGAAGCCTTGCGGCTTCAAGGTCTTCTTGAGCTTTCTCTAACTCATCGCGGGCACTTGGTCGTTTGACGCGGGCAACTCTTTCAACACCAGATTTGATGTCATCAAGCGAAAGCGGGCTCTGTTTCGGTTTCGCGCCCTCGCTCACTAGCTATCCTTAGAAAATGTTCACGTATCTCATTAGGGGAAATAATCGTATTTTGGCCATGTTCAAATGCGTTTGACCACGGCGTTCCCTGTTCGTGCGTTAATGCTGAGAGTTGGAATGCATGAAAATGCCCATAACTCTTCCAGACCGCATCAACCAGTAATATCTCTTCATTATTTAGTCCTCCAGTCACCTCAGCGTCTTCGTGACCAAATGCCATGTAATCAGAGTAACGAATTGGGCGTGCAACTTGGCCTGAACCGTAACGTCTTAATGCGTTGTACAAATCCCTGTATACGGGCCCATATTCCCAAGCTTCTGGATCATCAGCGGTGAGACGAATGCCACGAATGGCTAGGTTCCATCCATGAGCTATGTAGACAAGCTTTTGCAGGTGCATGTTGGTCAGCGGACGGCCGTCTACGCCTCCAAGAGATAGAAGGTGGTTTGCGATGGCTGGTGAGGGTGCGGGCATGCTATGCTCTATGAGCTAGCGCTGGGTCAGATGCAGCGATCTGCTTGCTACCCTGCCTTTGGTCATATGATCGGCGTTCTGGCATAACTCTCCCGGTAGTACGCTGCTTAGCAGTGTGAGGAACAGCGGGAGCGAGATCAACCTTCTACCGTAACAATCAAGGACATTGTGAACGTCTTACCCAAAATTTCGTGCAATTTTTCCTTGACGCTCCATCGGATGGTTCCACGACTCCAAGTCAATCAATCGGAAGTTTGTGGCAGTCGTTGCAAACCGAGCAATCCTTTGGCGTAAGCGCTAGCTAACGAGCAATCTCCCACAATGCAGCCGCTCCCGCTCCCTGGACCGCCTGCACCGTCCCATTCCTCTCCTGTCGCCTCAACGCCGTTCCCACCCGCTTCGTCAGCCGCGCCACCGCCCGCTGATCCCCCGCGTCCTGTCCCTCCCGCGCCATCATACGCCGCACCACCCCTGCCGTGTCCAACGGTTCCGTAGCCTCCCGCAGCACTACGAGCAGTGCCCGGCTCCGCTCCCCGCGCCTTGCCACGTCCGGCCCGCGCGGGCGCTTGGGCCGGATGCTGTCCAGGGCATAGTCCGGATCGAACTGCCGGATCACCGCGTCGAGGTGGCCGGTGTCGGTCGCGATCTGCGCCAGCCGGGCGCGGAGGGTTTCAGCCTCGCCGGCCAGCTCGGCGCGGCGTTTGACCAGGCCGGAAAGGACGTGTTCGGTCATGGGGTTGCCCTTGTCGGTGAAGGGCGGTCATCGTATGAGAATCAGTGGGTTAGCGGAACGGTGCGCTAGGTGTGCTTGCTACATAATACTGCATAAGTTCCGCTGCTGGTAGCCGCGCACCAGCACCGCGCCGCGGTCCCGCTCGCGCGCCGACGCGCCGGCCCGGGCGAACGCGGCAAGCAGGATCTCGCCGTCGTCGGCGCAAATCGCGCCGGCCGCCCTGCCCTGCTTGTCGATGAGGGTCAGCATGACGCACGCCTTGCCCACGCGCCGTCTCTGCCATCCGGGTGCGCCCGTTGAAGCTTCTGCATTCCGTGCCTCCGGCCTGTCCGAGCGTCAGGATCGGCGGCGACGGCGCAAACGCGAATTCAGGTTGTCACGCTGTAGTTTACCTGCGTGCCCGTTCGAAAAGAAACTCAATTGTTGCATAGCTTTCCAACCATCAGCCGGATGGAGGCCAAGCGCAGGAAAGCAAGCGCGCGCGCGCTGAGGTTCTCCCAATCCTTGGCCAAGCGGCGGCATCGGTTGAGCCAGGCGAACGTCCTCTCAACGACCCAGCGCCGCGGCAGGACGGCAAAGCCTTTCGCCTGGTCGGACCGCTTGACGATCTCGACCTCGACCTGAGCCATGACCCGGCGCAGGCCAGCGTGGAACTGCGGTCCCTGATAACCGCCGTCGGCATAGAGCGTCAGCAGGAACGTATACAAACCGAACAGGCTGGCCATCAGCATGACGCCGCCGCCGCGGTCCTGGATGTCGGCGGCATGCACCGCCGCTTGCATCAGCAAGCCTTGCGTGTCGACGACGATGCGCCGCTTGCGGCCGTTGATCTTCTTGCCCGCGTCGTAGCCCGGCGGGTCGATGCAGGCCCCCCTTTTTCAGCGTTCTTGACGCTCTGGCTGTCAATGACGGCCGCGGTCGGACTGGCATCGCGGCCTGCCTGCTCGCGGCATCGCATGGAGAGGTCGTGGTGCATGCGGTCCAGCGTGCCGTCGCGTTGCCAGCGCGCGAGATAATCGTAAACCGTGCTGCGCGGCGGCAGGTCCTTCGGCAGCGCCCGCCACGGGCAGTTGCTGCCGAGGATATACAGGATGGCGTTGACCACCTCGCGCTCGTTGATCTCGCGCTTGCGACCGCCTCGCTTGGCAGGCGGGATGACGTGCCGGGCCACCTCCCATTCCTGGTCGGTCAGATCGCTCGGGTAGCGCAGGTGGTAGTGTCCGCGCTCGTAGTGGAAATTCGGAACCCGTAAGGGTGTAGCTGGAGGTGGTCACCGGATTTGCTGGCTAAGGTG
Organism: Acetobacteraceae bacterium; assembly: GCA_965217935.1. Classification (GTDB taxonomy): domain Bacteria; phylum Pseudomonadota; class Alphaproteobacteria; order Acetobacterales; family Acetobacteraceae; genus JBBROS01. The sequence goes on along the minus strand of OZ244581.1, from coordinate 2,383,916 downwards.
GAGTTGCGACACTTCAATCTGGCCGGAAAACCCGATGACCGAGGACACTCGACCGCTGGCCGAGCTGCTGGCGAAAGCCGGAGACGGCGATTTCTTGCGCACCGTGGCGCAGCTGCTGATGGAGGCTGACGTGGAGGACGTAATCGGCGCCGGGCGTCACGAGCGCACGCTGGATCGCGCGGCCTACCGCAACGGCTACCGGAACCGCTTGCTCGATGCACGCTTGGGCTCGCTGCAGCTCCGGATCCCCAAGCTCCGCCAGGGCAGCTACTTTCCGCCATTCCTGGAGCCGCGGAAGCTCACGGAAAAGGCTCTGGCGGCGGTGATCCAGGAGGCCTGGATCAGCGGCGTCTCCACCCGGCGCGCCGATGATCTGGTCCAGGCAATGGGGTTGTCGGGGATCGGCAAAAGCACCGTCTCCAAGCTGTGCCGCGACATAGACGGGCGGGTGAATGCCTTCCTCGACCGGCCGCTGACCGGCGACTGGCCGTATCCGTGGCTGGACGCGGCCTCCCTTCGGCAGCGTGAGGGCGGACGCATCGTCTCGGTGGCAGCCATAATCGCCATGGCGGTGAACGCCGACGGCAAACGTGAGGTCGTGGGCCTGCATATCGGGCCGTCGGATGCGGAGACCTTCTGGTCGACGTTCCTCAAGGGCCTGCTGCGTCGCGGCCTGCACGGCGCCAAGCTGGTGATCTCCGACGCGCTACGCCGGGGCTGAAGTCGGCGACCCGCCGGACGTTCAGCGCGTCCTGGCAGCGCTGCCGCGTGCACTGGATGCGCAACGCCCTGTCCTACGTCCCGAAAGCCCAGCAGAGCATGGCAGCCGCCGCCCTGCGCCAGGCATTCATGCAGCCCGGTCGCGCCTCTGCCAGCCAAGCGCTGCGTCATGTCGCCGATCAGTTGCGCGGCAAGTGGCCGAAGTTCGGAACCTTCGTCGACGACAGCGAGACCGGCGTGCTGGCGCACATGGACTTCCCAGGCCAGCACCGCACCCGGATCCACGCAACGAATTCGCTGGAACGCTTGAACAAGGAGGTGAAGCGCAGGGCCGACGTCGTCGGGATCTTCACGAACGAGGGTTCCATCATCCGCCTGATCGGCGCCGTGCCGCTCGAGGCCAACGACGAGTGGTAAACCCAGCACCGATACATGCAGACCGAACCGATGGCCGAGCTTATGGCGCCCATCATCAACATCGAGCCTGCACAGATTGCCGCCGTAGCCGCATGACCGTCGGCCACCTCAACCTACACCGCAATTTCCACCACATTGACGGACGTGACACCATCCTGTCTGGCGGGACCATCTTCGACGGGCTCGGCGGCGCCCCTACGTCGCCGACATCGCCGTCAGCGGCGGCCGCATCGTCGTCGTCGAGAGCATAGGCGCGCGCGGCAACGCCGAAATCATCGATGTGAGCGGCCTGGCCGTGGCGCCGGGCTTCATCGACCTGCACACCCATTCCGACTTTACGCTGGCGAGTGACGGGCGGGCGCAGAGCCAGGTGCACCAGGGAGTCACCACCGAAGTTGTGGGCCAATGCGGCGTTTCCTGCGCGCCGGCGCGCACGAGCCGGGACATCGAGATGATGTCGCCGGCTTCACGCCAGACGGCGCCGCGCCGGATTGGCGGACTTTCGGCGAATACCTCGACCACTTGGAACGCGGTCGCCTCGGCGTGAACGTCGCGGCCTTCGTGGGCCACGGCACCATCCATCGCGCCGTGCTGGGCGACACGCTGCGCCCGGTGACCGACGACGAAGTGGGCGAGATGGGCGCGCTGCTGGAGCAATCGCTCGACGAGGGGGCGTATGGCTTCTCCACCGGGCTGGAATACTGGCCCGGCAGCCTGGCCGCGCCAGACCAAATCGCCGCACTCTGCGGCGTCGCGGCCCGGAAAGGCGCGCTCTATGCGACGCACGTGCGCAACCGTAACGTGTTCTACGGTCTCGGCTTCGGCGAGGCGCTGGCGACGGCCCGGGTCTCGGGCGCGCGGCTGCAGATCTCGCATATCCAGCCAAAATACGGCGCGCCGGACCACGCCATGGGGCACGCGGTCGAAATGGTCGAGACCGCGCGGCGGCACGGCGTCGATGTCGCCTACGACGTGATCCCGCATGATTGGTCGCACACGCGCATCCTGGCGATCCTGCCGCAATGGGCGCAGGAAGGCGGCGTCGGGGCCGTTTCCGCCCGGCTGCGCGACCCGGCCATTCGCGCGCGCATCAAACATAACCCGCGCCCGATGTGGCGGCTGGTCTCGGCCGGGCGGTGGGAGGAGATCGTGCTGATGCAGGCTGACGGCCTCCGCGAGCTGGTCGGGCTCACCGTCGAGGAGATCGGGCGGCGGCGGCGGCAAGACCCCTATGACGCGGCGCTCGATCTGCTGCTCGAATCCGGGGAGGCCATGAACCGCCTGATGTGGACCTCGCGCTCGTTCCGCGATGAGGACATCCGGATAGCGCTCGGGCAGGATCACTGCGCCGTCATCTCCGACACGCTGGCCCTGGCGCCGGACGGGTGCCTCAAGCACCATATCGGCCCACTGAGCGGCTACGGCTGGGCCGCCCGGGTCCTGCAATATTACATGCGAGACCGCAGGGTGCTCTCGCTGGGCGAGGCCATTCGGCGGCTCACGTCGTTGCCGGCGGCGCGTCTGGGCGTCACGGACAGAGGGAGGGTCGCGCCGGGACTGTGGGCCGACATCACGGTGTTCGACGCTGAGCAGATCGCCAGCCACTGCACGGTGGAGCAGCCGCGCGCCTACGCGGCCGGGATTGCCCACGTCCTGGTCAACGGCCGCCTCGCCATGCGTGACGGCGCGCGCACCGGCGAGGACGCGGGGATGGTGCTGCGCCGCTGATCACATCCGGCCTTTCCACGGCACGACTCTGCGCTCGATCAAGCGCATCAGCATGTCGAACCCGTAGGCGATGGCGGCGATGATGATGATGCCGAGGATCACGGTGGGCGTCTGCAGGAACTTCGAGGCCGACAGCACCATGTAGCCGATGCCCTTGGTGGCCGCGACCATCTCGGCGGCAACCAGCGTGGTCCAGCCGAAGCCGATGCCGACGCGCATGGCGGTAAGGATTTCCGGCATCGCGGCGGGCAGCACGATCAGCCGCAGCACCTGCCAACGGGTCGCGCCGAACGAGTAGGCCGCGTGGATTTGCTCGATCGCCGCCGAGCGCACCCCGGCCCGCGCGCCGAGCGCCACCGGCGCGAACACCGAGAGAAAAGTCAGCAGCACCTTCGACATCTCGCCGATGCCGAACCAGATGATCATCAGCGGCAAGTAGGCCAGCGGCGGGATCGGCCGGTAGAACTCGATCGGCGGGTCGAAGATGCCGCGCACGACCGGGCTCATGCCCATGGCGAGCCCGAGCGGGATGCCGGCCGCGCATGCCAGCAGGAAAGCGCCGAACACCCGGGCCGTGGAGATGGCGACGTGGCTCAGCAGCGGCGTGCCGGTGAAGCCTTGGGTAAGGATGTCCACGAACTTCGAGTAGATCGCCCCAGGCGACGGCACGAAGAGCGGCTTCACCCATCCCGCCGCCGTCGCCAGCCACCACAGGCCGATGAGCACGGCGATGGTGACGGTGCTGAGCAGCACGGTCTCGCCCTGGCCGGGCACGCCGTAGACTTCGCCGGGCCGGGTCGGCCGGGCGCGGGAGAGGCGTCTCAGCATCGCGTTCATCCGGCTGTCCCCTCGTCGGCGAAAATGATGCCCAGCACGTGCTCCCGCATGGCGATGAAATCGGGGCTCGCCTTGACCTCCCGTGCGGGCGCGCCGGAGAGGAACTGGCCCGAGAACGGCAGGTCGATGCGATGCGTGATGCGGCCCGGCTGCGGCGACATGACGATTAGTTGCGTGCCCATGAATAACGCCTCCTCGACATCATGGGTGATGAAGAAGATGGATTTGTGCGTCTCGTTCCATACCGTCAGGATCAGCTCCTGCGCCTTCTCGCGCGTCAATGCGTCGAGTGCGCCGAGCGGCTCGTCCATCAGCAGCACCTTCGGGTCGCAGGACAGCGCCCGGGCGATGCCGACACGCTGCTGCATTCCGCCCGACAGGAGGTAGACCGGCGTCTCCTCAAACCCGCCAAGTCCCAGCAGCGTGATGAACCTGGCCGCGGTCGCGCGCCGCTCGGCCTTGGCCATGCCGCGGATCTTGAGCCCGAACGCCACGTTGTCGCGCACGTTGAGCCAGGGCAGCAGGGCGTGCTTCTGGAACACCACGGAGCGGTCCGCGCCGGGTCCTTCGACTTGGGCGCCGTCGAGCAGGATTTCGCCCGAGGTCGGTCCCAAAAAACCCGCGATCAGGTTCAACAGCGTCGATTTGCCGCAGCCCGATGCGCCGATGGCCACGACCAGGCCGCCATCGGCGATCGAGAGGTCGACCCGGCGCAGCGCCTCGACCGGACCGCCGGCGCGGCCGGCGCCGGGGAACACGACGGAGGCGTCCTTGACCTGCAACCCCATCGCCGGGCCCGCTCGGCTGCCGCGCCGCTACTGACCGGCTTGCTTGACGACGGAGGCGTTCACGAACGGCGCGTAATCGGCGGCCACTTTGTCGATGCGCCCGGCCTGCTTGAGGAAATCGGCCGTCGTCTTCATCACGGCCGGCGCCTTGGCGAGGAAGTCGGCCTGCTGCTTGAGGGAGAGGAACTGGTAACCTTCGAGGATCGTCGGCGCCTGGTCCGGCGCAGCGCCCGTGGCTTCGGCGATGGCCTTCACCGGCGCGCTGCCGGCCGTGTAGCTGTCAGGTTTGGCGATATAGGATTGGTTCGCATCCTCGATGACCTTCGCGAAGCCCGCGAGCCCGGCCGCGGTCTTGGCGGCGAACGCCTTGTCGACCACCCAGGCGTCGAAGGTGGGGAAGCCCCATCCCGCGACCTGGTTGGTGCCGACCAGCCGCTTGCCCTTCTTGAGCAACTCCGATTGCACCGGCTCCCAGATGAACGCGGCGTCGATCGCGTCCTACTGCCAGGCGGCGGCGATCTGATCCGGCGGCATGCTGATCACCATCACGTCGCCGGCGGACAGCCCGGCATGCTGGATCGCGCCCATCAGCGAGAAATGCGCGGTCGAGCCCACCGGCACGGCCACGCGCTTGCCTTTCAGGTCCTCGAGCTTGCTGATGCCTGCGCCGTTGCGCACGATCAGGGATTCCGCCGTGCCGATCACCTGTGCGACCATGAACATCTGCACATCGACGCCCTGGCTCGCCGCCGTCGTGAGCGGGGAGGAGCCGAGCTCGGTAAGCTTGACGTCGCCCGAGGCGAGGGCTGCGATCACCTCAGCGCCGGATTTGAACTTCCGCCACTCGATGTCCCATCCCGTCGCTGCCTTGAACTTGCCCGCTATCCGCGCCGCCTGCATCGGCGTCGGATTGCCGAACTGGCCGATGATGACGGTCTGCGCCGAGGCGGCGCTGGTCAGGAGAGCGAAGCTGAGCGAGGCGTAGGCGAGGGACTTGGCAAGGGTGTTGAGCATGGGAAACCTTTCTACACGAGAGAATTGGGTCAGGCGGCGTTTTGCCGCCCCAGCCGCGCGCCGCAGTCGACGATGATCCGGCTGATCAGGTCGCAATCGCCGAGCGAGAACGTCAGTGGAATGCGCATGTCGAACAGGCCCGACAGGATGCGGTCCGTTTCCGGCAAGGACTGCTTGCCGGCGTAGCGCCAGCTATGGTGGTTGCTGGTGAACGCCACCGGCTCGGCCGCGCCGAACCATTTCAGCTCCACGCCCATGGCCTTGCTGGCGGCGACGAAGCCTTGCGCCGCCTCTGCCGAGATGCGCGGCGCCAGGAACTGGATCGACGAACCGACGAACCGTTCGGCAGCCGGGCGATGCGGCACGTGGAACCGCCCGGCCTGCATGAGGCGTCGCTCGATGATCCGGTAGCGCTCGTTCCAGCGATCGATATTCTGTTCCAGCCGGGCCAGTTGCGGCCGCAGGATCGCGGCGCGAAGGTTGTCCATACGCCCCGACATGTTCGGCGTGTCCAGCCTGATCTGCTCGAACGCTTCGCGCCCCGGCGCCGCGCCGTGACGCTCGTAGAGCATGTAGGAACCCGAGAGAATGGTGGCGCGGGCCATCAGCGCCGGATCGTCGGTGGTGAGCAGGCCGCCCTCACCCGAGTTCATGTGCTTATAGGTCTGCGTGCTGAAGCAGCCGGCCAGCCCGAAGCTGCCGCTGCGGCGTCCGTTCCATGCGGCGCCCATCGTGTGCGCGCAATCCTCGATCAGCGTCACCGAATGCGGGGCCAGCAACGCGCAGAGCTGGTCCATGTCGGCGAGGTGGCCACGCATGTTCGACAGCAGCAGGAATCGCGCACCAGATTGCCTGATCTTGGCGGCGAGGTCGTCGAGGTCGATAACCAGGTCGTCGGTGATCTCGACCAGCACCGGGCGACCGCCTGCGGCGAAGATGGCCCCGGGGACGGGCGCCAAGGTGAATGCGTTTGTCAGCACGGGCTCGTCCCGCGCCAGGCCGGCGGCCCGGAGCGCCGCCGTCATCGCATACCCGCCCGATGCGCAGGCCAGACAGTAGGCCGCGCCTTGATAGGCCGCATACTCGGCTTCCAACAAGGCGGCCTCCGCCGTCTCGCCATCGGCCGTGTTGTAGCGGTGCAGCCGGCCCGAGCGCATGACGCGGACAGCGGCATCGACCGCCTCGTCACTCAGCCCCTCTTGCTGGGTGAAGGCGCCGGTGAACCGCTCCATCATGCCGCCGCGGCCTCCGGCGCCGCGAACGCCGCCGTGGCGCGGAGCAGCGCCGCCGGCCCGCCCGTGCGCACGAACACGACCGGCTCGCTACTGCAGAACCGCTCCTGTTGGATCAGGCCGATCAGCCCGGCAGCGCCGTTACCAGTATAGACCGGGTCCGGCTGGATGCGGCAATCCATGCCGAGCCGGGCCGCGAAGGAAGGCGTCTCGTGCGCGTGCTTGAATTGCGCGGCGCCTTGCGTCATTGCCAGGTCGGCGCCTTCGGCCATCGGGAATTCGAGCGTGCGGGTCTTGTTGCCGCCCGTGGGCAGACCGGCGCAATCATGCCGCTTGATCTGGATTTCCGGCCTGCCAAGCTCTGCGCAAAGGCGCGGCAACGGCGCCAGGGCTGTCGGCAGGTGAGCGAAGCTGAGGCGGGGAAAGCGGGCGAGGCGCATCGTAGCCTGGTCCTGGTTCAAGGGTGGGCAGCTTAAGCAGGCATTGTTGGCTTGTGCCACGGATGTCTGCTTAGGAGTCTTTGAAGACGCATTATTTTCCGCGCTGTGACGGCGAGCCGTCCCGCGGAATGATGCTTGGACGGCGTTGTTGCGCATCCCAAATGCATTCGCGGGCAACCCGGAGCGGATCAAGCGCTGCGGTACGGCTTGGTCATCACGAGCTCCCAGTGGCCGATCGGCGCCTCGTCGCGCACGTCCTTTCCAAGAGTGGAGCCGCCATCCGTCGGCACGCCTCGCGCCTTTGCATCAGCCGTCAGGGCTTCGGCAACGACGGCCGCCACGTTGCTTTCGTGCGCGTGCGGCAATGCGTGCGGGTGCCTGCCATTCGTAGCCTCTCTTAATTGAGCCGTAGGATGACCTTCGACGCGTCCACCCGGCCGGCGGACAGGTCTTGGAAGATGGCTGGCCCGTCCGCCAGGGGCCGGGTCTCGTGCCAGGGCGCCGTGCCTAACCGCCCGGTAAACAGTGCCTGCGCCGTGTCCCGGAAGTCTGCGGCCGTGTAGGTGTAGACGCCGACGAAGGCGATTTCCTGCAGCGTCGCCCGGCGCGCATCCACGCCGCCCGCGGCCGAACCGAGACCGATATGCACGATGGCGCCGCCGGGCGCCGTCGCGGCGAAGGCGAGGCGCCGGGTCGCCTCGTTGCCGACCGCATCGATGACGAGCGGCGTCTGGCCCTGCGGCGCGGCCTCGCTCACCGAGATCCCGGCCAGCGCGCCCAACCGTCCGCGGCGGCCCGCATGCGGCTCGACGATCATCGGTTTGGCGCCGAACGCCGCCGAGCATAACGCGGCGCCGACGCCGATCGCGCCGCCGCCGATCACGAGCACGTCCAGGCCCTCGACAGGACGGCCCAGCACGCGGGCGGCGATCCGTACGGCATGCCAGCCGCACGCCACCGGCTCGACCAAAGCCGCGGTCTCGTCCGGCACGCCCAATGGGACCGGGACGCAGTTGCTGGCGGGAATGGCGATCCGCTCGGCGAACCCGCCCGGCCGCGGCGGCATGGAGATGATCTGGCGCTGCGGGCAGAGGTTGTCGCGCCCGCTGGCGCAGTATCGGCACGTTCCGCAGGTCACCAGCGGATTGACGGTCACCCGGCGTCCCGCGCCCGGCCCCGACACGATCATGCCGGCCGCCTCATGCCCCAACACCAGAGGGGCCGGCCTCCGCTCGTCGTGCCCGTGAAAGGCGTGCATGTCGGAGCCGCAAATCCCGCAGGCCGCGACTTCGACGATGACCTCGCCCAATCCGGCCGCCGGCTCCGGCATGTCCCGCAGCTCGATCGTCTCCGGGCCCGTATAAACCAGCGCCCTCATTTGGCGGTGTATCCGCCATCGACGCAGAGCACCTGGCCGGTGACGTAGCGGGCAGCGGGCGAGCACAGGAACACGGCGGGACCGACGAGCTCCTCGAGCGCGCCGTTGCGCCCGAGGCAAGTCTGCGCGGCATGCCGCGACGCGAGCGCGGCGTCGTCGAACACGGCCTGCGTCAGCTCCGTTGGGAAAAAGCCCGGCGCCAGCGCGTTGGCCCGCACGCCACGCGCGCCCCAGGCCTCGGCCATGGCGCGCGTCAACTGCGCGACGCCGCCCTTCGAGGCGCCGTAGGCCATGCCGTTGGCGAACGCCCGGCTCGATTGCAGCGAGGCGATGTTGACGATCGCGCCTTCGCCGTCGAACCGGCCGAGCATGGCGCGCGCGAGGAAGAATGGCGCCGAGAGGTTGAGCCGCAGCGTCGCGTCCCAGCTCGATTGCGTCACCGCTCCGGGCGCTTCCCGCAGGTTCACCCCCGCGGCGTTGACCAGGATTGTCGGCGGGCCCCAAGGCGCGGCCAGCCGCGCCGCAAACCCGTCCCAATCCTCTATAGCCGAGAGGTCGGCCGCGACCGCCTCGGCTTGCAACTCCCGCAGCGCCGCCTCGCGCCGGGCCACGGCCACCACGCGCGCGCCGGCTTCGGCCAGGCCTTGCGCGATGCGCCGGCCGATGCCGGACGAGGCGCCCGTGACGACCGCGACTTGGCCTGCGAGGCCGAACATCTTGCCCGCGGCACTCATTCGGCCGCGGCGAGATCGAAATTATGCCCCGGGAAATATTTCGCGAGCCGCACGTCGGCGGTGCGCGCATGGCCCTCCATGCCCTCCAGCCGCGAGATGCGGGCGCACGCCTGGCCGATGGCCCGGTTCGCCTCGCGGGTCGAGCGCTGCCACGTCACCGTCTTGAGGAACTTGCCGACCGACAGCCCGCCCGTGTAATGCGCAGCCCCGTTGGTCGGCAGCACGTGATTCGGTCCCGACACCTTGTCCCCGTAGGCGACCGTGGTCTCCTCGCCGAGGAACAGCGACCCGTAATCCGAGAGGTTGGCGAGCCACCAATCGAGGTCGTCGGCCTGCACTTGCAGGTGCTCCGACGCGTAGCGGTCCGACACCTGCACTGCCTCCTCGCGGCTCTCGCAGACCATGATCTCGCCGTAGTCGCGCCAGGCGGCTGCGGCGTTGACCGAGTTCAGCTCCGGCAGGTCTGCGATCAGTCGGGGCACCAGCCCTGCCACCCGCTCCGCCAGCGCCCGATCGGTTGAGAGAAGCCAGACAGGCGAGTTGTAGCCGTGCTCGGCCTGGCCCACGAGGTCGGCCGCGACGATGTCCGGGTCGGCGGAGCGGTCGGCGATTACCATCGATTCCGTGGGTCCCGCGAACATGTCGATCCCCACGCGCCCGAACAGGATGCGCTTGGCTTCGGCGACGAACTGGTTGCCGGGGCCCGCCAGCACGCGCGCGGGCGGGGCGCCGAACAGCCCGAACGCCATCGCGGCGATCGCCTGCACGCCGCCCAGGTTGAGGATGGCATCCGCGCCGCACACGTCCAGCGCATAGAGCACCGCCGGGTTCATGCCGGCGCCGGGCCGCGGCGTGGAGCAGGCGCTGACGTGCCTGACGCCGGCGACCTTGGCCGTCGCCACCGTCATGATCGCCGACGCCACGTGCGAGTAGCGCCCGCCCGGCGCGTAGCATCCGGCGGCAGAGACCGGGATTTGCCGCTGCCCGGCGAGCAGGCCCGGCAACACCTCGATCTCGGTGTCCACCAGCGTTGCGCGCTGCGCCTCGGCGAAGCGCTGCACGTTGTCGCGGGCGAAGCGGATATCGTCCTTCAGCTTCTGGCTGACCAGGCCGTGCGCCGCCGCCCGCATGTCGGCGCTGACGACGATCTCGCCCTCCCATTTGTCGAACCTCGCCGCGTATTCGCGCACCGCCGCCTCGCCCCGCGCTTCGACCGCGTCGAGGATCGACTGCACGGCCAGGCGCACGTCGGCTTCTCCAGTCGCCGCCGTTTTCGGGGCTTTCTTCAGGTAGTCCATCCGTGATTGCTCCTTGAACGGCGGCGCCGCAGGCGAGGTTAGTCGGTTCGATTGGCGAAGGCGGCAAGGGCCGGGGTCTCGGCGACGCGCCGCATGTAGGCCGGGTCGATGAAGCTGGACGCCTTGAGCGGCTTGTCGAGCGTGCCGGTCGCGGTGAGATAGCCGCCCAGCGCGTCGAACCACATATCGGCTTTGGACTGCCCGCCCGCGGCGCCGAGCAGCGCCATCTGCTCCTGCAACGTGAACATCGGCCGGGTGTCGATCTCACGCTCCAGGTATTTGGGCGCCAGCTCGGTGCCGGTCAGGGCGTAGAAGTCGCCCATCATGCTGACCGCCTCCTTCTTGTGGGAGCGGATGTAGTTCACGCCGCGCAGATAGACGGCGAGGAACTTGGCGACGTCCTCCGGGTGCTTCTCGGCGAATTCCCTGCGGGCGATCAGCGCGCCAGGGACGATCGCGCCCGCATCCTGCCCAGAGCAGAGCAGCTTCGCCCCGGCCTTCGACTCAAGCGTATAGATGTTCGGCGCCCAAACCCCGGCGAGCTTGCCGGTGCCGGTCGCGAAGGCCGAGATGATCTGCTGCTGGTTGAGGTTCACCACCTCCACGTCATCCGGGTATCTGAGGCCGTAGCTCTTGATGCATGCCGCCGCCGCGTATTCGCCGGTGGAGTTGGTGGTGACCAGCAGGCGCTGACCTTTCAGCGACTTCGGGTCCGCCTTGATGGCGGCGAGGTCGGCCGCGCGCGCCATCAGCGCGTTGCCGGCGCTCTCGTTGTTGGTGATGCCGATCGTGACGATGCCGAAGCGCGCCGCCCCCAGCACGGCGGGCGCCGAGCCGGTGCCGCCGACGTCCCATGAGCCCGAGGCCGCGGCTGCCATCTGCGGCGCCCCGGACGGGAACGTGGAGTAGTTGGGATCAAGCCCGATCTCGCCCCACCAGCCCTTCTTGTCGGCGATGTAGAACGGCAACGCCCAGAACAGCGCGGGCTGGTAGCTGACGCCCAGCTTCTCGGCCGCGCGGACGGCGGCGTGCGACAGGTTGGCCGATGCTGCCAGGACGGCGCCGGCCAGGATCAAGGTTTTCAGCATGAAGGTCCTCCGTTTCTTCCGGTGTTCAGCGGTCATCGCCCATCTCCTCGCGCAGCAGCCGCCATACCCGGCCGCGGAGGTCATTGAAGGAAGGCAGCGCCATCACGGCGTCGATCCGCTGCTTGGCCCACTCCTCCGCCTGCCGTGCGCCCGCTACGTCGATCACCTCGACGATGCGGCCCGGGTTGCGGCCGAGCATGACCACGCGGTCGGCCAGGTAGATCGCCTCCTCGACCGAATGGGTGATGAACAGGACGGTGCGCGGGTTCTCACGCGAGAGCCGCGCCAGCTCCTCCTGCATGATGGTGCGGGTCTGCGCATCGAGCGCCCCGAACGGCTCATCCATCAGCAGCACGCCGGGGTTGGTGGCGTATGACCGGGCGATGGCGACGCGCTGCTGCATCCCGCCGGAGAGCTGGTGCGGGTAGTTCTCCGCCGTGCCCTCCATCTTCATCAGCGCCAGGTAATGCGCGACGGCGGCGTCCCGCTCGGCCCGGCCGGCTCCGCGCGAGCGCATGCCGAAGACAATGTTCTCCCGCACCGTCTTCCACGGGAACAGCGCGAATTGCTGGAACACCACCGCCCGGTCCGGCCCCGGCCCCACGACCTGCTTGCCCGCCACCAGCACCCGCCCGCCGGACGGGCTTTCAAGGCCGGCCACCATTCGCATCAGCGTGGTCTTGCCGCAGCCGGAGGGGCCGACGACGGAAATGAACTCCCGGTCCTCGACCTGGAAATCGATGCCGCCGATGGCCACGAACGGGCTGCCGTCGCCGCGGCGGAACGTCTTCGTCACGCCCTCGAAGCGGATGTCGCTCAACGCGCGCCTCCCCACTTGGCGCTCACCCGCCGCTCGGCTGCCCGCAGCGCCCAATCGATCGCGATGCCCGTCAATCCGATCATCGCCATAGCGCTCACCACGGTGGACGGGCTGAGGTTGCTCTGCCCCTGCACCAGCACGTAGCCGATGCCGGACGAGACCACGATCAGCTCGGCGCCGATCAGGCTTTGCCAGCCCAGCCCGGCCGCGATACGCAGCCCGGCGACGATCGATGGCAATGCGCCGGGCAGCAGCACCTCGCGCACGATGCGGAACTCGCTCGCCCCGTGCGTCTGCGCCGCCTCGATCAGATGCGGCTCGACCAGCCGTGCGCCGCGGTAGGCGTTGATCAGGCAAGGCGCGAACGCGCCGGTGAAGATCACGAGCACCGGGCCGCCGATGCCAGTGCCGAACCAGAGGGCCGCGAACGGCACCCAGGCGAGCGGCGCGACGTAACGATACCCTTCAAAGAGCGGAGTGACGACCTCATCGAGCAAGCGGAACCGCCCCATCAGCAACCCGAGCGGGATGCCGATGAGAGCCGCCAGCGCGAAGCCGCCGAGGAAGCGCCCGAGGGAAGAGAACAGGTGTTGGTAAAGCCGGAAGCCCGCGAACGGCCGGCTCATCAACACGGCGATGCGCTGTCCCACCTCGATGGGCGAGGGCAGGATGAACGATGATACGAGCCCGGCCGATACCGCGCCCTGCCACAGGCCGAAGAACAGGATCAGGCTGGCCGCGGAATACGCCCAGAGATGCCGAGGCTCCTCGGTCATTCAGCCAGCCACGGGGTGGCGCGGCGCTCGGCCCAGCCGATCGCCCTGGTGGTCAGCGCGCCGAGAATGGCGATCGTGACCATCGCGACCAGGATCATGGCCGTGTTGATGTCACGGTAGGCCGATGAGAGCACCCGGCCCAGGCCGAGGAAGGCGCCGACCAGTTCGGCCGCGACCAGCGTGGTCCAGGATGCCTGCATCGAGAGCTTGAGGCCGGTGAAGATCAGCGGCAGCGATCCCGGCAAGTAAACCTCAAGCGCCAGGCGGCGGCGGTTGGCGCCGTGCACCTGCGCCGCCTCGACCAAGGTGCGCCGCGTGTTCCGTACGCCCGTGAAGGCGTTGATGACCGAAGGCACGAAGGCGGCGATGAAGATGACGAGGATTTTCGACCCGTCGGACAGGCCGAGCCAGACGATGGCGAGCGGTATCCACGCCAAGGGCGGGATGGGCCGAAGCAACAGGAAGACCGGATTGACGAACGCCTCGATCCGGCGGTCATAGCCCATGCCGAAACCCAGCGGCACGCCAACCAGCACCGCGGCGGAGAAGCCGAGCAGCACAAGCCGGACGCTGTGCGCCGCATGCTCCCACAGCAGTCCGCCGGCATACCCGTCCGTCAACAGCCGGTTCAAAGCGCGCATGAACTCGCCCGGCGAGGGAAAACGAACCTCCGCCACCACGCCCGTGACGCTTGTCAGCAGCCACCAGAGCACGACGACCACGCCGATCGTCAGCAAGCCAAGCCAGTGCCCCCGGCGCAGATAGGCGACGCGGCCGGCTCTGGCGCGGGCGGCTGGCAGCGTCAGGACCGTACTGGGCTGCGTCGTCGTAGCCAAATGTCCTCCCCGCGCCACGCATCAGTGTTGTTGAAGCTGTATGCGCTTACATTCGGCATCGTAAGCGCATACAATTCTCAAACGCAAGCGCCCCACCTCTCGAGGCCTTTCACGATGGCTGGTTTTGGCAGCCCGACGCAGAAGGACGTAGCCCGGATCGCCGGCGTCTCCACGGCGAGCGTGAGCCGGATGCTGAACGGCATCGGCCCGATCAAGCCGACGGCCCGGGCGCGTATCGAGCAGGCTATCGCGGCCCTCGACTACGTGCCTCATGACGGCGCCCGGGCGCTCGCGACCCAGCGCAGCTTCGTGCTCGGCGCGATCATCCCCACGCTCAACAACGCCATCTTCGCGGAGGGCATCAATGCGTTCGAGGCCGAGGCCCGTGCCAACGGCTTTACGCTGGTGCTCTCGGTGTCCAATTACGACCTCGATGAGGAACGAACTTTGGTGCGGCGCATGGTGCAGCGGGGCGTCGACGGGCTGCTGCTGGTCGGCAACCAGCACGCGGCCGACAGCTTCGCCATGTTGCGGCGGTCCAGCGTCGCTCACGTCTGCGCCTGGGCGTTCGACGAAGCTGGCCCCGCGCCGAATGTCGGGTTCCGCAACGCCGAGGCGATGGCGGACGTGGTGGACCTGCTGGTATCGCTGGGGCACCGGCGGTTCGCGATGCTGGCCGGCGTGCAGGCGGGCAACGACCGCGCGCGGGCGCGCGTGACGGGCGTCAAATCGCGGCTGCAATCGCACGGGCTTTGCCTGCCGCCGGCGCTGCTGGCCGAATGCGCGTACACCGTCCGCGCGGCCCGTGAGGCATTCATCGGCGTGATGCAGGTCGGGCCGGAGGCCGGGCGCCCGACCGCCGTCATCTGCGGCAACGACGTGATCGGCTTCGGCGCGTTGTTGGAAGCGCGGCGGCGCGGCATTGCCGTCCCGCGAGAGCTGTCCATCACCGGCTTCGACAACCTGGAAATCGCCGCGGAGATGGATCCGCCGCTCACGACGGTTCACGTGCCTACCGAGGAGATGGGCCGGAGGGCGGCCGTCGCGCTGATCGAGGCAATCAGCCGCGGGCAGGCGGTCGAGAGCGCGATGATGCCCACCCGCTTGCTGATCCGCGGCACGACCGCGACCGCGCCCAATTAGTGGTCTGATGCAAACGGGTGCTTCAGCCCGTTGGCTGAAGCAGCCCACCGAACAAGGCGAGTGCTTCGACTAATGCTGCACTCTCTGATTGTGTCTAAGCACTAACTGGTCTCAGGCAAGCCGCAACTCCCGGACCAAGGCGAACGTCTGCATGGCTTGATCGGTCGTGAAATCCAGTGCGAGTTTGGGTCGAGACCTCGGACGGGACGGCGGCGCCAGCCTCGATCGACCGATAGGCGGCCGCCTCGGCAGCCTGCACCAAGCCGCCGAACGTATCGGCCGATACAGCAACTTCGTAATTCCGGCTGCGGGCGTCGAGCACGGTGCGCAGCGCCGCACGTTTAGTCCGTCCTCGACATCCGCGTGGCAGCTCTCGACGGCGCCCCAGACCAGTTCTTCCGGGCGCTCTACTCGGACTTTCGCCCCGCAGACGATCCCGGTCAGGTCAAAGCCGCCGCTTGAGCCTCCCACAGCTTCATGCGCTCTTATCGTCCTGTCGCGCCGCCGCAAATCGCGAGAGGCCGCTTAGGTCTTGGCGCCCGCCTCGATCCGCAACCGCCGGCGAAGCGCGCGGGAGAGCGCGTCGACGGCGATCGAGAGCGCGCCAGTGGCGACGATCAGCGCGACGGCCACGTCGAGCCGCAGTTCCGCGATCGCCGCGTCGACGTGGTAGCCGAGGGTGCGGACGCCGAGGATGCCCAGGATGGCGCTCTCGCGGACGATGATCTCCCAGCGGTAGAGCGTGTAGGCGAGGAACTGGCCGTACATGCGCGGGACCGTCTCCCAGGCATAGAGGTCGATGCCCCGCGGCGCGTCGGGGCGGTAGCCGAGGGTATCGGCGTGGCGGCTCATCAGGTAGCCGACGATGCCGCCGTTATGCAGCGAGAGGGCGATGACCGCGGGCAGCATCGAGGGGCCGAGGAGCTGCAGCAGGACGTAGGCGAGCATGTATTCCGGCGTCGAGCGGACAACGACCAGCAGCGCCCGGGCCAGCGGGGCGCCGAGCCGTCCGGCGAAGCGGCGGCAGGCGAAGGGAAAGACGGCGAGGGCCATGGAGGCCATGCAGACGAGAGCCAGTTGGGACAGGACGAGGGTCTTGACGGCGCCGGGGACGATTTGGGTGGCGAGCAGGTCCCATAGCCACAGGGCGAAGGCGGACCAGGTTGCCGCCCAGGTCGCCGGGTCGAGCAGGGGCGCGGCGCGGAGCGGGGATGGGACGATGTCGCCGCCCAGGAAGCGGGCGAGGGCGATCCAGACGGACTGGCCGCCCACGGGCGCGGTCAGCCACGCGAGGGCGCCCACGCTGCCGGCCAGGAGGAACGGCGCCGTGGCCGGGCGGGCCCACAGGCGGCGGGTGGCGATCAGCAGATAGAACACGGCGACCAGCCCGGCGGCCGAGGCGTAGCGGCCCTGGCGGAAGTCGCTTTCAAGCTCGAACCCCATCGTGGGCAGGCCGACGAAACCGAGCACCAGGGTGGACCTCATGCCGCATTCGAGCCGGTAGAGCAGGTAGTTGCGGACCGGGGCGGCGATCTCGGGCAGGCGGGCGTAGAGGAAGCGGGAGATGGCAGGCGTGCCCGGCGGCAGCGTGCGCTCGGCGGCGAGGTCCGCTTCCTCAATCAGCTCGGAGAACACCTTGGCGAAGATGCCGGCGTAGGGCAGCGCGATGGCGAGCAGCCCGGCAGCCGGCGACGGGCCGGCGACCTGGATCAGCAGCAAGGCCCAGAACAGCTCGTGAACGGAGCGGAGCCCGGCGCAGATGACGCGGACTGGGCGGGAGCGGGCGAAGCCGAGGGAAAGCAGGAAGCCGGCGACGGCGCCCAGGAAGACGCCGACGACGGCGAACGCTATGGTGAGCGCCACGCCGCGCGCGGTGACGGCGGCGAAGCTCGGGCGGAGCGCGCCGGCAAGGAGCCGGCCGAGTTCCCGCCAGGGGTTGAGGCTGGCGACCCCAAGGTCGGCGAACGGGAGGGCGGCAAGGGCAACGAGAAGGAAGCCCAGGGTGGCGTTCGCGTAGGTGAGGCGGGGGCGGACGAGGCCCTCAGCCATAGAAGCGGTCCAAGTCGGTCGTGCCGAGGGCGCGGGCGGGGGCGTCTAGTACGATCCGGCCGCCGTCGAGCACGATGACGCGGTCGGCGTGGCCGAGAGCGAGCGCGACATCGTGCAAGGCGAGGATCATGGTTTCGTGCCGGGCGGCCATTTGCCGCAGGACGGCCGCGCCCTGGGCGCGATCGAGCGCGGAGACAGGTTCGTCGCCGATCACGACGGGGCGGGCGTTGAACAGGGCGCGGGCGACCGACACGCGCTGCTGCTGCCCGCCGGAGAGGGCGCCGGCCCGGGCATGAAGCTTGTCGGCAAGGCCAACCTCGGCGAGGACGGCGCGGACGGCGGCGGTCTCGCGGGCAGTCGGCCAGGCCAGGACGCGGAGGTTATGCAGCGAGCCGTGCCGGTCCAAGCGGCCCATGTAGACGTTGTGGAACACGCTGAGCGGGCGCACGAGGGCGGCTGCCTGCGGGATCAGGGCCGCTTGGCTGGCAAGGCGGGCGTAGAGCAGGTTGAGCAAAGTGGTCTTGCCGGCGCCGGAACGGCCCAGCAGGGCGACGTGCTCGCCGTGGCGGAGGGTCAGGTTGAGATTGGCAAGGATCGGTTGGCCGGGGTAGCCGGCCTCGGCATCGCGGAGGTCCAGCAGCGGACCGGCCGGGCCGGCGATACGCCCTTGCCCGCTATTTGAGGAGATCAGTGGCTTCCGCGACCTCCACGATGGGAGCGTAGTCGGCGTTCCTGGCGGCGATGAAGCCGGTGCGGCCGAACGGCTTCAGGATGGCCGTGTCGTGGCAGTCGACCAGGGCGGTTTGCATCCGCTGGGCGAAGTCGGCGCCGAAACGCTCGCCCGCATTGCCGCGCAGGGTCCAGTTGTAATCGGGGAAGGGCGGGGTTTCCCAGATCACCGAGACCTGGGACGGATCGACGTGGCCGGCCTTCTGCTCGAGAGCATAGACGGTGAAATCCATCGCGCCCGCCGCGTAGGCCCCGCTTTGCACCAGTTGCAGGGTCTTGGTGTGGTCGCCGGAGAAGCCGACGCGGGCGAAGACCGTCTCGGGCGCGTCGTCGAACGCCTTGCGGATATAGTATTCCGGCATGACCCGGCCCGAGGTGGAGGACCGCGAGCCGAAGGCGAACGTGCGGCCCTTGATGCCGAGCGGGAAGGTCTTGGATGGTTTCAGCCCGGTGGCGGCGTTGGCGATGAAGAAGCTCCTGAAACTCGTGTCCTCGATCCCCTGGGCGATCGCCTGCGAGCCCGGCACGGCGCGGCGGGCCTGGACGCCGGTGAACCCGCCGAACCAGGCGAGCTGGACCTGATCGTTGACGAAAGCGGTGACGGCGGCCGGGTAGCTTTTGACGGGGATGTAGGCGACCGGCAGGCCGAGCTTGTCCTGCAGGTAGGCGGCAACGCGGCCGAACCGTTCGACGAGGCGCGACTCATCCTGGTCAGGGATGGCGGTGAAGGCGAATCCGGTCTTGCCTTGGGCGCGGACAAAGCCCGGCGCGCTCATGGCTGCCAAGGCGGTGATCAACGCGCGGCGGTGCAGCATGGCGGCACGTCTCCTGATCGTGACGAAGGGTCTGGTTGCTGATCCGTTTGTTACGCGATCCAAGAGACGGCCGCCATGCCCAAAATCGACGATCGACGGCTATGCTCGGGCCGAGATCAGGCGACCTCGAGCTGCGCCTGCTTCGTGGCCGCAACCTGCTCGGCTTCGTGCATGTAATCACGGGTGAGCGGGACCGTATCGACCGCCGGGGCCAGTTGGGCTTGCCACACCATGTGGTCCGAGCGCCGGAACGCGATCTCGCAGCCGGCCAGGTAGAATTCGAACATCCGGCAGAAGCGTTCGTCATATAGTGCGGCCACCGCCTCGCGGTTGGCCGCGAAGCGTTCGCGCCAGTGACGCAGGGTTTCTGCGTAATGAAGCCGCATGACCTCAAGATCGGTCAGCCACAACCCGCTGCGCTCGATGGCGGGCATGACCTCGCTGAGCGCCGGGGAGTAGCCGCCTGGAAAGATGTATTTCGTAATCCAAGGGTTCGTCGTCGCCGGCCCGGAAGCCCGGCCGATCGCGTGCACGAGAGCAACCCCGTCCGGCCTGAGCGTATCGCGCACTTTCTTGAAAAAAGCGCTGTAATGATTGACGCCGACATGCTCGAACATGCCGACGGACACCACGCGGTCAACCGGGCGCGACCAATCCCTGTAGTCCATCAACTCGAAGGTGACGCGGTGCTGCAACCCGGCCTCGCGCGCGCGGGACCGCGCGGCGGCAAGCTGCTCCTCGCTAAGGGTGATGCCGGTGACGTGGGCGCCATACTCCTGGGCGAGCGTCAGCGCGGCGCCGCCCCAGCCGCAGCCGATGTCGAGCACATCGAGGCCAGGCCGGTCGAGGCGGAGCTTGGCCGCGATATGCCGCTTCTTCGCGGCTTGCGCCTCCTCCAAGGTCTCGTTGCCGGTCGGGAAGTAGGCGCAGGAATATTGCCAGTCGCGGTCGAGGAACAGGCGATATAGCCGGTCGTCCAGATCGTAGTGATGGGCAACGTTACGGCGCGCGCGCCATGCCGGATTGAACTGGTCCACCCGGCGGCGAAGGCGGCGAAGCGAGTACATCGCCGATTCCATCGGATGCACTTCGCCTTGGTAGAGGTTGTGCATGAAAAGTTCGAGGACGTCGTAGATATCGCAGTCCAGCGCCGTGATTTCGCCCGACATATAGAGTTCGCCGAGAGCGAGCGACGGGTCCAGGACCATGCGCCGTTCCGCGCGCCTGGCGTGGAACGCGAGACCAGCGACGGGACCGGCCCCGTCGCCGTAACGCTGGGTTTCCCCGCCGGGGTAACGGATGGTCAGAGTGCCTCGGCGAACGAGGCGGCGCATGATGCGATGAAAGATCACTCAGGCTGCCCAGGCAGCAAAGGCATAGGCGCGCGGGCGCATTCTCGCTCTCCATAGCCAAGTCAAGCCAAACACTTTTCAAAGTCTCTGACATTTTTCAACACGCCGTTGGAACACAGGTTGCGGAAGTGACCGTTTTGTGCGGTATCGTACACTTTGTCTCGCGGCCATCTGATAATCCTCAACTACTATGACTGAATATAAATAACTTTTCATTAGCCTATTTATATTATTAAGGTTGTAGGGAATGGCTTATTATTCCCGCACAGGTGGTATTTGAGTTGCCCATGCGAATCTCGGTCTTCGGTATCGGCTATGTCGGCGCGGTCTCCTGCGGCTGCCTCGCCGCGTTCGGGCATGACGTGGTCGGGGTGGACGTCAGCGCCGACAAGGTCGCGATGCTGTCCCGCGGCCAGTCGCCGATCGTCGAGGCGGAGATCGATTGCCTGATCGCCACCCATGCGGCGGGCGGTCGCCTGCGCGCGACGACGGACATCGGGGACGCCATCGCTTCGACGGAGGTCTCGTTCATTTCCGTCGGCACGCCGAGCGGGCCGGACGGCAGCGTGAGCCTGCACGCGGTCGACCAGGTGGCGGAGCAGATCGGCGCCGAGCTTCGCGCCAAGCCCGGGCGGCATACCGTCGTGATGCGCTCCACCGTGCCCCCCGGCACGGCCGAGGACCGCGTGATCCCGGCACTTGAGCGGGCGAGCGGCAAGCGGCACGGGGCGGGGTTCCAATACCTGTCCAATCCGGAGTTCCTGCGCGAAGGCTCGTCGGTGCGCGATTTCCATGCGCCCCCGTATACCCTGATCGGCGCGGCGGAGGGCGACGATGCGGGCGTGCTGCGCGAGATCTATCAAGGCGTGGCGGGGGAGGTGCACGTCGTGCCGTTCCGCGTGGCCGAGGCGGCGAAATACCTGGCCAACGTCTACCACGCGGTGAAGCTGGCCTTCGCCAACGAGGGGGGCGCGATCCTGGCCGCGCTCGGCGTCGATGCGCGGGCGGCGTTCAAGCTGTTCTGCGAGGACAAGGTGCTGAACGTCTCGCCGGCCTACCTGACGCCGGGCTTCGCCTTCGGCGGCTCCTGCCTGCCGAAAGACATCCGCAGCTTCCTCTCGTTGGCGGACCGCGCGAACGTGCAGGCGCCGTTCCTGCGCCAGGTGCTGCCGAGCAACCAGGCCAACATCGAGCGGACCTACGAGGCGATCGCCAGGCACGGGCGGCAGACGGTGGCGCTGTTCGGCCTCGCGTTCAAGCAAGGCACGGACGATCTGCGCGAAAGCCCGTTCGTGGCGCTGGCCGAGCGGCTGCTGGGCAAGGGCTACGACCTGCGCATCTTTGACCGCTCGGTGCAGGTCGCGCGCCTGGTCGGCAGCAACCGCGCCTTCATCGAGCGCGAGATCCCGCACCTGGAACGCCTCATGGTCGATGACCCGGCGGCAGCGCTTGAGGGCGCCGGGCTCGCGGTGCTCGGCCACCTGGGCCGGGAGGACCGGGCGGCGGTGGCGCGCTGCCTCGGCGAGCGGCCCGTGCTGGACCTCGCCGGCATCCCCGAGCTGCGCGCCCATGCCGGCTATGAGGGGCTCTGCTGGTGAGTCAACCCCGGCTCCTCGTCGTCTCGCCGCGGTTCCTGTTCCCGCTCGACCAGGGCGGGCGCATCCGCACGGCCAACACGCTGCGCCACATGAAGGGCGGAACGTTCCACATCACGCTCGCCTCTCCTGCGCCGGCCGATGCGGCACGGTTCGCGGCGCAGACCGTCGGCGTGTGCGACCGCTTCCTGTCCTGGCCGGAGCCTAAGCTGTCAGCCTTGGGCAAGATGGCCGCCTTTCTCGGGCGGTTGCCTGTCAGCGTGGCGGGGGACGGGTGCGAACGGGGCCGGGCCGTGGTGGCGAGCGCGCTGGCGGAACAGCCGGATGCCGTCCTGGTGGACTTCCCCCATGCGGCCGTCCTGCTGCCTGCCGCCGTGCGGCGGCCGTCGATCCTGTTCACCCACAATGTCGAAACAGAGATTTTCGCCCGTCACGCATCGGTGGCGCGCGGCCTCAAGCGTCTGGCGTGGCGGGACCAGACCCGGAAGATGCAGCGGTTCGAGGAGCAGACGCTGCGCGCGTTCGACCGCGTGATCGCGGTCTCGGAGCGGGATGCCGCAGCACTTCGCTCCAGCTTCGGGCTGAAGCGCGTCGAGGCGATCGAGACGGGGGTCGATACGGACTATTACGATTTCCGCTTGCGCCCGGGGCCGCCGCCCGACGATGGCGGGACGGTCGTGTTCACCGGGTCGATGGACTCGCGCTCGAACATCGACGGAATCGAGTTCCTGATGCAGGAGATCTGGCCGCTCGTGCTGCGGAAGCGGCCGGCGGCCCGGGCGGTGATCGCGGGGCGCAACCCGCCGGAGCGCCTGGCCGCCGCCGCCAAGGCGCGCGGATTCGATTGGTCGTTCACCGGCTTCGTCGATGACGTGCGTCCGTCCGTGGCCGAGGCGGATGTCTACGTCATCCCGCTCCGGGTCGGCAGCGGCACGCGGATCAAGGTGTTCGAGGCGATGGCGATGGGCGCCCCGGTGGTGTCGACCCGGCTCGGCGCCGAAGGGCTCGATGTCACGCCGGGCGAGCACCTGCTGATGGCCGATTTGGCCGCAGACTTCGCCGAGGCGATCTTGCGGCTGCTGGACGATTCGGCTCTAGCCAGCCGAATCGCCCTGGCCGCACGCGAGGCGGTTGCCGCCCGGTTCTCCTGGCCGCACGTCACGCGACGCTTCGAGCGGATCTGCGCCGACGCGATGCAGGCGCCCGCGCCCGCTCAGGCGGAGTCCTCGCCAGCCTTCTCCAGCACGGTCTCGACGTAGATCATTTGCACGGCCACCATCGACGCGGCCGCGATCGGGGTGGCGAGGATGAGGCCGAGGCCGCCGAACAGCGTGCCGAGCACGGTCTGCGACAGGATGGTCAGGACCGGCGGCATCGAGATCGTGCGTTTCTGGATCAGCGGGGCGATGACGTTGCCTTCGAGCGTCTGCACCACGAGGAACAGCAGGGCCACCCAGAGCGCTTGGGTGGGCGACTGGCTGAGGCCGACCAGCACCGCCGGGACCGCTCCGGCAAGCGCGCCGACGTAAGGCACGAAATTCAGCAGCCCGGCGAAGGCGGCAAGCGTTGGAGCGAGTGGGACGCCAAGCGCGAACAGGCCGGCGCCGGCCAAGAGGGTGACGGCGGCCATGTCGAGAAGCTGGCCGACGAACCAAAGCTGCAGCGTCTCGCCCAGGCTGTGCAGCACCTCGCGTCCCCTGGCGCGCCAGGAGGGCGTGAGTAGGCTGAGCAGGCCCTCGACGTAGGTTCCGGGGGCTGCGGCCAGGAACAACGCGGTGGCGACGACGACGACCAGGCTGCCGCCGAGGCCGAGCGCCGAGCCGGCGAGGCTTGGCACGAAGCCGCCGAACGTCTCGAACAGGGAGCGTCCTTCGCCGCGCAGGCGTTCGACCACGCGCTGGCCCAGCGTCGTGCTGTCGAGGTCCTGCCACAGACGCTGGCTCTGGTTGACGAACTGGTCCAGCATCTGGCCGGCCTGGTCGGCGATGAGGGGGCCTCGCCACCAGCCGATGCCGCCGGCGACAACCAGGAGTGCTACGACCACGGCCAGCAGCGACCAGCCGGGGCCGATGCCGGTGTTGCGATGCAGCCAGTTGCTGGCGCCGCGGAGCACGCAGGCGATGAGGGCGGCCGCGAACACGAGCAGGAGGATGTCGCGCAGCAGCCAGACCGCGAACAGCAAGCCGGCAGCTGAGGCGCTGACCCGCAAGGTGCGGTCAATGCCGCGCAGGTGCCGGGTGGCCTGGACGTCCATCGGCGAACCCCTCAACGGTCAGACAAAGAAATACGCGGCGCCGAGGAGGGCGTAGACGCCGATCAGCATGACGCCCTCGAACCACGTCGTCTCGCCGTCGCCGGCGATCGCGTTCACCACGAACACCGTGCCGGCGATGGCGAACAGGTCGAGCGGGTTCTGGAACACGAGCGTCATCGGGCTGCCCAGCAACCAGGACAGGATGACGAGCAGCGGGGCGACGACCAGGGCCACCTGAATCGTGGAGCCGATGCAGATGCTCATCGTCAGCCCCATGCGGTCCTGCTTGGCGAAGAACACGGCGGCGAACAGGTCGGCGGCGGTGCCGACGATGGCCAGCACGATGACGCCGAGGAACACCTTGGACAAACCGAGCGTGCCGGCGGCGTCGGTCAGCGCGCCGGAGACGAGTTCCGCTTCGAGCGCCGCGACCGCCGTTGCCGCCCCGAGGGTCAGCAGGCCGCGCCAGAGGGACCATTTCGGTTCCCCGCCGCCATGTTCGCCGGTGGCAAACACGTCGCGATGGGTGACGAGGGTATAAACCAGGTTGCCGCCGTAGAGCGCGAGCAGCACGACGGAGACGGCGAGGCTCAGCGACTCGTCGTTCACGTCCATGTGCGCCGCATTCTCATGCGTGCGGCCGGCGAAATCGAACACCGCCGGGAGCAGGAGGGCCACGACGGCGAGGATCAGCAGGCTGGAAAGCAGCCCGGCGCGGTCCCGCTTGAACGACTGGCGCTCACGCCCTAGGCCGCCGACCACCATCGCGAGGCCGAGGCCGAGCAGGCTGGTGGCCATGATGGAGCCGGTGATCTGCGCGTGCACGACCTCGGTTTCCCCGCGCAGCAGCACGAACAGGGCGAGCAGCAGCTCGGCCAGGCTGCCGAGGCTGATGGTCAGCAGGCCGCCGATGGCCGGGCCGGTATGCAGCGCGAGGTCGTCGGTCGTAACCCTGATCCATTCGGCGAGCACCGCGATGGAGACGATGCCGGCGGCGAAGACCCAGAGCGGGGGGGCGTGGAAGAAGTACTCCAGCGCCGGAGCGACCGGGATCAGGAGGAGGAGGCCGAGCCGGATCATGGCGCGGGCTGGGCGTTCTCGCGTTCGGCCGCCTTGGCGGCGGCGCGCTCGCGCAGGTTGCCGAGGAGCGCGGAAAGATGGGTGCCGGTGATGCCGTGCGCCAGGACCGACCCGGCCGCGGCCAGGCTGACGATTGGCCAGAGATTGGTCAGCCCGGTCAGGTTCTGGGCGTCGAGGGCGTAGAACAGGGCGGCCGCGCCGATCGGGCCGAACCAGCCGGCGAACAGCGCCTGCGGCAGCGGGCGGGTCCAGGGCATCAAGGGACTGAGCAGCAGCCAGGCGGGGATGCGGCGGAACAGCAGGATGCCGGCGACGAACAGGACGCCGCGCCAGCCAAGGCCATACCAGTCGCTCCACGGAATCGCGGCGCCCAGGAGGAACATGATCGGCAGGTCGAAGAAGCGGCTGATGGCTTCGTTGAAATGCTCCTGGTGTTCCTGGGCGTCCTCCTCGTATGCCTCGTTCAGCGCGGCGCCGGCGATGAACGCGCCGAGCACGCCGTTGCCGCCGATCGCCTGCAGGCCGCCAAGCGTCGCCAGCGCCAGAGCCAGCGCGATGGTGAGCAGGGAGGATCGGTCCGAGTCCTGGTCGCGGCGGGCCCACCGGATGCACTTGGACGCCAGATAGCCGCCGGCGATGCCGAACGCGAGCGCGCCGCCGACCTCGATCATCACGGCATGGAGGCCCCAATCAGAGAGCGCGTGGCCCTCGTCCCCGGCGCGGGCGTCGAGGATATAGAACACCGGGAGCATCACGAGGGGCAGCGCGAGGCCGTCATTGGCGCCGCTCTCGGCGTTGATGCCGTGGCGCAGGTCTGCGGGCACGGCACGCCGGGCCAAGGCGCCGCCGACCACCGGGGCGGAGAGCACGGGATCGGTGGGGGCCACCATCGCGCCGATCAGGGCCGCGATGATCCAGGGAAGATCGAGCGTGTAGGCGGCGATCACGGTGCCCGCGCCCCACATCAGCAGCATTCCCGGGCCGAGGGCGATGGCCAGGCCGCGCCACTGGCGGCCGAGCCAGCCTCGCGGCAGGCGGATCGCGGCGCCGAGAACGGCGATGGCGAGGGTGACCCGGGCGGCTTCGAGGAAGAACTCGCGCGATTGCGGGTCCGTGCCGGGGCTGATGCGGATCAGGTCGAGCGCCACAGGGCCGAGCAGGATGCCGGCGAGGGTGCAGACCAGCGGCTCGGACATCCACAGGCGGGCGTTCACCAGGCCCGAGGTGGCGCCGAGCAGCAGGAGGAGCGCGGTGACGCAGAAGACGAGAAGCCACGGATGCGGCACGATCATGCAGAGGCCCCGGTTGATGGTCGGAGCGCCGGTCGCACCCGAGTGGCCGGCACACTGCCTGCGAGCGTCGGTTCCGGCAATGGCCGGCCCCGATGCGGGCGGCGGTCAGCTCATCCAGTTGCCGCCGTCGATGTTGTAGGTCTGGGCGACGATGCAGTCGGTGCCGCGGCTGGCAAGGAAGGCGTCGAGGCCGGCGATCTCGTCCGGCCGGGCCATGCGGTCGAACGGCACGGCGGCGACCTGCCGCTTCTTCTCGACGGGCCCCAGGCCCTCGTAGCGGGCCAACAGGGAGTTTACGTGGCGCCAATGCTCGTTATCCACCACGCCCGGCGCAATGGCGTTGACGTTGATGCCGTGCTTGATCAGGTCAAAACCGGCGCTCTGGGTCAGGCTGATGACGGCAGCCTTCGTTGATCTATAGACCAAGAGCGGTTCGCCGCGGCGCCCGGCCTGGGAGGCGAAGATGATCTTGCCGCCCGTGCCCTGGGCGACCATCTGCCTGGCTGCGGCCTGAAGCGTGAGCAGCGCGCCTTCCACGTTGATGGCGCAGAGGCGGCCATAGCTGTCGCGGGTGATCTCGACGATGGGCGCGAGGTCGAACACCCCGGCGTCGTTGACCAGGATATCGAGCTGGCCGCGCTGCGAGACGACCGCGGCGTCGATCAAGTCCTTGGCTGGTGGCGTCAAGCCTGAGAGCGGCGGCCTGGGCGCCGATCGACGATGCGGCCTGCCGCACGCCGGCCTCCTCGACGTCGGAGGCGAACACGAACGCGCTCTCGTGGGCGTAACGTTCGCAAATGGCCCGGCCGATGCCGCAGGCGGCGCCGGTGACGAGCGCGATCCTGCCTTCGAGCTTCATGGCGCGCCCTTCCGCATGACGGGCGCCACGGCGGCGTTCAGGGCGCGGTACTGCTGGATGCGGCCGGCGTAGGCGTCCGCCAGCGCCGGGTCAGGCTCGATGGTCTCGGCGCGCTCGGGCGGCAGGCAGACGGCGTCGGGCGGCTCGCCGCTGATGGCCATGCGCGCCAGCCGGGCGGCGCCGAACGCGCCCCCGGTCTCGCCCTCCGCCAGCCGATGCAGCGGCAGGCCGAGGGCGGCGGCGATGATCCGCAGCCAGGTCCGGGAGCGGGAGCCGCCGCCGATGGCATCGACGGCGGCGACGCGGACGCCGGAGGCCGAGAGCGCATCGAGGCAATCGCGCAGCGAGAAGGCGACGCCTTCCAGCACGGCCTGGGTGAGGTGCGGGCGGGCGGCGCCGTTCGACAGCCCGGCGAATGCGGCCCTGATGCCGCCGTCGTTGTGCGGGGTGCGCTCGCCGCCGAGATAAGGCAGGAACAGCGCCGGGCTCGGCTCCCGCGGCTCGTCCATCTCGGCGAGCAGGGCGGCCTCCTTCTGTCCGGTGATGCCTGCCCACCAGGCCAGCGAGGCGGCGGCGGAGAGGGTGACGCCCATCTGGTGCCAGGTGTCCGGGATGGCGTGGCACATGGCATGGAGCGCGGATTGCGGATAGGGACGGAAGCGGTCGGTGGTGGCGAACAGGACGCCGGACGTGCCGAGCGAGACGAAGGCGTCGCCCGAATGGATCGCGCCGAGGCCGATGGCGCCCGCGGCGTTGTCCCCGGCGCCCCCGGCCAGGATCGGCGGCCTGGCCATGCCCCAGCGTTCGGCCAGTTCGCGGCGGAGCGCTCCGGCAGGCGCATTGCCTTCAACGAGGCGGGGCATGTTCCCGCGCGCGAGAAAGCTGGCTTCCAGCGCCGCGTCGGACCAGTCGCGCGCGCCGACGTCGAGCCAGAGCGTGCCGGAGGCGTCGGACATCTCCTCGATCAGCTCGCCCGTCAGCCGGTAGCGGACCCAGGCCTTGGGCAGCAGGACGGTTCGCACGCGCGCGAAAACCTCGGGCTCGTGCTTGCGGACCCAGAGCAGCTTCGGCGCGGTGAAGCCCGGCATGGCGATGTTGCCCGCGACGCGCCGCA
This sequence comes from Acetobacteraceae bacterium, assembly GCA_965217935.1. Taxonomy (GTDB): domain Bacteria; phylum Pseudomonadota; class Alphaproteobacteria; order Acetobacterales; family Acetobacteraceae; genus JBBROS01. Next base: position 2,355,528 of record OZ244581.1, on the reverse strand, counting down.
GGTCCGGAAAGGCGGCTTCGAGCTCCTCGCATTCCGCGGCGGAGCGCACGTCGTTCCAGAGGATCGCGGGGCGGAGGACCTCGCCGGCGGCGTCGAGCAGGACTGCGCCGTGCTGCTGACCGGACAAGCCGATGCCTTCGACGGCGGCGAGGGCCTTGGCGTGCTGCTGTCTCAGCGCGTCGATGGCGCCGAGCATGGCTTGCCACCAGGCCGCCGGATCCTGTTCGCTGTGGCCCGGCGCCGGATAGCTGGCGGTGAGCGGCGCGGAGGCGCTGCCGACCGGTCGCTGGTTCTCATCCACCAGCAACGCCTTGACGGCGGAGGTTCCGAAATCGAGTCCGAGGAACATTGGTTCGTGACCTAAACAGACATTCGTAGCTTGTGCCACGAATGTCTGTTTAGGAGTCTTTGAAGACGCATGATTTTTCGCTCTGTGACGGCGAGCCGTCGCGCGAAATGATGCTTAGGAGCTAGAGGGCGGCTTGCAGGTCGGCGCGCGTCGGCAAGTCGGCCCCGCGGCGGCTGCAGGTGATGCTGGCGGCCAGGATGGCATGGCGGAGCAGGGCGGCGACCTCGTCCCGCGTCATGGCGGCGACCGCGCCCCGGCGGAGGTGCCCGGTCTCCCTCAGATGCGCCAGGAGCGCCGCATGGAAGGTGTCGCCCGCGCCGACGGTGTCGATCACGGGCACGGTCCGGGCGGGCGCTTTGACGGCGCCGGCGGCGTGGTAGGCGATCGCGCCGTCGCCGCCATCGGTGAGCACAACCAGCTCGGCGCCGCCCGACAGCCACTCCGCGGCGAGGGCGTCCGGGTCGGCCTGCTCGCCCCAGGCGGCGTGGAGGTCCTCGCGGCTGAGCTTGATGAGCGTGGCCAATCGGGCGAACCGCTGGAACCGTTCGCGCCAGGCGGGGAGCGGCCCGGCCATCGCTGGGCGGAGATTGGGGTCCAGGCTGATGACGCGGCGGGCGGCTTCCCGCTCGGCCAGGGCGAGGAGCGCGGCCCCGACCGGCTCCGCGATCATGGGCCATGAGCCGAACGCGATGGCTTCCACCGTGTCGGGGAGGGCGCCGGGCAGGTCCTCGACCAATACGTCGCGGTCGGCGCAGAGCGCGCCGGGGAAGGTGTAGGTCGGCTGTCCGTCAGCGCCGGGCACGACGACCACGAGAGGGGTTGGCAGGCCGCTGCGCTTGACCCACGCGATATCCACCGTCTCGGCCCGCAGGCGCCCGAGCAGGAAGTCCCCGAGGCCGTCGGCGCCGATGCCGCCGAGGTAGCTGGCGCTCTGGCCGAGGCGGGCCAGTCCAACGGCCACGTTGAACGGCGACCCGCCGGCAATCGCCTGGGCGGGGAGCGCGGCCCCCGTCGCCTCGGCCGGGGCGGTGACGAAGAGGTCGATCAGCGCCTCTCCGCAGACGAGGATCATGCGGCCAGCGGATGCCTGGTGCGGGTCGGGACGGCGAGGCCGGCCTTGTCGAACACGTAGCTGAGGTCCGGGTCGATGGAGAGGCGGACCACGTCGTTGAGCCGGGTCGGGTCGCTGCCTTCGAGCTGGACGGTGAGCTGCACGCCGGTATCCATCTCGACGTGCAGCAGGGTCAGCCCGCCGAGGCGCTCGACCAGGATCACCTTGCCGGCGACCGGGCCGGCCGGGTCGATGCGGAAGCCTTCCGGGCGGACGCCGAACGTCACCTGGTCGCCGCGGCGCACGGTGTCCGGGGCGCTGGGCACCGGGACGCGGGCGCCGGATTTGAGCATCACCGTCACGCCGTCGGCGCCGACGTCGGCAATCTCGCCCGGCAGCATGTTCATCCGCGGCGAGCCGATGAACCCGCCGACGAAGACATTGGCCGGGCGATGATACAGCTCGAGCGGCGAGCCGACCTGCTCCACCTTGCCGGCCTGCAGCACCACGATCTTGTCGGCCATGGTCATGGCCTCGATCTGGTCGTGGGTGACGTAGATCATGGTGGCGTTGAGTTCCTCGTGCAGCCGGCCAAGCTCGACGCGCATTTGCCCTCGAAGGGCGGCGTCGAGGTTGGACAGAGGCTCGTCGAACAGGAACACCTTGGGCTGGCGGACGATGGCGCGCCCGATGGCCACCCGCTGCCGCTGGCCGCCGGAAAGGTCCTTCGGCTTGCGCTCGAGATAGGGGCCGAGCTGGAGGATGCGCGCGGCTTCCTCGACCTTGCGGTCCCGCTCGGCCTTCGGCACGCTGGCGAGGCGCAGCGCGAAGCCCATGTTCTGCCGCACCGTCATGTGCGGGTAGAGCGCGTAGGACTGGAACACCATCGCGAGGCCGCGGTCGGCCGGCCCCACGTCATTGACCCGCTTGCCGTCGATCATCAGCTCGCCGGAGGTAATCTCCTCCAGGCCCGCGATCATGCGCAGCAGCGTCGATTTGCCGCAGCCGGATGGGCCGACGAACACGACGAACTCGCGGTCGGCGATGGCGAGGTCGACGCCCTTGATGACCTCGGCGGGGCCGTAGCTCTTGCGCAGATCGCGCAGGTTCAAAGTGGCCATGGTGAACCCTCCCTTATTTGACGGCGCCGAACGTGAGGCCCCGCACGAGTTGCTTCTGGCTAAACCAGCCGAACACCAGGATCGGCGCCACCGCCAGGGTGGAGGCCGCCGAGAGCTTGGCGAAGAACAAGCCTTCCGGGCTGGAGTAGCGCGCGATGAAGGCGGTCAGCGGGGCCGCGGACGACGAGGTGAGATTGAGGCTCCAGAACGCCTCGTTCCAGCACAGGATGAGGGACAGCAGGCCGGTCGAGGCGATGCCGGGCAGGGTGAGCGGCAGCAGCAGGAACCAGATCTCGCTGCCGGTGCGCGCGCCGTCCATGCGCCCGGCTTCCAGGATGTCGTTTGGCACCTCCTTATAGAAGGTGAACAGCATCCAGACGATGATCGGCAGGTTCATCAGCGCGTAGATGATGATGAGGCCGGTGCGGGTGTCGAGCAGGCCGGTGTCGCGGAACAGCAGGTAGATCGGCACCAGCACGCCAACCGGCGGGAGCATCTTGGTGGACAGCATCCAGAGCAGCGTGCCGCGGGTGCGCTTGGTGGGGTGGAACGCCATTGAGTAGGCCGCCGGGATCGCGAAGAGCAGCGCAAGGATGGTGGAACCGAAGGAGATGACAATGCTGTTGACCGCGAACAGCCAGTAGTTCGCTCCCTGGAATACCTCGGTATAGGCCTCGGTCGTGGGCGCGAAGCTGAGGCTGGGCGTGATGGCCGCGGTTTCCGACTTGAAGCTGGTCAGGAACATCCAGCCGATCGGGAAGAACAGCAGCAGCGCTACGGCCCAGCCGACGACGGCGATGACGGTCTTCTGTAGGGCGGTCTCGCGCATCGGTCAGACCTCCAACTGCCGGGCGATGCTGCGCACCAGGAAGAAGGCGACGATGTTGGCCAGGATGATGGCGACGACGCCGCCGGCCGACGCGCCGCCGATGTCGAACTGCAGCAGCGCGCGGGCATAGATCAGGAAAGCAAGGTTGGTCGTGGCGTTGCCCGGCCCGCCCGAGGTGGTGACGAAGATCTCGGCGAACACGGTGAGGAGGAAGATGGTCTCGATCATCACCACGACGCTGATGGCGCGCGAGAGGTGCGGCAGGGTGATGTAGAAGAACTGCGCCACTACCCCGGCCCCGTCCATGCGGGCGGCCTCTTTCTGCTCCTGATCGAGCGACTGCACGGCGGTGAGCAGGATCAGCAGCGCGAACGGCAGCCATTCCCATGAGACGATGGCGATGACGGAGGCGAGCGGGTAGGTGGCGAACCAGTCGACCGGCCGCATGCCGACATCGGAGGCAATCGTGCCGAGCACGCCGTAGATCGGGTGCATCAGCAGATTCTTCCATACGAGGGCGGCGACCGTAGGCATGACGAAGAACGGCGAGATGGCCAAAACCCGGGCGATGTTGCGCCCAGGGAACGGCTGGTCGAACAGCACCGCGAGCAGGGTGCCGAACACGACGGTGATGACAAGGACGGCGACAAGCAGGATCAAGGTGTTCTGCAGCGACACCCAGAAATCCGGGTCCGTAACCAGGAACCGGTAGTTGTCGATACCGGCGAAGCCGGAGACGGTCGGGTTGATCAGGTTGTAGTACTCGAACGAAAACCACAGCGTCATGACCAGGGGGACGATCATCCACGCCAGAAGCACCAGCACCGACGGGGCTACGAGCCACGAGCGCGCCTTGGGGGTTGGCTCGACGGCCGGGGCCGCGCCGCCGATGACTGCTTCCGACATGGTGACCGCCCTCCGTTGCTATTTCTTCGGGTAGCCCGCCTGACGCATCGTCCGTTGCGTGGCCGACTCCGCCGTCTTGAGCGCCTGGTCAACCGTGCTTTGTCCGGTCAAGGTGCCGGCGATCGTCTGGCCAACTTGGGTGCCGATGCCCTGGAACTCGGGGATCGCCACGAACTGCGCGCCGGTGTAGGGCCGCGGCTCCATGGTCTGGCCGTTCGGGTTCGAGGTCTCGATCGCCTTCTGGACGAAGGACGCGAAGGGGGCCGCCTTTTGGTATTCGGGATTCTCGTAGGTGCTTTCCCGCGTGCCCGGCGGGACCGAAACCCAGCCGTTCTCTTTCGCGACCAGCTCAACGTAGTCCTTCGACGTGGCCCAGGTCACGAACGTCTTGGCCGCGGCGGCCTGCTTAGTTGAGGTCGGGATCGCCAGGTTCCAGCTCCACAACCAGGTCGGGCCGCCCTTGTAGCTGCCGGTCGGCATCGCCGCGAAGCCGACCTTGTCGGCGACCTGGGACTGCTTCTTGTCGAACAGCAGGCCGCCGGCGACGGTGCTGTCGATCCACATGCCGCAATGGCCGCTGGCGAACAGGGCCAGGTTCTCGTTGAAGCCGTTGGAGGTCGCGCCGGGCGGGCCGTCCTTCTTCAGGATGTCGCTGTAGTAGGTGATCGCCTTGTGCCAGGCGGGCGAGGTGAGCGTCGGCTTCCACTGCTCGTCAAACCAACGCCCCCCCTCGGCATCGACCAGCGTTGTCACGTAGGCCATGTTCTCGCCCCAGCCAGGCTTGCCGCGCAGGCACATGCCGTAGGTCTGGTTCGGCTTGTCGGTGAGCTTGTCGGCGTAGCCCTTGATCTGCTCGTAGGTGGGGGCCTCGGGCATCTTGATGCCGGCCTTGTCGAACAGGTCGGTGCGGTAGTAGGTCATGGCGCTCTCGGCGTAGAACGGCAGGCCGTAGAGCTTGCCGTTGACGGTCAGGCCTTCGCGCACGGGCTTCAGCAGGTCGTTGACGTCGTAGCTGTCCGGCAGGTTGTCCATCGGCACAAGCCAGCCCTGCTTGGCCCAGATCGGCACCTCGTAGTTGCCGATGGTCAGGATGTCGAACTGTCCGGCCTTGGTGGCGATGTCGGTCGTGACCCGCTGGCGCAGCACGTTCTCCTCAAGCACGACCCAATTGAGCTTGATGTCGGGATGCTGCTGCTCGAACTGCGAGGACAGCTTTTGCATGACCACCATGTCGCCGTTGTTGACGGTGGCGATGGTCAGCGTCGATTGCGCCAGCGCCGGCTGGGCTGAAACGGCTGCGGTTAAAGCTAGAGCGGTCACGGAGGCCAACAAGGCCTCCTTGTTGCGGATACTCATTCAGAACGTCTCCCTTCGAGGCGCGGCAGCATGCCGACGTCCCACAACACGTTTTCAGGAGGTTGCTCACCATCGGCAACGTTCGTCAACAGTGTTGCATTGCTGCGGCGCAGCACGCCCGATCAGAATTCAAGTTGCCGCGAGGCCTCGGCCAGGGTCTCGCGCGCGCCCTTGCCATAGAGCAGCCCGAGCCAGCGCCCGACCGGCTGGATCAGCCGCCGGTCCTGCCCGGCGTCGCCGAACAATTGCGTGATCGACAGCAACGGGCGCGGGTCCGGCCCGCCCTCGATTGCCTTCTCCTTCAGCAGCTGGGCGAGCGGGTGGCGGACGTCGATCGGCGCGCCCTGCTCGTCCTCGCCGCGAACCCGGCGCAGCCAGGCGGCCAAAGCGAGGCTGAGCAGGTCGACCGGCTGGTCGTCGCGCAGGCGGTCGCGGATCGGGTCGACCAGCACGTTGAGCGGGGCGTCCGTGTTGACGCGCTCGACGGTGTCCTTGATGGCCGGGTTGGCGAACCGCTCGATCAGGGTTGCCTTGTATTGAGGCAGGTCGATGCCGGGGACGGGCTTCAGCGTCGGCTCGGTCTCCCGGTCCATCAGCGCCTGCATCATGCGGGTGATGAGCGGGTCGGCCATGCTCTCGTCGATGGTGACGTAGCCGGCGAGGCGGCCGAGACCCGATACGGCCAGGTGGCTGCCGTTGAGCAGGCGCAGCTTCATGAACTCGTACGGCGCCACGTCGTCCACGAACTGCGCGCCGACCTCTTCCCAGGCCGGGCGGCCTTGCGGGAAGCGGTCCTCGATCACCCATTGGGTGAAGGCCTCGGAAAACACCGGCCAGGCGTCGATGATCCCGTGCCTTTCGGCAAGGACGGCCACGTCGCTCGCGGCGGTGACCGGGGTGATCCGGTCCACCATCGTGCTCGGGAACACGGCGTGCTCTGCGATCCAGTCGGCCAGCGCCGGCTCGCGCAGGCGGGCAAGGTCGAGCACGGCTTGCTTCAGCACGTCGCCGTTGTGCTGGATGTTGTCGCAGCTCAGGGCGGTGAACGCGGGCTGCCCGGCGTCCCGGCGGCGGCGGAAGGCCTCGGCGATGATGCCGATGGCGCTGGCGGGCTGACTGGGTTGGGCCAGGTCCTTGCGCACCAGCTCGTGCTCCGGATCGAGGCGCTTGGTGGAGCGGTTCAGGCAATAGCCGTTCTCGGTCACGGTCAGGCTGACGATGCGGATGCCGGGCTGGTCGATCATATCGAGCAAGGCGGCGCTGGACTCGCCCGCGAACGCCACGTCGGCCAGCGAGCCGATGACGCTGACGGTCTCGCTCTCGAAGCTGCGCTCCACCAGGGTATAGAGGTTGTCCTGCGGGCCGAGGCTGTCGCGCATCCGCTTGTCGTTCGCCAGCAACCCGGCGCCGACGATGCCGAAGGCGAGCGTGTCGGGCCGCTTCTGCATCAGGTCGTGCGTGTAGCGGGCCATGTGCGCGCGGTGGAAGTTGCCGAGGCCGAGATGGACGATGCCGGGGCGAACGGCGGCCGGGTCGTATCGCGGGACGCGGATCTCGGGCGGCAGGCGGGAGAGGTTGGCGCGGTTGAGCTGGACGGGCTGCACGAGGGTCTCCCGGTTGCTGACGTGTTGCGGACGTTCCTGCACCGGCGCCGGCGCTTCGGCAAGCAGGCGGAGGCGGGTTAATTGGCATGATCTTCGCTTGACGTGAGGATTGGATGGCTCAAGGACAGACATGGAAACCACTCCGCGCTTCCTGAACGGGGTTTTCGACTTCACCGGGCAGGGGCTGAAGTCCGGCGCCCTGCTCGATGACAGCCTGGTCTATACCGTGCCGGCGGACCGGCGCTCGCAACTGATCTATTTCCGGGCAGGAAACTCGGGGGATGCCTTGATCGCGGTCACGTTGATGCGCGACGGCAAGCCGATGCGGACGTTCCCGGTGGGCGCGAAGGGGGCCATGCACGTGCCGCTGGCGGTGGTGGAGGACCTGTTTCCCGACAGCCGGGTCGAGGTGTTCCTGGCCGCCCCAGAGGGCGCCAGCGGCCAGGTGGTGCTCGACGTCGGCTTGCTCGAAATCTGAAGGGTTGACCAAGATGGCTAAACAGAAGCTGGTCGTCGTCGGCAACGGCATGGCAGGCGCTCGGGCCGTGGAAGAGGTGCTGGCCCGCGGCGGCGCCGATCTGTTCGACATCGTGATGTTCGGCGACGAGCCTTACGGCAACTACAACCGCATCATGCTGTCCAACATCCTGGCCGGGCAGCAGGGCTACGACGACATCTACCTCAACTCGATCGAGTGGTATGCCGACAACGGCATCCGGCTGCACGCCGGCGCGCGGGTGGACGAGATCGACCGTTACGCCAAGGTGGTCAAGGCGGCGAACGGCGTGCGGGAAACCTACGACATCCTGCTGATCTCGACCGGGTCCCGGCCTTTGATGCCGCCGATTCCCGGGCTGCACCTGGACAACGGCACGCTCAAGCCCGGCGTCTACGGCTTCCGCACCATCGACGACACCAACGGCATGATCGAGGCGGCGACGCCCGGTCAGAAGGTTGCCGTGATCGGCGGCGGGCTGCTGGGGCTGGAGGCGGCGCGCGGGTTGCAGACCTACGGCTGCGACGTGACCGTGGTGCACCGCGGCGGCCACCTGATGCAGCAGCAATGCGACCCGGCCAGCGGGGCGATGCTGAAAGCCTCGATGGAGGCGATGGGCATCAAGGTCATGCTCGACGCCGCGACCACCGAGGTGCTGGGCCAGGAGCGCGTGGCCGGCCTCTCGTTCCAGGACGGCAGCTCGCTGGAGTGCGGCTTGCTGGTCGTCACCGCGGGCATCCGCCCGAATTCCGAGCTCGGCGTGCGCTGCGGGCTGACGGTGCAGCGCGCCATCGTGGTCGATAACCACATGCGCTCGGTGGACGACAAGACCGTCTACGCGGTCGGCGAGTGCGCGCAGCACCGCGGCCAGGTCTATGGCCTGGTCGCCCCGCTCTGGGAGCAGGCGAAAGTGTTCGCCGACCACGTGACCGGGCGCAACCCGGCGGCGGCCTACCACGGCTCGAAGCTCTCGACCAAGCTGAAGGTGATGGGCGTCGAGCTGGCGTCCATGGGGATCACCGAGCCGCAGGAGCCGCAGGACGAGGTGATCCAGTTCCAGGAGCCGGCGCGCGGCACCTACAAGAAGCTGATCGTGCGCGACGGGCGGCTGGTCGGCGGCATCCTGCTGGGCGACATCTCCAAGGCGGCGTTCCTGATGCAGGCCTTCGAGAAGGACGCGCCGCTGCCGGAAGAGCGGCTCTCCTTGCTGTTCGACCTCGGCGCGCCGGCGCAGAAGGTGACGCTCGACGAGATGCCGGCGGAGGCGCAGGTCTGCAACTGCAACGGCATCACCAAGGCGGCGATCGGCGCCGCGGTGGCCGGGGGGGCGCAGACGATGACGGCGGTGATGAACGCGACCCGCGCCGGCAAAGGCTGCGGCTCGTGCAAGGGCCTCATCACCGACGTGGTGGCCTGGTTCAACGGCGGCACCGTTGCCGAGGACCCCTCGGCGCACTACTACGTCCCGTGCATCCCGATGCGCAAGCGGGAGCTGGTCGCGGCCATCAAGCAGCAGGGGTTGCGCTCCGTTTCCGCCGTGTTCGCCGCCCTTGCAGGCGGGCAAGAGGACCCGGCCAGCAAGATCCCGCTTGCCTCGCTGCTCAACACCGTCTGGCCCGGCGAATACGAGGACGAGCGCGACGCCCGCTTCATCAACGACCGCGTCCACGGCAATATCCAGAAGGACGGCACCTTTTCCGTGGTGCCGGAGATGGCCGGCGGCGTCTGCACGCCCGCGGAGCTGATGCGGATCGCGCAGGCGGCGGTGAAATACGACGTGCCGCTGGTGAAGATGACCGGGGGCCAGCGCATCGACCTCGTGGGCGTGCGCAAGGAGGACCTGCCCGGCATCTGGCGCGACATCGGGATGCCCGCCGGGCACGCCTGGGGCAAGAGCTACCGCACCTGCAAGAGCTGCATCGGCGCCGACCATTGCCGCTTCGGCCTCGGCGACAGCATGGGGCTGGCCATCCGCATCGAGAAAACCTTCCGCGCCCTGTCCGACAGCCCGGGGAAGATGAAGCTCGCCACCGCCGGCTGCCCGCGCAACTGCTCGGAGGCGCTGATCAAGGATCTCGGCGTCGTCGCGGTCGGGGACGGCAAGTGGGATCTGCTGGTCGGCGGCGCGGGCGGCGCGCACGTCCGGCGCGGCGACCTGCTCTGCACCGTCATGGGCGAGGACGAGGTGATGCGTGTTGCCGGGCGCTTCATGCAGTTCTACCGCGAGGACGCGAAGTACAAGGAGCGCACCTACACCTGGGTCGAGCGGATCGGCATCGAGCGCATCCGCGCCGTGGTGGTGGACGACTGCGAAGGCTGGTGCGAGGGCTTCGACGCCGAGATTGCCGCGGCCGTCGCCGCCTACCGCGACCCGTGGAAGGACGGCGAGCAACCCAAGACCGCCAACCAGTTCGCCTCGATGATCCCAATGGAGGCCTGACCGTGCCCGGCGAGACCATGACGCGCAACGAGTTCGCCATCGGGCCGCTCGACCAGATCCCGCGCGGCGAGGGACGCAACTTCGAGCTGGACGGGGTGATGGTCGCCGTGTTCCGCACCCATGGGGACGAGGCATTCGCCTCTCAGGCGGAATGCCCGCACCGGCAGGGGCCGTTGGCGGACGGGATGCTGGGCGGCACGGTCATCATGTGCCCGCTGCATGACCGGACCTTCGACCTTCGCACCGGCGAGGTTTTGGTGGGTGAGTGCGGAATTACGGTCTACCCGGTCCGTAAGGACGCCGATGGGACGGTGTTCGTCCGGCTTCCGGACCGCGATCGTTTCGACTAGCATCCTTGTCGAAGGCGCGTTTCGGGTAACGCGGTTCGTTGAAGGCGTCGGATTGAGCAAGGCTTCGACGCCGGACAGGGTGGCCGCGAACGCGATTAGGGGCGGCCGAGACGTCGAGGCGTCCGGCACGGTCGCGCAGCGGCCCGCCCCAGTGCGCGCGTCAGCCGAAGCTGCGTTCCACCACCCAGCGGCGATCGAGCACGACGAAGCTTTCTGTCCTGGGTCGCGCTGGACCGCACGGTGGCGCATGCCGTGCCCATTCGATCAAGCGCTGCAGCGCTCGGCGACAAAGCCGCCGTCGGGAACCGCCTCGCGCAGTCTGGGCCATTCTGCCTTGCCGCCGCCGACCAGGGCGACGTGCTTGCGCCCGGCCTGGCGCAGGACAACACGGGCGCGCTCAGGCGAAACCCGGCTGCAGTATGAGCGACGTTTACCCTCCGGCCGGGCCTGTCATCTCCGGAACAGTATCTGCCCGTAGTCGTGCCACGGCGATGAGCAGCAGGATCATGAACAGGACGGGAGGAAACTGTTGGTAGGCGCCGGCGATGAAGAACATCGTTGCTGCCGGAACAAGAATTCGGCGCTGGATCGGCGACTTGCGGCCCCCTACGAAAAGCAGGAGATATAACAAGAACGCGGGGATGCCGAACTCAAGCGAAATTTTCACCGGCGTATTGACGTCGTATTCATAAGGCGGCGTAAGGCGCTCGCTCACGCCCGGGCCGATCCCGATGAAAGCGGCCGACGGCGTTTCCGTCAGGGTGTCGCTGAGGATCCAGAACGGCGTGATGAAACGCAGGTGCCCGCTCGTGCCCGGGCGGGAGAACTCGTCCATTCGCTGCTGCACGGCTCCTGCCAGATCCGGCGCCAGCAACGTCGCCCCGCCGAGGATGCTCCCGAGCAGCAGGACTGTCCCGAGCGCGATCGCGATCCCGCGCCATCCCATCCCGATCGCTGCCGCAGCGACGAATGCCCCGACCACGATCCAGCCCGTCCCTGAGAATGAGAGCAGGATGGCGAATACGAACAGACCCAGATAGATTGGGCGGCGGAATGCCAGGATTTCTATGATCAAGCCCAGCGCCATGACCTGAGAGAACGTGGACGGCTCGATGAGGAAGAAGCCATTCGATTTCAGGAGATCGCCGACGCCGACGAAGATTTGCAGGTTGTAGCTCGACTCGAACAAGATCGAATCCGGCAAGACGCCCGTGAAGGCAAATAAGCCAAGGCCGACCAACTGGAGGAAAAACTGGACGATCCCGGCGATGGCGATGAAGGCGAACCATTTGTTGACAAGCTGAAAGAATGAATGCTCGCTCACCGCCTGCATGAAGGTGAATGTCGCGAACGAGGTCAGCAGCAGGAACTGGGACAATGATCGCAGGTTCGGCACGTCCGCGAGCCGGCCGGGCACGACGGCATGCCAGACGAGGCCGAACACGGCAAGCGCCGCCAAGGCAACATAGCACCAAAGGCGGAGCTCATTGAACGCGAGCGTGCCGCGCAATAGGTAGAACCCGGCCACGATCATGCCGATTGGCCCCACGATGCTGAACGACTTCCCCCCGAACGGCAGGCCGAAGCGTTGCAAAACCAGGCATGCGCCGAGGATGATCGCGCTGAACTTCAACTCATCGGACATGCTCCGGAAAGCGCCGGCAGATTTGGGCTTCGGCAGGCTGGCGCCCGGCCTGGCAAGCGTTGAGGTCGTGCTCAAGGCCGGGCTACTCCTGCGGTTGCTGCGGCTGCTGCGGCTGCATGATCGTGCTGACCGCGCGGCGGCAGCCGAACGACAGGTTCATCTTGTAAGGGCGCAAGCAGATCGCCTGGTTGCGCGGCGTCGGCGTCCGGGCCTTGAACGCTGGGCAATACCGAAGCGTCTCCCGCTTGCAGAGTTTCCCGATGTCGCGTTTGGCCAACGCCTCGGGCGCCAGCCCTTGCGCCCGAGCCGGAACACAGGCCGCCGCGAGCACGATTGCAACAAATGCACACCGCCAAGACATAATCATCTCTCCACCACAGGTCAGGCGAAAGCTGGCTATCCTTCGCTCCGCTGCCTCAGATATACCCACTCCGTCGATATGTCTCGGGCATCATTAAGCCCGTGTTTATAGCATGGTGATTGGACGGGTGGATGCGTAGGTCGGAACGGCATCAAAACGAAAATATAGGCAAGAGCAGTTGCGTCGCCGCGGCCGTGACAACGGTCTTGGGTTTGTTCGCGGGGGCGGCGCAGGCGCAGATCCTCGACCGCTTTGTCTCGCCGGACATCAGCGGCTTGACGGACGAGGCAGGCGTCACCGTCATCTCCCGCCGCCGGCCCGACTATGAAAGCACCGGCATACGCGCCGGCAATTTCGTCATCCGTCCGCAGCTCACCGAGCGCGTCGGCTACGAGAGCAACGTGCTGGGCGCCAACTCAGCCAGCGGCAGCGCCCTGATCCAGTCGAGCGCCGGCGTCGACGTGACCTCGACCTTGTCGCGCGTCAACGTGAACGCGGCCCTGTCGGTCGACGATTTCAGGTATCCGGATCAAGACGCCGTCTCGCATACCAACTGGGCGGCGCGGATCGGCGCCTCCTACGACATCGGCCAAGACACGGTCACGGCCGGGTATGACCACCTCAACCTGAACCAAACGCCGCAAGACCTGAACACGCCGCAGCAGCTTGCGCAGGCGCTGAGCTTTCGCATCGACACGGTCCGCGTCGCTTACCGGGCAAACTTCGCCCGGACGTTCGTCACGCCCGCGTTCGCGTTCTCGAATTATGATTACAGCAGCGGGACGATCGGCGGGACGATCTACGACCAAAGCTACCGCAACCGCGTGCTGTTCACGCCGAGCGTCACCGCCGGCTATCAATTGGCCGAGCGGCGCAACGTCATCGTCATCGTGCGCAACGCCATCGCGAATTTCAGCAACCGGCCGCTTGGCCTGCCGAAGCGGGATTATAACGATTTCGCCATCCTCGGCGGCATCGATTACGACGTCACCGGGCTGTTTCGCATCCGCGCCCTTGGCGGATATGAAATTCGGACCTTCAGCGCGGGCGCCTACGACACGATCCAAGCGCCGATCGCCGAATTGTCGGCGATCTGGAATCCGACCGGCCTGACCACCCTGACGGGCACAGTGTCCCGGCGCATCCAGGACGCGGCAGACGAAACCACCGCCGGGTATACCGAGACGTCGGGCGCCCTCACGGTCGATCACGAGCTGCTGCGCAACGTGCTCCTGCAAGCCAATGCAGGCGTATTCTACAACGAGTATAAAGGCGGCGGCAATCAGACGCTCTACTCGGTGGGGACCGGCGCCAGCTACCTGCTCAACCGCAACATCAGCGTCTCGGCAAGCTACGACTATACCGCCCGAACGTCCGGAGGGGGCAACAACAACGTCGTTTTCTCGAATGGGTTCAGCCGCTTCGGCAGCAGCTACGATGACCACCGCGTGCTGCTCGGGGTGCGTTTGAGCCTTTAGTCCAGCGCGCCGCCGATGCAGCCGGCAATCGGCTTGACAGAGATGCTCAAACCTCTGGACGCCGCGTCAGCTTCGTTGCACGCTCGCCCGAACCGAATCTGGAGGAGCGGACCATGCGGATGATCAGAACGACGCTACTCGCCGGCGCTGCCCTGGCCCTCTCGCTTGCCCCCCTCCCCGCTCGAGCCGCCACGGTCAACGTCACCGTATCCTACTACAGCGCTGCCACTGGCCCGTATTTCGAGAAGATGGCCGCCGAGTTCCACAAGGCCAATCCCAAAACCGACATCAAGATCCAGGTCGTCAACTGGGACAACCTGCTGCAGAAGCTCCGCACCGACATCGCCGGCGGCGTCAACCCGGACCTGTCCATCATCGGCACCCGCTGGCTGCTCGATTTCGTCAAGGACGGCCTTGCCGAGCCGCTCGACCAGGACATGTCGCCCGAGTTCAAGGCGCGCTTCATCCAGCCGTTCCTGAAGCCCGCCACCATCGACGGCAAGATATACGGCCTGCCCATCGCCGCCTCCGCCCGCGCGATGTTCTACAACAAGCCGATGCTCGCCAAAGCCGGCTACCCGAACGGCCCGGCCACGTGGGACGACGTTGTGGCCGCGTCGGAGAAACTGAAGGCCGCCGGAACGCCGGGTTTCGGCATTCAGGGCAAGGGCACCGAGGTCGACATCTATTACTATTACGCGCTGTGGAGCTACGGCGGCGAGGTGCTCAACGGCAAGGGCAAGGCCGCGTTCGATTCCCCCGAAGGCACGAAGGCGCTCACGCTTTACAAAACGCTGATCGACAAAGGCCTGACCGAGGACGGCCCCACCAGCTACACCCGAGAGAACCTGCAGGACCTGTTCAAGCAAGGCCGTCTCGGCATGGTGATCACCGCGCCGTTCCTGATCGGCCAGATCGCGAAAGAGGCCCCCTCGCTGGACTACGGGATCGTCCCCGTGCCGAAGGGCGCCACGTCGTCGACCTATGCCGTCACCGACTCGATCGTCATGTTCAGCAACTGCAAGGTGAAGCAGGAGGCCTACAAGTTCCTTGAGTTCCTGTTCGCAAAGCAGTCCCGCGTCGAGTTCAACAAAGCCGAGGGTTTCCTTCCCACCACCACGGCCGTCGCCCAGGACGCTGCTTTCGCCGACGATCCCCGCCTGAAAACCTTCGTGGACCTGCTGCCCGGCGCGCACTTCGCCCCCACCGTCACCGGCTGGGAGGACACCGCGAAGGCCGTGACCGACGCCGTGCAGTCGGTCTACACCGGTTCCGCCCAACCCGGCCCCGCCCTCAAGCAGGCGGCCGCCCGCGCCGACCAGGCCCTCGGCCAGTAGGCCGGTCCTTGTCACCGCGAGGCGGCGCGGCGGCGGTGCCGGGCCACGCATACGCGCGCAACCCGGGAGCGCGGCGCCGCGGCGCGTTTCCAGCCGCATTCCTGCTGATCCTTCCGAGCCTGCTCACGGCGTTGCTGGTCATCGGCTACCCGGCCTACGAGATCGCCGCCCTCTCCGTCTCCAACGTCTCCCGCTTCGGCCTGGTGCGGGGCTTCGCCGGGTTCGCCAACTACGCCGCCGTGCTCGGCAACCCGATCTTCCAGGCCGCCCTGGTCCGCACCTTCGTCTGGACCATCGGCGTCGTCGGCGGCGCCATCCTGGTTTCCATCCCGGTCGCCCTGATCCTGCACCGGGATTTCTACGGACGCGGCCTGGCGCGAACCATCATCATGCTGCCCTGGGCGATCTCGCTGGCCATGGCCGCCATCGTGTGGCTGTGGGCGTTCAACGCCGACTACGGCATGATCAACGCCACCCTGCGCGCGTCGGGCCTCATGCAAGCCTCCTTTCCCTGGATGGCCGAAGCCTCGACCGCCTTCCCGATCGAGATCGCGGTCGGCATCCTCGTCTCCATCCCCTTCGCGACCACCATCCTGCTCGGCGGCCTTTCCTCCATCCCGGGCGACATCTACGAGGCCGCGTCCATCGACGGCGCGCGGCCGTGGCAATCCTTCTGGCACCTCACGCTGCCGATGCTCGGGCCGTTCCTCAACATCGCCATCGTGCTGAACGTGATCAACGTGATCAACTCGTTCCCGATCATCTGGGTGATGACCCAGGGCGGACCCGACAACAACACCCAGATCCTCGTCACCTACCTCTACGAGCAATCCTTCCGGCTCGGTCGCCCGGCCCAGGCGTCCGTCATCTCGCTCGCCACCCTGGCCATCGTGCTGACCTTCACGTTGATCTACATGCGCCTGCGCCGCGACGAGACGATGGCATGACGAGGCGCATGATCGCCCGCTCGTTGTGGAGCTGGGCGATGCTCTCCCCGCTGCTGATCGTGACGCTGCTCCCGTTCGCCGTCATGGTCTCCACCGCGCTCAAGCCGCGCGACGAGGTGTTCGCCTTCCCGCCGCGCTGGCTGCCAACCCGCCTGGCCTGGGAGAACTTCACCGAGATGTGGCAAGCCGTCGGTTTCGGCGCCGGCCTGCTGAACAGCCTTGCCATCAGCGTGGGCGGCACGGTCCTCACCTTGCTGATCGCCTTCCCCGCCGCCTACGCCATGAGCCGGCTCGCCTTCCGCGGCAAGGGCGCCTATGCCCAATTCCTGCTGATCACGCAGATGCTGTCCCCGATCCTGCTCGTGCTGGGCCTGTTCCGCATGGCCGCCGCCATCCATATCGGCGGCGGCACGCTGGTGGACACCCGCACCGGGGTCGTCATCATTTATGCCGGGTTCCACCTGGCCTTCGCCACTTGGATGCTCGCCTCCTACTTCGCGACGATCCCGCCCGAACTGGAGCAGGCCGCCTGGATCGACGGCGCCACCCGCTTTCGCGCCGTCGTGAGCATTTTCCTGCCTCTCAGCATCCCCGCCCTCGCCGTGACCGGCATCGTCACCTTCGTCGCCTGCTGGAACGAATTTCCGGTGGCACTGACAATGCTGCGCGACCAATCGACGCTGACGCTGCCGCTCAAGGTCGTGAACCTGGTGGCCGGGCGCTACACCGTGGAATGGAACCAGGTCATGGCGGCGGCCTTGCTCGCCACGGTCCCGGTCGCGGTGGTGTTTGCCGCGCTGCAGCGCTACCTGGTCGAGGGCTTGACTTTGGGGACGGTCAAGTGAGGGCAGCCGTCATGCGGGCATAGGCGCGAAGGCGTATCGGGTCTGCCGCTCAGGCTGATAGCTAGACGAAACAAATCCGCCCCCCACCTGCTGGGCATGACCGACGACGCCGCGCCCACCCTCTTCCTTCTCTCCTTTCTCGGCGGCACCGGCTGGCAGTGGCGGGGCGTGCAACGCGCCCTCCACCCGATTCGCACCGTCACGGTCGACCTGCCGGGGTTCGGCGACAGCGCGGAGACCCCGGGTTACGGCGTCGCCGCGATGGCCGAGCACGTTGCCGCCGCGAAGCGCGCGTCCGGCCCTGGTCCCTGGGCCATTGCCGGGCACAGCATGGGCGCCAAGGTTGCGGCAGCGCTCGCTCGACGGGCCGAGGCGGGCGAGCCGGGCCTCGAAGGCTTGACGCATCTCATTGCCCTGGCCGGCTCCCCGCCGGCGCCGGAGCCGATGCTGGACAGCAAGCGCGCGGAGATGCTGACGTGGTTTCGAGGCGGCGCGGAGCAGGGCCTGCGGGAAGCCGTCGGATACGTCGCCGGCAACGTGGCCGAAGCGCTCGATCCTGAAACCCACGCCCGCGCTGCCGAGGAAGTGGCGCGCACCAACCCCGCCGCCTGGCGGGCGTGGCTCGAGTCCGGCAGCCTTGAGGACTGGTCCGGCGCGGTCGGCATCCTGCAAACCCCCGCCCTCCTGATCGCCGGCGGCGCCGACGAGGCGCTCGGCCCGGACGCGCAGGCCCGCCTGCTCACCCCGCACTTCGCCGACGCCCAGCTCGTCTCGCTCCCCGGCGCCGCGCACCTGTTGCCGCTGGAGCGCGCCCAGGAGGTCGCGAGCCTCATCCGCGCCCACCTCGGGGCGCCGCCCGAACTCGACCCGGCCTATCTTCGCCTGATCATGTCCGGCCGCGTCAGCGCCAACACCCGCGCGGCCCTCCTCGACCGGTTGCCAGACCCTGCGCCTACCGTCCTGGCGCCCGATCTCCTGGCCACGCTGCGCGCCATCACCGGCCGCGTGCTGCCCCAACCCCCCGGCAGCGGCCTCGATCTGGCAGCCCGCATAGACGCCGCGCTCGCCGGGCCGGGCGACGGCTGGCGCTTCGACGCGCTTCCGCCCGACGCCGACGCCTATCGCATCGCACTCGCCGCGCTGCCCGGCTTCGCGCGCCTCGACTCGGCCGCCCAGGACCAAACCCTCGCCGCCATCGCCGATGGAACATGGCAGGGCAATCTGGCCGCCAGCGCCATGCAGCTCTGGTTCCAGGACCTGCGCGCCGCCGCCGCCCGCGCGTTCGTCAGCCATCCGGGGACCCTGGCCAGGATGGGCTACAGCGGCATCGCCTACGGCGGCGACGAGGACCAGAAACCCGGCTTCACCGCCCTCGGCCCCGGCGAACGCGAATCCTGGGAGCCGGAGCCCGTGCTATGAACCTTGATCACATGAAGCGGCACGGCGCCTCGGGCGACGTCGACGTGGTCGTGGTCGGAACCGGCGCCGGCGGGGCGCCGTTGCTGGC
Organism: Acetobacteraceae bacterium; assembly: GCA_965217935.1. GTDB lineage: Bacteria > Pseudomonadota > Alphaproteobacteria > Acetobacterales > Acetobacteraceae > JBBROS01. The sequence continues at coordinate 2,336,906 of OZ244581.1, read as the reverse complement.
AGAGCTGGCCCGCGCGGGCCTGGGCGTCGTCGCGCTTGAAGCCGGCCGGAATTGGGACCCGAACGACTTCGTGGCCGACGAGGCCGCTGCCGACATCTACTGGATCGGCGAGCGCCTGTCCGCCGGGCAAACACCGCAAGCGTTCGGCATGAACAACAGCGGTCGGGGCGTCGGCGGCTCCACCCTGCATTGGGGCGCCTTCTGCCCCAGGGCGGACCAGCGCGACCTCTGCCTCTATACTGAATGCGGAGAGGGCGCCGACTGGCCCGTTGAGTACGCCGAACTTGCCCAGCTCTACCAGGAGGTCGAACGTTTCATCGGCGTCTCCGGCCCCGCCGACTACCCTTGGGACCCCTCTCGCCGCTATCCCCACCCGCCGGTCCCGCGCAATGCCCCGGCGCAGATCATGGCCGCCGCGTGCGGCCGGCTGGGCATCCGCACCGCCGACGCCCCCGCCGCCGTGCTCTCCCGCCCAGTCGATCAGCCCGACGGTCCGCACCGGCACGCCTGCATCAACTGCGGATATTGCCATCAAGGCTGCCGGATCGGCGCCAAGACGAGCATGGACGTGACCTATCTTCCCCTGGCCGTCGCCGCCGGGGCGGAAATCCGCGCCGAATGCACCGTGCACGGCATCGAGACCGATGCCCGCGGCCGCGTGACCGCCGTGGTCTACCGCAAGGACGGGATCGACCATCGCCAGCGCTGCCGGGCCTTGATCCTTGCTGCGGGCGCGGTGGAGACCCCTCGCCTGCTGCTGCACACGGGCCTGGCCAACAGCAGCGGGCAGATCGGGCGCAACTACATGGCCCACGTGGCCGCGCAAGTCTGGGGCCGTTTCGAGCAGGAGACCCGGCCCAACAAAGGCTATCCGTCCTCGCTGATCACCGAAGACCCGGTCCGGGCGCGCGACGCGCCGTTCGTCGGCGGCTATTTAGTGCAAAGCCTCGGCATCGTGCCTGTCACCTACTCGAATGCCGTCTCCCGCGGCCGCGGCCGCGGGCTCTGGGGACAGGCGCTGACCGACCAGCTCATGCGCTACAACCACGCGGCCGGGCTCGGCATCAACGGCGAGTGCCTGCCCCAGCCGGGCAACCGCCTGGAACTCGCCGACGAAGCCGATGAGCTGGGCGTCCCCAAGGCCCGCGTGCATTTCAGCTACGGCCCCAACGAACTCGCGATTGAGCGCCACGCGACCGAGTTCATGACGAGGATCTGGCAAGAAGCCGGCGCCGCCGACATCTGGTCCTGCCGCCGCAGCGCCCATACCATCGGCACGTGCCGCATGGGCGACGATGCCCGCACCGCAGTCGTCGACCGCTTCGGCCGCAGCCACGACATCGAGAACCTCTGGATCTGCGACAACTCGGTTTTCCCCTCCTCCCTCGCCGCCAACCCGGCGCTGACGATCATGGCCCTCAGCCTGCGCACCGCCGCGGCGTTTCTCCGGGCGGCAAACTCAAACGATTGATCTGGCCTTTGCTGCCGACGGGCGTCTTCGGCTGCTCCCACGCATCCAAGTGACAGCCCTACGCCGATTGCGATAGCCTCGGCTTATGTCAGCACTTCCCCAAATTCCCATTCGGATGTCGGTCGATGATTTCCTGGCGTGGCAATCCGGGGACGGCAGAGCGTGGCAGCTCATCGACGGCGTACCGCAGGCTATGGCGCCGGCCAATCGAACTCACGGCACGCTGCAAGGAGAGCTGGGGAGCGTGATCCGCAACCACCTCCGAGAGCAAGGCGGCCGTTGTAGCCTCGTCGTCACGCCGGGCGTCATTCCGCACGTGCAATCCAGCCATAACCTGCGTATTCCAGACTCGGCGGTTACCTGCTCCGGCTATGATGAAGAGGAATCAGCTCTCACCGAGCCCGTCCTCATCATCGAAATCCTCTCGCCCAGCAATCAAGTCCAAACCTGGGCCAACGTATGGGCTTACGCCACCATACCGAGCGTCCAGGAAATCCTGGTGCTCAAAACCGTCTCGATCTGCGCAGACCTCCTGCGCCGCGGCCCCGACGGAGCATGGCCACGCGAGCCAGAAACCATCACGGACGGCGATCTCACGTTGCGAAGCGTTGGCCTCACTACTCCGGTCGCCGACCTTTATGGCGCGACCCGGCTACGTCGAACGCGGGCCTGATGTTCACCATCCGCCAAGACGACCTCTCAGCGGAGCCGACCCGCCAGCTTCTGGCCTTCCATCTCGCCGAAATGCACGCGAACTCCCCGCCGGGCAGCGTCTTCGCTCTCGACCTCGCGGGGCTTCAAACCTCCGACATCACGGTCTGGACCGTTTGGCAGGCCCACGACATCGCCGGCGTCGGCGCGCTCAGGGCGTTTAGCAATGCCGGGGAGCTGAAATCCATGCGCACCCATCCTGACTACCTCCGCAAAGGCGTCGCCTCCCGCCTGCTCGACCACATCATTATCGAAGCCAAAAACAGGGGCATGGTTCGGCTGAACCTGGAAACCGGGCGCGGCCCGGCGTTCGAGCCGGCGCTCAGCCTCTATCGCGGCCGCGGATTCACCGACGGCGAACCGTTCGCAGCCTACAAACGAACCGCTTTCAACCAATTCCTCCATCTCCCGTTCTGACCGCCAGCCCTGGGCCTTTGTTTTGCCGGGCAGCTTTGTCGGCGTGCTGCCGCACTTGTTGCCGACGCTGCCCTAAGGGTCATCTCCGCCGCACAGCCGCCGCTTGCCGGGCCACCCCCATCACGGCGCGCCGGGCAATCACCCCATCGGGAGCGCCCGTCTGCTTGCACGACAGCTCGGCGCGCCGGATCTCCGCGATTGCCGCCGAAATCCGCCCTGCCGGCCAGCTTCCCACCGCGCGGGCCATGTCCCCCTTGCGTTTCCAGAACACAGGCGGGCGCATCTCCGCCACCGCGTCGCTCGCCGAGGCCCCGGCCTCCACCCGGCCGCGCGCCTGGTGCATCCGCAGCAAGTGCCCCAGCAATCCCCGCAGCAGCCCTACGGCCGCCACCCCCTCGGCGAACGCCCGCTCCACCGACCGGTCCGCCAGCGCCAGGTCGCCCAAGGTCGCCGCATAGACCGCGTCGTCCATCGACGCCGCCGCCTGGTCGCCCACGCAGGCCCGAACCGAATCCAAGTTCAGCCGCCGCTCGTCCCCTGCATAAAGCGCCAGCTTCTCGATCTCGCCCCGGGTGCTTGCGTGATCGCCGCCGAGATGATCCCGCAGCCAATCGAGCGCGTCCGCGTCCGCCCGCACTCCCGCCGCCTCCAACTGCCCGGCGATCGCCCCGCGCAACTCCTGGCCCGCCTCCGGGTAGCAAGCAAGCGCCGCCCCGGCCGCCGCCTTCTCTACCAAGCCCAGCAACTTGCCGCGCCGCAGCCCCCCGGCCTCAAGCACCACCAGCGAGTCCCCAGGCCCTGCCAGGACCTGCTCCACGGCCGGCGTCAGCGCCTCCCCCACATCCCGCACCCGGATCACCCGGCGGCCGCCGAGCATCGCGATCGCGCTCGCCTCCTCAAGAAGCCGCCCATGCTCCTCGCGCCCGAGCCAGGCCACCCGGAACGGGTCATCCGCCGTACCTGCCACCGAAAGCGTCAGCGCGTCGGCGCGGAACCGCACCAGGCCCTCGTCGTCGCCGTGCAGCAACGCCACCCGCGCCGCCCCAGGGTCACGCAGGAACCCGGCCGCGCGCCGCGGTTCTATCTTCAAGCCCGGGGCTGCTCCGCCGCCCGGCGTTTCAGGACGACCGCCACCCGCGTGACGATCTGGTCCGCCAGGGTCTCCGCCACTCGCCTGTAGGCCGAGGACGCCTCGATGTCGGCCGCGAAGTATTGCTGGTTCAAGATGTTGTATCCGTCCAGGACCCGGCTCGTTCCCCTCGCCAGCACCGTATGCCCCGGATCGAGCAAACGCAGAGTCCAGGCGCTGTTGCCAATCAGCCGCACTCGGGTCGCCGATGAGTCGCGCTGGATGCCGATCCCTTCGGCGCTGATCGCATTCGACGCGATCAGCTCATAGCGCTTGATGCCGCCGCCAGATCCTTCCAGCCGCTGCTGCAGCGCCTGGCGCAGCAACTGGCCCGACCGCTCCGGGATTACCGGCACATAGACCGCGGCGAGTTCGGCCGCGGGCCCGGCCCTGCCGCGGCCGGCCATATACAACGGGCGGAAGCCGCACCCCCCGAGACCCAGCGCCGCGAAACCCGCCAGCAAGCCCCGCCGCCGCACCGTCGTCACCCGGCGATCACGAAATTGACGATGCGGTCCGGCACATGCACGCGCTTGACGATGCGCTTGCCTTCCAGCAGCCGCGCCACGTTCGGCTCCGCCTCCGCCGCCCTGAGCGCCTCCGCCTCGCCAGTCCCCGGCGGAAGCATCACCGTGCCGCGCAGCTTGCCCATCACCTGGACCGCGACCGTGACGCTCTCGATTGCCAGCAGCGCCGGGTCCGCCTCCGGCCACGGCTGCTCAGCCATCAAGGGCGCGCCCGGATCGATCAATCGCTGCACCCCTTCCGCCAAATGCGGGGCCATCGGGGCCATCAGGCGCGCGAGCGTCAGCACGCCCTCGCGCCGCGCATCGAGCGCAACCCCAGTCCGCTCCGCGTCCGCCAGCACGCTCGCCAACTCATAGAGCTTCGCGACCGCCACGTTGAAGGCGAACCCCTCCAGCGCGTCCGTCACCGCCGCGATTGTCCGATGCACCGCCCGGCGCACCTCCATGCGCGCCTGCTCGCCCGCCTCGCCGGCACGCTCGCCCGAGGCGACGCCGAGCCCCAGCCGCCAGACCCGCTGCATGAACCGGGACGCCCCGGCCACGCCCGCCTCGGTCCACTCGATATCACGCTCGGGCGGGTTGTCCGACAGCACGAACCAGCGGGCCGTATCCGCCCCGTACTGGTCGATGATCGCCCCCGGATCGATCGTGTTCAACTTGCTCTTGGACATTTTCTCGCCGCGCCCGACCTCCACGGCCTCCCCGGTCGTCCGGCGCCGGGCCGTGCCGTCGGCCAGCTTCTCCACGTCGCCGGGCGGCAGCCAGCGTCCGTCGGCGCCCTTGTAGGTTTCGTGCGTCACCATCCCCTGCGTGAACAGGCCCGCGAACGGCTCCGCCATCCCGATGCGTCCCGTCGCATGGAGCGCGCGGGTGAAGAACCTCGCATACAACAGGTGCAGGATGGCGTGCTCGACGCCGCCGATATACTGGTCGACCGGCATCCAATGGTCCGCCGCCGCCCGCTCGAACGGTGTTTCGGCGCCCGGGCTGCAGAACCGGGCGAAATACCAGGAGCTGTCGACGAAGGTGTCGAACGTGTCCGTCTCCCGCACCGCCTCCTGGCCGCATTCGGGGCAAGCTACGTGCTTCCAGGTCGGGTGATGGTCGAGCGGGTTGCCGGGCTTGTCGAACGTGACATCCTCCGGCAGCGCCACCGGCAGCTGCTCGTCCGGGACCGGCACGACGCCGCAGGCCGGGCAATGGATCACCGGGATCGGGGCGCCCCAGTAGCGTTGCCGGCTGACCCCCCAGTCCCGGAGCCGCCAATTCACCACGCCCTTGCCGTGGCCCTCGCGCTCCAGCGCGTCGATCGCGGCGCGCTTGGCCTGCTCCACCTCCATGCCGTCCAGGAAGCCGGATTTCACCAGCCGTCCCGGGCCGGAATAGGCGGTCTCGCCGATGGCCACGCCGTCCGGCCCGGCAATCACCGGCAGCACCGGCAGCTTATACTTGCGCGCGAACTCCAGGTCGCGCTGGTCATGCGCCGGGCAGCCGAAGATCGCGCCCGTGCCGTATTCCATCAGCACGAAGTTGGCGATCCAGACCGGCGCCGTGCGCGACGCATCGAACGGGTGGCGCACCCGCAGGCCGGTGTCGAAGCCCAGCTTCTCCGCCGTCTCGATCGCCGCCTCGCTCGTCCCCAGGCTGCGCGCCTGCGCCACGAACCGCGCCGCCTCGTTGCTGCGCGCCGCCATCATCGCCGCCACCGGATGCTCCGGCGCGAGCGCGATGAACGACAGCCCGTAGAGCGTGTCCGGCCGGGTGGTGAACACCTCGATCGAGCCGAACGCCGCCTTGTCCCCGCTTACGGCCTCCTGGAACCGGACCCTCGCCCCCTCGCTGCGCCCGATCCACCGGGCCTGCATCGTCCGCACCCGCTCCGGCCAGCGCGGCAGATCGTCGAGCGCGGCCAGCAGCGCTTCGGCGTAATCGGTGATCTTCATGAACCACTGGCTGAGCTGGCGCTTCTCGACCATCGCGCCCGAGCGCCAGCCGCGGCCGTCGATCACCTGCTCGTTGGCCAGAACCGTGCCGTCAACCGGGTCCCAGTTCACCCAGCTTTCCCGCCGCGTCGCCAGCCCGGCCTTCAGCAACTCCAGGAACAGCCGCTGCTGCTGCCCGTAGTAGGCCGGGTCGCAGGTCGCGATCTCCCGCGACCAGTCGAGCGACAGGCCCATGCGCTGCAGTTCCGCCCGCATCGCCTTGATGTTGGAGCGGGTCCATTCCGCCGGGTGGATGCCCCGGTCCCGAGCCGCGTTCTCCGCCGGCAAGCCGAACGCGTCCCATCCCATCGGGTGCAGCACGGAGAATCCCCGCGCCCGCTTGTAGCGCGCGACCACGTCGCCCAACGTATAGTTCCGCACGTGGCCGACGTGGATCTTGCCGCTCGGATACGGGAACATCTCGAGCACGTAGTATTTCGGCTTGCCGTCCGTCGGCACGTCCTCGACGCGAAAGCAGCCGCGATCGGTCCAGGCCTGCTGCCATCGCGGCTCCTCCGACCTGAAATCGTATGCTTCGCTCAAGCGCTCTGTCCTACTGGGACGCCGTTTGCGACCGCAGCTCCCGTGCCCGCGCCAGGACCTTGTTGACGATCTCCCCCGTCGTCACCGGGCTGACCGACGCATCGGCCCATCGCCCATTGTCCATCACCTGCCGGAAGATCGACACCCGGACGCCGTCCGCGCGCAACGTGCGTCCCAGGATGTAGGCCGTCGCCTTGAACCGCTCCCCGGGCGAGCTGGGCGGCTCATACCAGTCGGTGATGATCACGCCCCCGAACGGGTCCGCGGAGGCCAGCGGCATGAACGACAGCGTGTCCAGCGCGCCGCGCCAGAGATAGGCGTTGACGCCGATGCCGCCGCCTTCCTCGGCCCTTGCCTTGTCGGTCCCCTTGCCGACGCCGAACACCAATCCCTGGTCGCCGAACAGCTTGCCCTGCGTGCCGCCCCTGTTGCGGTAGTCGTTGTACTCGTCCTCGCCCACGGCGCGCACTTTGCTGCTGCCGCAGGCTGCTGTCAGCAACACGGCTGCCAAGACGGTGAAGGGGACGAGGCGTTTCATGTTCGTATTCCATCCGCGGGCAGGCGCAACGCGCGCCGCGCCTTTCTTAACGGCAAGGAACGCGGCCGCCAAGCGATGAGGGCCGGGCGGCAGCCAGCTCATAAGCAGAGGGCGGCGTCCCTGCCACCGCCCCTGTCCGCGCCTGCCCTTACCAGCTAAACTGCGTTCCCGCGTAAAACAGGCTGGCGGTGATCTTGTTGTTGTTCGGGTCGCCGTTCGGGTTGGCGGCGCTCGTCCCAGCGCCGGTCAGGAAGTTGTAACCATTCTGCTTGCGCACGTTCCACAAACCGGAGAGGAACAGGCTCAGGCCCGGAGCGACCGTATAGGTGGCGCCGGCGGCCACGCCCTGCTCCGTGCGCTGCCGCCCGAAATAGTCGCTGCTCAGGTCGCCCGCGCTCTTGTTGTAGAGGTAATGCGCGCCGAACACGAGCGGCCCGATCGTGTAGGAGGCGCCAGCAAGCCAAGCCTCGCCATTGGAATACCCCTGCGGCACCGTGATGCCGACATTGCCGTTGAACTGACCGAACGTGTAATGGCCGCCGACGCTGAAGCCGGCATAGGTCACCGCGATGCCGAAATCGCCGGCATTGAGGCCTTGGTAGTTGTAGCGGGGCAGGTTCACCGCACCGACAGCCGAGTTCGTGGTCAGCGGGTTCGAGTTGTAGGGGCCGCCGATGTTGGAGTCGTCCGACACGTGGCCGCCGCCTATATACGCGCCGGTCGCCGCGATGCCGAAACCCGCGAACGTGCCGCGGTAGCGGATCAGCGCGTCGACCGAGTTCTTGCGCCGCGCTGTCTCAAGATTGGTGGGCGTCGACGACAAACGGTCGCACCCAGGGGCGGAGATGCCGCCCGGGCAGTTGTTGCCGCCGCTCACATTGGCCGTGCTCGGCTCATACGACACGCCGAAGTCGAAACCGTACAGCTCCGGCGACAGGTAAACCGCCTTGTTCGTCGTGTAATACTCGCCGCTGTCGGAGAACGGCCAGGAGATCAGCGCCGCCCCAGAGATGCCCGGCACGTCGCCGTTGAACCCGCCGCTGTCGAAGTTCTCGAAGTTGCCGGTGAGATACAGGCTGGTCGGCTGGTCGGTGGCGCCGAGTCGCAGGATGCCGACGTTGTCGGCGCCGATGTAGCCCCAGACCCGGTGGAAATAGAGACCCGCGCGCTGCGGGTCCGCCCCCGAAATGGAGCCGAACGAACCGCCGCCAGCCGGCGAGCTGAGGTCCTGCCGGATTTCCAGGCTGGCGCCGTATTTCAGCCCGTTGGCGGTCTGCCCGTCGAAGCCCGGGAACAGACGGCCATACTCGGCGAAGCCATAATTGCTCTGCTTGTTCGTGCCCGCGTTCGGGCCCAACCGGGCGGCGCCGGTGGCCGGGTTGTTGTCCACATCGCGGTCGAACGCGGCATAGGCATAGAACTGCACCCGGCCATTCAAGCGCACTGTCACGGTTCCAGGGGACGGAGTCCCTAGAGCCTGCGCACTGGCCCAATTGGGCGTGCCGATCGCCGCGACAAACAGGGCTGCACTCGCCAACAATACCTTACGCATGACGCGAACCTCCTCGACGGAACCATAGTCAGGATCACTTTTTGTCCCTGACCGCTTCCATTCGGCGGCGCGTCAAGGTCATGAATGATCTACTGCCAAGTTGCCGCGTCGGTAACAATCCTGAACGTTCGTCCGCCTTGGCAATTGGGGAACACTGTGACAATTCGGCGACATCAAAGGCTTGCGTCGCCGGGTTCCAGTGCCGCGTTCAGGTCGTCCGCTTCGGCGAAGCCGCGCGGATTTTCGCCAGACAACAAAAAAAGGGCGGTGGTTGCCCACCGCCCCCACATGGCGCGCCGCTCGTCTTACCAGCTAAACAACGTGCCGAAATAAATTAACGTCGAGACGATCTTGTTGTTGTTCGGGTTGCCGTTCGGGTTGGCAGCATTCACGCCCGCACCGGTGACGAAATTGTAGCCGTTCTGCTTGCGGATGCCGTAGATGCCTGACAGCGACAGGGCCAAGCCCGGCGCCACCGTGTAGGTCGCGCCGACAGCCGCGCCTTGCTCGGTGCGCTGCCGCCCGAAGTAGTCGTTGCTTAGGTTGCCCGCGCTCTTGTTGTAGAGGTAGTGCGCGCCGACCACGACCGGCCCGATGGTGTAGGAAGCGCCCCCCAGCCATGCCTCGCCGTTGTCATAGCCATCCGGGAGCGTGTTGGCGACGTTGCCGTTGAACTGGCCGAACGTGTAGTGGCCGCCGACGCTGAAGCCGGCATAGGTCACTGCCAGGCCGAAGTCGCCGGCATTGAGGCCCTGGTAGTTATAGCGGGGCAGGTTCGCCGAACCGGTCGCGGAGCTCGTGGTCAACGGGTTGGAGTTGTAAGGCCCGCCGATGTTGGAGTCGTCCGTCACGTGGCTGCCGCCGATATAGGCGCCGGTCGCCGCGATGCCGAAGCCCGCGAACGTGCCGCGGTAGCGGACCAGCGCGTCGACAGTGTTCTTGCGCCGCGCCGTCTCAAGGTTGGTCGGCGTCGACGACAAGCGGTCGCATCCTGGAGCGGAGATGCCGCCCGGGCAGTTGTTGCCGCCGCTCACGTTGGCCGTGCTCGGCTCATACGAGACGCCGAGATCGAAGCCGTAGAGCTGCGGCGACAGGTAAACTGCCTTGTTCGTCGTGTAATAGCTGCCGACGTCCGAGAAGGGCCAGGCGACCAGCGCGGCGCCAGAGATGCCCGGCACGTCGCCGTTGAAGCCGCCGCTGTCGAAGTTCTCGAAGTTGCCGGTCAGGTAAAGGCTGGTCGGCTGGTCGGTGGCGCCAAGCCGCAGCGTGCCGACGTTGTCGGCGCCGATGTAGCCCCACACGCGCCGGAAGTAGAGGCCCGCGCGCTGCGGGTCCGCCCCTGAGATCGAGCCGAACGAGCCACCGCCGGCCGGGGAGCTGAGGTCCTGCCGGATTTCCAGGCTGGCGCCATACTTCAGGCCGTTGGCGGTCTGACCGTCGAAGCCTGGATAGAGGCGGCCGTATTCGGCGAAGCCGTAGTTGCTCTGCTTGTTCGTGCCCGCGTTCGGGCCCAACCGCGCGGCGCCCACGGCCGGGTTGTTGTCCACGTCGCGGTCGAATGCGCCGTAAGCATAGAACCGCACCCGGCCGTTCAATCGCACCGTCACCGTGCCCGGGTCGGGTTTGCCCAGCGCCTGGGCATCGGCAAAGTCGGCCGTCATCAACGACGCGCCGAGCAAAGCCGCACTGGCAAGAAGGAGCTTACGCATCCCAAACATCTCCTCAAAAAAGCCGACCCTCGGCATGTTTAATCGTTCGCTCCGACCCGTCCCGCATCCCTTTCAACAGGCGCGAATTTTGGACCGGCGCGGCGTGGCGCCTTTTTGCCTACCTACGTTCCCACTCGCAATCGTGAACCGCACCCGTTCATGGCAATGCCGGAACACTGTGGCGCGCGAGCAACAAAGCCCGACTCAGCCCGATAAAGCCCCGATCGCCCCCGCCCCCGCCACCCATGCCGGCAGCCGCCGCGCCGAGCGCCCATCCACCCCGCCGAGCGCCAGGACGGGCGCTCCCGCCCGCCGCGCCATCGCCGCCCAGCGCCAAACCCCGAGCGGCCGCGCCGCGGGGTGGCTCCGCGTCGCGAACGCCGGCGACAGGAAGACCAGGCCAGCCCCCGCCCGCCGCGCCCGCACCAGCCCCGCCGGCCCATGCGCCGACGCGCTCAGCCAGCCCCGCCGCGCGCCAAGCCCCACCGCCCGCCGCCCCTCGCGCAGATGCCGCCCAACGCCCGGCGGCGCATCCGCCCGCCCCGCGACCACCAGGGCCAGCCTTCGCGCCCGGCAAACCCGCGCGACCTGTCGGATCACGGCCTCCCGTCCCGCCATGCCGTCATGCCGGAACACCACCCCGCAAAGCCCCCGCGGCAGGCGCTCCACGGCAGCGATCACGTCCGGCATTCGGTCCCTGTCCGTGAACAGCCACAACGGCGGCATGGCCGCGCGCCGCCGGCTCTTGACCGCCCGCCCCCATGCGACAAGCCTCATATCCATGACCATCTCCGCGAACATTGTCGCCGCGCCGCTGCAAGCGGTCCAGGCGCGCATCGATGCCGCACTCGCCGCCGCCCAGCGTCAACCCGGCGCGGCGCGGCTCGTCGCCGTGTCGAAAACCCATCCTGCCGAGATGATCGAGGCCGCGGTTGCCGCCGGGCAGCGGCGCTTCGGCGAGAACCGCGTCCAGGAAGCCGCCGCCAAGTTCCTCCCGTTGCGCGAGTGCCACCCGGGCCTGTGCCTGCACCTTATCGGCCCGCTGCAAACCAACAAGGCGCGCGACGCGGTCCGCCTGGCCGACGTGATCGAGACGCTTGATCGGCCGCGGCTCGCCGATGCGCTTGCCGCCGCCATCGAGAAGGAGGGCCGCACCCCGCGGCTCCTGATTCAGGTGAACGTCGGCGACGAGCCGCAGAAGGCGGGCATCCCGACCGTCGAGGCCGACTCGTTCATCGCCGCCTGCCAGCAGCGCTTCGGGGCCGCGATCCAGGGCCTGATGTGCATCCCGCCGGACGGCGCCGACCCTCGCCCTCACTTCCGATGGCTTGCCGCCTGCGCCGCCCGGCATGGCTTGCCGGTCCTGTCGATGGGCATGTCCGGGGATTTCGAGGCGGCGATCCGCGAAGGGTCCACGCACGTGCGCGTCGGCAGCGCGATCTTCGGCGCCAGGCCCAAGACGGGCGGCCCTGAATGACGGTTTAATTAGAGGGCAGCACAATAGGTTAACATTCCTTACATATGAGTCGTTGCCGTTGATTGGGGGGAATCATAACCACCCGGAACGAAATGCGGCCGACGTGTTGTTCAGGATCTCGCAAATGTCCCTCCCATGTAATCCACTCGGTCCGCCCGGGCTCGCTGCAGTTCGTTGGGTTCGCGGCACGGGTCATCGCAGACTCGGCCTCGCCGCCCATCATGCGCCAGGCCGCCATGCCGGCGCCCAAGCGTCCGTTCGCCAGGCGGCGCCGGGCCATTCTCATGTTGCCGTGGGGCGGCAGCCTGCAGCCGGGCCGGGCTGCGTGCGCGGTCCCGGCCCGCTTCCAAGCGCGCCTCGCGCCGCAGCAGCCCCTAGGCTGGCCCTGCCCGGCATGGCCGGCGTCGGCGGATTGAGCAGGATCGCGCTCGCAGCAGGCGGGATCGCCGCAGCCGCCGGCGCGGTGGCCGCCATGTCCCAAAACGCCGAGCGCGCCGTGGTTGCCTGGCCTGCGGCGCTCGCCACGCCCGACCATGCCATGTCCTTCGTCCCTCAGCCGTTCGACATCATCGTGACCAGCCCGCCTCCGCCGCCGGACCTGGCTGCCGCGCCGCCCACCGATGTTCCGGAGCCGGCAAGCCTCGCCATCTTCCTGTTCGGCGCCGGCGGCGCCCTGTTGGCCCGCCGCCGCAAACCGCGGAGTTGATCGGGGCCGCCCCGCCTCATACATCCCCTGCCTTGCACGATTTACCCGCGCGGCCATGTCGCGCTTGCACACGCCGCCAAACCAGGATTATCCCTCCAGCGCCGCCGCGACCGGAGCCACATCCGCAGGCCGCGCCGTGCGGAGACACTGAGCCATGCCCTGCCTGATCGACCCCGCATCGAAGCAGCCGGTCCCCGCGTGAGCAACGTCCACGGCGACCCAAGCCGTGACACCCTAAGCGGCGCCGCCGTCCTCGGCGCCCTGGGCATCGTCTACGGCGACATCGGCACCAGCCCGCTCTATGCGCTTAAGGCCAGCCTGAGCCAATTCAGCGGCGTGGGCGTCGGCCGCGTCGAGATCCTCGGCGTCCTCTCGCTTATCTTCTGGTCGCTGGTCCTGGTCGTCACGATCAAGTACGTCGGCCTGGTCATGCGCGCCGACAACAATGGCGAGGGCGGCATCCTGGCGCTCATGGCGGTCGCCCAGCGCGGCGTCGAAGGCTCTCGGTTCCGCGCCGCCCTCGGCCTGCTCGGCATCGCCGGCGCCAGCCTGTTCTTCGGCGACGGCACCATCACCCCGGCCATCTCGGTCCTTTCCGCAGTCGAGGGATTGGCCACCGTCTCCACCGCATTCCAGCAATTCGTCCTGCCGATCTCGATCGTCGTCATCTTCGGCCTGTTCGCCTTCCAGGTCCGCGGCACCGCCACGATCGGCCGCCTGTTCGGTCCCGTGATGGCGCTCTGGTTCATTACCCTGGCAGCGCTCGGCGTCGCCGAAATCGTCCGCAGCCCCGGCGTGCTCGCCGCCCTGTCGCCGCATTACGCGGTGCGCATCTGCCTCGCCCACGGCTGGCTTGCCTTCGTCGCGCTCGGCTCCGTCGTCCTCGCCGTCACCGGGGCCGAGGCGCTTTATGCCGACATGGGCCATTTCGGCGCCAAGCCCATCCGCGTCGATTGGCTGTTCTACGTCCTCCCGTGCCTGGTGCTGAACTACTTCGGCCAGGGCGCGCTCGTCCTGACCGATCCGGCGTCGCTCGAGAACCCGTTCTATCTGCTTGCCCCCGACATCCTCCGCCTGCCGCTCGTCGGCCTCGCCACCGCCGCCACCGTCATCGCCAGCCAGGCCATGATCTCCGGCGCCTACTCCATCGCCCGGCAGTGCATGCAGATGACCTTCCTGCCGCGCATGACCGTCCGCCACACCAGCGTCACCGAGGAAGGCCAGATCTACCTGCCGCAGATCAACACCGCGCTGCTCGTCGGCGTCATGATCCTAGTGCTCTCGTTCCGCAGCAGCGACTCGCTCGCCTCGGCTTACGGCATCGCCGTCACCGGCACGTTCATGTGCACGAGCGTGCTCGCCGTCGTCGTCTTCCGCCGCCGTTACAACTGGTCGCGCACCTTGACCCTGGCTGTCTTCGGCTCGCTGTTCTTCATCGACGCCACGTTCTTTTCCGCCAATGCCCTCAAGATCCCCGACGGCGGCTGGGTCCCGCTCCTGCTCGGCGTGGCCCTGATGGGCCTGATGACATCGTGGCACCGGGGCCGCGAGCTCATGCTTGCCCGCTGGAAGCAGGACAGCTTACCGCTCGCCTCCTTCCTCAAGCGCCTGCCGCAATCGCGCACCATCCGCGTGCCGGGCATCGCTGTGTTCCTCACCGGCAACCCCGACTACGTTCCGGCCGCCCTGCTTCATAACCTCAAGCACAACAAGGTGCTGCACGAACGGGTGATTTTCGTCACCGTGCAGAACATCGATGTTCCCGAAATCCCGTTGGCCGAGCGCGCCGAGGCCAGCGAGCTCGCTCCCGGCGTGCACCGTGTCGTGCTGCGCTACGGCTTCATGGAAAGCCCCAATATCCCGCGCGCGCTTGAAGACCTGGACCAATCCGGCATCAAGTATGATCCAATGCAAGCCAGCTTCTTTCTTGGCCGCGAAGTCCTGGTCCGCGCCATGGTCCCTAAGCTTCCGGCCTGGCGCCTGTTCCTTTTCCTCGTCATGGCCCGCAATTCCGTGCCTGCCACCGAGTTCTTCCGCATCCCCAGTGACCGCGTCGTCGAGCTCGGCGTGCGGGTCGCGATCTGACCGTCTTTCTCAGTGGCCGAGCTGTAATGAACCGATGGGAGTAGTTGCGCGTTTCCGTTCATTAGATCGGTGCAAGGTTGACAATGGCGATTCTGACCCTCGTGCTGGCACGAGGTCCTGGCAATCCGGACGGCGACATCAACGACCGCCTCAGCATCAGCCTTATTCTCACCGCCCAGGGTCAGATCGACGTCAATGCGCACCTGGCTGACCCGCACCCCTGGCTCGCGAGCAGCCACCGTCCGGGTGCCCTGGATCGCAAGCTTGAGGTTATCCGCATCGATGAAGGCTGGGCCTTGCAAAGCACCAGCAGCATGGACGACCCGATCTGGCTGTTTGAAGGCCACGTCTTCCGCCCTGGCGAGCTGGTTCGCCTGCAACGGCCGGACGGCGAGCCTCTGCTCTACCGCATCGTGGCGTTGGAATCGGCAACCTCTTAGAGATTGTTCAGACTTGATCGCTGGAGCTGGACTGGGCCAACGAGCCCTCAGCCCTTATTCAGCCGGCAGCATTGTCGGCCTGATGTCGCACTGAGTGCCGACGCTGCCGTCAGACCGCGGTCGTTCTGACTGCGATCAGTCAGGGCGTACGGGTCTAGTATCCCGCCCCAGACGTTCGCTTTCGAACTTCTGGGACAAGCAGGTCACGAAACCAAAAGGTTAGTATCCCGAGGCACGCGCTTTCAGCACGACGAACTTCTGAACCGGGACATTAGGGCGTGATCTGCTCCGCGTCGCACGCCTCGCCAATGATGGCCGCCGCGTCGACCCGGCCTTCGTCGAAAGCCTGCAGCTTGCTGCGAAGGGCTTGATAATCCGCGCTCGCCTGCTCGGCGTGGCAGGTGGCGTTCATGCCATCCAATCGCATCGGCAGCCCGCCCTGGCGCTCGATCATGGACCGCATCGCCTTACGCGCTTTCGCCTGCTGCAACGCCGTCCGCCGGGCGTATCTTGCCCGCGCCTCGGCCGAGAACGGGCATTGCTCGATCCGCTTCGCCAATGCGCGGCGGAACATCCGGCCAGCCAACGGGTCCCCGCATGCGTCGAACACGTAGAGCGAGGTGGCAAAGCCGCGCTCGAACGCCGCGGTCCGCTGCAGCGGCGCTTGCCCGCTTGCCGGCTGCGCGCCTAGGGCAGTGCCTGCAAGTAGCATTACGCCCGCGGTCCAGGCGGGCGCCCTCATCGGTAAGCGGCCAAGTACTGCGCCAAGGCCGCGATGTCCTTGTCGCTCAAACGCGATGCCGCCTCCGTCATTGCCGCCACCCCGACGCTCGGCCGCGCGCCGGACCGGTAATCGCTGAGCGCCTTGATCAGGTAATCCTTATGCTGGAACCCGATCGCCGGCGCCGCCTGCTTCCCGCCCCACGTGTCGGTATGGCACGAGGCGCACCGATGCTGCGACGCCAACGCCTCGCCTGCCTGTCGCAGCGCCGGGTCCGGCGGGGGCGCAGGCGGCGGCGCTCGCGGCAGCGAGGCGTAATAGGCGCCGAGGTTGCGGATGTCCTCATCAGACAGCGCCGAGGCGATCGGCCCCATGATGGCGTTCTCCCGCCGTCCTGACCGGAAGAACACTAATTGCCACTGCAGGAACTTCTCGCGCTGCCCGGCCAATGACGGGATCGCGGGCGCCCTGGACACCCCGTTCGTGCCATGACAGGCGGCGCACGCGGCAGCCTTTGCCTGTCCTGCCTCAACATCTGCCGCTTTGGCCTGCCCAATCAAACAGCCCGCCAGCACCACCACCGCAATCAGACGCATCGTATCATCCGCTTAGGGCAGCGTCGGCAAGAAGTGCGACAGCACGCCAACAAAGCCGCCCGGCAAAACAAAGACGAGGGCTCGTTTGCCCGATCGAGTCACAGCATTTATTCCAGAACGAGCCCTCAGCCAAGCAACCCGCCCGCCCGGCGATCCCGAGGCGGGCGGGAAACCTGCTACTGCTTCTCGTAGCTGATCCGATAGACTGCGCCCGCCCAGTCATCGGCAACCATCAATGACCCATCCTTGGCCTGCAGAATGTCGGTCGGCCGTCCGGTATACTCCTGCTCGCCGACCAGCCAGCCCTCGGCGAAGGTCTCGCTTTTCGCGTTCTTCCCGTCCGGGTCAACCGTCACCCGGGTGATCCGCGCGCCTTGGTACGCATGCCGGTTCCATGAGCCGTGCTCGGCGATGAAGATGTTGTTCTGATACTCCTGCGGGAATTGGTTGCCGGTGTAGAACTTCATTCCCAAGGGGGCCACATGCGCGCCGAGGTTGACTACCGGCGGCGTGAACTCGTCGCACGAGTGCCCCATCGCGAACTTCGGGTCCGGCATGTCGCCCTGGTGGCAATACGGATAGCCGAAGTGCTGGCCGATCCGCGTGATGTGATTCAGCTTATCGCTCGGCATGTTGTCGCTGATCCAGTCCCGCGCGTTCTCGGTGAACCAGTAGTCGCCCGAGCGCGGGTCGATGTCGCCGCCGACGCTGTTGCGCACGCCGAGCGCCACGATCTCAGCCAGCCCCGTATCGGAGTGCACCTTGCGGATCTGCGACACGCTGGTCGGCGGGATGCCGATGTTGAACGGAGGGCCGAACGGCAAGTACATGTCGCCCTTCCGGTCAGCCACGATATACTTCCACCCGTGCGCCACGAAGGGCGGCATGTCGTCGTAGACCACGGCCGGCTCCGGCATCTTGTCGAGGTTTGCCTCGGCGTTGTCGTACCGCAGCAGCTTGTCGATCGCGACCACGTAAAGCGCCCCGTTCCGGAACGCCAGGCCGGTCGGCATGTTCAGCCCCTTCAGGATGGTCTTGACCGACCGCTTCCCGTCCTTCTCCGTTACCGCGTAGACGTTGGTCGCATTGTAGGAACCCACGAACAGCGTGCCGTTGTCGCCCCAAGCCATCTGCCGCGCCTCCGGCAGCCCGGAGGCGTAGACCTCGATCTTGAAGCCCGGCGGCAACTTGATCTTCTCAAGGTTCTCTTGCAGTTCGGCCACCGGCGTCGGCAATGCCGGCCCAACGGGGGGGGCCAGACCCTTCATGTCGGTCGTCTCGTCGCCCAGGAACCAGTCCTTCGGCGGATTGGTCCAGAACGTCGGCTTGCTGCTGTCGTAGTGCTTGACATCGGCGCTGTGCGCTGTCCCTGCCAGCAGCAGCGTCGAGAACACGAGCGGGGCAGATAGCGCGACGGAACGCAAGATGGATGTTTTACTCACGACGTCCTCCGGTTTTTACTGTTCGGCCTTCCTGGCCGCCTTCAGACATCAGTTAACACAAGCTCCGCCGGGAAATGCAAGCAAGCTTTACATTGACGTGGTTGCGCAACAAAAACGGCGCTCACTCCTCCTTCATCGACCGATGAATACTATCCGTGATCGGGCTCACCAGGAACGCCAGCACCGACCGCTCCCCGTTCACGATCAGCACGTCCGCCGGCATCCCCGGCAGCAGCACCACGCCGGGCTTGTCGTTCAAGGCGTCCGCGTCGATCTCGGCCCGCACCAGGAAGAACGGCGCGTTGTTCGGGTCCGTCTGCCGGTCCGCCCCCACATACGCGAGCCGTCCGGTGATCACCGGCACCCGGTGCGTCTTATACGCCGACAAACGCACGTTCACCCGCTGCCCCACCGCCAGGTGCTCCACCTCCCCCGGCGACACGCGCCCCTCCACCAGCATCTTCGCCGATTCCGGCACCAAATCCATCACCGGCTGCCCGGCCACGATGCTGCTCCCCGGCGTGAAATATTTGATGTCCGTCACGGTCCCCCCCTCGGGCGCGATCACCTCCCGCTTGCGCAGCAGGTCGTCCGCCGCGGCCAGCCGCTGCTCCGCCTCCGCGCGCGCGGCCTGCGTCTCCGCCCGCTCCTTCGAAATATCCGACCGCCGGGCCTCCCCCGCGTTGATGATCTCGAGCTGGACTTGGGCGATCGCCTGCTGCGCCTGCACCAGCTCCCCGCCGAGCGCCCCGATCTGCCCGCGCAGATCCGCCTCCTCCCGCATCAGCGCCAACTGCCGCGGCTTGGTCGACAGCCCCTTCGCCAGCAGGAAATCGACTCCCTTTAACTCCTCCTGGATCAGCCCCAGCCGCGTCCCGTGCGCCGCGATCTGCGCCCTCAACGCGCCCATCTGCGCCTGCTGCTGCGCGATCTTGCGCTCCTGCACCCGCACCGAGGCATCAAGCGCCGACCACCGGTTGCGGAACTGGTTCGCCTCCGCCGCCGCCGCCGCCGCGATGTCCCGGTTTCCCGCCGCGGCCGCCCGCAATGCCTCCGACTCGGCCAGCTTGCGCTCGTCCCCCGCCTCCGCCTCCAGCCGGGCCGCCCGCGCCACCGCCGACCAATACTGCACGTACGCCTGCGCCCGCGTCGCCTTGATCTGCGCGTCGTCCAGCCGCAGCAGCACCTGCCCGGCCGCCACCTTGTCCCCCTCGTGCACCAGCAGCTCCCGCAGGATGCCGCTGTCCAGCAGGGAGATCGTCTTGCGCTTGTCCGAGGTCACGATCACGCCCGCCGCCGGCACCGCGCTGTCGACCGTCGTCAGCCCGGCCCACGTCACCAGCCCGCCGAAGCCGAGCACCAGCGTCAGCACGCTCGCGGCCGCGATGCCCCGCAGCGACCCTTGCGGCAGCCTCGTCTCCGCCTCCTCCAGCCAAGGCGCGTCCCGCACAGCCAACGACAAACTCTGCGCCATCACCGATCCTCCGCTTAAGCGTCATTCGGCAGAGCCTACTGGCACGCTGCCGGCAAATGATGCGTCCTTAAACGTTCCAAGCAGGCTTGCACGGCACCGGCCATGCCAGCCCGCTCAAGCCGCTTCGGCGGCCGCCGCCTCGGCCAGACGCCCATCGCGCAACTCGATCACCCGGTCCGCCGCCGCCCGCATCGCCGGGCGATGGCTCGTCACCACCACGACCGCTCCCGCCTCGCAGCACCGCCGCAACGCCCGCAGCAGCGCCTCCCCGCCATCCGCGTCCAGGCTCGCATCCGGCTCATCCAGCAGCAACAGCCGCGGCCCGCCGAACAAGGCCCGCGCCACCCCCACCCGCTGCCGCATTCCCCCCGACAGCGACGCCCCGTTGCTCGCGAGCGCGGTGTCGTAGCCCCGCGCCATCCGCCCCACCAGCTCATGCACCTCCGCCGCCCGGGCCGCCTCGACCGCCCCGTCCAGCCCGCCTCGCCGGAACCGGGCGATGTTCTCCCCGACCGTCCCCTCCAGCAGCGAGACCGACTGCGGCAGGAACCCCACGCAGCCATCCCCGCCGGCCGGCACGCCATCCAGCAGCACCGACCCGCTCTCCGTCGACGTCAGCCCGGCCAGCAGCCGCAGCAACGTCGTCTTGCCCGCCCCGTTCGGCCCGGCCACCAGCGCCAAAGTTCCGGGCGGGATCGCCAAATCCACGTCCCGCAGCAGCCAACGCCCGTCCGCGGACCGCACCCCGGCCCCCTCAACCACCAGCCCCGGCCTTGCCTCCGCCTCGCCGACCTTCCGCGCCGGCTCCGCCTGCGACAGCAGCCGCTCGATCCGCCGCCACGCCGCATGAGCCAAGGCCCAATGCCGCCAGCTCCCCACCAGCAGGTCGAACGGCCCCAGCGCCTTGCCCGTGAGCAGGTTCGCCCCCATCAGGCTCCCCGGCGTCGTCGCCCCCGCCAGCACCAGCATCGCCCCCGCCGCCATCACCCCCGCCTGCATGCTCATCCGCAGCAGCCGCGACACCCCCGCCACCGCCAGTGCCAGGCCCCCGATCCGGTTCAGCCCCTCCAGCGCCTCGCCATGCCGCGCCGCCCAGCGCCGCCCGATCGCGGGCAGCATCCCCAACCCATCCGCCACCTCCGGATCGCTGAAGCTGCGCGACAGCATCGACTGCGCGTCCGTCCGCCGCGCCTGGGCCGCGAGCAAAGCCGGGCGCACCCGCCACTCCGCCAGCAACCCGGCCAGCACCAGCAGCGAGATCCCGATCACCCCCAGGAACCCGAACGCCGGATGCAGCAAAAACAGCACCGCGAGCAACAACGGCGCGCACAAGGCGTCGAGCGGCACCGCCACCGCCCCCGACGACAGGAAGCCCTGGATCTCGTTCAGATCCCGCACCAGCTCAGTCCCCGCCTTCCGGTCCCCGGCCGCCGCGCGCCGGACCCCCTCCTCCAGCACCGCCCCGCTCAGGTGCCGCCCCATCGCCTCCCCGATCGCCACGAAGCACGCGTTGCGCAGGTAATCGACCAGCGCATACATCGCGAGCCCGGTCGCGCACGCCACCGACATCGCCGCCAGCGTGTCCATGTTCCGGCTCTGCAACACCCGGTCATAAAGCTGCATGTCGTAGATCGGCACCACCAGCACCGCGACATCCACCAGCACGCTCAACAGCAGCGCGAGCCCGAACCCGCCCGCCAGGGTGCGCCGCACGCGCCTCCGAACAGTCATGGCAACGCCGCCCGCTCAGCCGCCCGGACCAGCCGCACCGGCTTCGGCGGCGCCAACGCCTCCAGCACCGCGTCCCGCTCGCCGAACTGCGCCACCGCCCCCTCCCGCAGCAGCACCACCTTATCGACCGCCGCCAGCAACGCCGGGCGGTGCGTGACCAGCAGCACCGTGACCCCCTCCGTGCGCAGCCGCGCCAGCAGCGCGATCACCTCCGCCTCGCCATCCTTGTCGAGGAACGCGCTCGGCTCATCCAGCACCAGCAAGCCCGGGCGACCATACAGCGCCCGCGCCAAGGCCACCCGCTGCCGCTGCCCGCTCGAAAGCGCGCTGCCCGCGATCCGCGTCGCATAGCCGTCCGGCAACGCCGCGATGAACCGGTGCGCCCCGGCCCGCATCGCCGCCTCCCGCACCGCCGCCATGTCCGGGCGTCCCATCCGGGCGATGTTCTCGGCCACCGTCGCGTCCAGCAGCGACAGCCCCTGCGGCACGTAGCCCACGTGCCGGGCAAAATCCTCCCGCTCCCAAAGGAACGTGCTGGTCCCGTCCAGGTACACGCCCCCGGAGGTCGGCGCCTGCATCCCCACCGCCATCCGCACCAGCGTCGTCTTGCCCGCCGAAGACGGCCCGATCACCCCCACCGCCTCGCCCGGCTCCGCCGCGAACGACATGCCCCGCAACAGCGGCCGGTCCCCGCCCTGCGGCAGATACACCAGCCGCTCCACCACCAGGCGCGCCGCCGGCTTCGGCATCGCGTGTCCATACCGCGCCGGCACCGACAACTCCAGCGCCGCCCGCACGCGCCGCCAGGCCGCCATCGCGTCGATCCAGCGCCGCTTCGTCCCCGCATACTGCTGGAACGGCAGCAGCAACCGGGCCACCACCATGTTGGCCAGCACCATGCTCCCCGTGCTCGCCTCCCCGCTCAGCGCCAGGATCAAGCCAAGCGCCACCATCGCCGCCGTCATCGCCATGCGCAGCGCGTTCGTCACCGCCGAGACGGCCCGCGCCCGCAGCACCGCCCGATGCACCAGCCCCGACGCCCGAAGCTGCCCGGCCTGCCACAACCCCGACAACGTCGGCAGCATCCCGTTCGCCAGCACCACCTCGGACGCCTGCACCGCATCCGCCGCCCGCCGCAGCGCCGCCGCCGAGGCCTCGTTCGCCGCCAGCATCGCCTCCCGCGACACCCGGTCCCCCAGCGCGTTCATCCCCACCAGGATCAGGCAGGAGACCGTGCCCAGAGCCGCGAACCCCCAATGCTCCCCCAGCAGCACCAACAGCAGCACCGGCGCCATCGCCGCATCGAACGGCGCGGTGCAGGCCGGGCTGGAAAAGAAGCCCCGCAACGTCTCCAGATCGGTCATCGCCTCGGACGCCGCCCCCCCGCCGCGCCCGCCCGCCGCCACCGCCCGCACCAGCGGCGCCGCCAGCAGCCGCGTCACCCGCCCGGCCAGGGCCTCCAGCGCCAAGCCCCGCAACGTATCCAGCACCAGATACGCCAGCAGCCCGATCGCCATCCCGATCGCCAGCGCCCCCAACGTTCCCGCATCGCGCGTCGGCAGCACCCGGTTGAACACCTGCATGTTGAACACCGGCACCGACAGCACGCCCAGGCTGCACAGCACGCTCAGCCCGGCGATCCCGACCACCCCCCGGGCCGCCAGCCGCCGCGCCGGGCCGATCACGTCGCCCGCCATCGGCGTCACCCCGGCATCACCCGGACCAGCGCCCAAACCGACACCCCGAGCGCCGCGAACGCCGCCGCCGCCACGCCGCCCAGCGCCCAGCGCGGCCCGGCCGTCGGCTCCGCCCGCGGCGTCAGCGCCGCCAGCTTCTCCTCCAGGCGCATCACGAACAGCTCAAGCGTCGCGATCCCCTCCTTCAGCCCCGCCTGCGCCGCCGCGATCTCCGACACCGCGCCGCCGTCCTCGCCGCGCGCCAGCAACGCCGCCTGCAGGTTCCGGTGCAGCACCCGCTGCGACGCCACGAGCATCTCCACCCCCCGGTGCAGGTGCGCCAGCCGCTCCCCAACCCCGTCCTCCGCCGGCGGCTGCCCCAAAGCCACGGTGCCCCCGCCCAGATCGAGCGCGAACACCCGCAGCTCCGACAGCCGCCCCCGCAGCTCCTCCGGCACCGCCAGCGTGAAGGCATGGCGTCCATCGCCGATCCCGTTCCGCGCCAAGTCCTCGCGCAGCTCGTCGGCCACCGACCGCGCCACCACCTCCGCCCCGAGCCGAAGCTCAACCCCCAACGTCTCCGCCCGGCCCGGCGTCCAAACCCACCCCAGCACCGCGTTCGCAGTCACCGCCTCCACGTACCCGGCCACCGCCGGGGCCGAGACGTCGGCCAGGGCAGCGCTCACGCCGCCCGCTCCTGCGCCGCCCCCGTCGCCTTCGCCTCGTCCACCATCTTATGGTCGACGCCGTTCTCATCGAGAAACAGCCGCATCTCGCGGTAGCGCTGGTAATAAGCCCGGTTGAACCGCTCGAACAAAGACTGGTCCCAGTAATCCTCCAACCGGAACGTCTTGCCCGCGAACACGTCGAAGCTCGGGATCTGCAGCGTCTCGGCGAACTCCGCCGTCCGGCTGTCGTAGGTGAAGTAAACCGCCGGCACCCGGTTCGCGAGGCCGAGCAGGTTCCCGTGCAGCCGGTATCCGAGCACCAGGTCCTTGCTGCCGACCTTCTGCTCGAATTCCTCGACCGAGTCCGAGTAGAAAAGGTTGGTCGAATACATTTTCTCGAGCGGGTCGTCGGCCCCCCGCAGCCAACCCTCGGCACGGAGCTTCCCAATCCCCCAGGCCTGCTGCTCCGCGTCGCCCCAGAGGATGTTCTTCTCCTCAACCTCCCCCTGCGCCAGCACGTCCACGTTGAAGCGCCGCGCCAGGTCCAGGATCGTGTCCCGCTGCAGGTCCAAGTAACGCCGCAAATCCTGCGCGTAGGTCGCATCGACCTCCCGCCTGAGCGTGTAGGCCACCTCCCGCACGCTCTCGATGGGCGGCAGGTCGATCCTGAGCGTCGGGTCGTTGTTGCGGAAAATCGTCGGGCACCCAACGATCCGCGCGTTGCGGATGCCGAGCGACCAAAGCACGTCGGCCGTATACGCCCCGCGCACCCCAAGCGACACCGACCGCTCGGCGATTATCGCCAGCACCCGCCTGCTCGCCTGGCTCAGCACCAGCGGCCCCTTGGACGGCGCCTGCGCCCCGATCCCGAACGCCACGATCGGAATCCGCAGCTTCGCCAGCACCGACGGCGCGTTCTCCCAATCCATCGCCGAATGCAGGTAATTCGACCCGCGCAGGAACGCGTAGTCGTACTCGTTGTTGTAGCGCTCGATGTCCGCGTCCGTCGGCGTGCGAATCTTCAGCGGCTCCAGCTTGCTGAAATTCAGCAGCTTCAAGGAACTGTCGAACACGAACGCGTCGCCGATGTTGTGGTAATGGTTCGGCTGCTTGGCGAACGAGGCGTCGCGATACCACCGCACGCAATCATGGTCGTAAACCTCGCCCGACGGGCTGATGACCAGAACTTTCTTCATGGCAATGACCTCATCATCGAATTCAAGCAGCCGCCGCCCGAGCCTCGCCCGGCGCCGCATCGGCCTCCCCGTCCCGGTAGACCGCGAGATGCGCCCGGGCGAACGCCTGCAAATCCGAAGGCTCAGGCGCCGCCGCGGACAACCGCTCCCATAGCCCCGGCTCTTGCAGCGCCCGGCTCAACCGGTCCGCCAAATCTTCCGGGCTTCCCACCCGGAAATGCAGCCCGTCCACGTCGTCGGCCACCTTCTCCGCCATGCCGCCGATATCGCTCACGATGGGCGGACGCCGGTGCAGGAAGCTCTCCTGGATCACCACCGGAGAGTTCTCCCACCAGATCGACGGCATCACGATCCAATCCACCCCCGCCATCAGCCTCTTCAGGTCCTCCGGGCGGTAGCTGCCATGGAACCGCGCCCGCCGCCCGGCCCGCTCCATCAGCTCCGTGAACCGCGTCCGGAACGCCTCCGGCTGGAACTCCAGGTTCCCGCCATAGACGTTCAGCGTCGCCTCGCCCCAGACCGCCTCCGGCACCCGCGCCACCGCATCCAGCAACACGTGCAGCCCCTTGAACTCCGTCACCTGGCCAAAGAACGCGAACCGATCCCGCCGTCCCCCCGGCGGCAAAGCGCGTGGCGGCACGGGCCGCCCCTCCAGCCCGTTCTCGATCACCGAGAACCGCGCCTCCGGCAGCCCCCACTGCACGTAACGCTCCACCAGGAACCGGCTCGGCGACACGAACGCGTCCGCCACCAGCAGATGGTTCTTCAGATGCTGCTCCCGCTGGAACAGCGACGCCGGCGAATGCTGCGGGAAGCACTGGTTGCAGGCCGCGGGAGACGCCTCGTGGCACAGCGTCCGCCGCTGCGCCTTCACCATCTGCCCATGGTTCGGACAGATCGGCAGGTATTCGTGGAACGTCAGCACGATCCGCGCGCCGGGCAACTGGCGGCGGACCTGCAACAGCGCCTCCACCCCCAGCCCGATCACGTGATGGAAGTGCACCACGTCCGGGCGCACATGGTCCAGATACGAGGCGAACGCCCCCTGAAGGTCGGCGATCCCCCCGTTCGACAGCCAGAACTCGTCCCAGGCGTCGGTATGCAGGAACACCTCCCGCTCCCCTTGCCGAAGGCTCATCAGCGGCGTCGCCACGTGCCGCCGCATCGGCGACGCCGCCCGCGCCAGGTAGAACGCCTCTACGCCCTCCGTCCCGTTCAACGCCCGGAACAAGGTATGCGACGCCACCTCCGCCCCCCCGATGGAGAACGCCGGATGCCCGTGCGAGATGACCAGAACCCGCATCACGCCCCCCTCGCCAAGCCGCGCGCCTGTTCCCGCAGCATCCACCCGTCAGCCAGCCGAGCCACCCGGGCGCCCGCCGGCTCCCCCAAATCCTCCGCCGCGTAGACCTGCACCGAAGGCGTCCAAACCCCCGAAAGCCCGAGCGCCTGCAACCGCAGAAAGAAGGCCGCCTCCCGCCCGGCCTCGGTCGCCAGCGCGCCGTCGCCGTCCAACGCCTCCAGCGCCGCCCGCCCCAGCAAGCAGCACTCCAGCGTCCCCATCGCGGCCGGAACCGGCGTCTCCCCCGAAGCCAGCGCCGCCGGTAACCCGGCCATCGCCGAATGCGGCTCCGCCCAAGGGGCGATGTCCATCAGCCGCAGCCCGGCCTCGCCCGCGTAACGGATCGACCAGTCCTCATACAGCACCGTCGGACAGGCAAAGGCCCTCCGCCCCAACGCCCGGCCCAACCTCTGCCGCCACCCCGCCTCCCGTCCCGACACGCCAGGCCCGGCCAGCAGCAGCCGCTCCGCCCCGCTCGCCCGCGCCGCCTCCCGCAACGCCCCCAGCGCCCCGTCCATCGCCTCGGCCAGCAGGATCGACGCCGGCAAGCCGTGGAACTCCGTCATCGCCCGCAAGGCATTAAGCCCCGCCTGCCCCCAGGCCGGCCCGCAAACGAACACCACCTGCTCCGTTTTCAGTGCCGGATCATGCAGGAAGCCGGACAGCATCGCCCGCGGCAAGCAAGGCGAGGCCAACGGGACGACCACCGCCTCCGCCCGGTCCAACGGCCCCCGCAGGAGAACCCGCGCAGCACCTCCCGCCGCCGGCCGCACCCGGGCCAGCAGCGGCGCGACATGCCGTTCCACGATCGCCAGCCCGGAAGGCTTATACAAATCCACGCTCGCCAGCAGCGCCGCCCGCACCCCGGCCTCCGCCGGGTCCCGGACCGGGATCGGCATGAACGCCCGCTCCCCGTCCCGGAACACGAACTGCAAGTAAGGCACGTCCCCAGCCGCCGGCGCATGGGGCACGAACGCCGCGAACCCGGCATCCGCGTCCGGCGGCTCGGGAAAGCCCGCCTGGTCCCGGAACGCATCGGACACGTCCGGCCGCGGCACCCGCGTCCACTCCGTATCGAGCCGGGCCGAATACCCGCCCTTCCCGCACAGGTGCAAGGAGGCGATCAGCCGCAGCGGGTCGAACACCCACCCCGAAAGATAGGCCCCGGCCCCCGCCGCCGCCAAGGCCGTGTCCACCGCGGCCCGCACCGGATGCGGGTCCGCCGACAGCGTGTCCACCCCCTCAAAACGGGGCCGCGCCGCCTCCCGCAGCGTCGCCAGCATCGGCGCAGGCCCGCGCAGCGTCGGCAGCATGTGCCGGATGTGCCCGATGCTCCCCGCCGGGTCGAGCAGCCGGTGCTCCACCAGCGCCCGGCTGTGCAGCCCTCGCTCCGACAGCACGAACACGTGGTCCACGCCCGGCAAGGCCCCCGCCGCCTCCGCCGGCAGCGCCAGCATCACCCCCGTCGCCGGCGCGGCGATGTCCGCCCGCGGGAACCCCCCCGAGTGCCCGGCGAAACAACCAAGCCCCCGTCCCGCCAGCACCACCGTCACCGGCCCCTCGATCCCGGCCCCCCAGCCCTGCAGCAGCACGCACGAATCCGGCACCGCCGTCATGATCTCGACGCAGCCATCCTCGTCCGCCGCCCGCGACAGGAACGCCCGCAGCACGGTGGTGACGTGCGGCACGTCCCGGTCAGCCGGCGGCCGCAGCGTGTCCAGCATGAACCGGGCAACCGCCAAGCTCTGCCCCCCGGCCGCCTCCGCCACCGCCTGCCCGAACTCGGCGCTCCCGGCCACAGCCTCCGGCAACGCCACCCGGATCGCCGGCCCATCGTCCGCCCTGAGCTGCAACGCCGCCCCGGCCTGCGGGTCATCCCGCCCCGGCACGCGGATGGCGACGAGCACGCGCCGCCCCTCCTCGCCGCGTCCCAGCTCCAGTCCGCGGAACACCCCGCGCGCGCCGCCTGGCGTCAGCACCGTTCCCGCCGCCGGCAGCCGCTCCAGCGCCTCGCCCAGCAGCATCAACGCCCCGGGCGCCACCCGCCAAAGCGAAGCGACCCGCAGCCCGCCGCCCTCCGACCGCACCCGCGCCGCCGCACCCACGCCCAAGCTCATGCCGCCCTCTGACGCGGCGACGCGGCCGCACGGATCAACTCGTCATACAAAACCCGGTGCCGGGCCGCGCTCTCGCCGACCCCAACCGGCGGCTCGATCCCCTGCCGCAGCCGCTGCCACAGTCCAGGCTCCTCGGCCGCCCGCCGCATCGCCTCCGCCAACCCCGCCGCATCCCCCACCGGCGCATGCAGCCCGTTCACCCCGTCGCGCACCAGCTCCGCGGCCCCACCGATTCCGCTGCAGATTACCGGGCGGCCATGCTGGAACGCCTCGTTGATCACCAGCGGCGCGTTCTCCCACCAGGTCGACGGGAACACGACCCAATCCGCCCCGGCCATCAGCCGCGGCATGTCCTCCCGCCGGTAAGCCCCGCCCCACCGTGCGTCCGGCGCCTGCTCCCGGGCCTTGTCGAACCGCGCCACCGTGTCCGCCGATTGGTGCGCCGTCCCGCCATGCAGCGCCAAGCCATGCGCTGTCCCGGCACGCGACAACCGGGCCGAGGCCTCCAGCGCCACCGTCGCCCCCTTGAACCGGTTGATATGTCCGAAGAACGCGAACCGGTCCCGCCGCTCCGCCATCCGGGCCGGCACGGCGTCGCACGCCGGCAACCCGTTCGGCACAACCGACACCCGCGCCGGGTCCAGCCCCCAAGCCACGTAACGGTCGCGCAGGAACCGGCTTGGCGCGATGAAATGGTCCACCTGCGCCAAGGCCCCGCCGATATGCAGCTCCCGCAGCCGGAAATCCGTCAGCGACCGGTCCGGGAAGCAACGCCGGCAGGCATCCAGGCTCGCCGCGTGGCAAAGCGCCCCCCCGGTCGTCGCCATCTGTCCGTCGTTGGCGCAGATCGGGTAATAGTCGTGCAGCGTCATCACGACCGGCGTCGCAGGCAGCACCCGCTTCACGAGCCCCACGACCTCCACCCCCAAGGTCATCAGGTGATGCACGTGCACCAGATCAGGCTGCACCTCGGCCAGCAGCTCCGCCAACGGCTGCCCCACTCCGTGCGCGTCGATCTGCGACATGAAGAACGGGTCGAACCCCCCGCTCCAGAGCAGCATCTCGTCCGGCTCGGCCCCCACCGCCTGAAACGGCGTCCCCGGGCTTTGCGGGCGCTGGTGCGGCGCGGTTCCGGCCAGGAACAGCCCCTCGGCCGCGTGGTCGCGCTTCAACGCCCGGAACAAGTCCCGCGCGAAGATTTCCGTCCCCCCGGCCTGAAGCTCGGGATGCGCATGGAGCAGGAACAAGACCCGCATCGCCTCAACCCCGCTCGAACACGCAGATGTCCTGGAAGCTCGCAAGCTCCCGCCCGCTCCAGCACCCGTATTGAGCCGGGTTCCGCCGCCGCAGCCCATGCCGCAGGAACTTCTCCAGCAGCACGTCCTCGTCGAACGCCACCCCGGCCAGCGGCGCATCCGGGTTCGATTGGTAAACCGGCCCGGCCTCGCTCGGGTCAAAACCGATCCGCCCACGCCCCGCCAGCAAAGCCTCCCGCGCCGGCGGGTTCATCAGGAACGCCGTCGCGAAGCAAACCCCGCCCGGCGCCAGCAGCCGCGCCGCCTCGCCCGCGTAATGCAGCGCCTCCGCCTGATCGAGATGCGTCAGCACCGAGATCATGCAAACCAAATCGAACGACCCGTCCGCGAACGGCAACCGCGTCCCCACCGTCGGCAAGGCCCCCTCCGCGTTGTAAAGCGGGTGCGCCAGGTCAAGATGGTGGAACCGCACGTTCGGGTAGGCCGGCGTGATCGTGGCCGCGCACCACTCGATCCCGGCCGCCACCGGGTCAACCCCGTCGTAGCTGCCCGCATCGTCCAGGTACTGCGTCATCGGCAGCGCCAGCCGCCCGATGCCGCAGCCGATGTCCAGCACCCGATGCGAAGGCGCCAGCCCCGCATCCCGCACCAGCCGCTCCAGGAACTCGGCCCCGATCGCCCGGTAATCCCCGTCGCCGCAGAACATCAGCTCCGGCGGCGGCACCGGCATGAACCGGTTCCCGGCCAGATGCCGCCGCAGCGTCGCGATGTCGGTCACGCCGCCACCCGATAAGCCTTCTGGCCCATCAACGCCGTCATCTCCGCATCCCACCGCCGGTGATGCAGCCGGCGGTTGTAAAGCGAGGCCAAGGTCCGCGTGTACCCGGCATGAAGCCGGATCGACCGCCGCTCGAAATGATACAGCTCCGCCTCCGGTACGTACGCGATCGCCGCCCCGCCCGCGCGCACCCGCAAGCAGAAATCCGAATCCTCGTAATCCCCGATGATGTAGTCCTGGCAAATCCCCCCGGCCGCCTCGAACACCCCTCGCCGCACCAGCAGCGCCGCCCCCGTCACCCCGGGCACCCGCCGCCGCTTCTGCGCCGCCGGCCACCCCCCCGGCATTCCCTTGTAGTAATGCGCGTTGAACCAGGTCCCCTCCCCGTCGCGCGCGAACATCAACCCGGCGTGCTGGATCGACCCGTCGTCGAACAGCAGCTTCGGCCCCACCGCCCCCACGCCCGGCACGGCCAGCCCCGCCCGCATCGCCGCCAGCCACCCCGGCCGCGACGGCGCCACGTCCGAGTTCAGCAGCAGCAGCGCCGCCCCCCGCGCCACGCCCGCCGCCGCGTTGTTCGCCGCCGCATACCCGGCGTTGCACCCCATCACCACCAACCCGAACGACAGCCGGTGCAACCCGCTCAACCCCCGCAGCAAGTGCTCCACCTCCACCCGCTGCTCCGGGCTATCCAGCACGTAGATGATCTCCGCCCGCCGGCACTCCGCGTCCGCCGCGAACGCCGCCGCCTGGAAGCGGATGAAATCAAGGTTCCGGTACAGCGGCACGATGATGCTGACGCCCGGCGTCCTCGCCGGCGTCCCGATCTGCACCACCTCCGCCACCCGGCTCTCCGCCAAAGCCTGGCGGTGCAAGGCGCACGCTGCCGGGGCCAGGCACTCGTCCAGCATCGCCGGGGTCACCTCCCCTGGCGGCACGCACGACAGCACCGCATCCCGCCCCGCCGCCGCCGGCATGTGCCGCAACGGCGCCGTCGTCTCGATCACCGTCCCGGAATGCAGCCGCAACACCAGCCCCGGCTGCGCGCAAAGCCCTTTCGACGGGTCCGGCACGTGCGCCACGAACCCGGCCCGCGCCTCCCCGTCCCGGAACGCCGCCGCCTCGAACCGCCCCGCCACGTCCGCCCGCCGCACCCGGAACAACCGCCGCAGGTCCACCGCCTTGCTCGCGATCGGGGTCCGCAGCTCGGCCCCCGCGATCAACTGCAACGGGTCCCGCAGCCACCCCCGCAGGAACAGCCCGCCCGCCCCGTCCGGCAACGCCACTTCCAGCGCCGCCCCCACCGGAGCCGCCACGTCGTCGTGCTTGCGCGGCGCCGCCGGCGACATCACCTGCATCTCGCGCAGCATCGCCGCCACCGGCCCGCCGGCAGGCGCCAAGGCCCTCAAGCAAGCCGCCCGCAAGGCCCCGCTCGCCGCCCCCCGCCCGGCCCGCTGCAACACGTCCGGCAGCGCCCCTGCCCCGTTCCGCACCGTCCAAAGCAACGGCCGCTCGCACAACGCCAGCACCAGCTCCCCCGCCTGCACCGGCGGCACGAGCTGCATCCCGCCCTCATCCCCGGTCGCCGCCCCCCCATGCCGGACCCGGTCGCCCAGGACGTAGACTGTCGCATCCTTGGGCGCCCGCACGCCCGCCAGCACCATCCATTCCGCTCCGGCCATCGCGACCGGCATCGCGTCCCCGGCGTCCTCGGCGCACAGCCGCGCCAAACGGACGCAGGTCCGCACGAACCCCGGGTCGCCCGCCAGCCGGAACGCCGACCGGCAGAACCCGAGCAGGAACCCCAGCAGCCGCCGGCAGGACTCCGCGTCCAACGCCTCGGCCAACTCCGCCGGGTCCGCCGCGCGCCCCTCGATCAAGGCCTGCAACGACGCGTCGCCCCCGGCCTCCGGCACCCGCATCGCCGCGATCCGGTGCGATCCGGCGGCCCCATGCACGTCAACCGTCCCATACGGCGGCGAGAGCATTGCCTGGCCGCGCATCGCCGTGTCGTCAGCCCCGCCGGGCAGCGAGACCAGCACAACCCCGTTCGACAGCAAGGCCGCCCTCGGCGCGGCGACATCCGCGGAAAAATCGTCCAGCAACATCACAAATGCTTTCCGGCTGGCAGGACGCAATCAACCCGGGCGCGCCGCTGCAAAGCAGCGCGCCCCGCAGCGATTAATGGATCGTAAAGTAGTTCGAAGGATTGGACTGGACGTCGTCCGCCTTCACGCCCACCAGCGTGATCGTCTCCTGGCCCAGCATGATCATCGCGCTGCCGTTGTGGTCGACCACGTGCATCGCGACATCCTGGGCGGTGTTGATGTCCATCCCGTTGATCCCTTTCTGGATCTGCAGGATGTCGCCGTCGTGGAAGCCCAGCACGACGTTCTGCCCGCCGTTGCTGTTGAACTGGAACGTGTCCTGCCCGGCCCCGCCGACCATCGTCGTCTGCCCGCCGCCCGCCACCATCGTGTTGTCGCCCGACGTGCCGATCAGCAACTCGCGCCCCGAGCCCGCCACCAGCATGTCGTTGCCCGCGCCGCCCACCAGCGTGTCCATGCCGGTCCCGCCCTGCAGGTAGTCGTCGCCCATGCCGCCGCTGAGGACGTTGTGGCTTCCGCCGGCGATCAGCGTGTCGTCGCCCATGCCGCCGGTCAAAGTGTCGTAGCCGGAGCCGGAGGTCGAGATCACGTCGTCGCCCATGCCGCCATCCAGCAGGTCATGGTTGCCGCTCGCGAACAGGACATCGCTGCCGTCACCGGCCTCGACATGCGTGAAATTGCCGGAGAGATGAAAGAAGTCGTCTCCAGAGCCGCCATAAGCGGTATTATTATTATTTGTCAGAAAGAATTGATCATCACCAGCGCTGCCGTTCAGGACGGCATTGCTTGTAGAGTCCGTGACAAAGCTTCCACCAGGAATTGTAGCCATTACTCCCTCCTTTTTATTCGGTTGCGTCAGAACTTATTTTAAATCAACCGAATACATGCAACCTATGAAAGGACGCACAAACTCGTCAACACCGCATTCGCCCCATTGCCCATTTTGACCGAATTTTCACAAGCTCAAACAATCCGTTGCGCGTCAGTAACGCCAGTGCGCGACTGCGGGTTAGTTCGTTAACGCAAAATCAACCTCGCTATGCTGCACCGCAATAAAGCAATGCGCCGTAAATACCGTCAGCGGGCCGTTAGACCGCGATCGTTCTGACTGGAATTGGTCAAACGTGAGTCGCCGTCTTGAACAAAGCTAGACCCGGATCGGCCTGACATAGTCAGCCCTCTAAAATCCGTAGGGTCCGGCCAAGTCCGTCAATGTGCCCGAAGGCTCGTCTCGTCATCCAAAAGCAACGCCGATGCCGCTGATCCAAGACCCGGCGACAGCCGCCAGTCCAATCAAGGCCAAATATCGTCGGACCTGAAAGCGTCCTCCTCAATCGGAGAGGTCGGCCAAAACGAAATCCGTTTCGCCCGACCGCTTTCAAGGCTGGATCGCAACTAAGGCACGGAAAGCCGCACCGGCCATCGCACCAGCTCCCGGTCCATGCTCGTCCGGCAGTCCCTCACCACGAACCGCGTCGCGAACAGCACCCCCGTCCTGCCGATCGTCGAGAAATTCCGATCCTCGCTTCGCGGATCAAGCAGCGAAGGATACGCGATCGGCGCCGGGTCAGCGCAGGTCCACGCGCCGGGCCCGATCGCCGGCATCAGCAGCGACGGCGCCGACCAATGCAACAGGTCGCGGCTCGTCGCGTAATAAACGCCGCCGTCCCGCGCCCCGTCCTGCATCAACGCGACGAACATCCCGTCCGCCCCATGCCGGACTAGGCTCGTCACCGGCCAGCGCAGCTGGCCCGGCGCGGCCGGCGCGCAAACATGCGTCTCCGGCGTCCCCTCCTGCGTATACGGGTCGATGAACGTCACGCCAAACCCGTCCCCGTCCCACCCCCGCCAGGATCGAGGGTCCGCAATAGCCGTCGTCCGCAGCAAACAATTCCCTGGCCGCTGCGCCCCCGCCCGCGTCGCGAACGCAAACATATACTGCGCGCCTTCGAACGTCACGACGTTGCTCGGATTGAAGTAGCCGTGGTGCCCACGCCCAAGCTGGCCGTAGCGATATGGCAGCGCCGCCACCAAAGCGTCGCCGCGCACGCGAACGAACGAACGTCCGCCATCGCGCGACACCGCCAATGTCAGGGCATTGAACCAGCAATCCATGTACTTGCCGCTCGGACACAGCTTCGGGCGCTTTTGTCCGTGGAACTCGTTGTGGATGATGGCCCAGATTGTTCGCCCATCCGACGTCCAGGGCGCGGCGATCCAAGCCGCGTCGTCGTAAGCGCCCGGATCATCCCGCCCCGCCCCGGTCAGGACCACCGCGCATCGCCGCCGCACCTGCAGCAGCGAAGGCCCGCTATCCACCCGGTTGTCGTGCCAGCTATCGTAGAGCTGCACCGTCCCGTCGCTGAGCCGGATGGCCCGCGCCGGCGTATCCGGGATGTCGTTGGCATCGCACCGGGGTCCGGGCAGCGCATCCACCG
The DNA here is from genome assembly GCA_965217935.1 of Acetobacteraceae bacterium. Classification (GTDB taxonomy): domain Bacteria; phylum Pseudomonadota; class Alphaproteobacteria; order Acetobacterales; family Acetobacteraceae; genus JBBROS01. The sequence continues at coordinate 2,302,076 of OZ244581.1, read as the reverse complement.
CCGTCCCCGTCACCTCAAGCCGCAATCCAGGCCCGCTGTCCGCCCAAGCCGCCGGGCGAAGCAGCAGGAGCACGGCCGCGAGCGCCAGCACCTTCATTCCGCGACCTCCCGTATCAGCCGCGTCTGGGCGTCGAGGCACCGCCGCAAATCGAACCGCTCTGCCGCCGTCAGCCTCGCCCGCCGCCGCACCTCGCCCAAAGCCCGCCGATGCGCCAGCAACTCCGACGCCCGGAGCGCCAGCCCCTCAACGTCCCGCGCCTCGACCAGGAACCCGTTCACCCCGTCCTCGATCACCTCGCGAACCGGCTCCACGTCCGACCCCAGCAGCAGACACCCTGCCGCCAACGCCTCCACGCAGGACCAGGACAGCACGAACGGGACAGTCAGATACAGATGCAGCGCCGAAACCTGCAGCAACGACAGGTACGCCGCCCGCTCCAGCCGCCCCACGAAATGCACCCGCCGCCGGTCGAACCCGGCCTCGTCCAGCATCGCCTCCCGCCAGCTTCGCCCATCCGCGGGCCGCGCCCCGTAGCTCACCCCGTCCTCGCCGCAGACCACCACCTCCGCCCGGGGCCGCCGCCGCAACAGCTCGGGCAAGGCCCGCATCAGCAGCGTGAAACCTCGCACCGGCTCCAGGTTGCGCGCGACGAAGCTCACGACCTCATCCTCGCCCGTCAGCACCCGCCCTCCGGGCAGCGTGAAGCGCACTCCAGCCTCGGGCCGAACTTCTCGCATATTCACCCCCTCATGGATCACCGAGATTCGCGGCTGGAACGCCGCCGGGTGCTGCGCCTTCTGCCATCGCGTCGGCGCCAGCCCCCGATCCATGCTCTCCAGCCCCAGCAGCAAATCCGCATTCCAGGCCCGCAACCGGCAGCGCCCGTCGAGGTCCAGCGCCAGCTCCGGCAGAAACCCGGTATCCTGCCCCTCCGGACGGTAGAACATCTCGCAATACGACAGCATCCGCGCCCGAGGCAGCACCTCGCGCACGAACAGCGACTCCCCCCATCCCGGATGCGCCACGATCACGTCCGGCTCAAATCCCTCCTCCCGCAAAGCCTGGCATGCCCGCGCCGCCGCCTGTCCGCGCCGCACCGAGCCGTCGATCCGCTGCAAATACCGGTGCGTCTCCCGCCCCGGCGCGTCCGGGGCCGAATAACGCACCGAACGCACCTCTGGTCCCAGATCCGCGCGACGCTGCCCGAGGAACACGACCGAATTGCCCGCAACGGCCGCAAGATGCGGGGCGAGGTGCCGGAACTGGCCGGGAGCGTTCTGATGAATGAACAGGATGCGCAACTTGGGCGGCCCGAACCTCTGGAAGCGGCAAACGCCATCGTGCGGTCAAGACGCCGCCGCCTCAGCACAGCGTGGAAAGACCAACGCCTGTCAAGTTGGAATGAACAAACAGACATGGTAATGCCACGCCTATAACGGCTCTCTGACGAACGCGATCTCTATCGGCGAGGCGCCGGCACGTCCGGGGCGCCCTGGACCGCCGCCAGCGCCGCGATAGGCTCATGGTGCGCGAACAGGATTACCTGCGTCGTCCGCACGAGCCGGGCCGGAAAATCCGTCGTTGCCGCCGCCCGCTGCCATCCTCGTCCACCCCGAGCCGCATGAACCGCTTCCCGCTCGGCGCCGCGAAGAAACGCCCCGCCGTCCGAAGCAGCGGTCCTGGCTGCGCCCGCTTGCAGCAAGGCTGCACGACTCTGCAACAGACGTGGGGCCTCTGACGCCTCCGCGGCGCGGCAATCTGGACGACGGCCAACCTGCTCGCCGCCGAGATTGAGGGAAGGCTCCGAACGCCTGGTCAGCCGCGCCCGTTTTGGTTCGCCGAAGTGCGCTCACTGTTCCAAAGCCTGCACAGCCCGCCCTCGCGGCCCAGCACGGGGTCTCTGCCAGGCTTCGGGACGGCAGCGATGGCGCGTCGTGCCGCTTCATGCCCGGCCGGGTCGCCGCGGCAGATGTCGTAGTCCATGCCGCCCGGACAGGCGCCGATCACGAGCAGGTCCGCGCTACAGCCCAGGTTACGATGCGCGACGCCTGCCGGGACCACGACCACATCGCCTGCGCGCACCGTCACCTCCCGGCCCGATGGCCCGCCAAGGGCAACCCTGGCTTCGCCCGCGGCAATGCCAAGCGCCTCATGAGCAATACTGTGGAAATGGTGGTAGCCGAAAATTCCGTCCCGCCATGCATTGGACCAGTCGCGGGCCGCGAACGCCTGTTCCATGGCGGCCGGGTCGGGCGGCAGCGCCTCGCGGTAGACGAGCAACGGCAGCGGCGAGTTCGGAAACCCGCGGCCGTCATCGGCGAAATAGTAGGTCTCAGGCTGCATCATGCCGCATGAACGCCGGGCGGCGATGCCGGATGCCTCGCGCGCGGCCCTGGCATGACATCGGATCGCCGGGAACCCTGGGGATTGTCTCAGAGCACTCCGGCGCGTGCGTGCCAGCCCTCCGCAGCCAAGGCAGGCCGATCAGTTTTCTGCTATGGAAGCGTGATGCCTGCTTGGATGCTTTACGGCGCGAACGGCTACACCGGGCAACTGATCGCACGCGAGGCTGCGCGTCGCGGCCTTGTGCCGATCCTGGCCGGGCGCGACAAAGGCAAAGTCGCCGCCGTGGCGCACGAGCTTGGCCTCAGCCACCGGGTCTTCGCGTTGGACCGCGTCGAGGACGCGGCACGCGGCCTCAGGGGCATGACGCTGGCGCTCAACTGCGCCGGGCCGTTCTCGGCGACCGGCGCGCCGATGATGGACGCCTGCGTGCGAAGCGGCGCGCATTACCTCGACATCACCGGCGAGATCGCCGTCCTCGAACAGGCCCACAAGCGTGACGCGAACGCGCGGGAGGCGGGCGTGGCCTTGTGCCCCGGCGTGGGCTTCGACGTCGTGCCGACCGACTGCATCGCCGCCGCGCTGAAGGCGGCGATGCCGGACGCGAGCCATCTGCGGCTCGGCTTCGACGTGCGCTCCGCCATCTCGCCTGGCACCGCGAAGACCGCGATGGAAGGTATCGCGCTCGGCAGCCGGGTCAGGCGAGGCGGCAGGATCGTACCCGTGCCGCACGGCTATCGCACCCGCCGGATCGATTTCGGCGACGGCGAGCGGGCTTCTGTGACGGTCGGTTGGGGGGACGTCAGCACCGCCTACTACACGACGGGGATTTCGAACATCGAGGTCTATGCCGCCGTCCCGCCCGGCGCGGCGCTGGCGATAAGGCTCGGCCTGGGCGGCGTGCTCGGCCGCCTCATGGCCGTGCCGCAGGTCCGCAGTGCCCTAGTTCGGCGCGCGGGCAACGCCCGGGGACCTGACGCCGAGGCGCGCGCGAGGCAACCCAGCTTCGTCTGGGGCGAGGCGGCGAACGCGGCGGGCGTGCGGCGGACCTGCCGGATGCGAACCGCGAACGCCTACGACGTCACCGTCAACGCCTCACTCGCCGTGGTGGCCTCGCTGTTGGATCGCGCGCCCTTGGGCGGCTACATAACGCCGTCGCGCCTGATGGGCCAGGAGTTCGCCGAGCGCCTGCCCGGGTCAAGCGCGATGGCGGTCTCGTGACGGGCGGCTGCCGGGGATGCGCCGGTGATGGCAAGACCAAGGAATCCAGCCAAAAAATTGAGCCGGACAAGGGAGTGATTGGTTCAGACTGACGCGTCTGAAAAGACGGCCTTCACTGGACCGCCATTCTCCCGCCCATGTCAGCTTCGCCCAGTTTTCTCGGTTGCCAGGGTCGCAGTTCAGCGGCTCAGGACACGGCCTGCAACGGCGTCAAGCTTTGCCACAAGAGCAGGCGCGCGCTTCTCCGGAGCCGTGATGAGAGCGAATTCCAGGGCGCGGTCGCAGCCGGCCGGGCATGGTCCCCGCTGCGCGCCAATGTCAGGCACGACGGCGCGAACCAAAGACCGGGCGTTCTCGGCGTTCTGGGTCATGACCTTGATGACGGCATCGACCGTGACGGCCGCATGCTCGTCGTGCCAGCAATCATAATCCGTGACCATCGCGACGGTCGCGTAGCAGAGCTCGGCCTCACGGGCGAGCTTGGCTTCGGGCATGTTGGTCATGCCAATGACGCTGCAGCCCCAGCTTCGGTAAAGGTTGCTCTCGGCCCTGGTCGAGAATTGAGGGCCTTCCATAACGAGATAGGCGCCTCCGCGATGGACGGGCAGGCCAAGCGACTGCGCTGACGCTTGCAGCGCATCCCCGAGGCGCGGGCATACCGGGTCGGCGACGGAGACGTGAGCAACGCAGCCGTTGCCGAAAAAACTCTTCTCGCGCGCAAAGCTGCGGTCGACAAACTGATCGACGATGACGAAATGGCCCGGCGGCAAGTCCTCACGAAGGCTGCCGACGGCGGAGAGGGAAATGACATCGGTCACGCCGGAGCGTTTCAACGCGTCGATGTTCGCGCGGTAATTGAGATGGGTGGGGGAGAGACGGTGCCCCCGCCCATGCCGCGGCAGGAACACGCATTGCACGCCATGCAGCGTGCCGAACAGCAAATCATCGGACGGTTCGCCCCAGGGCGTCTCAACCCGCCGCCACTGCTTGCCTTCAAGGCCGGCCACGTCATAGACGCCGGAGCCGCCAATAATGCCGATCACCGGGGTCACTGCGTCCGTCATGCTGAGTGACGCAGCCTAAAAGCAACATCAACAATGAACGCGACACCACGCCCACCAAGCTGCCCGCCGAGATAAAGGTTTAAAGCTCGTTTCCCCGATCGAGTCACAGCAATTGTTTCCGAACCAGCCCTAATGCACGTCCTTCCAAACTTTTCGCTTCACGGCATAGGTGAGACCGGCCATCAACGTCAGGAAGAATACCGCCTTGATGCCCATCTGCTTGCGGGCCTCCATTTTCGGATCTCCGGCCCAGGTCAGGAAGGCGGTCACGTCCCTGGACATTTGCTCAACGGTCGCCTTGGTGCCATCGGCGTAGGTAACCTGGTCTTCATGAAGCGGTTGGGGCATGGCGAGCAGGTGCCCGGGGAAGTATTCATTGTAATACTGCCCTGGCGGCACCTTCATGCCTTCCGGCGGGTCCTTGTAGCCGTTCAGCAAGGCGTGGACGTAGTTGGAGTGCCCTTCTCGCGCCTTAACGATCAAGGACTGGTCGGGCGGAAGCGCGCCGCCGTTCGCGGCCCTCGCGGCTTTGTCGTTCGGGAACGGAGACTTGAAATGGTCGGCCAGCAAGGCCGGGCGCTCGATCGGTTGGCCGGCGTCGTCCGTGCTGCCCCCCACCTCGTGGCTGGCGGCGACTGCCTTGGCTTGATCGGCGCTCAAGCCGATCCCGGTCAGGTCGCGGTAGTAGAGCAGTTTCATCGAGTGGCAGTTCGAACAGACCTCGTTGTAAACCTGGAAACCGCGCTGTAGTTCGGCGCGGTTATAGGTGCCGAAAGGCCCGTTGAAACTCCAATTCGTCTTGGGAATGTCGATCTCGCCATGGCCTTGCGCAAAGGCTGGCTGGGCGGCAGCAAGCCCGATCGCTGCCGCAAATGCCAGGCCGCGCATCAGGACCTGCTCATCGGCTTGGCAACCGCGCCTTGCGGCAGGGGTCCGCCGCCGCCGGGCGGGCCAGACCTTCTGCTGATCACCGGGCGGGAGATGCTTTCAGGCAATGGGAGAGGCTTCTCCAGCTTGCCAAGGACCGGCAGGACAACGAGGAAGTGCAGGAAGTAGTAGGCCGTCGCGACGCGGCCGAGCACTACGTAAATTCCTTCCGGCGGCTTGCCGCCGACGTAGCCGAGCACGAACACGCAAGCGACCAGCACCAGGATAAGCTGCTTGTAGACTGGGCGGAAGCGGGAGCTGCGGACCGGGGATGTGTCGAGCCAGGGCAGGACGAACAGCACCAGGATGGAGCTGAACATCAGGATCACGCCACCGAGCTTATTCGGAACGGAGCGCAAAATCGCGTAGAACGGCAGGAAATACCATTCAGGGACAATGTGCGCGGGCGTGACCAGCGGGTTGGCAGGAATGTAATTGTCCGGATGGTTGAGGAAGTTCGGGGCGAAGAAGACCAGGATGGCGAAGACGAGAAGGTAGACACAGATGCCCACGCTGTCCTTGGTCGTGTAGTAGGGATGGAACGGCAGCGTGTCCTGCGGCGACTTCACGTCGATGCCGAGCGGATTGTTGGACCCCGTGATGTGCAACGCGACGATGTGCAGGAACACGACGCCGGTAATCATGAACGGCATGAGGTAGTGCAAGCTGAAGAAGCGGTTGAGCGTTGGGTTATCGACACTGAACCCGCCCCATAGCAACGTCACGATGTAGTTGCCGACGACGGGTATCGCCGAGAACAGGTTGGTGATGACGGTCGCCCCCCAGTAGCTCATCTGGCCCCAAGGGAGGACATATCCCATGAAGGCCGTCGCCATCATCAGCAACAGGATGACGACGCCAAGCATGAACAGGAGTTCTCGCGGGGCCTTGTACGATCCGTAGTAAAGCGCGCGAAAGATATGGATGTAGACCACAATGAAGAACATCGACGCGCCGTTGGCGTGGACGTAGCGCAACAGCCAGCCGTAGTTCACGTCGCGCATAATGCGCTCAACGCTATCGAACGCGCCGGCGGTGCTGGCGTTGTAGTTCATCGCCAGGAACACGCCGGTTGCGATCATGATCGCCAGGTTGATCATGGCGAGTGCGCCGAAATTCCAGAAATAGTTGAAGTTCTTCGGCGTCGGGAACGAGCCGTATTCCTTCTGCATCATCGTGAAGATGGGCATCCGGGTATCGACCCAGTTCACCACCGGGTTGGCGAACTCGCTTTTATGTAGGCCGGCCATGCTCGCTCTCCTTAGCCGATGGTAATCTTAGTGTCGTTGTCGAAAGCATATGTCGGCACAACTAGGTTTGCCGGCGCCGGACCATGCCGCACGCGTCCCGACGTATCGTATTGACTGCCGTGGCAAGGACAGAACCAGCCGCCCCAATCGCCGCGCGGCTCGGTCGGCTTGTTGCCCAGGGGCACGCAGCCGAGATGGGTGCAGATGCCGATCACCACCAGCCACTTGTCGTGTCCGGCCTTGACGCGGTCCTTGTCCGGCGCCGGATCAATCAGCTCGCTCATCTTGACGTCTTCGGCTTCCTTGATCTCCTTCGGTGTCCGGTTGCGCACGAACACCGGCTTGCCGCGCCAGACGACAGTGATCGCCTGGCCCTCGACGATGGGCGTGATGTCAATGTCGACGCTCGACAGGGCAAGCACGTCACCGGCCGGGTTCATGCTGTCGATGAAGGGCCAGGCGAGCGCCGCGGCGCCGATGACGGCGGCGCTGCCGGTCAGGAGCTTCAGGAAATCGCGTTTCGTCGGGTCCGCGGCCCCGACGCTCGATAACCCCTCGCGAATATCGGCACTGACAGTATCAGCCATAATTCCCTCGCACTCGCCTCGCCAACCGCTATCGGCGCCCGATCCAGAGCGGGCGCACCATAGAGATGAGCGTAGTCCCCTGCAATCTATGGGCAGGGCATTGTATATCCTTACTGGAACTTTGGATTGGGAACAGATGCTGCAAGGGCTGAATCCGCCGGCGCATGACGCCCTGCGGCCGGAAGCGCAGGCGTGGTTCGAGCAGTTGCGCGACCGGCTCTGCGCGGCGTTCGAGGCGATCGAGACCGAAGCGGCGGACCGGGGCGCACGCTTGTCGGACTGGCCAGCCGGACGGTTCGAGCGCCGGCCCTGGGATCGCCCGACCCCGGACGGCTCGCCCGGCGGCGGCGGCGTGATCAGCGTGATGCGCGGGCGGGTGTTCGAGAAGGTGGGAGTGAACGTCTCGACCGTATGGGGCGAGTTCAGCCCGGAGTTCCGCAAGCAGATCCCGGGCGCGGAGGAGGACCCGCGGTTCTGGGCCAGCGGAATCAGCGTGGTCAGCCATATGCAAAGCCCGCGCGTCCCGGCGGCGCACATGAACACGCGGATGCTGGTGACGACGAAGGGTTGGTTCGGCGGCGGCGGCGATTTGACGCCGATGCGACTGGATGCGCCGGAGACGGCGGCGGACGCGGCGGCATTCCACGCCGCGTTCAAGCGCGCCTGCGACAGCCACGCGAACGAAGGGGCGGGTCCGGGCGACTATCCCCGGTTCAAGGCGTGGTGCGACGAGTATTTCTTTCTCCCGCATCGCAACGAGCCTCGCGGCGTGGGCGGCATTTTCTACGACCACCTCTCGTCAGGCGACGCGCGGCAGGACCTTGCGTTCACCCAGGACGTGGGCCGGGCCTTCCTGGACAGCTATGCCGCGATCGTCCGCAGCCGGATGGCCGAGCCTTGGACCGATGCGGAGCGAGACCATCAGCTCCTTCGTCGCGGACGCTATGTGGAGTTCAACCTGCTGCATGACCGCGGAACGCTGTTCGGGCTCAAGACCGGCGGAAACGTCGAGGCGATCCTGATGAGCTTGCCGCCGGAGGTTCGCTGGGCGTAACGTAACGGTTCATAACGGAGTGGTCCCATGCGCCTGCTGACCTTAGCCGCCGCCCTCTCGATTCTCGCCTCGCCGGGATGGGCGCAGGCCCCCTCTCCGGCTGCGAAAGCGGCCGCAGGCATGGAGGCTCGCGCGGCGATGCCTGCGAAAGGCGACGGAAAAGTCGACATCAATTCGGCGCCCGAAAGACAGCTCGAGGCGCTGAATGGCATTGGCCCGGTTCGCGCCAAGGCGATCGTTGCCAAACGGCCCTATGAAGAGCTGCAGGATTTGGTCAAGAAGAAGGTGTTGACGCAAGGATTGCTGGACGGCGCGAAAGCGGGCATGGCGTTGGCCAATGTCAACACGTCAAGCGCGAAGGACATGGAGATGACGTTGCCGGGGATCGCGGCGGTCAAATCCAAGGCAATCGTTGCTGGACGGCCGTATAAGAGCTTGGATGACCTGGCGGCGAAGGGTGTTCTGACGGAAGCAGCAGTTGAGAAGATCAAACCTGTTGCAGCTTATTAAGCAACGGCCCCGCCGCCAAGCGGACGGCGGGGTCTGCTCAACCAGTCGTTAGCGGCGCTTGAGCGTGTTCGGGTTGACGGTCTTCGTCGTAACGTCGCCTCCCGGCGACGAAATCGGTGCATTCACCGTCGACCCTTCCGGCAACGCCCCAGCTGGTTGCGGACTCTGGGATGCGGCCGCGGGCGCGGACGATGTGGTGGCCCCTGTGGTTTGCGGCGGCGTGCCAGGGTTCGAACAGGCGGCCAAGCCAGCCACAAACGACACTGCAATCAAACCCTTGATAATACGCATGAAAGACATCTCCTTGTAATGCCTGAGACATAAACTGAATCAGCCGGGTTTGAACGTCCTTTGTTGCTTAAAGTTCCCTAATTCCTCGGAATGTGTTTTCTCTGCCACGAGGCGTGGCCTCATTTACGCCGCGAGCGCCTGAGTTCTGACCAGCCGGGCATAGAGTCCGCCTTCTGCCAGCAGCGCCGCATGAGTGCCCTGCTCGACCGCGGCGCCGTCGGCCAGCGTCACCACCAGGTCGGCGTCGCGCACGGTGGACAGGCGATGGGCGACCACGATCGTCGTTCGCCCGGCGCGCAATTTGGCCAGCGCCTCCTGCACCGACGCCTCGCTTTCAGCGTCGAGCGCGCTGGTTGCTTCGTCCAGAAGTAGGATCCTCGGGTCCCGAAGCAAGGCCCGTGCCAGGGACACGCGTTGGCGCTGCCCGCCGGAGAGCCGCCCGCCGCCGGAACCCACACGGGTCTCGAAGCCGTCCGGCAACGTCCAGATAAAGGACGCGGCGGCAGCGCGGGCGGCGGCCTCGACCTCCGCATCGGCCGCATCGGGCCGCCCCATGCGAATGTTCGCGGCCACCGTGTCATCGAACAGCAGCGTGTCCTGGCCAACGTAGGCGATGGCGTCGCGCAGGCTGTCGAGGGTCACGGCGCGGATATCCTTGCCGTCGATGGTGATCGCGCCGGACAGCACGTCCTGCAGCCGGGGAATGAGGGCGAGCGCGGTGCTCTTGCCCGCGCCTGAGGGGCCGACCAGGGCAACCGTGAGGCCCGGGGCTGCTTCGAAGCTGAGGCCGCGCAGGCCCTTGCGGCCGTCAGGGTAGCTGAACGACACGCCGTCGAAGCAAAGACGGCCGGGGCCGGGCGGCAGGGGAAGGGCGCCGGATGCCTCGGTAATGCCCGGCGGCTCGTCGATCACGCCGAACACCCGGGCAAGCCCCGCCAAGCCCTCCTGCAGCGCGGCATTCAGCGAGCCAAGGGCGCGCAACGGCTGTGCGGCCAGCAGCAAGGCGGAAACGAACCCGGCGAAGTTGCCGATGCCGCCGTCGCCGAGGGCGGCCCGCCAGCCCGCGAAGCCGATGACCGCAGCGACCGCGGTGCCGCCCAGCACTTCAAGCATCGGATCAAGCCGCGCGCGGCTGCGGTTCATTCGCAGCAAGGCTCGGTACATGTCCTGAAAGACCCGTCCGGCGCGCTGGGTCTCGGCGGCTTCCAGGCGGTAGGCGCGCACGGTGCGGACCTGGGCGAAGCTCTGGTGCAGCATCGCCGCGGTCTCGCCCAGGGTCTCCTGCATCCCGCCCGAGGCGCGGCGGATGCGCTTGCCGAGGCGCTGGATCGGCAGGGCGGCGATCGGGTACAGCACGGCGGCGATCAGGCTCAAGGCCCAGTCCATGTAGACCATCGCGCCGATCAGGCCGACGATGGTGATGCCGTCGCGCAGGCCGTTGATCGCGCGGGTGAGCGCCTCGCGGATCACGGTGGCGTCCGTGGTGAAGCGGGTGGCGAGCTGGGCCGGGGCTTCGCGCTCGACCTGCACCAGGTCGGCCCGCATCAGGTGGGCGAACATGCGCCCCTGGATGTCGCGGATTACCATCAGCACGGATTGCACGACCAGCACGCTCTGCGCGTACTGCGCCGCCGCCTTGGCAGCGGTCACCGCCACGACCAGGGCGGGCAATTGGTAGAGGATTCGCTGGTCCTTGGCGACGAACATCGAGATGGCGCGGTTGATGACCAGCGGATACAGCGCGGTCAGGCCGGCCATGAGCGCGGTGAGCGCGAGCAAGGCGACCAGGCGCCCGCGGCTCTGGCGGATATGCTCCCGCCAAAGTCGTCTCATCAAAGGCCAGGTCCGGTCGTCGACCCCCGGCGCGACGCTGCTTGCCATGATCGGTGCTCGTATCAGTCCCGGGCCAATCTCGCCAATTCGGCGCGGCACTCGTCGGCAGTGGCCCGGCAGCCGCCCCGCATCCACCAGTCGCGCACGCCCTGCAACAAGACGCCGACGCGCGGGCCGGCGGCAATGCCGAGGCGGACGGCATCGCGGCCCTGGAGCGGAAAAATCGGGTGCTCCGCCGCGTGCAGGCGGTCGCGCAACCGAGCGCCACTCACGCCATCCGCGAGCCAGCTTCGGCCTGCCAGCACTGCGGCAGGCGTCTCGGCCAGCGCCCGGCGCAGGGCGTCGTCGTCCCAATCCGGGTCGGGCGGCGGGCCGGCAAGGGCTTGCATCTGGCTGGCTTCTGCCTTGGACATCTTGAGGCGCTCGATAACCGGCGCGTCCGGGCGCAAGGCCGCGAGACGCAGCATCGGGTCGGGCGGCGCGCCGGCCTCGGTCAGTCGCTCGAACGCGGGCAGGTCCAGCGCGCCGGGCAGGGCGGCGGCGAGGACGCCGAGATCTTGCATCAACCTGAATGCCGGGACCGGCTGCGTCGCCATGAGAATGCGTTTCAGCTCGCTCCAGACACGCTCGGCGGAGAGGCGTCCGAGCCGGGCGGCGCCGTGCCGCAATGCCTCGGCGGTCGCGGGCTCGACCGGGCCCGCGGCGTACCGCCCGTAGAAGCGGAAGAAGCGCAGCACGCGCAAGTAGTCCTCGCCGATCCGCGCTTCCGGGTCGCCGACGAAGCGCACGCGCCCGGCGCGGAGGTCGGCCGCGCCGTCGAAATAGTCGAATACCAGGCCGTCCGGGCGCATCGACATGGCATTGAAGGTGAAATCCCGCCGGGCGGCGTCCTGGACCCAATCCTCGGTCCACGCAACGCTGGCGTGACGCCCGTCCGTCGTTTCATCGCGGCGCAAGGTCGTGACCTCGAAGCCCCGGCCGCCGCTGATGGCGGTGATTGTCCCATGCTGCAGGCCGGTCGGGGCGTGCTTGAGGCCGGCAACGTCAAGGGCCTCGACCACCCGGTCCGGCGGTTCGGGGCTCGCGAGGTCGACATCCGCAACCAGGCGGCCAGCCACGGCGTCGCGCACTGCGCCGCCAACGAGACGCGCGGCCGGCAAGGCGCGAAGGACCGCCTGCAGCGCCGGATCTTGCAGAAAGCCTGGCGGCTCGATGCGGAATTCGTTCACTCGGTGTGGCCCGGGATCAGTTTGCCGTCCTGAACCACGGCCGGGACGTAGCGTCCGGGCGGCAAGGCCTCATCGACGGCGTACCAGGCGAGCGTGACGCCGAGCAGGAGGAGGGCTGCGAACAGGGCGATGAGTTGCCGGGGCGGCGGCCCGTCCAGGCCGCGGGCGACGGCGATGCGCCACATCGCGAAGGCGAGCAAGGGGGCGAGGAATGCGGTGAACTCGGCGGCGCGCAGCATGTCGGGCCTATGTTGATGCGCCGGCCTGGGCCCGCAGCCGCTCGGCCAATTGCACCAGGATGGCCGCCGTGGCGCCCCAGATATGATAGCGCTCGTGCGGCCAAACCCAGAACGTGCGCTCCCGCCCGCGGAAGAAGCGGGTGCGCTGCTCAGGCGCGTCCGGGTCCAGCAATACTGATAGCGGCAGCATGAACACGGCGGCAACCTCGCCAGGATTGGGCTCGAATGCCAGGCCCTCGGGGAGCAGGGCGAGCACGGGCGTGATGTGAAAGCCGGTGCCGGTCACGTAATTCGGCAGGCGGCCGGCCAGCTCGACCTGATCGGCGCGAAGCCCGATCTCTTCGTTCGCCTCGCGCAAGGCGGCCATTTCGGGCGACTCGTCGTCAGGCTCGATGCGCCCGCCGGGAAACGCGACTTGGCCGCCGTGGGTGCGCAACGTGGCCGTCCGAAGCGTCAGGACGATGCCCGGCGAAGCCCCGTAAACGACCGGCACCAGGACCGCCGCCGCCCGGAGCGGGCCGTCGATCAGGTCGACGGCGTCGTCCGAGGCGGGGCGGGCGGCAATCGCTTCGGGCGGTGCGGTATCTCCTGACAGGCGTTCGCGAAGCGCGGACAGCTCCAATCGGTCAAGCCTCGGACGCGTCGGCGCAGTTGGGCAGATCGCCGAGCGGGAAGAACTTGCGCTGGCTCCACACGCCAAGCATCGGGCGGCCGCAGACCATGCCGGGCACGGCAAGGGCGACGAGCTCGTAATAGACGGCGCGGCAGATGCGGGCATCGAGCGGGGGCGCGCCGTCCCCGCCGCCGCGGACGCGGATATAGGGGGTGGGTTCCTGCGTCGAGCAATCCGTCCGCACGCGGATCGGATGCTCGGGCCCGGCCGCGACGACCTGGTCCACGTTGGTGCGGAACGAGAGCACTTGCGCGCGGCCGTCGCCGGACCAATCCATCTCCACCGCCATCCAGGGCACGTCCTCGACTTGAATCCGACCCCGTTCAGCCGGCGTTTCCAGCCAATACGAACCGTCAGGCTCGCGCTTGAGGATGCTGCTGAACAGGCAAACCAACTCCCGGCGGCCGATCGGGCTGCCGCGATAAAGCCAGGTTCCGTCGCGTTTGATCAGGAAGGGCAGGTCGCCGCACTCCCGCGGCGGGCGGCGGGAGGATCGCGGACGTGGCGTATCAGCCGACGCCTCGAAGGGCGCACGAGCGTTCGTGATAGCGGTTTCCTGCCCATACATGCCATCGTTCACGAGAACAACTCCAGGTTCGGTCGTGCTTCCGTCCTGCTAACCGATATAGGTAACATGCCCCCGCGGATGAAAGGCCTGTCATACTCCGTCCGCATGACAGCCTGAAAAGAGGAACTTTGACGTTGCCCAGCGATCACACGACCAGCGATCACACGACCAGCGATCACACGACCAACGATCCCGCCGCCCTGCTCGATGCCGTCGAGGCGCTCGGACAACGGGCGGTCGCTGCCCGGGCCGAGATCGGACGGGTGATCTTCGGACAGGAGCAGGTGGTGGAGCAGGTGCTCGTCACCTTGCTGTCCGGCGGCCACGCCTTGCTCGTGGGCGTGCCGGGCCTGGGCAAGACGCTGCTGGTGGACACGCTCGGCACGGTGCTGGGCCTGGCGCCGAAGCGGGTGCAGTTCACGCCGGACCTGATGCCGGCGGACATCACCGGCAGCGAGGTGCTGGACGAGGACGAGGCCGGGCGGCGCAGCTTCCGCTTCATCCCCGGCCCGGTGTTCTGCCAGTTGCTGATGGCCGACGAGATCAACCGCGCCTCGCCGCGCACGCAGTCGGCGCTGCTGCAGGCGATGCAGGAGGGGCGGGTCGCGGTCAGCGGCGCCGACCATCCGCTGCCGAAGCCGTTCCACGTTCTGGCGACGCAGAACCCGATCGAGCAGGAGGGGACGTATCCGCTGCCGGAGGCGCAGCTCGACCGCTTCCTGCTGCAGATCGACGTGGGCTATCCCGATCTCGCGGCCGAGCGGACCATGCTGCTGGAAACGACGGGGGCGACGCGGGCGAGGGCAAAGCCGGTGCTGGGCGAGAACGATCTCGTCGAAGCGCAGCAACTGATCCGGCGCGTCCCGGTCGGCGAGAGCGTGGTGGAGGCGATCCTGGCGCTCGTGCGCGGCGGGCGGCCGGAGACGACCGGGGCGGATACGGTAAAGCGCCACGTGGCCTGGGGGCCAGGACCGCGGGCGGCGCAGGCGCTAATGCTGGCGTGCCGGGCAAGGGCGGTGCTGGACGGGCGGCTCGCGCCCAGCCTCGACGACGTGGCGGCCCTGGCGCAACCGGTGCTGCGGCACCGCATGGCGCTCAATTTCTCCGCCCGGGCCGAGGGCATCGCATTGCCCGACCTGATCGACACCCTCGTCGGCCAGCTCGTCTGACCCCGGCGCACACAGCCCGGCGCGCCGAGGCCCTCGGGTCGCGGCTGCCGCCCTTGCTCGTCGCGGCCCAGCGCGTGGCGGCGACCGTGGCGCAGGGCGTGCATGGCCGCCGCCGCGTTGGCCAGGGGGACAGTTTCTGGCAATACCGGCCGTTTCTGACCGGCGACGCGCCGAACCGGATCGACTGGCGGGCAAGCGGGAAAACCGATCGCAACTATATCCGCGAGACGGAGTGGGAGGCCGCGCAGACCGTCTATCTCTGGCGCGATGCGTCGCCGAGCATGGATTGGCGGTCCGGCGCCGCCGTGCCGCGCAAGCAGGAGCGGGCGGAGCTGTTGTTGCTGGCGCTCGCAGCCCTGCTGCTGCGCGGCGGCGAGCGGGTGCGGCTGCTGGGCGGCCCCCCGCGGCTTCGGGGCGGCAGGGCGGCGTTGGAAGCGTTGGCCGAGGCGCTGCCGGACGTGCCCGACACCGGCGGCCTCCCGCCCGACGCGCCGCTGCCGCGATACGCAAGGCTCGTGCTGATCGGCGACTTCCTCTCGCCGCTCGAGACGATCCGCGCCAGCGTCGGCGCTCTTGCCAGCCTGCCGGTTCACGGCCACCTGCTTCAGGTGCTCGATCCGGCCGAAGCCCTCCTGCCGTACTCCGGCCGCGTGCGGTTCCAGGGAAC
Source organism: Acetobacteraceae bacterium (assembly GCA_965217935.1). Classification (GTDB taxonomy): domain Bacteria; phylum Pseudomonadota; class Alphaproteobacteria; order Acetobacterales; family Acetobacteraceae; genus JBBROS01. The sequence continues at coordinate 2,286,450 of OZ244581.1, read as the reverse complement.
CGAAGCTGAGCGCGACCAGGTGGTGCCAAGGGTCGAGGGCATCCGGGACGCCTATGCCGAGGCGCTTGCAGCGCAGCTTCAGGGGCTCGGGGCGCTCAGCGCGGCGGCCGGATGGGGGTTCGCCACCCATCGGACGGACCATGCGCCGGAGTCGGCGTTGCTCAATCTCTACACTGCCTTGTCCGGGCCATGATCTTCGCCGCGCCCTGGCTGCTGCTGGCGCTTCCGGCGCTGCCGCTGCTGTGGTGGCTGATCCGGGTCACGCCCCCGGCCCCGAAATCGCAGCGCTTCCCGGCGATCCGGCTGCTGGAAGGATTGCGCAACCCGGAGCGGACCGCGGCCCGCACGCCGCCTTGGCTACTGGCGCTGAGGATGCTGGCGGCGGGGCTGATCATCGTGGGCCTTGCCGGACCGGTGCTCGACGCGGGCGGGCGGCTGCCCGGCTCCGGGCCGCTGTTGCTGGTCGTCGATGACGGCTGGGCCGCAGCGCCGGGCTGGACGAACCGGATCGCCGCCGCGCAGGGCGTGCTGGACCGGGCCGAACGGGATGGCCGCCCCGCCCGGCTGCTGACGACCGCCCGGAGCGAGACCGACCAGCCGCCGGCGCTAAGCCCGGCGCTGCCAATTCCCGAGCTGCGGGCGCGGCTGGCCGCACTCCGGCCCAAGGCGTGGCCGCCGGACCGGACGGCCGCCGCCGAGGCGCTGCGGGGCATATCCGTCGGCGCCGTAACCTACATCGCCGACGGAATCGCGGCCGCAGCCGATCCAGCCTTCGGCGTCGCCTTGGCAAAAGCCGGTCCCGTCAACGAGCTGCGGCCGGACCCGGTCGTGGCACAGGTCGCGCGCCCGCCTGTTTCGGAAGCCGAGCAGTTGGTGGCGAAAGTCTCGATCCTGCCCCAGCCGGCCGAAACGCAGGTCGCGGTGCTCGCGCAGACGGGAGACGGCCGGACGCTGGCCCGGATCGAGACCACCGTTGCCGCGGGCGCCAGCAGCGCGGCGGCGGCGATCCCGCTGCCGCCGGAGTTGCGCAACGCCTTGACCCGGCTCGCGATCGAGGGACCGCCTTCGGCTGCCAGCGCGGTGCTGCTCGATGAGCGGTGGCGCCGCCGGCCGGTTGGCCTGGTCGGGCTGAACGAGGGGGCGGAGACGCCGCTGATCGGCCAGTTGTTCTACGTCCGCCGCGCCCTGGCCCCGACCGCCGAGCTGCGCGAGGGCAGCCTGGACACGCTGCTGTCCCGGCCGGTCTCCGTCATCGTGCTCGCCGACGTGCCGTTGCAGGGCGGCGACGCGGCAAGGCTGGAGACGTGGGTGCGCAAGGGCGGCTTGCTGCTTCGCTTCGCAGGCCCCCGGATGGCAGCGGCCAGCGCCGGGCCGGAGGCGGACGATGCGCTGCTGCCGACGAAGCTGCTGGCGGGCGACCGGCGGCTCGGCGGCGCCCTGTCATGGAGCCAGCCGGCGCACCTGGCGCGGTTCGAGGCCAATTCGCCGTTTTCAGGCTTGGCCGTGCCGGACGAGGTTTTGGTCGACCGGCAGGTGTTGGCCGAGCCGTCCGCCGAATTGCCGGGACGCACCTGGGCCAGCTTGACCGACGGCACGCCGCTCGTGACTGCGGAGGCGTATGGCGCCGGGCGGGTCGTGCTGTTCAACGTGACCGCTAATGCCGACTGGTCCAACCTGCCGCTCTCGGGACTGTTCGTGGAGATGCTGCGTCGGCTGGTCGATCTGTCGGCGGGCGTTGCGGGGACGCCAAGCGACACGGTGCTGGCGCCGTTCGAGGCGATGGACGGGTTCGGCCAGGCTGTCCCGCCGCCGCCGGCGGCCACCGGCATCACGGCGGCGGAGCTGGCCAAGCCGGTGGCGTCGCCGAAGCACCCGCCGGGGTTCTACGGGCCAGAGAGCGGGCGGCGGGCCTTGAACCTGGGCGCTGCGCTGCCTGAACTCGCGGTGGCGGCGCCCGTGCCCGGCGCTACGGTTGCGCCTTTGACGGGAACGGTTCGCGAGCGAGCAGTGGGACCTGAGCTGATTGCCGCGGCCTTGGCATTGCTTGCAACCGATCTGCTGCTTTCCCTCTGGATCCGCGGGCTGCTGCGCCCTGCGGCGGCAGCAATGTTGCTGGCGCTCGCGGCCCTGCCAGCGCAGGCGCAAGTGCCGCCCGCGGACGAACCCGCGCTTGAAACCCATCTCGGCTACATCGTGACCAACGACGCGACCGTGGATGGAATTTCCAGAGCAGGCCTGGCCGGGCTGAGCACCTATGTCAACCGCCGGACGGCGGTGATGCTGGCCGATCCCAAGGCAGTCATGCCGGGGCAAGACGACCTGTCGTTCTATCCGCTGCTCTATTGGCCGATGACAGCGGACGCGGCGCCGGACGCCAAAGCGATCGCGGCTCTCAACGATTACACCAGCCACGGCGGCATCATTCTGATCGATACCCGCGGCAGCGGCAGCGGCGAGGGCTTTGCGCCCGGAACGGATGCCGCGTTGCGCCAGGCAACCGAGGGCCTGCTGATCCCGCCCCTCGCGCCCTTGAACGGGGATCACGTCCTGGCCCGCAGCTTCTATCTGCTGCAGGATTTCCCCGGGCGGTTCACCGGCGGCACGGTCTGGGTGCAACGCGACCAGGATCGGAGCAACGACAGCGTCAGCCCGGTGATCATCGGTGGCAACGATTGGGCGGCCGGATGGGCGGTCGATGCCTCCGGGCGCAACCCCTACAGCACCATCCCGGGCGGCGCGCGGCAGCGGACCTTGGCGTATCGGTTCGGGGTCAATCTGGTGATGTATGCGCTGACCGGGAACTACAAAGGCGACCAGGTGCACGTGCCCGCCATCCTGGAGCGGCTCGGGCAATGAGGCGCACGCGATGAACCTGGAACAAGCCTACGCGGCGCTTCGGTTCGATCCGCTGCTGCCCTGGTGGGCGCTGGCAGCGTTGGCGGCCGTTTGCGTCCTGGCCTTGCTGCCGGCCTTGCTCCGCCGCGCGTCGGGCACGTGGTGGCGGGCGCTCGCCTTTGCCGTGCTGATCGGCTGGCTCGCCGGCCCCCGCCTCGTCCGCGAAACCCGCGACACGCAGCGCGACATCGCCCTGCTTGCCGTCGATCAGAGCGCCTCCATGCAGGTCAACGACCGTGCCGCCCGGGCAGAGGCGGCGCGCAAGCAAATCCAGGCCGAGGCCGCGCGCCTGCCCGGCCTCGAGCTGCGCACCATCGACGTGCCTGAAGCGGGGCATGACGGCACGCAGCTTTTTGCCTCGATCGGCCGGGCTTTGGCGGACATCCCAAGATCCCGCCTCTCGGCGGTGATCGCTGTGACCGACGGGCAGGCGCACGACAATCCGAACCCGGCGCTCGACGCCCCGCTGCAGGTGCTGATCCCCGCCGCCGGGGAGGAGACGGACCGGCGGCTGCGCATCATCGAGGCGCCCTCGTTCGGGATCGTCGGTCATAGCGTCGCCTTGAAGCTGGCCGTCGACGACCTCGGCGTCGCCCGGCCCGGTGGCCCGGCGAGGCTCACCGTCCGCCGCGATGGCGAACCGCCGGAGACCCGGCCGGTGGCGGTCGGGCAGGAAACGACGGTGGAGGTGCCGATCACGCGCGCCGGGCCAACCATCGTCGAGCTGCAGGCGGATGCGCTGCCCGGCGAGGTCTCGCCGGTCAACAACCGGGCCGTCGTGACGATCAACGGGGTGCGGGACCGGCTGCGGGTGCTGCTCGTCTCCGGCCAGCCGCACCAGGGCGAGCGGACCTGGCGGCGGCTGCTGAAGGCGGACCCGTCGGTGGACCTGGTGCACTTCACCATCCTGCGCCCGCCGGAGCGGGACGACCTGACGCCACTTAATGAACTCGCGCTGATCGCCTTTCCCATTCGCGAGCTGTTCCAGGTCAAGATCCACGATTTCGACCTCATCATCCTCGACCGGTTCCAGAACCGCGGCATCCTGCCGCCGCTCTACATGCGCAATATCGCCGACTACGTTCGTCAGGGCGGCGGGTTACTGCTGAGCGCCGGGCCGGAATTCACCGGCGCGACCAGCCTTGCGCCGACCGCGATCGGCAGCGTGCTGCCGGCAAGCCCGGCGTCGGTGGTGGACGGAGCGTTCCGGCCCCAAGTGACGCCGCTCGGCGCCCGGCACCCGGTGACGGAAAATTTGCCCGGCTGGCACGCCGGCGCCGCGCCGGATTGGGGCCCCTGGTATCGGGCGATCGCGCCGGCATCGAGTTCCGCGCCGCCATTGTTGTCGACCGGCGACGGCAGCCCGCTGCTGCTGCTCGACCGGGTGGAGAAGGGCCGCGTCGCGCTGCTGCTGTCGGACCAGATCTGGCTCTGGTCGCGCGGGCATGACGGCGGCGGCCCGCAGGCGGAGTTGCTGCGGCGGATCGCGCACTGGCTGATGAAAGAGCCCGCGCTCGAAGAGGAGGCGCTGCGGGCAACCATCAGCAAGGACGAGCTGCATGTCGAGCGGCGGACTTTGAGCGATGCGGCGCCGGGCAACGTGACGATCACCTCGCCTTCGGGCGCGGTATCGACGGCGGCGCTCAAGGCGGGGCAGCCCGGAAGCTCGGTCGCGACCGCTCCGGCCGGCGAGCCGGGCGTGTATCAAGTGTCCGACGGCACGCACACCGCTTACGCCGCGGCCAGCGTGGCGAACCCGCTTGAGATCGCCGACCTGCGAGCGACGGCGGCCACGCTGCATCCACTCTCGCGGGCCTCCGGCGGAAGCGTCAGGTTCATCGGCGCCGGGTTGCCGGAACTGCGCCGGACCGAACCGGGACGCCAGGCGTTCGGAGCCAACTGGATCGGCCTGCCGCGCCAGCACGACTACGTCGTGACCGGGATCGACGCCGTTCCGCTGCTGCCGCCCTGGGCGGCGCTGCCGTTGCTGCTGGCCCTGGTCATCGTCGCATGGCGGCGTGAGGGCGTCGCGTGACGGCGCTGCAGGGCGGTTGCCGCTGCGGGCACATAAGATATGTGGTGGAGGGCACGCCGTTCCACATGACGCTATGCCACTGCCGCGACTGCCGCCAGACGACGGGCGCGCCGGCCGTGGCCTGGTACTCGCTGCGGCCGGGTGAATTGCGCTGGATCAATGGGCCGCCAAAATGGTTCGCGTCGAGCCCCGGCATCACCCGCAGCTTCTGCCCGGAGTGCGGCACGCCGCTGACCTGTCGGGATCAGGCTCTGGATGAAGTCGACATCACGACATGCAGCCTGGACGACCCGGAGCAATTGCCGCCGCGTGATCACTCGGATACTGCGAGCCAGCTCTCATGGTTGCGCTTCGCCGATAGCTGGCCACGTTTCATTGGGTCCCGGAGCGACGAGCCGCCCTGAGACGCCGTTGGCGATTGTCCTGATGCGGCAACCGGTCCACATAGCCCGGGACAAAGGAGTTCGTGCCTTCCAGACGCCTGAACAACCCTTCCGCCGCGCGCGGCGCTCTAGCCTGATGGCCCTGGTGGGCTTCCTGGGGCTATGCGGGCTCGTGTACCTCGCGAACGGGGCGGTCACGGCGGGCAGCGTCCAGGGATGGTATCACAGCCTTGCCCGTCCAGCCGGCGCGCCGCCGGACTGGGTGTTCGCTCCGGTTTGGGCCGTGCTCTACGTGTGCATCGCGGTGTCGGCTTGGCTGGTGTGGCGGCGCGTCGACGTCGGCATCCATCGGAAGCGCTCGGCGCTGCGGATCTGGGGCTGGCAACTCCTGCTGAACTCGTTCTGGCCGGCCGCTTTCTTCGGCTTGCACAGCCTAGGACTTGGGATGGGCTTGATCGTCGCCCTGCTCGGGCTGATCGCCATGACGATCCGAGATTTCTGGCCGATCCAGCGGGCCGGGGCGTTGTTGCTGGCCCCATACCTGGCCTGGGTCTGCTACGCGGCCTACTTGAACGCCGGGTTCTTGTGGCTTAACGGCTCGTGAAAAGGGGCTTGTCCATGATCCGATATTGGTTCGCGCTCATTATTGCCTTGGCGCTCGCCACGCCGGCATGGGCCCAGACGCAGTTGCCGGGGCCGACGATGAAGCCGGTCGCGCCGCCGGCGAAATTCGAGCAACGCAACCGCGAGCCTCCGCCGCCGGCCTTGCCGGGAAGCCGAGCGGAACCGGCAGCCGTCGCACCCGCTACAAGAGCGCCGGTCGACCTGCCGCCGACCGAGGCGCTGTTCGACGCGATCAACCGCGGCGATCTGGCGGTGGCAAAGGACGCCGTATCGCGCGGGGCCGATTTTCGCGGCCGCAACGTGCTCGGGCTGACGCCGCTCGAGCTGTCGGTCGATCTCGGGCGCAACGCGATCACCTTCTACTTGCTGTCGCTGCGGGGGGATACGACGACCGAGGTTCCGGCAGAGCCGTCAAAAAGCCCGGTTAAAGCGGCATCCCGTCCCGAGCCCCGGCCGCGCAGGCAGGCCGCTTTGAAAGCTGCGGAAATAGCGCCAACTACGCCGCAGACGGCCCGGCTGTTCGCCGACGATGGCGGCGCACCGGCTCTGGATGCCGGATTTCTCGGGTTTAATCCGACTCGGTAGTCATGCGCGATATCCGCAGGCGCTTCACGGCGCCCCGACGGGTTTTCTCGTCCGTGCGGCGGCGTTTGGCCCCTTTGCCGGGCTTGGTGGCGACCCGGAAGGTGGGACGGACCGCAGCGGCGCGGAGTAGCGCCACGACCTGTTCGAGCGCCTCCTGACGGTTCTGGTCCTGGGAGCGGTGGCGTTGCGCGGTGATGACCAAAACACCCTGGCTGGTCAGCTTCGAGCCGGCCAGCGCCGCCGCGCGGGCGCGGACGGCCTCCGGTAGCGAGCCGGGCTTGCGCAGGTCGAGCCGCACCTGCACGGCGGACGACACCTTGTTGACGTTCTGCCCGCCAGGGCCTGAAGCACGGACAAAGGTCTCGGTGAGTTCGCGGCGGTCGAAAAAGACGCCCGGGGCAATCGGGATCAGCACGTCAGCCTGCCGGCGCCCATTGCGCCGTGCCGCAGCCCTTGGTTGGGGCGGGAGGGATCGAACCTCCGAATGGCGGATTCAAAGTCCGCTGCCTTACCGCTTGGCGACGCCCCATCTGTTGCTCTCCATATGCGGCAACCGGGGCTTGAGTCTAGGCCGCGATCGTTTTGACTGAAGTCAGTCAGAGGGCGAATCGCCTTCTCAGATAAGGCTGGCCCGGATCAGCCTGACGCAGCTAGTGGTCTAAACCTGATGCTCGAGTCTCGAGCGTCAGGGCAGTTTGGCCCACCAGATCAGGCGAGTGGCGCGAATCTGACGGAAGAGACCGGTTATCATCGCACTACTCTGATGTTCGGCACTTCAAGCTGCAGGCGTATGAGATGGTAGCGTCCGCGCTCATGGTGGAAATTTGGAACCCGTGAGGGTGCAGGCGGAGGTGGTCACCGGATTGGCTGGCTCAGGCGGAGTTGCGAGGCTCCAACCTGAACCGACGAGGACCCGATGACCGAGGGCAGACGGCCGTTGGCCGAGCTGCTGGCCAAAGCCGGAGACGGCGACTGTCTGCGCAGCGTGGCGGAGGCTGTTGCGCAGGTGCTGATGGAGACGGACGTGGACGGCCTGATCGGCCGCCGGGCGGCACGGGCGCACCGGCGAGCGCACGACCTACCGCCACGGCTATCGCGACCGCACGCTCGACACGCGCCCGGGCAGTTTGCAGCGGCGGCCCCCAAAGCTGCGCCAGGGCCGCTGCTTCCCGCCGTTCCTGGAGCCGCGGCGGACGTCGGAGAAGGCCCTGGCCGCTGTCGTCCAGGAGGCCTGGATCGGGGGCGTCTCGACCCGGCGGGTCGGCACCGGGTGCAGGCGATGGGGCTGGCGGGGATCGGCAAGAGCACGCTGCGCAAGCTGTGCCGCGACATCGACGGCCGCGCGGGCGCCTTCCTCGAACGCCCCCTTGCCGGCGACTGGCCCTGCCTGTGGCTGGATGCCGCCTGCCTCAAGCAGCGCGAGGGTGGGCGGATCACCAGCGTCGCCGCGACAGCCGCCGCGGCGGCGAACGCCGAGGGCCAGCGGGAGATCGCCGGCCTGCGCATCGGGCCTTCGGAGGCGGAAACGTTCTGGGCGACGTTCCTCAAGAGCCTGGTCCGCCGCGGCCTGCGCGGCGCCAAGCTGGTGATCTCGGACGCGCACGAAGGCCTCAAAGCCGCGATCCGGCGGGTGATGGGCTCGGCCTGGCAAAGATGCCGGGTTCATTGGATGCGCAACGCGCAGGCCTACGTGCCGAAAGCCCAGCAGAACACCGCCTCGGCCGCGCTCCGTCAGGCGTTCATCCAACCCGGCCGCCCGTCCGCCAGCCAAACGCTTCGCCACGTTGCCGACCAACTCCGACCCGCGCGGCCAAAGCCCGCCGCATTCATCGACGACAGCGAGGCCGACGTGCTGGCGCACATGGGCTTGCCCGCCCAGCACTGCGTATTCCGACGCAAAGCAGCCGGTGATTCCGACGCAAGCCAGCCAGTGATTCCGAGGCATTCCAGCCATCCCTGAGCAGGGAGTGGCGGCGCGGTTCGCGAGCAGTCGTTCACCGACGGCAGAGTTGTTCTCCAGTGATCTTGGAGAGCGCCATGCCAGGCCAGAGACTGCCGATGCGTCAAGTTCGAGAAGTATTACGGCTGCGACACGCGTGCGGCCACAGCGGCCACCAGATTGCGGCCATGACCGGGATCAGCCGCTACGGGGTTGCCGAGTATCTGCGGCGCGCTGCCGTGGTCGGGATCACGTGGACCTGCCTGGGCCGGTGCCGGCTGAGCTGGACGATGCGGCGCTGGAGCGCAAGCTGTTCAGCCCGCCGTTCGTGGCCGAGCCGTCGCGTGCGCAGCCGGACTGGCCGCATTGGCATGCCGAGCTACGCCGGCCGGGGGTGACCTTGCTGCTGGCTTGGGAGGAATACAGGACTGGGCAAACGGATGGGTATGGCTACAGCCGGTTTTGCGACCTGTATGCGGTTTGGCGGGGCCGCCTGTCGCCGACGATGCGCCAGACCCATCCGGCGGGTGAGCGTTTGTTCGTCGACGACGCCGGGCAGACGGTGACGGTGATCGACGGCGCCACTGGCGAGGCGCGGCAGGCGCAGATTTTCGTGGCGGCGCTGGGGGCGTCCAACTTCACCGATGCGGACGCGCGTTGGACGCAGTCGCTGCCGGACTGGCTTGGTTGCCACGTTGGAGCTTTTGCCCACATGGGCGGGGTAGCGCGGCAACTTGTCTGCGACAACCTGAAATCCGGCGTCACAGCCGCCAGCCGCTATGAGCCTGGCATCAGCCGCGCGTATCAGGACTTGGCCAGCCATTACGGCACGGCGGTGCTGCCGGCGCGGGTCCGGCGCCCGCGCGACAAGGCCATCGCGAAGCGATCCGTCCCGAAGGGCGGGATCGCCAAGGGCGATCCCGAGGGGTCGAGGTTGCCGTCCAGGTGGTGCAACGTTGGGTTCTCGCCCGGCTGCGGCATCGCCGGTTCTTTTCTTTGGCCGAGCTGAATGGCGCCATCCGCGAGCTGATTGCCGACCTGAACAACCGGCCGATGCGCCACCTGGGCACGAGCCGCCGGGCGCTGTTCGAGGCGATCGAGCGTGCGGCGCTGCTGCCGCTGCTGCCGCTGCCCATGGACCCGTATGCCTGCGCCGAATGGAAGCGCTGCCGCGCGGGGCTGGATGACCACGTCGACGTGCACGGGCATGTCTACTCGGCGCCGTATCGGCTGATGCGCGAGGTGATCGAGGCGCGCATCGCCGACCAGACGATCGAGCTGTTCCATCAGGGCAGCCGGATTGCCAGCCATGTGCGCAACCCGCGGCAGCACCGGCACACGACGACGTCCGAGCACATGCCGAGTGCGCACCGCCGCTTTGGCCGCATGGACGCCGACACGGCTGCTGCACGAGGCGGCGGCGGTCGGCCCGTCCACGCTGGCCCTGGTGGAGCGCATCCTGGCCGCCAAGCCGCATCCCGAGCAGGGCTTCCGCGCCTGCCTCGGCATCCTGCGCCTGGTCCGCAGCTATGGGCCCGAGCGGCTAGAGGCGGCCTGCCAGCGCGGCATGGACGGGACCCATCGCGCGAGCGCGATGGGAGCCCGGCATCGGCGCCAAGACCTACGGCTCGGTGCAGTCGATCCTGCGCAACGGCCTGGACCGGGCTCACCGCGCCGACCCCGTGCCGGACGAGCTGTCCGTCCAGCACGGCAACATCCGCGGCAGCGGCTACTACCATTGAGGAGAACGATGATGCTGACCCACCCCACCACGGACCGCCTGCGCGAACTCGGGCTTGCCGGCATGGCACGGGCGCTCGAAGAGCAGCGGCGACACGCCGATGCCGCCGACCTCGGCTTCGAGGACCGGCTGGCCATGCTGGTCGACCGCGAGGCGCTGGAGCGCGACAGCAAACGATTGGCCGCCCGGCTGCGCTTTGCCGGGCTGCGGCAACAGGCGACGCCGGAGGACCTCGACCAACGGGCCGCTCGCGGCCTTGATCGCGCCCTGTTCAAAATGCTGACCGGCGGCGAGTGGATCGAACGCCATCAGGATTTGCTCGTGACCGGTCCGACGGGCACCGGCAAGACGTGGCTGTCCTGCGCGCTCGGCCACCGTGCCTGCCGTGACAACCGGTCCGTGCTGTATCAGCGCGTGCCGCGGTTGCTGGAGGGGCTTGGCTTGGCCCGCGGCGACGGCCGCTACGGCCGCATGCTGAAGAACCTGGCACGGGTGCAATTACTGATCCTGGACGATCGGGCGATCACGCCGTTGACCGCTGAACAGCGCCGCGATCTGATGGAGATCGTCGATGACCGGCATGACCGTGCGTCCACCATCGTCACAAGCCAGGCGCCGGTGGAACTTTGGCACGAGCATATCGGCAATCCCACCATCGCCGACGCGGTGCTGCACCGGCTCGTGCATGGGGCACATCGGATTGAGTTGAAAGGAGAGAGCATGCGCAAGCTTCGTGCACCCAAAACCAGGCTTGACGAAGCAGCTATTCAGTAGCCCAAATCATCCGCTCGCGACCCGCGCCGTGACCCGGCTGGCATCCTCGGAATGCCCGGCTGGCTTCGATCGGAATCGATGGCTGCGATCGTCGGAATATGCATGCGGCACGCAGTGGCGCCGAGATGTAGCCTCGGTCAAGGGCCGCGTTGCAGGCCGGGATGCCGGACGCGAGCGCGGTCGCATAGCGCAGGTCCGAGTGTTGGCCGGGACTGGCGATCAGCCGCAAGACCCGGCCCGCGCCGTCAACACAGGCATGGAGTTTGGAGCACAGCCCGCCACGGCTGCGGCCGAGCGCCTCGGCGGCGGCCGTGCTGCGTGCGGCGCCGCTCGCGGCGCGGTGCGCCTTGCAGGTGGTGCTGTCCAGGAGCAACAGCCCGTCCGCGGGCAGGCTCGGGCGCAAGGCCTCGAACACCAGCTCCCACCAGCCACGCACGCACCAGCGCCGCCAGCGGTGGTAGATGCTGGCCCAACAGCCCAGCGCATCCGGCAGGTCACGCCACGGCGCGCCCGTCCGGCACACCCAGAGCGCGGCCTCAACGAAGCGGCGCAGCGCCGCCTCGTCGCGCTTCCATGCCCGTGGGATTTGCTGCATCACAAGCATCAGCGACGTCCATTGGGCGTCGTCCAGGCCAGTCCTGGTCATGACCGTGTCTCTCTGAAAGCCTCGACACCTGCCAGGGGGGCACGGTCACAGACCGGATCAAGGCCAGGCCGCCAAGCAGTTCAGTCACAGAGCCTAGCATTACAGTTGCATGATTTGTGGAGGAGTGCTGCATTCCCGGGTAACTAGGGTCAGGACCCATAAGCGCTTGACCCGGCTCGGCGCGATCTGATTCTGAGGTGGCCGGAGGTCCCGGCTATGAGTGAGCAATTCTGGTTGTCCGACGAGCAGTTTGAGCGCCTGTTGCCCTATCTGCCGCGCTCACGCGGCAAGGCCCGGGTGGATGATCGGCGTGTGCTGAGCGGCATCATTCACGTCCAGCGCAACGGCTTGCGCTGGTGCGATGCCCCGGTGATCTACGGCCCGCGCAAGACGCTCTACAATCGTCACGTCCGCTGGACCCGCAACGGCGTGTTTGCGCGCATTTTCGCAGCCCTGGCCGAAGCGGCCGGACCGCCGGATCGTATCATCATCGACAGCACGCATCTCAAGGCCCACCGCACCGCTGCAAGCCTGCTGCAGAAAAAAGGGGGCCGCGGCGCATCGGGCGCACCAAAGGCGGGCTGAACTCCAAGCTACATGCGGTCTGCGATCGGCACGCCCGGCCCGTTATCCTGCTATTGTCCGAGGGACAGACGAGCTACCACAAGGGTGCCGGGTTGTTGATCGACGCTCTGCCGCCTGCCTGCGAGCTGATCGCCGATCGTGGCTATGACAGTGGTGGCTTCCGCGCCGCCCTCGAAAGCCTCGACATCAGGCCGTGTATCCCTTCGCGAAAGAACCGAAAGCACCCCCACTCGCACGATCCGGCCCTCTACCGCCAGCGCCACCCGATCGAGAACCTATTCGCCAAGCTCAAGGACTGGCGCCGCCTTGCGACCCGATACGACCGATGCGCCGACATCTTCATGGGCGCCATCACACTCGCCGCAATCGTCATTTTCTGGTTAGGCAAATGAGTCCTGACCCTAGGAGTGTCAGGCTGACGAGCGCCTTGATGGAGACGATGCTGGAGCTGTGGGCGTCGTCGCTGCGTGACGTGAAAGCCCGCATACGCCCGTTGTTCACGCAAGCCCGCGTGGCGGCGTCGGCGGGTCTGTTCCTGGATGGCCTGCTCGGGCCGGAGCGGCGCAAGACTGGTGGATGAGAGCTGAAGCGGCGGGCGACCCTGGCCCGTGGCGTCAGCAGACGATCCTGGGCCGCGGCCGGTGGGAGGCGGATGCCTTGCGCGACGTGGTGCGCGAGCATGCCCTTGAGACGCTGGCCGACCCGGATGCGGCGCTGGTGATCGACGAGACGGGCTTTCTCAAGCAGGGCCGCGCGTTTTGCGGAATGGGGCGGCAACATACGGGATCAGCTGGCAAGATCGCCAACTGCCAGATCGGCGTGTTCGCGACCTACGTGTCCCGGCACGGCCACGCCTTCGTCGACCGGGCGCTCTACTTGCCGAAAGCCTGGACGGATAACCCCGCCCGCTTGGCGGCGGCGCATGTGCCGGCCGATGCGGGCTTTGCCGCCAAGCCGCGCCTGGCCCGGCGCATGATCGGGCAAACCATCGCAGCTGGGGCGCCATTCAGCTGGGTGGCGGCTGACAGCATCTACGGCGTGAGCGAGATTGAGATGGCGCTGCGTCGTGCGAGCCGCGGCTACGTGCTCGGCGTCGACGCCAACAGCCAGTTCTCCTCCTGGGGGGCCAAGCCGGAGGCGGCCGGCACGGCCGAGGAGATCGCGCAAGCGCTCGATCCCGCGGCTTGGCAACGCTTGTCCGCAGGCGATGGCGCCAAGGGAGCGCGGCTGTACGACTGGGCCTGCCTCGAACTGGCCAAGCTTGGTGCGGACGAGTTCAATCCGACCCTGCCCGGCATTTGGACGCGCGGCCTGCTGGTCCGGCGCACGATCGCCGACGGCGCCCATGCACTCTTCGCCGCCTGGCGCCGGCGGGCACGGGCAGCAACACGCTGGTCGCGGCCGAGGGCCAGCGCTGGGCCATCGAGGACGGTTTCGAAACCGCCAAAACCGAGTTCGGCCTCGATCACAACGAGAGCCGGTCCTGGCACGGCTGGCGCCGCCATGTCTCGCTGGTCATGCTGGCGTTCGCCATGCTGGCAACCATTCGCCGCCACGCGAACCGCCCGGCCCTTTCGAAAACGACACGCCGCCCGACTCACGCACGCCAAACCGCCGCCCAACGCTCACATCTGAAACGAACTGCGCAACTTTGGTGCTAGAATTTTGGAAGAAAGTCGAAGTTTTCCGACAATTCTACATCTTGCGTTAACCCAACGATCCGAAACTGACGCTCGAAGCTGACCGGCCCCGGTCGGCAGCAGCATTCGGAGCGTAAGGATGTCGGTTTTAACGGTTGGTGCGGACAAGCAGTACAGCACCATCGCGGCGGCCGTGGCTGCAACCCAGGACGGCGACACCGTGCTCGTCGATGCCGGGATCTATGCCAACGACTTCTTCGCCACCTTCCACGATATCACCCTGCAATCGGTCGGCGGCCTGGCCATCCTGAACGCCATAGAATCGCCCCCGAACGGCAAGGCGATCATCACCACCGAGAACTCCATCATCATCGACGGCTTCGGCTTCACCGGCGCCGCCGTGCCCGACGCAAACGGCGCCGGCATCCGCTACGAGGCGGGCGACATGACCGTCCGCAACTGCGTGTTCTGGAACAACCAAGACGGCATCCTCTCCAACGCCGCGAGCAACGGAACCATCCTGATCCAGAACTCGGAGTTCAGCCACAACGGCGCGGGCGACGGCTACAGCCACAACATCTACATCGGCGCCATTGCCTCGCTCACGGTCGAGGACAGCTATTTCCACGACTCCGTCGTCGGCCACGAGATCAAGAGCCGGGCCTACAACACCACGATCACCAACAACCGCATCCAGGACAACGCCGGCGCCGGCAGCTACAGCATCGACCTGCCCAACGGCGGCAACGCGGTTATCGAGGGCAACGTCATCGAGAAGGGCGCCAACGCCGAGAACTACTACTCGATCCACTTCGGCGGCGAAGGCCCGCCCTATGACGGCTCAAGCCTCCAGATCAACGGCAACACGCTGGTCAACGACAACGCCAACGGCCGCCTCGTGCTCAACCAGGCCGGCAGCCCGGTGACCCTGTCCAACAACCAGATCTGGGGCTATGCGCCGGAGACGCTCACGACGGGGCCGGTGAGCCAGCAGGGCAACGCCGTCCTGGCCGCCCGCCCCACGCTCGATCTATCGTCGATGGCGCCCTCCCTCCCCGCGGACGCGCAGCCGCAGGCCAAGCCGGTGCAGATCGACCCGCCTCCCGGCGCCCATCTGCAGACCTGGGGCGAACAGGGCGCGGTCACGGCCAGCGGCCACGTGCTGACGGTCGGCGCCGGCGGCCAGTTCGCCACCCTCGCCCAAGCCCTCGTCGCCTCGCAGGACGGCGACACCATCGAGGTCGCCGCCGGAACCTACATCAACGACTTCGCCAGCGTGGACCACAAGGTCATCATCGAGGGCGTGGGCGGCATGGCCCGCTTCGTGCAGCAGAACCAGCTCTGGGCGCCGAACGGCATGCTCACCATCAACGCCGACGCCACCCTGCGCAACCTCGAGTTCTCCGGCGCCGCCGACTATTCGGGCCACGAGGGCGGCGTGTTCGTCGCCGCCGGCAACGTCACGATCAACAACAGCTATTTCCACGGCAACGACATCGGCATCCGCACCGCCGACAACCCCGATGCGACGCTCTCGATCTACAACACCGAGGCCGACGGCAACGGCAACGCGGCCAAGGGCACCCACAACGTCAGCATCGGCGCCATCGGCAGCCTGACCGTCAAGAACAGCTACATTCACGGCGCGATGACCGGGCACGAGCTGTCCTCCAACGCGTTCTTCACCGATATCGAGGGCAGCCGCATTATCGACGGCGACGGCGCCACGTCGAGCTTCCTTATCAACCTAGGGCAAGGCGGCGACGCGGTCATCCGCAACAACGTGCTGGAGAAAGGCCGGGACAGCGTCAACGGCGTCCTGGTCCACGTCGGCAACGAAGGCCCGACCTACAGCAACAGCCACGTCGAGGTGACCGGCAACACCCTCATCAGCAGCCTGCAGAACCTTTGGCACCCCTATACCTTCTTCGTCGTCGGCGACAACGGCAACTTCCCGCTCGCCCCGATCGACGTCCGCGGCAACGTCTTCATCGGCGGCGTGCCCGGCAGCGCCCAGATCATCAACGCCGCGGGCGCCAATAACCGCACCGCAACCGGCGCCGCGCTCGACACCCGCGCGCCCTGGTCCGCATCGCTCGCCCTGTCCGCCTCGATCGCGCCGCCTTGGGGACCCAACACCCTGACGCTGAGCCTGGCCGGCGTCGCCGGGGTGTTCGCGCCGCAGTTCAACGTCTCCGTCGACGGCGCCGTCCTCGGCGGCGGCGTCGTGACCGCAGACCAGGCCGCGAACGGACGGCAAGACTTCAGCTTCATGGGCGCGTGGGGCGCCGGCCCGCATACCGTCACGGTCGACATCACCAACCTGCAGACGCGCAACGCGGCAGGCTCGAACGCGATCTATATCAAGGACATCACCCTCGACGCCTCGTCCATGCCGCTCGACTACGCCCTGAACGCATGGGTTCCGAGCCTCGCGGTCACGTTGCAAGGCGTCGGCTACGACGCCGCCTACATCAAGGCGCACCGGCCGGCGCCGGCCGCAGTCGCCGCCCCGGCGGACACGCGCGCGGCGAGCATCGAAGCCCAGCCAGTCCAGGCGGCGGTAGCGCCCGCTCCTGCCGTAGCACAGATCGCCGAACCAGCGGCGCAGCCCGCGCCCAAGCCGGTCAACCCTCCCGCGCCCCAAGCCGCTCCCCAAACGAATTTCCTCGTCGTGAACGGCGCCGCCGCGATTGCCAGCAGCGCGCAAGGCGAGGCCTACACCGGCCCCTTCGCAGGCTTGCAGCACCAGTTCATCAACGTGACCCCGGACAATCTGGCCATCGCCGCCGCCAGCCCGAACGCCTTCATCGTCACCGGCGCCGGCAACGACGCCATCGACGTGAGCGGCGCCGGCGGCAACAACGTGCTCGACGGCGGCGCCGGGTCCAACTTCCTGGTCGGCGGCGCGGGCAACGACACGTTCTTCCTCGACGCCCGCAACGCGGCGGCGCCCATCTGGAGCACGGTCGCCAACTTCCACGGCGGCGACGCGGCGACCCTTTGGGGCATGACGCCTGAAAACTTCGCCCTGCAATGGCACGACGGCCAGGGCGCCGCCGGCCACCAGGGCCTGACGCTTGCGGCAACGGCGCCGGGCCGGCCCAACGTCAATCTGACCTTGGCCGGCTACACGACCGCCGACCTCCACAACGGGCGTCTCAGCATGGTGTTCGGCGCAAGCCCCGACCTCCCGGGCAACCCGGGCAGCCCCTACCTCTACATTCACGCGAACTAAGCATCGTTCCGCGAGACGGCTCGCCGTCACAACGCGGAAAACGATGCGTCTTCAAAGACTCCTAAGGGCCCGAGCCCAATTAATCGAATCGCGATTGTGGGTAGGAATTCGGTCTGCGGCTCGTACTAGCGTTGAGAGGTGATCGACACCGCCGCCATTCGAGCCCGCTTTGAAGCCATCGCCCCGTTCCTTGGGGAGCGTGAGCGCCGTCTATGGGCCGCGAGCGAGGCTTACGCGGCTGGCAGGGGCGGCATCCTGGCGGTGTCGGCGGTGACGGGCATCGCGCGCAGCACGATTGGCCGAGGGCTTGCCGAGTTGGGGCATGGCAAGGACCAGATCCCCGGCCGCATCCGCCGCCCGGGCGGCGGGCGCAAGCCGAAGACCGAGACCGAACCCGGCCTGCTCGACGCACTGTCCGAGCTGGTGCAATCGGCCATCCGCGGCGATCCCGAGGCAGCGCTGCTCTGGGTCAGCCGGAGCCAGCGTCATCTGGTCCGCGCCTTGGCCGAGCGCGGCTTCACTGCCGGGCAGAAGCTGGTCGGGCGGCTGCTGAAGCGGCTGGGGTTCAGCCTGCAGGCCAACAGCAAGACACGCGAAGGCGCCAGCCATCCCGACCGCGACGCGCAGTTCGAGCACATCAACACCCAGGTGCAGGCGTTCCAGGCGGCCAAGCAGCCGGCGATCTCGGTCGACACCAAGAAGAAGGAGGTGGTCGGCGATTTCAAGAACGCCGGGCGCGAGTTGCGGCCCCGCGGTCAGCCCGAGCCGGTGCGGGTGCACGACTTCATCCTGCCTGAGCTCGGCAAGGTGGCGCCATACGGCGTCTATGACATCGCCGCCAATGCCGGCTGGATCAATCTCGGGATCACCAGCGACACTGCAACGTTCGCTGTGGAAAGCATCCGGCGCTGGTGGCGGGAACTCGGCCAGGCGCGCTATCCCGAGAGCACGCGGCTGCTGATCACGGCCGACTGCGGCGGCAGCAACGGGGCGCGGGTGCGGCTGTGGAAGACCGAGTTGCAGACGCTCGCCGACCAGACCGGCCTGTCGATCACGGTGGCGCACCTGCCGCCCGGCGCCAGCAAGTGGAACCGCATCGAGCACCGACTGTTCGCATTCATCACCCAGAACTGGCGCGGCAAGCCGCTGCTGACGCATCAAGTCATCGTCCAGCTGATCGCCAGCACGACGACACGGACTGGACTCACCGTCCAATGCAGGCTCGATGAGAACACCTACCAGAAGGGCGCCAAGGTCTCCGACGCGCAGATCGCCAGCCTCAATATCACCCCAGCCGAGTTTCATGGCGAGTGGAACTACACCATCGCTCCCCGAACCACCCGCACCTGACGCGGTTGTTTCAGCTCAGGCACTAAGCAGACATTGGTGGCTTGTGCCACGGATGTCTGCTTAGGCCAGCGTCGACAATAAATGCGGCAGCACGCCGACAAAGCTGCCCGGCAAAAAGGCTTACGGCAGGGTTAGGATGCTGAGCCGAACCCAACGCCCGCGGGAGTAGTTGAACCCGTCAATCTCCGCCCGCGTCCGCAGCGCCAGCCCGAGCCGCGCCGCATCGGCCTCTACCGCGGGCAGGTTCCCCCGGCTGACCACCAACGCGCCGATGCGGTGATCGGCCAGGTCCGCCACCCCTTCGTCCGGGCGCAGCCACGACGTGTCGGCGCCGGCCAGGAACATGAGGCTCGGTTCGGCGAACCCCACCGCCCCCGCCCGGCCCGGCGGCAGCGCCGCCACGACCCGCGGCGCGATCCACAACGGCCGCAGCCGCGGCAGCTCGAATCCTAGCACCGCCGCGTAGAGCAGCGGCGCGCAGACGACCGCGGCCATCGCTCCCCGCGCGCGCCCCGCCCGCGCCGCCTGCCAGCCGACGAACCCGGCCGCCGCCGCCGCCGGGATGCCGAGCCAGAACGGCTCGCCCAGCGCCAATGGCAACGCGGCCGACGCCGCTACCAGGAACATCGTCCCTGCCGCCGCCAGCGCCGGCCCGATCCACCGCCACCCGACCTCCCGCGCCCGCAGCGCCGCGGCGGCCAGCAGCAGGCAGATCGCCGGATACAGCGGCAGCGGATAATGCGGCAGCTTCGTCGGCGCGGCCTCGAACACCAGCCAGGCCGGCACAATCCACGCCAGCAAGAACCGCACCGGCGGCGACCGCCGCTCCCGCCACGCCAGCGCCGCCCCGCCCGGCAGCGCGGCGGAAGACGGGAACAGCAGCCACGGCAGCAGCAGCAGGTGCAACCCCGGCGGCCCCCAGTGCGCGTCGTCGCCCGAAGTCAGCTTGCGCCCCAGATCGCCCCCTACCGCGTCGGCGAAGAACGCCCCGTGCGTGGCCACCCCGATCGCCACGAACCAAGGCAAGGTCACGGCCAGCATCAGGACCACGCCCCAGCCAGCCCGCAGCCGCCCCAGCCAGGCGGCACGCCGGTCCGCCACCAGCAGCGCGACTGCCGCCAGCCCCGCCACCATCGGCGTGATCGGGCCTTTCAGAAGGATGCCCGCGCCCATCGCCAGCCAGAACCCGGCCGCCTCCAGCCGCGACAAGCCCGACGGGTCGAGATAGGCCCGGCCAAGCAGCGCCATCGCCACGGTCGTCGTCCCCAGTAAGGCCGCGTCGGTCTTGGCGATATGCGCCTCCGCCACGAGCGCCACGCACGCCGCCAGCATCCCCGCCCCCAGCAGGCCCGCCTGCCGCCCGAACAGCCGCTCCCCGACCGAGAAACAGGCCAGCACGGCAACCAGCCCGCCCAGCAACGACGGCAGCCGATACGGCCAGACAGGGTTTTGCGTCGCCAGCCCAACCGAGCGCGCCGCCGCGGCGAACGGCGCCTGCAGCCAGTAGATCCCGATCGGCTTGCGGTTCCGCGCCTCCTGCCCGTTCATGATCCGCACGTAGTCGCCCGTCTCGATCATCTGCTTGGTCGCCTGCACGAAGCGGCTCTCGTCGCGGTCCCCGGGCGGCAGGCTGAACAGGCCCGGAAGCCAGAGCGCCAAGCAAAGCAGCGTCAGCAGCAGCCGCGGCCGGGAGGTTTCAAGCAGCAGTGTCATGGCCGCGCGCCCTAAGCATCATTTCGCGGGACGGCTCGCCGTCGCGACACGAACAATGATGCGTCTTCAGAGAGTCCTAGGCAAACATCCGTGGCATAAGCCACGGATGTTTGCCTAGCATGGCCGCCCGATCCGCGCCATGAAGCGCTGCCATGCCCGCAAGCCCCCGCCAACCCGCCCGAGACCCGACCCGGGAGATCGCCCTCGATCTCCTCGCCGCCGTCCTCGGCCGCCGCCGCCCGCTCGACGAGGCGCTCGACGCGGCGTCCGGCTACGACGGCCGGGACCGCGCCGCCGCCCATCGCCTGGCCGCCGCCGCGCTCCGCCGCCTGGGCTCGCTCGACGCCGTGATCGAGCCGTTCCTGAACCGCGCCCCCCCGGACACGGTCCGCCACATCCTCCGCCTCGGCGCCGCAGCCCTGCTGCTCCTCGACACGCCCGCCCACGCGGCGGTCGGCACCGCCGTCGATCTCGCCCGCAGCCGCAAGCTCGCGCCGTTCGCCGGCCTGGTGAACGCCGTGCTCCGCCGGGTTGCCGATCAAGGCCCGGCTGCCCTGCGCGACCTCGATGCGCCCCGGCTCGACACGCCCGCTTGGCTCTGGGCAAGCTGGGGCAGGCACGCCCGCGCCATTGCCGAGGCCCACGCCCATGAAGCCCCACTCGACCTCACGCTGCGCCCTGACGCGCCCTTGCCGCCCGGCGTCGTCCTGCTGCCCACCGGCTCCGCCCGGCTCCCGCCAGGAACCCGCGTGACCGAGCTTCCGGGCTTCGACGGCGGCGCGTTCTGGGTGCAGGATGCCGCCGCGGCCCTGCCTGCCAAACTCCTCGCCGCGCGGCCGGGAGAGCGCGTCGCCGACCTTTGCGCGGCCCCCGGCGGCAAGACCGCGCAACTCGCGGCCCAAGCTCCGGCCCAGCTCTTCGCGGTCGAACGCGACCCCCGCCGCCTGCGCCGCCTGCACGACAACCTTGCCCGGCTCCAGCTCGAGGCCGCGGTCGTCCAGGCCGATGCCGCCGCCTGGACCCCGCCCGAACCGCTCGACGCCGTCCTGCTCGACGCCCCGTGCAGCGCGACCGGCACCATCCGCCGCCACCCCGACGTGGCCTATCTGAAGCGCCCGGGCGACCTGGCCCAACTTACCGCCGGGCAGGATCGGCTGCTGGCCGCCGCGTCCCGCATGATCCGGCCAGGCGGACGGCTGATCTACGCCGTCTGCTCGCTCCAGCACGAGGAGGGCGCGGCCCGGGTCGCGGCCCTGGATCATCTCGGTCTTCGCCCCGATCCGTTCAGCCCGGAGGAGCTATCGGAGGCGCCCGAGGCCCGCACCGCCGAAGGCTATCTCAGAACCAGGCCGGACCTCTGGCCCGGCCTGGGCGGAATGGATGGGTTTTTCGCCGCCCGACTGATCAAGCTCTGACCGGGGCAGGCGCGCGGACCGCGCGCCATGCCGAGGCTACCCTTTCGTCGCTGGCAGCCTGCGCCAAAGTAAATGCGTCAACCATCGAACCGCGCTCGTGTCGCGACGACGGCCCCCCTACCCTGCCCGCCCGAACCCCGTCACCAGCTCCCGCGACCGCGCCGCGTCCCCCTGCTTCATCACCTGCCACGTCAGCCGCTGGCACTCGTCGATCGTCGTGCCCCGGACCGCCTGCTTGACCCGGGGCACCGCCGAGGCGTTCATGCTGAAGCTCCGCAACCCAAGCCCCAGCAGCAACGGCGTCATCATCGGATTGGCCGCCATCTCGCCACAGACCGAAACCGGGATCTGGTGCCGCCCCGCCGCCTCGGTGGTGAACTGCAGCAGCCGCAGCAGCGAGGGATGCAGCGGATCATACAGCTCCGCCACGCTCGTCTCCGCCCGATCCACCGCCAGCGTATACATGCAAAGGTCGTTGGTCCCGATGGCGAAGAAGTCCACCTCCGGCGCCAGCGTGTCCGCCGCCAGCGCCGCAGCCGGGGTCTCCACCATGATCCCGACCGGCGGCAGCGTCTCCGGCAACGCCCGCCCCTGTCCCCGCAGCCGCGCCGCCACCATCTCGTAGACCGCCCGAACCGCCCGGATCTCCGCCAGGTTCGTCACCATCGGCAGCAGCACCCGCACCGGCCCGAACGCCCCGGCCCGCAGGATCGCCGCCAGCTGCGTCTCCAGCAGCGCCGGTTGCCGCAACAGCAGCCGCACGCCCCGAAGCCCCAGCGCCGGGTTGGCGTCCATCAGGTCCGGCACCAGCCCGGCCGTCGACAGCGCCTCGATCTCCTTCTCCCCGCCCCAATCCAGCACCCGGATCGTCACCGGGTCGCCCTGCATCGTGGTGACCACCGTCCGATACACCTCTGCCTGGTCGTCCTCGTCCGGCACCGTCTCCCGGTTCATGAACACGAACTCGCTTCGCAGCAGCCCGATCCCCGCCGCGCCCGACTGCGCGATCATCGGCAGCTCCACCGGCAATTCCAGGTTGGCCTGCAGGTCCACAGCCTCCCCATCCAGCGTCACCGACGCGAGCCGCCGCAGCCGGCCCAGGCGCTGCCGCTCCCGCGCGAACGCATCCACCGCCCGCCGCGCCGCCGCCAGGCTGGCCGGCGTCGGATGCAGCACCAGCGTCCCGCTCGACCCATCGACCACGATCGGGTCGCCCGCCCGCAGCCCGTCCAGCAACCCCGGCGCCCCGAGCACAGAAGGCACGCCCAGCGCCCGCAGCAGGATCGCCGTATGCCCGTCCGTCCCCCCCTCCTCCGTCGCAACCCCGGCAATCCGCGAGGGATCGATCAGCGCCGCATCCGCCGGCCGCAACGCCTCCGAAACCAGGATCGAGCCCTGCGCCATGTCTGCGAAGCTGCGGAACGGCGCCCGCGTCAGATTCCGCACCAGCCGCCGCCCGATCTCCCGCACCTCGTCCGCCTGCCGCTGCGGCCCGGCGCCCTCCCGCCCCGCGCCGTCCCCGTTTCCCAGGGCCGAGATCTGCCCGGCCAGCGCGTTCGCCTCCTCCATGACCGCCGTCTCGGCCGACACCAGCCGGTCCATGACCCGCGTCCGCACCCCCCGGATCAGCCGCGAAGGCCCCAACATCTGCAAATAAGCGTCGAGCAGCGGCGCGATTTCCCCCTGGCTCGCTTCCGGCAGGATCGACAACCGGCTCCGCAGCTTCAGCAGTTGCTTGCGCGACTGCAGCACCGCGGCATCGAGCCGGGCCAGTTCGGCCTTGATGTCCTCGGCATGGATCCGGTTGCGGGTGACCACGGCCGGCGCTTCCACGGTGCGGAACACCGGCCCGATCGCCACGCCCGCGCAAGCCGGGATTCCCGCCAGCCGTCGCTCACGGCAGGCATCGCCGTACGCCGCGCCGGCCTCAATCTTGTTCATTAAACCCGGCCTCGACGAGTTCGGCGAGGGCGTCTAGTGCCTCCTTCGCGTCCCACCCGTCCGCCTGCAGCTCAATCGACGCCCCCTGCCCTGCCCCCAGCATCATCAGCCCCATGATGGACCGAGCCGAGACGCTCTGACCGTCGCGGACCACCTCGACGGAAGCGCCGAACCGCTCCGCAACCGTAACGAACTTCGCCGCGGCCCGCGCGTGCAGCCCCCGTCGGTTCACGATGCCCACGTTGCGCGTCAGCAGCGTCGTGCTGCCAGCCTCCTCCCCGCCGGATGGGTCGCCGCTCGACGGGTCTGCCATCGCTTACCTCGTCGCTGCCTTACAACAGGACGGCAGCATATGCGATGCGGTCGCAATATATTTCCGCCCTGCCGCCTCTGCGCATGCCGCGCATTCCCCGATCGTCTGGCTGGATCGGACCTTGGCAAGCTTGACCAGCATCGGCAGGTTCATGCCAGAAATGACTTCCACTCCGGGCCGGCTCATCATCGATATCGCAAGATTGCTCGGCGTGCCCCCGAACATGTCGGTCACGACAACGACGCCATCCCCGGTATCGACGCCTGAGATGCATTCCTGGATGTCGGCCCGGCGGCTCTCCATGTCGTCCTCCGGCCCGATGCAGATCGTCGCGACATTCCGTTGCGGCCCGACGACATGCTCCAACGCCAGCCGGAACTCATCCGCCAGATGGCCGTGGGTCACAAGCACTAGCCCGATCATTGCAATGAACTCAACCTAGTTTCCAAACCGTCAAACGCGACGTCCGCTCTACATCCACACCTATCATCCCACCCTGTAGTTCCCGATGCCACGCTATAACCAATCAATTCAAAAGTCTTTGCTACCAGCCCATCACATGCAGGAAGCCGAGGCGGCTCTTACCATAGGCGCAAATATAAGTCCCTACCATGCCGTTCGAGGCCGGCAGCAACGCGGTGGTGAACAAACCACGAGCCTTATTAGGTTGTCACGTCAAACGAAAGGCGGCGTCGGCAACGGGTGCGGCGCTATGCCGACAGAACTGCTCGGCAAACAAAAGGCGCAGGACGCTTGTCCAAGCAAACGTCTCGCGGCGTTGAATTCAGCCCAAGACCCGACCAGTGCGTCCACTAAGGGCCCGAGCCCAATTAATCGAATCGCGATTGTGGGTAGGAATTCGGTCTGCGGCTCGTACTAGCGTTGAGAGGTGATCGACACCGCCGCCATTCGAGCCCGCTTTGAAGCCATCGCCCCGTTCCTTGGGGAGCGTGAGCGCCGTCTATGGGCCGCGAGCGAGGCTTACGCGGCTGGCAGGGGCGGCATCCTGGCGGTGTCGGCGGTGACGGGCATCGCGCGCAGCACGATTGGCCGAGGGCTTGCCGAGTTGGGGCATGGCAAGGACCAGATCCCCGGCCGCATCCGCCGCCCGGGCGGCGGGCGCAAGCCGAAGACCGAGACCGAACCCGGCCTGCTCGACGCACTGTCCGAGCTGGTGCAATCGGCCATCCGCGGCGATCCCGAGGCAGCGCTGCTCTGGGTCAGCCGGAGCCAGCGTCATCTGGTCCGCGCCTTGGCCGAGCGCGGCTTCACTGCCGGGCAGAAGCTGGTCGGGCGGCTGCTGAAGCGGCTGGGGTTCAGCCTGCAGGCCAACAGCAAGACACGCGAAGGCGCCAGCCATCCCGACCGCGACGCGCAGTTCGAGCACATCAACACCCAGGTGCAGGCGTTCCAGGCGGCCAAGCAGCCGGCGATCTCGGTCGACACCAAGAAGAAGGAGGTGGTCGGCGATTTCAAGAACGCCGGGCGCGAGTTGCGGCCCCGCGGTCAGCCCGAGCCGGTGCGGGTGCACGACTTCATCCTGCCTGAGCTCGGCAAGGTGGCGCCATACGGCGTCTATGACATCGCCGCCAATGCCGGCTGGATCAATCTCGGGATCACCAGCGACACTGCAACGTTCGCTGTGGAAAGCATCCGGCGCTGGTGGCGGGAACTCGGCCAGGCGCGCTATCCCGAGAGCACGCGGCTGCTGATCACGGCCGACTGCGGCGGCAGCAACGGGGCGCGGGTGCGGCTGTGGAAGACCGAGTTGCAGACGCTCGCCGACCAGACCGGCCTGTCGATCACGGTGGCGCACCTGCCGCCCGGCGCCAGCAAGTGGAACCGCATCGAGCACCGACTGTTCGCATTCATCACCCAGAACTGGCGCGGCAAGCCGCTGCTGACGCATCAAGTCATCGTCCAGCTGATCGCCAGCACGACGACACGGACTGGACTCACCGTCCAATGCAGGCTCGATGAGAACACCTACCAGAAGGGCGCCAAGGTCTCCGACGCGCAGATCGCCAGCCTCAATATCACCCCAGCCGAGTTTCATGGCGAGTGGAACTACACCATCGCTCCCCGAACCACCCGCACCTGACGCGGTTGTTTCAGCTCAGGCACTAATGCTGCGGTTCCAGGATTAAACCCGGACCAACTCGCCGTTTCTGATCCATTCTCTGGGTTGATCTGAAAACAAATACCGAAAGACACGACTGCCTTAGACGGAAATTTCGTGTCAAATGCAAGCGACGTCTTCAAACCTTTGGATAGACACGGCTGCCCGCTTAATCCCGCAAGGGGAACCATCGCCGCATTAAACAGCGGAGTTCAACCGAAAAAGCCCGTCGTTCCGGCGCACTGCCTCCATCCACTTGAGCGTTTCCACGTTGACCACGGTCCCGAACCGGCCAGTGTCTACAACGGCCGCATGTTTGCCATCTAGAACTCAGGGACGTGGATATGTAACGCCCTGCAAATCAAGGCATTCTGCCCGAAATGGTTAAGTCATGGAACGGACCTATTTCAAACAAACGCTCCGACAACCATGTCGCACTCTCCACCCAAGCATTGAAGCGCCAGCAAAATGCGTTCCGGCGCTGCCGGTCGATGAGGCTCCACCTGGACGACCGGAAGCCCGTAAAGGCACTGCGGCTCGGGCAACCTAACTGGCCGGCCCAAGTCAACTATAAGACAAAGCCGAACCGACTGCCTCCATGCGAGACGTAGAACGCCCAGTCCTCGAACCGCAACCAGCCCCCCCCATCCTGTGGGCGACTGAGCCAATCCATCATCGAACTGCACTCGATCATCAGCAACTAAATCAAACCCGAAGGTCAGGAGCTGAAGTAAAAGGTCGGTTTTTCCACTTCCCGGCGACCCAATCAATAGAACCCCATACTCTCGAAGGGCGGCACAGCTTGCATGAAGAATCATATGAGGTCTCAATTTAATTATGCGGGACGATGAGAGACCCGATCAAAACTGCCCGCAAGCCCTGGATTTAGCAGCCACAGTTGCAGAGGGGCACGATGAAGATAAGGGTGCATTCACCAAGTTGCCGTAGTTTGAAACCGCCTTGCCCCTGCATTAGAAGCGAGCGGGATTATGGCGGACGGCGCATTTCGCTTGGTTGATAAGAGAGCACTCACTCCATGCCGGTGAGCGTCGGCACAACAAATCCTATCTCCGAATGATCGGCGATAATTTTATGCCCTGTGACATCGCATTAGTCGCATACTTGGCACCAGATTGCACTACAAGGGGTGCTCTAAACGCTCTGCAACCGCCAGAGTAGTGATTTAAGCGTTGAGCTTTCAGAATTGCGAGAAGGATTGGCGCTTAAATGTTTCACGTGAAACACTGTCATGGATGGGGTAGATGAACCCTGAAGCGAGCACCCAAAACCAATGAGTTCCCTCCCTTTCGGTTTTCCGCCGTAATCGATCCCTTAAGCGCGCTCACGATCTGTCGGCTGATTGAAAGTCCTAATCCCGAGTGTTGGCCGAATGACTCTCCTGGAGGGCGCTCTGAATAGAACCGGTCGAAAACATGATCGAGCTTCATTTCCGGGATACCTGGGCCATCGTCCTCAACCAGAATATCAATGCCGTTGTCCAGTTTTTCAACGATGATCCTCATCCGTCCGTTCGGAGGCGAGAAGCTTCTCGCGTTGCCGAGCAGATTGCGGATCACTTGCACTAAGCGATTTTCTACGGCGACGACGGTTAAGTCACCTGTAGGGAGTGTTACATCCAACATTGGATCGGTGTTGGTTCTTGTTGCTTCGTAGATTTCCACTAAAGACATGATGAGAAGCCGCACATTTACTTTCGTGGTTACTGCGCGGGAGAGTTCGGCATCCACGCGGCTTGCATCGCTGATGTCGCTGATCAGGCGATCGATGCGGGCGACGTCTTGCTCGATGATCGCGAGAAGGCGGTCGCGTTGTTGCTGTTGCTCCACGCGGGAAAGGGTTTCGATCGCGCTTCGGATGCTGCTCAGCGGGTTCTTAATTTCGTGGGCGACATCGGCCGCAAACCGCTCGGTCGCGTCCATTCGGGCCCACAGAGCGGCCGAGCTTTCGTTGAGGGCCTGCGCGAGTTCGCCCACTTCGTCAGAGCGGTCCAGAAGGCGGCTTGGGACGGTTCCGGATCGGCCTTTGCCTTCGCGCATATCGTCCGCCGCGCCGGCCAGGCGAAGGATTGGCCGGGCTATGGTGAGTGACAGATACCATGATAGGGCAACCGTCAGGGCCAGCGCCAGGATGAACAGGCCGAGGATGCTGATTCTTACGTTAAACAGGCTGTTGTCGACTTCCCGGGCTTCCCGGGTCAGGAAGACGATGCCGACTAGGTGGCGGTTTCGTAACGCCGGCTCCGCTACCGTCACGAGCAGGCGGCCGTCTTCGGTTCGCCGGATGTGGGGCGGCACGTCCTGACGCGGGGCGCCGGAGGCTTTACGAAGCTCCTGTATGATGCCCGGTTGCCACTCATCGCCGGCGGCGGTGGGGATGATCTGGCTCAGCGGGCTGGGCGTTCGGTGCGGGAGGATAGCCAGTAGCTTGTCGTAGACAGTGCCGATTGCGCCCAGCCAAGGGCCGCGGTCGATCGCGGGCGGCAATGGTTCGGTGACGACAGCGCCGCCGATGCCTTCGCGGACGCGGCTGTCGGCGACCAGTTGACCGTCAGGGGCGTAGAGGCGGGCTTGGGCGTTTGGCGTGGGTTCAGTGAGGCGGCGGAGCAAGGCGCGGGCAAGGTCGGGCTGCAGGGTGGGATTGTCCGGGTCTTGCTCGCGGACAGCGCTTTCGCCAAGGGCCCCGGCGAAGATGCGCGCTTGCTCGCGAAGGGCTTGGACATCGGACTCGAGCAGGCCGTTCTGGTATTGATCGAGATAGAGGAGGGCGGCAACCAGCAGCGCCAAAGGGAGGGCGTTGACCAGCAAAATGCGGCGGAGAAGGGGAGAGGCCCAACGGCACCTGTTGCGCCTCAAGGCGCCCGGCTTACTGTTCCTTGTAGCGGTAGCCGATGCCATACAGGGTCTCAATATTGTCGAACGACTCGTCGACGGTGCGGAATTTCTTGCGGACGCGCTTGATATGGCTGTCGATGGTTCGGTCGTCCACATAGATGTTTTCGCCGTAGGCGGCGTCGATGAGCTGGTCGCGGGATTTGACCATGCCGGGACGGGCGGCGAGGGCCTTGATGAGGAGGAACTCGGTTACAGTGAGCTGGATGTCGCGCTCGCGCCAGAGGCATTGGTGCTTAGTGTCGTCGAGCTGGAGGTTGCCGCGGGTCATGACTCCGGTGGGCGACGCGCCGGAGCCTTCGGCGCGGCTGGTCTCGTTGCGGCGGAGCAGGGCGCGGATGCGCTCGATAAGAAGCCGTTGGCTGAAGGGCTTGGTGATGTAGTCGTCGGCGCCGAGGCGCAGGCCCATGAGTTCGTCGACCTCCTCGTCCTTGCTGGTTAGGAAGATGACGGGAAGGGCGTTGCGGGCGCGGAGGCGTTGCAGCAACTCCATGCCGTCCATGCGAGGCATCTTGATGTCGAGCACGGCGAGGTCGACCGGATGGGCGGTCAGGCCCTGGAGGGCACTCTCGCCGTCGGTGTAGGTTCGGACCTGAAAGCCCTCCTGCTCAAGCGTCATGGAGATGGAGGTCAGGATGTTGCGGTCATCGTCGACCAGGGCGATGGTGTGCTTCATGGGGTGCCTCTTGATCTGTCTCGCGGATCACTTGCAGGAATGCGCCTCAATGCGCAGGTTGCGCCAGGGAATTGTGGCGGAATGAGGGAATGAGCGAGCAAGGATTTGACCCGGCCCAGGCGGCACGGCGGCTGTTGCGCGCCTCGCGGGCCGGCACGTTGGCGACGGCCATAGACGGGCAGCCGTTCGCGTCGCTGGTCACGCCGGCGACCGCGCCGGACGGGAGCGTGCTGCTGCTGCTGTCGGGGCTGTCGGAGCACACCCGGCACCTGCGGGCGGAGCCTCGGTGCGCCGTCATGGTGGCCGGGGCCGCGGCGGAGGCGAACGCGCAGACGGCGCCGCGGCTGACGGTTACCGGGCTGGCGGCGCCGGAGGCGGACCCGGCGTTGAAGGCGCGGTGGGTGGCGTTGCATCCATATGCGGGGTTCTACGCCGGATTCGGGGATTTCGGGTTGTGGCGGGTGACGCCGGCAGCCGGGCAATTCATCGGCGGGTTCGCGAGCGCTCACCGGCTGAAGCAGGCGGAGTTGATGGCCGAGGCGCCGGCCTGGCACGCGGTGGCGGCAGTGGAGGAGGACATCTTAGCGCACTGCAACGCCGATCATGCGGAGACGCTCGATCTTTACGCGCGGGACGCCGGGCTTGGCGGGGCAGGGTGGCGGATGGCGGCGTGCGACGTGGAGGGGTTCGATCTCGCGCGGGAGGACATCGTGCGGCGGATCGACTGGCCGGCACCGGCCGACGGTGCGAAATCCATCCGCAAAATGCTGATTTTGCTCGCAAACGATGCGCGAAGTCGGCTGGAGACGGGTGATGGACGGGGCAAGGCTTCCGCTTTATAGGCACTCCACTAACGAACGACGCACGGGGCAGGGACCCGGCGCGCGAGGGAGGAGACGAGGATGAGCCTGCATCGGAGCGTCGCCGGAGAAGCGGCGGCCCGGGCCTTGAAAGGGTCCGGCGTGGCGGCTGGCGGCGCAGTGTATGCGAACCTGTCGGCGAGCGAGTTGGTGGCTCATGCGCTGCGGCGGGGCGAGGGGCGGCTTTCCTCGGACGGGGGGCTGATCGTCGAGACGGGGGTGCATACCGGGCGGTCGGTTGCCGACAAGTTCACGGTGGAGGATGCGGCGGTTCGCGACGACGTGTGGTGGCGGATGGGCAACCAGGCGCTGGCGCCGGAGCGGTTCGCTGTGCTGAAGGGGCGGGTGCAGGCCTACCTGCAGGGACGGGAGCTGTTTGTGCAGGACCTGTATGCGGGGGCGGACCCAGCGCACCGGGTGCGGGTTCGGCTGGTGAGCAGCGAGGCGTGGCAATCGTTATTCGCGCGCAACATGTTTATCCGCCCCGGGGAGGATGCATTGACCGGGTTCGAGCCGGATTTCGTGATCCTCCATGCGCCGAAGTTCGCGGCGGCGCCGGCGGTCGACGGCGTGCGGTCGGGTACGGCGATCGTGGTCTCGCTGACGGAGCGGATGATCGTGGTGGCGGGGAGCGAGTATGGGGGGGAGATCAAGAAGTCGATCTTCGGGGTGATGAACTGGCTGCTGCCGGAGCAGGGGGTGCTGCCGATGCATTGCAGCGCGAACGTGAGCCGGACGGGGGATGGCTCGGCGGGGGAGGTGGCGCTGTTCTTCGGGCTGTCGGGAACTGGAAAGACGACGCTGAGCTCGGACCCGGTGCGACCGCTAATCGGGGACGACGAGCACGGGTGGGGGCCTGAGGGCGTGTTCAACTTCGAGGGGGGCTGCTACGCGAAGGTGATCGACCTGAGCGCTGCCGCGGAGCCTGAGATTTACGCGGCGACGCATCGGTTCGGGACGGTGCTTGAAAACGTGGTTGCGGACGAGCTGGGGCGGCTCGATTTATCCGACGGGCGGCTGACGGAGAACACGCGCTCGTGCTACCCGATCGACTTCATTCCGAATTGCGAGCTGTCTGGGCGAGGGGGGCAGCCGCGCAACCTGGTGATGCTGACGGCGGACGCATTCGGCGTGCTGCCGCCGATCAGCAAGCTGTCGGAGGCGCAGGCGATGTATCATTTCCTGTCCGGCTATACGGCGAAGGTGGCGGGGACGGAGAAGGGGATGGGCGCCGAGCCGCAGGCGACGTTCAGCGCGTGCTTCGGGGCGCCGTTCCTGCCGCGGCGGCCGGAGGTTTACGGGCGGATGCTGGCCGGGCTGGTGCGGGAGCATGGGGTGGATTGCTGGCTGGTGAACACAGGGTGGACGGGCGGGGCGTATGGCGCCGGGCAGCGGATGAGCATCCAGCATACGCGGGCGCTGCTGGCGATGGCGCTGGATGGGCGGCTGGCCGGGGCGCGGTATCTGCGGGACCGGCATTTCGGGCTGATGATGCCGCAGGACGTGGAGGGGGTGCCGAACTCGGTGCTCGATCCGCGGGAGGCCTGGGCGGACAAGCAGGCATATGACCGGGCGGCGGAGGAACTGGCCCGGCGCTTCGAGGAGAATTTCCGGCCATTCAAGGATGGGGTGAGCGAGGCGGTGCGGGAGGCGGCGATCCGGGCAGGGGAGGGGGCGGCATAGAGGTTTCGGCGGGGTTGGCGGGCGTCATGCCGGCGCGATTGGGCAGTCAGGCGGTAGGCGCTTGCAGGCCTTGGCGTCCGGGATCATGCACATCGGGTATTCGTGCTTGAATTCACATGTTTTTGGATCGTTCAGTGCGTTCACCATAGTCGCCAAACGAGCTTTGCCGGGCACCGGTCGGCGCCTTGCGTTGCGCAAGGCTTCTCACTGTCGATCGCGGTCGGCTGCCTGAGGTCGCTGGCAACGGCTGAGGGGTCCAGCAGTTGGCGCAGCAGGCAACGCGGCGGGTGCGCCACGCCACGCTATCTCAAGCTAAAACCCTGCCGTTCCCGTCGCTGGTTGCCGCGCCCGACCGCGGTCAAAGCCGACCCACGTTGCTCCGCGGTCGGAAACCAGGCGGGGAGCTGCTTGCCGGGTCACTGGCTGCCCGATGCCGCCGGAGACAGCGCGCAGATGTGTTCGGGCCCGATGCCGCAGCAGCCGCCGATCAGGCTGGCGCCCCGGCGGCGCCAATCGTCGGCCCAGGCTTGGTAGCGCTCGGGCGTCATGTCGTCGCGGAGCTGGCTGATGGCTTCGTTGGAGCCGGCGCGGGTGTCCGACTGGGCGAATGCGTTGGCGTAGACGCCGATCGGGAGCGCGGCTTGACCGAGCGCGGCACGGGCGGCGTCGATTGCGGCGCCCATGATCTCGGGCGGGCTGCAGTTGAAGAGGATGGACGCGGCGCCGGCGGCGGCCACGGCTGCGACCGCGTCCGCGACGGGTTCGTTCGAGCGCAGGCGAGGGGGGGCCGGGGTTTCGGAGAGGGTGAATGAGACCCAGACCGGCTTGCCAAGGCCGCGCACCGCCTCGCAGGCGGCGAGGGCCTCGGCGGCGCAGCTCATGGTCTCGGCCAGGAAGAGGTCGGCATAGGGGAGCAGGGCCGAGGCCAGCAGGCCGAGCATGGCGGGGGCGCGGACGGGGTCGAACAGGTCCGGGCGGTAGGAGCCGAACAGCGGCGGCAAGGACCCGGCCACGCGCACGGGGCGGCCTGCCTCATCCGCGGCCTGCCGGGCGAGTTGGCCGGCGAGGGTGGCGAGGCGATGGGCGTCGGCTGCGAAGCGCTGCTCGCCGATATGGAAGGGGACGAGGGCGTAGCTGTTGGTGGTGATGACCTCAGCGCCCGCGGCGACGAAGGCGCGGTGCGCGTCGAGAACGGCGCGCGGCGCTTCCATCAAGGCGAGGGCGGACCACTCGGGCTGGCGAAAGGGCGCGCCGGAGCGTTCGAGCTGACGGCCCATGCCGCCATCGAGGATGACGAGCGAACCGCTGCACGTCAGCATGACGGAGTCCCGGGGGGAGCCTGCCTGTCGCGCGTCAGCGCCGTTGGGGTAGGTCCTGTCGGGGCCTGGTTCGGGCGGGCCGGACCTATGGCGTGTCAAAGGTGATGATCCTGCCGGTCCTGCGGTCGAGCGGGTGGATGGTGGTGAAACCGTCCGGCAGGCTGCCGGGGGGCTGCGGCGAGAGCGTATTGGCCGGGTTCTGGAAGGTTGAGCGCGGCGGCCGGTCGGAGCCGAGAGCGGAGCAGGCCGCGAGGAGACACGCGGCGGCGATGGGCAAGAGGGCGCGGGTCGGCATGGGAGGCTCCAGGCGGGGCTGTTTGAATGTCGGGCTGGGCTGTAATCGTCCTGACTGTGTCATGGCGATTGCAATCTAGAACGTCGACATCTTCGGATTGTGCGAGATGCGTCAAAGAGCCAGCCTTGTTCGATGAGGTGATCCAATCAATGGGCGCCGTGCCAGCCGGGACCAGACCGCTCGATTGCGCCTTCGCGGCCTGGGTTCAACCGAACGATCCGACGTCGTGGCTTACGGCCACGGCCACTTCGCGGACGATGGCGAAGAGGGCGGCGATCGGCTGGAAGATGTCGGTGTGCTCGCGGGCGTAGGAGCCGGCGGCGCGTGGGGCAGGGGGCTCGCCGTAATCCTGGTCGATGGCCGGGTCGGCCTGGGCGGGGAAGATGTCGGACAGCAGGGCGAGGCTGGAGGGGACTTCGAGGCGGATGAGGGCGGCTTCGAGGTTCTGCCGGGTGACGCCGTGGCGGGGGGAGAAGTCGGGGATCTCGGTGGCGAGGAGCCAGATGCGGTGGATGGCGGCGAGGCGGATGGCGTGGAGGAGGAGTTCGCGCGGGGCCATGCGGGGGGCGTTGGGCCAGGCGGCGCGCAACGCGAGGTGGTCGGCCTGGACGCGGCGGAACATGGCCTGGGTCTGGGCGGAGAGGCCTTGGCGTTCGAGAGCGCGGGCGACGGCCGTGAGGGCTTCGCGGCGGCCGGGGCGGCGGGTGTGCCCGGCGCGGTCGAGCCAGGAGCCGGGATCGAGGGTGCCGACGATGGCGCGCAGCACGTCGAGGTCGGAGTGGGCGAGGGCGTGGGCGGGGAAGTCGAGCGCGCGGCGGAAGCGACGGCTCTGCTCGCGCATGGGGGCGAAGGCTTCCGGGTGGCGGGCGGCGCCGGCGCCGATGCCCTGCAGGCTGTTGGCGAGCCAGCCGAGCTGCTGCAGGATAGCGTTGTTGGGGATGGCGCGGAGTTCGCTCGGGTGGTGGATGGCGACGACGGTTGAGGCGCCCTCAGCTTGCCGGGCCGGGGGGCGGGAGCCGGTGCGGTCGATCAGGGCCGGGCCGAAGGTGCCGAGCAGGGCGGCGTAGCCCGGGTCTTCGACCAGGGCGGCCATGCTGGCGCGGACGGTCGCGAAGAAGTCGGCGGCGAAGTCGGGGTCGGCGTAGATCGGGTCCTGGATCGGCCCGGCGCCGGGGTGGAAGGCGTGCTCGGCGATGCGGGCGACGGTGGCGAGCGCCAGTTGCGGGGTGGCGAAGAAGAGGTAGCCGTCGCCGCCCTGGAAGGCGCTTTCCTCGCGGACGGGGAGCTGGGCGTCGCCGAGGGCTTGCCGGCTGGCGGTGGGGGAGAGGTATTTGAGGCGGTCGGCGAGCGAGCCGGGGTGGGCGCCGCGGCCGATGCTCTCGCCGTGGGTGTCGAACAGGACGACCTCGACGCCCTTGACGCCGAAGCGGGCGAGGGTCTCGCCGATCTTGAAGCGGAGGCGTTCGATGAGGTAGCTGCCGGCGGTCTGGCCGACGTAGCGCCCGCTGTCGGAGTAGCCGAACTGGAGGGTGAGGCGCCCGGTGGCTTCGAGGTAGGCGCGCCAGTGGGGGTTTCGCAGCGCCTCTTCGAGCACGCGCTGGCCGCTTTCGAGGGCTTCGGCGGTCTCGAACAGCGGGCTGATCTCGATCTGGCGCTCAATGCCGAACAGGCGGGCGAGCCAGAGGGCGGCGAGCAGGGTGTAGCCGCTTTCCGTTTCGGCGATGAGGAAGCGGACGGGGGTGGAGGCGTCGATGTGCTTGACCATCTGCGCCACGGTCATCATCAGGCGGGCGGCGGAGGCCTGTTCGGCGACGAGGCCGCCGAAGTCGACGGGAACGGGCTCTACGGTATCGAGCGCCGCGCCGATGCGGACGAGGAGGGCGCGGCGGTAGGCCGGGTCGTCGGCGGCGTCGCGGATGCCGAGGCGCTGGCGGACGACGTTGTGGAGCTGGGTGGAGTTGAGGCGGACGTGGGTGTGGGCGAGTGCGAGGCCGTGGGCGGCGAGGCCGGCGCGGGCGACGCAGAGGGCGCGCTGGTCGTCTGCGGCGGCGGCTTCGATGGCGGGGGCGAACAGGTCGAGCAGGGGGGCGGGGGTGGTGAGGGCGTCGTCGCGGGTGCTGGCGAGGAGGCGGGCGAAGGCGGCGGTGGATTGGGGGTCGCGGGCGGCGGTTGCGGCCTTCATCTGGTGGTGGACGGCGTCGCGGGCCTGGTCGAGCCGGGCCATGAGGGCGCCGGTGTGGGGCAGGTGCCCGATCTGGGCGGCGAGGCGGTCGAGTTGGAGCATCTTGACGCGGAGGCGGAGGCCGAGGGTTTCGGGCCAGCCGATGTCGGTGCGACCGTCGGTGTCGTAGCCGACCCAGGTGGAGAGGATGACGGGGCGGGGGAGGAGGGTGGTCCAGCGGTCGGGCCAGACCCTGGCGGCGGTTTTCAGCAGGGCGTCGTTGAGGCGGTCGAGCGCGTCGCGGCCGTTCTGGATGGCGGCGATGGATTGGCTGAACTCGGATTCGAGGGTGATGGGCGGGGGGCGGTGGGTTTCGAGGGCGGGGAGGCTGTCGTCGTTGTTGGGGGCGCCGCTGGCCAGGGCGGCGAGGGCAAGGGCCGCTTCGGGGGCGAGGGAAAAGGTGGGGTGGGCGGTGAAGACGGCGGCGTAGCGGGCGCGCTCGACGCTGGCGCGGAACTCGGCCCAGCGGACGGGGCTGTCGGCCGGGTCGGGGCGGAGGACGGTTCGGGCGACGGCTTCGAGGGCGGCCTGGTTCGCGGCCTCGTCGGCGCCGCCGACGTAGGCGGCGAGACGCCGGGCGCGGGCGGCGAAAGCCTGGTCGCGGAGGTCGCGCACGAGGGCGGCCATGGCGGCGGCGTCGAGGGCGCCGTCGTCCTGCATCCGGGTGATGGCGAGTGCG
Organism: Acetobacteraceae bacterium; assembly: GCA_965217935.1. Taxonomy (GTDB): domain Bacteria; phylum Pseudomonadota; class Alphaproteobacteria; order Acetobacterales; family Acetobacteraceae; genus JBBROS01. Next base: position 2,249,872 of record OZ244581.1, on the reverse strand, counting down.
ATGGAGAGGACGGGGTTGCCGAACGGGTCCTCGGCCGCCTGGGCCATGCGGCGGGCGGCGAGGGCGAGGAGGCCGTCGATGCCTGGGGCGGCGTGTGCATCCATTCGGCGATGATGCACCGCAGCATGGGGGCGGCGCCAGGGGAAAGTGACGGTCTCTAGACCCGTATCGCCCTGATTGTGTCAGGGCGATACGGGTCTAGCTTTTCCTGGTCTGGCAATTGACGCGCAACTGACGCCCTGGCTGTTTCCAGCCAGGGCGATTGCAGACTAACCCAACTTCTGACGCAATTGGCGCCCCGGCGGCTGGTTCAGGAGTCAGGCTTGCCCTGGCCGGAGAATAGCCGGGACAGCATGGCCGCGGCTTGGCGGACCTTGGCGCCCAGGGCGTCGAGCCGTTCGAGGGGCGTGCGCACCGCGGGCGCGGAGATGGAGATGGCGCCGATGGGCTCGGACCACTCATTGAGGATGCAGGCCGAGACGCAGCGCATTCCGGCCGTGTGCTCCTCGTCGTCGATGGCGTAGCCGCGGCTGCGCACGGCGGCCACGTCCTGCATCAGCCTGGCCCGGCTGCTGTGGGTGTTGGCGGTGAGCGGCGGGAGCGGGGCGTCGCCGAGCAGCTCGCGCTGGAGGTCGCCCGCGGCGGCGGCGAGGATGGATTTGCCGGCGGCGGTGGCGTGAACGGGCAGGCGGCTGCCGAGGCGGAAGAAGACGCGCATGGCGGCGTGGGATTCGGCCTGGGCGACGCAGACCAAGTGGGTGCGGTCGAGCATGGAGACGTTGACGGTCTCGCCCTCCTCGGCGAGCAGGGCGCGGGCGATGGGGCGGGCGAGGTCGGGCAGCTTGCGGATGCGCAGGTAGGCCGAGCCGATCTGGAACAGGCCGGGGCCGATGGTCCAGAGGCCGTCGCCGGGCTGGTGGCTGACGAGGCCGCGGCGCAGGAGGGTGGAAAGCAGGCGGTGGGCGGTGGAGGGCGGCAGCTCGGCCTGGCGGGCGAGGTCGCTGAGGCCGAGGCCCTCGCCGAATGCGAGCCGTTCGAGCAGGGCGATGGCGCGGTCGAGCGACTGCACGTCCGCCGTGTCGGCTTTGGGCAGGGCCGGGCGGCCGCGGCGGCGCGGCGGCGGCGGCTCGGCGGGTTCGAGTCCAAGATTTTTCACGATGTGACATTAATTTTCATCTTGCGCCCGGAAGTCAAGCCTGGCAGATTTTACCGAATAACGGGAATTGGTTCCAACGACAAAAACCCGCTGTTGGGTCTGGTATACAAAATACAAACGGCGAGACGGTAACCGGGAGGACGCGATGCGGATCTGTGTTTATGGCGCCGGGGCGATCGGCGGCTATGTCGGCGGGCAGTTGGCTTTGGCGGGGGCGGACGTGAGCCTGGTGGCGCGCGGGCCGCACCTGAAGGCGATGCGCGACGGCGGGCTGCGGCTGCGGGTCGGCAGCGAGGAGCGCGTTGCCAAGGTTCGCGCGACCGACGACCCGGCCGAGCTTGGGCCGCAGGATTACGTGTTCGTCGCGCTCAAGGCGCACTCGATCCCGGGCGTGGTCGAGGCGATGCAGCCTTTGCTGGGCAAGGAGACCAGCGTGGTCACGGCGGTGAACGGCGTGCCCTATTGGTATTTCTACAAGCATGGCGGGCATCTGGAGAACTCTACGCTGGAGACGGTTGATCCGGGCGGCAAGCAGTGGGCGTCGCTGCTGCCGGAGCGGGCGATCGGGTGCATCGTCTACCCGGCGACCGAGGTGGTGGAGCCGGGGGTGGTGCAGCACGTCTACGGCGACAAGTTCCCGCTGGGCGAGCCGAGCGGGGAGATGACCGAGCGGTCGGACGCGTTCAGCAAGGCGATGGCGGCGGGAGGGATGCGGGCGCCGGTGCTGGACAAGATCCGTGACGAAATGTGGCTCAAGCTGTGGGGCAACCTGAGCTTCAACCCGATCAGCGCGCTGACGGGGGCGACGCTCGACGTGATCACCGAGACTCCGGGGACGCGGGCGATTGCGAAGGCGATGATGCTGGAGGCGCAGGAGATCGGGCATAAGCTCGGGGTCGGGTTCCGGGTGGATGTCGAGCGGCGGATCAACGGGGCGGGGGCAGTGGGGGCGCACAAGACCTCGATGCTGCAGGACCTGGAGCGGGGGCGGGCGATGGAGATCGATCCGCTGGTGTCGGTGGTGCAGGAGCTGGGGCGGCTGACCGGGGTGCCGACGCCCACGATCGACATCGTGCTGGCGCTGGTGCAGCAACGGGCGCGCATCGCCGGCTGCCACTGACGATGGCATTATGGGTGCGCTTCGAGCGGGCGGGCGAGGCGGGGTTCGGCACGCTCGGCGGCGAGACGATCGCGGTGCACCGGGGCGACATGTTCGGGGCGGCGGAGGCGACCGGGGAGAACGTGGCGCTCGGCGCGGTGCGGCTCACGGCGCCGGTGCGGCCGCCGAAGATGCTGGCGCTTTGGAACAATTTCCGCGCGCTCGGGCAGAAGCTTGGCCTGTCCGCGCCTCTGGAGCCGCTTTGGTTCATCAAGGCGAGCTCGTCCTATGCCGACCCGGATGCCGTGGTGCGGCGCCCGCCGGGTTATGACGGCAAGGTGGTGTTCGAGGGGGAACTGGGGGTCGTGATCGGGCGGACGCTGCGCGGAGCCGGGCCGGAGGAGGCGGAGGCGGGGGTGTTCGGCTACACCTGCGTCAACGACATCACGGCGTCCGACATCTTGAACAAGGATGCGAGCTTCGCGCAGTGGACGCGGGCCAAGAGCTATGACGGGTTCAGCCCGCTGGGGCCGGCGATCCTGACCGGGGCGCGGCCGGAGACGCTGTCGGTGCGGACGGTGCTGAACGGGTCCGAGCGGCAGAACTACCCGGTGTCGGACATGGTGTTTTCAGTGCCCGAGCTGGTGAGCCGGCTTTCGCGCGACGTGACGCTGACGCCGGGCGACGTGATCTGTTGCGGCACGTCGGTGGGGGTGGGGGCGATGCGGGAGGCGCGCAACACGGTCGAGGTGACGATCGAGGGCGTGGGGACGCTGCGGACCGTTTACGAGAACGAGTAGCGGGGCCGGGCTTCACGGCGGGTGGCCCAGGGCCGCCTTGGAGAAGGCGTTCATGGTCACGACGCCGGCGACGATCAGGGCCATGCCGATGATGGCCGGGGCGTCGAGCTTCTGGCCCTGGAAGACCCAGGCGATGGCGGCGATCAGCAGGATGCCGGCGCCGGACCAGGTGGCGTAGACGATGCCCGTGGGCAGCGAGCGGAGGGCTTGCGCCATGAAGTAGAAGCTGAAGGCGTAGCCGACGGCGGTGGCTAGGGACGGGAGCAGATTGGTGAACCCGTCCGAGGCCCTGAGGAACGTCGTGCCGATGACTTCGGCGACGATGGCGATGGCGAGATGGACGTAGGGCAACGCGCCGTCCTCCGGTCCGTGTTCGTGAAAGGCGCGCGGCGAGGGCGGATCAGGCCGCTTCGGCGGCGGCTTCGCGGCTTCGGAACACGCGCCGGAACACGTGATCGACGTGGGCGAGGTGCATATCGGTCGCCATCGCGGCATCGAGCGCCTCGGGCGGCACGAGGCCGGCGACGTCGGGGTCCACGGCCAAGCGGTCGCGGAAGCCTTGGCCGCCGGGCTTGCCGAGGCCCGCCCAGGTCGCCATCGCGTTGCGCTGCACGATGCGGTAGGCGTCCTCGCGGGAGATGCCGGCGCGGGTGAGGGCGAGCAGCACCTCGCCACTGTGCACGACGCCGCCGAGCTGGTCGATGTTGGCCTGCATCTGCTCAGGGTACACGGTCAGCTTGTCCATCATGCCGGCCAGGCGGGCCAGGGCGAAATCCAGCGTGACGGTCGCGTCCGGGCCGATGGCGCGCTCGACGCTGCTGTGGCTGATGTCGCGTTCGTGCCAGAGGGTGACGTTCTCCAGGGCAGGGATGACGCAACCTCGCACGATGCGGGCGAGGCCGGTCAGGTTCTCGCTCAGCACCGGGTTGCGCTTATGCGGCATGGCGCTGCTGCCCTTCTGCCCGGCGTGGAAGAACTCCTCGGCCTCGCGCACCTCGCTGCGCTGCAGGTGGCGGATCTCGGTCGCGAGCCGCTCGATGCCGCTGGCGATGACGGCGAGGGTGCAGAAGAAGGCGGCGTGGCGGTCCCGCGGGATGACCTGCGTGGACACGGTTTCCGCCTCGAGCCCGAGCCGGGCGGCGACATGGGCCTCGATGGCCGGGCCGAGATGGGCGTAGGTGCCGACGGCGCCGCTGATGGCGCAGACGGCGATCTCGGCGCGGGCCTGCAGCAAGCGGGCGCGGTTGCGGGCGAACTCGGCGTAGTGGCCGGCGAGCTTGAGGCCGAAGCTGGTGGGTTCGGCGTGGATGCCGTGGCTGCGGCCGATGGTGGGCGTGTACTTGAACTCCTTGGCCCGGCGTTCGAGCGCTGCCAGGACGTCGTCCAGATCGGCCAGGAGCAGGTCGGCCGCCTGGGTGAGCTGGACCGAGAAGCAGGTGTCGAGCACGTCGCTGCTGGTCATGCCCTGGTGGACGTAGCGGCTTTCGGGCCCGATGGCCTCGGCGAGCCAGGTGAGGAAGGCGATGACGTCGTGCCGGGTCTCGCGCTCGATGGCGTCGATGCGGCCGAGGTCGGCCGCGGTGATGCCGGCCACTTTGGCGGCGCCCTTGTCGCGGATGGCGCGGGAGGCGGCCTGCGGGATCAGCCCTTGTTGCGCCATCGCTTCGGCGGCGAGCGCTTCGATCTCGAACCAGATGCGGAAGTGGTTCTCCGGCGCCCAGATCGCGGCCATCTGCGGACGGGAATAACGCGGAACCATGCTTGGCCTCCTGCTCTATGGCTGCGATGGTGCAACAGATGATCCGCAGGTACGCCGCACGGCCGGGGCTGGCAAGGCCATGACCGTACTCGATGCCCTCATCCCGGAGCTGGTGGCGTTGCTGCAAGTGCTGGTGATCGACCTGGTGCTGGCCGGGGACAACGCCGTCGTGGTCGGCATGGCGGTGGCCGGGCTGGAGGCGGAGAAGAAGAAGAAGGCGATCCTGGTCGGCATCGGCATCGCGACCGTGCTGCGGATCGGCTTCGCGTTCATCACCCTGCAGTTGCTGGCCATCGTCGGCCTGCTGTTCGCCGGCGGCGTGCTGCTGCTGTGGGTGTGCTGGAAGATGTATCGCGAGCTGCGGCCCAGCAAGGCCGAGCGCGAGGCGCGGGCGGCGGCGGAGGCCGAGGGGCGCGAGGCGGCGCCGAAGACGATGCGGCAGGCGATGGTGCAGATCGTGCTGGCGGACGTGTCCATGAGCCTGGACAACGTGCTGGCGGTGGCCGGCGCCTCGCGCGAGCATCCGTGGGTGCTGGTGGTGGGCTTGTGCATCTCGGTGGTGCTGATGGGTGCTGCGGCCTCCTACATCGCCGGCCTGCTGGAGCGGTATCGCTGGATTGCCTGGGTTGGGCTGGTGATCGTGCTGTACGTGGCGGTGAGGCTGATCTGGGACGGGGGACACGAGATTTTCGAGGCCGTCACCTGAGGCGAAGCGGCCGTAAGGCTTCGTTTTCCGGGCAGCTTTGTCGGCGTGCTGCCGCACTTATTGCCGACGCTGCCCTTACCCGCCGACCTGGGTGAACAGGCGGGAGATCAGCCCGTGCGACGAGCCGCGCCCGTCATGCGGCCCGACGGTGATGGTCGCCGTCATGCCGGCGGCGATACTGACCGTGTCCGGCACGTGGTCGATGTGGATGCGGACCGGGATGCGCTGCGCCAGCCGCACCCAGGTGAACACGGGATTGACGGATGCGAGGCCCAGGGCGCCCGGCTGCGTGTTGGGGGTGTTGATGCCGCGGGCGATGCTGTCGACGTGGCCGAGCACCGGGTCGCGGAAGCCCATCAGCGCCGCGGTCGCCTGGTCGCCGGGGCGGATGCTGGCAAGCTTGGTTTCCTCGAAGTAGCCGACGATCCAGAAGCTGTCGCTGTCGAGCAGCGAGACGTTGCGGGTTCCTTTGGTGGCGTAGTCGCCGAGACGGAGCTGCAGGTTGGTGACGTAGCCGTTGACGGGGGAGTAGACGCGGGTGCGCTGGAGGTTGACCTTGGCCTGGTTCAGCTGTGACACGGCCGCCGCGTAGTCGGACGAGGCGACGTTCGCCTGGCTCGAGTAGTTCTGCTTCTCCTCGGCCGAGGTGGTGAGGCTGGTCAGCTCTTGGCGGCGCTTGGCCTGGTCCTGCTTGTATTGCAGGTCGGCCTGCTTGCTGTTGAAGTTCGCCTCGGCGCTGGCGAGCGCGAACTGGTAGTCGACCGGGTCGATCTCGTAGAGCAGGTCGCCGCGCTTGACGGCCTGGTTGTCAGCCACGTTCAGCGTGACGACCCGGCCCGAGACTTCCGGCGCCAAGTTGACCACGTACGCCAGCACCTGCCCGTCGCGCGTCCAGGGGCCGGTGAGATAGGTGTTCCAGATGGCGACGCCGGCCACCGCTGCCACGATCAGGATGCCGATGGTCACGCCATACCGGATCACTCGCTGCGCCCTGCCGAACATCGGCTGTTCATCCCCGTATCGTCAAAACCACGCCACAAGCCCGCCGAGGATGCAAGTGTAGAGTCCGACCTCGGCGAGCGGCGGGTTCCATACGACGCGGAACGCGCGCAGCCGGACAAGGATGAGGCGCAGCGGCGCGTAGACCGCTGCGGCCGTCAGCATATAGACGATGAGCGGCGATATGTAGATGCCGAGCAGGTTGGTTTCCCGCCACATCGCGTCAGGCCCGCGCCAGACCGTAATGCCGGAATGCGGGTTGCTGCCGGGCAAGGAGGCGACCGGCCGCGTAGAGGTCGGCAGCGAGACGGGAGACATGTTGCGGCGCCGTGTGCGCCGCCGGATGGGCGAGCAGCAAGCGGGCGGTGCGGTCGAGCGTGTCCGGCTCGGGGTCGATGAGGGCGTTGCGCGCTTGGGTGGCTGCGTCGGCAAAGTCCGGCGCCGAGAACGCGGGTTCATGCAGGCACGACCAGGCCCGGCGCAAGGCCACGTCCAGCTCGGCGAAGGCATATATGCGGCCCAGGATGGCGAACCGCGCGGGGCGGTTGGACGGCGCCCAGACCGTGGCTTGGGTGACGAGGTCGAAGTTCTTCGAATAGGCGACTGCCGGGATCAAGCCGCGCGGGCGGCGCAACGTTCTTTTGAGGGAGCGGGCGGCGCTCAGCAACAGCAGCAGCAGGCGCCAGCCCGGCACGACCGGCAGCACGACGAAGAAAATCACCGCCATGAGGGCCGTCGCCGTGGCGATCTCGACGCCTTCATTGAGGAATCCGGCTAAATTGAATGTCTGCTCGTTCGATGGCGAGAGGAAAATGGTGAAGAAGAGCAGGAAGCCCGTGGCGACCGGCGCGGTTGCCGGGTGGCGCATCGCCAACCCGATGAGGAAAGCGCCGCCGCCGACCGCAAGCGCGAAGGGCACGGTTCCGGATGCGTTCGGCAGGATCAGGAATTCGATGATGCCGGCGTAGACGGCCGCCAGCGGCAGGCCGACGGCGAAGCCGATCGCCGGCGCGATCGGGTTGGGCTGCATGCCGAAAAGCGCCACGAAGGCCGCGACCTGCACCAGCAGCAATGTGCTGGTCGGCACGCCGGAGACGATGCAATAGGCGCCCCCGAGCGCCACCGCGACGAAGGTGCGCAGCGCGTTCGTCGCGGCGGTGACGAAGTCGTAATGCGTCGCGAGGCGGATCGGCGGCGGGGCCGCGCCGGCCTCGCCGCTGATGGCCGCATGGAGGCCGGCTTGGGCTTGCCGGTGCTCGATGCCGAGCATGTATGCCCGCTCGATCAGCAGCGCGTCGAGCGGATCGGCAGCCAGATGCGCCGGTTCGGCCACCGGACGGCGGAGGCGGATGGCTTCGCACACCTGGTCGAGATACGCCCGGGTTGCCGGCGAAGGCCCATCCGGCCCGGCAAGCGGCAGCACCCGCCAGATCAACCGGCTTGCGGCGGTCATGACCATCAGGGCGGCGATGGTCGCGGTCGCCGCTTGGCTTCGGCTTCGGCCGTCCGGGAATTCGGTCGCGGCATAGACCGCCTCCGTGCGCAGGCCGATGATGCTTGCCAGGCGGCGCATGAATGTCTCCTCATCCATCGGCGCGCGGCAGGACAAGGCGCCGATGGCGGCGTCGCGGGCATCGTCGAGCCGCTGCCGCAGCGCCCGCATCAGGTTCGCGTGGGCGGTGTCGGTGACGAAGATGGAGTTCACGACCGCGACCGAAACGACCCCGACCAGGATCGCCGCCACCCGGTCGAGCGCGTAGAACAGGGAATTGCCCGGGGTGTCGATCTCGAACACGGCGATGATGGCCACCGTGTAGCCGGACAGCACGGCGCCATAGGCCCGGAAATCGCGCAGCAGCGAGGCGACGAAGGTGCAGGCGGCGAGCCAAAGCGAGAACCCGAGCAGCAGCATCGTCCGGTCCTGCGGGAAGGCGGCGACCAGCAGCACGCCGACGACGCCGCCCAGCAGGGTGCCGAGGACGCGGTAGATGGCCTTGCTGAACGCCATGCCGGGGGTAGGCTGGATCACGATGGCGACGCACACGCCGGCGCTGGAGGCGCTCTGGAGCTGAACGGCGAAGCTGAACAGGTAGGCGAGCAGCAGCGCCAAGGCGAGGCGCGAGGCGAAGTTGAGCGCGTCCGGCATGAAGCCGGGCAGGCGGAGCAGCGGCTGCCGGGGCGCCAGGGCGTCGGCCATCAGGTCACAGACGCCGGGCGGGGCGGTTGGGCGGGTCTCATGCGGGCGAGCCTACAGCAATACCAGGTCGTCGCGATGGACGATCTCGTCGCGGCCGCGCCAGCCCAGCAGCGCCTCGATTTCCTCGGACCGGTGCCCGGCGATCCGGCGCGCATCGGCGCTGGCATAGGCGGACAGCCCGCGGGCCAGGACGGCGCCGGCCGGGGATTGGATCAGCACCGGGTCGCCGCGCTCGAAGGCGCCCTCCACTTTGCGGACGCCGGCGGGGAGCAGGGAGCGCCCGGCGGCCAGCGCCCGGGCGGCGCCCTGGTCCACGAGCAGCCGGCCGGCCGGGTGCAGGCTGCCGGCGATCCAGCGCTTGCGGGCGCTGCGGCCATCGGCGGCGGGCAGGAACCAGGTGCAGCGCCCGCCCTGGGCGAGCGCGCTCAGCGGGCGGTGCAGCCCGCCGAGGGCGATCGCCATCGCGCATCCGGCCTGGGTCGCGATCCGAGCCGCGGCCAGCTTGGTCCTCATGCCGCCGCTGGAGTAGCCGGGCGGCGGGTCGCCGCCCATCGCCTCGATCTCGGGCGTCAGCGCCGGGACGACGCCGATGTGCCGTGCCGCCGGGTCACGCTTCGGATCGGCGGTGTAAAGCCCGTCGATGTCGGACAGCAGCACGAGCTGGTCCGCCTGCATCATCTCCGCCATCCGCGCGGCGAGGCGGTCGTTGTCGCCGAAGCGGATCTCGGCGGTGGCGACGCTGTCGTTCTCGTTGATGACCGGCACGCAGCCGAGGCCGAGCAGGGTGGTCAGCGTCGCGCGGGCGTTGAGATAGCGGCGCCGGTCCTCCGTGTCCTCAAGGGTCAGCAGCAGTTGCGCGGCGGTGAGGCCGCGGGCGGAGAGCGCGCCGGTCCAGGCTTGGGCGAGCCGGATCTGTCCGACCGCGGCGGCGGCCTGTTTCTCTTCGAGCCGGAGGCGCTTGTGGGCGAGGCCCAGTACCGGGCGGGCCAGGGCGATGGCGCCGGACGACACGACGATTACCGCGGCGCCGCGCACCCGCGCCGCCTCGATGTCCGCCGCAATGCCCGACAGCCAGGCGTCGCGCGGAGCCTCGCCGTCGACCACGAGGGCGCTGCCGATCTTGACCACGAGCAGCCGGGCATCGCTGAGGCGGGGCGTGGTCATGGCGCGGTCAGGCTGGGATGCGCGCGTCTTCGCGTTGGGATGCCACGGGGCGCATCAGGGCACGCAGCACGTCGGGCAGGCCCTCGCCGCTCACGCCCGAGAGCAGCATCACCTCTTGGCCAGCGGCGCGGGACAGGGACGCGCGCCGGCTCGCGATCTCGCGCGAGGTCATCGCGTCGGTCTTGTTCAGCGCCAGCAGCTCCGGCTTCTCGGCCAGGCCGGCGCCGTAGGATTGCAGCTCGTCGCGGATGGTCCGCCATGCGCGGACGACGTTGCCGGCCGCGCCGTCGATCAGGTGCAGCAACACGGCGCAACGCTCGACGTGGCCGAGGAAGCGGTCGCCGAGGCCCGCGCCCTCGTGCGCGCCGGCGATGAGGCCGGGGATGTCGGCGATGACGAATTCCTCGCTATGGGACAGGCGGACCACGCCGAGCTGGGGGTGCAAGGTGGTGAAAGGGTAGTCGGCGATCTTGGGACGGGCGGCGGATGCTGCCGAGAGGAACGTGCTCTTGCCCGCGTTGGGCAGGCCGACCAGCCCCACGTCGGCGATCAGCTTCAGCCGCAGCCAAACCCAGCGTTCCTCGCCCGGGTAGCCCGGCGTCGCCTTGCGGGGGGCGCGGTTGGTGCTGGTCTTGAAGTGGGCGTTGCCGTGGCCGCCGTCGCCGCCGCGGCACAGGACGACGCGCTTGCCGGGCGCATCGAGGTCGGCCAGCAGGGTTTGCTTGTCGTCGGCCAGGATTTGGGTGCCGATGGGGACCTCGATGACGACGCCGGGGGCCGCCGCCCCTGTACGGTCGCTGCCGGCGCCGTTGCCGCCCTTGGGCGCGCGGAAATGCTGGGTGTAGCGAAAGTCGATCAGGGTGTTCAGGTTGGGCGCTGCAATAAAGACGACGTCGCCGCCGCGCCCGCCGTTGCCGCCGTCGGGGCCGCCGAACTCGATGTACTTCTCGCGCCGGAAGGCGACGACGCCGTTGCCGCCATCGCCGGAGCGGGCGTAGATCTTGGCTTGGTCAAGGAACTTCATCGAGTGGGCCTGAATGCGGAAAGGGCCGGCGTGGGCCGGCCCTCGTGTTCTTACGCGATCCGTGGAGCGGCGCGCAGTGGATTATTCGGCGGCTTTGGGCATCGCCTCGACGGAGACGTGAACGCGGCCCTCGGACTTGCGGGTGAACTTCACGTGGCCGTCGACGAGGGCGAAGATGGTGTGGTCCTTGCCGAGGCCGACGTTGCTGCCGGGCTTCATCTTGGTGCCGCGCTGGCGGATGATGATGTTGCCGGCGACGACGGATTCGCCACCGAACTTCTTGACGCCGAGGCGGCGCCCCGCGGTGTCGCGCCCGTTGCGGGACGAACCGCCTGCTTTCTTGTGTGCCATGCTCGGGTCTCCTTACGCCATTGCCGGCTCGGCCGTGTCGGCCGGCGGGGGAGCGTCGGTTTGAGGGGCTTCGGCCGCGGCGGGGTCGGATTCAAGCGGCCTGCGGATTTCGTCGGCGGTGATGCCGTCGATGCGCAAGACGGTGACGTGCTGACGGTGGCCGTTCTTGCGGCGGCTGTTCTGGCGGCGGCGCTTTTTGAAGATGATCACCTTATCGAGCCGGTCCTGCGCGATCACGGTGGCGGAGACGGATGCGTTGGCGACGACGGGGGCGCCGAACGTCGTGCCAGTGTCGCCGCCCACGGCGAGAACGTCGGTAAAGGTGATGGTCTGGCCTGCTTCGCCTTCAAGTTTCTCGACCTTGATGACTTGGTCCGGGGCCACGCGATATTGCTTTCCGCCGGTGCGGATGACTGCGAACATTGTTTGGTGTTCCTATTCTGGCGGTTCCGAAACGACCGGACCGCCCTTTTTGGCAGGTTTGGACGAACAGACGTGATGGCCTGCTTGCCGGAGCGGCGGATTTAATCGGAGAGGCGCGGGGTGTCAATGCAACGTTGCAGCGGGGCGCGGGGTGACCTATAACGCCGCCGCCGCGGGAGAGGTGGCCGAGCGGCTTAAGGTGGCGGTCTCGAAAACCGTTGTGGCGTAACAACCACCGTGGGTTCGAATCCCACCCTCTCCGCCATCGTAACAAACATCCTCTTTTTACATGTTGCATCAATAAATTAGGGGCTATCTGCAACAACGCATCACCCTACATTTATTTTAGTGGTCTCATGAGACGGCCTCTGAGCTAGAGCCGCCAACGCCCGAAATGGACCTTTCAACGCCTTGCGTTATACGACCCCCTGCTGAATCGCGCAGAGACGTCACAAGTCTCCGCTGCAACCCAGCAGTGGCGGGCTTTTACAGGGTATACAGCATCCCCAAGGCGTCATGCCGCACTCGCCCGCCCACATTCTCCCTGCCCGCGTCACCCGCATCCAGCCTTCAAAGGCCTCAAAGCGGCTTCCCTTCGGGCCGCTCTAGACGGGCCGTTTCCGGGCACGCATTGCCCGCCTGGCGGCGGCTGGCGTGGGGTCGCTACCCATTTGGCAGCCTGTCCAGGAATGATCGAGGTTTCGATCACGAACGGCGCTATCGAGGAGGCGGTTGCGTGAGGGCAGGGGTTTTCACGCTGCTGCTCGATGCAGCTTGAGAAGGTTGTGGATGGTGCAGGCCATCGCCCACTCGCCTCTGACCTTATCGAGGCCGCGAATGGGCGACTGTCGGACGCCTCTTGCCTGCTTGTTGTGTTCGAACGCCGGCTCGACGACCTGCTTGCGCAGCCGGCATCGACTTTGGAGCCCGGCCCTGCGGATTGTCTCGGCTATCGCCTGCATCCGCGGCTTGCGTTCGAGCACGCGCCCGTCGGTGGGATCGGTCTGGACAGGCCGGACGCGGCCTGGCGGCGCAACCTGACGCACCGACGGCGGCTGCAGCCATGTTTGATCCCCGTCCCAAGCGCGAAAGGCCTTGCTCAGGACCAACACTGAATCAAACCTCAATCGGCGTCGGCTAGCGAATTCTCAGACAGGCGGCTAGCTTGCACCCCCCTCATCCACGCCCAATCTTCGTTGCATGCGAGTGACAATCCCAGCCGCCCTCCTGCTCCTGGCAGCCTGCACCCCGGGCTTTGACCGGCCCGCATACCTCAACTCGCTCATCGGCACGCCCGAGACCGACGTCGTAAGGCAGCTCGGCGTACCCACCCGCACCTTCCAGGTCGGCGGCCACACCTTCCTCGCCTACGAGCAGCGCAGCGCGGCCGTCTACCCGACCACCTCGCTCTTCTTCGGCAACGGCTTCTACGGCCCGGGCTTCGGCCTCGGCTACGGCGCAGCCTTCCCGCCGGCCGTCATCGAGCGAGGCTGCGAAACCACAATTGATATCGCCGACGGCCGCATGGTCACCTGGAGCCTTCGCGGCAACGGCTGCGGCTAACCCGGCATGACCCCAACCGAGAAGGCCCACCCGATGCGCGCCGCAGCACTCATCCTGACGCTCGCCTGCCTTGCCGGATGCGCCAGCGCCGTCACCGGCCCGCCCGGCCAGCCAAGCCGGACCGACGTCAACCCGGAAACCGGCGCGCGCGGCGGCACGAGCAGCGGCTCATCGGCGCGCTGAACCGCCAGCTTGGTCCGCGTTAACCCGGAGCCGAACAGTATGCCGCCGCGATCGCCGCGTTCATCGCCCGAACGCCGGCGTCCGCCCCATCGGAATATCCCCAAACGCCCCCCACCACCGCCAGGAAATCCGCCCCCGCCTGCACCAGCGGGGCGCAGTTCGCGGCCGTGATCCCCCCGATCGCCACGCAAGGCGGCTCCATCAGCTCCGACCACCAGGCAATGATCTCGGGGTCGGCCCGCGTCGGCGCGTCTTTCGTCATCGTCGGGAAGAACGCCCCGAACGCCGCGTAATCCGCTCCATCCTCCCCGGCCTGCATCGCCAGATCCCGGCTGTTGTGGCACGTCACTCCCAGCATCAGCTCGGGTCCCATCACCAGCCGCGCCTCCCGCGCCGGCGTGTCCGTCTGCCCCACGTGCGCCCCGTCGCACCCGCTCGCCCGCACCAGCTCCGGCCGGTCGTTCAGCAGGAACGCCACCCCGCGCGACTGCGCCACCGGGCGCAACGCGTCGATCGCCCGCCGCCAGGCATCATCGTCCGCGTCCTTCAGCCGAAGCTGCACCGCCGCCACGTCGCCCGCGTCCAGCGCACGGGCCAGCGTGTCGGCGAACCCGGCATCGGCCGAGGCCGGCGTGACCAGATACAGCCGGCAATCGCCGGCCGCCCCGCCCACTCAGGTCTTGTCCAGATAGATGTCGATGATGCTGGAGAGCAGCTTCAGCGCCTCCGCCTGCGGGCGTTGGAACGTGTTGCGCCCGATGATGCTCCCGTTGGCCCCGCCGTCGCGCAGCCCGCGGACTTCCTCCAGGATCGCCTCCACGCTGTCCTTGGCCTCCCCGCCCGAGAACACCACGATCCGCCGCCCGGCAAAGCACGCCTGCACCACGTGCCGCACCCGCGCCTTCATGGTCGAGACGTCGATGTCTTGCGTCTGGTAGGTCTTCTTCGCCGCCTCCAGGCTGATCACGTTCGTCGGCGGCTTCACCTTGATGATGTGCGACCCCGCAAGTGCCGCCATGTGCGCCGCATAGGCGCAGATATCGACCGCCGTCTCCCCCGCCTTGTCCAGCATCGGCCCGCGTGGGTAGCTCCACGTCACCACCGCGAGCCCGGCGTCCTTCGCCTCCTCGGCCAGCTCGCGCAACTCCTCCATCTGGTCGAAGCAGTATTCGCTGCCCGGATAGATCGTGAACCCGATCGCAGCGCATCCGAGCCGCAACGCGTCGCTGACAGAGCCGGTCACGGCCTGGTCCTTCTCCGTCGCCAGGCTGTTGCTGCTGTTGAGCTTGAGGATGGTCGGGATCTCGCCCGCGAACGTGTCCGCCCCCGCCTCGATCATGCCCAGCGGCGCGGCATAGGCGTTCAGCCCCGCCTCCATCGCTAGCTTGAAATGGTAGTGCGGGTCATAGGCCGCCGGATTGGGCGCGAAGCTGCGCGCCGGGCCATGCTCGAACCCCTGGTCGACCGGCAGGATCACCAGTTTCCCCGTCCCGCCCAGCTTGCCCTGCATCAGGATGCGCGCCAAGTTGCCCTTCGTCCCCGGATTGTCGCTCTCATACTTGTCAAGAATTGTCTTCACGTCCGGCGTGACTTGCATGATGGCCCCTTGATCCGTTGCGCTCTTCAACCGCGGCTTAGCCGATGGCGGCCCCTTTGTCACCAGACAGCCAGGCTGCCAACCGCCGCTCTGCCCCGGGGAACCGCAAGTCAAGCGCCGCCGGCCGCTCCGGCAGCACCACCGCCCCGCCCGCCCGCGCGGCCACCGACGCGAAGGCAGGGCAGGGGTGCAGGATCACGATCCGGCATCCCGCCGCCAGCGCCTCCAGCGCCCGCCCCGGCTGGTCGTCGCAATCGATCGCATCGGGCGGACAGGGACCGTCGCCGGCCGCCGCGGCCACCAGCGCCCGCCACCACCCCGCCCCCGCATAGCAACCCGCCCCCGGCCCCGACAGCAGCAGCGCCGCCCGCCCTGGCCGCAATGCCGCCCGCGCATGGTCGATCCCGTGAACGACGACGGCTGGCGGAAGCCCCATGCTTGACCTTCAGGCTATTGCGCGCTTTTTGTAAACCGGGAACGGAGGGCTAATTGATGCAGCCAGACGACGAACTGATCAACCGGATTGACACCGCGCTCGACCGCATCGCCCGCGGTCTGGATAAGCCCGACCCGGTGGCCGCCGAAGTCGCGGCCCGGCTCGACAAGATGATTGCCCGTCTGCGCGACGGGCTGGAGGCCTGAACCATTGTCCCAAGTCACGATCAAGATCAACGGCTATGCCTATAATATCGGCTGCAAGGACGGCGAGGAAAGCCATCTTTTCGCCATGGCCGAGCAGATCGAGGACCGCGTCAACCGCGCCAAGTCCCTCGGCAGCCAATCGGGCGAGGCCAAGCTCCTCGTCATGGCCGCCCTCTTCATGGCCGACGAGTTGCACGATCAGTCCATCGAGATCCGCGCCGCCCGCAACGGCACGACGCCCGCCGAGGAGGTCGCCTCCCAGGACCGGATGCGCCAGCTCGCCGCCCGCGCCGAACGCATCGCCGCCGCCGTCGAACAGCAGTGAGCCAATCTTCTCTCACAGCAGTGAGCCAATCTTCTCTCACAGCAGTGAGCCGGTCCCCCACTTGTTTCCGCGCCCGTAAATCGTACATTGAATGGGCGGTGCTGCCCGGTGCGTCAGGCAGCTCATGCCCGGGGCCGATAAGCACTCCCTAGGGAGCTGGCTCTGCTGTGGCCGTGGTTACGGTATCTGGCGCCCACCTGCGTTAGCAGGTCTCGGGAGCATGACACGCCAACGGCCAAGGCGGCACCGCGCTCCTCGGGGCGGCATCGGCAATACCGGCGTCGGCACGCCAACAAGGCCCTTTGTCTGAACAAAGGCTTGAGGCACTTGCCCGATCCAGCGGAACGGAGCGGTTATTGCCGGACAAATTGTTAGAAAAGGCTGTTTTACGGCAGCAAATGATGGCGCTTCGACAAGGCGCGTCGCCCGGGCACGGCGCCCGCTTGGCCGGGCATGCGCTCGCACGCTGCCCGCCCCCTCCGCGCTTGACCGTCGCCGGCTACTGGCCCATCGGCGACGAGATCGACATTCGCCCCCTCCTGCTGGCACTTCTCGCCCGCGGCCACCCGGTCGCCCTGCCGCAAAGCCCGCCCCGCGGCCAACCCTTGTCCTTCCGCCTCTGGCGTCCCGGCGCGCCCATGATCAGGGAACGCTTCGGCACCGTCCGCCCCGACGGCCCCGTCGTCGTCCCAGGGCTCCTCCTCGTCCCCCTGCTCGCCTTCGATGCGTCGTGCCGGCGCCTCGGCTACGGCGGCGGCTATTACGACCGCACCATCGCCGCCCTGCCGGGCATCCGAACCATCGGCTGCGCCCACGCATTGCAGCAGGCCGATGCCGTGCCAACCTTCCCGCACGACGCTCCCCTCGACGCCGTCGCGACCGAGCGCGGCGTGCTGTTCCGCCCAAGCCCACTGCCGGAGACCCGATGCGCATCCTCTTCCTAGGCGACGTGGTCGGGCGCAGCGGCCGCGACGCCGTGACCGCCGCCTTGCCCACCCTCCGCGCCGCCCTCAAAACGGACCTCGTCATCGTGAACGCCGAGAACGCCAGCCACGGCTTCGGCCTCGGCCCCGACATGGCCGAAGCCATTCTCCGCGCCGGCGCCGATGTCATCACCCTCGGCAACCACGCCTGGGACCGCAAGGAACTCATCCCCTACATCGCCCAGCAGCCCCGCATCATCCGTCCGCTCAACTTCCCCCCCGGCACGCCCGGCGCCGGGTCCTACCTGGCAGCACTGCCCGACGGCCGCCGCGCCCTCGTGCTCAATGCCATGGGCCGCCTGTTCATGACCGCGCTCGACTGCCCCTTCCGCGGCGCCGCCGAACTCCTCTCCCGCTACAAGCTGGGCGCCTCGGTCCACGCCATCGTCGCCGACTTCCACGCCGAGACCACCAGCGAGACCATGTCCTACGGCCACTCCTTCGACGGCGCCGTCAGCCTCGTCGTCGGCACCCACACCCACGTCCCCACCGCCGACCACCAGGTCCTCGCTGGCGGCACCGCCTACCAGTCCGACGCCGGCATGTGCGGCGACTACGACAGCGTGATCGGCATGGCCAAGCAGGGCGCCGCCGCCAAGTTCTGGACCCACATGCCCGGCGAACGCCTCCAGCCCGCCGACGGGGAGGCCACGGTATGCGGCCTCCTCGTCGTCACCGACGACGCGACCGGCCTGGCCACCGCCATCGCCCCGCTCCGCCAGGGCGGGCGCCTGTCGCAAGCCATGCCTGACATCTGACCCGGCAGCGCCCATATCGAGGCGCAACGGGCCTCAAAGGAAACGCTTGATGCGTGTATTGACCCTGTCGCTGGTAGCACTGGCTCTGGCGGCCTGCTCAGGCAAGACGCCGACCCGGGCGCCGACCGGGATCACCGCCCAAGGCGGCGGCGCCACCGAATACCTGAGCGACACCCCGGGCGGCCCGGCGCTGTCCTCCGCGCCGGGCGACTTGACCACGACGACGTTCGGCCAGCCGAGGCCGCAACCGCGGCGATAACTGCGCCAGGCTCGCAGCACGAGCCCGGCTTCACGCCCCGCGCCGCCGCTGCTAAACAGTGCCCAGTCAGCGTCATCTCGCGGAACGGCTCGCCGTCGCAACGCGAACCATGAGGCATCGTCGAAGAGTCCTAAGCGGACAGTCGTGGTCTAAACCACGGTTGACCACTTAGAACAACCGTATCGGGCAGTCCCAATGGCCGGCCATAGCCAGTTCAAAAACATCATGCACCGCAAGGGCGCCCAGGACGCCAAGCGCGCCCGCCAGTTCGCCAAGCTCATCCGAGAGATCACCGTCTCCGCCCGCCAGGGCCTGCCCGACCCGGCCAGCAACCCGCGCCTCCGCGCCGCCACCGCCGCCGCCCGCGAGGCCAACATGCCCCGCGACACCATCGAGCGCGCCATCAAGAAAGCGGCCGGCGCCGGCGCCGGGGACGACTACGCCGAGGTCCGCTACGAAGGCTACGGCCCGTGCGGCGTCGCCGTCATCGTCGAGGCCCTCACCGACAACCGCAACCGCACCGCCTCCGACATCCGCAGCGCCTTCAGCAAGCACGGCGGCGCCCTCGCCGAGACCAACGCCGTCAGCTTCATGTTCAGCCGCGTCGGCGTCATCCAATACCCCCCCGAGGCCGCCGGGGCCGACGCCATGCTCGAAGCCGCCGTCGAAGCCGGGGCGGACGACGTGCAAAGCAACGAGGACGGCCACGAGGTCGCCTGCGCCGTGGACGACTTCTTCGCCGTCCGCGACGGCCTGGAATCCCGCTTCGGCCCCCCCGCCAGCGCCCGCCTCGAATGGCGTCCCGCAACCTCGGTCACGCTCGACGAGGCCGCCGCCGCCGCCCTGCTCAAGCTCGTCGACGCCCTGGAAGACAACGACGACGTGCAGAACGTCTACGCCAACTTCGACATCCCCGACACGATCATGCAAACCCTCTCCGCATGAGCATCCTTTTCAGATCGTGACCCGTCTCGCCCGCCTCCTCGGCATCGACCCCGGCCTGCGCTTCACCGGCTGGGGCGTGATCGACGTCGACGGCAGCCGCCTGCGCCACATCGCCGACGGCGTCATCGCCACCGACAGCGCCGATACCGTTCCAAACCGGCTCAAAGCGTTGCATGATGGCCTTGTCATGCTGTTCGAGCACCATCGCCCGCACGAGGCCGCCGTCGAGGAGACCTACGTCAACCGCAACGGCACGGCCACGCTCAAGCTCGGCTACGCCCGCGGCGTCGCCCTCCTCGCCCCGGCCCTGGCCGGCATCCCCGTCTGCGAATACGGCGCGTTGGCGGTCAAGAAAGCCGTCGTCGGCACCGGCGGCGCGGACAAGGACCAGGTCGCCGACATGGTCCGCCGCCTCCTCCCCGGCGCAGCCCTGCGTCGCGCAGACGCCTCCGACGCGCTGGCCGTCGCCATCTGCCACGCCCACCACCGCGCGAGCCGCCTGCGCGTCCTGTCCGGCACGGTCATGGCGTGATCGCCCGCCTGCGCGGCCCGGTCGAAGCCCTGGAGGAAGGCCGCTGCGTCATCGACGTGGGTGGCGTCGGCTACCTGGTCCAGGCCAGCAGCCGAACCCTTTCCGCCCTGCCCGCGCCCCCCGCCATCGCCAAGCTGCTGATCGAGACCCAAGTCCGCGAGGATGCCATCACCCTCTACGGCTTCGCCGAGACCGCCGAGCGCGACTGGTTCCGCCTGCTGCTGACGGTCCAGGGCGTCGGCGCCCGCGTCGCCTTGAACATCCTCTCCGCCGTCAGCCCCCCCGACCTCGTCCGCGCCATTGCCGCCGGCGACCGCGCCAGCCTCACTCGCGCCCCCGGCGTCGGCGCGAAGCTGGCCATCCGCCTACTCAGCGAACTGCGCGACAAGGCCGGCGCCATGCCCCAAGGCGCCGGCGTCTCGATCCCGCTCCCGGTCTCCTCCGGCCCGGAAGCCGACGCGCTCTCGGCCTTGGCCAACCTCGGCTACCGCCGCGCCGAAGCCCAGCCCGCCATCGCCCGCGCGCTGGAACGGCTCGGGGAAGGCGCCCCGGTTGGCCAGCTCATCCGCGAGAGCCTGCAGGAACTGGCCGCCAATTGATGCCGCCGCGCAGACCCTTAGGCGTCGCGTGCCGGCCGATTGGGAAAAGCTCGGGAAAGGCAAGGCCAGGGCGCTGCCCTGGACCCGTTGCGGTCGCAAGCCCCAAACCCCGTTTCGTAATGGAACCGTTTCTCGCCGCAGTGTCCTGCAACGGATCGGGGTCTGGGGCCTGCGGCCCCAGTGGGGTCCAGGGGCAAAGCCCTTGGCCTTGCGTCAGGTCCGCACCAATCCCAGGCAGCCCGGCATGAGCGACCGCGCCGTCTCCCCCGCCCGGGCCGACGAGGACGCCGCCGAGGCCACCCTTCGCCCGCAGACCCTCGCCGAGTTCACCGGCCAGAAAGCCAGCCGCGAGAACCTCGCCATCTTCATCGAAGCCGCCCGCGGCCGCGGCGAGGCGCTCGACCACGTCCTCCTCCACGGCCCCCCCGGCCTTGGCAAGACCACCCTCGCCCAGATCGTCGCCCGCGAGCTCGGCGTCGGCTTCCGCGCCACCTCCGGCCCCGTGATCCAGCGCGCGGGCGACCTCGCCGCCATCCTCACCAACCTCCAGCCCCGCGACGTGCTGTTCATCGACGAGATCCACCGCCTGCAGCCCGCCATCGAGGAGGTGCTGTATCCGGCCATGGAGGACTTCCAGCTCGACCTCATCATCGGCGAAGGCCCCGCCGCCCGCAGCGTCCGCATCGACCTCTCCCCCTTCACCCTGGTCGCCGCCACCACCCGCGCCGGGCTGCTGGCAACCCCGCTGCGCGACCGCTTCGGCATCCCGCTGCGCCTCGTCCTCTACACCCCGGAAGAACTCCGCCGCATCGTCGCCCGCGGCGCGGAGAAGCTCGGTTTCGATCTGACCGACGACGGCGCGGTCGAGATCGCCCGCCGCTCCCGCGGCACCCCGCGCATCGCCGGGCGCCTGCTGCGCCGCGTGCGCGACTTCGCCGCCGTCGCCGGCAACAGCCCGGTGGACCGCGCCATCGCCGACGCCGCCCTCACCCGGCTCGAAGTGGACGCCATCGGCCTCGACGCCATGGACCGCCGCTATCTCACGCGAATCGCCGAGCACCACGCCGGCGGCCCCGTCGGCGTCGAGACCCTGGCCGCCGCCCTGGCCGAAGCGCGCGACACTCTCGAAGACGTGATCGAACCGTTCCTAATACAAGAAGGCTTAATCTTACGCACCAGCCGCGGCCGGATGCTCGGCGAACCCGGCTGGCGCCATCTCGGCCTGATGCCGCCGCGCAACCAGCCGCAGCTCGACTTGTTAAGCGAAAATGAATGACAAGCCGCCTGGAACTGCGGGTCTACTACGAGGACACCGACGCCGGCGGCGTCATGTATCACGCCCGCTATTTGGCCTTCGCTGAGCGCGCCCGCACCGAGGCGATGCGCGAGGCCGGAGCCTCGCATGACCAACTTGCAACGATTTACGGACTGATCTTCGTAGTGCGAATGATCAAAATGGACTATTGGGCCCCCGCCAGGCTCGACGACCTCGTCGCCATCGCGACGCGGACGGAAAAGCTGGGCGGCGCATCGCTGGTGGTGCGCCAGTCATTCGCGATAGGCGCCCGCCCGATCGCCGCATTGCAGGTCAAGCTCGCCTGCGTCGGCGCCAACGACGGACGCCCGGCGCGCATCCCGGAGCGATGGCGCGCCGCGTTCTCGCCCGGACCTGAAGGATAGGAGTAGGCAGTGGATCGGGCGGTTGATGCGGCGAACCTTGCGGCGGCAGGCGGCGGCGACCTGTCCCTGCTCGGCCTGTTCCTGCAAGCGGACTGGGTGGTGAAAATCGTCATCCTGGTTCTCCTTGCGGCCAGCGTATGGGTCTGGGCGATCATCTTCGAGAAGACCGTCACGCTGCGCCGGGCCAACCGGGCCGGCACCGCCTTCGAGGACCGCTTCTGGTCCGGCGGCAGCCTCGATGAATTGTTCGAGGCCGAAGGCGCCCGCCCCACCCATCCTATGGCCGCCGTGTTCGGCGCCGCCATGGGCGAGTGGCGGCGCAGCGCCCAGGTCGCCGGCGCCGACATGAGCCGCGGCAGCGTCCGCGAGCGCGTGGACCGTGCCGTGAGCGTCACCGTTTCACGTGAAATGGAGCGGCTGGAGCGCTGGATGGTGTTCCTCGCCTCGGTCGGCTCGACCGCCACCTTCGTCGGCCTGTTCGGCACCGTCTGGGGCATCATGCGCAGCTTCGCCGCCATCGCCGTCAGCAAGAACACCAACCTCTCCGTTGTCGCCCCCGGCATCGCCGAGGCCCTGTTCGCCACCGCGATCGGCCTCGTCGCCGCCATCCCCGCCGTGCTGGCCTACAACAAGATCAGCAACGACCTCGCCCGTCTCGCCGGGCGCCTGGAGGGCTTCGGCGCCGAGTTCGGCGCCATCCTCTCCCGCCAGTCCGAGGAGCGCGCCTGATGTCCGGCCCGCTCTACGGCCGCCCCCGGGGCCGCACCCGCTACAAGCCGCTGTCCGAGATCAACGTCACGCCCATGGTGGACGTGATGCTCGTGCTGCTGATCGTCTTCATGGTCGCCGCCCCGCTCATGACCTCGGGCGTCACCGTCGACCTGCCCAAGACCAGCGCCGCCCCGCTCGCCCAGGACAGCGAGCCGCTGACCGTCTCGGTCAACGCCGAGGGCAAGATCTACCTGCAGGACACCGAGCTGCCGCTCGACGAGCTGGCCTCGAAGCTGGCGGCTGCGAGCGACAATAAGCTGGACCGCCGCATCTTCGTCCGCGGCGACAAGGGCCTACCTTACGGCCGGATCATGGAGGTGATGTCCATCATCACCCAGGGCGGCTTCACCAAGGTGGCGCTGCTGGCCGAGCAGACCGCCCCGGCCTCCGCCCCGGCCCAGCCTACATCCCAGCCTGCACCCCAGCCTGGCCCCCCGCCTACGTCGGGGAGTTCCCGCCGGCCGGGCCGCGGCTAGTCTCGCGAACCGGATATGGACCCGTTCCTCCGGCGCAGCGGCGTCATCAGCCTTGGATTCCACGCGGCCCTGCTGCTCGCGCTGATCATTGCCCTGCCGTCCGCCCCCCCGCTGCGCACGCCGCCGGAGACCGCGATCAGCATGACGTTCGAGGGTCCGCCCGAGCCGGTGCAGCGCGGCAAGGAACCGGCCGCCACGCCCTCGCCCGCGCCCGCCCCCGAGCCGTCGCTCCCGGCCGAAGCCCCGGAGCAGCCCAAGCCCGCGCCCGAAGAGGCGCCGCCCCCGCCGCCGCCTCCCCCGCCGCCGCCTCCTCCGGCCCCGCCAGCGCCGCCCGCCCCCGCGCCGCCGCAGCCGCCCGTGCCGCCCGCCCCGGCCCCCACGCCTCCGGCGCCGGCGAAGCCGCCGCCCGCTCCGGCAGCGCCGCCGCCCACGCCTGCCCCCGCCGAACTGGCGGCGCCTCTGCCGCTGCCCCCGCCGCCCGTTCCGCCGCCGCCCGCGCCCAAGCCCGCCCCCGCGCCGCCCTCGCCCGCCCCCTCAGCGGCCAAGACGGCGGCGCCGAAGGAAGCCCCGCCCGCGCCGCCCGCGCCCAAGCCCGCGCCCCCGTCGCCCAAGCCAGGCCCGGCCAGCAATAGCGCGACCAGCCAGCCGAACCCGACCAAGAACGCGGCCGACGACAGCAAATCGCTGGAGAATACCCTCGAGCGCCTTCGCGCCTCGCGCGAGCAGAAGAAGCCGCCGAAATCCGCCTATAATCCGCCGAAAGGCGGCGCCCCGGGCGGCGGCACGCCGGCGGGAAGCGAGAACGCCGCCCTGAGCGCCGCCGCCCGGGGCGCCATCGGCGACCGCATCCGCGAATGCTGGACCGGCGACAAGGGCGCGCTCGACTTCGACAAGCAGGTGGCCCGGCTGGAGATCACAACCGACGCCGACGGGGTGGTGCGCGACGCGCAAATCCTGCACAACAACCCGGGGCCGGTCGGGCGCGCGTTCGCCGAGCGTGCGCGCCGGGCCGCGATGGAGGCCCGTTGCGCCAGCCTGCCCTTGCCGCCCAACATGAAGGGCCAGACCCACAAGTTCGAGATCACGTTCCGACCGTGATGGGAGACACCACAATGCACACCCCGCATTTCGGCCGCCGCGGCCTGATCGCCGCCGGGATCACCGCCATCCCCCTGATGGCAAAGGCGCAGAGCGTCGGCCAGGGCAACCAGCAGCCGGAGATCACCGTGGACCGCGCCCGCACCGCGCCGATCCCGATCGCCATCCCCAACTTCGCCGGCGAGCAGCTCGGGGCAGACATCTCCAACGTGGTCGTGAACGACCTTGGGCGCTCCGGCCTGTTCCGGCCAATCGCGCAGACGGCGCAGATCGGTCCGGGCGATGCCGGGGACACGCCGAATTTTCAGAACTGGAAGGCGCTCGGCGCCCAGGCGCTGGTTACGGGCAAGGTCGAGGGCGGGGGCAACAGCGTCCGGGTCGAGTTCCGGCTGTGGGACGTGCTCCCGGGGACGCAGATCCAGGGGACGGCCTACACGACAACGTCGGCCAACTGGCGGCGGATCGCGCACATCATCAGCGACGTCATCTACGAGCGGCTGCTGGGCGAGAAGGGCTATTTCGACACGCGGATCGTCTACGTCGCCGGCAGCGGGCCGCGCGACAAGCGGATCAAGCGGCTCGCGATCATGGACCAGGACAGCGCCAACAACCGTTTCCTGACCGACGGCGCCTGGCTGGCGCTCAGCCCGCGCTGGCACCCGACCCGCGACGAGATCGTGTTCATGTCGTTCATCAACAACCGTCCGCGGGTGTATACCTTCAATCTCGGCGCCAGCACCCAGCGCGTGCTGGGCGACTTCCAGGGCATGACGTTCGCGCCCCGCTTCGCCCCGGACGGCAACAGCATCGTCATGTCGGTGGCCCGCGGCGCCGGCTCGGACATCATCGCGGTGGACCTCGGCGGCGGCGGACGGCGGCAGTTGACCAACTCGGGCGCGATCGACACCAGCCCGTGCTATAATCCGGACGGGTCGCAGATCGTGTTCAACTCCGACCGCGGGGGCGACCAGCAGCTCTATGTCATGGATTCGGGCGGCGGCGGGGTGCGGCGGATCAGTTTCGGACGCGGGCGGTATGCCACGCCCGTCTGGTCGCCGCGCGGGGACCTGATCGCGTTCACCCGGCTGTCCGGGGCCACCTTCGGGATCGGGGTCATGCGGCCCGACGGCTCCGGCGAGCGCATCCTGACCGAGAGTTTCTCCGTTGAAGGGCCGACGTTCGCGCCGAATGGCCGGGTGCTGATGTTCTACCGGGAGACGCCGGCGAGGGACCGGACCGGGGCCGGGTATTCATCAAGACTTGTCTCCATAGATATCACAGGTTTCAACGAACGTCCGGTTACAACTCCTATTGACGCCTCCGACCCTGCCTGGTCGCCTTTGCTGGCTTGACCGGCTCGCGGCCCCGGCGTAGTGCGCGACTGTAACGTGGCCGTTTTTGGGGCCGGAACGAAAGGGAACAAGAATGAACACCAAGGTCATCGGCCTGCTGGCCGCCCTCGCGCTGCTTGGGGCGTGCTCGGCGAACAAGGAGAGCACCGGCGCCGCCACTGGCTCCGGCGCCACGGCCACGACCGGCGGCGTGACCTCGGGCAGCCAGGAGGACCTGGTCGCTAATGTCGGCGACCGCGTGTTCTTCGCCACCGACAGCTCGTCCTTGAGCAGCGATGCGCGGGCGACGCTCGACCGTCAGGCCGGTTGGCTGGCGCGGTTCCCATCGGTCAGCATCCAGATCGCCGGCGACGCTGACGAGCGGGGGACGACCGAGTATAACCTGGCGCTGGGCCAGCGCCGGGCCAACGCGGCGCGGGACTATTTGGCTGCCCGCGGCGTCTCGTCGGCGCGGATCAGCACCATCAGCTATGGCAAGGAGAGGCCGGTCGCACTTGGCTCCAATGAACAAGCGTGGGCGCAGAACCGAAACGCCATCACCTCCGTCCGCTAAGTCCCCGGTGCGCCTGCCGCCCGCGCTCGTCCTGCTGACGGCGATGCTCGCCGCCGGGGCCGGGCCGGCGCGGGGGCAGGTCGACAGTCGGGAGGGGATCGCGTTGCAGAACCAGATCCTCGAACTGCGGCGCGACATGCAGCTTATGGGATCGCAGCGCGGGGGCAGCGCCTTGCCGCCGCCGACGCCCCGCGATGGCGGGGGCGGCGGGAACGATCTTTCGGCCCAGTTGCTCGACCGGGTGGCGAGCCTGGAAGACGAGGTGCGGCGGCTGCGCGGGCGGGTCGATGAGTTGGCGAACAGCAGCCAGCGGATGCAGGAAGACCTCGGCAAGCAGATCGGCGACCTGAACTTCAAGCTGCAGAACAGCGACAATGCCGGGCCGGGCGCATCGCGACGGTCCGCTTCGCCTGCCGCGGCAGCGCCGGCCAAGCGACCGCCCGAGCTGGCCATGCAGGAGGGCAACGCGGCCTTAGCCCGGCGGGACTACGAGGCCGCCGAGATTGCGGCCCGCGAGGCGCTGAACAACGGGCGCGGGCCGCGCGCGACGGACGCGCAATTTCTGCTGGCCCAGGCTCTGGCCGGCAAGCGGGACTATCAGGGGGCGGCGATCGCCTACGACGACGCCTACAACCGATCCCGGACCGGATCGCGCGCGCCGGAAGCCTTGCTGGGGGTGGCGAGCTCATTGGCCGCGATCAACGAGCGGTCGGGGGCTTGCGCGAGCCTGGACAAGCTGAACCGGGAGTTCCCCTCGCTGCGAGGGCCGCTTCGGCAGAACGCCGCCGCGGTCCGCACGCGGGCGGGATGCAAGTAGCGCCGCTCGGCGACGATGCAAGTAGCGCCGCTCGGCGACGATGCAAGTAGCGCCGCTTGGCGACGATGCAAGTAGCGCCGTTCGGCGACCGGGAGTTCGCGGCGCTGATGACGCCGCTCGGGCCGTTCGATCCCGGGCGGGCCGTGGTCGTGGGCGTCTCGGGCGGGGCGGATAGCCTGGCGCTCGCCTTGCTGCTCCGGCGCTGGGGAGAGCCGTTCGCGGCCGTCGTCGATCATGGGCTGCGGGCGGAGAGCGGGCGGGAGGCGACCGAGACCGTCCGGCGGCTGGCGGGCATCGGCGTGGACAGCGCCTTGGTCCGGTTCGATTTGCCGAAAGGGCCGGACCTCGGGGCGCGTGCCCGGGAGGCCCGGTATCGCGCGCTGCTGCAGGTCTGCCGCGACCGGGGCTGCCCCGACCTGCTGCTGGGGCATCATGCGCAGGACCAAGCGGAAACGGCGCTGCTGCGGGCGGCACGCGGCAGCGGCCCGGCCGGGCTTGCGGGGATGGCGGCGATCGCTTGGCGAGGAGGCGCGCGGCTGCTTCGTCCGCTGCTCGGCGCCGACCCGGCCCGTTTGCGAGCGACGGTGCGCTCGGCGGGGATGGGCTGGGTCGAGGACCCGACCAACCGGGACCCGCTCACGGCTCGCGGCGCGCTTCGTCAAGCGGGATGCCGCGAGCCGATGGTCGCCGAACTTCGGGCAGCCGGGCTGGCGCGGGCGCGGCGGGAGGCCGAATTGGCCGAGGAACTGGCGGCAGCCGTCACGCTTTATCCGACCGGCCATGCCGAGGTGTTCGGCGCTTTGTCCGAGCAGGCCTGGTCGGCCCTGCTCTGGACCGTTTCCGGACAGCCTTATCCGCCGCCGCGGGCGGGGGTGAGGCGGCTGGCGGCGCGACGTGCCGGGACCCTGCACGGCGTGCAGGTGGCCGGCAGCATTGTGATGCGGGAGGCGGCGTCAATGGCGCCGGCGGTCGCGGCAGCGCCAAGAGCCGTTTGGGATGGGCGGTTTAGGCAATCGGGGCAAATGGGCGGGTTGCTGGGCGGCTTGGGCGACGATGCGGCCCGGTTCAGACGCCGGTTCGGCCTGCCTTCGGCGGTGCTGCGCACGCTTCCCGCGGTGCGGACCGGCAAGAATTTGTTAATCGTACCTCATCTACACTTCCCGGATGCCCAAACCTCCCGTAGCGTCGCCATGAGTTTCAGGCCGAGACGTCCTCTTTCGGGGGCGCCGTTCACGGTTGGCATAGCCGGAGATGAGATGGGGGATGCGCAGACTGCATGAACACCCTATCTCGTTATGAGTTGAGCGGGGCCGAAGGGCGCCGATTGTCGGACAGGACCGCTGGGATCGAATGATGAGCAATTTCGGACGCAATCTGGCATTATGGGTGATCATTGCCCTGTTGCTCGTTGTCCTTTTTAACCTGTTTCAGCCCGGGACGACGCAGCACGCGGCGACCCAGGTTGCCTACTCCGATTTCATCGGCGAGGTGAACAGCGGCAAGGTTCGCGACGTTGTGATCCAGGGGCGGACAGTGTCCGGCCAACTGACCGATGGCCGGACGTTCCAGACCTACACGCCGGAAGACCCGAACTTGGTCAGCCGGCTGACCGATAAGGGCGTGCGCGTGATCGCCAAGCCGGAGGAGAGTGAAAACCCGTTGCTGCGCATCCTGCTGAGCTGGTTTCCGATGCTGTTGCTGATCGGCGTGTGGGTGTTCTTCATGCGGCAGATGCAGTCGGGCGGCGGCCGGGCGATGGGCTTCGGCAAGAGCCGGGCGCGGATGCTGACGGAGAAGCAGGGCCGGGTCACGTTCGAGGACGTGGCCGGCATCGACGAGGCCAAGAGCGAGTTGCAGGAGATCGTGGAGTTCCTGAAGGATCCGCAGAAGTTCCAGCGGCTCGGCGGCAAGATTCCCAAGGGCGTGTTGCTGGTCGGCCCCCCCGGCACGGGCAAGACGTTGCTGGCGCGAGCCATCGCGGGCGAGGCGAACGTGCCGTTCTTCACCATCTCGGGTTCGGATTTCGTCGAGATGTTCGTGGGCGTCGGCGCGAGCCGGGTGCGCGACATGTTCGAGCAGGGCAAGAAGAACGCGCCTTGCATCATCTTCATCGACGAGATCGACGCCGTGGGCCGGCACCGCGGCGCGGGCCTGGGCGGCGGCAACGACGAGCGCGAGCAGACGCTGAACCAGATGCTGGTGGAGATGGACGGGTTCGAGAGCAACGAGGGCGTGATCCTGATCGCGGCCACGAACCGTCCCGACGTGCTTGACCCGGCCCTGTTGCGGCCCGGTCGGTTCGACCGGCAGGTCGTGGTGCCGAACCCGGACGTGAACGGGCGCGAGAAGATCATCCGGGTGCATATGCGCAAGGTGCCTCTGGCGAGCGACGTCGATCCAAAGGTAATTGCCCGGGGAACGCCCGGGTTCTCGGGCGCCGATTTGGCCAATCTAGTCAACGAGGCGGCGTTGCTCGCAGCGCGAATGGGCAAGCGCGTCGTGGCGATGAACGAGTTCGAGAACGCCAAGGACAAAGTGATGATGGGCGCCGAACGCCGCAGCCTGGTCATGAGCGAGGCGGAAAAGCGGATGACGGCCTACCATGAGGCCGGCCATGCCCTTTGCGCCATCAATGATCCGGACTGCGACCCGGTGCATAAGGCGACGATCATCCCGCGCGGCCGGGCGCTTGGCTTGGTGATGAGCCTGCCGGAAGGCGACCGGTTGAGCGAGAGCAAGGCCCGGCTGTTGGCACGGATGAAGATGGCGATGGGCGGGCGCGTGGCCGAGGAGCTGGTGTTCGGTCCCGAGCGGGTGAGCAACGGCGCGTCCGGCGACATTAAGGCGGCGACGAACATCGCCCGCACGATGGTGACCGAATGGGGCATGAGCGACCGCCTCGGGATGATCGCCTACGGCGACAACAGCCAGGAGGTGTTTCTCGGCCATTCGGTGACGCAGAACAAGAACGTCTCTGAGGCGACGGCGCAAGAGATCGACAGCGAGGTGAAAATCATCATCGACGCTGCCTACTCAGGGGCCAAGAAGCTGCTGACTGAGCGCTTGGAGGAGCTACACCGCCTGGCTCGCGGGCTGCTGGAGTACGAAACACTGTCCGGCGACGACATTCGGACCGTTCTGCGCGGCGATCCGGTGATCAAGAAGGTGGTGGACGAGGCGGCGCCCGATAACCGGCGTGCCTCCGTGCCGACGAGTGGGTGGCCGACGCCGAGCCCGGGCGGACTTGGCCCGGCGCCGCAGCCGGGCTGACGAGGAGAGGGGCCGGGGCCGTAAGGACCGGCCCTTTTTCATGGTGCTGGAGCCGATTGGCTTGCTTGGCGGCGTTGATGCGCGGGCGGCTGTTGCCGCAGGCGTCGCACGATGGCTCTGCGGCGGGCCTGGTGCGTTTATGGCGGTCCGGTCGGACGGCAAAACATTGCCCGTGGCTGAAGCGGAGACGGTTTGGGCAGGTGAGATCGTCGGCCTTTCAGCGGCGCCGGACTGGACTGGGCTGGGCAGGAGGCCTTTGATCATGGGCATCCTGAATGTCACCCCGGATAGCTTCAGCGATGGCGGGGACCGGCTTGATCCGGCGGTCGCGATCGCGTGCGGACGGCGGATGCTCGAGGATGGCGCGGACATTTTGGATGTCGGCGGGGAAAGCACGAGGCCGGGCTCTTTGCCGGTTTCGATCATGACGGAACAAGAGCGCGCGTTGCCGGTGATTGAGGCTTTGGCGAAGGCAGGAGCCGTGGTTTCGGCCGATACCCGTAACGCCGGCACGATGCGGCGGGCGTTGGATGCGGGCGCGCGGATCATCAATGACGTGACTGCTTTTCAGCATGACGCGGATGCGCTGTCCGTCGTCGCGCGGGCGGGCTGCCCGGTCGTGCTGATGCACATGCGCGGCACGCCGGCAACGATGATGGAGCTGGCCCGTTACGAGGACGTGGCGGGGGAGGTGTTCGGGGAGCTGGCGCAACGGGTCGCGGCGGCTGAGGCGGCCGGCGTTTCTCGGGCGAATATCGCCATCGATCCCGGGTTCGGCTTTGCCAAGGGGGGCCACGACAATATCGAGTTGCTGCGGCGGCTGCCGTTGTTGCTGGGGCTTGGGCGCCCGATCGTGGTTGGGCTGTCGCGCAAGGCAATGATCGGCACGCTGATGCGCGAGGCCGATCCGAGAGCGCGTGGACCGGGATCGATCGCGGCGGCGCTGTATGCGCTTGAGCGCGGGGCGCGGGTTGTACGGGTGCATGACGTTCGGCAAACGCGGCAGGCGATTGATGTTTGGCGGGCCGTGAGTGGGTATGGCGCGGGTTCGGAGTGATGCCGGATACGGGCTGGACCCTTGTCGCCCTGACACAATCAGCACGACAAAGGTTCAGCCCTGATCTGGACAGTCAAACGGCGCGCCTCGCGTTGCAGTCAGGTTGATTGCAGCCTAGCCAGTCGTCGAAAGTGGCGCTGACGTGTCCAGCCGTTCGATTTGCCAGGTCGTTGTGCGGGCTTTGCGGCCACCGGCCATCGTCGTGACCGTTTCCTGCTTCAGGACGACACCGCTTTCGGCGTCGATCCAATGAAGCGTCTCTGCCTGCACGCCGGGGCGGTTGCGCTGATCGTATTTGATGACACGTAGCAGCACGGTGGCGCGCGGGCCGTTCTCAAGACGCAGCACCGGGTTGGCGGCATGCTCGATGGTGACCTTGCCCCAAAGTTCGGTGCGGACGTCGGCAAACGATGCCTTGGCGCCGACCGGCCCGGCCAGCACGTGCGCTATGGCGGCGCGCTCGGCCGCCGTGCCGGAGCGGAAGCGCCCGGCCCCCCAGAATCCGGCGAAGAATCGGTGTGTGCGGCCATTCCAGGCGACGAGACAAACCATCGGGTCGTCCGGGTCGGCGCCCTGGTAGGCGAGATCGATTCCGTCCGACAGCGTTGCCTCGGCGTCGTGTTCGCATGGCGGGACGGTTTGCAGGGCGGCATATGGTCCGAGGCCGGCGGCGGCGTTGTTGGTTGCGATCGGCATGCGTGCCGGGGAATGGCAGCCGGCGAGGGCAAGGGCGGCGATGATGGCCGGGGCACGCCGATTGAGCACAGCGCTGAACGGCCGGCGCGAGTAGTCGTTCATGGAGACGAGACGGTGACGATGAGCGAGATCATGCTCTTGCTTACCGACCTGAATTTCGGATGTGAAGAGCTTGCTGGCGCGTCAGATCGACACTGGGCTCACGCCGTCACCAGCCCATGCTTCCTGGCACGCCCTTGAACGGGCCTTTCAAATCGCTCGTGATCCAGCCGCCGTAGAAGCCGCCGGGTTGAGGGGTGACGGCCTCGTCGCCGACGAAGCATTGGTCCATCGCCGCGGCATAGACAGCCAAGTGGTCACGGATGGCTTCAAAGCCGGGGGACGGGTCGGGGTAGCTCCAGGCGGCGCGTTCGGCCGCCTTATCGCCGACGCGGATGGTCCAGTAGCGGGCCTGACCTTTCCACTCGCAAAAGCTGCCGCCTCCGGCTGGTTCGAGTTCGCAGCCGCTGAAGGTCGATGGCGGGATGTAGTAGACGGGGGGGTGAGAAGTTTCGAGGACGCGGAATGCGGTATTCGTCTCGGCGATGGCGCGGCCGGCGAAGATGACGCGGATGGGCTTTTCGACGGGTTCCAAGGCCGGGGGGCGAGGGTAATCCCAGACGTTTTCCATGGGGCGGGTCCTTTGATTGGATTAACGATGTGCGGGGTAGGCCGGTTTACCCGCGGTTTGCTTGATTGGGCAGGGACATAGTCCAAAACTCAGTTTTCATGCGCTGAGGACATTGCGTAGACGGGCCGATCACGCGGCACCCACCGCGGTCCTGAGGAATGACGCGTGCGCCACGGTATTTGCGCGCTGCATCGCTTTGTCGTCCACGCCGATCTGATCGATCTGATCTCAATCCACATCAGCGCCGCGTCATGAGACCGGAGCACTACCTGTTTGGGTGCCGTCGCGGATGTGGTTGAAACAGGTTGGCGGCGTAGTCTCTGGCGTGTTCGACGAGCCATTTCCGGCGTTCACGCGCCGGCGCAGACCACGCGATGGAAGAGAATGGCACGAAGACGCGAGCGGACGGCGCGGCGCTGTTTGCGGGCGAGGCCTGGTTTGACCCGATCGAGGCAGGCATCCGGGATCGGGGGCGCGGGTTCATCGAGGCGCTGATCGGGCAGGAGATGGAAGCCGCGCTGGGACGCGGGCGCCATGAGCGGGATGCGGAGCCTGCCAAGGGCTCTCGGCACGGGACGGGTCACGTCCGTCAACGTGGTTGAAATTGCGGCGTAGGTTGAGGTGGCCGCATGTCGGGCTGCTACGGTGGAACGCTGTGGTGGAGCGGCGTCGATCAGTGGCGGCGTGAGTTCGGCCATGACCTCGGTCTGCATGGTGCGGTGCTGGAGCTGCCATTCGTCGTGGGCTTCCAATAGCACGGCGCCGATCAGGCGGATGATGGATGCCTCGCCGGGGACGATCCGACGGCGTCGGCGCGGCGTCTGATCTCCTTGTTGAGGCGTTCAAGCGGGTTCGTGGGGTGGAGCTTGGCCCGGTGCTGGGCGGGCAAGCCCATGTGCGCCAGCACGTCGGCCTCGCTGTCGTCGATGAATGCGGCGGGCTTTGGCCGCGCGGGTCGGAGTTGGTCGGCAACGTGGCGAAGCGTTTGGCTGGCGGACGGGCGGCCGGGTTGGATGAACGCCTGACGGAGCGCGGCCGAGGCGGTGTTCTGCTGGGCTTTCGGCACGTAGGCCTGCGCGTTGCGCATCCAATGAACCCGGCATCTTTGCCAGGCCGAGCCCATCACCCGCCGGATCGCGGCTTTGAGGCCTTCGTGCGCGTCCGAGATCACCAGCTTGGCGCCGCGCAGGCCGCGGCGGACCAGGCTCTTGAGGAACGTCGCCCAGAACGTTTCCGCCTCCGAAGGCCCGATGCGCAGGCCGGCGATCTCCCGCTGGCCCTCGGCGTTCGCCGCCGCGGCGGCTGTCGCGGCGACGCTGGTGATCCGCCCACCCTCGCGCTGCTTGAGGCAGGCGGCATCCAGCCACAGGCAGGGCCAGTCGCCGGCAAGGGGGCGTTCGAGGAAGGCGCCCGCGCGGCCGTCGATGTCGCGGCACAGCTTGCGCAGCGTGCTCTTGCCGATCCCCGCCAGCCCCATCGCCTGCACCCGGTGCCGACCCGCCGGGTCGAGACGCCCCCGATCCAGGCCTCCTGGACGACAGCGGCCAGGGCCTTCTCCGACGTCCGCCGCGGCTCCAGGAACGGCGGGAAGCAGCGGCCCTGGCGCAGCTTTGGGGGCCGCCGCTGCAAACTGCCCGGGCGCGTGTCGAGCGTGCGGTCGCGATAGCCGTGGCGGTAGGTCGTGCGCTCGCCGGTGCGCCCGTGCCGCCCGGCGGCCGATCAGGCCGTCCACGTCCGTCTCCATCAGCACCTGCGCAACAGCCTCCGCCACGCTGCGCAGACAGTCGCCGTCTCCGGCTTTGGCCAGCAGCTCGGCCAACGGCCGTCTGCCCTCGGTCATCGGGTCCTCGTCGGTTCGGGTTGGAGCCTCGCAACTCCGCCTGAGCCAGCCAATCCGGTGACCACCTCCGCCTGCAACGCCGTCGTCCAAATTTCCACCATGAGCGCGGACGCTACCGATCGGCAACGTGCCGCCAGCCGAGGCCGAAGCCCTCTCCTGCGCTCAGATCGACAATATGGACATGGCCGCGTGACCCAATCCCAAATGGCCTCCGGGAGACCGGGGGCGGTTCACTATCGTTTCGACTAAGGCGTGTCTGCAAACTGAGCGGCTACAGCCAAGGCACGATCATGCCGAGCGTGGCCATGGCGAGATCGTTGACGCCGCGCTTCTCGTATCGGGTCGCGACGCGGCGGAACTGCTTGAGGCAGTTGATCAAGCGCTCGATGCGATTGCGCCGCCGGTAAGCGTCGCGGCCGATGCCGGGCTGCCGGCGCTGGTTGCTTTTGCTGGGGATCACCGGCCGGATATGCCGCCGGCGCAGGCGGCCCCGAGCCGTGGGGCTGCTATATCCCGTGTCGCCCGCCACGCAGCGTGGCCGCAGCCGGGGACGGCCCCGGCCGAGACGGCGGACCGCGCCCTGATCCAGCAGCGCCTCCAACGCAGTCTGCTCATGCCGCTCGCCTGCGGTCAGCACGGCCGTGATCGGCTTGCCGCCGCCGTCAGCCCGCAGGTGCAGCTTGGCCGAGAACCCATCCTGGCTGCGGCCCAGCGCCTCGGGGCTGTCGCTGCCCTCAACAGCATGAGCCCCGCCTGCGCCAGCCGGGTGCTCAGGCGCGCGGATCACGGCCGCGTCCACGACGCGCAGGTCCCAATCCGCCTCGCCACGCGCATCGGCGTCAGCCTGCAACGCCGACAGCGCCCGGTCCCAAATGCCCGCCGCACGCCAGCGTGAGAGGCGGCTCGACACCGTGCCCCACCAGGCCATGCCGCTCCGGCAGGTCGCGCCAGGGCCCCCCGGCGCAGTTGATCCACAGCACGCCGTTCAGGATGCGCCGGTGGTCCTCGTTCGGCCGTCCCCGTCCAGGGCTTGTCCGGCAGCAGCGGCTCCAGACAGCGCCATTGCGCGTCCGTCAAATCGCCTCGTCTCACCCCAGCAATATGGGATCACGCATCCAAAACGTCTGCCGTTTGCAGACACGCCTTAGCCGTCTTGTCGAGGGGGCGTTTCGGATAACCTGGTTCGTTGAAGGCGTCGGATTGCGTCTGCCGAAAGCCGTGGCAGTGCGGCACGACCGCTCGGGTGGTTGTGAGATTCTTGGCCGCCTTGCGCTCCGAACCTGTTTTGAATGGCTTCAATGTGCGGCGGCATGGACGGGCAACGGGTTGAGCAAGGCTTCGACGCCGGACAGGGTGGCCGCGAACGCGATTAGGGGCGGCCGAGACGTCGAGGCGTCCGGCACGATCGCGCAGCGGCCCGCCCCAGTGCGCGCGTCAGCCGAAGCTGCGTTCCACCACCCAGCGGCGATCGAGCACGACGAAGCTTTCTGTCCTGGGTCGCGCTGGACCACACGGTGGCGCATGCCGTGCCCCATTCGATCAAGCGCTGCAGCGCTCGGCGACAAAGCCGCCGTCGGGAACCGCCTCGCGCAGTCTGGGCCATTCTGCCTTGCCGCCGCCGACCAGGGCGACGCGCTTGCGCCCCGGCGGCTTCCTGGCCGCGTCATGCCCTCGCGGGCCGCGAACCGGGATGCGCTTGACCGATTGCGTGTCGCTGATGCTCAGGCTGAGTCCGGGCTTGCGGCCCGCAGCATGGCGGCGCAAGCAGGCGACGTCGCACCGCAGCCGGTCAAAGCCCTCCAGCGCCAGCCATCTGCGAAACCAGCCGTATACCGTACGCCATGCCGGGCAATCTGCTGGCGAAGCGCGCCAGGGTCCGCCGACGCGCACATGCCAGGCGATCGCGCTGACGACGGGCAACACGGGCGTTGCACGCCCGCTGCGCGACGGGCTCGCCCGCTCCAGCCACCGCGCGCTCTCCTCGACCGCGCGGCTCGACGCCATCCGCTTCGGACCGTTGCAGCGGCGTTGTCAGGGCAAGCGCTACTTGGTGCCGTAAAGCCGGTCCCCCGCGTCGCCCAGGCCTGGGCGGATGTAGCCGTGCGAATCGAGTTCGCGGTCGATGGCGGCGGTGAACACGGGGATGTCAGGATGTTCGTGCTGCAGCACCTCGATGCCCTCCGGGGCAGCGACCAGGCAGACGAAGCGGAGCTGGGCGGCCCCAGCCTGGCGCAGACGGGCCAACGCTGCGGCAGCGGAGTGGCCGGTGGCGAGCATCGGGTCGACGCAGACGACCAGGCGTTCGCAAAGGTCTTCGGGGAGTTTCAGGTAGTATTCGACGGGCACGAGCGTTTCGGGATCTCGGTATAGCCCGATGTGGCCGACGCGGGCGGACGGCACCAGATCCAACATGCCGTCAAGTATACCGACGCCTGCCCGCAGGATGGGCACGAAGCAGATTTTCTTGCCGGAGAGATAGGGCGCCTGCATGGGTTCGAGCGGGGTGTCGATGGCGACGTGCTCGATGGGAAGGTCGCGGGTGACTTCGTAGGCGATCAACAGGCTGATCTCGCGGGCGATCTGGCGGAAATCGGCGGTGGCGGTGTCCTGCTTGCGCAGCAAGGTAAGCTTGTGCTGGATGAGTGGATGGCCGAGGACGGTGACGCCGGGCATGATGGGGTGATCGCTCAAAAGACGGTTCCGTCGCTGATGACTTGGAGGGGCGGAGGGCCGCCCTCGCGGCGTTCGGCGGCGATGGCGCGGCCGGCGGACCAGGTGCCGCCTTCAAGGATGCGGGAGAGCGGGAGGTCCTGTTCCGTGCAATTCAGGTTTTGACGGATGAGCGGAGCCAGGCGGTCGAGAAGGGCAACCGTAAGGGCGCGCCATTCGACGACGGTTTGATCGCCCGGCAAATGCGGCCTTTGCTCGGCGGCTGGGTCGCGCAGGCGGAGCACGCCCGTGTCGAGCAGAAGGCCGCCGTTGCGGTATTCGGGCAGGCCGGTGAGTTCGCCGATGTCCTCGACCGGGACACCGGTATCCTCGAACACTTCGATGAGGGAATAGGCCAGCCATTGGGAGAGCTTGTGGAAGGGGACAAGGCCTCCCGGCGCGGCCGGGTGCGGCCAGGTGTCTCCCAGGTTGCGGCCTTCGAGCATGACCCGGCCAGGCCAGATCGGGCCGAGGCCGTCGAGCAGGGTTTCGAGGATGGCGGGGGCTCGGAGGGTGGCGTGCCGGGTAAGCGCGTCGAACAGGCAACCGGGGCGCCCCGGGCCGAACAGGTCGGGGCGGGCCTTGAGGGCGGCGGCGAGGCTGCGCAGGAGGGCGGCGCGGCCTTCGAGGGCGGCTATGGGGTTCGTATGGCTGTGGACCTGGAAGGCTTGGCCAAGGATGGTGGCATTGATATGGGAAAGGGCCTCGGCGTCGGCTTGGGGGGCGCCGTTGGTGGAGAACAGGCCGGCGGCGAACGCGTGCAGGCTGGCGATGGCGAGGCCTTCGGAGCGGGCGAACTCGAGGCCGGTGCCAGGCTCGGCGTAGCGCCAGTCAGGGCCTGCGCCGGCGTCCAGAAGAACGCTGACGACGCAGAGGTCGATCCGGATGCGGGCGCGTTCTGCCTTGTCGTCGATGTCGAGCGCATTCTCGAGTTCGGACCATCGGTCGATGCCGCCGGCGGCGAAATGCCGCCAGCGGGCATGATGCGGGATGGCGAGGCTGGCATAGTTTCGGCGGATGGTTTCGGCGACGTAGTCGGCGGCGGCGGGAAGGCGTTCCAGGTCGACGGCGAAGTGCGCGAGGGCGCCGGCCTCGGCCAAGCCGAGCATGGCGTGGCAGCGTTCGCGCACGGCGGCGGCGGTGAGGAGGTAAGCCGGATCGTCAGCCATCCAGGCCGCGGCCCTTTGGCTTCTGCAGTTCGGCATCGTCCGGAACGGCGGTGGTGAAGTAGCCGGCGGCTTTCTTCGCGTCCATCTCGACGCTGGCGTCGGCGGGGATCAGCCAGTCGGGGATCGGCACGCGCTCGACGACCTCGATGCCGCTGCCGACGATGGGCGCGTATTTCAGATTGCTCATGGAGACGAGGCGGTCGATGCGGCGGATTCCGAGCCAGTGCAGCACGTCGGGCATGAGTTCCTGGAAGCGCATGTCCTGCACCCCGGCCACGCATTCGGTGCGCTCGAAATAGGCATCGGCGCGGTCGCCGCCCTCCTGGCGCTTGCGGGCGTTGTAGACGAGGAATTTGGTGACTTCGCCGAGGGCGCGGCCCTCCTTGCGATTGTAGACGACGACGCCGACGCCGCCCTGCTGCGCGGTCTCGATGCAGACTTCGATGCCTTGGGCGAGGTAGGGGCGGCAGGTGCAGATGTCGGAGCCGAACACGTCGGAGCCGTTGCACTCGTCGTGGATGCGGCAGGCGATTTTCGTTTCAGGGCGCCCAAGCTTGGCCGGATCGCCGAACAGGTAGACGGTGGCGCCGCCGATGGGAGGAAGGAAGACGTCGAGGTCGTGCCTCGTGACCAGTTCGGGGAACATGCCGCCGGTATGCTCGAACAGCGCGCGGCGGAGGTCGGCCACAGGGATGCCGAAGCGGCGGGCGACGCCGGGGAGGTGCCAGACGGGTTCGATGGCGATTTTCGTCACGCGGACGTCGCCCTTCTCGGTGAGGACGTCGCCGTCGGGGGCGAGGCGGCCCGCGCGCATGGCCTCGATCAGTTCGGGCATGTTGATGTGGGCGCGGGTGACGGCGATGGAGGGCCGGACGTCCAGCCCCGCGGCCAGTTCGGGGGCGAAGGCTTCCGTCGTCATGTGGCCCCACGGGTCGAGCGAGACGATGGCGCTGGGTTCGGACCATTGCGGGAAGGGACCGATGGGGACGGCGGGCCGGGTGTTGGTGAGGTCCGGGCGGTGCCCTGCCGCCAGTTGCCCGGCGGCCACGGCGACGGCGCGGTAGAGCGAGTAGGCGCCGGCGTGGGCGCCGATCGCGTTGCGGCCCGGGGCGGCTTGGAGGGTGGCGACGACGGGGCCGCGTTCGCCAGGCGTTGGCGCGGACCAGTTGACGGGGATGCTGCCGGTGACGTTGCGGGCGTGCGAGGTGAGCACGATCGAGCGCGGTATGGCGCGCCGGTTCGAGAGCAGCGGTGAAGGAGCCTGATCCATGAGTAACCTGCGTTGCGCCGCAACAGAGTATGCGGGTTCCTTGTCGAGGGAAACAGTCCCGAGGCTCGGAGGCGGGGCTTGGTGCGGCATTGCGCGAGTCGTAAGGCGAAAGGGTAAAGAAATCGTTGGAGTTGGGCAGAGATCGCCCCGGCTGCTCCCGCCGGGGCGACTCTAGGCGTGAGGTGTCCGGTTCAGCCGCCCATGAGGTGCGTGCCGTGGGTGAGGGCTGCGCCGGCGCGCAGCGCGGCGGCGACGAACGTGGTTTCGGCGAGTTCCTCCGCGGTGGCCCCGGCCTCCTTCGCCTGCTTGGTGTGGATGTCCAGGCAGTAGGGGCATTGGGTGGTCAGGGCGACAGCGAGGGCGATGAGTTCCTTGTATTTCTTCGGGATCGCGCCGTCGGCCAGTGCGGCCTTGTCGAAGGCCTGGAAGGCTTGCATCGCGTTGGGGGCGGCTTTGCCGACCTGTTCGAGTTTGTTCATGTTGGTCATGTCGTACATGAGGTCGTCTCCCTTGGTTGGCCCGCTGGTTGGGGGCGCGAACATGAGGGAGGCTGCGCCGGGCGCGGTCAAGGGCGGGGGCATGACACAAAACCTTTGCCAGCCGGTCACGCAAGCGTCATCGTTCCCAGCTTATGCGGCACGTGATTCATTTTGGGAGAGACAGGATGCTGAGTCGCCGGGGCGCTTTGCAGATGGGGTTGGGCCTTGCCGCGTTAGGCACGCGGCCGGCGTGGGCCGCCGGTAACGCCGGGCCGAAAATCGCCGCGAAGCTGGTTGCGGCGGCGAAGAAGGAGGGGGCGATCAACACCATCGCGCTGCCGAGGGATTGGGCGAACTGGGGGGCGACGATGGACCGGTTCCAGGCGCTCTACGGCGTCAAGCTGACGAACGCGAACCCAGATGGCAGCTCGGCGGAGGAGCTGCAAGCGGTGCGAAGCCTGAAAGGTCAGTCGCGGGCGCCGGACGTGCTGGACCTTGGGCCGTCATTCGCGATCGCGGGCAAGAAGGAGAAGCTGCTGCAACCGTACAAGGTGGCGGAGTGGCAGAGCATCCCGGACGACGTGAAGGATGCCGAGGGGTATTGGTACGGCGATTACTTCGGGGTCGAGGCGTTCGCGGTGAACACCGGGGTTGCGAAGAGCGTGCCGCTGACTTGGGCGGATTTGAAGAAGCCTGACTACAAGGGCATGGTGGCGCTGAACGGCAATCCGCTCGGCGCCGGGGCCGCGTTCTCGGCGGTGTTCGCCGCGGCGCTGGCCAATGGCGGCAGCTACGAGGACATCGAGCCCGGGATCGAGTTCTTCGGCGAGCTGGCCAAGCTCGGCAACCTGAACCCGGCGGCGGCGACCCCGGCCAGCTTGATTTCGGGGCAGACGCCGGTCGTGATCAACTGGGATTACCTGGGGCTCGGGTATAAGCAGTCGGCGTCCGGCAAGGCGGCAATCGACGTGCAGGTGCCGAAAGAGGCGGCGCCGTTCGGCAATTTCTACGCGTCGGCGATCAGTGCCCACGCGCCCAATCCTGAGGCGGCGAAGCTGTGGATGGAGTACGTGTATTCCGACGAGGGGCAGATCGCCTTCCTGGAGGGGTTCGCGCACCCGATCCGGTTCAACGCGCTGGTCGCGGCGGATAAAATCCCGCCGGCGCTCATGAACAAGCTGCCGCCGGCGGAGGCCTACAAGGACGTGAAGTTCGCGACGCCGGAGCAGACCGCCGCGGCGCAGAAGAAGCTGCAGGACATGTGGCCGCGCGTCGTCAAGCTGTAGGCCGGCTTCGCGGTTGCGCTATCTTTCCATCGGGGCGTTCATCGGCTTCGCGCTGGCGTTCATGGCGGCGCCGACGCTGGTGCTGGCGGTGCAGTCGGTCTCGGGCGAGCACGGGTTCACGCTCGAGTTCATTCGCAGCCTGGGCGAGTACCGGTATCGGGTGGCGTTCGCCAACTCGGCCATCCTATCGGTCGCTTCGGCGACGGTGGGGGTCGTGGCCGGCGGGCTAGTCGCGCAGGCGGTGCTGAAACCGGGGGCGCCGGAGTGGCTGCGCTCGGCGGTGACCAGCTTCTCCGCCGTGGCGGCTAACTTCGCGGGGGTGCCGCTGGCGTTCGCGTTCATCTCCACGCTGGGCACGCTCGGGCTGCTGACGGGCCTGCTCAAGCAAGTGGGGATCGACCTTTACGGGATGGGGTTCAGCCTGTTCTCGTTGAGCGGGCTGACGCTGGTCTATGCCTATTTCCAGGTGCCGCTTATGGTCATCATCATCAGCCCGGCCATCGTGGCGCTGCGGCCCTCGTGGCGGGAGGCGGCGGAAAACCTGGGCGCGAGCCCCGGGCAGTTCTGGCGCATGATCGGCTTGCCGGTGTTGGCGCCCGCTTTGCTCTCGGCATGGATTTTGCTGTTCGGAAGCGCCTTCTCGGCTTACGCGACGGCCTACGCGCTGACGTCGGGCAATATCGGGCTGGTGACGACGGAGATCAGCAACGTGCTGTCGGGCAATGTCATGGCGTCGCCGCAGACCGGGGCGGCGCTGTCGGTGGGGATGATCGTGGTGATGGCGGGGGTGCTTCTGCTGAGTTCGCTGCTGAGCCGGCAGGCTGCGCGCTGGACCGGGCGTTGAGGCGGCTGGGGCCGGGGCATTGGGTGGTGCTGGGGGCGGCGGGCGTTTACTTCGCCCTGCCGCTGGCGATGACGCTGGCGTTCAGCTTGTGGGAGGGGCAGGGGCGCTACGGGCTGGCGGCGTACTCGGAGCTGCTTGCCAAGCCGGGGCTCGCGGAGAGCTTGCTGCTGTCGCTTGAGCTGGCGGTGGCGACGGCGGCTTTGCTCGTGTTGCTGCTATTGCCGGCGATGATCTTCATGAACCTGTATGCGCCGCGGCTGCGGCCGGTGTTCGAGTTTATCGCGGCGCTGCCGTTCGTGGTGCCCGCGATCGCGTTGGTGGCCGGGCTGACGGCGTTGTTCACCGGGCCGGGATGGCTGATCGGGAGCCCGTTCTACCTGGTGATCCCGTATTTTTTCCTGGCGTTGCCGTATGCCTACCGGGCCTT
Organism: Acetobacteraceae bacterium; assembly: GCA_965217935.1. GTDB lineage: Bacteria > Pseudomonadota > Alphaproteobacteria > Acetobacterales > Acetobacteraceae > JBBROS01. The sequence continues at coordinate 2,207,344 of OZ244581.1, read as the reverse complement.
GGACGTGGGGATACGGTCGCTTGACCTGGCGACGCTGACCGAGGCCGGGCAGAGCCTCGGGGCGGGAATGGGGCAGATCATCCGGCTAGTGGTGCTGCCCAATTTGCGCTCGGCGCTGGTGGGGAGCCTGCTGCTGACGCTGGCGGTCGTGGTGGGGGAGTTCACGTTCGCCAACGTGCTGCTGTTCCGCACCTTCGCCGTGTTCGTCAACCAGGTGGGGCAGCACGAGGCGACCGAGGCGGCGGCGTTGTCGGTGGTAAGCTTCCTGATCACCTGGGGAGCGATGCTGGGCGTGCTGTTGGCCGGGCGGGGGCAGGCGCCGATGATCGGGACCAAGTAGGTGGCAACCGTCGCGGCGGAGGGGATTCGCAAAGTCTATGGCGGGGCGGAGGTGCTGGCCTCCATTGATCTCGCGATGGGCGATGGCGAGCTGGTGTGCCTGCTGGGGCCGAGCGGGTGCGGCAAGACGACGCTGCTCAGGATCGTGGCCGGGTTCGTGGCGCCGGATGCGGGGCGGGTGGTGGTGGGAGGCGCGGACGTGACCCGGCTTCAGGCGTCCTCGCGGCGCATGGGAATGGTGTTCCAGGCCTACAGCCTGTTCCCGAACATGACGGCTTTGGACAACGTGCGGTTCGGGCCGCGGGTGGCGGGGCGGCCCAAGGGCGAGCAGATGACGCGGGCGCGGGCGTTGCTGGAGATGGTGGGGCTGGGAGCGCAGGCGGAGCAGTTCCCGCACCAGCTTTCCGGCGGGCAGCAGCAGCGGGTGGCCTTGGCGCGGGCCTTGGCCGTGCAGCCGGAAGTGCTGCTGCTGGACGAGCCGCTGTCGGCGCTGGACGCCAAGGTGCGGCTGCAGTTGCGCGACGAGATCAGGCGCATCCAGCGCGAGACCGGGGTGACCACGATCCTGGTGACGCACGACCAGGAGGAGGCGCTGTCGATCGCCGACCGGGTGGCGGTGATGGACCGCGGGCGGCTGCTGCAGGTGGCCACCCCGGCGGCGATCTATCGCGAGCCTGCGAATGCCTTCGTGGCCCGGTTCATCGGGGCGGCGGCGGCGTTGCCGGGGGTGGCCGAAGCCGGCGGCGTGCGGACGGGCGGGCTGCTGTTGCCGGCGGAGGCGGCAGGGCGGCACGGGGCCGGGACGCAGGTGGAGCTGTTCCTGCGGCCGGAGCATGTGCGGCTGGAGCGGATGAACGGGGCGCCGCCCGGCGGGACGCTGGCGGCGGAGGTGATGGAGACGACGTTCCTGGGATCGTTGACGCGGGTGCAGATTCGCTTGCTTGATCTGCCTGGGAGCGACGGGGTGTGGGCGGACCTGCCGAGCGAGGAGGCGGACGGGCTCGGGCCGGGCGACCGGGTGGCGGCGCATTGGGACAACGCAAGCCCTCGGGTGTTGTCTCGGGAGAGTTGACGGAGCTGTTTCGGGGGGCGAATGTGGCCGGCAAGCAGACGCGCCCGGTTCGCGCCGGCGAGCGCAGATCGATTTGGGAAGGATGCGGCGATGAGGACATCGATCGGGATTGCGGCAGCCGTGCTGCTGGCGTTCGGCGGCGTGGCAGGGGCGGCCGATGCGCCGTCGCGGCCGGAGTGCGTGGCGCCGGCAAAGCCCGGGGGCGGGTTCGACCTGACCTGCCGGATCGCGGTGCAGGGGCTGGAGGCGGCGCACGCGCTGGGGCGGCCGATGGCGGTAACGTATATGCCGGGGGGCATCGGAGCGGTTGCTTACAACTTGTTCAACACCAACAAAGCGAAGGACCCGGACGCGATCGTCGCGTTCTCGACCGGGTCGATCTTGAACATGGTGACGGGAAAGTTCGGGCGCTGGACGGTGGACGACGCGCGCTACGTGGCGACGGCGGGAGCGGATTACGGGGCGGTGGTCGTGCGCGCCGACTCGCCGTTCAAGACCTTGCCGGAGCTGATGGACAAGCTGAAGCAGAACCCGTCCTCGGTGGTGATCGGGGCCGGAGGGTCGGTGGGCAGCCAGGACTGGATGAAGGCGGCGCTGCTGCTGCGCTCGATCGGGGGCGACCCGCGCAAGATGCGCTACGTGGCATTTGAGGGCGGGGGAGATTCGATTACCAACCTGCTGGGCGGCAATATCCAGGTCTATACCGGCGACGTGTCGGAAATGAAGGCGCATCTCGACTCTGGGGACATGCGTATCTTGGCGGTGCTGGCGCCGGAGCGGCTGCCGGAGCCTTATGCGAAGTATCCGACGGCGAAGGAGCTGGGCTTCGACGTGACCTGGACGATCTATCGCGGCTACTACATGGGCAAGAACGTGTCTGACCCGGCATTCCAGTTCTACGTCGACGCGTTCGAGAAGGCGCGCGAGACGGAGGAGTTCCGCAAGATTCAGGCGGACGCCGGGCTGTTCCCGTTCAACAAGACGGGCAAGGAGCTGGCGGACTTCATCAAGAGCGATGCTGCGCGGATGCGCGAGGTTGCGGAATCGGTGGGACTGATCAAGAGCTGAGGCCCAGGGGCGGCGAGGATGGCTGACCGGATCTTCGCCGTCGTCATGCTTCTTTTCGCGGCGGCTTACGGGGTCGTGGCGTGGGGGCTGCAAGCGCCGTTCGCCTATGATCCGCTGGGGCCTTCGACGTGGCCGAAAATTTTAGTGGGCGTGCTCGTCCTGAGCGCCGTAGGCGTGCTGTTGCGGCCCGATCCGAACCCGTCTTGGGGTGGGTCTGCGACATTGGGCCGGGTCGGGCTGATGGTCGTGGCGCTCTCGGCCTACGCGGTGCTGTTCGAGCCTTTGGGCTTCGTGGCGTCGACAGCGTTGTATTGCACCGGAACAGCGCTCGCGTTCCGCGCGCGGGTGCTCCCGGCGGTCGTCTTTGGGCTGGCGTTCGGGCTGGTGGGGTATGAGGTCGGCACGCAGTTGCTGGCGCTGAACTTGCCGGCCGGCGTTCTGCCGATCTGATCGGGGGAGGCATGCTACAGACGTTATCGGATCTTTGGGCCGGGTTCGGTGTGGCGGCGTCGCCGCTCAACCTGGCGCTGGTGCTGTTCGGGTGCTTTGCCGGGACGCTGATCGGGGCTTTGCCGGGAATCGGGCCGATCAACGGCGTGGCGATTCTGTTGCCGATCGCCTACGGGCTCGGGCTGCGGCCGGAGAGCTCGCTGATCCTGCTGGCGGGGATTTACTACGGCGCGGAGTACGGCGGGCGGATTTCGTCCATCCTGCTGAACGTGCCCGGCGATGCCGGCGCGGTGATGACGACGCTCGACGGCAATCCGATGGCCAAGAAGGGCGAGGCCGGGCGGGCCTTGTCGCTGTCCGCGGTGTCGTCGTTCGTGGGCGGAACGCTGTCGGTGATCCTGATGACGCTGTTCGGGCCGTTGCTGGCGAAGCTGGCGATCACGTTCGGGCCTGCGGAATACGTGGCGCTGATGGTGTTCGCGTTCGCGACGTTGTCGTCCCTGGTGGGGAGCAATGCGACCAAGACGCTGATGGGGGCTGTGCTGGGGCTGATGATCGCGACAGTGGGGGTGGACGCGAACACCGGGGTCAACCGGTTCACCTTCGGCATTCCGGACTTGTTTTCGGGGATCGATTTCCTGGTGATCGTGATCGGCCTGTTCGGGATCGCGGAGTTGCTGCACTTGGTTGAGATGCAGGCGCGGGGAACGGTCGCGGCGCTCGCCGTAGGGTCCACGTTCGTCAGCCTGCAGGACCTGATGTTCGTGAAGTGGACGATGCTGCGGTGCTCGCTGATCGGGTTCATTGTCGGCGTGCTGCCGGGCACGGGGGCGTCGGTGGCGTCGGCGGTGGCGTATGGGACGGAGAAGCGGCTGGCCGGCGAGAGCGGCAAGACGAGTTTCGGGGCGGGCGATTTAAGGGGCCTGGCGGCGCCCGAGGCGGCAAACAATGCGTCGGCCGGAGGGTCGATGGTGCCGATGCTGACGCTGGGCGTGCCCGGGTCGGGGACGACGGCAATTCTGCTGGGGGCGCTGTTGATGTTCAACGTGCAGCCGGGGCCGCTGATGTTCACGCAGCGGCCGGAGATCGCGTGGGGGCTGATCGCCTCGATGTATATCGGCAACATTGCCTTGCTGCTGATCAACTTGCCGATGGTGGGGCTGTTTGCCCGGCTGCTGACGATCCCGCAGGCCTACATGATCCCGCTGATCGCGGTGCTGTCATTCATCGGCATTTTCTCGATCGTGGGCAGCTCGCATGAGCTTTATATGATGATCGGGCTCGGGGTGTTCGGTTGGGTGCTGCGGAAGATGGATTTCTCGCTGGCGCCGGTGATCCTGGGCGTGGTGCTGGGGTCGTTGTTCGAGGACAATCTTCGGCGGGCGCTATCGATCTCGGGCGGGGACTGGTCGGTGCTGTTCAAGAGCGGGGCTTGCTGGGCGCTGTATGCGATGGCGGTGGGGATCGTGGTCGTGCCGGTGGTGATCGGGCGCCGGCGGGGGCTGCGGGAGGCGGAGGCTTAACGGGTCCTGCCGTTGTTTGCCTGCAAAGATTGCAGCGACTCGCCGAATGACCCTATGCCGGCGCCAGCGTTTGGACACTGGCCATCGATGAATTCATGCAGGCTGAAGCATCTGATCCTCGCACAGCGAGGCGTTGCGGCATGACGCCCCTCTGGTCCGAAATACCAGAGGCGCGGCGGAAGGTGATGCGCGCGGTCAAGAGCAAGGACACCAAGCCTGAAATGGCCGTCCGCCGCCTCGTTCACGGCATGGGCTACCGTTACCGGCTCCATCGGAATGACCTTCCCGGCAAACCGGACCTGGCCTTCGGCCCACGTGGGAAGGTCGTGTTCGTGCACGGGTGCTTCTGGCACCAGCATGAGGACTCCCGATGCCAGCGCGCAAAGATGCCTCAGGCCCGATCCCAGTACTGGCGCCCGAAACTGACGCGCAACAAGGAACGGGACAGCCGCAACGTGGCCGAGCTTAACCGGCTTGGATGGGACGTGCTGATTGTCTGGGAGTGCTGGCTGAAGGATATGGCCCGAACGGCGCGCCTACTCGACGCGTTCCTGGATAAGGCTGGAAAGACGCGCGGGAATGGCTGAAGCGCGCCCAAGCTACTACGAATTCTTCGCAGGCGGCGGCATGGCGCGAGCAGGCCTCGGGGACGGCTGGCGCTGCTCGTTCGCGAACGATTTCGACGCGATGAAGGCGGCGACGTATCGAGCGAATTGGGGCGGCGACCACCTTGCTTGCTGCGACGTGGCCAAGATCGCGGTTCGCGATTTGCCGGGAATCGCGGATCTCGCCTGGGCGTCGTTCCCTTGCCAGGACCTTTCGCTCGCCGGAGACGGCGCCGGGCTCGGCGATGCCGGTTCGGCGACAGCGACCCGGTCCGGCGTGTTCTGGAGGTTCTGGTCGCTTATGCGGAGCCTGGCGGACGAAGGGCGGGCGCCGAAGACGGTTGTTTTGGAAAACGTTTGCGGGATGCTCACGTCGCACGCGGGACGCGATTTCGAAGCCATTTGCGCGGCGTTGCGAGAAGCCGGCTATCGCTTCGGCGCGGTCGTAATGGACGCCGTGCATTTCCTGCCGCAGAGCCGGCGGCGCGTATTCATCATCGCCGTGCGAGCGGACCTGGTTCTGCCGCCCGCCGCCGTAACCGAGTTTCCTGCCGGCCAATGGTATCCGAGCGCCTTGGTCGCTGCCTATCTGAAGCTTTCTCAAGCCTGCCGAGACAACTGGGTTTGGTGGGACGTTCCGAAGCCGCCGCCGCGCGCGACCGTGCTGTCCGACTATATCGAGGATGAGCCGTTGCAGGTGGAATGGCATACGGCAGAGCAAACCAATCGCCTGCTTGGCATGATGTCGCCAGTGAACTCGGCAAAAATCGAGGTCGCGAGAGCGGCGGGCAAACGAGTCGTTGGCAGCGTTTACAAGCGAACCCGGCTTGCCGAAAACGGCGGCAAAATCCAGCGGGCCGAAGTGCGGTTCGACAACGTGTCCGGGTGTCTGAGAACCCCCGGTGGCGGGTCTAGCCGGCAGACCATTATCGCCGTGCATGGAGACCGCATCCGCTCCCGCCTGTTGTCGCCTCGCGAAGCCGCGCGGCTGATGGGCCTTGGGCCTGATTACGAGCTGCCGGCTCGATACAATGACGCATACCGCGTCGCGGGAGACGGCGTCTGCGTTCCGGTCGTAAAACATTTGGCGCACTGGCTGCTTGAGCCGTTGCTTGCTGCGAACCGGTCTCGCCCTGTTGCGCTCGCCGCGGAATAGGTCGAAGTCTATTGCGATTGACCTGCAATAAATCGTGCAAGTCATGTCTGAGGCGGAGATAAGAGAAAAACGCGATCCTGCGCTCCGATTGCCAAGGCAAGCCGAACATGACTCACCGATCGTGGGGCATTTCCTCGCGGTGAAAAACTCCAAGGAAATAGCTGGCGCGATTCAAGCCCACTTCGAACGCCTGCAAAAGTATCATCACGAACTGCTGCGGCGTGCGGTCGAGATTGAAGCAGACTGAGGCGCGTTCAAGGCCTCTGCCAGCCACCGGCCATGCTTTGCCCAATGTGATTGCGACCCAGTGAAAGCTCCCTCCATGCTTCTGGCCCAACTCACCGACCTGCATGTCCGTCCCGAGGGCGTGGCCGCTTATCGCGTGGCCGAGACCAACATGCTGACCGAACGGGCCTTGCGGCGCGTCGGCTCGATGCGCCCGGCGATCGACGCGGTCATGATCACCGGCGACCTGACCGACTGCGGCCTGCGCCCGGAATACGAGCTGCTGGCCGGCCTGATGGCGCGCTACCTGCCGATGCCGGCGTTCGCCGTGCCGGGCAACCATGACCGGCGGGAGGCGATGCTGGAATGCCTGCCGGAAACGCGGCGGGCGGACGGGTTCGTGCAATACGCGGTGGATGATTTCCCGGTGCGGCTGGTGATGCTGGATACGGTCGTGCCGGGCGCCGGGTGGGGGGAGCTGTGCGCGCGGCGGCTGGAGTGGCTGGATGCGGCGCTGGCGGCGGCGCCGGACAAGCCCACCATCATCGGCATGCACCATCCGCCGTTCCTGTGCGGGCTGGCGCCGGCGGACCGGATCGCGCTTCGGGCGCCGGAGCGGTTCGCGGCCATCGTCGCCAAGCACCGGCAGGTGGAGCGCATCCTGTGCGGGCATCACCACCGCCCGGTGGTGGCGCGGGTGGCGCACGCGGTCGCCAGCATTGCCCCGAGCGTGGCGCACCAGTCGTTGTTTGATCTGGCCGAGGACGGGCGGGACGGGTTCGTGCTGGAGCCGGGCGCCTTCGACGTGCACCGGTGGACGGCGGAGAGCGGCATCGTGAGCCATACGGTTTGCGTGGAGGATTTCCCGGGGCCGTTCCCGTTCCTGGCCGATCCGGATTATCCGGGGCGGGGTGGGACTTAAGGCGTTCCGTGCTATGGCTTGTTCCACGAATGGAGGTGGAGCCATGGATGAAGCGGCCGTCGTGCCGACCCGGCGCAAGCTGAATGTCGATGAGTATTACCGGATGGCCGATGCCGGGATCCTGGGCGAGGACGACCGGGTCGAGCTGATTGACGGGGAATTGATCGACATGGCTCCGATCGGAATGGATCATGCGGCGACGGTCAATGGCCTGAACCATGCTCTGGTCATGGCGTGCAGCGGCAAGGCCATCGTCTCGGTGCAGAACCCGGTGCGGCTTGACCGATTCAACGAGCCGCAGCCTGATTTCGCGGTCTCCCGGCTCCGCGCGGACAATTACCGCCTACATGGGCATCCAGGGCCCGCCGACGTGCTGCTTCTGGTCGAGGTGGCCGACAGCTCCCTGCGGTTCGACAAGAAGGTGAAGCTGCCGCTCTACGCGCGGGCCGGGATCGGCGAGGTCTGGATTGTCAATCTCGCGCAACGGGTGCTCGAGGCGTATCGGGAGCCGGCTGGCGAGGATTACAAGTCCGTCAAGCAGTATGGGGCGGGCGACCGGATCGCGCTCGGCTTGGCGCCGGACATCGTGGTTCCGCTCGCCCAGGCGTTCGATTGAGGAGAGATCTTTCGCCTGACGCTATTCCGCGGGCCGGGCTTGGGTTTACGGCGGCCGTTATCGCCGTGCTGACGTTCCATCAGGCGATGTGGTGGGTGCTGCATCTGGCCGGCTTGATGCCGCCGCCTTATCCGGTCTCGCCGACGCAGCCGCTCGGGGCGCCGCTGATCGTCAGCCTGTGTTTCTGGGGCGGGCTTTATGGCCTGGCGTTCGGGTTGGCGATGCCGGGGCTGCGCGGGCCGTTGTGGCTATGGGGATTGGCATTCGGACTGCTCGCGACGGCGGTGGGCGTGTTCGTGGTGGGGCCAATCAAGGGGCGGGCGGTGAATTTGTCGGGAATGTCGCTGCTGCGTCCGGTGCTGATCAATGGGTTCTGGGGGATCGGCCTCGGGCTGATCGCGCCGGTGCTGATGCGGGCGGGCCGGCGGCGCGCGGTCGTTTAAGATGGGCGGGCATTTCGGGCTGCTGCCGTTTCCGCGCGTGCAGCAACTTGACCTGGCCGGACCTTACGAAACATTCGCCTCGTTGCCCGGCGCGCGCGCGGCTGACATCAGGCGACCCGGCGACGGGCCAGTTGCTGGTCGGCCAGCGCGCCCAGCAGGATGACGCCGCCCATGACGGCGAAGTTCAGCGATGAGGGAATGCCAAGGATATTGACCAGGTTTTGCAGGATCTGCAGCAACACGGCGCCGAGCACGATGCCGACGATGCTGCCTTCGCCGCCGCGCAGCGAGCAGCCGCCAAGCACGGCCGCGGCGATGGCATAGAGTTCATAAAGGCTGCCGAAAGCCGAGGGGGAGACGGAATTGGTATAGAACACCAGCAGAACGGTGGAGAGCCCGGCGAGGCCGCCGGCGATGATGTAAGCGCCGGCGACGACCAGGCGGGCGCGAATCCCGGAGTAGCGGGCGGCCTCCTCGTTGCGCCCGACTGCGAACAGGTAGCGCCCGAACACCGAGCGGTGCAGCAGCACGCCCATGATGATGGCGACGACGATGAGGATGATGAACGGGTTCGGGATGCCGTAGCTGCGCCCGGACGCGAGCCAGGTGATGGTGTCGAGGCCCTCGGCATAGCCGAAGCCGGTGGTGGCGTCGCCGGTATAGTAGCGTGCGGCGCCGCGATAGATGAGCAAGCCGCACAACGTCACGATGAACGGCTGCAGCCCGGCGCGGGTGATGAGGATGCCGTGAATGGCGCCCAGGACCAGGCCGCCGGCGAGGATGACGAGGAACGCAACGGGCCAGGCGACGCCGTAATTGGCTAGCAGGTCGATGAAGATGACGCCGAGCAGGGCAAACATGGAGCCGACGGAGAGGTCGATGCCGCCGGTGATGATGACGAGGCCCTGGCCGATGCTGAACACGCCGAACAGGCCGATCAGGTTGGCCATGTTGAGCAGGTTGACGCGGGAGACGAAGCGGGGATTGAGGAAGGCGGTGATGGCGCCGATGACGATGACGAGGGCGAGCAGGCCCCACTCTTTCTTGCTCATGCCTAGGCCGCCGCCTTCTGGCCGATGGCAAGGTTCAGCACGGCGGCCTCGCTGAACTCCTCCCGCATCAGCACGCCCGCGACCCGGCCTTCGTGCATCACCGCCACACGGTCGCTGACGCCGATCACCTCCTCCATGTCGCTGCTGATCATCAGGATGGCGACCCCGCGGTCGGCGAGGCCGCGCATCAGCGCGTAGATTTCCCCCTTGGCGCCGACGTCGACGCCTCGCGTGGGTTCGTCGAACACGATGGCTTTCGGTTCGAGCGCCAGCCAGCGGCCGAGCACGACCTTCTGCTGATTGCCGCCGGAGAGGGCGCCGGCCTGGATGGCGGCCGACGGCGCTTTAATGCGCAGCGCTTTGCGTTGCCGCTCGCCGCAGCGGCTTTCGGAGGCGAAATTCAGCAGGCCGAAGCGGCTGTGGCTCTGCAACGCGGGCAAGGTGACGTTCTCGGTGATCGGCATGGTGAGCACGAGGCCGGAGCGCTTGCGGTCCTCCGGGATGAGGAACAGGCCGAGGCTGATGGCGTCGCGCGGGGAGTCGATGCGCACGGAGCGGCCATTCAGGCGGATTGCGCCGCCGATGGCGGGCTCGATGCCGAAGGCGGAGCGGGCCAGCGAGGTCCGCCCGGAGCCGACCAGCCCGGCAAGACCGAGGATTTCCCCTGGCCGGGCGTGCAGGCTGGCGGACCGGTCGGGAAAGGCGGGGGTGACGAGGTTCTCGATCTCAAGCCCGCCTTCGCCGGGCGGCACGGCGGGAGGGGTGTGAAGCGATTGCAGGTCGCGCCCGATCATGAGGCGGGTCATCTCGGCGTGGTTGATCTGCTCGCGGGCGAGGTCTCCGGCGACCTGTCCGTCGCGCAGGCAGGTCACGCGGTCGGCACAGACCATGACCTCGCCGAGGCGGTGGGTAATGTAGATGATGCCGCGGCCGGCCTGCTTGAGGCCGAGGACGATGGATAGCAGGCGCTCGGTTTCGGACAAGGTGAGGCTGCTGGTGGGTTCGTCGAGGATGATGATGCGGGCATCGACGGAAAGGGCGCGGGCGATCTCGACCAGTTGGCGCTGGGCGATGGAGAGCCGGGCCACGGGGGCGTCGGGGCCGAAATCCGCGCCGAGCTGCCGCAGCAAGGGGGCGACGCGGGCATGGCAGGCGCGGCGGTTGACGAGGCGCAGCGGGCCGAAGGAGAGGTCCTCGCGACCGATCAGGACATTGGCGGCGACGTCCAGGTTGTCGAACATCGACAGCTCCTGGTGGACGAAGGCAATGCCGGCGGCCTGGGCATCGGCCACGGTGAGGCCGGCGCGCGGGCTGCCGTCAATGGCGATGCGCCCGGCGTCCGGGCGGACGACGCCGCCCAGGACCTTCATCAGCGTGCTCTTGCCCGCGCCGTTCTCGCCGATCAATCCGAGGACCTCGCCTGCTTCGAGCCGCAGCGAGACGTGGTCGAGCGCGAGGACGCCGGGGTAGCTCTTGGTGATGCCCTCGAGTTGGAGCAGCGGAGCGGGCACCCGGATCAGCTCGGGCGCAGCAGCTTCCTCATGTTGCTCTCGAACTCGGCAACGTTGGATTTGTCGATGACGCGGGTGGGGACGATGATCTTCTTGTTGGCGGGGATCCAGGATTTGTCGCCGTTCAGGTATTTCACCATGTCAACCATGGATTGATAGCCGAACTCGTACGGCTGCTGCACGATGGTGGAATGGACGGTCCCGTCGGCGATGCCGCGCAGGGTCAGCGCGCCTTCGTCGAAGCCGACGATCTGGACCTTGCCGGCGCGCCCGGATTCCTTCACCGCCTGGTAGATCTGCGGCGTGTTGTAGGACCAGAGACCGACCATGATGCCGATGTCGCCGTAGCGGGAGAGCGTGTCCTCGGCGTTGCGCTTGGCGGCGGCGAAGTCCGCGCCGTCGGTGCGGATGTCGAGGATCTTGATGTTGCTGCCCTTAAGCGTCTCCTTGATGCCCTGGGCGCGCTCGCGGGCGTTGTCGGCGTCCATGGTGCCGACGAACAGCATGGCGGTGCCGCCGCCGGGCAGCGCTTTCTTCATCTGCTCGCCGGCCTGGCGCCCGGCGGCGACGTTGTCGGTGCCGATATAGACGGCGCGGTCGCTTTCCGGGGCGTCGCTGTCGGTGGTGAACAGAACGGCCTGCTTGGCGGCGTGGTTCAGCATCTCGGTGGAGCTGGCCGGGTTGATGGGGGAGATGGCGATGCCGGCGACCTGGCGGGCCAGCAGCTCGTCGACGATGCGGCGCTGCTCGGCGGCGGTGGCCTGGGCGGGGATGATCAGCTCCATGCTGTAGTCGGGGTGTTCCTTGTTGGCCTTCTCGATGCCGCGCTTGGCGAAGGTCCAGAAGTCCGACGAGGAGTTGACGACGAAGGCGAGGGCCTTCTTCTGCTGCGCGAGGGCGGGGGCAATCCCGGCACTGGCGGCAGCGGCGGCGCCGATGAGGGCGGCGTTGAATTGGCGACGGTTCATTGGCGTGCTCCGCGGACGTTTCCCGGGGTCTCGGCGGCCCCTTAGGAAAATGTTAGCAACAAAGTTGCGGGGAGGGGAAGAGGGCGGACTATCAGGCCGCGCCGCTTTCCGCCTCTTCATCCTGCTCCTGCCTCTCGTCCGACTTGCCCGTGCGCGTCCGTTGCCGGTTCTTTAGATCCATCATCGGCACGATGAACGTCTGCCTAGGAGTCTTTGAGGACGCATCATTTTTCGCCTTATGGCGGTGAGCCGCCCCGCGAAATGACGCTAAGACAACGGCAAAGCAAGTGGAGACGATCATGCCCGAGAGCGTTGCGATCCCGATGAGCAAGAGGGCGCGGGCACTGGCGCCGCTGGCGAGCACGAGCGGGACGACGCCGAGGGAGCAGGCGGTCGAGGTCATCATCACGACGTAAAACCGGGCGGCGGCATCGCCGGCCCCGGCGTCGGATGGCATCGCCGACCCCGGCGCCGATTGATCGACTTGCCGGCTTGGCGCTCCTCGCGGGCGACCTCGACGGTCAGGAATCGCGCTCTTGGCCGAGAGCGCGATTAGCAGGATCAGACCGATCTTTCAGCCTCCATGCTGCTACCAGGCTCGCCGTCTCGGCGCAATGTTCGCATCCCGCGCATGCAAGCGAAGCGCGCCGCGGCAGCGCAACAGACGCTCCTGTGATGATCCTCGCGTCAATCAGACCCAGCCGCCGTCGACCACGTAGTGCTGGTTGGTGCAGGCCGAGGCCTCGTCGGAAGCCAGGAACAGCACGACCCGCGCGATCTCGTCCGGGACCAGCTCGCGCTTCAGGCATTGCCGCTGCATCAGCTCGTCGCGGCCCTCGGGCGTCAGCCAGAACTGCTTCTGCCGCGGCGTCATGATCCACCCGGGCGCGATGGCGTTGACGCGGATGTTGTCGGGGCCGAAGTCGCGAGCGAGCGAGCGGGTCAGGCCCAGGATGGCGCTCTTGCAGGCGGTGTAGGCCGCCATGCCGCCCTGGCCGACCATCCAGGACACGCTGCCGAAGTTGATGATCGACCCGGCGCCCGCTTCCTTCATGTCGGGCAACACGGCTTGGGCGGCGAAGAACTGGTGCCGAAGGTTGACGGCAACGCGGTCGTCCCAGAGCTCGGGCGTCACGTCCTCGGTCTTGTGCCGCTCGTCGTGCGCGGCGTTGTTGACCAGCACGGCGAAGGGGCCGAGCTGGTCGCGCAACGCGGCGATGGCGGCTCGAAGCGCCGCGATATTGGTGATGTCGGCATGGGCGTAGCGGACGTCCGCGCCGGTTTCGCGCAGTTCCGACACAAGCGCCTCGCCCTCCGCGTCCTTGATGTCGAGGAAGCCGACCTTCGAGTCTTGCGCGGCGAAGCGGCGGACGATGGCCTCGCCGATGCCGGACGCGCCGCCGGTGATCAGCACGGGCTTGCCGGCGAGGTCTGGATAGCTTGCTGCCATTGTGTTGCTCCGTTCAGTTCAGCGTGGCGAGGCGGTCGAGGGCATCCGAGAGTTGGGCCGGGTCGCGGGCGATGCACATGCGCAGGTGGGCGCGCGCGGTGGTTCCGAACAGGGCGCCGGGGGCAAGGCCGACTTTGGCGCGCTGGAGAATGTCGAGGCATGCCGCGTGGCTGTCCGCCCGGCCTTCGACGGCGAAGAAGGCATACATGCCGCCGCGCGGCATGGGGGGGAGCTGGTAGGCCGGGTTCTGGCCCAGGCGGTCGTAGGCGAGCTGCAGGCCATCGTGGCAGCGCTGCCGCATCTCGGCGACGAACGGTTCGCCCTCGTTGAGCGCGGCGGCGGCGGCGACCTGGATGAAGTCGGCAGTGCCGGAGGACATGTATTGCGTGAGAGCGAGAACCTCGGGGCCGATGGACGCCGGATGGGTGAGCCAGCCGGCGCGGAAGCCGGTCATGGCCCAGGCCTTGGAGAACGAGTTGACGCAGAGCACTAGGTCGTCGGGTTCGGCGATCTCCAGCATGGAGGGCGCGGCCTCGCCGTCCCAGAACAGGCGGGCGTAGACCTCGTCGGCGATGATCCAGATGCCGCGGTCGCGGGAGAAGTCGAGCAGGGCTTGCAACTCCTCGCGCGAGGCGGTCCAGCCGGTCGGGTTGGCGGGCGAGGAGAACAGGATGGCGCGGGTGCGGGCGTCGCAGCGGGCGAAGAGCTGATCGAGGTCGAGATGCCAGCCGCTTCCGTCGAGCCGCAGCGGCACGGGGCGCGGCTCGGCGCCGACCAGGTGGGCGCAGTTATGGCTGTTCGGCCATTGCGGCTCGACGTACGCGACGTTGGCGCCCATGTCGGCAACCAGCTCCATCGCGAGCAGCATGGCCTGCATCCCGCTCGGCTGCACCGCGCTGCGCTCGGGGCCGATCGGGCGGCGGTAAAGCCGGGTCTGGTAGGCGCTAAGGGCCTCGACCAGCTCCCGGTTGCCGCGCATGTCGGGGACGTAGAACGTCCGCCCGGCGTCGAGCGCCCCCTTGGCGGCGTCGCGGATGAAGGCCGGTGCGGTGAGGTCGCTCTCGCCGTACCAGAGCGGGATCATGCCGGGGATGGGGCCGGCGCGGGCGGCGAGGGTGGCGATGTTCTCCACCACCATGTCTTGGATCTGCGGGCGCAGGCGGGCGCGGGGAGAAAGCGGTGGGCGGTTGCTCAACGTCATGGGGCGGCGCCGTTCGCGTTGACCATGATGGCGTAGAGCGAAGTGGTGGCGGTGATATAGAGGCGGTTGCGCTTCGGGCCGCCGAAGCAGAGGTTGGCAACGGCCTCCGGGACGGCGATGCGCCCGAGGCGGGCGCCGTCCGGGTGGTAGCAGTGAACGCCGTCCCCGGCCGAGGCCCAGATATGGCCCGCGGTATCGACGCGGATGCCGTCGAACAGCCCGGCCTCGCAGGTGGCGAACACCTCGCCGCCACCGACCTCGCCGCCGGACGAGACCTTGAAGCGGCGCATGTGGCGCGGGCCGTCGGGGACATGGGTCGCGCCGGTATCGACGACGTAGAGCAGGCGTTCGTCGGGGGAGAAGGCGAGGCCGTTGGGCTTGACCATCGTCGTGACCACCGGGATGGCCTTGCCCCCGGGAGGGACGCGGTAGACGTAGCTGCCGCCGGCCTCGCTGGGCGCGCGCTCGCCTTCGTAGTCGCTGTCGATGCCGTAGGTGGGGTCGGTGAACCAGACCGCGCCGTCGCTGGAGACGACGACGTCGTTGGGGGAGTTGAGGCGCCGTCCCTCGCAGTCGGCGGCGATGACGGTGCGGGCGCCGTCGTGCTCGATGCGCGACACGCAGCGCCCGCCGTGCTCGCAGGAGACGAGGCGGCCCTCGCGGTCGACGGCATGGCCGTTCATGTGCCCGGCGGGGGAGAGGTGGGTCGCGACGCTGCCGTCGGTCTCGCTGTAGCGCAGCAGGCGGTCGTTGGGGATGTCGGACCAATAAAGCGCCCGGTGGGCGGGGAAATAGGCCGGTCCCTCGGCCCATCGGCAGCCGGTATAAAGGCGCTCCAGCCGGGCATGGACGTGGATGAGCGGGCGGAAGCGGGGGTCTGCCGCTTCGGTTTGGGCCTGCATGACGGTGGGAAGCTGCATCGGCTCCGCCTTATTCAGTTGCCATTCTGCGAAGCGGGCCTACCATCGTTCCTCAAGCGCCGCCATAGCATGGGCGCGTAACAAGGGAGACCGTCATGCGCCTGCACCAAGCAACGATCCTGGCCGCGGGTCTGCTGGCCGCCATTCCGGCCCATGCCGCCGACACGTCGGGCAAGCGGGTGGGGCTGTCGAACAACTATGCCGGCAATAGCTGGCGCCAGGCGATGCTGGCGAGCTGGGACAAGGCGGCGAAGGAGGCGGTGGCCAGCAAGCAACTCGCCGAGGCGCGCAGCTTCACCACGGCGGAGAACCAGGCGACCGAGCAGGCCGCGCAGATCCAGAACCTGACCTTGCAGGGCTACGACGCGATCGTCGTCAACGCATCCTCGCCCACGGCGCTGAACGGGGCGATCAAGCAGGCGTGCGACGCCGGCATCGTGGTGGTGGCGTTCGACAGCACGGTGACGGAGCCGTGCGCCTACGTCGTCGGCGTCGATTTCCAGAAGATGGGCCGGATGCAGGTCGAGTACATGGCCGAGCGGGGGCTGAAGGGGAACCTGCTGGAGATTCGCGGGCTTGCTGGCAGCAACGTGGACGATGCGATCCACGAGGGGATCGTGGAGGGGGTCAAGGCGCATCCGCAGTTCGCCATCGTCTCCTCGGTGCATGGCAATTGGACGCAAACGGTGGCGCAGAAGGAGGTGGCAGGCGTGCTGCCGACGCTGCCGGAGATTGCCGCCGTAGTGACGCAAGGGGGCGACGGCTATGGGGCGGCGCAGGCGTTCAAGGCGGCCGGGCGCAAGGAGCCGCCGATCTTCATGGGCAACCGCTACGACGAGCTGACGTGGTGGAAGCAGCAGAAGGAAAAGGACGGCTACGCCACCAAGTCGGCCTCGATCTCGCCTGGCTGCTCGACGTTTGCGCTGTGGGTGGCGCAGCAGGTGATGGAAGGCGCCCAGGTGCCGAAGCGTTTCGTGCTGCCGATCACGGTGGTGGAGCAGGATACGCTGGACAAGAACCTGGAGCGCACGGCGCCGGGGAGCGTGACGACCATCAACTACGGCCAGCAGGACGTGAAGGACTTCATCGGCAAGCTGAAGGATTGAGCCGGCGCGGCAATCTGAGGCGTTGCCAGGAATCAACCGAGCGATCTGGTCCGCGACGGGACCGGGTCGCGTGGTTCCGATCGTCATGGAGTCCGTCGCATAGGGGTTGAGGGCTTTCTAGTCTGCAATCGCCCTGACTGGAAACAGCCAGGGCATTAATTACCAGACCAGAGAAAGCTAGACCCGTATCGCCCTGACCACAGTCAGGGCGATACGGGTCTAGGCGGGACCTGATCATCGCCGCCTGGATGGCTGTCCTTCGGGCCTTGCAATCAACCTACGGACTGGCCCCCTGCCACTTGAACCGCTCGCCCGCAATGGCCCGTCTGATCTGGCGCCCTTTCGCTCGCAATTCCGCAGCGACCCGGCGCAAGCCCTTGAGGGTGCAGCGCAAGGACGGTGTCGGATCGCCGCGCGCAAGCGGCCTGCCGGGCCTGAGACTGCCCGCTCACGCCGAAGCGAACCCCCCCGACTGCCGCGCCCAGGCCCGCGCATAGGCGCCGCCCCGCGCCAGCAGTTCCGCGTGCGTCCCCTGCTCGACGATCCGCCCGCCCTCCATCATCACCAGCCGGTCCATCCGCGCGATCGTCGACAGCCGGTGCGCGATGGCGATCACCGTCCGCCCGTGCATCAGGCTCTCCAGTTGCTCCTGGATCGCAGCCTCGATCTCGCTGTCGAGCGCGCTCGTCGCCTCGTCCAGCACCAGGATCGGCGCATCCTTCAGCACAACGCGGGCGATCGCCACCCGCTGCCGCTGCCCGCCCGACAGCTTCACGCCGCGCTCGCCCACGTGCGCGTCGTAGCCGCGGCGCCCCTGCCAATCCTCTAGTTCAAGGATGAACTCGTGCGCCTGCGCCTGCCGCGCCGCCGCCTCCACCTCCACCGCGCTCGCCGTGGGCCGCCCGTAGCGGATGTTGTCGCGGATCGAGCGGTGCAGCAGGCTCGTGTCCTGCGTCACCATCGCGATCTGCCCGCGCAGGCTCTCCTGCGTGACGAATGCGACGTCCTGCCCATCAATGGCGATCCGCCCCGCCTCCGGGCGATAGAACCCCAGCAGCAGGTTGACCAGCGTGGACTTCCCCGCCCCCGACGGCCCAACAAGCCCGATGCGCTCGCCCGGCGCCACGTGCAAGTCGATGCCATGCAGCACCCCGCGCTCGGTGCCGTAGCCGAACCGCAACCGCTCGAACCGGATGCCGCCGCCCGCGACGTGCAGCTCGGACGCTCCCGGCGCATCGGCCATCTCGCGCGGCACCGCAATGCTGCGCATCCCGTCCTGCACCAAGCCGATGTTCTCGAAGATCGTCGTGATGCTCTGCCCGATCCACCCGGCCATGTTGGTGAGCTGCCACGCCAGCGGCAGCGCGGTCACCACCGAGGCCAGCGGGATCGACTCCCGCGACCATAGCCAGATCGACAGCCCCGCCGTGCCGCACAGCAGGCAGGCGTTCAGCACGGCCAAGCAGCAGACCCAGGCCGTCATCATCCGCGTCTGCGCGTGATAGACGACGGTGTGCTCGTCGAGCGCGTCCTGCACGAAATCGTCCTCGTCCCGCGCCCGGGCGAACAGCTTGACCGTGAGGATGTTGGTATAGGCATCCACGATGCGCCCGGTCAGCATCGAGCGCATCTCCGACGCCGCCCGCGAGCTTCGCCGCAACCGCGGCACGAACACGCGCAGCATCACCCCATACATCGCGAACCAGCAAACGATCGGGATCGCCAGCAGCGGCTCCAGCGACAGCAGCAGCCCCGTCGCCGTCGCGCCATAGACGGTGATGTACCAGGCGGCGTCCGCCCCCAGCACGATCGACTCCCGCAACGCCGGCCCGGTTTGCATGATCCGGTTGGCGACCCGCCCGGCGAAGTCGTTCTGGAAGTAGCTCCACGATTGCCGCACCACGTGCCAATGGCTCTGCCAGCGCACCAGGTTGGCCATGCCGGGGTTGATCGCCTGGTTGATGGTCAGCCGCTGCTGCATGAACGCGAGCGGGCGCGCGATGAACACGATGGCGGCCATAAGCAGCAACTGCGGCCATGCCTTGCCCGCCAGCGCGCCGGGCGCGTGCGTATTCAGCAACCCGGTCAGCCGTCCGATGCAGATCGGGATCGCGGTATCCAGCACCGCGACGACCAGTCCGCCCACGAACAGCCGCACGATCAGCCCAGGCGCCTGCCCGGCAAAATAGCGGAAGAACCCGGCCAGGCTGTCCGGCGGCGTCGCCGGCGGCACCGGGCCGGTCGGCCGCACCAGGTCTTCGAAGTGACGGAACAAGCGGTCTGCAACCATCATGCTGCGTTGCGCTCGCGATCTCGGCGAATCAAATCAAACCTCAGCCGAGCAGCCCAGCCTTGCGCAGCGTGCGGTCCACGATCGAGCCGCTGTCCGCTGGCCGGGATGGCCGCGGCTCCGCTTGCCGGGTCTGCGCCGGCTGCGTCAGCAAGCCCCAGCTCCGCGCCAGATGCCATGTCGAGTTGATGCCGGACTCCAGCATGTACGGGCCGGGGATGCCGACGCTTCGGTCCTTATCCATGCCCGCCGTGCTGATCGGCGTGCCGTGCCCGAGCCCCGGCACCGTCCAGCGCTCCAGCAACGGATGCCCCCCCGACACCGACCAAGCCTCATGCGCCGCGCCATCGACGCGCTCGCTCGAGGCGGGACGCTCCGGCAAGCCAAGCACGTCCGCCCATTGCAGCGCGAGCGCCTTTGCGTTGCCTGGGCTGACCGTATGGTCGGCATCGCCCTGCCAGATTTGCACCGTGGGCCAATGCGCCGGCCTGGTCGCCGCCGCCCGCACCAGGTCGCCCCAGGTTTGCGCGCTCCGCTGCGGCGGCTGCCGCATGGCCGTGAGCGCCTGCTGCACAGATGTGGCCGACCCGTAGGGCAGCCCCGCGATAATCGCGCCGCCGGCGAACGTCGACGGCGCCGTCGCCAGCATCGCCGCCGTCATCGCCCCGCCCGCCGACAGGCCGGTGATGAACGCGCGCCGTGGATCCAGACGATGAACCCGAACCATCTGCTCCGCCATTTGCCGAATCGACTCGGCCTCGCCGTGCCCTGCGGTAATGTCGCCGGGCTGGAACCAGTTGAAGCAGAGCTGGCCGTTGTTGGCCCGCGTCTGCTCGGGAAACAGCACCGCGAAACCGTGCCGCTCGGCCAGCGCCGACCAGCCGGAGCCATGGTCGTAGGCGGGCGCGTTCTGCGTGCAGCCATGCAGCGCCACGACCAGCGGGGCGCCCTCCGGCAAGCCGGGCGGCACGTAGGTCAACATGCGCAGTTCGCCCGGATTGCTCGCCTCTGGGGCAACCAGGCTGAGCCGCATCGGCTCGGATAAGTTGGCGAACGCCGCTTTCCCCTGCTGCTGCAAGGCCTTCAGGCCTGAAACGATATCCCCAAGACCGGCCATGCGGCGCCTCTGATCAGTTGCCCCTGAACATTGGTGCGGCGCAACACGATTGCGACGGTGCGGCGCAACACGATAGCGACGGGGCGGCGCAACACGATAGCGACGGGGCGGCGCAACACGATTGCGGCCGCCTGGACGCTATGCCAGCTCGCGGAGCCGGTTTCGCGCCGCAGCGTACTCTTGGGCCAGGCGGCCGACCAACTCCGCCGCCGGAACCACCGCCTTAACCGCGCCGATGCCCTGGCCCGAGCCCCAAATGTCCTTCCATGCCTTCGGCCTGGAGCCGCCGAAATCCATCGCGCGCGCGCCGGCGGCGGCAAGGTTGTCCGGGTCGAGCCCGGCGGCCACCAGGCTCGGGCGGAGATAATTCCCATGCACCCCGCTGATCACGTCGGTGTAGACGATGCTGGAGGCCGAGCCTTCGACGACCGCCTGCTTGTGTGCCTCGCTCGCCCCGGCCTCACCGGTCGCGATGAATGCGGAGCCGATATAGGCGAAGTCCGCCCCCATCGCCTGCGCCGCCAATATCCCGCCGCCGGTGGCGATGCTGCCCGAGAGCGCGACCGGGCCGTCGTACCAAGCGCGGATCTCCTGCATCAGCGCGAACGGCGATAGCGTGCCGGCATGTCCGCCGGCGCCGGACGCGACCGCGATCAGCCCGTCCGCCCCTTTCTCGATCGCCTTCTTCGCGAACCGGTCGTCGATCACGTCGTGCAGGACCATGCCGCCGTAGCCCTGGACGGCCTGATTCACCTCCGGCCGCGCGCCGAGCGAGGTGATCACCAGCGGCGCCTCGTGCTCCACCACGACGCCCATATCATGCTCGAGCCGGGCGTTGCTGCGGTGGACGATTTGGTTGACCGCGAACGGCGCGCTCGGCTGGTCAGGATGATGCGCGTCCCAATCGGCCAGCGCGTCCTGGATGCGGCGGAGCCAGACGGCAAGTTCGCTTTCCGGCCTCGCGTTCAACGCCGGGAAGCTGCCGACCACCCCCGCCTTGCACTGCGCGATCACCAGGTCCGGGTTGGAGATGATGAACAGCGGCGAGGCGATCACCGGCAGGCGGAGGCGGCCTTGCAGCAAGGGAGGAACGGGCATGGCTCAACCATCGCACGGCGCGGCCCCCAGTCAACTGTTGACGGCGGACCAGCGGCAAGGAAAACTGCCGGCAAGCAAGGCCGCAAAAGCAATGAAACGGAGGACGTCGATGCCCAGGATGTTGATGGCGACGCTATTGGGCGCCCAGGCGCTCACCCAGGCGCTCACCCTGGCGCTCGCGCCCGCTGCCCGAGCCGAGGACGTGGTGCGCCTCGCCTACATCGACCCGCTGAGCGGGCCGCTCGCCGCCACCGGGCAGTTGGGCGAGCAGCATTTCCGCTTCGCGATCGACCGGGCGAACGAGATGCAAGCGGCCGGGCCGGGACGCCGGCTGGAGCTGGTGCCGCTCGACAACGAGGTGAGCCCGAACAAGTCGCTGACGCTGCTGCGCAAAGCGATGGACGAGGGCATCCACTACATCGCCCAGGGCAACGGCTCGTCGGTCGCCTTCGCGCTGAGCGACGCTGTGGCCAAGAACAACAAACGCGCCCCTGAGCGGGCGGTCATGTTCCTCAACTATGCCGCCGTCGATCCGGGCCTGACCAACGAGAAGTGCAACTGGTACCATTTCCGCTTCGACGCCGACGTGGACATGAAGATGAAGGGGCTGACCGACTATCTCGTGAGCCAGAAAGACGTGAAGAAGGTTTACATCTTTAATCCCGACTACTCGTTCGGCGTCTCGGTGCAGAAGGCGGCCGAGGAGATGCTGAAGGATCGCCGCCCCGACCTTGAAGTAGTCGGCGTCGAGCGGGTGCCGCTCGCGAAGGTGAAGGATTTCACGCCCTACGTGCAGAAGATGCAGGCCGCCGGGGCCGACGCGGTCATCACCGGGTTCTGGGGCGCGGACATGCTGCTGCTGGCCAAGGCGGCGAACGACTCCGGCTTCAAGGGACGGCTGTTCACCTATTACCTCGGCAGCGCCGACATCATCGCCGGCGTGGGCGAGGGCGGGCGGGGCTACGCGCAGATCACCTCCTGGCACGCCAACGTGCCGAGCGAGCAAACAGAGGAGATCGCTGCCGCGTTCGAGGCCAAATACAACCAGCCGTTCTATTACTGGAACGTCGTCGAAGCCATCGACATGTGGGCGGCGGCGATGAAGCAGGCCGACAGTAGCGATCCGGTTAAGGTCGGCAAGGTCCTCGCCGGCATGGAGCGGAAAGGCCCGCTCGGCGCCATGACCATGCGGGCCGACAACCATCAGCTGCTGCAGCCGCTGTTCGTCTCGGTGCTGGAACCCGGGGTGAAGCACACGTTCAAGGGCCTCGGCATGGGCTTCAAGACCGTCGACGAGATCGCGGCCGACAAGACCAAGCTGCCGACCACCTGCAAGTTCGACAACGCGCCGTCCTGAACCGCGATGGATCAGCTCCTGCTCATCCTGCTGAACGGCGCGGTCTATGGGCTGCTGCTGTTCATGCTGTCGAGCGGCCTGACGCTGATCTTCGGCATGATGGGCGTGCTTAACCTGGCCCACGCCAGCTTCTATATGCTAGGCGCGTTCCTGGCCTACACCATCAGCGTGCGGATCGGTTTCTGGCCGGCGCTGGTGGCAGCCCCCCTCCTCGTCGGCGTGCTCGGCGCGGCGGTGGAGCGCTGGGGGCTGCGGGCGGTGCACAAGCACGGCCACGTCGCCGAGCTGCTGTTCACCTTCGGCCTCGCCTTCATCATCGGCGAGGTCGTGCCGCTCATCTGGGGCCGCGTCCCGGTGCCCTACCGGGTGCCGCCGGCGCTCGATTTCCCGCTGTTCGCCATCGCCGGCAATGCCTATCCGGCCTACCGCCTGTTCATGATGGCCGTCGCCGTCGCCATGTTCGTGGCCCTGTTCGCGACCCTGGCCCGCACCCGCCTCGGCCTCATCATCCGCGCGTCCCTCACCCACCCCGAGATGGTCGGCATGTTGGGCCACGACGTCCCGCGCGTGTTCACTCTCGTCTTCGGCGCCGGCTCCGCCCTGGCCGGGCTGGCGGGCGTCATGGCCGGCAACGCCTACACCACCGAGCCCGGCATGGCCAACTCCCTCGGCGCCATCGTGTTCGCCGTGGTGGTAATGGGCGGCCTCGGCAGTATCTGGGGCGCGCTCATCGCCAGCCTGCTGATCGGCCTGCTGCAGACCGCCAGCATCTCGCTCGACCTGCCCCTCGGCCTGGCGCTGGCCTATGCCGGCATCACCGTGCCGACCGACTGGCTGACCGACCTGTGGAACATCAGCATCGCCCGCGTGGCCCCAGTCATTCCCTACGCGCTGCTGATCCTGGTGCTGGCGCTGCGTCCGCGCGGCCTGATGGGGACGCGCAGCGTATGAGCCAGGCCGTCGCCGCCGCCCCGCCGCGCACCGTCCTGCCGTGGCGGCTCGCCTTGCCGTGGGCGCTCGCGGCACTCGCGGCCGTGGCGTTGCCTTACGTGTTCACCGGCGGCTTCGCCCTCTCGCTGCTGTGCCGCATGGCTATCGCCATCGTCTTCGCGCTCTCGTTCAACATGCTGCTCGGCCAGGGCGGGATGCTCGATTTCGGCCACGCCGTGTTCCTGGGCTTCGGCGGCTTCATCGCCCTGCACGCCCTCACGCTCGCCGACGCCGGATGGTGGATCCCGGCGCCCGCCGTGCCGCTGGTCGGCGCGCTGGGCGGGCTAATCGCCGCGATGCTTGCCGGATGGATCGCGACGAAGCGGTCCGGCACCGCCTTCGCCATGATAACCCTCGGCGTGGCGGAATTGGCGGTGGCCCTCGTGCTGCTGTTCCCCAGCGTGTTCGGCGGCGAGGAAGGCATATCGGGCAACCGCTCCGCCGGGCCGCATCTGTTCGGCTTCGACGCCGGGCGGCAGATCCACGCCTATGCGGTCATCGCCGCCTGGGCCTGGGTCGCCGCATTGCTGATGTATCTCTATACCCGCACGCCGCTCGGCCGCCTGGCGAACGCGGTGCGCGACAACCCGGAGCGCGTCGCCTTTCTCGGCTATGACCCGGCCCGCATTCGCTTCCTGGTGTTTGCCCTCAGCGGCCTGTTTGCCGGGCTTGCCGGAGGCCTGTTGGCGATCAACGACGAGATCGCCACCAGCGGCAACATGGGTTCGGCGGTCTCGGGCTCGGTGCTGCTGATGGCGTTCATCGGCGGCATCGGCATCTTCTGGGGCCCGATCGTGGGCGCGGCGCTGATCACCCTGCTGTCGATGGCGCTGGGCACGCTGACGGAGGCCTGGCAACTTTATTCTGGGCTGATCTTCATGGCGATGGTGGTGTGGGCGCCGGGCGGGGTCGCCGGCATCATCGCCGCGCACGCGCCCATAGCCAGGGCCGGGCGCCTCGGCTGGATCGCGCCGTCATACCTGGCGACGGCGCCCGGCCTCCTCCTCGCGTTGGCCGGGACTATCGGCCTCTCGGAGCTGGGCTACCGGCTGCAATCGGTCCGCAACGGCGCAACGCCCGACCCCTGGATGGGCTATGCCGCCGACCCGGAGACGGCGTGGCCGTGGATCATCGCGGCCGTCCTGTTCCTCGGCGGCGCCGCGTTGCTGCGTTTGTCTGCGCCCAAGGCGAAGGCCGCTTGGCAAGCGGCAGCGGCATGAACGCGCCCGGCCTGCAGATCAGCGGCCTGCACAAGGCCTTCGGCGCCACCCGCGTGATCCAGGGCGTCGATCTCGGCGTCGCCCCCGGCGAGCGCCACGCCGTCATCGGCCCCAACGGCGCGGGCAAAAGTACGCTGTTCCACCTCGTCAGTGGGCGGCTGCAGCCCGACCGCGGCCAGGTGCGGCTCGGCGCACGCGACATCACCGGCCTCGCGCCGCATCGGGTGTTCAACCTCGGTCTCGCGCGCAGCTTCCAGGTCACCAGCCTGTTCCCGAAGCTGTCGGTGTTCGAGAACCTGCGCGCCGGGGCGATGCGGGCGCACGGCTGCGGCATGGCGTTCTGGCGGCGCTTGAACGGCTACGACCGCCTGCGCCGCCGCACCGAGGACGTGCTCGGGCTGATCGGCCTCGAACGCCGCCGCGACGTGGCGGCCGGCAGCCTCGCTTATGCCGAACAGCGCGCGCTCGAGATCGGCGTCACCATCGCCGGGGGCGCGCAGGTCATCCTGCTGGACGAACCCACCGCCGGCATGAGCCGCGCCGAGACCGAGCGCGCGATTACCTTGATCCGCCGCGTGTCCGAAGGCCGGACGCTGGTGATGATCGAGCATGACCTCGGCGTCGTGTTCGAGCTGGCCGACACCATCTCAGTCCTGGCCGATGGCCAGGTGATCGCCTCCGGCCCGCCCGACCAGGTGCGCGGCAACAAGGCGGTGCAGACCGCCTATCTCGGCCAGGCCGCGGAGGCGCTCGGTGCTTGAGGTGCAGGGGCTTGAGGCGTGGTACGGCAAGAGCCAGGTGCTGCGCGGCGTCAACATCGACGTGGGCCGCGGCGAGATCGTGGCGCTCCTGGGCCGCAACGGGGCCGGGCGCAGCACGACGCTGAAGGCGATCATGGGCGCGGTGACGCGCGCCGGGCACATCCGTTTCGATGGCCGACCGATCGACCGGCTGGCGCCGCACCAGGTGGCGCGGCTGGGTCTCGGCTACGTCGACGAGCACCGGGCCATCTTCCCCGATCTCACCACCAAGCAGAACCTGGTGCTCGGGGAGAAACCCGGCCCGGGCGGCCCCTTCGCCTTGAGCGACGCCTATGCGCTGTTCCCCCGCCTGCGGGAACGCGCGGACGCGCCGGCCGGCGCGCTCAGCGGCGGCGAACAGCAAATGCTCGCGATCTGCCGCACGCTCATGGGCTGCCCGGCGTTGCTGATGGTGGACGAGCCGACGGAGGGCCTGGCGCCGATGATGGTGCAGACGGTGCGGACGATGCTGGAGCGGGTGGCCGAACGCGGGGTCACGATCCTGCTCGTGGAGCAGAAATTGGACATCGCGCTCGCCATCAGCCAGCGCCTCTATGTGATGGGCCACGGCGAGATCGTCTTCGAAGGCACCCCCGCCGCCCTGGCTGCCGATGCCGGAGTCCGCCGGGAATGGCTGGAAGTTTGAGGGGGTCTGGGGGACTGGCGTTTCCTGAGGCCCCAGCGGGCCGAGGGCAGAGCCCCCGCCTTACTGAAGGAGTAAAACGAATGCCTGTTGTGAACCTGACCCGCCAAGGCGACGTCGCCGTCATCGCGATGGACAGCCCGCCGGTCAACGCGCTGGGCCATGCGTTGCGCCAGGGCATCGTGCAGGCCCTGAACGACGTGGGCGACGCCAAAGCCGTCGTGCTGCACGGCACGGCGAGGGCCTTCAGCGGCGGCGCGGACATCACCGAGTTCGGCAAGCCGCCGCAATCCCCCGGCCTGCGCGAGGTGATCGAGGCGATCGAGGCCATGCCGGTCCCGGTCGTCGCCGCCATCCAGGGGGTCGCGCTCGGCGGCGGCCTGGAACTGGCGCTCGGCTGCCACGCCCGCGTCGCCTGGCAGGGCGCCCGCCTCGGTTTGCCGGAGGTCAAGCTCGGCCTGCTGCCCGGCGGCGGCGGCACGCAGCGCCTGCCGCGCGTGGTCGGAGTCGAGAAGGCGCTCAGCATGATCGTCAGCGGCAATCCTGTCAGCGCCGACGAGGCGGCGGCGATCGGCCTGGCCGACGCCGTGCTCGACGGCGCCTACCCCGACGTCGCCGTCGCCTGGGCAAGAAGCCACGCGGAACGCCGCCTCGTGCGCGACCGCGACGACAAGCTCCAGCCCGCCAAGGACGACCCGGCCCTGATCGACCGCGTCGCCGCGCCTCTGCTCAAGACCACCGGCGCCCAAGCCCCGCGAACCTGCGTCGAGGCCGTCCGCGGCGCCGTCGCCATGCCGTTCGAGGACGGCCTGATGAACGAGAGGCGCCTGTTCGAGCAGCTCCTCAACGGCGACGAGAGCCGTGCCCAGCGCCACGCCTTCTTCGCCGAGCGCGAGGCGCAGAAGGCCAAGCTGCCGCCGGGCGCCGAGCCGCGCGCGATCAAGAAAGCGGCCGTGATCGGCGCCGGCACGATGGGCGGCGGCATCGCCATGTGCTTCGCCAACGCCGGCATCCCGGTGACCGTCATCGAGACCGAGCAAGCCGCCCTGGACCGCGGCCTCAACCGCGTGTCGGACCTCTACGCCACTAGCGCCAAGCGCGGCAGCATCACCCAGGACGAGGCCGGGCGCCGCCGCGCGCGCATCACCGGCAAGGTCGGCCTGGAGAACATCGGCGACGCCGACATCGTCGTCGAGGCCGTGTTCGAGGAAATGGGCGTGAAGCAAGACGTGTTCCGCACCCTCGACCGCATCGCCAAGCCCGGCGCGGTGCTCGCCACCAACACCAGCTACCTCGACATCGACCAGATCGCCTCGGCGACGAACCGCCCCGGCGACGTCCTCGGCATGCACTTCTTCAGCCCGGCCAACGTCATGAAGCTGCTGGAGATCGTGCGCGGCGACGGCAGCAGCCCGGAGGTCATCGCCACCGCGTCCGCCGTCGGCAAGGCGCTTGGCAAAGTCGGCGTCGTCGTCGGCAACTGCTTCGGCTTCGTCGGCAACCGCATGTTGGCCCGGCGCAGCGACGCCGCCGAACGCCTCCTGCTCGACGGCGCCAGCCCGTCGGACGTGGACCGCGCGCTGACCGCGTTCGGCTTCCGCATGGGACCCTTCGCGATGGCCGACCTCGCCGGGCTCGACATCGGCATGAGAATCCGCAAGGCGTTCAACAAGCGCGCCCCGGTTGCCGATGCGCTGTGCGACGCCGGGCGCTATGGTCAGAAGACCGGGCGCGGCTACTACGTCTACGATGGCCGCACCCCCACGCCCGACCCGGAGGTCGACGCGATCATCGAGCAGCAGAGCCAGAGGCTCGGCATCGACCGCCACCCGATCCCGCAGGACGAGATCATCGAGCGCCTGGTCTATCCGATGATCAACGAGGGCGCCCGCATCCTCGAAGAAGGCATCGCCGAACGCCCCGGCGACATCGACGCCATCTGGCTGCACGGCTACAACTGGCCGGCATGGCGCGGCGGCCCGATGTTCTACGCCGACCTCGTGGGCCTGCCCGCGATCCGCGACCGCCTTGCCGATTTCGCCGAACAGACCGGCGACGAAACCCTGCTGCCGGCGCCGCTCCTCGTCCGCCTTGCCAAAGCGGGCGAAGGCTTCGCCAGCCTCGGCCAAAAGAAGGCCGCGTGACAAAGCCTCATCACTGGGAAGCCCTCTACCCCCCAGGCCTCGCCTGGGGCGCCGAATTGCCGGCCACGACGCTGCCCGTTTTGCTGGACCGCGCCGTCACGCAATACGCCAGCCGCCCCGCCATAACCTTCCGCGATCAGACCATCACCTTCGCCGATCTCGGCCTCCGCGTCGACCGGCTGGCCCGCGGCCTCTCCGCCCTCGGCATCGAGCGCGGCGAGGCCGTCGCCCTCCTGCTGCCCAACACCCCCGCCCACCCCGTCGCCTTCTTCGCCTTGCAACGCCTCGGCGCCCGCGCCGTGCATCTCAGCCCGCTCGACCCAGCCCGCGCCATCGCCCGCAAGCTCGCGGACAGCGGCGCGCGCCTGCTGATCACCACCAACCTCCCCGGCGTCCTGCCGCAAGCCGTCGAAGCCAAGCGCCAGGGCGCCGCCGCCCACCTGGTCGTGGCCGAAGACGCCGATTACGGCTACGCTCCCGGAGCGCTCCCCGTCCCTCAAGGCGCCCGCACCGTGGCCGAGCTCGACGGCCCACCCGTCGACTGGCCGGATTTGCGCCCGCACGACATCGCCGTCCTGCAATACACCGGTGGCACCACCGGCCAGCCCCGCGCCGCCCAACTCACCCACGCCAACCTGACCAGCGCCGTCGCCATCTACGACGCATGGGCCGAGGGCATCGGCCGCGCATTCCAACCCGGCGACCGTATGCTCGGCGTGCTGCCGCTGTTTCACATCTACGCCCTCACCGCCGTCCTGCTGCGCTGCGTCTCCAACGGCGTCGAACTTGTTCTGCATGCCCGTTTCCAAACCGACGCCGTGCTCGACGCGATCGAGCACGGCCGCTGCACCCATCTCAACGGCGTGCCCACCATGTGGATCGCCCTGGTCAACCACCCTGGATTTGCCGCCCGCGACCTCTCCAGCCTGCGCAACGTCAGCAGCGGCGGCGCAGCCCTGCCGCACGAGGTTGGCGAGCGCTTCCACGCCCTGACCGGCCTGCGCCTCGCCGGCGGCTGGGGCATGACGGAAACCTCCCCCGCCGGCACCAACCTACTGCCCGACCAGCCGCAGGCCCCCGGCGAGATCGGCGTGCCGCTGCCCGGCATCGAGATGGACGTGGTCTCGCTCGACGACCCCCGCGCCGTCCTCCCCCCCGGCGAGATCGGCGAAGTCCGCATCCGCGGCCCCAACGTCACCCCCGGCTACTGGCGCCGCCCGGAGGAGAACGCGGCCGCCTTCATCGACGGCTGGTTCCTGACCGGCGACATCGGCCGCATGGAGCCGGACGGGCGCTTCGTGCTGGTGGACCGCAAGAAGGACATGATCATCAGCGGCGGCTTCAACGTCTATCCCCGCGCCATCGAGGACGCCATCCACGAGCATCCGGACGTGCGGGAAGCCGCGGTCGTCGGCATCCCCGACCCCTACCGCGGCCAGGCGGCGAAGGCCTTCGTCGCCCTGCGCGCCGGCGCCCCGCCGCTCACGCTTGAGACGCTGTGCGCGTTCCTGTCCGAACGCCTCGGCCGCCATGAGCTGCCGTCCGCGCTCGAAGTGCGCGACAGCCTGCCGCACACCCCGGTCGGCAAGCTCGCCAAGCGCGAGCTGATCGAGGCCGGGGCGGCGACCTAAGCGATGACGCGCCGATCCGCATTCGTCTGCCTTGCCGCCGCCTGGCCCGCCTCCGCGCCCCGCGCGGTCAAGCGGACCGGCGCCTGGACGGATACGAACGGCGTCGATCAGCGGACCGGCAAGCCCATCCTCGACATCCGCACCCGATCGGCAACCGCAAGCCTGGCCGGGGCCGGGTATCCGTCGCGCTTTACATCTCGCAATTCATGGGCCTCGCCCCTCGCGAGAAGCCTGTCGTCTACCGCATCGACGACAGGCCTCCGCAGTGCCAGGATTGGATCGTCAGCAAGAACTTCGGCCGCCAATCCCGCGAAACCGCGGTCGGGCAATTCCTGCAGGCCATCGACGGGGCGAACTCTATCGTCTTCAAGAACCCGAAATTCCCGAACTCGGACGTTGGCATCAGGTTTTCACTCTCGCAATCAACGCAAGCCATAGACACGCTGCGGCAGGAATGCAGCGGCCAGACCGCCAGGAGATAACGCCATGGAAGAAGCCGTCATCGTTTCCACCGCCCGCACCCCGATAGGCCGGGCCGCGCGCGGGGCCTTTAACCTGACCCACGGCGCGGACATGGGCGGCCACGTCATCCGCCACGCGGTCGAGAGGGCAGGGGTCTCGCCCGAGGAGGTCGAGGAAGTCGTCCTCGGCTGCGCCAACCCGGAGGGCGCCACCGGCGGCAACATCGCCCGCCAGGCTGCCCTGCGCGCGCAACTCCCCACGACTGCCGCGGCCATGACGGTCAACCGCTTCTGCTCCTCCGGCCTGCAAGCCATCGCCATGGCCGCCAACCGCGTCGTGCTGGACGGGGTGAAGGTGGCGGTCGCCGGCGGCCTGGAAAGCATCAGCCTGGTGCAGTCCACCCTCAACCGCAGCCACTACCGCAACGAGTGGCTGGAGGAGCACATCCCCGCCGTCTACATGCCCATGATCGAGACCGCCGACATCGTGGCTCGGCGCTATCAAATCCCGCGCGAACGCCAGGACGAATACGCGCTCGAAAGCCAGCGCCGCACCGCGGCCGGCCAGCAGGCCGGGCGCTTCGACGAGGAGATCGTCCCCCTCCCGTCCGTCAAGGCCGTCATGGAGAAAGGCTCCGACGAGGTGCGCCACGAGGAGGTCACCCTGCGCCAGGACGAAGGCAACCGCCCCGAAACCACCCTCGAAGGCCTCGCCAAGCTCAAGCCCGTCCGCGGCGAGGACGAGTTCATCACCGCCGGCAACGCCAGCCAGCTTTCCGACGGCGCCAGCGCCTGCGTCGTCATGTCCGCGAGCGCCGCCGCCGCGCGCGGCATCGCCCCCATGGCCGTGTTCCGCGGCCTCGCCGTCGCCGGCTGCGACCCGGACGAGATGGGCATCGGCCCCGTCTTCGCCGTCCCCAAGCTGCTCGAACGCCACGGCCTTGCCGTCGACGACATCGACTTGTGGGAGTTGAACGAAGCCTTCGCCAGCCAGGTGCTCTACTGCGCCGACCGCCTCGGCCTGCCGCGCGACCGCCTCAACGTGGACGGCGGCGCGATCTCCATCGGCCACCCCTACGGCATGAGCGGCGCGCGCATGACCGGGCACGCGCTGATCGAGGGCAAGCGCCGGGGCGCGAAACGCGTCGTCGTCACCATGTGCATCGGCGGCGGCCAGGGCGCCGCCGGCCTGTTCGAACTCGTCTAAGGGCAGCGTCGGCAATAAGTGCATCAGCACGTCGACAAAGTTGCCCGGCTAAACAAAGAAGGAACAAAGAAACATGGACCTGAGCTTCACCCCGGAGGAAACCGCCTTCCGCGAGCGGATGCGCGAGTTCTTCACCACCGAGATCCCCGCCCACATCCGCGAGCAGGTCAAGCGCGGCGAGCATGTCAGCAGGGAAAGCCAGATCGAATCCCAGCGCATCATGAACGCCCACGGCCTCGCCGTGCCGCACTGGCCAGCCGAATGGGGCGGGCAGGACTGGTCGCCGGTCCAGCTCTACATCTACCAGGACGAGATGCAGCAGGCCTGCGTCTCGCCGCCGCTCGGCTTCAACGCCAACATGGTCGGCCCCGTGATCGCCCAGTTCGGAGCCGAGGCGCAGAAGAAGCGGTTCCTCCCCGCCACCGCCAACCTCGACATCTGGTGGTGCCAGGGCTTCAGCGAGCCCGGCTCAGGCTCCGACCTCGCCAGCCTCCGCACCGCCGCCGTGCGCGACGGCGAGCACTACGTCGTCAACGGCCAGAAAACCTGGACCACGCTCGCCCAGTACGCCGACTGGATCTTCTGCCTCGTCCGCACCGACCCCGCCGCCAAGAAGCAGCAGGGCATCAGCTTCCTGCTGATCGACATGAAGACTCCAGGCATCACCGTCCGCCCCATCACCACCATCGACGGCGCGCGCGAAGTGAACGAGGTCTGGTTCGACGACGTGCGCGTCCCCGTGGAGAACCTGGTCGGCGAGGAGAACAAGGGCTGGGACTACGCCAAGTTCCTGCTCGGCAACGAGCGCACCGGCATCGCCCGCGTCGGCGTCAGCAAGGCGCGCATCCGCCGCATCAAGCAACTGGCCGCCCTCGAACGCGTGGGCGACATGCCGCTGATGGAAGACCAGCACTTCCGCGAGAAGGTGGCCGCGGTCGAGGTCGAGCTGAAGGCGCTCGAGATGACCCAGCTCCGCGTCGTCGCCGACGAAAGGAAGCGCGAGCGCGGCAAGCCGAACCCGGCCAGCTCCATCCTGAAACTAAAGGGCAGCGAGTTGCAGCAGGCCACCACCGAGCTGCTGATGGACGTGGTCGGCCCCTACGTCCTGCCCTACGACGAGCACGAGGAAGGCAGCAACCAGGAGCCAATCGGCCCCGACTTCGCCGCCGAGGCCGCGCCCACCTACTTCAACTGGCGCAAGATCTCGATCTACGGCGGCTCCAACGAGATCCAGCGCAACATCGTGGCCAAGGCGATCCTCGGCTTTTAATTGAACGGCGCCGCCCTTCCAGACAAAACGAGGCGGCGGACGAACGAACCCCGCCGCCTCGCGATATAGCTCCGGGCACAGACCCAGGCACAGACAAGGACGCGATCATGGACGACGAGCGGATCTGGAGTTTCGAGGAAAGCCTATGGACCGGCAGCGCCGAACACTACCGCGAGTCGATCGACGACGGGTGCCTCATGGTCCTGCCCCAGCCGCCTTACGTGATGAGCGGCAAGCAGGCGATCGAGGCCGTGGCGCACACGCCGAGGTGGTCGAAGGTCGAACTATCCCAGCGGCAAGTCTCTCGCCCGCAAGAAGGCACGATCGTCGTCGCCTACACGGCGAAGGCCGAGCGCGAGGGCGTCACCCCTTACGAAGCCCATTGCACCTCCACCTATCGGCAGTTGTCGCCCGAGGAATGGCGCGTGGTCCAGCACCAGCAGACCCCGCCGCTCATGGCGACGCCGTAGGCTGCAATCCTAGGGCGGCATCGGCAACAACGGGGCGGTAACACGCCGGCAACGCTGCCCGGCCAAAGGCACGAGGCGCCCGTTTGACCGACCGAGTGACGGTGGTTGTTTCCGAGCAGTCCTTTAATGAGACAGCGGCGCAATGATGGGATGGTCCGTTTCCGCTTCGGCGAGATGGCAGGCGACGGGTCAAACACCGGCGTCATCCAATGTAATGCGCCACGCAAGCCGCGGGATCTTGACCCAGCGCCGCGATCGGGCATCGTGTCGTAGATACTGGTCAGAACCCAGATATCGACGTTCGCATCGGTTCGCATCGGATCGAGGAATAATAAATCGGCATAGCGGGCAAAGGTTACCTTGCCGCCGCAAATGGCGGCTTCGACGCCCGATAGGGTGAGTGCGGCGCCTGTGAGCCGCAGGGCGACCATGAAAAGCTTTACGAGCGCCCGACGCACATCAATGCGCCTTCGTTCTGACATTGATCGAACATGAACGGACCTAAGCAAACATCGGTGGCTTGTGCCACGGATGTCTGCTTAGGAGTCTTTGAAGACGCATCATTATCCGCGTTGTGACGGCGAGCCGTCCCGCGGAATGATGCTTAGGCTCTGTGACTGAACTGGGCGAGGCGCAAGCTGATCATGGTGGCGGCGAGATGAGCGAAGCCCATCCAGCTTTGGCGTGTTTTGTCGCGTCGGAGTGCGATGCGCCCCTGATCCTTCATGCGGGCGAACAGGTTCTCGACATGGTGGCGCCTGGCATACAGGGCGGGTTCCCAGGCAGGCGGGTCGATCATGCCCTTTCTGGGCGGGGTATGGACCGTGCATCCGTTTGCCGCATAGGCGGCACGCAGTGGCGCCGAGATGTAGCCTCGGTCAAGGGCCGCGTTGCAGGCCGGGATGCCGGACGCGAGCGCGGTCGCATAGCGCAGGTCCGAGTGTTGGCCGGGACTGGCGATCAGCCGCAAGACCCGGCCCGCGCCGTCAACACAGGCATGGAGTTTGGAGCACAGCCCGCCACGGCTGCGGCCGAGCGCCTCGGCGGCGGCCGTGCTGCGTGCGGCGCCGCTCGCGGCGCGGTGCGCCTTGCAGGTGGTGCTGTCCAGGAGCAACAGCCCGTCCGCGGGCAGGCTCGGGCGCAAGGCCTCGAACACCAGCTCCCACCAGCCACGCACGCACCAGCGCCGCCAGCGGTGGTAGATGCTGGCCCAACAGCCCAGCGCATCCGGCAGGTCACGCCACGGCGCGCCCGTCCGGCACACCCAGAGCGCGGCCTCAACGAAGCGGCGCAGCGCCGCCTCGTCGCGCTTCCATGCCCGTGGGATTGGCTGCATCACAAGCATCAGCGACGTCCATTGGGCGTCGTCCAGGCCAGTCCTGGTCATGACCGTGTCTCTCTGAAAGCCTCGACACCTGCCAGGGGGGCACGGTCACAGACCGGATCAAGGCCAGGCCGCCAAGCAGTTCAGTCACAGAGCCTAGACAATCAGTGTGCCAGACGAGCGGAACGTTGCCTCAGCCGATCGCTTCAACGCAACGCCCGGCGAACGTCACTGCCGCCCAAGCCCGAGCGCCTCCGCCATCGCGCGGTAGACGGTGGTGTTGTCGATAAACCCATGCAACTGCTGCGAACCCGGCCCGGCCGCACGCAGCAAGGCGTCATCCATCGAATGCACTCCGCTTTCCGCGTCCCGCGGCAGATTGCCGTAACGAAGCTGCGCGCCGGGCACGTCGAATGTCTCGTTGGCGGTGAAAGGCCCCTTCTTGCCGGGGCCTACCGCCGGAACCCGCGGCCCATCGAGGCTTGGGCGGTATGTCTCGTAATAGTCAGGGAATGCCGCGTAGAACATCGCCAGCCGCCGCGACACGTCGACGCTCGGCGGATACCCGCGCGCATCGGGCGGCGGATAGTTCGGGAAACCGGCGTGTTCGTAGACGCCGACCTTGTCGCGCATCTGCGTCGCCTCCGCGTCGCTCCGCACCGTGCCGACGATGCCCATGCCGTGCGTGTGGTCCGGCACCACGATCACCAGCGTGTCGTCACGATCGCCGATCCAGTCCAGTACCACCTTCAGCGTCTGATCCAGCATGATCGTGTCATACACCGACCGCTCCCAATCGAGCGGATGGTTGAACTTGTCGATCAGCCCGCTCTCGATCATCAGGAAGAAGCCGGCCGGGTTGCGCTCCAGCACCCGCAGCGCCGCCGAGACCTGCTCGGTCAGGTCCGGCTGGTCCGGGAACGCAGGGACGGCGCCCTTCTTCAAGTAGAACCGGTCGAGTGCGCCATCCATGTTGCCCAAATGGAACAGGCCGAGCAGCTTCTGGGGCGGCGTCTCGGCGGCCTTCATCAACGCTTCGCGCGTGCCGACGAAGGCGTAGCCGTTATCATGGAAGGCGCCAATCATGTCGCGGTCGTCGTGCCGCTTCGACCCGGGGACCGATTGCGGCAGGAACGTCGCCGCCCCGCCGCCCATCGCCACGTCCGGCGCGAATGCCAGCAATTGGTCGGTAATCGGCCCGTAATCCGCCCGCCGCCGCGTGTGCGCGAACACGGCCGCGGGCGTCGCGTCCTGGATTTCGGTGTTGGTGACGATGCCGACCGACATGCCCAGCTCGCGCTTGACGATCTCGGCCAGCGTCTCGACCTTCGGCCCGGCCAGGCTGTTCTTGGCCCGGCTCGCGTAGGCGCCGAAGGCGTTCACCGCGCTTTTGTGCCCGGTGTTATAGGCGCTGGCGCTGTTGGCGCTGTCGGTAATGATGCTGTCGCTGCCGGACGTGCCCACCGTCGCCATCTGCGGCAGGCCGTCCATCGCCAGCCGCCGGCGATACCGCCCTTCTTTCATCTCGCCGGCCAGAAGGCGGGCGGCGGTGACGTTGGCCATCGACATCCCGTCGCCGACCATGAGGATGACGTTGCGCGCCTGCCGCGGCCCGTTCGCGGCATAGACCTCCCACGTTACGGAGGCGCTGTGGTCCCCGTCGCTTGCGGTCACGGCGTAGATGCCCGGCTCATTGATCGTGACGTCGCGCAGCATGACGGACGACGCGTCCTGGCCGTCCTCCCTGGCCACCAGGTCGCCCGCGCGGCCCAGCGCCCTGGCGTAATCGCGCCCGTTGACCGTGACCTTCACCCGGGCGGCGTCAACCAAGTTCGGAAACTCGATCTTCAGGTCGAACCGGCTGCCGGCCAGGATTTCCGCGCGGTCGATCGGATAGATCACCTGTGCCCGCGCTGGCGCGCAGAGTGCTGCCAGTGCCGCGAGACCGATGATTGCTGTCCGCATCAAAACCCCCAAGTTGCCGTTTCACCGGGCCTTAAGCTTTGCCGGCGCGCTGCCGCGGGTGTTGCCGACGCTGTGCTTAGCGAGTGCGGCGCGGCGGCGCCAGTCAGTCATGGAACTATCATGCGTCACCCCAGCGCCGCAGATAGACATCGATGATCTGCAGCATCCGCTCGCGCCCAAAGCTCGGGTCGTGCCCGGCGTGGACCACGCGGACCGGGAGGTCGCGCAGGCGGCGGAGCGAGCGCGCGTAGTCGCCCACGTCCATGCCCCGGCCCTCGTAGAGCAGGGGACCGTCGTAGATCGTATCGCCGGCGAACAGGGCGCCGGTCGCGGCCTCCCAAAGCGCGATCCCGCCGGGCGAGTGCCCAGGCAAGTGCATGACCGTGAACTGCCGGTCGCCCGTATCCACGGTGTCGCCCTCCGCGAGCAGGCGCGTGGCAGGCGCCGGCACGAGGCGATAGCTGCGAAGGTCGTATCCGGCATAGGGCAGGGCATCGACCATATACTCGCCGAGCCCCGGGTAGCCCGCATCCACGAACATCTGCCGCAGCGCCGGGTCCATGTCCGCCGAGACGAGCGACGCGGGTTTCGGATGGGCCAGCGCATCGGCCTCGCTGGGATGAACCCAGCGTTCGGCGAACTCATGCAGCGCGCCCACGTGGTCGATATGCGCATGGGTCGCGACCGCGACCGGCTCGCGGTCAAACAGCGCGGGGAACGCGGGCCGCAGCGGCAGGATGCCCATGCCGCCGTCGATCAGCAGGTCCCGGTCGCGCCCGCGCAGATGCCACAGGTTGGAGCGTTCCAGCACGTTTACGTGCGGCTCTTGAATCAAGGTCAGGCCGGGCTCGGCCTCTTCGGAATGATACCAGCGCTCCGCGACGGGAAGCGGCACGGCCCACGGCCTAGTGCTTCGACACATTCAGAGAGTGCAGAATGAGTCGAAGCGCTCGCCCTGCTTGGCGGGCTGACTCAGCCAACGGGCTGAAGCGCCTGTTTGCATCAGACCACTAACCTTTCATGCTCTCCGGCACCTTGCCGCCGTTGGCTGCCAGTTTCTGCATCACCGCCTTGTGCAGCGCGATGTTTTGCTCCGCCGTCCCCTCGGCCCCGGCATGGACGCCGAGCTCGTTGCCGAGCTCCGACCTTGCGGAAAGGCTGGAATCGAGATCGAGCAGCTTCAGTAGGTCGACGATCGACGTCTTCCAGTTCCCGCCGCCGCCCTTCTGCGCGGCCATCTGGCTGAGCACGGCTTCCACGTCCACGGGCGCCGCCGCGCTCGCCGCGGCCGGGGGCGTGGCCGGCGCCGCGGAGGCTTGGTCCGGCGTCGGCTCCGCTGCGGCAGCGTCCGGGCTGGAATGGAAAATCTTGTTCATGATCGAGGAGAAAATGCTCATAATTAATCTTGATCGCTTTACCCGGCGCAAGCAAGCCAGGCAGTCATGCCGCCCCAGCCATCGTCGCGAGGCAAACGCCCGGAACCCTGCGATCACTCGCCAACCGGCAATGATAATCCCGCAAAGGCCGTGCCAATCAGCGCCGCCCGTGGCACAGTCCTTGCTGCATCAGAACGCCGCCAGACCCGGAGACTTCGAGAATGAACCAGAACGGAGCCTACGCGGGCGGGATGGGCGCGAGGCTGCTGCCCGTTACCAGCATCCCGGTGATCGACATCGCCGCCCTGTCAGGCACGGACCGCGCCGCATTCGAGGCGGCCGCCCGCGAAATAGGCGCCGCCTGCCAGACCGTCGGCTTCTTCTATATCCGCAACCAAGGCGTCCCGCAGCCGCTGATCGACCGCACCTACGCCCTGTCCCGCCAGTTCCACACCGCCCCGCTGGAGACGCCCATGGAGGTCGGGGTCGGCAACTCCCCAGGCAATCGCGGCTACACCCCCACCAACGACGAAGACCCGGACGCCGATCCCGAACTCTACCCGTTGCCGCAGTTCACCGGTCCCGGGCGGCCGCCGGCCTACGAGCGCATCGTCGCCGGGCAGCACTTGGCCGGGTTCAGCATCAACGGCGCCAAGCACCTGCGCCGCCGCGTGCTGTCGGGCGACCTCAAGATCGATGTCCCCATCCGCGCCGAGAATCCGTTCAAGCGGCGCGCGGTCAACGAATATGAGGACAGCGCCCGATGAAAATCGTATTGGCGGCATTCCTGCTCCTGGCCTCGGTCCTGCCCGCCTCGGCGCAGCAGAAGGACCATTTCCGGCTTGCCTGGACCATCTACGTCGGCTGGATGCCCTGGCCGTACGCGGCGCAGCAGGGCATCGTCAAGAAATGGGCCGACAAGTACGGCATCGCCATCGACGTGGTCCAAGTCAACGACTACGCCGAGTCGATCAACCAGTATGCCGCCGGCGCTTTCGACGCGCTGACCGTCACCAACATGGACACGCTCGCCGTCCCGGCCGTGGGCGGGATCGATTCCACCGCCGTCATCATGGGCGACTTTTCCAACGGCAACGACGCCATCCTGCTCAAGAACAAGGACAAGATGGCCGACATCAAGGGCCAGCGGGTCAACCTGGTCGAGTTCTCCGTCTCGCACTACCTGCTCGCCCGCGCGCTGGCCAAGCACGGCATGAGCGAGCGCGACGTGACGGTGGTCAACACCTCGGACGCCGACATGGTTGCCGCCTGGCATTCCGCGGACGTCACCTCGGTCGTCACCTGGAACCCGCTGGTGCTCGAGATCGAGCAGGACAAGGCGGCGCACGACGTGTTCGACTCATCGCAAATTCCCGGCGAGATCATGGATCTGGCCATCGTCAACACCAAGACGCTGGCCGACAATCCCAAATTCGCCAAAGCCCTGGTCGGCGCCTGGTATGAGACCCTGGCTGTCATGTCCTCGCAGAACAAGCAGGGCGTCGCCGCAAGGGCCGAGATGGGCAAGCTGTCCGGCACC
Organism: Acetobacteraceae bacterium; assembly: GCA_965217935.1. Lineage (GTDB taxonomy): Bacteria > Pseudomonadota > Alphaproteobacteria > Acetobacterales > Acetobacteraceae > JBBROS01. Next base: position 2,167,814 of record OZ244581.1, on the reverse strand, counting down.
GACGTGCAGGGCTTCGACTCCCAGCTCAAGACCACGAAGCTGTTCGCCACCCCGAAAGAGGCCGCCGAGTTCACCCGCAGCCCGGCGCTGCCGAAAACCATGCGCCTCGTCGCCGACTTCCTCTACGCCCACGGCCTGCTTGGCCCCGGCGCCAAATCCGCCGACGTGGTCGGCATGACCTTCCCCGGCGGCGAGACGGTCGGCGACCCGGCCAACATCAAGTTCCGCTTCACCGACACGTTCATGAACATGGCGGCGGACGGCAAGCTCTAGTGCTCTGACACATTCGGAAGGTGCGGCATGAGTCAGAGCGCTCGCTTGATCTTGTGGGCCGATTTAGGTGACGGATCGAAGCGTCCGTCATCATCGGACCACTAGCCACGTGCGGCTGATCAACCGGCAGCCGGACGCCGCCTCGCGCCTGCTACTGCCGGCCGTCCCGTTCGTGCTGCTCGGCGCCTGGTATCTATTCGCCTCCTCGGCCCGCCTCTCGGTCAACCCGGACGACAAGCTGCTGCCCGCCCTTGGCACGATGGCGGACGCGATCTGGCGCATGGCATTCGTGCCAGACCGCCGCACCGGCCAGTTGGCGCTCTGGACCGACACGGCGGCCAGCCTGCGGCGCCTCGGGGCCGGGCTCGGCATTTCGGCGGGCGCCAGCTTTCTGCTCGCGGTCGCCATCGGAATGCTGCCGCTGGCGCGCAGCCTGCTCGGGCGCATCGTCGAGGTGGTCTCGCTGATCCCGCCGCTCGCGGTGCTGCCGATCCTGCTGATCGCGGTCGGCCTCGGCGAAACCTCGAAAATCGTGCTGATCGTGCTCGGCACTGCGCCTTTCCTGGTGCGGGATCTCGCCGCCCGCGTGGGCGAATTGCCGCACGAGCAGATAGTCAAGGCGCAAAGCCTCGGCGCGTCCTCCTGGCAGATCGCGCTCCGCGTCGTCGTGCCGCAACTGCTGCCCCGGCTGCTCGACGCGCTGCGCCTGTCGCTCGGCCCGGCCTTCCTGTTCCTCATCTCCGCCGAGGCCATCGCCTCCGAGAGCGGCCTCGGCTATCGTATCTTCCTCGTCCGCCGCTACTTCGCCATGGACATTATCCTGCCCTACGTCGCCTGGATCACCCTGCTCGCCTTCGCCATCGACCTCTCGTTGCGCCTGCTTCGCCGCGCCCTGTTCCCGTGGGCAGGGCAGGGCGGGTGAGCGGCGGCGGCGCGATCAGCCTGCGCGACGTGTGGAAAGAGTATGATGGCCGGGTCGTCCTGGAACGCCTCAGCCTGGAGATCGCCCCGCGCGCCTTCGTAGCCGTCGTCGGCCCGTCCGGCTGCGGCAAAACGACGCTGCTGCGCCTATTGATGAGCGAGGAGCGCCCCTCCCGCGGCCGCATCCTGCTCGACGGCGAGCCGCTGGCGCCGGAGCCGACCGCGAACCGCGGCGTCGTGTTCCAGCGCTACTCGGTGTTCCCTCATCTGACGGTGCTGGCCAACGTCATCCTGGGCCGCGAGCTGGCGCGCGCCCGCCTGCTCGGCCGCCTGTTCGGCCACGCGCGGCGCCGGGTCATGGACGAGGCGCGAGCGCTGCTGCACGAGGTCGGCCTGAACGACGCGGCAGGCGCCTACCCGGCCCAGCTCTCCGGCGGGATGCAGCAGCGCCTGGCCCTGGCCCAAGCCCTGTTCCGCCGCCCGAAAATCCTGCTGCTCGACGAGCCGTTCGGCGCCCTTGATCCGGGAATCCGCGCCGACATTCATGGCTTGATGCAGCGCCTCTGGCGTGAGACCCATCTCACGGTCGTCATGGTGACGCACGACATCAGTGAAGCCTTCCGCCTCGGCACCCGCGTCGTCGCCCTCGAACGCCCGGCGCGGGCGGCGCCGGACTGTTTCGGGGCAAGCGTCACGTACGATATCGATGTCTGGCCGCGCAAGCGGATGGACTGAAGCGCAGAGGTGGACTTATGCCATCGTTAGACCAGCAAACCCCCGAGCAGCATCGCGAGCGCTACGCCGCCCTCAGGGCGCGGGCGCGGGAGAACGCGCGCCCCTCCGGCCGGGCCGCCCCGCCGCCGGAGCTGAACGCGCACCAGGTGATCCACCGCGAGACCATCCCCGGCGGCTGGTATTGGACCGCGCGCCTGCAACGCGGCCAGGCGCTGCGCATCGTCAACACCCAGGGCACGCCCGGCGTCTCTGCCCTGTTCTGGAACGCCGACGACACGTCCGAGCGTTACAACCAGGGCGACACGGTCAAGCTGCAATGGACCGCCGTGCTCGGCGCCGGGCGCGTGCTGTTCTCCGACATGGGCCGGGTGCTGGTTTCCATCACCGCCGACACCTGCGGCCATCACGACGCCGTGGTTGGCGGCAGCACGCCGCGCGGCGCCGCGGACGCAGCCCCGCGCAACACCGCCGACAACTTCCGCCTCGCCGCCGGCAAGCACGGCATGTCGCGCCGCGACGTGCCGCCGTGCATCACGTTTTTCGCCGGGCTGCGCACCGACGAGGAGGGCCGGCTCGCCTGGCAGGAGGACGCCACCGCGCCCGGCGACATCATCGACCTCCGCGCCGAGATGAACGTGCTCGTCGCCCTCTCCAACTGCCCGCATCCGCTCAGTCCGCCCAGCGCCGCGCCGTCCCCGGTCGAAGCCGTTATCTGGAAGGCGCCGGCGCCCGCGCCCGACGATTTGTGCCGCCATTTTGGCGAGGAAGCCGAGCGCGGCTTCGAAAACACCGACGCCCTGTTCCGGAGTTTCCATGATTGACCAGAGCCTGCCGCCCGAGCTGCTCGACTTGCGCAAGAGCATCGACAACTTTGACCGGGCGATAATCAGCATCCTGGCGGAACGCTTCCGCTGCACCAAGCGCGTCGGCGCGCTGAAAGCCCGGCACGACCTGCCGCCCGCCGACCCGGCCCGCGAGGAGTACCAGATCGGACGCCTGCGCGCCCTCGCACAGGAAGCCGACCTCGACCCGGAGTTCGCCGAAAAATACCTTACCTTCATCACCCGCGAAGTGATCCGCCACCACGAGAGCTTTCGCCAGGACGCGGCCGGGGCTGGCGAGGCAGGCGACCTTGGCTGATGCCCCGCAGCCCGGCGGCGCGATCCTCGACGCCCATGTTCCCGCCCGCGCCCCCTGGTCCGGCCTGCTGCGCCGCGGCCAAACCCTCCGGCTGATCGACCTCGAAGGCCAGCAGGCCGTGGACGCCTTGTTCTACCGCGCCGGCGACACCGCCGAACGCTACAGCGCCCAGGACACCATCCTCGCCCAGGGTGCCGCCTACGTTGGCCTCGGCACCCGGCTCATGTCCAACGAGGGCCGGGCCTTGGTCACGGTCGTCGGCGACACCTGCGGGCGGCACGACACCGTGGCCGGGGCGTGTTCCTGCGAGGCCAACACCGTCCGCTTCGGCCACCACACCAGATACATGCACGCTTGCCGCGAGAACTTCCTGCTCGAACTCGGCCGCTACGGCATGGACAAGCGCGACATCGTCTCCAACGTCAACTTCTTCATGAACGTGCCGATCAGCCCGGACGGCGAGCTGGCCATCGTCGACGGCCTCTCCGACCCCGGCGGCCACGTCGACCTGCGCGCCGAGATGGACGTGCTGATCGTGTTCTCCAACTGCCCGCAGGTGAACAATCCCTGCAACGGCTTCAACCCCACCCCGGTCCGCGTGCTGATCTGGGACGCGCCGCCCGATAGCGGGATCTGACCGGCTTGTTCCGCAAAGTCCTGGTCGCCAACCGCGGCGAGATCGCGGGACGGATCATCCGCACCCTGCGCCGCATGGGCGTCGCCTCCGTCGCCGTCTATTCCGACGCTGACCGCTTCGCGCCGCCCGTGCTGCTCGCCGACGAGGCCATCCGCATCGGCCCCGCCCCGGCTGCGGACAGCTACCTGAATGTGACCGCGATCATCAACGCCTGCCGCCAAACCGGCGCGGAGGCGGTCCACCCCGGCTACGGCTTCCTGAGCGAGCGCGCCGAGTTCGCCGAGGAATTGGAAGCCGCCGGCATCCGCTTCATCGGCCCGCGCCCGGAGCACCTGCGCGCCTTCGGCCTCAAGCATGCCGCCCGAGATCTGGCACAACGGAGCGCGGTTCCCCTCCTGCCCGGCAGCGGCCTGCTCGCCAGCCTTGATGCGGCCACCGAAGCGGCAAGGCACGTCGGCTACCCGGTCATGCTCAAAAGCACCGCCGGCGGTGGCGGCATCGGTATGAGGCTCTGCCACGATCCGGCGGAGCTGGCGGAGAGCTTCGCCGCCGTCGAGCGCCAGGCCGGCAACGCCTTCGGAGACGCGCGCATCTACCTCGAACGCTACGTCGCCCGCGCCCGGCACGTCGAGGTGCAGATCTTCGGCGACGGCCAAGGCGGCCTGGTCACGCTCAGCGAACGCGACTGCTCGCTGCAGCGCCGGCAACAGAAGGTGATCGAGGAAACCCCGGCCCCCGGCCTTTCGGACGAGACGCGCCGGGCGCTGCACGAAGCCGCTGCGGCACTCGGCCGGGCCGCGCGCTATGAATCGGCAGGGACAGTCGAGTTCATGCTGGACGCGGACAGCGGCGAGTTCTTTTTCCTCGAAGTCAACACGCGCTTGCAAGTCGAGCATTGCGTCACCGAGGCGGCGTTCGGCATCGACCTCGTGGAGTGGATGGTCCGCCAAGCCGCCGGCGGGTTCGCTCTCCCGCCGCAACACGCCCTCAAGCCGGCTGGCGCGGCCGTCGAAGCCCGCATCTACGCCGAGAACCCCGCCGAGAACTTCCGCCCCAGCACCGGCCTCCTGACCGAAGTCACGTTCCCCGCCGGCGTCCGGGTCGATGGCTGGATCGAGACCGGCGCCGAGGTCACGCCCTTCTACGACCCGCTGCTCGCCAAGGTCGTCGCCCATGGCGAAACCAGGCAGGCGGCGTTCGATACGCTCGCCGAGGCGCTGGACGCGAGCGTCGTCTGGGGCATCGAGAGCAACCTCGACTATCTCCGCGCCGTGCTGCGCAGCCAGGCCGTGCGCGACGCGGCCATGACCACCGCCACCCTGGCCGCCTTGCCCTACGCGCCGCAGTCGGTCGCCGTGCTCGCGCCGGGCACGCAGAGCAGCGTGCAGGACTGGCCCGGGCGCTTGGGCTACTGGGCCGTGGGTGTCCCGCCGAGCGGCCCGATGGACGACCGCTCCTTCCGCCTTGCCAACCGGATCGTCGGCAATCCCGAGGACGCCGCCGGGCTGGAGCTAACGCTGACCGGCCCCACGCTGCGCTTCAACGCCGACGCGGTGATCGCGCTCACGGGGGCTTCGATGCCGGCAACCCTGGACGGAGCGCCGGCCGATACCTTCCAGCCGCTATACGTCAAAGCCGGCCAGGTGCTGGCAATGGGCGCCGTTTCCGGCCCCGGACAGCGCGCCTACCTCGCCGTCCGCGGCGGCTTCGACGGCCCGCGCTTCCTCGGCTCGCGCGCCACGTTCGCGCTCGGCGGCTTCGGCGGCCACGCGACCGGCGTCCTGCGCACCGGCGACGTGCTGCGCATCTGCCCGGACGGCGCAACGTCCACCCCGGCCCCGAGCACTGACCGCCCCGAACTCACCCATGATTGGACTCTCGGCGTCCTCTACGGCCCGCACGGCGCGCCGGACTTCTTCCACCCGGACGACATCGCCGCCCTGTTCTCCGCCCGCTACGAAGTCCACTACAACAGCGCCCGCACCGGCATCCGCCTCATCGGTCCGAAACCGCGCTGGGCGAGGCCGGACGGCAGCGAGGCCGGGCTGCACCCCTCCAACATCCACGACAACGCCTACGCCATTGGCGCCGTCGATTTCACCGGCGACATGCCCATCCTGCTCGGCCCGGACGGCCCCAGCCTCGGCGGCTTCGTCTGCCCGGCCGTCGTGGCGGACGAGGAGCTATGGAAACTCGGCCAGCTCCGTCCCGGCGATGCCGTCCGCTTCCGCCGCCAGGGCGCGCTCGCCCGCCCCGCCATCCCCGCCCCGGCCGACGGCGCCAACGACTCCCCTATCCTCCTGCGCACCGAAGCCGACCCCGCCCTCTGCCTCCGCCGCGCCGGCAAGCGCAACCTGCTGATCGAGTTCGGCCCCCCGGCGCTGGACATCGCCCTACGCCTCCGCGCCCAACTCGTGCTCGACGCCCTGGACGCCGAGCGCCTGCCCGGCATCATCGACCTCACCCCCGGCATCCGCTCGCTGCAGGTCCATTTCGATCCCTCCGCCCTGCCGCTGCCCCGCCTGATCGACGCCATCCGCCAAATCGACGACAGCATCCCGGCAAACGGCGACGCCTCGGTCCCGAGCCGCATCGTGCATCTGCCGCTCTCCTGGAACGACGACCAGGCCCAACTCGCGATGCGCCGCTACCAGGAGCTTGTCCGCCCCGACGCCCCCTGGTGCCCCTCCAACATCGAGTTCATCCGCCGCATCAACGGCCTCGCCTCCATCGACGAGGTGCGCGACACCATTTTCGCCGCCTCCTACCTGGTTCTCGGCCTCGGCGACGTTTACTTGGGCGCCCCGGTCGCGACCCCGGTTGACCCGCGCCACCGCCTCGTCACCACCAAATACAACCCGGCCCGCACCTGGACGCCCGAGAACGCTGTCGGCATCGGCGGCGCATACCTGTGCATTTACGGCATGGAAGGCCCGGGCGGCTATCAGCTCTTCGGCCGCACGGTCCAGGTCTGGAACTCCTGGCGCGTGACGGACGCCTTCGCGCCGGGCAAGCCTTGGCTGCTGCGCTGCTTCGACCAGGTGCGCTTCCATCCCGTCTCGGCCGAGGAACTGCTCGACGCCCGCGCCCGCCTGCCGCACGGGAAACACCCGGTCCGCATTGAGCACACGCGTTTCAACCTCGGCGACCACAACCGCTTCCTCGCCGCCAATTCTGGCGGCATCACGGCCAGCGCCCATCGCCAGCAGGCGGCGTTCGAGCAGGAACGGCAACGCTGGGCCGCCGCCGGCCTCGACAGTTTCGTCGAGGACCACGGGCCTGCGAATGTGACTGAGGACGCCCTTCCGCCGGGGTGCGTCGGCGTGGACAGCCAGGCGCCGGGCAACGTATGGAAAATCCTGGTTGCTCCGGGCGACGCGGTCCGCGCCGGAGAGACCGTCGCGGTCATCGAGTCGATGAAGATGGAGATGGCCATACCTGCCCCGGCATCCGGCCGCGTGCACAAGGTGCTATGCAGCCCGGGGCGGGAGGTGCGGGGAGGGCAGCGGATTGCCGTGCTGCAGACGGACGGCCCTGCTTGACACGTCAAGGCTTGCGGTGTTCCCCGATAAGGCACGCGACCCAACGGCGCCGCGGCTGGGATGGCAGCGGGGGGTTTGCCGTCGCCGTGCTGGCCTGCAGCGTCGTTCGCTCGTCCGCTGCCTCGAGCAGACGCGCCAGCGGTAGAAGCCGACCACTTGGCCAGGCAGACGAGAACCAGCGGGTGGGGCTGCTGCTCGCCATGTCGCGCGACACTGAACACTCGTTCGGACAAAAGGTTGTGATCAGGTCGGGCGAACGAGCGCCCCAGGCTTTCGTTTTGCCGGGCAGCTTTGCTGGCGTATTGCCGCCGGCCTTGCTGGCGCTGCCCTGAATCGCCAGGCACGCGGCCGACCCTGCTCGTTTGGCCGAACGACTGCGGCACTCGGCACGCAACACCAACTAGTGCTTCGACACATTCAGAGAGTGCAGCATGAGTCGCAGCACTAGCCTTGTTTGGCGGGCTGATGCAGCCAACGGGCTGAAGCGCCCGTTTGCATCAGACCACTAGCGCCAGGTCGCCGCCAGGAAGCAAGGTTTTGAACCCGGCAAGACAAAGGGCGGCGTGATGGCGCAACCTCTGGCGCCAGCGCCGTTATCGCGCGCATTTTTGCTCGTGCAAGCCTGACGCCCTGAAAGGGGTTGTCCTTGATGGGACGGACATGAGGCGGTCGCACGCGATTTCTATGCTTCAGATTCTGTCTGGAAACTTTCCATTCCGCTCTATAGTTTGGCATGGCATGACATTGCCCGCTTCGATCATCCCTGCGAACTATTTGATGGCAAGCTTTGCGGATCAGCCTGAGCCGCCTGCTTTTCGTCGTAGCGTGTGGCGCCGTGCCTAAAGACAGCGAGCCGACCCAGCCCGAGCCAGGCGTTGAGGACATTCAGCAAACGCAGCGGATCAATGCCAAGCTGCAAGGGCTCGATGACGGGTCAGACCCGTTCTATGCCGCGGTTCGTGCGACGCGGATGCCGATGGTGATTTCCGACCCGAGGCAGGCGGACAACCCGCTCGTCTACGTCAACGATGCGTTCTGTCAATTGACCGGCTATTCGCGGGAAGACTCCCTCGGACGCAATTGCCGCTTCCTTCAAGGCCCGAAGACCGACTCGGCGACGGTCGCCGCGATCCGGTCGGCCGTCGAGGACGGGCATTCGATCGAGCTCGACATTTACAATTACCGCAAAAAAGGGGCTGGCTTCTGGAACCGGCTACTGATCGCTCCGGTCACGGACGCTGACGGCAGGGTCGTTTACTTTTTTGCCAGTTCGATCGACGTCACGTTCGATCGTGAGCGGCTTGAGGCCTATAACCGGGAGCTGGTGGAGGCGAATAACAAACTGACCAATGAGGCTGCCGAGCGCGAGCGAGTGGAGGAGGCGCTTCGGCAATCGCAGAAAATGGAGGCTGTCGGCCAGCTTACCGGCGGGATCGCGCACGACTTCAACAACATGCTGCAGGTGATCAGGGGAAACATGGAGCTCCTGCGGCGGCGGCTGGAGCAGGGGCGAGGGACTGACGCCGGGTCGCTTCTGGACAGCGCTCAGGAGATGGTTGACCGCGCCGCGTCGCTGACCAACCGGCTGCTGGCCTTTGCCCGGCGGCAACCGCTGCAGGTGCAGCCGACGGTGCTGGATGCGTTGTTGCCGGGCATGAGGGAGCTGATCCAACGGACTGTCGGGCCTGCAATCGAGGTGGAGCTGCGCATGGGGGATGGCAATTGGACGGTGCAATGCGACCGCAATCAACTGGAGAGCGCGATCCTGAACGTGGCGATCAATGCGCGGGACGCGATGCCGGACGGCGGGCGATTGTCGATCTCGACCGCCGAGATCATGTTCCGGGACGGCGACAAGCTGGGCAGCGAGGCGATGACGCCGGGCAATTACGTGGAGATTGCCTGCCGGGATACGGGGACGGGAATGGATGCGGCGACCCGTGAGCGCGCGTTCGAGCCGTTTTTCACCACCAAGCCGTTTGGCCGGGGGACGGGGCTGGGGCTGTCGCAGATCTATGGCTTCATGCGGCAATCGGGCGGGTTCGTGCGGCTGGAGAGCGCGCAAGACGTGGGCACGACCATCCGCATGTTCCTGCCGCAGTTTGATGCGTCGGCCGCGCAGGCCGATGCGTCCCTGGCCCTGACGAAGCAGCGGGATGCCGTGAGCGGCCGAGTAATATTGCTGGTCGACGATGAGCCGCGCTTGCGATCCGTGGCCGCCGAACATTTAGGCGAGCTTGGCTACACGGTCATCGAGGCTGGGGACGGGGCCGCGGCCTTGGGCGTCCTCAGGTCCGAGCAGCCGATTCATATGCTGGTCAGCGACGTGGGCCTTCCGGGCGGAATGAATGGGCGGCAACTGGCGGAGGCGGCGGCCCAGCCCCGACCCGGGCTTCCGGTGCTGCTGGTTACCGGATACGCGGGGAGTGCGCTGGACGATCAGCTCGGGCCGGACGTGCAGGTGATGGGCAAGCCGTTCTCACTGGCTCAACTGAGCGCACGGGTGGGCGCCATGCTGGGGCAGGATAGCGGCTAAGGCCTTATTGCTGGTCGTTGAGCTGACCGGCGAGGCGCCGGGCCATGAGCCAGCCGATGATGGCGGATGCCGGGCCGCCGATGCAGACCAGGACGAGGCCGAGGGGCTGGCCGTTGATCGTGAGATCCATGCCGACGCCAAGCATGAGGCCGCCGATCAGGCCGCCGGTGGTGCCTGAGGCAATGCCGAGCCAGAGGATTTCGCCGCGTGTGACCATAGGCACAAGGTAACGGACGGGCCTGGTTTGACAAGGCGGGCGTTGGCGCGTAGAGGCCGGATCACTGCCGGGAACGTGGACGGGCCATCGGGTCCGCGCCCGTCAATTCACATTGAATTGGCCTACCGGTGCAACAAGCCAAGCTGGCCCCAAGGCCGCAGGCCCACAGAATGGAGTGCCGCGCATGACCAAGCGCGCTGAGAGCAAGTACAAGATCAACCGCCGGTTGGGCGTGAACCTGTGGGGACGGGCGAAATCCCCGATCAACAAGCGCGAATACGGCCCCGGGCAGCATGGGCAGCGGCGCAAGCAGAAGCCGACCGATTTTGGCATCCAGTTGATGGCCAAGCAGAAGCTGAAGGGATACTACGGCAACATCGGCGAAAAGCAGTTCCGCAAGTACTACGACGAGGCAGTGCGGCGGAAAGGCGACACCAGCGAGAACCTGATCGAATTGCTGGAACGCCGGCTGGACGCGGTGGTCTACCGCATGAAGTTCGCCATCACCCCGTTCGCGGCGCGGCAGTTCGTCAACCACGGGCACGTCACGGTGAACGGCAGGAAAGTCAACATCCCGAGCTTCCTGGTCAAGGACGGAGACGAGATCGAGGTCCGCGAGAAGTCGAAGCAATTGGGCGTGGTGCTGGACGCCTCGCAGAGCGGCGAGCGGGACGTGCCGGACTACATCGAGGTCGATCACCGGGCGATGAAGGGCCGGTTCGGGCGGGCGCCGAAGCTGGGCGACGTGCCGTATCCGGTGACGATGGAACCCAACTTGGTGGTTGAATTCTACTCGCGGTAAGGGCGGCGCCGGCGATGAGTGCGTCGGCACGCCGATAAACCTGCCTGACTCAACAAAGGCCTGAGGCGCTTGTCCGACCCAGCGGGACGTAACGGTAATTGTCGGACAAGCCCTAAGAGGTTGTCCCTCTTCCGGCGGACGAGGGACGGTTTTGCATGACGCCATCCGAAGAGATTGCCCGGCGGCGGACCTTCGCGATCATCTCGCATCCGGACGCGGGAAAGACGACGCTGACCGAGCGGCTGTTGCGCGCGGGCGGCGCGATCCAGCTTGCGGGCAACGTGCGGGCGAAGGGCGAACGGCGGCGGACGCGGTCGGATTGGATGGGGATCGAGCGGGACCGCGGGATTTCCGTGGTGACATCGGTGATGACGTTCGAGTATGGCGGCTGCGTGTTCAACCTGCTCGACACGCCGGGGCATGAGGATTTCAGCGAGGACACATACCGGACGCTGACCGCGGTGGACAGCGCGGTGATGGTGATCGACGCGGCGAAGGGGATCGAGGCGCGGACGCGCAAGCTGTTCGAGATCTGCCGGTTGCGCGATATCCCGATCCTGACCTTCGTCAACAAGATGGACCGGGAGGCGCGGGACCCGTTCGAGATCGTGGACGAGGTGGGGAGCACACTGGCGCTGGATACGGCGCCGGTGACGTGGCCGGTGGGGCGGGCGGCGACGTTTGCCGGGACGTATGACGTGCGGAACCGGGATCTGCATCTGACGGAGCCGTTGGGGCAGAGCGACCCGCGGCTCATCCAGCTTGACGAGGAGCTGGAGCTGGTGCGGGCGGCGTTGCCGGAGTTCGATCGGGAGGCGTTCGACGAGGGGACGCTGACGCCGGTGTTCTTCGGCAGCGCCATGAAAGAGATCGGGGTGGGCGATTTGCTCGACAGCCTGGTGGCGTTCGGGCCGGCGCCGCGGGCGCAGCCGGCGGATTTGCGGATCGTGGAGGCGAGCGAGGAGAAGCTGACGGCTTTGGTGTTCAAGATCCAGGCGAACATGGACCCGAACCATCGCGACCGGATCGCCTTCGCGCGGGTGTGCTCAGGGCGGCTCACGCGCGGAATGCGGTTGCGGCAGGTGCGGACGGGCAAGCAGATCCCGCTTCACGCGCCGCAGTTCTTCTTCGCGCGGGACCGGCAGATCGCCGAGGAGGCGTTCGCGGGCGACGTGGTGGGAATCCCGAACCATGGGACGCTGCGGATCGGCGACACGCTGACCGAGGACGAGGCGCTAAACTTCGTCGGCGTGCCGTATTTCGCGCCGGAGATCCTGCGGCGGGTGCGGCTCGATGATGCGATGAAGGCGAAGAAGCTGCGCCAGGCGTTGCAGGAGCTGGCCGAGGAGGGGGTGGTGCAGTTGTTCCGTCCGCAGGACGGGAGCCAGCCGATCGTGGGCGTGGTGGGGACGTTGCAGCTCGACGTGCTGCAGGCGCGGCTGCTGGGCGAGTATGGGGTGGCGATCGGGTTCGAGGGGGTGCCTTACGCGCTGGCGCGGTGGGTGTCGGGGGAACGCGGAGCGCTGGAGCGGTTCATTGCGCAGAACCGGACGGGGATGGCGGACGACGTGGATGGGGATCCGGTGTTCCTGGCAAGTTCCGCCTTCATGATGAACCGCGCGGCGGAGCAGAACGAGGGGCTGACGTTCCGGGATATCAAGGACGTGCGGGCCGAGGCGGTGGCGGCCTAAGCATTATTTCGCCGGACGGCTCGCCGTCACAATGCGAAGAATGATGCGTCTCCAAAGACTCCTAAGCGGATATTCGTGGCATAAGCCACGAATATCCGCTTAGGCCGTTAGCCAGGGACAAGGCCGTGGACCGCATTGACCGGAAATTGCTGGCGATCCTGCAGACGGACAGCACGCAGTCGATCGCGCACATGGCGGAGCAGGTGGGGCTGTCGCAGACGCCGTGCTGGAAGCGGATTCAGCGGCTGGAGGCGGAGGGGGTGATCGAGCGCCGGGTGGCGCTGCTGTCGCCGGAACGGCTGGGGCTGGGGCTGACCGTGTTCGTGTCGATCGAGGCGGGGGACCATTCGCCGGCCTGGCTGGCACGGTTCGCCGACGCGGTGGCCTCGGCGCCGGAGGTGGTGGAGGTGCATCGGATGGCGGGGGACATCGATTACATGCTGCGCGTGGTGACGCGAGATATCCCGGCTTACGACCGGTTTTACAAACGGTTGATCGCTGCCGTGCCGATCAAGAACGTCAGCAGCCGGTTCAGCATGGAGCGGGTGAAAAGTACGACGGCGTTGCCGCTAGATGACGCGGCGGTTTGATGGGCAAGTCTGCAATCGCCCTGACATAGTCAGGGCGATGCGGGTCTAGGGAAAGAGGCCGCGCTTCTTCTTCGCGTCGCGGACCCGTTCGACGCCGATGGCCATGGCGGCCGTCCGTTCGGAAACGGCGTCGCGGGCGACGCGGGCGAAGACGCGGTCAAAGGCCCGGTCCAGGACTTGGCGCAGCTTGGCGTTGACCTCCTGTTCCTCCCAGAAGAAATTCTGCAGGTCTTGCACCCATTCGAAATAGCTCACGATGACGCCGCCGGCGTTGCAGAGGATGTCGGGGATGAGGATGATGTCGGGACGCTGCTCCAAGATGCGGTCGGCCTCCGGCGTGGTGGGGCCGTTGGCGCCCTCAGCGAGGATGCGGCATTGCAGTTTTTGCGCGGCGCCCGCGTCGATCACACGCTCCATCGCGGCCGGGATCAGGATGTCGCAGGGTTGGGTGAGCAGGTCTGCGGGATCGAACGCCAGTTCATTGCTGAACCCGGCGAGGCTGCGGTTCGCCTCGGTGTGCGCGACCAGGGCCGCGACGTCGAGGCCGCGGCGGTCGAAATAGCAGGAGGTGTGGTCGCTGACGCCGATGACCTTGACGCCGCGCTCGGCCAGTTCGCTTGCCGCGACCGAGCCGACGTTGCCGAAGCCCTGGATGATGGCGGTAGCGCCCAGCCTGGTGATGCCGGCGTGCTCGGCGGCGCGTATGGCGAGGTGGACGACGCCGCGGCCTGTGGCCTCACGCCGGCCGACGGTGCCGCCGGTGGCGACTGGCTTGCCGGTGACGATCTCGGTAACGGTCTTGCCCTGGTACATGGAGTAGGTGTCCATGAACCAGGCCATGACTTGCTCGTTCGTGCCCATGTCGGGGGCCATGACGTCGATCTGCGGGCCGACGAAGGGGATCATCTCCTGCATGTAGCGGCGGGAGAGCGCCTCGAGCTCGTGCGGCGAGAGGCTGGCGGGGTCGACCGTGATGCCGCCCTTGGCGCCGCCGTAGGGCAGGCCGGCAAGGGCGCATTTCCAGCTCATCCACATGGCGAGCGCTGCGACCTCGCCCATGTCAACGCTAAGCGAGAACCGGGTGCCGCCTTTGGTGGGGCCGAGGGAGAGGTGATGCTGCACGCGGTAGCCGTGGAAGACGGCGAGGCGGCCGTCGTCGCGGTGGATTGGACAGGCGACGGTGATGGCTCGTTTCGGATAGAGCAGGCGCGGGCGCTCGTCGGCCGGGATCTCGATGTAATCGGCGATGGTCTCGAACTGGCTTTTGGCCATTTCGAAAACCGGGCCGGTATAGATGGTCAATATGGAGTGTCCATTGCCGCTTTCGTTGGCGTTAACGTAGGCAGTGGTCAAAGAATTGTTTCACCCGCTGGTTGCTAGTCGGTCGCTGCCCTCGGCACAAGGCCAGCAAAGGGGGGTATGCCTTCCCGTCATTTGGATTTTGCGGTGATCGAACCTGCGTCCCCGATCGGCCGTCTCCTTTCAGCGCCAATGCGGCCTGGTTCGCTCGTCTGGATCGGGTTGCGGCTGGCCCGGCGTGGCCCGATCGAGGCGGTGCAGCGGGCGGAGCTTGATGCGGCGCAGGGGCTGGTCGGCGACCGCTACGCCGGGCAGACCGGGACCCGGCAAGTCACGCTGATCCAAGCCGAGCATCTGGCTGCGATCGGGGCGTTCATGGGCGCCGCGGTGCGTGCGGAGCAGTTGCGGCGCAATCTTGTGGTTGCCGGGCTGAACTTGCTGGCCGTGCGGGGCGGCAGGCTGCGCGTGGGCCCGGCGTTGCTCGAGGTCACCGGGCAATGCCATCCGTGCTCGCGCATGGAGGAGGAGCTTGGGCCGGGCGGCTACAATGCAGTTCGCGGCCACGGCGGCTTGACCGCGAGAGTGATCGAACCCGGCCAAATCGAGGTCGGGGATGCCGTTCGACGCGAGGGCTCCATGCCATGAAATGCCTGCCATTCCGAACGGCTTTCTCGTCAATTTTATCTGGCGCCGCTTGGAAAGAGCACGACGCGCAGGGTTTGCAGGATGATCAAGACATCGAGGAAGATGCTGAAGTTCTTGACGTAGTAGAGGTCGTAGCTGAGCTTCGAGCGTGAGTCGTCGATCGATGCGCCGTAGGGATAATTGATCTGGGCCCAGCCTGTCAGGCCAGCTTTCGCGGCGTGGCGCTCGCGGTAGAGCGGCAGGTGGTTCGCCAGCATGTCCACGAACTCCGGGCGCTCCGGGCGCGGTCCCACGAAGGACATGTCGCCCCGGAGCACGTTCCAAAGCTGGGCCAATTCGTCGATTCGGGTATGACGGAGGAAACGGCCGAACCGGGTGATCCGCTTGTCGGCGACCGCGGCCCAGGCTACCCCGGCGCTTTCGGCATCCACGCGCATCGTGCGGAGTTTCAGGATGTCGAAAGCCCGGCCATGCTGCGTGATGCGACGCTGGCGGTAGAGGGCCGGGCCGCCATCCTGCAAGTGGATCACGAGCGCGGACGTCAGCAGGATCGGGGAGAACAGCACGAGGACGACGAGGCTGACCGAAACGTCGAGGACGCGCTTGAGGGCGCGGTCGAGCTGGCCCATGATGAACCCATCGGAGAACAGCAGCCAGCTGAGCTCATAGCGCTTGATGTCGACCTTGCGGGCCTCACGCTCCATGAAGGTGAGGTATTGGGAGACGGGAAAGCCCGCGATTTTGCATTCGAGCAGCTCCTGCACGTTCATGCCCCGGCGCTCATCGGGGGCGACGACGATCTCATCCGGGCAGAGATGTTTCGCCATGCCGGCAATGCCGGCCGGGCCGATCTTCATGACGGGTCCGGCGATGCCGCTCGCCAAGCGCTTATCGGGCAGGCCGAACGTCGGGTCATGCAGGAAGTGCAGGCGGTAGCCCAGCGTGCGTCCCTCCTTGTTGAGCACGTGCATCAAGTCCCAGGCGCGGGCGCCGGCGCCGACGACAAGGATGCGGCGGCATAGCAGGCCCTGGCGGCGCAGCACGTCGAAACCCAGGCGGGACAGAAAGCCGACGAACAGCGAGCAGATGAGCGAGGAGGAGGCTGGCATGTGCTGGCCCGGGGCGAGCAGCAGGACGGCGACGCTCGCGCCCACGGTTCCGAGCGCCGAGGCGAAGGGGAGCCGGCCTAGGCCCTTGCGCAGGGAAACGTTCGTCTCGCGGCGATAGAGCCCGAGCGCGTAGCTCGCGGCGAGAATGGCGGCGGGATAGAGCGCGGCCACGGCGAGGCTCGGCAGGCTGTCGTAGCTGAAGTGGACGGCAAGCAGCGCGAGCGGCCAGAACAGGGCGAGACCTGCTGCGTCCATCGCCAGCAACGCGGCGCCTGCGGACAGCGGGATGGTTCGTTGCCGTTGGTCTGCCCGCCATTCGGTGTCCGTGGCGAGGTCGGGTAAGGTGGCGAGCGCGTTTGACATGACTGGGCCTCGTTGCTGCTGCCCCGCCACACCCGGCGCTCCTTGCGAAGACGATGCAGAGGGGACTTTACGGAGGCGCAGCTTGCGGCAAGAAAGTTAAGGCGGCATTGACGAGGGGAGGGAGCCCTCGTGCATTCGGGCGGCGGAGGCCGCAGAGGCGCGTCATGGAGCGGTTCGGAGCGATGCTCGGCGCTGGCGGCTTGCGACTCTGGCTACTCGCCTATCGTGGGGGCTTCAGTCACGGATCATGGCCGGCCATAAGGCGCCGGACCGGGATATCGGCGATCAATCCGCCAAAGCCGGAGGCGAAGGAGCTGCCGGCGCCCACCCCGGCTGCCAACCGCGCCAGAGCCGTCAGCCCCGTAATCGCTCGGCGGACCGCATCAATTTCCGGCGATTGAACCAGAGTATGACGCAATCGACGGGGATGGCCGGGCCTTCGCGCAAACGCCAGAACCAACGGCGCAGCAGGCGGCTCGCTGCCGGGCCGCTCGCCGCCGGGCCGCGGCGGGCGCGCAGGCCGGCAACGTTCAACAACGCGACGCAGCGAGGCATGTGATAGGCCGAGGTCGCGACGAATACGGGCGCCGTTCTGCCGCGCAGCATCCATGCCACCGCAACCGCAGAGCGCAGCGTGTTGCGTCCGGTCCGTTCCGGCATGATGTCGCCCTCGGCGACGCCGCTAGTTTGCAGCAGCCCGGCCATGACGTCGGCTTCGGGCGGGCCGAACCGTCCCTGCCCGCCGGTGGGGAGATAGAGCGGCGGGGGCGACAGGGTTTGGCCGAAGCGCAGGGCGGCGCTCACGCGGTCCCGCAGAACGCCGCTGGGCTTGCCGTCCGGGCGGATTGCCGCGCCGAAGATGACGATGACGGCCCGCTCCGGGTCAGCCATGAGGGGCGAGCAGGATGCGGTTGACCGCCGAGAGCGCTGCGAAGCTCGGCCGCCAGGCGCGGGCGAAGGCGGCGGCGCCGATTCCGTTGGCCGCGAGCGCTTCGGAGATCGCGGCCACCGTCCTTGTGCCGTCGACCAGCTTCAGGATGGCGCTGGCCAGCGGCGGCAGGGGCACGGGCACGCGCAAGCCGTCGAATACCATCGGCAAGGCCCCGTCCGGGCGGATGGCGCGGGCCAGTTCGGGCGCGGGCAGCTCGCGGGCGACCGGGATCGCGGCGGGGTTCATCGGGTCCGGCGCGGGGCGCGCTTCGTCCGCGCGGACGCAGTAGACGACGTGGGTGCTCATGTTGCCGGCCAGGGCTTCGGCGACGGCGGCCCGCTGCATGGGCCTGAGCGGCTCAAGCCGGGCGCGCAGCCGGGGGTCTGGCAGCAGCACGGCCGGGTCATACCGCATCGGTTCCATCAGGCATGTGGGCAGCAGGCCGGCCCCCTCCAGCAACGCGGACAAGCGCGTGACGTCGAAGGCTGTATCGCGCGGGTTCAACAACAGATCATACAGGCCGGCGTCGCCGCCCTCGATATGGTCGCCGAAATACGGATTGGCCCGGAGCCAGGCGGTGGCCGGCAGGTGGCGCATGACCCGGCGCGCCGCGTCGAGCCGGGCTTGCGGCGGCTCGTCGGCGGGCGCCAGGCGGGCCAGGGCGTCCTGAAGCATATAGACCCCCGTGCGGCCGTGCGGCGCATAGAGCATCAGACCAAGGCCGCCGCCGGGGGCGAGAACCGATAGCAGGGCGCGCAGGCCCTCGGCCGGGTCAGGCAGGTGGTGCAGGACGCCGCAGCAATCGATGTAGTCGAACGGGCCGAGGCCGCTCGCTGCGAGGTCAAGCAGGCTGCCCTGGTGGAAGGCGATGTCCAGGCCGCGGGCCTCGGCCCTGGCGCGGGCGACGGCTTGCGCGGCGATGGAGCGGTCCAAGTGGGTGACTTGGCCGGGGCGGGCGGCGCGGGCGAGCTGCTGGGCGAGCATGATGGTCCCGTCGCCGGTGCCGCCGCCGGCGAACAGGGCGCGAAGCGGCTGGCTGGCTGGGCGCGAGGCCTGGAACACCCAGTAGTCGATTTCGCGCAAGTGGCTGGGGCTGCCGATAATCAGGCGCTTGGCTTCGTCGCGCGGGTCGCGCTGGGGGTAGGGGTAGGCCTCGTATTGCTGCGCCAGGCGCTCGTCGGTGGCATCGCGCGCTTGGCGCGCGTCGGTTGCGTCATGCGCTTGGCGCGCGTCAGTTGCATCATGCATGGCAAACACCTATCCCGCCCGGATGCATCCCGCCAGGACACGCGGCTATTTCGGGCTGGGCGCCGAGGGCGTTTCGAAGTCGGCCAACATGGGGGCGCTGCTGCGGACCGGGCACGCGTTCGGGGCGGCGTTCTGCTTCAGCGTCGGCGCGGGATGGGATGCGCGGGCGGGGCGGAACTCCGATACCGCGGCGACGCCGCTGCATGTGCCTCTGTGGCGGTTCGACAGCCCGGCGGCGCTGCATTTGCCCCCCGAATGCGCCCTGGTGGGCGTGGAGCTGCTGGACGAGGCGGTGGATCTGCCGTCGTTCCGGCATCCGTTGAACGCGGCCTACGTGCTGGGGCCGGAGCGCTCCGGGATTTCGCATGCGCTCAGGGCGCAGTGCCGACATGTCGTGCGGATTCCGACTCGGTTTGCGCTCAACCTCGCGGTGGCCGGGGCGATCGTGCTGTATGACCGGATGCTGCAGCATGGGCGGTTCGCGGAACGCCCTGTGGGCAGCGGCGGGCCGGATGCGCCGCTGGATGCTCCGGCCTCGCATGGCCATCCGGTGTTCAGGCGGCATATTCCGGATTGGCGGTAGCTTGTTCCCCATAAAGCTTGGCCGTATCTAGGCTGTCATGCGATCGCTATTAACTCTGGGTTACGCCCTCGTCGTCTCAGCCCTGTTGCTGGCCCCTTCCGCCCCGGCCGATGCCGCCGTGAAGAAAGCCGCGGCGGCGTCGCTCAACAAGCCGGAACTGATTGGCCAGTTCAGGGATTGGGAGGCGGCAACGCATAGCGAGGCCGGGCAGACGATCTGCTACGCCTTCACCCGCGCCGAAAGTTCGGAGCCTGCGGCGCCAGGGCGGGGCGGTGTCGTGCTGACGGTAACGCAGCGGCCCAATTTGCGGGATTCGGTGGCGATCAGCGCGGGGTTCGCCTATCCGCCGAAAGCCGACGTGGAGGTCAGCGTTGATAAGACGGACCTGTCCTTCTACACGGCGGGGCGCTCCGCCTTCGCGCGCGATGGGCAGGCGGCGGTGAAGGCGTTCAGGAAGGGGCGGTTGGCAACTGCGGTGTCGCCGGACCCGAAGGGGGGGAGGGTTACGGATACGTTCAGCCTGCTGGGCTTCACCAACGCTTATGAGGCGGCCAGCAAAGCCTGTCCCGCCAAATGACGGCCGCTCTCACCGAGGCGGAGCGGGTTCGCGTTCTTGCCAAGTCCGCGCTGTTCAACCCGCCGCCGGCGCAGCTTGCGGACGGGCGGCGGGATTTGGTGGGCTTGTCGCGCGAGGAGCTGGCCGCCGAGTTGGCAGCGGTCGGCGAGAAGCCGTTCCGCGCCAAGCAGGTTTGGCACTGGATCTATCATCAGGGCGCGACTGATTTCGCCCGGATGTCGACCATCGCCAAGCCGCTGCAGGCCCGGCTGGCCGAGCGGTTCGTGATCGGCCGGCCCGAGGCGGCGACGGTGCAGACCGCGGCCGACGCGACGCGCAAATGGCTGTTCCGCTTCCGCGATGGGCAGGAGGCGGAGACGGTGTATATCCCGGACCGGCAGGAAGACCGGGGCGCGGTGTGCATCAGCAGCCAGGTGGGCTGCACGCTCTCGTGCCGCTTTTGCCATACCGGGACGCAGCGGCTGGTGCGCAATCTCGGAGCGGCCGAGATCGTGGGGCAGTTCATGGCCGCGCGCGACTCCTACGGCGAGTGGCCCAGCCCGCAAGGCGAGACGCCGCGGCTGCTTAGCACCATCGTGCTGATGGGGATGGGCGAGCCGCTGTATAACTACGAGAACGTCGCCAAGGCGATGCGGATCGTGATGGATGGCGAGGGCATCGGCCTGTCCCGGCGGCGGATCACGCTGAGCACGTCGGGCGTGGCGCCGATGATGGACCGGTGCGGGACCGAGCTCGGCGTCAACCTGGCGGTCAGCCTCCATGCGGTGCGGGACGAGTTGCGCGACGAGATCGTGCCGCTCAATCGTCAATATCCGATCAGCGAGCTGCTTGCCGCGTGCCGGCGCTACCCCGGCGCGAGCAACGCGCGGCGGATCACGTTTGAATATGTCATGCTGCGCGGCGTGAACGACAGCGAGGCGGAGGCGCGCGAGCTGGTCCGGCTGATTGCCGGCATTCCGGCCAAGGTGAACCTGATCCCGTTCAATCCTTGGCCGGGCAGCGCCTATGAGCCGAGCACTAGGGCGGCGTTGTCGCGGTTCGCGGCCGTCGTGTCGGACGCCGGGTTCGCGAGCCCGATCCGCGCGCCGCGTGGGCAGGACATCCTGGCCGCGTGCGGGCAGCTTCGGACGGAAAGCCGCAAGGTGCGGCCGGCGGCCTAGGAACTTGGCGGCGGCGTCGTGCCGGACTGGCCTGCCGCTCGGGTTGCTGGCTGCGGCCGGTTTCTTGTCGTCTGCCGGGGCGCGGATCGTCGATCCGGTGCTGGTCGCGATCGCCGTCGATTTCAACGTGGCTGTCACCGACCTTTGGGTGGTGATCGCGGCGTTCACCTTGCCGTATGGGCTGAACCAGCTCGTGCTCGGGCCGGTTGGCGACCGGTTCGGCAAGCTGCGCGTGGTCATGGGCGCGCTGCTCGGGTATGCGGTGTTCACTGGCGCCTGCGCTGCGGCAAGCGGCCTGCCCAGCCTGGCGCTGCTGAGGGCCTGCGCCGGTGCTGCGAGTGCCGGGATCATCCCCGTCGGCATGGCGTTCATCGGCGATTCGGTGCCCTATGAGGACCGGCAGGTAACGCTCAGCAAGTTCCTGACCGGGATCGTGCTCGCTCAGGTGCTTGCCGGGCCGATCGGCGGCGTGTTCGGGCAATATGTCGGCTGGCGCGGCGTGTTCCTGCTGCTGAGCGGGCTTGCGGTGCTGGTCGGCGTGGGCTTCGCCGTTCGGGTCCGGGGCTTGCCGGATCGTCGCCAGCACGGGCGGATGATCAATCCCGAGAACTATGCACGGATGGCGCGGAGCCGGATGGGCCGCCTGGTGCTGCTGGCGGCGGCGGTCGACGGCATGGTGTTCATCGGCTGCTTTCCCTATCTCGCGCCGTATCTGCACGAGCGTTTCGCGCTCTCCTACGCCCACGTGGGCGCGTTGTTGTCCTGCTTCGGGATCGGCGCCTACGTCTACACGCTCCTGGCCCGGCGGCTGGTGCCGCTGCTCGGCGAGCGCGGCTTGGTGCTTTGCGGGGGATTGATGATGTCGGCGTCGCTCGCGCTGGCGGTGGCGAGCGAGGCCTGGGGCATGTTCATCCTGGTCGAGCTGCTGCTTGGCTTGGGGTTCTTCATGCTGCATTCGGTGCTGCAGTCGCAGGCGACCGAGATTCTGCCGAACGCGAGGGCGACCGCGGTGGCGACGTTTGCCTGTCTGCTATTCCTGGGCCAAAGCCTCGGGGCGTTGCTGTATGGCGTGCTGATCGCCCGGATCGGGTTCAAGACGGCGTTCGGAATCGATGCGGCGGCCGTGGCGCTCGTGGCTGTCTGGCTCTGGCATGGGCTGCTGCCGGCCCCATCTGTAAGGCATGGATAGCGACGCGAAGCAGCCCGTGGATAAGCAGCCTGACCCGAACGACTTGCCTAAGGAGGTCGGCGGCCCGGCCGGGCCGGAGCCGACCCGGTTCGGCGATTGGGAGCAGAAGGGCCGCTGCACCGACTTCTGAACTTTACGACCGGCGGCGGATGGCGGCTGTCAGGGTGTTCTCCAGCAGGCAGGCGATGGTCATTGGACCGACGCCGCCCGGGACCGGGGTAATCGCGGCCGCAACGGCCGCACATTCTTGGAAGGCGCAATCACCGACAATCTGACCGTTTGCGAGCCGGTTTATGCCGACGTCAATGACTGTTGCGCCGGGCTTGATCCAGTCGCCACGGACCATTTCGGGCCGCCCGACCGCTGCTATCAGAATGTCGGCCTGCCGGCACTCGGCCGCGATGTCTTGCGTGCGGGAATGGACGGTCGTGACGGTCGCATCGGCGGAAAGCAGGAGCGCTGCCATCGGCCTGCCGACGATTGAGGAGCGTCCAAGAACAGTTGCCCGCGCGGCGCGAAGCGTGGTTTGCGCGGCGGCGAGCAGCTTCATCACGCCTGCCGGCGTGCAAGGAACAAGGGCCTCGCGCCCGCTTTGCAGGCGGCCTACGTTCGAAGGGTGAAAGCCGTCGACATCCTTGCCGGGATCGATCGCGTCGATGACCGTATCGACATCGATGGAAGCGGGAAGGGGGAGCTGGACGAGGATGCCGTCCACGTCCGGATCCTCGTTGAGGCGGGCGATGACGCCGAGCAAATCGGCTTGGCTGGTGGCGGCGGGGAGGCGAATGGTCTGCGACTGCAACCCGGCCTCCTGGGCGGCACGGTCCTTGTTGCGGACGTAGACCATGCTGGCGGCGTTGTCGCCGACCAGGACCACGGCGAGACCTGGTTGGAAGGAGAGCCCGAACGTCCGCTCCCGCACGGCCCGGCGCAGGTTTGCCGCGATTGCCTTGCCGTCGATCAGGTGTGCTGGCATCGGCTTAGATGAACGTCCAAGTGCCGAACACGATGCCGCGGTAGACGGTCGCGAGCAGGGGGCGGGCCACGTATTGGAGCAGCAAGATGACGACGATCGGGCTGATGTCGATGTTGCCGAAACTGGGGAGGACGTTGCGGACGGGGCGCAGCAACGGCTCGGTGACGCGGTAGAGAAAATCGCCGATGGTCCAGACAAAGCGGTTGCGGGTGTCGAGAACGTTGAACGCGGCAAGCATGCTGAATATGGCTGCCAGGATCAGGGCCCAGATGAACAGGCCGATCACGGCGTTGAGCAGTTCGAAGATCGCGGTTACCACCGGTTGAGGTCTCCTAGGGCGGGCTTGGCCGCGCACGATATGACGCCGGGGCAGCGGGACCGCACCGGGATGCGGCGGACCCTAGCCACGGCTTGTGTGCGGTGCAATCTTCGCGCGCCTTTGCGCCGCGGATCGATTGCGCTCCGGGGTTGACGGGCCGGTCGCGGATCATCATTGTCCGGCCCCGAGACGGCGGGGCTGTAGCTCAGTTGGGAGAGCGCCTCGTTCGCAATGAGGAGGTCAGGGGTTCGATTCCCCTCAGCTCCACCACGCCGTTTTAATGGGTTAGGCGCTGTTTTTGTAATCGGGGCAGATTTCCGGGCGAGGCGGTTGCGCTGAGGGTGCTGGCGTGATTCACAGCCGTCACGTCGTTGCCGGGTGCAGCTCTGCTGGCGGAGTCCTTGCTTACGGAGTTGCGGGACCTGGTGGACCGCCTCGTGGGCGAGGTGCGGCGTCTGCACTTGGACAACGCGGCTTTGCAGGCCAAGGTGGACGCGCAGCAAGTGACCATCGCGGCGTTGCGCGACAAGGTGGCGCGGCTGAAGGGCTTGCCGCCGCGTCCGCCGTCGTGGCCGTCCGGCATGGAGCAGGCGACGTAGCCCGGGGCAGCTGACAAAGATACGACGCATCCGAAGCCGCCGCAGGGCGTCACGCGCGACGCGCAGGCGATCACCGCCGAGCGAGGGCTCAAGGTGGCTGTGCCGGCCGTCTCGCGCTTCAAGGGCTACGAGGACATCGGGGTCGCGCAACCTGCGGCTTTCGGCCGAGGTGATCCGCTAGCGGCGCGAGCGCTGGCTGCTGCCGTCGGGCGAGACAGTGCTGGCGCTGTTGCCGGCGGGGATCGTCGGCGGGTTCGGTCCTGAGCTGCGGCGCTTCGTGCCGGCCCTGCACGCCCAGGGGCAGGCGCCGACGGAACGGCGGGTGGCGTTGCTGAACGGGATCGGCGTGGAGATCTCCAAGCGCCAGGTGGCGCGCATGCTGACCGGGCCGCTCGACGATCTCGTGGCCGAGGACCAGGAGGCGAACGCGCCCCGGTTTGGTGGAGACCCCGAACGCTTTCGCGAAAGGTGTCCTCATGTCGAAACCCCGTCTCCCGCATGCCCCTGAGTTCCGTCAGCAGATGGTCGATCTGGTGCGTGCCGGGCGTGATCCCGTCGATCTGGCCCGAGGGTTCAAGCCGTGCGCCCAAGCGATCCGCGCCTGGGTCCTCCAGGCCCGGCGCCGGTGCGGGGCGGCCGGAAGGCAAGAAGCCGCTCCGCCAGCTCGCGCCGGGCGAGCGCGAAGAGCTGACCCGGCTACGGCGTGAGAACAAGCACTTGCGCTTGGAGCGCGGCATCCTCTCTCGAGCGGCGGCGGGTCTCCCCTCGCGCTCGCGCGATGGGGCCCGGGTCTGGTTCCCACGCGAGACCGGCGCCGTGCCGTCCGGATCGTCCAATTCATGAGCGCGAACCAGGCCATTGTCCCCGTCAGCGTCATGGCGCGCGCGCCCGGTGCGTCCAAGGCCGGCGACTACGCGCGGCTTGGCCGCCCCGTCTCGGCCCACGCCCCGGCTGACGCGGCGCTGCGGAAGCGGGTCCGCGTCGTGCGCGCCGCCTCGCGCGAGACCTATGGCCCGCCCCGCGCGCATGCCGGTTTGCGGGCAGCCGGGGAACGGCATGGACGCAAGCGCGCGGCCTGGCTGATGCGCGATGCCGGCCTCCTGGCCGCAAGCCGCCGGCGGCACAGCCCGGTGACGACCCGGCGCGACAAGTGCGCCCGGCCTGCGCCGGACCTGGCGGACCGCACGTTCGCTGCGGCCGGACGAGTTGCGGGTCGCCGGCATCACCTTTGCGCCAACCGCGGCCGGGTTTTCAGGCCTGGCGGTCGTGCTGGACGCGTGGAGCCGGCGCATCGCCGGCTGGCCGATGGCCAGCCATCTGCGGGCCGAGCGGGTCGCCGATGCCCTGCAGATGGCCATCGGGCAGCGCCGCCCACCGGGCAACGTTATCCATCATAGCGATCAGGGCAGCCAATACGCCTCGCTGGCGTTTGGCGCCCGCTGCAAGGGGGCCGGCGTGCGGCCGCCGATGGGCTCCGGGGGCGACGCCTGCGACAACGCCGTGTGCGAGAGCGTCTTCGCCGCCTTGGACTGCGAGATGCCCGAACGGCGCCGGTTCGCCTGCCAGGCCGAGGCGCGCATGGCCTGCTTCAGCTCTATTGAGGGCGGGCGCACCCCAATCCGCCTCCATTCCGCGCTGGGCTCCCGCTCACCTGTCCGCTATGAACAAGACAGGCATGCCAAGCTGCTCCCCGCAAAACCCTGACTGTCCACCAAACCGGCTCTCCCGCACTTCGCGTGGATTGTGACGGGAAGGCACTGATGTTTGGTGAAGGCGAGACGCCGCACCATTGAACAAGGCATAAACATTCAACGTCCGATCCCTGACTGCCGGGTCGAGCAGGTAACCTCTGATACTCTGGCCCACTTGCAAATCGTCGCCCGCGGCCTGGATCGCGGTGGGCGCTGCCCGGACTGCAGCAAGAGAAGCCGGGCCGTGCACAGCCGCTATCGACGGCATCCTGCCGACCTGCCGTCACTCGGGCGTGCGGTCCGGGTTAGCTTGTGCCTGCGGCGGTTCTCCTGCCGCAACGCCGCATGTGCCCGCCAAACCTTCGCCGAACGGATATCGCAGCTGGTGGCGCCCTTTGCCTGGCGCACGCGCCGGCTGGCCGAGGCGCAAGGCCGGACCGGCGCCGCGTTGGGCGGCGAAGCGGGTGCGTAGCTGCTGTCCCAGCTGTCCATGCCGGCCAGCGCCGACACTGTGCTGCGCCTGCTCAACCGAATGCATTTGCCGGACCAGTCCGACCCTCGCGTTGTCGGGGTTGACGACTGGATAAAGCGCCGCGGACGCAGCTATGGCACGATCGTCGTCGACCTGGAGCGGCGCGGCGTGGTCGACCTGCTGCCCAACCGCACCGCGGTGACGTTGGCTGCTTGGCTGCGGCAGCGGCCGGGGATCGAGGTGGTCGCCCGCGACCGCTCGACGGAGTATGCCAGCGGCATCGCGATCGGCGCGCCCAAGGCAATCCAGGTGGCCGACCGGTGGCATCTGCTGGCCAACCTGCGCCAAGCCGTCGAGCGCTGGCTTGCCGGCGCGCATGGCCGGCTTCGGCGGCTGCCGCCTCTTCCCGATGAGGGCGGCGCTGTGCCGGCCAGGCGCATCAGGGGATTCCCGCGCAGCGCCGCGGACGCACAGGTCGGGACGGACAGCCGGGTGCGTCGCCTTGGCCTGCATGACGAGGCGCACCGCCGACATGTGGCAGGCGAACCGCTGATCTCGATCGCACGCGCCATGAACCTGGCGCGCGGAACGGTGCGCAACTATGCCCGCGCTTCGAGCTTTCCGGAACGCGGCGCACGTCGCCCCAGCCGCAGCGCCCTTGATCGGCATCTCCCGCATCTGCAGGCGCGGGTTGCCGAGGGGGGCGAGAATGCCGCCGCGCTGTGGCGGGAGCTGCAGGCGCAAGGCTTCACCGGAACAGCCAGGCAGGTGCGGAGATGGATGAGCGAACGACGTCGCAGCCGGCCAGGACGGCGCCATCGTGCTGCCGCGGGCAGGCATCGGCCAACCCAGGCCCATCCGACAGCAGCTCAGTCACGCCGTTGCCGGCCGCCCGGCAACTCGCGTGGCTGCTCGTGCAACCTCCCGCAACGCTGCCGGCTGCCGACGCTGCGGCGGTCGGACGAGTGGAGCAGGACAAGGACGCTCCCATTGTCGCGAAACTTGCCCGCACGTTCACAGCCCTTGCGCGCGCGTGCAACGCCGACAGTCAGACCGACGCCGTTGCAGCCAGTGCTGAACTGGATGCCTGGCTTGTCGAAGCCGGTGGGTGCGGCGTGCCGACGATGGAACGTTCGCGGCCGGGCTGAGGAACGACGGCGACGCGATACGCGCCGCTCTCACCACGCCCTGGAGCAACGGCCAGACCGAAGGGCAGGTCAACCGACTGAAACTGGTCAAGCGCCAGATGCGTGGTCACGCCAGCTTCGGCCTGCTCCGACGAGGCGTTCTGCTTGCGGCATGATCCACGCGAAGTGCCGGAGAACCACCAAATATCGGGGCAACTTCAGACTCTCGGGTGGGATTCCCTTGATGCGGGCTGTGTGATTCGATGCCTCTGCACGGAGTGGAGGCTTGAATGGCTCAGAGGCTGGTGATCACGCGAGCCGCCACGGCGGCGGACCTGCGCCAGGCTGCGGTGCGCACCCGCGACAGCGTTGCGGCACGCCGGATGCTTGCGCTGGCGCTGATCAAGGAAGGTCGGTCGCGAACCGAGGCGGCGCAATCCTGCGGCATGGACCGGCAAACGCTGCGCGGCTGGGTGGTCCGCTACAACGACGCGGAGCTTGCCGGGCTTTCGGACCAGAAGGGTCGAACCGGACCCAAGCCGCGCTTGTCGCCCGAGCAGCAGGCCGAGGTCGCGCAGATCGTCCGCAAAGGGCCTGATCCGGTCGAGGACGGCGTGGTGCGCTGGCGCCGCATCGACCTGGCCCGCGTCATCAAGGCCCGGTTCGGCGTGGCCCTGGCCGAGCGCACCGTGGGTGGGCTGCTGCATCGGCTGGGGTTCTCCCATGTCTCGCCCCGGCCCCGCCATCCAAAGGCCGATGCCGGGGCGCAAGCGTCTTTCGGGATGCGTTCAGCACCCTCGTGACCGCAGCCCTTCCCGAGGCTGTCAAGGCCGCGGGCACGCCGGTGGAGGTTTGGCACCAGGATGGTCAAGGGCCGAAGGCCATTGACCGGGTCGGGCAGCAGGGCACGCTGACCAACGTCTGGGCGAGGCTTGCCCAAGGTTCCGGCCGGCGTAGCCGGGTGGAATGGCAAGGCGAGGGCGAAAAGGGCTCCCAGCCGGACGCGCTCAAGAACATTCACTACGAGTGGGCCTACCTGTTCGGGGGGTCTGCGCCGAGCGTGGCGTGGGAGCGGGCCTGGTTCTGCCGTTCGCCAACAGCGATATGACGAACCTGCGCCTGGTCGAAATCAGCAAGGCCGTGACGCCCGGCCACCACGCCGTGCTGGTGCTTGATGGCGCGGGCTGGCGCCAAACCGGCGGCAGCCTCCGCGTGCCAGAGAATATAACCAGAACATCACCCTGCTGCACCTGCCACCCTACAGCCCGGAGCTGAACCCCGTGGAAAGCATCTGGCAATACCTGCAGCAGAACAGGCTGAGCAACCGGGTGTCCGAGGGCTACAAGGCCATCGTGGATGCCTGCTGCAAGGCCTGGATGGATCTGATGCGATGCCCAAACCAAATCCGCTCCATCGCTGCCCGACCCTGGGTGAAGGTCGCATAATCGTGCCGTTGGCATGATACCAGCCTGAAGCGTCGGCCGGCATTTGCGGCCGCTGGCGTGAAGCGCCAGGTCGCGGAACGCCGCGGGCACATCGGCCAGCCCGAAGACGTTCGCGCAGAGCTTGGCGAGCTTCGGCGGGCGCATGGCGGCAATCTCGCGGTCGAGGCCAACGACAAGCGTATCGGTGTGGTGGCGCGTGTGGCTCCATCGCCAGGCCGTGGGGTCACGCATGATCATGAACGAGCCGACCTGATACACTGCCTCGTTCATCCAACGGGTACGGAACGCCGTGCCGTGGCCTGCCTCGTGCCACCGTGAGTCCGACGCGGAGCCGTAGAGCACGCCGTAGCCCAAGAAAAACGGGACGGCGAGCCAGCTTCCCCAAAAATTAGGCGGCGAACCCGCCGAGCACGGCCATGGCGCCGAGCCAAATCGCCGTGTCGCGGATCGCCGGCCCGTCCCTGCGTTGCATCAGCGCCTTCATGCGCTTGCGCGGGATCGGGCAAGCATACCATTGCGCCGAAGCCAGCCCATGCTCTCGGGCGAGGCGGCCACCCGGCCCGGTAAGGCTGTAGTCTCGCGAAGCCGCCATGCCGACGAATTCCCTTGAAGATAGCCGCCCGGCATTGCCGGGGGGCGTTTTGATCATGGAAATTACGCGCGCTTGACATGCCTGACAACCTCACCATGATGGTTTCTGTCAAAACTATCATGGCGAGGTGCGATGACTGAGGAAAAATCGCAGGCCCATCCGATGAGGCAGGGCACCCGGCGCCCGACCGTGGCCGATCTCGCGATGCACGCCGGCGTCAGCGTCGCCACCATCGACCGCGTGCTGAACAAGCGGCATCCGGTGCGCCCGGCCACGGCGCGCCGGGTGATTGAGGCCGCGGAAAGCCTCGGCTATCACGGCACGCCCTCCCTCCGCGCCCGCTTGCAGGAAGGGCACAAGCCCTGCCGCCTGGGGGTAGTGTCTCAGTTTGAAATTCCGCCACGGCGGTAGCCAGCGACGATCCATCCCAAGCTCCAAATGGCTGCGCCTGCTAACAGGGGAACAAGGACCATCTTTCCCATCAAGGGTCCGTAGTAAGACCATCCGTTGCGATAGTTGCACCAGGGGCCGTTGCCTTTCCCAATCTCCAGCGCCACCAAGACGCACGACGGATCGCTTTCCCAGAACACGTACGCGCCCCAGGCAACGGAAGCCACTAGCCATGCACGGAATGTTCCGGAACGAATATTCACGCTGCTTCTTTCTTTTTGTAAGGCCCACGCGGTTTTGGCGCGGCGGCGGCGGCATCGATCAACGCCACCACATCCTCCATGCTCCAAAGGGTCTTGGACAAGCCCGCCGCCATCGCCGGACTGCACCGCAACGTCTTGTGCTGCCGCGCGAAGTTATACCAAGTGGTGTAGAGCGCGACCATGTGCGCGTGGTTCTCGGCCTTCTTGCTGAACGCGTTGGTGAGCCGCGTGAACCGGCGCATGGACATTCGCATGGTGAGGTTCTGGCGCTCGGCATAGGATGTGCTGACGTGCTTCGCATCGGGCCGTCCTTCAATGCGCGTCTTGATCGCCCCTGTGCATTCCGCCGGGCTGTAGCGGCCTACTGGACCGGGCGCATCGCCGTAGAGCTTCACCAGCATGGCATAGTCCACATCCGCGCCGAATGCCCCTTCGACGGCTTCCAGGTAAGCCTTAAGACCATCGGTGGTGATCTGGACCCGGTTTGCCAGACGGCTTCCCACGTCCTGCATGAACTCGTGCGCGTAGCCCGCATCCCGCCCGCCGATCAGGTATGAGACGATCAGCTTGGTATCGGCATCCAGGGCCGTCCACGTCCACACGTCGCCAGCCTCTTCCGGCGCGGCCTTGGCAGCGGCAACGTTCTTCTCCTTGGCGTAGCAGAACGACCAGATTTCGTCGGCTTGGATGCGCTTGCTGCGGACGTTCCGCACCGTCTCGTCGTGGTGTTTGGCGCACGCCTTGCCGGCGTCCACCAGCAGCCCCGACACCGTGTTGATCGACACGTCCACCACGCGAGAGATAGATCGCATGGACGATCCTTCGCAGAGCATGGAAAGGATTTGGACCCGCTTGGACATAGGAAGCCTGTTCATGCCTGGCATCATATGAACTTTTTTGCTTAGCGTCAAGCCAAGTTTTTCATTAGGCTAGACGCAAAGCGGCGATTGGCCTAGACGCCTTTCCTTCCCCGTTTGGTGTTAGCGTCCCGAAGATGAGGTTTGTGACTTCGGACTCTGGAAGAGCAAGCTCGTTCGCAAGAGACGATACGGTCTTTCTTTCCTGCCAAAGCAATCTTAGAACCTTCTGCCACACGATTGAGGCCTCTCGCTGTATTGGTTGAGGCTCAGTCGTGTGGAATCTGTTTTGTGCAATTTGAATACAAAAGTCTCTATATTGCCAGTCAGAAATAACGCCGATTTTGTGCAGACGGTAGTTCAAGGCTGCAACAGATACTCTCCAAATTGACTTGGCCCTGACGATGCCAGCTAAGGAGTGCGCGGTTGGCAAAGATGCCAGGACAGATGCGCGAGGCATCAAGAATGCAGAAGCAAACTTGTTTGCCTGTTCCTCAGCAACCCTGCCTCTAACGCCGTCCTGATGCATAACCAAATGGCACAGCTCGTGCGCGGCATCATACCGGCTACTCTCGCCGCTTTTAAACGTATTCAAAAATGCATACGGCTTGGACCTGCGCCAGATAGAGAAGGCGTTGAGATGCCTAGTCTCTTCTGAGAGAGAGAACACGCGCACCCCCTTTGACTCCAGAAGATGAACCATGTTGGAGACCGGTCGTTCACCCAGCCCCCAAGCTTCTCGCAAGACGCGAGCAGCATCTTCAGGCTCAAAAAGGCTCAGATCGTGTAGCTGTGCATCTGGAAGATTAAAGCGCTCCTCAACCCAATCCGAGACTAGAAAACCAATGCTGCCCGCAGAAAGTGCCGCGTCGCGAACAGATGCCGTCATCGACGTCAAGCTGCGGAAACTAGCTTCCGAAGGTCGGTCTATGTCTTCTCTAAAGAAAAACTCTCTCGGATAATTGAGCGCCTTCGCCAGGGCCGTGATCGTCTCCTCGGTTGGGGCATGTAGGCCTTTCTCACACCTAGAGATCGTGTGCGGTGTTAAGCCAATGATCTCGGCAAGTCCTTTCTGGCTAAGCATCCGTCTGGCGCGGACTATCCCAAGCCTTTGGTGGTTGAAGCTCATTGCCTACTTGCGGCTTACAGGAATATCGAATTCCAGTTCTTCGGATTGCGTCTCTGGTACCGTCTTGAGGCTCAGACCGCCCCGCCAGTCGTCACCTGGGCCGATAATGCAGATGCGCTCATGAAAGTCTGCGAAGAACCCAGCGCTGACAGCCTTTGGCAACGATAGTTCGGCGCGAACCTCATCGCCTTTGGCATATACGCACAGATACCAGTTTACGATTGCGCCCGTAGCGGGCACAACTGCGATTTTGGGAAGGGAAGCATCTAACTCTGCCAAAAACGATCCCTGATTCTGTTTGACCAGTTCATCCGTTCCTGCGCCCTTTTTGGACGAATTTTGAGGCTGGTTCGGATCGTCTAACCCTGTGCCATCATCCGTGTTCGCCACGACTAGGCGAATGCCGCGCTACTTATTCAGCACCGAACTAATCTGACGGTCCTCGTTCTTTTTCCAAAAACCAAGGCGGTCATCTGAGCCCAATATATCCCGGCTTCGCCGTGTCCCCATCCGCCAAGACGACCAAGCTCCAGCGCCGGGAGGGTCGTTCTCTGTAGCGCCAGTTCGTGCCGCCACCATAGCAGCGATGATCTCAAGCAACTGCTCCCGCCAGAACCCAAGTTCATGCAGGCGATTGCGGACGGTGATCTCTGATCTAAGCAGCGGAACGCCCATGTTTCACCATGTTCATTTTTCGGTCCTCATTTGAGGCGGAAAAAATGAACATGTCAATCCGACTCGGCCCATCTCTTTGCCGCCGCCTTCCTGGCGATCTCCGCCCGGCGCTCCGGTGTCATAGCCGCAGCTCGAGCGGCACCCCCGCGTTTGCCCATACTGACCGCCGCTGGGTCTTTGCCATTATCCGGCGGCGGCGCGTCCTCTTCCTCGCCGGTCGCGATCCGCATCACCTTGACCGCCGCGCCGATCACGTCAGCGGGGCGGTGCTCGCCTTTGGGTCCGCGGGGCATCGTTAGCTTTCCAACGCAATCGTGCGGTATGGATTGCCACGAGACTTGGCATACGCGACGATCGCTGTTTCAAGGTCCGCTGCTTTCTGAGCATCATAATTCGGATCACTCGGGTCCAAGGGGATGCTCACCGTGACAATGAGTGTATCGCTGATGAGACCTCCGCCGGGAGCATGTACGTATCGGACGCGAGCGCCCTTTGCGTACTGATGAGTGAACGACTGCATGTGACCTCCAAGTGCTTTCCGCTAAGCATATCGGGAGGCGTGGGGCGGATGCGAGCGGGTTGGCTACAAAAGGCCAATTTCAAATTGAGACACTACCCGCCTGGGCTTCCTGTTGCAGAAGGAGGGCAGCGCTTTCTACCGCCAGCTCGCGGCCGAGCTCGATCAGGCGACGCGGACGCTCGCCGAGCGCAGCACGGCCGCGATCGAGTTCGTCTGCGAGCCGGACGTGCCGGTGATCGTCGAGCGGATGCGCCGCCTCGGCAGCCAAACCGACGCGCTTGCCGTCGTCGCGGTCGACCACCCGCGGATCAGCGAGCAGATCGCCTTGTTGCGGAGCGAGGGGATCCCGACCTTCGCGCTGCTCTCCGATCTCAGCGCGCCTGAGCGCGGCGGCTACATCGGCATCAATGCCCGCAAAGCCGGGCGAACGGCTGCCTGGGCAATCTCCCGGCTGGCGAGGAAACCAGGTCCGGTCGGCATCGTCGTCGGCAGCCACCGCTACCTGGACCACGACACCCGTGAGATCAGCATGCGCTCCTACCTGCGCGAGTTGGCGCCCGGCTTCCGGCTGCTCGAGCCGGTGATTGACCTCGAGCAGCCGGAGGTCGCCTACGACGCTGCACTGACCCTGCTCGGCCGCCACCCGGACCTCGCCGGCATCTACGCCACCGGCGGCGGCAGCATCGACGGGGTGATCCGCGCCGTGACCGAGCTGGGCCGCGGCACTGACCTGGTGCTGGTCGGCAACGAGCTGACGCCGAGCACGCAATCCGCCCTGATCGACGGCATCGTTGACCTCGTCATCGCCACGCCGACCAGGGCCATTGCCGAGACGGCCGTGCAAGCGATGTTGGAGGCGGCCGTCCGGCCAACAGCATTCGCGGCGTCCCAGATCGTGCTGCCGCTCGCGCTCTACGGGCCGGAGAACGTCTGAGCTGCGGCCGCGTTCCTGAAAAGACCTTTCATTGTTTGCCATGCAGTCTTGCAAGCAATCAGAGATATTACGGCACAGAATCTAAAGAGCAGAACTGGGGTGCTAGCCTCTCAGTTGCCGTCTTGCACTCGGGGATGCAGACGCTTGACAATGCTTACGGGAGCCAATCGATGCCGCGTGCCGCTTGGAAAATCTACGCGCTCTCAGGTGGGGCAGCAGACGCCGCCGAGTTGACCAACGAGGCGTTCGAGGACCGGGTCGAGCAGGAATGATTCTGCTGCGCGGTCCCGCGCAAGGAGTTGAAGCGCCTGATCAGGCGGTCCGACGCGGCCGCCCTTCGCCATATCGGGTTGTGGCTCGGCCTCCTGGCCGGTTGCGGCGCTGCTGCGTTCGTTGTTTGGGGAACGCCCTGGTGCATTCCGGCCTTTGCTGCGTACGGCGTCCTATATGCCGCCGCCGACCACCGGCATCACGAACTCTCGCACGGCACCCCTTTCAAGACGCGTTGGCTCAACGAC
Organism: Acetobacteraceae bacterium; assembly: GCA_965217935.1. Taxonomy (GTDB): domain Bacteria; phylum Pseudomonadota; class Alphaproteobacteria; order Acetobacterales; family Acetobacteraceae; genus JBBROS01. Next base: position 2,133,119 of record OZ244581.1, on the reverse strand, counting down.
GCACTGTTCCACCTCTGCGCATTCATGACGCTGCGCGAGGGATTCTACTATCGCTGAAGTCATTCGCGCCATCATACGCACACGGTCATTGTCGGACGCGATCCGGAGATCGCGGCGCCCCGGCCGCCGGATGTTTTCGGCATCGCGCTGGACCTCTTTTTCATCAAGGACGGCCTACGGCAATTCTCCCGGATCGCCCGCAATGCGACCGGCCGGATCACCGAGGATGGCCAGCACTTCGTTCCCAAGGGCGAGGAAGGGAAGGTGATGCGGGCGTCGCGCAGCTACCTCGCCGCGTTCGCCGCCATCCTCGGCGCCTGCTTGGCCACGGGCAGCGTCCTGCCGGCCATGTTCCTGGTCCTGCTTCGCTTCTACGGCGGCCCGCTCTCCCAGCTTTTCAACGTCACCCAACATGCCGGGCTCGATGAGGACGTGTATGATCACCGGCTGAACACGCGCACCATCCACATGAACCAGGTCTTCAACTTCCTCTATATCAACATGAACTATCATATCGAGCATCACATGTTCCCGATGGCGCCGTTCTACCGGCTCCCAGAACTGCACGAGATGATCAAGGCCGATTGCCCGCCCGCCTATCCCAGCCTGTGGGCTGCCTATCAGGAGATCATCCCGGCATTGCTCAGGCAGCGGAGGGATCCCACCTGGTTCGTTGCCCGGGAGTTGCCGGCCGCGAGCCGTCCTGCGCCCGCCGCCGCCGCTGCGCTCGCGGCCGAGCAGCCGCTCAGCCGACCGTCTCGACCGCTACGACTTGCTTGGTCCTGAACGACCGGACGGCCGCTTCCGCCAGCACCAGCGCCTTGTAGCCGTCGTCGAACGTGGCCTGGGTCGGAGCATTGTCTCTGACCGCCGTGACGAAGGCTGCGATCTCGGCCCTGTATGCTTCCGCGTAGCGCTCGATGAAGAAGTTGAGGTAAGGCTGCGCGGTCTCGGTGAAGGCGGCGCCGAAGCGCCTCAACTCATGGGCGCGCCGGTTGTCCGACACGATCATGCCCGCGCTGCCCAGGAGCTCCACGCGTTGATCGTAGCCGTAGACCGCCCGGCGGGAGTTGTTGATATGGCACAGCTTGCCGTCGGCGGTCCGCATCACGACCATGGCCGAGTCGATGTCGCCGAACTCGGACCCGATCGTCGGGTCCACCAGTGCGCTCCCGGCGGCGAAGACCTCGACAGGCTCGTCGTCCAGCATGAAGCGGGCAAGGTCGAAATCATGGATCGTCATGTCTTGGAACAGCCCGCCCGAGACCGCCAAGTACGGACGAGGGGGCAGGCCCGGATCGCGCGAGGTGATGACCACTTGCTCGAGCGTGCCGATCTCGCCGGCGACCCGCGCCTCGCGCGCCGCGCGGTGGCCTGGATCAAACCGGCGGTTGAAGCCGATCTGGATCGGCACGTCGCATCCCGCGATGGCGGCCCGGCACGCCTTGACCCGGTCGAGGTTCAGGTCGATCGGCTTTTCGCAAAGGATCGCCTTGCCGGCCTTGGCGGCCATCTCGATCAGCTCGGCATGGGTCGCGGTGGACGTGGCGATCAGCACGGCATCGGCGTTCCGGATGGCCTGTTCGGCGCTCGACGCCACGGTGCAGCCGAACCGCCCGGCCACGGCGCTCGCTGCCTCGGCTACGGGATCGTAAACCGTCGCGAGCTGCCCGCCCGGCGCTCCGGCCAGGTTTTGCGCGTGCATCGCACCGATCCGCCCGCACCCGAGTAGCGCAAACCGTATCATATCATCCTCCCACGATTGCAGCTTGGCGCGTCCTGCACCCAATTGCGCAATATCCATTGCAGAGCTTGCAAAAAGTCAACTATGGTTCTGTGAGCTGGCCGAGAGGGTGCAATATTCAGCTCGGCGTCGGTGAAAAAGCCGGGGAATGAGGGAACGCGGACCCGTTGGTCCGCGCATCTCAAATTCGATCGGCTCTGCGTTGCGCGCTGGAGGCGAGGAGGGATCATGAGGCTCGGAGCGCAGCTCGGCATCGCGCCGATTGCCTGGTCGAACGACGACCTGCCGGAGCTTGGCGGCGAGACGACGTTGGAGACCTGTCTGGCCGAGGCGCGGCTGGCCGGGTTCTCCGGGATCGAGAGCGGCGGCAAGTTCCCCAAGACCAGCGAGGAACTCGGGCCGATCCTGAAGGCGCACGACATGCGGCTCGTATCCGGCTGGTATTCCGGCGCCGTTCTCGATTCGGATCTCGAGGCCGAGAAGGCGAAAGTCGAGGCGCAGCTTAAGCTCTTCCGCAATCTTGGCGCCCCTGTCCTCGTATATGGCGAGACGGCGGGCACGATCCAGAATAGACGCAATGCGCCGATCTCGACGCGCCGCGTCCTGGCCGACGACGACATGCGCGCCTATGGCCGCAAGCTGACCGAATTCGCCGAGTTCTGCGCCGAACAGGGCGTGAAGCTCTCATTCCACCCTCACATGGGAACGGCGATCGAAAGCGAGGGCGACATCGATCGGCTCATGTGCGCGACCGGAGATGCCGTGGGCCTTCTCTACGACACCGGGCACCTGACCTTCGCCGGCGGGGATGTGCTGCGGGTGGCCGACAAGCACGGCAAACGGATCAACCACGTCCATGCCAAGGATGTCCGCGGCGACGTGCTGGCCGGTCTCGCGCGGGAACGGGAGTCCTTCCTCGATGCGGTGCTGAAGGGCGTCTATACCGTGCCCGGCGACGGGACCGTGGATTTCGGCGCGGTCGCCAAGCGGCTCGCCGGCGTCGGCTACGAGGGCTGGTTCGTCGTGGAAGCGGAGCAGGACCCAGCCAAGGCGCCGCCGCTCGAATACGCCCGCATCGGCCATGCCGCCCTTACTGAGGCACTGGCGGCGGCTGGCTACACCATCACGGGGAGCGTTCGATGACATCCATGAGCGGCAAGATTGCCGTCGTCACGGGCGGCACGCAGGGCCTGGGCGCGGCGATTGCGACACTCTTCGCCGAGCGCGGTGCGGCCGGCGTCGTGACCTGCGGGCGCAGCGAGGCCAAGGGCCGGGCGAAAGCCGACGCGATCGCCGCCGCGACCGGCCGTCCGGTTCACTTCGCAGCGGCCGACCTGGGCAAAACCGAGGATTGCGCGCGGGTGATCGCGGAGGCCGACCGGCTGTTCGGCCGGATCGACGTCCTGGTGAACGCCGCCGGCGACACCAGGCGCGGCACGATCCTCGACACCGACCCCGAGCTGTTCGACGCGATCTTCGCCGTCAACACGCGGGCGCCGTTCTTCCTGATGCAGGAGACGGTCAAGGTGATGCGGCGGGAGGGCATAGAGGGCGCGATCGTCAACATCTCGTCCATGTCCGCCATGGCCGGCCAGCCCTTCATCGCCGCCTACTGCGCGTCCAAGGGCGCCCTCGACACGCTGACCCGCAACACCGCCTACGCGCTCCTACGCAACCGCATCCGCGTCAACGGCCTGAACATCGGCTGGATGGCGTCGGACGGGGAGGACCGGATCCAGCGGGAGTTCCACGGCGCCGATCCCAACTGGCTGGAAGCCGCAACCGCCCGGCAACCGACCGGGCGCCTGCTCGACCCGGCGGAGGTGGCGCGAGCGGTGGCTTTCCTGGCCACCGACGAGTCTGGCATGATGACCGGCGCCACGATCGCCTTCGATCAGGCCATCTGGGGCGCCTATGAGTCGGCGCCTCATCCCGAAGCTCCGCTCTGAAGCCAAGCGAAGGAGCGGAGGCCAGGACGACGATGAGGCCGGAGGCTTTCCTGACGCCGCCCGGGGCACCGTCAGGGCGCCCGGAACGCCGCCCTCGAAACGCACGCGCATAGGGCCGCATCTTCCAACCGTTTAGACAAGCCCGGCGCGCATGGCGACAAGATTGAATTGGCGGCGGCACGACGGGTCAAGGCGAGCGCGCCCAACGGGAAGGAGAAGCTTCTCAGGCCGCTCGGACCCCTGCTCGCCGCGATGTTGCTCGGCTTCGTCACCGTCAGCGCTCCGCTCGCCGCCTTGCCGCTGCACGTCCCTGTCACGCTCGGCTGCGGCATGGCGCTTGCCGGGTTGAAGGGAACCGGCTGCTCTCTCGTATTTCCGGTGCTGGGCGCCCTCGCTGAAGTAAGCGGCCCCTCTTGCATTTTCCTGATCGGCGCCGCAGCAGCGGCAGTCGGCATTGTGGTCAGTCTCGCCATCGAGCCTGGACATCCGGCTCAGGCGTAGAGGTCCGGTCGAGGGTCGGTGTTTACGGGAACCCGCGACCGCGACCGCAAAGCATCCAGGCAAGCCGCCGCCGTGGCCGAGGCGACGTACCCGTCCCAGGCGCTCGACCCTGCCGGCTTGCCGGCGCCGATCGCAGCGACCCAGGCGCGAAGCTGCTCCCGGTAGGCGTCCTCGAACCGGCCGCGCCAATCCGGGTTGAGGCCGAATCCGTCCCGGCCCTCCTGGCGGACCGCGACCGGCGGATTCGGCGCGAGCGAGACCGTGCCACGCTCGCACACGAGTTCTGCCCGGACGTCGTAGCCATACTGCGCGTCGAGGAAGGACTCGATGTCCACCACAGCGCCGCGCTTCGTTTCCAATACCGTGAACTGCGGCTGGCGAGACGGCGCGTTGCTCGAGGCGCGGGGGCTGACCACCGTGGCGGCGGTGAAATCGTCGTCGAGCAAATAGCGGGCCACATCGATGTCGTGGACGGCCGAGTTGGCGATGACGAGCTCGGAGGTCATGTAATGCGGCGCCACCGCATTGCGGTGCACGCAATGCAGGAAGAGCGGGGCGCCCAGCGTGCCGTCCGCGACGCTCCGCCTCATCGCGCGGTAGCCGGGATCGAAGCGGCGCATGTAGCCAACCTGGACGAGGCGCCTGCCGCCGCGGACCTCGGCGGCGACGACGGCCAGGCATTGCTCCAGCGTGTCGGCAAGAGGCTTCTCGCACAGGACGGGTTTCCCCTGCTCCAGGCAGGCGATCACGAGCGGAGCATGCGTCTCGTCCGGCGAGGCAATGACGACGGCTTCGACGGCGGGATCGGCGATGAGCCGGGCAGCGGTGTCGAACACGCGGCCCGCACCGCAGTCGCGGGCCACCCGCTTGGCGCGTTCGCCGTCGGCGTCCTGGATCGCCACGAATTCGGCGCCGGCGACGCCGTCGTGCAGGATGCGGGCGTGGTCGGCTCCCATGATCCCCGCCCCGACGATACCTATTTTGACGCTCATCAGCCCTGCCCGTCCCTAACGGCTCGTTCGGAGATAATCGCTACGAACCGATCGGGCGAACGAGCCCTGAGTTTTTGTTTTGCCGGGCAGCTTTGTCGGCGTGCTGCCGCATCTATTGTCGACGGTGCCCAAACTGCCGATCCCATTCGCAAAGAGGATTGCAAGACCGCCGCTACGTCAACTAAAATTGCCAACCGAGAACGCGATTAACGTGGGAGCGAGACATGGCTGGTGAGACGGTGCGCCTGACGACGGCGCAAGCGCTCGTGCGCTTCCTTTGCGCGCAGCGGACCATCATTGACGGCAGGCAGGCGCCGCTGTTCCCCGGCGTGTTCGCGATCTTCGGACATGGCAACGTGACCTGCCTTTCGGAGGCGCTCGAGGCCGTCAAGGACGAGCTGCCCACCTGGCGCGGGCAGAACGAGCAGTCGATGACCCTTGCCGCGATCGGTTTCGCGAAGGCGACCCGCCGCCGCCAGATCATGGTCGCGACGGCGTCCATCGGGCCGGGTTCGCTCAACATGGTCACGGCGGCCGGCGTCGCCATGGCCAACCGCCTGCCGGTCCTGCTGCTGGCCGGCGACACGTTCGCGAATCGCCGTCCCGATCCCGTGCTGCAGCAAGTCGAGCATTTCGGCAACCCGACGCTCACGGTCAACGACGCCTTCAAGGCGGTCAGCCGTTACTGGGACCGCATCACCCACCCGGAGCAGATCATCTCCTCCCTGGCCCAGGCGGTTGCAACGATGCTTGACCCGGCAGATTGCGGCCCGGCCTTCATCGCGCTGCCGCAAGATGTCCAGGAGCTCGCCGCCGACTATCCCGCCGCCTTCTTCGAACCCGTGGTCCACGGCGTCTCCCGTCCCCGCCCGGACAAGGACAGGGTTGCGCAGGCGATAGACCTCCTTCGCGGTGCGAAGCGCCCCTTGCTGATCGCGGGCGGCGGCGTGCGCTACTCTTTTGCCGAGGAGGAGGTCGGGCGGTTCGCACAGCAGCACGGGATCCCGCTCGTCGAGACGATCGCCGGCAAGAGTTCGGTCTCGCACGACCATCCGGCTCATGTCGGTCCGATCGGCGTCATCGGGTCATCGTCGGCCAATGCACTCGCCGCCGAGGCCGACATCGTTCTTGCGATCGGCACCCGCCTGCAGGATTTCACCACCGGATCGTGGACCGCGTTTGCCGAGGGCGCTAAGTTCATCTCGATCAACACGGCGCGCTACGACGCGGTCAAGCATCGCGCGCTGCCGGTGATCGGCGACGCGCGCGAGACGGTCGCCGAGCTTGAGGCTGGCCTCGGCGGCTGGACGGCCGATCCGGCCTGGATGGATAAGGGGCGGCGCGCCTTCGCCGAGTGGAATCGCCTGCTCGACAGCTCGCAGAAGCCCACGAACGATCCGGCGCCGACCTATGCCCAGATCGTCGGAGTGGTCAACGCCCGCGCGGGCGAGCGCGACCTTCTCATCACGGCGGCGGGCGGGCTTCCGGGCGAAGTGACGAAGAACTGGCGCGTCAAAGCCGCGAACACGTTCGACTGCGAGTTCGGCTTCTCCTGCATGGGCTACGAGATCCCCGCAGGGTGGGGCGCGGCCATGGCGGACCCGACCCGCACGCCGATCGTCATGGTGGGCGATGGCACATACCTGATGATGAACTCCGAGATCTATTCGACCGTGCTGACCGGCCATAAGCTCATCATCGTGGTCTGCGACAACGGCGGGTTCGCAGTGATCAACCGGCTGCAGAACGGCAAGGGCGCGGCCTCGTTCAACAACCTGATCGCGGACTGCCGGGTCAAGGAGCCGTTCGCGGTGGATTTCGCCAAGCATGCCGAATCCATGGGCGCCCTGGCCCGGCAGGCCGGGAGCCTGGCCGAGCTCGGCCAGGCGCTGGACTGGGCCAAGACGACCGACCGTACGACGGTGATCGCCATTGCGTCGGACGCTCATGCGTGGACGCCGGGCGATGCCTGGTGGGACGTCGGCGTTCCCGAGGTGAGCCAGCGGCAGGAGGTGAAGGACGCGCGGGCGGCGCAGGCCGAGGGCCGCAAGAAGCAGCGGGTCGGGGTGTAGCCCGGCCTCCAAGAGTACGGTTTTCCGCGTTACCTAAGCTCAAGGAGGACATCGCCATGGCAGCCGAGATCCAGCACTTCATCAACGGGCGGCGCGTGAACGGCCGCAGCGGCCGCTTCGCGCCGGTCTACAACCCGGCGATCGGCGAAATGATCGCAGAGGCGCCGCTCGCCTCGGCCGAGGAGATGGCCGAGGCGGTTGCGGCGGCGAAAGCGGCGTTTCCCGGCTGGGCCGGCACGGGGCCGCTGCGGCGCGCGCGCCTGCTCAACCGCTTCCTCGCCCTCTTGGAGCAGAATGCGGACCGCATCGCCGCGACCATCACGGCCGAGCACGGCAAGGTGCTGTCCGATGCGAAAGGCGAGCTGACCCGCGGTATCGAAGTGGTCGAGTTCGCCACCGGCGCGCCCAACCTGCTGAAGGGCGAGATCACCGAAAATGTCGGCGCCCGCGTCGACAGCCACGCGCTGCGCCAGCCGCTCGGCGTCGTTGCAGGGATCACGCCGTTCAATTTTCCGGCCATGGTGCCGATGTGGATGTTTCCCGTGGCGCTCGCCTGCGGCAACTGCTTCATCCTCAAGCCATCCGAGCGCGACCCGTCCACCGGCGTGATCCTGGCCGAGCTGCTCAAGGAGGCCGGCCTGCCCGACGGCGTATTCCAGGTCGTCCACGGCGACAAGGAGGCGGTCGACGCGATCCTGGGCAATCCGGACGTCGCCGCGGTCAGCTTCGTCGGCTCCACGCCCATCGCCCGCTACATCTACGAGACTGCCGCACGCTACGGGAAGCGCTGCCAGGCGCTCGGCGGCGCTAAAAACCACATGGTCGTCATGCCTGACGCCGACATGGACCAGGCCGTGGACGCGCTCATGGGCGCCGCCTACGGCTCGGCGGGCGAGCGCTGCATGGCCGTCTCGGTCGCGGTCCCCGTCGGCGACAAGACTGCCGACGCCCTCATGGAGCGGCTCGTGCCACGGGTGCGTGCGCTCAAGATCGGGCCGGGCACCGACCCCGAGGCGGAGATGGGTCCCCTGGTCACCAAGCAGCACCTTGAGAAGGTGCGGAGCTACATCAACGAGGGCGAGCGCGAGGGCGCCGAGCTTGTCGCGGACGGACGTGGCTTCAAGATGCAGGGTTACGAGAATGGCTTCTTCATCGGCGGCACGCTGTTCGACCATGTCACGCCGGACATGAAGATATACAAAGAGGAGATTTTTGGCCCCGTGCTCTCGGTCGCGCGCGCGGACGACTACGCGGCCGCGGCGCGGATGGTCAACGAGCACGAGTTCGGCAACGGCGCCGCGATCTTCACCAGGGACGGCGACGCGGCGCGCGAGTTCGCCTACCAGATCCAGGCCGGCATGGTCGGCATCAACGTGCCCATCCCGGTGCCGATGGCGTTTCACTCTTTCGGCGGCTGGAAAGCCTCTCTGTTCGGCGATCACCACATGCACGGTCCGGAGGGGGTGCGCTTCTATACCAAGCTGAAGACGATCACGTCCCGCTGGCCGACCGGCATCCGCCAGGGCGCGGATTTCGTGATGCCGACGATGCGCTGAGCGTGCGCATATGAGGGCCTGCGCGCTCGGCTGGCGCATCTGGGTGTTGTGAGGAGCCATTCGGCGCGGCACGCGACGCGATCGCATTCGTTGCTGAGTTGGCATCCTGGCCAGCGCGCAGGCGAGCGTCCGTGAAGGCCGGAGTGCCGGTCCTCGGAATGCTGCTGTGCCGGAACAGCGGATTTGCGCTGAGAGCCGTGACGCGCCTGCGGTGCAAATGCGGTTGGCGGCCATCGCAGCTTTATTGCTTGATGGGCGCCGCCTACTTGCGACCTTTAATCTGGCGAAAACCAAGCTTATGACCGCCCCACCCAAACCACCGTCGGATTACGAGTCGTTCGTAGCGCTCGTCCAGGCCGACTACGACGGGCTGAGCCGCAGCTTTCAGACGATCGGCCGCTACCTGACGCAGAACCCGAACGACGCCGCTGTCAAGTCGATCAACGACATCGCCGCTCGGTGCAACGTGCATGCGTCGAGCCTCGTGCGGTTCGCACAGCATCTCGGCTACACGGGCTTCAAGGAGTTGAAGGACATCTTCTATCGCCGCTTGGCGACCGCAGCGCCTGGCTTTGAGGCCCGCGTGGGCGCCCTGAAGGATGACCTGCGACTCCATGAACGCGGCAGTCCTAAGGGTTTTCTCGGGGACCTCGTAGCGCGGGACATCGCCACGTTGCAGAGCCTGTTCAACGACGTCGAGGACGCGGATTTGTCTCGCGCCGTCGATCTGCTTGAACAGGCCGAGACGATCTATATTGCGGGCCAGCTGCGGTCGGCGCCGGTCGCGGTGTTCGTCAGCTACGTCCTCACCATGCTGCGCCGCCGGGTCGTGCTGCTCGATGCGAACGGAGGCCTCGCCACCGAGATGGCGCGCATGATGCGGCCCGGGGATGTGCTGTTCGCGATCTCCTTCAGGTTCTACGCCAAGGAGGTCGTCGGCATCGCCGAAAGCGCCCACGCGGCAGGGATTCCGGTCATCGCGATTTCTGATAGCGGCCTTTCGCCCTTGGCGAAATGCGCCGCCGTGCTGTTCCCGGTTCCCGAGGGCGAATACGCCTTCTCTCGATCCCTGGCGGCGCCGATGTGCCTGGCGCAAGCTCTGGTGGTCGCACTTGCCTCCAAGCTCCAGCAGCACGCCGAGCCGTATATTCCGATCGTCACCACGCCTTAGTAACGGCGGAATGCCGCTCGACCGTTAGCCACCGCCTCTCCCGTGCCGAGCGGTAGGCGTGCTCCACGAGCTTCTGAACCTCGAAGCCTTCGTGGAAATCCGGCCCCTTCACCGGTCCGCCGGCTATTGCCTGCAGGAAATCGCGGACTTCGATCGCCTTAAGGTCGTTGAACCCGATCTGATGGCCCGGCGCCACGCAGAACGCGCCATAAGGCTCATGCTCTGGACCGGCAAGCACGGTGCGGAAGCCGCGCCGGCCCGTCCTATCGCCGGCAAAATAGAGCTGGAGTTCGTTGAAGCGTTCCTGCGTAAACAGGATGGCGCCCTTGGAGCCGTAGATCTCGAACTCGTGCTGCATCTTTCGGCCTGTCGCGATCCAGTTCGCCTCGACGCTCCCGCTCGCGCCGCCCTCGAACTTCAGGAACAGGCGGGCCACGTCGTCCACCTCGACGGCCTGCAACTCGGAAGCGCCTGCGCCAACCGGACGCTTTGCGATTTGGGTGTCGACCTCGGCCATGAGCGACAAGACGGGACCGACCAGGGTGCGCGCCGTCGCCAGGATGTGGCTTCCGAGGTCGGCAAGGGCGCCGCCTCCGCTGGCTGGGTCGAGCCGCCATGTCCAGGGCGCCTGGTCGTCCGCCATGTAGTCCTCGGCGTGGACACCGCGAAACGTCCTGATCTCGCCGATCTCTCCGCTCGCGATGATCTCCTTGGCCAGGGCAAGCATCGGGTTCTTCAGGTAATTGAAGCCGACCTGGGTCGCGAGCCCGGCTGCGGTTGCGGCATCGGCCATTTGCCTGGCCTCGGCGCTGCTCGGGGCAAGCGGCTTCTCGCAGTAGACGTGCTTGCCGGCCGCGATAGCCGCCAGCGCCATCTCGCGATGCAGCGTGTTGGGCGTCGTGATGTCGATGATGCCGATTTCGGGGTCGGCCAGCAGGTCGCGCCAGTTGCCGGTCGAGCGCCGGAAGCCGAGCGCCTTGCCGGCACGCTTCGCGAGCGCCGCGTCGGCATCGGCCAGGACGGCCAGGTCGACCTCGAAAGGCAGGTCGAAAACGCGGCTCGCCGTGGCGAAGCCGAGGGCGTGGGCCTTGCCCATGAAGCCCGAGCCGATCAGGCCCACGCCGATCGTGCGCTTCTTATTCATCATGCTGTGGCGCCTCCGAACGCGATGGCGCGGCCGCTCTTGATGAGGCGGCCGCTCATCCTCGGTGGCTCCATTGCGAAGACGTCGAGACCCGCGCCTGCGATCTATCCCTGATCGAGCCCTCGGCGAGCCCGGCGACGTTTAGCTGACCAGCGCATGCCGTGTTGGTCAGGATATTGCCTGACTTCAAGACGCTCCGTTCAACAACACCGATCAACGCCGTGATCTCCCGGTGAAGCTGCTACCGACCGGCAGCGATCCGCCAACGGCGGCTCCGTCACCTGTCCGAGAGGTCTTGATTGATCTCTTGTTCATCAAACCGCCGCCTGGGCCGAGCTTGATGTTGAGATGGTCGGAGACGCCCTCGCGTCCCGTGCCGGCCCTACTTCCACCACGCTGGCGCCAGGCGTCCGCGCTGAAGAGACCGCGTTCGGAATCCATGAGCTTGTCCATATTTTAAGCGGCTCTGCAGCATTGCCCTTCGGCACCGTTAAACCGCCGGCCTGCGTTCTGCAAGAAAAATTGCAATTTTAACTATTGCGCACTTTTTTGTTCATGCTTTAGGATGTTTCAACAAGAGATAGGGCAAGCGTTGGCGGTTCAGCAGGCGCCCAGGCCCGCGATGCAGTCCGGAGAGATCGACGCTCGAACAGGATTCGTCGCAATGCAAGGGAGGTTGACCGGTACAGCTCTGTTGCAAGCCTCGTATGTGCTTGAGCTGTCAACCTTCTTGAGACTTTCCTGAAAAACTCGCCGAGCAACAAAAAATCTTCGCGGTCCGCAGTCCGTGTGCCGCACGAAATGGGAGGAAAGTAGAAGAGATGGCTAACACCAAAACCAAAGCCGTGCTCAGCCTGGCGGCCGGCGTCGTCCTCAGCTGCGCCAGTTTTCTCATTCCGGCCGCGAGCGCGGCCGAGGAGACTCCGCAATACACCTTCGCCATGATTACCCATGGCCAGCCGGGCGACGCGTTCTGGGACATCATTCGGAAGGGCGCCAACGCGGCGGCGAAGAAGGATAACGTCAAGCTGATCTATCTCGCCAACCCGGCCGCGTCGGGCGAGGCGCAACTCATCACCAACGCAATCCAACAGCACGTGGACGGCATCGCTCTGACCCTCGCCTTCCCCGATGCCATGGCGTCGGCGGTGAAGCAGGCGGAGACGGCCAAGATCCCGATGGTGGGCTTCAACGCCGGGGGGAACGACTGGAAAAAAGCCGGGCTGATGGCCTATGTCGGCCAGGATGAGACGATAGCCGGCGAGGCGGTGGGCGAGCGGCTCAATCAGGACGGGGCCAAGAGCGTCATCTGCGTCAACCAGCAGCAAGGGGCAGTTCAACTCGAAGAGCGGTGCGACGGCATCAAGAAAACCTTCAAGGGCAAAATGTTCGTGCTCTACGTGCCCGGCTACGACATGGCCAGCGCGCAATCCAGGATGGTCGCGAAGCTGCAGCAGGACCAAGGCATCGACTACATCGTAACCTTGGGCGCCCCATTCGCGCCTACCGCGGTCAAGTCGGCGCAGATGGCGGGCAGCACCGCCAAGGTGGGAACCTTCGACCTCACCCCCACCGCGGTCGGCCTCATCGAGCAGGGAAAGCTGCAATGGGCGGTTGACCAGCAGCCTTACGTGGAAGGCTATCTCGCGATCGACCTGCTGTGGCTCCACAAGACCAACGGCAACGTCGTGGGCGGTGGTCAGCCCGTGCTCACTGGACCGGCCTTCGTGACCAAAGCCAACATCGCCGAGGTGTCGAAGTTCGCCAAGCAGGGCACCCGTTAGCCCAGATCGCAGGCCTTAGGGCTCGTTCGGAAATAACCGCTACGAATTGATCGGGCGAACGAGCGCCTCAAGTCTTTGTTTTGCCCGGCAGCTTTGTCGGCGTGCTGCCGCACTTATTGCCGACGCTGCCCTTAGCGTGATGCCGGCCGGCATTGGCCGGAGGGAGGACCCATGAGCACTACGGCAGAACAAGCCGAATCCCGCGTCATGCGCCGCCGGACGTTGCGACAACCGCTTTGGCGGCAGGCGTTCAAACGGCCCGAGGCTGGAGCGCTTGGCGGCGTGATCCTGGTGTTCGTCTTCTTCTACATCATGGCGCCTCCGTTCCGGCAATTGCCGGCGTTCACCACCGTGCTTTACCAGGCCGCGACCCTGGGCATCCCGGCGGTGGCCGTCGCCTTGCTGATGGTCGGCGGCGAGTTCGACCTGTCTGCCGGGGTCGCCGTCACCACCTCGTCGCTCGCCGCATCGATGTTCGCCACCCAGGTCGTGGGCAACATCTGGGCCGGCGTCGCCTTTGCCTTGGCGCTGTCGCTCGGGATCGGCTGGATCAACGGGCGGCTGCTGGCCTGGACCCGGCTGCCAAGCTTCCTGGTGACGCTCTCGACCTTTCTCATGCTCCAGGGGCTGAACATCGCCATCACCAAGCTGGTGACGGGCGGCGTGGCGACGGAGGACATCAGCGGCGTGCCAGGCTTCGCCTCGGCGCAGGCGGTGTTCGCCTCCAGCTTCCGCTTCGGGCGCGTCTATATCAGCATCGCGGTGCTCTACTGGATCGTCTTCGCCCTGCTCGGCACCTGGGTGCTGCTGCGCAGCAAGGTGGGCAACTGGATCTTCGCCGTGGGCGGCCAGGGCGACAGCGCGCGGGCGGTCGGCATCCCGGTCGGCAAGGTCAAGACCGGGCTGTTCATGCTGGTCGGGTTCTCGGTGTGGTTCCTCGGCATGCACATGCTGTTCGCCTACAACACCGTGCAATCGGGGGCGGGCGTCGGCAGCGAGCTGCTCTACATCGCGTCCGCCGTGGTGGGCGGATGCCTGCTGACCGGCGGCTATGGCTCGGCCGCCGGGTCGGCGCTGGGGGCGTTCATCTTCGGGATGACCACGCAAGGGGTGATCTACGCCGACTGGAACCCCGACTGGTTCATGTATTTCGTCGGCGCGATGCTTCTGCTGGCGACCGTGGTCAACACCTGGTTCCGCGAGCGTGCGGGCGGAGGCAAGTGAGATGGCCGCCCCCATCGTCGAACTGAGCCATATCGGCAAGAATTACGGCAACTTCCAGGCTTTGAAAGGCGTAAGCCTGGCCGTGCGGCAGGGCGAGGTGACCTGCATCCTGGGCGACAACGGCGCCGGCAAGTCGACGCTGATCAGCATCATCGCCGGGTTGGCCGCCCACGACGAAGGCACATACGCGGTCGATGGCAAGCCGGTGCGGTTCAGCTCTCCTCGCGAGGCCCTCAACCTCGGGATCGCCGCGGTGTATCAGACCTTGGCGATGGTGCCGCTGCTGTCGGTATGGCGGAACTTCTTTCTCGGGTCGGAGATGATGTGCGGCGCCGGGCCGTTCCGCCGGCTCGACGTGGGCGCCATGTGGGCCAAGACCGACGAGGAGCTGCGCCGGATGGGGATCAACCTCACCGACCTGGAGCAGCCGGTGGGCACGCTCTCGGGCGGGCAGCGCCAAGTGGTGGCTATCGCCCGGGCGGTCTATTTCGGCGCCCGCGTGCTGATCCTGGACGAGCCGACGGCGGCGCTCGGGGTGACGCAATCGGGCGTCGTGCTGCGCTACGTCGCGACTGCGGCGCGCGAGCAGGGGATCGGCGTCATCTTCATCACCCATAACCCGCACCACGCCTACATGGTCGGCGACCACTTCATGGTGCTGTCGCGGGGCGAGGTCGAGATCGACGCACCGCGCTCGGACCTGACCCTTGACAGCCTCATGTTCCACATGGCCGGCGGCGCCGGACTGAACGCGCTGGAGCACGAGCTGCACCGCGCGCCCACCGCGGAGCCTATATAGGAAAGCAGTGATTTTATGGTGCTGCCCCGGATAGCCTGATCCAGCGTGGGATTGCTTTGGAAAAGTGGAGAGTTCTCTTGAGATGAAAGGCGAACTCGATGACGAACCAGAAGCGATTTACGTAGGAGTTTGAGGACGAGGCGGTATGGCTGGTGGGAACCAGTGGTTGCACGAAGCGGCAGATCGCGGAGGACCTTGGGGCCGGGCTGTCAACGCTGACACGCTGGATGATCAAGAGCCGCGACCACGCGGTCGCGATGCCGGACACGGCCCGCGCGCAGGACGTGATGGCGGAGTTACAGCGGCTTCGCCGGGAGAACGAGATCCTGCGGCAGGAACGCGACATATTGAAGCGGGCCACCGCTTTTTCGCCCGGGAGGAAAGTCGGTGAGGATCGCGCTCGTCGATGATGCGACAAAGGATTTCCTGTATGCCGCCTCTGCCAAGCGCTCGGCGTCAGCCAGAGCGGCTGTTTCGTCTGGAAGGATCGCCCAGCCGCCGCCCGCGTGACGACGTAGCGATGCTGGCGCATGTCCGCTCGGCGTTCGCGCTGTGGAATGGTGCATACGGCAGCCCGCGAATGACGCGCGAGCTGCAGGATGATGGTAAGCGGTCCTCTGTGACCCTTGGTTTACTGGCTTGACGGCGAGCTGGCGGCCGATCTGATCCGTTGCCAGGGCATCAACTCGTCGATGCGCGCATTTGGCCAGCCTTGGACGAGGCGGGTCAGCAGATCGGTGAAATAGCCGTGCGGCTCGACGCCGTTCAACTTCCAGGTTTCCACCAGCGAAGAGACGACCGCCCAATTCGCCGCTGCCTCGTCGCTGCCTGCAAAGAGCGAATTCTTTCTGGATAGGGCCACCGGCCTCGTCGCGCGCTCGACCGAATTGGTGTCGGGCTCGACGCGCCCGTCATCGAGGGTCGAGCCGCAGAGCGGATCGACAGCCAGCCCGTCCCAGTGGTTCAGTGCATAGTGAATCGCCATCGCCATCGCCATCGCCGTCGGGCCGCGGGCCGGCAGCTTGGCGGCCTGCGCCTCGATTCAGAGGCGTATATCGGCGACCAGCGGCCGGCTTTTTATCCGGCGGACCGCGAGCTTGTGCCCGGCATCGTGGCCGCGAATCTCAGCCTCGATCCGATACAGGGCGGCGATCCGTGCCAGCGCCTCGGTCGGCACCCCGCCCTCGATCAGCCGCGCCGGCGCCGGCGCTTGCACAACCACGCCCACGCAGGCCCGGCAGGCCAGCTTGGGCCGCCGCGTCACCACCACCCGGAACTGGGCCGGAATGATGTCCAGCCGCTCGGACCCGTCATGGCCGATCACCGCCATCGTCCCGTGGCAGCACGGACAGGCGGTATCCTCGGATTTCAGCATCACCTCGATCCGCGGCAAGTGCGCCGGCAGCGCGCTGCGGTTGGCCCGGCGCTTGGCCGCCCGCGCCTGCTTCAGCGCCGGATCGCCCCGCTCCGCCTTGGCTTCGCCCTGGGCGATGGCCTGCTCGAGGTCTTCCAGGCCGAGCTGCAGCTGCTCTTCGGGCAGGCGCTCGGACTTCGCGCCGAACTGCATGCGCTTGAGCTTGAGCAGCAAGTGCCGCAGCCGGTCGTTCTGCACGGCCAGCGCGTCCCGCTCGGCGGCAATCCGGTCGCGTTCAGCCGCGGCGTTGTCTCGGTCAGCAACAATGGCGTCTCGCTCGGCCCAAGCCACCAGCAGCAACGCCCGCAGCGCGTCGGCCGTCTCGGGCAGGTGGGGCGAGGGCTCCGGCGTGGCACGCATCGCCCCTGAATTCTATGCCGCAACCGTCGGCGTGGGAATCTTCCTTACGCGCTGAACCCGCGTCCAATCCAACCCGTCGAACAGAGCCGCGAACTCAACCGCCGACAGCCGCATCGCCCCGTCCGCCACCGGTGGCCAGCGAAAGGCGCCGTGTTGAAGCTGCTTCCAGATCAGCACCAGCCCGCTCGCGTCCCATACCAGGATTTTGACCCTGTCCGCGCGTTTGCAGCGCCAGACGATGACCACGCCGGAGAACGGGTCCGCACCCAGCATCTCCGACGCCAGCGCCGCCAGGCTGTGGGCGCTGCGGCGGAAGTCCACCGGGCACGTCGCCAGCAGCACCCGCGCCCCGGACGGGATCGTGATCATGCCGGGTCCGCCGATGCCCGCACCGCCCGCAGCACCGCGACCAGCAAGCCGTCATCCATGCCAGGCAACACGCGGATCACCGCGCCGGCAACCTCAACCTCAATTGCCGCCATTGGCGCTCCTGCCGGCTGGGCAGGCGACGCCGCGGCAGCCGGCTCTGGCTTAGTCACGATCGGCACGAACGCCGGCTCAGGCGGACTGGCCCCAGAACGCTCCGCTGGCCCCGGCAGCAGGCCCGCCTGCGCCTCGCGCCGCCCCTCGTCGCGCGCGGCGGCCACCCATCGATACGCCGTCGAGCGTTCCACCGCGAACCGCTGCGCCGCTGCGTCCACGCCCTCGCCTGCCTCGACCGCCGCCAGAACGCGGCTGCGCAGGTCCGTCGGGCATGCTCCAGCCATCGACACCTCCGCCCCAACACATAGGAAAAAGTGTCCCAACGTGCTCGCAATGCGCTTTAGACGGCGCCGGCTAGCATCAGACCGGCGGAGACCTCATCGTGCCAGACAACATCACGCTGCTGCCGCTACCGCCTTACGCAACGGAATTGAACCCAATGGAAAACGTCTGTGAATACCTCCGCGCCAACAAGCTGTGTGCCTTTGCTTGGGATAGCTATGAAAAGATCCTCGACGCCTGTTGCAAAGCATGGACCTGGTTTGCCAACGATCCAGCCCGTATCCAGTCAATCGGCATTCGGGAATGGGCGTGGGTCAATGTTTAGGGCGGTTAGTATAAGAGAGCATTACTGACGGAGGCTCACCAGCAGAGCCCCTCATAGCCGGCATGGGCGCGCAGCTCGGGGATGCCGGCGAGGTCCAGCACGGGCCGCTCGCCGAGGCAGCGCGCCACCGCCGCCCGGTCCTCCCGGCCCAGGTGGCCGAGCACCGCGAGCCCGGCGCCCTCAAGCGCTGCCGCCGGGTCATCGACCATGAGGCGTTCCAGGTGCGGGATCTCGCGCTCGATGAAGGCGCGGTTGCTGCCGACCAGGCGCGCGACCTGCACCGAGCGGTCAAAGATGCGCAGGTCGTAGCCCTTGCCCAGCAGCCGCTCGGCCAGCGCCACGAACGGGCTTTCGCGCAGATCGTCCGTGCCTTGCTTGAACGCGAGGCCGAACAGCGCCACCGTCTGCCGCCCGTGCCTGGCGATCGCCTCGTAGGTCCGCTCGATGTTGGCCTGGTTGCTCGGCAGCACCTGGCGCAGGAACGGCGCCTGCACGTTCGCGCGGTCCGCCAACGAGAGGAAGCTGCGGATGTCTTTCGGCAGGCAGGAGCCGCCGAAGGCGAAGCCCGGCGTCAGGTAGGCCGGCGAGACGTTCAGCACCTTGTCCTCGCAGAACAGCTTGAACGCCGCCCGCGCATCGACGCCGAGCGCGGCCAGGATCGCGCCCCCCTCGTTGGCGAAGGCCAGCTTCACCGCGTGGTAGACGTTGGCCAGGTATTTCGCCGCCTCGGCCACGCGGAACGGCACGACGTGCACCTCCCCCGCCACGCCTTGATAGATCTCGCGCAGCACGCCCGCATCGTCGCCCTCCGCCGCGCCGATCAGGGTATACGGGGGCGCATGGAAATCGCGCACCGACGAGCCTTCGCGCAGGAACTCCGGATTGGACAGGTATTGGAACCCCGCCCCGTGCCGCTTGCCGCTCGCCCGCTCAAGTGCCGGGATCACGCGGTCCTCGGCCGTGCCGGGGGGCACGGTGGAGCGCATCACGACGGTATGCCGCCCGGGCTTGGCGCGAAGCTCGGCGCCGATCTGCTCCGCCACCTGGTCGACCGCGTGCAGGCTCACGCTGCCGTCCGGCCCGCTCGGCGTGCCGACGGAAATGAACGAGACCTCCGTCGAAGCGATGGCGTCCCCGATGTCCGTCGTCGCGCGCAGGCGACCGCCCGCCGCATGGGTGGCGATCAGGCAATCGATCTCCGCCTCGACGATCGGCGACTGGCCGCGGGACAGCATCGCGACCTTGTCGGCGCTGACGTCCACCCCGACCACGTCATGCCCGAACGCCGCGAGGCAGCCGCAGGAGACCGCGCCGACATAGCCGATACCGAAGACCGAGATTCGCAAAGTCTAGCTATAAAGCATGATGAAATCACCGAGTGTGACTGGAAATTGGGCCTCCTCCGCCGTTCTAAGCGGGTCGATGCCAAGCCTGTCTTCCAGACGAGCGACGATCACGGCGAAACAGAGGGAGTCCAGACCGGAGTCGACAAGCTGCAAGTCGTCAGAGAGCGGCGGCATCGACTTGTTTTGCTCGCGGGCAACCTCTTCGACCACCGACACCACGATGGGCCTATTTTGCACGTCCTGCCCTCCAAGCCTGAAAGCGCTTGCAATATCGTCATAATGTCATCTCCTGTAGACGACGCCGCAACGCTGCCGCAATCGCCAACCGCTTGTCTAGAAAATTCTACAGGCGGCGGCTACGTAGCTGACGGGATCGGAAAGTGAACCGTCCCGGCGGAATAGAGCGTTGCTGCGCCGATGCTTTGATGGCCGTCGAAGCTGCCCATTTTGACGAAGAGATTGCGGTCGGTCTGGGGGGTGCCGGCATAGGCGTCGTTCAGGAAGGAGACCGCCAGGTCGTGCGGGCCTGAGCCGAACTGGCCGGAGAACGTGAAGGACTGCGTTTCGGCCAGGCTGTTCCTGGCGGTGACGGATTGAGCGGCGCCGAGTTGGTGGCCATCGAGGGCCGCGATGAACTGCGGCGGGCCCTGATAGAGGTCGGCGCTGAGTTGCAAGACGAGCGTATCCGTGGCGGGCTGGGGCGCGTTCGCTGGGGCCGCTTGCAGGCTTGCGCCGCGGTTGCTGCTGGATCCACTCGTGCCGGCGCTGGCCGAGCCGATGCCCTGAGCGAGGGTGGCGTTGGCGTTGCCGAGCGCGGGCGAGCCGCCGGCGAGGGCGAAGTTCCCGGCGGCAGGCGAGAGGAACCTCGGGGAGGCGACGATGTCGTGGACGCCCTGGGTGGCGACGGTCCCGCCGTCATAGACGTTGTAGTCGTACGTCACGCCTGGGGACTTCTGGTTGACGACGCCGCCGGGAGCTGCGACCAGGATGTTGTTCTCGATCCGGTTGCCGGTGCTGGCCTGGCTGACGATTTGGCCTTCCTGCAGGCTGGCGGTCTGGTTGTTGCGGTAGGCGGTGTTGTAGAAGAAATCGACGTTGTTGCTGTTGTAGGCATGAGCGCCGGTGCCGCCGTTGCCGTAGGCGACGTTGTTGGCCACCAGCGTGCGCCCGTTGTAGCCGGTCAGGTTGTCGCTATCGACGATGATGCCGTTGCCGTCGGTGATCTTGCCGGCGCTCGACCAGGGAATGTTCTCGCGGTTGTCGTAAACGGTGTTGCCCGCGACGATGGTTTTATAGCCCGTGTTGGCATCGGTGCTGACCATCCAGCCGACGCTGATGCCGCTGTCGGCACTCGAACTCCAGAAGGCGTTGCGGTAGGCGGTGTTGCCAAGCATCGAGATATAATCGCCATGCCCGGCCCAGATGCCGGCGCCGGGCTGGTCATGGACGATATTGTTCTGGATCGTGACGTGGGTCGGGGTGGCGCCTTTGCTGACCCATACCGCGATGCCTTTGGTGCTGGTCGAGGCTTCGCCCTGATGCGCCAGGGCATAGGCTTGGGTTAGGCTCGCGGCGTTTCCCTTGACCTCGAAGCCGCTGATGGTGATGTAGGACGCGCCTTCGACGACGATGCCGCCGTAATGGCCGGACGAGTCGATGACGGGGTGCTGTCCTGCGGCGGCCTCGAAGACGATCGGGGCGGAGGCGGTGCCGGAGGTACGGATATCGAGGACGTCGTAGGCGCCCGGCGGCGCGGTGTAGGCGCCGCTCATGACGCGCACGGTGTCGCCGGGCTTGGCCCGGTTGGCTGCCTGCTGGAGCGAGGACAGCGGCGCCGCGGCAGATCCGGCGTTGCTATCGCTGCCGTTGCCTGAGCTGACGTAAAATACGGTCAAGGCTTATTCCCCAATGCGATAAACACTTATGGGGAGGCTGTAAAATCCCGACCAGATCAATTCAAGTGAACAGATGTCTTGCCTTGTAGTGCCAGTGCCGACAGTGTTGAGCCTTGTCGTGTTCAGTCTATATTAGGTAAATTTCTGACGTGATCATCTATAGGTAATGCTTTGCGGCATCCATTTTATTTTATGCAAGTCTGCCGCTGTATTCAAAACGAACAGCGTTTCGTTTTAAAGATCGTCATAGGCGAATTTATTCTACAAACCATTGTATTTAAGACGCTCGATCATCTACAATCTTGCAGGTCGTGATCTTGTTGGAGCAATCGTATGGGTGTCCTGACCGAGCGCCGGTATGAAGCCGTGATTGACCAAATCTCCGAACTGGATTGGGCCGGCGTTTCGCAAGCGAACCTCGTTCGCGCGGCCTGGGCCTATTACTTTTTTTCCATACAATTCCGCGAAAGTCTTGAGATCGCGGCCGCCATGTATCCGGACGATGAGAAGCTGCAGCAACTCAAGCGTGAGGAATGCAATACGGATAACCTGTCGCCCTGGCCAGGCGTTGCTGCGGACGGCGAGCGGATGAATCATGACGAGTTCATGCGGCGATTGCTGCTGCTGTCACCGGTCAGCGAAGAAGAGCGGCTTGGCTTGGCAGCGGTGGGCGCGGGTTACTTGCGCAAAACCCGGGCGCTGAGCCAGGAGGCGAGCGCGCTCAGCATCGCCAGCTACGAAGATGGCGGCCTAGAGAAAGTGTTCCGGGCGTTTTTAAGAGCGCAGCAGTGGCAGGACCCGTTGCTGCAGGCGTTCAAGCATTTCCTCACCGAGCATATCAGGTTCGACAGCGATCCGGATCAGGGCCACGGGTCCCTCAGCCGTCATCTGCAACCGACCGACGAGATCCTGCCAGCTTGGGCGGCCTTCCGCGACCTTCTAACCGAGTCGGTCCCCGAGATGGCGCCTCAGGCGTCCTAGTGCTTCGACACATTCAGGAGATACAGCATGAGTCGAAGCCCTAGCCTTATTTGGTGGGCTGATTCAGCTAAGACGCTGAAGCGCCCGTTAGCATTAGACCACTAGCAAGAGAAAAGTCGTGCTGGACGCATCGAGTGCCGTCGCCGAGACGGCAAATGTTGCTCCCGCAACGGAGCTGCGGGGCGAGAGCGGTCTCGCGAAATTCTCCTTCAGGAAATTGCGGATGCTCGTCAGCGCGGTCCGCTTGCTGCCGCACATCGTGATCCTGTTGCGCGCGGACCGGGAGGGTTTAATCAAGGCCGACCTTGCGCGGTGGGGCGAAATCTGGGAGCTGCGGTGCCCGCGAGGCAGCAAGGACTTCATCAGGCTGCTGGTCTTATTCATGACATTTGCTCCGGAATTCAGGAATGTCTTCTATCTGCGGTCCGGCGCTAAAGGGAAGATTTTCGCGTGGCTGTGCCGCCCGCGGGATTGCCTGGAGATCACGCCTGGCGATATCGGGCCCGGATTGTTCATCCAGCATGGCAACAGCACGCTGATCTCTGCCGCGAAGATCGGCGCGAACTGCTGGATCAACCAGCAGGTCTCGATCGCTTACTCGAACTGGACCGATCGTCCGACGCTCGGCGACAATGTCCGGGTTTGCGCCGGCGCCAAGATCATCGGCAAGGTCAGCATCGGCGACAACGCGGTGGTCGGCGTGAACGCGGTGGTGGTGAACGACGTGCCGGCCAATGTCACGGTGTTCGGGATCCCTGCGCGCGTGGTGTGGCGGTCTGGCTCGAATTGAGCCGGCTATCCTGGGGCCGGGCTCGGTTCGGGATACAAGTCGTTGCGCTTACCCTTGTTGATGAACAGGAACCGGGCATGGGGCGGCTGGCTGGCCTCGAGCCTGATCGGACCGGCGCGAAGACCGCGCTCGGTAAGTGAGGCGAGGATCGGCGGCAATAGGGTCTCGGCGACGTGCCGGGCCAATCGGCCTTTGGCGCCGAACGGGTTCTCGTGCATGAGCAGGATGCTGCCCGGCAGACTACCCAGTTTCGCGACCTGCCGGGCGATGCTGCGAGTGCGTGCGTCAAGCTCGTCGTGGGTCAAGCAACCGTCGGCGAGCGCGTAGTCGCGCGTGTTGACGCTCCACCAGGCGAAGCGGGGGTCCGGATGGAAGCGGGTCATCGCCCGGTGCATCGATGTCCGGTTGTAGCCGGCATTGTAGGGCAGGCGGACGAGGTAGGGCGCCGGGGTGGGGCGGTGCCGCGCCAGCGCCTGCTCGGCCCGCATCATGTCGGCGATGGCCCGGCGCCGCCCGCAGGATTCGAGGTCGATGTGCTCCCACCCGTGGGCGTAGAGCTGATGGCCGCCTGCCACGAGGTCTGAGACGAGGTCTGGGTAGGCCTCGGCGCGAGTGCCGGACAGAAAGAAGGTGCCGGTGGCGCCGGCGTCTCGCAGCAGGGCGATGATCTTGGGGGTGGTCTCGGGCGTTGGCCCGTCGTCGAAGGTGAGTGCCACGTCGTCGATGCCGGGCGGCTGGCGGTGCAGGACCGGACGCCAGTGGCCGAGGGAGAACGGGTTATACATAGCGGGCCGGTTCTGGGCGACGCGTGAGACGCGGCGGAGGGAGGGCTGGCGCGGCCGCCCGCTCGAAGCAGAGCCCGGCATAGAGCAGCGGGAGTACAAGGGAGTAGATGTTGCCGGCGCGGAGCAGGACTGTTTCGACCGTGCTGGTGATGGCGAGGGTCAGCACGACGACGACGGCGAGTTTGGCCCAAGGCGGGGTCCCGGCGCGCACCGCGGCCAGGGCGAGGGCGAGCGTGCGGACGATCAGGGCCACGGCGAGGATCAGGCCGGGCAGGCCGAGCTGCAGGACGATGTCGAGATAGCCTTGGTGGGCTTCGGGCGCGTCCCAGCCGATGGCGCGGTGGATGAGATCGACCTCGGGGTTTTCCGGGGTGAAGAACGCCATGTAGCCCCAGCCCTGTAGGATATGTGAGCCGGCGAGGCCGATGAGGGCCGACCAAAGCGGCATGCGTCCTGTGAGCGACGGGTCCTTGCCGAGGGCGCTGGTGATGTCGCCGAGGAACATGACCCCGAGGAGGACGGCGAGCAGGCTGGCGGCGACGATGCCGAACGCGGCCCAAAGCAGGGCGAGGCCGGGGAGGCGCATCACTCGGACGCCGGCGAAGATGAGCGGGATGGCCAGGCTGCCGACCTGCGCGGTGGCGGAGCGGGTCTGCAGCACGACGGCGAAGCAGACGAGGGCGCCGGCCAGGTATCGGAGACGCCGTTGCGGGTTTGCCAAGGCGAGCCAAGCACAGGTCTGGGTGCCGAGCATCATGGTCACGCCGAGCTCGTTCTTATGGGTGAAGACGCCGCTCCACGCGCCGATCAGCTCGGGGCTTCGGATCTTGTCGCCCGTCATGATGCCGACCTGCGGCAAGGCGAGCGCGGTGACGGCGGATGCGACGGCGGCGATGACGCAGGCGAGCGCGATCATGCGGATGATGCTCTCCATTGGCCTCGACGCCAGCAGGTAGTAGGCGAAGCTGGCGGCCACCGCGATCGATATGCTTCGGCGAAGGGAGATCATCGGCGCGACCGACCAGGCGGCTGAGAGGATCGCCAGCAGGATGAAGGCGTTCATCAACGACGCCCGCCGGGCGACGGCGAGCACGGGACCGGGGTTGAGCAGGCAGAGCGCGGCGGCGCCGAACATGACGATGAGCTGGGAGAACGTGTAGTAGAGGTTCTGGTCGCCGGACGCGAGGGTTTCGCCGCCGAACTTGAGCGGCAGGGCGACGTAGGCGGACATCAGCGCGTTGATCGCGAAGAAGCAGAAGGCGCGCTCGGCCAGGCTGGCGAGTTGCGGCACGTCAACGGCTCCGGGAGGCTGCGGGAGCGAGTTCGGCGTAGATGGCGCCGAAGGCGCGGGCGACCTCGGCGACGTCGAAGTGCTGGGCGAACACCTCGCGGCCGCGGTCGCGGAGACGCCGCTGCAGGCCGGGCGAGGCGATCAGGCGCTGCAGGCTTTGAGCCAGGGCATGCGCGTCGCCGGGCGGGACGAACAGGGCGGAGTCGTCGTGGGCCAGGAAGTCCGGGATCGCGCCGACGGGGGTGGTGATGATCGGGACGCCGTGGGCGAGCGCCTCGATCACCGCCATGGGCAGGCCCTCGGCGTGCGAGGGGAGCACGAGCAGCGTGGCGCTGCGGAGCAACTCGGCGCTGGCGTCCTGGCTGAGCCATCCTGGGAAGGTGAGGCGTTGGGCGATTCCGAGGGCGGCGGCTTCGGCTTGGAACGCGCGGGGATCGCCGTCGCCGGCCAGCGTGGCCTGCCAGTCCTGCTGCTTGAGGCCGGGGCTGGACAGCGCCTCGAGCAGTTCGAAGACGCCCTTGCGGACGCCGAGACGCCCGAGGAAGACGATGTGCGGGCGGGGTTTGCTATGGGCGGGCGGCGCGGGCCTGGGAACGCCGTTGGGGATGACGGCGATGCGGGCCTCTGGCACGCCAAGTTGCTGGATGACGAAGCGTTTCCACGCCGGGCCGAGCACGACGATGCGCCCGGCGCGGGCGAACATGGCGCGCACGCGGCGCTGCAGGACGGGCGGAAGCGCCGCATAGAAGGTATCGAACCGGGACCCGTGCAGGTGCAGGACGACGGGCAGGCCGAGTGAGGCGGCAAGCAGGGTCACGACGTATTTGCGCAGCGCGCTGCCGCGGGCCCCGACGTTGACATGCAAGATGGGGCGGCGAGGGTGGCGCGAACGAAGGGCGATGCTGGCGAGGGTCCGGGCGAAGAAGAGCGGCGCGAGGGCGATGTGGCCGTCGCCGCGGGTATTGAGCAGGCTGACGTCGAACGGCGCGCCTGACCGGCGCAGCTCTGCGGCCAAGTTCGCGGCGAAGCGGCCGACGCCGCCGGAGGCTTCGACGCTGCCGGGGCAGAGCATGCAGACCTGCACCGCGCATCTCGGAGCGGGGATGGCGGTCATGTGGCTCGCGCCATTTGCTCGTATGGAGGATGGCGCGGCGCGGGCGCCTCTTGCAGGACGCGGGCTGGAAGCGGGCGCGTCGGCGGGGTCCTCGGCGCGAGCAAGCCGCGGATGAGGGCCGCGGCGGAGACCTGCCAGACGCACCAGGCGTGCATGGCGCGGGCGACGTCCCGCTTGCGGTGCAGCAGCAGCAAAGCGGGGGCCGGGAGCAGGCAGGCCAAGCCGATGGCGAACCAGGGCGGGCGCGTCGCGGCGGCCAAGGCGAGCGCTGCGAGGGCGAGCCACCAGGCGATGGTGAGGAGTTGGAAGCGGCAGGCGGCGAGTCCCTCAAGAAGCGCGCCAGGCTCGCTGGTCCGTCCGAGGTGGGCGCGAAGCATCTCGCCGTAGCCATCGAAGAAGCGGGTCCGCCAACGCTTGGCCAGCAGGGCGAGGGCGGGATCGGGATGGCCGTGGTGCCTGACGGCGGCGACTGGCAGCACCTGCAGACGCCAGCCGCGGCGGCGGAGGCGGAGGCCGGCCTCGAACTCCTCCATGTTGTGCAGGTTGCGGTCCATGAGGTAGCCGTCCTGGCTGATGGCCGAACGGCGATAGAGGACGCAGCCGCTGATGCGCCTGACGACGCCGGGCCGCTCGTCCGGGCTTGCGCGCAGCATTCGCTCGCGGAACTCCATCGCGGTGGACATCTCGATCAATCGGCCACCGACGCCGGCGAGGCCGGGATCGTCCTGCAGTGCCGTGACGGCGGCCTCCAGGAAGCCCGGGCAGAGTTCCATGTCGGCGTCCATGAGCAGGATCATTTGCCCGTTGGCGTATTGCCATCCGAGTTGCGCGGCGGCGCCGCAGCGGCGGGTGGCCGGGTCGGTCAGTTGCACGATGCGGACCGGGAACTGCCTGGCGATCTCGATCGTCCGGTCGGACGAGAGGCAATCGGCGAGGATGATTTCCGCGTCGTAGGCGGCGAGGCGGGCCATCGCGGCGCGGAGGCACCGCCCGATGTTGCGCTCCTCGTTGAGGCACTTGATGACGGCGGAGATCTGCGGCCGCCCTGAGGCTGACGCGGACTGGGTCACCGGGCTGGCTTGCGCTGGTTCATGACGGCGCCGAGCAGCTGGCCGCCCATGCGTTCGACCAAGACGCGGCTACGCACCGCCTCTGCGGCACGCGTCGCCCCGAGGCTGACGACCAGGAGGACTTGCGGCGGCCCATGCGCGATAGGCAGGAAGCCGGTCAGGGCCGGGACCGGCGGGCAATCGAGGATGATGAGGTCGTAGGCGTGCTGCAGGGCGGACCAGAGCCCGGCGATCGGGCGGGCGGAGGCGTCGGACGGCGCCTGGCCGCCGTAGCCGGTGATGAGGCTCGCCGCATGGAACGCTTGGCGTCCGGCGGTGATGTCGACGACCTTGACGACGCCGTGGGAACGGTATTCGGCAATGATGTCGGGCAGGCCGACGCCGGCGGGGTCGGGATTGGGGGCGCTGACTTGCATGCTGAGCAGGAGAGGCCGGCAGCCGGGCAGGTAGCCGGCGATGGCAGCCAGGGTTCGGGCGACCGTCGAGACGCCGTTGCCGGGGCCGGGCGCGGTGACGTGGACGGCCGCGCACACGCCGCTCGCGAGGGTCGGCGCGAGTGCTGCGAGCACGCAGGCGACCTCCCGCCCGATTTCCGGCGCCATTGCCAGGCCGGCGCGGGTGCCGGCGACCGTGACGGGCGCTTCGCGCCGGCTCGATGTCCGGCGGCTCTCGGCACGCGGGCCGCCGAGATCGTCGGCGCCGGGCGCGAGGTCGGCGATCGCGAGCGGTCCGGGACGGGCGTTCGCGACGACGCCTTTGACCAGGCCGGGTTTGAAGCGCATCAGCCGGCTTCCTTTCGTGACGCCGCGGCGGGTGGGGCAGGCGATGTCCGGGTTTCATGGGGTCAGAACGCGTTGCCGGTATCGAAAATGACCTTGAACGGGGTCATGGCGAGAATTTTGAGATCGAGCAGGACCGACCAGTTCTCGATGTAGGCGATGTCGTGCTCGACCCGGCGGCGCACCTGCTCCGCGGTCAGGGTCGAGCCGCGGCAGCCATTGACCTGGGCCCAGCCGGTGATGCCTGGCTTGACCCGGTGACGGTGGGCGTATTCCGTGACGATTTCGCAGCCGAGCCGGTTTTCGGTGCGCATGACGACGGGGTGTGGCCTTGGGCCGACCAAGGACATGTCGCCGCACAGCACGTTGAGCAATTGCGGCAGTTCGTCGAGGCTGGTTTTGCGCAGGATGCGCCCGAGCCGGGTCACCCGGCAGTCGCCGCGGACCGTCTGCTCGGCGCCAGCGGTGGAGCGGGCCGGGGCGGCGGCCATGGTGCGGAACTTGAAGACGTCGAACACGGTGTTGTTCCAGCCGTGGCGGCGCTGGCGGAACAGCACCGGCCCTGGGCTGTCGAGTTTGATGGCGACGGCGATCAGCAGCAGCAGCGGCAGGAGGGACAGCAGGAGGGCGAGGCCGATGAGCTTGTCCTCGGCCTGCTTGAGCAACCAGCCGGAGCGCCGGATCGGGCGATGGGCGAGCGCCCACATCAGCATCCCGGCGACGTCGCGGCCCTGCTTGAGCGGCAGGTCGGCCTGGAGCTGATGCGGACAGAGCAGGATATCGAGGTCGAGCGCCTTGAGGGCGCGGGTGATGTCGATGATTTGCCGGACTTCGTCATCGGGCATGGCGAGGATGACGGTGTCGAGCTGCCTTTGGCGGCTCCATTGCACGAGGGTTTCGAGCGGCATCGTCGCCGGGTCGAACAGGAAGGCGACGTCGAGGCCGCGGATGCTGGCGCGG
This sequence comes from Acetobacteraceae bacterium, assembly GCA_965217935.1. Taxonomy (GTDB): domain Bacteria; phylum Pseudomonadota; class Alphaproteobacteria; order Acetobacterales; family Acetobacteraceae; genus JBBROS01. The sequence continues at coordinate 2,104,308 of OZ244581.1, read as the reverse complement.
CGGAGGCTTTCGAGCAGGCGGGCGCTGGGGGCTGGCAGGCCGACGATGCCGATTCGTTCGCGCAACACGCCTTGGCGCTCCAGCTTGCTGAAGTAGCGCGCGAGTGCGAGGCGTCCGGCGGTCGCCAGGAGGAGGATTGCGGCTGACCAGGTGATGAGCCAACTGCGCGGCAGGGCGTGGCTTGCGCGGGTGAGGACGGTGAAGGCGAGGATGAGGCCGATGAGGACGGCGGTGCGCATGGCGGTCGCGGCGACGAGCGGGCCGGCGCGCCCGAGGCGTTCGAACGCGAACAGGTCTCGGTTCGCCAGAACGAGCGGGGCAAGCAATGCGCCGAACAGCATGACGCTACCGGCCTGGCCCGCGAAGCTAAATGTCAGGACGTGAGGTGATCCTAACAACGCCAGAATGAATGCGCCTGCATAACCGGACGTTACGACGGCGGAAAAGTCCCATACCATTAAGAAACCATGCGCGATCGGCAGGCTATCGATCTTTATGTTCTTGCGTCTTACTGACGCTTCGAGCCGGACCGCATCAAATCTATTGCTTCCAGCGAGTGAAACCACGGGAACCCTCCAGTCCGCGAGCGGTATGGGGCAATTTCTCACTCCTTAGACGCTTGCGTCAACATCCTTCTTATTGATGAGCGCGGCATTGGGGTGGGACTCTGCGCTTGCAAAGACTAGGTTGGAAGTTTATGGAATGGGTCGTCCAAACATTTGGACCCTTCATCGGAGTACAGTGGCAAGTGCTCAGCGCTGCGTCACTTGAGGCTAGGCTTGCGGCGGGCGCAGGTGTTCTGTGCGCTACCCAATGAAACGCTTGCCTGCAGCAATCCCGCGGCGCGCCATGGGGATGGGCGCAATTGCGGCGGCGGTTGGCGGGCGGCTCGCGCGTGGGGCCGTGCCGGACGCGGGCGCCCTGCCGCGGCTTCGTGACGTTGCGGCGGCGCGGGGCATCACCTATGGGGCGCACCCGTTCGCGTTCCCGCCCGACATCACGCCGGAAATGGCCGATTTGACGCGGGCGCACTGCGCGGTCATCGCACCGGTGCTGAACTGGCGGCTGCTGTCGCCGCGCCCGGGCGCGCTGAACCTGGCAGCGGACCGCGGGGTCTCGGCGCTCGCCGGGCGGTTGTGCTGCCCGCTGACCGGCGGGCACTTGCTGTGGCACGAGGAGATGCCGGCCTGGTTCGCGGGCCTGCCGGGCAAGCGGGAGAAAGAGGCGGCGGCGCTGGGCTTCATCCGCGACGCGGGGCGGGCCTATGGGCCGTCCACCTGGTCGGTCAACGTGCTCAACGAGGCGTTGGCCCCCGAGGACGGGCTGGCAGGCGGCATCAGGCGCTCCGTGCTGAGCGAGGCGTTCGGGTCGTCGTGCTGGGAGTGGGCGTTCCATGCCGCCCGGGAGGCGTTCCCGGACAGCCTGCTCGTCTACAACGATTACGGGCTCGAGCAGGAGCACCGGCACATGACGGCCAAGCGGCGGGCCTTGCTGGCGCGGCTCGATGCGATGAGGGCGAGCGGGACGCCGCTCGACGCGGTCGGGCTGCAATCGCACCTCGAGTTGCGGCAGCGGTTTGACGATGCCGGGTTCACCCGTTTTTTGGGCCAGGTCGCCGAGCGCGGGGTGCTGATCATCCTGAGCGAGCTGGACGTGTTGGACGTCGGGGCGCCGGCGGACATCGCCGAGCGCGACCGGCAGGTGGCCGAGCTGTATGGGCGTTACCTGCAGGCCGCGCTGGCCGAGCCGGCGGTTGCCGGGGTGGTGACGTGGGGCTTGTCGGACCGCACGACCTGGCTGAATGCGCGGCGCTCGCCGCGGTTTGCCCGGCGGGACGGGCTGCCTTCGCGTCCGCTGCCGTTCGACGACGCGTTGCGCCCGACGCCCGCGTTCTGGGCGATCGAGGCGGCGTTCCGGCAGGCGGGGCGGCGGATCTACGAGCGGCCCCGGGACGCCGCTCGTGCGCCGCATCAACTTGGAGGCAGGACATGAACCCGGCTTTTGCGTCGCTGCCTTCGCTCGGCGAGGTCCTGGCGGTGGCCTACCGCTACAAGGCGGCCCTCGTGCTGAGTTTCGTGTTGCCGGTGGCTGCCAGCATTGCGCTGGCGTTCTGGCTGACGCCCAAGTTCGAGGCGAGCGGCCTGCTGCTGGTCAACATCGGGCGCGAATACATGCCGCACCCTGAGATCGGCGACGCCACCCAGTCCGCGCCCTCGACCTCGATGACGGCGACGATCGACACCGAGGTGCAGATCGCGAGCAGCGCGGACGTGCTGCGGGACGTCGTGCGGTCGATGACGGTAAAGCGGTTGTATCCGCGGCTGGCGGCCGATCCGCCGCGCGGGCTGCCGCTCGAGGATGCGGCGTTGCGCGCGCTGTCGCAGGATTTTTCCGCCACCCCCGTGAAGCTGACCAACGTGATCGAGCTGGCGTTGCGCAACCCGGACCGGGCAGTGGCGAAGGAGGCGTTGCGCGTGTTGCTGGACCGCTTCGCCGCGATGCACATCAAGGCGTTCAGCCAGGACCGCGTCCCGGTGCTGGAGCGGCAGGCGCGCGATGACGAGGAGCGGCTGCGTGAGTTGCAGCAGGCGCGGACCGGGTATGTCGTCCGGCACGGCTTGTACTCGGTGGGTGAGCAGCGCAGCCTGCTCGTGGCCCAGCGCGGCAAGGACGGGGAGGCGTTGCGCGATTCGGAGCAGCGGAAGGCGTCGATCGAGGCGCAGCTCGTAGCCGTGCGGGCCGAGTTGGAGCGGCAGCCGGAGATGATCACCCTGCAGTCGTTGAGCCAGGACTCGCCCGGCGCGCAGGACGTGATGAAGCGGGAGCGCGACCTGGTGGCGAAACGGCAAGAGCTCGCCGCGCGCGGCTATGGGGCGCACTCGCCGTTGATCTTGGGGGTCGAGGGCGAGTTGGCGTCGGTCAGGCAGTCGCTGGCAGAGACGCATGCCCGGAGCACGTCGGTGACGACAGGGGCGAACCCGGTCGCCAACAGCCTCCGGGCGCAATTGGCGACGCTCGGGACCGACCTTGCGCCGCTGGCCGGCACGATTGCCGCGTTGCGGGGCAACCTGGTGGTCTACGAGGGCCAGTTGCGGCAGCTTGCGCAAGACGACATCGCGTTGCGCGACTACGACCGGCGGATCGAGGACTTGGTGGCGGCGGCGGAGGTGACGCGCAAGCGGCTGGCGGACGCGCGCTACACCGCGGACCTGGACCGGGCCGGCGTGGTGAGCGTGAAGGAGGTGCAGAGCCCGGTCGCCTCGGACAGGCCGGTCTGGCCAAACAAGCGGCTGATCGCCGCGGCGGGCGTGGTGGCCGGGTCGATGACCACCGCGTTCGCGCTGCTGCTGCTGCTGACGTTCGGCAATCATTGCCTGACCACCGAGACGGCTGAGCGGCTCTTGGGGACGCCGGTGCTGGCGGTGCTGCCGGACGTTAGCGGGCGGCGGATGCGGTTGCCGGCGTTGGGCGCCAAGGCGTTGGGCGCGGGCCGGGTCGGGGCATGACGCCGAGCTGGTATCTGCGCCGGCTGCGCGGCATGCGGCCCAGGGAGATGGCCTGGCGCGTGCGCAACATGATGAAGCAGCGGCTGTGGCGCAGGCGGGCCGGGGCGGACTGGCCGGAGCCGCGGGCGGAGCCGCGATGGGCCGGGGGGCAGGTTCCCGCCGGCGCCGGGCTCGGCATGGAAGGGGCGGAGGCGGTGCTGGCGGCGGCGGAGGCGCTGCTGGCGAACGGGCGGTGGCCGGTGTTCGCGTTCGAGGCCGACCTCGGGGGCGGCGATCCGGATTGGTTCCTTGACCCGGCGACGCGGATGCGTGCGCCTTCGGCGGCCTATTGCTTCGGCATCCCGTACCGGGACCAGGAGCGGGTGGGCAACATCAAGCACGTTTGGGAGCTGTCGCGGCTGCAGCACCTGACCGTGCTGGCCGCGGCCTACCACCTGTCGGGCGAGGCGCGGTTCGCCAAGCGGGCGGTGGCGCACCTGCGGTCGTGGCAACGGGCCAATCCGCCACTGCGGGGGGTGCATTGGATCAGCGGGATCGAGCTCGGCCTGCGGCTGCTGACATGGACGTGGGCGCGGCGGCTGCTGGACCGCTGGCCGCGCGCCCCGGCGTGTTTCGAGGGCGATCCGCAGTTCCGGCGGCAGTTGCACGCGCATCAGGCCTGGATCACGACGTTCTACAGCCGCGGGACGTCGGCGAACAATCATCTGGTGGCCGAGATGGCGGGGCTGCTGGCGGCCAGCCGGGCGTTCCCGATGTTCGCCGAGAGTGACGGCTGGTCGCGGCTGGCGGCGGGGAAGCTTGAACAGGAGAGTGTGCGGCAGACCTTTTCGGATGGGCTCAACCGCGAGCTGGCGGGGGACTACCACGGCTTTGCGACCGAGTTGTTCCTTGTGGCCGGGATCGAAGCCGATGCGTCCGGGACGCCGTTGAGCGAGGCGTACTGGGAGGAAGTGGGGCGCATGCTGACCGCCCTGGCGGCGACCGTCGACGCGGCTGGCAAGGGGGCGCGGCAGGGCGACGGCGACGGCGGGCGAGCCTTGCTGTTCGGCAGGCCCGGCGACGGGACGGCGACGGTGCTGGAGGCGGGCGGGCGGCTGGCCGGGCGGGAGCCGTGGTGGCCGGCGCCAAGCGGGGATTTCGGCGCCGCACTGCTGTCCAGCATGGGCGCCGACCACCGAACCGGGGCGCCGGGGCCGGAAGTGCGGCCCGGGTTGTTCCCGGACGCGGGAATCTCGATCTTGCGCGACCTGACGCCGGGCCCGAGGGAGATTTGGTGCCGGTTCGATCACGGGCCGCATGGCTTCCTCGCGACCGCGGCCCACGCCCATGCGGACGCCTTGTCGCTCGAGCTGCGGGTCGGGGGATGTGAGATCCTAGTTGATCCGGGAACGTATTGCTATCACGGGGAGCGCACCTGGCGGAATTACTTCCGGTCCACCCTGGCGCACAACACGCTGCAAGTGGCAGGGCGGGACCAGGCGGAGCCAGCCGGGCCATTCCTCTGGCGCACGCGCCCGGAGGCGGAGCTGTTCTCGGCGTCCGGCCTGACCGACGGGACGACCGCTTGCGTGGAGGCGACGCATGACGGGTATCGGCGGACCAAGCCCTGGATGGCGCACCGCCGCCGGCTCGTGCTGGACCGGGCGGCGCGGAGCCTGGAGGTGACCGACTGGCTGGATGGCCAGGGATCGGCCGAGGTGCGGCTCGCGTTCCACCTGCACCCGCTGGTGGAGTGCCGTTTGGAGGGCGGATGCGCCGTGCTTGCATGGGCGGCGGGCAGGGCGACGATGGAGCTTCCGCCGCTGTTGGCGTGGTCGGTCCACCGGGGCGAGACCGATCCGGTCCTGGGCTGGTATTCCGAGCGGTTCGGGCTGCGGGAGCCGGCGACGGCCTTGATCGGGCGGGGGCGGATTGCGGCTGGCGACAGGCTGCGGAGCCGGATCGTGTTCTTGGAGGCGAGCGGCGTGGCCCAGGGCGCGGCCTTGCAGAGCGAAGCGGTGTAGTGCTCTGACACATTCGGAAGGTTCAGCATGCGTCAGAGCACTACCTTGATCTGGTGGGCCGATTCAGATGACGGACTGAAGTGTCCGACATCATCGCGCCACTAGGGAGCGGAACGGTATGCCGGCAGCAGGGGCTGCGCGCGAGCCCGGGCCGCGCCGGGTTCTGATCGTGGTGCAGAACCTGCCGGTGCCGTTCGACCGGCGGGTGTGGCTGGAGGCGACGACGCTCGCCCGGGCCGGTTACGCGGTCAGCGTGATCTGCCCGAAGATGAAGGGGCTGAACGCCGGGTTCGAGCGGGCCGAGGGTGTCGATATCTACCGCTACTGGCTGCCGGGCGAGGCGCAGGGCGCGATCGGGTTCGTGGCCGAGTTCGCCTGGTGCTTCGTGATGGTGGCGCTGCTGACGGTCCGCGTCGCGCTGTTCGGGCGCGGGTTCAACGTGCTGCATGCGTGCAACCCACCCGAAACCTACTGGCCGCTCGGGCTGTTCTGGCGCCTGTTCGGCAAGGTGTTCGTGTTCGACCACCACGACCTTTCGCCGGAGATGTTCGCGGCCAAGTTCGAGGGGGCGGAAGGCGGGTTGCTGTTCAAGGCGCTCCTGTTCATGGAGCGGATGACGTTCCGGGCGGCGCAGGTGGTGATCACCACCAACGAGAGCCATAAAGCCTTGGCAATCTCGCGCGGGGGCAAGCGGGCGGACGACGTGTGGGTGGTGCGGTCGGGGCCGGACCTATCGCGGTTCCGGATGCGGGAGCGGTCGCCCGCCTGGTCCAACGGCAAGCGCTTCATGATCGCTTATCTGGGTGAGATTTGTAAGCAGGACGGGGTGGACCACCTCGTCCGGGCAGTGAAGCTCATGCGCGACGAGCTGGGGCGGCAAGACGTGCAGTGCGTGGTGATGGGCGGGGGTCCGCACCGGGAGGCAATCGCGCGGTATGCCGCGGATGAGGGGGTGGCGGATTGCTGCAGGTTCCTTGGGCGGGTGAGCGACGATACGCTGTGCGAGGTGCTGTCGTCGGCCGATCTGGGGATCGATCCCGGGCCAAAGAACGCCTGGTCGGACCAGAGCACGATGAACAAGGTGGTGGAGTACATGTATTTCGGGCTGCCGGTGGTGGCCTACGACATGCGTGAGACGCGGGTCTCAGCGGATGCTGCCGGGTTCTATGCCGAGGCGAACGATGAGCGGGCGTTGGCGCGGGCGATTTGCGGCTTGCTCGACGACGATGCGGCGCGGGCGGCGATGGGTCGGACCGGGATGGCGCGGGTGCGCGAGCAACTGGCGTGGGATTACTCGGCGCCGGTGCTGCTCGCGGCCTATGAGCAGGCGTTCGCCCTACGGCAGGGCGCCCGGCGAGCCGAGCCGAACCCAGGCGCTTGCCCGCAGCCTGCCGATGCGGCGCATGCGCCACGGCCGGCCGAGGCGGCGCGGCCGCGATGAGGCGCTGCACGGCACGGCCAAGCCGAGCGGATCGCATACCGGGGCGCGCGATTGGCTAAGCGGCCTGCCCCTCGGATCGCGGCCGAAGTCGGCTGGCACTGCCCCTCGATCGGGTGCGAGCGGTGCGCCTAGGCGACGTAGCCGTCTATATCGCGAGCAAGATGGTCCCCAGCGTGCTGGGGTTCGCCACCATGATGCTGCTGACCTGGCTGCTGACGCCGGAGCAATTCGGCATCTACGGGCTCGGCCTGGCGGCGGTCGCCATCGGCAACAACCTGCTGTTCGACTGGATTTCGGTCAGCTTCCAGCGATGGTATCAGGGGCGCGAAGCGGACCTCACGTTCATGGCCACGCTGTTGGCGTTGTTCGCCGGGGCGTGTGCGGTGTCGGTCGTGCTGACGGCTGCGGCGAGCCTGCTCGGCTTGCTCGCGCCCCACGGCGGGTATGTCTGGCTGTTCCTCGCCGGGGCCTGGGCTTACGGCTGGTTCGAGTTCGCGGCCAGGATCCAGGCCGGGCGGTTCCGCCCGTGGCGCTACTTCGCCATGAACCTGGTGCGCAGCGGCTTGATCCTGGTGGGCTGTACGGCCGCGGCATACCTGACGCGGTCCGCGGACGTGGTGCTTGGCGCGAGCTTTATGGCCATGTTCCTATCGGGCTGCCTGTTCCTCGGCGACGGGTCGATCCGGCGGGGCGGGCGCGCCGACGCGGTTCTCGCGCGGTCGTTCGTTGCCTACGCGGCGCCGCTCGGGTTCACGATGGTGCTGTATGGGTTGAGCAATTCGGCCAATCGGCTGCTGCTGGGATGGCTGTCGACCGTCGAGTCTGTGGCGCACTACACGGTTGCGTCGGCGCTGGTGCAGAACTCGGCTGGGCTGCTTGCGGTCGGCATCGGCACGGCGGCTTGGCCGGGCGTCATCAAGGCGGTCGATAGCGGGGACCCGGCGCGGGCGGCGGCGATGCTGGGCAGGACCCATACGTTGTTGCTCGGTTTGCTGGTTCCGGCCGGGGTTGGATTGACGCTGGTCGTCCCGCAAGTGGCCGGGTTGTTGATCAGCCCTGGATACCGCGAGCCGGTCGTTGCCCTGACGCCGTGGCTCGCGCTGTCCTCCGCGATGCTCGGGTTCCGGGCGCAATACGTCGATTTCTCGTTCCAGCTTGGACGCAAGACGAGGCTTGCGGTGCAGGTGACCGCGATGAGCGCCGCATTGAACGTGGGGCTGAACGTGGCGCTGATCCCGCGCTGGGGAGCCTTGGGGTCGGCGGTGGCGCTGACGATCGCCTGCGGGGCCTCGCTCGTGCACGCGCTTTGGCTGGCGAGGCGGTCGTATCCGCTGCCGCTGCCGGGTCTGGAGACGGCGAAGGTCGTCGCGGCGGTGGCGTTGATGGCGGGGGTGATGATGGTGGCCGGGCCGTGGCCCGGCGTCGCGGGGCTGGCGGCCCGGATCGCCCTCGGGGCCGCAGCTTACGCCACCGGCCTTGCGGCGCTCGACGTGCTCGGCTTGCGGCAAGCGTTGCGCCCGTGGCTGATCCGGGGCGGGGCGGTGATCAGGGGTTTGCCGGAACGCCCTGGCTGAGCTTGCTGCAGACGATGAAGCCGATGTGGGTGCGCGCGCTGCGGCCGGTCATGCCGGCATAGCGCGCGTCGAACAATTGCCTGGCGATGCCGTCGTCGCGGCTGACGAGGCGTTCGTGCAGGATACGGAAGCCGTTGCGGCGCAGGATCGCGAGATGCGCCTCATGCGGCAGGCGATTGATGAGAAACGGGCGGACGCCCCTGATCATGCGCCACTTGGCGGGTCCGACGGTCCAGTGGCCGTTCCAGTGCCGGGTCAGGCCGTGGCTGCTGTAATCGATCTCGTGCGTCATGTGCCCGGCGTCGGCGATCCAGCCGGCGCAGCAGGCGTAGGCGTGCTCGACGTCGTCCACATGCTCCATGACGGAGTGCGAGAACAGCCAATCGATGCTGCGCGCCTCGATTGCGGGATGGCCATACCAGGGCACGGCGAAGCGGACGAAGCGCCCCGACCGGGTGGCCAGGTCGTCGCGGATGGCTTGCAGCCGTTCGGGGCCGAGGGCTTGCTCTAGCCCGGCGGCGAGCGACCGCGGGAACGCCCAGTCGGGAGGCTCGGTGGCGATGCGGACGCCCGCGTCCGGAATGGGTGTGCGGTTGCGGAACAGGGCGACGAGCTGGTCGAACACCCGCAGATCCTGCGCAGGATCGGTGTGGTTCTGCACGTCGAGGGCGATATAGCGGCCTGCGCCGGCGATCAGGGCGGCGAGCCCTGTGCCGAGCGAGTCGCCTGGTCCGAACTCGGCGACGGTGCGGGGCATGCGGGCGCCGTTGTAGCGGGCGAGGTGGGCGAAGTGGCGCAGAAAGACCGAGTAGCAGTATTCCGGCGATCCGGTGGCGGCTGGGCGGCGGTGGTGCGCGGACCGCAACGCAGGAACGACGAACGAGAGCAGGCCTTTGGCCAGTGGCGGGAGCCGGGTTTCCATGGCGGATGCGGCCGTTCAGTCGGCAGCGCTGGAGCCGGCCGCGTCGTGCAGGGCGTCCGCGGCCTCGGCCATGTCGGCGGCGGTTGCTTGCCCGTTCGTGATGCAAGCGCGCAGCACGTCGTGGCCTTCGAAGCGGGCGAGCGACACCCAGGCGCGCCCGGAGGCGACGACGCGAGCGACGATGGCTTTGATGTCGGGGACGGTTCCGGGCGGCGGCTCCAGGCACAGCACGGCCGCGCTGGATTGGTTGGCGATGCGCCAGCCGCGGGCCGACATGGCGGCCGCCAGCATCCCGGCGCACTCGGCCGCGTGCTCGACGTGCCGGGCGTAGCCGGGCCAGCCGGCGGCGGCCAGCGAGAGGAACAGGCGCAGGCCGTTGAAGCGGCGCGACCATTGGCCGGACGTCACGTAAGGGTCGCGCTGGGCGTCGTGGGACGGCATGTAGCTCGCGGCGACGCCGAATGCCGCCGAGAGGGCGCGGGGATGGCGGGTCAGGAACATGCCGCAGCCCATGGTGGTGGAGAACCACTTGTGCGCGTCGATGGTGATGGAATCGGCGTCCTCGATGCCGGCGAGCAGCGGACGGAGGCGGGGCGAGGCGATGAGCGCGCCGCCCCATGCCGCGTCGACATGGAACCAAAGGCCGAAGCGGCGGGCGATGGCGGCGCAGGGGCCGAGCGGGTCGATCATTCCGGCATTGGTGGTGCCGGCAGTGGCGGCGACCATGACCGGCTGGCCGCCTTGGGCCCGGTCCGTGCCGATCGCGTCCGCGAGGGCGTCCGGGTCGATACGGCCGGCGCCGTCGGTGCGGACGAGGCGGACGGCGGCGCGGCCGATGCCGGCGGCGTGGGCGAGCTTGATCCAGGCGAGGTGGCAGTCCGCCGAGACGTAGAACGAGGGCGGCCCGGAGAAGCTGCGGGCGCCCTCGGCGGCGAAGCCAGGATGGGCCTGGGTGAGGGCGCAGAGGAGCGCCGCGCCGTTGGCTTCCGATCCGCCGTTGGTGAAGTGCCCGGTGGTCCCGGGCGGCAACCCGGCCCGGCTCGCCACTGCGGCGATGACGTGGGATTCGATGGCGGTCGCGGCCGGGGAGGTCGTTTCGGTGGCGAGCTGGGGGTTGAACGCGGCGGCGATGCGGTCGGCGCATTCCGAGGGGAAGGTGGGGGCCGGGTTGAACAGGCCGAGGTAGCGGGGGTGGGTGACGTGGACCAGTCCGTGCTCGAGCTGGCGTATGGTCCAGTGCAGCAAATCCTCAAGCGGGCGCGGCGAGGCGAAATCGAACGCGAGGAGGTCGTGATGGAGCGCGTGGAGGCCCTGCGAGGCGGCGACCGGGCCTTGGTTGACCCGTGCGGTCGCGGCGGCGAGTTCGTGGGTCAGCAGGCCGTCGAGATGGAGGCGGTCCTGCGCCGAGGGGAACAGCGGCGAGGCGGGCCGATCGTTGGCCAACTGGGTCATTCAGGAGAGCGCGGCTTCCGTGGCCGGCACTTTGCGCACGCTCGATTGCCGGTCGGCGATGACGCCGAGCCAGCCGGCATAGAGCCGCACCGCGGATGCTTGCCAGGTTTGCGGGGGCGTCCAGCCCTCCAGGATGCGGGCGAGCGCCTGCAGCATCGCGGGATCGCGGTCTTGAATGACGTGGGCGCGGAAGCCTTCCAGCGCGAGGGCGGTTTCGGCGGCGAAGTAGCCGTGCATGGCATCGGGATAGGTCTCCCGCTCACCGAGGAGAAATCGGGTGATGTCGCGCCGGTATTCGCGGAGGAGGGAGTCGGGGCTGTATTCCGGGTGGCCTTGCAGGAAGAGAAACAGGCTTCCGCGGTCGCTCGCGAACATATCGACGCCATAGCCGGGCAAGCGGGAGAGGATGTCGCAGCCACTGGCCACGAGGTCGGCCTCGAGCAGGTCGTGGTATCGGGTATGCGGGCATTTCCAGCGGGTTGGAAGTGCTGCGGTGAGCGGGTGGTTGGCCGCCTTCTCGCACTCGAACACGCCGGAGAGCTTGCGCGCGAGCGGGCGGCGGGCGATGCCGAAGCACCGGAGGGCGGCGGCTTGGGCCGCGAGGCAGGACCAGATGGTCGAGGAGGTGTTTTGCTCCGCCCAGGACACGGTGTCGGCCAGGACTGGCCAATAGGGTTCGTCTTCCAAGACGCGGGCGCGCGGCTCTGCGCCGGTGACGATCAAGCCATCGAGCCGTTCGCCCCAGAGGTGTTCGACGTCTTGGTAATATTGCAGCACGTGGGCGCGCCCGGCTTCGCCGCGCGGAACCTGGGGGATCGAGAACAATTTCAGCCGGACGGCGCGGCCGCCAGCAGCGGCGCGGAGCAGCTCCTCGAAGTGACGCTCCGTCGCGCGCAATGCCGCGTCGGGCATGTTGTTGATGAGGCCGATGGTGAGCATCTGACGGCAGCCGCCCGAGGGCATGACGCTCAGCCGGCGGTTCGGACAGCGGGCATCATTCGGCGGCCAAAGCTTGCGCCGACCCCGGGCTGGCCGCGGCCTCGAGCGCTTGGCGGAGGTCGGCGACGATGTCGTCGATGTGCTCGATCCCGACGCTGAGGCGGATGGTTTCCGGGGCGACGCCGGCGAGGGCCTGCTCGGCGGCGGACATCTGGCGATGGGTGGTGGAGGCCGGATGGCAGGCGAGCGACTTGGCATCGCCGAGATTGACCAGGCGCTTGACCAGGTTCAGTGCGTCGTAGAAGCGCTTGCCGCCCTCGAAGCCGCCGCGCACGCCGAAGGTCATCAGCGAACAGGCTTGGCCGCCGAGATACTTCTGCGCGAGCGGGTAGTAGGGGCTTTCGGGGAAGCCGGCGTAGTTGAGCCACTCGACCGCGGGGTTGGCCCGGAGGAACTCGGCCACTCGCCTCGCATTGGCCACGTGGCGTTCGACGCGGATCGCCACCGTCTCGATGCCTTGGAGGAGCAGGAAGGCGTTGAACGGCGACAGTACCGCGCCCATGGTGCGCATGTAGATGCTGCGCAGGCGCGCGATATAGGCGGCGGGGCCGAAATGCTGGGCGTAGGCGAGGCCGTGATAGGACGGATCCGGCAGGTTGAATTGCGGGAACCGTTCGGCGTGTTCCGCCCAGGGGAATTTGCCGCTATCGACCACGATGCCGCCGAGGGTGGTGCCGTGGCCACCCATGAACTTGGTCAATGAATGGACCACGATATCGGCGCCGTGCTCGATCGGGCGGAGCAGGACCGGCGTCGGCACGGTATTGTCGACCACGAGCGGCAGGCCGTGCTTGTGCGCGACGGCGGCGATGGCTTCGAGGTCGGCGATGTTGCTGGCCGGGTTGCCGACGCTTTCGCAGAAGATGGCGCGGGTGTTCGGGCGGATCGCCGCTTCGATGTCGGATGCGGCGTCGCTGGCGGCGAAGCTCGCGGTGATGCCGAAGCGGCGGAGCGTGTGGGCGAACAGGGTGTGGGTGGTGCCGTAGAGCTGCGGCGGCGAAACGACGTTGTGGCCGACCTCCAGCAAGTTCAGCATGGCATGGGTCAGGGCGGCTTGTCCTGAGCTGAACGCCAGGGCTTCGAGGCCGCCTTCGAGCGCCGCGACGCGCTGTTCGAGCACCGCGTTGGTTGGATTGCTGATGCGGCTGTAGCGGTGGCCCTCGGCTTCAAGGTTGAACAGGGCTGCGCCGTGGTCGGCGCTGTCGAAGCTGTAGGCGGCGGTTTGATAGATCGGGACGGCCACGGCGCGGGTGGCCGGGTCAGAGCTGTAGCCGCCATGGATGGCGATCGTCTCTTGCCGCATCGGCGTCCGTCCTGTTTTGTAGATATCGCCTTTGTAGAAGTTTTTAGTCTTTACGCCGTTTATTGAACAGGCACAATCGTTGTTTGCTGACAACGGCCAGATCGGCCCAAGCCAGTCAGCCAAAACGGCCCGCCAAACGAGCCAAGCAGGGGTCATCGAAGATGCTGTCAGCCATCCGCGACGCGGAGACCTCGATCGGGCGTCAGTCGTTGTGGAGCTTGACCGCCGGTGCCGGGCTTTCTCCGGTGCGCCGGCTGTCTGACGCCGATGGCGAGGCGGCGCTTGCCGGGCTTGCCGGGGGGAGCAGCCTGGAGGCCGGGCTCGACGCGTTCCGCGGACGGACGGTGCTGATCTCGTGCGTGCGGCAGTTGCCGGCGGCGCTCGCGTTGCTGCAGCTCGACGGGGTCGCGCGCCGGGTCTTGCTCTGCCCGCCGGATTTTCCGCCCGCCTATCTGCCGGAGGTGCTGCAGCAGGCGGCGGCCGACGTGATCGTCTCGGACGGCAGCGGGCCCGCCAGCGTGGACCCGGCTGGGCCGCCGGTGATCGCTTGCAAGCCGCGCTGTGCGCCGGGCGGGGGTGAGGGGGACCGGGATCGCGAGACGGAATGGCTGTTGTTCACCTCGGGCACGACCGGCAGGCCGAAGCTGGTATCGCACCGGCTGGCGAGCCTCACGGGACCGCATCGGGCTGATTCGGCGCGTAGTGACGGCGTGGCCGCGGACGGCGCGGTGTGGAGCACGTTCTACGACATCCGGCGCTACGGCGGCTTGCAGATTTTGTTGCGGGCGCTGCTCGGCGGCGGCTCGATGGTGCTGTCGCAGGCGGGGGAGGGGGTGGCCGCGTTCCTGGGCCGCGCCGGGCGGCAGGGCGTGAGCCATATGTCGGGCACGCCGTCGCACTGGCGGCGGGCGCTGATGAGCGGCGCGTCCGGGCTCTTCTCGCCGCGCTACGTGCGGCTGTCCGGCGAGGTCGCCGACCAGGCGATCCTAGACCAGCTTCGCGCGGCGTTCCCGGGTGCTGCGGTCGTGCATGCCTTCGCATCGACCGAGGCCGGGGTGGCGTTCGACGTGCGCGATGGGCTGGCTGGCTTTCCTGCGGCGTTGCTGGAGCAGCCGGGCGGGGCGGAGATGCGGATCAGGGACGGGTCGCTGCAGATCCGTTCGGGGCGGACCGCGTCGGGCTACCTCGGCGCCACGCGAGGCCTCGCGGACGCCGACGGCTTCGTCGATACCGGGGACATGGTCGAGCGGCGCGGCGACCGGCTTTACTTCGCCGGGCGGCGGGAGGGGGTGGTGAACGTGGGCGGGCTGAAGGTCTATCCTGAGGAGGTCGAGGCCGTGATCAACCAGCACCCGGCGGTGCAGATGGCGCGCGTGCGTGGCCGGGCGAGCCCGATCACCGGCGCGATCGTGGAGGCCGACATCGTGCTCCGGGATGGCGTGGAGCGAGCGGCGTTCGAGGCCGTCAGGCGGGAGGTGCTGGAGGCGTGCCAGCGGGCGCTGCCGGCCTACAAGGTGCCGACCCGGCTCATTCAGTTGGCTTCGCTGGAGGTGACCGGGGCTGGCAAGCTGGCGCGCGCCGGTGCGTAACGTGGTGGTGACGGGGGCGAGCCGGGGCCTGGGGCTCGCGATCGCGGCGAAGCTGGCCGCGTCCGGGTTCCGGGTGGTCGCGGTGGCGCGGCAGGAGGGCGAGCATCTGCCGGCGGCGCGCGAGGCGGCGGCGCGGGAGGGGCGGGGGGCGCTGCAGTTCCACCCGTTCGACCTCGCGGAGACCGGCGGCCTGGCCGGGCTGGTCAGGCAGTTGCGCGCGGAATACGGGCCGTTCTACGGCCTGGTGAACAATGCGGCGCTCGGTTCGACCGGCGTGCTTGCCAACATGCCGGACGGGGTGGTGGAGCGGCTGATCAACTTGAACGTCACCTCGCCGCTGTTGCTGACGAAATACATGGTGCGGTCGATGATGGCCGGGCGGGGCGGGCGGATCGTCAACATCGCCTCGATCGTGAGCGCCACCGGCTATAGCGGGCTGTCGGTCTATAGCGCGACCAAGGCCGCGCTGGTTGGGTTCACCCGGTCGCTGGCGCGGGAGGTCGGGCCGTTGGGGATCACGGTGAACGCGGTATCGCCGGGTTTCGTGGATACCGAGATGGTGCGTGAGCTGAGCGCATCGCACCGGGCGCAGATCGCCCGGCGCAGCGCGTTGCAGCGGATGCCGGAAGCGGGCGACATCGCGGGCGCGGTCGACTTCCTGTTCAGCGAGGCGGCGCGGAACATCACCGGCACGGTGATGACGGTCGATGCCGGGAACACCGCATGAAGGGTGTCAGATGCGCCGGGCATTGGTGGCGATGGCCTGCAGCAGGGCGGCATCGAGCGGGATGCATTGGGCGGGCCGGCGGTCGTTGAACCACACCGGGTCGGTTGCGTGCAGGTAGCCCTCTCGGGCCAGGTTGTGCTTGGCCAGCTTGAACGTGGCGGTCATCTCGAGCGTGCGGCAGCAGCGGATGAAGACCGGCTGGGCGTAGGCCGGCAGGCGGGCGGCGAGCTGGCCGCTGAGTCCGGCGAGGTCGAACCCGTCTCGCGTGGTGATGGCGGCCATGCAGGCGCGCCCGTCGTGGCCCGGGACGGCGACGCCGTAAACCGCGGCGGCGGTGACGCCGGGGCAGGCGCGGAGGGCTGCTTCGACCTCGGCGGCGGCGACGTTCTCGCCTTGCCAGCGGAACGTGTCGCCCATGCGCCCGACGAAGTAATAGTATCCGGCGGCGTCCTTCTGCATCAGGTCGCCGGTGCGGAACCAGCGGTCGCCGTTTTCGAACACGTCGTGCAGCAGCTTGCGAGCGGAGGCGGCCCGGTCGGTGTAGCCGTTGAAGGGGCGGGCGGATGATTGGGATTGCCGCCCGACGGCCTCGCCGGGTTCGTCGGCTTGGCACGGGATGCAGAGGCCGGCGGCGTCGCGCAGCGGCTCGCCGGAGTCGGGATCGGAGCGGATCAGCGCTACGGGGAAGCGATGGCCGAGGAAAGGCGGGATGCGCCCGACCGCGCCTGGCTTGCCCTCGGCGTTGTAGAGCGACACGACGCCTTCGGTGGCGGCGTAGAATTCGAGGATTTGCGGGATGGCGAAGCGTTGCTGGAAGGTCTGCCACACCTCCTTGTGCAGGCCGTTGCCGCAGGCAAGGCGGATGCGATGGGCGCGCTCCTTGGGATGCGGGGGCGCGAAGGTCAGGTAACGGCAGAGCTCGCCAATATACTGGATGATGGTGCAGCCGTTGTCGGCGGCGTCGTCCCAGAACCCGGTTGCGGAGAAGCGGCGGCGGATCAGCACGGAGCCGCCGCTGGCCAGCATCGCGCCGATCGCGACGACGCCGCCCGTGCTGTGATACATCGGCAGGCAGTCATACAGGCGGTCGTGCGGCTGGGCGTCCATCATGGCAGCGAACCAGAGGCTCCACTCCATGATGCGCGCGTGCGAGACGTGGGCCGCTTTCGGCAAGCCCGTGGTGCCGGAGGTGTAGATCAGCAGCGCAGGGTCTTGCGGGTTGGGCAGCAGGCGTTCGCCGGGTTCGAGCTGGGCCGGATTGTCGGGCAGCAGGTCCGGCGCGATGCGCGGCCAGGGGGCGGCGGGCGCGGTACTGTGAACCCAGACGCGGGTGTCCGGCGGCAGGCGTGACGCCAGCGCGGTGAGCGGCGGCAAGAGGCTGTCCGAGACGATCAGGTGCGAGGGTGCTGCGGCCTTGATGCTGTGCAGCAGCGCGTCGCCGGCCAGGTTCGTGTTGATCAGCGCGACGGCGCATCCGGCGCGGGTGAGGCCGAGCCAGATGGCGACGTAGTCGGGGCTGTTCGCCGCGAGCAGTCCGACGACGTCGCCAGGGGCGGCGCCCTGGGCGATGATCCAGCGGGCGTAACGGTTCGCGCGCCCGGCCAGGGCGCGATAGGTAAGCGTCTCCGTCTCGCCGAGCAAAGCCGGGCGGTCCCGGTGGACGAGGGCGAGGCGATCGACGAGGCCGGGAAGGGTAGGAGGGGAGGGGGCTTCGAGCAGCTTGATGGCACTGAGCGCACGCGCCCATGCCTTCGACGCGCTTGGCAGCGGCTGATTGGGGGAGGGCGAAGTGGGAGGGGTCATGCAGGAGTGGATTAGATGATCCGGCTGCACCGGGCGAGCTTTTCGGCCCAGAGCGTTACCTGATCGCGGTAGGGACGCGGGGCAATCGGGTGAAGGATTTTCAACCTATATTGGCTTAGCGACACGGGAGCGGGTCACCGTACTGCCTCGATTTGTCGCGTTGGACGTTTCGATCACGATAGACCGCAAGGCTCTCAAGGCGAGGCAGGTGGTCACGTCCGTCAACGTGGTTGAAATTGCGGCGTAGGTTGAGGTGGCCGCATGTCGGGCTGCTACGGTGGAACGCTGTGGTGGAGCGGCGTCGATCAGTGGCGGCGTGAGTTCGGCCATGACCTCGGTCTGCATGGTGCGGTGCTGGAGCTGCCATTCGTCGTGGGCTTCCAATAGCACGGCGCCGATCAGGCGGATGATGGATGCCTCGCCGGGGACGATCCGACGGCGTCGGCGCGGCGTCTGATCTCCTTGTTGAGGCGTTCAAGCGGGTTCGTGGGGTGGAGCTTGGCCCGGTGCTGGGCGGGCAAGCCCATGTGCGCCAGCACGTCGGCCTCGCTGTCGTCGATGAATGCGGCGGGCTTTGGCCGCGCGGGTCGGAGTTGGTCGGCAACGTGGCGAAGCGTTTGGCTGGCGGACGGGCGGCCGGGTTGGATGAACGCCTGACGGAGCGCGGCCGAGGCGGTGTTCTGCTGGGCTTTCGGCACGTAGGCCTGCGCGTTGCGCATCCAATGAACCCGGCATCTTTGCCAGGCCGAGCCCATCACCCGCCGGATCGCGGCTTTGAGGCCTTCGTGCGCGTCCGAGATCACCAGCTTGGCGCCGCGCAGGCCGCGGCGGACCAGGCTCTTGAGGAACGTCGCCCAGAACGTTTCCGCCTCCGAAGGCCCGATGCGCAGGCCGGCGATCTCCCGCTGGCCCTCGGCGTTCGCCGCCGCGGCGGCTGTCGCGGCGACGCTGGTGATCCGCCCACCCTCGCGCTGCTTGAGGCAGGCGGCATCCAGCCACAGGCAGGGCCA
Source organism: Acetobacteraceae bacterium (assembly GCA_965217935.1). Taxonomy (GTDB): domain Bacteria; phylum Pseudomonadota; class Alphaproteobacteria; order Acetobacterales; family Acetobacteraceae; genus JBBROS01. The sequence continues at coordinate 2,085,979 of OZ244581.1, read as the reverse complement.
GTCGCCGGCAAGGGGGCGTTCGAGGAAGGCGCCCGCGCGGCCGTCGATGTCGCGGCACAGCTTGCGCAGCGTGCTCTTGCCGATCCCCGCCAGCCCCATCGCCTGCACCCGGTGCCGACCCGCCGGGTCGAGACGCCCCCGATCCAGGCCTCCTGGACGACAGCGGCCAGGGCCTTCTCCGACGTCCGCCGCGGCTCCAGGAACGGCGGGAAGCAGCGGCCCTGGCGCAGCTTTGGGGGCCGCCGCTGCAAACTGCCCGGGCGCGTGTCGAGCGTGCGGTCGCGATAGCCGTGGCGGTAGGTCGTGCGCTCGCCGGTGCGCCCGTGCCGCCCGGCGGCCGATCAGGCCGTCCACGTCCGTCTCCATCAGCACCTGCGCAACAGCCTCCGCCACGCTGCGCAGACAGTCGCCGTCTCCGGCTTTGGCCAGCAGCTCGGCCAACGGCCGTCTGCCCTCGGTCATCGGGTCCTCGTCGGTTCGGGTTGGAGCCGCGCAACTCCGCCTGAGCCAGCCAATCCGGTGACCACCTCCGCCTGCAACGCCGTTGTCAGCGAATTTCCACCATGAGCGCGGACGCTACCAGTTTTTCGCTACGGTAGTGATAGCGCGCTGGAGCCTAGTCGTACTGTGTCATAAATTTCTTGTACGATGCGCGTGCCTTGCGTAAGTGGATTGACTCATGGCCGTAGAGGCGAATTGTGGGTTCTTCCACAGGCACGCTCGGGAGCGAATCACGCCTTGTCGCCTATGTCGAGGCGCTGACCCGCGCGCTCGGGCACGCTGATAGGGCAGCGCCATTGCGATCCTACTGCACGGGCCTGCTGCTGCCGGGCGCTCGCAAGAGCGTGGAACCGATGGCGGCCCGGGTCGAACCAGCACGGGTGCAGGCGGCCCATCAGTCGTTGCGCCGTTTTGTCGCCAAGGCCGACTGGTCCGACGATGCGCTCCTGACTGCCGTCCACACCCAGGCGCCGCCCATCATCGAGCAACGAGGCCCCATCCGCGGCTGGATGGCCGACGACACCGGCATTCCCAAGAAAGGCGCCCACTCGGTCGGCGCCGCCCGGCAATACTGCGGACAACTGGGCAAGCAGGACAACTGCCAGGTGGCCGTCCCCCTCTCACTGGCAGCCGATCACGCGAGCCTGCCGATCGCCCACCGTCTTTATCTGCCCCAACCTTGGGCTGACGACCCGGCCCGGCGTGCCGCAGCCGGCGTGCCGGCAGACATCGCGTTTCAGACCAAGCCGCAGGTCGCACTTGCCCAAATCAGCGCCGCGGTAGCCGCCGGCGTCCCGAAAGCCCCGGTGCCCGCCGACGCCGGATACGGCATGGACACCGCGTTCCGGGACGGCATCACCGCACTCGGTCTCGCCTACGTCGTCGGCATCCAGTCCCGCACCAGCCTGTGGCCGCCGGGGACAGAGCCTCTGCCGCCCAAATCCTGGAGCGGGCGTGGTCGTCCACCGTCCTTGATCCGGCGCGATGCCGAGCATACCCCCATGCCGGCCAAGGCACTCGCGGTCAGCCTGTCAAAGAGCGCCTGGCGCCGAGTTACTTGGCGCGAGGGCAGCAACACCATGCCGGCTGGGCGTTTTGCCGCCGTGCGCGTCCGGCCCGCCCATCGTGACTCCAACCCCCCGATCCCACGACCCGAGGAGTGGCTCCTGATCGAGTGGCCTCGCGACGAGCTGGAGCCCACCAAGTATTGGCTTTCCACGTTGCCGCCTACGGTCACGCGCCGGGCCATGGTCGAGCAAGCCAAGCTGCGAGGGCGCATCGAGCGCGATTACCAGGACCTCAAGCAGGAACTCGGCCTGGGGCACTGCGAAGGGCGCGGATGGCGCGGCTTTCACCACCACGCGACACTTTGCATTGCGGCTTACGGATTCCTCATCGCCGAACGCGGTGCTTTTCCCCCCTCGGAAGGGTTCCGGCCGCCATCCCTCAAAGCGTCTGCCCTACCCGCCGCTTGCCGACCTCGCGGCGCTCCCGATCCGGCCTGAGCGGCACACGGCCAGGTCAATGACCACGCTGCGAACAACGATCGCTCGCGCACTCGCCAGAACCCTGCCACGATGCCCGTCCTGTCAGAGACAAGTGGCCGAGCCAATGTTTATGACACAGTGAGATTAAGTGCCCGTTCGAAAAGAAACTCAATTGTTGCATAGCTTTCCAACCATCAGCCGGATGGAGGCCAAGCGCAGGAAAGCAAGCGCGCGCTCGCTGAGGTTCTCCCAATCCTTGGCCAAGCGGCGGCATCGGTTGAGCCAGGCAAACGTTCTCTCAACGACCCAGCGCCGCGGCAGGACGGCAAAGCCTTTCGCCTGGTCGGACCGCTTGACGATCTCGACCTCGACCTGAGCCATAACCCGGCGCAGGCCAGCGTGGAACTGCGGTCCCTGATAACCGCCGTCGGCATAGAGCGTCAGCAGGAACGGATACAAACCGAACAGGCTGGCCATCAGCATGACGCCGCCGCCGCGGTCCTGGATGTCGGCGGCATGCACCGCCGCTTGCATCAGCAAGCCTTGCGTGTCGACGACGATGCGCCGCTTGCGGCTGTTGATCTTCTTGCCCGCGTCGTAGCCCGGCGGGTCGATGCAGGCCCCCCTTTTTCAGCGTTCTTGACGCTCTGGCTGTCAATGACGGCCGCGGTCGGACTGGCATCGCGGCCTGCCTGCTCGCGGCATCGCATGGAGAGGTCGTGGTGCATGCGGTCCAGCGTGCCGTCGCGTTGCCAGCGCGCGAGATAATCGTAAACCGTGCTGCGCGGCGGCAGGTCCTTCGGCAGCGCCCGCCACGGGCAGTTGCTGCCGAGGATATACAGGATGGCGTTGACCACCTCGCGCTCGTTGATCTCGCGCTTGCGACCGCCTCGCTTGGCAGGCGGGATGACGTGCCGGGCCACCTCCCATTCCTGGTCGGTCAGATCGCTCGGGTAGCGCAGGTGGTCCCGATTGTGGCGGCGGCGGGTTTCGGGCGTCCACATCGGAGCAGTTCTCCACGTGACAACAGTGCCGCGGAGCGCATCACACTGTCCGTAGCTGGTTCAACCCAGCCCCTGCAAACTCCTCTAAAAACTTGTAACCTTCCCGAACGGACACTTAAACAATGTGACAACGCCCTTCCTGATGCTCTCCACGTCTGCTCCATGCAACATTGCCCATCATGCTTACTTGCTGCACCGCCGCCGATTGACAGATCTCAGACTGCTGAACAGGATCGGCCGCAGCAATAGGAAACGCTGGTTGGCGCGGAAGAAAACATGAGAGGTTTGCAAGGGCGTTCCGTAATAGTGACCGGCGCAGGCAAAGGGATCGGCCGCGCTACGGCGGTCTTCCTGGCCGGATGCGGCGCCGAAATTGTGGCGCTGAGCCGCTCGGCATCGGACCTCGCCGCACTTTCGGACGAGATCGGATGCCGCACGGTCACGGTTGACCTCATGGACGCCGGGGCAACGCGGGCCGCGGCGCGAGAGGCGTTGCCGGCCGATCTTCTGGTCAACTGCGCTGGCGTCACTGAGCTTGGTCCTTTCCTGGACCTGGCCGTTGAAACCTTCGACCGCATCATGGCGGTCAACTGCCGCGCCCCGATGATCGTGGCCCAGGAATATGCGCGGAACCTGATCGCGCGCGGCGCGCGGGGCGCCATCGTCAACGTGTCGTCGATCTCCTCCTTCATCGGCTTCGCCGACCACGGCGCCTATTGCGCCTCGAAAGGCGCGCTGGACGGGCTGACCCGGGTCATGGCGAACGAACTCGGGCGGCAAGGCATCCGCGTCAACGGCGTCCATCCCGTCGTGACGCTGACCGCCATGGCCGAGAAGGCTTGGAGCGACCCTGCGAAGTCCGGCCCGATGCTGGCCCGCATCCCCTTGGGCCGCTTCGTCCAGCCCGACGAGGTTGCGTCCGCGGTCGCCTATCTCCTGTCCGATGATGCGGCTATGGTGAACGGCATCGACCTGCCGGTAGACGGCGGCTTCATGATCAACTGAACGGAGAGGACATCATGCGCGCCCTGGTCCTTGAACGGCAGCACGAACTGACGCTGCGCGACATCGAACTCCCACTCTCGGTCGGCCCGGCCGACGTCAGGATCGCGATCGACACGGTCGGGGTGTGCGGCAGCGACGTGCATTACTACACGCATGGCCGCATCGGCTCCTTCGTCGTCGAGGCGCCCATGGTGCTGGGCCATGAGGCAGCGGGAACCGTCGTCGAGGTCGGCGCGGCGGTCGCGAGCCTCAAGCCAGGCGACCGCGTCTGCATGGAGCCCGGCATCCCGGACCTGTCATCGCGAGCCTCCAAGCTGGGGCTCTACAACGTTGATCCCGCCGTGTCGTTCTGGGCGACGCCGCCAATTCATGGGGTACTGACGCCGCAAGTCGTGCATCCCGCGGCCTTCACGTACAAGTTGCCCGGCAACGTCTCGTTCGCCGAGGCCGCGATGGTGGAACCTTTCGCGGTAGGGCTGCAAGCGGCCGTGAAAGCCAAGATCCAGCCCGGCGACACGGCGGTCGTGACCGGCGCCGGGCCGATCGGCATCATGGCGGCGTTGGCGGCGTTGGCGGGCGGCTGCTCACGCGCGATCGTGTCCGACCTGGTGGCGGAGAAGCTCGCGATCGCCGCCCGGTATCCAGGGGTCTCGACCGTCCGCGTGGGCGAGGCGAGCCTCGCTGAAGCGGTTCTGGCCGCGACGGACGGCTGGGGTGCGGACGTGGTGTTCGAGGCCAGCGGCGCGCCGAAGGCCTACGAAGGGGTGCAAGGCCTGCTCCGTCCTGGCGGTTGCCTGGTGCTAATTGGCATGCCGGTCGAACCGGTGAGGCTCGATGTATCATCGATCGCCGCGAAGGAAATCCGCATCGAGACGGTGTTCCGCTACGCCAACCTGTTCGACCGCGCGCTTGCCATGATCTCCTCGGGAAAGGTGGACCTCAAGCCGCTCATCACGGAAACCTTCCGGTTCGAGGACAGTGTCGCTGCCTTCGAACGGGCGGCCAAGGGCCGGCCAGGAGACGTGAAGCTGCAAATCAAACTGTGACCGCTGTTGCTTGTTCGCCCCAGTGAATGTCAAGCTGGTTGCGGAACAAGCTCCGATCGGGTCCGCCGTTGACATGCTGAGCGCCGGCCCTTTACCGGACGATACGGACCTGTAGGAGCCTTTCGCCGTCCAATCAGGCAACCGAAGCAAGAAGCCATGCCGCGCTCCTTCAAAGCAGCCGGTTCAACAAGGGAGGTTCATCGATGGTCGACCGTGTCCGGCGCGCCTTGTGCGCGAGCGCCTTTGCCCTGGCCCTCGTAGGGGCCGCCCATGCCTCGCCCGATAACCCGGTGATCGGCGTCGTGGTCAAGATCGGCGGCATCCCGTGGTTCAACGCCATGAACGAAGGCATCAAGAAGCAGGCCGCCAAGCTCGGCGCCGACGCCTTCATGGTCGGCCCGACCAGCGCCGACCCGGCGCTCCAGGTCCGCGCCATCGAGGACCTGATCGCCCAGAAAGTCGACGTGATCGGCGTCGTCCCGAATGATGCCGAGGTGCTGGAACCCGTTCTGGAACGGGCGCAAAAGGCGGGCATCAAGGTCATCACCCACGAATCGCCTAAGCAGAAAAACACCGACTACGACTTCGAGCTCGCCTCGGTGAAAGGCTTCGGCGAGGCCTATGCCAAGGATCTCATCAAGGCCATGGACGGCCACGGCGGATATGCCGTCTTCGTCGGCTCGCTCACCGTGCCGCTGCACAACGCCTGGGCCGACGCCGCCATTGCCTACATCAAGCAGCATGCCCCCGGCATGACGCTCATCGGCGACCGCTACGGCGTTGCCGAGAACGTCGACCAGTCCCGCAGCACCGCGCTCGACCTCATGCGCGCCCATCCGGACCTCAAGGGCTTTCTCGCCTTCGGCAGCCAAGGCCCGATCGGCGCCGCCCGCGCCGTTGCCGAACGCCACCTGGGCGGCAAGGTCGTCGTCCTCGGCCCGTTCTCGCCCGGCCAGGGCAGGCGGCTGGTGCACCAGGGCGTGCTCACCGGCGGCTACATGTGGAACCCGGAGCTCGCCGGCGAGATTTTCGTCAGCCTCGGCGCCATGCTCGTCAAGGGCGACAAGATCACCGACGGAACCAAGATCCCCGGCCTCGGCGTTGTCCACCCGGACGGCCACAACCTCATCGTCGATCAGCTCGTCAACCTCAACAAGGACACCGTGGACGATCTCGCCAAACTCGGACTTTGACGGCAGGCCGCGGATGGATCTCGGCGCGCCCGGCTCCGAGCCGCCGCTCCTCCATCTCGAGCGCGTCTCCAAGCAGTTCGGCGGCGCGAAGGCCCTCGACGGCGTGCGCTTCGAAGTCATGCCAGGCGAGGTGCTTTGCCTCGCCGGCGAGAACGGCAGCGGCAAGAGCACGCTGATCAAGATCGTCAGCGGCGTCCATCGTCCCGAGCCGGGCGCGGTCATGACGTTCCGGGGCCGCCCGGTCGAGGGACTCAACCCCGCGCACGCGCGCGAGCTCGGCATCCGGGTGATCTGGCAAGACCTCGCCTTGTTTCCCGAAATGTCGGTTGCCGAGAATATCGGCTTCGAACGCAACCTCGGCGGACGCCCGCGCCTGGTCGACTACTCGAGCTTGAGGAGAGATGCCGCAGGCGTCCTCGAACGCCTCGGCGTCGACCTCGACCTCAGCGCGTCGGTGCGCGCCTTGCCCATCGCCCAGAGGCAGATCGTCGCCATCGCCCGCGCCCTGGTGACGCACGCCTCCCTGGTCTTCATGGATGAGCCAACCGCCTCGCTCAGTCACGCCGAAACCGAGGCGCTGCTCCGCGTCGTCCGCCGCCTCTCGGCCGAAGGCATCGCCGTCGTCTTCGTCAGCCACCGATTGGCGGAGGTGCTGGACGTGTGCACCCGCGTCACCGTGCTCCGCGACGGGCGTCATGTCGGCACGTTCCCGACCGCCGGCATGACCCAGACGCGCCTGACGGAGCTGATGACCGGCAGGACGTTCGACCACGCCCTGGTCCCGCCAGACAGCGGAGCCGCCCCTGTCATGCTGGCCGTCGACAACCTGTCCCGCGCCGGGGATTACGCGGGCGTATCGTTCACGATCCGCGCGGGCGAGATCGTTGGCCTGACCGGGCGGCTCGGCTCGGGCCGCACCGAATTGGCATTGAGCCTGTTCGGCATGACCCGGCCGGAGCAGGGGAGCATCACGCTCGACGGACGCCCGGTGCGTTTCCGCAGCAACCGCGATGCGATCGCCGCCGGCGTCGCCTACGTCTCGGAGGACCGCCTGGCACTCGGCCTGGTGCAGCCCCAGCCGATTGCCGACAACGCCGTGGTGGCCGTGCTCGATCGCCTGCTCGGCCCGGCCCCGCTGCTCTCCCCCAGGAAGCGGGATGCCCTCGCCCGCCGCTGGATCGCCGAGCTCGACATCAAGGTAGGCCAGCCAGAGGACCCCGTTTCCACCCTCTCCGGCGGGAACCAGCAGCGGGTGGCGCTCGCCAAGTGGCTGGCGACGAACCCCCGCCTGCTCATCCTCGATTCGCCCACGGTCGGCGTCGATGTCGGCGCGCGGGCCGGCATCTTCGCCATCATCCGCCGCCTGGCGGAGGCCGGGGTGGCGATCCTGCTCATCTCCGACGAGGTCAGCGAGGCGTACTTCAACGCAAGCCGCGTGCTGCACATGCAGGATGGCCGCATCATCGCCGAGTACCGCCCCGGCGCGGCCTCGGTCGATGCCATCGAGCGGGCCGTCCATGCGTAGCGTCGGCAGCACCGAACGCTGGCTGCTGCTGGTGATCCTGGCCATGAGCGCCGGACTCAGCGTGCTGGCCCCCGCCTTTTTCACGTTGCCGAACCTGTTCGATCTGCTCAACGCCAGCGCCGTCAACGTCATCTTCGGCGTCGGCCTGCTGGTCGTGCTGGTCGCCGGCGGCATCGACATCTCCTTCGCCGTCGCCGCCTCCGCCGTGCAATACGTGGTGGCCCTCGCCTTGCCCTACCTGGGCGGCGGCGACTGGGCATTCGGCTTGCTGCTGGCCGGCGCATTCGGCGCGCTGCTCGGCTGCTTCAACGCCTTCCTCATCTACCGGCTCCGCATCGTCTCCATCGTCGTGACCATCGCCACCTTCAACCTGTTTTTCGGCCTGCTGATGTTCTGGTCGGGCGGGGTGTCGATCTACGACCTGCCCGATTGGCTGGTGACGCGCGTGGCGATCGTCAGCGTCCGCACCGGCGGCGGCGTTGCGGAACTGACCCTTCCCGTGCTCGCCATGCTCGCCTGCGCCGCGGCCACCTGGCTCCTGCTCCGCCGCAGCAGCACCGGACGGCAGCTTTACGCCATGGGCGACAACCCGGACGCCGCCCGCCGCATCGGGATCAACATCGGGGCCATGCACTATATCGCTTACGGCTGGCTCGGCCTGATGGCGGGGATTGCCGGACTGATGCAGGCCCACTACGCGCAGGAAGTCGTGCCCAACGCGCTCTACGGGCGGGAGCTCGACGTCCTTGCCGCCGTGGTTCTCGGGGGCGCGCGGCTCGGCGGCGGTCGCGGGACAGTGCTGGGCGTGCTGCTCGGCGTCAGCTTGGTGGGGCTGACGCAGAACGGGTTGAACCTGGTCGGCATCTCGCCTTACGCGTTCAAGATGATCATCGGCGCCATCATCCTGGTCGCGATCACCCTTTCGAGCGAGGGCGCCGGGCGGCTGATCGGCGCTTGGCGGCGTCCCTCCCTGCGACAGCACGCCTGATGTCCGCCCATGCCCTGCCCGGCGTCAAGCAGCCGCCCCGAAGGCGCCGTGTCGATGCGGACGTCGTTGGGCTGCTCGGGCTGCTGATCGTGGTCGTCGCCGCCTTCGGCGTGGCGGCGGACCACTTCCTCTCCGCCAGCACCTTCACCTCGATCGCCTTCCAGCTCCCGGAACTAGGTTTGCTCAGCCTGGCGATGCTGATGCCGATCATCTCGGGCGGGTTCAACCTCGCCATCACCTTCACCGCCAACCTGGCCGGCCTTGCCATGGCCGCCGTGCTTCAAGCCCACGGCAACGCCGAGGCCGGGCCGCTGTTCATCGCTGTTGGCATCCTGGCCGCGCTCGCCACAGGGGCGCTGGCGGGATGGGTGATGGGCATTATCATCGCCTGGACCGGCGCGCACCCGATCCTCGTCTCCCTGTCCATGATGATCTTCGTGCGCGGCCTGGGCGAGTTCCTCACCCGCGGCGGCGACATCTCCGGCATGCCGGGCAGCGTGCAGGCAATCGGGCAAGGCGCCGTGCTCGGCATCCCGTCGCCGGTCATCGTCTTCGCCGCCGCCGTCCTGCTGTGGCACGTCGTCATGCAACGCACCCGGCTCGGCTTCTCGACCCGGCTGATCGGCTCCAACCTGGAAGCGACCCGCTTTTCCGGCGTGCCGACCCGGCGCATCCTGGTCCTCATCTACACGCTCTCCGGCCTGATGTGCGGCCTCGCCGGCATCGTCATGCTGGCCCGGTTCAATTCGGTCCGCGTCGGCCACGGCGAGTCTTACCTGCTGATTACGGTGCTGGCCTGCTTCCTGGGCCGGGTCGACCCGTTCGGCGGCTTCGGACGCGTGCTGCCGGTGGCGATAGCGCTCGTGATCCTGCAGGTCATCGCGTCGGGCCTGAACCTGCTCGGCGCCGACCAGCATCTTGCCACCGCACTCTGGGGCGGCTTCCTGCTGCTGGTGATGGCGCTGCGCTCGCTGTGGGGCCGTCGACGCAAAGGAGGGACGACGTGAACAAGTTGGGTCTATGCGCTGGTCTGGGAGAAGGGTTGGAGCCGCGACGAGTGCGCCCGTGCCATCGCCAATACCTCCGAGGCCGGCTTCGACCTGATCGAGGCTCCGGCGCTCGACCCGGGGACAAGCAACGCCGCGGCCAGGCGCAACTCGAACAGGCGGCCGCGATGGCGCACGACGCCGGCGCGACTCACGTCTGCGGCATCCTGGAACCCGCATTTCAGAAATACGCCATGCCGGCCGCCCCCGAGGGCGTGAAGCGCTCCGTCGAGGCGTTGCAGCAAGTCGCCGCCATCGCTGCCCGGAGCGGCATCACGCTCGGCCTCGAAGTGGTCAACCGCTACGAATCCAACGTCCTCAACACCGCCTCGCAAGGCGTGGAGATGTGCCGGCGCATCGGAGCCCCGAACGTCAAGATCCACCTCGACGCGTATCACATGAACATCGAGGAATCCGACATCCAACAAGCGATCATCGAGACCGGCGGCCTGCTCGGCTATTTCCACGCCGGCGACTCGCATCGCGGCTACCTGGGTTCAGGCCCGATCGACCTCGCGGGCGTGTTCCGCGCCTTGGCGAAGGCCAACGGCCAGGGGCCGATCACCGTCGACCCTTCTCCTCCCGCGTCGTGAGCCAGCCGCCCGAAGGCATCCTTGGCATCTGGCGCAACCTTTGGGACGACGGCCGCGACCTCGCCGAGCACGCGCTGGCCTACACGCGCGCGCAACTGAAGGCCGCGAAAGAAGAACACAAACAGGCCGGGCGCAGCAGGCACGCCTGGCCGGCGCCGCGCCAGCCTAACCGGGGGTCGCCTATAATGCCTCTCTCGCGTGCGCCTGCAAGAAAGGCAGGCAGTCGCCTTTGCCATCGAACAGGAACGAGAGCGCGCCGCGCACGCCGACCTGCACCTCGGCCGAGCGTTGCACCTCGTCGTGGCCCGGCGCCTTGACGTCGAGCGCCGTGCCGTCGGCGAGCAAGACGTGGGCGAGGATCTCGCCGCCGAGATGCTCCACCAGTTGCGTGCGTCCCGGCAACAGGATGTCGGGCGGCCTGCCGGGCGTCTCGCCGATGCCGAGATGCTCCGGGCGCATGCCGAGGGTAAGGGTGTCGCCGGCTTGGACGCCGCCGGGTTCAACCGGGACCACGAGCCGGGCGCCGCCGGAGAGCGAGACGGTCATGCCGCCGGGACCGGTCGCGGCAACCTCGGCAGGCATCATGTTCATGCGCGGCGAGCCGATGAAGCCGGCGACGAACATGTTTCGCGGCCTGCGGTAAAGCTCCAACGGCGCGCCGATCTGCTCGATCCGGCCGCGGTTCAGAACGGCGATGCGGTCGGCCATCGTCATGGCTTCGATCTGGTCATGGGTGACGTAGATCATGGTGGCGCCCAGCCGCTCATGCAGCCCAACCAGCTCGACCCGCATCTGCACGCGCAGTTCGGCGTCGAGATTGGAGAGCGGCTCGTCGAACAGGAACGCCTTCGGCTGGCGCACGATGGAGCGGCCGATCGCGACGCGCTGCCGCTGGCCGCCCGAGAGTTCGCGCGGGCGGCGGTCGAGCAGCGGCTCGATCTGCAGGATGCCGGCAGCCTCGCGCACCTGGGCATCGATGTCGGCGGCGGGCGTCTTGGCAACCTTCAAGCCGAACGCGATGTTTTGCCGCACCGTCATGTGCGGGTAGAGCGCATACGTTTGGAACACCATCGACACGCCGCGCCGGGCAGGCGGCCAGTTGGTGACGTCCTCGCCCTCGATTCTGATCCGCCCAGATGTCGGCCGCTCCAGCCCGGCGATGCTGCGCAGCAAGGTGCTCTTGCCGCAGCCGGAGGGGCCGACGAACACCATGAATTCGCCGTGGCGGATCTGCATGGAGATGTCGTTCAGCACTGGCAAGTCGCCGAACGCCTTGTGCAGCCGTTCGATGCCGACTTCCGCCATCGTCCCTCCCTTCGGCCCGCCGGAACGTTCCGTTGACACTTTATGTCGTTGCCATGTACAGGGGAACGTTGAGAAGGACAATGCCTGCGGATGATGGGCAAGATTCGGAGGGAACATGAGAAAGCTGTCGATGGTTGCCGTCGCGGCCGCCGCCATCCTGTTACAGGGCGCGCACCGGGGGCACGCCTGGTCATTGAGCGAGGCGGCCAAGCCTTACAAGGGAACCAGCATCACCGTGGTCGGGCTCGACCGTCCCAGCTACAAGGCGGCACAGCAACTGACGCCGCAGTTCGAGAAGGCGACCGGCATCACGGTGAACTGGAACATCTTCCCTTACGAGAGCACGCTGAAGGAGGAGACGCTGAACTTCGTCTCCGACAGCCAGCAGTTCGACGCCATCTTATCCGACGTCGTTTGGCCGGTGAACTTCGCCGATCCGGGTTGGGTGCTGCCGCTCGACCAGTTTACCGGCAACAGCGCACTGGCCGACCCGGAGCTTGACCTGAAGGACTTCTTCCCGGTTTGGCTGGCAAGCTTCACGCTCGACAAGAAGCTGTATGGCCTGCCGTTCGATTCGTATGCCGGGCTGCTGTATTACAACAAGTCGATGTTGAAGGCCGCGGGGTTCGATGGGCCGCCCAAGACCTGGGAGGACCTGGCGAAGACGTACGCGCCGAAGCTGACCGACAAGGACAAGAGTGTCTATGGCTATGCGCTTCAGTCCGCACGAGGCGAGACGCAGACGGCGGACGCGTTCGCGCGCTTTCTGTGGCCTTGGGGCGGGGCCTTCCTGAGCATCGCGGACAAGAAGATCATGGTCAACGACCCGAAGTCGTTGGCCGGCATCGAGTTCCGCCAATCCCTGCTCGCGAACATGCCGGGCGGCATCGTTTCCGACGACCACTCGCAGGTGGTGCAGATGTTCGCGCAGAAGCGGGTGGCGATGATCACCGAATGGTCGGCGTTCTACCAAACCTTGAGCAGCTCGCCGGTCGCATCCGAACTCGGCATTGCGCCGGAGCCTAAAGGGCCGGATGGGGCGTACTCGGCGTTCGGCGGGTTCTCGTATATGGTGAGCGCGCAGGTGGACAAGAAGCACCAGGATGCAGCGTATCTGTTCATCCAGTGGCTGACGTCGAAGGCGATGGCCAAGCCGCTGATCGAGGGCGGCGCCGTGGTGGCGCGGGAATCGGCCGACACCGACCCGGCGATCCAGGCCAAGTTCCCCAACCTGGCCCCGATGGTCGAGACCTGGCGCAACGCGACCGTGCCGGATTGGCGCCCGCAGATGGCGTGCTACCCGCGGTTCTCCGACATCGTGTCGGACTGGGGCTCGCGGATTGAATTGGCGCAGGTGCAGGTCAAGGCCGGGCTGGACAGCATGGCGACGGAGCTGGGCAACTACATGAACTCGTCGAGCTGCTGGTCGAAGACCAACAACCCGCAGCAGGCGATGCAACTCTATAAGTAGCAGGGCAGCGGCGCGGACGGTCCGATGAGCGGCTTGGCTGACGACCGCCCGCCTCCGGCGCCCGCAGCCGCGCGAACCTGGCGCGAGGCCCTGGAACCCTGGTTCTTCATCACGCCCTCGGTCGCCTTGTTGCTGGCAGTCGGGTTGTATCCGACGTTCTACACTGCGGTGGCGTCCTTGCAGTCGTGGGTGATGGGCATGGGGCCGCCGACGTGGAATGGCCTTGCAAATTACGGGCGCGCGTTCACGTCGAGCGACTTTCAAGGCTCCGTGCTGCGCACGCTGCTGCTGGTCGCGGTCACGCTGCCGATCCAGCTTCTGCTCGGCATGATGATCGCGTTGGCGCTCGACAGCGTTCATTTCAAGCTGCTGCGCCGGCTGCTGCAGATCTGCCTGGTGATCCCGATCGCGATCACGCCCTCGGTGGTCGGGCTGCTTACACAGCTCATGTTCAATGAGCAGCTCGGCATCATTAACCACTTGCTCGACATTACAGGATTGCCGCAGCTCGATTGGCTGGGCCGCCCAGCGTCCGCATTCGGCACCGTCATCATCGTGCAAATCTGGGAGTGGACCCCCTTCGTGGCGCTCGTGCTGTCGGCGGCGCTGTCCACGGTGCCGACAGACATCGACGAGGCGGCTCTGCTGGAGACGGAGCGATGGTGGCCGCGCTTCCGCGACATACAGTTGCCATTCATGTGGCCCGGCGTCACTGCGGCGCTGGTGTTCCAAACCGCGTTCACGATCAAGGCGTTCGACATGATCTACTCGATCGGCCGCGGCGGGCCGGGCACGGCAACCGAGACGGCGATCATCCAGATCGAACGGATGGCGTTCCGCGGGTTCGATATCGGGCTTGCTTCGGCGGAATCGATCCTGATGCTGGTGCTGTCGATCATCCTGGCCCGGGTTTACATCCGCTTGTTCTATCGGGAGATGGAATGATGGCTGACGTGCGCGCCGGGGCGCTGCGGGTCGTGCACGGGTTGTCGCTGCTGGCGACGTTGGTCGTGATCCTGTTTCCGGTCTACTGGATGGTTGCCGGATCGCTCAAGACTGAGGCGGAGCTGTTCGCCATTCCGCCGCGCTGGATCTGGACGCCGACGTTGGCGGCCTACGCCGATGCGATCCAGAACTCGAACGTGCTGACGACATTGCTGAATTCGTTGATCGTCGTGGTTGCTTCGGTGGCTCTTGGGTTGCTGGTGGGCGCGCCGGCGGCCTATGGGATCGCGCGCTACCGGTTTCGCGGGCGCAAGGACGTATGGTTCTGGTACGTGACGAATTGGATGCTGGCGCCGGTCGTGGTGGTCATCCCGTTCTATCTCACTGCCTCAAAGCTGCATCTGATCAATAGCCCGATCGTGCTGATCCTGGTTTACCAGGTTTTCATCGTGCCGCTGATCGTCTGGCTGATGGTGGACCAGTTCAGCGCGGTGCCTGTCGCTCTGGAGGAAGCGGCACAGCTCGACGGGCTAAGCCGGATCGGCATTTTCCTGCAAATCGCGCTGCCGCTGGTGAAACCAGGCATTGCCGTCTCGGCGATCCTGTCAGGCATCTTCGCTTGGAACGACATGCTTTATGCGTTCATCCTGACGCCAGGGCCGAACGCGCGGCCAGCATCGACCGTGGCGCTCTCATACCTTGGAGGCTACGTCATACCATGGCCTAAGGTGATGGCGAGCGCTACGCTGGTTTGCGCGCCGGTGATCATTGGAGGGATCATCGTACATAAATACATCGCTCGTGGATTGACGATGGGAGCAGTAAAATAGCAACTGCTCAACCTATTGTGGGTATGGATTGTCCTGATTAGGGTCACCCGAACGTCTTTACAGGGCGCTGTCAAGCTTGGGGTTGAACCGCCCCGGGTTTCCCGGCGGCTGTTTGGGTTGGGTCGGGCGGCCAGGGCTTGTGCCTTGGCCTGGGCATGGCGGCGCGCTTTGGCCTCGGCGGGCGGTACGGTTCCGATTGGCTCCAGCAGGCGTCGGTGTTGAACCAGTCCACCCACTCCAAGAGGGCGCACTCGACCGCCTCCATGCTGCGCCACGGGCCACGCCGGTGGATCGCCTCCGCTTTGAACAGGTCATTGATGGTCTCGGCCAGCGCGTTGGCGCTCCTATGTCGGCCAAAGGGCCGTTGCGGTTGCCCGTGCTGGATGCGGCTTGGGGCGGAGATAGCTGAAGATCTCACGTGCGGCGTCGCGCTTCAGGCAGCGGATGATCTCGGTTTTGGACCTGCCTTCCGCGGTGCGCCGGCGCACGTCGCCCTGTGTCGGCTGGTGGCCGCGCATGCGGGTGGTGACCACCCGGCAGAGGGCGGCATTGGCCTGCCGGTTGCCGCCGCGGTTGAGGCGGCGGCGGACCGTCTTGCCGCTGGATGCCGGGATCGGGCAGGCGCCGCACAGCTTGGCGAACGCCGCTTCTGAGTGGATGCGCTCGGGGTTGCCGCCGACGACCAGCAGCATCTCGGCCGTGGCGCCCGCGGCCATGCCGTGCGCGGCGAGCCGTTCGGGGGCGCGGGCGGCTGTCAGGGTTTCGATCTGGGCATCGCGCTGCCTGATCTCGGCATCCAGCGTGAGCCAGCGCCGGGCGGTGGCGCGCAGGCTGGCCTTTGCCGACGCCAGCGTGGCGGTGAGCGGGCCCGGCCGCAAGGCAGCCAGGCGCCGCAGCAGCGTCATCTTGGCCCTGACCGGGTCGAGCTGCTGGCGCAGGACAGCCGGAGAGGGCACGATGATGGCCTTGAGCGTCTGCATGGCCTGCGTCCTGGCCTTGAGGGCAGTGTCGCGAGCGACCTTGAGATGGCGGATCTCGACCGTGCCCGTGCCGGCCTTGGGCTGACCATCAGCCTGGCCGGCCAGCACGGCACGGGCGGCGCTCTCGGCATCGACGGCGTCGCCCTTGCCTTTCTGGCGGCGCAGCTGCCGGTTGGGCCGGTTCACCTCGATGACGGCGTGGCCTCCCCCACTCGCGCAGGAGCCGGGACAGGCCGGCGCCCTGGGAGCCGCCGGCGCTGCCGGCCGAGGGCTGGACGCCGGCCTCGGCGAGACGCTCGGCATCGCGCAGCGCGAGGCATTGCGGCCCCCTTGTCCGAGTGGCGCACGAGACCGTCGGCCCGGACGGGCCGGCGCTGTTGCAAGGCCTGCTTCAAGGCATCCAGCACAAAGCGCGCGTGAGCGGAGTTGCCCAAGGTTCCTGCCGCGTAGCGGCTGGAATGGCAGCGGAGAGGGTCCGCGACACCCGCCAGCCGACAATGCGCCGGGCAAAGGCGTCGATCACGAATCCCGCTTGGCGATCCGTCTGCGAAGCAGCCGATGGCACAGCCACCGGAGGCCGCCGCATAGACGAAGCCTGACCAGGTCGCGACATAGGTGAAGTCGCTGACCCGCAACGCGTTCGGCCGCGGCGCCCTGAACTGGCGGTTGGCAGGGTCCAGCGGGCAGGCGGCGGCCGGATCAGGAACCGTGGTGCGGACCCTCCTACCCCGCACGACCCTTTGCAGCCCCATGCGCTGCATCAAGCGTGCGACCGTGCAGCGGGCAGCCTTGATCCCTTCGCGGCCAAGCTGCCGCCAGACCTTGCGCATCCCGTAAACACCGACGTTCGCCGCGAACACGCGTCGA
The DNA here is from genome assembly GCA_965217935.1 of Acetobacteraceae bacterium. GTDB lineage: Bacteria > Pseudomonadota > Alphaproteobacteria > Acetobacterales > Acetobacteraceae > JBBROS01. The sequence goes on along the minus strand of OZ244581.1, from coordinate 2,069,193 downwards.
ATTCCGGCCAGTAGCGCAGCGTCGCTTCGGACTCGTGCTGGTAGCCGGCCCGGGTCGGCACGCCGTGCCGCCTAAGCGTGGCAGGCCGACGGGGCGACCGGCAGCACCGGGCGCGATCGGCTCGACCCCGTAGGCCTGCCGGTGACCGTCATGCGCGCGATCATGTCCGCGACCGGCGGTCGAGCTCCGTCATGGCACAATACGCGCGGGCCTTGCGCAGGATCTTGTTCGCCCGGGCAGCAGCTCGCGAACCTCCCGCTCCAGCGCCTTGATCCGTTCGCGCTCGGCACTCAGCGGCCCGGGCCGCTGACCGCCGTCACGTTCCACTGCGCGCACCCACTTGCGCAGGGTCTCTGCCGTGCAGCCGATCTTGGCCGAAACCGAGCTGATCGCCGCCCACTTCGTCAGGTGATCGCCGCCGCCTTCCAGCACCGGACGCACCGCCCGCTCCCGCACCTCCGGCGATCAGCTCGCCACCGTCTTCTACGTCGTCATCGCTCCATCCTCTCAAGGCTTGGAGCCTCCGGCATACCCGGGACGGTTCACGACGCGCCGCACGCCTCGATCGCGATCACGGTTGGCTCAAGTCTCTCAAAGAACGCCACCATCTCCCGGCGTTGCATCTTCCGACGCAAGACCACCTCCTCGGAGGCGTTCACGCCATGCAGCTGAAAAACGTGTTTCGACGTGTCCATGCCAATGCGGCTAACCTATTCCACGGACGGTCTCCTTTGTCTGAGATCAGCAACGACCTCATTCTGGCACATCGATGCCGTTGGGGGCCGTCCACACCAACGGACGACGGAGTGGCTCGCCGTCACGGTGCGGTGGCAGGCGTGGCGCCTCCAGCATCTCCGCCCGGCGGCTCGGCCCGGGGCAGCCCGTCCGGGCCAGATCAAGGCCGGGCAGGCCGATGACGGAGCCGGTCAGCCCGTCTGTTTGCCGCCGGGGCCAGGCGGAACGCGGCCCAGAGTGCGAGTGCGAGTGCGGTCAGGATCGCCAAGCACGAACGCCACCGCGGCCCGCCCCGGGTCGTGCGCGGCTCGGCCCGCTAGCCCTCGGTGGCCTCATCGGTGAACCAGGGCGTCAAGCTCCCCTGCCGGCGCAAGCTGGCGCGATGCGCGCGCCAGGTCGTAACCTGGCGCGTCTGCTTGGGACTGCGGCGGCGGCGGTCCTGGTTCGGCTTGAACGGCAAGATGGGCGCCCAAGATCAGGTCAGGGCGGAGCCTCCTGCGCCGAGCCGGTCCCGGACGCCGCTGGACGCGGCCGTGCAACACTGGACGGATCAATGCAACAAAATCATATGCGCCATCGTTTCCGCGTTCTCATCCAAGCCGGCCTCCTCGCCGGCGTCCTCTGCGCGCCCGCCGCACGGGCGACCGATGTCACCGTTCAGCAGGCCGATGCGCTGCAGCAGCGCCTGCGCGACTGGCTCGCCGCCAATCTTGGCCAAGCCGTCCTGGCGTCGGGCCAGCAGCCAGAGGTCCGCGCCGACGGCGACCACTTCGCCGTGGCCATCCCGTTGCAGCTCCCCGGCCCGCCCGCCGCCAGCCGGACCATCGTTCTCGCGAACGCGCGCCAGACAAGTGGGGGGCCCTGGGATATCGATACCGTCCCCTCCAACCTGCCAATCAGCTTCACCATCGACACGCCGGTCCCGAACGAGGACGGCAAAAAAGGCCCGCCGCGATCGGTCCCCGTCACCTATGCCATCACCACGGCCAAGCCATCGGCCCACGCCCGCTTCGACCCGAGTTTCGCCACCCCCTCCACCATGACGGCGTCGAACGCCGGCATGACGGTGACGACGCGAGGCGGGCCCGTGTCGTCGACGACCACGGCCGGCCCGGCTAATACGCTCTCGACGATCCAGCCCGCCGGGCCTGGCCTCATCAACGTCTCGTCGGACACGTCCGTGCAGCAATACCGCACCGTCGTGCAGGCGCCCGGCCTGGCGCCGGTCGCCTCGGCCACGGAAAAGCTTCAACTCAGCCTGCGGATGACCTGCGTCAACCGGGACCGCGCGGCCGAGATCACGCGCGCGCTGACCGCTATGGCATCCGCCGGGCTTCCTGACGGCTCGCCCGGCATGAGCAAGGCCGCATCCGACCTCCTGGCCGTCATTGCCGCCAACCTGCAGGGCCTTGCCGCGTCGGCCGCGATGGATCAGACCGCCGAAGGCTTCGAGCTGAGCTTCGGCGGCATCACCGCCAAGGCCGACGAGTTCGGCGCAGGCTTCGACGCCAGCGCCGACGCGGGCCTGCTGCGCGCCAGCATGGGCATCAAACTCCGCGGCGTCGCGCTGGCCAACGCCCCGCTCGGCCCGTTCGAGGCGCTCGTCCCGCAAGGCCTCGCGTTTCGCCTCGTCGTCTCGGGCCTGAAAACCCCCGAGCTGCAACGCGCGCTGACCGCGATCAGCCGGGATCAGAGGCTAAGCGCTGGCGACACGGCCGGCCTTGCCGACGGCGCGACGGCCGGCATTGAAAGCCTCGAGCTTGAGGTCGGCGGCGCAACCTTCTCCGGCGAAGGCCATACGTCGATCACCGCCCCGGGGCACTACATCGCCTTGGCCACGCTGTCGGCCGAGAACTTCGACGGCCTGATCCAGACGGTCAACGCGGTCCCGCTGCTGCAGCAAGCGATCCCGGCGCTTGCCTTCCTCAAAGGCTTCGGGCGCAGCGCGGACGGCCGCATCGTCTGGACCATCAGGGCCGACGGCGCCAAGGTGCTCGTCAACGACATCGACATCAGCGCGATGGCGAACGCGATGAAGCCGTCCCCGCCACGCCCCGGCCCGACGCGAACGCCCCGGCCGCGACACGATTAGCCTCCCGTCCTCGGCCGCATCGGCGCGCGGACCCGAGACGGCATAAGGGTTCCTGGACGGTTCGGCGGACATGGCCGCCGTGGCTTGACCGGGCGAACAAGCGCCTCAAGCCTTTGTCGTGTCGGGCAGCCTTCGGCGCGCTGGCGCCCCTGTTGCCGACGCCGCGCTAAGCCCAGCCCCGCCGACGCGAACGCCCTAAGCGCGAGTTCTTGAAACGCTGGACAGCGCGGCACGCATCTTGGTTTGATACGCGCAGAATCCGGTCATCGGCCATAATAAGGGGAAGAAGCATGAACGTCGTCGCGAGCGCGCAGGCCGCCACACCGGTCAACGACATCCCTCTCGAACAGATGGACCCGGGCAATCCCTACTTGTTCCAGAGCGACACGGTCCTGCCCTACTTCGAGCGGCTCCGGCGCGAGGCGCCGGTCCATCACTGCACGACCGGCATCTTCGCCCCCTATTGGTCGGTCACGCGCTACAGGGACATCCTGCAGGTCGAGGCTGACACGGACACCTTCTCCTCCGACGTGAGCCTCGGCGGCATGACGATCCGCGACCAGCGCACCGACTTCACGATGCCGATGTTCATCGCCATGGACCCGCCCGGTCACACCTCCCAGCGCGCGGCCGTCAGCCCGATGTTCACCGCCGCCAACCTGGCCAAGCTGGAAGACAGCATCCGCGCCCGCGCCGCCGCCGTGCTCGACCAACTGCCGGTCGGCGAGACCTTCGACTGGGTAGACCGCGTCTCGATCGAGCTGACCACCCAGATGCTGGCCATCCTGTTCGACTTCCCGTGGGACGAGCGGCGCAAGCTCACGCGGTGGTCGGACGTGGCGACCGCGATTGACGAGTCCAGCGTGTGCGAGTCGCCGGAGGCGCGCATCGCCGAGTTGCGGGAGTGCCTGCAAACCTTCGGCGCGCTGTTCGCGCAGAGGCGGGGCGCCCCGCCGCAGCCGGACCTCCTCTCGATGCTGGCCCACGCCGAAAGCACCCGCTCGATGCAGCCGATGGAGCTGCTGGGCAACGTCATCCTGCTGATCGTCGGCGGCAACGACACCAGGCGCAATTCCATGACCGGCGGCGTCGTCGCGCTCAACCGGCACCCGGAGCAGTACGCCAGGCTCCGCGCCGACCCGGCCCTCGCCGCCTCGATGGCGCCGGAGATCGTCCGCTGGCAAACGCCGCTCGCCCATATGCGCCGCACCGCGACGCGCGACGCCGAGCTCGGCGGCCAGCGGATCCGCCGCGGCGACCGGGTGGTGATGTGGTACCTCTCCGGCAACCGCGACGAGCGAGAGTTCGAGCGCCCGGACGACTTCATCATCGGCCGCCCGCGCCCGAAGAAGCATCTGTCGTTCGGGTTCGGCATCCACCGCTGCGTGGGCGAACGGCTGGCGGAGATGCAGTTGCGGGTGGTCTGGGAGGAGATCTTGCGGCGGTTCGACACGGTCGAGGTGATGGGCGAGCCGCGCCGGGTGCTGTCCGCGTTCATCCGCGGCTACGAGACGCTGCCGGTGCGGATCAACCGGCGGATTTCATAGCGGGAGGCGCCCGCGAGCGCCTGCCCGAAGCGGGCGAACCTACTCGCCCGCGATCTCCATCGCATGTCTTTGCATGGCCGTCTCGACCGCCTGGGCATGGATCGCCGCCAGCGCCGGGCGCGCCGCCGTGGCGCGGTCGGCGGCGTCAACCGTCGGGCGGGCATGGCCCTGGAATTGCGGCATGACGTGCCGGGCGATCAGCTCGTAGCTGCGCAAGGTGGCCTCCCGGTTGGCCCAGTTGTGGGCGAGCATGAGATAGGCGCCGAAACCGCCGTTCGACTGCGCCTGCAGCCGCTCGATCTGGGCCGCGCACATGTCCGGCGTGCCGATGGTGCCGAAACCAGACTCGTTGATGAAGGCGATCATCTCGCGTACGTTGGCGCCGGGCATGGACATTTGCGGGAAGGCGGCGACGGCCTGGAAATAGTTGAACCACTGCTCGATGCCGTATTCGACGTCGCGGTAGGCCTGCTCCATCGTCTCGGCGCAGTGCACGAGGCCCACCAGCCGCCACTTCGAGCGGTCGACGGACTTGCCGTGCTTGCGGGCCTGGTCTTCCAGCACGGTCCAGTGCAGCGCCAAGGCATCGAACCCGGCGGCGGTCGTCGCCCCGATGGACAGCATCCCAATGCCGTGCCGCCCGGCAAGCCGCGGTCCGGTCGGCGAGGCGACCGCGGCGACGGCGATGTCGAACAAGGGATTGGAATAAGGCCGCAGATGCAGCCGCGCGTCGTGCAGCTCCCACCGCTCGTTCTGGAAGTTGACCGGCTCCTCGCTGGTCAGCAGGCGCATGATGACGTCCAGGCTCTGCTCAAGCAGCCCGCGCGTTTGCGTCTGCGACAGGCCGATCATCGCCCCGTCTGTCGGCAGCGAGCCGGGACCCGCGCCGAACATCGCCCGGCCACGGGTGATGTGGTCGAGCATGACGATGCGCTCGGCGACCCAGAGCGGGTTGTGATACGAAAGGCTGACCACGCCGGTGCCGAGGCGGATATGCTTGGTGCGCTCGGCGGCGACGGCGATGAAGATTTCCGGCGAGGCGCTGATCTCGCTGCCGGCGGAGTGGTGCTCGCCGAACCAGGCCTCGTCGTAGCCGCAGCGGTCCAGGTGCCGCACCAGCTCGAGGTCGGTTTCCAGCGCGAGGGTCGGATTGATGCCGGGCTTGTGGAATGGAGCCAGGAAAATGCCGAAGCGTAGGCGGGACGAGGTCATTGGGTCCTCCTTGCGGCCCTTTTTGGGCCTTCGCGGGGGAGACTGCGCCCACGCGGCCCGCCTCGGCAACAGCGAAGTGCGCGGGCCTGAACGCCGCAGGCGCAACGGCACAGGGCCGATTGCCCGCCGATCCACAGCGCCATTCCGAGCGCCCCGCCGAGCCTGGGGCTTGGACTGCAATCGCCCTGATGCAGTCAGGGCGGCAAGGGTCCAGCGGCGCGGCCGCGGCCAGCAGCCGGCTTCGAGCACTGGCCAGACCGATCGTCAAAGCCTGGCAATTCCATGGCCCGGCCCCGCGGCCGCGCAATCCGTCTTGACCGACCCGCCAGCGCACGGCACCAACAGCTGCGGAACAACCGATGCGCCTGCTGGTCACCATTCCCCATTTCCGCCGCAGCAGCCCCGGCGAGCCGGCGCTCTACGGCTCCGAATCCGGCGACGCCGCCGCGCGTCTCCGGCAGGTCGGGCACTGCATCGCCGCCCTGCACCAAACCTTCGGCCCGCGGCAGAGCCTCGCCGCAACCCCGCCCACCCCGGCCAACGCCACGCTTGGCGCCGAAATCGACATCGTGCTCGTCACTACCGGCGACCAGCACCTCGCGGACCGCTTGCCGCGCCACCTATTCACCCAGGTCGGCACCGACATCCCGGCGCGCAATCTCGGCTTCGCCTGCCACGAGATCATGCGCGAGCAGGCCGGGGCCTACGACTACTTCGCCTACCTCGAAGATGACATCGCCGTCACCGACCCGCTGTTCTTCGCCAAGCTGGCCTGGTTCTCGCAGCAATTCGGCCACTCCGCGCTGTTGCAGCCCAACCGCTACGAGCTTGCGCCCGACCTCGAGACGATGAAGCTGTATATCGACGGCGACACCATCGACCCGAGCCTGGCCGCCCGCTACCAGGACACCGGCACCCGTCCGCGCCTGCTGGCCGAGGCGTTTGGGCGCTCGTTCCTGTTCGAGCGGGTCGACAACGTCCACTCCGGCTGCTTCTTCCTCAGCGCGCCGCAGCTCGCCCGCGTCGCTGCCTCGCCCATGTTCGGCAAGCCCACCGCCGAGTTTTTCGGCCCGCTGGAAAGTGCTGCGACGCTGATGATCATGCGCGCGTTCGAGGTGTACAAGCCTGCGCGGGAGAACGCGGGCCTGCTGGAGGTGCAGCACGCCGGACGCCGCTTCCTGACCGCCAAGCCGCCCGAAGCGGCGCCCAAGTGAGCGCGTCCGACGGGCTGCCGCCGGGGCAGCGCCGGGCCGCGGTGCTGACCGTGGCGCTGGCCGTCGCCATGGCCTCGCTCGACGCCAGCATCGCCAACACCGCGCTGCCCACCATCGCCGCCGACCTGCGCGCAAGCCCGGCCGCCTCCATCTGGGTCGTCAACGCCTACCAGCTCGCCGTCGTCGCGACCCTGCTGCCCCTGAGCGCGCTGGGCGAGATCGCCGGCTTCCGCCGCGTCTATCTTGGCGGCCTCGCGCTGTTCACCATCGCCTCGCTGCTCTGCGCCCTGTCCTGGTCGCTGCCGACGCTGACGGCGGCGCGGGTGCTGCAAGGGCTGGGCGCGGCCGGGATCATGAGCATCAACACGGCGCTGATCCGCTTCATCTATCCCGCAAGCCAGCTCGGGCGCGGCCTCGGCTTCAACGCGCTCACCGTCGCCGTGTCGTTCGCGTTGGGGCCAACGGTCGCGGCCGGGGTGCTGGCGGTCGCCGACTGGCCGTACCTGTTCGCGATCAACCTGCTGCCCGGCCTGCTCGCGCTCGTGCTGGCCGTCCGCGCCCTGCCCGAGACGCCGCGCACGCCGCGCCGCTTCGACATCGCCGCCGCGGCGCTCAACGCCATCACCTTCGCCGCCTTCATCTTTGCCGTGGGCGAAGCCTCGCACCAGGCCAGCGTGTATCAGACCGCCGCGGCATTGCTGGTCTCGGTCGCGGCGGGCGCGCTGCTGGTCCGCCGCCAGCTCGGCCAAACGGCGCCGATGCTGCCGATCGACCTCTACCGCCGCCCGCTCTTCGCCCTGTCCTCGGTCACGTCGATGTGCTCCTTCGCCGCCCAGGGCCTCTCGTTCGTGGCCCTGCCGTTCCTGTTCCAGCTCGGCATGGGCCTCAGCGCCATCGAGACCGGGCTGCTGATCACGCCCTGGCCGGTCGCCACCGCCATCCTGGCGCCGATCGCAGGCCCGCTTTCGGACCGCTATCCCCCGGCGATCCTGGGCGGCGTCGGCATGATCGTGCTCGTTGTCGGCCTGCTGCTGATGGCGGGTCTTCCGCCCGGAGCCAGCCATGCCGGCATTGCGGCCCGCCTTTTCGTCTGCGGCGCCGGGTTCGGGATGTTCCAGTCGCCGAACCTGAAGGCGATCATGTCCGCAGCCCCGCCCGGGCGCAGCGGCGGGGCGAGCGGCACGGTCGCCACCTCGCGCCTGATCGGCCAATCCACCGGCGCCGCCCTGGTGGCGCTGTGCTTCGGCATCGCGCCGCACGCGGCCCCGACGCTGGCGCTGGTTCTCGCCGCCGGGTTCGCGGCAGCGGCAGGGGTGGTAAGCTTCTCCCGGCTGTTCGCCGAATGAGCGGCCCCCGCTAAGCATCATTCCGCGGGACGGCTCGCCGTCACGACCCGGAAAACGATGCGTTTTCAAAGACTCCTAAGCAGGCATTCGTGGCACAAGCCACGAATGCCTGCTTAGGCCATGCGCCCGGACGCCCCTCACCCGTGCTGCGAGGCGACGGCCGGGCGCATGGCAGGAGAGCCGCGAAACCAGAGCAGAACGCCCAACCCGGCCGTCGCGGCAACCGCCGCCCATAAGCCATTCAGCCCGGCCAATTGATACGTCAGCGCGCCCGTCAAAGCCCCCACGATCATCGCCCCCCAAAGCAGCAGATCCTGCCACGCCAAACTCCATCGCTCGCCCGTCAGCGCCTCCGCGACCCGCAGGCCCACCCGGACCAAGGTGCCCGTCATGTAGGTGATGCCGACGCCGCTCCCCCCAGGGGTTTGATACACCGTGTTCTCAGCCCCCATCGCCACCGCCATGAACAGGCCGGCCGCGGCCACCCCGCCGGCCGCCTGCAGCGCCCAGGCCAAGGCCAGCAGGCTTGCGACCAGGCCCAGGACCGCGCATTGCCGCCGCGCCTGGAACATCCGGCTGACGAGCGTGCCGAACGTGACGCCGAACACGAACGAGCCCACCAGGCCTGCCGCCATGCCGATGCGGGACGTGTCGACGGTCGCGGCGCCGATGCTCAGCAGCGTGGAGTTGCCGCTCATGAACGCCACGAAGTAGCCGCCGAGCGACAGATGGCCCAGCGCATCGACGAACCCGGCCAATGCGGCGAGGCAGGCCATCAGGCGCCGCGAATCCGCGCTCATCCCCCGGCGATCCGCCCCAGCGCGCGCCGGAACCGCTCGCGGGCGATGCTTTGCAGCCGGTGCGTCCCGTCCCGCACCACGCATTCCCCGCCCGCGACCACGTGCCGCACCGGGTTGCCGCGCGGCGCGAACACCGCCGCGTCAAGCGCCGCGTCCCCTTCGTGCATGCTGTCCAGCATCACGACATCGGCCCGCATCCCCACCGCGATCGCGCCGCCCTCGATGCCGCAGGCTGCCGCCCCGCCCGCTGCCGCCGCCTCGATCAACGCCCGCCCGTTGCTCCGCCCCGCCCCGCCCGCCAGCACCGTGCGTCGCCCGGTAATCAGCCGCTGCCCCCATTCCAGCAGCCGCAACTCCTCCAACGCCGAGGCGCAGACCTGGCTGTCCGAGCCAACCCCGAACCGTCCCCCGGCTCCCTGGAACGAGGCGGCCGGGAACACGCCGTCGCCCAGGTCCGCCTCCGTTGTCGGGCACAGGCCGACGACGGCGCCGCTTGCCGCCATCGCCGCCACCTCGGCCGGGTCGGCATGGGTCGCGTGGATCAGGCACCAGCGCCGGCCGACCGCCGCGTGGTCCAGCAGCCAGGCAACCGGGCGCTGGCCGGTGTGGGCGAGGCATTCCTCCACCTCGCGCGCCTGCTCGGCGACGTGGATATGCACCGGGCCGTCCGGCGTCATGGCCAGCAGGGCCGCCAACGCTTTGGGCGGCGCCGCGCGCAGGCTGTGGGCCGCGATGCCCGCGCCGGGAACCGAAGCCCGGATCGCGGCGAACTGGTCGAGCGAGCAGGCGAAGCGCCGCTGGCTTTCGGACGGCGGCGCGCCCCCGAAGCCGCTGGCGGCGTAGAGCGTCGGCAGCAGCGTCAACCCGATGCCTGCCGCCTCCGCCGCGGCCACGATGCGGCGCGACAACTCGGCCGGGTCGGCATAGGGCGTGCCGTCCGGGGCGTGATGCAGGTAGTGGAACTCGGCGACGTGGGCGTAGCCGCCTTGCAGCATCTCGACGAAGGCGAAGGTGGCGATATCCTGCAGATCATCCGGCGTGATCGCCTGCACCGCCCGATACATCGCCTCGCGCCAGCTCCAGAAGCTGTCGTCCCCCAGCCCTGACCGCTCCGCGAGGCCGGCGATCGCCCGCTGATGCGCGTGGCTGTGCAGGTTGGCGATGCCGGGGATCGCGACGCCCGCCAGCCGGTCGGTGAAGGGCGGGCACGGCAGGCCCACGCTCATGTCCGCGATCAGGCCGCCCTCGCAGGCGATCACAACATTCTCGGCCCAGCCGTCGGGCAGCAGGGCGGTGGCGAAATGGAAGTTGCGCATGGCTGACGCTCCGTTACGGTCTAGGTCGATGCGCGAACTTTGGACGAACCTGCACGCCGCGACCATGCGCGAAGACGCCGGGCCGTATGGCGCGATCAAGAACGCCGCGATGCTGGTCGAACGCGGGCGCATCGCCTGGGTCGGCCCCGGAGCGGACGCGCCGCCGGCCGATGCCACGCACGACGCGCATGGCGCATGGGCCACGCCGGGCTTGATCGACTGCCACACCCACCTCGTTCACGGTGGCAACCGCGCCCGCGAGTTCGAGCGCCGGCTGCAGGGCGCCAGCTACGAGCAGATCGCCCGCGAAGGCGGCGGCATCCTCTCCACCGTCCGCGACACCCGCGCGCTCGACGAAGCGGGCCTCATTGCCGCCGCCCTGCCCCGCCTCGACGCCCTGCTCGCCGAGGGCGTCACCACTGTCGAGATCAAGTCCGGCTACGGCCTGGAAACCGGGACCGAGCTGCGGATGCTCCGCGCCGCCCGCGCGCTCGCCGGGCTGCGCGCGGTGACGGTGCGGACGAGCTTCCTCGCCGCCCACGCCACCCCGCCCGGCGCGACGCCCGACGCCTACATCGACCACGTCATCGAGGAGATGCTGCCCCAGGCCGCCCCGCTCAGCGACGCGGTGGACGCCTTCTGCGACACGATCGGCTTCACCGTGGCGCAGACCCGCCGCCTGTTCGCCGCCGCCCACGCCCGCGGCCTGCCGCTCAAGCTCCATGCCGAGCAACTGAGCAACCAGGGCGCCGCCGCCCTCCTTGCCGAATACGGCGGCCTGTCCGCCGACCACCTCGAATGCCTCGACCAGCCCGGCGTCGACGCCCTGGCGAAATCCGGCAGCGTCGCCGTGCTGCTGCCCGGCGCGTTCTACACGCTGCGCGAAACCCGGCGGCCGCCCGTCGCCGCCCTGCGCGCAGCCCGCGTCCCCATCGCCGTCGCCACCGACGCCAACCCCGGCAGCGCCCCGATCTTCTCCCCGCTGCTGGCCATGAACTTGGCCTGCACCCTGTTTCGCCTCACCCCCGAGGAGGCGCTCGCCGGCTTCACCCGCAACGCCGCCCGCGCCCTGGGCCTCGGCGACCGCGGCCAACTCGCCCCCGGCCGGCGCGCCGACCTCTGCCTTTGGCGCATCGGCCACCCCGCCGAGCTGGCCTGCATTGTCGGCCTGCCCCGTTTGCAGGCACGGATCGTGGCCGAGCGGGCGCAGCCGGCCTGACCGCGCCCCGCCTCGCCTTCCAGGCGGCCGCCCACGCCTTCCGCGGTCCCGCCGGCGAAACTCCGGTGCTCGACGGCATCAACTTCGGCATCGCGCCCGCCCGCTTCGTCGCCAAGTTCACATCCGCCATCGTCGGCCTGTTTACCAACCAGGTCAGCCCCGCCTACGACTTGGCCGAGGCGTTCGGGAGCGTCGCGCTCCCTAATTAAAATGCCGTCGGAGCAAACTCGACCTTTGAAGGCCATCCCTCCTCTGTCGATGCGCTGCTGCTAAACAAGCGAGACGGCATCAATGTGCTTTACAGTTTCACGCCCTGCCAAAGACCAACTACGCAAGCGAAATAAGATGGGCCGAAGCGATTACGTTTCGTTTATTTAATTTTAATTAAATCAATTTACACCTGAAGTTCTACCCTCCCCACAAGAAGGTGAGTAATGTTTGCAGCGAAGCACCCTGGTCCAGTTCCCGACCCGAACTTTCAGATAATGCGGTATGACGCAGCTAAGAAATCAGCTGGCGTTTCATACGCGCTCTGGTTTTTTCTTGGCTGGATCGGCATTCACCGCTTTTATTTAGGCCATTGGTTCACTGGAGTAATATTATTGCTGGCGATACCGCTTGCGTTTATGACCTCTGGCTTAAGCTTGGCCCTGTCTGCTCTCATTTTGTTCCTGGACATGTTTACGATTGGCAGGATGGTGCGCAAACACAATGAGGAGGTAATTCGGCGGCTTAGCCAGGAGACAACCAAGGCCTAAATGTCATACCGCCGGACGGCTCGCCGTCACAACGCGAAAAAGGATGCATCTTCAAAACTTCTGAGCGGACACTCGCGGCACAAGCCGCGAGTGTCCGCTCAGAGGGGGCCGCGCTGAAACGCCACCCTGGCCATCTCGCCGACCGCCGTCTACGCTTCCTGACATGCCGACCCGCCGCACCATCCCGGTCGCCCTGCCCTGTACGGCCCTGCCGCCCTTTGCCCATGCGCGGACGTCTCGACCCGACAGGCATCATCGACCTGATCGCCTTCGCCGGCGACGCCGCCGGTGGCGTCGATGCGGAACGCAAGCTCTGGACCAACGCCCGTTGCGACGAAGCCTTGAAATGAAGCGGCCGCCACGACCGGTCCCCTCCACCCAAGTCGCATGACCCGGCTCCCGCAAGCCCTCGCCGGCGCCCGCATCCCCGAGCTCCCCGGCCACAGCAGCGGCAAGGTGCGCGAGAGCTACGACCTGCCGGACGGCCGCCGTATCCTCATCGCCACCGACCGTCTCAGCGCCTTCGACGCCATCCTCGCCAGCATCCCCTGCAAAGGCCAGGTCCTCACCGCGACCGCGCGGCACTGGTTCGGGCGCACCGCCGACATCTGCCCGAACTGGGCGGAGGACTACCCCGACCCGAACGCCGTCATCGGACGCCGCCTCGCCATCCTGCCGGTCGAGATCGTCGTGCGCGGCTACCTCGCCGGCACGACCAGCACCTCAATCCTCACCCAATACCAAGCCGGCCAGCGGACGCTCTACGGCCACGAGTTCCCCGACGGACTGCGGCCCAACCAGCGTCTCCCGCAACCCATCATCACCCCCACCAGCAAGGCCGCAGCCGGCGCCCACGACGTGCCGCTCACCGAGGACGGCATCCTGGCGCAAAACCTGCTGACCGAACGCCAATGGGAACAGGTCTCCGCCTACGCGCTCGCTTTGTTCGCGCGCGGCCAGGCGCTTGCCGCGGAACGCGGCCTGATCCTGGCCGACACCAAATACGAATTCGGCCTCGATGCCGGCGGCCAGGTCATTCTCGCCGACGAGATCCACACCCCCGACAGCAGCCGCTACTGGCGCGCGGACAGCTACGCCCGCCGGTTCGAGGCCGGCGAGCGGCCAGAATCGTTCGACAAGGATTTCGTGCGCAACTGGGTCGCCGCCCGCTGCGACCCCTACCGCGACCCGATCCCCGAAATCCCCGAGGACCTGATCCGCCAAACCGCCCAGGTCTACATCGAGGCTTACGAGACGATCACCGGCGCCGAGTTCCAGCCCGCCGATCCGTCCGAGCCGGTCCTCGCCCGCATCCGCCGTAACCTCGCCCCCTACTTCACCGGACGCCGCTGACCCTCATGTCCCAACCCATGCCGCCCGTCTATGTCGATTTCCTCAACCGCTTCGACGCCGAGGACCTGCACCTGACGGACGGCGAGATCATCGGCGCCATCGAAGCAGCCCTCGCCCTGCAAGGCCAGGGCCAGACCGTGATCGAACCCCGCGTCTTCCTCGAACCCGGCGCCGCCCGCGGCCACTTCAACGTGCTCCGCGGCGCCATCGGCGCGGACGTGAACCGCGCCGGCGTCAAGGTCGTCGGCGATTTCATCGACAACTACCAGCGCGGCTACCCGAGCGAGCTCGCCACCCTGCTGCTGCTGGACCCCGAGACCGGCGCCCCCCGGGCCATCATCGAAGCCTCCGGCATCACTGACATGCGAACCGGGGCCGTCACCGCCGTCGGCGCCAAGCACCTAGCCCGCAAGAACAGCCGCGTGCTCGGCCACATCGGCGCCCGCGGCTCCAGCTATTGGAACGTCCGCCTGCTCGACAGCCTGTTCCGCTTCGACGAGATCCGCGTCCACTCCCGCCGCCCCGAGAGCCGCGACGCCTTCGCCGCGCGGCTGACCGCCGACCTCGGCAAGCCCGTCGTCGCCACCGGGGATTGGCAATCCGCCATCGAAGGCGCCGACATCGTGGTCGAAGCCTCCCGCCTGGTCGCCCCCGAGCCGCTGCTGCGCACGCGCTGGATCAAGCCCGGCGCGCTCGTCATGCCCTACGGCACTCAGAGCGCGGTCGAGCTTGACCTCACCGACATCATGGACAAGCTGGTTGTCGACGACTGGGGCCAGTGCCGGGCCGGCAAGTGGGGCGCGCTGCGCCAGCACGTCGAGGCCGGCAAGCTCAGCGAGCGGACGCTGCACGCCGAAATGGGCCAGATCGTCGCTGGGCTGAAGCCGGGCCGCGAAACAGACGCAGAGACCATCCTGTTCTGGCACCGCGGCCTGTCGCTGTCCGACATCGCCCTCGGCCACGCCATGCTGGAGAAGGCCCGCCGCCTCGGCATCGGCCAGCGCCTGCGGTTCTGCTGACGAGCGCCCCGGTTCGCAAGACGTCGCGCCGGCAAAGGTCTGCACCGGGACGCCTATCGTTGAATTCGTTGCCGACAGGTGCGATGCTAAGTGAAAGCATTCACTCAGTGAGAGCAGAGGAAATAGGTCCATGAAACGCGTCCTGCTCGCGACGGCCTTCGCCGTCACTCTCGCCGCGCCGGCATTTGCCGCCGACACCATCAGCATCATGGTCGGCGGCCTCGAGAAGCAGATTTACCTTCCCGCCATGCTCACCCAGAAACTCGGCTACTTCAAGGACGAGGGCCTCGACGTCGAGCTTCTCAACGAGCCTGCCGGCATCGAAGGCGCCGATGCGATGGTCGCGGGCGAAGTCCAGGGCGTCGTCGGCTTCTACGACCACACCATCGACCTGCAGAGCAAAGGCAAATATACCGAAAGCGTGGTGCAATTCGCCCGCCTGCCCGGCGAGGTCGAGCTGATCTCTGCCCATCTCCCCGACAGCATCACAGGCTTCGCGGGCCTAAAGGGCAAGAGCCTCGGCGTCACCGGCCTCGGCTCGTCCACCAACTTCCTCACCCTCTACATGGCCGCCCGCGCCGGCCTCAAGCCCGGCGACGTCGCCACCATCGGCGTCGGCGCCGGCACAACCTTCATCGCCGCCATGCAGCAGGGCCACATTCAGGCCGGCATGACTACCGAGCCCACCGTCTCCCGCACGCTCAGCACCGGCTTCGCCCGCGTCCTCGTCGACATGCGCACCGAGAAGGGCGCCAAGGACGCGGTCGGCGGCCTCTACCCCGCCGCCTGCCTCTACATGGCCGAGCCCTACGTCAAGGCCCATCCTGAAGTGGCTGGCAAGCTCGCCCACGCCTTCGTCCGCACCATGCAGTACATCGCCAGCCACTCCGCCGAATAGATCGCGGACCAGCTCCCCAAGGACTACTACGCCGGCGACAAGACCTCCTACGTCAAGGCGCTCGAAGCCGGCAAGCAGATGTGGACTCCGGACGGCCGTATGCCCGAAGGCGGCCCGCAAACCGTTCTCGACGTCCTCGCCACCTTCAAGCTCCAGGTCAAGAACAAGAAGATCGACCTCTCCCGTACCTACGCCACTCAGTTCGTCGACGCCGCGCTCAAGCAATGACCGCGGCCGTCTCGCTCCAGGGCGTCGCCAGGCGGTTCCCGCGCCCCGATGGCTCGATGATGTCGGCCCTCGAAGATTTCGGCCTCGACATCGCCCCCGGCGAGTTCTGCGCCATCGTCGGCCCCACCGGCTGCGGCAAGAGCACCACCCTCGGCCTCGTCGCCGGGCTGGCCGAGCCGCAGGCGGGCCGGGTCCAGCTCTTCGGCCAGCGCGTCGCCGGCACCGACCGCCGGGTCGGCTTCGTGTTCCAGCAGGACGCCCTGCTGCCTTGGCGCACCGTCCACGGCAACGTCATCGCCGGCCCGCAATTCCGCCGCACGCCTGACGCCGACGCCCGCGCGCAGGATTGGATCGCCCGCGTCGGCCTCGCAGCCTTCCGGCGCAACTACCCGCACCAGCTCTCTGGCGGCATGCGCAAGCGCGCGGCCCTGGCCCAGACCTTCATCAACGGCCCCGAGATCCTGCTGATGGACGAACCCTTCAGCGCGCTCGACGTCCAGACCCGCGAGCTCATGCAGCAGGAGCTGCTCGACCTGTGGGCGCAGAACCAGGCCGCCGTCCTGTTCGTCACCCACGACCTCGATGAAGCCATCCTGCTCGCCGACCGCGTCGCCCTCCTCACCGCCCGCCCGGCCCAGGTGAAGTCGATCTACGCCATCGACCTGCCCCGGCCACGCGACATCGCCGAACTCCGCTACGACCCGCGCTTCATCGCCATCGCCCGCCAGCTCTCCGACGACCTGCGCGAGGAAGTCATGCGCGCCCGCGCCGCATGAGCGACACCGCCGCCATCGAGACCGGCCGCGCCCCGGAGCGCGTCCTTCCGCTCGCCATCCGCCAGCGCCGCCGGCGCAACCTCGTCACTGCGCTCCGCATCCTCGTCGTCGTCGTCCTCGCATTCTGGGAAGGCGGCACGCGCCTCGGCGTCATCGACCCCTTCTTCTACGGCCAGCCCTCCGGCATCGCCGTCCGCCTCTGGACCTGGTTCATTGAGGGCACCAGCATCGGCCCGCTCTGGTTCCAAGTCTGGACCACGATGTACGAAGCAACCCTCGGCTTCCTGATCGGCGCCGTCCTCGGCATCGTCTGCGGCATCGCCCTCGGGCGCAACGCGCTGCTCGCCGACGTCTTCTCCATCTACATCAAGGTCGGCAACTCCATCCCCCGCGTCGTGCTCGGCTCCATCTTCATCGTGGCCCTGGGCCTCGGCATCTGGTCCAAGGTGGCGCTGGGCGTCGTCATGGTGTTCTTCGTCGTGTTCGGCAACGCCTTCCAGGGCGTGCGCGAGGCCGACCGCAACATCATCGCCAACGCCCGCATCCTCGGCGCCTCCCACTGGCAGGTCACCCGCTACGTCGTCATCCCCTCCGCCCTGTCCTGGATCATGGCCAGCCTGCACGTCAGCTTCGGCTTCGCCCTCATCGGCGCCATCGTCGGCGAGTTCCTCGGCGCCCGGCACGGCACGGGCCTGTTGATCGCCACCGCCCAAGGCAGCTTCGACGCCGACGGCGTGTTCGCCGCCATGATCGTTATCGCCGTCGTGGCGCTCGCCGCGGAAGGGCTGCTGACCCTCGCCGAAAACCGGCTCGTTGCGTGGCGCCCCGATCAGCCGGGCGCGGAGTAACGCGGCCCGGCGCCTGATGGACGGGCAGCCGGACGAAGCAAAAACCCTCAATCGTCTAATCTTACTATGTTACAAGTCTGAATGATTTCTGGCAGCAGGGACATCTTGGCAGGGCTCTGGCGCGTGCGCGCGCGATGGTCGTTCGTAAGGTGGTCATGGAGCGTCCGACGTGTCGCTCAGTCCGGATTGGGAGCGCCGCGGGGTCTGTGATTTCGGGGTAGGGCAGATGCTTTGAGGGATGGCGGCCAGAACGCTTCTGAGGGGAAAAGCGTCCGGTTCGGCGACGAGGAATCCATAAGCTGCGATGCACAGCGTCGCGTGGTGGCGGAAGCCGCGCCATCCGCGCCCTTCGTAATGGCCGAGGCCAAGCTCCTGCTTGAGGTCCTGATGGTCGCGCTCGATCCAGCCAGCGCCGCTTGGTTTGACCGGCCATGGCACGCAGGCTGATGTCGGCCGGCAGGGTGGCGAGCCAGTATTTCGTCGGCCCCGGCTTACCGGTCGGCCATTCGACCAGCAGCCGCTCCTCGGGCCGTGCGGCCGGACGCTTGCAGTCGCGATGGGCGGGGCGGACCCGCACGGCGGCGAACCGCCCGGACAGGCTCGTGTTGCTGCCCTCGCGCCAGGTCACCCGGCGCCAGGCGCGCTTGGGCAGGCTGGCGGCAAGCTCCTTGGTTGGCATGGGGGCATGCCCGGCTTGCCGCCGGACCAGGGACGGCGGTCGTCCCCGCCCGCTCCAGGGCTTGGGCGGCAGCGGCTCGGCGTCCGGCGGCCACAGGCTGGCATGGGAGTGGATGCCGACAACGTAGGCCAGGCCAAGCTCGGTGATGCCGTCGCGGAACGCGGTGTCGACGCCGTATCCGGCATCGGCGAGCACCGGGGCGGGGGAGAGGACGCCGGCGGCCATCGCAGCCCTGATCTGGGCAAGCGCGATCTGCGGCTTGGTCTGGAAGGTGATGTCGTCCGGTATGCCGGCGCGGGCACGCCGGCCCGGGTCGTTCGCCCAGGGCTGGGGCCAGGGCTGGGGCCAGGGCTGGGGAAGGTAGAGGCGATGGGCGACCGGAAGGCTGGCGTTGCCGCTGGCCAGCGAGAGAGTGACGGCGACCTGGCAATTGTCCTGCTTGCCAAGTTGGCCGCAGTGTTGCCGGGCGACGCCGACCGAGTGGATGGCTTTCTTCGGGATGGCGGCGTCGCCGATTATCCAGCCGCGGATCGGGCCTGGCTGCGCAAGGATCGGCAGCGCCTGCGCGCGAACGGCGGCCAGGAGCGCCTCGCCCGACCAGTGGGCCTTGGCCACGAAGCGGTGCAGCGATTGATGGGCGGCGTGCACGCGCCCGGGCTCGACACGGGCTGCCATCGGTTCGACGCTCTTGCGGGCGCCGGACAGCAGCAGGCCCGTGCAGTAGGACCGAAACGGCGTGACCCGGTTAGCGTGACCCGGTCAGCGTGACCCAGAGAGCGGCTCAGCGCCTCGGCATAGGCGTCAAGCCGTGCTTCGCTCCCGAGCGGGCCTGGTGAAGAGCCCACGACTTGCCTCTACGACCATGAGTCTCCAGCCCATTACGCAATGCGGTGCCGTCACGAATGTGGTTGAAACAGGTTGGCGGCGTAGTCTCTGGCGTGTTCGACGAGCCATTTCCGGCGTTCACGCGCCGGCGCAGACCACGCCATGGAAGAGAATGGCACGAAGACGCGAGCGGACGGCGCGGCGCTGTTTGCGGGCGAGGCCTGGTTTGACCCGATCGAGGCAGGCATCCGGGATCGGGGGCGCGGGTTCATCGAGGCGCTGATCGGGCAGGAGATGGAAGCCGCGCTGGGACGCGGGCGCCCTGAGCGGGATGCGGAGCCTGCCAAGGGCTCTCGGCACGGGGCGCGCGAGCGCCAACTGCTGGGCCGCTTCGGTCCGGCGGCGATCAGCGCGCCTCGGGCGCGGATGGCGGTCGAGGGCGGGGGCACGCAGGAGCGGCGCAGCGCGCCGCTGCCCCGCTGCGCCCGGATGACCCGCCAAGTCGAGGCGCTGATCGCGGGCGCCTGCCTTGCCGGCGCCAACGCGCGCCGGGTCAAGCGCGCGCCGACGGCCCTCTGTTCAGGGGTGCGGCGGGCAAGGCTGTCGTCAGCCGCACGTGGCGCAAGGCGAGGGCGGACCGGGACGCCTGGAACGGGCGCGACTTGGCCGGGGAGGACATCGTGCGCCTGATTTTGGACGGCACGGTCATATGAGTTCGGCTGGACCGCAAGGCAGCGAGTTTCTCGTTGCTGGTGGCGCTCGGCGTGCGCCGGGACGGGCAGAACCGGGACCCCATCGCGCTGGCGCGATGGGGTCCCGGTGTGCTCCTGGCGGTGAAGGGCATGGGCGGAGCAGCCCAAGGTTCCGCTCGCGAAGCGAGTGGAACAGCTGCGGAGGGGGCGAAAGCGAGGCGGCCTGGCGCGGCATCCTCGACGGCCTGATCGCCCGCGGCCTGCGCGCGCCGGAGTTCCTGGTCACCGGCGGCGGGGCCGGGCTGGAGCGGGCGCTGGCGGCGCTGTGGCCCGATGCGCCGGCCCAGCGCTGCCCGGTCCACAAGCACAGGAACCTGCTGGCCCATGCGCCCGAGGCGCTGCACGAGGAGGTTTCGGCCGACGACACGGATATGATCTACGCCGAGACCGCGACGCAGGCGCAGGCCAAGCGGAACGCCTTGCCTCTCGCAGGCGGCGGCCCTGCCCGGCGGTAGCCGCCAGCCTGGAGGAGGCCGGCGATCAGCTGTTTGCCTTCCTCCGCCTGGCCCCAAGCCAGTGGAAGCCGGCGCGGACCGCGAACGCCATTGAACGGTTGCACGAGGCATTCAAGCGCCGCATCAAGACGCAGACCGTGCTGCCCTCGGCCGAGACCGCCGCCATGCTGTCCTGGGCGTTGCTCGCGTCAGGCCAGATCACCATGCCCAAGGTGGACGGGCGGCAGACCTTGGGCAAGGCGCTCGCCGCCGCTGCCCCCGTTGACCTCGCTGCCTGGCCCAACCAACTGTCACCCTGCTGAAGACACGCCGCCCGAGCAATTTCCACATAAGTTGCGACGGCACCAAAATAAAAGTGCATGACCTACTCGTCGAGGCGCTTGAGGAGTGGGACGCTAAGCGCGGCTTTCAAGGACCGTGGCGGGTTGAGTCCACGAAGTCTCGCCGCTAGGCATACAGCGGCACTGGCATCCAAGCGTATTATTAAAACTCCAGATGAGCATAACATTACGCAAAGACATTGAGGGAGGCAATGCATGACGTTGGTGCGCGGATGACCGGGTAACCTGAATTCTGGTGGGGCAGGTATGTTCCAGGGCTGTTCAACGCTGATGTCTTTGTGATTCGGGTTGAGGCTTTGATGGCGCAAAGGCGGACTCTCCTGATCGGCCTTATCTGAATCTATGCTGGGCAATCACCTGATGGGTTGCCCCGATGCCAGGCACGCTGTTGTCGCTGTTTTCCCAGGTTTTTGATTCCCGGCGCGGCCAAGGCAAGATGTATGGGCTGGCGCCGATCCTGCTGTTCACGTTTTTGGCGATGCTGGCTGGCGTGGTGTCGTATCGTCAGGTGCATGCCTTCATCCATGTCCATCTTGACCGCTTGAACGCGGCGTTCGGGCTGTCGCTGCGCAAAGCGCCTGCCTACACCACGCTGCGGTTCATCCTGGGCGGCCTGGATGGGGCCGCGTTGGAACGGGTGTTCCGCACCCACGCAGCCGACCTCGTGCCGTCCGTGGCCACAAACGCGGACGCTCTGGTCTGCGTGGCCACTGACGGCAAAACGCTGCGCGGCAGCTTCGACGCCTTCAACGACCGCAAAGCGGCGCATTTGCTGAGCGCCTTTGCCGGCGGCGGGCAGATCATCCTCGGCCAACTGGCGACCGGCGAGAAAAGCAATGAAATCCCTGCTGCCCAGGAGATGATCGCAACCCTTGGCCTGTCCGGGCGCCTGTTCACCCTGGATGCCATGCACGCCCAAAAAAACCTTCGCAGCCGCACGGGCGTCGGGCCATCACCTGCTGGTCCAGCTTAAGGAAAACCAGGCTGCCCTGTTTGCGGCCGCCGCCATCACGGCCGGGTCCGCGCCAGCGGAAACCGCCGTTTCGCAGGACAATGGCCGGGGCAAGCAGGAAAGCCGCACCGTGGAGGTGTTTGCCGCAGGCGACGCGCTCGCTCAAACCGAGTGGGCGCCCTTCATTAAAACCATCGTCCGCGTCACCCGGCACACCTGGCTGCGCTGCGCCGCCACCGGCCTGTGGGATCAACGCGGCGAGACGGCCTACTACGCATCATCGGCCACCGGACTGTCCGCCAGCACATGGGCCGACGCCGTTCGTGGCAGCTGGAGCATCGAAAACCGAAACCACTACGTCCGCGACGTGTCCTGCAACGAGGATCAAAGCCGCATCCGCCACAACCCAGGCGTCATGGCCAGAGCCCGAAGCTCCGCTCTCAACATCATGCGACATAATGGCGTCACAAACATCGCAGAAGCCATGTGGAACGGCGCACTCAGCTTCGATCTCACACTCGCCTACAAAGCAATCTGATCAGCGTTGAACAGCCCTGGGGCATGTTCCTGTCATGGCCTTCAAATATAGCGCTGTGCCGCCATCGCATTCCAAGGGTGCGTGATCGGGTGACGAGCTGGCGATCCTACAAGGCGGGACTGCGTCTGCACAGTAATTTGACATTTAAGTGCCTGAGCTGAAACAACCGCGTCAGGTGCGGGTGGTTCGGGGAGCGATGGTGTAGTTCCACTCGCCATGAAACTCGGCTGGGGTGATATTGAGGCTGGCGATCTGCGCGTCGGAGACCTTGGCGCCCTTCTGGTAGGTGTTCTCATCGAGCCTGCATTGGACGGTGAGTCCAGTCCGTGTCGTCGTGCTGGCGATCAGCTGGACGATGACTTGATGCGTCAGCAGCGGCTTGCCGCGCCAGTTCTGGGTGATGAATGCGAACAGTCGGTGCTCGATGCGGTTCCACTTGCTGGCGCCGGGCGGCAGGTGCGCCACCGTGATCGACAGGCCGGTCTGGTCGGCGAGCGTCTGCAACTCGGTCTTCCACAGCCGCACCCGCGCCCCGTTGCTGCCGCCGCAGTCGGCCGTGATCAGCAGCCGCGTGCTCTCGGGATAGCGCGCCTGGCCGAGTTCCCGCCACCAGCGCCGGATGCTTTCCACAGCGAACGTTGCAGTGTCGCTGGTGATCCCGAGATTGATCCAGCCGGCATTGGCGGCGATGTCATAGACGCCGTATGGCGCCACCTTGCCGAGCTCAGGCAGGATGAAGTCGTGCACCCGCACCGGCTCGGGCTGACCGCGGGGCCGCAACTCGCGCCCGGCGTTCTTGAAATCGCCGACCACCTCCTTCTTCTTGGTGTCGACCGAGATCGCCGGCTGCTTGGCCGCCTGGAACGCCTGCACCTGGGTGTTGATGTGCTCGAACTGCGCGTCGCGGTCGGGATGGCTGGCGCCTTCGCGTGTCTTGCTGTTGGCCTGCAGGCTGAACCCCAGCCGCTTCAGCAGCCGCCCGACCAGCTTCTGCCCGGCAGTGAAGCCGCGCTCGGCCAAGGCGCGGACCAGATGACGCTGGCTCCGGCTGACCCAGAGCAGCGCTGCCTCGGGATCGCCGCGGATGGCCGATTGCACCAGCTCGGACAGTGCGTCGAGCAGGCCGGGTTCGGTCTCGGTCTTCGGCTTGCGCCCGCCGCCCGGGCGGCGGATGCGGCCGGGGATCTGGTCCTTGCCATGCCCCAACTCGGCAAGCCCTCGGCCAATCGTGCTGCGCGCGATGCCCGTCACCGCCGACACCGCCAGGATGCCGCCCCTGCCAGCCGCGTAAGCCTCGCTCGCGGCCCATAGACGGCGCTCACGCTCCCCAAGGAACGGGGCGATGGCTTCAAAGCGGGCTCGAATGGCGGCGGTGTCGATCACCTCTCAACGCTAGTACGAGCCGCAGACCGAATTCCTACCCACAATCGCGATTCGATTAATTGGGCTCGGGCCCTAAGATGGACGTGGCGGAGCCGTGTTGCATGAAGCAGACATATAGGCGCAATTATCTTACCCCACCCCCGCTCGGGGTTCAGGCGATGCGAACAGAGTCTCGGCATTTTAGCCGCCATAGTTCACCACGTCGTTCAGCGGGCTGCTACCCTGTAATAGGCTCTCAACCGAAAGCTGTGGGCACATAGGCTATTGCCGACTGCTTTCGGATCCGTTTGGGGTATCTCGCTGGCTGGTCGGCGTTAGGGTTGATCGGCATCAGCCTGAAAGTGCGCGAGCACCAGGAAACCAAGGTGTTTCTGGCCAGCTACGCCCCACGCGCCGGCGTTGAGGGCACCCACGCTCAGGCTGTCCGCCGCTGCGGCCTGCGCCGCTCTCGGTATGTTAACCTCGCCAAAACGCACCTCCAGCACGTCGTTACGGCCGTCGCCATCAATTTAGTCCGGGTGGCGGAGTGGCTCGCCCGTACCCCCGTTGCCAAAACGTGGGTTTCGCGCTTCGCCGCGCTCCAGCTGGCAGCCTGAGCCGCTGCCGATTTCGCCACCATTGTCGCTATTGGTTGAGGGCCAACCTGATCCGTGAGCGCACCTACGCGGGCCTGGCCTCCCCGCGCGCCCGCGGCTACAAAGGCGGTCGGCCGGCTAAGCTCGGGCCGAAGGAGTTGCGCGAGATCAGGGTGCTGTTGCGCGATCCCGAGGTCACGGTCAGCAGCGTCGCCAAGCGGTACGGGGTCAGCCGGGTCACGCTCTACGCACACCTGAACGCGCCGGCGAAGGGAGGGGCGTAATCTGCACGCGGCGCACGCTGGATCAGCTGTATGGGATTGCCCCGGTTCGGTGGACACCCTGAAGCTTTCACGCGAGGTGTTCACTATGCCCAAAAGCCACCCAGCTTATTGCCCTGAGTTCCGACGCCGGATGGTCGACCTGGTGCGTGCCGGACGGTCTCTGGACGACCTGGCGCGCGAGTTCGAGCCGTCGTCGCATTCGATCCGCGCCCGGGTTGCCCTGGCCGACAGGCAGGAAGGCCGCCGGGAGGAGGCCGCCCCTGGCCTGGCCGCGGCTGAGCGCGACGAACTGGTTCGGCTGCGGCGCGAAGCGCGCCAGCTCCGGCTGGAGCGGGACCTCCTGTCAAAAGCCGCGGCGGGCCTCCCATCGCGCTCGCGCGACGGGGCCCGAGGCTGCCGTCCGGACCGTCCGGTTCATGAGCGCAAATCAGGCCTCTTTCCCGATTGCCCTCATGGCCCGCGTGCTCGGCGTGTCCAAGGCGGGCTACTATGCTTGGCTTCGCCGCCCGCCGTCTGCCCATGACGTGGCCGATGCGGCGCTGCTGAAACGTGTCCGGACCGTGCACGCCAGTTCGCGCCAACCCGACGGCGCGCCCCGCGTCCATGCCGCGCTGCGGACACGAGGGGAGACGCACGGACGCAAACGGATCGCGCGCTTGATGCGCGATGCCGGGCTGGCCGGCGGCTGCCGCCGGCACGGCGGACCTGCCACGACCCGGCGGGACAAGGACGCGCGGCCCGCGCCCGACTTGGCGGCTCGCCACGTCACGGCGTCAGGGCCGAACCGGCTATGGATCGCAGACATCACCGGTCTGCCAACTGCAACGGGCTTTCTCTGCCTGGCCGTGGCGCCCGATGTTTGGAGCCGCCCTGTCAGCTTCGCTGACATCACGCCGTGGGATCGCTGCGCGATGATGGTCGGCTGGTCCATGGCGAACCATCTGCGGGCCGCCTCCCAGCTTCGCTGAACCGGGGTGCTGGACGCGCTCGAGAGGGCCGTAGGCCAACGACGACCTAAAAATGTCGTGCGTCACAGCGACCAGGGCAGCCAATAGACGTCCCTGGCATTCGGGAAACGGTGCGGCGAGGCAGGTGTCCGGCCCTCGATGGGTTCGCTCGGCGATGCGTATGACAACGCCATGGCCGAGAGCTTCGTCCCAACCCTTAAAGCCGAACTGCTCAGCCGCCGTCGGTTCGCATCCCAAGCCGAGGCGAGAAGGGCCTGCTTCGGCTACATCGAAGGCTGGCGCAACCCAGTGCGGCTGCATTCGGGACTGGGCTATCGCTCGCCCATGACCTATGAAGCCGATATGCAGGCCGCCATGAGCGAGACGTAGCTCGTAAGCCAGCAAACCGTCCACCGAACCAGGTCAATCCCACAGCGGGTCGTCAATGGTGCCCGGCTGACGAAGTGGGACATCGGTGTTATTGCTCGACATGGCGTGTCGCGCCTTCGGAAGGTTCAGGCAGGCTTTCACCCACCTTGATACGCCGCCTGGCTCACTCAGCCATCACCCAGGTTCCAACACAGCCCACGGTGCCGCTCTGCTCATTATCAGCACGTCTTACGAAACTTAGGTCGAAAGCCTCATCAGCATTATCGTCGAAATGTTTCGTTAACATTTGGCGCGCAAGCTAAGCCCTCAATGGAGAAAGCGATGAGCAAACCCAATACGGCGGCCGCTGCAGCGAAAACGGGACGCAAAAAGATCATCCTTCTAGCGATTGTAGCCCTGCTCTTCGCTGGCTCTACTGGAGCATGGTTTTCGGGGTTATTGCCAGCCATGGCGAAGAGCGAGGCAACCAATCCGGGGGAGACTAAGGAACACGAGCGAGACAAAGGCAACGCCAAGGCCGAAAAGAGCGCGCCAATTTTCATGGATTTGCCTGACATCGTCGTGAACCTAAACACTGGCCAGCGACGGGCGGCTTTTCTTAAGCTTCAAGCAAAACTTGAATTATCGCAATCTGAAGATAAGGCAATCGTCCAGGCAGCTATGCCAAGAGTGCTGGACCTCTTTCAAGGCTACCTGCGAGAAATGCGGCCAGAAGAACTCCGTGGTACGGCGAGCACATACAGATTGCGAGAAGAGTTACTGGCAAGAGCAAATTTAGCTGTATCACCTCTTCAGATCATTACGGTTATATTTACTCAAATGTTAGTTCAATAGATTCTGTCACAATACATTGCAACAGGCGCGCGTGAAATGAATGTAGATGGCTTAATGATTAATATAATATTAATATTGCTAACATTTATGGCCTTAAGCTATATCTTAATATTGAGAACGACGTTAAAAAGATTTAAAGCTATTGGTTCGCATCTCCGTATTGCTGTAGAGGAGTTTGATAACGGAACTCGTACTGCTGAAAGCGCTGTAGCTAAAATGAGTGACGCTGCAAAGATGCTGAGCGGACAACTTAGCCATGCGGCAGCTTTGCGGGATGATCTTTTGTTTTTGTCGGAACGTGGTGAGACTCTTGCAAATCGTTTGGACACCTCGATCCGTGCAGCACGCGCAATAGAACAATTGCTGATAAAAAGCGAAGCGACTGTGGAGCTGAGTGTAAATTCAATGGTCATTGACACTAAACTAACTAATGCGTCGGCTCGCGTGCTGAGCCAAGCGGAGCGCAGCCTCCTAACTGCTTTGAAAGAGCATCATTAATGTGTCTTTGCTTAAGATGGACAAACCGATTTGGGTCGTTGTCGATCGCAATCGGCTTCGTCTCTGCATCACTCCTGTCTACAACAGTTCTAGTGGCTGATGCGCTTCCAATTATCGCGCGGGCATTTGTGCCTGCCGCCAATGCAACGCAAGCCGCAAAGAGCCCACCCACGCCCGATACAGTCCGTGCAGGCGCCCCACATGAGGCTCCGCCAACCTTGCGCGAAGGTACGATGTCGTTCGCAACGACTCCTGCCGGCTCTGATTCCAATGAGGCGACCCAATCACCGGTCAGCTCGCCCGAACTGGCATTGCTTCAAAATCTTCGTAGCCGACGTAACGAGCTGGACAGTCGGGCAGAAGCCTTGGCGGCGCGTGAACAATTGCTTGCTGCGGCAGAACAACGGATTGCGGACCGAGTTGGCGAACTGACTGCACTGCAAAACCGATTGGAAACTTTGGATAAGATACGGCGGGAACGTAACGAGTCCAGCAAGCAAAACCTTGTAAAAATTTATGAAAAGATGCGGCCACGGGACGCGGCCAACATATTTAATGAGTTGGATGAATCTATCCTTACAGAAGTTCTGGACCGAATGAAGGACAATCGGGCGGCTGCCGTACTCGGCTTGATGTTGCCAGAGCGGGCACGCGTGGCGACAGCGCATCTTGCTGAATGGCGCCACCGCAAGGCGCCTGAGCCAGAATAATGAGACAGCTAAAACGAATGGCCCAGATACAGAAAGCTGCTCCGCTGCCTTGGATTCTCTTTTTTATATTCTACCTTCTCGCTCCTGCCGCTGCTTTACCAACATCCAATCCAAACAGCACACAAATAAGAGCTGAAAATTACTCAGGATTTGGGCGCTTAGCGTTCGACCTTCCCGAGACTGCAACCTATGAAATTGTCCATGAGTCTTCCAGGGTGCTTATTGTTTTCCGTAATGCAGGAGTCATCGCATCGCCTCAGAAGGTTCCTCGCAACGTTCTCTTTATTGCTTCTGGCCCCAACAGCGTGAAGCTGCGTCTCATGCCCGGCTCTGAGCCAAGATCCTCCCGAAAAGGGCGAACTCTAATTATTGACGTTCTTGACCCAGGCGGCGGCAGCCGCAATGTAGCTGAACGAACTCAATTGAACTCTGACCGGCTCAAGGTTCCAGGATCGCCGGCGCCTGTTCCTACGCCGCAAAACAGGATTCCGCTGGAAAGCGCTAACCCTACTTCTGCTTCCCCAAAAGAGTTGCTGCCTCTGGATGCAGAGCAGACCGGGACAGAAACTCGGCCTGCCGTCCCTGTCAGGGCAGTGTCTGCGTCTCCAGTAGACCCTAAGCCAACTCCCGTGATGCAACCTGACAATCCGGCACAGGATGCACTGCCGGTCCTGTTAACGACGCCAATAGTGGGGCAGGCATTCAGCGCCTCACAAACAAATTCCATATCTAAAGCAAAAGAGGTCGAACCAACGAAATCCTTCGTAATTCCTGCCCCGGTTGACGTCGGCGCCGCGGCATTTCGGCGCGGGCGACGTGCAATCATTGTGCTTGACCGCAAACTGCTCCTGACGAACTTGCCTTTCGGAAGCCAGGCCTTGCCAGGGTCGATCAGCACGGCGGTTGCGGTTTCACTGCTTGAGGCAACCGATATTCAATTGACACGCGTCGCGGATGGCTGGTTAGTCAAGCAAGTGCCGGCTGGACGTTCAACAGACTCTGTGATTCCTACTGTTGTGGACGGCGAAGTTCGCTTGCCGCTCGACCGGCCTGGAAGAGTTGTCACGACTTTGGACCCTGTTACAGGTGGCGCGCTTCTCGTCGGCACAAGTATGGGGGATGATGGCAAGGCAGCAATCCACGATCTCCGGCATACGCCCGACTATGCAATGTTGCCAAGCTGGCTGGGCATCGTGGTTGAGCCGTTCTCGGATCGCGTTGATTTGCGATCGGTGTCGGACGGCTTTGCTCTGATCGGTCGATCTCCGCAAGAGATCGCCGCGCCTTCGGTGAGCAAACGTCAGTTTGACATTCCGACCGGATCGCAAGCTGCATTGCTGAACCGTTTGCATGCCCTGCTCGCGAGTGCTGCGGCCTCGCAGCCTCGGAACCGGACGCCGGATCGGATGGCCGCGGCTCTGACCATGATTGCGCTCGGCATGGGACCCGAGGCACAGGCCTTGACGGAGTTGGTCGCCGTCGACGACCCTCAGGCGGCAACAGACGCCCAGGTTGTCGGCCTCAAGGCAATTGCTGCCGTTTTAGCCGGGCGTCCGGCCGAAGCCGGGGGACTCGACGATCCAACGCTTGACGGAACAGACGAGATCGCGCTTTGGCGGGGATTACGAGATTACGCGGGCGGGGTGGAGACTACTGCAACTCGAAAAATCGCCGACCTATCCTCGCTCGCTTTGTCGTATCCAGAAGCTTTGCGGCGAACGATCTGGCCGGCTATCGCCGAAGCGTCCGTTGAGACGGGCGCGCCGGTTCCGGCCGACAAACTCTCGCCTTTCCTTCTAGGTCGCCAGTTCGAGCGTGCTGGACACGTTGACGAAGCGCTGTCCGCTTATGAAAAGGCGGTCGCAGGGTCAGACAGCCGCGACCGGGTCCGCGCCGCCGAGCGTGTGACTGAACTTCAACTTGCGTCGGGCAAAATTAGTCCGGCCGAGGCCGCGGCGGAGCTTGAGCGCCAGGCATATGCATGGCGGGGCGATTCAAGGGAGCCCAGGTTGCGGCTGCGTGCGGCGGAGCTGTTGGGGGTCGCTGGGAACTGGCGTTCGGCGCTAGAGGCGATGAAAGCAACTGACGCGCAATTTCCGGATCAGCACGATGCCGTCGCAAAAGGCAAAGCAGTCATATTACAAGAGATGCTCGCAGCTGATGGCAGCGGGATGTCGACCCTTGATGTCGTCTTGCTAGCTGCCGATTATGCGGACGGAGCTTCACCGGCCGGCGCCCAAGGCACGGCCTTGGCGCGCTTGCTCGCGGACAAGCTCATGGCCCTCGATCTTCCGGCACGCGCAATTCCCGTTTTGCAAGGCTTGATGAAGCAGGCGCCTGCGGGAGGCTCGCGGGCCAAATTTGGAGCAAGCCTCGCGCGCTTGCTTCTTGAAGGAGGTAATCCATCGGAAGCCTTGGCTGCGCTTGACGCGTCAGCCGCACCGGATTTGCCGGAGGGGCTCTTGGAGGGACGAGGGCTTCTTCGGGCACGTGCCCTGGCCGCGCAAGGACAGCTATCGCAAGCTGTCAAGATACTGGCAGACCAAGGCACGGACGCAGCCGACGACCTTCGCGCAAAGATACTTGCCGACGCAGGCGATTGGCAGGGTAGTCTGATTGCGCTGAAGGCGCTTGCAACCAAGCTGGTGCCTGCGAGCGGCCCGCTGCCTGCGGCGGCGCAGGAGGTGCTCTTAAGGCAAGCTACGGCCGCGGGCGAAGCAAAAGATCAGGAGGAACTCCGCGCACTGGCGCCGTCGGCAGCTCGGTTGACAGCGAAACGAGCCGACCTGTTCCGTGTATTGACAGCGCCCCCGCTCTCCACCCTGTCCGACTTGCCACGAGCCGCCCGGGAGCTTGACTTGACACGCGGAGTGGTAAAGCAACTCAGCCTCGATAGCAAAAGGTGACAGTCGCCGGACATAATCGCCGTTGGACGGCGGGGCGAAATTAACTCCCGATTGGCTTGGACGACATTTTCGCCCTTGTCATGCCGACCTCAAGGTCCTATCTGCCGCCTCTCTTGGCCCAAGGGGGCGATCCCGCCCAACAGGCTATCTACTGGTTTGGGGGTACGTGATGAACGCACTTGCTCAACTGGGGATGGTCTCGGAACTTCCGAGCGAAAACCAGACGACGATTGCAACAGTTTCCGGCGAAGGCGACTTGGATCGGAAGGACTATTTCGTAGAGAGGAACGGCGAACGGTTTGCTGGGACGCACCTGCTTGTTGATTTGTGGAATGCGACGAACTTGTCGGACCCGCAGCACATCGACGAAGCGTTACGCGAAGCGGCAATAGTTGCTGGCGCGACGATTCTGCATAGTCATTTTCACCATTTCACTCCAAATGGAGGCGTCTCCGGCGTCGTGGTGTTGGCTGAGAGCCATATTTCAATTCACACTTGGCCTGAACGCAATTTTGCAGCCATCGACATTTTCATGTGTGGCGCTTGCAATCCGCATGATGCCATCCCCGTGTTGCGTCGTGCATTCCACCCAGGTCGGTTAGACCTTAACGAGGAACGCCGCGGGTTGGTGGCCTAACTCTGGTCCGCCGGGTTTCTGGGCCCTATACCCATCCATGCTTTAAGATGGGGGAGTATATGGGTGAGTGGCTGAACGAAACGCTTTACCCCAACTGGAGGCAGCAGTTCGCGGCACTTGAAATCCTGGCGCGAGAGCGCAGTGAGTTTCAGGACATTGTCGTTTTCAGGAATGAGACGTATGGGCGCGTCCTCATGTTGGACGGTTGCGTCCAGATTACTGAGGCAGATGAGTTTATCTATCAGGAAATGTTGGCCCATGTTCCGTTGCTCGCTCACGGCTCTGCCCGGCGTGTGCTGATCATCGGTGCCGGTGACGGAGGAGTCTTACGCCGGGTATTGCAGCATCCTGGCGTTGAGACTGCGGTATTGGTTGAGATTGACGCTGCAGTCGTTCGATTGTCAAAACAGTTTTTACCGGAGATCGGCGGAGACGCATGGAATGATCCTCGTGCTAAAGTCATAATTCGCAATGGCGTGTCGTATATTGCGGAGGCAGACGATAATTCTTTCGATGTCATTATAGTCGATAGTACAGATCCAAGTGGCGTTGGTGAGCCACTATTTACAGATACGTTTTACTCCGACTGTGCACGTGTTTTAGGATCATCTGGATTGATTGTTAATCAGTGTGGGGTTCCGTTTTTGCAAAGAGAAGAATTTCGGGCTACAACATCTAGACTCGCTCGATCATTTGCACATGTGACTGCATACGTCGCCGCTGTGCCATCATACATCGGCGGATTTATGACACTCGGGTTTTCATCAAACACGGCAAACATGAGTAATTTGTCTCTGAGTGATATCAAAATTCGTGGAGATTTGGCAGGTGTCACATTAAGAGCACGGTATTGGACACCAGAAATTCACACAGCTGCATTTCAGCTGCCACCCTATATTTGCAATCTTATGCCAAAAAACTCAGAATCTATTGAGTGATTTGGTTCAGGATTGCTGGACAGGTTCGATGGGTGGAGGTTTGCTTGACGACAGCCAGGCTGGTTTCTGAGCAGTAGCGACGCTGAGCAAGCGACCACGCCGGAAACACAACCCGGCTTTCAAGGCCGAGGCAGCCCCGGCCGCCGTGAGGGGATGCTCTGGCCGAGTTTGCCCAGCAGTTCGAGGTTGCACGCCAATCAGATCACGGCCTGAAAGGTACAGCTCCTGGAGGGGGCTGCCGGCGAATTGAAGAGGCATACCGGCTTGAAGTGCGCGACTGCGCTGACGGCTGATTCAACATTCGCAAGACCAAGACGCGGGCGGGCATCCGGCGCGTGCCGATCCCCCTGACTTATCCGGCATCATGACTGGACGCTGCAAGGATAAGGCCGCTACGGGCTACCTGTTCGAGAAAGCTGGGCCGCACAAGGAGGGGCGTAAACGGTCCATGGCCGCATCAAAACGGTTCGGGCATTACCGCAAGCGGAAAGGGGTTGAAGTGAATGAGATGGCGAACGGCAAGCGCCGTTCGTTAGGCTCTGTGACTGAACTGGGCGAGGCGCAAGTTGATCATGGTGGCGGCGAGATGAACGAAGCCTGCGTATTCCGACGCAAAGCAGCCGGTGATTCCGACGCAAGCCAGCCAGTGATTCCGAGGCATTCCAGCCATCCCTGAGCAGGGAGTGGCGGCGCGGTTCGCGAGCAGTCGTTCACCGACGGCAGAGTTGTTCTCCAGTGATCTTGGAGAGCGCCATGCCAGGCCAGAGACTGCCGATGCGTCAAGTTCGAGAAGTATTACGGCTGCGACACGCGTGCGGCCACAGCGGCCACCAGATTGCGGCCATGACCGGGATCAGCCGCTACGGGGTTGCCGAGTATCTGCGGCGCGCTGCCGTGGTCGGGATCACGTGGACCTGCCTGGGCCGGTGCCGGCTGAGCTGGACGATGCGGCGCTGGAGCGCAAGCTGTTCAGCCCGCCGTTCGTGGCCGAGCCGTCGCGTGCGCAGCCGGACTGGCCGCATTGGCATGCCGAGCTACGCCGGCCGGGGGTGACCTTGCTGCTGGCTTGGGAGGAATACAGGACTGGGCAAACGGATGGGTATGGCTACAGCCGGTTTTGCGACCTGTATGCGGTTTGGCGGGGCCGCCTGTCGCCGACGATGCGCCAGACCCATCCGGCGGGTGAGCGTTTGTTCGTCGACGACGCCGGGCAGACGGTGACGGTGATCGACGGCGCCACTGGCGAGGCGCGGCAGGCGCAGATTTTCGTGGCGGCGCTGGGGGCGTCCAACTTCACCGATGCGGACGCGCGTTGGACGCAGTCGCTGCCGGACTGGCTTGGTTGCCACGTTGGAGCTTTTGCCCACATGGGCGGGGTAGCGCGGCAACTTGTCTGCGACAACCTGAAATCCGGCGTCACAGCCGCCAGCCGCTATGAGCCTGGCATCAGCCGCGCGTATCAGGACTTGGCCAGCCATTACGGCACGGCGGTGCTGCCGGCGCGGGTCCGGCGCCCGCGCGACAAGGCCATCGCGAAGCGATCCGTCCCGAAGGGCGGGATCGCCAAGGGCGATCCCGAGGGGTCGAGGTTGCCGTCCAGGTGGTGCAACGTTGGGTTCTCGCCCGGCTGCGGCATCGCCGGTTCTTTTCTTTGGCCGAGCTGAATGGCGCCATCCGCGAGCTGATTGCCGACCTGAACAACCGGCCGATGCGCCACCTGGGCACGAGCCGCCGGGCGCTGTTCGAGGCGATCGAGCGTGCGGCGCTGCTGCCGCTGCTGCCGCTGCCCATGGACCCGTATGCCTGCGCCGAATGGAAGCGCTGCCGCGCGGGGCTGGATGACCACGTCGACGTGCACGGGCATGTCTACTCGGCGCCGTATCGGCTGATGCGCGAGGTGATCGAGGCGCGCATCGCCGACCAGACGATCGAGCTGTTCCATCAGGGCAGCCGGATTGCCAGCCATGTGCGCAACCCGCGGCAGCACCGGCACACGACGACGTCCGAGCACATGCCGAGTGCGCACCGCCGCTTTGGCCGCATGGACGCCGACACGGCTGCTGCACGAGGCGGCGGCGGTCGGCCCGTCCACGCTGGCCCTGGTGGAGCGCATCCTGGCCGCCAAGCCGCATCCCGAGCAGGGCTTCCGCGCCTGCCTCGGCATCCTGCGCCTGGTCCGCAGCTATGGGCCCGAGCGGCTAGAGGCGGCCTGCCAGCGCGGCATGGACGGGACCCATCGCGCGAGCGCGATGGGAGCCCGGCATCGGCGCCAAGACCTACGGCTCGGTGCAGTCGATCCTGCGCAACGGCCTGGACCGGGCTCACCGCGCCGACCCCGTGCCGGACGAGCTGTCCGTCCAGCACGGCAACATCCGCGGCAGCGGCTACTACCATTGAGGAGAACGATGATGCTGACCCACCCCACCACGGACCGCCTGCGCGAACTCGGGCTTGCCGGCATGGCACGGGCGCTCGAAGAGCAGCGGCGACACGCCGATGCCGCCGACCTCGGCTTCGAGGACCGGCTGGCCATGCTGGTCGACCGCGAGGCGCTGGAGCGCGACAGCAAACGATTGGCCGCCCGGCTGCGCTTTGCCGGGCTGCGGCAACAGGCGACGCCGGAGGACCTCGACCAACGGGCCGCTCGCGGCCTTGATCGCGCCCTGTTCAAAATGCTGACCGGCGGCGAGTGGATCGAACGCCATCAGGATTTGCTCGTGACCGGTCCGACGGGCACCGGCAAGACGTGGCTGTCCTGCGCGCTCGGCCACCGTGCCTGCCGTGACAACCGGTCCGTGCTGTATCAGCGCGTGCCGCGGTTGCTGGAGGGGCTTGGCTTGGCCCGCGGCGACGGCCGCTACGGCCGCATGCTGAAGAACCTGGCACGGGTGCAATTACTGATCCTGGACGATCGGGCGATCACGCCGTTGACCGCTGAACAGCGCCGCGATCTGATGGAGATCGTCGATGACCGGCATGACCGTGCGTCCACCATCGTCACAAGCCAGGCGCCGGTGGAACTTTGGCACGAGCATATCGGCAATCCCACCATCGCCGACGCGGTGCTGCACCGGCTCGTGCATGGGGCACATCGGATTGAGTTGAAAGGAGAGAGCATGCGCAAGCTTCGTGCACCCAAAACCAGGCTTGACGAAGCAGCTATTCAGTTGGGAGCTGGTGTTCGAGGCCTTGCGCCCGAGCCTGCCCGCGGACGGGCTGTTGCTCCTGGACAGCACCACCTGCAAGGCGCACCGCGCCGCGAGCGGCGCCGCACGCAGCACGGCCGCCGCCGAGGCGCTCGGCCGCAGCCGTGGCGGGCTGTGCTCCAAACTCCATGCCTGTGTCGACGGCGCGGGCCGGGTCTTGCGGCTGATCGCCAGTCCCGGCCAACACTCGGACCTGCGCTATGTGACCGCGCTCGCGTCCGGCATCCCGGCCTGCAACGCGGCCCTTGACCGAGGCTACATCTCGGCGCCACTGCGTGCCGCCTATGCGGCAAACGGATGCACGGTCCATACCCCGCCCAGAAAGGGCATGATCGACCCGCCTGCCTGGGAACCCGCCCTGTATGCCAGGCGCCACCATGTCGAGAACCTGTTCGCCCGCATGAAGGATCAGGGGCGCATCGCACTCCGACGCGACAAAACACGCCAAAGCTGGATGGGCTTCGCTCATCTCGCCGCCACCATGATCAGCTTGCGCCTCGCCCAGTTCAGTCACAGAGCCTAGGCTTCCAGCACGAAGCGCAGCGCGCTTTGCGTGTGGCGGTGCGCGGGCGCGACTTCGCCGGGCAGCACGAGCTGGACGCCGGCATAGAGGCTGGTGGTGATGCGCGACTGGCCGCGCAGGCCGGGGTTCTCCAGCACCAGCACGCGGCGCTCGGCCTCCTTGGCGGTGATCAGCCCGCCCGCCTCCAGCGTGGCGGCGCGGATATCGTCGAAGCGCCAGCTCGCCGGGCGGCACGGGCTGCGCGGCTTGGGGGTGACGAGCTCGGCCAGCGAGAGCCAGAGCGGCGTAAGGTTCTGCTTGCTGATGCGGTCGTAGAACTCCTGCCGTTGCGCGGTGCGGTCGTCGGCGCCGTCCATCATGACCTCCCTTATCGGTCTTGTTGATTGACCGTATGCTGTCATTCAAAATACGGTCAATCAAAATCTTATGGGATGGTCCGCCCTCATGCCTGCCGCCATGACGCTTCATGGGTATTGCCGCAGCGCCGCGAATTGGCGGGCGCGGATCGCGCTCGGGCTCAAGGGCGCCGGAGCGAGACACATCTCCCATCGCTTGCGACGGGGCGAGCGTCGGGTCGCCGAGCGGCCGGCGCTGGAGTTGCCTGGCGGCGCCGTGACCACGCAATCCGTGGCGATGATCGAATGGCTGGACGAGACTCATCTGGCGCCGCCTCTGTTGCCGGACGACGCGCTCAGCCGTGCGCCTGCGCCGGCGTTCGTGCAGGTGCTCGCAGCCGACACGCACGCGCTGCAGAACCTCGGCATCCCGGCCCGGCTGCGTGCGCTCGGCGTGGCGGAGGGCGAGGCGCAGGTCTGGGCGGCGGAGGCGAACGCGGCCGGGCTCGCGGCGTGTGAACCGCTGGCCGGGGAGGGACCGTTCCGCTTGGGGGCCGCGCCTCGATTGGTCGACGTGCGCCTGGCGCCGCAACTCGGAAATGCAGCGCGGTTCGGCGTGGATGTCGGCGCCTGTCCGCGGCTGCCGGCAGCGGAGGCGGCCTGCATGGCGCTGCCGGCCGGACAGGCGGATGCCGCGCCGTGACGCTGCCGATCTATGCCATGCCCGGCCACCTGATCCGCCGGGCACAGCAGGTTTCGGCGGCACTGTTCGCCGGGGAATGCGCGGCGTTCGACATCACGGCCGTGCAATACGCAGCGATGGTGGCGATCGCCGCCAACCCCGGCGTGGACGCGACCCGGCTTTCGGCCCTGGTCGCGTTCGACCGCTCCACTCTCGGCAACGTGCTGGAACGGCTGGAAGGTAAACGCTGGGTGGTGCGCGGCAACAGTGCCGCGGACCGCCGGGTCAAGCACCTACAGCTCACGCCGGCCGGGAAGGCCGTGCTGGATGAGGTCGCACCGGCCGTCCGACGAGCGCAGATGAGGATACTGGCGCCCTTGGATCGGGCGGACCAGGTCGAACTGGTACGGCTGCTCGCGCAACTCGTTGATTTGCACGACGACATCGTTCCGGCGTCACACCCCAAGGAGAGTGCATGACAGACCTCTCCATCCTGATCGCCGGCGGCGGCATTGGCGGCTTGGCGGCCGCGCTTGGCCTGGCGCAGAAGGGCAGGCGCGTGACGGTGCTGGAGAAAGCGCCGGTCATGGGCGAGATCGGCGCCGGCATGCAGCTCGGCCCCAACGCGTTCCACGCCTTCGACTACCTCGGCATCGGCGACGAGGCCCGGCGCATGGCGGTGTTCATCGATCAGTTGCGGCTGATGGACGCGATGACCGGGGAGGAGATTACCATCATCCCCCTCGACGAGCCGTTCCGGCGCCGGTTCGGCAAC
Source organism: Acetobacteraceae bacterium (assembly GCA_965217935.1). Classification (GTDB taxonomy): domain Bacteria; phylum Pseudomonadota; class Alphaproteobacteria; order Acetobacterales; family Acetobacteraceae; genus JBBROS01. Next base: position 2,031,667 of record OZ244581.1, on the reverse strand, counting down.
CCTTATGCGGTGGTGCACCGGGGCGACCTGCACGGCGTGTTCCTACGCGCCTGTCGCGAGAGCGGGCTGATCGAGCTGCGCACCGGCTGCGCGGTCGCGGGCTACGGCCAGGACGGCAGCAGCGTCAGCGCCCGGCTCGAGGGCGGCGGCATGGTCCGGGGCTCGGCGCTGATCGGGGCGGATGGGCTGTGGTCCAACATCCGCAAACAGGTCGTGGGCGACGGGCCGCCGCGCGTCTCGGGCCACACGACCTACCGCCCGGTGATCCCGACCGAGCAGATGCCGAAGGATTTCCGCTGGAACGCGGCGACGCTGTGGGCCGGGCCGAAATGCCACGTGGTGCACTACCCGCTTAGCGACTGGAAGGTGTTCAACCTGGCGATCACTTGCCATAACGACGCGCCGGAGCCGGCCGCGGGCAAGCCCGTCTCGGATGCAGTGGTGATGGCGGGCTTCGCGCATATTCACGAGCGGGCGCGTGAAATCATCAAGCACGGACGCGGCTGGAAACTGTGGGTGCTGTGCGACGGTGACCCGGTGGAGCGGTGGGTGGATGACCGCGTGGCGCTGCTGGGCGACGCCGCGCATCCGATGATGCAGTACATGGCGCAGGGGGCCTGCATGGCGATGGAGGATGCGGTTTGCCTCACCGACGCCGTGGAGCGCGAGCCCGACGACCTGCCGGCGGCCGTCGAGGCGTATCGCCGCCGCCGCGTGCTGCGGACGGCGCGGGTGCAGTTGCAGTCGCGCGCTTTGGGCGACCACGTCTATCACCCGTCCGGCGCCCACGCGGCGTTGCGCAATTCCATCATGTCGAGCCGCAGCGCCGAAGGCTGGTATGACTCGCTCGAGTGGATTTATGGCGCGACCGGGCTTACCGCCGCGCAACGGCGTGGCACGCCAGCTTAGATCCTGTGTGTTTCCAGCGACGCTGGGTGGAACAGCTCCTCCGGCGCCAGCAAGCGCGCGGACAACCCTTCGGCGTGATGCCGGATTAAGAATCGCTCGAGCGCGGCGCGGTTTTTCTGCAGGCCGTAGGGCCAGTAATCGTCGCCCATCAGCGCCCGCGTCGAACGCAACTGCTCCTCGACGAAAGGCAGCGTCACCTTGGTCGCCGACGTGTCGCGCAACTTGGTTAACGCCAACGCCTTGGAGCGCTCGAATGCTTTGACCACGGCCGACGGCAGCCACGGGTGAGTCTCGGCAAGGGTCCGGCGGATGCCGAGCAGGTGCATGATCGGGAACAGCCCGGTGCGGCGGAACCAATCCGTCGCGGCCGCTTGCGGGTCGGCGAACAAGTAGCCGACATTGGGGTCGCCACGCTCGAAGCATGACGGCGCGCGCGGACCGATCACCGCATCGAGCGCGCCGGCCGCCAGTTCGCTGGAAAGGGTCACGCCGTCCGCCACGCTTTCGATCCGAACGCTTCGGGGCAGGTTGAGGGCGATCTTTTCAACCCGGCCTGGATGCTCGTAGCCGCCACGGACCCAGGTGACGTCCGCAGGCGCGACGCCGAACTCCTCCTCCAGGATCATGCGCGCCCAATACGTTGGCAGTGAGCTGGTATTCCGGCACGCCGACGCGCTTGCCTCGCAAGTCTGCGGGCTGCTTGATCCAATCAGTGCTGACGTATATGGCGGTGTGACGGAAGGCTCGCGACGGGACCATGGGAACGCCGATGTAGGGGCAGTCACCGGCCGCGATCTTTACGGACGTGCTGCTGAGCGACAGTTCGCAGATGTCGAAGTCCGCATGACGGAAGGCGCGGAAGAAAATCTCTTCGGGGTCGAGCAGCATCCATTGCGGATCGACCCCGTCGATGGCGACGGTTCCGTCCACCAGCGGGCGAAGGCGGTCCTAATCGCCGACTGCGATGCCGAGTTGCAGCTTAGCCATGACGTCTCCTGAATAGGGCAGAAGCACGCCGTTTCAAAACTTGAGTGTCAGACACCCAGGTAGGTCTCGTGAATGGCCGGGTCGGCGAGCAGGTCGGCCGTGACACCGGCCCAGGCGACCTCGCCCTTCTCGATGATCACGTGGCGGTCGGCCAAGGAACACAGCGCATCGAGCTCCTTGTCGATGATGAGCATCGCCAGCCCTTGCCGCTTCGGCGTGGCAAGCCGGTCCCAGATTTCATCGCGAATGACCGGGGCGAGGCCTTCGGTCGCTTCGTCCAGGATCAATAGTGTTGGATTGGTCATCAGCGCTCGGCCGATTGCCAGCATTTGCTGTTCGCCGCCCGAGAGCTGGCTGCCGCCATTCGTCAATCGTTCGCCAAGGCGGGGGAACAGAGCGATCACCAGGCCGAGCGTCCAGCCATCCCTGCCGGCGGCGGCCACCAGCAGGTTCTCGCACCGTGAGGTTCGGGAAGACATGCCGTCCTTCCAGCGCCAAGCCGAGGCCGAGCCGCGCGATGCGGTGGGCGGCAGAACCGGTGATGTCGGCGCCGCGGAAGCGAATCGTGCCGCCGCGGGGGCGCAGCATCTCCATGATGACCCGCACCGTGGTCGTCTTGCCCATGCCGTTCCGGCCCATCAACGTCACCACCTCGCCTTCGCCGATCGTGAGCGACAGGCCAAACAGGATCCGGCTCGATCCGTATGCGGCCTCGAGGCCGGCGACCTCGAGCAGCGGCGCGGCCGTCATTGCTTCTTGCCGAGATAGGCGGCGTGGACCTCCGGGTCGGCGCGGATGACGTCCGGCGCGCCGGTGACGATGCAGCGCCCGGCCACCAGCACGCTGATCCGGTCGGCCAGTGCCAACACCGCCTCCATATCGTGCTCCACCAACAAGACCGTGCAGCGCGCCTTCAGCCCGGCCAGAATTTGCGTCATGCGCAGCCCTTCCTGCAGGCCCATCCCAGCCATCGGTTCATCCAACAACAACAGGCGGGGCGCCAGCGCCAGCGGCAGCGCCATCGCGAGTTCAAGCTGGCGGCGCTCGCTATGCGAGAGGTCCTGTGCCTCGACGTTCGCGCGGCGATCGAGGCCGATGATGCCGAGCGCCTCGCGGGCCGGGGCGACAAGCGCCGGGTCGAGGCTGGCGGCGCGGAAGAAGCGGAACGAGTGCCCGGCGGGTGAACCGCCGTTGACCTCCGATCTATCGCAACAGTCCTGTCCTGCTGCAATGTGGATTCTTGCCTTGCCGCGGCAATGCCGCGACGGTGGCGGATGAAAGTGCGCGACATGCGGCTGTGCTGCTTCGACGATGATCGGTTGGGATTGGTCCGGGAAGGCCGGGTGCATGATGTCACCATCGTGCTCGACCAGCTTCAACCATGGCGCTACCCGTACCCGAACGACGATGCGTTGATCGCCGCGCTGCCGGACTTGTCCGATGAGATCGAGGCGGCGGCGCAGGGTCACGGCATTGCGCTCTCGTCCGTGCAGTTGCGTGCGCCGATCGCCAATCCCGGCAAGATCGTCGCCGCCCCGGTGAACTATGCCAAGCACCTGCAGGAGACGATCGACGACCCGGCCACGTTCGCTGCCATCCACGTGCGCAAGATCCAAGAGACCGGACTGTTCCTGAAGGCCACGAGCTCGTTGATCGGGCCGGGGCAGCCCATCAAACTCCGCCATCCTGGCCGCCGGACCGACCATGAGGTGGAGCTGGCCGTGATCATCGGCAAGCCATGCAACGCCGTGACAGCCGAACGGGCGATGGAGCACGTCGCGGGTTACGCGATCGGGCTCGATATCACGGTGCGGGGCTCCGAGGAGCGCAGCCTGCGCAAGTCGATCGACAGCTACACGGTGCTCGGCCCTTGGCTGGTGACTACGGACGAGTTGACCGACGCGACGGCGCTCGCTCTGTCGCTCGATGTCAACGGAGAACGGCGTCAACAGGCCAACACCCGCGATCTGATCCTCGGGATCCCGGAACTCCTGGTATTCGCGTCGTCGTTCTATAGCCTGATGCCGGGCGACATTCTCTTGACCGGCACGCCCGAGGGGGTCGGGCCGATCATGCCGGGGGACACGATCGACTCGCATGTCGAGGGGATTGGCACGATGCGGGTCGCCGTCGAGGCCGCGTAAGCCGAGATCAGGACAAAGCTTGTGTCCGCCGCCAGCGACGGAGCGGATATTCGGAATTGATCTCAAACTGCTCGGGCCGCTGATGTCGCACTGCGACCGTGCCGCGTCGGCACGTGAGAACTCCGGCACGTCCGCACAGGCCACGTCGGCGACCAAGGCGCCGGCGCAGACGACGCCAAGGTTGTGAAGAATGACGGCGCGGTTCGCGCCAAGCGCCCGCAAGACGCCCGCGCCCATTCCGGCAGTATGGATCAGGTTGGCCGTATCGCCGCGCAAACCGAGTGCATCGAGAAACGACGCGCTCGGGTGGCTCAGCTCGCGGAAAATGCAATGGAGTAGGGCGGAGGCTCATGCAGGACGGACGTGACATCCGGCCTGGCCTTGTAGATCTCGGAGTGGACAAACGTCTCACCGTGCCGCCGACCGTCGCCGATCAAGACGAGTCTGTTGAGTTGCATTGAGATCTGACCCGGAGAGGTCCTGAGTTTTCGCTGAGAAATGACCCGTGTCTGACCACGTCCCCCGACGGAACCGTCGGGGTTATCGGAGTGATCGACATGGAGTTGTTAAGCGTTATTCGTCGGCGGCATCACCGAGAGCAGATGCCGATCCGCGAGATCGAGCGGCGGACGGGCCTGTCGCGGAACACCATTCGTAAGTATCTGCGGTCCAACGCCGTCGAGGTTCGGTTCAAGGTTCCGGAGCGTCCAAGTCGTCTGGACCCGTATGCCGACAAGTTGGCGGAATGGCTGCGCGTCGAGGCGGGCAAGGGTCGCAAGGCGCGCCGAAACGCGCGGCGGCGCCATGCTGACCTGGTTGTCCTGGGCTACGATGGCTCTTATGCGCGGGTCGCTGCTTTCGTCCGCCACTGGCGGGCGGAGCGTGAGACCGCTCAGCGTATCACCGGGCGGGGCGTGTTCGTTCCGCTCGTTTTCCAGCCTGGCGAGGCGTTCCAGTTCGACTGGAGCGAGGACTGGACGGTGGTGGGCGGCAAGCGGGTCAAGCTTCAGGTGGCACATACCAAGCTGTCGCACAGCAGAGCCTTCGTGATCCGCGCCGACCGGCTGCAAACCCACGAGATGCTGTTCGATGCATTAGCTGAGGCGTTCCGCATACTGGGCGGCGTGCCGCGCCGCGGCATTTTCGACAACATGCGGACAGCCGTCGATCGGATCGGCGTGGGCAAGGCTCGGCAGGTCAACGCGCGCTTCACAGCGATGGCCAGCCACTACCTGTTCGAGGCGACGTTCCGTAACCCGGCATCAGGATGGGAGAAGGGTCAGGTCGAAAAAAACGTGCAGGACGCACGGGGGCAGATCTGGCAAGCCATGCCGCCCTTGGCGGACATGCCATCGCTCAATGCCTGGCTCGAGGCCCGCTGGCATCGAGCGCTGGAGCGAGCTTGCCCACGGGGTCCTGCCGGGCAGTGTGGCCGCCGTGCACGCCGAGGAGCGGGCGAACCTGATGCCGGTCGGCCGAGCGTTCGACGGGTTCGTCGAGCACACCAAGCGGGTGTCGCCGACCGGCCTGGTGCACTTCGAGACCAACCGCTACAGCGTTCCCGCCTCGTTTGCCAACCGGCCGGTCAGCCTGCGGATCTACCCCGATCGGCTCGTCGTTGTCGCCGAGGGGCAGATCGTGTGCGAGCACGCCCGGGTCGTCGAGCGCTCCCACGACATACCCGGCCGCACGATCTACGACTGGCGACACGACCTGGCGGTGATCCAGCGCAAGCCCGGGGCGTTGCGCTACGGCGCGCCCTGTGCCGAGATGCCTGAGGCGTTCCGCAAGCTCCAGATCGAACTGCTGCGACGACCAGGGGGCGACCGGGAAATGGCGGACGTCCTCGCCTTGGTGCTGCAACACGATGAGCAGGCCGTGCTGTGCGCGGTGGAGCTGGCTCTCGAGGGCGGTGTCGCCACCAAGATCCACGTCCTCAACCTCCTGCACCGCCTGACGGACGGCAAAAGCAGAGCCGCCGCCATCGACGCACCGCAGGCTCTCGTCCTCACGCAGGAGCCACGGGCCGACATCCAGCGCTACGACGCGCTGCGGGACCGGGAGGTGCGCCATGCGTCATGACCCCGCCAGCGCCGCGCTCGTCGTCATGCTGCGCGGCTTGAAGATGCATGGCATGGCCCAGGCAGCCGGCGACCTGGTGGAGCAGGGCGCACCGGCATTCAAGGCCGCCATCCCCACCTTGTCCCAGCTGCTCAAGGCCGAGTTGGCCGAACGTGAGGTCCGCTCGATCGCCTACCATATCAAGTCGGCCCGGTTTCCCGCTTACAAGGACCTGACCAGCTTCGATTTCGCGGCGAGCGAGGTCAACGAGGCCATGATCAGGCAGCTGCACCAGGGCGAGTTCACCGATCGGGCCGACAATGTCGTGCTGATCGGCGGGCCCGGCGCCGGCACGACCCATCTCGCCACGGCACTCGGCGTCCAAGGTATCGAGCACGGCCGCAAAAAGGTCCGGTTCTATTCCACTGTGGACCTGGTCAATGCGCTGGAGCAGGAGAAGGCTGCCAACAAGGCCGGGCAGCTCGCCGATCGCCTGCTCCGCCTGGATCTCGTGATCCTCGACGAGCTTGGATATCTGCCGTTCAGCTCATCGGGCGGCGCCCTGCTGTTCCACCTGCTCAGCAAGCTTTACGAGCGGACCAGCGTGGCGATCACCGCCAACCTGAGCTTCAGCGAGTGGGGCAACGTCTTTGGCGACACCAAGATGACGACCGCACTGCTCGACCGGCTCACCCATCACTGCCACATCCTGGAAACCGGAAACGACAGTTTCAGGTTCCGGAACAGCGCAGCCGACGGAAAAGGCAGGAGAACCAAAACGCTCGCTTGACCCAGACCCGCAGCACGCGGGAGATAACACAAGGCGGGTCAAATCTCGACGAAAACGCCGGGTCAGTTCTCAGCGAAAATCAACAGTTCGGAGCCAGAAAGCCGCGGCATTGGCGATCAATGATTCGGAAAACGCGTCGGCGACCTGAGGCTAAAGAAGGAGGAGGACCTCTCCCATGTCGATGCGCTCCGCCCTTCTCTCCATACTGATCGGAACGTTCGTTGTGGCCACTGCCGCTGAAGCCGCTCCACGCAACCAGGTGCTCGGCACGTGGCGCATGGTGTCGGCCGAGATCGAACGGAATGTCAGGACCGAGCCCGCCTACGAACGACGGCCGAACGGGATGCTGATCTTCGCGGCTGATATGCATGGCTCTGTTGCATCTGCTGGCCAAGGGCATGCGGAGGGTATCGGGGGAGCAAGCAGTTCTGCTACGTTGCCCTGCGTTCGCAGCGGTCGTTAAGTAGCTGGACCACCTCAGCCAGGGCGGACGCGCCCAGCCCGAAGGCGCGCTCCACGATGCGCGCCTCGCCTTGGATGTAGCGTGTCATGTTGAACGCGTGCGCCTGGCCCTTGCGCAACGCGCGCATCACCTCGAAGCCTCTGATGGTGGCGTAGGCCGTCCTCAGCGACTTGAAGCCCCGCACCGGCCTGATCAGCTGCTTCAGCTTGCCATGGTCCGCCTCGATGACGTTGTTCAGGTACTTGGCTTGCCGGTGGACGGTGTCCTTCGGGCACTTGCCCTCCGTCTTCAGTTCGGCAAGTACTGCGGCATAGGTGGGTGTCTTGTCCGTGTTGATGACCGTCGGCTTGTCCCAGTCTTCCAGCCCGTGCAGCGCCTTGCCGAGGAAGCGCTTGGCCGCCGCCGTGTCGCGGGTTGGAGACAAATAAAAGTCGATGGCGCCGCCGTGCTTGTCGACGGCCCGGTAGAGGTGCGCCCACTGACCCCGGACCTTTACATACGTCTCGTCCACCCGCCAGCTCGTTGACCCCGGCCGGCGCCACTGCCAGTGCAGCCGCTTTTCGATCTCGGGCGCATACCGCTGCACCCAGCGATAGATGGTGGTGTGGTCAACGCAGATGCCCCGCTCCCCCAGCATCTGCTCCAGGTCGCGGTAGCTCACCCCGTAGCGGCAATACCAACGGACCGCCCACAGCACGATCTCGCCTTCGAAATGGCGCCCCTTGAAGTCCGACACGGCCCCGACCTTCCCCGTCCAGCCCCATCACGCCGGACAGTCGGAGCGGTTGCAACAGAGCTTCCGGCACCACCCCGAAATCCAATAAAAGCCTTGCTCCCTATGGACTTCCGTTGTCCGCACTCAAGCGACCTCATGCGCCGATCCGGCGGCATCCCTCCTGTCACCACGAATCGACATTGGGCCTCTTCTTGCCCGTGCGCAATGCAGCAGCGGGAATGGTGCGGAGACCGGTCGTGATCCAGCGGCGCGTATCGGCTGGGTCGATCACGTCGTCGATTTCCAGCACGGACGCCATGCTCGTCGCCTTGCCGCGGGCATACATCGCCTCGACCCGGCGTCGGAATTCCGCGTCGCGCGCAACCGGGTCGGCGATCGCCTCTAGCTCCTTGCGGAAACCGAGCCGGACCGCGCCTTCCAGCCCCATGCCGCCGAACTCGCCGGTGGGCCACGACACGTTGAACACCGGCGCATGAAAGCAGCCGCCCGCCATCGCCTGCGCGCCCAGACCGTAGCCCTTGCGCAGCACGACCGTGAAGAAGGGCACCCGGAGGTTGGCGCCGCCGACGAACATCCGGCAAACCCGGCGCACCAGCGCCGTCCGCTCCGCTTCCGGTCCAACCATGAAGCCCGGCGTGTCGCATAATGACAGGACCGGCAGGTCGTGCGCGTCGCAGAGTTGGAGAAAGCGCGCCGCCTTGTCCGCAGCGTCCGCGTCGATCGCGCCGCCGAGGTGGCGGGGGTTGTTGGCCATCAGCCCCATCGGCCTGCCCTCGATGCGGATCAGCGCCGTGACCATGCCCGCGGCCCAGCCGGCGCGGAGTTCCAGCACCGACCCGTCATCCGCCAACCCGGCGATGACGGCGCGGACGTCGTATGAGCGGAGGCGGTTCTCCGGAACGGCGGCGCGCAGGAGGCGCTGGTCGGGGCAGGTCCATTCCACGGCCGGGCCTTGGAAATAACCGAGGTACTGCTTCGCCGCGGCGACGGCCGCCGCCTCGTCGTCCGCCAGCACGTCGATGACGCCGTTGGCCCATTGCACGGAGGCCGGGCCGACCTCCTCCGGTTTGAACACGCCGAGTCCGCCGCCCTCGATCATGGCCGGGCCGCCCATGCCCATCGTGGTGCCGCGGGTCGCGATGATGACGTCGCAGCAGCCCAGCAGCGCCGCGTTGCCGGCGAAGCAGCGGCCGTGGACGACGCCGACGAGCGGGATCAGCCCGGACAGGCTGGCAAATCCGTGGAAGGTGGGGATGTCGAGGCTCGCAACCGTGACGTGCTGCTTGTCCACGTCGCCGGGCCGGCCGCCGCCGCCCTCCGCGAACAGCACCAGTGGACGGCGCAGCTCGGCGGCGAGCCGGAAGATGCGGTCCTGCTTCTTATGGTTCATGGTGCCCTGGGTGCCGGCCAGCACCGTATAGTCGTAGGCGACCACGACCGAAGCCGCTCGTTCCGTGCCCACCAGACCGGCGTTGACCGTTCCGATCCCGGCGACAAGGCCATCGGCCGGGGTGGCGCGCAGCAGGTCGTCCATCGAGCGCCTCGTGCGCTGGGCGGCGATGGCGAGCGCGCCGTACTCGACGAAGCTGCCCTCGTCGCACAGGTCGGCGATGTTCTCGCGCGCGGTGCGCCCGCCTTGGCCGTGTCGCTTGGCCACCGCCTCCGGCCGGGCGGCGTCGAGCGTCAGGGCGTGGCGGCAAAGGACGTGTTGCAGGTCGGGGCGGATCGCGTCCGGGTCTACGGCGTCCGCCGTGGCCTCGGCGGCTTCGCTGGTTTCACCGGGCACGATGAACAGCAGCGGGCGGCCTGACGGCACGACTTCGCCCCGGACGGCCGCGAGCGCGTGGACCACGCCGCCGGCCGGGGCGGTGACGGCGTGCTCCATCTTCATCGCTTCCAGCACGCCGAGCACCTGGCCGGGCCTTACGGCGTCGCCGGGCGATACGTCGAGCGACACGACCAGGCCCTGCATCGGCGCCGGCACGGCCACGGCGCCGGGCGGGGCCGCGGCAACTTTGCCGGGTTCGGCCGCTGCGGCGACCGGCACGGACTCCGCCGCCGGAACGCGCGCGACCAGCGCCGCCGCGTGCTCGTCGAGCCAGCGCGTGGTGACGCGGTCTGCGATCACATCCCCGTCCGCGAGCATGGCGCAGAGGAAGCCGAGGTTGGTGTCGACGCCCTCGATGCGGAATTCCGCCGCGGCCCGGCGCGCCTTGGCGACCGCCGCCGGGTAGCTGGGTGCGCGCACGATCAGCTTGGCGAGCAGGCTGTCGAAGGACGAGCTGGTTTGGTAGCCGGCGTAGCCGAACCCGTCGACCCGGATGCCCGGCCCGGTCGGCGGCTCGTAGGCCGCAATGATCCCGCCGCCTGGCACGGCGCCGCCGTCGGGCTGCATGGTTTCCATGTTCACGCGCAACTGGATGGCGTACCCGCGCGGCGCAGGCACGTGAGCTTGGTCAAGGCCGATAACGGAGAGAGACTCGCCAGCGGCCACGCGGAGCTGCGCCTGCACCAGGTCTACGCCGTAGACCTCTTCCGTCACCGTGTGCTCGACTTGCAGGCGCGGGTTGGCCTCGATGAAAACGAAGCGCGCCGGATCGTCCGCGTCGACCAGGAACTCGAACGTGCCAAGCCCGCGGTAGCGCACCGCTTCGGCCATGCGGACGGCGGCTTCGGCGAGCTTGGCGCGGGTCTCCGCCGGCACGCCCGGGCTGGGCGCCACTTCCATCAGCTTTTGGTGACGCCGCTGGATCGTGCAGTCCCGCTCGCCGAACTGGGCGACGGCGCCGGCGCCGGCGCCGTCGCCGAGCACCTGCACCTCCACGTGCCGCGCGGCGGCGATCAACTCCTCCACGTAGAGCGCGTTTGATCCGAACGCGGCGCGCGCCTCGGAGCCGCAGCGGGCCCAGGCTTCGTCCAGCGCCGCCGCATCCGTCACCGCGCGCATGCCGCGCCCGCCGCCGCCGGAAACGGCCTTGACCATCATGCCGGTTCCCCCGAGCGACGCCAGGAAGTCCCGTGCCTGATCGAGCGTGGTCGCGCCCTCGGCGCCGCGGGGGACCGGCACGCCGTGCATGGCAGCGAGGGCGCGGGCCTGCGTCTTGTCGCCGAACAGCGCCAGCGTCTCGGGCGCCGGGCCGACGAACACCAGGCCGGCCTCCGCGCAAGCTGCGGCGAAACCGGCGTTCTCGCTCAGGAATCCGTAGCCCGGATGCACCGCGTCGCACCCGGCGGACACGGCGGCGGCGACCACCGATGCCGCGTCGAGGTAGGCAGCGACGCCGCGGCCGGGCAGCTCCACGGCGGCGTCCGCGCGCCGCGCGTGCAGCGATCCCGCGTCATCCGCCGGGTGGACCGCGACCGAGCGCAACCCCAGCTCGGCGCAGGCGCGGGCGATGCGGATGGCGACCTCGCCGCGGTTGGCGATCAGCACGGACGACAAGCTCATGCGGCGGTTTCCGGTTCGGGCAGCAGGTGGCAGCAGGCGCGGTGATGCGGTCCCGCCGGCCGGGCATCCGGCCGCACGGTGCGACACGCCGGCATGACGAACGGGCAGCGCGGGTGAAACGGGCAGCCCGGCGGCAGCTCCATCGCGCTGCCGATCTCCGCCGCGGCCACGGCCTGCACCGGGCGGTCCGGATCGGGGACCGGCACGGCGGCGAGCAGCGCCTGGGTGTAGGGGTGCGCCGGATTGGCGAACACCGCCTCGGTCGGGCCTTGCTCCACCACCCGGCCCAGGTAGATGACGGCCACCGTGCTGCTGAAATGCTCCACCAGGGCCAGGTCGTGCGCGACGGTCAGGTAGGAGATGCCGAACTCGTCGCGGATGTCCGCCAGCAAGTTGAGCACCTGGGCGCGGATCGACACGTCGAGCGCCGATACTGGCTCGTCCAGCACCAGCAGGCGCGGGCGCAGCGCCAGGGCGCGGGCGATGGCGATGCGTTGCCGTTGCCCGCCGGAAAACTCATGCGGGTAGAGCCGCGCCGCATCGGGCGGCAGCCCGACGATCGCCAGCACCTCGCGCACGCGCTCCGCCAGCGCGGCCCGGGTCGGACGCTCGTGGGCCGTCACGGGCTCGGCGATGATGGTTCCCACCCGCAGGCGCGGGTTGAGCGAGGCGTAGGGGTCCTGGAACACCGCGCCCACGCTCCGCCGGAACCGGCGCAGGGCGCGGCCGGACAGGGCGGCCACGTCCTCGCCCTCGAACACGATGCGCCCGGCGGTCGGCTGTTCCACCCGCAGGATCAGCCGGGTCAGCGTCGTTTTGCCGCATCCGGACTCGCCCACCAACGCCAGGCTGCCGCCCTCCGGCAAGTCAAGCGTCACGTCCTGCACCGCCCTTACGACGCCCTCGCGTCCGCGATAGTGCTTGGTTACGCCGTCGAGTTGCAGCATCAGGCGAGCAGCCAGCAGGCGGCGGCGTGACCGGCTTCAGCCGCCGGGAGCATCGGCGGGTACTCGTCGCACTTGGCCATCCGGTGCGGGCACCGAGGGGCGAACCGGCAGCCCGGCGGCGGCGCAAGCATGGACGGCGGCTGGCCGGGGATGGAATCCAGCCGGCGCCTGGCGCCGCCCAGGCGCGGGATCGCGGCCAGCAGCGCCCGCGTGTACGGGTGCGCCGGGCGGCGGTAGATCTCGCCCGCCGGGCCGTCCTCCACGACCCGGCCGGCGTAGAGCACCGCAACCCGGTGGCACAGGCTGGCCGCGACGCCGAGGTCGTGGGTGATGAGGATGATGCCCGCCCGCGTGTCCGCCTGGATTTGCCGCAGCAGGGCGATGACCTGCGCCTGCACCGTCACGTCCAGCGCGGTCGTCGGTTCGTCCGCGACCAGGAGGCGCGGCGACGGCGCCACCGCCATCGCGGTGGCGACCCGCTGCCGCTGCCCGCCGGAGAACTGGTGGGGGTAGTCGCCCAGCCGCCGCTCCGGCGACGGGATGCGCACCCTGGTCAGCACGTCGACGATGCTCTGCTTCAGGCCGCGGCCGGGCGGGAGGCCGTGGTTGCGGAACGGCTGCGCGACCTGGTCGCCGACCGAGAACACCGGGTTGAGCGACGTCATCGGGTCCTGCGCGATCATGGCGATGCTGCGGCCGCGGACGCGCCGGGCCATCTCCCGCTCGGAGAGCGACAGCAGCTCCTCGCCGTCCAGCTTTACGCTGCCGCCGGCGATGTGCCCGGCGGGCCGGGGGAGCAGGCGGAGCAGCGACAGGCCGGTCATGGTCTTGCCGCTGCCGGACTCGCCGATCAGCCCGACGGTCTGCGCTTCTTCCACCCGCAGGTCGACGCCGTCCACGGCCCGCAGCACGCCCCGGCGCAGCCGCAGGTGCGTTCGCAGGCCGCGTACGTCGAGCAGCGCCGTCATGACTGCCGCAGCCGCGGGTCCAACCGGTCGCGCAGCCAGTCGCCGAACAGGTTGGCGGCCAGGCAGGTGAGCATGATGGCGAGGCCGGGCAGCGTGATGGCCCAGGGCGCGTTCGAGACGTACTTCCGCGCGTCCGAGAGCATCAGCCCCCAGGACACGTCCGGCTGCTGGATGCCGAGGCCCAGGAACGAGAGCGACGCCTCGAAGAGGATGACTTGGCCGACCTGCAAGCTGGCCAGCACCAGCAGCGTGTTGACGACGTTGGGCAGCAGGTGGCGGCGGAACACGGTGAAGGCGCCGACGCCCGCGACGTGGGCCAGCAGGACGTAGTCGCGCCGGCGCAGGGCCATCACCTCGCCGCGGATGATGCGCGCGTACCAGGTCCAGTAGGTCAGCACGATGACGGCCACCACGGTGGGCAGGCCGGGCGACAGCGCGGCGGCCAGGATCAGCGCCAGCGCGACCGACGGAATGGATAGCTGGATTTCCGCCAGCCGCATGAGGACGGCGTCGATCCAGCCGCCGAAGTAGCCGCTGGCCATGCCCGCCGCGACGCCCAAAGCGCCCGACAGGATGATGGCGTAGAACGCGACCACGACTGAAACGCGCGAGCCGGCGATGATGCGGCTGAGGATGTCGTGGCCCAAATTGTCGGTGCCGAGCAGGTGGTCCCAGCCGCCGCCAGCCTGCCATACGGGCGGCTGAAAGGAGGCGGCGAGGTCCATGTCGTTCGGATCGAAGGGTGCGATCCAGTTGCCCGCGGCGGCGCAGGCCAGCACGGCCGCCAGCACGAGGAGCGCCAGCCACGGAAGCCCGGCCAACGCTTCAAGCCGACGCCTGGAGATCCTGGCGCTCATCATTCGCCCGCGCGCTCACGCGCGACGCGCATCCGCGGGTCGATCAGCCCGTAAGACAAGTCGACAAGCAGGGAGGAGGCGACGAACAGGGCGGCGGTGAACAGCACGCCCGCCTGCACGACGGGGAAGTCGCGGGCGAACACCGCCTCCACGACCGTGCGGCCCAGGCCGGGCCAGGCGAAGATGACCTCGACCACGAAGGCGCCGCCCAGCATCGCGGCGAAGTAGACGCCCAGCACCGTGACCAGCGGGATGGCGGCGTTGCGGAGCGCATATTTCCAGATCAGCAGGCGCTCCGGCGTGCCGAGGCCGCGGGCGAGCCGGATGTAGTCGCTGTCCAGCACGTCGAGCATACCCGAGCGGACGATGCGCGTCTGCGCCGCAACCGGATACCAGCCCAGGGCTATGGCGGGCAGGACGAGGTGCGACAGTCCGCCGCGCCCGAACGCCGGCAGCCAGTCGAGCTTGACCGCGAACAGCAGGATGAGCAGCAGGCCGACCCAGAAGGCCGGCATCGCCTGGCCCAGCAACGCGAACAGCCGGGCCGCCCGGTCCAGCCATCCGCCGCGGTGCACGGCCGATAGCACGCCGAGCGGCACGGCGGTGGCGACGCTGACCAGCAGCCCGGCGGCGGCCAGCTCGATCGTCGCGGGCAGCCGGTCCAGCACCAGCGACAGCGCCGGCATCTGCCAGCGATATGACTGGCCGAAATCGCCGGTCAGCGCGTGCGCCGCGAAGATCAGGTACTGCCGCCATAACGGCAGGTCCAGCCCGAGCGCCGCCCGCGTTTCCGCGAAGGCGGAAGGCGGCGCATCCGGCGGGACCAGCAGCGCCGTCGGGTCGCCCGACAGGTGCGAGATGACGAAAACGAGGATGCTGGCGCCGACGATGCTGACGGCGGCGTGGCCGAGGCGGCTCAGGACGTAACGGCCCATCAGGCGGTCACGCCAGCCATCCCCGCAGCTCCTCCTTCTTGACCTTGCCGGTGGCGGTCATCGGCAGTTGGTCGACCAGGCGGATAGCGGGAATCTTGTAGGCCGCCATGTTCCCGCGGCACCAGGCGGCGAGCGCGTCGGCCGTCAGGGCGGCGTCCGGGTCGGCGAGCACGAAGGCGACCGGCGCTTCCCCGCGCTCCGGGTCGGGCACGCCGATGACGCCGGAGCCGACCACCGCCGGGTGCTGTCCCAGCAGCGCCTCGATCTCGGCGGGAAAGACGCTCATGCCGTTCACCTTCAGCATCTCCTTGCGGCGTCCGAGGAAGTGCAGGAACCCGTCCTCGTCCAGGAGGCCGATGTCGCCGGTATGGAACCAGCCGCCCCGGATGGACTGCGCGGTCGCGTCCGGCTTGTTCCAGTAGGATTTGAGCTGGGATGGGGACCGGACGACGATCTCGCCCTCGGCGCCGAGCGGCTGCAGCTCGCCCGTTTCGAACGAGGCGATCTTGAACTCGGTGCCCGGCACCGGAAGTCCGACAAAGATCGGCTGCGACTTGAGATCGAAGTCGCCGTCCTGCTGGCCGGTGGTGAAGGTGTCGCAAGTATGGGTCTCGGTCATGCCCCATGCCGCCTCGATCATCACGGCGCCGGTCAATGCCTGCCAGCGGCGGCGATAATCGGGGTTGAGCTTCTTCACGAAGGAGGACACGCGCGTTCCGCGCAGGCTGCCGAAGTCGCGGCCCGGGGCGGACGGGTGCTCCATGATCGCGGCCGCGTTGTCCACCAACAGGCCGGCGAGGGTGACGCGGTAGCGCTCCACCGCGTCCATCCACGCCACCGGGTCCCAACGCGCCAGCAGCACCACGGTGGCGCCAGCGAAGACGGGGAAGATCACGCCCATGTTCTCGCCGGCGATCCAGAACACCGGATGGAAGTTGAGCATGACGTCGTCGCTGGTCGAGCCGTTGGCGCAGGTGCAGGTGGTCGCCGCGGTGTAGATCATGTCGCGCTGGGTATGGACGCAGCCCTTCGGCAGCCCCGTCGTGCCGCCGGTGTAGTTCAGCGCCGCCACGTCATCGAGGCCGACGGCGACGGAGGGCGCCGGCAGTCCGGCCGCCGCGCGCAACGCCGGGAGCAGGTCGATTGCCGCCGGGCAGTGCAGCCGAGGCTGGCGGACGCTGTCGGGCACCGGCAATGCCGGGTCGTCGGGCAGCATCTCGGCGACCGAGGTGGCGAACACGGCGCGCAGGGCCGTGCGCTCCCGCACCGCGTCGACCAGCGGCATGAGCCGGTCCTGCGCGACGATCGCCGCCGCGCCCGTGTCGGTCAGCTCGTAGAGCAGTTCGTGTTCCCGGAACATCGGGTTCACCGGCACGTGGATGCAGCCGAGCCTGAGCAGCCCGTAGAACGCAATGAGGAACTGCGGGCAGTTGGGCAGGAACACGGCCACCCGGTCGCCGGGCGCGACGCGGTGCTGGGCGAGGAGGGCGGCGAAGGCATCCGCCTGCCGGTCCAGCTCCGCGTAGGTGACTACCGTGCCGTAGAAGATCAGCGCCGGCTTATCGGGCTGTACCTGCGCCCAGCGCCGGAGGTAGTCGGTGAGCGGGATCTCGCCAAACGGGTAATGGGGCTCGCGTGGGACGTTCGCCGGCCAGTGCCGGTCCCACAGCGCGCGAAGCTGGGCAAGGTAGGCCGCCTCGCTCACTGCTTGACCGAGACCTGCTGGAAGTCGTGCCAGGCGCCGGGCCAAGGCCAGGGGGTGAAGCCGACCTTGCTGGTCCGCCAGGCCAGGGTGACCAGCGGACGGTAGGTCGTCAGGCCGCCGAGAACCTCCTCGTGCTTGCGGCGGGCGATCTGCTGCAACAGCGCCACGCGCTTCTCGGGGTCGATCGTGCGCTTCTGCTCCTCGACCAGGGCGTCGATCTGCGGGTCGCTGGCGTAGGAGTAGCTGCCCCATCCTTTGCCCGGCTCGAAGCTGTGCAGGTGCCCGGCCCACGGCGTCCCTGGGTCGCCCGGCACGCCGTGGGACCACATCCAGCTCAGCACGCCGTCCATTTCCGGCGGCCCCTGGCGGCCCCGGCGCCCCAGGTTGATCCAGGCGCCGTATTCCAGCTCGTTCACTTTGCAGCGTATGCCCGCGGCCGTCAGATAGGCGAACACCGCGTCGCCCATCTCCTTCACGTTGGGCTCGCGCGGGGTGGTCAGGTTGTAGCAAGGCGTATCGAAGCCGTTCGGATAACCCGCCTCCGTCAGCAGCGCGCGCGCTTTCTTGCGGTCGAACGGATACGGCTTGAGCTGCGGGTCATATCCGGTCTCGCCCGGCCCGATCTCGGCGTAGCGCTGGCCCTGGCCGAACAGCACGCGCTTGATGATGGCGTCCACGTCGATGGCGTAGGCGGCGGCCTGGCGCACGCGCACGTCCTTGAACGGGGTGTTCGGGAGCTGGGTGGGGAAGTCGATGTAGAGGTTGTTGCCGCTGACCTGCGTGGTCGTCGAAACGTCCGGCATCGTCTTGAACTCGGCCAACCGGGCGGGCGGCACGGCGTCGATCCAGTCCACGGCGCCGGTCTGGAACGCGGCTACGCGGGTCAGGTCCTCGGGGATGAACTTGATGGCGAGGTCGCGTACGGACGGGCGCGCGTCGTGGTTCCAGTAGCCGTCCCAGAGCTGGAACCGCATCTCGTCCTTGACCTTCCAGTCCACCAGCCGCCACGGCCCGGTGCCGATCGGCGCACGGGCGAAGCCGTCCGCGCCGACCTTCTCGAAATACGCTTTCGGCATCACCCAGATCTGCAGGTTGTCCGTCAGGTAGTTCGCATCCGGCTGGGAGAAGTGGATGCGGAAATGCAGGTCGTCGACGATCTCGAATGACTCGACGGAGGCCTGGAGATGGGACCAGCGGCTTTGCTTGGGATCGCGCAGCCGCTCGTAGGAGAACTGCACGTCGGCGGAGGTAAGCGGATCGCCGTTCTGGAACTTCACCCCCGGGCGGAGCCGGACGTCGATGATCGGCTTCTCGGGCGTGCCCTCCACTGTCCAGGATTGCGCGAGCCACGGGATGGTCTTGCCGGATGGGTCGGTGCGGTTCAGTTGCTCGAAGATCTGGGAGATGCCGTAGGTGTCGACCCCGGCGGAGTAGCGCACCGGGTCGAGCGTCGTCGGCTCTGCGGCGAAGGCGGCGGTGAGCTTGCCCGAAGGTTCCTGCTCATCAGCCCGGGCAGGCGCTTGCGCCAACATCAACAGGCAGACGGCCGCGAGGGCCGCACTTCGACGTTTCATTCCTGTTCCCCCGTCTATTTTCCTGGGAAGCTTTGCGCAAGCTCACCACGGCAGGTCAGGAGATGTCAATTGTGCGATTGTTGACAATCGCACGCTATCACTCACGCAGGCTCCGGGCCGGCATCCTTGAACAACTTGGCTCCGTCGACCGCTTCGCCGCGCCGGGCGGCGAAGACGGCGAGCGCCGCGTCACGCGAGCGGGCCATCGCCTCGCGCGCCAGGCGCTCGGCCTTGGCGGCGTTCCGGGCGCGGGCCGCTGCCGCCACGGCGGTCCAGTCGCGCACCGCCTGCTCGCGCCGCTCCGGCGTCTGGAAATCGAGCGGCTGCGCGTGCCAGATCAGGCCCCACAGCGACTCCACCTGGTCGCGCAGGATGCGCCCGAGCGGCGGGTTGCCGCAGCCCAGGTAGATGGCGCGCGTCACCAGGCCGATGTCGGCGGCGAAGCGCATCGGATCGGCGTCGCCGGCGCGGCTCCTGGCGCGGGCGAGGCAAGAGTCGACCTCCGCCAGCGCCTCCGCCGGCGCGGCGACCGCGAGTTGCCGCGCCGCCATGCCGATCAGCGCCGCGCGCACGTTGAACAGGTCGGCGAACAGGTCGGGCGACAGGCCGATGACGAAGGCGCCTCGGCGCGGGAAGAATTCCAGCAGCCCCCGCTTCTCCAGCGCCCGGATCGCCTCGCGCACCGGCCCGCGGCTGACGCCGTACAGCTCCGACACTTCCTGTTCCAGGATGCGTTCGCCGGCACGGTAGTGGCCCTGGATGATCGCGGTCGCGAGGTGGTCGGCGACCTGCTCGGGGATCGTGCGCGGCCGTTGCGCCCGGCGGCGCGGCGGCGGCTGTCCGGCGACGGACGGATCGGCATCGGAACTCATGGATGACCCATACCCGCTGATGATGCGCTGCCCCAAACGGGCATCCTCGCCGCCTGCTCCTGCGCGCCGCGATCGTGGCTGAAAATCGACAAGCTTATTGTTGACAATAGCATGGCCGTGCCGCTGAATGGCGGAAAATCGGAGGGATGCGTTGCAACAAGCTCGGGGCGTTCCTGGCCGGAAAGCCGGCTGATGGTCCGCAAGGTCCTGGTGGCCAACCGCGGCGAGATCGCGTGCCGGGTGATGCGTACCTGCCGGCGCATGGGCCTTGGCAGCGTCGCCGTTTATTCCGACGCGGACGCAGGCGCGCTGCACCGGGAGCTGGCGGACGAAGCGGTGCGCCTCGGCCCGGCCCCGGCCCGCGAGAGCTACCTCGACATCGGCCGCGTCATCGACGCCGCGCGCGCCGCCGGCGCGGACGCGGTGCATCCAGGGTACGGCTTCCTGTCCGAGAACGTCGCCTTCGCCGAAGCGTGCGCGGCGGCCGGGCTTGCGTTCGTCGGCCCGCCGCCGGCCGCGATGCGCGCGGTGGCCTACAAGGCGGATGCGAAGCGGACCGCGGCGGCGGCGGGCGTGCCGGTGCTTCCCGGATCGTGCCCCGGCGACCAGGGCGAGGCGTCCATGCTCGCGGTGGCGGAGGAGGCCGGCTGGCCGGTCCTGCTGAAGGCGGTCGCCGGCGGCGGCGGCCGGGGGATGCGCCGGGCCGATGGGGCGGCCGGGTTCGCGAAGGCCCTGGCCGGGGCGCGGCGCGAGGCCGTCGCCAGCTTCGGCGACGACCGGATGATGGTCGAGCGCTGCGTCGCCCGGCCTCGCCACGTCGAGGTGCAGGTGTTCGCCGACGATCACGGCCAGGTCGTGCACCTGTTCGACCGGGACTGCTCGCTGCAGCGGCGTCATCAGAAGGTGATCGAGGAAGCGCCCGCGCCCGGCCTGCCTGCCGAGATGCGGGAGCGCATGACGGATGCGGCGGTGCGGCTCGCGGCCGCCATCAGCTACCGCGGCGCAGGCACGGTCGAGTTCATCGCCGACGTGGCCGAGGGCGCGCGCGCCGACCGGTTCTGGTTCCTGGAGATGAACGCCAGGCTGCAGGTGGAGCACCCGGTGACGGAGGCGGTCACCGGGCTTGACCTGGTGGAATGGCAGCTCCGGGTCGCCGCGGGCGAGCCATTGCCCCTCGCGCAGGACGCGATCGCGCGCACGGGCCACGCGATGGAAGCTCGCATCTGCGCGGAGGACCCCGCCCGGGGGGACCTCCCATCGCCGGGCACGCTGCGCCGCTTCGACATGCCCGGCGCGGACGGCGTGCGCGTCGATGCCGGCGTCAGGGCCGGCGACACCGTCTCGCCGTTCTACGACTCGCTGCTCGCCAAGCTGGTTGCGCACGGCCCCACGCGCGACGTGGCGGCGGCGTGCCTGGCGGCGGCGCTGGGGCGCGCGAGGATCGAGGGTATCGCCAGCAACGCCGGATTCCTGCGGGCGGCGGTTTCGCACCCGGCGTTCCTCGCCGGCGAGGTCGACACCGGGTTCCTGCAACGGTTCCGGCCCGGCCTCCTTGAAGCGGCGAGCCGGGCGAACGCGGCGTGACGGGAGCAGCAGACGGGATGTCCTGGCAGACGGAACTCGACGAGATCGCCCGCCGCCGGGCAATGGCGGCGGAGATGGGCGGCGCCGAGCGCGTGGCCCGGCAACGCGCCGCGGGCAAGCTCACGGTCCGCGAGCGCATCGACGGCCTGCTCGATCCCGGCAGCTTCCGCGAGGTCGGCAGCATCGCCGGGCACGCCAGCTACGACGCGGACGACAACCTGCGGGCGCTGACGCCGTCCGCCTTC
Organism: Acetobacteraceae bacterium; assembly: GCA_965217935.1. Taxonomy (GTDB): domain Bacteria; phylum Pseudomonadota; class Alphaproteobacteria; order Acetobacterales; family Acetobacteraceae; genus JBBROS01. The sequence goes on along the minus strand of OZ244581.1, from coordinate 2,010,442 downwards.
GTCATGGGGCGGGGCCAGGTCGAGGGCCGCCCGGTCGTGGTCGGCGGCAACGACTTCACGGTGCGCATCCCGGACGGCGACCCGGCGCACATGCGCAAGACGCTGGCCGCCGAACGGCTCGCCGCGTCGCTGCGGTCGCCGGTCATCCGCCTGATCGACGGTTTCGGCGGCTCGGTGAGGACGCTGGAACACATCGGGCGCACCTACGTCCCGGACAATCCGGGATGGGAGCTGATGCTGGGGAACCTGTCGCTGGTGCCGGTGGTGGCGCTCGGGCTGGGCACGGTCGCCGGGCTGCACGCCGCCCGGCTGGCCGCGAGCCACTACTCGGTCATGGTCCGCGGCACGTCGCACATGTTCATGGCCGGGCCGCCGGTGGTCGCGCGCATGGGACGGACCCACACGAAGGACGAGCTGGGTGGCGCGGACCTGCAAGCGCGGGCGGGCGCGGTGGACGAGGTGGTGGATACGGAGGCCGATGCCTTCGCCCGCGCGCGCCGGTTCCTTTCCTACCTGCCGTCCTCCGTCCACGAACTGCCGCCGCGGGCCGAACCCGGCGACGACCCGGACCGGCGCGACGCGTGGCTGCTGGACGCGATCCCGCGCGAGCGGCGCAAGGTGTACGACGCCCGCAGGATCGTGCGCAGCCTGGTGGACGCGGACTCGTTCTTCGAAATGGGGCGGGCGTTCGGCGGCTCGGCCATCACCGGCCTGGCCCGGCTGGATGGCTGGCCGGTCGCGCTGATGGCCAGCAACCCGCACGTCTACGGCGGCGGCTGGACGGCGGCCACTTCGCAGAAGGTCGCGCGCTTCGTGGATTTCGCGACGGCGTTCCACCTTCCGGTCGTCAACCTCGTGGACATCCCCGGCTTCGTGATCGGCCTCGAGGCCGAGATGGCCGGCACGATCCGGCACGGCGCGCGCGCGCTGGCGGCGGTCTACCAAGCGCCCGTGCCGTGGTGCTCGGTCATCCTGCGCAAGTCGTTCGGCGTCGCCGGCGCCGGGCACACCGACCATTCCAAGGCGCAATACCGCTACGCCTGGCCGTCCGGCGATTGGGGGTCCATCCCGCTGGAGGGCGGCATCGAGGCGGCGTACCGCGCCGAGATCGAGGCGGCGCCCGACCCGGAAGCGAAGCGCCGGGAGATCGAGGCGCGGCTGAACAAGCTGCGCTCACCGTTGCGCTCGGCGGAGGCGTTCCTGATCGAGGAGATGATCGACCCGCGCGACACCCGCCCGATGCTGTGCGAGTTCGCCAACCTCGCGAGCCGGCTGCGCACGCCGGGGCCGGTCGCCTTCGGGGTGCGCCCGTGACGGGGGGCGCGCTCGCCGGGCTGAGGGCGGTCGAGGTCGGCAGCTCGGTCGCGGCGGGCTATTGCGGCAAGCTGTTCGCCGATTTCGCCGCGGAGGTGGTCAAGGTCGAGCCGCCCGGCGGCGATCCCTTGCGCCAGGCCTGGCCAAAAGTGCGCCTCGACGACGGCAGCGAGGAAAGCGGCCTGGCGGCCTGGCTCAACACCAACAAGCGGAGCGTCATCGCCGGCCCGGACGACGATGCTTCGTTGAGCGCGCTGGTCGGACGCGCCGACGTGCTGATCGACGCGCGTGGGGGCCGGGACGCTGCCTCTCGGCACGACGCGCTCCGGCGGGACAACCCGGGGCTGACGATCGTCTCGATCAGTTGGTTCGGCGAGAGCGGGCCGTACGCGGGTTTCGCCGGCGCGGAGAACGTGGTGCGGGCGCTGGCAGGGCTTGGGCGGCTCACCGGCCCTGCCGAGGGGCCGCCGGAGCTGCTGTGCGAGGCGCAGGCCGGCATTGTTGGCGGACTCACCGCATTCTCGGCGGCGCTGGCGGCGCGGTTGTCGGAGGAGACCGGGCGGCGGTTCGAGATCAGCCTGCACGAAGCCAGCGCGGTGCTGGCGGAGTACGAAGGCTCGGTCGCGCGGGCGACGCCGGACGCGCCGGAGCGCCGCCGCGGCCGCAACCGGTTCCGCCCGACCTTCCCGCTGGGCATCTATCCGTGCCGCGAGGGCTGGATCGGGGTGACGATCATCACGCCGGACCAGTGGCGCGGCTTCTGCGACCTGCTGGGCATGCCGGAGCAAGCCGCCGACCCGCGCTTCGGCACGAACATCGGGCGTTTCGAGCACGCGGACGAGCTGGAGCTTGTCTACGCCGGCCGGTTCGCGGCGCGCACGGCGGCCGAGTGGTTCGAGCTGGGGCGGGCGCGCCGGCTGCCGATGGTGGTCGTGCCGGACGTGCCGACGCTGCTGGCGCAGCCGGTGCACCGCGACCGGGGCGCGTTCGGGACGGTGCGGATCGGCTCGGCCGCTTTCGAGGCGCCCGGCGTGCCGCACAAGCTCGCCCTGGGTTCCCCGCTTGCCGGCGGAGTGGCGCCGCGTGCCGGGGACCACGCGGCGGCGTGGCAGGACGCGACGCCCCGTCCGGGGCCGGCAGCGCAGCGAACGGCAGTGCCCGGGAACCGCCCCCTCGCGGGGGTGAGGGTCGTCGATCTGACAATGGGTTGGGCTGGGCCGCTGGCGACGCGGCAGATGGCCGACCTCGGCGCCGACGTGATCAAGGTCGAGGCCTGCGCCTATCCCGACTGGTGGCGCGGCGTGGACCACAGCGAAGAGAACGTGCGCGGCCGGCTGTATGAGAAGGTGCTCGGCTTCAACATCATGAACCGCAACAAGCGCGGCGTCGCGATCGACCTTGCCTCGCCCGAGGGAGTGCTGCTGCTCAAGCGCCTGGCGGCGACGGCGGATGCGGTGATCGAGAACTACTCGCACGAGGTGCTGCCCAAGCTCGGGCTCGACTACGCGGCGCTGCGCGTGGCGAATCCGTCGCTGGTGATGGTCTCGATGCCGGCGTTCGGCGCGGGCGAGTGGCGCGACATCCGCGCCTACGGCTCCACGCTGGAGCAGGCGTCGGGGCTGCCGAGCGTGTCCGGGCCGCCCGGCGCGCCGCCCACGCTGAACCAGCTCGCCTACGGCGACCCGATCGGCGGGCTGAACGGAGCGGCGGCGCTGTTGCTCGGCCTGATGCACCGCAAGCGCACCGGGCAGGGCCAGCACGTTGACCTGTCGCAGGTGCACGGCATGATTCCGCTGCTGGCGCCCTGGATCATCGAGCACGGGATCACCGGGCGGGTCACGCGCACGGGCAACCGTCACCCGGCGCTCGCGCCGCACGGCTGCTTCCGGTGCCAGGGCGCCGACGCCTGGATCGCGCTGGCGGTTACCGAGGACGCGCAGTGGCCCGCCTTGTGCCGGGTCATCGGCCGGGAGGACCTGGCCGCGCTCGGCGCCGCCGCGGCCCGGCGCGATGCGGAGGACGAGATCGAGTCGGCGATCACGGCCTGGACCGGGACGATGGGCGCGGAGGACGCCATGGCCCGGCTGCAGGACGCGGGCGTGCCGGCCGGCGCCGTGCGTTCGCCGGGCGAGCTGTACGACGATGCGCACCTGCTGGCGCGGACCGCCTGGCAGCAGGTGGACCGCGCCTGGCTGGGCCGGCACGTGCAGCCGTCGGCGGCGTTCCGGGAGGAGGGCCGGCCCTACCCGATCCTCTCGCCCGCGCCGACCATGGGCCAACACAACGAGGCCGTATTCGGCACGGACCTCGGCCTGCCCGCCGCGGACCTGGCCGCGCTCGCAAGAGAAGGCGTGATCGGCGACGTCGTGATCCCGGCCGGATCGCGCAAGAAACGCAGGCGGGTGGCCGGCACGGCGGCCTGAACCCCAAGAAACCGGAGGAGATGACAATGGATCTGGACACCACTGCGCCGCTTGCCGGCTTCGACCGCCGCCGCGTGCTTCTCGCCGGCGCCGTCGGCTTCGCGGCCCTCGGCTTGTCTGGCGAGAGCCTGGCCGAGGAGAAGGGCGGGGGCGTGCTCCGCGTCGCGGCTCCGACCAATCCATCGACGCTGGATCCGATGACGGGTCGATCCGGGGCGGACCATGTACAGCTCTACACCGTCTACGACACGCTGGTGGAGTGGGACTACGAAACCCTGAAGCCGCTGCCCGGCCTGGCGAAATCCTGGAGCACGCCTGATCCGAACACCCTCGTGCTCACGTTGCAGGAAGGCGTGTCGTTCCATGACGGCGCGCCGTTCAATGCGGAGGCCGTGAAATTCAACCTGAACCGCGCCCTCAGCGACGTGCGCTCGAATATCAAGGCCGACCTGGCCTCGGTCGCCTCGGTCGAGGCGACCGGCCCGGCCCAGGTGACGCTGCATCTCAAGCACCCAGACTCGGCGCTGCCGCTGATCCTGTCCGATCGCGCCGGCATGATGGTCTCGCCCAAGGCCGCGGCTGAGCTCGGCGCCGGGTTCGATCGTTCGCCGGTGGGCACCGGCCCGTGGAAGTTCGTCAGTTGGGCCGACGGCAACAATATGGTGGTTACCCGCAACGATCACTATTGGAAGCCGGGGCTTCCACACCTCAACGGGATCGAGTTCCGCTTCATCCCGGACACCAACACCGGCTTGCGGTCCGTTGTCGCCGGCGGGAACGACCTCGCCTACGGGCTTTCGGGGCGTCAGCTTCCGGTCGCGAGGCGCGTGCCGGACCTGGTGGCGTCAACGGGGCCGAGTCTCGCGGAGGAAATATTTTATTTCAACATGAGCCGTCCGCCGCTGAACGACGTGCGGGTGCGCCAGGCCATCAACCTTGCTATCGACCGTTCGCCGTTCAACCAGGTGACGCAGCTCGGGGCCGGCGAGGTCGCGATGACGGCGCTGCCGAAGGAGCATTGGGCGCACGACGCCTCGCTCAACGACGCCTACCCGCATGACCCGGTTAAGGCCCGCAAGCTCCTTGCCGAGGCCGGGCACGGGGATGGGCTCACGTTGAAGCTGCTGAGCTGGTCCGATCAGGACTCGCAGCAGCGGCAGGAAATCCTGGCCGCGCAGTTGCGAGAGGTAGGCATCCGGCTCCAAACCCAGATCGGCACCATTCCGCAAACGGCCGAGTGGTTCTACGGGCCGGACAAGCGCGGCGACCTGTTCCTATCGGCCTGGAGCGGGCGCCCCGACCCCAGCCTCACGCTGGCGCTGCTGTTCGGGAAGGCTTCGTATTACAATGCCGGGCACGTCGAGCCGGAGGGGTTCGGGAACGCCCTGGCGGAGACGTGGTCGGCGCAGGGCGAGGCGGCCCGCAAATCGGCGCTCGACCGGGTGCAGCGGATCGTCGCCGATCAGGCCCTGTTCGCGCCGGTCATCTTCAACCCGGCCTTGGCCGTGCACGCCAAGAAGGTCATCAACTTCCGGCCCAACCTACTCGGCAAACCGAAATTCACGGAGGTAAGCCTGTCCTCGTGAGCGCCTGCGTCAACGACGGCGCATGGTCGGGTCCAGCGCGATGCGGAGGGACTCTCCCAAGGCGTTGAAGGCCAGCGCCGTGAGCAGGATGGCAATGCCGGGCGCGTACATCTGCTCCGGCGCCACCTCCATGTAGGTATAGGCACGCGCCAGCATTGCGCCCCAACTCGGTTGCGGCGGCTGTACGCCCAGGCCCAGAAAACTTAGGCTCGCCTCCGCCAGCAGGGCAGTTGCCAGCAGCAGCGTCGTTTGCACGAGGATCGGCTGGATGGTGTTCGGCAGGATGTGGCGCAGCACGATGCGCGGCATCGTGGCCCCGAAGCACGTGGACGCTTCAACGAACAGCTCCCGCCGCACGATCATCGCCTGCGCGCGGATGAGCCGGGCCAGGCTTGGCGAGAACACGATGCCGACCGAGATCATGCCGTTCGTCAGGCCGGCGCCCAGCGCCCCGGTCACGGCGATCGCCAATACGATGGCGGGAAACGACAGCAGGGTGTCGATGACGCGGCTGATCACGTCGTCGACCCAGCCGCCGACGAGCCCGGCGCACAGGCCGAGCGGCAAACCGATCAGCAAGGCGACGCACACGGCAAGGATGCTGCCGTACAGAGTTTCCGGCGCGCCGCAGATCAAGCGGCTGAACACGTCGCGCCCGAGGTCGTCGGTGCCGAGCAGGTGGGCCGCATCCGGCGGGAGCAGGGTTGACGTCAGGTCTTGGGAAATCGGCGAATAGGGCGCGATGAGCGGCGAGAACAGCGCGGCCCCGATCAGCAGCGCCAGGTAGAGCAGGCTCAGCCCGGCACGCAGGTCGGCCGTAATCCAACCCAGCAATCGCCGCGGCCGGGAACGGTTCGGCAGAATGGCGGCGCTCACCGGGACACCCTCGGGTCGATGAGCGGGTAAAGCGTGTCGATGATCAGGTTTGTGCCGATGACGATGAGGACCATCACCAGGACAACGCCCTGAACCATGGGGAAATCCTTGCCGATGACCGATTTGACGACGAGGCTGCCGAGGCCGGGGATGGCGAACACGGCCTCGATGACGACGGTCGCGCCGAGCATCCCGTTCACCAGAAGCCCGATGACCGTGATCAGCGTGACGCCGATATTCTTCAGCCCGTGCTTGCAGATGATCGCCGCCGGCCCCAATCCCTTTGCCCGCAGCGTGCGGACGAAAGGCGCGCTCAGAACCTCCATCAGGGCGCTGCGCACTTGGCTCGCGACCGTCGCGATCCCGCCGGCCGAGAGGGCGACGGCCGGAAGGATCGCGTGCCGGACCGCCTCGACCGGATCGGCACCGATGGAGGCCGACCCGGTCGCGGGCAACCATCTGAGCTTGAGGGAGAACGTCATCACGAGAACCATTGCCAGCCAGAAATTCGGCATCGCGACGCCGAGCGAGGCGATGGCGGAGACGATGCCGTCGGTCACGGAGCCCGGGCGCGTGGCAGCGACGAGCCCGAGCGGGATGCCGATCAGCATCGACAGCAATATCCCGCCCGCGACAACGATGAGCGTACTCGGCATCTGTTCGGCAATCGCCGTCAGCACCGGCTGGCCGGAGAGCAGCGAGGTGCCGAAGTCGCCCCGGACGGCGTGCGTCAGCCAAATCCAATATTGCATGATGATCGGCTGGTCGAAGCCGAACTGCGCGCGGATCTGCGCGATCCGTGCGGCGGAGGCGTAGTCCCCGGCAAGGATCTGGGCCGGGTCGCCTGGCACAAGCTGCAACAGGCCGAATACGACGAAGGTGGCGAGGACCAGCACGGGCAGAACCTGCGCCCCGCGCCGCAGCAGCGTCGAGCCGGACCGGGTCATGAGGCCGGCTCCTTATGGCCGTCAGCCGTCGCGTAATGGCAGGCAACCCATCGTTCCTCGCCGATGGAGCGCCACTCGGGCAGTTCCGTGCAGAGGGGCGTGGCCCAGGGGCAGCGGGTGCGGAAGCGGCAGCCGGAGGGCGGGTTGATCGGGCTCGGGATTTCACCTTGCAGACGGATACGGCGGTCCGGGCGCATGGTGGCGGGCAACGGGACCGGCTCCGCGGACAGCAGCGCCTGCGTGTAGGGGTGGAGCGGCGTCTCCATGATGGCCTCGCTAGGCCCTAGCTCGACCAGGCGGCCGAGATACATCACCGCGATCCGATCACTGACGTGCCCCACCACGCCGAGGTCGTGGGTGATGAACGCGTAGGTGAAGCCGCGCTCCCGTTGCAGGTCGACGAACAGGTTGAGGATGTCGGCTTGCAAGGATACGTCGAGTGCTGCGACGACCTCGTCGCACACGATCAGTTTCGGCTCAGTGGCGAGCACCCGGGCGATGTTGACCCGCTGCTTCTGCCCGCCGGATAGCTCGTGCGGGTAGCTTTCGGCAAAGGCGGCGCGCAGCCCGACGCGCTCCAGCAGCGCCAGGGCGGCGCGGTTGCGGGCGGCCTTCGGCAGGGCGTTGGCGATGTCAAGCGGCTCGCGCACGCTATCGAGGATGCGCATGCGCGGGTTGAGTGCCGCCGCCGGGTCCTGAAAGACGATCTGATGCTCGAGCCGGTCCTGCCGCGCCTCGGCTCCTCGCAGCCCGGATAGGTCGCGGCCCCGGTGCAGCACCGCGCCACCGGTCGGGCGCGTAAGGCGCACGAGGGCGCGACCCAACGTCGACTTGCCCGACCCGGACTCGCCGATGATGCCGAGCGTCTCGCCCTCCTGCACGTCGAGCGTCAGGCCGTCCACTGCGTGAACGGTGCCGCCGCCCTGCGCCGGGAAGTGGACGGTGAGGTCACGGGCGCTCACCAAGCCCGTCATGCGAGCGCGCCCGGCAGCGTCAGTTCGCGGTGGCGGACGCAGCGCACCTGGCGTCCGCCGGCATCGTCGAGCGACTGCGGAGCAGAGCAGAGTGGACGCGCGTGGGCGCAACGCGGCTCGAACCGGCAGCCGGCGGGCATGTCGCTCGGCGCGGGCACGCGGCCCGGGATGGACGGCAGCCTGGCTTTGCGCTGCGCCAGGCGCGGCAGGGAACGGAGCAGGCCGGACGTATAGGGGTGACGTGGGCTGAGCAGCGCCGCATCGGTGGGCGCGTCCTCGATGACCTGCCCGGCATACATCGTCAGCAGCCGCGTGCAGGCATGGGCGACCACGCCGAGGTCGTGGGTGATGAACAGCAGCGCGGTGCTGGTCCTGGCGCTGAGGTCGAGCAAGAGGTCGATGATCTGCACCTGAACCGTGACGTCGAGCGCCGTGGTCGGCTCGTCGGCGATCAGCAGGCCGGGTTCGCCGGCGAGCGCGATGGCGATGGTGGCCCGTTGGCGCATGCCGCCGGAGAGCTGGTGCGGGTAGTCGTTATAGCGTCGCGCCGGCGAAGGGATGCCCACGGCCGCGAGCGCATCGACGGCGCGGGCGCGGGCCTTGGTGCGGCGCAGCCCGAAATGACGTCGCAGCGTTTCCGAGATCTGCTCGCCAACCGTGAACACCGGATCGAGCGCGGTCATCGGCTCCTGGAAGATCATCGCTACCTGACGCCCGCGCACCCGACGCATTTCCGCTTCGCTCAAACCCAGCAGGTCGCGACCCTGAAATATTACGCGTCCCCGCACCCGGGCCGCGCGCGGCGGCAGCAACCGGAGCAGGGACAGGGCCGTGACCGTCTTGCCGCAGCCGCTCTCGCCGACGATCCCGACGCGCTCGGCTGGTTGGACGGCGAACGTCACCTCCGATACCGGCTCGATCGCTGCCCGGGCCGGTCCGAACGAGATCGACAGGTTCTCGACGGACAGCAGCGGGGCATGTTGCGCGCCGGCCGCGGCACGATCCGGCGCCTCAGCCAGTCCCGCGGTCAAGGCCGCCCGTCGACGATAGGCACGGTAGGTCCGGCGATCGTTTGCGGTGGGTTCCGGTGGACGCGTCCTGGCGCCATGATGTCTCCTCCGCGGCCCACGTACGGCCGTCTATCTCCGCACATGTCGCGCCATGCGGTTGTTGCCGCCACAATAAGGAGGCCGCTGCCCATCGGTCAATCGTAGCATTGTTGACATTCTGATTCCCGGTTTGTATGGCGGTCAACCGCGATCGGAACGCCGCCTGTCGCCTTCGATGTTCGTGTCCGTGAGCCGGCCGGACAGGGACCGTCAAGAAATTGGAGGCAGAATGAGCGTCAAGCAGCTTTTTGACCTGAGCGGGAAAGCCGCCTTGATCACGGGCGGATCGCGGGGTCTCGGCTTGCAGATCGCCGAGGCTCTCGGCGAGATGGGGGCGAGGCTTGCTCTGGTGGCGCGCAAGCAGGACGAGCTGGACGAGGCCGTCCGTCACCTGTCGGCGCAGGGCATCGACGCTGCTGCCTTCGCCTGTGACCTCTCGTCCGCCGAGGCCGTGGATCCGTTGGTGGAGCGGGTTGCCGGCGCGCTGGGCGGCGTCGACATCCTGGTCAACAACGCTGGCGCGACGTGGGGCGCAGCCACGGTCGAGCATCCGATGGCGGCGTGGCTGAAAGTGGTCGGCCTCAACCTCACCGCGCCGTTCCTGCTGACCCAGGCGGTCGGGCGCCGGGTGATGATCCCGGCCGGGCACGGCAAGATCGTCAACATCGCCTCGATCGCCGGGCTCAAGGGCAACCCGCCCGGCTCGACCGCGACCATCGCCTACAACACGACCAAGGGCGGCTTGATCAGCTTCACCCGCGCCTTGGCAACCGAGTGGGCGCAGCATGGCATCACCGTGAACGCGATCGCGCCGGGATTCTTCCCCAGCAAGATGACGCGCGGGACGCTGGACAAGTACGGCGCGCGGATTGCCGCATCGAACCCCTTGGGCCGGATCGGCGGGCCGGAGGACCTGAAGGGGTTGGCGGTGCTGCTGTCATCGGCGGCGTCGGACTGGATCACCGGCCAGGTGATCGCGATCGACGGCGGCGTGACCGCCCTGTGACACCCGAGGAGGCGACGGAGGCGGGCTGGAGGCCGATGCCGGACGCGAGGGGCTTCACGGAACTCGTCGGCGGGTTCTGGAGCCGCCGGGACGGGGACGGCTGGCGCTACGCGGCCCTGCCGGACGAGCGGCACGTCAACAATCGTGGCGTGCTGCACGGCGGGCTGCTGCTGACCTTCGCGGACCACGCGCTCGGCATGACGGTATGGGAGCGGGCCGGACGCCGCCCTTGCGCCACGGTCCAGCTCAACGTGCAGTTCGTCGCGGCCGGCCGTCCGGGGGCGCTGCTGGAGCTGGATGCGGAGGTCATCCGCACCGCTCGAACCCTGGTGTTCATGCGCGGGACGATCCGGGCCGGCACGCGCACGGTCGCCGTCGCGGATGGGATCTGGAAGATGCTCGGCCCGGCGCCGCCCGCTCCTGGCCAGGACTTCGGGAGCGCCCAGGCATGACGGAACGGACGGTCGCGTCGGAGCTGAACGCCCGCGTGTGGACGCTCGACGTCGCCGCGGGCGATGCGGTCGAAATGGACGACACGCTGATGGTGCTGGAGGCCATGAAGACGGAAATCCCGGTCGTCGCCCCCTGCGCCGGCACGGTGCGCGCGGTCCTGGTTGCCGAGGGCGACCTGGTTGCGGAAGGACAGAAGCTGGTGACGCTGGGCACGTGAGCAGCCCGCTCCGATAGCTGGGCTCGGCCATGCTGGCCACCCTCGGCGTGCGACAAAGGAGGAACACCGATGAGCGAATTTGGCCCTGTGGAGCTGCACCACGACGGCAACGTGGCCGTGGTGACGATGAACTTCCCTCCCGTCAACGCGCTCGGCAACGCGCTGCGGGACGGGATCGCGAAGACACTGGCCGCCGTGGCCGCCGACGCGGCAATCGAGGCCGCCGTGCTGACGGGCACGGAGCGCGCCTTCTCCGCCGGCGCGGACATCACCGAATTCGGCAAGGGGCCGCGCGAGCCTGGCCTGTCCGAGTTGATCGCCACGCTTGAAGGCTTTCGGAAGCCGGTGATCGCCTTCCTTTCGGGCCTGGCATACGGCGGCGGTCTCGAATTGGCGCTCGGCTGCCATTACCGGCTGGCCGCGCCCGGCGTCAGCGTCGGGCTGCCGGAGGTCAAGCTCGGCATCCTGCCCGGGGCCGGAGGAACGCAGCGGCTGCCGCGCGTCATCGGCCCGGTCGCCGCCGCGAAGGCGATCGTATCCGGCGCGCCGATGGCGGCAACGGCGGCGCCGGGCCTGCTGGACGGTCCCGAGGGCACGCTCGCCGACGCGGTGGCGTTTGCCCGCGATGCGGCCGGCAAGCCGCTGCCCCAGGTGCGGGACCGGGAGGACAAGCTCGCGGACGCGCGCGCCAACCCCGGCCTGGTGGACGAGGCGGTGGCGTCGCAGCTCAAGCGCGCCCGCGGGCAGCGCGCGCCCGCCGTCTGCCTCCAGGCGGTCCATGCCTCGTTCGAGAAGCCGTTCGACGAGGGGCTGGCGCTGGAGAAAGAGTTGTTCGAGCAACTGGTCGCCAGCCCCGAGAGCCGGGCGCAGCGCCACGCCTTCTTCGCTGAACGCGAAGCGCTGAAGGTGCCTGGCGTGCCGGCGGGCATCAAGTCGCCGCCCATGACGCGGGCCGTGGTGATCGGCGCCGGCACGATGGGCGGCGGCATCGCCATGTGCTTCGCCAACGTCGGCATTCCCGTCGCCATCATCGAGGCCAAGCAGGACGCGCTGGATCGCGGCATGGGCGTGATCGAGCGCAACTACCGCACGGCCGTGAGCCGCGGCTCGATGCCGGAATCCGAGGTGGCCAAGCGCATGGCGCTGCTCACCCCCACGACCGATTTCGCCGCCGCGGCCGAGGGCGACGTGGTGATCGAGGCGGTGTTCGAGACGATGGACGTGAAACAGGAGGTGTTCACCCGGCTCGACGCCGTCGCCAAGCCCGGCGCGCTGCTCGCCTCCAACACCTCCACGCTCGACGTCAACCGGATCGCGAGCTTCACTAAGCGTCCGCAAGACGTGCTCGGGATGCACTTTTTCTCGCCGGCCAACGTGATGAAACTGCTGGAGATCGTGCGCGGCGAGAAATCGTCGCCCGAGGCGATCGCGCGCGCCATCGCCATCGGCCGCACCATCGGCAAGGTGCCGGCCGTGGTGGGCGTCTGCGACGGTTTCGTCGGCAACCGGATGCTCGGGCGCCGGTCAGGGCAGGCCGAACGGCTGCTGATGGAGGGCGCGCTGCCGCAGCAGGTGGACGGGGTGGTGACCCGGTTCGGGTTCCCGATGGGGCCTTACGCGATGAGCGACCTCGCCGGGCTCGACGTCGGCTGGCGCATCCGCCAAGGCATCGGCGTACGCGCGCCGATCACCGACGCTCTGTGCGAGCTGGGCCGCTTCGGCCAGAAAACCGGCGCCGGTTATTACAAGTACAAGGGCCGCACCCTGTCGCCCGACCCGGAGGTGGAGCGGATCATCGGCGAGGAGCTGGGCAAGATGGGCGTCAATCGCCGCGAGATCCCCGACGAGGAGATCTTCGAGCGCATGTTCTACCCGATGATCAACGAGGGCGCGCGCATCCTGGAAGAAGGGATCGCCACCCGGTCCTCCGACATCGACGTGGTGTGGATCAACGGCTATGGCTGGCCGGTGTCGACCGGCGGCCCGATGTTCTATGCCGACACGGTGGGCCTGCAGCACATTGCCGAGCGGCTGCGCCACCATGCCGATGCGACCGGCGACGAGAGTCTGCGGCCCGCCGCGCTGTTGGCCCGGCTGGCCGCGTCCGGACGGGGCTTCGCGGAGGGCGCGAAGGCGGCCTGACGGGGCGCGCGCCGCCGAGGAACGGCTTCAAAAACCGCGGAGCTTGTTCCGCCCCGCTGCCCCGCGGTTCGGAGAGCCGGCGTCAACGGTCGAGGCTGGGGTTGATGAGGTGTTTCTTGCCCGTGGCTTTCTGCACGTAGTTTCTCAGATGGTCGAGGCCGAGCGCCTCGGTGAGCGAGATCGTCTCGCTGTAATGGCTGGCAAAGGTCGTTCTCAGCTCCGAAACGATGCGCGCGCGCAAGCGCGCCTCGGTTTCGGGGCCGGCCCGCTCCAGAAAGGTGGTGACGAGCCAACCGCCGACGCCCCATGACAGGCCGAAGCTGCGGGTCAGTTCGGTGGGCCTGAGGTCCAGGCTGCCGTAGATGTAAACCTGCTTGCGGCTTGCGGAGCCGTAGCGGCTGTAGCTCATGGTGGCGCTGGCGACCGCCTCCATGCCCGAAAGGATGTCGTCCGCCAGGCGCCCGCCGCCGACCGCGTCGAACGCCAGCGTGGCGCCGGTCGCCCGTAGCGCCGCGATCAGATGCTCCATGTAATCCGGCGCGCCCGTATCGCAAATGTGGGCTGCGCCCGCCGCCCGAAGCGCCGCCGCTTGTTCAGGCTTGCGGACGAGGTTGACGAGCGGGACGCCGTCGGCGAGGCAGATCCTGTTCAGCATCTGGCCGAGGTTGGAGGCCGCCGCGGTGTGGACGAGCGCCGTGTGCCCCTCGGCGCGCATGGTCTCGATCATGCCGAGCACGGTCAGCGGGTTGACGAGGGCGGATGCCCCGTCCGCGGCGGTGGCGCCATCGGGCAGGACCAGGGCGGCCGAGGCTTTGGCCTTGCAGTAGCGCGCATACATGCCGCCGCCGAGAAGCGCCACGAGCCTGCCGAGAAGCGCCTGCGCTTCACGCGAGTTGCCGGCCTCGACCACGAGGCCGGCGCCCTCGTTGCCGACTGCAAACGAATGGTCAAGGCGCCCCGCCATGTAGCGCATGAGCGGCGGAGGGACGCGCGCCGTGAGCACCCTGTTCCGGCCTTTGCCGTGGACAACGGCCGTGTCCAGGTCCGCCGCGCCGAGCAGGAGGCCCAGGTCCGACGGGTTGATGGGCGCCCCCTGGACCTCGACGAGGATCTCGTCCGCCGCCAGCTCCGGCACGGGAACCTCGACCAGCGAAAGGCGCAGCTCGCCGTCGCCCGTGATGAGCGAGCGAAGCTCAAGTCCCTGCCGTTCCGTGGCCATGTCCGTTGCTCTCCCTTTTTCTGGCTTCACCTGCGGCCGCAAGCCCGGCGCTTTGCGCCGCGCTCCTCACACGCCATCCCGCGATGGCCGGCCAACGCGGGAACATACCAAATTGCGGAAACCAGTCTATCATCGGTTCTTATCAAACATTTCTGCCAAACTGCATTTCTGAGGACGGGACGCGTTCTTGACATCCTGCCTTCTCACGCGGACAATGACGATAAGATTCCGTGGCGACCGTCTCGACAGGCCGCTGACGCCGACGGTTAAAAAAGGCTGTCCAGGCCAACCCGTTGCCACAGCCAGGATGAGGATTCTCGGTGTCCGAAGAAGCCGCGGCTTTGGTCTTTAAGAGCCTTCCAGAACGCATCGCCGCACAAGCGGCGGCGCGGCCAACGCGACCCGCGCTGATCCAGGACGAGCAGGTGGCCTCCTTTGGCGATCTCGACGCGGCCATGGACCGCATCGCGGCGACCCTGCAAGCGTGCGGCCTGAGGCCGCGGGATGTCGTCGCCGTCTGCGCGGCGAACTCGATCGCCTACGCAGAGGTGTTCTGCGGCGCCTTGCGCGCGGGCTTGGCGGTCGCGCCGCTGCCCCCCTCCGCGGCGCCTGAGAGCCTGGGGAAGATGGTGGCTGATTGCGGCGCCAAGGTCCTGTTCGTGGACGCGGCCGCCGCCGATCACCTGGCGTCCGTCCGCCCGGCCATCGCCGCGCCGCTGGTCAGCCTTGACGACGACGCGAGGGGCGAGCCGCTGAGCCGGTGGCTGGCGCCGCAGGGCTCGATCCCTGCGCCGACCGAGATCGATCCCGAGTGGCCCTTCAACCTCATCTACTCGTCCGGCACCACGGGCACACCGAAGGGCATCGTGCAGCCCCACGTGATGCGCACGCCCTGGGAACTGCCCGGGGCGGAGTTCGGCTACGGCGCGGATGCGGTCGCGATCATCTCGACGGGCCTTTATTCCAACACGACGCTCAGCAGCTTCTTCCCGGCGCTCGGCGGCGGCGCGGCCGTGGTGCTGATGGCCAAGTTCGGTGCGGAAACGTTCCTCGCGCTGTCGGAGCGGCGGCGCGTGACCCACGCCATGCTCGTTCCAGTGCAGTTCCAGCGAATTATGGCCCATCCCGATTTCGACCGGTTCGATCTTTCGGCTTTCAGGATGAAGTTCAGCACGAGCGCCCCGCTCTCGGCCGCGCTCAAGGCGGACGTGCTGAGGCGCTGGCCGGGCGGCCTGACCGAGTACTACGGCATGACGGAAGGTGGGGGCGGAACGACGCTGCTCGCCCACGAGCGCCCGGACAAGCTGCACACGGTCGGCCTTCCATGGCCCCTTGCCGACATCCGGCTGATCGGCGACGATGGGCGGGAAGTCGCGCCCGGCGAGGTCGGCGAGATCGTGGGGGCGTCCGGCCTCATGATGACAGGCTACCATAACCAGCCGGGCAAGACCTCCGAGGCGACCTGGTACGACAAGGACGGGCGGCGGTTCATCCGGCACGGCGATATGGGACGCTTCGACGAGGACGGCTTCCTCATCCTCATGGACCGCAAGAAGGACATGATCATCTCCGGCGGTTTCAACGTGTACCCGTCCGACCTGGAAACCGTGCTTCGCGAGCACCCCGCCGTGGCGGAGGCGACCGTGGTGGGCGTGCCATCGGAAGCCTGGGGCGAGACGCCGGTCGGCTTCGTCACGCTTGCGCCGGGTGCGCAAGCCTTCGCCGGGGAAATCCGGGCCTGGGCGAACGAGCGCCTCGGCAAGGTTCAGCGCCTGTCCGACGTCCGGGTCCTCGACGCCCTGCCGCGGAGCCACATCGGCAAGGTGCTCAAGCGCGAGTTGCGCGACGGCTTCAAGCCGGCCCCCGAACATCCCCGGACAGCTGCAGGACAGGCGCTACGCGCGGAGGATAGCAGCATATGATCGTGGCCACGGAGGTGGCGTTCGGCGAGGGGCCGCGCTGGCGCGACGGGATGCTATGGTGGTCCGACATGCACGGCTGGCAGGTCAACCGGTTTTTGGACGGCCAGATCGTCAAGGTCTGTGATGTCCCGATGCGCCCCTCCGGCCTCGGCTGGCTTCCTGACGGCCGGCTGCTGGTGGTCTCCATGACCGACAAGCGCGTGCTGCGGATGGAGCCGGGCGGCTCGCTCGTCACCCACGCCGACCTTTCCGGCCTGGTTCCGCGGCGGCTCAACGACATGACCGTTGACCGGCATGGCCGCGCCTACGTCGGGAATTTTGGCTTCGAGCTCGATGGGGAGGAAGAGCCTCGGCCCACGGTCCTCGTCCGGGTGGACCCCGACGGCTCCGCCCGCGTCGTCGCCGATGACCTGCTGTTCCCCAACGGATCGGTAATCACCGAGGACAGCCGCACCCTCATCATCGCCGAAACCTGGGGCGCACGCCTGACCGCCTTCGACATCGAGGCGGACGGAAGCCTGTCGAACCGCCGGGTCTGGGCGCAGCTCGGGAATGGCGCAGTGCCTGACGGCATCTGCCTGGACGCGGAAGGGGCGGTGTGGGTCGCCTCTCCCACCACTGCCGAGTGCCTGCGCGTGCGGGCAGGCGGAGAGGTCACGGAGCGGATCGAGACCGGCCGGGGCGCCTACGCCTGCATGTTGGGAGGCAGCGGCCGGCGCACCTTGTTCGTTTGCACTGCTGATTCGCACGATCCAGAGCGGCAGCGCGCCGAACGCAACGGGCGCATCGAAGCCTTTGATGTCGCCGTCCCTGGTGCAGGCTGGCCCTAAGCGCGCCCGGCCCTGGCTAGGGCGACGTCACGGTCGCAGCCGCGTGCGATCCCGCAAGGGAACAAGGGATGCGGCCGGGCCGTCAACGGCGCGCCTCACCCAAGGACTGGCGCAGCGCGCGCAGATCCGCCAGGTTACGTTGGACCAGATCCTCCCCACGCTGCACCAGGCTCATGAGCGACGGGGTGTACTCATTGGGATTCATCCCCTTCTCGCGGTTCAGCGTTTCCTGATGGTTGGCAATCTGATCATCGAGGTAGCCCCGGTCGGCGTCGAGGCCCGGCTGCAACCGCATACGGGTGAGACGCACGCGCAGGTCCTTGCGGAGCACGTTGGGCGGCTTGATGCCTTGCGCGTCGGCAACCGGCTTGAGCCTATCCGCGTACGCGTTCGCCTCGTCCACCAGCTTTGCCGCGATCGCCCTCACCCTTGGATCCTTGGCTTGCTTCTCAGTGATTGCGCCCTCCTGGCGGTCGAACTCGATGATCTGGTAGGCATTGGTGATAAAAGCGGCGTCGGCTTTGTTCGCGCCGGGGCTGGGCGTGGCAGTCGATGATTGACAGGCCGCGAGCGCCAGCACCGCCATCGCGGCGGGGAAGAGGCCAATGCGATTCATGGCTTACATCTCTCCATCTTGGGTGTCGGCCGCGGTAAGGCTGCGATGGGGTTCGGGCAGACCACCGCCGCCAAGAAACACGGGCACCGGTGCGGTGCTGCTTTGCAGCCGGCATCAGCGTCCGTCTACCGAAAAGGCCATGAGAACGGTCCCTGGCTGTCCCGACCGGCCCTGATAGCCCGAGTTTACGTAGACCATGCCGCCCGCGATGGTCGGTCCGGCCCCGTCGAGCACGCCGCCCTGGGCGTCGCGTCCCGAGACGGTGCGTACCGGCGCGGCCGCCGTGTCATATTGCCAGAGCGTGCGGCCGGTGGCGGCGTCGAACGCACGAAACCGCCCGTCCATGGAGCCGCCGAACACGACCCCCGGCATAGCGGACACTGCTTGTGACATGGCTGGAGAGCAGTATACGTTCGTCCATGCGCAGGACAGCCTGGGCGTGCGAACGCTCCACAGCGTCGCGCCGTCGCTGATGCGCAGGGCAGTGAGGCCCGGGTTGGGCGTGGTCCCGGGCGGCACATAGATATCGGACAGGGCGACGTAGAGCACCGTACGATCGGCCGCGGGGCCGAACTCCACTCCACCCAGGACGCCTCCCGGGCTCAGCCGCCTCGACCAGATCACATGTCCCTTGTTGTCGGGATCGAGGGCGTAGACCTGGCTCGACTTCTGCCCGGCCAGAAGGACGTCTCGGCCGTCCGGGAGAGCATGCAGGATGGGCGACGCGCCGAAGTCGTAGTCGGGTCCAGGATGGGTGGGGCAGTTGGGACTCGGCGTAGAGCCGTAGCAGCCGACGATGTACGTATCATCGCGAGTGAGCTGGTTCGACCACCGGATCGCCCCCGTCGCCTCGTCCAGCGCCATGACGGCATCGGAATTGGGGAAATCGAGGTCGGTATACGGGTCGCCCGTCGCCACGTAGATGAGGTGGCGCTTGGCGTCGACGGTCGGCGCCGACCAAATCGCCCCCCCGGCGGGACCGAACATCGGGTTGCCCAACCGATTGACCTTGAAAGGCCTGGGCGGGCCGGGAACAACGTAAGTCTTCCACAGGAGCTTGCCGGTGATGGCGTCCACTGCCGCCACCGCGCCGCGGAACTTGCAGCATATGTAGCTTGGGTCGGTGGCAATGGCCTCCTCGGCGGACGAGATCGGCACGAACAGCTTGCCATCGTGCAGCGCCGGCGAGCCAGTCATCTGCACCTCGTGCTGGCCATCGATCTGCGTTCTCCAGATCAGAACCCCCGTATCTGCGTCCACGGCGTAGGCGCTGCGGGTGTAGTCGGTGAAGTAGATGGCGTGACGCTTCGGCGTGCCTGGCAAGCTGCCCACGATGATGGTGCTGCGGGAGGCGGCCGGAGCGTCAAAGCGCCAATAGGCGCAGCCCGTTTTGGCGTTGAGCGCGTAGATCGCGCCGGACGAAGAGTTCAGGAAGAGCCGGTCGCCGATGACCGTTGCTTGGCCGTTGCGGGAATTGGAATAGCCGAAAGCCCACTTCAGCTTGAGCCGGGGCACGTCGGCGGCAGAAAACCCGGGGTGGGGTTGGAAGCGCGATTGCGTGCCCGTGCGACCCCAGCCGTTCCATTGGTCCGGCGTCGCCAAGTCGATGGGCGGCGGCAAGCCCGGGCAACGCGGCGCCTCGGACACCAGATCTCTCGTCCCGTCCGCTTTGCGAGTGGAGAGATAGGCGGCGATGGACGAGATCTGCTGCGAAGACAACCCTTGCGCCATGGGCTGCATGATGCCGCTGGACATCGTGGTTGCTATGAAGATCTTGGTGTTGTCTGCGATGGCGGCCTTGGTTGGGATGCGGCCGGCAGCATGGTCGTGGCAGGCTGCGCAGTGCCTGGCATAGAGCGCCGCACCCTCGATCGGGTTTCCCCCTTCGCCGCCCAGGTAGGTGCCTATCCAGCCGTTGCCGTCGCCGGGCGCCTGCTGGGTCGGCGTGGGAGGCGCGGAGACGGCCTGCGTCGCTGAGGCCAGGGCGAAGGCAACTACGGCGCCGGTGCACAAGGCCATCGAACGGATGTTCGTCATTACACTTGAAACCTCGGCCATGGGCGGCCGGAACACGCCTTCGAAACGGCCCTGGATGGATCGGCCGGCTGCCTGACTTGAGCCTGCCTTATCCAAGCAAAACGGCGCAGCCACGATCTGGAACGCTTCATCGAGCGCTGCATGCCGCGACGACCGTCACGATGCGTCCGCTCCTAGTGGGCGAACGAATAGCTGGCCAGATCAACATTCCATTTCGGCTGCTCGGCGTTTTGGGATTTCACGACCGTCCGGGCCTGTGGCGCGTACCAGTTCGTCGTATGAGTTGTTCCCGAGGCTGGCCCAGCCGTCCAATGGTCCTCACACGCGATCCGGTAAGCGGGAAGCGCGCCGGCGGGGACCTGCACTGATTCCCACCCGGCGACCTTGCACGTTTCCTGACTGTCAAACGTCGCGCCGTCATCCGCAGTGAACCCGGTATAGCGGTGTGACCAGGTCTTATTGGGCGCCAATGGAAAGCTTATGCCTGGCGCAGACGGGCTGAATTTCACCAGCGTCGCGCCGCCTGGACCGGTGATGTCGACCAATGCTCCCGTGCTGGCCAGGCTGCGGGCGGTATTGCCGCCGCAGGTGCTGACGACGTAGCCGTTCTGGTTGGCCTGAGTGACCGTCCACCGCGCGCACGGGATGGTGGTGAATTTGCCGGCATAGACGAACGTGTCGCCTGCCGCGGCCTGAGGCATGGGCGTGGCAGGCGGCGGTTGTGCGCACGCCGACATGGCCAAGCCGAGGCCTATGCATGCGAATCCGGCTGCTTTCTTGAGGCTTAAACCTGTTTTCACCATTCGGGCACCTTCTGATCGGCAGGCAAGATGGATGGCACGTATCGGCGCTGGCCAGGCTTGTCGGTTCTGGCTCAGTTCGGGCCCGGATAGTGATTGGTGAACCGCCCGACGTGGCAGGAATAGCCTGCCGGGGGCGACGTCATCCTGAAGCTCGCTACGCTCGATCCTTTGGGATGAGAGATCAGCGTTTTAAGCGCCCAGCTATTGAATGCCTGCGTGTTCACCTGCGGCCACATGTGGCCGTCGTGGACAGTGCAAGCAACGTTGACCACGTCCGGCTGAGAGCTGTAATAGTTCGACGCCGCCTGCGTCGCCGGCCGATAATCGGCGCATAGCCCGATCGGCGGTCCGCAATCCCACTTGTCGTCCTTGCCGCCCCAAACCGTGATGGCGATCATGGCTCCGAGGCGGTTGGGCAGCGGGTCGGGACCGACGCGGCCCTGGAAGATCTTTTCCGGGTTCGCCGCTACGAAGGCGCGGGCTTCATTGAAGGAGAGGCCGGCCCCATCGTCCGCCGTGACATACCACTCGCCGGAGATTGGCATGCCGCCGGCCCAGAAGTCGGAGTCGAACAGCAGGGCTCGATTGGTCATGGTGCCGCCCGAGGAGATGCCCCCGATGTAGAAACGCGAGGAGTCGAGCCTCCATTTCGTGCCGACGCAGCGGACCGCGGCCTCGAAGAAGCTGGCATCCGGCCCGGCGTCGGACTTCCACTTGTTTCCGGCAGCATCGGAAGCCCGCCCCTCATTCCAAGGGCGCCAATTCCAGCCATTCAAACCGGGACCGTTGCACCTGGGACCGCCATAAGCGGGGTCACCATTGGCGCACTGGCGCACCGGGCCGATCACCATGATGCCTTGCTTGGCAAGCAAGGCGTTGGCGCCGCTTCTGGGCACTGTCAAGTTGTCGTCGGTGGACTCGACCGTTCCGGTGAGCGGAACCCAGACCGGCGCCGGGCCGGATGCGTTCTCGGGCGGGTAGACCCAGAACGAGCGCTTCAGCCCCTTATGCGGAAAGTCGACGTTCAGGCCCGCATGAACCTTAAAGCCGTCCGGGCACATCCAGGCTGTGGAGGCAGGCGCCGCGCGCGTAGGGGGCGCGGAGGCGAGAGCCAAAAGCAAGGCAAGCACTGTCGTGAATAGCCTCATGTTGCGCATCTCCCAGTCATTGGCCGTTGTTCCTCTGCCAAGCCGGCAATCAGTCGGTGACTCCATGACCGTTGGTCGCCGGAAATTCGTTGGGTTCATCACCGACCTGCAATGGGCAGGTCAGAACAGGTAAAGGAGGCGGAGGGTTGCGCCGAACTCCTGCTTGAAGTTTCCGGAGTGCGCGACGTCGTGGTTGACATCCAGGACGGCTTGCACCGAGGGCGTGACAAAATAGGAACCTGCCGCGCGAACCCGTTGCTCGAAGGTTGCGTTTCCGTTGAAGGTGCCGTTGGTTTGCTCCCGGCCTCCCCATAGCCCTTCATATCCGACCGATGTGGTGAACGTCGGCGTCCAGGCGTAGTTTAGCCAGAGTTGGCCGCGGTTCGTCGGGCTCTGGCTGAGCTTTTGGCCGCCCGGCAAAGCGTTGTTGTTGTTTCCGTAAAAGGTGCTGTCAAACGCGAGGTCGAAGGCGAAACGGTCGGTCACTCCTTTGCTGAGGCCGAGTTGGATAAACCCGCTCACGCGATTATCGCCCAAATTCAGCCGGGCTTGCGAGCTGTAGCTGCCGTCAGGCATGTTGAGGGCACCGACGATTGCCACATGCGTCCTCTTGGCCGGATTAGAGTAGGGCCAAAAGGAGGCGCTCACGGCGGTATTGCCCGCACCGTACGTGCTGCCCAAGCTGACGCCTCCGACAGTGCCGCCGGACAGGGAACCGAACGGTTGTTTGACCTGCAAGAGAACGGGATGACCCAGGATGCTGAAGAAGTGACCATAAATAGCCAAGTCTGTGTTGACTTCCAGGCCTGAGTTCTTGACGTTTGGTCCGTTTCTAACCTTGTATTCAGTATCATGTCCGTAAAAGTGATAATACAGTAAAACATTTGTTCCAGCAGGCGCGGCAACAAAGTCGGAAGGCTCTATTTCCTGTGCCCTGGCTCCGCTCGCGCCGGCAATCAGGAATGCAGAGCTCGTAAAGCTCACCAACAAGGCCGAAAACAAACTTCTTGTTTTGCTGAAATTGCCTCTTTGCATGACGCTCCTCCACGATCTAGCTCTGCAGCTTTTATTGTTTTTAGGTATAGTTAATTTCTAGAAAGTCTCGACGGCAGCGTGAGGCGGGTATACTAGCTCACGACCAATCCAGACTTCTCCAGCTCATGCTTGCCCTGAGCCCACGAATTGCCGGGGACGATTGAACCTTCGCCATCCCCGATTTCGGCCCAGCGGACCAGGACCTGCTCAGCCGCCCCGGCGCCGTCGCCAACATGAACCCCGCGCGTGAGAGTGACGTGCGCTTGCTCGTAACTGCCGGCGCCTGCGCACAAGATCGCGCGCGTCGGCGCATCCTCGGAGACTAGCGCGAGCAAACCTGGGCTCGCCGCTTCGGGCTTAAGCCGGGCCACCGCTTCTGGAGCCAGCATCCCCTCCATCATGCGGGTCGCGGCAGTGGGCGCGAGGCAGTTGACGCGGATGTTGTTCTTCTGTCCCTCAAGCGCGAGCGTCTGCATCAGCCCGACCAGCGCCATCTTGGCTGCGCCGTAGTTGGCCTGCCCGAAATTGCCGTAAAGCCCGGTTGATGAGGTGGTCATCACAACGCGGCCGTAGTTCTGCCCCCGCATCAGGTTCCAGACAGCCTTGGTGCAATGAGCCGCTCCCATCAGGTGCACGTCCACCACCGCGCGGAAATCTGCGATGTCCATTTTGGCGAACGTCTTGTCGCGCAGGATCCCGGCGTTGTTGACGAGGATGTCGACCCGGCCCCAACGCTCCATTGCCGCCGCTGCCATCGCCTCAACCTGGTCCATCTCGGTCACGGACGCTCCGTTGGCGATCGCTTCGCCTCCACTGGCCAAGATCTCGTCGGCGACGGCCTGCGCCGCCGAGATCGATCCGCCCGTGCCCCCAACCCCGCCGCCAAGGTCGTTCACCACCACCTTCGCGCCGCGCTTGGCCAGCATTAGGGCGTGCGCACGCCCAAGTCCTCCGCCTGCGCCCGTCACGATAGCCACGCGCCCTGTCAGATCGATTGCCATGCCTGCCGCCCTTGCCTCCATTCATCCCCGTTGGCCCCGCCCGCGACGGTCCCGCTCCCGGCGACGCAGGGCGCCGCCGAGGGTGGGCGCGAACAGGTCTTCGGACGCCATCGGGAACAGCGGATCATTCAGAAAATCTCGAACAGGCCCGCGCCGCCCATGCCGCCGCCCATGCACATGGTGACAACCCCGTAACGTGCGCCGCGCCGCCGGCCCTCGTGGAGGACATGGCCGGTCATCCGGGCGCCTGACATGCCGTAAGGATGCCCGATCGAGATGGCGCCCCCCGAAACGTTCAGCTTGTCATTGGGGATGCCGAGATGATCGCGGCAGTACAGAACCTGGCTCGCGAACGCCTCGTTGAGTTCCCAAAGGTCAATGTCGTCGATGGCGAGACCGTGCTTTTTCAACAGCTTGGGGATGGCATAGACCGGGCCGATGCCCATCTCATCCGGCGCGCAGCCGGCGACCGCGAGCCCGCGGTAAGCGCCGAGCGGCTCCAGCCCCCGGCGTTCGGCCTCGCCGCGCTCCATGAGGACGAGCGCCGCCGCACCGTCGGACAACTGCGAGGCGTTGCCGGCGGTGATGTGCTCGCCCTTCGCCACCTGCTGGCCGTTGGCGAACACCGGCTTGAGGGCCGCCAGGTCCTCCAGCCGGGTCTGCGGCCGGTTGCCCTCGTCGCGGTCCAGGGTCACCTCGCGGCGGCTCGCAGCACCGGTCGCCTTGTCAACCTGCGTCATCGTGGTCGTGATCGCCATCATCTCCGCGCTGAGCCGGCCGGCGGCCTGCGCCTCGGCGGTGCGCCGCTGCGACTGGAGGGCATACTCATCCTGCGCCTCGCGGCTGATGCCGTAGCGGCGGGCGACGATCTCGGCCGTTTCGATCATGGCCATGTAGATCCCAGGCGCCTCGGCCAGCAACTTGGGGTCGGCGGCGCGGTGGCCGTTCATGTGCTCGTTCTGAACCAGCGAGATCGACTCCACGCCGCCGGCGACCGCGATGCCGAGTTCCCCGTTCAGGATGCCCTTGGCAGCCGTGGCGATCGCTATCAGGCCGGACCCGCATTGGCGGTCGATGGTCATGCCGGGCACGCTCTCCGGCAGGCCTGCCCAGAGCGCCGCCTGCCGCGCGACGTTCATGCCGGTCGAGCCCTGCTGGAGGGCGCAGCCCAGGACGACGTCCTCGGCCTCGCCGGGCTCGATGCCCGCGCGGCGCACGGCCTCGCCGATCGCGTAACCGGCGAGCGCCTGGCCCTGCGTGTCGTTGAACGCGCCACGGTAGGCTTTTCCAATCGGCGTGCGGGCAGTGGCGACGATTACGGCCTCGGTCATTTACCCCTCCTGGTGCGCGGCGGTGCGCATCGGAATTTGATCTTGAGAAAGACAGTACGACCACTGTGCTCCGAAATATCAGCAAATGGCAAGCGTTTAAGATAAAGGGCATGATCCGTTATCTCCACCACGCCAGGATCGCAGGTTTGGCGCGCGGGCCTCGGCGCCGCGGGCGCCGCCCGGCCGCTCAGGGGCCTGGGGTGGCCAGCAGCCCGGCGAGCAAGGGCCGGACGTAAAGCTCGGCGGCGTTGTCCGCCGTCGCCGTGTTCACCCAACGATCGAGCTCTTCGGCCGAGTTGATGGTGGCGGTCATCATCTCGGCCGCGATATGCACGTTGCAAAGGCGCACGGAGCCGTCGACCATTCCGTCGTTCAGCATGTCGGCGAACCGCAGCGTCAGCTGCGCCATTCTCTCGTTGACCCTGGCGCGCAGCTCAGGCCCGATGGCCGTGAGCGCCGAGGTGCGCAGCAGCGTGCCGCTGTCCAGCATCTGCTGGTTGACCAGCAGGACGGCCGCGGCAGCCGCTTGCGAAAGGCCGCTCGTCTCGCTCGCGAGCGCCGCGTCCTGCGCCTCGCGCAGGCGCGCGAAGGTCTGCTCGAAGCAGGCCACGACGAGCCCGTCGCGCGTTTCGTTGTAATGGTAGAAGGCGCCCTTGCTCACGCCCAGCTCCGCCGAGATGCGGTCAACGGACGCGCCCCGGTAGCCGAACTGGTTGATCAGCACCGTCGCCGTGCGCAGAAAGGAGTCCTGGGACAGGCGATCCAACTCTAGGCCCGGCGCGGCCGGCGCTCCCGAGACGCGCGGCAGACCAGCCGAAACGGACGAGATGCCGCCCAGCAGGATGTCGCCGAAATGTTCGGCGACGCGCGGATAGTCCTCCGGGAAATAGGCGTCGATCCAGACGACCGACCACAGCAGCTGCGACAGGAGCATGTGCGTGGAAGCGTTCAGCCGGGCCCGGCACCAACTGATCCGAGGCGTCCGGAACAACTGTCGAAGCGACTTGAACAAGCGGACGTAGGCTGCCCAGACAATGCTGGAATGGGGCTCGGTCAGCGCGCGCAGGTCGCCGAAATGGACGAACTCCGGGCGGCTGCCCCGCTTCACGCTCGCCTGCAGCGCGAAATAGCCGCGAACGAAGCGGCGGACCCGGGCCTCGGGCTCCCCTTCGGCGAGCGCATCCTGCACCAGTTCACGGTGCAGCTCGATGGAGCGCGTGAAAGCGGCCGCGACGAGGTCCTCACGCCGCTCGAAATAATAGCGAAGGCTCTTGAGGTTCAGGCCGATGTCGGCAGCGATGACGGCCAGCGTCGCGTCGCGCAGCCCATGGCGGTTGAAGAGGGCGCCTGCGGCGTTGAGTATCTCCTCTTTGCGGCGGTCAAAGCGGCTTGGCTTGGGGCGCCCGCCGTGATCGGCGTCAGGATGGAGTGCTGGAGGGTTCGCCATGCCATGCCATAGCGAGAACGGCCCTTTGTGTCACCGCGCCTCCGCGTTGCGGGGGCTTTGCGCCGCCTTGTCCTGTCTTTCTGGCAAACCGTGTTTCTCAAAGGTGGCGATTGACAATGGCGGTGGGCGGTGATTTGGTCATATTCAAAGTCTCAATCAGGGAGCGAGCAATGTCCGGACCCGACCGCTGCGAACCTTTGCCGCAGCCGATGGAACCTCAAAAGGGTCGTCCGGGCCATGACGGTATCGCCTGCCGTCCGACCGTCGGGCCCGCGTCCGTGGCCGAGCCGGCGCATCGGCCCTGAGCAGCGCTGTCGAGGGGATCATGGCATACGAGATCGACCACCGCCCGGTGACGCTTTGGAGCGAGGGTTCGCGGCTCGCGGCCGAGGTGTTCAAGCCGCGGGCCGCGGCCGGGGCGCGGCCGGCGATCCTCCTGTGCCATGGTTGGGGCGGGCTGAAGGAGCACCTGGCGGAACGCTACGCCAAGCCCTTCGCCGAAGCGGGCTTCATCTGCCTCACGTTTGATTACCGAGGCTGGGGCGGCTCGGACGGGCGATTGGCGCCGGACGCCGGCGAACCCATGCTGACTGAGTCCGGCGAGCGGACGGTGAAGGTGCGGGTGGTGCGCGAGGTGGTGGACCCGCTGGACCAGGTGGCGGACATCCGCGCCGCCTTCGCGTGGCTCCTTTCAGAAGACGGCGTTGACCCGGCCCGCGCAGGGCTCTGGGGCACGAGCTACGGCGGCGGCCACGTCGTCTCCGTCGCCGGAAGCGACGATCGGGTGAAGGCGGTGGTGGCGCAGATCGGCGGCTACGGCCACCCGCGCGAAGCCTGGTTCGCTGACCTCGCCCGCAGGCGCATGGCCGACAAGGCGCGCGGCCGGCTCGACCCGTCGATCCCGCAGGGCGTCGATCAGGCGCCCGGCCTGCAGGGCACGCCGGATGTGGCGCGCCAGTTCGGCTACGCGCCGCTCCGGGACGCCGAGCGGGTTCGCGCGCCCACGCTGTTCATCGACGCGGAGAACGAGGAATACAACGAGCCGGCGCTCCAGGGCGGCACCGCCTTCGAGATCGTCAAATCCAACGCGGTCGCCGAGCGGCGCACGTTTCCCTGCACCCATTACGAAGTGTACGACCGTTTTCACGGCCCCGCGCTGAAGCTGGCGCTGGACTGGTTCGCCCGGCACTTAACGGACGGGGCTTCTCAGCCCTCTGCAACGGAGCGTGCATGATGCGGGACCTGAACGGCAAGGTCGGGGTGATCACCGGCGGCGCGAGCGGGATCGGCTTTGCCATGGCCGAGCGCTTCGGGCGCGAGGGGATGAAGCTGTTGATCGCCGACATCGAGGAGGACGCGGCCCATCGGGCCGTGGCAGGCCTGAAGGCGAAGGGCATGGACGTGATCGGCGTGCGTACGGACGTCGCCAAGTATGACGACGTGGAGGCGCTGGCGCGGACCACGCTGGACGCCTTCGGCAAGGTGCACCTCGTCGTCAACAACGCCGGCGTGTCCATCACCGGCCCCACCTGGAAGATGTCGCTCGACGACTGGCGCTGGGTTTACGACGTGAACTTCTGGGGCGTCGTGCACGGCGTCAAGGCGTTCGTGCCCATCCTGATCGAGCAGGGCGAGCCCGCGCACGTGGTCAACACCGCCTCTTTGGCCTCCTTCGTCGGCACGGGCGAGCACGCGCCCTACTCCTCCTCCAAGGCCGCCTGCCTGTCGATCAGCCAATCGCTCCGCTCGGAACTGATCGCGGCGAACACCCAGGTCGGCGTCTCCGTCGTGTGCCCCGGCATGGTCGCCACCGCCATCCACCGCTCCTGGCGGAACCGCCCGGCGGGCGACCGGCCGTGGAGCGACCGCGAGTGGAACGATCTGGAGCACCGGGCGAACTCGGACCAGTTCCAGGGCAGCGGCGTCGAGCCGGAGCAGATCGCCGAGGCGACCCTGGAGGCGGTCCTGAACGACCGCTTCTACGTTTTCCATGGCGAGAGCGACAGCTTCCTGAGGACGTTCCTGTCCCCGATCCTCGAAGCCGAAAACCCGCCGGTCCACACCTGGGGGCCGGACTTGCGGCCCGCGCAACTGGCCGGAGGCATGACAAACTCGAAACGTGTCAGAGCAGCAAGGTGATGCGGCCTGTCCCCGAAAGTCGTAGGCTGGCCATTCACTTGATTATCGCAATATCCATAATGGACGTTGTCTTGCTACGCAGCGTCCGTTATCTTTCAATGATAAAATAAGGCTTATGCCGGAAAACGAGGAACGTCATGGCTACAGTGGTTAACCGCCGCGATATCATGCTTGGACTGGCTGGCTTAAGCTCCTTGCTGCTGAGCAAGCCGGCAGGGGCGGCCGGCAACCCGGGCGCGTTCAACGAGCCCTGGGCGGTCTGGGACGAGACGGAGAAGCCGGTGCGCGGCGGCATCCTGCGGACCGCCGCCGCGCAGTACGTTGGCAAGATGAACCCCAACCACTGGCCGGTGCTCGACTGGCTCACCATCAACAACTTCTACGAGAAGCTGCTGATCACCGACGGTAGCTACCGGCCCGCGGTGCCGTGGCTCGCGGCCTCCATCGCCTTCGAGAACCCGCTGTCGGCGGTGACGAAGCTGCGCGCCGGGGTGACGTACCAGGACGGCACGAAACTCGACGCGGCGGCGGTGAAATCCGTGATCGAGTGGATCCGCGACCCCAAGAGCCAAGCCTGGAGCGCGAGCTGGCTGGCGCCGCTCGATGACGTGGAGGTCGTGGACGACCTGACCCTGCGCTGGCGCTTCAAGAAGCCCTGGGCGGCGTTCCCCGGAATCATCGCCAACGTCCCGGGCTACATGATCTCGCCGACGGCCCTCAAGAACGACCCGGAAAGCTGCGACAACCATCCGGTCGGCACCGGGGCGTTCCTCCTGGAGCAGGCCAACCCCGGCAATTTCGTGAAGCTGAAGCGCAATCCCGATTGGTGGTTCGCCAAGGCGTCGGGCAATCCCGGCATGCCGTATTTCGACGGCGTCACCATCACGGTCATCCCCGATCCCGCCGTGCGCCTCGCCAACCTGCGCGCCGGCAAGATCGACCTGTTGCTCTCGGTCGACAAGTCGCAGTACCCGGTGATCAAGAACGACCCCGCCCTGAAGGTCTACGTGCAGCCGCTGAACACGGTCAACGCGCTTCGCTTCAACTGCGCGAAGGGCCCGTGCCAGGATGTCCGCGTCCGCAAGGCGATCAGCCACGCCATCGACCGCCGCGCGCTGATCGCCGGCACCCAGTTCGGCCTCGCCCGGATCGCGAGCTGCATGTACCCCGAGGATCACTGGGCCCATAATCCGGACCTCAAGCCCGTGCCCTACGATCCGGAGCTTGCCAAGTCGCTGCTGGCCGAGGCGGGGCACGGCGGCGGCGGCCTCGCCTTGCGCGGCTATTACAACATCACGGCACAGGGCCGGACCCAGGCCGAGGCGATCAAGAACATGCTGGCCCACGTCGGCGTGGACTGGCAGGTCGACCTGCTGGCGCCCGTCGCCGTGACCGCGCGGCTGCAGAACGCCGACTACGACCTCGCCGAGGGCGGCTGGACCTACATCTACGACCCGGACCTCATGGCAACCGGTCTTTACATGCCGGACGGCGGCTTCAACTTCGGCCGCAGCCACGACGAGGAGGCGATCAAGCTGATCGAGGCAGGCCGCGGCGAGATCGATCCCACCAAGCGCCAGCAAACCTACTGGCAACTCGAGAAGGTCCTCTACGACAGCTACCAGGACGCCTGGCTGTGGTGGGAGGAGAACGTCGTGGCGATGCGCAAAAGCTTGCGCGGCTGGAACCAGGAGCAGTCCATCAAGCACAAGGAAGCCTGGAACTGGTCGCATCCGCTGTGGTTCAAGGACGGCAAGCCCGACGCCTGACGGGGCCCGGTCCGGGTCAGCCCGGCGCCTGCCCCGCGTTGCGCAGCAAAGGACGATCATGGCGCGATACATCCTGCTGAGGCTTTCGCACGCGCTCGTCATCCTGGCGATCGTCACGGTGCTCGTGTTCATCATCGCCCGCATGCTGCCGGGCGACGCCGTCATGGCCGCGATGAGCGGCAGCGTGGACATGCAGGACCCGACGGTGGTCGAGCGGGTGCGCCGGGAGTTCGGCCTCGATCAGCCGCTCTACACGCAGTTCTTCGTCTGGCTCATCCATTTCCTCCGCGGCGACTGGGGAACCTCCCTCGGCACCGGCCAGAAGGTGCTCGACATGTTCCTGCAGCGGCTGCCGATCACGCTGGAGCTGTTCGGCTGGGCGACGGTCTGGTCCTTCGCCATCGGCATCCCGGTCGGGATCGTCAGCGCGGTCAAGCGCGGCTCGACCCTCGACCTCGTGCTGACCGGGGGCGCCCTGCTCGGCGTCTCGATCCCGGCATTCTGGGAAGCGATCGTCCTGATCTACCTGCTGGCGGTGATATTGCCGGTGTTCCCGCCCTCGGGCTACGTGCCGATCAGCGACGGCGCGTGGCTCAACATCTGGTCGATGATGCTGCCGAGCTTCGTGCTCGGCTCGCAGTCGGCCGGGTTGCTGGCGCGCTTCGTGCGGTCGAGCCTGCTCGAGGTGCTCAGCCAGGATTTCATCCGCACCGCCCGCGCCAAGGGCCTGACGGAGCGCGCCGTGATCGTCCTTCACGCCATCAAGCCGGCCATGATCCCCGTGGTCACCGTTGTCGGCCTTTCATGGGGCGGGCTGCTGGCCGGCGCGTTCTTCGTGGAGGTCATCTTCGCCATCCCCGGCCTTGGCCGGATGGGCGTGGATGCCATCTTTCAAAAGGATTTCCCCGTGATGCAGGCCATGTTGATCGTCACGGCCGTGAATATCCTGGCCATTAACCTCGTGGTCGACATCCTGTACGGCTACCTCGACCCGCGCGTGCGGGTGCGGTCCTAGGGGCGGCGCCGATGAGCGGCATCACCGCCGTCCCGGTCGCGCCGGCCAGCGCCCGAAACGCGCTCTGGTCGCTGCTGCTGGCGGTAACGCGGCACCGCCTCGCGCTGGTCGGGCTCGTGATCATCGCGCTGATGATGCTGATGGCGGTGTTCGCGCCCTTGATCGCGCCCTACAGCCCCTATGACCAGGACCTTTACGCCGTGCTGTCGCCCGCCTCCGCGGCGCACTGGCTCGGCACCGACAATCTCGGGCGCGACGTGCTGTCCCGCGTCATCTACGGCGCGCGCGTGTCGCTGCTGGTCGGCATTCTCGCCACCGCGCTGTCGTCCGTGATCGGCATCGCCGCCGGGCTGGTCGCCGGCTTCAAGGGCGGCATCGTCGACGCGATCATCATGCGCGTCACCGACGCCTTTCTTTGTTTCCCGCCCCTCATCTTCATCCTGGCGACGGCGGCCGTGCTCGGGCCTGGGATTTTCAATGTCATCCTGTCGTTCGCCGTGTTTGGCTGGACCGGCTTCGCGCGCATCATGCGCGGGCAGGTGCTGCTCGTGCGCGAGCTGCCGTTCATCGAGGCGTCGCGGTCGGCCGGGGTGCCGCCGTTCCGCCTCATGTGGCGTCACGTCCTGCCGAACGCGCTGACGCCGATTATCGTCGCCGTTTCCATCACCGTCGGCACGGCAATCCTGGTCGAGACCGGCGTTTCGTTCCTGGGCATCGGGGCGCAGCCGCCGACGGCGAGCTGGGGCGTGGAGCTGCGCATCGGCTTCACCTACCTCGAAACCGTGCCGCTGTTCTCGATCGCGCCCGGGGTGATGATCTCGCTCGCCGTGGTCGCCTTCAACTTCGTCGGCGACGGCCTGCGCGACGCGCTCGACCCGCGGCTCAAGGGAACGGATCGGAAGCGCTCATGACCGGCCCCGCACGATGACGGCGCTCCTAGCGGTGCGCGGCCTTGCCATCGAGTTCGCGACGGGCGGCGGCGTCGCCACCGCTGTCCGGGAGGCGTCCTTCGACGTGGAAAGGGGCGAGATCACTGCTCTGGTCGGCGAAAGCGGCTGCGGCAAAAGCGCCACGGCGTTGGCAACCCTCCGCCTGATCCCCGACCCGCCCGGCCGCATTGCCGGCGGGGAAATCCTGTTCGAGGGCCGTGACGTCCTGAAACTCGGCGAGGACGAGATGCGGAAGCTGCGCGGCAACCGCATCGCCATAATTTTCCAGGAGCCGATGACCAGCCTCAACCCCGTCCACAGGATCGGCCGCCAAGTGGCCGAGCCGCTCGCGTTGCACAAGAAGATCGCCGCTACGGCGGCGCTTGAGCGCGGTATCGACCTGCTTGCCTCGGTCAACATCGCCGATCCCCGCCGCCGTGCCGGCGCATACCCGCACCAGTTCAGCGGCGGGATGCGCCAGCGCGTGATGATCGCGATGGCGATGGGGTGCGTTCCCGATCTCGTCATCGCCGACGAGCCGACCACGGCGCTCGACGTGACCATCCAGGCTCAGCTCCTTGACCTGCTGAGCGCACAGGTCGAGCGCCATCGCACGGCGCTGCTGCTCATCACCCACAACCTCGGCGTCGTCGCGCGCTATGCCCACCGCGTCCACGTGATGTACGCGGGCCGCATCATTGAGTCGGCGTCGGCCGATGCGCTGTACACACAGCCCCGGCATCCCTACACCATCGGCCTGCTGCGCGCCGTGCCGCGGCTTGACCGGCCACTCGCGGAGAAGCTCGTGCCCATCGAGGGCCATCCGCCCGATCCGCTGCACGTGCCCGCCGGCTGCGCGTTTCACCCCCGCTGTCCGTTCGCACTCGCCGCCTGCCGTGCTGAGGTGCCGCCTACGCGGCCGGTCGGCGACGGCCACAGCATCGCTTGCATCCGCGACATCCATGGCTGACCCGGCGCCGACGCTTGAACAGCCTAACGAAATCCTCGTCGAGACCAAGGACCTCGACGTGCATTTCGCAGGCGCAGCCGGTCTGTTCCGCGCGAAGCGCAGCGGGGGCGTGCGCGCGGTCGATCGTGTGAGCCTCCAGATCCGGCGCGGCGAGACCCTGGGGCTGGTTGGCGAGAGCGGCTGCGGAAAATCGACGCTCGGCCGAGCCATCCTGCGGCTCATCCCGCCCACCGCCGGGCAGATCTTGTTTGAGGGCGAGGACGTGACAAGGCTTTCCGATGCGGAGCTGCAACCGGTTCGGCGCAAGATGCAGATGGTGTTCCAGGACCCGTTCAGCTCGCTCGACCCGCGCATGACCGTCGGCGACACCGTGGCCGAGCCGATGCTCGTGCACCGCATGGCGCCGGCCGCGGAGCGACGGGAGAAGGTGGCGGAGCTGTTCCGCATGGTGCGCCTCGATCCGGGCATGGCCAGCCGCTATCCGCATGAGTTCAGCGGCGGACAACGCCAACGCATCGGCGTGGCGCGCGCCCTGGCCGCCGCACCCAGTTTCATCGTGTGCGACGAGCCGGTTTCGGCGCTCGACGTGTCGATCCAGGCGCAGGTTATCAACCTGCTTGAAGAGCTGCGCGAGCGGCTCGGGCTGACCTACCTGTTCGTGGCGCACGACCTTGCGGTGGTTCGCCACCTGAGCGATCGCATTGCGGTAATGTACCTGGGCGAGATCGTCGAGGTCGCGCCCAAGCGCAGCCTCTATGACAATCCGCTGCATCCTTACACGCAGGCGCTCATCGCCGCGGTGCCCGTGCCGGACCGCGCCGTCGAAACACGGCGCGCCCGCACGCTGCTGCACGGCGAGGTGCCGAGTCCGCTCAGCCCTCCGACTGGATGTCGTTTGCACCCGCGGTGCCCGCACGCGATGGACGTGTGCAGCGCCGTCGCGCCGCAGCGACGCGAGGTCGCGCCGGGCCACGTCGTCGCCTGCCACCTCTACGCAGAAGCGGCGCTGTTCCATTCAGATGTGCAACAAAGGAGCGGGTGAAGCGCCTGGTCGCTGGCGGTGTGCCGGGGCCGCGCCGGGCTTCCTGGCCCCGGCTCTCAGACCCACCCCTTTCAAGGTCTTTGAGCAGTCCCCAGGTGCCGCGTTCTGATTTGGCGAGCGGGCAGGAGCGGCATCATCTGGACTTCTGTCATCAAGCGGTTTGAGCGAGCAGCATGCGCCGGCGAGCGTGGTGGCGCGGCAGTGGAGCATGCTTTGCCGGCAGTATGGACGAGGTGTCCGACGAGCACCGTTGGCTTTGCTTCTATAATGGGCCCTCGGTCGTCAAGCTCAAAGTGCATCCAATCGCCGGTTTCGTGCTTCTGTCCGGGGTCGCGCCATAGAACGGGCAAGATAGCACGGTTGGCGGCACGGACCGGGAACACGGTCATGCAGCGGCGGCCGTGGGCAGGCTGGCGGCCGTGTTCCGAAGCGGTCTGAACCCGTCCGGGCCGAGGCTGGCATCAGCATCCCAAAGATAGTCGCCGGTGAGGTTGAGGTGCTGCCAGCCGAGCGGGGCGAGGTGGGCCAGAAGCGCATCCGGGATCAAATCGCCGCGGCGCCGTGCGGCGTCCAGCGCGCGGCCGAGATAGACGGTGTTCCACAGCGCGATGGCGGCCGTGACCAGGGCAAGGCCGCTGGCCCGGTGCTGCTGGGCTTGGGCCGTACGGTCGTGCAATCGCCCGAGGCGGTGGAAGCATACGGCGCGGGCCAGAGCGTTGCGGCTTTCGCCCTTGTTCAGCTCCGCCGTCGCCTGCCGGCGGAGCTGAGGCCGTTCCAGCCAGTCCAGAGCATGCAGGGTGCGCTCAATGCGCCCGATCTCCCGCAATGCCAGGGCCAGCCCATTCTGCCGCGGGTAGGCGCCGAGGCGCTTGAGCAGCAGCGAGGCGCTGACCGTGCCCGTCCGCACCGAGGCCGCCATCCGCAGCACGTCGTCCCACTGCGCCGCGATCAGCTTATCGTCGGGCTTTCCCGCGATGAACGGAGCCAGCGCCGGCCAGGTCGAGGCCGGGCCAAAGGCGTACAGCTTGCGGTCAGCGAGGTTGGGGATGCGCGGGGCGAAGCGGAACCCCAACAAATGCGCCAAGGCAAATACATGGTCGCTCACCCCGCCGCCGTCCGTGTGATGAACGGAGATATTGAGGTCCGCCTCATGGTAGAGCAGCCCGTCAATGACGTAGGCCGCCTCGCCCGAGGGCGGGATCGACTGCGTGTGATAGGGCGCGTGCCGGGCCGAGACGTGGGTGTAGAAGGGGTCACCTCACCGTTTGCTCAAAACTGCACGCTAAGCGGCGCGGAGAGTGAACGTCTCGGGAACGGCCCGAAGCGGCCGTAGACCTTGGACCGGCTTGATGGTGTTCCAGTCGTAGTCGCCGGTCAGCGCGATGTGTTCCTACCCGAGTGGTGCGACGTGGGCGAGCAGCTCGTCTGGAATACTGACGCCCTGGGCGCGGAAGTGCTTGACGGCGTGGTCGAGGTAATGGTGTTCCAGTGGACGATGGCCGCGGTCAGCAGGCTCAAGCCGGATGCCCGGAAGCTCTGGTTCTCAAACGTGCGGTCGCGAAACTCGCCCTGGCGGTGGAAGAACACGGCCCGGCGCAGCGCGTTGCCGGCTTCGCCCTTGTTCAGCCCGGCATGGCTGCGCTGACGCAGTGCCGGGTCGGACAGCCAGTCGAGGGTGAACAGCGTCCGCTCGATCCGCCCCAAGGTCCGCAGCGCCTGGGACAAGGCGTTGTTCGGGCCGGCGGCGGCGAGCTTGCGCAGGATGGTGGAGGGTGCCACGGCACCGGCCTCGATGGACGCCCTGACCCGCAGCAACTCACCCCAGCCGCGGATGAGTGCGGCCGTGTCCACGGCGTCGCCGATCAGCGGCTTCAGCACCGGGTAGGTGTCGGGCTTCTCGATGGCGTAGAGCTTACGGTCTTTCAGGTCCTTAATGCGGGGCGAGAAACGGTGGCCAAGGAGATGGCACATGCCGAACACGTGGTCGGTGGCGCCGGCGGTGTCGGTGTAGTGCTCGGTGATGCGCAGGCTGGTGCGGTGCGCCTGCGGGTGTAGCCCGTCCAGCACATAGGGCGCCTCGCTGGCAGTGGCCGAGATAACCTGGGTGTGCATCGGGCCGTACTGACCGGACTGGGTGGTGTAGAGCACAACGCCCGGGTCGATCCCGTATTTGGCGTTGACGGTGCCGCCCGGCCCGGCCCGGCCACCGGCGCGGAAATATTGGCCATCGGAGGAGGAGTCGGTGCCGTTGCCCCAGATGGCGGCCATGGGATGCCGGTGATGGGCGTCCACGATGACGCCGCGGCCGGCGGCGTAGTTGTCCTCGTTGATGTGCCACTGCGCCATGTTGACCAGGTGGTGGTAGCTCAGGCCGCGGGTCGCGTCGGCCATGCGCGACAGGCCAAGGTTGGTGCCATCGGCCAAGAGCGCGGCATATAGCGCCGCTCGATCGGCGGGCGGGTGGCCGGTCCGCAGGTGGGTGAAGCAGGCGGCGAACCCCGTCATGTCGGCGACATCCGCCACGAGCTCGGTCACGCGCACCCGCGGCAGCATGCCGTAGAGGCGTCCGGCCATGAGCCTTGCGGCATCCGGCACCGTGGGTTTGGTGCGCGCGACGTAGAGGGAGCCGTCCTCGATCTCGACGCTGTCCAGCTCGCCGCGCGCGGCACAGGCGGCCACGAACTGCAGGCGTTCGTGCAGCAAGCCAGCCCGGGCCGCGACGTATCGCTCGGGGTCGGACTCGCCAGCTATGGCGACAGAGGGCAGCCCGGCTGCGTCTGCCGGCAACAGGTAGTCCTCGAAGGCGCGGTGGTCACGGCTGCCGGCAACCCACACGCCCGCACCACGAAGGCGCTCGCGCAGAATGGCGAGCACGGCTGTCTCATAGAGGCGCCGATCCGGGACAGGCCCCGCAAAGATCATCCGGCGCCACCTGGGCGGCAGGAACGCCGATGGCAGCCGCTTGGGCAGAGCGCGGGCACTATCCTTGTCCGCCGCCTTGAGCAGGTCGATGGCGGCAAGCAACGGATCGTGTGGCGTGTTGGACTGGAACCGGAAGGCCACCAGGAAACGCGGGCTGAAGCGCCGCAGGACGGCATACTTCTCGGCGGCCGTGGCCAGGATCTCCACGTCAGCCACGTCCGCCACAGCCTCGATCACCGGCAACGCTTCGTCGAGCTTGGCCATGCCCACCTCGCGCTCGACGGCGGCGACACCCTCCTCGCCGCTCTCCTTGGCCCGTTTCAGGGCAGCGATAGTGCGGCGGAACAGGCGCAGGGTGCGGGCCGGTGTCGCGCTTGGTCGTCTGGAAACGGCGCTCGTCTCGGCCGCGGGCCTTGGTGAACAGCGACCCTACGTACTTGCAGAACATGGCAAGGATGGCATCGGTTAGCCGCATCTCGAGGTCCGCCACTCCCGCCATCAGCAGTGCCGTCCGGCGGATGGGTTCGACGTTGGCAAGATGCTGGACGGTCATGATGCCGCCCTCGTCCACCAGCCGCGCGAGCCGGGTGGGGTGGACCCGTGAGGTCCGGTCCCGGGCAATCCCGACACCGCGGACCCAGTCCAGCCGGTCGAGCAGCGCCACCATGTTGGTCGGTGCGGGCGCCTCTGGGGCGTCACGCAGCCAAGCGAAGCGGGAGCGCCAGACGGCTGGGTCGGTCACGAGCAGGCCATCGAGCGCGGTCTGTTCGGTCTCGGTGATCTCGTCCGCCAGGGCCTGGAACGTCCGCTGCCGGGCGCGAGCCCGAGCAGCAAGGCCGATCCGCTCCAGCACGGCGGCATCCGGCACCAGAACGCCTTGGGCGCGGACGTCGGTGAGCATGGCTTGGACGATCGGCTCGCCACGGTCGGTGGTCCAGGCTGCGTCGGCGCCGACCCGCAAGCAGTTCCGCCAGTCGCTCAGCCGGAAGCTGCGGAGGCCGAGGATGACTTGCAGCTCGGACGCGTGCTCACGGCGGGTCTGGTCGCGCCGGGCATAGTCGGCGAATGCCGTGGCCGGGATGCCGAGCTGGCCGGCCACGAAGTCCAGCAACGCCACGGGCGGCTGCTGGCCGGGACCGAGGCCCTGGCCCGAATGGCGAAACAGGCAGAGCTGCACGGCGAAGCCGAGGCGGTTCATGCTGCGGCGCTTGGCCCGTACCAGCACGAGATCCTCGGGGCTGAGCACGTAGTGCTTGGCCATTTCGGCCGGCGTGGTCGGAATATCGAATAGGCGGGCGCGCTGCTCGGCTGATAGAAGGGAACGGCGGGGCATGGGACCTCGGCAAGGTGACGGTTGCCGTTCATAACCTGCTTGCCTTTCAACACCGTTCTGCAACAGGGTATTGAAAGCAGAAAATCTAGGTTTGATCGTGACCACCAAATCCGTGCGTAAACAACCGTTTGCGAAAGCCCCGGCGCAAGCTAGCGGCGGCATGCTGCTCGGCTACGCTCGGGTGTCCAAAGGCGACGAGCAGAACAACGCCCTGCAAGCGAAGGCACTGCGGGCAGCCGGGTGCCGCAAGCTGTTCGAGGAAGCCGCGTCTGGTGGGCGTTGGGACCGGCCGGAGCTGCATCGCATGCTCGACCAGCTGCGAGAGGGCGACACGGTGGTGGTTTGGAAGCTCGACAGGCTGTCGCGCTCGCTGAAAGACGTGCTGCACATCATGGAACGGATCGCCGAGGCCTGCGCGGGTTTCCGCTCGGTGACGGAGAACATCGACACCACCACGCCCGCGGGCCGGATGATGATGCAGATGGTCGGCAGCTTCGCCGAATTCGAGCGCGCCATGATCCGCGAGCGCACCTCCGCAGGCCTCGCCGCGGCGCGTGCTGAGGGACGTGTGGGGGCGCGCCGCAAGAAGTTGGATGTCGCCAAGCGACGCGAGATCGCCGAAAGCGTCATCAGCGGGCGCAAGTCGGGCGCGGAGATGGCCCGGCTCTACGGCGTCAGCCAGCCCACGGTGTCCCGCATCGTTGCAGCACACAGGACGCCAACGGCGTAGCCGGAACGGCCAACAAGGGGAGCTGATCTCTATGGCGATTTCAAAGAAGCCTTCCCGCAAAACCGCTTCGGCGAAGCCATCGTCCGTCCCGGTCACGCCTGATCGGCAGGCAATCGAGGGCTTCCTGGCAGCGATCACGGGAGGCAGTGACGATGACGCCCTCTCGAAGGCGCAGGAGATGATGTACGACGCCTGGGAGCGAACCACCTCGCGATCCCGGATTGCGCTTGCCCGGAAGGCCTTGACGATCTCGCCGCTGTGCGCCGACGCCTACAACCTGCTGGCCGACGAAGCCAAGACGCCAGAGCAGGCCCGGAATCTATACATCCGTGGCGTTGAAGCCGGGGAACTGGCGCTTGGTCCGGAAGGGTTCGAAAAGTTTGACGGGCACTTCTGGGGCTTCCTCGAGACCCGGCCCTACATGCGCGCGCGGCATGGGTTGGCGATGACGCTGCTGCAACTCGGCGAAGAGGATGCGGCGCTCGAGCATTTCCGGGCCATGTTGAAGCTGAACCCCAACGACAACCAGGGTATCCGCTAGCTCCTCTTGGCCGGCCTGCTCCGTCGAAGTGACCTGGCCGGTGCCAAGGCCCTGTTGGCTTCCTACGCCGATGAATGGAGCGCAAACTGGCTCTACACGAGGGCTTTGATCGCCTTCCGAGAAGGCACTGGGGATAAGCCGGCAACGCTGAAGCTGCTGAAGGACGCCCGATCGTCAAACGAGCACGTACCCGCCATCCTCGCCGGGACTGAGCCACCTGTGCTCAATGAGAGTGGATACGTGACCATGGGCGGTCCGGACGAAGCCACCTACTACGCGCTTGAGTTTGGCAAGGCTTGGAAGGACACGCCAGGCGCCATGGCCTGGCTGATCGACAAAGCTGGCCCGGTCTCTCCGAAGCGCCAGCCTGCTAAAACACGCGCCCCGAAGCCTTAGCGTGCAGTTTTGAGCAAACGGTTAGGTGACCCCATGATCTCGGGCACGACCCGCCGATGAGTACAATCCGAGGCGCCGATAATTGCGGTTCGCTACAGCTACGGCTGACGGTCAACGAGACGAAGAGCGCGATAGCTCGACCGGAGGAGCGCAAGTTCCTGGGCTTCAGCATCTCGAATGACGGGAGCGAGCGGCGTATCGCGCCAAAGGCTCTCGACAAATTCAAGGAGCGGGTCCGGGAGCAGACCCACCGAACGCGGGAGCTCAGTCTGTCGCAGATCATCGAAGAACTCACGCCATACCTTGTTGGGTGGCGCGGCTACTTCGGTTTCTGCCAGACCCCACGGGTGCTGACCAACCTGGAGGCGTGGATCCGCCGGAGATTACGTTCATATCTCTGGCGGCAGTGGGGCAACGGGCCAAACCGCTTCAAAGAACTGCGCCGCCGTGGCGTAACGAAGTTCCGAGCGGCGGTTGCGGCCGGTTCACCGACGGGGTTCTGGCGCATGTCAGGACACCCAGCGGTCCAGACGGCCCTGCGCAATCACACGTTTGATTCCCTCGGCTTACCCCGACTCTATGATCTGGCCCCAGCTTAATTCGATCGAACCGCCGTGGTACGCGACCCGTATGCCCGGTGGTGTGGGAGGGGCGGCGCCGTGAGGCGTCCCCCTATCCCGATCAATCGTCGGGAAACGTGGCCGCTGGTATTATGATCACCGACAAGCTGGCGAGCTACGGCGCGGCCAGGCGCGAGGTGATGCCCTCGGTCGAGCACCGGCAGCACAAGGGGCTGAACAACAGGGCGGAGAACTCACACCAGCCCACCCGGCGGCGAGAGCGGCAGATGAAGCGGTTCAAGTCAACCGGCCAAGCACAACGGTTCCTGTCCGCCCACGATGAGATCAACAATCTCTTTCATCTCCGCCGCCATCAAGTACCCGCTCCCCAGTATCGAACTGCCCGGACCCAAGCCTTCCAGGTTTGGGCCGAGGTCACCGGTGTCGCCGATATGGCGTAACCACGAGCACGCCGTCCTGATCGCGCTCTATCGCAATCTCGGCCCAACAAATTGACAGTGCCGCAATGGCGCCAATGGACTCCCACTGCGAGCCGCCCTCGCGCTCGCGGTCCTGCACCATCCGCACCGCCCGCTCGCGCAGCTCGGGCGAGAACTGCTTGGGTGACCATCCCCCGTTACGGTGGACACGGGTTATGGCCTACGCGGCCGCGGCGAGCTGTTCCTTGTTGACCGGCGTCATGTAGCCGATGCCCGAGTGGAGGCGCTCGCGGTTGTGCCAGCCCTCAATGGCCCGGAACAGGGCCGTGCGCGCTGCCTGCCGGGTGTGGAACGGGCCGTCGCCGTCCAGCTCGGTCTTGAGGCCGCCGAAAAAGCTCTCCATGAGCGCGTTGTCCCAGCAGTTCCCCTTGCGGCTCATCGAGCACCGCATCCCATGCTCGTCCAGCACGCGGCGGTAGGCGTGTGCTGCGAATTGGCTGCCGCGGTCCGAGTGGTGCAGCAGCCCCGGGCAGGGTTTCCGGTTGGTGATGGCCATGTTCAGCGCCGCCAGGGTCAACTCCTGCGGCATGGTCTCGTTCATGGCCCAGCCGATGATCTTGCGCGAGAACAGGTCCATGATGGCGGCCAGGTAGAGCCACCCCTCGCCGGTGGCGATGTAGGTCAAGTCAGCCAGCCAGACCTGGTTTGGCGCGACCGCGGACGCGAACTGCCGGTCCAGCAGGTTGGGGGCAGGCGGGAAGGCATGATTGCTGTCCGTGGTCTTGCGGAACGCCCGCCGACGGCGCGCCTGGATGCCGTGCGTGCGCATGAGCCGCGCCACGCGGTTGCACCCCACCCGCTTGCCCTCGGCCCGCAGGGACGCATGCACGCGCGGGCTGCCGTAGCGGCGCCGGCTGCTGGCGTGCACGCGGCGAATGTCCTCGACCAGCGCCTTGTTCGCCTGGGCGCGGGCGCTCTCGGGC
Source organism: Acetobacteraceae bacterium (assembly GCA_965217935.1). Classification (GTDB taxonomy): domain Bacteria; phylum Pseudomonadota; class Alphaproteobacteria; order Acetobacterales; family Acetobacteraceae; genus JBBROS01. The sequence goes on along the minus strand of OZ244581.1, from coordinate 1,968,237 downwards.
CGGCCGCGCCACGCATAGTAGCCACTGGCGCTGACCCGCAGCACCGAGCACATCACCCGCACGAGGAACACCTCGCGGTGTTCCTCGATGAAACGGAACCTCATCTCGGCGGGCTCGAGAAGATGCCGACTGCTTTTTTTAGGATGTCGCGCTCCATTTGCGCCCGCTCCAGCTCCCGGCGCAGGTGCCGGATCTCAAGCTGCTCGACCGTCGCAGGGACCGCAGCGGCGTCAGGCCGGACCACGGACGCTGCCTGTCCCGCTCCGTTGGCCAGGCTGCGCCAGCGCCGCAGCATCGATGGCTCCAGGCCCAGTTCGGCCGCCACCTGCGTCAGCGGCCGCCCGCTGTCCCGCAACAGGACCACCGCCTCGCGCTTGAACTCGTCCGTGAACTCTCGTCGAGTTTTCTTCGTCATCATCGGCACCTCCGCTCCCGCAGGAGCTTACGCGAGGTGTCCACCGTAACGGGGGATGGTCATGGGTGTCTTCTGCGTCATGGCTCCGTCCTCTCACAGGTTGGAGCCTCCGGGAAACCCGGGGCGGTTCAGGTGCTACTTGCCCGTAGGAGCCTGCGTCACCTCACCTCACCCTCGCCCGACTTTCGCGCCAATCTCCGGTCATCAACTCGCTCGACGTGGCCGAGCGTCCAATCCACACTCTGGCCCACACCTTTCGATCCGTCCCTCTTCCTCGATTTGGTAAAGGGTCCGGCGGCACACGGCGCAAGGCGCGTAGTAGAGCGCCTCTCGACGCTGGTATGGTGTTGCTTCCGGTGCATCTGCATTAAACATGCTCGCCCAGAAAGTTCGCGCAACGTCGCCAGCTACGGCGTATTTCAAATTGGTCGTGCTATTAAATGGCAAGATGTTGGGTCGAAACGCCACAGCGCCGGATTTCCCCTTAATGCGCGCGGTGCCATGCAGGTTGGCTACTCGGGACGATGATCCAGCCGTAGTAGCATCGTCATTACTGTCGGACTCCAATGGCCCTGACAGCATGGCAAGGCCAAAATCTAGCCTGTGAATCTCGGCCTCAGCGATCGCGCCGCGTCCCTGTGATCTGATTAGAACATGAGCAACGTAGTCGTGATCCAGCCGCACCTCGCAGTGTAACCGCTCGAACAACGGATCACTCTTTGGGTTCACAGCCACTGGCAAGGAACACAACGTCTCGCGCTCGTCCACCGCCTGCACCAGCCCGACACGAGTGGGTTTGACGAACTCGAACACCGCAACGCCGTTGCGCGGATCGGCGCAGACGAACTGGCTGTTGGCCGCCGACACGCTCCGGTTTTCCACGGGCATTCGCAGGCCTTTTTCGATCAGGGTATGGTAATGCCCAGCACCCGTGCCGTCAGCCACGCGCAGCTCAATCGGCTTCGCCAGCGTCAACCGAAGCCCGTCATGGGCGATCCAGGCGGCACCCTCCGCGATGATTCGATCGCCGTTCGGCAGACGGGGAACACGCCCGCTGAAGCGCTCCACCAGGCCGCTGCGGATGGCGGGCATGTTGACCATGCCGCCGGTCGGCAGGCACAGCTGTACATCCTTGGGATCCAGCCTCGCTGCCTCCAGCATCTGGTCGATCATTGCCAGGCCGCGGTTTACCAGAGAGCGGCTTTCGTGCTCGATGTCGGCGAGGCTGAGCGAAACGCGAAGGTCGCCGGCTGCCCCCCCAAGCCGCGCATAATCGCGCACGAACACGCTTTGCGCTGGGCTATCCTCAGACGACAGCTGGATTTTGGCGATTTCGCAGCGGGCCAGCAGCTTGGCGCCCATACCTGGCGCCTCGACGGCGGTGATATCCTCAACGCCATACTGCTCGGCGTGCCGTGCTCGTACCAGATTGCGTAGACGCTCATCGAAGACGTCGCCGCCGATCTCGTTATTGCCGGCGCTGTCGATCTGCATGAGCGTGCCGCCCATCATGCGGCACAGCGTGAGATCGAGCGTGCCGCCACCCCAGTCAAACACCAGCAGCACTTGGTTCTCCAGTTCTGCCAGCCGCCGGGGAAGGTCAGGAGCAGCGCGGAGGTGGGCGTAGAGTGCGGCGACAGGTTCGTGGACAAACTGGACAATGCCGAGACCGGCCTTGCGGGCCGCGTCGCGCAGCTGGCGGCGTTGGTGGCCCTGAAAATCGACAGGGATGGTCATGACCACCCGATCGACCTCATACGGCAGCCCGCGGGCACCGCGCGGCGTTAGTGCGTCCTGTCGCAGGAACGACAGGACCTCCTTAATCGCGTCGGATGGTGCGATCTCCTTGCCTTCGAGATGGATTGGACCATCCCGCCGGAGGCTCATCTTTGGAGAGCGCAGTAAGCCCTGCGGCGCCGAGCCGTCGGCGCTGTCGAGATATTCGCGCGCATCCTGGCCAACCACGACCTCACCGGCCCGGTACCAGACAACCGAGGGATGCGGTCGTCCGGTCTTTTGATCCACGAGCGGAATGCAGGACTCACCCTGGACGATTGCCAGCAGACTGTTGGTGGTGCCGAAATCTAATCCGAAGACTCGTCCAGCCATGCGACCTCCCCTTTGATGATGTTGCGCACCGACGTAATACGTTCCTGCGCGACATCGACATAATATGGCTCACGAGACAGCGCATCGGCTGCGTCTTCGAGCAGCGGCGGGAGGCGATTGGCAAGTAAGGTCCGAATCTTGGCGGAAATAGCGGCGGTACCGTGCGCACCAATCTGTTGGGTATCGTGAACAGCCGCGTTCAATCTAGCCACCTCGGCCGATAATGCTTCGGCACGAGTTTGGCTTTCGGCTAATTGCAACTTCAGGGTTTCTACCTGCTGCCGAGTCATCCCAAGTTTGGCCAGAGCATCCTCGGCCCGTTCATGCGCGTCGCGCCGTGTCTGCTCTGCTTGGGTGATCCGATCCTGCGCGCTGACGTGAACCAGGCTGAGATCACGAAGCTGCCTGACATTGGCATGAAGCAGCCGCTTGCGGAGTTCGGCTGTGGCAAGGCGCGTGTCGGCGTTGCCGGCTGGACGTAGTGGCTGAAACAGTACTCCCAGCAGCATACCGGGATCGAAATCCGAATGACGCTTAAGGATAAGCTGCAATGCTAGCTGGAGAAGGGTCTCGTCTTTGGCCCTGTCTTGCTTGCTCGCGCTCGCGAAGCTCGTCCGAAGCCCTTCGGCGATACGGCCGATCTGCTCGGCGGCCGGTGTCATGGGATCTAACAGCAGGTGTGGTAGCCGGTCTTTGAGTGTGCGTTGGGTGACGGTGTTGACCCACAGGCGAACCGGCGCTGGCGGGTTTGGTTCGTTTGCCAGCACCAGCGTTCTTCTGAGATCAAAATCCCAGTCTGCAAGACAGGAACGCGTAGCCTCTATGTCCTCCTCGGCAAAGATGGTGAGCTTGGCGGCCTTGATGGCCTTGATCCAGTCTTTGAGCTGCGGCGGCGGCTTTCCGTAATAGGCAGCCAGTGTCGGGAGCGGCGGAGGAAGGTCCTTCGAAGGGCTGCCTAGCTTCTTCGACCGGTTAGTCGCGGCGGTGTCCGTGTTGGAAGCGCCTTGCGATTCGGTTCTGGATGTCTCGCTCATCCGATGCTCTTTTCGCGTTTCGCGCTGGCCCAAGGTCCAAACGGGAAAGTCGGGGCCAAACGGCTCAGCGGTTCTGTTGCATCTGCCGATGCGCGAAGCGAGGCGAGAGCCCACAGTGCGAGGACTTTCTCCTTGTCCGGCGCGTCCAGGGTGGCAGCGTTCGATGTTTGCCGACACTCATCTTCGAGGGTCTGCGTCCAATGCCGCCTTTCCTGAAGCCTGGTCCAAAGATCTAGGACCCTTGATACGCCGTCGTCCAATGGGCAGATTTCAGCTCGATCTGGGAAAGCTGAAGGGGGCGAGGGCTGCGCTTCGGTTGGCAGGTTGGTAGCGCCGCTGCGATCGTAAGACACGCATGCAGCTACGGTGCGCACTGCGCCATCCAAAGGAGGATATCCGGTGAGCGAGGCCGCCGAGAAGTTGTTCTGCGCAAATCTGATCACAGCACAGACGAGATCCGGCAACGGCCTGCGGTATGCCTGAAGGCCGTCGAGCGCCCGATTATATTTCTCCCTATAGCGGGCGAATGGCATTGTCACATTCACCCCATGACGACGGTCCTTGATCAGCAGTCCAAGCGCATATTCGGCGAGCGCAGCTGCATAAGCTCGGCCAAGGCCCACACAGGCGCGGTCGTTTAAAAAACGGTCCACGGCCATGACATCGAGTGGTTCGATGGCCAGATGCTTGCGGAAAGCCCTGTCCACCGCGTCGAGCGAACGCTTTTCGGGAATGCCGAAGACTATACGGTAGGTCGCCGGTATTGGCTGAGCGGCCGGATCAAAGTGGTTCGCCAACTCGAGGTCGATCAGGGCATCTGTCTGCGACGAAAGAAGCTTCGGCAATTCCGCGGGAGCAAATGCTTGCTGAGGCCCGGCGTTGATGCTGACAACGACCGCCGAGCAATTTTGTAGAACGACATCGGCACGTCGCAGGGATGTGCCGATGTGATGCTGTTGAAGCTGGGCGGGTTCCCGTCCTTGCAACAGCAGGATTGGTCTTTCTCCACGATGCCGATCGCCGAGGTGATCGGTCAGCTCTCTTGTCACACGAAAGCTCGCAGCGCAGAACGGACAGCGTATCCGTAAGGGCTCAGGTGGCGGAGGCTCGGCTGTCGGCTGGGCTTCGAGATACGCGTCCCAGGCATCTTCCAAAATCCAACCGATTGTCATAGCTACGCCATTGCCCAAGCATGAACAGTAGCTGCAAACTCAGTCATAAGTCTGAATGGTAACAAAGACATAGTGAAAATCCTAGTAAGCCTCGGCCGGGTTTAGACGGCTATCTTAGCCGAGAATGTCGCCCTGGTCGTCTAAGGCCCAGCATCGACTAGGAGAGACGGTTCCGTTCCCGCTCAGCACGGCAAGCTCAACGGAAAGCATTGCGGGCGGAATGGCAGGCTGATTGGGGTGGGGCTAAAGTTTATTCATATTTCGTTCTAGCCGGTTCTGGGCGGGAACTCCGCCACCTCGTAGCCAATACCCTCAGCAGTCCACACCACCTCCACAAGCATGTTGGTCGCATCGTTCCCATGCTGCTCGATCAGATCGAGCGCGACGGCAAAGCTTTCGAGCTGCTCCGCTTTGGTAAAGCCCTCAGGCGGCCCGTGGATGCAGACGAGGCCCGCGTGGAGGTCTATCCCGGCATATTCCCCCGTGCTGCCCTTTGCCTCATCCGGTCCCCGAAAATCGCGGGCGTTGTCAGGTTGGCAGCTCTACCGAGCCATGGCAGCCTTTCGGTCATGGCTCGTGCTCCCAACCCATACCGCGGCTTCCGCTACCCGGCTGAGGTGATCCAGCACGCGGTCTGGCTGTATCACTGCTTCAGCCTGAGCCTGCGCGACGTCGAGACGATCCTGGCCGCCCGCGGCATCGTGGTCAGCTACGAGACGGTCCGCGCGTGGGGCCTGCGCTTCGGCCGGCAGTTCGCCAACGAATTGAAGCGGCGCAGGCCCAAACCGGGTGATAAATGGCATCTCGATGAGGTGTTCATCCGCATCGGCGGCAAGCAGCACTGTCTCTGGCGCGCAATCGACCAGGACGGCCACGTGCTGGATACCCTGGTGCAGAGCCGGCGCAACGCGAAGGCGGCCAAACGGTTCTTCCGCAAGTTGCTCAAGGGCTTGCACTATGCGCCTCGGGTGGTCGTGACCGACACGCTCAAGAGCTATGGCGCGGCCAAGCGCGAGATCCTGCCGCACGTCGAGCACCGGCAAAGCAAATACCTGAACAACCGCATCGAGGTGTCGCACCAGCCGACGCGGCGACGAGAACGGCAGATGCAGCGGTTCAAGTCAGCCCGTCATGCGCAACGCTTCCTCTCGGCCCACGCCCGCATCCACAACCACTTCCAGCTCCGCCGCCACTGCCTCACCCCTGTTGAACACCGTGCCGCCCGCGGCGGCGCCTTTCGCACCTGGCGCGAGGTCGCCGCGGTTGCTGATGTCGCATAGGCCGAAGCCGGCCTGAGGGTCATCAACACCCTTCACTCGTCAATCTGACAACGCCCTTCGAACAGAGTTGTCTTCCCACTGCCGTCGGGCCCGAGAACGACGACGAACCTTCCAGTCATACTGATTCGGAGGTCCTGACGTCCATGACGCAGTCAGTTCTGTTGGCGGCCTGATCTAGAAGTCCGCATGATCGGAGGAGGTCCAGTCCCCGTGCCACGTCCTCATACGCCGCATGCTCGGGAATGGATGCGACTCTGGCAAGTGACGAAACCAGCGCAGCCTCGTTCCGGCTGCCATCACAGAGCGCCCAGAGCAAAGCAGCGCCGCTGCTGATCTCGCGCCCTCCGCCGTCATGCGAGACGAGGCGAGCCTGACCCCTAAGGTCGGTCTTCAGCCTTATGGCCACGTCGCGCCTCAGATTTCTCTCCGCCAACTCCGCGGCTGCATTACCGAACAACTCGTCGAAATCGCGGTGGAGTTGGCAGCAGAGGTTCACGGAGTCGGCAAGGATGCGAATCCATCGCACGGTTTCTCCGGCGGACATATTCCATCCTGTGAGGACGTCCATGTAGGCATTGTGGAGAGCCGTCGAGCTGCTGGTCCGCTCGAGTTTTCGGAGCCGCCACTTGCTGCCGGGATTGGTTTCGCCCCTGAGGCTTAGATAGCAATCGACGCTTGCTTCCAAGGCCAGCCGACAGGTGATCAAAGCCTCTCCGAGCCGGCCTTCTTCCAGGAAGTAACCCGAATCATGGAGATAGGCTTCGAACAGTCTCTCCGAGGAGATCGCTCGATAGTAAGCGTATTCATCCCATAGGAATGACGCGTGGAGACGGTCGAACTCGGCACGATTGTCGACTGGAATGCCGATCTTCAACCGATGGAGAAAATCCACGAACCTGGGCGGAAGCTCCGAGAACTCCTGAAGCCGGTAAGAGTTCACAAAGGCGCGCAGCTCGTCGACGAGATCTCGCGGCCAGTACTGTACCTCCACATGTGACGTGCCATTCAGCCAGTAGGATATTTCCACCTCCTTGGACTGCGGCCCGGATGTCCATAGGCGACTTCCCGCCTCCCCAACTCCCGGCGCCGAGGTAATCACGTACCAGTCGTAGTCCGATCCTTGGTTGTGCCACCCCTCGGCCCTGGAGCCACTCAGGAAAATGAGGTCGTCAGGGCGCCGCCGGATTTCGGCGGCGAAAGCAACGCTCGGATCAGGGGAGACCGTCATGTCCGCCTGCAAAGTCTCACCACGATGCTGCGGCGGGGCCAGCTCACGAATGAAGGACCGACCCCACCGACCTCAATCCGCCGACAGCAGGAGCCTCGTATCGCGCCGCGGCTGCATTCACGGTCGTCATGAAGGCGCTAAGACTGTCCGGGCTCATCGAGATCACTCCATCTTTCGCGTCTCGTAGCCGCGCAAGATTCTCAAGCGTCGCGAGCTGTTGGATACCCAGGAGCACGCGAAGCGCGGCACCCTTTAATCCAGCTTCGATCTGCAACTGGTAGATCCTCTCGGCCTCGCGGCGCGCCCCGGCGATGTCACCCATCCCGGCGTCGCAGCGGGCGATGAGCCACTCCGTGTTCCACAGGTGCCACGTGTCTCCAATCTCTCGTCGGACCTCCGCGGCTTCGACAAGTCGAGCGCGCGCGCCAGCGAAGTCGCCATCAACGATGCCGAAGATTCCGCGATAGTGCAGCGCGAACGCGACCAGGAACTTGTGCTCAAGCTTCTTTGCGCGTTGCTCCGCTTCGTCGAACATCTTTCGCAGTTCGGCAGGGTTCGCCAGCGGGGCGCCGTGGCCGAGTTCATGGTCGAGCGAGCTGTCCACGAGCCTGTAGGTCGCGAAGACGGCGATCGGATGAGATGGGTCGATTGCGGCGATCGCGTCCTGATACCAACGTATGGCGCCAGGATCATCCCATTCAAAGTGGCAGATGTCGCCGATCAGGGCGCATCGCATGGCGTGCGACGGGCCGGTCCTGTCTTTCAGGGTGTCGAGGAGTTCGCGACCTCCACGGTAATCGCCTTTCCAGATCGTTTTATCTGCATCCGCAAGCAGGTTTTGGGCTTGGCGCGGCAGGAGGTGTGGGCTCTCTGTGAGGAACGGCACATTCATTGGACTGCTCCGCGATGGTAGTGCTCGAACCGGACCAGTTTAGAGCGTCGCTCGGTCCTGACGGTCTCGTCTGCGCCGATCAGCCCGTTCCACGACGAGTAGCCGGCGGTCGCGTCAGCGGAAGAGCCGATGTGCTGAAGGCCGATCTGACCGTTGAAGGTCGGCTCAAGGTAATTGCGACCGAGCTTTGACCATACGTGCATCGGGAGCATCGGCAAATCACCGAACCACTCCTGCGCATAACGACTGGCCGACCGGAGGTCCAGCTCCAAACGGTCTGACGCGAGTTCGATGTGATCGAGGCTCTTGACGAGGTCGATCCAGCTCGGAATCTCCACATCGTTCGTGACAGATCCGCGAAGGTGGTCGGTGGTGGCACTGCGCCTTGCGATCTCGCGCCCAGCGGCCCCGAAGATGCTCAGGATGGAGAACGCCACGTCGTCCACCGAGAAGGCCCGACCGTCATGCCACTTCACGCCGTCTCTCACGTAGAAGGTGAGGACTTCCTGCACGGGACCGCGCGTTACGAACTCCGCTACATATTTCGACGCCAGGTTGACGCAGTCCTCGCCGACATTGATGGCCAGCAGAATTGGGTTCAGGCCGGTTAGGGACTCGAAAATCCGGGCCCAGACTACAGTGTCCTGATAAGGGCCAGCGGCCAGCGGATTTAGATGTTTGACCATCCCCCGTTACGGTGGACACGGGTTATGGCCTACGCGGCCGCGGCGAGCTGTTCCTTGTTGACCGGCGTCATGTAGCCGATGCCCGAGTGGAGGCGCTCGCGGTTGTGCCAGCCCTCAATGGCCCGGAACAGGGCCGTGCGCGCTGCCTGCCGGGTGTGGAACGGGCCGTCGCCGTCCAGCTCGGTCTTGAGGCCGCCGAAAAAGCTCTCCATGAGCGCGTTGTCCCAGCAGTTCCCCTTGCGGCTCATCGAGCACCGCATCCCATGCTCGTCCAGCACGCGGCGGTAGGCGTGTGCTGCGAATTGGCTGCCGCGGTCCGAGTGGTGCAGCAGCCCCGGGCAGGGTTTCCGGTTGGTGATGGCCATGTTCAGCGCCGCCAGGGTCAACTCCTGCGGCATGGTCTCGTTCATGGCCCAGCCGATGATCTTGCGCGAGAACAGGTCCATGATGGCGGCCAGGTAGAGCCACCCCTCGCCGGTGGCGATGTAGGTCAAGTCAGCCAGCCAGACCTGGTTTGGCGCGACCGCGGACGCGAACTGCCGGTCCAGCAGGTTGGGGGCAGGCGGGAAGGCATGATTGCTGTCCGTGGTCTTGCGGAACGCCCGCCGACGGCGCGCCTGGATGCCGTGCGTGCGCATGAGCCGCGCCACGCGGTTGCACCCCACCCGCTTGCCCTCGGCCCGCAGGGACGCATGCACGCGCGGGCTGCCGTAGCGGCGCCGGCTGCTGGCGTGCACGCGGCGAATGTCCTCGACCAGCGCCTTGTTCGCCTGGGCGCGGGCGCTCTCGGGCCGGCCGCGCCACGCATAGTAGCCACTGGCGCTGACCCGCAGCACCGAGCACATCACCCGCACGAGGAACACCTCGCGGTGTTCCTCGATGAAACGGAACCTCATCTCGGCGGGCTCGAGAAGATGCCGACTGCTTTTTTTAGGATGTCGCGCTCCATTTGCGCCCGCTCCAGCTCCCGGCGCAGGTGCCGGATCTCAAGCTGCTCGACCGTCGCAGGGACCGCAGCGGCGTCAGGCCGGACCACGGACGCTGCCTGTCCCGCTCCGTTGGCCAGGCTGCGCCAGCGCCGCAGCATCGATGGCTCCAGGCCCAGTTCGGCCGCCACCTGCGTCAGCGGCCGCCCGCTGTCCCGCAACAGGACCACCGCCTCGCGCTTGAACTCGTCCGTGAACTCTCGTCGAGTTTTCTTCGTCATCATCGGCACCTCCGCTCCCGCAGGAGCTTACGCGAGGTGTCCACCGTAACGGGGGATGGTCATTAGCATACTCATCCAGCTCTACGGCCCAAGCACTCGGTATCCCCGCCCTTGCAAACCCAAGGCAAAATCCGCCGATGCCTGAGAAGAGCGCGCCCGCTTTCAAAAGGTCTTTAGTCATTCAGCTTGAACTCGTTGACTCGTTTGGTTTGCAGGCTGAACCGGAAGCGGTTTTCCGCCTCCTTCATCTTCTGGGTCACGGCTTTGAAAATGCGGTCTACGTCCTCGCCGGCGTAGGTGTAGTTGGACCGGTTCGAAAGGTTGCCGAGAAGCTCAAGGTCTCTTAGCACCCTAGTCGTACGTGCCTCGGCGAGTCGCACGAAGTTCGATCGAGAGTGAGAAGGGTCTTCCGCCACAGTGGATCGATCATCTCGTATAGTTGCGAAAACGCATCGTATATGTACAGCGTATACCAGACAAGTTCGCACAGAACTACGGTCAAGGCTACGGTATGACAATGACGTGGACGCGTATATTTCGTATATATACCTCATGATCCGCCCCGCCCGCCCCGAGGACTCCGACGCCATCCGCCGGCTCGTGCAGGGCACGTACGGCCACTACGTCGTCCGCAAGGGCAAGCCGCCCCATGCTCGACGACTACGAGCGGCGGGTCGCCGCCGGGCAGGACCTGGGTGCTGGAGGAGGGCGGCGTGCTCGCGGGCGTCCTGGTGCTGGAGGACGCCGGCGACGGCACCCTATTGGTCGACAACGTGGCCGTGGCTCCGTCGGCGCAGGGCAAGGGGCTCGGGCGGGCGCTGATCGCCTTTGCAGAGGCCGAGGCGCAACGCCGCGGGCTGTGCGAAGTGCGGCTCTACACGAATGTGCTGATGACGGAGAACCTGGCGCTCTACGGGCGGCTCGGCTTCCGCGAGACGGGCCGGGTCAGCGAGAAAGGCTACGAGCGGGTGTACATGGCCAAGGCCGCGGCGGGGCTGACGTGAACCGTGTCGTCAGGTGGGTGCCAGCCGAAGGCGCCGGCGCCGAACACCTCAGCATCCGCAGCATTGCTGACGGCGTCGTCGCCGAAGGCGTGGTGGTCGGCGCGCGCGATGGCACGCCATACGGCTTGCGCTACTGCGTCGCCTGCGATGCACGCTGGCGCGTGCGGGAAGCCGTGCTGTCGCTGGCCGGCCAGGAGCGCCGCCTGCACCTGCGCGCCGACGCCGAGGGCAACTGGCAGGATGGGGCCGGGCAGCCGGTCGAGGCGCTGCGGGGTTGCGTGGACATCGACATCTCGGCCACGCCCTTCACCAATACCTTGCCGATCCGCAGGCTCGGGCTCGCGCAGGGCGAGGCGAGCGAGATCCTGGTCGCCTACGTTGCCGTGCCGGCGCTCGTCCCGGAGCCGGTGCGGCAGCGCTACACCTGCCTCGAAGCGGGGCGGCTCTACCGCTACGAGGGGCTGTTCCGAGGCTATGTGGGCGAGCTGGGCGTGGACGAGGAAAGCCTCGTCCTCGACTACCCCGGCACGTTCCGCCGCGCGCCTTGACCGCGCCGTCCACCCTTTTCGGCGCCCCCGATTCCGGCCCGACAAGGTTGCTGGCCTGACCACAACTTAAAGTGGCGGCTAGTGACACGACTGTTGGGAACGGACCGATGGGGAGCTCGCGGCGCAGATGGAGATGGAACTGCCGCAGGCGCCGGAGGTGCATATGGGCGGGCACGGGCTGTATGGGACCGTGCCGGACTATTGCCGGTTCATCCGCATGTGGCTGAACGACGGCGCGGGCGAGGGCGGGCGCGTGCTGAAGCCGGAAACGATGCGGATGGCGGAGCGGAACGGGCTGGGCGAGATGAAGATCAAGGGCTTGCCGGGCCTGGTGCCGAGCGTGTCGAATGACGCGGAGTTCTTTCCGGGCATGGCCAAGTCGTGGGCGCTGTCGTTCATGGTCAATGAGGAGGATGCGCCGACGGGCCGGCCGGCCGGGTCGCTGGCTTGGGCGGGGCTGGCGAACCTGTTCTACTGGATCGACCGGCAAAGCGGGGTGGGCGGGTTCTGGGCGACGCAGATCCTGCCGTTCGCCGACCCGGCCTCGGTGGGCGGCTATCTGGCGTTCGAGACGGCGGTCTATGACGGGTTGCCCATGGCCAAGGCAGCCTGCCCCGATCAACCGGAGGCCATTTGCCCGCCTAGCCGCCGCAGGATACTGGTATAGCTGGTGCCAAAAGCGGCTAAGGGCGGCGTCGTCAAGACGTGCGGCGGCGCGCCGGCAAAGCTGCCCAACAAACCAAAAATGTAAGCCGCTCGATTGCCTGACCGAGTCACGGAAGCTATTGTCGAAGGATGCCATTCAGGTAAGCAGCGCGTTGCTGCGTTAAAGCAACCTGAACCGCTCCTGCTGCGATTTTGGGGAATTTTACCCGTGCAAAGGCCGCCCAGGCGCGGCGGTAGCGCAGCCAGGCGCGTTCGGCCTGGCGGATGCCGTCTTTCGTGACCGTGCCGTAATCGATGGTCGATCCGCCCTTGCCGCCGACCGCCATAAGGCGGCGGTAGACATCGTTCAGGGATGCGTCGGCCGCCTGCAGTCCCGAGGCCGAACCCGCTGGAAGGCCCCCGTGCTCGAGCTTGCCGAGCGAATCCGCGAATCCCTGCATGACCTCTTGCTCGCGCTCGATCATGAAGGCCGCTCGGGCCGTGCCGGTAAGATCGACCTCATCCTCGCTGCTCGCCTTGGCGTAGGCCGCGGCGGACGCCCGGAGCGAGGCGAAAGCCTGCTGCTCCGGCTCGCTCCAGCCGCTCGTCAGCGCGTCCAGCCTGTCCGAGCGCGCAACGTCCGCGATCGACGCCTGTTGCGCCGCGCACACGCCGCCCGAGTAGCCGCTGGTGATGTCGTCGCAGTAGTTGAAATCGGCGCCGGTCCAGTGCGCCGCCTTGAGCGACTGCAAATGTTCGGCGCGGGCGTCGTTCTCGGCCGGCGCCCCCTGGATGCGGCAGGCGAGCGAGGTGGCCAGATCGAGGTTCCGCTCGGCGCCGACGCCGTTGGCGTAGATGGTCATCAACATGCCGATGCCCGCGAATGCGCCGCCGTTGCGGTCGAAGCGCCGGGCTTGCAGGAGCGCGCATTGGCGGGCGCGGGCCGGGGCTGCGGGGATGCCGATCCCGTAGTAGAGCGCGTCTGAGTCGCAGCCGCGGAGCGCGGACGCGGTTGCGGCGTCGGGCCAGTCGCTGGCCGGCGGCTCGAGGGTGCGCAGGCGCCTGCAGATGGCCTTGGACGCGGCAAACTCGGGGCTCTGGGTATCATAATAGGTGGATGGGTCGTCGCCCCAGTTCCAGCCGGGTGCTGCGGCCTGCGCCGGCAGGGGCTGATGCGCCGTCTCGCCACGGGCGGCGGCTGCCGGCATAAGCCCGAGCGCCAACGCGACCACCAACCCTTTCGTGCACGCCATCAATGATCTTTCCAAATGAATGCGGACCCGTCGCCGACATCCTGAAGCCGCGGCGGCGGTCCTGGCCGCAACCGGCTCCATGAGACGGTTTCCCGGTCAGTCTCGGTCGTTCCCTGCTTATGCCGCACCCGGCGGGTGAGATAGTTGACGCTCGTCTCGCTGATCGCGCCCGAGCCGCGGTTGACCGACAGGTCGTCGTAGCCGGTCAGCGCGAAGCGCCCGGTCCTGTATCGGAACGTGAATGACGAACGGCCCATCGCCCAGCTTCCAACGCCGGAGAACCGGCCAAGCGAGACCACGAGCGCGCCGTGGCGGATGTCGATGCCGCCGGACATGATGCCGTCGATCGCGTCGTCCGCGTCGGCGCCGGCCTGGGGCGGGATGATGGCATGGTTCTCGGCGGCCAGGACGTATCTGCCTCCGGGCCTGCCGAACGCGATGGCAAGGATGCGCGGGCGGGATCGAAGCGTGCTTGCCTTGGCGTCGTCGGGCGCGGCGGCAACAAGCGCCAGGTCGTCTCTGCCGTCGCCATTCAGATCGCCGGCCGCTTGAGCTTGCAGCCGCCAGCCGGGGGGCACGAAGCCTTCGGCAGCCGCGGCTTGCGGGGGTATGGCAGGGATCGTCCCGGCTTGCCGCTCCCCGGCGCCGGCGTTCACCGTCGGCAGGGCCATGACGGCCGCCATCAATATCGGGCGCGGCCAAAAAGCAGGCGTCCGGCGTGGAGCCGTTGCGCCGGTCGGCGCTCCCGGCATTGCCGCCCTGTCAGCCGGGCGCGGGCATGGCAGGCGTTTTGGCCGGCGCCGCGTCATCGGATGTGGTCGCCCATTGCCGGCTCGCGTACGGAGAGTTGCGACGTTTACCAAGTCGCGTGCACGGTGCAAAGCGATGCTGCGGCGGTTTGGAGGGTTGGACCATTGCTCGATGTTGTCATTCGGAACGCGGCGATCGAGGACGCCGGCCAGCTTCGGCGCGTGGATATCGGCGTGTCGGGTGGAAGGATCGCGGCCATCGAGCCGGGCATCGAGGCCGATGCCGAGGTCATCGACGCCTCGGGCGGTCTCGTCGTGCCGGGATTGGCGGAGACGCACATCCATCTGGACAAGTCCTGCATCATGGACCGCTGCACGCTGGGCGAGGGGACCGCGAAGGAGGCCATCGCCGAGACGGCGGCGGCCAAGCGAGGGTTCGGCGCCGAGGACGTATACGAGCAGGGGCGGCGGACGCTGGAGATGTGCGTCTCGTGGGGGACGATGCGCATGCGGACGCACGTGGAGGTCGATCCGGGGGTGGGAATGGCCGGGTTCGAAGGCGTGCAGCAGCTTCAAAGCGACTATGCCTGGGCGCTCGACATCGAGCTCTGCGTCTTCCCGCAGGAGGGCTTGCTGAACAACCCGGGGACGGACGCGCTGCTGGTCGAGGGATTGCGGCGGGGCGCGCGGGTGATCGGGGCCGCGCCCTACGTGGACAGCGACCCTCGGGGGCAGATCGACCGCATCTTCGAGTTGGCGCGGGCATTCGACGTGGACATCGACATGCACCTCGACCTGGCCGGCATGACGGACGAGATGCAGGCGGGCTACGTGTGCCGCAAGACCGAGGAGTACGGCTGGGGCGGGCGCGTCGCGGTCGGGCACCTGACGCAGCTTTCGCTCGCGGGGGAGGCGGCGATGGCCGCCGCCGCCAAGCAGTTGGCGCGGGCGGGGGTCGCGGTGACGGTGATGCCGGCGACGGACCTTTACGCGATGGGCCGGGCGCACGGATGCGCCGTGCCGCGGGGGGTGCTGCAGGTGGAGACGCTGCGGGAAGCGGGGGTCTGCTGTTCGATTTCGACCAACAATGTCCTGAACCTGTTCACGCCCTACGGGGATGGGTCATTGCTGCGAATGGCGAACCTGTATGCCAACGTGGCGCACGTGGCCCGGCCCGAAGAGCTTGCCGGCTGCCTGGCAATGGTGACGACGGATGCGGCGCGGCTGATGCGGCGGGACGATTACGGGGTTCGGGTGGGCCGCCCGGCGGACCTGGTGCTGCTGGATGCAACCGACCCGGCGGCAGCGGTGGCGACCCTGGCGCAGCCGCTATGGGGCATGAAGCGGGGCCGGCGGAGCTTTTCGCGGGCGCGGGCGTGCCTACATAAGCCGCAATGATGCAGCAGCGGTGGCCGGAGCGGCTTTGGATTGTCCGGCACGGGGAGAGCGCGGGCAACATCGCGCGGCACGCGGCGCAGGAGGCCCGGCAGGAGCGCATCGACCTGGCCGAGCGGGACGTCGACGTGCCGCTAAGCCCGCTCGGGGAGCGGCAGTCGCGTTCGCTGGGCGACTGGTTCGCGAGCCTGCCCGACGATGAGCGCCCGGATGTGCTGATGGTCTCGCCCTATTTGCGGGCGCGGCAGACGGCGGAGCGGATCAGGGCGGCGGGCGGCCTGGCGCCGGGGGCGGAGTGCCTGGTGGCGGATGAGCGGCTGCGGGAAAAGGAGTTCGGGGTGCTGGACCGGCTGACCCATTTCGGGATTAAGCGCGCGCATCCCGACCAGGCGGAGCTGCGCAAGCTGATGGGCAAGTTCTATCACCGGCCGCCGGGCGGGGAGAGCTGGTGCGACGTGATCCTGCGGCTCAGGAGTGCTGTGGATACGATCAGCCTGCATCATAGCGGCCGGCGGGTGCTGGTGGTGGGGCACCAGGTGGTCGTGCTGTGCATGAGGTATCTGCTGGAGCGAATGGATGAGGAGCGGATTCTGGCGATCGACCGCGAAGGGGATGTCGCGAATTGCGGCGTGACGGAATACGGGTTCGAGGCCGGGCAGGGCGGGGGAGGGGGGCTGGCGCTGCGGCGGTATAACTTCACCGCGCCGATGCGGCGGGAGGGCACCGAGGTGACGACGGGGCGGGACGGGATCGCCGGGGCGGCCGCTGCGGGCTAGGCCGATCGCATTTGAGTGAGAGGCCGTGGGCCTCGCCCCTGGATCCCACTAGGGCCGCAGGCCCCAGACCCCGACTTGTTACAGAACACCCTGCGAGGGAACGGCTCGATAGAGGATCGGGGTTTGGGGCCTGCGGCCCCAACGGGTCAGGGCAGCGCCCTGGCCTTTGTTCAGGTGCAATTACCGTGGCTGCGGGCTGACCGGCGTTGCCGCGTTCATGATTATCGTTGTAGCGTCGCGAAACGATCAGGGGCTGTTTCATGAAGCGACGCGATTTCCTCGCCACCGCCGCCGGCGCGGCAGCCCTGGCCATGCCGCGGGTCTCGGCGGCGCAAGGCGCCCGGGTGCTGAAGTTCATCCCGCAGTCCGACCCGACGGTGCTCGACCCGATCTGGACCACGGCTTACGTGACGCGGAACCACGGATTCCTGGTGTTCGACACCCTGTTCGGGATCGACCACGCCTTCAAGACCTCGCCGCAGATGGCCGAGGGACTGACGGTCGAGAACGATGGCAAGCTGGTGCGCATCAAGCTGCGCGACGGGCTGATGTGGCACGACGGGGAGCGGGTGCTGGCGCGGGATTGCGTCGCCTCGATCGAGCGGTGGGGCAAGCGGGACCCGTTCGGGCAGACCCTGCTGGCGACGACGGACGAGCTGACCGCGGCGGACGACAGAACCATCCAGTTCCGGCTCAAGAAGCCGTTCGCGCTGCTGCCGGACGCGCTCGGGAAGTGCGCGTCGAACTTTCCGGCGATGATGCCGGAACGGCTGGCCAAGACGGACGCGTTCACGCAAGTGCCGGAGATGGTCGGCAGCGGGCCGTTCCGGTATAGGAAAGACGAGCGGGTGGTGGGCTCGTTGACCGTTTATGAGAAGTTCGCCGGGTATAAGCCGCGGGAGAGCGGGACGGCGGATTGGACGTCCGGGCCCAAGGTCGCGCATTACGACCGGGTGGAGTGGCACTGGATCCCGGATGCGGCGACGGCGGCGGCGGCGCTGCAGCAGGGCGAGGTGGACTGGTGGGAGAACCCGGTGCAGGACCTAGTTCCGTTGCTGAAGGCGAACCGCGGCTTGACGGTGCAGGTGCCGGACCCGACGGGGCAGATCGCCTGCATGAGGCTGAACCATCTCGTGCCGCCGTTCGACAACCCGGCAATCCGCCGCGCGATGCTGAAGGTGGTGAACCAGCAGGATTTCATGAACGCGGTCGTGGGCGCCGATCCGTCGATGTATCATACGCCGGCGGGGTATTTCACGCCGGGCACGCCGATGGCGAGCGCCGCCGGGCTCGATGTGTTTTCAGGGGCGCCCGATTACGCAGCGGTGCGCAAGGAGATCGAGGCGGCGGGGTATAAGGGGGAGACGGTGGCGCTGCTGGCGCCGACGGATTTCCCGATCCTAAAGGCGCTGGCGGATGTCGGGGCGGATGCGATGAAGCAGGCCGGGCTCAACGTGGACTACCAGGCGATGGACTGGGGCAGCGTGGTGCAGCGCCGGGCCAAGAAGGGGCCTGTGAGCGAGGGGGGGTGGAGCGTGTTCCACACGTTCTGGGCGGGGCTGGACCAGTTCACGCCGGCGGGCCACGTGTTCCTGCGCGGCCAGGGACCGGAGCGGGGAACGATGGGCTGGCCGACCAGTCCGCGGATCGAGGCGCTGCGGGACGCCTGGTTCGATGCCGGAGACGAGGCGGCGCAGAAGGCGATCTGCGAGGACATTCAGAAGCAGGCGCTGATCGACGTGCCTTACGTGCCGCTGGGGCAGAATTTCTACAACACGGCGTTCAGCAAGAAGATCACCGGGGTGCTGCAGGGCTTCGTCATGTTCTGGAACGTCCGGCCTGCGTGATCGGGGCATGGAGGAGGGCGATCCCGATACGGGCGCCTTGGCGGGGCGTGGTAAAAGGCGGCCTGGCAACAGGGTTGGCGCTGACAACCGCCGCCGCGGCGCAGACCATGACCTGACGGCGGGAAACAGCGAAGCACGCCTGGCATCACGGGGGTCGGGCGGCCAGCTCCCAGGAAAATACCGCCGCCCCAAAAATTAAACCGCCGATACGGGTTCATTCTCCGCTAATTCCCTTTATTGTCGCCCATTGGCCGCCCGCTGATCGGGCGTGCGGCAGGATTAGGGAGCGGGCACGCCGATGGATTGGGACAAGCTACGGGTTTTCCACGCCGTGGCCGAGGCGGGCAGTTTCACCCATGCGGGCGAGACGCTGAACCTGAGCCAGTCCGCCGTCTCCCGGCAAATCTCGGCCCTGGAAGAGAACCTGCAGGTGCCCCTGTTCCACCGCCATGCCCGCGGCCTGATCCTGACCGAGCAGGGCGAGAGCCTCAACCGCACCGTCCGAGAGGTGTTCGCCAAGCTGGCGATGACCGAGGCGTTGCTGACCGAGAGCAAGGAGAAGCCGGCCGGGCGGCTGAAGGTGACGACGACGGTGGGCTTCGGGGCGACGTGGCTCGCGCCCCGGCTCCAGGCTTTCCTCGAACAGTATCCCGACATCACCATGACGCTGTTGCTCGACGATGCCGAGCTCGACCTGGCCATGCGCGAGGCTGACGTCGCGATCCGCATGCACCCGCCGAAGCAGCCCGATCTGGTGCAGCGGCACCTGATGCAGATCGAGTGGGTCGTCGTCGCCTCCCCGGCCTACCTGGAGGCGCACGGCGCCCCGAAGCGGCCGGAGGACCTGGACGCCCACCGCCTGATCTTGTTCGGCAACTACCGCCCGCCGGTGGCGGATATCGACTGGCTCGCGGAGGCGGGCCGCCGGGCCGGATCAACGCGGCGGCCTCTGCTGGAGGTGAACTCGCTGCACGCGATGGCCCGCGCCATCGGCTCGGGCATGGGCATCGGCGTCCTGCCGGACTGGATGACGGAGGAACTCGCCGGCCTCACCCGTCTGCTGCCGGAACTCAAGGCGCCGAAGGTGGACGTGTATTTCGTCTATCCGGAGGAGTTGCGGAACAGCAAACGGGTGGCCGTGTTCCGTGACTTCCTGCTCAGCCGGCTGCAGGAGCTGCATTAAGGGCAGCATCGGCACTAGTGGTCTGATGCAAACGGGCGCTTCAGCCCGTTGGCTGAATCAGCCCGCCAAACAAGGCTGGTGCTTCGACCCATGCCGCACTCTCTGAATGTGTCGAAGCACTAAGCATCATTTCGCAGGACGGCTCGCCGTCACAACGCGAAAAATGATGCGTCTTCAAAGACTCCTAAGCAGACATCCGTGGCACAAGTCACGAATGTCTGCTTAGGTGCGTCGGCCCGCTGATAAGACTGCCCGACGCATTCAGTTCAACCGCCCGCGCAGCTCATCGATTGCCATTCTTGCCCGTGCCGCGGCGTTGCCGTCGGGAACCAGCTCCAGCACGCGCGCGAAGCAGCGCAGTGCGGCGGTCACCTGATCGAGCCGTTGGTGCATGACCGCCGCGTCCCGCCAAAGCTGCGCCACGTCGGGCGCCAGCCGCAGCATGTCCAGCGTGCAGTCCAGCGCCCCCTCGACGTTGCCCGCGGCCAAGCGGCGGGAGCGGATGTTCTCCTGCAGCCGGAGCAGCACCCGGCGGGCCGGCATGGGCTGCAACACGCCGGGCCGCAGCTCGGCCTTCTGGCCTTCGATGCGCTTCAGCAGCCCGCGCAGGTCGCGGGAATCGAGCGGCGCCCCTCCTGAGAACACGTCGAGCACCGCCTGCTGCGGGCTGGAGCGGGTGCGTGACCGCGTGGAATGGCCTTCGAGCACGAGAAGGAAGTGGCCGGGGAAATCGACCCCGTGCGCCTTCCACCCGACCGCGCGCGTGCAGTGCAGCCAGAGAATGCCGAGCGCGACCGGCAGCCCGCGCCGCCGCTCGATGACGCGGATCAGGTTGGCATTGGCCGGCTGGTCGTAGGTTTCGGTGTCCCCGGCGTAGTGATGGCGCCCGGCAATCAGCCCCGCCAGGGCGCCCGCCCGGGAAGCCACGTCCGAGCCGGGCAGCGTCCTTGCCAGGGACACCGCTTCGCGAGCCAGCTCGCTGAGGTGGGCGGCGGCGGCCTGCCAGTCGGCCTCCGGCTCGTCGATGCGCGCGAGTTGCAGGGCGGCGCCCGCGATGTCGATCTCGACGTCCGGCATCTGGCCGATCGCGTCGAGCGCGTCACGCGGGTCGCTCACGCCTTACTCCGCGGCCGGGACGTAGAGCGTCTTGCCCTTCTCGGCGAACTCCTCTTTCTTCGCTTCCATACCGGCCAGGCGCTCCGCATCGGCGCGGATATCCTGGCTGATCTTCATCGAGCAGAACTTCGGGCCGCACATGGAGCAGAAATGGGCCACCTTGTGCGCGTCCTTCGGCAACGTCTCGTCGTGGAACAGCCGCGCGGTGTCCGGGTCGAGCCCGAGATTGAACTGATCCTCCCAGCGGAAATCGAATCGCGCCCGGCTGATCGCGTCGTCGCGCAGCTTGGCGGCCGGGTGGCCCTTGGCGAGGTCGGCGGCGTGGGCGGCGATTCGGTAGGTGATGACGCCGGTCTTCACGTCGTCGCGGTTCGGCAGGCCGAGGTGCTCCTTCGGCGTCACGTAGCAGAGCATGGCGGTGCCGAACCAGCCGATCATGGCCGCGCCGATGGCCGACGTGATGTGGTCGTAGCCCGGCGCGATGTCGGTCGTCAGCGGCCCGAGGGTGTAGAACGGCGCCTCGCCGCACTCGGCAAGCTGCTTCTCCATGTTGACCTTGATCTTGTGCATCGGCACGTGGCCCGGCCCCTCGATCATCACCTGGCAGCCCTTGTCCCAGGCCACCTTGGTCAGCTCGCCGAGCGTCTCCAACTCGGCGAACTGGGCGGCGTCGTTGGCGTCCGCGTTGGACCCCGGCCGCAACCCGTCGCCTAGGGAAAAGCTGACGTCATACTTTCGCATGAGGTCGCAGATCTCGCCGAACCGCTCATACAGGAAGCTCTCCTTGTGATGGGCCAGGCACCAGCGGGCCATGATGCTGCCGCCGCGGCTGACGATGCCGGTGGCGCGCTTGGCCGTCAGCGGCACGTGGGCGAGACGGATGCCGGCATGGATGGTGAAGTAGTCCACCCCCTGCTCGGCCTGCTCGATCAGCGTGTCCTTGAATACCTCCCAGTCGAGCTTGTCGGCGTCGCCGCCCACCTTCTCCAACGCCTGGTAGATCGGCACCGTGCCGATGGGGACGGGGGAGTTGCGCACGATCCAGCCGCGGATGTTGTGGATGTTGCGCCCGGTCGAGAGGTCCATCACCGTGTCGGCGCCCCAGCGGATCGCCCAGACGAGCTTCTCCACTTCCTCGGCCGCGCCGGAGGTGACGGCCGAGTTGCCGATGTTGGCGTTGATCTTGACCAGAAAGTTGCGGCCGATGATGACCGGCTCAAGCTCCGGGTGGTTGATGTTGGCCGGGATGATGGCCCGGCCGCGGGCGATCTCGCTGCGGACGAACTCGGGGGTGACGAACTCGGGGATCTCGGCGCCGAAGCTCTCGCCGTCCGACACGAAGGCCGCCGCCTGGTCATGCGCCTCGGCGCGGCCCAGGTTCTCGCGATGGGCGACGTAGACCATCTCCTCGGTGACGATGCCGGCGCGGGCGAACTCGTATTGCGTGACCGGCTGGCCGGCCCGGCCTTCGAGCACGGTGCGTTCCGCCGGGCAGGCGGGGACGAGACGGTCGGCGGGGACGTAGCCGTTGTCCTCCGGCCTGACGCTCCGCGGAGTGGCCGGGCTGAACCCGCGTCCGGCCAGCCACGGCGCCCTCACGCCCGGCAAACCGGACGCGAGGTCGACGGCGGCGTTGGTCTCCGTGTAAGGCCCCGAGGTGTCGTAAAGCCGGAGCGGCGCTTCGTTGGCTGACGGATCGAGCGCGATCTCGCGGAACGGCACGGACATATGCGGGTGGGACGCCGGGCTGGTATAAAGTTTTTGCGACCCGGCGATCGGGCCGGTGGTCACGGCGCTCGGCTTCTGCTGGTAGGTCATGCACGGCCCTCCTATGGGGCGGGCCGATGCGGCGAGGGCGGGTGGTGCGATGTCCCGTCCCTACGCCGGCATGACCCGGATCAGGTTTCATAGGGTCACCGCGTTGCCAATGGCCTGCGGACTCTCAGCCCCCTAGCGGGACACCCCTCGGAGACGGCAACGTCGGCCGTTCCACGGCGGAAGTCAATCGCGCAGTCTCAGCCGCCCGCTGCCAGCATGGGACCCAACGGAGCGCCGCCGAACACGTGGACGTGGAAGTGCGGCACCTCCTGCCCGCCATGAACCCCCATGTTGGTCAACACGCGGTACCCGGGCGACTCCAGGCCAAGCTGCTTGGCCACGCGCCCCACGGCGCGGTAGAACCCGGCGATCTCCGCGTCGGACGCGCGAGCCGTGAAATCCGCCAGTGCGACGTAGGGGCCGCGGGGGATGACGAGCGCGTGGACCGGCGCCTTCGGAGCGATGTCGTGGAACGCGACCGCCCATTCGTCCTCGTAGATGCGATTGGATGGAATTTCGCCGCGCAGGAGCTTGGCGAAGATATTGTCCGGGTCGTAAGGGCCGGCGCCGCTGACGGGCATGGGTTGCTCCGTATTGGAGGGATTTGGCCGGATCGGGGCCGTTCGTTATACCCGCCACCGATACCGGCCCGGGGCGCTGCTGCCAAGGCGCGGGATGACGGAGACATGAGTGGCAATCATTCGCACGATGACCGCAGCCTCGATCGCCTGCCTGGCGCTGGGAGGCTGCGGCGCGAAATCGGCCGAATACTATGCGAGCCGTCCCTATGCCTCTCAGGCGCCCGCCATCGTGGCGCCGCCCACGGCCGCCGCTTTCCTGCAGCGAGGCGAGCGGCCCCTAGGGCCTTATCCTGAGCTTGCGACGCCAGCGCCGGGTGCGTCCGTGGTCATGATTCCTGACGGCCAGTCCGAGCCCAGTGGTTTCGGGCGGGACGCCGGGCAGCGGCAGCAGGAACGCCTCGACCGCGACCGGGCCCGTGCCGCGCTGGACCGATACCAGCTGGACCGATACCAGAGGGAGCGACTGGCCTTTCCAGGCGTGCCGCCAGCGCCGTTCCGGGGTGCGGCGCCCGGCTTGCCCGTCACGCCGTTCACCGGCGCCCGGCAGCTTCCGGGCGACGTCCCCGCGCCCTAAGCGGATATTCGTGGCTTATGCCACGAATATCCGCTTAGGAGTTTTTGAAGACGCATCATTTTTCGCTTTGCGACGGCGAGCCGTCCCGCGAAATGATGCTTAGAAGCGTGCTGCCGCGCTTATTGCCGGCGCTGCCCCAAGCGCCCTTGCATAACGGTCCCGAACGGGGGTAGGCCCGACGCGAGAGACGAAGAACGATCGATCCCCAGCTTCGGCCCAGGCCGCGGCTCGTGAAGGAACAGCATGACGCCTACAGACATCTCCCGCGTGGAGGCCTATCTCCGCCGCACGTTCGGCAACCCTCATCTCGCGATCGCCACGCCGAAGCGGAAAGGAGCGACGATCGAGGTCACCCTTGACGGCGAGTTCCTCGGCACGATCCACAAGGATGAAGAGGACGGGGAAGTCTCCTTCGCCTTGCACGTCATGATCCTCGAAGAGGACCTGCCGCCAGCGCCGAAGACCTGACGTCCCGGCCCTTTGGGCTTGTTCGGAAACAACCGCTATCAATCGATCTGGCGAACGAGCCCCGAGCCTTTGTTTTGCCGGGCAGCTTTGTCGTCGTGCTGCCGCGCTTGTTGCCGACGCCGCCCTTTGCGGGCCGATGTCCGTCGAGGCCCCTATGCCGACGCTGCCCTCAGCTCCCGGTCTCGAACAGCTTGGCGACCTTGGCAAAGAACCCCTCGGTTTCCGGGCTGCCCTTCGCGTGGCCCTGCGCCTCGGCCTCGAACTCCTCCAGCAACTCGCGCTGCCGCCGGCTCAGGTGCCGGGGCGTCTCCACCGCGACCTGGATGTACATGTCGCCGCGGACCGCGCTGCGCAGGACCGAGAAGCCCTTGCCGCGAAGCCGGAACTGGTCGCCGGTCTGCGTGCCGGCGGGGATCTTGACCTTGGCCCGCGTGCCGTCGATCGCCGGGACCTCGACATCGCCGCCCAGCGCCGCCTGGGTCATCGGCAATGGCACCCGGCAGTAGATGTTGGCGCCGTCCCGCTGGAACAGATCGTGCTGGGCCACGCCGATATGGACGTAAAGATCGCCCGCCGGAGCGCCCTGCGGCCCGGTTTCGCCCTCGCCGGCAAGACGGATGCGGGTGCCGTCCTCGACGCCGGCGGGGACCGTCACCTGCAAAACTCGCTCGCTCTGCACCGTGCCCGCGCCCTGGCAGACCCGGCACGGGTTCTTCACTACCCGCCCCGCCCCGCCGCACGTCGGGCAGACCCGTTCCACCAGGAAAAATCCTTGCTGCGCCCTGACTTTGCCAGCGCCGCCGCAGGTCGCGCAGGTGTTGCGCGCGGCGTTCTTGTCCTGGCTGCCGGTGCCGTCGCACGCCTGGCAGGCGACGCGGGTGGGAACGCGCAACTGACGCTTGGCGCCTGAGAACGCTTCGAGCAGGCTGACCTCGATCTGGGTTTGCAGGTCGGCGCCGCCTCGCTGGCGCCCGCCGCGCCGGCCGGTGATGTCGCCGAACATCTGGTCAAAGATATCGCCCAGCCCGGCGCCGTCGCCGAACGGAAATCCGCCCGCGAATCCGCCCCCGCCGCCCTGCTCGAACGCCGCGTGGCCGAAGCGGTCGTATGCCGCCCGCTTCTGGTCGTCCTTCAGCACGTCGTAGGCCTCGTTCAGCTCCTTGAACTTGGCTTCGGCTTTCTTGTCTCCCGGATTGCGGTCGGGGTGGTGCTGCATCGCCAGCTTGCGGTAGGCGCGCTTGAGGTCGTCGGCGCTCGCGTCCTTGGAGGCGCCGAGGGTCGCATAGAAATCGGTTTTACTGGCCACGTCAGCCCTCACTTACGGCGCTGGGGGGTGGGTCAAACGACGGAGGCGCCCGCCTCGAACGAGCGCGGACGCCTCCCGGATCAAAACGACTCCCGACGAGGATCAGGAGGCTTTCTTCTGGTCGCTGACGTCCTCGAACTCGGCGTCGACGACGTTCTCGCCCTGCTTCTGGCCGCCGCCCGCGTCCGGTCCGGGGCCTTGCGCCGGGCCGGCCTCGGCCTGCGCCTTGTACATCGCCTCGCCGACCTTCATCGCCGCCTGCGTCAGCCGCTCGTTGGCGGACTTGAGCTGGTCGGCGTTCTCCGTCTGCAGCGCGGCGCGGGCGTCGGAGATGGCCGACTCCGCCTCGCTCTTGGCGTCCGCCGGAACCTTGTCGTCGCCCTCGGCCAAGGTTTTCTCAACCTGATGCACCATCGCCTCGGTGCTGTTGCGAACCTCGACCTGCTCGCGCCGCTTCTTGTCGGCGTCGGCGTTGGCCTCGGCCTCCTTGACCATCCGCTGGATATCGGCGTCGGACAGGCCGCCGCTGGCCTGGATGCGGATCTGCTGCTCCTTGCCGGTCGCCTTGTCCTTGGCCTGCACGCTGACGATGCCGTTCGCGTCGATATCGAACGTCACCTCGATCTGCGGCACGCCGCGCGGCGCGGGCGGGATGCCGGTCAGGTCGAAGTTGCCCAGCAGCTTGTTGTCGCTGGCCATCTCGCGCTCGCCCTGGAACACCTTGATGGTCACAGCGCCCTGGTTGTCGTCGGCGGTGGAGAACACCTGGCTCTTCTTGGTCGGGATGGTGGTGTTGCGGTCGATCAGCCGGGTGAACACGCCGCCCAGCGTCTCGATTCCGAGCGAGAGCGGCGTCACGTCCAGCAACAGCACGTCCTTCACGTCGCCGCTCAGCACCGCGCCCTGGACCGCGGCGCCGATGGCCACGACCTCGTCCGGGTTGACGTTGCGGGCCGGCTCGCGCCCGAAGAACTGCTTCACCGTCTCGATCACCTTGGGCATCCGGGTCATGCCGCCGACCAGGATCACCTCGCTGATCTCGCCCGCCGAAACGCCGGCATCCTTCAGCGCGGCGCGGCAGGGCTCAAGCGTGCGGGCCACCAGATCATCAACCAGGCTCTCCAGCTTGGCCCGGCTCAGCTTCATCACCAGGTGCTTCGGCCCGCTGGCGTCGGCGGTGATGAAGGGCAGGTTGATCTCGGTCTCCTTGGAGGAGGACAGCTCGATCTTGGCCTTCTCGGCGGCTTCCTTCAGCCGCTGCAAGGCCAGCTTATCCTTACGCAGATCGATGCCCTGCTCACGCTTGAACTCGTCGGCCAGGTAGCCGATCACGCGGTTGTCGAAATCCTCGCCGCCCAGGAACGTGTCGCCGTTGGTGCTTTTCACCTCGAACACGCCGTCGCCGATTTCAAGCACCGACACGTCGAAGGTGCCGCCGCCGAGGTCGTAGACCGCGATGGTGCCGCCCTGCTTCTTGTCCATGCCGTAGGCGAGCGCCGCCGCCGTCGGCTCGTTGATGATGCGCTCGACTTCGAGGCCGGCGATGCGTCCCGCGTCCTTGGTCGCCTGGCGCTGGGCGTCGTTGAAGTAGGCCGGCACCGTGATGACGGCGCGCGTGACCTTCTCGCCGAGATAGGCCTCGGCGGTTTCCTTCATCTTGCCGAGGATGAAGGCGCTGACCTGGCTCGGCGAATACTTCTCGCTCCGAGCCTCGACCCACGCATCCCCGTTATCGCCGCGGACGATGCCGTAGGGGACCAGGCCCTTGTCCTTCTTGACCAGCGGGTCCTCGTAGCGCCGCCCGATCAGGCGCTTGACCGCGTAAAGCGTATTGGTCGGGTTGGTGACGGCCTGGCGCTTGGCGCTCTGGCCGACGAGGCGCTCGCCGCTGTCGCTGAACGCGACCATGCTCGGCGTGGTGCGGGCGCCTTCCGCATTCTCGATGACGCGCGCGTCGCTGGCGGTCTTGCCTTCCATGACGGCGACGCAGGAATTGGTGGTGCCGAGGTCGATACCGATGACCTTGCTCATGCTCGTCTCCTTGTCAGCGGCCGCACGCAGCCCGAAGCACTGCCTACTGCCCTATTGGTGAACGGAATGGATGTATTCTTTGCCCCGCCGCCGGACAAGGTCCGCGATGCGTAATGACCTGCCAGCTCGGGCCTTCACGGTCAGGCGGCAGAGCCCGGCGAGGCGGCCGAGACCACCACCATCGCCGGCTTCAGCAGCCGCCCGTTCAGCGTCCAGGCCTGGGTCCAGGCCTGCATCACGGTGCCGGGGGGATGCTCGGCGGAGGGCTGCTCGGCCATCGCCTGGTGCAGGTTGGCGTCGAACGGCTGGCCGGTCGGGTCCTCCCGCTTGATGCCGTTGCGCTCTAGGATGCCAACGAAGCTGCGCTCCACGCCATCCAGCCCGTCGCGCAGCTTGGTCACGATCGCGGGTTCGCCCTCGGACTGCGGCGGCAGGCTCGACAAGCCGCGGCGCAGGTTCTCCGCCGCCTCCACCACGTCGGCGGCGAATTTCTGCACCGCATACTGGCGCGTGTCGTCGATGTCCCGCTTGGCGCGGGTGCGGACGTTCTGCATCTCCGCCTCCGCCCGCAGCCAGCGGTCGCGCATATCGTCGCGCTCGGCGGTAAGCTGGGCGACCTGCGCCGCGGGGTCGGCTGGCCGGCCCGGCTCGTCCGTCTCCGGCGGCGGCGCGTTCGCGCTCGCCTGGGCATAGGCGTGGGCCGCCGCGTGCGCCCGCGCGTCGGTCTCGAGCGCGGGATCGGCCTCGGGCGGCGTTTGCAGGGGGTCGTTGCTGGTATTGGAGCTCATGGGCGGTCAAGTAGGGGGGAATGGCGCCCGGGACAAGCGCGGCCGCCGCCCTTACCTCACCAGCGCGGCAAGCAGGGCATCGAGGCGCAGCCGGCCGTCCAGGGTCGCCGCCACCCGGCCCGGCGCCTCGGCAAGATACCCCGCGTCCACGGCCATCCGCATCGTCCCGGCATCGACCGCCTCGGCAAAGGGCAGGCCGGTGCGGGCCTGGAAACGGGCCAAGTCGATGCCCTCGGCCAGCCGCAGGCCCATCATCAGCATCTCGCGGGCGCGGTCGCGGGCGCCGATCCGTTCCTCCTCCGTGCTGCCGTGGCCGTGCCGCTCCACGCGCTCGGCCCAGGGCTCCGGCGCGCGATGGCGGCGGGTCGCGATCAATTCGCCATCGAGCGTGACCCGGCCGTGCGCGCCGGGACCGATGCCGGCGTAGTCGCCGTAGCGCCAATAGGCCAGGTTATGGCGGCTTTCGGCCCGCGCCGCAGCCAGGTTGCTGACTTCGTAGGGCGCCAGGTCATGCCGGGCGCAGCGCTCGACGGTGTCGCGGTAAAGCAGCGCCGCCTCGTCCTCGTCCGGGAGCGCGATCCGGCCTTGCCGGCGCAGCGCCTCGAAGCCGGTGCCGGGTTCGATGGTGAGCTGATAAAGGCTTAGATGGTCGGCGCACAGGCCGAGGGCGCGGTCGAGTTCGTCGGACCAGGCCCGGCGCTGCTGGCCGGGGCGGGCGTAGATCAGGTCGAAGCTGACCCGCGGGAAGGTGTCGCGGGCATGGCTGAGGGCCTCGACGGCCTGGCCCGCGGTGTGCTCGCGCCCGAGAAAACGCAGCGCCTCGCCGTCGAGGCTCTGAATGCCGAGGGAGACCCGGTTCACGCCGGCCTCGCGGAACGCCTCCAGCTTTCTCCGCTCGACGCTGGTCGGATTGGCTTCCAGCGTGATCTCCAGGTCCGGCACGGGCGCGAACAGCCGGGTTGCGTCGGCGATGAGGGCCGCGACCGTCTCCGGGTGCATCAGGCTCGGCGTGCCGCCGCCGAAGAAGATGGAGCCGAGCGGACGCCGGCCCAGCCGCGCCGCCTCCCACGCCAGTTCGGCTCGCAAGGCCGTGCGGAACCGGGCCTGCGGCAGCGTATCGCGCACATGGCTGTTGAAGTCGCAGTACGGGCATTTGGCAAGGCAGAACGGCCAGTGGATGTAGAGGGCAAGCGGGTCCATCCCGATTATATGGGGCGCAACGATGGAGAGGGGTCCGGCGAATTGACTGAGGCAGTTGAACGGGTGCGCGCGGCGTTGCTGGCGGCGGGGCATCCCGACACGATCGAAGCGGTCCGGGACAGCGCCCGCACCGCGGCCGACGCGGCAGCGGCGGTCGGCTGCTCGGTGGCGCAGATCGCCAAATCAATCGTGTTCGAGGCGCCGGGCGCCGGCGCGGCGGTGGTGATCGCCTCGGGCGCGAACCGGGTCGACCGGGGCCTGGCCGGCGCGGCGCTCGGCCTCAAGCTGACGGCGGCCGGCCCGGCTTTCGTGCTGGCCGCGACCGGGTTCGCCGCCGGCGGCGTGTCGCCGGTCGGCCTCGGCGCGGGCGTCGCGATGCTGATGGACGAGGATTTGCTGCGGCTCGACCCGGTCTGGGCCGCTGCCGGCTCCGCACGTCACGTGTTCCGCACCTCCGCGGCCGAACTGCGGCGCATGACGGGCGCGGCCGTCGCCGCCGTCCGGCCGCTTTAATCGACAAAGGCCTCCGCGGCGTAGCCTTGCAGGAACAGCAGCGCGCGCAGGCCGCTGTGCTCGACCCGCACCCGCGCCTCCCCCGCCACGATCGGCTTCGCGTGATAGGCGACGCCCAGCCCCGCGGCCCGGATCATGTCAAGGTCGTTGGCGCCGTCGCCGACCGCCAGGCAATCGTCCATCCCGAGGCCGTTCGCGGCCGCCAGCTCCCGCAACGTGGCCAGCTTCGCGCTCCGGTCGAGCACCGGCTCGCCGACCCGGCCCAGCAACGCCGCGCCGTCGTCGAGCAGCGTGTTGGCCCGGTGCAGGTCAAACCCGCAAACTGCCGCGACCCGGCCGGTGAACCAGGTGAAGCCGCCGCTCACCAGGGCCGTCGCGGCGCCGTTCGTCCGCATGGTGGCCACCAAGGCGCGCGCGCCGGGGCTGAGGCGCACGCCCTCCCACGTGCGGTCCAGCGCGTCGAGCGGCAGCCCTCGCAGCAGCGCCACCCGCTCGCGCAGCGCGGCGGCGAAATCAAGCTCGCCGTTCATGCTGCGCCGGGTGATCGCGGCCACGCGCTCGCCCACGCCGGCGAAGGCGGCCAACTCATCCAGCGTTTCGCCGGTGACGATGGTGCTGTCCATATCCGCGATCAGCAACCGTTTGCGGCGGTTCTCGGCTGGCAGGAGCGCCGCGTCGACCGGCGCCTCGGCAATGGCCGCGGCGACAGCCTCCATGTCCGGCAACGCGGGGCAGGGGAGTTCGGCGGCCTCGCCGGGGGAGAGCGCCCGCGCCTCGCCAGCCCCCGCCGCGTCGCGCACCCGCTCGATCAGCGGGGCGGTGAGGATGCCGGAGCGCTCCGGGGCGACCAGGACGAGGACATGCGGCATGGGACGGCTCATAGGCCCGGGTTGCACGACCCGGCAAGGCTCTGCCAAGTGCGCCGATGCAAGACGGCCAGCCCTTCCCGCCCGCGCTGATCATCGCCGGGCCGACCTGCAGCGGCAAGTCGGCGCTGGCCGTCAGCCTCGCCGAGCGCCTGGGCGGGACGGTGATCAACGCGGATTCGATGCAAGTGTATCGCGAGCTGCGCATCCTGACGGCACGCCCGACGGCGGCGGACGAGGCGCGCGTGCCCCACGCGCTCTACGGCGTCCGGCCCGCCGCCCAGCCCGGCGACGCGGCCTGGTGGCGCAAGGCGGCGCTGGAGGCGATCGACGCGGCGCACGCCGACGCCCGCGTGCCGATCCTCTGCGGCGGCGCCGGCCTTTATCTGTCGGCCCTGGTCGACGGCATTGCGCCGATCCCGGCGCCGGGCGAACCGGCCCGGAGCGAGGCCCGCCACCTGCTCGCGACCGAGGGCGCGGCGGCGCTGCACGCCCGCCTGCTCGCCGCCGACCCGGCGACCGCGGCCCAGCTGCGCCCGAGCGACGGCCAGCGGCTCGCCCGCGCCTGGGAAATCTGGCGCGATACCGGGCAGGGCCTGGCCGCATGGCAGGCGAGGAGCGGCGCGCCCGCGCCATGCCGCTTCCGCATGGTCCTGCTCGACCCGCCGCGCGACGGCTTGCGCGCCGCCATCGCCGCCCGCTTCGCCGCCATGCTGCGGGCCGGCGCGCTCGACGAGGTCCGCGCGCTGCTGGACCTTGAACTCGACCCGGCCTTGCCGGCCATGCGCGCGCACGGGGTGGCCGAACTCGCGGGCGCCCTCGGCGGACGCATCGGATTGGCCGAGGCGGCGCGGTTGACGGCGCTGCGGTCGGGGCAATACGCCAAGCGTCAGCGCACCTGGTTCCGCCGCCGCCCGCCGCTTCCCGCCAGCCTCACGCATGTGATCCATGCCCAGTATGCAGGGCTAGAGCAATTTTCAGAAAGCTTTTTATCGTCTATAGAGAGTTTCATTGCCAAGCCAGGCTGACGAGCCGCGACCCCGAGGGCCATGCCATGAACACCGCCGTCCATCAGACCGGAGCCGAGACCTTGCTGCGCGCCTTGCGCGAGCAGGGCGTGGAGGTGATTTTCGGCTACCCTGGCGGCGCGGTGCTGCCGATCTACGACGCGCTGTTCCAGCAGAACAGCATCCGCCACGTCCTGGTCCGGCACGAGCAGGCGGCGGTCCATGCGGCGGAAGGCTATGCCAGGAGCACGGGCAAGGTCGGCGTGGTGCTCGTCACCAGCGGGCCTGGCGCGACCAACGCCGTGACCGGGCTGGTCGACGCGCTGATGGACAGCATCCCCATCGTCTGCCTGACCGGGCAGGTGCCCACCCACCTGATCGGCAACGACGCCTTCCAGGAGGCCGACACCACCGGCATCACCCGCCCGGCGACCAAGCACAACTACCTGGTCCGCCGCGGCGAGGACTTGGCGCGCGTGGTGCACGAGGCGTTCTACGTCGCCCGCAGCGGCCGTCCGGGGCCGGTCGTGATCGACCTGCCGAAAGACGTCGTGATCGGCCGCGCGCCCTACCAGGAAGCCTCCGCCGAGCCGCACCGCAGCTACCGCCCGGTGACCGCCCCCGACCCGGCCCGCATCAAGCAGGCCGTGGATTTGCTGCGCGGCGCCAGGCGTCCGGTGATCTACTCCGGCGGCGGCGTGATCAATGCGGGCGACGCGGGCAGCGCCGCGCTCGTCGAGTTCGTGCGCGTCACCGGCATGCCCTGCACGAGCACCCTGATGGGCCTCGGCGCCTACCCGTCCAACGACCCGCAGTTCCTGGGCATGCTGGGGATGCACGGCACCTACGAGGCCAACCTGGCCATGCACGGCTGCGACGTGCTGTTCAACGTCGGCGCCCGGTTCGACGACCGCGTGACCGGACGGCTCGACGCCTTCAGCCCGGAAAGCCTCAAGATCCACGCCGACATCGACCCGAGCAGCATCAACAAGAACGTCGCGGTCGACGTGCCCGTGGTGGGCGACGCCGCGCTGGTGCTGCAGGCGATGCTGGCGGAATGGAACGGCGCCGCCGGGCAGGACCGCGCGGCGCTGGCTGCCTGGTGGCGGCAGATCGACGGCTGGCGCGAGAAAGATTGCCTGCGCTTCACCCAGACCCAGGCCAAGGGCGGCGTCATCAAGCCGCAATACGCGATCAAGCGCCTGTATGAGATGACCCGCGCCACCGGACGCGACACCTACGTCACTACGGAGGTCGGCCAGCACCAGATGTGGGCCGCCCAGCACTACCGCTTCGACAAGCCCAATCGCTGGATGACCTCGGGCGGCCTCGGCACGATGGGCTACGGCCTGCCGGCGGCGATGGGCGTGCAGGTGGCCCACCCCGATGCGCTCGTGGTCGACATCGCCGGCGAGGCCAGCACGCTGATGAACATCCAGGAGATGGGCACGCTGGCGCAGTACCGCCTGCCGGTGAAGGTGTTCATCCTCAACAACAAATACATGGGCATGGTGCGGCAGTGGCAGGAGCTGCTGCACGGCGGGCGCTATTCCGAGAGCTACTCGGACGCCCTGCCCGACTTCGTGAAATTGGCCGATGCGTTCCACGCCACGGGCCTGCGCGCCGCCAGCGTCGACCAGCTCGACGGCGTGATCGAGGAGATGCTGGCCATCAACGGGCCGGTCATCGCCGACATCTGCGTCGACGAGAAGGAGAATTGCTTCCCGATGATCCCCTCGGGCGCGGCGCACAACGAGATGATCCTCGGTCCCGAGCATCAGGACCGCACGGCGGGCATCACCAACGAGGGGATGATGCTTGTCTGACCTGCCGCAGCGCTCGGCGACCATCTCGGTCCTAGTGGAGAACGAGGCGGGGGTGCTGGCCCGCGTGATCGGGCTGTTCTCTGGGCGGGGCTACAACATCGACAGCCTCACCGTGGCCCCGGTGGACGAAACCGGCGCGCGCAGCCGCATCAACGTGGTCACCACCGGGACCGAGATGGTGATCGAGCAGATCAAGGCCCAGCTTGACCGCCTGGTGCCGGTGCACCGGGTCGCGGATTTAAGCCGGGACGGGCCGCATCTGGCGCGCGAGCTGGCGATGATCAAGGTCGTCGGCGCCGGGTCGGACCGGGCGGAGGCGCTGCGGCTGGCGGACGCGTTCCGGGCGCGGGTGATCGACGCCACCACCGAGAGCTTCGTGTTCGAGCTGACCGGCAGCACCGACAAGCTGGACGCCTTCATCGCGCTGATGCGCCCGATCGGGCTGCAGGAAGTCAGCCGCACCGGCATCGCCGCCATCGCCCGCGGCACTCGCCTGCTGTAACAACCGCCTTCCACAGCCAAAAGGAGATGCCCGATGCGCGTGTACTACGACCGCGATGCCGACGTGAACCTGATCAAGGGCAAGAAGGTCGCGATCATCGGCTACGGCAGCCAGGGACATGCCCACGCCAACAATCTCAAGGACAGCGGCGCGACCGAACTCGCGGTCGGCCTGCGCCCGGATTCCGCCGGCGTGGCCAAGGCTGAAAGCGCGGGCCTGACGGTCATGGACCCGGCCGAGGCTGCGAGATGGGCCGACGTCGTCATGGTCCTGACCCCCGACGAGGGCCAGGGCGACCTCTACCGCGACAAGCTCGGCCCGAACATGAAAGCGGGCGCCGCCCTCGCCTTCGCCCACGGCTTGAACGTGCATTTCAACCTGCTAGACCCACGCCCCGACATCGACGTGTTCATGATCGCCCCCAAAGGCCCCGGCCACACCGTGCGCAGCGAGTACCAGCGCGGCGGCGGCGTCCCGTGCCTGGTGGCCGTGGCCCAGGACCCGAGCGGCAACGCGCTCGAGATCGCGCTCAGCTACGCCAGCGCCATCGGCGGCGGACGCGCGGGCATCATCGAGACCACCTTCAAGGAGGAGTGCGAGACCGACCTGTTCGGCGAGCAGGTGGTGCTCTGCGGCGGCTTGGTGGAGCTGATCAAGGGAGGGTTCGAGACGCTGGTCGAGGCCGGCTACGCCCCCGAGATGGCCTATTTCGAATGCCTGCACGAAGTGAAGCTGATCGTCGACCTGATCTACGAGGGCGGCATCGCCAACATGAACTACTCGATCAGCAACACCGCCGAATACGGCGAGTATGTCACCGGCCCGCGCATCGTCACCGACGAGACCAAGGCCGAGATGCGCCGCGTGCTGGCCGACATCCAGAGCGGACGCTTCGCCCGCGACTGGATGCTGGAGAACCGCGTCAACCAGTCGAGCTTCAAGGCCACGAGGCGGCGGATGAGCGAGCACCCGATCGAGCAGGTCGGCGAGCGGCTGCGCGGCATGATGCCGTGGATCGCCAAGAACGCGCTGGTGGACAAGGCGAAGAACTGACCGGGCGCCGGCGCGTTCGAGGCGGCAACCATCGAGGAGAGGCAAGAATGAAGCGTTTGATCGCGATGTGCTCTGGCGCCGGCCTGCTCGCATTGGCCGGCTGCGCGCAACCGCCGCCGCCCGCGGCGCCGCTGCAGGTGGGCGGCAACTATTTCAGCCAGCGGTGCAATGCCGGGTTCTACCGCTGCGACCTACCCGTGGCGGCCGAAGTGGGCAGCTCCTGCGCCTGTCCCGGGCTTGGCGCGCCCAGCTACGGCGCCGTGGTGCAGAAGTAGCGCGTCCAGCTTGGCCTGGAAGAAGCCCGCCAGCCGCTTGTAGCGGCCCGGCGGCTTCAGCGAGATGAAATGAACGAAGGAGGGGCTGAGCCGGTCCCAGCCGCCGAGCGGGTTGGGGATGCCGGCAAGGCTTCGCCTCGGCTTGCGAAGGACAGTGTTGCCGCGAACCGGGTCGAGCGTCATCCAGAACGCCCGCCACGTCGAGACCATCCAGGAGTCGTTGCCGAACTTGCCGCCGCAGCTTTCCAGCCCGTTGAGGCCCATCCAGAGGCCGATGTAAATCTCGTCGGTCTGCGCCGGGCGCCCGCGGTGCAGGCCGACGCCGAGCACGTCGCGGCGGCGGCGGAAATAGTCGTTGAGGCCGGAAAAGAAATCCGCCGCCTGCGGGCTGTCGTCGAAGCAGAAGACGCCCGAGTTCATCTGCACCAGGTAGGGCGCGCGTTCCTGCTCGATCAGCTTGGCGATGTCGGCGCCTTTCCATTGGCCGCTGGTGCGGCGGTCGCCGGTGATGGCGAAGAAGTAGGGCCGGGCCATGTCCCAGTAGCGGTCGATGTCGCGCTTGACGAGCAGGCAGTCGGCGTCGACGAACATGGCGCGCTGGTAGGGCGATGTTGGGAACAGCCTGATCTTGTTCATGAACCCGGGATAGAGCGGGTCGTCTTTCAGCAGGGCGTAGTCATCGAAGTACCGGCTGTCGGACGCGGCCAGTTCGGCGTTCTCGTCGTGGACGAGGCAGATGCGCCGGGTGCCGTCCATGACGCGGATGGAGGCGGCCAGGTTGCGGGCCATGCCGATGTATTTGGCGGCGCCGGTGGCCAGGAGGAGGTAGCCTTCGTTCGGCATGGTCGCCGTTCCCTGATGATTCGGAGGCGGATTATAGCGGCCCGTTGGGGACGGCAGTGTTGGAAGAAGTTAGGCGACTCATCTGGACCGCCCCACAGAGCGCCATTCCTGCCAAACCCGACAGACGGCCCAAAGCTTCTCATTATGTCAGTGCATTAGGTCACCACTTAACCCACCACTCAATCCAACGGGACTTGTCATCAACCCGTGCATCAACGTCCTGGCCAAGGCAGTTGGTCAATTGGCTGTTGAATACCGCGAGCGCGGCAACCGTCCCTGCCGCGCCTATCCCGGTGAAGCCCGCGACGACAGCACTCAGAGCCGACATGACAGTTTGTCCGGCGTTGCTGCCATTTCGTTGTCGTGATCAGAGCGGCAGGCTCGGTGCAGCATCAACTATGCAGCGTATTCGTCGAGCAGCACCAACCGCGCTTTTGACACGCTGTTTCGCAGGGCAATGGCCGGGGCGTAGTCCTCGCTAACGTAGAACCGCAGGGCGGCGTTGCGGGACGGGAACTCGATCACGACGATGCGCTCGGTCAGCGGATCGCCTTCGAGCAACGCTGGGTCGCCGCCGCGGATCAGAAAATGGCCGCCGTGGGCTGCGACAGCCGCCTGCGCCATCTCCATGTAGCCGGACTTGCGGTAGGCGGCCGGGTCGGGGATCGTGACTTGCGCCAAGACATAGGCTTTGGGCATGAAAACTCTCCGTCATGGGTGGGACCAAGCTTGCTTCGTGTAAGGCGCCGGCATAAGTTGCGGTGATGAGTCTGGCTTTACCGCTGTTGGAATGCCTGCCGCGCTGTAATGGTGCCATATTGCCGCGCCCGACGGCGCTCGTCTCTGGCCTCGGCCTCCTCCTTCGACTTACCCGCCCCTGAGCGCCACGCCCGGCTGAAGGTCGGCTACGCTCAGGGGAACCTGAGACCGCCGTTTCCACTTCTGCCGAGGATCGTGCCCCATGACCATCAACCACCCCAGTTTCGGCCGGATGGCCAACGACCGCGTCATCATCTTCGACACCACGCTCCGCGACGGCGAGCAGTCCCCCGGCTTCTCCATGAATCTCGACGAGAAAATTCGCATGGCCGAAGCCTTGGCCGAACTCGGCGTGGACGTGATGGAGGCCGGGTTCCCGATCGCCTCCACCGGCGATTTCGAGAGCGTCCAGGCCATTGCGGTCCAGGTGAAAGGCCCGGTTATCTGCGGCCTGGCCCGCACCGGCCAAGCCGACATCCTCCGCGCCGCCGAAGCCCTGCGCCCCGCCGAGCGCAAGCGCATCCACGTCTTCCTCAGCACCAGCCCGCTGCACATGAAGTACAAGCTGCGCATGGCGCCGGACCAGGTGCTCGATCTCACCGCCGCCTCAGTCACCCTAGCTCGTCAGCATGCTGACGACGTCGAATGGTCCGCCGAGGACGGCAGCCGCACCGAGCCGGACTTCCTCTGCCGCTGCGTCGAGGCCGCGATCAAGGCCGGGGCCACGACGATCAACGTCCCCGACACGGTCGGCTACGCGGTGCCGGAGGACATGGCGCGCATCTTCAACATGCTGCGTGAACGGGTGCCGGGCGCGGATACGGTCGTGCTCTCCACCCACAACCACAACGATCTGGGCCTCGCCGTCGCCAACACCCTGGCGGCCGTGCGGGCCGGGGTGCGGCAGATCGAGTGCACCATCAACGGCATCGGCGAGCGGGCCGGCAACGCGGCGCTGGAGGAGATCGTGATGGCGATCCGCACGCGGCCCGACGCGGCGCCGTTCAGCCACGCGATCGAGGCCACCCGCATCCTGCGCACCAGCAAGCTGCTGTCCACGATCACCGGCTTCGACGTGCAGCCGAACAAGGCCATCGTCGGCCGCAACGCCTTCGCCCATGAGAGCGGCATCCACCAGGACGGCGTGCTGAAGAACGCCGCCACCTACGAGATCATGACGCCGGAGAGCGTCGGCTGGAACAAGAGCAGCCTGGTGATGGGCAAGCACTCCGGACGCGCGGCGTTCCGCGACAAGCTCAAGGCGCTCGGCTACGGCGACGTGGGCGACAATAAGCTCAACGACGCCTTCCGCCGCTTCAAGGATTTGGCCGACCGCAAGAAGCTCGTCTACGACGAGGACATCAGCGCGCTCGTGGACGACGCCGTCGGGCGTGACAACGAGCGCATCCGGTTCGTCTCGCTCGACCTCCACGCCGGATCGAAAGCGCCGCCGCGGGCGGTGCTGGAGCTTGAGATCGACGGGCGCGTCTCGGCGGCGGAGGAGACCGGGGATGGCCCGGTCGATGCGACTTTCCGGGCGATCCGCGCCTTGTTCCCGCATGAGGCTCGGCTCGTGCTGTTCTCAGTGGGCGCCGTGACGGAAGGGACGGACGCGCAGGCCAAAACGACGGTGCGCCTGGAGGAAGGCGGCAAGATGGTCGATGGGCAAGGGGCCGATACCGATACCATCGTGGCCTCCGCCCGCGCCTACGTCCACGCGCTCAACAAGCTGCTCGTGAAGCGGGCGCGAACAGAGCCGGAAGCGCTTTCGGCGTAAGCGCCAGCGCCCGGACGGGGCTGACGCTTCTCCGCGTCAGTATCCGTAAGCGGGCCGCTGCTGATAGTATCCCGGCGCCGGCTGCGGGTAGTAACCGCCCGCCGGCTGCTGGTAAACGGGCTGCTGTTGATAGTATTCCGGACGCCTCTGCTCGCGGGGCGTCGTCACCGCGCCCGTTCCGGCGCCCAGGGCGCCGCCGGCCAGCGCGCCGATCGCGGCCCCGCGTCCGCCGCCGGCGATGGCGCCGATCGCAGCCCCCGTGCCGGCGCCGAGAACGCCGCCGCCCACGGCCCGCTGTCCCGGATCATAAGGATTCGTGCAAGCCGTAAGCCCAAGCCCGGCGATCAACGATAAACTGAATAAAGCCTTGCTGCGCAACATTATTTATCTCCTGAAAACCTATCGCCTCGGGGCCGTCACGGCGCCGCCGATGGCGCCCACGCCGCCGCCGATCAGGGCGCCGGTCCCTGCATTCCCGCCCGTTGCGGCTCCGACCGCGGCGCCGCCTCCGGCCCCGAGCAGGCCGCCCGTGACCGCCCGGGTGCCAGGCTCTCTGCCACAAGCCGCAACGAGCGAAACAAGACCGGCCAGAATGAAGACTGTTCTTAACATTTTCATATCCCAATC
This sequence comes from Acetobacteraceae bacterium, assembly GCA_965217935.1. Classification (GTDB taxonomy): domain Bacteria; phylum Pseudomonadota; class Alphaproteobacteria; order Acetobacterales; family Acetobacteraceae; genus JBBROS01. The sequence goes on along the minus strand of OZ244581.1, from coordinate 1,928,884 downwards.
CTCCTCTACACACCTTAATTCATGATGAACACTAAGATGGTGACTGATCGATGGCAACGCTGCGGCCAGACTGCAACTGACGCGAATGTGAACGCTTCCCGAACGCCGGCGCCGGCGCCACGCCAGCCTTGCCGGAGGATGGCCGCCTCTCTAATCCAAGCCTTCGCGCAGGCCCATCTCCGATTGCCTTGATAGGACAGCAAAAATGTTCGGACGTCTGCTGGGGTTCATGTCCGCCGATATGGCGATCGACCTCGGGACCGCAAACACCCTGGTCTACGTGAAAGGCCGCGGCATCGTGCTGGCCGAGCCGAGCGTCGTCGCCATCGCCGATGTCCGGGGCAAGAAGCAGGTCCTGGCCGTGGGCGAGGAGGCCAAGCAGATGCTCGGCCGCACGCCCGCCAACATCGCCGCCATCCGTCCGCTGCGCGACGGCGTCATCGCCGATTTCGAGGTGGCGGAGGAGATGATCAAGCACTTCATCCGCAAGGTGCACAACCGCCGCGGCTTCGCGAGCCCGCTGATCATCGTCTGCGTGCCGAGCGGCAGCACCGCCGTCGAGCGCCGCGCCATCCAGGAGAGCGCGGAGAGCGCGGGGGCACGCAAGGTGTTGCTGATCGAGGAGCCGATGGCGGCGGCCATCGGCGCCGGGCTGCCGGTGACGGAGCCTTCGGGCAGCATGATCGTCGACGTGGGCGGCGGCACCACCGAGGTGGCGGTGATCAGCCTCGGCGGCATCGTCTATGCCCGCAGCGTGCGCGTGGGCGGAGACAAGATGGACGAGGCGATCATCAGCTACGTCCGCCGCAGCCATAACCTGCTGATCGGCGAGAGCTCGGCCGAGCGGATCAAGCTGGATATCGGCGCCGCGATGGCATCGGACGACGGCGAGGACGGCCCGTATCGCGACGTGAAGGGCCGCGACCTGATGAACGGGGTGCCGCGCGAGATCGTGGTCAGCCAGCGGCAGATCGCGGAAAGCCTGTATGAACCGGTGTCGGCCATCGTCGAGGCGGTCAAGGTGGCGCTCGAGAACACGCCGCCCGAGCTTGCCGCCGATATCGTCGACAAAGGCATCGTGCTGACCGGCGGCGGCTCCCTGCTGCACCGGCTCGACCAGGTGTTGCGCCAGACCACCGGGCTGCCCGTTGTGATCGGCGAGAACCCGCTGAGCTGCGTGGCGCTCGGGACCGGGCGGGCGCTCGAGGACATGAAGCGTCTCCGAAACGTCCTCACGTCCATGTATTGAGCGGGCGTTCCCGGCGTGATCCGCTTCTCGATCCCGTTCCGCCAGGCGCTGGGCAAGCTCACGCTGCCGCTGCTGGCCGCGCTTGCCATCGGCCTGATGCTGCTCGCCCGAGCCGATGCAAGCCTCGCGGCGCGGGCGCGGATGGCCTTCGCGGATGCGTTCACCCCATTGTTCGCGGCCGTCGGCAGGCCGGCCGCCGAGCTGCGCGACGCCGCCAGGCAAGCGGGCATGGCGTTCGGCCTCCATGCCGAGAACCTCCGCCTCGCCGCCGAGAACGAACGCCTGCGTCACTGGCAAGAGGCGGCGCTGGCGCTCGATGCCGAGAACGCGCGCCTAAAGGCGGCCCTGAACTACGTCCCCGACCCGGCGCCCAGCTTCGTCACCGTCCCCGTCGCCGCCGATGCGGGCGGCGTCTATGCCCGGGCCGTGCTGGTCTCGGCCGGCCTGAACCAGGGCGTCGGCAAGGGCGGGATCGCGCTCGATGGCGCCGGGCTGGCGGGCCGGGTCACCGAAGCCGGGGCGCGCAGCGCCCGCGTCCTGCTGCTGACGGACATCAACAGCCGCATCCCGGTGATCCTCGGCAACAATCGCGCGCGCGCGCTCCTGGTCGGCGACAACGGCCCGCGCCCGAGGCTGATCTACTGGCCGCAAGGCGCCGCCCCGGTGGAAGGCGAGCGCGTGACCACCTCGGCCGAGGCGGGCGCCTTCCCCGCCGGGCTGCCCGTGGGCGCCGTCCGTTACGACGCGGCCCGCGTGCCGGAGGTCGAGCTTGCCGCCCAGCTCGACCGGTTGGACGTGTTGCGGATCTTCGATTACGGCCTGCAACCGATTCCCCCTGACGGCGCGGACGGTCCCGCCCGCGACCGCCCCCGTGCCCGCAACGTCGCCGAGCGCCGCCGATGACCGACAAGCTGCCCGGCATCCGTCCCAGGCCCACCGCCTGGCGCCGGCTGGACGTCGCCAGCCGGACCATGATGCCGGCAGCCTCGACGGCGTTGCTGATCCTGCTTCTCGCCGCGCCCTTGCGCCTGCCGGGCCAGGCGCAACTGGAGCCGGCGGCGGCTCTGGCCTGCGTCTTCTTCTGGTCGCTGCTCCGTCCCGCCAGCATGACCCCGCCGGCCGTCTTCGCCCTTGGCCTGCTGTCCGACCTGGCCGGTCTCGCGCCGCTCGGGGTTTCGGCCTTCATCCTGCTGCTCGCGCACGGCTGGGCGGCGCGGCGGCGTGAGCTGGCGTCGAAAGGCTTCATGACCGTGTGGCTGGCCTTCGTGCCCGTCGCCGCCGTGGCCGCGTCGCTCGCGTGGCTGCTGAGCAGCGTGCTCATGCTGCGGCTGCTGCCCCTGCCGCCGGCGCTGTTCCAGTTCAGCCTGGCGGCCGGGCTCTACCCGATGCTCGCCGTCCTGCTCGCCGCGGCGCACCGCGGCCCGGCCGACCCGGGCCGCGCATGACCCCGTCCAGGAAACCGGACAAGCGGCACGCCGTCTTCACCCGGCGCGCCCTCCTGCTGGGCGGCGGACAGCTTGCCGTTCTGGGCCTTCTGGGCGCAAAGCTCTACCAGGTGCAGGTGATCGACGGCGAGCGCTATGCCACATTGGCCGAGAGCAACCGCATCAGCGCCCGGCTAGCGGCGCCCTCGCGCGGACGCATCCTCGACCGGACCGGCCTGGTGATCGCCGGCAACCAGCTCAACTGGAGCGCGCAGCTCGTCGCCGAGCAGGCCGACGACATCGACGCCACGCTCGACGCCTTCGCCCGGCTCATCCCCCTGGCCGAGCACGAGCGCGCCCGCATCCTGCGCGACCTGCGCCGGCACCGCCGCTTCACCCCCGTCGCGGTGCGCGACGACCTCGCCTGGGAGGAGATGGCCCGCATCGAGGCCAACGCCCCCGACCTGCCCGGCATCGTCATCGACGCCGGCAGCACGCGGGTCTACTCCCAAGGCCCGGCTCTCGCGCATTTGGTCGGCTACGTCGCCCCCCCGAACGAGGAGGACGCCGACGACGACCCGATGATGGCCCTGCCCGGCATCCGCATCGGCCGCTCCGGCATGGAGCGGGCGCAGGATGAGGCGCTGCGGGGCAAGGCCGGCGTGGTGGAGATGGAGGTGAACGCCGTCGGCCGCATTATCCGCGAGATCGGCCGCCAGGACGGCACGCCGGGCCAGGACGTGGGCCTGACCATCGACGCCGGGCTGCAGCAGGCGGCGATCGCGCGGCTCGGGGACGAGAGCGCCTCGGCGGTCGTGCTCGACGCGCGCAACGGCGAGGTCCTGGCCATGACCACCACGCCGAGCTTCGATCCGAGCCTGTTCAGCACCGGCGTCAGCCACGCGCAATGGGCGGAGTGGATGGCGGACCGGCGCGCGCCCTTGATCAACAAGGCGGTGGCCGGCCTCTACGCGCCCGGCAGCACCTTCAAGATGGCCGTGGCCGCGGCAGGGCTGGAGGCCCGGACCATCACGCCGCGCGACAGGATCGTCTGCCCGGGCTACCTCGATATCGGCGACACGCGCTTCCATTGCTGGCGCAAGGGCGGGCACGGCGCGCTCGATGTGCGGAACGCGCTGAAGCACAGTTGCGACGTGTTCTTCTACGAGACGGCGCGGCGCACCGGCATCGACCGCATCGCCGCCGCCGCGAACCGGTTCGGCTTCGGCGTCGACCTCGGCATCGAGCTGCCGGGCGCGCGCACCGGCCTGATGCCGACGAAAGCCTGGCGGCAGCGGGGCGGGCATGCGTGGAACCTGGGCGACACGATCTCCTGCGGCATCGGCCAGGGCTACATCCAAACCACGCCGCTGGCGCTCGCAACCTACACGGCGCGGCTGGCCACCGGCCGGGCGGTCGAGCCGCATCTGACGCGGACCCTGGGCCAGGTGGCGCAGCCAGGCGCTCATGCCGAGGATTGGCCGGCGCTCGCGGTCCCGGAGGCCATACTGCAGATCGCGCGCGATGGGATGTGGGCGGTGGTCAACGAGGCGGGCGGCACGGCCCCGGTCGCGCGCCTGCCGCTCGCGGGCGTGCAACTGGCCGGCAAGACCGGATCGACCCAGGTCCGCCGCGTCAGCCGCGAGCAGCGCGAACGCGGATTCAAGTCCGAGCGCCTGCCTTGGGAGTTGCGCCCGCACGCGCTGTTCGTGTGCTACGCCCCGTTCGACGCGCCGCGCTACGCCGTGGCCGTGGTCGTGGAGCACGGCAACGCCGGGGCGGCGGCGGCGGCGCCCCTGGCGCGGGACATCATGGCCGACGCGCTGGCCCGCGACCCGGCCGCCCGGCCGGCTGGCCAGCGCGTGGCGGAGCGGACGTGATCGCCGCCAAGCGCCTGATCCGGCCCGAGCCGTCGTTCGGCATCGCCCGCAAGGCGCGCCGCGTCAGCTGGTCCTACGTGGCGCTGCTCTGCTTGCTGGCCGGGGTCGGCTTCGCCGCGCTCTACTCCGCGGCGGGCGGCAGCGCCGAGCCTTACGCGACGCGCCACATCGTCCGCTTCGGCTTCGGCCTCGGCCTCATGCTCTGCATCGCGATGGTCGACATCCGCTGGGTCGAGAAGGCGTCCTACGCCGTCTACGGGCTGTCCGTCGCGCTCCTGGCGCTCGTGCTGCGCATGGGCCATGTCGGCAAGGGGGCGCAGCGCTGGATCGATCTCGGCGGCCTGCAGATGCAGCCGAGCGAGCTGGCCAAGGTCGGCCTGGCAATGGCGCTTGCGGCCTGGTTCCACAAGGCGAGCTGGGAGCGGATGGGCAACCCGCTGTTCCTCGTCCCGCCGGCGCTGATGATCCTGCTGCCGGTCGGCCTGATCCTGAAGGAGCCGAACCTCGGCACCGCGGTCATCACCGCCGTCGTCGGCGGCGCGGTCGTCCTGGCGGCGGGCTTGCGCTGGTGGGTGCTGGCGCTCGTTGCCGCCCCGGTCCCGTTCGCCGCCCAATTCGCCTTCAGCCATATGCACGGCTATCAGCGGCGGCGCATCACCACCTTCCTCAACCCGGATTCCGACCCGCTGGGCGCCGGCTACAACATCATCCAGTCCAAGATCGCGCTCGGCTCGGGCGGCTTCTGGGGCAAGGGGTTCCTGCAGGGCACGCAAGGCCACCTCAACTTCCTGCCGGAAAAGCAGACGGATTTCATCTTCACCATGATCGGCGAGGAGTTCGGCCTCGCGGGCGCCGTGTCCGTGCTGGCGCTGCTGGGCCTGATCGTGCTTGGCGGCGTCGCCATCGCGCTCCGCTGCCGCAACCGCTATGGCCGGCTGCTCGCGCTCGGCATCGCCACCAACTTCTTCATGTACGTGTTCGTCAACGTGGCTATGGTGATGGGCGCGATCCCGGTCGGCGGCGTCCCGCTCCCGCTGGTGTCCCACGGCGGGTCGGCGATGCTGACCGTCATGTTCGGGTTCGGGCTGCTGATGTCCGTGCATGTCCATCGCGACGCGACGTTCGGCGACGGCGAGGACGAATAAGGCTTGGGCGCTCGACCGCGTGACGATGGCCCGCATCCGAAGCCCCCTACAGATACTTCAGCGCCACGAACCCCCCCACGATGCTCAGCGCCACCATCGTCGTCACCAGCGTCAGCCGCTTCTCCACCCAATCCCGCACCGGCTCGCCGAACCGCCGCAGCAGCGCCGCCACCAGGAAGAACCGCGCCCCCCGCGTGGCAAGGCTCGCCAGCATGAACACCGCCAGGTCGAAATGCGCCAGCCCCGACGTGATCGTAACAATTTTGTAAGGAATAGGCGTCATTCCTTTGATCAGGATGACCCAAAGCCCCCATTCCCGGAACCGCTCGACGAACGCCGCTGCCGCGTCCTCGTAGTGGTAGAACCGGATCAGGGGCAAAGCCACTTGATCATACAGCGCGTAACCGATGTAATACCCGAGCAGCCCCCCGAGCACGCTGGACACCGTGCAGATCAGCGCCAGCCGCCAGGCCCGCTCCGGGCGCGCCAGCACCATCGGGATCAGCAACACGTCCGGCGGGATCGGGAAGAAGCTGCTCTCGGCGAAGCTGACCGCCGCCAGCCACCAGGGCGCTTGCGGGCTGGCCGCCAAGGCAAGCACGCGCTGATAAAATTTGTTAAGCATGTTGTAACAACCTCGGCTGCTGTGCCGCCCATGCCACGCGCGGGCGCGGCATTCAACTGCGCCGCTTCCGCCGCCGCGCCGCCGCGTCTATGGTCAAGCGCATTCAAGACAGGATCACCGATGCGCCGAACCGCCTTTCTGCTCGCCGCCGTCCTGCTCGGCGCAGCCGCTCCCCGCCCGCCCGCCGCCGCGCAACCGAAGCAGCCCCCTCACGCCTGGCTGTTCGGCACCTGGACCGGCGGCATCTTTCCCGCCCCCGAGAACATGACCCGCGAGGCCTGCTTCTCCCAGCCCGTCGTCATCTTCACCCGCGACCTCGTCCTGCGCGCCACCCTGTTCGACCAGACGCTCGACCAGCGCGTCATCGAAACCGTCCGCACCACCCCCAAAGGCGCCGAGTTACGCTTCGCCAGCGCCGCCAGGCCCGGCTCGCTGCTGACCCCCGGCATCCCCCAGCAAACCGGTTTCGGCTGCGACTCCCCCGACCAGCTCAACGTCCAGCGCCGCGGCGAGAACGAGATCAGTTTCCCCGGATGCGCCGACTTCCCCAACCCGCTCGTCCGCTGCAAATAACCCGCCCATGCGCGTCGCCCTCATCCACGCGCTGCGCCATTCCGCCGCCCCGGTCGAGGCCGCTTTCGCCCGCCTCTGGCCCGAAGCCGCCCTCATGACGCTGATGGACGACAGCCTTTCCGCCGACCTTGCCCGCGCCGGCGCCCTCCAGCCGGCGATGACCCGGCGGTTCCAAACCCTCGCCCGCTACGCCGCTGACGCCGGGGCGGACGCGATCCTGTTCACCTGCTCCGCCTTCGGCCCCTGCATCGAGGCGTGCCAGGCCGACCTCGCCCCCCTCCCGGTCCTGAAACCCAACGAAGCCATGGTCGAGGAGGCGGTCTCGGCCGGCGCCCATATCGGCCTGCTCGCCAGCTTCGCCCCCTCGCTCGAAACCCTGCCGCCCGAGTTCCAGGCCGCCCGCCCGGGCGTCCAAATCACCACCGCCCTGGCCCACGGCGCGCTGAACGCGCTCGACGCCGGCGACGCCGCACGCCACGACGCCCTGGTTGCCGAAGCCGCCGCCGGCCTCTGCGCGTGCGACGTGGTCGCGCTCGCCCAATTCAGCCTGGCCCGGGCCGCCCCGGCCGTCGCAGCCGCCACCGGCAAGCCCGTCCTGACCACCCCCGAAAGCGCCGTGCGCAAGCTGCGGCGCGTCCTTTGCGCCTGACCTGCCAGCCCGCGCACGCCTCGACAGACCGCCGCCCGCCATGCTGAAACAGCCGCGATGCCCGGCACGCCGTTCCCGCACCCGCCCCCCGCGATGCGCGCCGCCCTCGACGCGCTGATCCGCCGAGACGCGAGGCTCGCCCCTATCGAGCTGGCCGCCGGGCCGCTGCCGTGGCGCATCCGCCCCCGGGGCTTCCCCGGCCTCCTGCAAGCGATCGTCGCCCAGCAGATCAGCAACCAGGCCGCAACCGCCATCTGGGGCCGCCTTTCCGCGCTGCCGGGCGCCGCCGATCCCGCCGCATTGCTGGCCACGCCCGAAGCCGCCCTCGCCGCCGCCGGCCTGTCCCGCCCCAAGGTTGTCCACGCCCGCGCCCTCGCCGCCGCCGTCCTCAGCGGCCTGACGGACTCGGCGCTCGACGCCCTCGACGACGGGCAGGCAATGGCCGCCATCACCGCCGTCCGCGGCCTCGGCCCCTGGACCGCGGAGGTCTACCTCCTCTTCGCCCAGCAACGCCCCGACGTCTTCCCCGCCGGCGACCTCGCCCTCGCCGCCGCCGCGACCGACCTCCTCGGCCTGCCGTCGCGCCCGCCTCCCGCCGCACTCCGCCTCCTCGCCGAGCCTTGGCGTCCCCACCGCGCCCTTGCCGCCCGCCTCCTATGGCACCACTGGCGGCACGTCACCGGCCGCCCCAGCATGGACGACCTGCTTCCGGCCCAAACCGCGTGACCGAGGCGGAGCTGCAAGCCGCCCTGGCCGCCGCGCAGGCCGAGGCAGCCTCCCTGCGCGAGCGCCTCGAAGCCGTCGAGCGCAGCCGGGCCTGGCGCCTGCTGTCCCGCCTGCGCCTCCTGCTTCACCGCCACGTCTCCTTGCGCCTCGCCTATTGGGCAGCCACGGGCCGCATGGGGACCATTCGCGAGCACCTGGCCGCCCGCCGCCTGATCCGCGCCCTGCTGCGGCACGGCCTGTGGAACCAAGCCTTCTACGCCTCCCAGCACCCCGATCTCCGGCGCTCCGGCCTCGACCTGCTGCACCACTACGCAACCGCGGGCCGCCGCCAGGGCCTGCGTCCCAACCCCCTGTTCGACCCGGCCTGGTATGCGAACCAAACCGGCATTCCCCTGGCCGAGGCCCCCATGCACTATCTCTGGGTCGGAATGCCGCGCGACAAACCGCCGCATCCGGCCTTCGACCCGGCGTTCTACGCCGCACAAATCCCCGATGCCCGAACCAACCCGCTCGGCCACTACCTCGCGCACGGGACCGCCGACCCGAACCCCGAGTTCGAGAGCGCCTGGTATCGTAACCGCTACGCCATCGGCGACGCCAACCCCTTAGCCCACTATCTCGCCGCCAACGACGGGCGCGAAACCAACGGCCGCCGCATCGCCGCCCTCCGCACCGCCCAAGCCTCGGTCCTCGGCAACGCGATGCCGGCCGGAACGCTCGCGATCGGGGTCGTCACCTACGAAACGCCGCCGGCAACCCTGCAACGCCTCATGCGCAGCATCCGCGGAGCAGCCAGCTACGCCGGCATCCATCCCACCCTGCTCATGCTCGACAACGGCGGCCCCTCCAGCCAAGCCGTCGCCTCCGAGCCAGCCCTGCAAGTCCTGCCGACCGGCGGCAACGTCGGCTTCGGCGCCGCCCACAACCGGCTGATGCGCCAAGCCTTCGCCGACGGCGCCAAACACTACCTCGCCTTGAACCCCGACGCCGCCCTGCACCCGGAGGCGCTGGCCGCCCTCCTGAAAATGTCCCAGGCCGCGGGAGGCCGCGCCCTGATCGAAGCCCTCCAGTTCCCCGCCGAGCACACCGTCACCTACGACCCGCGAACCTTCGGCACCCCATGGGCGTCAGGCGCCTGCCTCTTGATCCCGCGCGGCGTGTTCGAGCGCATCGGCGGCTTCGACGACGGCTTCTTCATGTACTGCGAGGACGTTGATTACTCCTGGCGCGCCCGCCTCGCCGGCTTGAAGGTGCTGACCTGCCCGGCCGCCCTCCTGTTCCACCCGACCACCGACCGCACGCTGGACCCGACAACGCAGAAGATGTTCCTCGAAAGCGGCCTCCGTCTGGCAATCAAATGGGGCGGCACGGCCTTCGCCGAGCTCATTCGCACGGAGCTCGCGATGCGCAATCTGCCGGAGCCAAACCTCGGCGGCCTGGAGCCGCTGCCCGGCGCCGGCATCGCCGACTTCGGCCACGGCTACAGTTTCGCCCCCGGCCGATGGTGATCGCACCGGCGGCCCTCAATGTCGTCGTCCGCTTCCACGACCGCGCCCGTCTTGACGAGCTCGGCCGCGCCGTCTTCTCCCTCGCGCTATCGGACCACCGCCCGCTCAGCATCCAGCTCGCCTGCCAGCGCATGGACGACACCGCCCAAACGAGCATCCGCGCCGCCCTGGCGCCCATCCTCGCCATCGTCCCGGAGGTCGGCCTGACGCTGCTCAACCATTCGCAACCGCACCCTCGCGACGCCCGGGCGGTGCTGCTCAACCTCGGCCTCGGGGCAGGGCAGGGGCGCTACGCCGCCTTCCTCGACTACGACGACCTCATCTATCCCGAAGCCCACCGCCTCCTGATCGCCGAACTCGAAGCAAGCGGGGCCGCGGTCGCCTTCGCCGGCATCCTCAACGCATCCATCGACCGCGACGGCGCCGTGCCGTTCACGGCCGCCAAGCAGCGCGTCTTTTCAGGCGCCGGCCTCGCGCAACTCCTGCACAACAACTTCTGCCCGCTGCACAGCTTCGTGCTGGACCGCTCACGCATCGAACGGCAGGATCTCCGTATCGACGAAACGCTCGCGGCGCTCGAAGACTACGAGTTCCTGCTTCGCCTTTGCGCCAGCTACCCATCGAGCTTCCGCCTGAAAGACAAGGTCATCGGCGAATACCTGCTCAAGAACGACGGCAGCAACCTCAACCCTCTTGCCAGCTCCTCCGGATCATCCGCTCGTTGGGACGCAGCCATCGCCACTCTCGATGATCGCAAGACCCGCCTCATCCTGAGCCCGCCCGTCCAATCCCTGCTCGGCGTCGACGAGCCCGGCCTCACCGTCGCCGATTACCTGGCCAGGCAAACCGGCGCCTGAACCACACACCTCTCATTAGTTGATCTTCACCGCCTGCACCGCCTCCTCCAGCTCCTGGAAGCTCGGCATATGCTGGTTCGGCGCCATCTTGCGCCCAGTCTCGACACTGATCTGCGGCGCGTTGCCGTGCAGGTGGCTCACCAGCACGGCGCGGATCACCTCAAGGAACTTGCTCTCCTCCTCGACCACGCCCTTCAGCCGCGTCGCGAACGGGCCGACCATGCCGTAGGCCAGCAGCACGCCCAGGAACGTGCCCACCAGCGCGCCGCCGATCATCGCCCCCAGCACCGCCGGCGGGTCGTTGATGTGCGCCATCGTCTTGATCACGCCCAGCACCGCGGCCACGATCCCCAGCGCCGGCAACGCGTCCGCGATCGTCTGCATCGCGTGCGCCCCATGCAGCTCCTCGTGCAGCGTCTTCTTCAGCTCGCGGCCCAGCACGTCTTCGATCTGATGTGGGTCGTCCGCGTTCATGCCCAGCATCCGCAGGTAGTCGCAGATGATGTTCGTCGCGTGATGGTTCGCCAGGATGCGCGGGAACTGCTGGAACGCGGAGCTCTCCTGCGGCTTCTCGATGTGCGGCTCCAGCGCCATCGGCCCCTTGCTCGACGCCAGCCGCGTGAACAGGAACAGCAGGCTCAGCAGCTCCACGTAATGGCTCTTGCCGATTGAAGCGCCCTTCAGGATTTTCTTGAAGCCCCCGATCGTATGCTTCACGTCGTGCATCGAGTTGGACATGATGAACGTGCCCAGCGCCGCGCCCCCGATGGTGAGCATCTCGAACGGCATCGCCTCGATCAGCGGCTCCATGCTGCCGCCAGCCAGGATGTAGCTGCCGAACACGCAGGCCAGCAGGAAGCCAAGTCCACCGATCGTCAGCATGGCTCAGTGCCCTCCCGCCAGGCGGCTGTCCCGCAACACGGTGATCGCGATCCGCCGGTTCGCCGCCGCCATCGTGTCATCCGGCACCAGCGGGTCCCGGTCGGCCATGCCGGACACGCTGCGCAGTCGGCTCTCCGGCAGCCCGGCGTCCACCAGCAGGCGCCGGGTCGCGTTCGCCCGGTCCGCCGAGAGGTCCCAGTTCGAGCGCTCTCCGCCGTGGAACGGCGCGGAGTCTGTGTGCCCGGCGATGCTGACCGATTGCGGCAGGCGCATCAGCACCGGCGCCACTTTCTGCAACACCTCGCGCGCCCTCTCGTTCAGCACGGCCGACCCGGTCGGGAACATCGGCTGCTTGTCCTCGTCCACGAGCTGCACCCGCAATCCCTCCGGCACGATGTCGATCTTTAGTTGCGGCATGAGGTCGGCGAGCGCCGGGTCGGCCCGGACCGCATCGCGGATCTGCTGCGCCGCCCGCTCGAACGTCGCCCGCTCGCGCTTCTCCAGCTCGGCCTGCAAGTCGGCATCGCTCTGCGCGGCCCGCTCCGCCGCCGTCGGCTCGAACGCCTGGTCCCCGGCCTGCGCCGACTGCCCCGGCGCCTTTGGCGGGGTTTTCGCCACCGCCTGCGATGCGGACGGCTGGTCAACGTCGGTCCCGCCCATGCCTCGCGCAACCTGCCGCTGCAACGTCTTCGGCGGCGTCGAATCCTCGACATCGTCCTGCAACTCGACGATCGGCGTGTTGATCGGCGTGACCTGCACCTGGCCCATGTCCGACGCCAGGGAGCCATCGGCATTCATCGTCCTGCCGCCGAACGGCTTGCCGTAGCCCGAATCGTGATGCACGAGCGTCGCCGTCGCGCTGAAATAGTCGGCCACGCCCCGCTTCTGCTTCTCGGTCGTGGCGTTCAGCAGCCACATCAGCAAGAAGAACGCCATCATGGCCGTCACGAAGTCGGCGTAGGCCACCTTCCAAGCGCCGCCATGATGGCCGCCTTCGACCACCTCTTCCCGCCGAATGACAATCGTTGCCTTGTCAGCCTTGCCGGCCATGCCCCACTCCGCCTTCTCTCGAAGGCACAGTGGCGCAAACTCGTTAATTTTCTCCGAACGTTCGCCCTATTCCGCGGCTTGCGCCGCCGGCTGCTCCTGCATCACCAGGAACCGCTCGGCCTCCAGCGCCGCGATGCACCCCGTCCCCGCCGCCGTCACCGCCTGCCGCCACAGCTTGTCCTGCACGTCGCCCGCCGCGAACACCCCCGGCGCCGACGTCTGCGTCGTCCCCGCCTGCGTCAGCACATACCCGTCATCGTCAAGGGCGACCTGCCCGCGGAACACGGCCGTGTTCGGGGTATGCCCGATCGCGATGAACACGCCGTCCACCGGCAAAACCTCGCTCGCGCCCGTCCGCACGTGCCGCAGCCGCACCCCGGTCACGACCTCCGGCGTGCCCCCGCCCACGATCTCCTCGACGGCGCTGTCCCAAACCACCTCGATCTTCGGATGGTCGAACAACCGCCGCTGTAAAATCTTCTCCGCCCGCAAACTGTCCCGCCGGTGCACCAGCGTGACCCGTTCGGCATGATGCGTCAGGAAAAGCGCCTCCTCGACCGCGGTGTTCCCCCCGCCCACCACCGCAACCCGCTTGCCGCGATAGAAAAACCCGTCGCACGTAGCACAGGCGGACACGCCCGCCCCTTGCAGCCGCGCCTCGGACGGCAACCCGAGCCACCGCGCCTGCGCCCCCGTCGCGATCACCACCGTGTCGGCTAGGTAAACGTCCCCCCCGTCGCCCACGCACCGGAACGGACGCCGCCGGAAGTCCACCTCGGTCACGATGTCGCTGATGATCCGCGTGCCGACGTGCTCGGCCTGCTTCTGCATCTGTTCCATCAGCCAAGGCCCCTGGATCGATTGCTCGAAGCCCGGATAGTTCTCCACGTCGGTCGTGATCATCAACTGCCCGCCCGGCTGCAGCCCGGCCACCAGCACCGGCTCCAGACTGGCCCGCGCGGCATAGATCGCCGCCGTATACCCGGCCGGGCCGGCGCCGATGATCAGCATGCGGGTCGTCATCGTCTGCGGCATGGTCATCGCTCCCTATCCGCCGCAACATAAGGACGCCCCCGCCTGCCGCGCAATAATCGGGCAGCCTTGCAACCCGCGCGCCTTGACCGAACCTTACACTGTAATATTGTTGCGCGTAATGGGGGAAGCATGAAGCTGGCCAATAGCCACCTACCCGAACTCGACTCGATCGACCGCCGAATTCTTGCCGAACTGCAGGTCGACGGCCGCATGACCAACGTCGAGCTTGCCCGCCGCGCCGACATCACCGCCCCGCCGTGCCTGCGCCGCATGAGGCGGCTGGAGGAGTCCGGCATCATCCGCGGCTACCACGCCGACACCGATCCGGCCCAGCTCGGCTGGGAAATCACCTTCTTCGCCATCGTCGGCCTGGAAAGCCAGAAGGAGAGCGTGCTCAGCGCCTTCGAGCAACACGTCGGCGACTGGCCCGAAGTGCGCGAATGCCATATGATCCGCGGCGGCGGCGACTTCCTGCTCCGGCTCGTGGCGCGGGACACCGCGCACGAGAACACGCTGACCCAGCAACTCACCGGCGCGCCGAACGTCGCGCGGGTGCAGACGCTGCAAACCATCCGCACCAGCCGCAACCTCGCCGGCGTGCCGCTCTGATCAGGTCGCGCAGCCGCCAGCCGACCCGCCGCGTCACGCACGACCCGCGCCGATCATTGAAGCGTTCAGGACGAGGTCGGCAATGCGCGCAACGGCACGACGGCAGAGCTGCCCGACAAGACGAAAGCTAAGGCTCGTTTGCTCGATCGAATGACAGAGACTGCTGCCAAACGAGCCTTAAGGCGTGCGAAAGGTTTTGCTGGCATCGTTCGGTTGCAGCCCGCCCGGCGCCGGGCTGTAGTTGCCCGCGCCATACGGCAAGCTGTCGATTGGCTGCGGCTCGCTCGCGTCGTTCACAACCCCTGTGCCCGGCGGAAATTGCGCCGAGACGAGCGGCGCGCCCCTCGGCTCGCCGCAACTCGCCAGCGCGAGGCACGTCAGAATAGCCCACCGCACCGCGTCACGCCCGCGACCGCACTAGGAGCCGATAGATAAAGAGGATGATGATGGCCCCCACGACGCCGCCGATCAGCCCGGCGCTCTGGTTATACCGATACCATCCGATCTGATGCCCCAGCCAGGTCGCCAGCATCGCGCCGCCGATCCCGAGCAGGATGGTGATGATGAACCCGCCCGGGTCCCGCCCCGGCATGATCAGTTTCGCGATGGCGCCTGCTATGCCGCCGATGATGATTGCGCCAATAAACGAAAACATGGGTCCCCACTTGAACGTTGCCGAAGCAGCAACACGCGACCGCCGCCAACGTTCCCTGGCATACGCCGCCTTGGCGGTCATCACGCTCGTGCGCGTCGCCGCCGCGGGCGCCATCCCGCTCTCTCCGGACGAGGCCTACTACTGGGTCTGGTCCCGCGCGCTCGCCCCGGGCTACCTCGACCACCCGCCGATGGTGGCGCTGTGGATTCGCCTCGGCGCCGCACTGGCCGGCGACACGGCGCTCGGCGTCCGCCTGCTGGCCCCCCTCTCGGCCGCCCTCGGCTCCGTCCTGCTGGCCGACGCAGCTTGCCGCCTGTTCCATTCCCAAGCCGCCGGCCTGCGGGCTGCCGTGCTGCTGAACGCGACCCTCATGCTGGGCGCCGGCGCCGTCACCATGACGCCCGACACGCCGCTCCTCTTTTTCTGGACCGGCGCAATCTGGGCGCTTGCCCGCATCGCCAGCAAGCCAACGGCAGCGTCGGCGACAAACGCGGCAGCACGCCGACGAAGCTGCCCGACGAAGCAAGAACTTAGGGCTCGTTCGCCCGATCGACGAACCCTGAGCGGCAGGGCAGGGGCCTGGTGGCTGATCGTGGGCGCCGCCGCCGGGCTCGGGCTGGACAGCAAATATACCGCCGCCCTGCTCGGCCTCGGCATCGCCCTATGGCTGCTCACGCCGTCCCGCCGAGCCTGGCTGCTCACCCCGTGGCCCTGGCTCGGAGGCCTCCTCGCCGTCGCCCTGTTCCTCCCCGTCGTGCTCTGGAACGCCGATCATGGCTGGGCCAGTTTCATCAAGCAAGGCGGCCGCACCGGCGACTGGGCGCCCAGACGCGCGCTGCGCTACCTCTCGGAACTTGTCGCCGGCCAGATCGGCCTCGCCACCCCCCTTGTCTTCGCCCTCTTCGCCGCCGCCGCCGTCGCCGCCGCCCGGCGCTGGCGGCAGCCTCCCTGGACCCTCTGCGCCGCCCTGATCCTCCCCGGCGCCGCCGTTTTCGTCCAGCACGCCCTCGGCGACCGCGTGCAGGCCAACTGGGTCGCGGTGCTCTATCCCGGCTGCGCTCTCGCCGCCGCCGGGCTGGCCGGGCGCTGGTGGAGGCCCGCGGGCGCCTTCGGCCTCGCCATCACCGCGCTCGTCTACCTCCAAGCCGCCCTCGGCCCCCTGCCGCTCCCCCGCACGCTCGACCCGACCCTGCGCGTCGCCGGCTTCCCCGCCCTGGCGCACGCCGCCGCCTCCGACGCCCGGCAGCACGGCGGCGCCTTCCTCGCCAGCGAGGAATACGGCGCTGCCGCCTCGCTCGCCTGGTCCGCCCCGGGCCTGCCCGTCCTCGCCGCCGCCCCCCGCTGGCGCCTGTTCAACCTTCCTGCCAGCCAGCAGACCCGCCCGGGCCTCCTCCTCATCACCGCCCGCCGCCGCGAAGGCCCGGACCCGGCCTATTGGCAATCGCCCGAACTCCTGGGCACGCTGACCCGCGGCCGGGACGGCATCGAGGCCGAGACCTACCGCCTTTACCGCGTCACCCCCCGCCCGGACGCCCTGATCGTCCGTCTCCCACAACCTGAGAGAACCGGCCATGCAGCTCCCGACCCCCGATGACATCCCCGCCGCCGCCCGGCGCATCGCCGGCCACGTCGTCCGCACCCCCATGCTGCGCAACCCGCACCTCGACCGGCTGACCGGCGGCACGATCCTCCTGAAGCCCGAATGCCTGCAGAAGACCGGCAGCTTCAAGCTCCGCGGCGCCATGAACGCCGCGCTGCAGCTTGCCGCCGGGCAGCGCCAGGCCGGCGTCGTCACCCACTCCTCCGGCAATCACGGCCAAGCCCTCGCCTGCGCCGCCGCCAGTATCGGGGCGTTGGCCACCATCTACATGCCCGCCGACGCGCCCCGCGTGAAAGTGGACGCCACCAGCCGCTGGGGCGCGGCCATCGTCCCGTTCGACCGCATGACCGCCGACCGGGCCGGCCTCGCATCTGCCCACGCCGAACGGACCGGCGCCGCCCTGATCCCTCCCTTCGATCACCCGCACGTCATAGCCGGGCAGGGGACCCTGGCGCTCGAATTGGCCGAGGACGCGGGCCGTGCCGGCCTGCGAATGGATGCCATGCTCGTCTGCACCGGCGGCGGCGGCCTTGTCGCCGGCTGCGCCCTGGCCCTCGCCCGGGCCTCGCCCGCCACGGAACTCTACGCCGTCGAACCCGAAGGCGCCGACGACACCATCCGCTCCCTCGCCACGGGCCGCCGCGAGGCCAATTCCCCCGGCGGCTCCCAACTCTGCGACGCCCTGCTTTCCCCCACCCCCGGCGAGCTCACCTTCGCGATCAACCGCGAGCGCCTTTCCGGCGGCATGGCGGTCACCGACGCCGAGGTCCTGGCCGCCATCCGCTTCGCCTTCACCCACCTCAAGCTCGTCGTCGAACCCGGCGGCGCCGTCGCCTTGGCCGCGCTGCTCGCGGGCAAGTTCGATGCGCAGCGGCGGACGGTGGGCGTCGTCCTGAGCGGCGGCAACATCGACGCGGCCGTCTGCACGCGCGCCTTGACGGCCGGGCAAGACTGACCGGCGTCACGGGACGAGCCGCGGCCTAAACCTCCGGCCAAAGCCGCGCTTGCCAACGCCTCCGCCTTCGTACGGGGCGAGGAGAGCGCCCCGACATGATCTCCTTCGCCCCGCACCACGACGCCGCGCGGGTTGGAAAATTCCTTAAATCCCTCAACCCGATATGCCGGCCCATGCCGCTCACCCCGCTGCCGCCGAACGCGAGCGAAGGCAGCCCCCTTGCAACGCGCAGGCGTTGACCGCAGCGCCCCCCGACGCCGTCTCGCCCGCGACCCGGCCGCTCCAAGCCTGGTCGTCCCCGAACACGTCGATGCCGACGGCCCGGTCCGGATTGACCGGGCCTCCGCCCTTGCGCCAAACCTTGTGCCGCGTCCAGGCTCGGCGGCAATGGCCGGAGCCGGCCCGGCCTAATCCGCCGCCTGAAGCGCCTCGGCATGCGAGCGCGCCTCCGCGAGGCACGCATCCACCGCCGCCTTCAGAGAACTCGTATAATGGTCCGCGCCGATCACCGCTCGCACCCGCTCCTCCTTCAGCACCGCATCCTCGGCCGGCCAAAGCCCAACCAAGATCGGCCGCCCCGGCAGCCGCGCTTTCAGCCGCTGCATCAGATACCGCAGGTGCGAAGGGCTGCCGCTGATCTCCAGGTAGCTGACGCAGACCATGGCGATACCCTCGGCCTCCAGGGCGCCGATCCTGCCGCGTGACGCGGACTCGAAATCAATCACCCGCGCGCCCAGCCCGTGCTTGCGCAGCAATTGCGCCAGGATGGTCGAGGCCGCCTCGTCCAACGGTCCCCGGCCGGCCAGGCACAGCACCGCCGACCCCGCTTTCCAAGCCGCCGGAAGGTCATCGTACGGCGGCGGACTCCCCTTCGGCGCGTCCTGCTTCGGCAAATCCTGCTCGGCGAACGACGGCGCCAAGGCCTCCCCCTTCGCCACGTCGGGGTGCGGGTCGGCGTCGTCGTGCTGATCCAGGTCGGCGACCAGCTCCTTGATCGCCTCCTTGATCCGCTCAAGCTGCCCGCTGCTCAGCACGCCACGCTGCAGGTCGTTGGCCGCGAGCTGCAATCCCTTGAGCGCCACCTCGTCGTAGTAGCTGGACAGCGAGCGCTCCTTCAGCAGCAGCTCCGCCTGGTCCTGCGCCTCGTCCGGGTCGTCGGCCAGCATCCGCTGGTAGAAGCTCTCCACCGGGGTCAGCGCCGGGCGGTCCCCCAGCATCACGTCCAGGAACTCCAGCCGCTTCACGTGCCGCCCCATCACCACCAGGCACAACGTCAATGGCGTGGACAGGATCAGCCCGATCGGCCCCCACAGCCAGGTCCAGAACGTCGCCGCCACCACCACCGAGAACGGCGACAGCCCGGTGCTGTGCCCATACAGCAGCGGCTCCGCCACCTGCCCGGTGAGCCCTTCCGCCACCACGAACAGCGCGGCCGTCCAGCCCAGCAGCGACCACCCCGGACTGACCGCCGCCGCCAGCGCCAGCGGCAGCGCCGCGCCCAGGAAAGCGCCCACGTAAGGCACGAAGCGCAGCAGCCCGCCCAGCACCCCCCAAAGCACCGGCGACGGAATGCCGATGAAGTAAAGCCCGGCCCCGATCACGCAGCCGAACGCTGTGTTGATCCCGAGCTGCGCCAGGAAATACCGCGACAGCCGGTATCCCGCGTCGTCGAGCGCCGCCGTCGTGCGGTGCAAGTCCCCGGACCCGAACAGCCGGATCATGCGGTCGCGCAGATCCTCCTGCTGCATCAGGATGAACACCGCGAAGATGAACACGATGGCCGTGGTCGACAACGGGCTGAGCACCGGCGCCAGGATGCGCTCCGCCAAGGCCAGCGGAGACGGATTGGGCTGCCGCACCTCGACCGGCACGACATGCTCGTTGTCCTGCGCCGGCGCCTCGGCCGACGGGTTGCCCGGCGCCGTCGCCGCCTCGCCGTTGGCTGCCCGCTCTTCCTGCCGGTGCAGTCCGCGCATGACCGACGCGAAGTGCCCGACGGCAAACCCCTTCACCGCGTCGACCTTTGTCTCGACCGTGGCCGCATACCGCGGAACGTCCTGCGCCAGGCTGGCGACCTGCGTGCCGATCAGCCCGCCGACGCCGAGCGCCAACACCAGGGCCAGCACGACGGAGACCAGCACCGCCAGCACCCGTGGGAACCGAAGCCGGTGCAGCAAGGCCACCACCGGCCCAAGCAGGAACGACAGCAGGATCGCCAGCGTGATCGGGATCAGCACCTCGCGCGCGAAATACAGCCCGGCGATCACCACCACCCCGACCTGCAGCGCCAGCGCGCCCCCGGGGTCGGGCGTCGCCGCGGGAGCGACCCGGGCCGGGGCAGGCGGTTTGTCGGGGTCACTCATTCGATCGCATCCAAATAGGCGCGGCGGACCGGCCGGCGTAAAGCATTGAAGCCTGACCGCCCCCTCAAGGATAGCGTCCCGGCCGCATCCGCGCGATAAACCCTGCTTGAACGAAACCAGCCGAACCGACATGGAGACCAAGATGACCCCTGCCAACCCGGCCTGGACCCCGGCCTCCTGGCGCAACCACGAGGCCCGCCAGCTCCCCGCCTACCCGGACCAATCCGCCCTGGCCGCCGCGGAAGCCCGCCTCGCCGGCTATCCCCCACTCGTGTTCGCCGGCGAATCCCGCCGCCTCAAGCAAGCCCTGGCTCAAGCCGCCGACGGCCAGGCCTTCGTCCTCCAGGGCGGCGACTGCGCCGAGGGCTTCCAGGACTTCCGCGCCGACGTCATCCGCGACACCTTCCGCGTCCTCTTGCAGATGGCCGTCGTGCTGACCTTCGGCGCCAGCGTGCCCATCGTCAAAATGGGCCGCATGGCCGGGCAATACGCCAAGCCCCGATCCAGCGACACCGAGACCGCGAACGGCATTGCCCTCCCCAGCTACCGCGGCGACATCGTCAACGGCGCAGACTTCACCCCCGAGGCCCGCACGCCGGACCCGGCCCGCATGGAAACCGCCTACTTCCAATCCGCCGGAACCCTCAACCTGCTCCGCGCCTTCGCCACCGGCGGCTACGCCGACCTGAACGAGGTCCACCGCTGGAACCTCGACTTCGCCGCCCGCTCCCCGCTCGCCGCCCGCTACCAGGACCTCTCGTCGCGCATCGACGAGACGCTCGCCTTCATGGCCGCCTGCGGCATGGGCAGCCCCGCCACCCAGCAGGTCCGCGAGACCGACTTCTACACCAGCCACGAAGCGCTCCTCCTGCCCTACGAGCAGGCGCTCACCCGCATCGACAGCACCTCCGGCCACCATTATGCCTGCTCCGCCCACTTCCTCTGGATCGGCGACCGCACCCGCCAGCCCGACGGCGCGCACGTCGAGTTCCTCCGCGGCGTGGAGAACCCCATCGGCCTCAAGGTCGGCCCCACCACCGATCCGGACACCCTGCTGCGCCTGATCGCCGCCCTCAATCCCCGCAACGAGCCCGGCCGCCTCACCCTCATCAGCCGCATGGGCGCGCAAGAGGTCGCCCGCAAGCTCCCGCCGCTGCTCCGGGCCGTCCGCCAGGAGGGCGCCCGCGCTGCCTGGATCTGCGACCCCATGCACGGCAACACCATCAGCACCTCGTCCAAGGTGAAGACCCGCAGCTTTGACGCCATCCTCGCCGAAGTGCGCGGCTTCTTCGACGCCCACGCCGCCGAGGGCACCTGGGCCGGCGGCGTCCACGTCGAGATGACCGGCCAGGACGTCACCGAATGCACCGGCGGCGCGCACCGCCTGACCGAGGCCGACCTCGCCAACCGTTACGAGACCTTCTGCGACCCCCGCCTCAACGCCGAACAGTCGCTCGAACTCGCCTTCCTCGTCGCCGAGGAACTCAAGGCCCGCCGCGCCCCCCGCCGCCAGCCGGCCGTCGCCGCGCAATAGGACCGGCCATGACCAACCCCCTCCTCGACGACATCCAAAACCGCACCGACGCCTACTTCACCCGCACCCGCGAGGTCGTCGAGCGCTTCGGCGACCAGGTCGTCACCTACGCCGTCTTCCTCCGCCGCCCCGTCATCTCCGCCCCCCGCCTGATGCTGGAATGGCTCGACCAGGTGGCCCAAGCCCGCAACACCCAGTTCGCCTACCTCATCCGCCACGCCGAGGGCGCATGGGTCGGCGCCGGCGAGCCCATCGTCACCATCACCGGCAGCCTCGCCGCCCTGTCCGAAACCGAGACCCTGTTCCTGCAAAAGATCGGTGCGGCCAGCGTCGCCGCCCACAACGCCTACCAGATGTGCGCCGCCCTGCCGCGCGCCGCCTTCCTCGCCATGGAAGCCCGGCACTGCGCCGGGGCCGAGATGCAGTCCCTCATGGCCTACGCCGCCGCCGTCGGCAGCCGGGCGGCCCAGCGCGAGGGCGCGAGGGGCTTCGTCGGCAGCAGCTCCGCCCTCGGCGCCCAGGAATACGGCGCCATCGCCGGCCTCGGCACCATGCCCCACGCCCTGATCGGCTACGCCGGCTCCACCCTGCGCGCCGCGGAGATGTTCCACGACGCCTGCCCCGGCGAGAACCTCACCGTGCTCACCGACTATTTCGGCCGCGAGGTCACCGACGGCCTCGCCGTCTGCCGCCGCTTCCCCGACATCGCCGCCGCCGGCCGCCTCGCCGTCCGCCTCGACACCCACGGCGGGCGCTACATCGAGGGGCTCGACCCGGCCTCCAGCTACGCCGTCCTCGACCGCCGCGCCCCCGGCGCCATCCGCCACTACCGCAGCGACGCCGAGCTGCGCCACCTCGTCGGCACCGGCGTCTCGGCCGCCGCCATCTGGCACATGCGCGAGGCCCTCGACGGCGCCGGCTTCCCCAAGGTGCGCATCGTCGTCTCGTCGGGCTTCGGCGTCAGCAAGTGCCGGGTCATGGCCGACACCAACGCGCCGATCGACACCGTGGGCACCGGCAGCTTCATCCCCGACGACTGGCACGAAACCTACGCCACCGCCGACATCGTCGCCTACGACGGCATCCCCCGCGTCAAGGTCGGCCGCGAGTTCCTCCTCCGTCCCGTGGAACAGCCCGTTGAACCCGCGGCGGCGCACCCGAGATCAACAGCGTCATGAAGATCGCCCTCGCCCAGCTCAACATGCACGTCGGCCAGGTGGACAAGAACCTCGCCCGCATCCGCCAAGCCCGCGCCGACGCCGCGGCGCTGGGCGCGGACCTCGTCGTCACCCCCGAGTTCTCCATCGGCGGCTACCCTCCCGAAGACCTCGTGTTGAAGCCCTCCTTCGTCGCCGAATGCGAGCAGGCGCTCGACGCCCTCGCCCGCGACACCATCGACGGCGGCCCCGGCCTCGTCGTCGGCGGCCCCTGGCGCGACGGCGCCCAGCTCTTCAACGCCGCCTTCGTGCTCGACGGCGGGAAAATCGTCGCCCGCCGCGCCAAGCACGAATTGCCCAACTACGGCGTGTTCGACGAGAAGCGCGTCTTCAACCCCGGTCCAAGCCCCGGCCCCGTCGCCTTCCGCGGCGTCCGCATCGGCCTCATGGTCTGCGAGGACTTCTGGCTCCCCGCCGTCTCCGAGACCCTCGCCGAGAGCGGCGCGGAGATGCTGCTCAGCATTAACGGCTCCCCGTTCGAGGACGGCAAGGCCGGGCGCCGCACCGCCCTCGGCATCGCCCGCATCGTCGAGACCGGCCTCCCGTTCGTATTCCTCGGCCAAACGGGCGGCCAGGACGAGCTCGTGTTCGACGGCGCCAGCTTCGTGCTCAACGCCGACCACACCCTGGCCGTGCAGATGCCCTGCTTCCAGGAGCAGGTCACGCTCACCGAGTGGCATCGCGACGGCGACCGCCTCGTCTGCGCCCCCCAGGCCATCGCCCCCGAACCCACGCGCCTCGATCTCATCTACCGCTGCATGATGCTGGGCCTGCGCGACTACGTGGAAAAGAACCGCTTCCCCGGCGTCCTGCTCGGCCTGTCCGGCGGCATCGACAGCGCCCTCTCCGCCGCCGTCGCCGTCGACGCCCTCGGCCCCGCCCGGGTCCGCGCCGTCATGCTCCCCAGCCCCTACACCAGCCAGCACAGCCTGGACGACGCCGCCGAGTGCGCCCGCCTGCTCGGCATCCCCTGCGACACCGTCCCCATCACCGGCATCGCCGCCGCCGTCGAGACCAGCCTCGCCCCCGCCTTCGAGGGCCGCCAGGCCGACATCACCGAGGAGAACATCCAGTCCCGCACCCGCGGCCTGCTGCTGATGGCCATGAGCAACAAGTTCGGCCACATGGTGCTCACCACCGGCAACAAGAGCGAGATGTCCGTCGGCTACTCCACCCTCTACGGCGACATGTGCGGCGGCTACTCCGTGCTGAAGGACGTCTACAAGACCACCGTGTTCGACCTCTGCCGCTGGCGCAACGCCCACCTCCCCGACGGCGCGGGAGGCCCGGCCGGCCCGGTCATGCCCCCCCGCGTCATCACCAAGCCCCCCAGCGCCGAACTCAAGCCCGACCAGACCGACCAGGACTCGCTTCCCCCCTACGCCGACCTCGACGCCATCCTCGAAGGCCTGGTCGAGCGCGAGCAATCCATCGACGCCCTCGTCGCCGAGGGCCACGACCGCGGCACCGTGCTGCGCGTCTGGCGCATGCTCGACCGCGCCGAGTACAAGCGCCGCCAAGCTCCCCCCGGCGTGAAGATCACCCCCCGCGCCTTCGGCCGCGACCGCCGCTACCCCATCACCAACGGCTTCACCGGCCTCGTCGCCTGATGCCCTACCAGGTGCAGATCCTCGACCTCTCCAGCGGCGACGCCCACGACGTGGTCGAAAACGTCGGCCCGTTCGATACCGTCGACGACGCAAACCTGTTCGCCCGCCGCTACGTCCGCGACAGCGTCGAGCGCTGCCGCGCGCCGGGCATGGACCCGAAGGCCGTCCTCGACGCCTGGTTCGCCTTCGGAGAGGACGCTACCGTCCCCGAGGCCGGCGACCAGGCCTGGAAGAGCGCCACCGAACTGCACGACTTCGTCGCCCGCCCGGCCCGCCGCCCCGACCGCGATTGGCGCAGCCTGGACCCGAGGGGACAGCAGCCCGAGGATGACGAAGCCTGAACGCCCCGTCCGCGGCAAAGCCGGGGCGCATCCACGTACATCCGAGCGCCCGCTGAACGCCTCAGCCAGCATCCGTGACCTGACATCGTGACCTCCGAGGGCGAGACCGTCGGCACAAGGCGGTTCAACCTCGCCATGGAAGCCTGCCTCGTCGTCTTCTGGAGCTCCGGCTTCATCGGCGCCGTCCTCGCATCGCGATCGGGGGCCTCGGTTTTCCTAGTCCTGTTCTGGCGTTTCGTCATCGCATCGCTTTGTCTCTTACCGTTCGCCCTCGCGGCGGCCCGGACGGTCCCGTGGCGCGAGTTCGCGGTTCAGGCGTCCATCGGCCTGCTCGCGATGGCAGGCTTCATCGGCTTCATCACCGTGGCGATTGATCTCGGGGTTCCGGCAGGAACGGCGGCCCTCGTCACCGCCCTGCAGCCGCTCGCGACCGCTGCTCTGGTGGGTCCCCTGCTTGGCGTAAGGCTACGCGGCATCCAATGGATCGGTTTGCTGGCCGGCCTCGCCGGGGTTGGCCTCGCGGTCAATGGTTCGCTCGGTGACGCGCCTCGATACGCTTATGCCCTCCCGTTTATCTCGGTGGCATGCGTGGTCCTGGCAACGATCCTGTCGAAGGCCCGCCCCGCCGTCTTGCTGCCGTTGCCTGCGACCATCTGCGTCCAATCGCTCGCAACCGCCCTTGCCATGCTTCCATTCGCCGCCTTGACCGGCTCGGTCATGCCGCCTGCGGAGGCGGCCTTTTGGGCCGCCGTCGCCTGGTTCGTGATCCTGTGCACTTTCGCCGCCTATGGCTTCTATTGGTTGTGCCTCGCCCGCTCCTCGGCCACCCGGGTGGCCAGCCTCATGTACCTGACCCCTCCGGTCACGGCGATCTGGGCCTGGGCGCTGTTCGGGCAGCCGCTGACCTGGTGGGTCGCAGCGGGCTTCGCGCTCTGCCTGCTGGGCGTCTGGATCGCCCACGATCCGTCGGCCCTTGAGTCGTGAGCCTGTTCCGCTTCGCCCCGGCCCCTCGTTCTGCTTGGACGCCTGGAACGGCGCGGGTTTGCCGTAAGCCATGCGCCGCGCCGCGGCTGCCACGGCTTTGAACGCCCAGCACACGGGCGCTCAAGGCGAGATGCCCCATGCCGGCGAGATTGGCGCCGCGATGCAGGGCGCGCCGGAGGTCACGAGCCGCCAGCCTCAGCTCGCGGACTGACGCGACATCTGCAGAGGCCACGCCTTCGGATCGAGACGGTCGTGGTCGATGGCGGCGGCAAGACCCGCTTCACCGAGGCGGCGCAGGCGATGGGCAACCAGGTGGCCGGAATGGTCCAGCGCCCCCGGACGTTGCCAAAGGGTTCAGGAGACCCCCGCCCCTGTCCCGGCAGCCGCCGTGCTGTCCGCCTCGATCACGCTGCTGCTCGCATCAGCGACTACGTGATTGCCCGCTCCCAACCCGTGCCAGCCCAGCCTCCCGGCTTCGGCACGCGCGCCACACCGCCTCCGGCGTGGCCGGCATATCCAGGTGGGCAATCCCGATCGCATCGGCGATCGCTGCCATCACGGCTTGCGGCGCCCCGATTGCCCCGGCCTGCCCGGCCCCTTTCGCGCCCAGCGGGTTGCGGGCCGTCGGCGCCGTCTCGTCGAAGCGGACTTCGAGCCACGGCAGGTCGGCGGCCCTCGGCAGCGCGTAGTCGGACAACGTGGCCGTCAGCAGTTGCCCGTATTCGGGATCGTAATGCACGCGCTCCAGCATGGCCTGCCCGATCCCTTGCGCCAGCCCGCCCTGGACCTGCCCCTCGGTCAGCAGCGGGTTGACCAGCGCGCCGTAATCGTCGGCCGCCACGTAACGCACCAGCGCCACCGCCCCGGTCTCCGGGTCGACCTCGACCTCGGCCAAATGGCAGCCGTTCGGATAAACGAACAGGTTGTTCGGATCATGCGCGCAGGCGTCGAGCGCGCCGTCCGGGAGCATTCCGAGCATGTCGGCGAGGGTTATGCTGGCGCGGCCGGGGGCATGGAACGTCCCGGCCTCGAACCGGACCGAGGCCGGGTCGGATTGCAGCAGGCGCGCGGCCTCTTGATGCGCCTTGGCCAGGCTCGCGTCCAGCGCCATAAGCAAGGCGCTGCCGGCCATCGGCAGCGAGCGGGCGCCGCCGTGGCCCGAGCCGGATGCGATCTGCCGCGTGTCGGCCTGCACCAAGCGGAAGTGCGACGCGGGCAGCCCGAGCCGGCGTGCGGCAATCTGGGCGAAGCTCGTCTCGTGCCCCTGGCCGTTGGATTGCGTGCCGGACAGCAGCTCGACGGCGCCGTCGCGGCGAAACCGGACCGCGCCGTTCTCGGTGGGCGCGCCGCGCGAGGTTTCGAGGAAGCAGGCGATGCCCTGGCCATGCAGCCGCCCGCGCGCCGCCGCCGCCTGCCTGCGCCGCTGCCGTCCGGGCTGATCGGCTGCCTGCGCCGCGGCGTCCAGGTTTGCCCGGAAACGCCCGGTGTCGATCTCGGCGCCGAGCGCGGTCCGGTGGGGGAACGCCTCGATCAGGTTCATGCGGCGCAGCGCGATGCGGTCGCGGCCCAACTGGCCGGCCGCAACGTCGATCAGGCGTTCGATCAGGTAGTTGGCTTCCGGCTTGCCCGCGCCGCGATACGCATCGAGCGGCACGGTGTTGGTGAAGGCGCCGCGGACGTGCATGAAGATGGCCGGGATCGCGTAGACGCCGCCCATCGCGGTCGAGGGCGCCAAGGTGGATGCGCCCGGCCCCAGGGCGGACACGTAGGCGCCGAGATTGCCGATGGTATCGACATCGAGCGCCAGGAAGCGCCCGTCGGCATCGAGCGCGAGCCGGGCGCCCGTGACGTTGTCGCGCCCGTGCACGCCGCTGGTGAAGTCCTCCGTACGCTCGGCGACCCAATGCACCGGACGGCCCAGCCGCCGCGCCGCCCAGAGCAGCGCCACGTATTCCGGGTGCACGACGTTCTTCATGCCGAACCCGCCGCCGACGTCGGGGCAGGCGACGTGGACGGCCTCGGCCGGCAGGCCGAAGCACGCGGCCAAGTCGTCGCGGATGGCGTGAACGCCTTGCCCGCTCAGCACCAGGCGCAAACCGCCCGAGGCGGCGTCGAACGAGGCGGTCGCCGCGCGGGTCTCCAGCGGGGCCGCAACGACGCGGTTGTTGACCAGCTCCAGCGTGACGCAGTGCGCGGCGGCGGCGAAGGCGCGGGCCACGGCATCCCGGTCGCCGCGCTCGAACCGGTAGGCCAGGTTGCCCGGCGCCTGCGGCCAGATCTGCGGCGCCCCGGCTGCCAGCGCGGCCTTGGGCTGAACGATGGCGGGAAGGTCGTCGTACTCCGCCACGACGCGCTCGGCGGCGTCGCGGGCGGCGAGCCGGGTTTCGGCCACGACGACCGCGACCGCCTCGCCGACGTGACGGACATACCCGGCGGCCAAGGCGTGCCGGGGCGGAACGATCAGCGGCTCGACGGACGGCAGGCGCATGGCGCAGGGGATCGGCTCAACGCCTTCCGCGAGCAGGTCCGCGGCGGTGAAGACGCCGTGGACGCCGGGCATGGCGGCTGCCGCGGCGGCGTCGATGGCGCCGACCCTGGCGTGGGCGCTGGGCGAGCGCACGAAGACGGCGTGCAGCGCGGCCCTGCTGACCAGGTCATCGGCGTAGGAGCCGGCGCCGCGCAGGAAGCGGTCATCCTCGCGGCGGCGCGCCGAGCGCGCATCGCTGGCGTTCGTGGCCGGGGGAGGTGGCTCAGTCATGGCATCAAGGCTCCCTAAGCGTCATTTCGCGCGACGGTTCGCCGTCATGACGCGAACAATGATGCGTCTTCAAACATCCCTAAACGGCAGGGCGGGCTTCAGTACACGAGCGCTTCGTGGATCGGGGTCCGCGCCGCGATCCGCTCGTAGCCAAGGGCGCTGAGGTCGAGCGAGACGTAACGGCCATGCAGGATCAGTTCGGCCACGCCGCGTCCGGTGGCCGGCGCGTGCATCACGCCGTGGCCGGAGAAGCCGGTGGCGAAGATCAGGTTACGCAGCTCGGGATGGCGCCCCACGACGCCGTTGTGGTCGAACAGGTTCATCTCGTAGTGCCCGGCCCATGCGCTCTGCAGCCGCAACCGCTCCAGCGCGGGGATGCGGTGGGCCAAGGCTGGCCACACGGCGTCCTCGAACAGGTAATGATCGGGTTCGAAGTCCAGACCGGGATGCGGGTCCCGGTCCCCGGCGGGCAGCGCGCTGCAGATGAAGCGGTCGCCTTCCGGGCGCAGCGCGATGCCCGACGCGTCGAACACGAACGGCATCCCGGCCGGGTCGAGCGGCGCCTGGATCACGAACATCGTCCGCTTGCGCGGCTCGACCGGCAAGTCGCACCCGGCGAGCGCTGCCACCTGCCCCGAGGCCGGGCCGGCGGCGATGACGGCGGCGCCGCAGGCATGTCTCTCGCCTTTGGCGCACGCCACCGCGGCAATCCCGCCGCCGCCGCGTTCGAAGCCGACGATCTCCCTGTCTATGAACGTGACCCCCATCTCGCGCGCCTGCCGGCGCAGCAGGCGCAGGAGCATGTAGGCGTCGAACCAGCCCTCTCCGGCCAGGCCGAGCGTGCCGCCGACCAGGTCCTCGGTTCGCAGCCAGGGGAAGCGCGCGGCGAGCTCGCGTTGCCCGAGCCACGCGACCGAGGCGCCCAACTGCACGAAATTCTCGTGGCAGGACCGCAGCATGTCGGCCCGCGCGGCGTCCGCGAGCAGCAGGTAGGCGCTGCGGACGAGCGCGATGTCGCCATTTGGTCCGAACCGGTCCGCGAGGCTGGCCAGGAAGCCGAACGAGAACTGCGACATCTGCGTGCTGACGGGGGTGGTGAATTGCTGCCGGATGGAGGCGGCCGAGCGGGCGGTGGAGGCGAACTGGTATGACGGGTCTTTCTCGAACACTGCGATGCTGCCGCCGAACCCGAGTTCGCGCAGGAAAAAGGCGGCGGCGCAGCCGATCACGCCGCCGCCGATGATCGCCACGTCGATGCCGCCACTCATCCGCGAACCGCTGCTCCGTTGCCATTAGGCTCAGGTTGCCACGGAACCGCGGCCCTGTCCTGTGCCGCGTGCCAGTTCGGCCCGCCGGGCGTTCGGCAACGGCTGTCCATGGCCGGCGGCGATGGGCGAAGGACCGGCCAACCAATCGCCCGTGCAGGCTGCCGCCCCCGCGCAGCGCTGCCATGCTGGCCGAACGCCGGGCGCCGTCGAGCGAAGCGAGGCAAATTTCCCTCAAGCGAAGCGAGCCAAATCTTGCTAGACCGAAGCGGGCTAAATCTTGCTAGACCGAAGCGGGCTAGATTTCCGCCGCGTCCACCGCGGCGACATCCAGCAGCCGCTCGATCACCTCCGGCTCCTGCGCGCCGGCCACGGCGTGCTTTCCAGCCACGACGAAGCACGGAACGCCGTTGATGCCGAGCCGATGCGCCCGGAGATTGTCGCCGTGAACGGCATCCACGTCGTCGTCGCTGCGAAGGAAGGCGGCGGCGGCGAGCGGGTCAAGCCCGGAGTTGGCCGCGATGGCGCGCAGGACGGCATGGTCGCCGATATCGTGGCCGTCGGCGAAGTGGGCGGCGAACAACGCCTCCGCCACCTCGCTGCTGCGGTCAAACGGCGCCGCCCAGCGCACCAGGCGGTGGGCATCGACGCTGCTTGGCGTGCGGCGGATGCGCTCGAAGCGGAACTCGACGCCTTCCGCGGCGCCGATCTCGGTGATGGAGGCATAGAGGCGGCGGGCGCGGTCCTCGCCGCCGAACTTGCGGATGACGTAATCCGACCGGGCCATCCCGGTATGCGGCATGTCCGGGTTGAGCAGGAATGGGCGCCAGCACACCTCGAACAGCAGGTCAGGCCGCCGCCGCAGCGTCCGGAACAGCCGCCGAACCCCCAGATAACACCACGGGCAGATCAGGTCGTATACGACCTCGATCAGCAGCCTCGCCCGCGGTGGTGATAAAATATTCACCTTTACAGTCTAAAACGGCAGCAAGCAGCGGTCACGCATTTTCCGACTCTGCATGATGGCTGACCGGCGCGCACGGCAAGGAAAGGCTCGATGGGCACGCGTATGAATTGGAGGGCGGACAGCTCCGGGCTGCTGACGGCGGCGGCGCCCTCGTGGTGGGGCGGCCGGACGAACGCCGTGGTTGAAAGCCTGCCCGGAGGCGGTTGGGACTGGGTCGCCTGGTCCGACGGCGAGGCGGCCCGGCGCATCCACGGTCAAGCCCCTTCGCTCGAAGCCGCGATGGCCGCAGCCGAACGCGGCGCGGCGAAGCTGGGCAGTCCCGCGGTCAGAGGAGGCGCGCTGCATGGCTTGTAAAATGATCCGGTCTTGCCCACTTGCTCGGAAAATACCAAGATCGATATCGAAGTCGCCCTAGAAAACGTCTTAATCTTTTCACAGACGGCACCTTTCAATTTACGTTACTTAGTAACGTTGGATCCGTGTGCCGATAACGAGGATTTATGTCTCCAACCGTGTCTTTCAGTTATCAAAATAAGCCGCTGCCCAGTGATAAGAACGTCGTTCCGGAGGCGTTTGCCGCCCACGACGGATTGGAGAAGTTGCCCATGAACTTTTCCGCCGACGAAATACGCGAGATGATCAAGGAGGTCGTCGGCTGATCGGGCGCGACCCAGCCTAAGCATCATATTGCGGGACGGCTTGCCGTCACGACGCGGAATATGATGCGTTCTCAAAGCGTGCTGGCGCTCATTCGCGGCCCCATGAGGCGAAAGCGCGCGAAACGAACCGCTCCGGCATCACGCCGGGCGTCAGCCGCGTCACTGGTCATGGCCCGGGCCTAGCCGCACCCAGCCAGGCAGCCCGTCCATGCCTCGCAAAATCCAGAGTTGCCAAGCCGGCGCGTCCCGCTATTGATGCCGGCAGCAAGGTTTTCTGGAGGATTTCGATGCGACGACTCATAACCCTGGCCGCCCTCGCCCTGTTCGCCATCCAGCCGGCAATGGCGCAGAGCAAGCCGACGGTCGGCATCGCCATGCCCACCAAATCCTCCGCCCGCTGGATCGCCGACGGCGACAACATCGTCAAGGTGCTGAAAGAGCGCGGCTACGGCACAGACCTGCAATATGCCGGCGACGACATCCCGAACCAGCTCTCGCAGATCGAGAACATGATCACCAAGGGCGACAAGGTCCTGGTCATCGCCGCCATCGACGGCACCACCCTGTCCGAGGTCCTGAGCCAGGCCAAACAGAACGGCATCACCGTCATCGCCTACGACCGCCTGATCCGCGGCACGCCCAACGTCGACTACTACGCCACGTTCGACAACTTTCAAGTCGGCGTTCTCCAGGGCCAGTCGCTCCTGAACGGCCTCGATCTCAAGGACGCCAAGACCCCCGTCTACATCGAGCTGTTCGGCGGCTCGCCGGACGACAACAACGCCTATTTCTTCTACAACGGCGCGATGTCCGTGCTGGAGCCGCAGATCAAGGGCGGCAAGCTCGTCGTCGGCAGCGGCCAGACCGGCATGGACAAGGTCTCCATCCTCCGTTGGGACGGCGCGGTCGCCCAGGCCCGCATGGACAACCTGCTCAGCGCCTACTATTCCGACAAGAAGCTGGGCGGCGTTCTTTCCCCGTATGACGGCCTGTCCATCGGCATCCTCTCCTCGGTCAAAGGCGTCGGCTACGGCAGCGGCGACCTCCCCATGCCCGTCATCACCGGCCAGGACTGCGAAGTGCCCTCCGTGAAGTCCATCATCGCCGGCGGCCAGTACTCCAGCATCTTCAAGGACACCCGCGACCTCGCCCGCGTCACCGCCGACATGGTCGACGCCCAGCTCAGCGGCAAGACAGTCGAAGTCAACGATACCAAGACCTACGACAACGGCGTCAAGGTCGTCCCCGCCTACCTGCTGCAGCCGGTCATCGTGAACAAGGGCAACTGGAAAAAGGTGCTGATCGACAGCGGCTACTATAAGCTTAGCCAGTTCGAGTAATGGGCAGGGAGCTGGGGCCGGCGGGTCCCAGGACGCACGACATGCAGCGCCCTGGACTCCTGGACATGCGCGGCATCACGAAGCGCTTCGGCCCGGTCGCCGCCCTGGAAAACGTCTCGCTGACCGTGCGCGAGGGGGAAATCCACGCCCTCGTCGGCGAGAACGGCGCCGGCAAGTCCACCCTCATGAAGATCCTGAGCGGCGTCTATCCTCATGGCAGCTACGAGGGAACCATCACCTACGCCGGGCAGGAGCGCCGCTTCAGCACCATCAACGATTCCGAACCCCTCGGCATCATCATCATCCACCAGGAGCTGGCGCTCATCCCGCTCCTCTCCATCGCCGAGAACATCTTCCTCAACGACCCGCCGTCCCGCTTCGGCGTCATCGACCGCGGCGCCGTCCATGCCCGAACCAAGGCGCTGCTGGCCAAGGTCGGCCTGCACGACCCGCCCGACACCCTCGTCACCGACATCGGCATCGGCAAGCAGCAGCTCGTCGAGATCGCCAAGGCGCTGGCCAAGCAGGTACGCCTGCTGATCCTCGACGAACCCACCGCCAGCCTGAACGAACGCGACAGCGCCGCCCTGCTCGACCTGCTTGCCGAATTCCGCGCGCAGGGCATCACCTCCATCCTCATCAGCCACAAGCTCAACGAGATTTCCAAGGTCGCCGACCGCATCACCATCCTGCGCGACGGCCGCGCCGTGCAGACGCTGGACTGCCAGGACGCCCCGGCCGAAGAGGACCACGTCATCCGCCTCATGGTCGACCGCGACCTCGGCAGCCGCTTCCCGCCGCGCGCCTCCAACCCGGCCGAGCCGCTGTTCGCCGTCCAGGACTGGACCGTCGAGCACCCGCAGCATCCCGGCCGGCACGTCATCAAGGGCGTCGGCTTCAACGTCCGCGCCGGGGAGATCGTCGGCATCGCCGGGCTGATGGGCGCGGGCCGCACCGAGTTCGCCATGTCCGTGTTCGGGCGCTCCTGGGGCCGCAACATCCATGGCCAGGCAACCCTGCGCGGCCAGCCGGTCGACCTCTCCACCGTCCCGCGCGCCATCGCCGCCGGGCTCGCCTACGTGACGGAGGACCGCAAGCAGCTCGGCCTGCTGCTCGACGAGGACATCCGCACCAACATCAGCCTCGCCAACCTGGGCGCCGTCTCCCATGCCGGGGTGATCGACGACATCGAGGAAATGAAGGTCGCCGACACGTACCGCAACCGCATGAGAATCCGTTGCCACAACGTCTACCAGGACGCCGGCAAGCTGTCCGGCGGCAACCAGCAGAAGGTCGTCCTCTCCAAGTGGCTGTTCGCCGACCCGGCGGTGCTGATCCTCGACGAGCCGACCCGCGGCATCGACGTGGGCGCCAAGTACGAGATCTACCAGATCATCAATAAACTCGCCGCCGACGGCCGCGGCGTCGTCGTCATCTCGTCCGAGATGCCCGAACTGCTCGGCATCTCCGACCGCATCTACGTCATGGCCGACGGGCGCTTCGTCGCCGAGATGGCAGGCCCGGAAGCCACCCAGGAAAAGATCATGCGCGCCATCATGCGCCACGGAGCCTCGCCTCATGAGTGAGATCACCGCCCAGCCCGCCTCTGCCCGCGCCAACGGCGGCTTCCTGAAGGCCAACCTGCGCCAGTACGGCATGCTGCTCTCGCTGCTCGCCATCATGGCGTTCTTCGAATTCGTGACCAACGGCATCCTGCTCAAGCCGCTGAACCTCACCAACCTCGTGCTGCAGAACAGCTATATCGTCATCATGGCGCTGGGGATGCTGCTGGTGATCGTGGCCGGGCACATCGACCTCTCGGTCGGCTCCGTGTCCGGCTTCGTGGGCGGGCTGGCCGCGGTGATGATCGTGCAGTACGACGTGCCCTACGTTCTTGCCGGGCTAGTCTGCCTGGCCGTGGGCGGGCTGATCGGCGCGGCCCAGGGCTACTGGGTGGCCTACTTCAAGATCCCGTCGTTCATCGTCACCCTGGCCGGGATGCTGGTGTTCAAGGGGCTGGAGCTCGGCATCCTCGGCGGGCGCTCCGTCGGCCCGTTTCCCGTCACCTTCCAGAAGCTCGCCTCCGGCTACTTGCCCGAGTTTCTGATGGCCAACGGGTTCCGCCTCGGCTCCCTGCTGATCGGCGTCGCCATCGCTTTGGGCCTCGTCTGGCTCAGCGTCCGCACCCGGGCGCGGCAGCAGCAGCACGCGCTCGACGTCGAGCCTTCGGCGCTGTTCATCGCCAAGAACCTGCTGCTCGTCGCGGTGGTCTGCGCCTTCACCTTCCTGATCGTCTCTCATCGCGGGCTGCCGAACGTGCTGCTGATCATGCTGGCGCTGATCGCGCTGTATGCGTTCGTGACCAACCGGATGACGGTGGGGCGGCAGATCTACGCCGTGGGCGGGAACGAGAAGGCGGCCAAGCTGTCGGGCATCCGGACGGAGCGGCTGACGTTCTTCACGTTCGTCAACATGGGGGCGCTGGCGGCGTTGGCCGGGCTGATCTTCGCGGCGCGGCTGAACACGGCGACGCCGAAGGCCGGGCTCGGGTTCGAGCTTGACGTGATCGCGGCCTGCTTCATCGGCGGGGCCTCGGCCTATGGCGGGGTGGGGCAGGTGACGGGCGCGGTGATCGGGGCGTTCATCATGGGGGTGATGAACAACGGGATGTCGATCCTGGGGATCGGGATTGACTACCAGCAGGTGATCAAGGGGCTGGTGCTGTTGGGGGCGGTTTGCGTGGATGTTTATAATCAGAAGCGGTGACCCCGGCACGTTTACGTCAGCCCGTCGACATTCAAGCCGAACGTCGCCGCTCCGCCATGCTGCCAGCGGAGGCAGGTCACCCGACGGCGTTGGAGACCTGCACTCCCCTCCTTGCAAGAGGCAAAGCGTTCACTTGACGCTCCTTTGCGGCTGCCGTCGAAACGCAGCATCGCCGTGAGCTTTGGCCATTTCCCGGTTCAACTTGGGCTTATTGCCGAAACGACATTGCCGTTCTCGTTGACGATCGTGTCCTCGCTGGCGCCGGGCGGCGTATAGTAGCCCGCAGCAAAGGTAAGCAGCGCGACCAGGATGGTGGACAGCGCCCCCGAGACGGCGTCAGGAACGTCGTAGCCGCCTTGCTTGATCGCGTAGATGATCAGAACCACGATGGCCGAGGCGACGCCAGAGCCTCCCGCCGCTGCCATCACCTTCCTACGCGGAGCCGCAGTTTGGCCCATATGAACGGGTACGGACAAACCTAGCGCTTGAGACATGTTTCGCTCCATTATCAAGTGTACGGACCGGGCCGGCCTTCGTGGCTCGGACCCAAGCGCAGTATCGCCGCGAATCGCCGCTTTGACTGTGATGCCCATCACAGGCTCGGCAGGAAGACTGCTGGGAACGGTCTGCGCGAACGTTTGTGACCAGAGTCGGTCAGCAAGCTTTTGGCGGCTGTAACGAGCGAGATCATCCGGCGTCTCCCGTCTACTGCTGCGCCGATTGAGGTCTCAGCAAAGCTTGCCTTTGCGTGGCACTGAAACCATCACAATGACGGCACAAGACGACGCCCCGTTGCCGTGAGGAACGGCTGCGCCGACGCATCATTTCACCCCGCCCCCCGAACCCAAACCGCCGTATCGTGAAACACCGCCCCGCCTCCCGGCGCCGCGGCCTCGTCGCTCACCAGCACGTTGACCCCCATCCCCCCGGCGAAATCCCCGTTCGGCCAAATGCCTTCCACCACCACTGTCCCCTCTTGCATCCCCTCCGCCACCCGCACCCCCACCAAAATCTCCCCCCGCGCATTGCCCACCCGGACCTCCCCCCCTTCCGAGACCCCCACCCGCGCTGCATCCGCCGCGCACAGCAAGGCGCAAGGCCGCCCCTCCCGCTTCCGGCTTGTCGGCGTCTCCGTGAAGCTCGTGTTCAGGAACTGCCGCGCCGGCGCTGCCACCAGCCGGAACGGGAACGCCTCCGACGCCCCGTCCACCACGTCCCAATGGTCCGGCAACCCCGGCATCCCCGCCGCATGCCGCCCCAGCCCGGCCCAATCCGGCGCGAACCGGAACCGCCCGTCGCCCCATCCGAACCCGTCCAGGAAATGGCTCCGCTCGAACGGCTCCGCCGCGTCCACCCAGCGCGAGGCCAGCACCGCCGCCGCCCCCGGCCACCCCGAAGCGCGCAACGTCGCGTCCACCAGCTCCATCGCCGTCATCTCGAACCCCGGATGCCGCGCCCCCAGCCGCGACGCCAGCCCCTGCAGCACCTCGTGGTTCGAGCGGCAAGCGCCGGGCGGCTCGACCAGCTTCGCCCCCACCTGCAGATGCGTATGCCCGCCCGCCGCATACAGATCGTCGTGCTCCAGGAACATCGTCGCCGGCAGCACCACGTCCGCCAGCTTCGCCGTCTCGGTCATGAACTGCTCGTGCACGCAGACGAACAGGTCCTCCCGCATTAAT
The DNA here is from genome assembly GCA_965217935.1 of Acetobacteraceae bacterium. GTDB lineage: Bacteria > Pseudomonadota > Alphaproteobacteria > Acetobacterales > Acetobacteraceae > JBBROS01. Next base: position 1,891,979 of record OZ244581.1, on the reverse strand, counting down.
CCTCGCCGAACCCGGCCGCTATTGGGCGCCACCACCGCCGGGTTCACGTTCTGCACGAACAGCGCGTGAACCTCAGGCCCTTCCCCCAGCTCCCCCCGGTCCCCCGTCAGCACGGCCCCGATCCGGCTCATGTCCATCCGCCGCACCGAAGGGTCGGCCGCGTCCAGCCCCTCGATCAGCGTCTTGTCCCAGTGGTAGATCCCGTTGCCCCGGTTGTTCCAGAACGCTCCGCCGCCCACCGCGCGCCACTTGCCCATGACCGTCGGCAGGCATGTCACCGCGTGCATCGAGACCGCCCCGTTCCGGCTCCGCGCGAACCCGTAGCCCATGCGGATGAACGCCCGCTCCGTCCGCCCATACAGCCCGGCGAACGCCTCGATCTCGTTCACCGGCAACCCCGTGATCCCGCTCGCCCACTCAGGCCCGCGCGCGCGCAGGTGCGCCTCCAGCCGCTCCGGGCAATCCGAGTGCGACCGCATGAACCCCCAATCCGCGTAGCCGTCGCGGAACGCCACGTGCATCACGGCGCACGCCAGCGCCCCGTCCGTGCCCGGGCGCAAAGCCAGGTGCAGGTCCGCCGCCGCCGCCGTCGGCGTCCGGTAAGGGTCCACCACCGCGAACGCCGCCCCGCGCTCCTTGCGCGCCCGCGTCACGTGCGCCATCACGTTGACCTGCGTCGAGACCGGGTTGCCGCCCCACATCACCACCAGGTCCGCCTCGCCCATCTCCCGCGGGTCCGGCCCGCCATACCGTCCCACGCCCGCCATCCACCCCATCTCCTGGATGGTCGAGCAGATCGTGTTCTGCTGGCGGGAATACCCCATCACGTGCCGCAGCCGGTTGATCCCGTCCCGCTGCACCAGCCCCATGGTGCCGGCAAAGTAGTACGGCCAAACCGCCTCCGCCCCATGCCGCGCCGCCGCGCCGGACATCGCCTGCGCCACCCGGTCCAGCGCCTCGTCCCAGCCGATCTCGCGGAACTGCCCGGCGCCTTTCGGCCCGGCGCGCAGGAGAGGCTGGGTCAGTCGCCCCGGGTGATGCACCCGCTCGGCATAGCGCGCCACCTTGGCGCAGACCACGCCCGCCGTGTAGCTGTTCCCCTTCGCCCCCCTCACCGTCCCGATCCGCACGCCGTCGTGCACGTCCACTTCGAGCGAGCACGCGCTCGGGCAGTCATGCGGGCAAACACTGTCACGGACTTCGAGCGTCATGCGGGGTCTCCTTCGGCCGAGAGGCTACACCCGATCGGCCGGCCGATACATTCGCCGCCCGTCATAGCCCGCCAGCCGCGTCATTCGTCCGCCTCTTGGCGCCTGCACGCAACACACCCGGCAACGGCGGCAGGCTCCCGCTCCGGTGCGCAATTGCCGCGGACATCTCGCGAATGCCCGGCACCTCCCATCCACCGCGCCATGACGCACGGGGCAGATGCCAAGCACGCACGCTCCATCGCGAAAACGATTGGACAGCTGATTGGAAGCGATGCACCATCAGAATGCCAATAGAATAGAATGGTAGTTAATAAGCTCGGTATTAGGAAACGGACATGTATAAGAAAATAGGTTTGAGCATCGTTGTCGCGGCAACCGTAATCAGCGCGCAGCAGGCGAGCCAGGCGGCTCCAGCCGGCGGGCATTATGATGCCTCGGGCGACCTGATCATCGGCGCAACGAATTCCCAAAGCGGCGATTCGCGCCTCGAGACTGTCGCAAGCTACGTGAGCCAACACATCAAGCCCTGGATCGAAGATCCGATGGTCGTTTCGGCAGTCAATGCGCAGAACGCCCAAACCAAGAAGCTGACGCAGGTGCAGATCGACACGCTTGACGTCGGCTTCCTGAACAGGTCGGATAAAGAGCTGATCGACTCTAAGATGAACAATCAGCTCTCAAAGTTCCTGACCAAGAAGAAGCAAGAAGGCAATGACGTCGTCTTGGAAATCTTCATCTTCGATAACAAAGGGCTTAATGTCGCCCAGACGGATTTGACCGCCGATTACCTGCAAGGCGATGAAGCCAAGTACTGGAAAAGCTTCGGCGCCGGGCCAGACGCCATGGTGATCGAGAAAATCGCGCCGGACGGCGGAAAGCCGCATATCTCTCAAGCCAGCCTCACGATCAAAGACCCGGCCACCGGAAAGGCGATCGGGGCGATGACGGTTGGGATCGATTATGATCAATTGGAGAAAACCAGGAAATAGAAGGTGGCTGCCGCGCCTGATGGATACTGGCCTCCCCGCCAGATAAAGCAGGGATGCCCCATAGCGACCCATCAGTCGCGTGCGCGGCGGCATATCCCGCACCTCAGGAGGCTGTTTCGAAATCAGCGCGGAACGGCCGTCCCCCGGGATTGCATGGCCGGGCCGGATGCAGCTCTGGGCAGGCGTTCGAAGCCGTGCCGGGAACCGCACCTGCGCCCCGGCCATCTCTGCGCCCGCCCGAGGCGCCGGCGATAAGCCGCCCGGTTGCCGCTTCGATCACCGCGGCCTCGCCCGGCGCCTCGGAGCCGCGGCCGCCAAATGCCCTCGCCTTGGACCGTCCGCGCCGAGGCCGGCGGCGCGACCAGTCTCTTGGCAGCCGCTGCCAAGCAGCCGCTGGCATTCAAGAACCGCCGCCGATCGGCGCCGTGCTCAGCCGTCGCGGCCGTCTGCTGCAGCCAGGCCCGCGACCGCGCCGCCAGCCGCATCGTCCGTCCGCCCCTTGGCAACGACGCGCAACAGCCCGTCCGGCAACGCCCGTTGCAGCCGCAGCGCCTCCTCCACCGGCGCACCGAGCCAGATGTCGAACGCCTCCGCCGTCGTCAGCACCACCGGCATCGCCTTCGGATGTACTGGCGCCACCACCTCGTTCGCCTCGCAGGTCAGGAACGCGAAAAGCTCGTGCTCCCCTTCCGCCGGCGCCGCCTTGGTTCCCCGCCGCCCCGTCCAGGGCCGCCACAGCCCGGCAAACGCGAACAACGGCCGCTCCTCCCCCAAGGCGAACCAATGCGGCACGGCAGGCTTCCCCGGCGCATACTCGCAAAACGACGTCGCCGGCACGAGGCACCGGTGCGCCGTCCCCATCCAGGCACGCCAATATCCCGACCTCGTGTTGCGGATGTTCGTCACCGGCCGGTTCCCCGCCACCCCCGGCGGCGGCGGAAATCCCCAGCGCAGCATCGCCAGCTCCCGCCCCTCCGCCCCTTGGCGCACCACCGGCGCCATCTGGTCCGGAAAAATTCCCGGCAGCGACGGCAGGTTCCCGCTCCGGTCCGCCATTGCCGCGAACGTCTCGCGAATCGCTTGCTGCCCCTTGGTCAGGCTATACAGGTTGCACATGCCCATCCCTTACCCCTGAAAGCGCCCTTCCGCGAGAGATGCCGAGCGACCAAGGACCGTCCCAATGAACCCACTCAGCACGCGCGCCCAGCCATGGCGGTGATCGAGACCCTCGCCGACGAGCGCTCCGACGCCTTCCACGCCAACGCCGCCCACATGGCCGCCCTGGTCGCCTCGCTCCGCGCCGAGGCCGGTCGCATCCGCCAAGGCGGCGGCCCCCGCGCGCGGGATCGCCACACCGCCCGCGGCAAGCTGCTGCCCAGGGACCGGGTCCGCACCCTCATCGACCCCGGCAGCCCTTTCCTGGAACTCAGCCAGCTCGCCGCCCACGGCATGTATGGCAACGAGGTCCCCGCCGCCGGGCTGATCACCGGCGTGGGCCGGGTCATGGGCCGCGAATGCGTCATCGTCGCGAACGACGCGACCGTGAAGGGCGGCACCTACTTCCCCATCACCGTCAAGAAGCACCTCCGCGCCCAGGAGATCGCGCAACAGAACCGCCTCCCGTGCATCTACCTGGTCGACAGCGGCGGCGCCAACCTGCCCAACCAGGACGAGGTGTTTCCCGACCGCGAGCATTTCGGCCGCATCTTCTACAACCAGGCCAACATGTCCGCCCAGGCCATCCCCCAGGTCGCGGTCGTCATGGGCTCCTGCACCGCCGGCGGCGCCTACGTCCCGGCCATGTCCGACGAGAGCGTCATCGTCCGCAACCAGGGCACCATCTTCCTCGGCGGCCCGCCCCTGGTCAAAGCCGCCACCGGCGAAGTCGTCTCGGCCGAGGACCTCGGCGGCGGCGACCTGCACAGCCGCACCTCCGGCGTCACCGACCACCTCGCCGAGACCGACGCCCACGCCCTCGGCATCGCCCGCCAGATCGTCGCGACCTTCCCGAAGCCGCGCCCGGCCGCGGCCGGCCAAACCCCGCCCCGCCCCCCCCTGCACGACCCGGCCTCCCTGCACGGCATCGTCCCCGCCGACCCGCGCGAGCAATACGACGTGCGCGACGTCATCGCCCGCATCGTCGACGGCTCCGAACTCGACGAGTTCAAGCGCCTCTACGGCCCCACCCTCGTCACCGGCTTCGCCCGCATCTGGGGTTACCCCGTCGGCATCGTCGCCAACAACGGCATCCTGTTCGGCGAAAGCGCGCAGAAAGGCGCCCACTTCATCGAGCTGTGCAGCCAGCGCGGCATCCCGCTCGTGTTCCTGCAGAATATCACCGGCTTCATGGTCGGCCAGAAATACGAGGCCGCCGGCATCGCCAAGGACGGCGCCAAGCTGGTCACCGCCGTCGCCACCACCTCCGTGCCGAAGTTCACCGTCATCATCGGCGGCTCCTTCGGCGCCGGGAACTACGGCATGTGCGGGCGGGCCTACTCGCCGCGGTTCCTGTGGATGTGGCCCAACGCCCGCATCTCCGTCATGGGCGGGACCCAGGCCGCGAGCGTCATGGCCACGCTGCGGCGCGACAGCATCGAGGGCCAGGGCAAGTCCTGGTCCGCCGAGGAGGAAGCCGCCTTCAAGGCCCCTATCGCCCGGCAATACGAGGAGCAGGGCCACCCCTACTACGCCTCCGCCCGCATCTGGGACGACGGCGTCATCCCGCCCGAGGACACGCGCATGGTCCTGGCCCTCGGCCTCGCCGCCAGCATGAACGCACCCGCCGGGCAAACCCGCTTCGGCGTCTTCAGGATGTGAGGCCGACATGAGCGCGATCACCGAACAGGCCGGCGCGGACGGCGTCGCCACCATCACCCTGAACCGCCCCGAGCGCCACAACGCCTTCGACGACGCTCTCATCCGCGAGCTGACGGGCGCACTCGTCCGGGCCGGCGCCGATGCCGGCGTCCGCGTCGTCGTCCTGGCCAGCACCGGGCGCAGCTTCTCCGCCGGCGCCGACATGGGCTGGATGCAGCGCGCGGCCGACAACGCCGAGGCCGAGAACCTCGGCGACGCTCGCGCCCTGGCCGCCCTGCTCCGCACCCTGGATCAGGTGCCGAAACCGACCATAGCCCTGGTCCAAGGCAACGCCTACGGCGGCGGCGTCGGCCTCGCCGCCTGCTGCGACATCGTGCTGGCCGCCGAGCAAGCCACGTTCCGCCTGAGCGAAGTCCGCCTCGGCCTCACCCCCGCCACCATCTCCCCCTACGTCGTCCGCGCCATCGGCGCCCGTCAGGCCCGGCGCTACTTCCAGACCGCCGAACCCTTCACCGCGAGGGAGGCGCAACGCTTCGGCCTCGTGCACGACATCGCCCCGCTCGACGGCCTGCTGGCGGCACGCGACCGCATCGTCGAGGAATTGCTGCAGGGCGCGCCCGGCGCCCTCGCGGACGCGAAGTCCCTCGTCGCCCTGGCGCAAAGCGGCCCTCTCGACGACGCCATGATCGAGGAAACCAGCCGCCGCATCGCCATCCGCCGCGCCACGCAAGAGGCCCGCGAGGGCATCGCCGCCTTCCTGGCCAAGCGCCCTCCCGCCTGGCGCGGACCCTCGGCATGACCATCGGCCCCATCCTCATCGCCAACCGCGGCGAGATCGCCTGCCGCATCATCCGCACCGCCCGCCGCCTCGGCCTGCGCGCCATCGCCGTCCACTCCGATGCCGACCGCGACGCGCTCCACGCCGCCCTGGCCGACGAAGCCCACGCCATCGGCCCGGCCCCCGCCCGCGACAGCTATCTCCGCGCCGACCGCATCATCGAGGCGGCCCTGAACGCCGGCGCCAAGGCCATCCACCCCGGCTACGGCTTCCTCAGCGAGAACGCCGACTTCGCCGAGGCCGTCGCCGCCGCCGGCCTGACCTTCATCGGCCCGCCCCCCGCCGCCATCCGCGCGATGGGCAGCAAGAGCGCCGCCAAAGCCCTGATGCAGGAGGCCGGCGTCCCCCTGGTCCCCGGCTACCACGGCGCCGATCAAGCTCCCGCCCGCCTCGCCGCCGAGGCCGCCGAGATCGGCTACCCGGTGCTGATCAAGGCCAGCGCCGGCGGCGGCGGCAAAGGCATGCGCGTCGTCGACACCGCCCACGACTTCGCCGCCGCCCTCGATCTCGCCCGCGGCGAGGCCCGCGCCGCGTTCGGCGACGACCAGGTGCTCATCGAACGCTACCTCACCCAGCCGCGGCACATCGAGATCCAGGTCTTCGCCGACCAGCACGGCAACGTCGTCTCCCTGTTCGAGCGCGACTGCTCCATCCAGCGCCGCCATCAGAAGATCATCGAGGAAGCCCCCGCGCCGGGCATGGACCCCGCCCGCCGCGCCGCGATGGGCGCCGCCGCCTGCGACGCCGCCCGCGCCATCGGCTACGCCGGCGCCGGCACCGTCGAGTTCATCGTTGAGAACGACGCCTTCTACTTCATGGAGATGAACACCCGCCTGCAAGTCGAGCACCCGGTCACGGAAATGGTCACCGGCCAGGACCTCGTCGAATGGCAGATCCGCGTCGCCGCCGGCGAGCCTCTCCCTCTGTCGCAGGACGCCCTCGCCATCCGCGGCCACGCCATCGAAGCCCGCATCTACGCCGAGGATCCGGCCCGCGACTTCGTCCCCAGCGTCGGCCGCCTCGCCTGGCTGCGCCAGCCGGACGCCATGCCCGGCATCCGCATCGACTCCGGCGTCCGCGAAGGCGACGAGATCGCCATCCACTACGACCCGATGATCGCCAAACTCGTCGCCTGGGGCGAAACCCGCGCCGACGCCGCGTCGCGCCTCTCCGCGGCCCTGGTCCGATACGAGGCCGTCGGCGTGCAGACCAACCTCGGCCTGCTGCGCCGCATCGCCGCGCACCCCGCCTTCCGCGCGGGCGGCGTCGATACCGGCTTTATCCCCCGCAACCCCGGCGTCCTGGACCCGGAACCCGCCCACGAACCGCCCAAAGCCGCCCTCGCCGCCGTCGCCGCCCACGTGCTCGCCGCCCAGGCAGCCGACGCCCTCGCCCGCGATCCGTTCTCGCCCTGGTCCGCCAGCGACGCCTGGCGCCTCAACGGCGAGGGCTTCCAGGACCTCACCCTGCTCGCCGCCGGAGCGGCGCACCAGATCAGGGCCACCCCGCAAGCCAGCCAATCGGTCCGCCTAGCCTTCGCCGCGGGCACGGCCGACGTCTCCCGGCTCGCCGATGACGCGCTCTGCATCGACGGCGTCCGCCGCCGCATCCCCGTCGTCGCCCACGCCGGCGCATTCACCGCGATCGTCGATGGCGTCAACTGGCCCATGACCCTCGCCGACCCCCACGTCCCGCCCGCCGCCGCCGCGACCGCCAGTGACCGGCTGACCGCCCCAATGCCCGGCCTGGTCGTCTCCGTCGCGGCCGAACCCGGCGGCACGGTCCGGCGCGGCGAGGTCATGCTGGTGCTTGAAGCCATGAAAGTGCAGATGCGCCTTGCCGCCCCCCGCGACGGCGTCGTCGAAGCCGTCCGCGTCCGCGCGGGCGAGCAGGTGAACGACGGCGCCGAACTCGTCCGCTTCGCCCCGTTGCAGCCCGCGTGAGACGTCAAGCGGGGCAAATGCCGCCCCGCGCCCTTGCCGCCCAATACCGAGCCAGCCCAGGAACCGTCCTGAAACGGCGCCGGAAAAACCACGTCGCTGTAATTGTCTGAAAAAGACATAACAGCCGCAACGAAGGCTGCTCGCTTACAAAAATTGTTAAAGGTGACTCAGCCATCACCGCAAGGTGAGAACACGCCCATTCCTCCCAACGCCCCCCGCTTGCACCCACCCCCAAACCCGTCCGACACTCCCTCTATGGACACCGAACACTTCGACGCCATCGTCATCGGCGCGGGCATCGCCGGCGCCACCGTCTCCGCCCACCTGGCCGCGGACCGCAAGGTCGCCCTCATCGAAGCCGAGGAGGCCGCCGGCTATCACAGCACCGGGCGCTCCGCCGCCATCTGGATCCTCAACTACGGTCCCCCCGACGTCCGCGTCCTCACCGGCCTCTCCCGCCCCTTCTTCGAGCGCCCGCACCAGGGCTTCGCCGAGGCCCCCATCCTCTCCCACCGCCCAGTCGTCTTCCTCGCCCCCCCGGAGCAGCGGGACCACCTGGGCCGCCTCCTCGCCGAAGGCACGAACCTCCGCGAGGCCTCCATCGCCGAGATCGCCGCCCTCATCCCAGCCCTGAAACCCGGCTACGCCGCCCAGGCCGCCATCGAGGACGACGCCTTCGACATGGACGTGGCCAGCCTGCACCAAGGCTTCCTTCGCCAGCTCCGCGCCCGCCAAGGCCGCCTCGCGCTGCGCAGCCGCACCGGCCGCATCGAGCGCAGGGACGCCCTCTGGCGCGTCGAGACTACCGGCGGCGACAGCTTCGCCGCCCCCGTCGTCGTCAACGCCGCCGGCGCCTGGGGCGACCACGTGGCCGAACAGGCCGGCGTCCGCCCCCTCGGCCTCGTGCCCAAGCGCCGCACCGGCTGCGTCATCGACCCGGCCCCCCACGTCGCCGCCGGCTGGCCGATGGTCAACGACGTCGACCACACCTGGTACGTCCGCCCCGAAGCCCGCACCAAGCTCATGGTCAGCCCCGCCGACGAGACCGACATGCACGCCCACGACGTCCAGCCCGACGAATTGGACGTCGCCATCGCCATCGACCGGATGCAGCAGGCGCTCGACATCGAGGTCCGCCGGGTCGAGCATAGCTGGGCCGGCCTGCGAACCTTCACCCCCGACCGCAGCCTCGCCTTCGGCTGGGACAAGGACGCGGACGGCTTCTTCTGGTGCGTGGGGCAGGGCGGCTACGGCATCCAAACCTCCCCCGCCGCCGGCCAACTGGTCGCCGACCTGATCTCCGGCCGCGACCCGGGCGCCGCCGCCGCCATCCTCCCCGCCATCGACCCGGCCCGCTTTCGGTCCCCGGCCTGAATCCCGGTGCCCCCCCGCGCCACGCTCACCCACCAAACAACCTACCATTATGAGCGCCCGGTCCGCCTCGGCCCGCAATGGCTCCGCCTCCGCCCGCGCCCCGACCCGCGCGCCCAGCCCCCCGGCTTCTGCCTGCGGATCGACCCGGCCCCCACCGGCCTCTATTGGCAATCCGACGCCTGGGGCAACCACATCGCCCGCCTCGTCTTCCCAGACCCGCTCGACCGCCTGGACATCCTCGCCACCCTCACCCTGGACCGCTCCCCGCGAAACCCCTTCGCCTTCGTGCTCGACCCGCCCGCCGCCCGATGGCCGTTCCCCTACGACCCGCAGGACGCCGAGGCCCTGGCCCCCTTCCTGCGCCCGGACCATCCCGGTCCCCTGCTGCAAGCCTTCCAGGCGGGCGCCCCGGCCCAGGAACCCGTCCAGGAAACCGTCGCCCTCCTGCTCGCCCTCGCCGCCCAGGTCCGCGATCGGGTGATCTACGTCGTCCGCATGGAGCCGGGCGTCTGGCCGCCGGACTTGACCTTGCGCGAGGGCCGAGGCTCCTGCCGCGACTCCGCCTGGCTCCTGGTGCAACTCCTCCGCCTGCGCGGCATCGCCGCCCGCTTCGTCTCCGGCTACCTGATCCAGCAGCCCGAGGACGGCGGCCCCCCCAACGCCGAGCTGCACGCCTGGGCCGAAGCCTTCCTCCCCGGCGCCGGCTGGATCGGCGCCGACGCCACCTCCGGCCTGCTCGCCGCCGAGGGCCATGTCGCCCTCGCCGCCGCCCCCGGCCCACTCGCCGCCGCCCCGCTCAGCGGCACGGTCGAGCCGGCCGGGGTCCGCCTGGAAACCTCGGTCACGGTGGAGCCGCTGCCGTGACGCTGGCGCTGGACGAGATGGTCGATGGCGCCGGCGGCGTCCGTCCTCACTGGCGCGGCATCCTCGGCGCCCTCTCGTCCTTCGGCCCCCAGGCGCTGAACGAGCGGGCCAGGCGTCTCGGCCAGGCCATCAACGAGGACGGCCCCTCGCCCGAATGGCGCTGCGACCCGGTGCCGCTGCCCCTGGCCGCGAGCGAGTTCGAGACGCTGACGGACGGCCTGGCGCAACGGGCCGATCTGCTGGAAGCGCTGCTGGCCGACCTCTACGGTCCGCAGCAGCTATTGGCCGACGGCCTGATCCCGCCCGCGCTCGTCCACGCCAATCCCTTCTACTTGCGCGCCTGCCGCGCCCGCCTCGGCGGCCGCCCGCCGCCGTCCCGCTACCTGCTGACCTACACCGCCGACCTCGCCCGCGGACCCGACGGCCGCTGGCGCGTCCTGGCCGACCGTACCGGCGGCGCTATCGGCATCGGCTACGCCCGCGAGGCCAGGCGGCTCCTGGCCCGCGTGCTGCCCGAACTGTTCCGCACCGCCCAGGTCCGCCAACTGCGTCCCTTCTTCGAGGCCTGGCAGGACTCGCTCCTGCGCATGGGCGCCCAGGCCAAGCAGCGTGCCGGCGCCCCCGTCCTGGCCATGCTGACCCCCGGCTCGTCCGACCCGCATTGGCCGGAGTGCCTCTCCCTCTCGCGCGACCTCGCCTGCGCCCTGGTCGAGACCCGCGACCTGACGGTGCGGGGCGGCAGGCTGTCGATCAAGACCCTGCGCGGCCTGCAGCCGGTCGACGTCCTGATCCGCCGCCTGCCCGGCGTCGCCATCGACCCTTTGGAGTCGGAGAGCTGGGCGCCGGGCGTGGCCGGGCTGCTCGACGCGATGCGCTCGGGCGCGGTGCGGATGCTGAACCATCCGGGCGCGGCGGCGATCGAGGCGCCCGGCTTCGCGGCCCTGCTCCCGGCGCTGTCGGAGCGCCTGCTGGCCCAGCCCTTACGCCTCGAAACCGCCATCGCGCCCGCCGCCTGCTCGCTCGCGCCGACGCTCGGCGCAGACGGCCTGGCGCCGCAGCCGGTCATCCTGCGCCTATTCCTGATGCACGGCGGCGACGGCTGGCGCGCGATGCAAGGCGGCCTCGCCCGCGTCGCCACGCCCGGCCAGCCGCTCACGGAAGCCTTGCCGGTCGGCGTGACGCTGAAGGACGTCTGGGTGCTGAGCCAGGAGGCCGGGCCGATCCAGGGACCGAACGCCTGGCCGCAGCCCCGCATCGCGGTCATCCGCGGCGCGGGCGATATGCCGAGCCGGGTGGCGGACGATTTCTACTGGCTCGGCCGCTACGTGGAACGGCTCGACCAGCAGGCCCGCGTCGGCCGCGCCGGGCTGCTGCGCCGCGCGAGGGGGGCGCCGCTGCCGCGGGAGATCGCGGAACTGGCGGTGCTGGGCCGCTGCCTGCAGGCGGTGGGCTTCGACCCGGGCGAGACGGGCGCGCCGTTCGAGGCGCGGTGGCGGCTGGCCATGCCGGCAGCGGGGCCGGTCGGCGGCGGGCTTGACCAGGCCGGGCGGCTGATCGAGGCCCTGCGCGACCGCATGACGGTGGAAACCCACGGCGCCTTCACCCACGCGCTCCGGGCGGCGCGCACGGATGTGGCGTCCGCGATGCGCGCAGGACCCGATGGGCTGGTCTACGCGATGGACGGGCTGCAACGCCTCGCCACGACGGTCGCTGGCATCTCCGCCGAGGGCATGGTCCGCGGCGGCGGGCGGCTGTTCCTTGACCTCGGGCGGCGCATGGAGCGGGCGATGGCCGGCGGCTACCTGTTGGGCGCCGTGCTGAAGCAGCCGCCCTCGCGCATCGACGGCACGTTGCGCTTGGCCCTCGAACTCGCCGACAGCGCGATCACCTACCGCAGCCGCTATCTCAGCGTCCTGCAGCCCGCCCCGGCGCTCGACCTGGTGCTGGCCGACCCGGACAACCCCAGGGCGCTCGCCTTCCAGTTCGAGGCGGCGGCGTCCCTGCTGGAGGACGCGGGCGACGCCGACCTGGCCCATGCGGCCCTGCGGCAGCAGCAAGCGTTGCAGGCGGTGGTGGACGCGGTGACGGCGGCGGCCGACCCGGCGGACGAGGCCGCCGCGCAGGCGAACGCCCTGGTCGGCGTCGGCAACGCTGCGGCGGAGCTGTCGGACCGCACCACCCGGCGCTTCTTCGCCCTGCTGCCGAAGCTGCAATCGGTCGGGCTGGAAACGGCATGACGCTCAAGGTCGAGCACGTCACCGCCTACGACTACGCCGACCGGGTGGAGCTGGCCGCCCATATTGTCCACCTGCGCCCGCGCAGCCTGCCTTGGCAACGGGTGCTGCAGTTCGGCCTGGACGTGGCGCCGGCGCCGGACCTGGTGCGCTGGGGCACGGACCATTTCGGCAATGACGTGGCCTGGCTGTTCATGGACCGCGCCCACGACTCGCTGCGGATCGCCGCCCGCGGCCTGGTCGCGGTCAAGGCCCGCGCCGCGCCCGATCAAACGCCCGCGTGGGAGCAAGTCGCCGCCCAAGCCCTGCAATCACGTGCCGCGCGGGAGGCGGCGGAGTTCGCCGTCGCCAGCCCAAGGGTTCCGCTCGACCCGGCCGCCCGAGCCTACGCCGCGCCGAGCTTCCCGCCCGGCCGCGCCATCCTGCCCGGCCTCGTCGAGGTGATGGGCCGCATCCGCCGCGACTTCCGCTTCGACCCGGAGGCGACCACCGTCTCCACCCCCGTCGCCCGGGTCATGCAAGGCCGCGCCGGGGTGTGCCAGGATTTCGCCCACCTGATGATCGCCGGCCTGCGCGGCCTCGGCCTGCCGGCGCGCTACGTGTCCGGCTATCTCCGCACCGTGCCGCCGCCGGGCCAGGAGCGGATGCGCGGGGCGGACGTCTCCCACGCCTGGGTGTCGGCCTGGCTGGGGGCGGAGCACGACTGGATCGACCTGGACCCGACCAACGACGTGATCGTCGGCGACGGCCACGTCTGCCTGGGATGGGGCCGCGACTATGCCGATGTCAGCCCGGTCCATGGCGTGCTGCTGGGCGGCGGGCGGCACACGCTGCGGGTGAGCGTGGACATCGATGACGCCGTGTCGGACGCCGTATCAGAAGCCTTGTCAGAGGCCGTGTGAGCTGGGGCGTGCTATGCCTAGCCCCTTGTCGTCCTGACTGTGTCAGGGCGATTGCAGCCGAGCGCGTCCCCGGTGGCCTGGATCGCGGCCCAGGCGGCCTCCTGCAGCGGGATGCCGTCGCGGGTGCGGGCCTCGCGGATGCGGGCCTCGGCGTCGCCCGGCACGAGCACCTCGCCGCCCTCGGTCACGGGCCGGGTATCGCGGACGTAATGGGCGAAGTCCCGGGCTGTGTCGGCGAAGCGGGCGGCGCCGAAGTGGTTCGGATCGAGGTAGATCGACAGCATCCCGTTGACAATGCCGCCGCGCTTGGCGCCGGGAATGGGTCCCGCGGTGGGGCTGCCGGCGAAACAGCCGGCCAGGATCTCGCACATGAAGGCGATGGCGCTGCCCTTGTGATCGCCGAAGGCGCGCAGGGCGCCGGCGCCGTTGCCCGGGTCGCGGACGTGGGTGCCTTCGATCGGGCCGTAGAAATCGGCCGGATCGCCGGACAGCCGGCCCTCGGCGGTGACGAGCGCGTCGTCCGGGATCGGCTTGCCGCCGTTGCTGGCGACGAGCACCTTGCCCTCGGCGACGATGGAGGTGGCGAAATCAAGCAGCAGCGGCGGACCGTCCGGCTGCGGCACGCCGATGCACATGGGATTGGTCCCGAACCGGCGCTCCGTGCCGCCGAACGGGGCGACGATCTCGCCCAGGCCCACGTTGACGAAGTGGATCGAAACGAGGCCCTGCTCGGCGGCGCGCTCGGCCCAGTCGCCGATGCGGCCGATATGGCCGGAGTTGCGCAGGGTGACGACGGCGAGGCCGGCGGATCGCGCCTTGGCGATGCCGAGATCGACGGTGACGGGCCCGATGGTCTGGCCGAAGCCGAGGTTGCCGTCGACGACGGCGTGGGTGGCGCTCTCGGCCACGACCGTCGGCTGCTGCCCGGCGCGGACGCGGCCGTCTTTCAGCCACTGCACGTAGCGGGGCACGCGGATGACGCCGTGGCTGTCGTGCCCGGCCAGGTTGGCGGACGAGAGGTGGAAGGCGATCCGCCCGGCCTCGTCCGCCTCGCAGCCGGCGGCGCGGAAGATGGCGGCGACGTAGGGGCGCAGCGCGTCGAGCGGGACGGTGACGGTGGGCAGAGCCATTTATGCGTCCTCGATCGCGCGGGCGGCGGCGCGGTAGAAGTTGTTGTCGGTGGGGGTGATCAGCATCTCGGCCATGCAGGTGCGGGGCGGCATCCGGGCGGCGAACAGGGCGGCTGCGGCCACGTCCTCGGGCTGGACCATGAGGGCGCGCTCCTCGGCTGACGGCGGGCGGGGGCGGGTGTCGAGGATCGGGGTCTCGACCTCGCCAGGGTTGATGCAGACGCTGCGGATGCCGTGGATGCCCTCCTCGGCATTGAGGGTGGCCGACATGGCGCGGGCGCCGTGCTTGCTGGCGATATAGGTCGGCCCGGCCACCACGTAGATGCCGGTGGCGGCGTTGCTGACGGTGTGGATCAGGATGCCCCGGCGGCGGGCGCGCATGGCGGGCAGGACGGCGAGGGTGCAGAGGAACGGGCCTTTGAGGTTCACGTCGACCACGGCGGCCATGTCCTCGGGCGAGAGGTTCTTCCAGTGCCGCCGGGTCGCGTTCGTGCCGGCGTTGTTGATGAGGATGTCGACCTCGCCGATGGCCTCGGTCACGGCCAGGTGCGCGGCGCTGACGGCGGCCGGGTCGGAGACGTCGGCGGGAACGGGGACCGCGCCCGGGGCGAGCGCGGCGGTTTCGTCCAGCATGTCCCGGCGGCGGCCGGTGACGGCTATCTTGCACCCGGCGCCCGCGAAGGCGATGGCCATGGCGCGGCCGATGCCGGAACCTGCGCCGGTGATCCAGACCGCTTGGCCGGCGATGTCGGCCATCAGACCACCAGGCCGGTTTCGGGTTCGATCAGGTGCATGTTGTTCATGTCGGCGTGCAGCGGCAGCTCGGCGCCGGGCCGGGCCGGGGTCTCGGGGGCGATGCGGGCGACGGCGGGGACGCCGTTGACGAAGAAGTGGATCATGGTCTCCATGCCCATCGGCTCGACCACGTCCACCAGGGCGTTCAGGGGCGCGGAGCCGGGGCGGGGGGTTTCGCTCATGTGTTCGGGGCGGAGACCGAGCAACATGGGCTTGTTGCCGTGGGCCTTGTAGCGTTCGGCGCGGTCGTCGGGCATGGGCAGGACCTGGCCGTCCTCCAGGCGGATCGCGCCCTGGTCGAGCCTGGCGGGGAGGAAGTTCATCGCGGGCGAGCCGATGAACCCGGCGACGAAGCGGGTCTTGGGATGGTGATACAGCTCCTGCGGCGGCCCCACCTGCTCGATGACGCCGCCGTTCATGACCACGACGCGGTCGGCCAGGGTCATGGCCTCGACCTGGTCGTGGGTGACGTAGACGGTGGTGGTGCGGACGGTTTGATGCACCTTCTTGATCTCGGTGCGCATCTGCACGCGAAGCTTGGCGTCGAGGTTGGAGAGGGGCTCGTCGAACAGGAAGACCTTGGGGTTGCGGACGATGGCCCGGCCCATGGCGACGCGCTGGCGCTGGCCGCCGGAGAGGGCCTTCGGCTTGCGGTCCAGCAGAGGGACGATATCGAGGATGCGGGCGGCCTCGTCCACGCGGCTCTTGATGTCGGCCTTGCTGGCGCCGCGGAGCTTGAGGCCGAAAGCCATGTTGTCGAACACGGTCATGTGCGGATACAGCGCGTAGTTCTGGAACACCATGGCGATGTCGCGGTCGCGCGGAGGGACGTCGTTGACGACGTCGCCGCCGATCCAGATCTCGCCGTCGCTGATGTCCTCCAGGCCCGCGATCATGCGCAGCGTGGTGCTCTTGCCGCAGCCGGACGGGCCGACCAGGACGACGAACTCCTCGTCGGCGATCTCGAGGTCGATGCCGCGGACTGCCAAGACGCCGCCTTCGTAGGATTTTACGACCTTGCGGACGGATACTTCGGCCATGCGGGCGTCCCCTGAATTTTGTTCAGGGGAGTGTGAACGGCGGGGACGGCTGGGGCAAGCGGGGGCTGGCGGCGGCGGGCTATTTCACGTGAAACATCTTGGGGCGAATGGGGCGAGGGTCGGTTTTTCTTATGCGATAGCCTTGATGCCCGCCCGCCCGGCTTGCCGCAGGAGGGTTGCGGTCGCGTGTTCGGGGGCGGGGCGGCCGAAGAGCCAGCCTTGGCCGAGGTCGCAGCCGAGGTCCCGCAGCAGGGCGGCGACGTCCTCGGTCTCGACGCCCTCGGCCACGGTGACCAGGCCGAGGCTTTGGCCGAGGCCGATCACGGCGGCGACGATCTTGCGGCTTTCTCCGTCGCCGGCCATGCCGCCGACGAAGCCCGCGTCGATCTTGAGCTTGTCGAAGGGCAGCGACTGAAGGTGGCGCAGGCTCGAGTAGCCGGTGCCGAAATCGTCCAGGGCAAGGGAGACGCCGAGCTGCTTCATGTCGCGCATCAAGGCGCCGGCGAGGGCGAGGTCGTCGAGCAGGGCGCTCTCGGTGATCTCGAGCTCGAGCCGGGCGGGAGGAAAGCCGGTCTCGTCCAGGATCGTGCGGAGCATCGCGACGAAGCCAGTATCCTTGAGCAGCAGCGGCGAGACGTTGCAGGCGAGGGTGATGTGGCTTGGCCATTGCGCGGCGGCGCGGCAGGCCTGGGTAATGAGGCGCTTGGTCAAGTCGGCGATCAGCCCGGCGCTCTCGGCGAGGGGGATGAATTCGCCCGGGCTGACCATGCCGGCGCCGGGCCTGGGCCAGCGGGCGAGCATTTCGAAGGCGACGACGCGGCCGGATTGGGTTTCGACCAGCGGCTGGAAGTAGGGGACGAGCGCGTCGTCGCGGAGGGCTTGGCGGAGCTCGGCTTCGAGCTTTGCCCGGGCACGGACCTGCTCGTCAACCTGCGGCTCGAAGAAGCAGGGGCGGTTGCGGCCCTCGGCTTTGGCGCGATGGAGGGCGACGTCGGCGCGATAGACGAGATCCTCGGCGACGCCGTCATCGGGGTTGTGGATGGCGACGCCGATGCTGGCGCCGATCTGGACGGAGAGACCGCTCGTCAGGTTGAACGGGGCGGCGAAAGCTTCGATGATGCGGGCTGCGGCCTGGGCTGCGGCCTCGGCCTCGGTGCGGAGCGGGGTGGCGGCGAGGGGGGCGATGATGGCGAACTCGTCGGCCCCGAGCCGGGCGATGATGTCGCCGGCACGGGCCACGGCGGCGAGGCGTTCCGCCGCGTTATGCAGGAGGGCGTCGCCGGCGGCGTGGCCGTGGGCGTCGTTGACGGCCTTGAACCGGTCGAGGTCGAGCATGAGGAGCGCGAAGGCGCCGGGTTCGACCGCCGCGCCGGAGGTCATGGCCTGCAGGTCCTCATAGAACTTGCGCCGGTTCGGCAGGCCGGTCAGCGGGTCGGTGCGGGCGAGGAACTCGGTCCGTTTCAGGGCGACTGATAGGCGGGCCTTGCCGCGTTTGGCGAAGACCGCGCCCGTGACCAGCACGATGCCGAGGATGAGGGAGGCGGCCTCGAGCCAGGCGCGGCGGTCCAGGTCCTCGGCGCGGGCGGCGGTCAGCTCGGCCAGGTCCTGCCCGAAGGCGTCGATGCCGGATTGGTAGACGGCTTCGATGTAGGCGAACTCGGGTCCGTTGAGCAGCGTTCGCGCTGCCTGCAGGTCGCCGCGCTCGGCGTCGTCTATGGCGGCGCGCTCCATGGAGGCCAGGCCGCGGTAGGATTCCTGGGTGGTGTTCCTGAGGGCGTCGGCGATTTCCGGGGTTGCCTGGGTGAGGGCCTCGGCGATGTTGGCGGCGAGCTTGGGGCTTGCTTCGTCATAGCGCTCGACCCAGCGCTGGTCCCCGGTGGCGACGGCCATGCGCGCGGACATGGTCAACCATTCGTTGAGGTAGGCGAAACTGCCGCGCAGCTCGGCGACGCGGATCGCGCGCTTGGTGGCGAGATGGAGGTCCTGCCGGGTCTCGATTCCTGACCAGGCGACCCAGGCGAGGACGCCCATGACTAGCGCCCAAAAGGCGGTCTCGGTCAGGCGGGCGAAGCGGCGCCATCGCGGGCGGGTTCTGTGGAGTTGGGCGGTCATGCGGCCTTTATGGACGGCAAAGATGAATCGATCGGAAAGGATGCGGCGCGTGATTGCCGAGTCTTGTTCGCTTTCGGCTGTCCGGCGCCGGCGCCGGTCAAGCTTTGATTAATTCTGTCCGGTTTTTTTTACGGCAGGGGAGGGCGCCGAGCCGTCCCGCGGCTTGCTGGGAGCTTGTCCGGCCCTTAGGACTCGTTCAGAGGTGAATGCTGTGAACCGATCAGGTGAACAAGCTTCAAGCCTCTGTTTTACCCGGCAGATTTGCCGGCGTGCTGCCGCGCTCATCGCCGACGCCGCCTTTACCGCTCAATGTTCGCGCCCAAGGATACGCTCGATGACGCACCTTCCCGCACGCGGCCCGTCCGCCCGATGATGGACGACGCCTCTCTCCCGCCGCCGCATCCGGCGGCCGGCGGCGAGCGGACGCACCCTGGCGAACGGCGTTGGGCGGCCCTGCTGGGCATGAGCCTGTTCGGCTGGCTGGTCTGCTCGGCCCCGGTGCTTTTGTTCAGGTTCTTCCCCACCCAGGACGGGCCAGCGCACTACAACACCGCCATCGCGCTCGCCTGGTTCGAGTC
Organism: Acetobacteraceae bacterium; assembly: GCA_965217935.1. GTDB lineage: Bacteria > Pseudomonadota > Alphaproteobacteria > Acetobacterales > Acetobacteraceae > JBBROS01. Next base: position 1,873,152 of record OZ244581.1, on the reverse strand, counting down.
GGATGCCGGGGCGCTCTTTCGCCGCTACCTCGAATTGCGCCCGGCGCAGTGGGCCAACCAGGCGTCGAGCGCGGCGATGGCGTGGGCGGCAAGCCTCGGCCTCGTGCCGGATGCCGAGCGCGCGGCATGGCTCGTGATCTTCGCCCTGTTCAGCTTGGTCGCGAGCGCAAACCTCGCTTTGCTGCGCCGGAACGCCATCGCCTTCGCGCCGCTGCTGTTCGTGATCCTGACCGGCGAGTTGGCCAATTTGGGCTTCATGAACTTCCTGATCGGCACGGCGCTGTTCACCCAGTCGGCGTTCGTGATCGGCTACGGGCTGCGGCGGCCCTCGTGGCCGTGGATCGGCCTCCTGCTCGGGCTCAGCTTGGCGACTTACCTGGCCCACCCGTTGGCGGGCCTGGCATTGGGCGCCGCCGCTGGCCCCGTTGCGGCCTGTTACCTCGCGCTGACCGTCCTGGCGCGGCGCCCGGGCGCCGGCCGGTTCGTGCGCCTCGATGCCGGGTTCTCGCCGCTGCTTCCGCTCGGCTGCGCCCTGGCCTGCCTCCTGCTGCTGGCGCTGGCCGCGCACGATGCCCTGCCGCAAGTCGGGCGCTTCATCGCCAACACGGCGCACGAGTTCGCGGGAACGGCCTCGACCACCGCCGACGACGGCCCGATAAGGCGCGTGTTCAAGCTACTGAGCCTGTCCTATTTCGTCAGCTTCTCCCCGGCTGATTTCGCCGTCTCGGGCGCGTTCGGGCTCACGGCGGCGTGGCTCGTCTGGCAGCGGCTGCGCGACGCCCGGCGCCGCGTCCTGGGCCTGGGCGATTGCTGGCTCGCCGCCATTCTGGCCCTGGCGCTGCTGTCGACGCTCGTCCCGCGCCGCTTCGAGGGCTTCCTGCCCGAGCGGATGACGGGCTGCCTGCTGATCGTGTTCGTCATCTGGCTGGCGACGCAGCCGCTCGACCGCGGCGGCTATCGCCGGCTGCTCGCGGCCGGGCTTGCGCTCAACGCCGGCTTCCTGGTCTGGCGGCTCGACTGGACGGCCAGCATCGAGCCGATCCTCGCCGAATACGCCAGCCTCGGCGCCGCGATCCCGGACGGGACGACGCTCGTCGCGCTCAACAGCCGGCCGGGCGGCCTGCAGCAGAACTGCGGCCACCTGCAGCAGCGCCGGCTGCCGTGCCGGTTCCGCCCGACGGTGCATTTCATGGGCCGGATCATTGGCAAGCGTCCGATCGTCCAGCTCTCAAACTACCAGTTCTGGACGGCGTCAGGCTTCTTCCCGCTCTCGGTGCGCGAGCCTTGGTCCGGCTATGCCCACTACGCAGACCTGATCATCCCGCGGGTGGCAGGCCTGCTGCAGCAGAGACCCGCCGACGTGGTGGTCGTCTGGGACGACCAGACCGCCCTCGGCACGCCCGACGAGCAGTTCAAGGCCGATGCCGCCGCGATGCTGTCGCACTATCGCAAGGTTTTCACGTCTCAACCAACCGGCGCCGGGACGGTCTATGTCAGACAGGCTGAGCCGACGGGCGATTCCTACCGCTGAGTTGCCCGTCCCACTGACTCCGGCACGTCACAGCCCAAGACGCCGCCTCACCTCCGCCCCGGCCTCCGCAGTGTCGTCGATCGACCGCACCGGCCACATCTCAAGCCGCCCGTTGAACGGACGCAGCCGGCCATCCTGCTGCAGCAGCCGGTTGAACAGCCGGATGCGCCGCGATCGTCCGGGCAGCGGCGCCAGCAGCACCGGCGCCGACGTCGCGGCAGCCTCGGACACCATCGAAACGCTGTCCTCCGTCACCACGATCGCGTCCGCCAAGGCGAGCATCCCGAAATACGGGTTCTCGCCCTGCATGTCCCAAACCCAAGCCCCCTCGGGCGCCAGTGCCCGCTCGAACGCCGCCCGCGCGTCGGGCGCGGTCCGCCGCGACGGCGTCAGCGCCAGCCCCGCATGATCGGCCCGCATCATCAGGGCGAGCTGCCCGGCGAGCCGGCTGGCGACCCCGCCGTCGAGCCGGAACCGCCCATTGCTGCCCCCGACCAGCACCGCGACCAAGGGCCGGGGCAGGTGGGCCAGCCGTGGCCGCCATTCCTCCGCCGCCGCCGCCAGCCGCGCCGGGGTCGCCCGGTGCAGCGCCGTCCGCGTGGTGATCACGTTCGCGCCCGAGAGGCCGTCATGCCGGTTCACGACGATGACGTCGAACTTCGCCGGGTCGATGCGGGGATGCTGGATCTGCACCACCGGACGCGCATCCGACCGCAACGCCGCGGCGACGACCGCCGCCGTGCCGCCGGCCGAGACGATCGGGCCGTCCGGAAGGCGGGGAAGCGTGACGGCTTTGAGGGGATCGGGCCAGAACCGTGCGCCAACCCACCGCCACGGCGCGCGGGCATGAAGCGGCATCGTCACCGGGGCCAGCCCGGCGGCTTCGGCCAGCCCTAACGCCTGCGCCTGAAGCCCGGCATAAGGCTCGGCGAGAACCGTGGCCTTGGCTGCCGCCCCGGAGGCTAGAACAGGTTGAATATACCCTGCCGCTTGCGTTGGATTATCGGCGTGTCGCCGGCCTCCGGGTCGCGCCCGAGGGCTGCGTTCTGGCGGATACGGGACGATTCCCGCGTCGCGTCCACCGCGGTCCCGGGCGCGGGCGGGCTTTTCCAGAACATCAGCTTGTCGGTGAAGCTCTCGCTCGGGGTATCGACCGCCGCGTCGCGGTCGACCTCGGCGCGGATGTTGGCGGGCGCCGCAGGTCCTGCCGCGGCCACCAGCGCCTGCTGGCCGGGCGACTCGGCCGCCGCGCCGTTCGGCCCGCTCAAGGTTGCCGGCGCCAGGGCCGCCTCCGCCGCCTGCTGCTGCGTCAGCTCCTGCGGGCGCGACGCGCCGGGCCGAGGCGCGCGCAGGTTGAAGTCAGGCGGCATCGAAAGCGGCGCGCGGGTCGTCACTTGGAACTCGTCCGGCGCATCGCGGGTCAGCCCGAAGGTGCGGGTGAGCTGGTCGCCGCTGCAAGCGGAGACGGTCAACGCGGAGGCGGCGAGCAGGACGATCGTTCTTGTCATGGCCGCGGTTCTTACTGCCGGACGCGGCGCGGCTGCAAGCGATTGCGCGAGGGCAGCAGCCCGTCAAGCATCAGGGCCGCGACGCCGCACACGATCGCGGCATCGGCCACGTTGAACACGTACCAGGACCACCCGAAGGCGTGGGCGTGGATGAAATCGACCACGGCGCCGTAACGCACCCGGTCGATGACGTTGCCGACCGCGCCTCCGGCGATCGCTCCCAGGGCCACCGCCACCACCCGGCTCTCGGCCCGGAACAGCCAAACCCCCAACGCCGCCACCACCGCGAGCGCCACCCCGGCCAGGACCCAAGGCCCCGCCGTCCCGGTCTGGTGGAACAGCCCGAACGTGACCCCCTGGTTCCAAACCATCGTCAGGTTCAGCACCGGCAGCACGGTAATCGAGCCTTGCTCCGGCAGATGGATCACGTGCAGCATCCACCACTTGCTGGCCTGGTCGGCAGCCAGCACCAGCACGGCGCAAACCAGGCCCCACAGGGGCATCATTCGGCCGCGGCTTGGGCGGGGGCGGCCTCGACCACCTCCGTGCAGCGCAGGCAGAGGTCGGGGTGCGCCCGGCCAACCTCGGGCAGGACCCGCCAGCAGCGGGCGCACTTGCCGCCTTCAGCCCGTGCCACCGCGAGCGCCGCTCCGGCACGCGCCTGCGAGACGATCGCGAGCTCGGCCCACTCGTCCGCCGGCAGCAGGCCGGTCGCCTCCGCGGGAAGCGTGAGCGCCGCTTGCAGCGACGACCCGATCGCCTTCGCCGCGCGGGCCTGCTCCAGGGCGGTCGTCATCAGCCCGCGCACCTCGCGGATCCCGCTCCAGCGCGCGGCGAGAGCCGGGTTGCGCCACCCCTCCGGGATCGCCGGGAACTGCTGCAAGTGGACGCTGCCCTGATCGGACGGGAACCGCGCCAGCCAGGCCTCTTCCGCCGTGAAGCACAGAACGGGCGCGAGCCAGGCGGTCAGGCGCCGGTGCAGATGGTCCAGCACGGTGCGCGCCGCCCGCCGCTTCGGGGCGCCCGGCGCGTCGCAGTAGAGGCTGTCCTTGCGGATGTCGAAGTAGAACGCGCTGAGGTCGGCCGAGCAGAAGGCATGCAGCTCGGGATAGACCCCGGTCCAATCATGCGTCTCAAGCGCGCGGCGCATTTGCGCGTCGAGTTCGGACAGCCGATGCAGCACCCACCGCTCCAGCTCCGGCATGTCGGCCTCCGGCACGGTCTCGGCGTCGCTGAACCCGGCCAGGCTGCCCAGCAGCCAGCGCAACGTGTTGCGCAGCCGCCGGTAAAGCTCGGCCTGCTGCTTCAGGATTTCGGGGCCGATGCGCAGGTCCTCCGACACGTCCGAGTTCACCACCCAGAGCCGCAGGATGTCCGCGCCCAGCGTTTCCGTCACCTCCTGCGGCGCGGTCACGTTGCCGAGCGACTTGCTCATCTTGCGCCCGTGCTCGTCCAGCACGAATCCGTGGGTCAGCACCGCCTTGTACGGCGCCCGCCCGCGCGTGCCGACCGCTTCCAGCAGGCTTGACTGGAACCAGCCACGGTGCTGGTCGCTGCCTTCGAGGTAGAGGTCAGCCGGCCAAGGCCCGCCGCGGTCTTCCAGGGCGAAGCTGTGCGTGCTGCCAGATTCGAACCACACGTCCACGATGTCGCGCACCTGCTCGTAATGCGCCGGGTCGTAGGCGTCGCCGAGGAAGCGTTCCGGCGGCGAACGATACCAGGCGTCCGCGCCCTCGGCCTTGAACGCCTCGATGATGCGGCGGAGCACGGCCTGGTCGCGGAGCGGCTCGCCGGTGCGCCGGTCGGCGAACACCGGGATCGGCACGCCCCACGCGCGCTGACGGCTGATGCACCAGTCGGGCCGGGTGGCGACCATGCTGGAAAGCCGGGTGCGCCCGGCCTCGGGGATGAAGGCGGTGGCGGCGATGGCGTCGAGCGCGCGGGCGCGGATCTGCTCCGGCCCGTCCATGCGGATGAACCATTGCGGCGTGGCGCGGTAGATGACGGGGGCCTTGCTGCGCCAGGAGTGCGGATAGCTGTGCTCCAGCTTGCCGCGGGCGAGCAGGCCGCCGGCGGCTTCCAGCGCGTCGCCCACGGGCTTCGCGGCCTTGAACACGTGCTGGCCGGCGAATAGGGGCAGCCACGCGGCATAGGTCCCGTCGTCGCCGACGATCTCCGGCGTCTCGATGCCGTGCTCGCGCGACAGCAGGAAGTCCTCCTCGCCGTGCGCCGGGGCGATATGCACGAATCCGGCGCCCTGATCGGTGGTGACGTAATCCGCCGGGTAGAGCGCCGCATCGTGGTCGAAGCCCTGGCCGCGCAACGGGTGCGCCGCCACCGACCCGGCCAGCTCGGTTCCCTTGTAGACGTGTTCGACGTGATGCTGCGCGATGCCCGCGGCCCCGCATACCTGTTCAACGAGGGCCGCGGCAATCAGCAGGCGCTCGCCGGGCCGCGCCAAGCTGTCCGCCGCCGCCGCGTCCACATGCACCAGCGCGTAGTCGATCTCCGGCCCGTAGGCGAGCGCCCGGTTCGCCGGGATGGTCCAGGGCGTCGTGGTCCAGATCACCACCGACGCATCCCGGACCGGGCCGGACAGCAACGGGAACCGGACGAACACGGTGTCGCTCACGCGGTCATGGTACTCGACCTCGGCCTCGGCCAGCGCCGTCTTCTCCACCGGCGACCACATGACGGGGCGGAGGCCGCGGTAGAGCGCGCCGTTCATCAGGAACTTGCCGATCTCGGCGGCGATGGCGGCCTCGGAGGCGAAGTCCATCGTGGCGTAGCGCCCGGCCCAATCGCCCGCGACGCCTAGGCGCTGGAACTCCTCGGTCTGCACCGCCAGCCAATGCGCGGAGTAGCGCCGGCATTCATCGCGGAAATCGAGCACCGGCACCGCGTCCTTGTCGCGCCCGGACTTGCGGTACTCCTCCTCGACCTTCCACTCGATCGGCAGCCCGTGCGTGTCCCAGCCCGGGATGTAGTCGACGCGCTCGCCTGCCATCCGGTGCGCCCGCATCACGACGTCCTTCAGGATGCGGTTCAGCGCATGGCCGATATGCAGGCGCCCGTTGGAGTAGATCGGCCCGTCATGCAGGACGAACGGCGGCCGCCCTGCCATTGCCTCGGACGTCCGCTCCCAAAGCCGGGTCCGCTCCCAGCGATCGAGCAGAGCGGGCTCGCGCTTGGGCAAGTCCCCGCGCATCGGGAACGGGGTGCTGGGGAGGAAGACGGGATACTTGGCATCGGCTGGCATCGTGAAGCTTTCCGGTCCGGCGAAAGGGCGCGCGGGAGGGGCCGGCCCGGCGGCGTTACCGGGCCGGGAGGGTCATTGCGCTGGAATAGGCGTCGCCACGGCGCGCTTATGCGGAGCCGGGCGGGGCGGGGTCAAGATTTACGTGGGGGAGGGGCGGCGGAGGTCCGGCATCGGCGGCGCTCCGTTGAGAGAGCCCTCGGCGCGCAACCCGATCAGAGCCGCCGCGCCTGTCACACCAGGTTGAGCGTCACTGCCGGCAGCGGCTCGAACCGGACCTCAATCTCCGCCGGCCCTTGCAGCCAGACCGGCGGCGTGACGCTGCCGAGCATTACGATCTGGCCCGCCCGCAGCCCGCCGAACGCCGCCGCCTCGGCCGAGCCGGCGAGCCAGGCCAGCGCCGCCAGCGGATGCCCGAGCAGCTCCCGCCCTTGCCCGGCGCCGACCGGCTGCCCGGCGACCCGCATTTCGCCCCGGATCGACGCGAGGTCGAGCGAGCGCCAGTCCTGCGCCGGCGCTCCCAGGATCGCCGCCGCGTGGAACACCTGGTCGGCGACGAGCGACGGCGTGCCGAATTCCCGCAAATCCGGGTAGCGGTTCTCGACGATCTCGATGCCGGCCATGACCAGGTCAACCGCGTCGCCGGCCTCCTCGGGCGCATAGGCCTTCGGGGGCAAGTCCCGCGCCAGATGCACCGCCAGCTCGCACTCCACACCAGGGTTGAGGAAGGGCGCGACGCTCAGCGTGCTCCCGCTGGCGTGCAGGCTGTCGCGCGCCATGAAGCCGGCCGCCGGGCCGTCAAGCCCGAGATAGGCCTGCATCCTCGCCGTGGTCGCGCCGATCTTGAAGCCGCCCGGCGCCGCCTGGTCGGCCAGGCTGGCCAGCGCGACCTGGGCCGCGATCCCTTCCGCCAGCGTCGAGGGCCGCGCGCCCGGGCTGAGCGGCCGCAACGGACTCCGGGCCGCCCGGGGAACCCGCCGCGCGCCCATCAATGCCGCGGCGCACCGTTCCGGCGAGAACCCGCTCATGCCGGCCGGGCCAGTTCATAGAGCGCCAGCGTCGCCGCTGCCGACACGTTCAGGCTCTCCATGCCGCCCGGCATCGCCAGGCCGCACAGCTCGTCGCAGGTCTCGCGCACCAGCCGCCGCATCCCGTCCCCCTCCGCGCCCAGCACCAGCACGGCCCGGCGTTCGCGCAACGCCTCGCCGCGCAGGGGCTGGGCATTCGCCTCAAGCCCGACCACCCACAGTCCGGCCGCTTTCAGCGCCGCCAGCGTGCGCGCCAGATTGACCGCCCGCAACAGCGGCACCGTCTCGAGCGCCCCCGAGGCCGCCTTCGCCATCACCCCGGTCTCCTCCGGCGCGTTGCGGTCCTGCAGCACCACGCCCGCCGCGCCGAATGCCGCGGCGCTGCGCAACGTGGCGCCGATGTTGCGGGGGTCCGTCACCTGATCCAGCACCAGGATCGGCCCCGGCCGCGCCAGCACCGCCGCCATCGACGGCGGCGGCAGCAAGTCGGCCAGCAGCGCCGCGCCCTGATGCACCGTATCGCGCCCCAGCAGCCGGTCGAGCTGGTTCCGCTCGATCCGCTCGGCCGCGAGCGGCCAAGGCTGCGGCGTCCGCGCCGCTAGCCCTGTCTCGGCATCCTCGGTCAGCACGAGCCGTTTCAGCCGCCGCCCGGGGTTGGCGAGCGCGGCGGCGACCGCGTGCGTCCCATGCAGCCAAACGCTGCCCCGCGGCGCAACCGGCCCGGCCGGACGCGAACTCGGCGGCGGCCGCGCCACGGCAGGCGCGCGCAACGTATCGGCCGATGGCGGCCGCGGCGGCGGCGCGCGCACCGGCTCCGCCGCCGGGGCCGGCGCCCGGGGCGGTGGCCGCGGCTTGCCCCTCTGCTGCCCTGGCTCCGGCGGACGGCTTGGACGCGGGCCAGACGCGCGGTCCCGGGGTGGTGAACGCCGCGGCCCGTTCGAGCCGCCGGGGGGTTTCGATTGCATGTCCGCGTTATAGGGGCGGCGGCGGCCTTTGTGTATGCCGCAAGACGATGACCGGGGCCGGTTCTGATTGACAACAGCGCCGCCCTGGGGCTACCCCGCGAGCGACGGAGGGGTGCCCGAGTGGCTAAAGGGGGCGGACTGTAAATCCGCTGCTGTAATGGCTACGTTGGTTCGAATCCAACCCCCTCCACCACGGGGCCGTCAACCATTTGATGGCATGGGACACATCGTTAGATTTCGGCTCCGGGCGCTGACTGGTGGTGCAGCGACGGGCCTACCGATGCCCAGTTCTCACGAACGCCCGAAGACCGGAGCCAACTGGGTTCGCGCTAAAGCAGGATCAGCCCGCCCCGCAGGCCCCGGGCGACGGCATCGGTCCGGCTCGTCGCACCGAGCTTTGCGAACACCGCCTCCAAGTGGAACTTGACAGTATGGGCGCTGATGCCGAGCCGCCGGGCCGCGGCCTTGTTGCTGAGCCCCTCGCCGACGCAGGCGAGGATCTCCAGTTCGCGCGGCGTGAGCAGCGGACGCGGTTCCGCGGGCGAGAACCCGTCCGGTCCGGCCGGCAGGCTGACCCTGAGCCCAACCGCCACCGCGCGCAGGGCGGCGTCGAGCTGCGCGGGAGCAAGCCCGGCTGGCACCGCGCCGCCGGGGCCGATGCGCAGGACAGCTTGCTCGGGCGGCACGGACGATGCGGCGTCGGCGAGCACGACGTCGGCCGTGTCGGGTTCGGCCAGGACATGCCCGGCCAGGGCCACCCGGGCCGCGAGGCCTGCGGCGCAAACCGGTTCCGCGGCCAGGATGGCGATCTGCAACGGCGCCGCCCCGGCCCGCCGGGCAGCAAGGCCGATCACGGCGCCGGCCGGGACGCGATGGTCGCGGACAGCTCGATCGGCGAGCCGCCCCGCAGCAGCTTGAGCGGCGCCGCCGTCCCGACGCGATCCCCCGCCAGGGCGCGTGCGACGGCGCGCGGGTGCGGCGCCGGCATGCCGTCCACGTCCAGCAGGATGTCGCCGGGCAGAACCCCGGCCTGTTCCGCCGGGCCGTTCGGCGCCACGCTCATGACCATCAGGCCGGTGTCGCGCCCGGCCGCCTCGCGTAGCCCGGCCGGCAACCCGACGGGCTGCAGGCCGAGGCCGAGCCAGCCCCGGCTTTCGGCGCGGCCCTCCATCAGCGCCGGCAGCGCACGGCGGACCGTGCTCGCCGGGATCACGAGAACCCGGCGTCGCGGCCCGAAGGTGGACATGCCCAACAGGCCGCCCGAGGCGTCCAGCACCGGCCCGCCCTCGGCCATCGAGGAGAGCCGCAGGTCAAGCCGGATCAGCCGGTCGATCGTGCCGCCTGCCATGCTGTCCCAGGCCGGGCCGAGCTGGTGCACCAGGCCCATGGCGGCCGTCGGGCTGCCCTCGGCGCTGCCGAGCGCGAAGGCCAAGGCGCCCACGCGCGGCTCGGCGTCGGCCAGGGCGGGCGCATCGACGCCGAGCCTGAAGACGGCGAGGTTCGTGCCCGGGTCCCGCCCGGCCAGCTTTGCCATCGTCTCGCCGCCGCCGGGCAGCATGGCCGGCGCGTCCTCGGCATCCGGCAGGCGCTGCTCGCTCGTCACGACCAGGCCCGATTGCCAGGCGTACCCGGTGCGCTGGGCCCGGCTGCCGGGATAGAGCGCGACCAGGCCGGGCGCCGCGGCCGCCACATGGTCGGCAAGTCTGTTGGAAAAGCTGGTGAGCGTGTCAGTCATGCGGCCTCCTTGGAGTCCCGATATGAGCGTCCTTGCCGCGCGATGCACGGTCGGACGGATGGGGAGGGCGCGCGGTTGCGCCGACGGCGGGAGACGGGCATGTGTTCGGCAATGACATGGGAATGCGAAACATGCGCCGCCTGCTCGTCTGCTCCTTCCTACTCTGCGGATTCGCAGCGCCCGGCCTTGCCGCCGACAACCCGACCCGCATCGGCGACGTCAGCACGACGTTCCGCGTGCTCGGCCGCAACGACCGCATCGTCGTCGACCGTTACGACGATCCGAGGGTGCCTGGGGTAAGCTGCTACCTCTCGCGCGCGGAGACGGGCGGCATCAAGGGCACCATCGGCCTGGCCACCGACCCGAGCCGGTTCAGCATCTCCTGCCGCGCGACCGGCCCGGTGACGGTGCCGGCCAAGATGCCCGACAACGAGGTCGTGTTCGGGGCGTCGGCCAATTGGCTGTTCAAGGAAATCCGCGTCAGCCGCATGTGGGACGAGCAGAAGCGGGTGCTGGTGTATCTCGTGTGGTCCACCAAGGCGCTCAGCACCGGCGGCAGCCCCTACAACAGCGTGACCGTGGTTCCCGTCGCGCCGGATACGCCGTGACGCAGGCGGTCCACCGGCTTACTGTCGAGACGCGCGGCCCCGGCCTGGTCGAGATCACCAGCCCGGTGCGGCGCTGGGTGGCCGGGGAGGGGATCGGGACCGGGTTGCTGACGCTGTGGTGCCGGCATACCTCGGCGTCGTTGATGGTGCAGGAGAACGCAAGTCCGGACGTGCGCGCCGACCTGCAGGACTTCTTCGCGGCGCTGGCGCCCCATGCGAGAGGCCGCTACCGCCACGCCGACGAGGGACCGGACGACATGCCGGCGCATCTTCGGAGCGCGCTGACCCAGCCCGGCCTGACGATCCCGGTGGCCGATGGCGAGCCGGCGCTGGGCACTTGGCAGGGCATCTACCTGTTCGAGCACCGGGACCGCCCGCACCGACGGGAAGTCGTGCTGCATCTGCTGGCGGATTAGGTTACGCCTCTATGTCCACGCAGACCGGCACGTGGTCCGACCCGCGCGCCCAATCCCGCGCCTCGGTCAGCACCCGCATTGACCGCAGTCCGGCAACCAGGTCCGGCGTCACCCAGACATGGTCAAGCCGCCGGCCGCGGTTCGCAACCTTCCAGTTCCGGTTGCGGTAGGACCACCAGGTATAGAGCTTTTGCTCAGATGGCACGAAATGCCGCATCGCGTCGACGAACCCGGCGGCGAGCCAAGCCTGCATATGGGCGACCTCCACCGGCGTGTGGCTGACGACGCCCAGCAACTGCCGATGGCTCCAGACATCCTGTTCGAGCGGGGCGATGTTGAGGTCGCCGGCCAAGATGCACCGTTCGATGCGCCGGGCTTGGAACCAATGGGCCGCCTCCGCCACGAACGCCAGCTTGTGGGCGAATTTCGGGTTGAGCGCCGGGTCGGGCAGGTCGCCGCCGGCCGGGACGTAGAAATCGTGCAACTCGATCGGGCCTGATGGCGCTTGCAGCTGCACGGCGATGTGGCGGCAATCGCCTTTGGCGCACCAATCGGGCGCGAGATCAAAGGCCGCCAGCGGCAGCCGCGACAGGATGGCCACGCCGTTGTAGCCCTTCATGCCGCGCCGGACGACGTGCGGGTAGCCCAAGGCCGCCGGCGCATCGTTGGGGAACAGGTCGTCCGGGACCTTGGTTTCCTGCAGGCAGATCACGTCGGGGTCAAGCGCTTCGACCAGCGTCTCCAGCAACGGCAGGCGGAGGCGCAGCGAGTTGATGTTCCAGGTGGCGACGCGCAGCCTCATGGCGCGGGCCGATGGGGCAGGTCATTGTCGTGCATGGCGGCACAATCGCTTGCCATTGCCTGACCGGCAACCGCCCGGCTTGATTTAGGCGCGGTTTCCGATACGGTCCCGCCTCAATCATCCCGGCCAAGCCCGGTTTTGCTGGAGGAACGCTATGCTGCGCAGGACCATGCTCGCCGCCGCCGTCATGGCCGCGTTCGCCACGCCACTGTGGGCGCAATCGAAGGACCCGGTTCCGGTCGGCTCGATCGAGATTCTTAGCGGCCCCAACGCCGCCTACGGCGTCGCGATCAAGAACGGCCTTGAACTCGCGCTGGGAGAGGTGAACCAGACGGGCGTGCTCGGCGGGCGCACGATCGGCCTGACCGTCGAGGACAGCGCGGCCAACAAGGACCAGGCGATCAACGCCGCCCGCAAGCTGATCGGGCGCGACAAGGTGGTCGCCATCATCGGCCCGACCCTGTCCAACGAGATGTTCGCGGTCGGCCCGGTGGTGAACGGGCGCAAGATCCCGATCATCGGCACCAGCACGACGGCCACCGGCATCACCGCGATCGGGCCTTACGTGTTCCGCACCAGCCTGCCCGAGAGCGACGTGATCCCGGTCACGCTCGCGTATGCCAAGACGCATGGCGTCAAGACGATCGCGCTGATGTACGCGAACGACGACGCGTTCAGCAAGTCCGGCTTCGACACGATGAAGGCGGCGGCCGAGAAGGCCGGGCTCAAGATCCTGGCGATCGAGAGCTTTTCCGGCAAGGACACCGATTTCAGCGCGCAGTTGACCAAGATCAAGTCGCTGAAGCCCGACGCGGTCGGCATCTCGGCCCTGGTCGAGCCGGTGTCCGGGGTGCTGCTGCAGGCGCGTCAGCTTGGGTTCGGCGACGAGACGCAGTTCATCGGCGGCAACGGCAGCAACTCGCCGAAGCTGGGCGAGATCGCGGGGGCCGCGGCCAATGGGCTGATCGTCGGCAGCCCGTGGTTCCTGGGCAAGGACGACCCGGCGAATCAAGCCTTCGTGAAGGCCTATGAGGCCAAGTACGGCCAGCCGCCGGACCAGTTCGCGGCCCAGGCGTTCGACGCCATGCACATCCTGGCCCGCGCGATCGACCGCGCGGGCGCCGCCGAGCCGGAGACGATCCGCGAGGCGCTGCTGAAGACGGACTACAACGGCGTCACCGGGCCGTTCACCTTCACCGAAGGACGCGACCCGGCGAGCGTCAAGGGCGTCGTCGTTTTGGTGATGCAGGACGGCAGGTTCCAGATCGCGCCGAAATAGTCCGCCGCGGCGCTGGGGGCAGGTCTCGTTCAGACGTAACCGCTGCTGCTTGATCGGGCGAACCACGGCATGGCCCGCCGTCGCCGCCGGCCTGACCGGCTGGTCCAAGAGAGCCGCTTGAACGCGATAGAGTTCTGCCGCGCGCTCTGCTACGCCACCCTTATGCCAGAGCAATACTTCTACGAACCCGGCAAAGGCCACGGCCTGCCGCATGATCCGTTCAACGCCATCGTCGGCCCGCGCCCGATCGGCTGGGTATCGACGCAGGGGGAGGACGGGTCAATCAACCTCGCCCCCTACAGTTTCTTCAACGCATTCTTCTACACGCCGCCGATCATCGGCTTCGCCAGCACCGGCGCCAAGGACAGCCTGCGAAACGCGCGCGAGACCGGCGAATTCGTCTGGAACCTGGCGACGCGGCCGGCGGCCGAGCAGATGAACCAAACAAGCGCCGCCGTGCCGCACGGGACCGACGAGTTCGAATTGGCCGGGCTGACCAAGGCGCCGGCCCGCCTGGTGCGGCCCCCGCGCGTGGCCGAAAGCCCGGTCCATTTCGAATGCAAGGTCGCGGACATCGTTCAGCTCAAGGGCTGCGAGGGCGCGCTCGTCCAGGGCTGGCTGGTGCTTGGCGAAGTCGTCGCCGTCCACATCGACCGCGCGCTCCTCAAGGACGGCATCTTCGACACCTTCGGCGCCGAGATCGTCCTCCGTGCCGGCGGACCGTCCGGCTACGCCGCCATCCGCCCGGACAACCGCTTCGACATGCGCCGTCCGGGATGACCAGATCCTTGGTCCGGCTTGGGTAAGCTTTTTCCAGCAGCGCGATGCGGAACGATTTCGGCGGACCAGCCGTCCCGCCGCGGCGCGCGTCCGGAGCTTGCCGCATCAACCCTGAAGCAGACGAGAGAGGAAACGTTGCGTGCAGCGTAACGCCGTCGCCGCCTTGGCTTGCTCCATCACGCTCGCCGCGTGCGCGGTTCCCGGCCAAGGGCCGGGAGGCGCCACGACCCCGAACCAGGCCGCCGCCCCGGCATCTCCCGCCTTCGCGACGCAGCTTGCCGGTCCCTCGACCTTCCTCGGCCCGATGCCCACCGCGGTCGTCGTCTTGAAACCGGACGACCTCAACCGGAACCGGGCGTTCTGCAATGCCTTCGCCAGCCGCATGCCAACTGCGCGGCAAGCCTTGGCCGGCTCGGTCATCGCGCCCAACCTCGTGCTGACGCGCTGGCTGGTGCAGTTGCCGGAGATACCGCCCGAGCGCGCCTCCGACTGCGATTTCCTCGTCGGCGCCTATGATTACGCCCGCGCCAGCCGGTTGCTCGGGGCCTTGCGCCTGTCCGAAGGGCAGCTCTCCGGCCCCGGGCCGTTCTTGATCGTGGTGATCCCGGGCAACGCCGGGCTGCACGTAGCCGGCCTCAACGGCTCCGGCTACGGCGCAGCCGATTTCGGCGGTTTCGTCGATGCCTGGGGCCAAGCGTTCCGGCAGACGCAGGCGGAGGTGAGCCGCGCTCCCGATCAGCCCGGCCTGGTCCGCAGCCTCGTGAACCTGGCGGCGGCGACCCTGCGCACGGCGGCGGGAGGGGCGGCAGGGCTGATCCGGGGCGTCGCGACGACGTTGTAACGTCCCGGCCCGACAAACTGAGGCGGGAAAAACCCCCGCGACACAACTCCGGTCCGCCCCATGTGTTTGCCTCTGGCAACAACCGTGAACGGATGACTGCGCGATGGCCAAGCTCGGCGCCAATCCCATTTTCCTTCTCGCCGCCGCTGGCACGGGCGCGCTGCTGCTGTCCCGCATGGGCGAGCAGCGCCCGTCCGGCACGAGCCGCCCCCGCCGGCGCAAACCGGCGGCCAGCGGGCGCGTCGTCGTGGTCGGCGCCGGGTTCGGCGGCTTGCAGGCGGCGCTCCGGCTCGCGCGCTGCGGCGGCGGCATGGACTTGACGGTGATCGATTCACAGAACCACCACCTGTTCCAGCCGCTGCTGTATCAGGTGGCGACGGCCGCCCTGTCGCCGGCGGACATCGCCTCGCCGATCCGCAACATCATCCCGCCTTCTCCTGACAGCCGCGTGCTGATGGAAACGGTGACGGGCGTCGATACGGGCCTTCGCCGCGTCGTCTGCGGGTCGCGCTCGGTTCCGTACGACGAGCTGATCATCGCCACCGGCTCCAAGCCCAGCTACTTCGGGCATGGCGAGTGGGCGGCCAACGCGCCGGGGCTGAAAACGATCGAGGACGCGCTCGACCTCCGTCACCGCATTCTCGGCGCGTTCGAGAAGGCGACGATCGTCTCGCCCGAGGAGCAAGCCGAGGCGCTGACCTTCGTCCTGATCGGCGCGGGGCCGACGGGGGTGGAGATGGCGGGCTCCATCGCCGGACTCGCGCACGACACCCTGCTGCGGGACTACGAGATCGACCCGGACATGGTCCGCATCATCCTGGTAGAGGCCGGGACGAAAGTGCTGTCCGGCTTCCCGGAGGACCTGTCGGACTACGCGGCCCGAGTGCTGCGCGATTTCGGCGTCGAGATCCGCCTGGGCAAGGAGGTGACCAGCATCGAGCCGGGCGTCGTCCATCTCGATGGCGAGAGCATCCGGTGCGGCGCCGTGATCTGGACCGCCGGCACCGAGGCGACGCCCGTTGCCGACTGGCTCGGCGTCAAACCCGGCAAGGGAGGCAAGATCAAGGTCGAGCCGGATCTCAGCGTGCCGGGCCATCCGGAGATCCGGGTGATCGGCGACGCGGCGCTCGTGCATGGGCGCGACGGCAAGCCGTTGCCGGGCCTGGCACCGGTCGCGAAGCAGCAGGGGACCTATGCCGCCCGCGGCGTGATCCGCAGGCTGCGCCGCCTGCCGCCGCCCGGCCCGTTCGCCTACAAGGATTTCGGCACGCTGGCGACGATCGGGCGCAACAACGCGGTGGTGGAGTTCGGCGGCCTGCACGTCACCGGGATCGCCGGGTGGCTGATCTGGGCGGTGGCGCACATCTTCTTCCTGATCGGCTTCCGCAACCGCCTCGCAGTCAGCGCCTCGTGGGGGTTCGCCTACCTCACCAACGAGCGTCCGGGCCGGCTGATCGTCGAGCAGCCAGCCTGGCGCCATGATGAGCCGGCCAATCAGCCGCCGGTGGCGAATCCGGGATAGAGCGTCATGCCGCCATCGACGAACAGGGTCGTGCCAGTCAGGTAGTCCGACGCGTCTGAGGCTAGCCAAACGGCGGCCTGGGCGATGTCGTCCGGCTCGCCGATCCGCTTGTACGGCACGAGCGTCATCAGGCTTTTATAGGCCTGCTCGGTGCTCCAGGCGGCGGTGTTGATCGGCGTGCGGATGGCGCCCGGGCCGATGGCGTTGATGCGGATGAACAGCGGCGCCAGCTCCTGGGCGATGCTCTGCATCATCATGTGGATGCCGCCTTTGGAGGCCGCGTAGTTGGCGTGCCCCGCCCAGGGGATGACCTGGTGCACCGAGCTCATGCAGATCATCTTGCCGGCCGCTTTCGAGACCGACGAGACGACGCCGCGCCGCTTGAATTCCCGCGCCGCCGCGCGGCAGCAGAGGAACTGGCCGGTCAGGTTCACGCCGATCACGGTGTTCCATTGCTCCAGCGTCATCTCGTCGAACGCCGAATCCCGCTGCAGCCCGGCGTTGCTGACGGAGATGTGCAGCGTGCCGAAGTGCTTGACCGCGTCGGCATACATCTGCTCCACCTCGTCCTCGCGGCTCACGTCGGCCTTCAAGGTGATGGCGCGGCGGCCCATGCCCTCGATCTCGTGCGCGACGGCGTCCGCCGCCTCCGGATGGGTGACGTAGTTCACCACGACGTCGGCCCCGGCGCGGGCGAGGGCGAGGGCGACGCCTTGGCCGATGCCGGAATTGGCGCCGGTGACGATCGCCGGCTGGCCTTCCAGCACGGGATAATAGGGGGCGTTGGGCAGGCGGTCGGCGTCCGGCAGCGCCGGGGCGGTGGGTTCGCTGGTCTGCGGCTTCGGGTCGGTCATGCATGGGCCTCCAATGTCGCGGCCAGGGGCGGCCGCGACCGCGGCCAGGCTAACCGATCGGGCGCTCCGGCGCATCGGGGGCCGGATCGTGCCGCGGGAAATAGAGCCGGAAGGTCGTGCCCTTGCCGGGCGCGCTGTCGAGCCGGACGAAGCCGCCGGATTGCTGCATGAAGCCGTAAAGCTGCGACAGGCCAAGCCCGCTGCCCTGGCCCACCGGCTTGGTGGTGAAGAACGGCTCAAACGCGCGCGCCTTGGTCGCCTCGTCCATGCCGCTCCCGGTGTCGCTGACCGCGATCTCGACGAACTCGCCCGGCCTGGCCCCGCCCTGGCCGGCCACGTCGGCCTCCGACAGCGCCCTGTTCGCCGTGCTGGTGACAAGCTCGCCGCCCTCCGGCATCGCGTCGCGTGCGTTGATCGCGAGGTTCAGCAGAACGTTCTCAAGCTGGTTCGGGTCGCACAGCACGGTCCAGGCGCCGCGGCACAGCTCCAGGCGGGCGGAAACGTTCGCGCCCGTGGTGCGGTTGATCAGGTCGGCCATTCCCTCCGCGAGCGCGTTCGGCTCGACCGGGCGCGGCTGCAGCGCCTGCCGCCGGGCGAAGGCGAGCAGGCGGTGGGTGAGGGACGCGGCCCGCTCCACGGTTTTCTGCGCGTTGCCGATGAATTGTGCGGCGTCCTCCAGCCGCCCCTGGTCGGCCCGGCGCTTCACGAGCTCCAGGCTGCCGCCGATCGCCTGCAGCATGTTGTTGAAATCATGGGCGATGCCGCCGGTCAGTTGCCCGACCGCCTCCATCTTCTGGCTCTGGCGCAATTGCGATTCGGCCTGGGCCCGTTCGAGCGCTTCGGCGTGCAGCGCATCGACCGCCTGCTTCAGCTCCTCGGTCCGCGCCGCGACCCGCCGCTCCAGCTCGCCTGCCGCGAGCCGGGCCGCGGTGACGTCGACCGCGCAGCCGGTGTAGCCCAGGAACATGCCGACGTCGTTCAGCCGGGGCACGCTCTCGCAGCGCAGCCAGCGCACCGTACCGGTCTTGTCCCTCACGCGCACTGTCCACTGGAACGTTTTGCGCTCGCGGAACGCGGCGCGGTAGGCGGCGCGGAACGGCTCAAGATCCTGCGGCATCACCACCTCGGTCCAGCCGAGGCCCTGCATGTCGGACGGCGGGCGGCCGAACACGTGGCCGAAGTGCATGTTGGCGAACGCGACCTCGCCCCTCATGCCGTTCATCCAGATCAGCGCCGGCACGCTGTCGGCCAGGTGGCGGAAACGGGCCTCGCTCTCCTGCAGCAGCCGGGCCTGGTCGTCGCGGGCGGTGATGTCCTGGAACGCCGCCAACGCGCCATCCACCCGCCCATCGGCGCCGCGCACCGGCACGATGTTGGCCAGCAGCACGATGCGCCGCCCGTTCGCCGCGGAGACGGTGTGCTGGTAGTCATGGACGGTCTCGCCGCGCAACGCCCAGGCCGCCGGGAAGCGATCGGGCGAGGCCGGCTGGCCGTCGGATCGCGAGGCCTGCCAGGCGGGGTGGTCGAAGGCGCGTCCGGTCAGGCCGCCGGACGCGCCGCCCAGCATCTTTTCCGCCGCCGCGTTGGCGAAGGTGATCAGCCCGCGGACATCGATCTCGACGATCCCGGTCGGCGTCGTCGAGAGCAGGCGGGCCAGCCGCGCCTCACCGGCCTGGCGCGCGGCTTCGGCCCGGTCGCGCTCCTGCTCGCGCTGCTGCAGCGCGGCGGCGGCGCTGGCCAGGGCGAGGCCGGTCCGGGTCGCTTCGCGCACGCCCGGCGGCGTCTGCTGCGGCGCGTCGCCTCGGCCCAAGGCCTCGGCCGCGATGGCGAGCGATTGCAGCGGGCGGGCGATGCGCCGGGCATGGTAGGCGCTGATCGGCAAGCCGAGCGCCAGCATGGCCGCGCTCGCCGCGCCGACGATCGCAAGCGTCCGCAGCAGGGCGCCCTCGATAAGGTCGCGCGGGGTTTCGACCACGACGGTCCACCCGGTCCCGGCCACGTCGGCCGCCGCGGCCAGGACCGCATGGCCCTCAGGCGACGTCGCGAGGAACGTGTTCAGATGGGGGTGCGACCTGAAGTCCGTCGGCGCCTGCTGACCGACAAGGCGGTTCCCATCGTCGCTGCGGGCCAGGGTGCGTCCCCCGCCGTCCAGCACCGAGGCGGCTTGCCCGCCGGGTAGGTTCTGCCGCGTGAGCGCGCTGGTCAGCACCGCTGGCGACACGCTCATGCGCAAGTCGTACGCCACCTTGCCCGCAAGCTCGACCGGCACGTCGACGCAGAACCTGTATCCGGCACTTCGCCCGCTTTGCCCCGGGGTTGCAATCAGTTCGGAGACTTGCGGCTGGTTGGTCTGGAATACGCGGGCGATGAGCGCCGGATCATGCGCCTCGCGCGGGAGGCGCCCGGGCGCAGGCGGGGAGGAGGCCCGGATGGCGCCGCCCGCGTCGATAAGCTGAAGCATCGCGCCGTCCGGCCGGAGCGCGCGGGCCATCTGGGCTTGCAGGGCAGGAAGATCGGCCTTGGCCAAGGATGGCGAGGTGGCCAGGGCGAGCAGCACGCCCTTCATGATCTCCAGTTCCCGGGCGATGTCGCTGGCGAGACCTTTGGCTTCGGACACCAGCTCCTGCTCGGTGGAGCGGCGGCTTGTGTTCCAGGCAAGCACCGCGAGGATAACGGCGATCACGGCTGCCGGCACGAGGACGGAGAGCAGCAGCACGCGCAGTCTGGTGCGGACCGATGGCTCACTGCGCCCGATTTGCGCGTCGATGGCCTTCAGGCGTTGCAGACCAGCATCCTCCGATGTGACCCCTTCTGGGGCGGCCGCCGCGGACCGGATGGCGAGGTCTGCTATTTCCGGCCTTGAATGTCCATCGGAACTGGTTGGCCATCGGTCTATGGCTTGGATCGGCAGCGGCGTTTGCACGGCCGGAATGCAGCACGGGCAGGGGGATGTTCCACGTCAGGAACAATACCGATTTGTGCGGGATTGGCGTCGTGCGGGCCAGGAGGCTGATCCCCCTGGCCCGGCCTGGCATCAGGCGGCGACGACTTCGCGTGCCGGGGCGCCTATCTCCGCGATCGGCGCGGAGCGCGGCGCCGCCCTTTGCTTGCTGACGGACATCGGTACGTCGTCGAGCGTCAGCCACGAGAACGTGACGTCCTCGTTGTAGGTGTCCACCGTCTCCTGCAGGAAGGCGTAGGCGATGCGTTCGCCGAGCCTGACCGACTCCGTGTAGTCGGAGCGCCAGTGCACGCCGGCGAAGTTGCGCGCCAGGCCAATGTTGGCCGCGAGCTTGTCCAGTTCGCCGCCGACGGTCAGTTGATCCCAATCGCTGCCTTGGTAAGGCGTGAGTACATGGCCGCCCGCGTCCGGCTGCATCACCGGGACGTTCAGGTCGGCAAACGTGGCCTCGGTGTTGAACAGCGCCTTGAGCACGGTGACGCACGCCCCGGCGACGGTCGCGTGCCCGGCGCCGTAGGCGGGGTGGGTCGGGCTGCCCTCGGGGAACGCCATCGGCAGGAAGGCCTTGCTGGCAGCGATCCGCGGGTGGGCGAGCGGGCCTGCCTGCAGCTTGGCGAGCTCGGCCAGATCGAAGTCGTAATGGGCGGCGCCTTTCATGTGATAGTGGATGCGCCCGGCAAACACTTCCGGGCGGATGCGGCGGTGGACATACCATTTCTGGAACCAGACCGCCTTCAGCGCCCGCGTCGCGACCTCGGCGACGAGCACCTTGAAGTTGGGCTCGCCCAAGGTGCCGAAGCCGACTTGGGTGCGGTTGTTGACGTAGGGATTGCCGGGGGTTGGCGGAACGCCGAAGCCGCCGCGCAGCTTGGGGGTGATCATCAGCAGGCAGGCGTTGAGGTAGCCCTGGAACAGCTCGTCGATGTGGACGTAGCTGCCGAGGCTGCGGCCGTCGTGCATGATGCGGGCCTCGGCGAGCGGCGCCGGGTCCATCCCGGTTTTGCAGCCGTTCTGGACGGCGAGCCAGGAGGCCTCATCGGTCATGAAGTCCATGTTGTCGGGGAAGCCGTAGGCGATGCGCGCCGAGGTGCGCTGCGAGCCGTAGGGAACGTCGTGGATCATGAACTGCGACAGGTACGGCCCGGCCTTCGCGCCCGGGGCGGTGTCGCGGAAGAGGGTGGCCGGGGCGACGCGGCCGTCCGCTCCCTTTGCGCCACGGAACGTGTCGTAGCTGCTGAGGTCGGCGGCGGCGCGGGCGATCAGCGGGTGGTGGTCGTAGGCGCTGAACGGGATGTCGCGGCAGAGGGCGAGCCAGTAGTTCTCGGCGATCTCGCCGATGGCCTCCTTCGAGTTGAACTTGGGGGCCGGCTTCATCGTGAGCTGATGGCCGTCGATGCCCTCCAGGTCGAAGGCGAGGCCGGCTTGCGGGTTGGTGAGCTTGACGCTCTGGCCGTCCGGCGCGCCCAGGATGATGCGGTCGAAATCATCCGGCTTGCCGCTGCTCAGCGCCTTGATCATCGATGCGTAGCTCTCGTCGTCGACTTCGCCCCGCTCGTTGTGGCGCAGTCCTTTCGAGTAGCTCGCGTAGTGGCTCAGGCTTGCGTAGCCGGCATCGTCGCCGTTGCCGCAATGCGGTTCGGACGGCACGCCCGCGCGCGACGCGGCGGCCTGGATGCGGATGTCCTCCGCGGTCTTGCTGCGGTCGGCGGGGCTTTGGGGGCCTAATTCGTTGTTGGACATTTTCGTTGCTCCGGTTGGTTCATGCTGGGCCAGCGGAGACAACGTGCAGGCGCGGCGTGGCGGGCGCTGTGACCTGCGTCACGGAGCGTTCGGGCGCGGTGATAGCCGGCGCTATTGCTCGGCGAGGTGCTCGCGCAGCGTCCGGGTCCTGTACTCGCGGCGGAAGCGGCCCCTTCGTTGCAGCTCGGGGACGAGCAGGGCGACGATGGCGTCGAGGTCCTGGAACAGCGCCGGGGTGTGGCCGAGCATGAACCCGCCGCGGCTGCCGGTGGCTTCGAAGGCGTGTTCCAGGTGGTCGGCCAGGCTGGCGGGCGTGCCGGCGATGGTCTTGTCGTAGGACGTGGCGGCCTGGGCACCGTGCTCGAAGAATTCCTCGCGGGTGATCTCGGCGTCGCGCCCGAGCTTCGCGCCGAGTTCGTGGACGAAGCCTTGCGGGGAGGCGTTCCGGGCGACGATAGCGTCGTGCAGCTCGGCGATGGTGAAGCGGGCGGGCAGGGTCGAGAGGTCGTAGCCAATATTGTAGGAAAGGTATGCGCCGACGGCCTCGGGCGGGATGGCGGTGAGCAGTTGGTCGCGCCGGCGGTCGGCCTCGGCCTGGGTTTCGGCGACGACGATCGGGGTTTGCCAGAGGATGCCGACGCCGGACGGGTCGCGGCCCAGGTCGGTCAGGGCCTGGTCGAGGGCCGCGCGCTGGCGGATTTGCAGCGGCAGGGCCATGTCGGCGCCGAACACGTGGTCGGCCACGTAGGCGGAGGCGCGGATGCCGCGGGGGGAGCCGCCGGCCTGGATCAGCACCGGGCGGCCCTGCGGGGAGGGGGGCGTGTTGAGCGGGCCTTCGACCTTGAAGAAGCGGCCTTGGTGGGACATCGAGTGGACGCGGGCCGGGTCGCCGACCTGGCCGGTTTCGGCATCCCAGAGCATGGCGCCGGGCTCGGTCGCGTCCCAGAGCTTGCGCAGGACATCGGTGAACTCCTCCATGCGGTCGTAGCGGGCGGCGTGCTGCATCAGCTCGTCGAAGCCATAGTTGGCGGCGTCGGCGGGGCGGGTGGAGGTGACGAGGTTGAGCGCGATCCGCCCCGCCGTGACGTGGTCGAGCGCGTTCATCAGGCGGGCGGTGTAATAGGGGTGCATGAAGGTGGAGGAGTAGGTGAGGCCGAAGCCGATGCGGCTGGCGACGCGGGACATGGCGACGGTCAGCGGGTTGAGGTCCTGCCGCGGCCAGGAGATGCCCCACTCGATGGCGGCGTCGCGGGAGCCGCGCCAGGTGTCGGGAACGCCGGTGCCGTCGCCGGAGAACAGCAGGTCGAGGCAGCCTTGCTCGGCGAGCCGGGCCATGCGCTCGAACAGGCCGACGTCGGGGTAGGCGTGGCCGTCGAGCGCGTGCGGCAAACGCCAGCGCCCGCCCATGTGGTTGTAGGAATAGTCGAAACCGAGGTGAATCTTGGCGGGCATGGGTGGGGGCCTCAAGCAACGCGCCCATTTACCATCCTTGACCCACCCCGCCACATCTCGCATCCAGGCAGGCCATGACCGATAATCCCTTGCTCGCACCCTGGACCACCCCGTTCGGCGTGCCGCCGTTCGACCGGATCAAGCCCGGGCATTTCGCCCCGGCGTTCGCGCAGGCGATGGGCGATCACCTTGCGGAGATCGCCGCCATCGGCGCCGATCCCGAGCCACCGAGTTTCGCCAATGTGATCGAGGCGCTGCAGCGCAGCGGTCGGGCGCTGGAGCGGGTGGGGGCGGTGTTCTCCAACCTGTCCGTGAGCCTGGGCGGCGAGGCGCTGGAGGCGCTGGATCGCGAGCTGGCGCCGAAGCTGGCGCAGCACGGGATGCAGGTCTCGCTCGACCCGGCCGTGTTCGCCCGCATCGACGAGCTGCATGGCAAGCGCGAGACGCTCGGCCTCGACGAGGACCAGATGCGGCTGCTGGAGCGCACCCATCTCGGGCGGGTCCGCAGCGGAGCGGCGCTCGGCCCGGCGGAGAAGGATCGCATGACCGCCATCTCCGAGCGTTTGGCCGTCCTGCATACGGCATTCGGCCAGAACGTCCTGCACGACGAGAAGGCGTTCTGCCTCCAGCTTGGCGAGGCCGATCTTGACGGCTTGCCCGATTTCCTGCGCGCCGGGGCCGCCGATGCGGCGGCGGCGCGGGGGCTCGAAGGCTACGCGATCACGCTGTCGCGCTCGCTGATCGAGCCGTTCCTGACGTTTTCCGCCCGGCGCGACCTGCGCCAGGCCGCCTACCAGGCCTGGATCGCGCGCGGCACGCACCCGGGGGCGCATGACAACCGCCCGCTCATTCCCGAGATCCTGGCGCTTCGGCATGAGCGGGCCGCGCTGCTGGGCTACAAGGATTACGCGGACTACCGCCTGGCGGACACGATGGCAGGCTCCGTGCCCGCCGCCGAGGGCCTGCTGGCGGAGGTTTGGGAGCCGGCCAAGCGCAAGGCCGCCGCCGAACGGGACCGGCTGCTCGCCATGGCCCGCACGGAGGGCTTCAATGGGGCGTTGGCGGCATGGGACTGGCGCTACTACGCGGAGAAGGTGCGGCTCGCCGACTACGCGCTCGACGAGGCGGAGCTGAAGCCGTATTTCGTGCTGGACAACATCCAGCGCGCGGCGTTCGACACGGCGACGCGGCTGTTCGGCGTGACGTTCGCCGAACAGGCCGATGTGCCCGTGTATCACCCGGACGTGACGGCCTACGAGGTGCGCGATGCGGCCGGGCACGTGGGCGTGTTCCTGGCCGACCCTTACGCCCGCGCCGACAAGCGGTCCGGCGCATGGATGAGCAGCTACCGCGATCAGGAAAGCCTGGATGGCGCAGTGTCGCCGGTCATCGTCAACAACAACAATTTCGCCAAGGCCGACCCGGTCCTGCTCAGCTTCGATGACGCCGAGACGCTGTTCCACGAGTTCGGCCACGCCTTGCACGGGCTGCTGAGCAAGGTGCGCTACCCGTCGCAATCCGGCACCTCCGTCCGGCGCGACTTCGTGGAGCTGCCGTCGCAGATTTATGAGCATTGGATGTCGGCGCCGGAGACGCTGAAGCGGTACGCGCGGCATCATGAGACCGGCGCGCCGATGCCGGATGCGTTGATCGGGCGGCTGCTGGCCGCGCGCAACTTCAACCAGGGGTTCGGCGCCGTCGAGTATACCGCCGCCGCGCTGATCGACATGGCGCTGCATAGCCATGCGGACCCGGGCTCGATCGACATCGACGCGTTCGAGCGCGAGTTCCTCGGCGGCATCGGCATGCCGGACGAGATCGGCATCCGCCATCGCCCGGCGCATTTCCAGCACCTGTTCTCGGGCGGCGGCTACGCGGCGGGATACTACTCCTACATGTGGTCCGAGGTGCTGGACGCTGACGGTTTCGAGGCGTTCGAAGAGGCGCAGGACCCGTTCGACCCGGCGGTCGCCGCGCGCCTTCGCGCCCTGCTCGCGGCCGGGGACACGCGCGACCCGATGCAGCTCTACGTCGGCTTCCGCGGCCGCCCGCCCAGCACGGCCGCCCTGCTGCGCAGCCGAGAGCTCGCGGCGGCCTGACCGCGGGGCAGGCATGGACGGGGCGATTGCCGCGCAACTGCAAGCCTTGCCGCAGGTGCAGAAGCTGCTGGAACTGGCCGGCGCATCGGGCCTCGTTGACCAATACGGCCGCGCCGCCGTAATCGAGGCGTTCCGCGCCGTGCTAACGGAGGCGCGCGACCGGTTGCGGAACGGGTCGCGGGCGGCCCCGTCCGCCGACGACGTGCTGCGCTCCGCGCGGGAGCTGTTGGTTGAACGCGATGCTCCGGGCCTGCGCCGGGTCATCAACGCGACGGGCATCATCCTGCACACCAACCTGGGCCGCGCCCCGATGCCGCCCGAAGCGGCTGAGGCCGCCGCCGCCGTTGCCCGCGGCTACTGCAACCTGGAATTCGACCTCGCCACAGGTGCCCGTGGCAGCCGGATGCAAGCGGTCGAGCCGTTGCTGCGGGCGCTGACCGGGGCCGAGGCCGGGCTGGCCGTCAACAACTGCGCGGCGGCGATGCTGCTGGCGCTCGCCGCACTGGCCGGCGACGGGGAGGTGATCGTCTCCCGCGGCGAACTGGTCGAGATCGGCGGCGGGTTCCGTATCCCCGACGTGATCCGCCAGGGCGGCGCGCGGCTGGTCGAGGTCGGGACCACCAACAAGACCCGGCTGGCCGACTACCGCGACGCCATCACGCCCGAGACCCGCGTGCTGCTGAAGGTGCATCAGAGCAATTTCCAGATCGTCGGCTTCACCGAGAGCGTCGAGGCGGCAGCGCTCTCCGGTCTCGCGCACGAACGCGGGCTGCTGCTGATCGACGACCTGGGCAGCGGCACGATCACCGATCTGCGCCGGTTGGGCCGGCCCGCGGAGGCGACCGTGCAGCAAAGCGTCGCCGCCGGGGCGGACGTAGTGGCGTTCAGTGGCGACAAGCTGCTCGGCGGGCCGCAGATGGGCTTGCTGGTCGGCCGGGAAGCCGCGATCAACGCCATGCGGCGGCACCCCCTGCTGCGGGCCCTGCGCCCCGACAAGATGTCGCTGGCGGCCCTGGAAGCGACGCTGCGGCTGCATAACGGTCGCGGGCATGAGGCGATCCCGGCGCTGCGTGCGATGGGGCAATCCGCCGCCGCGCTCCGCGCTCGGGCCGAGCGGCTGGCCGCGATGCTCGGCCCGCTCGCCCAGGTGCAGGCGACGCAGGGGTTTGCCGGCGGCGGCGCCTTGCCGAACGAGGCCATCGCGAGCGCCGCCGTGGCGCTGCATGTCCCGGCGCCGGACCACCTGGCGGCCCGGCTGCGGGCAGGCGCCCCGGCCGTCGTCGGGCGCATCGCCGACGGCCGCCTGCTGCTGGATATGCTGACCGTGTCCGACTCCGAGCTTGCCGAACTGGCCGCTTCGGTCCACACGGCATTGAGATCGCAGCAGGCGTGAGCCGTGGAGGCGACAGGGGTCTGGTGGCCCTCCTGGTCTTCAAAACCAGAGACCCGCTCGCAGCGGGTGGTGGGTTCGATTCCCATCCGCCTCCGCCACCCTGGCCGTGGCCGTGAAAGACCTGGTGCTCGTCGGCGCCGGGCACGCCCATGTCGAGGTGCTGCGCCAGTTCGGCATGAGCAAGCAGCCCGGCGTGCGGCTGACGCTGATCACGCGCGAGGTCGATACGCCGTATTCCGGGATGCTGCCCGGCCTTGTGGCTGGCCGCTACACGTTCGACGAGGCGCATATCGACACCGGGCCGCTCGCCCGGTTCGCCGGCGCCCGGCTTTATCAGGACGAGGCAATCGGCATCGACCTCGCCGAAAGCGCCGTCCTATGCCGCGGCCGCCCGCCGGTCCCGTTCGACTTGTTGTCGCTCGACGTCGGCTCCCGGCCCAATACCGGCGGTGTGCCGGGGGCGGCGGACCATGCGATCCCGGTCAAGCCGATCGACGGCTTCCTGCCGCGCTTCGAGCAGCTTCGGGCGCGGGTCATCGAGGGCCGGTCACGGCACATCCTGCTCGTCGGCGGCGGGGCAGGGGGGGTGGAACTGCTGCTCTCCATCGAGCGCCGGTTGCGGCAGGACGCGCCGGACCGCGCGTTGGCCTTCACCCTCGCCACCGCCTCCGCGGACATACTCCCGGCGTTTCCCCCCGCGTTCCGCGCCCGCTTCCGCGCGATCCTGGAGCAACGCGGCATCACCCTCCGCACTGGGGCGCGGGTGAGCGCGGTGGCGCCGGGCTGCGTCCGCCTCGACGGCGGCGAGCGGCTCGCCGCGGACGAGGTGCTATGGACCACCGAGGCGGCGCCCGCCTCCTGGCTGGCCGGCGCCGGCTTGCCGCTCGACGCCGCCGGGTTCCTGCGGGTTGATGGGCAGTTGCGCGCCGTGGGGCACGACCATGTTTTCGCGGCGGGCGACATGGTGACGTTCGATCCGGGGCCGGTCGAGCGCTCCGGCGTCTATGCCGTGCGCGCCGGGCCGGTGCTGGCCGCCAACCTGCGGGCGGCGCTGACCGGCGGGCGGCTGCTGCGATACCGCCCGCAGCGGGACGCGCTGTATATCGTAACCACCGGCGAGCCGTCCGCGGTGCTGACCCGCAACGGTTTCACCCTCGGCGGCGATTGGGCATTCCGTTTGAAGGACTGGATCGACCGGCGCTTCATGGCCCGGTTCAGCGACTTGCCGGCGATGGCGGCGGAGGGACCGATGCGCTGCGGCGGCTGCGGCGCGAAAGTCGGTCCGGCGACGCTTTCCCGCGCGCTGGCCGGCATCGAGCCGTGGCCGCGGCCGGAGGTGCTGACCGGCCTGGACGCGCCGGACGACGCCGCGATCATCGACAACGGGGCCGGGCGGCTGTCTGTGCAGACGGTCGATTACTTCCGCGCCATGATCGACGACCCCTACCGCTTCGGCATGATCGCCGCCAACCACGCGCTCGGCGACGTGTACGCGATGGGCGGCTCGCCGCAGACCGCGCTGGCGATCGCGGGCATCCCGTTCGGCCCTGAGCACAAAGCGGGTGACGACCTCGCCGCGATGATGCAGGGCGCCAACGAGGCGCTGCGCGATGCCGGCTGCGCGCTGGTGGGCGGACATACGGGCGAGGCGGCCGAACTCTCGCTCGGGTTCGCGATGCATGGCTTGGCTGGCCGGAACTCCGTCATACGCAAGGCCGGGCTGCAACCGGGCGATGCGCTGGTGCTGACCAAGCCGGTCGGGACCGGGACGTTGCTGGCCGCCGACATGCGCGGGCTGGCGAAGGGCCGCTGGGTGCAGGCGGCGATGCGGCACATGCTGGTCTCGAACCGCGAGGCCGCGGCGGTGCTGATGCGGCACCGCGTTCATGCCATGACGGATGTGACCGGCTTCGGGCTGCTCGGCCATCTGATCGAGATGCTGGACGCGAGCGGCATGGACGCTTTGCTGGTGCTGGACCGCATCCCGGTGCTCGACGGTGCGCGGCAGACGGCGGCGGCCGGGGCGCTGTCGTCGCTGCAGCCGCAGAACCTGCATTTCAGCCACGCGGTACGCGATCTGGAGGCGGCGCGGCGGCTCCCCCTGTTCCCGCTGCTGTTCGACCCGCAGACCGCGGGCGGCCTGCTGGCCGGCGTGCCGGCGGACCGGGCGGAAGCCTGCGCCGCCGCATTGCGGGAGGCGGGCTATAAGGCCGCGGCGCTCGTCGGCGCGGTCAGGGCCGGCTCGGGCAACGGGCCATCGGTGTCCATCATCGCCGAATAGGCCTTCTGGTCATCGTACATGCGCAGGAACACCCGGTATTTGGCGCCGTGGAACGCGGGCGCCTCGCCCCCGGATGGCTGCACCACCTGTCCCGCCCGGCTCATCGCCGACATCGCCGCCGGGATGTCAGGATGCAAGCCGCCCGCGACCGCGCCCAGCATGGCCGAGCCGAGCAGGATCGCCTCAGGCTCCTCCGACAGCACGATCGCGCAGCCGCAGGCGTCGGCGTGCTCGCGCAGGAAGACCGGGTTCTTGGTGCCGCCCCCGGCCGCCATGATGGCGTTGATGGCGTAGCCCTCGGCATTCAGGGTCTCGATGATATGCCGCGTGCCGTAGGCGATGGCCTGGACTGTCGCGAGATACAGCCGGGCCAGGTCGTCGGCGCTGGCGGACAAGCTAAGCCCGCTGATCATCCCGCGCAGCCCAGGCTCGGCGCGCGGCGAGCGGTTGCCGTGGAAGTCGGGCATGACGTGCAGGCCCTGGGTCAGCGCGGCGGGGAACGGGACGCTGGCAGCCAGGCGGTCCAGCCGGGCGTTCAGGGCCTGGTAGATTGTTTCGCCGCGCCCCTTGGCCGCCTCGTTCAGCGCGGGGTAGGCGGCGTGGGTCATGATGACATGGTCGATTAGGCTGCCGGTTGCCGATTGCCCGGCCTCGTTCAGCCACAGCCCCGGCGCCATGGCCGACAGATACGGTCCCCACACGCCGGGCACGAAACGAGGCTCCGGCGAGAGGGCCATGTGGCAGGTGGAGGTGCCGCCGATCAGGGCCACGCGGCGCAGCATGGCATCGCCCGCCGCCTCGTTGCCGATTTTGGCGCCGATGATGCCGATGCCGCCGGCATGGGCGTCGATGGCGGACACGCCGACGGGCGTGCCCTCCGGCAAGCCAATCTCCGCCGCCGCCCGGCTCGACAGCCCGCGCCCGACCGTGTCGCCGAGCGGCAGGATATCCGTCCCGATGCGGCGGAAGCCTTCGTCGGCAAGGCCGCCGAGGCCGATGGAGCGGAAATAGCTCTCGTCCCACCGCGCTTCGTGGCCGAGATAGGTCCATTTGCACACCGTCGAGCAGAGCGAGCGGCTCGTGGCCCCTGTCGCGCGCCAGGTCAGGAAATCGGGCAGGTCGAAGAACAAGGCGGCGCGCGCCCAGGCCCCGGGCAGGTTCTCCTTGAGCCAAAGCAGCTTCGGCGTTTCCATCTCGGGCGAGATTTGCCCCCCAACGTAGCGCAGCACGTCGTATTGCCCGGCATTGATCCGCGCCGTCTGATCAAGCGCCCGATGATCCATCCACAAGACGACGTCCTGCGCCGGGTCCCCGTCCGGATCGACCGAGACGGGATTGCCCTCGGCGTCGAGCGCCGCGAGCGAGCACGTCGCGTCGAAGCCGATGCCGCGCACCCGGACCTCGCCCGCCTGGCCGAGCGCCTGCTTGATCGCCTGGGTGACGGCGTTCCAGATGTCCGCGGTCGATTGCTGGACGAAATCGGGGCGCGGCGTCCAGCGCCGGGTCGGCAGCGCGGCTTGCGCCAGCATCTTGCCCTGGGCGGTGAACACCCCGGCCCGGGCGCTTCCGGTGCCGACATCCACCCCGATGACCGCGTCCTGCATCCGTTACCTCCGTTCGGCGTCCGTTTCCGCCAGGCGCTCGACCACTTGCCGGGCCGGCATTTCCCCGGCTTCGTCCAATGCTGCGCACAATCGGCGCATCCGCGCGCGTGTCAAATGCAGCTCGTCCAGCAACGACAGCACGATTGGCATCGCCGCCTCGCCGACCTCCATGTCGCGCCTCAGCTCCAGGATGAGCTGCACGCGGGCCACGTCGATCTCCTCGAACACCGGCGCGCCGGCTTCGCGCCGGGGCCGCACCCACTCTTGCGCAACCCAGAGCTCGACCGTCGCCGGGTCCAGCCCCTGGAACCGCTGCACCAACGTGGAAATCGTCATCATGCCGCCTCTCCCAGCCCTGCCCGTGGATCAAACCCGGCCTGCTCGGGGGACCACTCCCGCAGGAAGTCCTCAAGCCTGTCGTCAACCGGCCCCCTAACCAGCCGGAGCACGATGAACAGGTCGCCGGCCGGGCGCGCCCCATGTGCCGCGATGCCCCGGCCGCGCAGCCTGAGCCGCGCGCCGCTGTCGGAGCGGGGTGGGACGGTGATTGTCACGCGGCCGCCCGGCGTCGGCGCCTGCACCTTCGCGCCCAGCACGGCCTCGGCGAACGTCACCGGCAGGTCCATCTCAAGATTGGCGCCCTCGCGGCGGTAGAACGGATGCGGCAGCACCGAGACCTCGATCAGCGCGTCGCCATCGATGCCGCCGCGGGCGCCCGGCTCGCCCTTGCCGCGCAGGCGCAGCACCTGGCCGTCCTCCAGCCCCGCGGGGATGCGGACATCAAGCGTGGCGCCGTCCGGCAAGGTGAGGCGCTCGGTGGCGCCGATGACGGCAGCGATGAACGCCACCTCCAGCCGATAGCTGCGGTCCCGCCCATGCGCCGGGCGGCTCATCTGCTCGCGGAAGAAGGCGCCGAAGATGTCGCCCATCTCCTCCTCGTTGGCTGCGCCCGCGGGGCGGTAGCGTCCGGCCTGCGCCTGCTGGGCGTAGTCGCGATAGTAGCCGCGCTCCGGCACCGGCTGGCCTTCGGCGTCGATCTCGCCGCGGTCGAACTGGGCGCGCTTCTCCGGGTCGGACAGAAGATCATTGGCGGCGTTGGCGGCCTTGAACTTGGCGACGGCCTCGGTGTCGCCCGGATGCAGGTCGGGATGGTATTTCTTCGCCTGCGTGCGGAACGCGCGGCGGATCTCGTCCGCCGAGGCCGT
This sequence comes from Acetobacteraceae bacterium, assembly GCA_965217935.1. GTDB lineage: Bacteria > Pseudomonadota > Alphaproteobacteria > Acetobacterales > Acetobacteraceae > JBBROS01. Next base: position 1,841,291 of record OZ244581.1, on the reverse strand, counting down.
CTTGCCCACGCCCAGGGTCTCGTATGGATTGCTGGCTGCCATGCTGATCTAACGCCTTTTGACCGGCTCTGGATTTACATCGCGGCGCGGCTCAGCCCAAGGTGCGCGGATGGCCGCGTACGCATTCGAGACCGTCGACGTGTTCACCACGACCCGCTTCGGCGGCAACCCGCTCGCCGTGCTGACCGATGCGCGCGGGCTTGATGGGGAGGCGATGCAGCGGATCGCGCGGGAGTTCAACCTGAGCGAGACGGCATTCGTGTTGCCCCCGGAGGACCCGGCGCATACGGCTCGGGTGCGGATTTTCACGCCTGCTTCCGAGCTTCCCTTTGCCGGCCATCCGAACGTTGGCACAGCCCTCGTGCTCGCCGCGCATCAGGCGACTCGGCCCGAGACGATGGTATTCGAGGAGGCGGCCGGGCTCATTCACATTCAGATCGATTGGTCCGGCCATGCGCCCAGGGCCAGCCTCGACGCCGTAGAGCCGCTCGTGATCGGCGACACGATCCCGCCCAGCATCATCGCCGCCTGCGCCGGTCTAGACCCACCGGACGTGCTAACCGAGCTTCATCCCCCGCTTGTCGCCGGCACTGGGGTTGCGTTTCCGATTGCGGAGGTCCGGCCCGAGGCATTGGGCCGGACCAGGATTAACTTCGAAGCGTTTCAGGATGCAGCGCGGCGTCATCCCGTTCCGATTTGGGGCTTCGCGATGCTTCTGCACGCCTTGTCGCCGTCCGGGCGGCGTGCCCGCATGTTTGCCCCGCTCTCCGGCATAATGGAGGACCCGGCAACTGGCGCAGCCAATCTGACGTTGGCCGCGCTCCTCCTGTCGCGAACCGACGCCCCAACCCTCGACCTCGAAATCGAGCAAGGCGTCGAGATGGGCCGCCCCAGCCTGCTCTACGCCGGCGCCCGCCGCGCGCCCGACGGCATCCGCGCCTGGGTCGGCGGCAGCGCCGTCCCCGTCACCCGCGGCGTGATCGAGGTCTGAAGCCAGCCGCCCTCTCGACCGACCGGCATCAGAGTCGCTTTTCGCGCGCCGCCGCCCGCCAACCCGGCGCCCATGCCTCACAGCCCAAAGGGTTTTTGGCATGGTCCCGGCGAGGCGCGGCCACGGGCATCGTAGCGCCCGAGGCCGCGCCGATCACCGTTACGCCTCCACGCTGATGCCGAAGTGCTGCGTGCCGGCCGAGTAGAGCGTGGCAGCGGTGCCAGGCATGGCCTTGCCGCCATACTCGATCGCCTCGACATGGAGGTTGCGGTCGGTCGATGGCGTGCCGTGCCACAAGTCGTTCAGGAACGTGACCGCGACATCGTGCGCGCCCGCGGCAAGATCGGCATCGAAGGCGAACACCTGCGCGCCGCCGTTGCCGTGCAGCGCCGTCACCGTTTGCGGCCCGCCCAGCGCCTTGCCGTCCACCGCGACCTGGAACATCGCATCGCCCTGATAGGCGTCCTCCGACAGATGCAGCACCAGCGACCCCGCGCCGGGCTTGGCGCCGGCCGTGTCGACGCCGAAGCTCCGAAGCCCGGCGGAATACAGGTGCTGCGGCGCGTCGCCCGAGGTCACGCCGTTCATCGAGACCGCCTCGACATGCAGGTTCCGGTCGGTGGACGGCGTGCCGCCATAGGCGTCGTTGAGGAACTGGACCCCGACGCTGTGCGGGCCGGGACCCCAGTCGCCTTTCAGCACGACATTCTGCGTCTGCCCGGACGACCGCAACGCCGTGATCGTCTGCATCGTGCCGATCCGCTCGCCGTCGACGCTGATCCAGGCTTGCGCGTCGCCCTGCCAGGCGTCCTCCGACAATCTCACGACCAGCGTGCTGGCGCCGCCCGAGGGCGTGACCGGCGCCGGCGCCGCCCCTCCGGTATTCGGGCCGGCGCTTCCCAGATCCGGCTTGACGGCCGGCGGCGGCTGGCTGGCGGCCGGGCTCAGCACCAGCACGGCGTCCCCGGTCGGCGACTGGAACCACTGGCTCGACTTGCCGCCCTGGACCGGGAACGGGTCCGACATGGCGCCGGCGCCGACACTGATCCAGCGCCCCTCCAGCGCCTTGCCCGAGGCCGCGCTCAGGTCGACGCTGAAGCTGCCGCCGGAAGGCGCGAGGATGACGTATTCGCCGCGTGACGGGTCGGCCATCGCGAACCCGGTGGACGTCAGGTAGTCGCGCGGCGTCATGGTGGTCACGTCGACGTGCTGCAGCGCCTGGGAGATTTCCTTCAAGGCGAACCGCTCCGACGTCTCGCCCGCCTGATGGCTGGGTCCCACGTCGAACACGCCGCCCAATCCGGTGCCGCGCATGTCGTCCATCACCAGCACGCCGCCCTGGCCGCTGATGAACTGCTGCCAGACCCAGTTGGCGTCGCCGCCGATGCCGAACGTGTGGTCGCTGTCGACGATCGACACCTGCTTCGTGCTGCCGTCCGGCGGGTTCCATTGATAGTGCTCCCACCCGTTGGGCGAGATCCAATCGGCGTTGGTGGCTTCCAGCATCGGGTTGATCCGCGACTGGTTGCCTTCCGGGAAGGTCGCGGTGATGCCGACCGGCTGGGCGAGCAGGCCGTGGCTCGACTGATACTGGTGCATGAAGTCCACCAGCGTGTTGCTCCAGTCGATCGATGCCTGCGAGTTGTGCGTCTCGTTGGCGATCTCCCACATCACGTTGCTCTTGTGCCCGACGGTATCGAGCAGCTTGGCGATATAGGCCTTCTGCAGCGGCAAAGCGGCCGGGTCCGATTCCTCGATCGCGATGTTGTTCGTCGTGGTGCCGTTGACGTTGTTCTTCCCGTTCCAGACCGAGCTGTCCCAGCCGTAATGGTTCTTCGGGTCGTAGTCGAACAGGGCCATGATATCGACGTAGATGCCTTTGGCGGCGGCGGCATCGACGTTGGCGGCAACATGGTCGAAATAGGCCTGGTTGAACTTGGTCAAATCCCACTTGCCATCCGCATTGCGCTGGAACGGCTGGATCAGCGCCTGCCCGGCGCTGTCGCCGTCGGCCCGCGCGCCGGCCCACATCCAGTAGCGGATCAGGTTCGAGCCCTGGTCGTGCAGCAGATTCAGGTAAGCGCCGAAGTTGAACTGGCCGGCGTTGGAGAAGCTGATGTTGTTGGTCCAGGTGTGGTCGCCGCGCAGGAACACGGCCTTGCCGTCCGCGGTGGAGAAATAGGCGCTGCCGGGCTCATGGTGGAGCAGGCCTGGCGTTGAACTGGGCATCCGAAGCTCCGTCTGTTGGCGTCCGGCCAAGCTCTGACGAGGTCGCTGCGCCGCTGAAGTGGACGCGGCGGCGGCGTGCGCTCCCGCTGAAAAGCCAAGGCCGGTCCGCTCTGCTTGCACGCAGCCGTGCAGCAATATTAAAGTAAAAAGAATCACTCTAGCTAATAAGGCCGTATAAACCTTACACGGCGCAGACCATACTGATCTGAAATGAGTTGTCGACATGAACTTTGTTACCAATCGCAATGATATGATTTAAGTGATATAACAGGAAGTACTGTCAATATCGATAGACAAATGACGGGTTATTATCGGCATTGTACTCATGCGATCATGCCGTTTCAGCAAGCAATCGATCGCTCGAACCCCTGCCGCGGCCCTGCGCCCAAGCGCCCCAGGCGATCAGGACAGCCGGCAGCTAAGCATCATTCCGCAGGACGGCCCGCCGTCACAACGCGGAAAATTATGCGTCTTCAAAGACTCCTAAGCAGACATCCGTGGCACAAGCCACGAATGTCTGCTTAGGCCGGTTGCAAGTAGCTTGGCAGACGCGACAGCTCGTCGGGCGTGTCGATGTCGCGCAGCACCGCGTCGTCGTCGAGCGCAACGACCGCCACGTGTTCGGCATGGCGGTCCAGCAAGGCCCGCGCGCCGCGGTCGCCGGTAAGCGTCATCATCTCGGCGAAGAAGCGGCGGTCCCACAGCACGGGGTTGCCGAGCTGCCCCTCGAACGAGGGCGCCACGATCAGCCGCCCCTCATCGGGGTCATACGCCTCGATCAGCCGCGCCGTGACGCGGGCGGTCACCAGCGGCATGTCGCCGAGGCAAACGACGGCGGCGCGGACATGCGCGGGAAGCGCGGCGATCCCGGCGCGCAGGCTTGCGGCAAGCCCGGCCTCCCAGTCCGGCGCGATGACCCGCTCGGCCGCCCGCGCGCCTAGTGCGGCCTCCATCTCGGCCGCGCGATGGCCCAGCACGACGACCACCGGGCGAAGCGGCGCCGCGAGCAGGTTGTCCACGACGCGCGCCAGCATCGGCTTGCCGGCCCGGTCGGCGACGAGCAGCTTGTGCCGTGGCCCCATGCGGCTGCTCCGCCCGGCCGCCAGCACGACGGCGGCGATAGACGGCCCGGGCGGCGGCGCCTTGGAGCGGGGCAGCGGACGCGCGCCTGCATCCTTCAGCAAGCCGCCGACCCCCATGCCGGCCAGCGCCGCGCCATCCACCTCAAGCCCTGCGAACAGGCGGCTGAGCACCCAATCGATGCCGTTCAGCTTGGGCGAGCGCGCGCAGCCGGGCAGCACCAGGGCCGGCACGGCGCCGATGCGCCCGAGGCAGATCAGGTTTCCCGGATCGACCGGCATGCCGAAATGAAGGATCTCGCCGCCGGCCCCGACGATGCCGGAGGGGCCGACGTCACGCCGGTCCACCACGGCGCTGGCGCCCGCGACCAGGAGGATGTCGGCGTCCTGCCGCCGCAGCCGCTGCAAGCCGTCGGTGATCGCGGCGGCGTCGTGGTCGCACTCGACCGGTTCGAGCAGCGTGCCGCCGAGGGCCTCCACCCGGTTGCGCGTGGCCTCTGCGGTCCCTGCCAGGATGGAGGGTTTCAGGCCCGGCAGCGTGCTCATCACGAGGCCGACCCGGCGGGGCGCGTAAGGATGCAGCCGCAAGCCAGCCGCCCGCGCCGCGGCCACGGCCTCGCCGAGCTTCGCGCCCGGTACGGCGAAGGGAATGACCTTGATCGTGGCGACCATCTCGCCCGCGGCAACGCTCGCCCAATTCGGCAGCGTGGCAAGGGTCAGCCCCTCGTCGATCATGTTCAGCGCATCGACCCCGTGCGGCGCCAGGTGCAGCAGGCCCGGCACGCTGGCCACGAGGTTGACCCGCCCGGTCCCGGCGCGCGACCGGGCAAGCCCCGGCGACAGCAGGGCGTCGGCCAGCCGCGACGCGGCTTCGTCCTCGTCAGCGTCGCCGGGTTCGAGGCGCGCGGCAATGACGGGGTCCCGCCCGGCTTGGCGCAGCGCCTCGACGGCGGCGGCGTCGAGGCGGGCGCCCTTCTTCAGCGCCAGGCCAGGGAGCCGTTGCGTATGGGCCAGGACGCATCCCTCGGCCTCGTCGAGGCGGGTCGGCCCGAACTTCATCCCGCGGCGTCGCGGCGCACGGCCACAAGTTGCGCGTCGCGTCGCGTCGCGACAAGCTGCGCCATCACGCTGAGCGCGATCTCGCCCGCCGTGACCGCGCCGATAGAAAGCCCGATCGGGCCGTGGATGCGGGCCAGATCATCGTCCGCATGACCGAGCGCCCGCAGCCGTTCGAGCCGGGCGGCATGGGTTTTGCGGGAGCCGAGGGCGCCGATGTAGAACGCCGGCGAGCGCAGCGCGCGGTCGAGCGCCGGGTCGTCGAGCTTTGGGTCGTGGGTCAGGGTGACGATGGCCGTCCGGGCGTCGGGGCGCATGGCGTCGAGGGTCTCGTCCGGCCAATCCGTGCTGATCGCCACCTCCGGGAAGCGCTCGTCGGTGGCGAAAGCCCGCCGCGGGTCGGTGACGGTGACGGCGTAACCCAGCCCGGCCGCCATCGGCACCAGCGCCTGCGCGATATGTACGGCGCCGACGACGATAAGCCGCATGGGCGGATTATAGGCGTGCAGGAACCAACTGGCCCCCTCCGCCTCGACGGTCTGGTTGCGGTCGCCCGCCAGCGCCCGGCCGCCCGCGTCGGCAAGCGCCGGCACGTCGTCGTCCGGCAGAAGATGCTGCTCGCCGGAGTCGAGATGGGTCGCGAGCACGACGGGACGGTGCCCGGCCCGCGCCTCCTGCAAACGCCGCAGAAGCTCCGGCGTCACGCCAACGCTTCCACGAACACCTTGAGCTTGCCGCCGCACGCCAGCCCTACTTCCCAGGCGCGCTCGTCCGTCACGCCGAAATCGAGCAGTTGCGGCCGCCCGCTCTGCATCGTCGCCCGCGCCGCCTCCGCCACCGCCCCTTCGATGCAGCCTCCGCTGACCGACCCGGCCATGCGCCCGCTGCCGGTCACCGCCATCTGGCTGCCAGCCGGCCGCGGCGAGCTGCCCCAGGTCTCGGTCACGGTGGCGATCGCGACCTGCTCGCCCTCGTTGAGCCAAGCGGCGGCGGTACGCAGCACGTCTTCGTCACTCATGATAGCGCGCTCCATCGGTGCGGCCCCGCGCAGGGGCGGGGCGGGATAACAGGTCCACCAGCGCGCGCAGGCTGTCGAGGTTGTGGATGGTGCGGAACTCGTCCACGTGCGGCAGCATGGCGCGGATGCCTTGCGATTTGGGCTGGAACCCCTCCCAGCGCAACAGGGGGTTGAGCCAGATCAGCCGCCGGCTCGACCGGTGCAGCCGCTCCATCGCCTCGCCCAGCCCCTCCGCGCCGTCGCGGTCGAGGCCGTCCGTCATCAGCAGCGTCACCGCGCCCTGGCCGAGCACCCGCTTGGCCCAGCGTCGGTTGAATAGCGCGACGCTCTCGCCGATCCGGGTGCCGCCGGACCAATCCGGCACCGAGGCCGCGACCATCTGGAACGCCACTTCAGGGTCCTTGTTGCGAAGCTGGCGGGTGATGTTCGACAGCCGCGTGCCGAACAGGAACACGTGCACGCGGTCGCGGCTGTTCGCGACCGCGTGCAGGAAGTGCAGCAGCACCTGCGCGTAACGCGCCATGGAGCCGGAGATGTCGCACAGCACCACGAGCGGCGGCGGGCGCACCACCGGGCGGCGGCGGCTCAGGTCGAGGATCTCGCCGCCGCGGCGCAGGCTGGCGCGCAGCGTGGCGGCAAGGTCGATGCGCGGGCCGCCCGCATTGGGCCTGGTGCGGCGGGTGCGGCGGCGGTCGAGCGGGAGCGCCAGGCGGCGGATGGCGGCGCGCGCGTTATCGATCTGGGCGGCCGACATCTGCTCGAAATCCATCGCCTGCAACTGCTCGCGCTCGCTGACGCCGAGCGTCGCCTCGATCTCCGGCGGGCGGTCGTCGGCCGGGCGCTGCTGCCTCGGCTGCGACATGGCCTCGGCTATGCGCCGGTTGCCGGGGGAGGGGGCCTGTTCCCGCGGCGGCTTGCCGTCGAGCAGGGCCATCGCCGCGGCCTGGCGCATGGCGGCCGGGTCACGCCAGAACAGATCGAAGGCCTGGTCGAAAATCTCGGCCGACTCGTGCCGCTGCGCCATCAGCGCGCGAAGGCCGGCGCGCACCTGCTCGCGGTCATCGACGCCGAGCAGGACAAGCGCCTGGCTCGCCGCCACCACGCTGTCCGGCCCGACCGCGAGCCCGGCCCGGCGCAGCAGCCCGGCGAACTGCACGATGTTGGCGGCAAAGGCGCCGTTGCTGTGGACGCGAGGCGGGATCATGCCGGCGTGGGCCTGACGCGGCTGTGATCCAGACGCGAGGGGGGGTCAATCACGCATGGATGGGTAAGCAGCCGTGCCAGGCCCGACCGATCTACGGCGCAGCCGCCGGCTTGGATGCAAAGTTTTTCGCGGGCGTCGGTCAGAGCGGCTCTTGCGCGCCGGCGATGAGCCGGGCGGCCTCCGCGCCGCGCACCTTGGCGATGTCGTCCTGGTATTTCAGCAGCACGCCCAGGGTCTCGTCCACGGCCTGCTCGCCGAGCCGGTTCTGGTCCAGGTATTGCAGCGCCGCGGCCCAGTCGATGGTCTCGGCGACGCCGGGGAGCTTGAACAGGTCCATCTCGCGCAGGCGCTGCACGAAGCCAACCACCTCGGCGGACAGCCGTTCCGGCACGCCGGGCGCCTTGGCGGCCAGGATCGCCCGCTCGCGGGACGGCGAGGGATAATCGACCCATTGATACAGGCACCGGCGGCGGATCGCGTCGTGCACCTCGCGGGTCCGGTTGCTGGTCAGCACCACGACCGGCGGCGTGCTGGCCCGGATCGTGCCAAGCTCGGGCACGGTGATCTGGTAGTCGGCCAGCAGCTCCAGCAGGAACGCCTCGAACGGCTCGTCGGCGCGGTCCAGCTCGTCGATCAGCAGCACGGCGGGCGGCTGCTCCGGGTCGATGGCGCTGAGCAGCGGGCGCTCCTGCAGGTAGGCGCGGCCGAAGATGCTCGCGCCGAGCCGCGCCTGGTCCCGCTCGCCCGCGGCTTCGGCGAGGCGGATAGCCATGAGCTGCTTGGCATGGTCCCACTCGTAGGCAGCGGCGGCCAGGTCCATGCCGTCGTAGCACTGCAGCCGCACCAGCCGCCGCCCGAGCCCGGCGGCGAGCACCTTGGCGATCTCGGTCTTGCCGGTGCCGGGCTCGCCTTCGAGGAACAGCGGGCGGCGCATGGCGAGCGCCAGATGGATGGTGGTGGCAAGCGCCTCGTCGGCGACGTAGCCGCCCGCCGCGAGCATGGCGGCCGTTTCGGCGACGGAGGCGGGATCAGCCAATGACGTAGCCGCCGAAGATCATGACGAAGATGATCAGCCACAAGAAGATGCCGACCACGCCGATAATCGGGATGCCGAACAACTCCGAAGGGATCAGCGCGAAGATAGAGAGACTAGGCGCGGGCGTAGGCATCAGCGTGGGCGGGATCGGCAGCGGCGTGCCCTCGACGGCCGGGTCGGCGCTGACCACCCTGGCCTGCACGTCCGCAGGCAGCGGCGCGTCCTCCGGCGTGCCGACGATCTCGGTGAACCGGTTGAAGAACATGTCGGACATCTGCTTGCTGCTCGCGTCGATCAGCCGCGCGCCGAGCTGGGCGATCTTGCCGCCGACCTGCGCCTTGACGTCGTAGGTCAGCAGGGTGTCGCCACCGTCCTCGGCAAGCCGCACGTCGGCGCCGCCCTTGGCGAACCCGGCCACGCCCCCCTGGCCCTCGCCGCTGATGCGGTAGCTATTGGGCGGGTCAAGGTCGGTCAGGTGGACCTTGCCGTTGAAGCGGGCGGAGATGGGGCCGATCTTGACGGCGGCGACTGCGGTCAGGTCCGTGTCGCTTGTTTTCTCCAGGCTTTGGCAGCCCGGGATGCAGAGCTTGAGCGTTTCGGGATCGTTCAGCGCGTCCCACACTTTCTGCCGGGGCGCCGGAATCCGGCGCTCGCCTTTCATGTCCATCTAAAAAGCCACTCCTCCAAGACGCGGGCGGACATTATCGGCGGGGTGTGGGGCGTGCAACCGGCGAGGCTGCAATGGTGCGGCATGACCAAAGCGCCAGGCGCGGCCCGGCCATGCCGGAATCGCCGCCCGTCGGGCCGACAGATCGCGCCGGTGCCTTCGCGGATGATAGCGGCGCCGCGCTGGCGCAGACACGGGAGACGTCGTAAATCCCCGCCCGGCGCCGTTGCGGCGCCGATCGAAGCCTGGCGCCAGTGCGGCGCCGATCGAAGCCTGGCGCCAGTGCGGCGCCGATCGAAGCCAAGCCGGAGCCGGACGATGCCCTCCTTCATTGCCGACAAGCAGCCCGCCGGCATCTGATGCTGTTCGCCCCGCTCTACGTCGGCAGCGAGATCTACCGCGGCTCGACCTACGGCCCGACCCATCCGCTGGCCATCCCGCGGGTGACGACGTGCACGGACCTGTGCCGCGCGATGGGCTGGCTCGACGACGCCCAGTTCCGCGCCGCGCCGATGGCCGAGAGGTCGGAGGTCGAGCACTTTCATGACCCGGCCTACGTCGATGCGCTGTTCCGCGCCGAGGCTGCGCAGGCCGTCAGCGACGAGGACCGCGCCCGGTTCCGCATCGGCGCGGAAGGCAACCCGGTTTACCCGGAGATCTATCGCCGCCCGATGACCTCCGCCGGCGGCGTCATGCTCGCCTGCCGGCTGACGCTCGACGGCGGCGTGGCGCACTGCCCCGGCGGCGGCACCCACCACGGACGCCCGGCCCGGGCCAGCGGCTTCTGCTACCTGAACGATCCGGTGCTCGGCCTGCTGACCTGGCTGGAGGCCGGGCTGGACCGGGTGGCCTACGTGGACATCGACGCCCACCACGGCGACGGCGTTCAGGATGCGTTCCACGGCGACCCCCGCGTGTTCACCATCAGCATCCATGAGGCCGGGCGCTGGCCCTTCACCGGCCGCGCCACGGACCGCGCCGGCGGCGCGGCGCGCAACCTGCCTGTGCCGCAAGGCTTCAACGACAGCGAGATGCGCTGGCTGATGCAGCAAGCCGTGCTGCCGCTGATCGACCGCCTGCGCCCGCAGGCGGTCCTCCTGCAATGCGGCGCCGATGCCCTGGAGGAGGATCCTTTGGCCCGCCTCTCGCTCTCGAACAACGCGCATTGGGAGGCGGTCTCGGCCCTGCAAGAACGCGCGCCGCGCCTGGTCGTGACCGGCGGAGGCGGCTATAACCCCTACACGGTCGGGCGTTGCTGGGCCGGCGTGTGGGCCACGCTGAACGGCATCGCCGTACCGGGCCGAACCACCCCGGCGGCGGAAGCGGTCCTGCGCGCGCTCGTCTACAACCGCGCCGCCGGACGCAATCCGCCGGAGCATTGGTTCACCACCATCCGCGACGCCCCGCGCGAGGGCGAAATCCGCGCCGAGGTGCGTGACCTGGCCGAGATCACTCTGTCTGAAAGGCTTCCCGCATGACCCGTCATTTCCTGGCGCTGCTGCTGCTGGTTCCGCTCGTGCTGTCGGCCCCCGCCGCGGCCCAGACCACCGCGCAACCGGAACTGCCCAAGGAAAAGCTGGTGATCGTCACCAAGGACGGCGCCCGGCACGCCTTCGACGTGGAGGTGGCGAAAACGCCCGAGCAGCAGCAGGTCGGGCTGATGTTCCGCAAGACCGTGCCGCCCGACGGCGGGATGCTGTTCGATTGGGGCCAGCCGCAGGACAGCACGATGTGGATGCGCAACACGGTATCTTCGCTCGACATGCTGTTCATCAACGCCGACGGCACGATCCGCCGCGTGGTGACGGACACGGTGCCGGAGAGCCTGGCCATGATCCAGAGCCGCGGCCCGGTGCTGGCGACGCTGGAGCTGGCGGCAGGCACGGCGCAGCGCCTGAACATCCACGCCGGCGACAAGGTGGAGCAGCGGATTTTCGGCAACGCCCCGAACGGCTGACGCGGCGTGGCGGCGCCCGGCCCGGCTACCTGCCCTGCCAGTCCGGCTTGCGCTTGTTCAGGAACGCATCCATCCCCTCGCGGAAATCCTCGCTCATGTAGCAGGACAGGATCAGGTCCTTGTCCGCGTCGCCCTCGGCCAGGCCGCGCTGCCTGATGCGGCGGAACGCCGCCTTGGTCGCGCGCAACGTCAAAGGCGCGTGGTCCGCCACCAATCGCGCCAGCTCGCCCGCGCGGGTTTGCAGCGCCGCCGTATCGGGCAGGACCTCGCTGACAAGCCCGATCCTGCCGGCCTCCTCCGCCTCGATCAGGCGCGCGGTGAAAATGATCTCCGTGGCGCGGGCCGGGCCGATCAGGGCATGGAGCCGCGCGTAGTTGTTCATGCTGAGGCAGTTGCCCAGCGTGCGCGCGATGGGAAACCCGAACCGCATGTTGGCCGCGGCGATGCGCAGGTCGCAGCAGGCCGCCATGCCCGCGCCGCCGCCGGTGCAGGCGCCGGAGATGGCGGCGATGGTCGGCACGCGCACCCGCTCCAGCGCCCCCAGCACGCGGTCGATCCGCGCCTCGTAGTCGAGCGCATCCTGCGGCGTGCTGAACGCGCGGAACTGCGAGATGTCCGTGCCGGACGCGAACGCCTTCTCCCCCGCGCCGGTCAGCACCAGCACGCGGACCGAGGGATCGGCCTCGATCCCGCCGCAGATCTCCGCCAGCCGCTCGTACATGCTGAACAGCATGGCGTTGCGCGCCTGCGGCCGGTTGAAGGTGACGCGCGCGATGCCGTCCCCCACTTCATACAGCAGGTCATCCGAACCCGGCCCGGCATCCGCCATCACACGATCCCTTCCTCATGCAGCGCCGCGATCTCGTCCTCGCTGCGGCCCAACTCCCGCAGCACCTCGTCGGTATGCTCGCCCAGCGCCGGCGTGGCGCTGGTCAGCGCCGCCGGCGTGCGGCTCAGCTTGATCGCCTGCCCAACGAGCGCGATCTCGCCCAGCTCCGGGTGCTGCACGGCGGGCGCCATCCGCAGGTGCCGCACCTGCGGATCGGCGAACGCCTCACCCATGTCATAGATCGGTCCGCACGGCACCTCGGCCCGCTCCAGCGCCTCCACCCAGTGCGCCGAGGCCCGCGTCCGCGTCACCGCCTCGATCGCCGCGTTGAGCGCGTGCCGGTTGTCCGAGCGCGCCTCGTTGTCGGCATAGGCCGGGTCCGAAACCAGCGCCTCGAGGCCGAGCGCCCGGGCCAGCCGCCGCCAGATGACCTCGCCGGCCACGGCGATGTTGATGAAGCCGTCGCTGGTGGCGAACACGCCGGTCGGGATGCTGGTCGGGTGGTCGTTGCCCGCCTGCTTCGGAACCTCGCCCCGCATCAGGAACCGCGCCGCCTGGAAATCCATCATGGCGATCATCGCCGACAGCAGGCTCACCTGCACCCACTGGCCGCGGCCGCTCGCCTCCCGCTCCAGCAGGGCCGTCATCACCCCTTGCGCCGCGAACAGCCCGGCCGCGAGGTCCGCCACCGGGATGCCGGCCCGCATCGGCCCCTCGCCGGGCTTGCCGGTGACGGACATGAGGCCGCCCATGCCCTGGGCGATCTGGTCGAAGCCGGGCCGCATCCGATACGGCCCGTCCTCGCCGAAACCGGAGATGCTGGCGTAGACGATGCGCGGGTTCGCGGCGCTGACCGCCTCGTAGCCGATGCCGAGCCGGTCCTTCACGTCCGGGCGGAAGTTCTCCGCCAGCACGTCGGCGCCTTTGGCCAGCTCCATCAGGATCGCGCGGCCCTTCGGCGCCTTCAGGTCGAGCGTGATGCAGCGCTTGTTGCGGTGCAGGTTCTGGAAGTCGGACCCGAGGCGCGGCCCGCCCATGCCGCCGTCGGCGCCGGGCGCCTCCACCTTGATCACCTGCGCGCCATGATCGGCGAACTGGCGCACGCAGGTCGGCCCGGCGCGCACCCGCGTCAGGTCGATCACCTTGAAGCGGGCCAAGGCGCCCGCGGTCGCGCCCGCGGTTGTTGCTGGGTCGGAGGGCATCGTCATGGCTCCTTCAAGGCGTGGGTCCGGCAGGGGTTCCGTCCGGGGTTCAGCGGTAGAAGGCGTTGACCAGGAACATGGGGATCGCCGGCAGGTAAGTGCAAAGGAAAAGCACGAACAGCAGCACGCCGACGAACGGCAGGTTCCACTTCGACACCTCCCAGATGTTGGCCTTGGCGATCGAGCAGGCGGTGATCAGCACGGACGCGACCGGCGGCGTTTGCTGGCCGATCGCGAGATTGAGCGTCACCACCAGGCCGAAATGCACCGGGTCGATGCCGGCCTGATGGATCAGCGGCACGATGATCGGCACGACGAGGATGATAGCCGCGGCGGAATGCAGGAAGAAGCCGATGACGAGGAAGAACAGATTCAAGATCAGCAGGATCACGTACTGGTTCGTGGTCAGGCCGAGCAGTGCTGCGGCCAGGTCCTGCGGCACGCGCGCCGTGGTCAGGTACGTTCCCATCAGCGCCGATGCAGCCACCAGCAGCATCACCACCGCGGTCTGCATGCCGCCTTCCAGCGCCGCCGATTTCAACTGCCGCCAATCCACCTCGCGATACCACGCGCCGACCAGGATGGCGGCGACCACCGCGAGGCCCGCGCCCTCGGTGGCGGTGACGAGGCCGCCGAAGATGCCGCCGAGGATGATGAGCGGCAGGGCGAAGCAGGGGAGCGCCTCCGTGAACGAGCGGCGCAAGCCCTGCCAGTTGAACGCGGCCTCGGTCGGGAAGTCGTGGCGCCGGGCAAAGACATAGGCGACCCCCATCAGCCCCGCCGCCCCGAGCAGGCCCGGCACGATCCCCGCGATGAAAAGCTGCTCGATGCTGGCGCCGGCGGCCACGCCGTAAAGGATCATCGGAATCGACGGCGGGATGATGATGGCAAGAGACGCCGCCGAGGAGGTGACGGCGGCGGCGAACGCCGAGGGGTAGCGCCGCCGCTTCATCTCGGGGATCAGGATGGAGCCGATCGCCGCCACGTCCGCCACGGCCGAGCCGGAGATCTCGGCAAAGAACAGCGATACGCCGATGGTGACCATCGACAGCCCGCCGCGCACGAAGCCGACGAGGGAGGAGACGAAGGCGATCAGCCGCCGCGTGATGCCGGTCGCGTTCATGATGGCGCCGGCCAGAATGAACATCGGGATGGCGATGAGCGAGAACGAGCGCGCGCCGTCATACATATCGAGCGCGATGGACACGAGCGCCGAGGGACCGTCGGTGATCGCGATGGCGAGGACTGCGGACAGCGACAGGGCGACCGCGATCGGCACGTTGATGCAGACCATCGCCACGAGGGCCACGAACACCGCGAGGATGATCATGCGCGCGGGCTGCCGGGCGCCTCGCCGTGCGCCATCACGGCATGTTCGCTGGAGCGCCCGGCCATGACGTCGCGCCAGTAATCCGGCAGGCTGAGCAATTCGGCCGCGATGAAGAGCAGCGCGCCGATGGGGATGACGGATTGGGTGAGCGATACCGGCACCCAGGTCAGGCTGACCAAGTTCTCGCCCTGCAGGATGGAGAGCACCTGGAACCCCGCCCAGGCCAGCAGGCCGAAGAAGAACAGCACGAGCGCTTCGGCCACAACGACGGCCACGGCGCGGGCCGGGCGAGGCAAGGCGAGCAGGACGTCGTCGAACCCGATATGGCCGCGTTTGAGGGCGGCCAAGGCGGCCCCGTAGTAGGTAATCCAGGCCAGCAGCACGGAAGCGACCTCGTCATACCACGACAGCGAATGGCCCAGCTTCCGGTAGACGACGGCGACGATGACGATCGCGGTCAGGACCGCCATCAAGGCGATCACGAACCAGGCGAGCGCCTCGCCGAGCAGGTAAGTCGCGCGGCGCAGCATGGCCTCCGCGCTCAGGAGCCGGCGGCGAGTGCCTGGATCTTGCCGATCAGCGCCTGCCCGCCCTCGACCTGGGCGCCGAACTCCTCGTAGATCGGCTTGGAGGCGGCGATGAAGGCATCCTTGTCGGCGTCGTTCACCTTGACCCCGGCCTGCTCGATCTTGGCAACCAGGTCCTGGTCCATCTGCGCCGAGGTTTTGTAGGCGAAGTCGCTGGCCTGCTTGGCGCAATCCTCAATGACGGTCCTCAAGCCCTGGTCCCAGCCTTTCCAGGTGCGCGATGACGTCGCGAGATAAACCGGCGAGTAGACGTGGCCGGTCATCGACAGGTATTTCTGCACCTCCTGGAACTTGCCGGCGTAGATCTGCGTGAGCGGGTTCTCCTGCCCGTCGATCACGCCGGTCTTGAGCGCGGTGAACACCTCCGAGAACGCCATCGGCGTCGGGTTGGCGCCGTAGCTCTGGAACATCTTGACCCGCCACTCCCCCTTCGGCGTACGCAGCTTGATGCCTTGCAGGTCCTCGGGCTTGACCACCGGGCGGACGTTGTTGGTGACGTTGCGGAAGCCGTTCTCCCAGAACCCGGCGATGTGGTAGCCGCGGGCCTCGGCCGCCTCGACGAACACGGACCCGAGCTGGTCGCGAACCCGCCGCATGTGGTCGCGGTCCTTGATCAGATACGGCATCTCGAACACGCCGAACGTCGGCGAGACCGAGCTCATGATGCTCGACGGCAGGGAAAAAGCGATCTGTCCGAGCTTCAGCTTCTGCAGCATGGCCTCGTCGTTGCCGAGCTGCGAGGAGCCGTAAACCTCGACCTTCGCCTTGCCGCTCTTGCCCACGCATTGGGCGAAGTCGTTCGAGGTAAGCTCGTAGAGCGATCCCGGATCGCCGACATGGCCGAGCTTGAGCACCGTCTGGCCCCGGGCGCCCGGCCCGGCGAACGCCAGCATCGCTACGCCGAACAGCAAAGCGTTCCGCATATCGTCTTCTCCATGATTATTCCAAGCGATGTTTGTTCCGCTCGCTTTGTTACGGATAAGCTTAACGAAGCATCGCCCCCGGCTCAAGCCTGCCGCCTGCCCTGCGCCCACGCCAGGCATTCCCGGCGCCGGCCTGCGGCCCAGATCGCAGGCGTCGTCGGCATCTGCCCGGCAAGCCTGCTGACGGCATCACGGGCGCCCTGCTCGGCGCAGACCGACCCGGCTTTGGCCGAACGCGAGCCATCCCGGGCCTGGCGACCGAGGCCGTATGCCGTGGCACTCTGCCCCGATGCCCCACACAATCACCTTGCTAAATGGATACGTCATCAGCGACGACCGCGCCCGTCTTGACCTGGAGCAAATCCATCGAGCCCTCGCCACCACCTATTGGGCCGCCGACCGCCCGCGCGGGCTGACCGAACGGAGCTGGTCCAATTGCCTCTGCTTCGGCCTCTACGCGCCCGCTGGCGAGCAAGCCGGCTTCGCCCGCGTCCTGACCGACTACGCCCTCCGCGCTCATCTCGGCGACGTTTTCATCGAGCCTGCCGCAAGGGGAGTCGGCCTCGGCAGCGCCCTGGTCGAAACGATCCTAAGCCATCCCGAACTCGTAACGGTCTGGAACTGGACCCTGACCACGACAGACGCGCACCAGCTTTACGCGCGATACGGCTTCCGTCTTGGCCAAGCGGATGGCCAATGGATGACGCTTGACCGAAGCCCGGTTCGAGGACAATCAGGCAAGCGCTAAAAAAACAAAACAGGAGGAATGCCCATGCCAGCCGATGCCGCCATCTCGCGGAGGACCGGCCTGAAACTCCTCGCCGCCGCCGCCGCCGCTGTCTCCGCTCCGGCGCGCGCAGCCGAACAGGCCCCCACCGTCCGAACCCCGGTCGACTTCGCCGTCCCGCCCGGCGCCTGCGACTGCCACGTCCACGTCTTCCCCGATCCGGCCAAGTTCCCTTTCTGGAGCGGCCGGGGCTACACGCCCCCCGTCGCCACCGCCGACGAACTGCTCGCCCTGCAGCGCGCCCTGCACATGGACCACGTCGTCATCGTCACCCCCAGCGTCTACGGCGCCGACAACGCCGCAACCCTGGACGGCATCAGCCAGCTCGGCCTCGCCCGTGCCCGCGGCGTCGCCGTGATCGACGACAAGACCACCCGGGCCGAGCTCGACTCGATGGCCAACGCCGGCATTCGCGGCGTCCGCGTCAACCTGACCCAAGCCGGCATCGTCGACCCGGCAGCCTCGGCCAAGCGCCTCGGCGCCGCCGTCGAACGCATCGGCGGCCTGCCCTGGCACCTTCAGATCTACGCGCCGCTCTCGGTGATCGCTTCAGTGCAGGAACAACTGCGCCAAGTCCCGATCCCGATCGTCTTCGACCACTTCGCCGGCGCCGACGCCGCCAAAGGCCCGCAGCAAGACGGTTTCGGCGCGGTGCTCGGCATGGTCAAATCGGGCCGGGCCTTCGTGAAGATCTCCGGCGCCTACCGCGCCTCGAGCAGCGCGCCCGATTACCCCGACGTCGCCCCGCTCGCCCGCGCCCTGATCGCCGCCAACCCGGGCCAGCTCGTCTGGGGCAGCGACTGGCCGCACCCGGACAGCGCCAAGGTTCCAGGCCGCAAGCCAACCGACCTCGCCCCCGCGCAGCCGATCGACGACGGGCGCGTGCTGAACCTGCTCGCCGACTGGGCGCCCGACGCAAAGACCCGGCAGACGATCCTGGTCGACACGCCAAAGCGCCTCTACGGCTTCTGATCGATGTGCCGCCGCGCCGTGTCGCAATACCAGTCGGTGAACCGCATCACCAACTGCTCCGCCTCCGGCGAGTAAGGCCCCGGCTTGAACCCGGCTGAGCGCACCCCCCGCTGATTGTTCTCCGCCAGCAGCCGGTCCTGCACGTTGGTCCGGTCCCAAAGCTCCGTCAGCCGCGGGATGGTGTAGTCCACCCCTTCCACGGCATCCTCGCTGACCAGCCACTTGGCCGTCACCACCGTCTCCTCCGGCGCCGTCGGCATGGCGCTGAACATGATCACGTAGTCCCCGAGCGCATGGGCGAAGCTGTGCGGCTCCAGCGCCCACCGCAGCGAGCCCACGTCGCCGTTGCCGACCCGCCCGATGGGCCGGTCCACGCAAGGGCGCCCGTCCATCGTCATCGACACCGTGCCCGGATTGAGCGGGAACCGTCCGGCCTGCCACCACGCGCCCTCTTCCGGCCCGCACGGCAGCCCCTGCTCGGCCATCCGGGCGGCGAAGGCGTCGGTGATCTCCCGCTGCTCGTCGGCCGAGAGCGACCGGCGCAGCACCGGGAACGTCGCCGCCAGCTCCGGGTGGTTCGACGCGCAGTGGTAGCACTCGCGCGCGTTCTCCATCACCAGCTTCCAGTTCGCCTGCTCCACCAGCGTCATCGTGTGCGCCACCTTGCCGCGATGCAGCTGGTGCGGCGACAGCATCGGCGCCAGCGTGTCGTGGAACGCCTCGAAATCGGGCGGCGTGTCCGAGAGGCAGACATACATCGTCCCCGCCACCGTCCGCAGCGCCACCGGCCCGAGCCCGTAGCCCGCCGGGTCGAACCCCTCCCCCATCCGCGCCGCGTGGACGAGGTTGCCCTCCAGGTCGTAAGCCCACTGATGGTAGGGGCAGACCAGCCGCGGCCGTTTCGACAGCCCGTCGGCGCAGATCTGCGCGCCCCGGTGCCGGCACGAATTATGGAACGCCCGCAGCCTCTGGTCCCGCCCCCGCACGATCACCACCGGCGACCGCCCGACCGTCAGCGCCAGCGTGCTCCCCGGCGTCGGAACCTCCGCCTCGAACCCGGCCATGATCCACGACCGTCCGTAGATCGCGTCGACGTCGAATTGGAAAATGTCAGGATCGGTATAGAACGGCTGCGGCAAGGCATGGCCGGGGCGGCGCTGGTCGAGCAAGGCGCGGATGCGGGACAGTTCGGTCATTCTGAACAAAGGCCCTTCTGGTCAAGCGGTGGACGCCGGCGCAGTATCGCCGAAATTCGCTCCGCACGGTGATCGCTTTTCCCGATCCGGCGATCTGATTTTGTGCAGCGCAACCCGTAAAGGCAACGTCGGCGACAAGTGCGGCAGCACGCCGACAAAGCTGCCCGGCAAAACGAAGGCTTGAGGCGCTTGTTCGCCCGCTTAAGTCATAGCAGTCATTCCCGAACGAGCGCCTCAAGCATCATTTTGCAGGACGGCTCGCCGTCACAACACGAAAAATGTTGCGTCTTCGAAGACTCCTAAGCGGACATTCGTGGCACAAGCGACGAGTGTCCGCTTAGGTGCCGCTTGAAGCCCGACCGCCTCCCGTTCGACCGCCGCTGGCTCCCCCTCAACGCGCTCCGGGCATTCGAGGCCGTCGGCCGCCATCTGAACTTCACCGCCGGCGCCCAGGCGCTCGGCGTGTCGCAGAGCGCCATCAGCCGCCACATCATTGGCCTAGAGGCCCTGCTCGGCGTCCAGCTCTTCGAGCGCCGCCCGACCGGCCTGACCCTCACCCCCGCCGGGGCGGCCTTGCTGCCCGTGGTGTCGAAAGCGTTCGACCGGGTTGAGCAATCACTGAACGCGATCGTCACCGACGGCATCGGCGAGCGCACCTTGCGCGTCCACCTGCCCCCCAGCTTCGCCCAGATGATGGCCGTCCCCATGCTCCGCGACCTCCGCCGCGAATGCCCCGGCATCGCGCTCGACATCGCCAGCCCCGGCACCGTCGGCCCCCCGCCCCAGGACGTCGACGCCGCCGTCGTTTACGCCCCGCCGCAGGGCGGCGCCCATGTATCGAGCCTGCTCTGGATGGCCCATGTGACCCCCATGTGCAGCCCCGAGACCGCGAAACGCGCGGCCGGCGGCGCGGAGGCGTTCCTGGCCGGCGCCGAACTCGTCCACGTCAAGCTGGAACGCCAGCCCCGCTACCGCCTCTGGCAGACCTTCGCGCGCCAGACGGGCCTACGGCTCGATGCGGCCCGCGGCCTCGTGTTCGACACCGCCTGCCTCGCCGCCCAATACGCGATGGCGGGCGAGGGCGTGGCCCTGCTCGACACCAGGCTGTTCGCCAAGGATCTGGCCCAAGGCCGGCTCGTGGCGCCGTTCGGTCTGGCGGCCGACGACGGCTACGGCTATTTCCTGAACGTCCACCAGGAAGACCTGGCCGACCCGGCGGTCGCGGCCTTCCGCTCCTGGATCATCCAGCGGTTCGCCGACGATGCCGGGCGTCCCCGACTGAGGCCGGTGCAGAGTGCAAGGGAGGCTTGAATGCCCAAAATCCTGATCGTCGGCGGCGGCATCGCCGGCCTCTCCACCGCCTGGGCCTTGGCCCGGCGCGGCTTCGGCGTCGAGCTGTTCGAGCAAGGCCCGCTGCCCAACCCGCGCTGCTCCTCCTATGACGAGCACCGCATCACCCGCCATGCCTACGGCGCCATGGAAGGCTACGCCCACCTGATGCCCGAGGCGTTCCGCGTGTGGGACATGCTGTGGCAAGCCACGGGCCGCTCCCATTACGAGCCGTGCGGCGCCACCTACTTCCTGCGCCACGAGAGCGACTGGTATGCCGGCATGTCCCGCTCGCTCTCCGCCATGGGCATCGGCTTCCGCGACATCCCGCTCGACCAGGTCGGGCAGCGCTTCCCGATGGTCAACGCCGGCAAGCTGCTGCGCGTCGTCGAGACGGACGGGGCCGGGATGCTGTTCCCGATCCGCATCCTGACCGACCTGACCGTGCTGCTGGGCCGCCTCGGCGTGCGGATGCGCACGGGCGCGCAGGTGAGCGAGGTCGATCTGGAGCGCGGGCGCCTCGTGGCCGACGGCGCCGTGCATGGCGGCGACATGGTCGTGGTGGCCGCGGGCGCCTGGGCCGACCGCCTGGCGCCGAGCCTGCGCGGCGTCGCCGTGCCGTCCCGCCAAGCCGTGCTCTACCTCTCGCCGCCGCCCGACATGGCCGAGGCCTGGTCCCGCGCCCCCGTCATGCTGGACGTCCGCCCTGACGGCGGCCTCTACACCCTGCCGCCCCGCCGGGGCACCCGGCTCAAGGTCGGCGACCACGTCTTTTCCCGCGCCGGCGACCCGGACGAGGACCGCGCCGCCACCGAACAGGACCTCGCCCGCCTCTGGCCCGCCGCCCGCGAGACCTACCGCGATCTGGACCGTTACTGCGTGCTGGAGCCGAAAGCCTGCTTCTATGCCGTCGCCGAGCGCGAGGAGTTCCTGGTGCGGCAGACCGGCGCCGCCGGCTGGCTGATCAGCGCCTGCTCCGGCCACGGCTTCAAGCTCGGCTCGCTGATGGGCGAGCTGGTGGCCCGCGCCATCGCCGGCGAGATGACGGGCGCGGACGTCACCGAACTGGCCGCCGGGCGCGTGCTCAATCCCTCCTGGCGCAAGGACCTCGCCGCGTGACCGCCCGCCCCAACCGCAAGCCCGGCTTCGCCACCCGCGCGATCCATCACGGCTTCGACCGCGCCGCCGCCGAGGGCGCCCTGGTCCCGCCCATCTACATGACCTCCACCTACGCCTTCGAGACCAGCGCCGAGAGCGAGGCCATCGCCGCCGGAGAGGTCCGCCGCCCGCTCTACGGCCGCGAGGAGAACCCGACCCAGACGGTGCTCGAAACCCGCCTTGCCGAGCTGGAGGGCGCCGAGGCGTGCTGCGTCTTCGCCTCCGGCATGGGCGCGGTCGGCTCGTTGCTGCTGTCGCTCCTGTCCCAGGGCGACGAGCTGGTCGTGCACCACACCGTCTATTCCAACACCTTCGCCCTGACCCAGGACGCCCTGCCGCGCTTCGGCATCAAGGTCGTGCCGGTGGACATGACCGAGCCGTCCAACCTGGACGCCGCGCTCTCGCGGCGGACGCGGATGGTCTATTTCGAGACCCCGGTGAACCCGACGGCCGAGACGCTCGACATCGCCGCCATCGCCGCCCGCGCCCGGGCCGCAGGCGCGATGGTGATCGTTGACAGCACCTTCGCCTCCCCCGCCGTGCAGCGCCCGCTGGAGCACGGGGCGCACCTGGTCCTGCACGCCCTGACCAAGTACATCAACGGCCACGGCGACCTGCTGGGGGGCGCGGTGCTGGGGGACTTCGCGACGGTGGAGCGGGTCCGGCGGCATGGGCTGCGCTACATCACCGGGGCGACGCTGTCGCCGATGTCCGCCTACCTGGTTCTGCGCGGTTTGAAGACGCTGGCGCTGCGGATGGAGCGGCATGGGGCGACGGCGCTGCGGGTGGCGGAGATGCTGGCCGGGCATGAGGCGGTGGCCTGGGTGCATTACCCGTTCCTGGAGAGCGACCCCGGCCATGCGGCGGCCCGGCGGCAGATGGCGGGCGGGTCGGGGATGATCTCGTTCGGCCTGCGGTCGGGCGAGGACGGGGCCGACCGGTTCATGGACCGGCTGCGCCTGGTGCTGCGGGCGGTGAGCTTGGGAGATGCGGAGTCGCTGATCATGCGGCCGGGGGCGTTGCTGCGCGGGACGCGGCGGTCGGAGCCGGAGGCGCGGATGGCTTGGGGGGTGGACCCGGCCATGATGCGGTTGTCGGTGGGGCTGGAGGACGCGGACGACGTGCTGGACGACCTGCGGGGAGCATTGCAGGGCGCGTCGGCATGATTTCACGTGAAACACTCTGGGGCGTTTGGGAGCGGGGCGTTCGATAATTACTCGGGGCGGCGGCCTGACGGGTCCAGTCCGGGCGGATGCAGCTTCAGCAGGCGGGTCACGCGCTCGGTGCGGTCTTCAAGCTCCGGCGACGTGGGGACGGCGTAGGCGGCGATGTCGGTCAGGCCGGCGGCGGGGAGGTAGGCGCGTCCGGGGTCGGCGATCCAGACCTCCGCCTCATGTGCCATCGATTGCAGCCAAGGGAGGATGTGCCGGGCCATCGGGGCTTCGTAGCAGACGTCGCCGCACAGGATCATATCCCAGCGGCAGGCGGCGCCGACGAGGTCGCTGAGCAGCGCCGTGACCGGCGCGTCGTTCAGCCCGGCGTTGGCCCGGATGGCGTCGATGGATAGAGGGTCGATCTCGGAGGCGTCGACGTGGGCGGCGCCGGCCTTGGCGCAGGCGATGGCGGCGAGGCCGCAGCCGGCCGCGAAGTCGAGGACGGTCCGCCCGGCCACGGCCCGCGGATGGTCGAGGACGTGGCGGGCGAGGGCCTGCGCGCCGGGCCAGGCGAAGGCCCAGTATGGCGGGGGGATGTTCTCGCGTCGCAGCCAGGCTTCGGTGGCGTGCCAGATGGGGGTGATCTCGGTGGCGAGATGCAGGCCGATCTCGGGGACGAGCGGGGCGTGGGCGATGGCGGTGTGGGCGCGGATGAAGCCGGTCATCCGAGCAGGATGGCGAGGGCGATGAGCAGGCCGGCCTCGCGGTTGAGATGGAAGCGGCGGTGGCAGCCGGCGGGGTCGTTGATGTCGACGGTGGCGGCCTGCCAGGCGAGCAGGGCGGCGGGGGCGAGCAGGGCGGCGAAGTACGGCCAGCCGAGGGCGGCGAGCCAGCCGGACAAGGCGAGGAGCGCCACGGTGGCCGCGTAGCAGGCGCCCAGGAAAGGGCGGGTGCTGCGGGCGAACAGGCGGGCGGTGCTGCGGACGCCGATCAGGGCGTCGTCCTCGCGGTCCTGGTGGGCGTAGATGGTGTCGTAGCCGAGGATCCAGGCGAAGGCGGCGGCGTAGAGGGCGAGGGCGGCCGGGTCGAGACGCCCGGCGGCGGCGGCGTAGCCCATCGGCGCGCCCCAGCCGAAGGTGAGGCCGAGGGCGGCCTGGGGCCACCAGGTGACGCGCTTGGCGAGCGGGTAGAGGGCGACGAGGACGAGGGAGAGGACGCCGAGCATCTGGGCGAGCGGGCCGAGCTGAAGCAGGATGGCGAGGCCGATGAGCAGGAGGACAGCGAGGAAGGCGCCCGCCTGGCGCATCCGGAGCGCCCCGCTGGCGAGGGGGCGGGCGGCGGTGCGGGCGACGAGGCGGTCCATGTCGCGGTCCCACATGTCGTTCACGACGCAGCCGGCGGCGCGCATGACGAGGGCGCCGACGGCGAAGAGGACGACGAGGCGGACCGACTGCCCGGCGGCGGAGCGGGCGAGGAGGATGCTCCAGAGGCCGGGGAGGAAGAGGAGCCAGGCGCCGATGGGGCGGTCGAGGCGGGCCAAGATGGCGTAGGGGCGCAGGGGCTGCGGTAGCCGGGCAACCCAGCCGCTCGCGGCGATGTCGGTCCAGGCTTGCATCGGGCCTGCATAGGCAAGAGCGGCGGGTTGCGCCAGGGCGGTTTTCGGGGCTGCGGGCTTGAGGAGCATGCCATTTGTAAGACGGGGCCGGGGGGCAAAGCCCTCTACGCGCCAGCTTCAGGCGATCAGATCGGACGTCGGGGCGCGCGTTGCCCGCGGCGCGAACGCGGCCATCGGCCCCGCCCCGATCCCGAGCGGGCCGCTTGCCCGCGTCCGGCAGCCCCGTATTGCAGACCCCATCCATGCCCCTTATGCAGCCCGGCATGGAGCTTGGCGGCCGATGCCTTTGATCTATCTGGTTGCTGGCGAAGCCAGCGGCGACATTCTCGGGGCCCGCCTCATGGCCGCCATCTCCGCCCAGCAGCCCGGCGCCCGCTTCGCCGGCGTGGGCGGTCCCCGCATGACCGAACTGGGCCTGCAAAGCCTCTTTCCCCTCGATGACCTGGCCGTCATGGGCCTGGTCGAGATCGTGCCCCGCATCCAGCTCATCCGCCGGCGCCTCCGCGACGTGGCCAGCGACCTGCGCCGTCTCCGCCCCGACGTGCTCGTCACGATCGACAGCCCCGGTTTCACCCTCCGCGTCCTCGCCGCCACGAAGGGCCTCGGCCTCAAGCGCGCGCACTACGTCGCCCCGCAAGTCTGGGCCTGGCGCGAGAAACGTGTCCGCCACTTCCCTGGCCTATGGGACAAGCTGCTCTGCCTGTTTCCCTTCGAGCCCGCGTGGTTCGCCGAGCGCGGCGTGCCGGCAACCTTCGTCGGCCACCCCGTCCTGCAAAGCGGCGCCGGCGAGGGCGACGCCGACCGCTTCCGCGCCGCCCACGGCATCGCGCCCGGCCATCCGGTCCTCATCCTGATGCCCGGAAGCCGAACGTCCGAAGCGCCCCGCCTCCTGCCGGTGTTCGGCGAAACCTTGCAGCGCTTGGCCCGGGACGCGCCCGATCTGCGCCCCGTCCTGCCCGTCTCCCCCATCGTCGAGCGCGCCGTGCGCCAGGCCGCGCAATCCTGGCCGGTCCCGCCCGTCATCGTCACCTCGGCCGCCGAAAAGCACGACGCGTATGCCGCGGCCGGGGCCGCGTTGACGAAATCCGGCACCTCCACCCTGGAACTCGCCCTGGCCGGGGTGCCGATGGCCGTTACCTACCGGGTCAACCCGCTCAGCGCCGCCGTGGCCCGGCGCATGATCCGGGTGCCGCACGTCGCGATGATCAATCTGCTGGCGCATCATGCCCTCGTCCCAGAGCTGTTGCAGCAGCACTGCAACGCGGCCGAACTCGGCGACATGGTGCTGCGCCTCCTCGGCGATCCCGAAGCCGGGCGGCTGCAACGGGAAGGTTTCCGTCATGTCATCCAGCAACTCCGCCCCCCCGAAGGCACGTCCTCGGAAGCAGCCGCCCGGGAAGTGCTCGAACTCGCCTTCTAGATCCGGGCTGTTTGACTGGTAGCGGTCGGTGTTCGGCAGTGGGCGGTTCAGCCGGTCAGCGCACCAGCGGGTAGTCGTAGCGGATGAAGCCGTTGTGCTTCGCCAGGCGGTCGTAGAGCTGCCGGGCGCCGGCGTTGTCGCTTTGGGTCAGCCAGTAGAGCCGCGTGGCGCCGTGGGTGCGGGCGTGGGCGGCGACGGCTTCGATCAGGTGGCGGGCGATACCCTGGCGGCGCATCTCCGGGTCGACGAACAGGTCTTGCAGGTAGCAGGCCGGGGTAGTGGACCAGCAGTGAGGGTGGAACATGTAGTGGGCGATGCCGACGACCTGGTTGCCGCTCCGTGCGGCGAGCGCGTGGATGTCCTCGTCGGCGAGGATCCTGGACCAGGTGGAATCGTAGACCTCCGGCGGCAGGTCGGTTTTGTAGAAGGCGAGATAGGCTTGCCACAGCTCGGTCCAGCGTGGCCGGTCGGATTGGTGCAGGGTAGTTGCTTGCAGGGTCACGGGCCTTCGCCGCCCTCCGGGCCGTAGAAGATCATCCAGGTGGCGAAATCGGGGCTGGTCGCCTCGAAATGGTGGGCGGCGCCGGCGGGGACGAACAGGGCATCGCCGGGCTGGACCGTGACGCGCTCCTCGCCGGCGATTGGCAAGACGTGGTCATCGGCGAACGGCGTGCTCTCCTCGGCGCGGACGAACACGCCGGCGCCGCTGACCACCACGTAGATCTCGTCGCGGTCGTGCGGCGTCTGCTTATCGGTTGCGTCCGGGACATACCAGCGCAGCTCCATCGAACCGTGAGCGAGGGCCAGACGGCTGAGATGGCCTTCCATAATGGGCTGGCGGCGCGCTTCGTCGGGCGTCACGCGCAGGCGCGGCATAGAGGGAAGGCTTGGGCGGTCCATATCCGGCTCCGGTAACGGGAGGCGTGAGGGGATTAGATGGGGTGTCCTGGCGAGTGCCAAGGGATCAAGCGGTTATTGATTGTTATGCGCATCAGCTTTCAACACTTCGCCGGCGAGGTAAAGGCTGCCGCAGACGAGGACCCGGGATGGCGTTTGTCGCGGCAATTGGTCAAGCGCCGCGGCGACGGTCGGGCCGGGGCGGGCTTGGTTCGCGGAGGCGGCGATGACCTGCCCGACCGGCAGGGCATCGTGCTGCCCGGGTTCCTGGACGGCCCAGACCGTATCCGCCAGGGGCAGGAGGGGGGCGAGGAAGGCGCTGGCGTCCTTGGACTGCTTCATGCCGACGACGAGGTGAAGCGGGCGGTCGCGCCAGGTCCGGGCGTGCTCGGCGAGGGCGGCGCCCGCGGCCGGGTTGTGGCCGCCGTCGAGCCAGAGTTCCCAGCCGGCGGGGAGGCGGGCGGCGAGGCGGCCTTGGAGACGCTGCAGGCGGGCGGGCCACTCGGTCGCGGCCAACCCGGCGTAAGCGGCCCGCGGCGGCGTCATCGCGGCGCGCAGGGCGGCGATGGCGATGCCGGCGTTGTCGACCTGGTGCGGGCCGGGCAGGGCAGGGGGGGGCGTGTCGACGGCGCCGTGCGCGTCGGTGAAGCGGAGGCCTTGCGGCGTCGGCGCCACGTCCCAGGCCTCGCCGCGGGCGAGGAGCGGGGCGGGGCGCGCAGCCGCCTCGGCGCGGAGGGTGGCCAGGGCCTCGGGGGCTTGATGGCCGGTGATGACGGGCACGCCGTCGCGCATGATGCCGGCTTTCTCGGCGGCGATGGCGGGGAGGGTGTCGCCCAGCAGCTCGCGGTGGTCGAGCGAGAGCGCGGTGATGACCGAGGCGGCGGGGCGGGCGATCACGTTGGTGGCGTCGCCGCGCCCGCCGAGGCCGACTTCGAGCACGCAGAGGTCGGCAGGGCTGGCGGCGAAGAGGCGGAAGGCGGCGGCGGTGATCACCTCGAAGACGGTGATCGGCGCGCCGCCGTTGACGCGCTCGATGGTTTCGAGCGCGTCGGCCAGGGCGGCGTCGGAGACCAGTCGGCCGGCGATGCGGAAGCGTTCGTTGAAACGGACCAGGTGAGGCGAGGTATAGACATGCACCCGCAGTCCGGCGGCTTCGGCCATGGCGCGAAGGTTGGCGCAGGTGCTGCCCTTGCCGTTGGTGCCGGCGACGTGGATGATCGGCGGAAGCTGGCGCTCGGGGTTGCCGAGCTGTTCGAGCAGCCGTTGCAGGCGGCCGAGGCTGAGGTCGATCAGGCGCGGGTGCAGGGCGTGCAGGCGGGCGATGATCGGCTCGATGCGGCCGGGCGGGCGGCCGGGCGGCGTGGGGGTCATGCGGCTTGCGGGGCTGGAACGGTTTGCGGCGTGAGCAGGCTGATCAGGCGGGCGAGCGTCTCGCGCATCTCGGAGCGTTTGACGACCATGTCGAGGATGCCGTGATCGTGCAGGTACTCGGCGCGCTGGAAGCCGTCGGGGAGGGTTTCGCGGACGGTCTGCTCGATGACGCGGGCGCCGGCGAAGCCGATGAGGGCGCCGGGTTCGGCGATCTGGATATCGCCGAGCATGGCGAAGCTGGCGGAGACGCCGCCGGTGGTGGGGTCTGTGAGGACGGTGATGAACGGCAGGCCGGCGTGCTTGACCATGCCGGCGGCGATGGTGGTGCGGGGCATCTGCATGAGGCTGATGGCCCCCTCCTGCATCCGCGCGCCGCCGCTGGCGGTGAAGACGACGAGGGGCGCTTTTTGCAGCACGGCGAGGCGGGCGGCGGCGACGATGGCCTCGCCGACGGCGGCGCCCATGCTGCCGCCCATGAACTCGAAGGCCATCGCCGCAACGACCGCCTTGTGGCCGCCGATGGCGCCGTGGGCGACGACGCAGGCGTCATCGAGGCCGGTCTTGTCGCGGGCCTCCTTGAGCCGGTCGGCGTAGCGCTTGCTGTCGCGGAAGCGCAAGGGGTCGGCGGGCGCGCGGGGAAGCTCGATGCGGACGTAGGCGGCGGCGCCCTGCTCATCCGCCGGGTCGAACGTGTAGGCGAGGCGTTCGAGAGCGGTCGGGCGCATGTGGTGGCCGCAGTTGGGGCAGACCTTCAGCGTGCGGTCGAGGTCCTTGGCGAACAGCATCTGCTGGCAGGAGGGGCATTGGAGCCAGAGATTGTCCGGGACCTCGCGGCGCCCGAGCAGGGTGCGGATTTTGGGGCGGACGTATTCGGCGAGCCAGCTCATCAGGGCCTCGGGGCGGGTGGTTGACGGCGGGACAATACCGGAGCGCCGATGCGAGATCGAGACGGGCGATGCGTATGGCCCGGGCCGCGATTGCAGGATAGTTAAGCGGCGCAACTCATTTGGATGGCGCTATGGCAGGGGTTGGTCGATGCTCTACGTGAATACCGGCCAGGCGGCCCGCAGCGTGGTCGGGGACGAAGGCGATGCGTCCTCGGTCGAGGAGATCTCCGACGGGGTCTGGATCGACTTGCTGCGCGCCGACGAGCATGAGCGGGCCTTGGCTGAGCAGGCGACCGGGCTACGCGTGCCGGCGATCGCCGACCTGTCGGAGATCGAGAGCAGCAGCCGGTTGTCCACCGAGGGCGGCGCGCTGTACCTGAGCACGCCGATGCACTACGTCGATGCGGACGGGATGCCGCATACGGCGCCGCTCGGGTTCGTGCTGTCGGACCGATACCTGATGACGGTGCGGTTCACCAAGGCGCCGGTGTTCGACGCCTATGCGCGGCAGTTCCAGGGACGGCAAGGGACGCCGTGCAGCGTGACCGCCTTCATCGGCCTGTTGGAGACGATGGTGGACCGGCTGGCCGACGTGCTGGAGCATCTGGGGGCCGGGCTCGACGTGATTTCCCGCCGGGTGTTCCGCCCTGAGGACCGGCGGACGACGCCGTCGAAGACGGACGTGCAGCTTCGGGCGACGTTGCGGAGCATCGGGCGGTTCGGCGAGCGGCTGTCGAGCTTGCGGGACAGCTTGCTGGGCGTGCAGCGGATCGTGCTGTATACGGCGGAGACGGCGTCGGGCTGGATTCCGCCGGGCACGCGGCCGCGGTTGAAGACGCTGCGGCAGGACATCGCGTCGTTGTCGGATTACGACACGCAGTTGTCGAACAAGGTGCAGTTCCTGCTGGATGCGACCTTGGGGTTCATCAGCATCGAGCAGAACAACGGCATCAAGGTGCTGACGGTGGTCTCCGTGGTGGGCGTGCCGCCGACGCTGGTTGCCAGCATCTATGGCATGAACTTCAAGTGGATCCCCGAATTGCAGTGGGAATACGGGTATTTCTATGGGCTGGGGGTGATCGTGGCGAGTGCGGTGCTGCCGCTGGTTTGGTTCAAGAAGAAGGGGTGGATTTAGAGCGTCTGGCGATCATGCCGAGGACAGCACGGCGGGGGCGAGGGCTTCGGCCTTGGCGGCCGGGTGGGCGGGGTTGCGGAAGCGGAATTCGCCGTCGGGCGCGGTTTCAGGACCGGACATGCCGAAGAATTCGAGGCGCGACGTGCAGGTGACGGCGACGACGCTGCGGGCTTCGGGGTGGGTCATGAACTGGCGGGTCTCGCCTTCGAGTTCGAGCTTTTCGCGAAGCGCGCGCCATTCGTTGCGGTCGGTGTCCTCGACGAAGATGGCGAGGATGCCGGGGCGCTGGCCGGTCAGGCGGGCCGGGGCGATGGCGTCGAGACGGCGGCGGACCGCGATGGCGACCTCGTTCTCCTGCCCGGCGCGGGCGGCCATGACGAAGATGCCGCCGCCGACGGCGGTGACCGATAGGTGCGCTTCCGGGCCGAACTCCTGGCGCAACCGGGGCATCAGACCAAGCTCGTCGGCTTGGGCGGCGGCCAGCATCAGGGGGTCGAGGCGCAAGACCGCGGCCGCGTCGCCGTCGGTACGGGTTTGCGACTTCAACATGGCCGTGATGCGAGCGTGCAGGGCCGCGAGTTGCCCGGCATCGCTGGTCGATTTCAGGCCGTTGGGCAAGGTCATTTTCAGCAGGTAGCGGCCAGGATGGGCGCGGAGCCAGGTTTGCAGCTCCGGGTCGACCTGGTCGACCAACGTGAACCAGGCACCCCTGTGGACGCCGCGGCCGTCCTCGGCGGAGACGACGTCGCAGGCGACTTCGGCCTGCATGCCGTTGCGCTCGATCAGGAGGTCGAAGGGCGCGTGGTCTTCGAGGGCGGCGAAGCGGACGGCGAAGCCGCGTGCGCGATGCGTGTCGGCGGTGCGGAGCAGGTGGAACGGAGCGACCAGCGAACCTTTGTCGGCTACGGCCGCGCCGAACATGGCTCTGAGGGCGTCACGGCCGGCAGGCGCGAGTTCGTCCAGCGTCTCGGCGGCCAGCTTGGCATAGCCGGCAATCAGGCGTTCGGCGGTGCTTGGCGGGCGGGCGGGCGGGCGGGTCCTGAGGCGCTCGAGCGTCAGTTCGATGCAATGGCGCTGCAGGATGTGGCGGCCGCCGTGGTTGGGCCGGGCGGACGCGGCCTGCAGGGCGGCGATCCTGTCGCGCCAGGCCGCTTCGCCGCAAGCGTCAATGAACGCATTAATCGGCGACACGTCAATCCTCATCGCAGCCGGCTGCATAGGCGCTACGTCCTCGGCAGGCGCGCATTGGACGGCGCCTGCGGGTTCTGCGCCCGGTGGCGCAATAGGTGGTCTGCTAGAACGCAAGCGACCATTGCCTCTCCAACTGGCACGGCACGAATGCCGACGCAGGGATCATGACGACCCTTGGTTATAATGTCCACTTCGCTGCCGTGAACGTCAACCGATCGGCGCGGGATGAGGATGGAGCTGGTGGGCTTGACTGCGAAGCGGGCCACCACGGGCTGTCCGGTGCTGATGCCGCCCTGGACGCCGCCGGCGTGGTTGGCGAGGAACGCGACCTCGCCGCCGTCCATGCGCATCTCGTCGGCGTTGTCCTCGCCGTGCAGCGCGGCGGCGGCGAACCCGTCGCCGATCTCGACGCCCTTGACGGCGTTGATGCCCATCAGGGCGCCCGCGAGGTCGGCGTCGAGCTTACCGTAGATGGGCGCGCCCAGGCCCGGAGGGACGCCCTCGGCGATGATCTCGATGACGGCGCCGACGCTGGAGCCGTCCTTGCGGAGGGCGCCGAGGTATGTTTCCCACGTCTCGGCGGCGACGGGGTCCGGGCAGAAGAAGGGGTTTCGCGCGACCTGGTTCCAATCCCAGCGGGCGCGGTCGATGGCATGGCGGCCCATCTGGACCAGGGCGCCGCTAATCTTGATGCCGGGGCCGAGGATCAGGGCGGCGACGGCGCCGGCGGCGACGCGGGCTGCGGTTTCGCGGGCGGAGCTGCGTCCGCCGCCGCGGTGGTCGCGGATGCCGTATTTGAGGTGGTAGGCGAGGTCGGCGTGGCCGGGGCGGAACTGCTCGGCGATGGCGCCGTAGTCGCGGCTGCGCTGGTCGGTATTCTGGATTTCCAGGGCGATCGGGGTTCCGGTGGTATGGCTGTCCAGCGTGCCGGAGAGGATGCGGACCTCGTCGGGTTCCTGGCGCTGGGTGGTGAAGCGGGATTGGCCGGGGCGGCGGCGGTCGAGCGCGGGCTGGATATGGGCTTCGGTGAGGGGGAGGCCCGGGGGGCAGCCGTCGATGACGCAGCCGATGGCCGGGCCGTGGCTTTCGCCCCAGGTGGTCACGCGGAAAAGATGGCCGAAGCTATTGTGGCTCATGGCCGGTATCTAGGGAGCCGGAGGCGCGATGTCGCTGCCCTGCGTTAAGCGGAGCTGCCCTCAACGGTTATGTCGGGGGCCGAGGGGTTCTTCATGCCGACGATGTGGTAGCCGCTGTCGACGTGGTGGACCTCGCCGGTGACGCCGGAGGAGAGGGGGCTTACGAGGTACATGCCGGCGCCGCCGACGTCCGTCATCGTGGTGTTGCGTTCGAGGGGGGCGTTGTATTCGTTCCAGCGCAGGATGTAGCGGAAGTCGCCGATGCCGTTGGCGGCGAGCGTTTTCATCGGGCCGGCGGAGAGGGCGTTGACGCGGATGTCCTGGGCGCCGAGGTCGGCGGCGAGATAGCGGACGGAAGATTCGAGGGCGGCCTTGGCGACGCCCATCACGTTGTAGTGTGGCATGACGCGCTCTGCGCCGAGATAGGTGAGGGTGAGGAGGGCGCCGCCGTTCTTCATCATGGGGACGGCGCGCTGGGCGACGGCGGTGAAGGAGAAGCAGGAGATGTCCATGGCGAGGCGGAAGGCTTCGCGGGGGGTTTCGACGTACTTGCCGCGGAGATAGGCCTTATCGGCCCAGCCGATGGCGTGGATGAGGAAGTCGAGGCCGTCCCAGTGAGATTGAAGCGCGGCGAAGGCCTGGTCGATGCTGTCGTCGTCGCCGACGTCGCAGGGAATGGCGATGCTGGAGCCGACGCTTTCGGCGAGGGGGCGGACGCGCTTGCCGAGGGCGTCGCCCTGGTAGGTGAAGGCGAGCTCGGCGCCTTGGGCGGCGCAGGCCGAGGCGATGGCCCAGCCGAGGGAGCGGTCGTTGGCGACGCCCATGACGAGGCCGCGGCGCCCTTTCATGACGGTTCCGCTGGTCGGGGGGGCGGCTTCGGGCATGGGCAGGACCTCGGCTGGGTGTCGGGGCCGGGGTGGTCGCACATGGGGTGGATCGGGGCAAGGGCGGGCGGGGCCGGCGGCGGTTCTCGATGCGAATGAGCCGCGTCGGCGGATGCCGTTATCCGGCGTTGTGCTGACGAGGGGAACTGCTTTTGCCGCGGGCGGGGTTCTGATTCGAGGCTGGGTTGCAAGTCCTCTGCGCGCTAAGCTTGATCTGGGCCGGCAGTTGAAGTCCTGGCGTTCCCGGCAAAGGCAATTGCCGTCCAGGGCGTATCGTCAGGCATCCTGGTCCAGTTCCGGATAGTGGCGGAAGATGCCGGTCTCGTTAAAGGGAATGCGGCGGTCCGAGGCGAGATAGGCGGCGATGTTCGGGCGTTCGGCGACCGTGGCGTGCAGCTTGGCCAGCGCGGGATAGCGGGCGGCGAAATCGGAGGTTGCCCGCGGGAAGGCGTAGCGCAGGCCGGCAAAGAGCTGGAACAAGGACAGGTCGACGGTCGTTGCAGCGGCGCCGAACACGTAGCTGGCGCGATCCGGGGCGTGTTGCAGGACACGCTCGAAGTAGCGCATGAACTTTGGCATCCGGTTGCCGAGGAAATCGACGGTGCGAACGGCGGCGGCTTGTTTCTGGTCCTCGTAGTATGAGCCGGCAGCGAGAGGGTGGTGGGTGTCGTGGATTTCGGCGACGAGGTCGGTGATCGTGAGTTGCAGGCCGTGAGCGGTGATGCGGAGGCTTTCGTCCCGGGGCGCGAGACCGAGTTTCGGGCCGAGGTAGGCCAGGATATTGGCGACGTGGGAGACGATGAGATCGCCTTCTTGCAGGAAGGGCGGCGCGAAGGGCGGGCAGGGGGTCGTATCGCTGTCCATTTGCCGCATGAGTGCCTTCGCGCCGGCGCCGGGTGAGCGGGCGACGTCCTCGTAGGCGGCGCCCGCGTCTTCCAGGGCGAGGCGGACGAACTCGCCGCGGCCTTGCAGCCCGTCCCAGTAGTAGAGCTTGTAGGTCATGGCGTGCTCCGTTGCGTATTGCCGGGCTATTTCGCCGGGCGGCGGCCGCGGCGCTTTGGGATGGCCTTGAGGGCGTCCAGGATTTTCTTGTCGTCGCCGGCGACGGGGGTGGGCGACTTGACGGCGACGCCGGGGGGGACGGCGTCACCAGGGTCACGCTTGCTGGCAGGGGCGCCGTCGTTATCGAAGGCGGCACGGGAAGGCGCTTTGGAGCGCCGAGGCTTATCGGGCGACGCCGGCTTCGCTGTAGCCGGGGCCTGGTCAGTCAGCGTGGCTTGGAGCTGTTCGATCTGATCGGAGAGAGACTGCATTCGGGTGGCGAGCGGCTGCAGATCGGCCAGGCCGTTCTCGATCGCGTTCAGCCGTGTGAGCAGGGTTTCATACAGGGGATCGGCCGCGGGGTTCGCGGCGGCCTGCCCGGGCGCCGGCTTGGGCGGTTGAGGGGGCGTCTTGGCGCGGACAGAGGGTTTCTTGGAACGGGTGGTGGACTTTGGTTTGATTGCCATGGCGACGCAACGCGCGAGCGGTGGAAGAGATGCCGGCGTGCCGGGTCAGGCGGGCGCCGTGAGGACGTGGCGGTTGCGTCCGGCGCCGAGGCCGCTGGCGGCGCAGGCGAGGCCGAGCAGCATGAACAGCGGCGCTGTGGCGTTGAAGCTGCCGGTGGCGTCGTGCAGCACGCCGACCAGGAGGGGGCCGAAGGCGGCGAGGACGTAGCCGACGCCCTGGGCCATCGCGGAGAGCTGGGCGGCCGTGTGCGGGTTCGGGGCGCGCAGGATGATGAACAGCAAGGCGGCGGTGAACAGGCCGCCTTGGCCGAAGCCCTGCAGCACGGCCCAGGCCCAGGCGGCGGAGAGGGGCGCGAACATCAGGCCGAGCATGGCGGCCACCGCGAGCCCGGCCAAGACGGCGCCGACGCCGCGCTGGTCGCGGAGGCGGGCGGCAAGCGGGGGGACGGCAAGACAACCGACCATCTGCGCCATGACGGCAGTGGACACGACCAGGCCCGCGCTGGCGGCGTCCATGCCGCGGGCGCGCATGATGGGGGCGAGCCAGCCGAGGATGCAGTAGGCCATCGCGGATTGCAGGCCCATGAACAGGGTGACTTGCCAGGCCAGCGGGTCGCGCCAGAGGCCCTGGACGGCGGGCGCCGTGCGCGGGACGTGGGCGGCGCGCCTGGCCTGGGGCAGCCAGAGGGCGCCGGCGAGGAGGGCGGGGAGGGACCAGATGGCCAGCGCGCCGGGCCAGGCGCCGCCGAGGGCGCGCTCGATGGGGACGGTGAGGCCGGCGGCCAGCGCGGCCCCGGCGCAGAGGATCATGGTGTAGAGGCCGGTCATCAACTCGGCGCGGGCGGGGAAGTCGCGTTTGACCAGGCCCGGGAGGAGGACGTTGCCGACGGCGATGCCGACGCCGGCGAGCGCGGTGCCGGCGAAGAGGGAGGGAGCGGTTGCGAGGCCGCGCAGGCCGGCGCCGAGGGCGACGAGGAGGAGGACGAGGAGAAGGGTGGGTTCGGCGCCGAAGCGGCGGGCGAGCTTGGGGGCCAGCGGGGCGAAGAGGCCGAGGCAGAGGAGGGGCAGGGTGGTGAGCCATCCGGCGGCGGCGGTGGACAGGCCGGTGGCGCCCAGGACTTCGGGCAGCACGGCGGAGAGGCTGGCGAAGACGGGGCGCAGGTTGAAGGCGATCAGCATGATGCCGACGGCGAGGAGGAGGCTGCCGGTCCGGCTCGGCGCCGCGGGGCGGGCGGGCGTGGTCTCGGCCTGGATCAGCAGGGCAGGCGCCGTGGCAAGGGCGGACGGGGCGGCGGGTTCGGGGGGAGGGGCGTTCACGGGAGCATTACGGCACGGAACCGGGCGCCGCGTCATCGGGCGGCTTTGCGGGGCAGCAATGTCGAGTGATGGAAGCGGCTAGGCCATCGGTTTCGATTGTCGGTGCAGCCATGAGGGGCCGTGCGCCGTTGGCATCGGAGTTGAGAGGGCCGATGGTCCGTTGACGGTTTGGAAGGAGAGGCGGATGGCGGGTCCTTTGGATGGGGTTCGGGTGGTCGATATGACGTCGATGATCTCGGGGCCGCTGGGAACGATGATGCTGGCGGACCAGGGGGCGGACGTGATCAAGGTGGAGGCGCCGGGGGGCGACCATACGCGGGCGGCGGCGAACCGGCGGGATGGGTTCTCGGCGTCGTTCCTGAACAACAACCGGAACAAGCGGTCGGTGGTGCTGGATTTGAAGGCGCCGGGGGGGCTGGAGACCCTGCTTCGGATCGCGGCGGGGGCGGACGTGTTCGTGCAGAATTTCCGGCCGGGGGTGGCGGAGCGGATCGGCATCGGGGAGGCGGCGGTGCGGGCGGTGTCGCCCGGGGTGGTCTACGTGTCGATCAGCGGGTTCGGCGCGGAGGGGCCTTACGCGCAGAAGCCGGTTTACGATCCGCTGGTGCAGGCGGCCTCTGGGCTGGCGACGGTGCAGGCCGGGTCGGACGCGGCGCGGCCGCAGTTGGTGCGGACCATCGTGCCGGACAAGCTGACGGGGGTGGTGGCGGCGCAGGCGATCACGGCGGCGCTGCTGGCGCGGGCGCGGACGGGGGAGGGGCAGCATGTCCGGCTGTCGATGCTGGGGGCGGTTGTCGCGTTCCTTTGGGGGTCGGACATGGGGAGCCAGACGTTCGTGGGCGAGAGCCTGCCGCAGCAGGAGGCGGCAAGCTTCGCCGACCTGATTTACGAGACGGCGGAGGGCTATATCAGCGTGGCGGTGCAGTCGGACCGGGAGTGGGCGGCGCTGACGCGGGCGGTGGGGCGGGCGGAGTGGCTGGAGGACGCGCGGTTCCGGACGGTGGAGTTGCGGCAGCGGAACATCAACGAGCGGCTGGCGCTGACGCAGGCGGCGCTGCTGGCGCGGCCGGGGCACGAGTGGTTGGAGCGGCTGACGCGGGAGGGGGTGCCTTGCGCGCCGGTGCTGACGCGGACGGGGATGATCCAGCATCCGCAGGTGCTGGAGAACGGCATCGTCACCGAGGTGGAGCACCCGGCGGCGGGGCGGCTGCGGCAGGCACGCCCGGCGGCGGCGTTCTCCGGGACGCCTGCCGGGATCTGGCGGGCTGCGCCGGGGTTGGGGGAGCATACGGCGGAGGTGCTGGCGGGGGTGGGGTATACTGGCGAGGAGATCGAGGCGCTGCGGGCCGCGGGCGCGCTCGGCAAGATCAATTCAGGCGGGGCTAGTGCTCTGACACATTCGGAAGGTGCAGCATGAGTCAGAGCACTCGCTTGATCTCGTGGGCCGATTCAGACGACGGACTGAAGCGTCCGTCATCATCGGACCATTAGCGTGTCTAAGTTGGGCGTGCTGGGCGCGACGGAGGCGGAATGATCGATTTTTATTACTGGCCGACGCCGAACGGGTGGAAGGTGTCCATCATGCTGGAGGAGTGCGGGCTCGAATACCGCATGATCCCGGTCAACATCGGGCTGGGGGACCAGTTCAAGCCGGAGTTCCTGGCGATCAGCCCGAACAATCGGATGCCGGCGATCGTGGACCATGGAGCCGAGGGCGGGGCGCAATCGGTGTTCGAATCAGGCGCGATCCTGCTGCACCTGGCGGAACGGAGCGGGCGGTTCTTGCCCGCGGACCGGCGGGGGCGGGCGGAGGCGATGGAGTGGCTGTTCTGGCAGGTGGGCGGCCTCGGGCCGATGGCGGGGCAGTTGAGCCACTACGTCAACTACGCGCAGGGGGAGCATCCGTATTCAAAGGGGCGGTATGCCAGGGAGTACGAGCGGTGCCTCGGGGTGCTGGAGCGGCGGCTGGAGCGGCGGGCGTTTATCCTGGGGGAGTATTCGGTGGCGGACATGGCGGCTTGGCCCTGGGTGCTGATCGCCAAGCCGCTCGGGCAATCGCTGGAGGGGTTTGCCAACGTGTCGCGGTGGCGGCAGGCGGTGAAGGAGCGGCCGGCGGTGCAAAGGGGGGTGGATGTGGGCAAGGAGCTGCGCCGGTCGGCGCCGCCCACGGACGAAGAGCGGCGAATTCTATTCAAGCAGGATGTCGGCTGACGCCTCCTTCGGCGTTAGGGCCCGAGCCCAATTAATCGAATCGCGATTGTGGGTAGGAATTCGGTCTGCGGCTCGTACTAGCGTTGAGAGGTGATCGACACCGCCGCCATTCGAGCCCGCTTTGAAGCCATCGCCCCGTTCCTTGGGGAGCGTGAGCGCCGTCTATGGGCCGCGAGCGAGGCTTACGCGGCTGGCAGGGGCGGCATCCTGGCGGTGTCGGCGGTGACGGGCATCGCGCGCAGCACGATTGGCCGAGGGCTTGCCGAGTTGGGGCATGGCAAGGACCAGATCCCCGGCCGCATCCGCCGCCCGGGCGGCGGGCGCAAGCCGAAGACCGAGACCGAACCCGGCCTGCTCGACGCACTGTCCGAGCTGGTGCAATCGGCCATCCGCGGCGATCCCGAGGCAGCGCTGCTCTGGGTCAGCCGGAGCCAGCGTCATCTGGTCCGCGCCTTGGCCGAGCGCGGCTTCACTGCCGGGCAGAAGCTGGTCGGGCGGCTGCTGAAGCGGCTGGGGTTCAGCCTGCAGGCCAACAGCAAGACACGCGAAGGCGCCAGCCATCCCGACCGCGACGCGCAGTTCGAGCACATCAACACCCAGGTGCAGGCGTTCCAGGCGGCCAAGCAGCCGGCGATCTCGGTCGACACCAAGAAGAAGGAGGTGGTCGGCGATTTCAAGAACGCCGGGCGCGAGTTGCGGCCCCGCGGTCAGCCCGAGCCGGTGCGGGTGCACGACTTCATCCTGCCTGAGCTCGGCAAGGTGGCGCCATACGGCGTCTATGACATCGCCGCCAATGCCGGCTGGATCAATCTCGGGATCACCAGCGACACTGCAACGTTCGCTGTGGAAAGCATCCGGCGCTGGTGGCGGGAACTCGGCCAGGCGCGCTATCCCGAGAGCACGCGGCTGCTGATCACGGCCGACTGCGGCGGCAGCAACGGGGCGCGGGTGCGGCTGTGGAAGACCGAGTTGCAGACGCTCGCCGACCAGACCGGCCTGTCGATCACGGTGGCGCACCTGCCGCCCGGCGCCAGC
Organism: Acetobacteraceae bacterium; assembly: GCA_965217935.1. GTDB lineage: Bacteria > Pseudomonadota > Alphaproteobacteria > Acetobacterales > Acetobacteraceae > JBBROS01. The sequence goes on along the minus strand of OZ244581.1, from coordinate 1,801,980 downwards.
AAGTGGAACCGCATCGAGCACCGACTGTTCGCATTCATCACCCAGAACTGGCGCGGCAAGCCGCTGCTGACGCATCAAGTCATCGTCCAGCTGATCGCCAGCACGACGACACGGACTGGACTCACCGTCCAATGCAGGCTCGATGAGAACACCTACCAGAAGGGCGCCAAGGTCTCCGACGCGCAGATCGCCAGCCTCAATATCACCCCAGCCGAGTTTCATGGCGAGTGGAACTACACCATCGCTCCCCGAACCACCCGCACCTGACGCGGTTGTTTCAGCTCAGGCACTTAGTGGAAAATGGCGGGCGGCGGTATGGCCGTGCGGCAGGGTGCGGAGCGCCGGGCGGTCCTGGCGGCACAGCGGCCGGACCTTGGGGCAGCGGGAATGGAAGCGGCAACCCGGCGGCGGGTTGGTGGGGCTGGGCGCCTCGCCTTGCAGCGGGACGCGGCGGCGGTGGGCCGTGTTCCCGCGGTCGGCGGCCGGGACGGAGGCGATCAGGGCGGCGGCATAGGGGTGGGCGGGACGCTGAAACACGTTCTCGGTGTCGCCGGTCTCGACGACGGAGCCGAGATACATGACCGCGATGCGGGTGGGCGATCTGGCGCACGACGCTGCGGTCGTGGGCGATGAAGACGCAGGTGAGGGCGAGCCGCTGCTGCAGGTCCATCAGCAGGTTGACGACCTGGGCCTAGACCGAGACGGGTTCGTCGGCGAAGGGGGCGGCGAGCTTTGAGGTGGACTCGGAATCGGACTGCCTGAGGCGGAAGGTGGTTGTGCGGGCCTTGTGGTCGGCCGTGACGCCGCCTCCGAAAGTGCAGCTGGCGGGGGTTTTCAGGCAGACGTCGGCGGCGGCGTTGGCATTATATCAGGCGCCAGCGTTTAGGTTGCTGACCTTGAACAAGCGCTGGGAGGCGACGACGTCCTTGGCCGTCACCGGGCCGCCGTTGGAGAACGCGAGGCCTTAGCGGAGCTTGATAACGTAGGTCTTGCCGCCATCCTCGGGCTTGAGGCGCTTGTCCGACAATCATCGCTATGTTCCGCTGGATCGGACAAGCGCCTCAAGCCTTTGTTTAGACGGGCAGCTTTATCGGCGTGCCGGCGCACTTATTTCCGATGCTGCCCTTAGGGAGCGCTTTGGCGCGGTCGGGCACGACGGTGTTGCCCGCTTCGCCGTTGGTTTTGCCGAAGGTGACGAGGCCGTCGTAGACGTTGAAGAAGGCTTGCCAGAACTGAAAGATGCAGTTGATCTGCGGGTCGATGGCGCCTTCGGAGGCGTTGGAAACGATGCGCATGGTCGCGCCGCGGGAGGTCTCCGGCCGTGCGCGCGCGAGCGGCGAGGGGGAAGGCGGCCACAGCGATTGCTGCGGCGGCTATTGCGAGGGTTTCGGCGAGTGTCTGGCGCATGTTGCATCCTTCTCCATGTCGCGTCTGCGCGAGGGTCGTGCAGTCTCGTGCGCGCCGGACATATCCGGAGCAGCTTTGATTGGGTTGCGGAATGACGGCTTCTGGTCGGCCCGACCCTGAGCGGGGGCGGTGTTCGGCGACGCACCTCGTCGTGATCCCGAGTTTCAACACCGGGGCGCGGCTGTTGTGCGACACGGTTTGGGCGGCCCGGGCTGCGTGGGGACCGGTGTGGGTGGTGATCGACGGGAGCACGGACGGATCCGCGGCAGCGGTCGCGGAGAGGCGGGGGGATGACGCCTGGGTCCGGGTTCTCGCGCTCGCGCGGAACGTGGGGAAGGGGGCGGCGCTGCGGCGGGCGCTGGATGAGGCGGCGGCGGCCGGGTTCAGCCATGCGCTGGTGATGGACGCCGATGGGCAGCATCCGGCGAACCGGATCGGCCGGTTCATGCAGGCCTCGCTGGAGCGGCCTGGGGCCATGATCCTGGGCCAGCCGGCGTTCGGGCCGGATGCGCCGCGCCTGCGGGTTTGGGGGCGGCGGGTTTCGAACTGGCTGGTGGACGTGGAGACGCGGCGGGCCGGGGTGGGGGACAGCCTGTTCGGGTTCCGGGTCTATCCGATCGCGCCGCTGCGCGCGGCGATGGCGTGCTCGCCGGGGATGCGCGGCTATGATTTCGATGCCGAGGCGGTGGTGCGGCTGGTTTGGCAGGGAGTTCGGATCTGCCGGCTTCCGGCGCCGGTGCTGTATCTGCGGGCCGATGAGGGCGGGGTGTCGCATTTCCGCTACTGGCGCGACAACTGGCTGCTGGCGCGAATGCACGTCCGCCTAATGCTTGAGGCGATGCGGCGGCGGATGAGAGGTTAGTCCGCCCGCAGCGTCGCGAAGCCGCCCCATGCCGTGCGCAGGATGATCCAGACGTCGAGCAGGGGCGACCAGTTGTTGATGTACCAGAGGTCAAGCTCGATGCGGCGCTGCGCCTTGGCCAAGGTGTCGATCTCGCCGCGGGAGCCGTTGACCTGTGCCCAGCCGGTGATGCCGGGGAGCATACGGTGACGGGCGCGGTAGGTTTCGACGGCATCGGCGTAGCTGACGCCCTCGACCTGCATCTGGGTGACGTGGGGGCGGGGGCCGACCAGGGACATGTCGCCGCGCAGTACGTTGAGGAGCTGCGGCAGTTCGTCGATGCTCAGGCGGCGGAGAATGCGGCCGACGCGCGTCACGCGGGGGTCGCGCGCGAGGGTGCGCGCGGCGCCGGTCCGATCGGCGGCGTCGGCGCGCATGGTGCGGAACTTGTAGATCAGGACCTGGCGGCCGTTGCGGCCGTAGCGCCATTGCCGGAACAGGACGGGTCCCGGCGAATCGAGGCGGATCGCTGCGGCGGCGATCAGGAACAGCGGGAGATAGACCGGGACCAGGGCGAGGACGACGGCGACGTCGAGCGCGCGCTTGGCGACCCGGCGCCAACCGGTCAAGGGCGGCGGCAGAAGGTCGATCAGCGGCATGGGCGCGGCCGGGCCTTTGGAGAGGCGGACGAAGGGCGAGTTCCATACGGGGCCATGGTGCAAGGCGAGGCGGACGCGGATGCTGGTGTCGGCCATGCAGCGGCAGACGGCGTTGAGCGTGTCGTGGCTTGCGCCGGCGGCGACGATGACGGTGTCGGCCTGGCCCTTGGCGGCGACCTGCTGCAGGGCCGCGAAGTCGCCGTCGCGGGCGGGATCGAGGATCGCGAAGACGGCGGCGCGGCAGTTGGGCGCGGCGCTCTCGATCTGTTGCGCGAGGGACGCCGCCGAGACGGCGTCTCCGATGACGACGACGGTGTTCTGATGCCTTGAGGCGAACTGCAGCGTGGCCCCGGTCAGGCCGCATAGGACGGCCCAGAAGGTGAGCGGGGTCGGTGATGGGCCGACGCCGCCGGTCAGTTCGCGGCAGGCGCCGACGATGGCGAACGCGATGGCGATGGCAAGCGCTGCCAGGACGGCCCGGCGGCGGGGCGAGGCAACCGGATGGGTCAGCGTGTCGCCGACCGGCTGCCAGGCGCGGAAGATCATGTTCGAGAGGGCGACGACCACGACGCCGAGGGCGAAAGTGCGCGCGATAGCGGCCGGGCTTGCGAGCCGTTCGGGGGTCAGCAGCAGGACGACGAGGCCGATGGCGGCGATCTGGACGCTTTCGAGGACATCGAGAGCGCCGCGGCTGATGCTTGGCCTTGCAGAGGGCAGATGCCACGATGACCGCACCGGGCGTGCGACAGCGTTCAGGTCAGCTTGGACCAGTCTGCTCATGCCGTTGCTCGACGAGGCGACATCGTTTTGCTCGCTTTCGAGAGGGTTGGATTGTTAAAATCCTGGGCTATCAATATTAGGCGATAGGAAACGAATACAGGCGCAATCGATTAGAAATAGAATTACGTCGGGTTGCATGCGCCCGCAACCAACTCTCGGTTGAAATCGATCCGACGAAGCGCCAGATCGCTAACTTCATGTTGCGTTGCATCATTCACGGCGGCGAATGCCTTGCTGCGAACCGCGCGGGCGATGGTTGTTCTCACTCAGGACGTAGTTCGTTTGAACTATATATAATAGCCTATGTAATGCGGGCATCTTTACGGTATTGGACGGGTCATTACGGATACATGTCTGGATGCGGGCGGTGGCGCACATGGTGTCTGCCTTGAGACGAGCGGTCGAAGAGTGGCTTACGGGGCCGTCCGCCGTGGCCGCCGGGTTGCTGGCCTTGTCGGTCCTGGTATCCGCGGTCGTGGTTTTCCTGCGGTCGGACCACCCGCGGACGTTGCGTGGGGTGATCGAGTTCGCGTTGCCGCCGGCGGTCGTTACGCACCCGTCGGCGCGGGCGGACGTGCTGTTCTGGGTGACGCGGAAGGCCGTGATGCTGCCGCTTGCGTTGCCGGCCGGCATCACCGTCGCGGCGTCGGTCGGCTATGCGGCCAATGCCGGGCTGCAGGCGGCGTTCGGCCATGCGCCGGCGCCGAGGACCGAGACGGGCTTCTGGCTGCTGGCGGCATTCACGGCGTCGATGCTGCTCGTCTATGACCTGTCGTACTACCTTTATCACGTGATGCAGCACCGGTTTCCGATCCTGTGGGAGCTGCATAAGGTGCATCATTCGGCGGAAGTCATGGTCGGGACGACGAAGGACCGGGTGCATCCGCTGGATGAAGTCATGAACAAGGCGTGGGACGGGCTACTGACCGGGCCGGTTTATGGATTGTGGCTGTTCTTCGTGTTCAACCCGGTCGAGCTGACAGTGCTTGGCCTCAACGTCTATGTATTGCGCAACATCCTGATGATGGATTTCGTGCGCCACACGCATTTGAAAATCTCGTTCGGCCGGGCGCTGAACCAGGTGGTGCTGTGCCCGCATTACCATCAACTGCATCACAGCGTGAACCCGGCGCATTACGACCGGAATTTCGGCTTGATGCTGACGGTGTGGGACCGGCTGTTCGGCACGCTGTTGGCGCCGAAACCGGATGAGAGCTTTGAATTCGGCCTGATGAACCGGGAAGCGGAGCAATACCGCTCGCTGCGAGGCTTGTATCTGCTCCCGGTTTGGCGGATGGGACGGCGCTTACCCGGGCTGCGCGGTCGTGCGCGGGTTCGGCCGAGGGCGCAAGCTGGGGCCGGCCGCGCGGCCGGCTGAGCATGGGGCTCACGACGGAGGTCATTGCCACGGCGGCCCGGCTCGATGCCGTCGGCCCGGCGTGGGACGCGCTTTGGCGGCAGACCGGGCAGGGGATCTTTCAGAGCCACGGCTGGGTCCGGGCGTGGTGGGCGGCACAGGGGCCGAAGCCCGCCCGGCGGTTGCGGATCGGCTTGTGCTGGCAGGGTGATGGTCTCGTCGCGGCCATTCCGTGCGCGATCACCCGGCGCCGCGGCGTGCCGGTGCTGGAATGGGCCGCGAAGGAGTGCAGCGATTACAGCGACGCAATCGCCGGGTCGGATGCAGGCGCTGCATTGGGTCAGGCGTGGCGGGCATTGGTGCAGTCGGGCGGATTCCACGTCCTTTACCTCGGCCATATCCGCCCCGGCGCCGTGGCCGAACTGTTGACGGAGGCCGGGCGCGGCCTGCCCTGCACGCTGCGGCCAAGCGCCTGGGGGGAGCAAACGCTGCAGGCCAGCAGCGGCGGCTTGTCCGGGGAGGCGTGGTTCCGGGGATTATCGAAGAAGGCCCGCAACAACCACCGGCGGGGCAGGCGCCTCCTTGAGCAGAGCGGCGCCGTGTCAGTGCGCGTCGGCGACGGCGCGGACGCGCCGGAGGCGGTCGAGCGCCTGATCGCGCTCAAGCGGCATTGGCTTGCGGCCAACCGGCAGCGCAACGTCCTGTTGGACGACGACGCGCGCATCCTGCGCGGTCTGATGGCCTACCTGCGGGACCGGGGCGCGTTGCAGGTGCTGAGCCTGCATTGCGGCGACGAGGTCGTGGCGGGCCTGGTCAGCATCGTGGACGAGAGCGAGGCGGCCGCGTTCCTGACCGCGTTCGATCCGCGTTTCGACCGGGCATCCCCGGGGACGATCGCATTGGCCGAGCTGATCATGCGGTCTTTCGACAGCGGCCGGCGGCGAGTCGATTTCCTGTGCGGCGCTGAGGCGTACAAGTTCAAGTTCGCCAATGAGAGCACGCCGTTGGCGGCGTTTGTGGGCGCGCGCACCGCGTTCGGGCGCGCGGCTTTGCAGGTCTGGGAGCGGTTGGACGGCTGGCGCGCGCCGCCTCAACCCGTCGGCGAAGCCGGCATCGGATGGCCCGGTCCGTTCCGAGGCAAAACCCCTCTAAGCGGAGCGGCCCGGCAACTCGGCATGACGGCGGGCTCGAGCGAGGTAGGGCGGATCGGCAACCATCGGTTCGGACGAGAAGGGCGAGCGGCGGAAGTAGGCCGCCGCTTCGCCGCGGCTGCGCAGACCGAGCTTGTCGAGGATGCTGTGGACGTGGTTCTTGACGGTCGCGTCGGTGATGGCGAGGCGGCGGGCGATCTGCTTGTTGGCCTGGCCGTCGGCGAGAAGCTTGATCACGTCGAGTTCGCGCCGGGTCAGTTGCTCGATCCCGGCTTGCGGCCTGGCGAGGCCGGGCCTGCGGGCGAGATGGCTGAGCAGCAGGCTGGCCAGGCGGTCGGGATAGACGATCTCGCCGTTGGCGACGCGGAGGATCGTGGCGACGACGCGGTCGGCCGACGCTTCGGGCTCGACGTAGCCGGAGATGCCGATGCTGGCCCAGGCAAGGAAGTCCTCGTCGCGATCGTTGAGGGCGAGCACTGCGACGCCGGTCATGGGATGGATGACGCGGAATGCGGCAACGAGGCTGATCCCGTCGCTTGCCTGGGCGGAGATGACCATCAGCGACGGTGATGCGGCGCCGGCCCAGGGCGCGTCGGCAAAGCTGGCGGTCTCGACGGGCATCGCGGCGCCGCTGGCGACCAGGCGCGCGTGCAACGTCTCGCGAACGAGCCTTAACTGACTAATCAATAGCATGCTCATCAAGGTGCGATATGGATGAGATTGCATTGAGACGCAAGCAGTTATATGGAACCCATAAATAACGCCTCTTTTCAATCGGAGAAGCATTATCGCTACATGCTGAATTCTACTCAACCGAGATACAGTAAAAAGGTTCCGCAGTAATGTAGAGATGACAACACAAGCTTTACAAACATAAGTATGTTGATACAGCAACGCTATTTAACACAATTCTAACGAAAAGCCCCCTTTTGTGACGTTTGCTTGTTGCATATGCTCCAAACTTTTAGTCATCAGACAAAGTAGAAAGGCGGTGGTTGCTATACGGCCATGCACGGCCTGTGCGGTGCGTTTCAGCGCCGGGTTTGCCGGCCGTTTTTGCGGGTTTGCGGTGGCTCCGCTTGCGGCAGGCGCTTCTCGCGCGGTTTCGCTTGAGCGGCCAGGAGGGCTGCGGCCTCGGCATTCCCGAGCTTTGCCGAGGCTTCCGTAAGCACTTTCGCGTCGGCCACCTGGTTGATCGAGAACAGGGCCTTGCCGAGGGCCAGGAGCCTCGCTGACTCGGCGGCGCCCGACGCATTCATGGCAGGAGACGGGCTGGCGGCCTGCTCGGCAGGCGCCGCCGGCGCGGTTACGGCCTCGTCTGCGGCGGCGGACGGGGCGGGATCGGGCGGTTTGGGAAAACGGACGGGGTGCGGCTCGATGGCGGGAGGGGGTTCGGCTGCCGGCCCCGGATCGGTCGCGGGCGTTCGGTTCATGGCCAGGGCCGGCGGCGCCGGGGCGGGGGCCAGTGGAGGCATCGGCGTGACGGAAGCCGGTGGAGGCAGCGGCGCCTCTGCCGCCCGAGACGCCGGCGCTGGTTCGTGTTGCGGCCACGGCATCAGGCCGGGCGCCTGGCTTGCCGCGGCGGCGAGGGCCAGGGTGACGCCGGTGGCCAGCGCGTAGGCGCCGCGTCCGATCCGCCGTGGGGATATGGCGGCATGGCCAATCGGCTTGCGGCGGTCCCCCCTGGCCCCCCTGGTCCGCGGCTCGCGGCGCGGCGCGGCGACGTTGGCCGGAACGCGCCTTGGCGCAGCCCTGTCCTGCGGCGCGAAGCCGGGATCGCGCGTCTTGGCAGGGTGACGGATGGTTTGCACGGTCTCGCGGTCCGGGAGCGGCAGGTCTTCGCGGCTGCGGCCCGCCTCAGCGTGAAGCTGGGCGGCTGCTTGCTCGACGTGGTTGGGCGCGATCCGTGCGGCGGCATTGGCGGCGACCAGGCGAAAGGACCGGAACAGCAGGTCGTCGAGGCGCCTCGGATTGCCGAGGCTGTGGCGCTCGAACCGGGCGAGGGCCGCGAGCGAGAACGTTCCCGAAGGAAGTCGCAACTGCCGCCGGCGCACATCGAGCATCAGGCGGATATCGCGCGCGGTCATGGGCTGGATCGTGACGATCGTGGCCTCCGGCCACCCGTCGGCGACGCATTGGGCCAGCCCTGGAGCAATGGCAACGACCCGTGTGCCACGAAAGGGCTTGAGCCGCCTCATGGCTTCGGCATCGACGTTGTCGACCAGGTCGATCTCGGTGCCGGGTTCGATGGCCTGCGCGGGCGAGCGCAGGTTGGCCACGAGGCCCGTTGCCCCGGCGGCGAATGCCAGAAGGGTGAAGGTTTTGCCGGCGCCCGGTTCGCCGACGAGCGCGATCAGGCTGGGGCGGGCGGCGATCGCGGCGCCGAATGCATTGCAGGTCGCCTGCCAGGATGGGAACAGGGCGGGCGAAAGCTCGCGCCGGAAACGCGATTCCTGGTCGGAGGTTGTCTGGGCCCCAAGGTCCACTGCGGTGCGGTCTCCTCGGCGTTGTTTCGCACGGTCAACGCGGCTTGGCTATGCTTGGCAGAGCGCGGTCCAGGGCTGTCATATCTAGAGAAAGGCCGGAAGCGGAGTTGCATCGGCGTCAAGACAGGCGTCGCACTGGATGGACCAAGCGCGGCTTTCGCTTGCGTCGCGAATGGGCAAGGCGGCGACGAGCCGGCATTCGCTGGGCGCTGCCGCCAAGCCGGGGTTAATTCACCTTCGGAGTGGTTCGGACATGACCGCTGCGATCCGGTCGGGTGGACGAGGGCCCTAGCTTTTGGTTGGCCGGGCAGCTTCGCCGGCGCTGCCCTGACCTCGGATCGGATACGGCACGGCTGGCCACCCCAGCCAGGGGCAGGCAACATCTCGACACGGCCCTCGGCGACGTCGCCTCCGAGCCGCGCGTCTGGATTAACGCCTGACCAGAATGGCCAAAGTTGAGGTAAGCAAGCTTTTCTGATCGGATTGCTGCAGATGTCGACGCCGAGATTGCCATCCAATCCGCCAATCGAGTCGCTTGTTGCCAACCTGGCCGCGACCGAGGCCTTGGGCGCGCGGCTGGCCGGGTTGATGCGGGCCGGCGACATAATCTTACTTGAAGGGCCTTTAGGCGCCGGGAAGAGTGCCTTGGCCCGCGCAGTGCTGCGGGCACTTACAGGCGACCCGGCGCTCGACGTGCCAAGCCCGACCTATACGCTCGTCCAGGGGTACGAAACCCCGCTCGGGCTGGTGCAGCATTTCGATCTCTGGCGGCTCGATGCACCGGGCGCGTTGCTTGAGCTGGGGTGGGGCGAGGGGGATGCGGCGATCGTCGAGTGGCCGGACCGGCTGGGCCCGTTATGGCCGGAGGGGGCGCTGGTGGTGACGTTGGAGCCTGCGGGGGGGGATGCGCGGCGGGTGCGGTTGCGGGGCTGGGAGGGACGGGTTTGAACATCTTTACCATTGCGCCGGGGGCGCCGTTCCTCGATGCGCTGGCGGCGTGGTGGCTGTCGCGGTGCGACGACCCGGTGGAGCGGGCGGAGGGGCTGATCCTGTTGCCGACGCGGCGGGCGGCCCGGGGATTGACGGAGGCGTTCCTGCGGGCGGCGGAGGGGGAGGCGTTGCTGCTGCCCCGGATCGCGGCGCTGGGCGCTTTGGATGAGGCGCCGCTGGCGTTGGCCGGGGCCTTGGACGTGCCGCCGGCGGTGGGGGAGGTGGAGCGGCTGGCGGTCCTGACGCGGATGGTGATGGCGTTGGAGGGGCGGTTCGGGGCGCCGGCGACGGCGGACCGGGCTTGGCTGCTGGCGGCCGAGCTGGCGCGGCTGCTGGACGAGGCGCATCGGGAGGGGGTGGCGCTGGAGCGGGCGCTGCCGGGGCTGGTGGATGAGGGGTATGCGGCGCATTGGGTGGATACGCTGCGGTTCCTGCAGATCGTGACGGCGCATTGGCCGGGGTGGCTGGCCGAGGCGGGGCGGGTGGATGCGGCCGAGCGGGGGGTGCGGCTGCTGCGGGCGCAGGCGGCGGCTTGGGAGGCGGCGCCGCCCGCGTATCCGGTGGTGGTGGCCGGGACGTCTGGGGGGAACGCCGCGACGGCGGGGCTGATGCGGGTGGTGGCGGGGCTGCCGCAGGGGCGGGTGGTGCTGCCGGGGGTGGACCTCGGGATGGCCGACGAGGTTTGGGAAGGGTTGGAGGACGGACATCCGCAGGCCGGGTTGCGGGCGCTGTTGAACTATATGGGGGCATCGCGGGGGGACGTGCGGGCTTGGCCGGGAGCAGAGGCCGCGGTGGGCGGGCGGGCGGAAGCGTTGTGGCGGGCGCTGCTGCCGGCGCGGGCGCTGGGGGCCTGGCGGGAGGCGTCGGCGCCGGACGTGGCCGGGGTGGAGCGGCTGGAGGCGGCGGACGAGCAGGAGGAGGCGGTGGCGGTCGCGCTCGTGCTGCGGGACGCGCTGGAGACGGCGGGGGCGCAGGCGGCGCTGGTGACGCCGGACCGGGCTTTGGCGGCGCGGGTGGCGGCGGAACTGTCGCGGTTCGGCGTGGTGGCGGACGACAGTGCGGGGGAGCCTTTGGGGGAGACGCCGCCGGGGGCGCTCCTGCGGCTGCTGGCGGAGGCGGTGGCGGCGGGGTTGTCGCCGGTGGCGCTGCTTGGGGTGTTGAAGCACCCGCTGGCGGGGCTGGGGCTGCCACCTGCGGAGTGCCGGCGGCTGGCGCGATGGTTGGAGCGGCGGTGCTTGCGCGGGCCTGCGCCGCCGGGCGGGGCGGCGGGGTTGCGGGCGGGGGCGGGCGGGGACACGGCGCTGGATGGTTTCGTGGACCGGATCGAGGCGCGGTTCGGGCCGCTGCTGCGGCTGGCGGCGGGGGGGGATGCGTCGCCGCATCTGGCGCTGCGGGCGTTGATCGAGGCCGGGGAGGCGGTGGCGGAGACGGATCGCTCGCCGGGGGCGGAGCGGCTTTGGGCGTTGGAGGAGGGGGAGGCGCTGGCCGAGCACCTGGCCGGATTGCTGCAAGCGGTGACGGTGTTGCCGCCGCAGCCGTTGCGGACGCTGCCGGGGCTGCTGGATGCGAGCCTGCGGGGGGCGGTGGTGCGGAGCCGGCGGGCGTTGCGGGGACGGGACGGGTTCGAGCATCCGCGGGTGGCGATCCTGGGCTTGCTCGAAGCCCGGCTGCAATCGTTCGACCTGGTGGTGATGGGGAGTTTGGCGGAGGGGGTGTGGCCGCCCGGTTCGGACCCCGGGCCGTGGATGAGCCGGCCGATGCGGCGGGCGGCGGGGCTGGAGTCGCCCGAGGCGGGGGTGGGGCAGATGGCGCATGATTTTGTCATGCTGGCGTGCTCGGCGCGGCGGGTGGTGCTGTCGTGCCCGCGGCGGCGGGAGGGCGCGCCGACGGTGCCGGCGCGATGGCTGGTTCGGCTGGAGGCGTTCCTGCGCGGGCACGGGGCGGCGTTGCAGCCGAGCCCGGCGGCGGACTGGGCGCGGGCGCTGGACCAGCCTTCGGGGGAGCCTCGGCCGGTGCGTCCGCCGCGGCCTTGCCCGCCGGTGGCGATGCGGCCGCGGACGCTGAGCGTGACCGAGGTGGAGACCTGGTTGCGGGACCCGTATGGGATCTACGCGCGGCATGTGCTGGGGCTGCGGGCGTTGGATGAGTTGGAGCAGTCGGTCGAGAACTCGGATTTCGGGGAGCTGGTGCATAAGGCGATCGCGGCCTGGGTGACGGGGCTGCCGGGAACGTATCCGCACGATGCGGCGGGGCGGCTGCGAGGGGAGATGGAGCGGGCGCTGGGGGGGATGGTGGTGCGCCCGGCGCTGGCGGCGTGGTGGCGGCCCCGGCTGGCGCGGATCGCGGACTGGGTGGCGGAGACGGAAGGGGAGCGGCGGCGGGCCAGCCCGAACGCGTTGATGGCGGTGGAGGTCTCTGGCCGCTGGACGGTGCCGGGGACGGGGTTCGAGCTGAAGGGGCGGGCGGACCGGATCGAGCGGCGGCCGGACGGGCGGCTCGCGTTGCTGGACTACAAGACCGGGGTGACGCCGAAGGGCGCCGACGTGGAGGCCGGATATGCGCCGCAACTGCCGCTGGAGGCGGCGATGGCGGAGGCGGGGGCGTTCGGCGAGGCGCTGGCCGGCGTGGCGGGGGAGCTGGCGTACTGGCGGCTGACCGGGGGCTACGTGCCGGGAGAGGCGAGCCGGCTGTTCAAGGGCGATGCGGCCGCGGTGGCGCAGGGGGCGGCGGTGGCGCGGGAAGCCCTGGCGGCGCTGGTGGCCCGGTTCGATGACCCGGCGCAAGCCTATCTGTCGCAGCCGCATCCGGGGGCTGCGCCGCGGTTCACCGATTATGCGCAGTTGGCGCGGGTGGCGGAGTGGTCGGCGGCGGAGGACGAGGGATGAGCGCGGCGCGTGAGCGGGCGATCGAGGAGCAGTCGCGGGCGTCCGATCCGGCGGTTTCGGCGTTCGTGGAGGCGTCGGCCGGGTCGGGGAAGACGAAGCTGCTGACGGACCGGATGCTGCGGCTGATGCTGGGGGGGGCGGCGCCGGGGCGGGTGCAGTGCCTGACGTTCACCAAGGCGGCGGCGGCGGAGATGTCGTTGCGGCTGCAGCGGCGGCTGGGCGATTGGGTGACGATGGGGGATGAGGCGCTCGATGGGGAGTTGGCGGCGCTGGAGGTGACGCCGGGGGAAGGGGTGCGGGAAACGGCTCGGGCGTTGTTCGCCGACGTGCTGGATCTGCCGGGAGGGATGCGGATCGGGACCATCCATGCGTTCTGCCAGAGCCTGTTGCGGCGGTTTCCGCTGGAGGCGGCCATCTCGCCGCATTTCCAGTTGGTGGAGGAGGTGGATGCCGAGGCGGAGATGGGGGCGGCGCGGGACCGGGTGTTGGAGGCGGCGGACCCGGCGGCGGTGGCGCTGGTGGCCGGGCTGGCGCGCGCGGACGAGTTCCGGGGATTGGTGCAGGCGTTGCAGGGGCAGCGGGGGCGGCTGCGGGGATTGCTGGCGTTGCCGGAGGCGGGGCGGGAGGCGGCGGTCAGGCGGGCGGTGGGAGTGGCGGCGCGGTCGGAGGCGGAGGTGGTGGCGGGCGCGGTGGCTTGGGGGGAGGAGGCGGGGATGCGCGAGGCGCTGCGGCTGGCGGCGGCGCAAGGGTCGAGCAAAGTTCGGGAGCGGGCGATGGAGATGCTGGCGTGGCTCAGCTTCCCGCCGGCGGAGCGGCAGGCGCATTGGGGCGACTGGCTGGGGCAGTTCTTCGACAGGAACGGGGGGGAGCGGAAATTCGGTCTGTTTCCGAACGCGAACCTGGATAAGCAGCATCCGGAAATCCGCGACGCGATGCAGACCGAGCAGGAGCGGGTCTGGTTCGTCGAGGACACGCGGCGGGCGGTGCGGTGCGCCGATGCCACGGTCGCGCTGCTCGGGCTCGCGGCGCCGGCGCTTGCGGCCTATGCCGAGCAGAAGGAGCGCTCCGGGCTGCTGGATTACTCCGACCTGATCGGGCGGGCGGAGGGGTTGCTGACCGATCCGGGGGCGGCCTGGGTGCTATATAAGCTGGATGGGGGGATCGATCATCTGCTGCTCGACGAGGTGCAGGACACGGCGCCGGAGCAGTGGCGGATCGCGCACCGGCTGACGGAGGAGTTTTTCGCCGGGCTCGGGTCGCGCGAGGGGAACGCGGCGCGGACGTTCTTCGCGGTGGGGGACCCGAAGCAGAGCATCTATTCGTTCCAGGGGGCCGACCCGGAGGAGTTCGTGCGGTCGCGCGGGGCGATGGCGACGCGGGTGGGGGCTTCGGGGCAGGAGTGGCGGGACGTGGCGCTCGACGTGTCGTTCCGCTCGACGGCGCCGGTGCTGGCGCTGGTGGATGCGGTGTTCGCCGATCCGGTTGCGGCGGACGGGGTGGCTGCGCCCGGCGCCTTGAAGCATTTCGCGGACCGGGGGGGCGCGGCTGGGCGGGTGGAGCTATGGCCGTTGGCGCCCAAGCCGGAGGCGGCGCCGGCCGAGGCCTGGACCGTGCCGGCGGAGAACGTCGGGCTGCGGTCCGCGCCGCAGATGCTGGCCGAGGCGGTGGCCGGGGCGGTGGCGCGGGAGTTGAAGGCGGGGGTGCTGCTGGAGAGCCAGGGGCGGGCGCTGACGGCGGGGGACGTGCTGGTGCTGGTGCGGCGGCGGGGACCGTTCGCGAGCGCGCTGGTGCGGGCGTTGAAGGCGCAGGACGTGGCGGTCGCCGGGCTGGACCGGCTGGCCTTGAACGAGCAGATTGCGGTGCAGGACGTGCTGGCGGCGTGCGACGCGGTGCTGCTGCCCGACGACGAGCTGGCGGTGGCGAACGTGCTGACGAGCCCGTTGGGCGGGCTGTCGGACGACAGCCTGATGCGGTTGGCGATGGGGCGCGAGCACGGGCTGTGGAGGACGTTGCAGAGCCGTGCGGGGGAGCGGGAGGATTGGGGGGCGGCTTGGGCGTTCCTGTCTCGGCTGGCGGAGCGGGCGGACTACGTGGGGCCTCATGCCTTGCTGGCGGAGGCTTTGGGGCCGCTCGGGGGACGGGCGCGGTTGCTGGCGAGGCTGGGGGCGGAGGCGGGGGAGCCGATCGACGAGCTGCTGAACGCGGCGTTGCGGTATGCGCGGCTGCATCCGCCGGGGCTGCAGGGGTTCGTGCATTGGCTGCGGCGGTCCGGGGCGGAGGTGAAGCGGGAAGCCGGGGGGGCGGGGCCCGCGGTGCGGGTGATGACGGTGCATGGGGCGAAGGGCTTGCAGGCGCCGGTGGTGATCCTGCCGGACACGACGCAGGCGCCGCCCGAGCGGGAGACGTTGGTTTGGGCGGGGGATTCAGCGGGGGCGGACGGGGTTGACGTGCCGTTGTGGTCGCCGCGCAAGGAGTTGCGCTGCGCCGCGGTGGAGCGGGGGCGCGGGCTGGCGGCGGAGCTGCGGCGGCGGGAGCATAACCGGCTGCTTTACGTGGCGCTGACGCGGGCGGAGGACCGGCTGATCGTCTGCGGCTGGCAGACGCAGGGGGCGGAGCGGGAGGATCGCTGGTACGGCATGGTCCGGCAAGGATTCGAGCGGATGGGGGCGGAGACGGCGCCGTTCGCCGGGGCGTGGGGGGGCGAGATGCTGGTCAACTCTAGTCCGCAGGCGGATCGGGTTCCGGATCGGGCGGCGACGGCGGCGGAGGGGCGCCAGCCGTTGCCTCCGTGGGCTGGGCGGCCGGGCGCGTGGCAGGCTTCGGCACCGCCGGAGGAGCCTGCGCTGCCGAGGCCGCTGGCGCCGAGCCGGCCAGGCGGGGCGCTGTTCGGTTCGGCGCCGCCGGCTTTGTCGCCGCTTGTGGCCGGGCCGGGGGCGCGTTTCGCGCGGGGGCGCGCGGTGCATGCGTTGCTGCAGCATCTGCCCGGCGTGGCCGAGAGCGGGCGGGCAGGGGCTGCGCGGGATTACCTGGCGCGCTTGGGGTTTGCGGAGGCGGAGCGGGAGGCGCTTGCCGCGCAAGTGCTCGGCGTGCTGGGGCATCCGGCCTTGTCCGGCTTGTTCGGTCCGGGCGGGCGGGCGGAGCAGCCGGTTTCGGGGCTGGTTGGCGGCCAGGTGGTCTCCGGCGTCGTTGACCGGATGGCAGTGGCGCCGGACCGGGTGGTGGTTGCGGACTTCAAGACGGGCCGGGCGGCGCCGGCGGACGTTGCGGACACGCCGGTGCGGTACGTGCGCCAGCTTGCGGCGTATCGAGGCGTGTTGCGGGCGTTGTTCCCGGGGCGGGCGATCGAGTGCGCGCTGGTGTGGACCGAGGACGCGGCCGTCGCGGTGCTGCCGGAGGCGCTGTTGGACCGGCATGGGCCGGAGGCTGCTTGAAGCGTCCGGGCGACTTGCCCAGATCGGGGGCGAAGGATCAGAGGAATTCGAGATGAGCGAGAATACCGTGGCGGTGGACGATGACAGCTTCGAGGCGAAGGTGTTGCAGGCGCAAGGGCCGGTGCTGGTCGATTTCTGGGCCGAGTGGTGCGGGCCTTGCAAGATGATCGCGCCGGCGCTGGAGGAGATCGCGGCGGAGATGAAGGGGCGGGTCACGGTGGCGAAGGTGAATATCGACGAGAACCCGATGTCGCCGAACAACTACGGCGTGCGCGGCATCCCGACGATGATCCTGTTCAAGGACGGCAAGCCGGTGGCGACGAAGGTTGGGGCCGCGCCGAAGAGCGCGCTGAAGGACTGGGTTTCCGGCAGCCTCTGACACGTCTCGGGCCGCGTTCGTTTCGAGAGGCCCGGGAAAATGGATATTTATGCCCGAGCGGGTTGGCTGCGGGGGAACATGGCGGCGAATTTCGCCTGTAGGTCCTGCCGTTTGTAGGGCTTCATAAGGAAGTCGAGGCCAGGGACGGTTTCGTCGGTCGAGGCCAGATTGTGCTCGGTGAAGCCTGAGGTGAGCAGGATACGGGTCTCAGGCGAGCGGCGGGAGATTTCCCCCGCGAGGCCGACCCCGTCCATCGCGCCGGGCAGGACGATGTCGGTGAACAGGAGGTCGAACGGGCCGTCGGTTTCCAGGTGCTGGAGCGCGACATCCGCGGCGGGGGCGCCCACCACCTCGAAGCCAAGTTGGCGCAACATGCGGCTGACGGCGGCGAGGACGCTTTGCTGGTCCTCCACGACCAGGGCCTTCAAGCCCGGCGCGCGCCATTCGGCCCGGCTTGCCAGCGCCTCTTCGGCCTCGTCCGCCGCCGCGGTCGGGACGGGGAGGAAGAGGCGGACGGCGGTGCCGCGGCCAGGCTTGCTGTCGATGGTGACGTGGCCGCCGGATTGGCGGGCGAAGCCGTAGACCATGCTGAGGCCCATGCCGCTGCCCTTGCCTGCCTCCTTGGTGGTGAAGAACGGCTCGAAGACGCGCGGGAGCACGTGGGCCGGGATGCCCTCGCCCTGGTCGGCGACGCTGATCATGACGTAGCGGCCGGGGACGACCTCGTCCTGGAAGCCGATGCTGTCGGCGCCGAGAGTGACGGAGCGGGTTTCCAGCACGATCTGTCCGCCTTTCGGCATGGCGTCGCGGGCGTTGATGACGAGGTTCATCACGGCGCTGTCGAGCTGTGCCGGGTCGACCATCGCACTGCCGCCGTTATGGCGGAGCAGGACCTGGAGCTCGAAGCGTTCGCCGAGCACGCGGTTGAGCAGGGGACGCAGCGCGCCGAAGAACTCGTCGGGGCGGACGCGCTCGGGGCGGAGCGTGGCGCGGCGGGCGTAGGAGAGGAGCTGGCTGGTGAGCTCGGCGCCGCGGACGGCGGCGTGGAGGGCGGGCTGCAGCACCTCCTGCAGGTCGTCGGCCTCCGGGAACTGCTCGCGGGCTTCTTCAAGGTTGAGGATCACGACGGTCAGGAGGTTGTTGAAGTCGTGCGCCACGCCGCCGGTGAGCTGGCCGAGGGCGCGGAGGGATTCGTTGCGGAGCAGCGCCTGCTCGGCGCGCTTGCTGTCGGTGATGTCCTGGCTGTAGCCGAACAGCTCGATGACGTCGCCGTCGCTGTCGAGCACGGGGCGCACTTCGGCGCGGAAATGGTTGGCTTGGCCGTCGAGCATGACGACGCGGTATTCGAATTCCTGGCTGGTCGCATCCTGGGCGGCGCTCTCGAAGGCCTTGCGGACCGTATCCTGGTCGTCCTCGTGGATTTCCTCGGCTTGGTCGGCGGGCCGCAGCTTCATGATGTCGCGCGGGGCTTCGAGCAGTTTCGACAGCGCGCGGTTCCAGCTCGGGTCGCGCCAGTCGACGGGAACGCGCCAGTTGCCGAGCCGGGCCAGGCGCTGCGCCTCGGCCAGCTCCTCGGTGCGGGCGTGGAGCTGGAGCGTGCGGTCGCGGAGCAGCTCGTTGGCGTGGCGCATGTCGCGCCTGGCGGCTTCGAGGTCGGTGACGTCCCACAGGACGGCGAGCCGGGCGTCCTGGCCGGCGTAGACCGTATCGTGGGTGAAGGCCTGGACTTCGAGCACGGTGCCGTCGGCGCGGATGTGGGTGCCGGATAGGGCGCTGGCGGCGCCGGCGCCCGCTGCGGCTTCGGAGAGCGCGGGTTCGCCGCCCGGGCTGAGGTCCGTCAGCGTCTTGCCGAGGAATTCCTCGCGGGACCAGCCGTATTGCCTGACTGCTGCGTCGTTGACCTCGGTGAAGCTCAGGTCGTCGCGGCCCATGACCACGACGGGGAGCGGGTTGTCCTGAAAGAGCAGGCGGAAGGAGTCTTCGTGTCGGCGCTGGGCGGCCTCGATGCCGCGGCGGTCGGTGATGTCGCGCTGGATGCTGACCCAATGGGTCGTGGCCCCGGCCTCGTCGGTGATGGGCGTGAGGTCGACTTCGGCCCAGAACTCGGAGCCGTCCTTGCGGGTGCTGAGCAGTTCGGCGCGGACGGGCTTCCAGCGGCGCATGTTCTGGCGCAGGCGCTTGACGGCGTCAGCGTTGGCTTCCTGCAGCATGTCGTGCGGGCGGCCCAGCACCTCCTCCAGCGCGTAGCCGCTCTGGCGGCAGAAGCTGGCGTTGGCATACAGGATCTTGGGCCCGGCGGCGCCGAGCGGCCCGGCTTCGGTGATCAGCACCGCGTCGTTGGCCCGGTCGAGCGCGGTGCCGAGCAGCCTCATGCGCCGTTCGGCGACCTTGCGATAGAGCGCGGGGCGCACGAGGCGCAGCATGGCGGCCACGTCGTCGGCGACAGCTTCGAGGTCACGGCGAGGGGCATCGAACAGGAGCACGATGCCGAACCGTTCGTCGAGCAGGTGCACTGGCTGGATGACCTGGGCGCGCAGCCCGGCGCGCACCGCTTCGAGGGTGAGCGCGTAGGCGGAGCTGGTCTCCCGGCCGGAGAACGCCAAGGTGCGCGCGGTCCCGCTTTGGATCGCGGTTGCCGCATGGGAGATGTTCGGCGTGGCGCCGGCCGAAAACAGTTCGAGCAGGTAATGACCGACCCCCGACTTGTCGTTGAAGTGGCTCAGTTGCTGCAAGACCTGGGTCGCGTTGTTGAACTTGCCGACGTATCCGGCTGTCGCCCCGTGGTGCGTGCAGAGGCTGATGAGCATGCCGGCCAGGGCCAGCTCGCATGATTGCGCCCTGGCCACTGCGGCTTCGAGGTGTTCGGCGCGGGCGGAGGCGTGGGATGAGCCGAGCAGGTTCGCTGCCTTGCGCTTGCGCTCGATCATCTTGGCCGCGAGGACGGCAAGCTCGGTCAGGCTGTCCGACTGCTCGCTGGACAGGCCGGGGCGGGCATGGGTGTCGATCAAGCAGAGCGTGCCGAGCCTGTCGCCGCCCTCGCCTTGCAGCGGGATGCAGGCGATGAACCGGACCCGGAGTTCGCCGGTGACGGCCGGGTGGTGCCACAAGGTCGGACTTTGGGTGGCATCGGCGATGGCGGTGACGGCGCCCTGCGGTTCCGATTCTGGGCACGCGAGGTCGGATATTGCGTGCAGGCGGTCGAAGCTGGCCGCTGATATGGCGAGGGCTGGATCGGCCCAGCCGAGCCTGATGCCGCGGCCCCGGATCAATGCGACCGGCGCCTGGCCCAGCCGCACGGCCAAGCGGACAAGTTGCTCGAACTCGCCGTGCGGGTTCATGGCGCCGTCGGCGTCGCTGTCGGGCCAGATCGGCTGGGCGCTCAATTCATTCATGTGGCCGGAAGTGTCCAACATAACATAAGGTCCGATACCGTTTGTCTGATTGATTGGCGGCAGGATTAGAAGGCGTAGACGAGCTTATCCAATAAGGCGGCATGTATTGTCCATTGTCGGATAGAATGGATGTCCGCTTGGCTATTGGCTCACATTCGCTGACATATCGTGGCGCTCACGGGTTCGGACCTCATGCCAGCAATGCGCTGCCGTATTTGCCAATTGAGAATAAATCAATGTTGGACAACGTCTTCTTCAGCGACGTTATTACGGGTTGGCATGAAGTTTTGACCATGCTTAATGACGCTTAAGCGCCTGACCCGATCAGGGCTATCCAAGCAGCGGGCTGGTTAATAAACAGCTGTTAAAATACTCCTGCGATTTTATACAGGATTTGTTAGCGTATTAACAGGGATTTAACGTATTTGATCTGCTAGCAATATTGGTCTGCGGTCAATTTATGATAGTTGTGGGTTAAGGTTTCGCCCTGGAGATTTATAATGCACGTCTCAAAGCCTGAAGCTGAGGATGTCCTGCTCAACCCGAGGGTTTTGTTGATCGAGGACGATGAAGCCGTCGCGCAGGCGATGGTCCGCGGGATCGAGCGGTCCGGGATGAGCGTCGCCCTGGCCGGCACCGGGGCGAAGGGGATGTCGCTGAAGCAGACCTTCAACCCCGACGTGGTGCTGGTCGATCTCGAATTGCCGGACACGAACGGGGTCGACCTGATCGGGTGGTTCGCCGAGCAGCGCGGGTGCGGCGTGATCGTCGTCAGCGGCATGGGCGAGGAGGCGGACCGAGTCGTAGGACTGGAGCTGGGCGCGGACGACTACATCGTCAAGCCGCCGCGGATGCGGGAGATGATCGCGCGGATACGCGCGGTGCACCGCCGGGTCAACCGGCGGGAAGAGTCGCGGCTGTCGCCCAAGAACCGGGAAGTGGTTTCGGTGGGGCCGATCCGGATCAACGTGGTGCTGCGGGCGGTGACGAACTCGGACGGCAAGCGCATCCCGCTGACGTCGGCGGAGTTCACGTTGCTGGAGGCGCTGGCGGCGGCGAACGGGCAGGCGGTGTCGCGGGACACGCTGTCGGAGGCGGCGCTGCGGCGGCCTTGGCGGCCCGAGGACCGGAGTGTGGACCAGTTGGTGTTCAGCTTGCGGCAGAAGCTGCCGCCGGATGAGGGCGGGGGGACGTTGATCCACAGCATCCGCGGGGCTGGGTACTTGCTGCGGGCGCCCGACGACGCGGAATAAGCGGACCCGGCGCCGGCGGCCCTGAGCGGGGCGCGGCCACGGTGAAAGCCGGGCCGCGCCTTCCTATTTGATGGGGCATTGTTCTGGGGGTGCGCGATGTCCGGCTTGAGCCTGTTGCTGAACGTCCTGTGGATCTTGCTGGGGGGCGTCTGGATGGCGGCCGGGTGGCTTCTGGCCGCAGCCGTCCTGGCGGTGACGATCATCGGGCTACCTTGGGCGCGGGCGGCGTTCAACATCGCCGGCTATACTTTTCTGCCGTTCGGACGCCGGGTGGTGTCGCGGGAGGCGTTCACGGGGCGGGACGATGTCGGGACGGGCGCGCTCGGGTTCGTCGGTAACGTGATCTGGTTCGTGCTGGCCGGCTGGTGGCTGGCGATCGGGCATCTGGTGATCGCCGCCGGGTTCGCGGTGACGATCATCGGGCTGCCGTTCGCCTGGGCGCACCTGAAGCTGGCCGGGATCGCGCTGTGGCCGATTGGGCGGATGGTGGTGCCGGCGGGCGCGGCGGGTCAAGCGGCCGCGTAGCTCCTGCGCCGCAGCATCATGTAAAGGCCGACGCCGGCCGTCATCGCCGCGCACAGCGCCGCCACGCCGCCGATGCCGAGGCCGCGGATCAGCAGCGGCGCCGCCAGCAGCCCGACGATGTTGCCGACCTGGTTGCTGGCGATAAAGACGCGCACGGCCGGCGCCACGCCGTCAGGCCCGGTGCGGGTTTGCCGCATGACGGCAACGGGGACATCCATCATCGGGCCGCCGGGCGCGGCGATGAGGGCGCCCAGCATGAAGCCCGGCAGCAGCAAGGCGGGCGGGGCGAGCCAAGCCGTCAGGGCCACGACGGCCATGCCGGCCATCATGACGAACTTGGCGGCGATGACCTGTTTCTCCGGCCGTGGCGGCATCTCGCGGTTGCCGACGATCAGCAGGGCGGCGAAGTTGGTGGCGCCGTAGCAGGCGATCACAAGACCGAAGGCGCCGAGGCCGGAGCCGCCGAAGGCGGTTGCGCCGGCGCGGTCGATCGCCAGCGGCACGCAGAGATAGAAGGTCACCATCCAGGTGCCATTGGCGATGCCTGTCACCGCCCAGCAATCATGCAGCAGCTTGTCCTGCCGGACGGCGGCGACGCCGCGGAGCATGGCGTCCAACACCCGGCCCGGCTCTGCGCTGGCTGCCTTGCTGCGTGACGGCAGCGCCAAGGCCGCCAAGGCGGCGAGGGCGAAGCTGGCGGCGTCGAGGGTGAGGAAGTGCTTTTCCGGCAGCACGCCGGCCAGCACGCCGACGATGAGGGGGCCGGCGAGGCGGGCGATCCGCTCCGTGCTGTCGATCAGGGCGTTGGCGGCGGGAAGTTGGGCGCGGTCGGGCAGCAGCTCGGGCAGGATCGCCTGCACGGCCGGGCGGGTGATGCCGATGCCGGCCGACAGGACAACGACGGCGAAGACCAGCAGCACGGGGGAGGCGGCGCCGGTCGCCGTCCAGGCAAGGACGACCAGCGCCAATGCCGCGGCCTCGACCAGGTAGTCCGCAATCAGCGTGCGCCGCGGATGCCAGCGGTCGAGCCATCGTCCGGCGAACAGGACCGAGAGCAGGACGCAGGCGGATTGCAGCGCGGTCAGGTAGCCGGCAGCGGGGCCGAGCACGCCGACGGCGATCCAGGCGAGGGCGACGGCGTAGAGCTGGTCGCCGATGGCGGAGAGGGCGAGGCCCGACCAGAGCAGCGCCACGGAGCGGTGCCGCAGGGGCTGGAGCAGTCGCATGTCGCGGATGGCACTCCGGCAACGGCGGGGTGTCAACCGTTCGGAACGGCTATTTGACCCCGCTGCCGAGGAACTGGCGCAGCTCGGGCGTCTGCGGCTGCTCGAACATGCGCGCCGGGTCGCCTTCCTCCCAGATCGTGCCCTCGTGCATCAGCACCACCTTGTGGGCAACGGTGCGGGCAAAGCCCATCTCGTGGGTGACGAGGATCATGGTCATGCCCTCGGCGGCGAGCGCCTCCATGACGGAGAGGACCTCGCCAGTGAGTTCCGGGTCGAGGGCCGAGGTGACTTCGTCGAACAGCATGACCTTGGGCTGCATGGCGAGCGAGCGGGCGATGGCCACGCGCTGCTGCTGGCCGCCGGAGAGGGTGTCGGGGTAGGCGTCGAACTTTTCCAGCAGGCCGACCTGGTTGAGGACGCGTTCGGCGAGGGTGCGGGCCTCGGCGCGGGACGTGCCTTTGACGATGCGCGGGGCGAGCATGACGTTCTCGCCGGCGCGGAGGTGGGGAAAGAGGTTGTAGCTCTGAAAGACGATGCCGACGTCCTTGCGCAGCGCGCGGAGGTTTCGCCGAGCGCGGTCGAGGGTGTGGCCGGCGATGGTGATCTGGCCGGATTGGATGGCCTCGAGGCCGTTGAGGCAGCGGAGCAGGGTGCTCTTGCCGGAGCCGCTGCGGCCGATGAGGGCGACGACGCCGCCGCGCTGCACGTCGAGCGAGACGCCCTTCAGGACCTCGACCGGGCCGTAGCTCTTGTGCACGGCGTCAACTTGCACGACCGACACGCAACCTCCTTTCCAGCCGCTGCGACAGGAGCGAGAGCGGCCAGCAGACGATGAAATAGAGCGCGGCGACGACGCCGAACACCTGGAACGGGCGGAACGTGGCGTTGTTGACGAGCTGCCCGGCGCGGGCGAGCTCGACCAGGCCGATGATGGAGACGATGGAGGTGTTCTTCACCAACTGGACGACGAAGCCGACCGTGGGCGGGATGGCGATGCGGACGGCTTGCGGGATGACGACGTAGACGTATTGCTGCCAGCGTCGCATGGCGAGCGAGGCCGAGCTTTCCCATTGCGGGGCGGGGACGGCCTGGATGGCGCCGCGCCAGATCTCGCCGAGGAAGGCGCTGGCGTAGAGGCCCAGGGAAAGCGAGGCGGCGATCAGGGGCGGCAGGAAATAGCCGGCCAAAGGGAGGCCGTAATAGGACAGGAGCAGGACCATTAGCACCGGGATGCCCTGAAGGATGCCAATGTAGAGGCCGCTGATGACGCGGAGCGGCGTCCAGAGCGAGACGCGGGCGAGGGCGATGACGATGCCCAGGACGCCGCCGATGGCGAGCGAGAGCAGCGTCAGGTAGAGCGTGAAGCGGACGGAGAGGACGAGAAACCCGATCTCCTGCCAGCCGAATCCGCGGATCATCGGCGGCTGCGGACCAGGCCGGAGGGAAACAGCCAGAGGCCCAACCCGAACAGCCCGGCGCGAAGCAGGACGGCGAGGGCGAGGTAGGCGGCGGTGACGAGGATATAGACCTCGAAACTGCGATAGGTTTGGCTCTCGATGGTGGCGGCGATGCCGGAGAGTTCTTCGACCGAGATGAAGGAGCAGATGCTGGTGGACAGCATCATCAGCACGAATTGGCTGGAGAGGGCGGGCCAGACTTTTGCCAGCGCGGGGAGGATGACGACGTAGCGGAAGACTTGCAGCCTGGTGAGCGCGAGGGATTGGCCCGCTTCGATCTGAGCCGGGTTGATGCTCTCGATGCCGGCGCGGACGATCTCCGAGGCGTAGGCGCCGAGGTTGATGGCTAGTGCCAAAAGGGCGGCTTCGGCGGCGTTGAGGCGCAGGCCCAGAGGGGGGAGGCCGAAGAAGATGATGAAGAGCTGGATCAGGAACGGGGTGTTGCGGATGATCTCGACGTAGGCGGAGACGAGGACGCCCGCCGCCCGCGGGCCAATGGAACGGAGGACGGCGAGGAGGATGCCGAGGGCGAGGCCCAGGACGATGCCGGCGGCCGAAAGCTCGAGCGTGAGCACGAGGCCGCGCAGGAGTTGCGGCCACTCGGCCAGGACCGGGGCGAAGGTGAGCTGGACGGCCAAACGAGGCGGCTAGAAGACAGGGAGGTTCGGCAGCGGCGCTCCGGTCCATTTGCGGCAGATCTCGTCCAGCTCGCCGCTGACCTTGATGAAGTAGATGACGTTGTTGAGCCAGAGGCGCAGCTCGTCGGAGCCTTTGCGGACGGCGAGCGAGTTCGGCTGCTGGAAGTAGATGAACTTGATGTCCATGTCGGCGTCGGGCCGGGTCTTGGCGATCTCGCGGCCGATGACGTCGGGGATGGCGATGCTGTCGATCTGCCCGGCGATGAGGGCTTGGGCGGTCGTGCTGTCGTCCTCGAAGCGGGTGATCTTGGTGCCGGGGACGGCGGATTTCTGCAAGGCCGCTTCCTGGCTGGAGCCGCGGTTGACGCCGACGGTCTTGTCCTTGAGGTCTTCCAGCTTGCTGATCTTGCTTTCCTTCTTGGCCATGATCGCCATCTGGAAGGCGTTGTAGGGGATGGTGAAGTCGACGGTCAGCGCGCGGGCCGGGGTGGGGGCAAGGGTGGCAACGAGGAAGTCGACCCGTCCGGCCTGGAGGGCGGGGATGCGGGCGGGGGGCGTCAAGGCGACGAGGTCGGCGGGGACGCCGAGGTATTTGGCGACCAGGTTGGCGACGTCGACGTCGTAGCCGCTGGGCTTGCCTTGGGCGTCGATCATGCCGAAGGGAGGCGCTCCGGTCAGCACGCCGATGCGGACGCGGCCGCGCTTGGTGATCTCGCTGGTGGTTTGCGCCTGGACGGCAGCAGTCATGGCCAGCAATGCGGCGCCGAGCATGAATGCGCGCAGGATCGAGCGTTTGAACATTGCGGTTATCCCTCCCTGGTCCGTTATTGTTTCGCGGACGTGTGGAGGCACCCTAAACGCGCGGCCGCAGTTTAGGCAAACCGGAGCTACACCACGCTGGTCAGGCCGCCGTCGACGTAGAGGATCTGGCCGTTGACGAAGTCCGACGCGGGGGAGGCGAGGAAGACGACGGCCCCGCCGAGTTCCTCCACCCGGCCCCAGCGCCCGGCGGGAGTGCGGTTGCAGAGCCAAGCGGAGAAGGCCGGGTCGTCAACGAGGGCTTGGGTGAGTTCGGTCTGGAAATAGCCGGGGCCGAGGCCGTTGACTTGCAGGCCGTGCTTGGCCCACTCGGCGCACATGCCCTTGGTCAGCATTTTGACCGCTCCCTTGCTCGCCGTGTAGGGGGCGATGCTGGCGCGGCCGAGCTCGCTCTGGACGGAGCAGACGTTGATGATCTTGCCTGCGCCGCGGGGGATCATGCAGCGGGCCACGGCCTGGGCGACGAAGAAGACGCTGTCGAGGTTGGCGCGCATCAGCTCGTGCCAGGTCTCGGCGGGAAAGTCCTGCAAAAGAGCGCGGCGCTGGATGCCGGCGTTGTTGACCAGGATGTCGATCGGGCCGGCGCCCGCTTCGATGCGCTCGATGGCGGCGGCGACGGCGGCTTGGTCGGTGACGTCGAAGACGGCGGTCTCGACGGCGGCGCCCCTGCCGCGCAGGACGGCTGCCGCGGCGCCGAGCTTGGCGGCGCCGCGGCCATTCAGGATGATGGATGCGCCGGCCTCCGCCAGCGCCTGGGCGAGGGCGAGGCCGATGCCCTGTCCGGACCCGGTGATGAGCGCGCGGCGGCCTTCGAGGCTGAAACAGGGCATTGGCGTTCTCCGGTGGCCGGGCTTATGGGGATGAGCAAGCGTTACGCGCAATCAATGCCGGAGTGTCAGCCGATGCAAGCCGCCGTTATCCATGCTGCCCGGGACTTAAGGATCGAGGAGGCCGAGGTTCCGGCGCTCGGGCAGTTTGACGTGAAGGTCCGGGTGCGGGCGGGGGGCATTTGCGGGTCCGATCTGCATTACTATCAGGACGGCGGCTTCGGGGCGATCCGGATAAGGGAGCCGATGATCCTGGGGCATGAGATCGCGGGCGTGGTGATGGAGGCGGGTGCCGGCGTCGCGCGGGTGAAACCGGGGGACAAGGTGGCGGTGGACCCGAGCCGCCCGTGCGGGGCGTGCCGGTATTGCCTGCAGGGGGAGGCGCGGCAGTGTCTGGACATGCGGTTCTACGGCAGCGCGATGCGGATGCCGCACGTGCAGGGCGGGTTTCGCGAGGTGCTTGTCTGCACGGAAGCGCAGGCCGTGCCGGTGCCGGCGGAGTTGCCGTTGGAGCACGCGGCGTTCGCGGAGCCGTTGGCGGTCTGCCTTCACGCCGCGGTGCAGGCGGGGCCGCTGCTGGGGCGGCGGGTGCTGGTGACGGGGTGCGGGCCGATCGGGGCGCTGTGCGTGCTGGTGGCCCGGCACGGGGGCGCGCGGGAGGTGGTCGCGACCGACATCGCCGACGCGCCGCTCGCGATGGCGCGTCGGATCGGAGCGGATTGGGCGGTGAACACCCGCGCCGAGCCGGACGGCTTGCGGCGGTTCGAGGCGGACAAAGGGACGTTCGACGTGGCGTTCGAGGCGTCCGGCAGCGCGGCGGCGCTGGCCGGGGCGGTCGGGGCGGTGCGGCCGGGGGCGGTGATCGTACAGGTGGGGCTGGGAGGAGACGTTCCGGCGCCGATGAATGCGCTCGTCGCCAAGGAGATCGCGTTGCGGGGAACGTTCCGATTCGACCGCGAGTTCGAGTGGGCGGCGGGGTTCATCGCGTCCGGGGCGATCGAGGTGGCGCCCCTGCTGACGGAGGTGGCGCCGCTGGCCGACGCGGTGCGGGCGTTCGATTTGGCGGGGGACCGGAGCCGGGCGATGAAGGTTCAGCTTGCGTTATAGGCGCGGAAGGCTTGACGGGCGCGTAATGCGGGGATGACGCACGCCGCGGCCCGGCCTAGGTTTGCTGCCTGAACTGGAGCTTGCCTGATGGACGCGAATTCGCCGACGCCGCGACCGCCCGTGGATCAGCCGTTGCTTGATACGACGCCGTACGGCGGCGGGCCGGAGGATTCGATCACCGATACGACGGAGGCGGCCGCCGTCACGCATCACGTGACGATGGTTGGCGGGCAGGCGATCCCTTATACGGCGCGGGCCGGGCATCTGGTGACGGTGAACGCGAGCAGCGCGCAGCCTTCGGCCAAGTTCTTCTACGTGTCGTTCACCGCCGATGGATACGAGCCTGAGACGCGGCCGGTGACGTTTTTCTACAATGGCGGCCCCGGGTCCTCGGCGGTGTTCGTGCTGCTGGGCTCGTTCGCGCCGAGGCGGATCAAGACGAGCCTGCCGGCGTTCACGCCGCCCGCGCCGTATACGCTGGAGGACAACCCGGACAGCCTGCTCGACCGCAGCGACCTCGTGTTCATCGACCCGGTGGGGACCGGGTACTCGGCGGCGGTCGCGCCGAACAGGAACAAGGATTTCTGGGGCGTCGACCAGGACGCGCGGTCGATCAAGCAGTTCATCAAGCGCTACCTGACGGCGTTCGACCGGTGGAACTCGCCGAAGTTCCTGTTCGGGGAGTCGTACGGGACGCCGCGGAGCTGCGTGCTGGCCTGGATGCTGCACGAGGACGGGGTCGATCTGAACGGGATCACGTTGCAGTCCTCGATCCTGGATTACTCGCAAACGGGCAACCCTGTAGGACTGCTGCCGACGCTGGCGGCCGATGCGTGGTTCCACAAGAAGATCGGCGTGGACCCTGCGCCGCCGAGCCTGCCGGCATTCATGGACACGGTGACGGCGTTCGCGGCCGGGCCGTACGCGAAGGCCGTCGCGGCGTTCCCGGCTGTCGACAAGGGCGTGCTCGACACGCTGAGCGATGATCTGGGGATTTCGCCGACGGTGCTGACGTACTGGGGGCTGGACGTGTCGGCCAGCAACGCGGCCGGGCTGCTGTTCCTGCTGACGCTGTTGCAGAAGGAGGGGGTGGCGCTCGGTTCTTACGACGGGCGGGCGACGGCGGTGGACACGGGCATCGCGGGCGTGGTCAGCCCGAATTCGGGCGGCAACGACCCGACCATGACCGCGGTGGGCGGCGTCTATACGGCGATGTGGAACGTCTACCTGAACGACGAGCTGAAATTCACCGCGACGGCGCCGTTCGCCGACCTCAACGACCAGACGTTCCGGTTCTGGGATTTCTCGCACATCGATCCGACGGGCGCGCAGAAGGGACGCGACGTCAACGGCAACATCGTCCTGTACACGGCGGGCGACTTGGCGGCGGTGATGGCGCTCAACCCGTCGCTGAAGGTGTTCGCGGCGAACGGGTATTACGATGCGGTCACGCCGTTCTTCCAAACGGAGATGACCTTGGCGGCGATGCCGTTGCAGGACGCGCGGGCGCGGGCGAACCTGACGGTGCGGAATTATCCTTCGGGGCACATGATCTACCTCGACGGGCCATCGCGGACGGCGATGAAGGCGGATCTATCGGTTTTTTACGCCAGCACGACGGCGCAGTTCATGGCGCGTGCGCGGCTGGCGCGGTCGATGCCGATGTTGCGGCCGTATTTCAAGTGGCCGGACCCGGACCGCGGGGGGATTGCGGCGCGGGCGGCGAAGGCGGCGTCTTGGCCGGTGCCGGATTTGTGCCGGGCTTACGACTGGCCGACGGGGCTTGCGGGCGGCGGGGTGATCGGGATCGTCGAGCTGGATGGGGGCTGGGTGCAGGAGGATATGGACGCCTACTTCGCCTCGGTCGGCCAGCCGGCGCCGCAGATCGCGGACGTGTCGGTGAACGGGGGGCGGAACCGGCCGAACCAGCATCTGGACGAGGCTGCCGATCCGGATGCGGAAGTGGCGCTCGATATCCAGGTCGCGGCGGCGTCGTACTACGTGGCGACGGGCAGGGCGGTTTCGATCCGTGTGTATTGGGCCGATACCAGCCCCGGCTCGATCTCGGCGGCGGTGCGGGCGGCGACGGCGGACGGGTGCGACGTGTGCTCGATCTCGTGGGGGGCGGACGAGAGCCGGTGGGAGGACGCCGGGGTCCAAGCCGGGCAGGATTTCGTGGCCCGGATGGAGGCGGCGGCGCAGGCGGCGGCGGCGAGCGGGATGGTGGTCTTCGCGGCCTCGGGCGACAACAACGCGCGGGACATGGGGCGTTATGCGGTGAACGTCGATGTGCCGTCGTCGTGCCCGCACGTGGTCGGGTGCGGCGGGACGCGCAAGACGCGGGACGGGGAGACGGTGTGGAACCAGGACCCGGGGCGTCCGGACGGGCATGGGACGGGGGGCGGGTTCTCGCGGCTGTTTCCGCCGCAGCCCTGGCAGGCGGGCGCGCCGCACGGGCCGGGGCGGATGGCGCCGGACGTGGCGGGGAACGCCGACCCGAACAC
This sequence comes from Acetobacteraceae bacterium, assembly GCA_965217935.1. Lineage (GTDB taxonomy): Bacteria > Pseudomonadota > Alphaproteobacteria > Acetobacterales > Acetobacteraceae > JBBROS01. The sequence goes on along the minus strand of OZ244581.1, from coordinate 1,771,866 downwards.
CGGATACCAGATTTTCGTGCATGGGCGGCAGGTGGAGATCGGCGGGACAAGCGCCGTGTCGCCGCTGTATGCCGGGCTGTTCGCGGCGTTCGGGCGCAAGCTCGGGTTCGTCAACCCAACATTATGGCGCAACCATCTCTGCTTCAACGACATCACGGTCGGCGACAACGGCTATTACCGGGCGCGGATCGGGCCTGACCCGTGCACCGGGATCGGGACGCCGATCGGGTCGAAGCTGGCGGCGTTGTTTGCCGCGGCGGCAACGGGGGTTGAGAGCGAGGCGGTGGCCGGGCTGGTGCCGCAGGGATGGAGCGGGGTGGTGAAGTTGACCTATGCCGATGGCCTGGCGGTTGGCGCGCCGGTGCTTGAGCCTGCGACGGCTGCGGCGCCCAAGGCGCGTGCCAAGCGGCGGCGAGCCGCGACGCCGGGTTAGCCGTCGGCTGGTTCGAGACTTTTGGCCGGCTTGACCGCTTGTTTGCGCCGGGCGGCGAGCTGGTTCAGGGCCTCCACCAGGACCGAGAAGCCCATGGCGGCGTAGACGTAGCCTTTCGGGATGTGCAGGCCGAAGCCGTCGGCCAGGAGCACGAGGGCGATCATCAGCAGGAAGGCCAGGGCGAGCATCTTCACCGTCGGGTGCTTCTGCACGAAGGCGGAGAGCGGGCCGCTGGCGACCACCATCAGGATGGCGGCGACGATGACGGCGGCCGACATGATGCTGAGCTCGTCGACCATGCCGACGGCGGTGATGACGCTGTCGAGCGAGAAGACGAGGTCGAGCAGGATGATCTGGGCGATGACGGGCCAGAACTTGGCGGCGTTGGCGCTGGAAGCGGCTTCGTCTTCGCCTTCGCCTTCGACGCGGTGGTGGATCTCGGTCGTGCCTTTGTAGAGCAGGAACAGGCCGCCGGCGATCAGGATGACGTCGCGCCAGGAGAAGCCGTGCTGGAACAAGGTGAAGACCGGTTCGGTGAGGCCGACCAGCCAGGACAAGGAGGCGAGCAGGGCGAGGCGCATCACGAGCGCCAGGCCAAGGCCGACGCGGCGGGCGACCGGTTGTTGCGACGGAGGCAGGCGGCTGGCGAGGATGGCGACGAAGATCAGGTTGTCGATGCCGAGGACGATCTCGAGCACGGTCAGGGTAAGCAGGCTGATCCACGCCTCGGGCTGGGCGAGAAGCTCGATCACGCGCCGGGCTTCGGATCGCGGGCGGCAAGCATGAGGGCTTTCATGCGGGCGACGACGCCGGGGAGGCCGTCCATGACGGACTGGCCGATCAGGAAATGGCCGATGTTGAGTTCCATGCACTCGGGGATGGCGGCGATGGGGCGGACATTGGCGTAAGTGAGACCGTGGCCGGCATGGCATTCCAGGCCCGAGCTGGCGAGGAGCTTGGCCCCGGCCTGGAGGCGTTTGAGCTCGCCCGGGCGGCCTTCGGCGTAGGCGCCGGTGTGGAGCTCGACGACGGCGGCGCCGAGGGCGGCGGCGGCTTCGAGCTGGCGAGGGTCCGGGTCGAGGAACAGGCTGACGCGGATGCCGGCGTTCCGCAGGGCGGCGATCTTGGGGGCGAGCGTGTTGTGCTGGCCGGCGGCGTCGAGGCCGCCTTCGGTGGTGACTTCGGAGCGCTTTTCCGGGACCAGGCAGCAGGCGGGGGGGCGGTGCTTCAGGGCGATGCCGACCATCTCGTCGGTCGCGGCCATCTCCAGGTTGAGGCGGATTTCAGGCGAGGCGGCGATGCGGTCAAGGTCGGCGTCCCGGATGTGGCGGCGGTCCTCGCGCAAATGGACGGTGATGCCGTCGGCCCCGGCGCCGACGGCGACCAGGGCGGCGGCGAACGGATCGGGATGCGGGCCGCCACGGGCGTTGCGGATGGTGGCGACGTGGTCGACGTTGACGCCGAGGCGGATGGTCATGTGTTGCAGCCTATGCCGGCGCGTCAGCGCGTTCGCGGCGAGCGCAGGCGCTGCGCGAGCTGCGGCTGAGCCGGGCGGCCATTTCGAGGGCGGCGATCAGGCTGGACGGGTCGGCGCGTCCGGCGCCGGCGATGTCGAAGGCGGTGCCGTGGTCCGGTGAGGTACGAATGATCGGCAGGCCCAAGGTGACGTTGACGCCGCTGGCCATGTCGAGGGTTTTGAGCGGGATCAGGGCCTGATCGTGATACATGCAGAGGGCGGCGTCGTAGGCGGCGCGGGCGGCGGGCGTGAAAAGGGTGTCGGGGGGGTGAGGGCCGGTGGCGTCGATGCCTTCGGCTTGGAGGGCCGCGACGGCGGGCGCGATGAGGGCGGCTTCCTCGTCGCCCATCGCGCCTTGCTCGCCGGCGTGTGGGTTGAGGCCGGCGACGGCGAGGCGGGGGTGAGGGAGGCCGAATTGCCGGCGGAGGGCTCGGGCGACGATCTGGCCGTGGGTGACGATGAGGGCGGTGGAGAGGGTTTCGAGCGCCGTGCGGAGGCTGACGTGGACGGTGACGGGCACGACGCGCAGGTATTGGTTCGCCAGCATCATTACCGGCTGGGGTGCGCCGGTGAGGGCGCCGAGGAACTCGGTGTGGCCGGGGTGCTCGAAGCCGGCGGCGTAGAGGGCGGACTTGGCGATCGGGTTGGTGACGACGGCGGTGGCGGCGCCGGCGGTGACGGCTTGGACGGCGCGTTCGATGCTGGCGATGGTGGCCGGGGCGTTGGCGGGGCTGGGGCGACCGGGGATTGCCGGCTCGTTCAATCCGATACGCAGGACGGGCAGGGCCTTGGCGAACACCGTCTCGGCTTCGGCCATCGTGGCAACGGTCTGGACGGGGATCGCCGGATCAATGGCGGCGAGGCGTGCCGGATCGTCAAACGCCGCGAAGGCCGGGCCACGGCTTCGAAGCGTTGACCAGGCTTTCAAGGTCAGTTCGCCGCCGATGCCGGCCGGTTCGCCCATTGTCAGCGCGAGCATCTAGGCCTCGGCTGTGAGGAACACCGGTTCGTGCCGGACGGGAAAGTTCACCGAGTTGGCGATGAAGCAGTATTTGTGCGCGTCCTGGTGCAGGGCGCGGGCCTTATCGAGGTCGGTGCCGGGGGGGACGGTGATCTCGGGCTGCAACACGACCTCGGAGAAGCTGCCGCTGCCGTCTGGACGCTCGGTCATGACGCCCTCGGCGATGTCCTGATAGGAGGTCACGGCAATGCCCTCGGCGGAGCAAAGGTGCAGGTACCAGAGCATGTGACAGGCTGAGAGGGCGCCGACGAGGGATTCCTCGGGGTTGTAGCGGGCGCCGTCGCCGCGGAACGCCGGGTCGGAGGACCCGAGGATCGGGTGCTTGCCCGGCCCGGTGATCTCGTGGGCGCGTTCGTAGGACCTGTAGGCGGAGGTGCCGGAGCCGGTATTGCCGGTCCAGGTGACGGTGACGGAGTAGATCTGCTCTCCGGGTGATTCCATGCTCATCAGACGTGCAACGCCCGGCCCTCGACGGCGAGGGCGGCCTCCTTGACGGCTTCGCTGAGGCTCGGGTGGGCGTGGCAGATCCGGGCGACGTCCTCGCTGCTGGCGCCGAATTCCATGGCGGTGGCGAGCTCGGCGATCAGGGTGCCGGCGTCGGGGCCGATGATGTGGGCGCCGAGGATGCGGTCGGTTTCCTTGTCGGCAAGGATTTTGACGAAGCCGTCGGTGCTGCCCATAGCGCGGGCGCGGCCATTGGCGGTGAAGGGGAACTTGCCGACGCGGTAACTGGAACCTTGCTGCTTCAACGTGTCCTCCGTCAGGCCTATGCTGGCCACTTCTGGCCAAGTGTATACCACGCCGGGGATGACCGCATAGTTAACGTGGCCCGCTTGGCCCACGAGGCGTTCGGCGACGGCGACGCCCTCCTCCTCCGCCTTGTGGGCGAGCATGGGGCCGGCGATGACGTCGCCGATGGCGTAGATGCCGGGGACGTTGGTGGCCCAGTGCTCGTCAACGACGATGCGGCCGCGGTCATCGAGGTTGATGCCGGCTTCTTTCAGGCCGAGGCCTTCGGTGTAGGCCCGGCGCCCGATGGCGACGAGGACAACATCGGCGTTGAGGGTTTCAGGCTCGCCGCCCTTTGCCGGCGCGACGGTGAGCTCAACGCCGTTGTCGCCGGTTTTGGCGGCCGTCACTTTGGTGTTGAGGCGGAACTTGATGCCTTGCTTGCCGAGGGTGCGTTCGAATTGCTTGCCGATCTCGCCGTCCATGCCGGGAACAAGGCGACCGAGGAATTCGACCACGGTGACGTCGGCGCCGAGGCGTTTCCAGACGCTGCCGAGTTCCAGGCCGATGTAGCCGCCGCCGATGACGACGAGGCGCTTGGGGACTTGATCGAGTTCGAGGGCGCCGGTGCTGGTGACGATGTGCTTCTCGTCGATCTCGACGCCGGGCAGGGGGACACTCTCGCTGCCGCTGGCGACGACGATGTGCTTGGCTTCGTAGTCCGTGCCGTCGACCGTTACCCGGCCGGGGGCGGCGATGTGGCCCTCGCCTTGAAGCCAGGCGACCTTGTTCTTCTTGAACAGGAATTCGACGCCCTTGACGTTGGCGGCGACGACTTCGCCCTTGCGCGCCTGCATACGAGCCAGGTCGAGTTTGATGCCGTCGATGAGAATGCCGTGGTCTTTGTAATGATGCGAGGCTTCGTCAAAGTTCTCGCTGGATTGCAGCAGGGCTTTGCTGGGTATGCAGCCGATATTGAGGCAGGTGCCGCCCAGGGTGGAGCGCTTCTCGACGCAAGCGGTGCGCAGGCCGAGCTGGGCGGCGCGGATGGCGCAAACGTAGCCGCCCGGGCCGCCGCCGATGACGATGACGTCGAAAGACTCACTCATCCAAAAATTCCCGTTGTTAGTGGCCGCGGCCTAAAATGTAGCCGAGCGCCCCGAAGACCCCGGCCACGATCGCCGCCGTCGCACCCAGTATGGCAGCGAACGCTTTGTATGGCTCCGGCCGGGTGATTGCTTTGTCGTACTCAGTGCGCACGTCCTTGTTGACCGCGTCGGCGCGAAGCTGGGCCATTCTCAACTCCCGTTCCCCGGTGTCGCTCATGTGGATGCGGCACGCTTACAAATCCAGCAGGAGCCGCCGAGGGTCCTCGACGCCCTCCTTAACGCGGACAAGGAAGCTGACGGCCTCCTTGCCGTCGACGATACGGTGGTCATAGGAAAGGGCGAGATACATCATCGGGCGGATCTCGACCTTGCCGCCGACCGCCATTGGGCGATCCTGGATCTTGTGCATGCCCAGGATGCCGGATTGGGGGGCGTTGAGGATCGGCGTGCTCATCAGGCTGCCGTAGACGCCGCCGTTGGTGATGGTGAAGGTGCCGCCGCTCAGTTCTTCGAGCTTGAGCTGGCCGTCACGGGCGCGGCGGCCGAAACCGCCGATGGCGCGCTCGATGGCGGCGAAGCCCATCTGGTCCGCGTCGCGCACGACCGGGACAACGAGGCCGTTCGGGCCGCCGACGGCGATGCCCATATGGACGAAATGCTTGTAGATGATGTCGTCGCCGTCGATCTCGGCGTTGACGGCGGGGAATTCCTGCAAGGCGGCGACGCAGGCGCGGACGAAAAACGACATGAAGCCGAGGCGGACGCCGTTGTGCTTTTTCTCGAAGGCGTCGCGGTATTCGGCGCGGAGCGCCATCGCCGCGCTCATGTCCACCTCGTTGAAGGTGGTGAGCATGGCGGCGTTGTTCTGGGCTTCCTTGAGGCGCTGGGCGATGGTGCGGCGGAGCCGGGTCATCTTGACCCGTTCCTCGCGCGGATCTTCGCCGCGGGGCGCTTTCTGGGCGGGGGCCGGGGCGGGTTTCGGCGCTGGGCGGTCGAGGAACTGAAGCACGTCGCCCTTGGTGACGCGCCCATCCTTGCCGCTGCCCGGCACCTCGTTCGCGGCAAACCCGCGCTCCTGCATCAGCTTGGCGGCGGAGGGCATCGGGGGATGTTCTGGCGTGGCCGAGGTGGCGTGATCAGATTTCGCCTCGGCCGCAATGTCCGGCGGCGGCGTGGCCGGGCGGGAGACGGGGCCTCGCGGCTGCGGCGGCGGCTTCACGCCGCTGGAGGTCTTGGGCTGATCCGGTTCCGGCTCGGCCTTGGCGCTGGAGCCTGCTTCCAGAATCGCCAGCGTGGCGCCGACTTCGACTTCCGCGCCTTCTTCGGCTTGGATGTCAGCTAATGTGCCAGCGCCCGGCGCCGGGACCTCGACGGTGACCTTGTCGGTTTCAAGCTCCACCACGGGTTCGTCAGTCGCTACGGCCTCGCCGGCTTTCTTGAGCCATCGGGCAACTGTCGCGGTGGTCACGCTTTCTCCGAGCGTTGGAACCTTGATTTCCGTGGGCATGCTGTCGTTCCTAAATCATTTTTTCTGTAGCCGGCATTCGCCTGGCGTCGGCGATATAGCTTTTAATTTGGGGGGCGAACGACAGTCGCGAGATCATTGCAAGCCGAGCGCTTCCTGCACCAGGGTTGCTTGCTGCTGCGCATGGACTTTGGCGAGGCCCGTGGCGGGGCTGGCGGCGCTCTCGCGGCCGACGTAGCGTGGGCGCTTCGCCTTGCCGTCCAGCTTGGCGAGCACGGCTTCGATCCGGCGGTCAACGAAGGTCCAGGCGCCGTTGTTCATCGGTTCTTCCTGGCACCAGACGACCTCCGCGTTCGTATAGGGCTTGAGCGCGCGGGCCAGCTTCTGCTCGGGGAAGGGGTAAATCTGCTCCAGGCGGACAAGGGCGACGTCATCCACGCCTTTCTCGCGGCGTTCGGTCAGGAGATCGTAGTAGACTTTGCCGCTGCAGATGACGACGCGCTTGACCTGGCCCGGCTCCGCGATCTGCCCGGCTTCGGGAATGACGAACTGAAAGTGGCTGTCCTCGGCCATATCCGCGAGCGCGCTCACGGCGAGCTTGTGGCGGAGCAGGCTCTTGGGCGTCATGATCACGAGCGGCTTGCGGAAATTCCGCTTCATCTGGCGGCGCAGGGCATGGAAGTAGTTGGCCGGGGTCGTGAGATTGCAGACTGTCATGTTGTGTTCGGCGCAGAGCTGCAGATAGCGTTCCAGACGGGCGCTGCTGTGCTCCGGGCCCTGGCCCTCGTGGCCGTGCGGCAGCAGGAGCGTCAGGCCGCTCATGCGAAGCCACTTTGTTTCGCCGCTGGCGAGGAACTGGTCGATGATGACCTGCGCGCCGTTGGCGAAATCGCCGAACTGGGCTTCCCAGAGGACCATCACCTTAGGGTCGGCGAGGGTGTAGCCGTATTCGAAACCCAGAACCCCGGCTTCGCTCAGGAGCGAGTTGAAGATGTCGATCTTCTCCTGGCCGGGGTCGATGTTGTTGAGCGGGACGTACTCGTTCTGGTTGGATTGGTCGACCAGGACGGCGTGGCGCTGGCTGAACGTGCCGCGCTGGCAATCCTCGCCGGACAGGCGGACGCGGGCGCCTTCGAGCAGCAGGCCGCCGAAGGCGAGGGCTTCGCCTGTGGCCCAGTCGATGCCCTCGCCGCTCTCGATCATGGCGCGCTTGGCCTCGAGCTGGCGGGCGATCTTGGGGTTAAGGTCGAAGTCGGCGGGCGGAGTCGAGAGGGCGCGGCCAACCTGGCGCAAGCTGTCGAGGGATATGCCGGTTGCCTCTTCAAGGCGTTCGTCGACCTGGTCCGCTTGCTTCAGCCCGGACCAGTGGCCTTCGAGCCAATCCGCCTTGTTCGGCTTATAGCCCTGGCCGGCTTTGTAGGCGTCCTCCAGTTTGGACTGGAACTGGTCCCACATCCGTTTCGCCTCGTCCGACGGAACGCTGCCTTCGCTGTCGAGGCGCTCGGCGTAGAGGGTGCGTGTGGTTTTGCGGGCCTTGATCGCGCGATACATGATCGGCTGGGTGAAGGCCGGCTCGTCGGTCTCGTTATGGCCCTGGCGGCGGTAGCAGACGACATCGAGCACGATGTCGGCGCCGAACGTCATGCGGAACTCGGCCGCGAGCCGGGCGCAGAACACGACGGCTTCCGGCTCGTCGCCGTTCACGTGCAGGATCGGGCATTGCACGCTCTTGGCGATGTCGGTGCAATACATGCCCGAGTAGGCGTGCGCCGGCACGGTGGTGAAACCGATCTGGTTGTTGACCACCAAATGGATCGTGCCGCCGGTGCGGTAGCCGATCAACTGGCTCATCGCGAGCGTCTCGTACACCAAGCCTTGCCCGGCAAAAGCGGCGTCGCCGTGCATGATGATGCCCATGACGCTGCGGCGCTTATCGGTGTCGCCGGCGGCGTCCTGCCGGGCGCGCACCTTGCCGACGACGACCGGGTCCACGGCCTCGAGATGGCTCGGGTTGGGTTGCAAGGAAACATGGACGTCGTGGCCGGCGATCTCGAGGTCGGTGCTGGTGCCGAGATGGTATTTGACGTCGCCCGAGCCTTGCACGTCGTCGGGCTTGAAGCTTTCACCGCCGAACTCGCTGAAGATGGCGGTGAACGGCTTGCGGACGACGTTGACGAGGGTGTTGAGCCGGCCGCGGTGCGGCATGCCGATGACGACCTCGTTCGCGCCGCCCTGGGCCGCGACCTCAATCATGGCGTGCAGGGCGGGGATGGTGACTTCGCCGCCTTCCAGGCCGAAACGCTTGGTTCCGACGTAGCGCTTCTGGCAGAAAGCCTCGAAGCCCTCGGCCTCGGTCAGTTGCTCAAGGATGGTGCGCTTGTCGGAGGCATCGAAGCCCTTGTTCCAGGGCGCGCCCTCGAACCGCCGCTGAATCCAGGTTTTCTGCTCCGGGTCCTGAATGTGCATGAATTCGACGCCGATCGGGCCGCAGTAGCTGGCGCGGATGATCCGCATCATCTCCCGCACCGTCGCCGTCTCGCGGCCCAGCACGCCGTCAATGAAGATGGGACGGTCGAAGTCGGACGGCTTGAAGCCGTAGGCCGCCGGGTCAAGCTCGGAGTGGTAGCCCGGCTTTTGCAGCCCGAGGGGGTCGAGGTTTGCCTCAAGATGGCCGCGGACGCGATAGGCGCGGATCATCATGAGGGCGCGGAGGCTGTCGGTGGCAGCGGCGCGGACCTGAGCCTCGCTCGCGCCGTCAGCGGATTGCTTCGCCTTGGCCGGCTCCGCCTCTCCGACGCTGAAATCGCGCGGCGCCCATGACGCGCCCGATGCGTCCTCAAGGACGCCGCGGGCTTCGTCGTTCATGGCGGCGAACAGGTCGGCGAAGCTCTGGTCGACGCTGGCGGGATCGTTGGCCCATCTGGCGTAGAGGTCGGCGATGAAGGCGGCATTGGCGCCATTGAAGGCGGAAGCGATCACATCGATGCCGGGCATCATCTATCCTTGGAAACAGACTGCTTGATCAAAGTGGGGATCGGTCGCCTCGACTCATACCCGGAAAGGGTTGCGCCAGATGCAAGTCTCAATCCCTACGCATGAGATAAGCGAACAGGCTTAACAACGCATGAAGCGAGACCGGCAAGTTACCCGACCAGCTTGCGGCTGGCGTCGATCAGTTCGCGGACGCTGGCGCAGCTTTTGTCAAAGGCGGCCTGCTCGTCGCTGTTCAGCTTGATCTCGACGATGCGCTCGACGCCGCCGGCGCCGATGACGACGGGCACGCCGACGTAGAGGCCGCTGACGCCGTATTGGCCATCGAGGCAGGCGGCGGCTGGCAGGACGCGCTTCTTGTCCTTGAGATAGCTCTCGGCCATCGCGATGGCGCTGGCGGCGGGGGCGTAGAAGGCGCTGCCTTTCTCAAGCAGCTTCACGATCTCGCCGCCGCCGTTGGCGGTGCGCTTGACGATCGCGTCCACCTTGTCCTGCGTGGTCCAGCCCATCTCGACCAAGTCAGGCAGGGGGATGCCGGCCACGGTGCTGTAGCGGACGAGGGGAACCATGCTGTCGCCGTGGCCGCCGAGGACGAAGGCGGTGACGTCCTCGACCGAGACGTTGAATTCGTGGGCGAGGAAGAGGCGGAAGCGGGAGCTGTCGAGCACGCCGGCCATGCCGACGACCTTGTGCGGCGGCAGGCCGGACTTCTGCTGCATGACCCAGACCATCGCGTCGAGCGGGTTGGTGATGACGATCACGAAGGCGTCCGGGCAGTATTGCTTGATGCCGTCGGCGACGGTTGCTATGACGCCGGCGTTCTTGGCCACGAGGTCGTCGCGGCTCATGCCGGGCTGGCGGGGGAAGCCTGCGGTGACGATGACGACGTCGCTGCCTTCGATGGCGCCGTAGTCGCTGCCGCCGGTCATGAGGGCGTCGAAGCCGTCGACGGGGCCGGACTGCATGAGGTCGAGCGCCTTGCCCGCGGCGACGCCGCCGAACACGTCGAACAACGCGACGTCGCCGAGCTCCTTGAGGCCGGCCAGGTGTGCCAGCGTGCCGCCGATGTTGCCGGCGCCGATGAGGGCGATTTTGCTGCGTGCCATGTGCGATTCCCGTGCATTGGTCCGGGAACGGCAGGCGGGGCGCCCGGACGCCCGGAAACCACGAGACGGTTAGCCCATTGAACCGGGCCGGGCAAGGCGCGGGGGCAGTTTGCCGTTGCGTTTGTTGCTTATCAGGCCAAAGTACAGGCGATGCTGGGTGGCACGCAGATTGTCGAACCGCCGTTCGAGGCGATCATCACGCCGCACCGGAGTCTGAGCGAGGCCGGGCTGCGGCGGCTGGTGGCGTTGCTGCTCCTGCTGAGCGCGGGGCTTTCAAGCGGGCTTTGGTTCGCCGGCGCCTGGCCGGTGATCGGGTTCAACGGGGCGGAAATGCTGCTCGCGGTCGTGCTGCTGCGGCGGAACGCGCGGGAGCGGGCGCGGGTGGAGCGGCTCGTGCTGTCCGATGCGGGGCTGTTCGTGCAACGGACGGAGCCGGGCAGGCGGCGCCAGGAGCGGCGCCTGAACGGGGCTTGGCTGCAGGCGGTGCTGGAGGAGCGGCCGGGGCGGGCGCCGCTGCTTCTGCTGGTGGAGCGGGGGCGGCGGCTTGAGGTGGGCGAAGATCTCGGCGAGGACGAGAAGCGGGATCTGGCGGCTGCTCTGAGAGCCGCGCTGCACCGGCGGCGGAATCCGGTGTTCGACAACCCGCAATTGCGGGATTGAGCAGGAGGATGAAGGGCGCTATGGGGCTTGGTTCGTCGCTGCCGCAAGCCAGTCAACGACCTTGGCCAGTGATGCCGTGCGGTCGCCAGTCTCGGCCATGCCGTCGTTGAAGGCCTTGAGCTGGTGGTCCGAACTTGTGCCGCGTTCGGCGATGCCGCGGGCCTGCATGGCCTCCTCGCTGCAGCCGAGGGCGTCGGCGTCGTCCGCGATCTGGCCGAGAACCTGGTCCAGCCGCTCGGTTAAGGCGATCGGCTCGCCGCCCGCGTGATCGAGGAAGACGGCGCCCCGCCCGTCGCGCTGGGCGCGCCAGAGGTTCTCCGAGACGATGGCGCGGGCGGCGCCGGTCAGCCCCGCGTTCAGGTGCGGGGTGCGGACGGCCAGGCGGACGAGGCAACGGTAGAGCGCGGCGATGGCGAGGGAGTGGCTGAGGGCGGTGCAGCTATCGGCCACGCGGAGCTCGAGCGTCGGGTATTTGACCGAGGGGCGGAGGGTCCACCAGAGATAGCTCGCATCCTTGATGGCGCCCGCGCCGATCATGGCGGCGACGTAGCGGTCGTAGTCCTCCGTGTCGCGGAACAGGTCCGGCAGGCCGGTGCGGGGCATCTCGCAGAAGGCGGACATGCGGTAGCCCGCCAGGCCGGTGTTGCGGCCTTGCCAGAAGGGCGAGGAGGACGAGAGGGCCAGCAGCAGCGGCATGAACGGGAGCAGGCGGTTCATGAGATCGACGCGGGCGCCGGGGTTGGGCGTCTCGACATGGACGTGCATGCCGCAGCAGAGATTGCGGCGGCCGAGCATCTGCATCTCGTTCAGGAGGGCCTTGTAGCGGTCCTTCTCGGTGTGGCCCTGGCGGGACCAACGGGCGAGCGGGTGGGTTCCGGCGGCGAGCACCAGGATATCGTGGTCGCGGCCGATCTTGGCGAGGTCGGCGCGGGCGTCGGCCAACTGGCCGCGGGCGTCGGCGAAGCTGGTGGAGGGCGTGCTGGCGACTTCGACCTGGGAGACGAGGAGCTCGCGGCCGATGTCGGGGTGGCGGGCGTTGACGGCGCGGTGGAAGGCATGGACGGCGCGCCGGGGCGTGCCTCTGGTGGCGGCGTCGGCCAGGAAATACTCTTCTTCAATGCCGAACTGATAGGCTGCGTTCATTGGCTCTCCGCTCGGGGCTTGTCCGATCGGCAAGCCTAAGCAGACATTGGCGGCTTGTGCCACGGATCTCTGCTTAGGCGTTTTTGCAGACGCATCATTTCCGGCGTTGTGACGGCGAGCCGTCCCGCGGAATGATGCTGAGGGCTTGTCCGACAATTATCGCTACGCTTCGCTGGGTCAGACAAGCGCCTCAAGCCCTTGCTTAGACGGGCAGCTTTATCGACGTGCCGCCGCACCTATTGCCGATGCTGCCCTTAGGGCGCAGCGCGATTCACGTCACCATTGCGCGGGATGCCTGGCGCGGCGGCGGGGAAGGCCGATATGCGGACCATGCGAGCTTGGAAACCGAAACGCGTCCTGGTGACGCAAGGCGCGCTGGCTTGGCCGGCCGGCGAGGCAATGGCGGCGCGGGCGGAGGCGATGGGCTCTGAGGTCGTGCGGCTGAAGAGCGACCGGCTCACCGGGCTGCCGGACGCGTACAAGGACGCCAAGACGACGATGGCGGTGGTGACGGCCAGTGCGAGCCGGCGGCGATTGCAGCCGATCCCGCCCAGCGCGGATTGGCGGTTCGATCTTGCCGAGGGGTGCCCGGCGCATTGCGCCTACTGCTATCTGGCCGGATCGCTGGCGGGGCCGCCGATCATCCGGGCCTATGCCAACCTGCCGGAGATCCTGGGCGGGCTGCCGGCGGCAGTCGGGCACGGGCAGGTGACGTCGGCCTCTGCGCTGCGGGCTGGGGAGGGTACGACGTTCGAGTGCTCCTGCTACACCGATCCGCTGGCGATCGAGCACCTGACGGGGCACTTGGCGACTTGCATCCGCTACTTCGGGGCGTGGGACGCGCCGGTGCAGTTGCGGTTCACGACCAAGTTCGACGCCGTGGGGCCGTTGCTCGGCTTGCCGCACGGGCGGCGGACGCGGGTGCGGTTCTCCGTCAACGCGGCGGAGGCGGAGCGGCACGAGGGCGGCGCGCCGCGGGTCCGGGCGCGGCTTGGCGCACTTCGGGCGATGGCGGAGGCCGGTTACCCGGTCGGGTTGACGGTGGCGCCGATCATGCGGGTGACGGATTGGGCGGCTGCCTATGACCGGCTATTCGCGGACGTGGCGGCGGCGCTGGAGGGGGTGGGGGGCGTCGACCTGACGGCGGAGCTGATCACGCACCGGTTCACGCCGAAATCCAAGGGGGTGCTCGAAGGGTGGTATCCGGGAAGCCCGCTGGAGATGGATGAGGAGCGCCGGTCGCGGAAGCTGACGAAATTCGGGTCGGTCAAATACGTGTTCCCGAAAGAGCAGATGGCGGAGATGCGGGGCGTAATCGAGGGGTCGCTGGCGCGTCGGCTGCCGATGGCGCGGGCGCTTTACTGGACGTGATGGCGGCTTTGGCAACCGGGCCGGGGCTCGCGGCTTATGATGACGGTCAAACAACCGGAGATGCCGCGATGGCGCAGGACGATGATGCAAAGCGTGACAAGGCGCGGGACCTGACGGAGCAGGCGCTCGACAAGCTGGCGGGCGGAGATGGCAAGGCCGCGGACAAGCTGATCGAGAAAGCCAAGCAGATCGATAAATCCGGGGCGGAGGACGTGGTTCAGGACATGGAGGAAGATGCGGCTGACCGGGGCGAGGCTTGAGGGTTTCGCGTGCCGACCCATGCTGCTGCGCGGCCGGCTGCAAGGGCTCGTTGGACACGGCCGCCGCAACCCGGTTGGGCAGATGAGCGTCTCAAGCCATTGGTTTGCCGGGCGGCTTTGCCGACGCTGCGCTCAGGTCAGATGGGATAGCGCGAGGTAGGCGCTGCTCTGCATCTCTTCCAGGCGGGATGCGGTTCGTTGGAAGGCTCTGGTGTCGTCTCCTTCGAGGTAGAGGCGGTCGGGTATCGCCGCGGCGCTTGCGACAAGCTTGACGCGGTGTTCGTAGAGGGCATCGATCAGGGTTATGAAGCGGCGGGCGTGATTGTAGTCCTCGGATGAGAGGACCGGCACGGCATCGATGACCAAGGCGTCGTAATGCGTGGCCAAAGCGAGGTAATCGCCCGGGCCGAGCGGTTGGCCGCAAAGCGCTTCAAAATCGAAGCGGGCCACGCCGCCCGCCGCGACTGGAATGACCAACTGCCGGCCCATGACAGCCAGGCATTCCGGTCCGGGCTTGGCGCCGTTCGACAGCTTGGCAAACGCGGCATCAAGCGCGGCGCCGGACCTTTGGTCAGCCGGAACATGCCAGGTGGGGAGCGACTTGAATCGCTGGCGGCGCCAATCGCGATTGCCGGTCATGACGATCAGGTCGAGATACTGCTTGAGCAGCGCGATGAAGGGAAGGAACGCATCCCGCCCGGGTTGCCCGGCGAAAAGGCCGTCCGGGGCGGTATTGCTGGTGGCCACGACGACGACGCCTCGGGCGAACAAGGCCTTGAACAGGCGGCTCAGGATGGTGGCATCGGCGACGTCGTTCAACTGGAACTCGTCGAAGCAGAGGAGCCAGGCGTCGGCGGCGATCTGGTCGGCGAGCGGCGGGATCGGGTCATCGCTGTGCGGGTCGGCCAAGCGGTGGGGTTCGCGGCGCCAGGCGTAGAGACGGCGGTGGACCTCCTGCATGAACTCATGGAAGTGCACCCGGCGTTTGCGCTCCACCTCGGCGCCGTCGAAGAACATGTCCATGAGCATGCTCTTGCCGCGGCCAACCTCGCCGACGAGGTAGATGCCGTGGGGATAATTCTCGGGGATGTCATCCGGCGGCTTGCGCCCGCGCAGGCGGCTCCAGAGCGAGCGGTCGTCATGGGGGCGCTCGGGGACGTAGTTCCGCAGGCGGCGCCAAAGGGACTGGAGACGTTCGGCAGCGAAGCTTTGCGCCGGGTCGGTCGCGAGCTGCCCTGACGCAACACGTGCGCGGTAGGCCGCGAGCGGGCCTCCGGGAACGATGTCGGCGGCGCCGTCCACGTGTCAGCGGCCGTTGCGAGACGAGGCGTGGGCCGTGTGCGTTTGCAAATCAATAACCTTCGCGAGCGACAAGCCGTGATCCATTAAGGGAGCTTGCTTGATTGCGGCCCTGCCCGGCGTCATGGGCGGGGCGGCGGAACGTGACCCGCATCATATATGCCAGGAACCGGCCCTGTCTCGGGTGACGCCGCGCCGGCTGGCTGTTGCGGCAACCGGTTTATTGTCCGGAGCGGCTGGCGGAGCCAGTGACGGCGCGGCATCGCCGGAGGGTTTGACGTGCTGCGCATTGCAATGGCGGCCCGGAGTTGATTAGAAAGCATTATGCCCGTGCTTGATTACCAGAAGCTTACCGACATGCCGGTCGCATCCATCCCGTTCAAGCATGTCGTCGTGCCGCGGTTCGTGCCCGAGGCGGCATTGGGCCGGATCGTGGCGGACTTGCCGGCGATCCAGAAAGGCGGATCGTTCCCGACCGGGGGATTGCGGCTTGGGCCATCGGCCAAAGCCCTGATCGGCGAGTTGGAGCAGCCTGCATTCCGGGACGCCGTGGCGGCGAAGTTCGGTCTGGCGCTGGACGAGGCGCCGGTGATGGTGACGTTGCGGGGGCAGTCGCGGGAGAAGGACGGACGCATCCATTGCGACAGCGCGGCCAAGCGGGTGACGGTGCTGCTGTATCTCAACCCGGAGGGCGCGGAGTGGGCGCGGCAGGAGGGTTGCCTGCGGCTGCTGCGGGGGCCGGACGATATCGAGGACTACGCCGTCGAGGTGCCGCCGGTGAACGGGACCTTGCTGGCGTTCCCGAATGGGCCGACGACGTTCCACGGACACAAGCAGTTCATCGGGCGGCGGTATGTCATCCAGCTCAATTGGATGACGACGGACGACAAGGCGCGATACGAGATGCGGCGGCACAAGGTATCCGCGTTCCTGAAGCGCCTCACGCGGGCGGCCTGAGCCGGCGCGCTGCCGAGGGCGTTTTCAGCGGTTGATCAGGGTCAGGGCGGCCCGGCGTTCCCAGCCATCCTGTTCGAGTTGCGGGTCCGCGCTTTCGGCCGCAGCGATGCCGAGGCAGAGATAGGCGACGAGCCGCCATGACGGATCCACGCCGAGCGTCGCCAAGGCGCGTGCCGGGTCGAGGATCGAGAGCCAGCCGAGGCCGATGCCCTCGGCGCGCGCCGCGAGCCAGAGCGTGTGAATGGCGAGCACCGCGGAAAAGCTGACGGTTTCCGGCTGCGTGAGGCGGCCGAGCGCGCCCCCTTGGGCCGGGTCGGGCTGTATGCAGACGGCGAGGTGGACCGGCGCTTCATCCAGCCCGGCCAGTTTGAGCCGGGCGTAGAGCGCGGCGCGGCCTTCCGGCTGCGCGCTGAGGGCAAATTGGTTGGCATCGCGGAAATTGTCGCGGATGGCTTGGCGGCGGTTCGGGTCGTCAACCGTGACGAAGCGCCACGGCTGGCTCAACCCGACGGATGGCGCGGCGTTGGCGAGTTGCAGCAGCCGCTCAAGCAGCCCGGGCGGCAGAGGGTCCGGGCGGAAGCGCCGCACGTCGCGACGCCATGCGAACAATGCGGCAAGCTCGCCGCGGAAGCGGGGTCCGAACTCGGGCGGCGAGGGGGGAACGGGGCTACTCGCGGCGCAGGACACGGTCGGTGATGAAGCTGGCGAGGCCGTTGGCGACGAAATCCCGCTTCAGGGCAGCCTCGTCGTAATGGCGGGCCACCCATTCGAGGAACGGGATGCGGCCTTCCGCCTCGGCGGCGTAACGGTGGAAGAAGGCGTCGAGGATGCCGGTGCGGGCTTGCTTCCAATGTCCATAGCGCCAGGAGAGTTGGGCAAGGGCTTGCGCCGCGGCGCCGCCGGCGAAGAGGATCGCGAGGCCGCTGGCAAGCCCGGCCCGGTCGGCGCCCGATTTGCAGTGCATGAGCGCCGGGCCGTCGAGGGATCGGATGATGCCGTGGAAGCGGAGGATGCGGTCGCGGTGGGGAGCGCCCCGGCTTTCGAAGGCCATGTCGATGTGGCGCAGGCCCAGGCGGTTGGCTGCGTCGCGGGAGAGCGCGTCGGAGCCGCAGAAGCGGCGTCCGCGGAGGTTGATGAGCGTGGTAAGGCCATAACGGCGCTTGGCGGCGGCGAGCTGGCCCGGCGTGGGGTGGTTGCTGCGGTAGAGCTGGCCGGGAAGGACTTCGGCCAGGTTGGTCCAGGCGAGGCGGAAGATGGCGTGATCGACGAGAAGGCTGTCGCGCCAGGCCGCGGCGCGATTGGTTTTGACGTTGCCCCGAAACGACATCGCGCTGTGTTATCCCGCTTAAGGGACCGTTCGTCAGCCTTTCCGTTCGACGAGCATCTGCTTGATCTCCCCGATCGCCTTGGCGGGGTTGAGGCCCTTGGGGCAGGTCTGGGTGCAGTTCATGATCGTGTGGCAGCGGTAGAGCTTATAGGGGTCTTCCAGCGCGTCCAGCCGGTCGCCGGTGTATTCGTCGCGGCTGTCGGCGATCCAGCGATAGGCTTGGAGCAGGACGGCGGGGCCGAGATAGCGGTCGCCGTTCCACCAGTAGCTGGGGCACGACGTGGTACAGCAGAAGCACAGGATGCACTCCCAAAGGCCGTCGAGCTCGGCGCGTTCCTGCTTGCTTTGCAGACGTTCGGCGTCGGGCGGCGGCGGGGTGTCGGCCTTGAGCCAGGGCTCGACGCTGCGGAGCTGGGCATAGGCCTGGCTGAGGTCGGGGACAAGGTCCTTCACCACGGCCATGTGGGGGAGGGGGTAGATGCGAATGTCGCCCTCGATCTCGTCATGGCCCTTGAGGCAAGCCAGCGTGTTGCCGCCATCGATGTTCATCGCGCAACTGCCGCAGATGCCCTCGCGGCAGGAGCGGCGAAACGTCAGGGTAGGGTCGATCTCGTTCTTGATGTGGATCAGGGCGTCGAGCACCATCGGGCCGACGCGGTCGAGGTCGAGTTCGAAGCGGTCGATACGCGGATTCTCGCCGTCGTCCGGGTTCCAGCGATAGACGTTGAAGGTCTTGGTGCGTGTAGCGCCCTCGGGCGCCTTGACCGACTTGCCCGCGCCGATGCGGCTGTTCTTGGGGAGGGTAAAGGTGGCCATTGCTCTCTCTCGTCCTCAGTACACCCGCTTCTTGGGCGGGAAGACGCTGACCTCGTTGGTGAGCGTCCGCATTCTCACTTCGCGGTAGCCGAAGTCGACGCGGCCGTCCTCGTCGCACCAGGCCAGCGTGTGCTTCATCCAGGTCTCGTCGTCGCGATCCGGGAAATCGTCGTGGGCATGGGCGCCGCGGCTTTCCTGGCGGTTGTCGGCGGAGGCCATCGTGGTCATGGCGTTGCCCATCAGGTTGTCGAGTTCGAGCGCCTCGACCAGGTCGCTGTTCCAGATCATGCTGTGGTCGGTGACGCTGCGGTCGGACAGGCCGGACCAGAGCGCCTTCATCTTGCCGACGCCTTCCTTGAGGCTCTCGCTGTTGCGATAGACCGCGGCGTGCTGCTGCATGACCTTCTGCAGCTCGCCGCGGATGCTGGCGATGCGGGTGCCGCCGGTGGCATGGCGGGCGCTATCGAGGCGGGCGAGGGCGTTGTCGCCGGCCGCGGCTGGCAGCGAGGCCTGACTCGCGCCGGGCTTGATGATCTCCTGGGCGCGGTGGGCGGCGGCACGGCCGAACACCACAAGGTCAAGCAACGAGTTGGTGCCGAGCCGATTGGCGCCGTGGACGGAGACGCAGGCGGCCTCGCCGACGGCGAGCAGGCCGGGGACGGTGGCGTCGGGGTCTTTCGCGGTGGGGCGGAGGACCTCGGTGCGGTAGTTCGTGGGAATGCCGCCCATGTTGTAGTGCACGGTGGGAAGAACGGGGATCGGCTCCTTGGCGACATCGACGCCGGCGAAGATGCGGGCGGTCTCGCTGATGCCCGGCAGGCGCTCGTGCAGCAGTTCGGCGCCGAGGTGCTCCAGGTGCAGGTGGATGTGGTCCTTATTAGGGCCGACGCCGCGGCCCGCGTTGATCTCAAGCGTCATGCTGCGGCTGACCACGTCGCGGCTGGCGAGGTCCTTGGCGGTAGGGGCGTAGCGCTCCATGAAGCGCTCGCCCTCGGAGTTGGTCAGGTAGCCGCCTTCGCCGCGGGCGCCTTCGGTGATGAGGCAGCCGGAGCCGTAGACGCCGGTGGGGTGGAACTGGACGAACTCCATGTCCTGCATCGGGATGCCGGCGCGAAGCGCCATGCCGTTGCCGTCGCCGGTGCAGGTATGGGCGCTGGTGCAGCTGAAATAGGCGCGGCCGTAGCCGCCGGTGGCGAGCACGGTGGATTGGGCGCGGAAGCGGTGGATGCTGCCGTCCTCGAGCGACCAGGCCATGACGCCGCGGCAGGCGCCCTCCTCGTCCATGATGAGGTCGAGGGCGATGTATTCGACGAAGAACTCGACCTCGTGCTTGAGGCTCTGCTGATAGAGGGTGTGCAGGATGGCGTGGCCGGTGCGGTCGGCGGCGGCGCAGGCGCGCATGGCCGGGGCCTTGCCGTACTCGGTCATGTGCCCGCCGAAGGGGCGCTGGTAGATGCGCCCGTCCTCGGTGCGGCTGAACGGCACGCCGTAGTGCTCCAGCTCGTAGACGGCGGGGATGGCCTCGCGGCACATGTACTCGATGGCGTCCTGGTCGCCGAGCCAGTCCGAGCCCTTGACGGTGTCATACATGTGCCAGCGCCAGTCGTCCTCGCCCATGTTGCCGAGCGCTGCGCCGATGCCGCCTTGGGCGGCGACGGTGTGGCTCCGGGTGGGGAAGACCTTGGTGATGCAAGCGGTGCGCAGGCCGGCGGCGCCCATGCCCAGCGTTGAGCGCAAGCCCGCCCCTCCCGCTCCGACCACCACCACGTCGTAGGTGTGGTCGATCACGGTATAGGCCCGGCCGGCCGGGTTGGAAATCGCGTTCATCGGGCGCCTCGCAACTACAGGATGGCCAGCTTGACCACCGCGAGGGCGGACAGCAGGCCGAGCAGGCTACATATGGCCTTGGTCGCCAAAATACCGAGGCTCATTGCCCATTTATGATGCACATAATCTTCGAGCACGACCTGGATGCCGAGGGCCATGTGATGGAATGTCATCACGATCAGAGCGAGCAACAGCACGCTGTTCCAGGGATGCCCGGCCCAGGCCACGACGGTCTCCCACGGAGAGCCGGCCAGGCGCACCATGCTGAACACGAACCAGAGCGTGAGTGGAATGAGCGCGATGGCGGTGACGCGCTCGGCATACCAGTGATGCACGCCGGCCTTGGCCGTTCCGGCGCCGCGGACGCGGGCGAGCGGGGTGCGGCGGTCGCGGATGGCGGAGATGTCTGCCATCAGGGTCAGCTATGCAGCGCGATCAGGCCGGCGATCCAGACCAGCACGGTCGCGGCCACGGTGGCGATGATGGTGATCCAGCCCGTCAGGTGGGTGCGGTCAAGCTCGAAGCCCCAGCCGGCATCCCAGGCGAGGTGCCTGATGCCGCCGAAGAAGTGGTAGAACAGGGACGCGGTCCAGCCGAACAAGACAAAAAGGCCGATGGGCGAGCCGATGAAGCCCTGCACGGTGGCGAAGGCCTGCGGGCCTGCTGCGGCGGCGACCAGCCACCAGACGAGCAACAACGTCCCGGCCGAGATCGCGAGCCCCGTCACCCGGTTCATGATCGACAGGACGGAGGTGATCTGCGGCGCGTAGACCTGCAGATGCGGCGAGAGCGGGCGGGCGACCAGCCGCCCGTCGGTGGCGTGGCCAACCATCTGGGCCTGTTCAGCTTCACTCATTGGCGCGTCGGCATCGGAATGGGCATCCCGTTTTGGCAGCGTTGCGGAGACACAGCTTCGTATCGTTCGACGTGGGCAGGGTCAACGCGAGTGCAACCGCGGCGCAACAAGCCCGTGCTTGGAATCTGCTTTGAGATCGGTATTGTCAGGAACGGTTTGGCAGGTATGCGTCAGGACGCGCTCGATGGACCAAGCCCGGCATCGGCCGGCGTCGCTGCGGCTGGCGCGGTCATCGACCGGCACGACAATGATTTCGGATGGATGTTGGAGGAGTGACTGCGATGAGCTTCAATCTGGCCGCAGGCTCAGTCCTGGCGATCCTGATGGCGTCTTCGGCCTTGGCGCAGGGGATGCGCTCCGCCGGCGGCGAGACGGAGGCCGCGAACCCGGCATTGTTCCGCTCGGCCGCGAATTACCCGCCGATGGTCCCGACCGCAGCGACGCAGCCGGCCGACGGCGGCGCGGGCATGACGCCGCGGAGTTGCCCGAGCGCCGGGGCGCGGCTGGAGCAGGCCAGCGGGCCGGCATTCGAATATCTCGGCGCCGACAAGGAACAGCCGGACCTGTGCCGCATGAGGGTCGGCGGCCAGCCGTTCGCCGCGTGGTTCGGCATCTGGGGAGCGGGTTGGGCAGGGGGCAACGCGGCCTATCCCGCGATCCGCGGCGCCATGCGCGGACCGACCGGGACCGTGTTCGGGTTCGACACGGCGGCGAAGCCCAGTGCTAAGTGGCACGACTATGTTCGGCAGGAGGGGATTGAGCGGATTTATCTCCTCGGCAAGCTGTATCGGGCGATGAAGCTGTCGCACTACCGGGAGGGGTTCGACGGCAACGGCTACCGCTCGGTATCGACGGTCTGGAAAGACATCGATACGGGGATCGTGCTTTACGGGAACTATCAGCACATCGCGGGCGCGCCCGAACTTGATGGCCAGTTGATCCCGGCCAAGATCACGCCGGCGCGATAGGCGCCGGGTCCCCGGCCCGGAGCGCCCGGCCGGAGCGTTCATGAGTTGACGACCATCAAGCCTCTCAAAGAGGGGAAACAGCTGAGATGGGCGGCTCTGCATTGAGCGAAGCGCTCAGGGCCTCTGCGCGCCCCGCTGATTGGTGTAGATCGCCATCAGCGCGTGCGAGGCGCAGATGAACAGGCGGCAGCGGTTGCGGCCGCCGAAGCACAGGTTGGAGACGGTAGAGGGCGCCTTGATGATGCCAAGCTTCTCGCCGCCGGGGTCGATGCAGTGGATGCCGTCGGCGGCGCTGCTCCAGACGTTGCCGTCGATGTCGAGCCGGAACCCGTCGGCGAAGCCGGGGCTGACCTTGTGGAACACGCGGGCGTGGGCGAGGCGCCGCCCGCCGTCCATCACGTCGAGCACGCGGATGTGCTGTACCGGGTCTTCGGCGAACTGGCGTCCGCTCTCGGCAATGTAGAGCAGGCGCTCGTCGGGGGAGAACGCCAGGCCGTTCGGGCCTTCGAAATCATCGGCGACGATGGTCAGGCTGCCGTCCGACGGGTCCAGCCGATAGACCGTAGGCGGCAGCTCCGGCGTTTGCTTGCCGCCTTCGTAGTCGGTGTTGATGCCGTAGTGCGGGTCGCTGAACCAGATCGTGCCGTCGGAGCGGCAAACGATGTCGTTCGGGCCATTGAGGCGCTTGCCCTGGTAGCGGTCGGCGAGCGTGGTGACCGTGCCGTCAAGTTCGGTGCGGGTGATGCAGCGGTCGTGATGGGAGCAGCCGATCAGGCGGCCTTGCATGTCGCGCGCGTGGCCGTTGGCGAAGCCGGACGGGGAGCGGAACACCGAGACGCCGCCGTCCTCGGTCCAGCGCAGGATGCGGTTATTGGGAAGGTCGCTGACCAGGAGGCACTCCTGGTCGGCGAACCAGACCGGGCCTTCGAGCCAGGCATAGCCTTCGCCGAGGGTCAGCAGGGGCGCGTTCGGCAGGACGTAGGACTTGAAGCGCGGGTCGAGAATCTCGAAGCCGTTCATGTCAGTTGAAGCGGCACGGCTGGCGGGATGGGTCGACGTGGAGCTGCACCGTCATCAGCACGGCAGGCTCGTCGCCGATGGTGCCGGAGCGGTGGCCGCGGCGGCCGTCGGTCTCGGTGCAGTTCTGGTCCTCGCCGAGGGAGAACTCGCCCGGCCCCTGCTCGATGCGGGCGCCGTCCATCGATTCGATCCACCAGCGGCCGGAGAGGACGATGATCCATTGCGGGGCCGGGTTCTCGTGCCAGTCGCCGACCCAGCCGACGGGCTGGACGGTGAAGACGACGGTGGAGTCCGCGCGGTCCTGCTGGTCATTCCACTGCGGATCGGCGCCGCCCATGGATTTCTGCTGCCATTCGGTGAGATGGCACTGGGTCTGATGGCTCGTGCCGTGCTCGTCGACGTGGAGGTGCCAATAGGGGATCTTGGGTTTGGGGCCGATGTCTTTGCTCATGGAATGGCGCCTCGTTGGTTGGAAGGTGAACTTGCGGCGGACGGTTCCGTTGCGTGCGGCATCGTATTCGGGAATGCTGAACCGATGACGTTCATCAACGACTACGCGCCGCTGCTGCTGCGGATTTTCCTGGTCTGCCTGTTTCCGTTCAGCGGACTCGACAAGATCGTGAACTGGAACGCAGCGATGAAGCAGGCGGGCAATGTTCCGTTCGCACCGGCGTTGCTGGTGGCGGCGATCCTGGTCGAATTGATTACGCCCGCATGCATCGTGGCGGGCTGGCATGACCGGCTGGCGGCGTTCATCCTGGCCGGGTTCTGCGTGGTGACGGCTATACTGTATCACCAGTTCTGGACGTTTCCGGATTTCTGGAGGTTCAAGCAGGGCGAGGGGCTGGAGCACTTCTGGGAGTTCTTGAAGAACTTCGGCCTGGTCGGCGGACTCGGGCTGGTTGTCTTGGCGCCGCGGACGCTGCCGGTGAGCGAAGTCGTGACGCATCCGCTGGCCTCCACCTACGTGACCGGGCCGCGGGCGGGAAGCCCGGTTCAGACGGCGCCTTGAGGGACGAGCAGGAGACGGTGGCGGTCCGGGTCCCGCAAGGAGCGGGGGTGGGCAAGGGAGTTCGACACTTCGATGGTCACCCAGTCGGTGACGAAATCGTTGAGGCGGGGTTGCCCCGCGCCTCGGCCGATCGGGTGATAGGCCAGCAGTTCGAGGCCGGGGCCGTTCGATGAGCTGGGCCGCAGGGATGTCACGTTGACGCGATCGAGGGCCACGTTGTCCAGGCGATGCTGGGCGGGGCCTCGGTTCGTGGTTTGGTCCGCGGCGGTGAACCCGAGGGCGGCATAGAAACGCCGGCTGCGGCGGCCCGAGGTGACGGTCAGCGCGCTGTGGTCGATCCCGAGAAAGGGGCCGGGTTCGGTGCGTCCATGCCAGACGGGGCGGCCCTGGCCAGGGGGGAACCAGAGCAGCTCGACCGGGTGGCCGTCCGGGTCGCGGAACTTGAAGGCGCGGACGCCGCCGTTGTCCGGGGGGAGTTCCTGCGGGCCGCCCTCGCTGATCGGTTGCCAGCCTTGGGCGGCGGAGAGGCGGGCGTAGGCGGCGTCCATGTCGTTGACGACGACGGCGATGTGCTGGAACCAGGCGTCGTTGCTGTGGCTCGATGCCGGGTAGCGGCGGCCCGGGCGGGTGAAGCGGACCAGGGCCAACTCCTGCTCGCCGAGGCGCATGACGGCTTCGTCGGCGCGGAGCGGGCCGGCGCCAAGGCCCGCGAGGTTGGCCGGGCGGCGGCCCAGGGCCTGGAAGCCGAGGGCGTCGCGGTAGAAGGCCTCGGCGCGGTCGAGGTCGGCGACGACGCGGCTGATGCGCAGAACGCGCCGGGCCTGGACCGCGGGAGCGCGGCGGCGGGCGAGGACGTAGCCGATCGCCCCGGCGATGAGGGCTTTGCGGACCAGGCTCATGCGTGTAGGCGTTCCTTGATGCGGTCGGCGACCCGCATGGCGTTGGCGATGATGGTCAGCGTCGGGTTCACGGCGCCGATGGAGGGGAAGAAGCTGGCGTCGGCGACGTAGAGGTTGTCGAGCTGGTGGGCCTTGCAGTTGAGGTCCAGCACGGAGGTTGCCGGATCCTCGCCGTAGACGCAGGTGCCGGCCTGGTGCGAGGTGCCGCTGATCGGGATGTTCTTGCCAAGGTAGAGGCTGCGCTCGATGAGGTGCGGCCAGGCGCCGAGCGGTCCGAGCAGGCTTTCGAGCTTGTTGCGGAGGCGGATGGCGTGCTCCTGGCTGCCTTGGTGGAGGTCGAGGATGACGCGGTCGCCGTCGTAATGGATGCGGTTCTCAGGTTTCGGCAGGTCCTCGCTTTGCAGCCAGAAATCGATCGAATGCTCGGCCATGGTCTCGAACGGCATCTGCGGCATCCAGGACGGGTAGCCCGGCACGGCTTCGGCGACGATCTGCTCGGGATGGGAGGTGGCGCACATCTGGATCAGGCCGAGCGGGTAGGGCCAATCGTCGGACTTGAAGTAGAAGTCGCTGAGAGCCAGCGTCTTCTGGAAAGTGGTATGATTCGGCTTCTTCAACAGGGCCATGACGACGGACATGTCGTGGCGCATGTAGTTGCGCCCGACGAGGCCGGAGCCGTTGGCGAGGCCGTCCGGGTGGGCGTCGTTGAGCGAGCGTTGCAGCAGCAGCGCGGTGCTGAGCGCGCCGCAGGCGGCGACGACGATGTCGGCGGAGTATTCCTCGAACTGGTTGTCGCGGATGACGTGGAGCTTGCTGACGGCGCCGCCTCCGGCGTCGGTTTCGAGGCGGGCGACGTAGGCGCCGGTGAGCAGCGTGAAATTGGGATAAGCCTCGCGGGTGGGGTCGACGCAGATGACCTGCGAGTCGGCCTTGGCGTTGATGGCGCAGGGAAAGCCGTCGAAGGCGTCGCAGCGGATGCAGGGGCTATAGGTTTTTGCGCTTCCGTCCGGGTTCTGGTCGAGCTTGATGCCGAGCGGCAGGTGGAAGGGGTTTAGGCCCTCACTCTTGAGGATGTCGTTGAGTTCCTGGATGCGCGGCTCGTGCTTGATGGCCGGGTAGGCGTAGGGGGCGGTGGACCACGGCTCGTTCGGGTCCTCGCCGCGCTCGCCATGCACCTGGAACAGCTTCTCGGCTTCGTTGTAGTAAGGTTCGTAGACGTCGTATTTGAGCGGCCAGGCGGGGGAGACGCCGTGATGGTGCCGGAGCTCGCTGAAATCCTGCTCGCGCAGGCGGAACAGGGCGGCGCCGTAGACTTTCGAGTTGCCGCCGACCCAGTAGTGGATGCCGGGCGCGAAGCTGGAGCCGTCCTTGCCGTACCAGGTTTCGGGGGCCTGGTAGAGGCCGTCGACGAAGACGGCCTTGGCGTCCCAGTTGGTGCGGCTGCGGGGAAGGTAGCCGCCGCGTTCGAGCATGAGGATGCGCTTGCCGGTGGGGGCGAGGCGCTGGGCGAGCGTGCCGCCGCCCGGTCCGCTGCCGATGACGATGATGTCGTAATGGTCGCTGGTGGCCGCCATCCTGGGTGCCTTTCACTTCGCGCGGGCGTCAGGATTGAACACTGGATCTGGCGGGTGGTTTCGGGGCGGCGTGCGAAGCCTGCATTTGCCCGGCCGGACGTCCAGGGGCGGGGCGAAGGGACGCTGCCGGCCCATATCTCCGCCGTTCGTGGCGCGGCGTTGCTTGTGCGCCGCCAGTCACCACCATTATGAGGGCTTTCATCCGCAAGGGAGAACACGGCTTGCGATCCGTGACACGACGGTTGCTGCTTCCCGCAGCCATCACGCTCGTCCTGGCCAGCCTTTCGGCAGGGCTCGGGGTCTGGCAGCTCCATCGTCTCGCCTGGAAGCAGGGCATCCTTGATCAAATCGGCCAGGGGCAGTCCCGCGCGCCGGTCCCGCTCTCCGGCAGCGCGCAACCGTTCAGCAAGGTGATTGCGAGCGGACAGTTCGGCGCCGGCGTTGCGCGCTACGGGGCGGAGGTCGGGCGTGCCGGCGGCCAGGCCGAGATGGGATCGCATGTCCTCAGCCCCTTCCAGCTTGACCAAGGCGGCGTCGTGATCGTGGACCGCGGCTGGGCGCCGGACGGCTTCAAGGGCGCGGAACCGGCGGGCCCGCAACGGATCGTTGGTTTCATCCATCCGTCGGAGCGCGTGACGATGCCGGGGATCAGCGACGAGTCTGCGTCGGGACGGTTCTTCTCGCTGGATATCGGGAAGATCGGTCACTACTTCGGCCTCGCCAGCGTCGAGCCGTTCGCGCTGGTCGAACTTGGTCCGGCCGACGCCTTGCCCAGGCCGGCCACGGAGTTGCCGCAACCGCCGAACAACCACCTTGCCTACGCGATGACCTGGTTCGGGATGTCGATCGTCTCGCTCGTTGTATTCGCCATGTATGCCGGGGAGGCGCTGCGTCCGGCGAAGCCGGAGTCGCCGGGCACGGCGTAGCGCCGGCTACCCGGAGGCGTCGTCGTGCTTGAACGGCGAGAGACGGGACAGCGCCGCCATCTCCTCCTGCACCGCCGGCCTCTCCGCCTCCAGGTAATCGGCGACCGCGCGACGAAACCCTGGATGGGCGATCCAGTGGGCTGAATAGGTCGGCCTCGGCAGATAGCCGCGCTGGATCTTGTGCTCGCCCTGCGCGCCGGCCTCGACGCGGCTCAGTCGATGCTCGATGGCGAACTCGATCGCGCGGTAATAACACAGCTCGAAGTGCAGGAACGGCCAATCGCCCCGGCAGCCCCAGTTGCGGCCATACAGCGCGCCGCCGCCGACGAGGTTGAGCGCGCCCGCCACGGGCGAACCGTTCCTTTCCGCGAGCATCAGCACGACCTGGTCGCCGAGCCGCTCCGACAGCAGCGGGAAGAACCGCTTCGTCAGGTAGGCGCTGCCCCACTTGCGGTCCACGGTGCTGGTGTAGAATTTATAGAACGCATCCCAGTGATGCGGGCGGATTTCATGCCCGCGCAGCGTCGTGAACCCAAGCCCGGCCGCGTTGGCATCCCGCCGTTCCCGCTTCAGCGCCTTGCGCTTGCGCGAACTCAGCGCGTCCAGGAAGTCGTCGAAGGCGGCGTATCCGTCATTCTCCCAATGGAACTGCTTGCCCAGGCGCTGCAGCCAGCCTGCCCGCCCGAGCGCCTGCCATTCGGGCTCGGTGCAGAAGGTGGCGTGGACCGATGACAGGCCGAGCTCCTCGCACGCCTGGGACAAGGCTTGGGCCAGGGCTTCGTGCGGGATGCCCGGACTGGCGAGCAGGCGGGGGCCGGGCGCCGGGCTGAACGGCACGGCCACCTGCAATTTCGGGTAGTAGCTTCCGCCCGAGCGTTCGAAGGCGTGCGCCCATCCGTGATCGAAGACGTACTCGCCGTAACTGTGGGACTTGGCGTACATGGGCACGGCGGCGACGATGCGGTCGCCGTCGCGCAGGGCTGCATGTTGCGGCAGCCAGCCGGTGCGGTTGTTGGCCGAGCCGCTGTCTTCCAGCGCGGACAAAAAGGCGTAGCTGACGAACGGATTGCCGCCGCCGTTCAGGGTTCCGGCGCAGGCGTCCCAATCGCGGGCTGGAATGTCGGAGATCCTGGGGTGCAGCGTGAGGCTGAGCGTGGCGTGTTCGGCTGGCATTGCTTGCGATATGGTCCACTCGCGGGCGGGGGAAAGTGCGGGCCGTTTGCGCCACATTAGCCGTTGGCGACCAGCCGCAGCCCGCGGCGGCGGGGCTGTTGCGGAATATCGAGCGGGAGAAGGGGCAGGCCGTCCAGCTCGGCTGGCGCGGGAACCCCTTCCGGGACGTCGCAGCCGCCGAGGTAGTTGCTGGCCAGGTTGCGGAACACGTAGTCGAGCAGGCTGGTCGCGTGCCCGACGTCCGCGTCGCCCTCCACGCGCCCGGCCGGGCCGAAGCGGGTCAAGGCGAAGCGCTCCACGTATTGATCGAGCGGAACGCCGTGCTGCAGCCCGAGGCTGACGGCGGCGGCCACGTTGTCCATCATGCCTCGCAGCGCCGGCCCTTCGCGCGGAAGCGACACGTGCAGCTCGCCAAGGCTTCCGTCCGGGTATTCGCCCGTGCGGACATAGATGCGGCGCCCGCCCACGGAGGCTTTCTGGGTGTAACCGCGGCGGCGGGCCGGCAGGTCCCGGCGGCGCGGCGGGGCGGCCGGGGGCGCGTCCGCCGCCGGACGTTGCGGCATGATGCTGAGGTAGGGCGCGACCGCGTCGAACATCATCTGGTGCGCCGCGAGCGGGGCGGGCGCCAGGACGCTCCGATCCGACAGCGCGAGCGCCAGGGCGGCTTCAGGCGTCAGGCCCCTGGCCGCGAGGCGGGCCAAGGCCGAGCGGGTCAACGCGCCATCCGGCGTCACCGGCGCGAACGCGGGCGCGATCCCGGCCGTCTCCGCGCCGAGCAGCGCGTCGGCCGGCCCGGGCGGCAGGATCGCGGCACTTGGCCGCCCGGCGGCGCCGGCGAAGGCAAGCTGCCTCGCCGCCGCCGCTGCTTCGGCCAGGCCCGGCAGCGTGCAGGAGGAAGGGGGCGCCGGCCAGTCCGCGAGCCTTGAAAGCAGATCCGGCTGGTTGTCGGCGATGGCGAGGTCGGCGGTTCCGCGCAGCAAGGCGGCGAGGCACCTGGCGACATCGCGGGCGGCGGGGCTGTCGTATTCGAGGCCGACGGCTGCCAGGAGGCCGTCGAGGTCGGTCAGGGCGATCGCGTAGGCGGGCGCGGCAGGGTCGGCCAGGCGCAGCGCCGTGGCCGCGGCTTGGATCGCTGCCACGAAGGCGGGGATGTCGAACCCGGTCGCGCCGTCGATGAAGGCCGGCAGGTTGAGCACGAAGCCGGGCGGGTCGCCGGCGGCGCCGAGCCAGACCGGCGCCGTGGGCGCGGCCTGGCGACGCAGGAGCAAGGCATGGAGCCGGTCGGCCAGGGCGCAATCGCCAGTTTCGCGCGCCTGAGCGGCGATCGGCCTGATCCAGGCGTCCGCGGCGCGGGGCAGGCTGGCCCGGCCGTCCCCCGGCGCCAGGGCGGCGAGCGCGCTGGCGGCCTGGTCGTCCCAGGCGGCCGGGAGCGACAGCGGCCTCGGCGGCGCGTCCGGATCGGCGCCGCCCTCGGTTTCGCGCATGCGCACGCCGCGCCAGATCCGGCTCGTGGTCATCGCCTGATCGTAAGCATCGGGCGGGGATGGCGCAATCGGGCCTGCTTGCCGTATATGCACGCCATGACCATCGGCACCCGGCTTTTCACGTGGTTCCGCGGGCGGCAGATCGGCGTCGACCCGTTTGGCAACCGTTACTTCGAGGACAAGCGCGTGCGCTCAGGCGCGCGCACGCGGCGCTGGGTGCTGTATGGGGCGGTGCAGGACGGCAGCGCCGTTCCCGCGGAGTGGCACGGCTGGCTGCATCACACCTGCGACGCCCCGCTCCCGGAGGCCGGCCGCAAGTCCTGGCAATTGCCGCATCAGCCCAACCTGACCGGCACGGCCGAGAGCTACCGCCCGCCGGGGCACGACTACCGCGGCGGCAACCGCCCGGCGTCGTCGGGCGATTATGAATCCTGGACGCCGGGGAGCTAGGCCGTGGCGAAGCGAAGCGTATCGGAGGTGGCGACCGGCGTCGTCGTGCTGGCGGTGGCCGCGGGGTTCTTGATCTACGCCGCCGGGAACACGGGGCAGCCGAGTTCGGACGGCATCACGCTGCACGCGAAGTTCGGCAACATCGGCTCGCTCTCGACGGGAGCGCCGGTCAAGCTGGCCGGCGTGTCGGTGGGACGAGTGGTGTCGACCACGATTGATCCGAAAACCTACGAGGCCCTTGTCAGCTTCACGGTGCAGCCGAATGTCAAGCTCCCCACCGACAGCAGCGCGCAGATCTCGTCCGGGGGTCTGCTGGGCGGCTCGACGATGACCGTAAGCCCCGGCGGCGACGAGGCGATGCTGAAGGACGGCGCGACCGTGACGATCACGCAGAGCGCGACCAACCTCGAAGACCTTCTCGGCAAGTTCATCTTCAACGTCGGCAGCCTCGCCGACGCGACGCAGAAATCGTTGAAGCAAAACGCGGGAGGCCAGGGCCAGGGCCAGGGCCAAACCAAGGATCAGACGCCATGAGCGACGAACAGCCTTCGTGGCGCATGTCCGACGGCACGTCCGTTGCCTGCCGCGAAAAGATCAAGACGCTGCAGGCGAACCACGAGGAAGCGCGGCAAGTGCTGCAGGATGCGTTCGAGGACGCCATTCTCATGGGCGTCGATGAAGCGATGATGCGGCGCGCGCTGGCCGGCTTGGTCAATGAGCTGAAAAGCCCGAAGCGGCCGGAATGAGATGGCTCTGCTTGCCGCTGCTGCTGATGTCCGCGCCGGCAATGGCCGGCGCCGCGACGGAGGGCTGGGTTCCGCATGCGGCGGCGCAGGTCACGATCCTCGACAAGCTGCGCGCCCAGCCCACCAAGCTTGCTCTGCGCCTGGGCCAGCCGCAGACCTACGGCACGTTGACGATCACGCTTCGCAATTGCCTGACCCGGCCAGCCGACGAGCCGCAGAACGCCGCCGCGGCGATCGACATCGCCGACCGCCGCGGCACGGTTGCGGAATTCCACGGCTGGCTGTTCTCCAACACGCCGGCTGTCTCGCAATACGAGCATCCGGTGTACGATCTCCGTCTTGCCGGGTGCCAATCGTGACGACGCCAGCGCTGCCGGATCCGCATCAAGCGGCGTTGATGCTCGACATGGATGGAACCCTGCTGGACATCGCGCCGACGCCGGAGTCGGTCGTGGTCGAGCCCGGCTTGCCCGAGGCCCTGCTGGCAATCCGCGAGGCGCTGGGCGGCGCGCTGGCGTTCGTGACGGGGCGGCCGGTCGAGCAGGTCGACGCATTGTTCCCGGGCGTCCCCTACGCCGTTGCCGGCGAGCACGGCGGCGCTATCCGCCATCGGCCGGGGGACGCGCTCGCGCGCGTCGCGCTGCCCGATCCGCCGGCGGAGTGGGCGCCCGCGGCGGCACGGATCGCCGGGCGGCATCCCGGGACGCGGCTGGAGCAGAAGCAGCGCGGCTTCGTCCTGCACTTCCGGGCCGCTCCTCAAGCCGGGCCGCGGTTGCGCGAGGAGCTTTCGAGGCTGGTGGCCCCCGCCGACGGCAGCTTCCAGATCATGGCGGCGCACATGGCGTGGGAGGTCAAGCCGCGCGGGGCCGATAAGGGGACCGCGGTTGCGGCCCTGGCGGGCGATGTGCCGTTCGCTGGCCGCCGCCCGATTTTCATCGGCGACGACGTGACCGACGAGGACGGGATGAAGGTGGCGCGCGAGATGGGCGGCGCCGGGTTCCGGGTTGACGAATGGTTCGGGACAGCGGGCGGGGTGCGCGCCTGGTTGAAGCGGAGCGCGTCGGAACTGGCCGCCGGGCGGGGCTGGCCCGGGCTGCCGCTCAAGCCTTAGTCTGCAATCGCCCTGATTGCAAACAGCCAGGGCGTCAATTGCCAGACCAGAAAAAGCTAAGCATCATCCCGCGGGACGGCTTGCCGTCACAACGCGGAAAATGATGCGTCTTCAAACACTCCTAAGCAGACATCAATGGCACAAGCCACGAGTGCCTGCTTAGACCCGTATCGCCCTGACCACAGTCAGGGCGATACGGGTCTAGACTGCGTTTGCGACGTGATGCGGCGGACTTCGGAGCAGATGCTCGCAAGCGTGTAGGGTTTGGCGATGTAACGGTCCAAGGCGCCGTCGATTGCTTCAGCCGCCGGTTCAGGCCGGCCCGTCATGAACAGGACCGGCAACTCGGGGCGGGTTTTTCGGACGCAATCGACCAGCCGCTTGCCGTCCAGCCGGCCCGGCAACTGAATGTCGGTCAGCAGGAGGTCGATCGACCGGTCCGCGGAGAGGATCGGCAGCGCCGCGTCGCCGGTCTCGACTTCAATGACGTCGAAGCCTTCATCGGTGAGCGCCTCGACCAAGGTCAGGCGGATCAGGAACTCGTCTTCGACGACCATCACGCGCGGCGGTTTTGGCTGAAACGTTGTCATACGCTCAACCTCGCGAAAACGTGTGGCAGAAGCAAGCCGTTTGATTGCGAGAATACAATCACAGACTTGTGTGTCAAAATCTAACCTTTCACGGCTTTTGATTGTGCAGCCGCAAGCCTGGTCTCGCCCAATCGGCCAATCCCAATGCGCCCTGCCCGGATAAGGTGATGACGGCTTGATCGAGCGCTGAACCGATGAAGCATAGGTTCGTGGTGTAGCTGTCAGGCGTTTGCACGTGTTCGACAACCGATCCATCGGGGCCGATGACGGTGATGCAGCCGGTGACGAGCGTCGCGACGCAGACAGCGCCCCCGGCCTCGACGGCGAGGCTGTCGAAGCGCTGGAAGCCGGGAAGCCCGCAGACCAGCCGCCCCCCATGCGGGGAGGGGTAGCCCCGCTTGGCGACCTGGCCGGGAGCGACGATGTCGAACGCCCACAGCCGCGAGGTTTCCGTCTCGGCGACGTAAAGGACCTGGCCGTCGGGCGACAGCCCGATGCCGTTCGCGCTCAGGACCGGGTAGGCGATCCGGCGGATCTCGCTCCCGTCGGCCTTGGCGTAGAACACGCCGCCGTGGTCGCGGCCCTGTTTGCGGACTTTGCCCAGGTCGGTGAAATAGAATCCGCCGGCGCCGTCGAAGACGATGTCGTTCGGGCCGCTCAATGCCTGGCCCTCGCACTCGGCATACAGGACCTGCACGGCGCCGCTCGCGACGTCGACTCTCTCGATGCGTCCGCCGCTGTAATCCGCGGGCGTGCCGACCGGGCGCAGGAGTCCATCGGCTTCCAGCCACTCGAACCCGCCGTTGTTGCAGACGAACAGCGACCCGTCCGGCCCGAGGGCCAAGCCGTTCGGTCCGCCGCCCGGCGTGGCGATGACGGAGACGGCCCCGTCCAGCGTCGCCCGGCTGACCGTTCCGCGCGCGATCTCGACGAAGGCAATCGAGCCGTCGGGCAAGACGGCTGGCCCCTCCGGAAACCGGAGCCCTGTCGCGAAGATGTGCATGGCAGTCCCTTTCGGCTGGCATTGTTCATAAGAGCGCCGGGCCTTGGTCGTTTACCATCGTCAACCACAGCCTGAGCGTATATTGTCGGACATGACCGCACTCGGGGCTAGGTTCGATGGCGACAAACCTTTCCACCGCCCGATTGAGACCTATCCAAGCTAAGGCGGGCGTCGCATTGCACGTTACCTTATACGAGCGCGAGGCTTTGGACTGCTGATTTGAGCAATGCCGGTTGGACGATGACCATGATCGACCCATTCACGCTTGCCGCCGGGTGGCTGCACGAGACCTTTTCGCTCCCGCTGCTGTATCAGCTCGGGCTGATGCAGTGGGAGGATGTCGCCTTCAACTGGGCCATCTTCGCTTGCTACGGCGTGGCCCAGGTCGGATTGACGCTCGCGGTCTGCCTGCCCCTGGAACGCTGGCGGCCGGTCGAGCGCTGGGCCGACCACCGGGCCGAATGGGTCGATGTCTTCTACACGCTGCTCTCGCGGATCGGCGTCTTGCCGTTGGTCACCTTCGTCCTGTTCTATAACCTGCAGGTGGCGATGAACGGCTGGCTGACCGACCACGGCTGGGTGCCGCCGACGCTTGAGCGGCTCGTGCCGGCGCTGCTCGGCCATCATGTCCTGACGTTCGTCTGTTACGCGGTCATCCTCGATTTCGCCGAGTACTGGCGGCACCGGCTGTCGCATCGGTTCGCGTGGTGGTGGGCGCTGCATTCGCTGCATCACGCGCAACGGCAGATGACGTTCTGGTCCGACGACCGGAACCATCTCTTGGACGAGCTGATCGGCGCCGTCTGGTTCATCGCCATCGGCTTGCTGATCGGGATTCCACCGCTGCAGTTCCCGCTCCTGGTGCTGCTGCTCCGGTTCCTCGAAAGCCTGAGTCACGCCAATGCCCGGGTGTCGTTCGGCTGGCTCGGCGATCGGCTGCTGATCTCGCCGCGGTTTCACCGGTCGCATCACGGGGTGCTGGCCGCCGGGCAGCGGAGCGCCAACTACGGCGCCATCCTGCCGTGGTGGGACATGCTGTTCGGCACGGCCGACTTTGACCGCGCCTATGTCCGCACGGGCGACCCGAGTGCGGAGGAAGCGCTGGCGACCGGCAGCTACCTGCAGCAGCAGATGGCCGGGCTGCGTCGGATGACCGGCTTGCGGGCATCGCCTGCGACGGGTGCGGCCCGGCGGTCCCTGGCGCCGCGCGCCTAAGCAGGCTTGCGTGGCTTGTGCCACGCAAGCCTGCTTAGAAAGCTTTTGAGACGCATTATTTTACCGGCAGCGTGCCAGCACGGTCTGCCGAATGATGCTTAGGTCAGGCAGGGCTTCCGCATCAAGCGGCAGGCATAGGGCAGAGGATGCCGGCGAGCGCCCGCCTGTCAGGCGCGGCATCACGCATGGCGTGGCGGATGGAGCTTTGCCTGCGGCGATACGGAGGGCGTTGAGCGCCACGCGCTTGAGGGCCGGGCGGGCCTTGATCGCGCCGCTATCGCTCGTCGGCTAAGATCATGGGTTGGGCCGCGCACGCGCCAGCCGGCGGTTTTGCTGCCGCGCTCACGGATGCAGGCGTCGTCGCTCGCCTCGAAACCGTTCGCGGCGGTGTCCAGGCGATGCTTCGCAGCCGGGCCGTTCATCCGGGCGACGCCGGGCATGGCGGCCCAGGCCGCGATTTGGCTCGGCGGCAATCCGCCCGGCCGCACGGTCCGGCACGAGGGCCTTTCAACAAATTGCGGGTTTGAGGCCTATGGCCCCCACGGGTCCAGGGCAGCGCCCTGGCCTTGCTGCTCTCAAATGTAATTGCATCAGGGCTGCGGATCGGGCGGGTTGACGCGCCGGTTTGGCCGCCGTTTGTTGTGGGACCACGACCGCGGGCTGACGAATGTCCAACCCTGGAGACGCCGACGAGACGCCGATCGCGTCGGTGCAGCAGCTGGCCGACCATCTGGCGGCAGGATGCAAACCCGTATCCGACTTCCGGATCGGGACGGAGCATGAGAAATTCGGGTTCCGGACGGCGGACCGGACGCCGCCCGGATACGCGCCGGATGGGATTCGGGCAGTTCTCGACGGCCTGGCCGAGCCCGGGGCTTGGGCGCCGATCCTGGAGAACGGGCAGCCGATCGGGCTGAAGGGGCAGGGGGCGCATAAGTCGGCGTCGGTGTCGCTGGAGCCGGCGGGGCAGCTCGAGCTGTCGGGGGGGATGCTGCGGAGCCTGCATGAGACCGAGGCCGAGCTTGCGGCGCATTTCGAGGCGTTGCGTCCAGTGAGTGAGCGGCTCGGGCTCGGATTCGCGCCGCTCGGGCATCACCCGACGATGCGGCGGGAGGACATGCCGTGGATGCCGAAAGGGCGTTACGCGATCATGCGGCGGTATATGCCGCGGGTCGGGCAGTATGGGCTCGACATGATGACGCGGACGTGCACGGTGCAGGTCAACCTGGACTACGCGTCCGAGGCGGACATGGCGCGGAAGCTGCGGGTGTCGCTGGCTTTGCAGCCGGTGGCGACGGCGTTGTTCGCCAACTCGCCGTTCGTCGAGGGGCGGCCGAGCGGGTTCCTGTCGAGCCGGGCGCGGGTTTGGACCGACGTTGACGCGGACCGCAGCGGGATGCCGGCGGCGTTCTTCGACGAGGCGTTCGGGTTCGAGCGTTATGTGCAGTGGGTGCTGGACGTGCCGATGTATTTCGTCCGGCGGGAGGGGCGCTACGTGGACATGGCCGGGCGGTCGTTCCGGCGCTTCATGAACGGCGACTACGGCAAGCTCGTGCCCGGCGCGCAGGCTACGGCCGGCGATTTCGCCGACCACGTGACGACGGCGTTCACGGACGTGCGGGTGAAGCGATTCTTGGAAATGCGCGGGGCCGATGCCGGGCGGCCGGATATGATGGCGGCGCAGAGCGCGCTCTGGGTGGGGCTGCTTTACGACGACGCGGCGCTGGCGGCGGCGGATGCGCTGGTCCGGCGGCGGCCTTGGCGGGACTACGTGGCGCTGCGGGCCGCCGTGCCGCGCTTGGCGCTGGAGGCAGGCTGGGGCCAGGGAACGGTGCGGGATCTGGCGCGCGACGTGGTTGAGATCGCGATGGACGGGTTGAAGAACCGGGGCATAACCGACTCGTCCGGCGCCGACGAGCGCCGGTTGCTGACGCCATTGCTGGCCTTGGTCGATGGCGCGCCGACGCAGGCGGAGACTTGGCTGGAGCGGTTCTCGACGGTTTGGGGAGGCGATGCCTCTTGCATTTTTCCCGAAGCTGCAATCTAAGCTTACATGGCTTTCAAGTCACAGTTGTGTGTGTTTTATGAAAATCCCTCCAAACGTGCGTAACCTAGTGTACATCCCAGCTTGCTTTCCGTTTTCATGTGAGCGGTAATGTTGTTGTGATCATCGAATCGTCCTCCCAAGCTCAGGTCTCGATCGAAGGGCCTCCCGCCGACACGGTGATCGTTCGGCTGCGGTTAATCGGCCAAATGGAGGCGTCGACGCTGGCCAGCGACAGCGTTTTGCCTCCGGGGCGAAAAACGCGGGCGCTGCTGGCGATCGTGGCGCTGTCGCAGCCTCGTCCGGTCCTGCGGTCGCGGCTGGCGGAGCTGCTTTGGAGCCGGCGCCCTGAGGAGCAGGCGCGAGCCTCGTTGCGGCAGGAGATCCACCGGCTGCTGGAGGTGCTCGCTCCGGCGGGGCTGGATATCCTGACGATCAACCGGGACAGCATCGCGCTGCGGCCCGGGCTGGTCTGGGTGGACGTGGAGGAGGTGCTGCGGGCGAATACGATGCAGCCCGGGCCTTTAGCGCTGATGGACAGCGAACTGCTGGAGGAGCTGGACGGGGTCGATCCGGCGTTCGACGTTTGGCTGCATTCGGAGCGGGAGCGGCTGCGGGACCGGGCGCGGACGGTGGGCGAGGCGCTGCTGGCCGATGCGCAGTCGCCCGGCACGATCATTCCCGTGGCGCAGCAGTTGCTGGCGATCGACCGGGCGCACGAGGGGGCGTGGCGGGCGCTGATGCGGTCCCATGCCGAGCGCGGCGAACGGGGCATGGCGATCCAGTCGTACGACCGGTGCCGGGCGGTGCTGGCCGATTTGATGGACGCGGTGCCGTCCCCGGAGACGCAGGCGCTGCTGGCGGAAATCCGCAGCGGCAAAGCGGTGCGGGCGGATACGACGCCTCCGGCGAAAACGACGCCGGAAGGCCGCCTGGAGGCACGGCACGGCCCGGTGCGGGGCGGGGCGAAGCTGGGCGTGCTGCCGCTGAGCCTGGTCGGCACCGACGAGACCGAGGCGCACTTGGCGCTCGGGCTGGCGGAGGAGATCACGTCGGGGCTGGCGCGCTTCCGCTGGCTGTTCCTGGTTTCGAGCTCCTCGATCGCGCAGTTCGTGCAGGAGACGCGGGACGACGCGGGGCTGCGGCGGACGCTGGGGCTGGATTACCTACTGGACGGGTCGGTGCAGCGGGCGGGCAAGCGGCTGCGGGTAACCATGCGGCTGGTTGATTTGCAGGACGGCAGCCAGGTGGTTTGGGCGCGGCGGTTCGACCGGCAGGTCGATGACCTGCTGACGGTGCAGGACGAGGTGGCAGCCGAGATCGTGGCGCAGATCGACCCGGAAATCATGCTGATCGAGAGCCGGCGGGCAATGCACCGGTCCGGGTATCATTCGACGGCCTACGACCTGATGATGCAGTCGATCCCGAGCATGAGGCGGCTGGAGCGGCCGAGCTTCATGCAGGCGGGGGGACTGTTGCGCAAGGGGATCGAGACCGAGCCGGACTATGCGGCGGTGCATTCTCGTTACGCGTTCTGGTTGCATCTGCTGGCGCTGAACGGCTGGGCCGAGAATCTGGATGCGGTGCGGGCCGACGCGGTCAATCATGCCGAGCGGGCGATCTCGCTTGATCCGCAGGATGCCCGCTGCTTCGCGGTTGCCGGGCATGTTCGGGCGTACTTCGACAAGCGGCTGCGGGAGGCGTCGTCGCTGCATGATCGGGCGGTTTCGCTCAATCCGAACCTGGGGATGGCTTGGGCGCTGTCGGCGTTCACGGAAATCTGGCTCGGGGATTGGGAGGCGGCGCGGCGGTATCTGGACCGTTACAAGCATCTGTCGCCAATGGACCCGGAGGCGTTCTACTTCGATGCCGGATTCTGCACGGTGTCGCTGATGCAGCGGGATTATGAGGGGGCATTGGCGGCGGGGCGAAGCGTCAATGAACTCAATCCGTCCTTTGCCGAGCCGTATAAACCGTATTTGTCGGCGCTTGGCCATTTGAACCAAGCGCAGGAGGCGACTTTGATCCGGCGGCGGCTGCTGGCGCTTGAGCCTGATTTCACGGTGGCGCAGTTCCTGGCGCGGACGGGGTTCGTGGACGAGGCGCACCGGGAGCACTTCGCCGAAGGGCTGAGGCTGGCCGGAGTGGTCGAACGGCGTGATAGCGCGACGGCGATCGTGCTGAATTAAGGGCAGCGTCGGTAATAAGTGCGGCAGCACGCTGACGAAGTTGCCCGGCAAAATAGAGCTTTGAGGCGCTCGTCCGCCCGATCCATTCGGAGCTTTTATTTCCGAACGAGCCCTAAGTCGT
This sequence comes from Acetobacteraceae bacterium, assembly GCA_965217935.1. Classification (GTDB taxonomy): domain Bacteria; phylum Pseudomonadota; class Alphaproteobacteria; order Acetobacterales; family Acetobacteraceae; genus JBBROS01. The sequence goes on along the minus strand of OZ244581.1, from coordinate 1,732,455 downwards.
GCCCGGCGGGGTTCCTGCCGGCGAACTGATTCGTTACCGCCGATCTTGCGCTTGCAAGGGCGAGGCGTCCGCGTGGCTTGGCGGCAGCAAAGGCGTCACGCCATCCAGTATGGCCTGGGCGAGAGCTTTGGCGACGCAGCGGTATCCCAGGTCGTTGTGGTGGATTCCGTCGTCGGCGATGAAGTCGGCGTAGGGACGGTCCTCGTTGCGCCATTGCTCCATGAGCGCGCCGCGGCCGAACAGCCCGGCGCCGGTTGCGACCGACACGTCGGCAAGGGCTTGATCGATCTTAACGTGCTCGGGGGCGGCGACGATGGCCGGGGCGCGCTGGTTGTCCATGAGGACGACGTCGATGCCGGCATCTTTCAGCCGGTTGACGCCGGCGGCGACCAGCGTCTTGAAGTGGTCCGGAGGCATATGGCGCATGGCGCTGTTGGCGCCCACCTGCCAGATGACCAGGGTCGGATGGGTGCCGATGATCTCCCTGGTGATCCTTGGCAGCTCTTCGGAGACGTCCTGGCCGCCGGTGCCGCGGTTAAGCACGGCGACGTGGGCTGCGGGCAGGGCGGCGGCGAGGGTGTGCTGCAGCACGGCAGGGTAGCTGTGGGCGATGTCGGAGGCGCGCGAACCCTCGGTTGACGAAGAGCCGAAGGCAACGATCACCACCTCCCGGTTCTTGGCCAGGGCCGATTTGATGCTTGGCAGGGCGAGCGGCGGGACCTTGCTCGACGGGCAGGTTTGGGCGGGGTCGGCGCTGGCACGGCTCATGGCCGCGGCGCAGCAACAGGCGGCGAGCGCCGTCCAGAACCGGCGTCGCATATCAACGCGTCGGCATGATCATGCCGGGTGATCCCGCCGTCACGCTACTGGGTGGCGGTGCCGCCGATGGTAAGACCCGACATCTTGAGCGTGGGCTGTCCGACGCCGACGGGGACGCCCTGGCCGTTCTTGCCGCAGGTGCCGATGCCGGGGTCGAGGCCGGGGTCATTGCCGACCATGTCGATGGTGAGGAGCGCGTCGGGGCCGTTGCCGATCAGGGTCGCGCCCTTGACGGGGGCGGTGACGCGGCCGTCCTCGATCATGTAGGCTTCGCTGGCGGAGAAGACGAACTTGCCGGAGGTGATGTCGACCTGGCCGCCGCCGAAGTTGACGGCGTAGAGGCCGCGCTTGACGGAGCGGATCATCTCCTCGGGCTCGGCCTGGCCGCCGAGCATGATGGTGTTGGTCATGCGGGGCATCGGCGTGTGGGCGTAGCTTTGACGGCGGCCGTTGCCGGTAGGGTTCACGCCCATCAGGCGGGCGTTGAGGCGGTCCTGGATGAAGCCGGTGAGAATGCCGTCCTCGATCATCGTGGTGCGGCCTGAGGGGGTGCCCTCGTCGTCGACGGTGATGCTGCCGCGGCGGTCGGGCAGGGTGCCGTCGTCGATGACTGTGACGCCCGGGCCGGCGATGCGCTTGCCCATGAGGCCGGCGAAGGCGGAGGTCTTCTTGCGGTTGAAGTCGCCTTCGAGGCCGTGGCCGATGGCTTCGTGGAGGAGGATGCCGGGCCAGCCCGGGCCGAGGACGACGGGAACCTCGCCGGCGGGGGCGGGGCGGCTGTCCAGGTTGAGGAGGGCTTGGCGGAGGGCCTCGTCGACGGCGGCGTGGAGGAAGGCTTCGTCGATCATGCGGTCGTAGCCGAAGCGGCCTCCTGCGCCGTGGCTGCCGGATTCGCGGCGGCCGTCCTGCTCGACGACGACGGAGACGTTGAGGCGGACGAGGGGGCGGAGGTCGGCGACGCGGGCGCCGTCGGCGCGCATGATCTGCACGGCCTGCCATTCGCCGCCGAGGGAGGCCATGACCTGCTTGACGCGGGGGTCCTTGCCGCGGGCGTAGGCGTCGATCTTGGCGAGGGCCGCGGTGCGGTCGGCGAAATCTGTGCCGGTGAGGGGGTTGGCATCACTGTAAAGGCGGGCGTTGGTGGCCCGCGGCGGGGCGGCGGCGGCGCCGGAGCGCCCGGCGCGGACGGCGGAAACGGTGGCGGCGGCGCGGGCGAGGGCGTCGGCGGAGACCTCGCCGGCGTGGGCGAAGCCTGCTTCCTCGCCGAGGACGGCGCGGAGGCCGAAGCCCATGGTGGTGTCGAAGCCGGCGCTGCGGATGCGGCCTTCCTCGAGGCTGAGGCTCTCGCTCTCGCGGTATTCGAGGAACAGCTCGCCGTCGTCCATGCCGTCGAGGGCGCTTCTGGTGATGCGCTCGGCGTCATCGCGGGCGAGGGCGCCGCCGGGGCGGGCGAAGAAGAGGTCGTCGGTGGCGGCGAGGGGCGATGGGGCGGTCATCGTTGCATCCTGATTACGGCGTCATCCCGACTACAGGGATGCGCGGGTTGGGGCAAACGTTACGTACTTGCCTGGGCATATGGGGACGGGGCGCGAAGGATATGGAGGGCGACGAGGGCGGTGGTGAGAAGGAGCATGGCCATGGCCTGGTGGGCGACGCCGAGGGCGACGGGAACGGCCCAGAGAAGGGTGACGACGCCGAGGGCGTATTGGGCGAGCACGGCGATGCCGAGGAGGTGAAGGGCGGCGCGGGCCGGGCCAGTGGTTCGGCGCATGCCGATGACGGCGGCGGCGAGGGCGAAGAGGGCGGTGAAGGTGGCGAGGAGGCGGTGGTCGAACTGCACCGCGGCGACGTTCTCGAACAGGTTGCGGACCCAGGGGGTGAGGCCGGCGTAGCCGGGGGGGACCAGGTGGCCGTCCATGAGGGGGTAGGTGTTGTAGGTGAGGCCGGCCTTGAGCCCGGCGACGAAGCCGCCGGCGAGCATGGTCAGGGCAATGGAGGCGCAGACGCCGGAGAGGAGGCGGATCACGGTGCGGTCGCGCGGGGCAGCGGCGGGCTGACGCCAGAGGTCCAGCGCGGTCCAGAGGATGGCGGCGTAGAGGGTGACGGCCAGAGCGAGGTGGATGACGAGGCGGTAGGGCGAGACGGCGGTGCGGTCGGCCTCGAAGCCGCTGGCGACCATGATCCAGCCGACTGCGCCCTGGAGCGCGCCGAGGAGCAGCAGGCCGGTGAGGCGCAGCGCGATGCGGCGGGTGATCCGGCCGCGGATGGCGAACCACGCCAGGGGGAGGACGAAGGCGACGCCCATGAGACGGCCCCACAGGCGGTGGGTCCATTCGAGCCAGAAGATGCCCTTGAAGCCGGCGAGGCCGAAGCCCTGGTTGACCAGGTCGTATTGCGGGATCTGCTGGTAGAGGGCGAAGAGGCGGCGCCATTCGGCGTCGCTCATGGGGGGGATGACGCCCATGATGGGCGCCCATTCCATGATGGAGAGGCCGGAGCCGGTGAGGCGGGTCGCGCCGCCGAGGCTGACCATGACCAGGATCATGCCGGAAAGGATGAAGAGCCAGACGGCGACGGGGCGGGTGGAGCGCCGGGCGGCTTGGAGGTGCGGCGACTTGAGCGGCGGGTCGAACGGCATGGCGGGGCCTCTGGTGGGCGGCAAGGGTCGGCACGGGCCTTGCGACGGCTGCGCGGCGGGTGCTACCGCGCGGCGCAATGTCTCAGCCCCCGGCCTTGCTATCCGTCGTCGTGCCCGTGCGCAACGAAGCTCCGAATATCGGGCCGCTCGTGGAAGAGATTAGGCGTGCTTTGTCCGCGGTGAATCACGAGATCGTGTACGTTGACGACGGGAGCAGCGACGGGACGTGGGAGCGCGTGCTGGCCGAGGGAGTGGTGGCGCGGCGGCACCGGGCGAGTTGCGGGCAAAGTGCTGCGATCGTGACGGGGGTGCGGGCGGCGTCGGGGACGTGGATCGCGACGCTGGACGGGGACGGGCAGAACGACCCGGCGGATATTCCGGCGCTGTTCGAGCGGGCGCGGGCGGACAATGGCGCGGGGCCGCTGCTGGTGGCCGGGCACCGGACGGAGCGGCGGGATAGTTGGGTGAAGCGGCGGAGCTCGGGGGTGGCGAACCGGGTGCGGCGGGCGCTCCTGCATGACGCGACTCCGGATACGGGGTGCGGGCTGAAGGTGTTCCGGCGGGCGGCGTTCCTGGAGTTGCCGCATTTCGACCACATGCACCGATTCTTGCCGGCGCTGTTCATCCGGGCGGGGGGGCGGGTGGCGTCGGTGCCGGTCAACCATCGGGCGCGGGTTCGGGGGCAGTCGAATTACGGGACGCTGGACCGGCTTTGGGTGGGGGTGTTCGACCTGGCGGGGATGGTCTGGCTGCAACGGCGATGGCGCCGGCCGGAGGTCGAGGGGTCGTGAAGCGGTGGGCCGGGCTGTTGGTGCGGCCGGCGTTGCTGGCGGCGGGGCTGATCGGGGCCGGGCTGCTGCTGCGGTGGTTCGGGCTGCGCGACGCGGTGCGGCAGGCTGGGGAGCATGGGCCGATCGCGTTCGCGTTGCTGGGAAGCGTTGCGTGCTCGGTGGGCGTCCCGCGGCAGGTGGTGGCGTATGCGGGGGGGCTGGCGTTCGGATTCTGGGCCGGGGCGGGGTTGAGCCTTGTCGGCGAGACCGCAGGGTGTGCCGTGAACTTTTATTGGGCGCGGCTGATTGGGCGCCGGTGGGTGATGCGGCGGCTGGCGCGCGGCGGGCGGTTGGCGCGGTTGGAGCGATTCCTGGTGGCCAATGCCTTCCGGGCGACGCTGACGATCCGGCTGCTGCCGGTTGGCAGCAACATCGTGCTCAACCTGCTGGCCGGAGTGTCCGGCGTGGCGGCGGGGCCGTTCGTACTGGCGTCGGTAATCGGCTACGTGCCGCAGACTGCGGTCTTCGCATTGCTAGGCGGCGGCGTTCGCGTCTCCGGCGCCGTGCAGATGGCTCTGGCCGCGGCGTTGCTGGGTTTGTCGATCGGGCTCGGGGTCGTGCTGCTTCGGCGGCGGACCGTGCCGGCTTGAATTGCTAGTGCAGAGTGAGCATGTGGGAAGCATGTCGGACGGACGGCGGACTAATCGACCCGCCCGTGGCAATGCGGATGGAATGGAGCTTCCCCTCGATCTCGCGTTTCCAGAATTGCAGGAATTTCGTGAGTTCTGGAAAGAGTGGGGCAATATCCAACTGCTGCCACACATAGGTTTGCAGAAGTTCAGGATGGTCGGGCAGGCGGTAGATAATCTCGGCAGTGGTCAGACGGTAGTCTTTTAGCTGTAACCCGATCGTCATTTAGTCGCCTCCGGCCTGGTGTCCTTTCGTTGCGCGATGGTGCGCCGAAGTGATTGTGCGGTTTGAGAGGCTAACGAAGGAAGAAGAAAGCGTCTGTAATCAGCGCTTTGGCACTCAACTGTTACGAGTGCTGCTTTTCGGTTGACTTCTGTTCAATACCCTCCTAGATCGCTGGCACTCTCGATGGGGGAGTGCCAAACGCGAATGCGGCGCCCCTATTCCGAGGCCATCAAAATGGAGCGTTTACCAATGAAGTTTCGTCCTTTGCATGACCGGATCGTGGTCAAGCGGATCACCGCCGAGGAGAAGTCGGCGGGCGGGATCATCATTCCCGACACCGCGAAAGAGAAGCCCATGGAAGGCGAAGTGATCGCCGTGGGACCCGGCGCGCGCAACGAGCAGGGCGCCGTCGTGGAGTTGGACGTGAAGGCTGGCGACCGCGTGCTGTTCGGCAAGTGGTCGGGCACCGAGGTCAAGCTCGATGGCGAGGAACTCCTGATCATGAAGGAGAGCGACGTAATGGGCGTGATCGAGGGTTCGGCGATGGCGAAGGCCGCCTAACCAAAACTCGGACGCTTATTCGTCAGTATACTGAGGAGAAGGTTTTATGGCAGCTAAGGATGTACGGTTCGGCGGCGACGCCCGCCAGCGCATGTTGCGCGGCGTGGATGTGCTGGCTGACGCGGTCAAGGTAACGCTCGGGCCGAAGGGCCGCAATGTCGTGATCGACAAGAGCTTCGGCGCGCCGCGGATCACCAAGGACGGCGTGACCGTGGCGAAGGAGATCGAGCTTTCCGACAAGTTCGAGAACATGGGCGCGCAGATGTTGCGCGAGGTCGCGACCAAGACCAACGACGTCGCCGGCGACGGCACGACGACCGCGACCGTGCTGGCGCAGTCGATCGTGCGCGAGGGCGCCAAGGCGGTGGCGGCGGGCATCAATCCGATGGACCTGAAGCGCGGCGTCGATGCGGCGGTGGCCGCGGTCGTCGAGGAGCTTAAGAACCGGACGCGCAAGATCACCACCGAGAGCGAGACGGCCCAGGTCGGGACGATCTCCGCCAACGGCGAGACCGAGATCGGGCGGATGATCTCGGAAGCGATGCAGAAGGTCGGCAATGAGGGCGTCATCACCGTCGAGGAGGCCAAGGGCATCCAGACCGAGCTCGACGTCGTTGAGGGCATGCAGTTCGACCGCGGCTACATCTCTCCGTATTTCATCACGAATGCCGAGAAGATGGTGGCCGAGCTCGACAACCCTTATATCCTGATCCACGAGAAGAAGCTGTCAGGCTTGCAGGCGATGCTGCCGTTGCTCGAGAGCGTGGTGCAGGGCGGGCGTCCGTTGCTGATCATTGCCGAGGATATCGAGGGCGAGGCGCTTGCCACTTTGGTCGTGAACAAGTTGCGCGGCGGCTTGAAGGTTGCCGCGGTGAAGGCGCCGGGCTTCGGCGACCGGCGCAAGGCGATGCTGGAGGATATCGCGATCCTGACCGGCGGACAGGTAATCAGCGAGGATCTGGGCATCAAGCTTGAGACGGTGACGCTGGAGATGCTGGGCCGGGCCAAGCGGGTTCTGATCGAGAAAGAGAACACGACGGTGATCGAGGGCGCCGGGTCGGCGGACGACATCAAGGGGCGCTGCAACCAGATCCGGGCGCAGGTGGAGGAGACGACTTCCGACTACGACCGGGAAAAGCTGCAGGAGCGTCTGGCCAAGCTGGCCGGCGGCGTCGCTGTTATCCGCGTGGGCGGCAGCACCGAGGTTGAAGTCAAGGAGCGCAAGGACCGCGTCGACGACGCGCTTCATGCGACCCGCGCGGCCGTGGAAGAGGGCATCGTGCCCGGTGGCGGCGTGGCCTTGGCTCGCGCCAGCCTGATCCTGGCACAGCTCAAGCCCGAGAACGAAGACCAGAAGTTCGGGATCGAGATCGTGCGCAAGGCGGTGCAGACACCGTTGCGGCAGATCGCGGAGAACGCGGGCGAGGACGGAGCCGTGATCGGCGGCAAGGTGCTAGAGAACGGCGACTATAACTATGGGTTCGACGCGCAGACTGCCGAATTCAAGGATATGGTTGGCGCCGGCATCATCGACCCGACCAAGGTGGTGCGGACCGCTTTGCAGGATGCGGCGTCGGTGGCCAGCTTGCTGATCACGACCGAGGCGATGATCGCCGAGCGTCCTGAGAAGAAGGCTCCCATGGGCGGCCCTGGCGGCGGCGGCATGGGCGGCATGGGTGGTATGGGCGGCATGGGCGACATGGACTTCTAAGTCTACCGCTCACGCGGCCAGCATCAGGGGCGGATCTTCGGGTCCGCCCTTTATGTTGGCGGAATGCTATTTTGTGCGGCGCAAGATGCCGAAGATTTGACTTTGCCCGTCGTTTCTGCACCATTGGCAGTGCAACCGTGTTCGTGACTTGGCTTGCTGCGTGTCCGATCGGGGCCCAGACCAAGGGTGGAGCGGTTGCTGGCGCCCCGCGATGTTCGTGGGGCATCGGCGGAGCGAAGGCGTCATGGCGATTGGGACAGTGAAGTGGTTTAACGCAACAAAGGGGTTCGGCTTCATTATGCCGCAGGATGGCGGAAAGGACGTGTTCGTGCACATCACCGCCGTTCAAGCAGCGGGGTTGCGGGGCTTGAATGAGGGCCAGACGGTTGACTACGAGGTGGAGATGGAGCGCGGCAAGGCGGCGGCCACGAATCTGAAGATGGCATGACCTAAGCGACGTTTTGGATTGACGGAATTGGAGTGGATGGGATGGCGATCGGGACGGTTAAGTGGTTTAACGCAACCAAAGGCTTTGGCTTCATCATGCCGCAGGACGGCAGCAAGGACGTGTTCGTGCATATCACGGCTGTCCAGGCTGCCGGGCTGAACGGGCTTAATGATGGGCAGAAGGTCAGTTACGAAGTGGCGATGGAGCGCGGCAAAGCTGCCGCAACCGACCTTAAGCTCGCGTAGATGCTGCGGGCCGGCAATCATCGTTGCTGCCGGCCGGCCGGTGGGCTGTTAGCCGCCTGTCCATGAGGCGGAACTGACGCCGGCGGTCATTACCTCGTCGCCGGCACTGATGGAGCGGATTTCTGTTCCGCCGGACTGCTGCATGAGAGAGGTGATTTCCTCGGCCTCCTCCGGCGAGGTCGCTCGTACTGCCAGGATGAGCGTGCCTTCGGCGCCGCGCTTGTCGTGCTTGGCAGTCTCATTGCGGTCCACGGCGAGACCGGCAGCGCCGGCAATGCCTGCGGACCCGGCGCCAGCGATGGCGGCCGCGGCGGCGGCAACGGCGGCAGCGCCTCCGGTCGCGATGATCGCGCCGCCAGCAGCTGCTGCGCCGGCAAACCCCGCCATGCCAGTTCCCATCGTGCGAAGCTGGGCCTGGTCAATGTTGTCTGTCGGGTTCTCCGCCGTCTCGTTGGGCGTCGGCATAATGGCCGCCCGTTCGTCGGGAAGGCTGAAGTCGGCGCGGTCGTAACCGGCTATCGTCAAGCGTCCCAAGGCGTCTTCGAGGGCCGCATTGTCGGGAAAATGCCCCTGCACTTCTTGGACTGAATGCGCGAGCGAGGAGTCTTTATTCTGTTGCGCGCTGTTATCGGTCATTTGGTTTCCCCTGTTCCGACAATGTGAACGCGGGCCCTGCGGGAGCGTTCCTTCAGACGTGCCTCGCAACGATCGGCGCGCGAGGGCCGCATTGCTGACATGTTGCCGAACGTCTGCCCGACGTTGCCCTACGGTTCAAGCCGACCTTGCCCGGCGGTAACGGGCGCGGGTGCCACGCTCGATGGCGGCGGCAACGAGCGGGTCCAGGCGCAACTCGCCCACGACGAACTCCAACATGCGCAGGACGGGCTGGCCGGCTTCCTGCTCGGCTGCGACGACCTCGCAGGCGAGGGCGTAGGCGGTTTCGCGTAGCTTGGCATCAAGCGCATCGCGGATCAGTTGGCCGGCGTGGGTGAGGCCTTCATCCTCCTCGAGCAGGCCGATGGCCACCTCGGTGGCGACGTCAAGGCGTTCGCTGCTGAAATCCTGGAAGGCGGGAAGGGTTTGCACCAGGCCTGACATAACGCCAATCTCGCGGTCGGTGATGGCGCCGTCCGCGGCCGCGACCAGGACCATCGTGCAGATCAGGGCCTCCTGCGCATCCATTCCGGTGCGAGCGAGCATATGGGCATCCTTCTTCGAACTCATGGGGCGGAACGTATCGTCTTCTTATCCTAGCACAAGTGACGGCTGCGTCATGCGGGCGTTGTTTGTTGAAGGAAGGCGGCGGTTTCCGCGACGGCCTCGGCGATGCCCACGCGGCGGACGGCGACGCCGGGGGGGAAGGCGGAGAGAAGGCGCGACGGGGTGCGGCGATCAAGCAGAATGAAGACGCCGTGGTCGGTGGCCGAGCGGACCAGGCGGCCGAAGGCCTGGCGCAGGCGCAGGCGGGCCTTGCTGTCGTCGTAGGATTTCGGGTCCGCGCCGGAGAGGTGGATGCGGCGTTCGCGGTGCAGGAGGTCGGGGCGGGGCCAGGGAACGCGGTCGAAGACGACGAGGCGGAGGGCGCGGCCGGGGACGTCGACGCCGTCGCGCATGGCGTCGGTGCCGAGAAGGCAGGAATCGGTCTCGGTGCGGAAGACGTCGATGAGGGTCGCGTTGTCCATGGCGTCGACGTGCTGGCCGAGGAGGAGCAGGCCGGCGTCTTCGAGGGCGCCGGCGATGCGGCGGTGGACGTCCTGGAGGCGACGGATAGCGGTGAAGAGGCCGAGCGCGCCGCCGTTTGAGGCGAGAAACAGGGCGCGGTAAGCCCCGGCGAGGGCTGCGGGCTCCGGGGCGACGTCGGTGACGACGAAGGCGCGGGTCTGGGCGGCGTAGTCGAACGGGCTGGCGACGGAGACGCGGATGGCGGGGGAGGGAAGGTGGTTGGCGCCGACGCGGGCCTCGGCCATGGACCAGGAGGTTTCGGTGTCGTTGAGGCCGGTGTCGCGCAGGGTGGCGGAGGTAACGAGGAGGCCGTGGGCGGGGCGGGCGAGAGTGGCGGCGAAGGGAATGGTGGGGTCGAGCCAGTGGCGGGCGAGGGTGGCGTCGAAATCCCGGCCGTCGCGGCGGTCGAGTTTCAGGAGGTGGACGTAATCGGGGCGGACGCCGGGTTCGGGCGGGGGTTCGGCAACGGCGAGGAGCATGGCGAGCCAGGCGACCAATCGGTCGATGGCCCGGCGTTGCAACATGCTGGCGGCGGCCTCGATGCGGCGGCGGGGTTCGGGTTCGAGGGTTTCGGCGTCCTGTTCGAGAGCGGCTTCGAGTTGGGCGCGTAGGGTTCGCAGGGGTTCGAGCAAGGCGATCAAGGACTGGGCCAGGGTTCGGGCGGCGTCTGCCAGCTCCGGGCTGGCGGGGTGAAGGGGGCAGGCCGGGTCGTTGTAGGACGGCTCGCTTTCGGGGATGCGGGCGAGGACCTGGTTGCGGATGGCATGGAGGAAGCGTTCGGTGTCGCCGCTGGGGGCGCCGCCGAGGCGGGCGGACCAGCCTGCGCCGGGGAGGGTCTGGGCGGCGCCGAGGATCAGGGGGAGATGGTCGGCGAGGGTGACGCAGTCGCCGACCATGGCTTCGAGGCGGGGTCGGAGGCCCTTGGCGCGGGTGCGGGTTTCCTCGGGGCCGAGCAGCCAGCGGCGCAGGAGGGCGGCTTCGGCGCCGGAGAGTTCGGCGCTGAAGGCGCCGTCGGCGGCGTCGAACAGGTGATGGCCTTCATCGAAGACGTAGCGGGTGGGAATGTGGGCGTCGTCGAGGCCGCCCCAGGCGGCTTGGGACATGACGAGGGCGTGATTGGCGACGACGAGGTCGGCGGTGCGGGCGCGGCGGATGGTGCGCTCGACGAAGCAGCGATGGTAGTGGGTGCAGGCGCCGTGGATGCACTCGCCGCGGCGGTCGGCGATGCCGGGGAGGAGGCGGGGGCCGAACAGTTCGGGCATCCAGCCGGGGAGGTCGTTGCCGATGATGTCGCCGTCGGCGGTGGCCTGTGCCCAGCGGGCGATGAGGGCGAGGGGGATCGCGCTGGCCGAGCGGGGGGAGAGGGCGGCAGTTTGTTCCTGCAGGTTGAGGAGGCAGAGGTAGTTCTCGCGGCCTTTGCGGATGACGATGCGGCGGCGGCGTTCGGCGGGGTCGGGAAAGAGGCGGGCGAGTTCGGCGTCGATCTGGCGTTGCAGGTGGCGGGTGTAGGTGCTGATCCAGACGGCGCCGCCGTTGCGTTCGGCCCAGAGGCTGGCGGGGGCGACGTAGCCGAGGGTTTTTCCGGTGCCGGTGCCGGCTTCGGCGAGGATCGCGGCGGGGTCGCCGGGGTTGTTGCGGGGGGCGAAGGCTTGGGCGGCGGCGCTGGCGTAGTCGGCTTGGCCGGGGCGCTGCTCAGAGTCGGGTCCGAGCATGGCGGCGAGGCGGGCGCGGGCTTCGGCCTGGGGGATGGGGAAGGCGGTGGGGGGCGGGGGCGGGGCTTCGTCCTCCCACTTGGGCAGGTCCTCCCAGACGCGGAGGGCTCGGGCGGCGGGGCGGGCGGCGGGCTGGCCGAGGGCGGCGAGGACGGAGCGGGACCAGGGCCAGCCGGCGGCGCCCATGAGGGCGGCGAGGCCGGGGGCGTGGGCTTGGCGGGGCAGGGCGGCGGCGGCGGCGAGGCGGGCGAGCAGGGTTTCGGCGATCTGGGGGAGGAGGGCGGCGGCGTCCTCCAAGGTGGCCGGGGGCGTGAGGTCCAGGGCTTGGGCGAGGCCTCGGGGGGTGGGGGGGACGGGGTGGGCGGGGAGGACGAAGGCGAAGAGTTCGAGGAGGTCCAGGGCTGGGGCGGGTTGCATGCCTAGGCGGCGGAAGGTGGCGGGGGCGTGGAGGAGGAAGGCCGGGGTTTGGCGGATTTGGGCGGCGGCCTCTTCGGCGGGCAGGGTGAGGAGCTCGCCGTCGGTGGTGAGGATTGCGGCGCGGGCGTTGCCGGCGACGAGCGCGGGCGCTTCGGGCAGGAGAATGGGGTTGGCGGCGGCCATCCGGCTTGTATGGCAGGGGGTGGGGTGGGAACCAAGGGTTTGGGGCGCCTGGAATGGCCGCCCTCGCTTGCTGATCAAGCGCGACGTGATTCGATCAGACCCCGGCTGTTCCAGTCAGCACGATTGCAGGCTAGTTTGCCGCGCATGTCGGAACCCTTGCGAAATATCGATCTCCCGAAGGCCTGGCCGTTCGAGGAAGCGGCCAAGGTGGCGGCCCGGCTGGACGCGGCGGGGAAACGGGAGGCGCTGTTCGAGACGGGATATGGGCCGTCGGGGTTGCCGCATATCGGCACGTTCGGGGAGGTGGCGCGGACGACATGGGTGCGGCGGGCATTCTCGGCGCTGACGGGGCTGCCGTCGCGGCTGCTGGCGTTCAGCGACGATATGGATGGGCTGCGAAAGGTGCCGGACAACGTGCCGAACCGGGAGATGCTGGCGGGATACCTGGGCCAGCCCTTGACGCGGGTGCCGGACCCGTTCGGGACGCATGAGAGCTTCGGGGCGCACAACAACGCGCGGCTGCGGGCGTTCCTGGACGGGTTCGGGTTCGACTACGAGTTCGCGTCGTCCACCGAGTATTACGCAGCCGGGCGGTTCGATGCGGCGTTGCGGGCGGTGGCGGAGCGGCATGAGGCGATCGTGGCGGCGGTGGCGCCGACCTTGGGGCCGGAGCGGCGGGCGACGTATTCGCCGTTCCTGCCGCTGCATCCGGTGAGCGGGCGGGTGATGCAGGTGCGGATCGACCGGGTGGACGCGGACGCGGGGACGGTGTTCTGGCAGGACCCGGAGAGCGGGGCGCGGTATGAGACGCCGGTGACCGGGGGGGGCTGCAAGCTGCAGTGGAAGGCGGACTGGGCGATGCGGTGGCACGCGCTCGGGGTGGATTACGAGATGTCGGGGAAGGATTTGATCGACAGCGTGCGGCTTTCGGGGCGGGTGTGCCGGGTGCTGGGGAGCGAGCCGCCGGTTGGGTTCACGTATGAGCTGTTCCTGGACGAGCAGCATCAGAAGATCAGCAAGAGCAAGGGCAACGGGCTGAGCGTGGAGCAGTGGCTGGCGTATGCGCCGCCGGAGAGCCTGGGGCAGTTCATGTATCACCAGCCGACGCGGGCGAAGCGGCTGTTCTTCGACGTGATCCCGCGGGCGGTGGACGAGTTCGTGGCGAATGCGGGCAAGCTGGCGGGGCAGGAGCAGGCGGCGCGGGCCACGAACCCGGCTTGGCATGTGCTGGGGCAGCGGGACGAGGGGGTGGCTTGCCCGGTTTCGTTTGGAATGCTGCTGAATCTGGCGAGCGTGGTCAATGCGGACACGCCGGACATGCTTTGGGGGTTTTTGCGGCGGTATAGCCCGGAAGCTGCGCCGGGCGTGAGCCCGTTCTTCGATGCGCTGGTCGGGCACGCGGTGCGGTATTACCAGGATTTCGTGCGCCCGGCGAAACGGTTCCGGGCGGCGACGGATCTGGAACGAGGCGCGCTGCTGGATCTGGCCGGAGCGCTGGGGGCGCTGCCGGACGGGGCGGCGGCGGAAGCGATCCAGGACGTGGTTTACGAGGTGGGCAAGCGGCATCCGTTCGCGGCGCTGAAGGACTGGTTCGCGTGCCTGTATCAGGTGCTGCTTGGGCAGAACGAAGGGCCGCGGTTCGGCGGGTTCATCGCTTTATACGGCGTGGGGGAGACTGTGCGGCTGATCGAGGACAGGCTGTCCTTGGCCGCGGACGCTGCCTGATGCCGGTCTGCCGGGGCGCGGCTTAATGCCTTTATGGCTGAAGCGCGCGGCGCGGCACCTGCCGGCGGTCGTGGGCGTGGTGCTGCTGGTTGGCGCGGTCTACGTGGTGTGGAAGGAGTTCCGGCACCTCAAGTTCGCGGACATCAGGGCGGCGCTGGATGCGATCCCGCGGGCGGCGTTGATCGGCTCGTTCGTCTGGACGATCCTGTCCTACGGCGTGCTGACGTTCTACGACCGGCTGGGGACGATTTACGCCGGGCACAAGGTGAGCTACGGGCGGGTGGCCTTCGCGTCGTTCTGCGCCTACGCGCTGTCGCATAATCTGGGGTTCGCTGCCGTTTCGGGGGCGGCGGTTCGATACCGGCTTTACGCGCATTGGGGGCTGACGCCGTTCCAGATCGCGAAGGTGGTGGCGTTCTGCAGCCTGACGTTCACGCTGGGCGGACTGGTGCTGGGCGGGAGCATCCTGTTCATCGAGCCGGACGCGGTTCCGTTTTTCGGGGACAAGGTGCCGACGCTTGCGATGTATGCGATCGGGGCGGCGATGTGGGCGGTTGTGCTCGCGTACATGACGCTGTCGCGGTTCATGGGTTCGGTCAAGCTGTTCGGCACGGAGATTGGGCTGCCGGGGTGGCGGATGGCGTTGCTGCAGGTGGCGCTGGCGACGGTGGACGTGGCGATCACGGCGGGAATTTTCTATCATCTGCTGCCGGATGCGCCGGGGCTGACCTACCTGCGGTTCCTGGGGGTTTACGTCGCCTCCTACACCGCGGGGCTGGCGGCCAATCTGCCGGGCGGGATCGGGGTGTTCGACGGCGCGATGCTGCTCGGGCTCGAGCCTTACGTCGATGCGCCGCAGGTCGTGGGCGCGATCGTGGTGTTCCGGTTGTTCTATTACGTGATCCCGTTGTTCCTGGCGGGGGCGCTGTTCGCGGGCAACGAGATCATCCTGCGGGGCGGGGCGATGGTGAGCAGCCCGCGGGTGGCGCGGCGGACGGAGCGGCTGTCGCGCTGGAGCGAGCCCGCGTTCGCGGCGATGGCGGCGGCGGGGGCGGTGGCGTTATGCGGGGCGTTGCTGCTGGGGATCGGGCTGCTGGACGACCGGCCGGACGTGTCGTGGATGGACCCTGATTACCTGACGCTCGCGACCGATGCGGGGCGTTACCTGCCGTCGCTGATCGGGGCGATGCTGATCGTGATGTCGGTCGGGCTGTCGCAGCGGGTGACGTTGGCGTGGTTCTTGACGATCGCGCTGCTGCTGGCGGCGGCGGCGATCACGGCGGCGCAGGGCCTGGCCACCTGGGTGCCGGCGGTGATGGTGCTGGCGACGCTGCTGCTGGCGCCGTTCCGGGATGCGTATTACCGCCATGCCCGGCTGCTGAGCGGGCCGTTGCGGGCCGGGACGGTGGTCCCGTTGGTGGCGCTGGTGCTGTGCGTGCTGACCTTGGCGGCGTTCGAGCCGGCGGTGCGGGGGCTTGATGACAATTCCTGGCTGGAACTGGTGCTGTCGCCGGAGGCGCCGAACGCCTTGCGGGCGACGGTCGGGCTGGCGGTGGCGCTGGCGCTGATCGCGTTGTGGCGGCTGATCCGGCCCGGGCGGGTGGCTTGGGTGCCTTGGTCGGGCGGGGGGCGGCTGCAATATGCGTCGCTCGGGGCGACGCCGCCGGCGGAGGCGGACGGGATGGTGCTGGGCGAGATGGGCCGGGCGGGGATGCCGTTCCGGCGATGCGGGCGGGTGCTGCTCGGCTTGGGCGACCCGGCCGGTTCGGCGGGGGACCGGGTGTCGGTGATCTGGAACTTGCGTGACCTGGCGCAGCAGGAGGGGCTGGACCCGGCGGTTTGGCGGGCCGGGCCGGGTTTGCTGAAGGTGTATGAGGATCTTGGGTTGGCTGCGCTGCCGCTCGGGGCCGATGGGTTGCCGCTGCCGGAGCAGGAGGGGGATGCGCCGGCGGTGGAGCAGTATCTCTGCTGCGTGGCGGAGCGGGACTTGAAGCTGCTGCTGCCGCTGCTGCCGTCCTTGGTCAAGGGAACGGAGTTGGATGCGGCAGCGGAGTGACGCTACTGCAAGAAGCCCCAGCGGTCGACTGCCGGGTCCGCTGCGGCCCATTTCCAGCCGTCCTGCTCATGGCAGATAGGCGTAGTGAAGATGCCGCCATCTTCGACGGCGAACAGGACCTCGCGGCAGTTGGCGAGCGGGTTCTGGATGTCGCGGATGGGAGTGACGGTGCCGCGTTCGTTGCCGATGGGGATGGTGTGGCGGATTTCCCAGAGCCGGGCCTGGCCGAGCGGGGCGTTGCCGGCGGCGTTGGCGATGGCGTCCTGCTCGCCGCGGCGGCGGGAGCGGTCGATGTAGGCCTGGATATAATCCCCGGCGGCGCGGACCGAGATGCCGACGAGGAAGCCGACGGCCGGGTTGGCGGTCGCGGCGCCCGCGCCTGCGCCAGAGACCGCGCCGACGACGCCGGGGATGGCGCTGCAGCCGCTCAGCACGAGGAGGAGCGGCAGGACGCGCTTCACTGCAGGCCGCCCCATCGTTCGGTGGCGGGTTCGGCGGTGGCCCAGCGCCAGGCGGCGCCGTCGTTGCAGATGTTGGTGATGTAGAAGGCGCGCTGGACCTGTTTCTTGTCGGTGGTCTCGATGGAGAACACCACTTCCTTGCACTCGATCGGGCCGGCGCCGAAGACGCGGCTGACGGCGACGTCGCCTTGCTGGTCGGGCTCGACCGGGAGGGTGTGGCTGATGGACCAGCGGGCGACGCCGCCCTGTTCGAGCGGTCCGGCCGCTTGGGCGATGGCGTCCTGCTCGTTGCGGTGCAGCCGGCGGGTGACGTATTTCAGGCCGGTGGAGGCGAGCGATTGGACGCCGAGGCCGATGGCCGCGGCGGCGGTGGCGTTCTTGGTGACGCCCGAGGAGATGCCGGAGGCGGCGATGCCTGCGAGGTCGGAGGCGCCTTCAGTGAGCAACGCGCCGCAGCCCGGGAGGGCCAGGAGGGCGAGCAGGCAAGCGGGTTTGAACAGGTTCATCGCGGAGCGGGTAGCAAAGCTGGGGCGAGCCGGGCAGTTGGGTTCTGCTCACGATCCCGTGATTGGTCGTTTTGGCATGAGGACGGCTGCGGTCATTTGCATGACCGGCTGGTCGTTCTGGTTGAGGGTGGTGGTGCGCAGGGTGGCGAGGCCGCGGTCTGGTCGGGAGCGGCTTTCGCGGAGGTCGAGGACGTCGATGACGGCGCGGAGGGAGTCGTTGGGCAGCACTGGGCGGAGCCACTGGAGCTTGTCGATCTGCGCGCCCATGGCGCCGCCGGGGATGCGGCCCATCGCGGCTTCGAGCTGCAGGCGCATGGTGAGCGCCGCGGTGTGCCAGCCGCTGGCGACGAGGGCGCCGAACATGCTTTGGCTGGCTTGCTGTTCGTCGAGGTGCTGCGGCTGGGGGTCGAACTCGGCGGCGAAGGCGACGAGGCGGTCGCGTTCGATGGTGGCCGGCCCGGACGTGAATTGCTGGCCGATGGTGAGGTTGTCGAAATAGAGGGGGGCGGTGTCTAGCTCGCTCATCGAATGGTTATGCCGGGGGTAGGGCTGCGGACCAAGGGTTCGTTCGGGCTCATGGCTTGTCCGACACTTATCTCTACGTTCCGCTCGATCGGACAAGCGCCTCAAGCCTTTGTTTGGGCGGGCAGCTTCATCGGCGAGCCGACGCACTTGTTGCGGATGCTGCCCTAAGCATCATTTCGCGGGACGGCTCGCCGTCACGACGCGAAAAATGATGCGTCTTCAAAGGCCCCCTAAGCGGACATTCATGGCTTGTGCCACGAATGTCCGCTTAGGGGACCGCGGTTGAGCGGCGGCTGCGGGCTTGTATGCTCCGGCGTCGGTTGCTTGAGGAGAGCGTGTTTGCGGAACAGACAAGCGTCGCGATTGAGCGAAGGGTTGCCGCATCCGCTGGGGGCGACTTGGGACGGGGTGGGGGTCAACTTCGCGCTGTTCAGCGCCAATGCCAGCAAGGCCGAGCTTTGCCTGTTCGACGCGAAGGGACGGACGGAGCTGGAGCGGGTCGAGCTGCCCGAATACACCGACGAGATCTGGCATGGCTACTTGCCGGATGCGCGGCCGGGGACGGTTTATGCCTATCGCGTGCATGGGCCTTGGGCGCCGATGGAGGGGCACCGGTTCAACGCGCATAAGCTGCTGCTTGACCCGTATGCGAAGGGGCATGTCGGCACGCTGCGGTGGGGGCCGGAGGTTTACGGCTACACGTACGAGTCGGATGACGACCTGACGTTCGACGAGCGGGACAGCTCGGGCAACATGCGCAAGTGCGTCGTAGTCGACCCGGCGTTCACCTGGCTGCGCGATCGCAAGCCGGGCGTGCCGTGGGATCGGACGGTGTTGTACGAGACGCACGTGCGGGGGTTCACGATGCTGCATCCGGCGGTGCCGGAGGCGCTGCGCGGGACGTTCTCGGGTTTGGCGGTGAAGGAGGTGATCGACTACGTCAAGGCGCTCGGGGTGACGAGCGTCGAGCTGTTGCCGGTGCATACGTTCGTCAACGACAGCTTCCTAATGGAGAAGGGGCTGTCGAATTTCTGGGGCTACAACACGATCGGGTTCTTTGCGCCGCAGCCGGGGTACAGCAGCAAGCCGGCGCTGGCTCATACCGAGTTCAAGGAGATGGTGGCGCAGCTGCACGACGCCGGGCTCGAGGTGATCCTGGACGTGGTTTACAACCATACGGCGGAGGGGAACGAGCGGGGGCCTCACCTCAGCTTCAAGGGCATCGACAACGCCAGCTATTACCGGCTGCTGCCCGACCGGAAGAACCTGTACATCAACGACACCGGGACCGGGAACACGCTGAACCTGTCGCGTCCGCGGGTGGTGCAGATGGTGGCCGACAGCCTGCGCTACTGGGTGCAGGAGATGCACGTGGACGGGTTCCGGTTCGACTTGGGCACGATCCTGGCGCGGGAGCCGCATGGATTCGATCAGGAAAGCGGGTTCCTGCACGTGTGCGGGCAGGACCCGGCGCTGAACGGCGTGAAGCTGATCGCCGAGCCTTGGGATCTGGGGCCCGGGGGCTATCAGGTGGGCGGGTTCCCGCCGGGGTGGGCGGAGTGGAACGACAAGTTCCGCGACGACGTGCGGGCGTTCTGGAAGGGCGACGGGGGGATGACGCCGAAGCTGGCCGCGCGGATGAGCGCCAGCGCGGACGTGTTCAACAAGCGGGGGCGCAAGCCTTGGTCGACGGTGAACTTCATCACCGCGCATGACGGGTTCACGCTGCGGGACGTGGTCAGCTACAACAAGAAGCACAACGAGGCGAATGGCGAGGACGGGCGGGACGGGAGCGACAACAACCATAGCTGGAACCACGGGGCCGAGGGGGAGACGAAGAACCGCGACATCAACGAGCTGCGGCGGCGGAGCATGCGCAACATGCTGGCGACGCTGCTGCTGAGCCAGGGGACGCCGATGCTGCTGGCGGGCGACGAGTTCGGGCGGACGCAGCGGGGGAACAACAATCCGTATTGCCAGGACAACGAGATCAGTTGGGTGGATTGGAACATCCCCGACTGGGGGCGGGCGCAGGTGGCGCTGGTGCAGCGGCTGACGGCGATCAGGCTGCGGTATCCGATCCTGCACCGGAGCCGGTTCTTCACCGGGCAGGAGATCGAGGATCTGGGCGTGCGCGACGTGACGTGGGTCAACGCAAGCGGCAAGGCGATGCGGGACAAGGAGTGGGGGGACGCGACCATGCAGTGCTTCGGCATGTTGATCGACGGACGGGCGCAGGCGACGGGGGTGCGGCGGTTCGGCAGCGACACGACGGTGCTGATCGTTTGCAACGCGCATCATGACCCGGCGCATTTCATGCTGCCGCGGTGCACGAACGGGACAGGGTGGGAGCTGGCGCTGGATACGAACGCGCCGGAGCGCGACGATGGGCAGAAGTTCGCGATCGGGGAGCGGTATGACGTGGCGGCGCGGTCTTTGCTGTTGTTCGCGTTGACGTATGGGGAGAAGGCGGCCGGAGCCGGGCCGGGCAAGGCTTAACTGGCGACGGCTGGACCTCGGGCAATTGGGTGGGCATTGTTC